>OY730488.1:0-2343303 GCA_963422755.2 Dehalococcoidia bacterium
CGAACCGGAGTTGGTGAAGTAGACCGCCTGCATGTTGTCGTAGGCGAGCTCGATCACTTTTTTGGCGAGTCGGATGGCGGGCTCGTTGGTGTAGCCCTCGTACGAGTTGGAGAAGCCGAGTTTCGACATCTGTTCGAGCGCGGCCTCGCCGAGCTCACGGCGGCCGTGTCCGACGGCGACATTCCAGAGCGCCGACAGTCCGTCGATGTAGCGCTGACCGTCGGCGCCGTAGACGTAGATCCCCTCGCCCCGCTCGAACAGCACTGGCTCCTGGTGATAGTCGGGATGAAAGAGCGGGTGCACCCAGTGGTTCAAATCGTCCTCGACCAGGGCGCGGTACTGGGCGTTGTCCATTGCGGGCTCCGATGGATACGGTCTGTCGGTATCGGCAGGGTATTGGCTGATTGGCTATCGCGACAGCCGACGAATCAGGCAGGCGCGCGCTACCTCACGGTCATCCCACGCGTCGACGCGGTCGGCGTAGATCATGGTCGGTTCCGCACCTTTGCCGGCGATCAATACCAGATCATCAGGGCGGGCCAAGTCAATGGCTCGCTCGATCGCTGCGCCCCGCTCGGGTTGCTTCTCGAAGTGGCCACCGGCCGCGGCCATGTGGCTCGCGATCTCGTCCACCATCGCGACAGGGTCTTCGGAGCGAGGATTTTCGTTGGTGATCACGCTGACGTCGGCCAGGCGGGCGGCGGCCAGCGCCATACTCGACTTGCGGATCGGATCTCGCTCGCCGGCCACGCCGAAGACGAGGATTAACCTGCCGGCCAGATGGGGCTTCAGGGTCTGCAATGCCAGTTCCAGCGCGGGACCGGTCGCAGCGGCGTCGACGATCACGCCGAAGGGCTGACCGGCATCGATCGATTGCATCCGACCGGGCACGGGGCGCAAGGTGTTGAGTGCCCGCTGGATCGCGACAGGGCCGACGCCGAGCGACCAGGCCGCGCCTGCGGCGAGCGCTGCATTGCTGAGATTGTAGTCACCCGGCATCGGCAGCCGCGCCCCGAGTGCCCCCGCAGGTGTGACGACGCGCACGTCTGATCCGAGCGCATCCTGTGACGTCGCCAGCACCGATACGGACGCCTCACGCTGAGGTTCGGCGCTAACCAGTACTGTGCGGCCAGTATGGGCCGCCGCGATCGTATCGCGCCGCGCGTCTTCGGCGCGGACGATCGCCAGACCGTCGCTGCGCTGGTCGAGCGACTGGAACAGCTTCAGTTTGGCCGCGAGATACTGATCCTGCGTGCCGTGAAAGTCGAGATGGTCGTCGGAGAGACCAGTGAACACCGCTACACGCGCGTGGATCTCATCGGCCCGGTGCAGCTCCAGCCCGTGCGAGCTGACCTCGATCACCGCATGCGTGTCACCGGCGGCGACCATCTCGGCCAGCGCTGCCTGGATCACGTCCGCCTCGGGAGTCGTTTCGCCCGTCTCGTTCTGACGCCAGTCACCTCCAACCAGGAACTCCACACCGTTGATCAGACCGACGCGGCGCCCGGCCGCGCCGAGCATGGCCTGCGTGAGGTAGGTCGTAGTTGACTTACCGTCGGTACCGGTGATGCCGACGATCGTCAGTTTGCGCGCGGGCCAATCGTGAAATGCAGCGGCGATGCGCGGCAGCGACGCGCGTGTGTCGTCGACGACGATCAGCGGTACGTGAGGATGCGCATCGGCGATGGGCTGCCAATACGCCCGTCGGTCGGCCTGCACCGCGAGCGCCGCGGCGCCCCTTGCCACGGCTGCTAGCAGGAATCGATGTCCATCGACCCGAAAGCCAGGCAGAGCGACGAAGATGTCGCCAGGCTGGACGCGTCGGGAATCTTGCGTGACGCCGCTGACATGGACGCTGGAGGGCGGAAGCAGCGCGGCGGATGTGAGTGAGCGCAGGATCGGGTCGAGCGGGCGTGAGGTCATGAGGTTGGCGATCACCCCCGCTGCGTGGGTGTGTGTCGGGGCGCCAGGCCGCCTGTAAGCCGGGTTCTGTACTCGACGGCCTCGCGAACGAGGCGCGTCGAGCGGCGGCCATCCATCTGGGACGACGGTTGCCCGCCGTCTCACGCGACCTACCCGGAGGCGGCCCGGGACGAGCCGTCGCCTCCCTATTTGGTCTTGCTCCGGGCGGGGTTTGCTCAGCCGGTCGGTCGCCCGACCGCTGGTGCGCTCTTACCGCACCATCTCACCCTTACCGCCGCGCCGACCACTGCGACGCGGGTAGGCGGTATGTTTCTGTGCACTGTCCGTCAGGTCACCCTGCCTGGGAGTTACCCAGCGCCCTGTCCCGCGGAGCCCGGACTTTCCTCGACCGCCGAACCAGTCGGCGGCCGCGACCGCCCGGCGGCCTGGCGTGATTTACTCTAGCGCGGCCGTCGCCACCGCCGCGTCTCTCAGGGGCGGTCAAGCGCTTCGTTGGCCATTGCGTCGGCGCGGCGGTTCGACTCGCGGTACACGTGTACCGCGGTGAACGTATCCAACTGCTTAGTCAGGGACTGCAACTCGTCATAGAGCGGCTTCAAGTTCGGGTTACGCACTCGATAGCGCCCGCTCAGCTGACGCACGATCAATTCTGAATCGAGCCGCAACTCCAGCGCCGTTGCGCCGCGTTGCAACGCTGCCTCGACCGCGGCGATCGCGCCGTGATACTCAGCGACGTTGTTGGTCGCGCGGCCGATGCGATTGCCCCAGGCGTCGAGCTCGTGGTCGTCAGCGTCGCACAGGACGGCACCGTACGCGGCCGCGCCCGGATTGCCCCGAGATGCGCCGTCGGCATACGCGATCAATTTCATGGACAGTTTCATGGCGTCCGTTTCAGGCTTGCAGCAGAGTCGTCACGGTGTGGTCGAAGACGATCACGCGCTCGACCAGCTGCTCAATCAACTCGCGACGCTGCGGGAACGTGAGCGTGTTCCAATCCTCGCGGACCTGTCGCAACCGCTGGTTACGCCGGCGTCTACGTTCGTGGTCGCGCTCGTGGGCGAGAGAGCGGCTACGCAGATGTGCGAGATCGGCCTGGGCCGACTCCCACGCGGCGACGATCGACGCGCCGGCATCGTACAGTCCGGCCGGGCCGTGGTCGCCAGCCGCCGCATCTTCGAGCAGTTGCGACAGCTGTCGATCGATGCTGCGCAGACGCGTTTCCGCGTTCGCGATCGCCACGGCGGTTTCGGCGGCGAGCGCCAATTCGTCGCCTTCGATGTTCAGGATGGTCGCCTCGCCGCCGCCGCGCTCTCCGCGGATGTGCGCGAGCACTTCGGCTTCGAGCTCGTCAGCGCGCCGGGTGTGATAGTCACCAACGGAGCGATTGGTCCGGGCCTCGGACTGGTAATAGCGGTAGACCGTCGTGCCCGAGCTGCCGTCTGCCTTGCGCCAGTGCTGTCGACGGGTCACTCCGATCATCCGCGCGTGGTCCTCACCGCACCAGACCAGTCCCGCGAGCAGGAAGTCGGACGGGTGGCTCACACCAGTCGCAGTGCGCCGCCGCGCCATCTGCTCGGCGACCGCCAGGAAATCCGCCTCCGAGACGAGCGCGTCGTGGTTGCCCGACACGCTGACGCCGAGTTTGTCATAGCGGCCGGTGTAGACGGGATTGCGCAGCAGATCGCGGATGGACACCATACTCCAGTCGCGCCCGCGCCGCGTCTGGCAACCCGCTTCATTGAGCCGCTGTGCAATCCGTCGGATGCCAAGCTCTTCCTGCAGATAGAGGCGGAAGATGTCTCGCACGACGTGCGCCTCATCGTCGTCTATGGCGTAGCGGCCCTCATCGCCAACCCGATACCCGTACGGCGGGCGACCGATCGCCAGCCCGAGGCGGGCACGCTCCAGCAATCGCTCGCGACGGTGATGGGCGCCGACATCAGCGTTCGCTTGCGTCTGCCACAGATCGACCATGGTCGTCTCGTCGATCTGCCCCTCTTCGAGCGAGATCAGCTGGACGCCGCGGGCGCGGAGCTGCAGCGCGGTCCGCGTCGCTTGGGTCGGGTCGGCGCCGAGGCGCGCGAACGACTGGGCCACCACGATTGTGAACCCGCGCACCTCCTCGTTGAGATGCCGCAACAGCTGCGCCAAGCCATGTCGCACGCGCCCTGGGGGAACGCGTGCATCGAGATAGGTGGCGACAGGCTCAAAACCCTGTTCGTCGCAATATTTGAGAAAGTTGGCGTTCTGCACAGCCAGCGAGGGTGCTGCGTCAGCCGGCTGGGCGTCTGTCGACGTGCGCGAGCGCTGCTCGCCGACACTACTGAGGTATCCGATGGCGCGCATAGCTCGATGCTATGCCGTCGCCTGAGGAGGGACTAGGTAACGCGGAGGATGCATCCACACGATGGACATTCGACCAGCCGGTCACCACGGCGCGCGCGGGTCAAGGAGATGGTCGGCACCATCAGCCGGCACTCCTCGCAGACGCCGCCGACGACCCTGGTCACGACGCGTGAACGCCGCCGACGGTACTGGTCGTAGATGGTCAGATCCGCGTCGCTGATGACCTCTCGCTTGAGCTCAATCTGGCGTGAGGACTCGTCTACGCGCTCTTGCAAAGCCTGTCGCTCAGTTTCGATCCCAGTCTGGCGGGCGTTCCAGGCGTTGAGCGCACCCGTACGCAGCTGCTGCAGCCAGTCGCTCGCGTCTTGCGCGGAGCGCGCCTCGCTGGCGGTGCGGGCTTTGGCCTCATTGAGCAGCGTGAGCTGTTGCGTTTGGGCGTAGCGGTCGCGTTGCAGCTGCTCCAATATGCGGTAGTCCGAGATGGAGCCTGAGGCGATTCGCTGATCGGTGGCCCTAATCCGCCGCTCCGCTAGTTGCAGTTGGGCGCTGGCCTCGCGGGCGGCTTGGTCAGCAAGGCGCGTGACGTCATCCTGCGCAGCGATTTCAGCGTCCATCTGCGCCAGAAAGGGCGGTTCGCTGAGCTGCTTCGCCACGGCCTGCAAGTTTCGCAGCGCCTGATCGCGCTCGATATCGATGTCCTGAAGCTGCTGCAGCCTTTCGAGATCCATGGAGTGGCTCGGTTTCGTTGCGCCGACGGGTAAGGGCCGGGCTGGCTCTCGATCGGATGCTGGCCTATCTGACTGCCCCAGCATGCCGTCCAGTGTGGCTTCCCGTGAGATGGCCATCAGACGGTTCAGTGAGGCAGCTTTGAGTGTATGCCTGAACACGGCGATATCCAATATCGGACGATGTGCCTCCGCTGGCCGACGTGGCGGCTCTGCGGTCGCTGATAGGCTGGCAGGACCATGACAGCCGAGGGCCGGACTGGTCGCAGGCCAGTTCGTACGACCAGATCGCTGCTGCTCAACGTCTCGACCTTGCTGCAAGAGCCAATCGGCTCGCTGCGACGGTTCGAGGTGGACTGCGCCCGCGTGCCCGGCCTGCGCACGGATGTCAGCGGTTCGCTGCGGCTGCTGCGCACGGATCAATCGGTGCTGGTCAGCGCGTCGCTGACCACGTCGGTCGCCGATCTCTGCGGCGGCTGTCTGGAGGAGATCGCGGTCACCGTCGAGCTGACTTTCGATGAAGAGTTCTGGCCGCAGGCAGACGCAATCACCGGGTTCCTTCTGGAGCCGCCGCCCGAGCGGGCCGGGTTCGATGTGATCGATAGTCAGATCGACTTATCAGAGGCCGTGCGACAATATGTGGAGCTACACCGCCCGATGAGTCCGCGTTGCGGCGCGGATTGTCCGGGCCTGGATCGGGCGCCGCCGACCGCTCCAGCCCCCGACCCACGATGGGCAGCGCTGGCGGCGCTGACGCCCGAAACCGAGGGAGATTGAGCTGATGCCACCGCTTCCCAAGCGTAAGTATGCGAAAACGCGCCAGCGCCTGCGGCGCCAGCACCATGCAGTGCGTCGACCCAAGCTGGTGACCTGCCCCGAGTGCAACGAATCGCATCAGGCGCATCGCATCTGCTGGGCCTGCGGTTCCTACCGCGGCCGCAGTGTGATCGAGCTGGAGGATTAGCGTGTCGGAACCGGCAGCGGGCGACCAATCCGCGCTGGCGACCGCCTGGCTGTTCCCCGGGCAGGGCGCCCAAACCGTCGGTATGGGGCGCGATCTGTATGATGCCGTCCCTGAAGCGCGCGCGGTCTTCGAAGAGGCCGACGACGCGCTTGGCCGCTCCCTCTCGAACATCATTTTCAACGGTCCCGACGACGTCCTCCGCCAGACGGTCAATACGCAGCCGGCGATCCTCGTCACGTCGCTAGCCGCCTGGCGTGCTGCGGGCGCGGCTGGACCCGCCGCCTGGTCCGATCCGCCTCTCTGCACAGCTGGCCACAGCATGGGGGAGTACTCCGCGCTCGCCGCTGCTGGATCACTGACGGTCTCGGAAGCGGTGCGGCTAGTGGCTCGTCGGGGCGAGCTCATGCAGGCCGCCGGTGAGCAGTATCCCGGAACGCTCGCGGCGGTTCTCGGCATGGATGAAGACGCGCTCGAAGCCATCTGCGCCGAGGCTGGCGCCGAAGTCTGCAACCTCAATGCGACCGGCCAGATCGTGATTGGCGGGGCTGTGCCGGCGGTCGAGCGGGCGGCCGCGTTGGCGGAAGAGCGCGGCGCACGGCGCGTCGTGATGCTGAACGTCGGCGGCGCCTTCCACACCTCGCTGATGGCTCCCGCCGCTGAGGCGATGGCGCCGCTCCTGGCGGAGGCGCAGATCGTCGATCCGAGCGTACCGGTCATCGGCAATGTCTCGGCCGAGCCGCTCACGACCGCTGCGCACGTCCGCGCCGATCTGGCGGCGCAGATTCGTCAACCGGTGCGCTGGCGTGAGACCGTCCTGCGGATGCATGAGATGGGCGTGACACGCTATATCGAGATCGGGCCAGGCAAGGTACTGACCGGTCTCGTCCGAACGACGCTTCGACCTCTGAAGCCGGCGCCGATGCCGGAGTTGGTGAACCTCAGCGATTGGGAGAGCATTGGCGGCTAGCCGGCAGGCGGCCGTGATGCTGGGTGGGCGGGCGTGGTGATCCGCCCCGACGCAGCGGTCAACCACCGCACGCGGGCGTTCTGCGCTCTGTTCGAGGGCGAGTTTGGTCAGAACAGCGCGATCGATGCGCTCACACGCTCCGAACAGGCCACGCCGCTGCCTGAGGAACAGTCTGCGCGCACCACAACGCTGATCAACGGCGTCTCGGCGCATCGCGCCGAGCTGGACGCGCTGATCGACGCAACAGCCGATCGGCTGCCGCCCGGACAGATCGCGCTGGTCGATCGCATCATTCTGCGCATTGCGCTGTATGAAATGCTCTTTGATAATGGCGCGGTACGCCCGAACACCGCCGTTCGGCAGGCGGTGAACTTGGCCCGTCGGTTCGGCGGCGAGCCGAGCCGGCGCTTCGCCAGCGGCGTGCTGGGTGAGATCACACGGAACCGTCTGCAGGCTGGGACTGCGGAGTAGTTGGAGGTTGGCAGTATGGCACTGTTTGATCAGATCAAGGACATCATCGTCGATCAACTCTCGGCGGACCCGGACGACGTGACCCCCGCGGCCTCATTCGTCGATGACCTGGGCGCGGACTCGCTCGACCTGGTCGAGCTGATCATGTCGTTCGAGGATGAGTTCCGCGATGAGGTGCCGGACCTGGAGATTTCCGATGAAGACGCAGAGGGGATTGGCACTGTGCAAGACGCCATCGACTTCCTGGTCGCGAAAGGCGTCTCAAACGAGTAGCGACGCCGACCTGCTCCGCAGCGGGCGACGGCGCGGCGGGATCAAGTACGCTGACTGCCGATGAACATCTTCGGCGTCGGTATTCCCGAAATCCTGGTGGTGCTGCTCCTGGCAGCGCTCATCTTTGGGCCAGGCAAACTGCCCGAGATCGCAGGTCAGTTCGGACGCGCGATCCGCGAGCTGCGCGAGTACGCGCGCGACTTCCGCGATGAGTATTTGACAGACTTCGAAGAGGTGCGCGAAGAGTTGATTGAGCAACGCTTCGAGCTGCAGCAAATCGACGCTGACATTCGCGCCGATGTGGAGCAGGCGGGGGCGGACCTGCGCGGCGCCGTCCGCGACGCGGAGGTCATGACCGAGGATGCCATCGCGACAGCCCGCGACGGCGGCGGCGCTGACTCCGCGCGGTCGTCCGCCACAGCGCTGGACCGGCAGGTGGACCAGCAACCAGCTGAGGAGCCAAACCGCGCGGAACGGACAGCGAGACGCGTCAGGCGACGCCCGATCGTGCGCCCGCGCCGCGTGGCCGGAGCTGCGGTGGGCTCGGACGACGAAGCAGGTGCGAGCACCAACACCGAACCAGTGCGCCCCTCGAACATCATCTCGCTGAACCGCCGCCGCCGCGAACTTGAGCATGATGCGCAGTAGCGTCCGCGCCTTATCGATGTTGTGGACGATGCTCTGGTCGATGCTGACGCGAAGTTGCGCGCTGCGGACGGGTTGCTGATGGCCACCCAACCGATCCCGTCATCCCCTGAGCTCGCGGAGCTGGACGTGGTCGAGGAACAGTACGGGGATGAGCCGCCTCCGTCGGGACCTGAGGGCGCAGAGCTGACGCTGGGCGAGCACCTGAACGAGATTCGCCAGCGGCTCACGGTCACGGCGCTGACGCTGGTGCTGACGACGGTCGTGACGCTGATCTTCGCCTCGCGGATTCTCGACTTCCTACTCGAGCCTGGCCGCGAGGCGCTACCGGACTTTCGACCGATCTACACCGAGCTGCTCGGGTTCATCGGGGCATATATCAAGATCTCACTGATGTTGGGCCTGGCTGGCGCCATGCCGGTGATCGTCTACCAGATCTACGCCTTCATCCACCCGGGCCTCACCCGCGACGAACAGAAGTGGATAATGCCGATCGTTGGCTTGGCGACGCTGGCGTTCGCCTGCGGGGGGGCGTTTGCATTCTTCATCGGCTGGCCCCCGGCACTGTCATTTCTGCTCAACTTTGGCCAGGAGATCGCCGATCCGCAGGTACGGATCAACAACTACATCGACATGCTCACCCGCTTCGTGATCTGGACGGGGATCGTCTTCGAGCTGCCGCTCTTCCTGATGGGCTTGGGCGCGATCGGTCTGGTGACGTCCAGGCGGCTGCTGGGCATGTGGCGCTGGGCGATTATCGGCGCGTTCCTCCTGGCCGCGTTGATCACCCCGTCGATCGATCCGGTCACGCAAACCTTCGTCGCCGTGCCGACGCTGGGGCTGTACGTCCTGGGCATCGCGCTGGTGCGACTGGTCGAGCATCGCACCGTCATCCCAGTCATCGAATCCGACCTGGACGACGAGCCTGATGGCCCGCCGACCGCATTGGCATAGACTGGCATCGTGGAAGCTCAGATTCTGGAAATCCTGAACCAGAAGATCGCCGGTTGCACGGCTTGCCGCTTGCACGAAGCGCGCACGCTAACCGTGCCTGGCGACGGTGACCCCAATGCCGAGCTGATGTTTATCGGGGAGGCGCCGGGTGCGAATGAGGACCAGCAGGGGCGTCCCTTCGTCGGTCGCGCCGGCCAGCTGCTGGACGAGTTGCTGGCTGAAATCGGCTTCACGCGCGCGGACGTCTTCGTCGCCAACGTGGTCAAGTGTCGTCCGCCGGGCAACCGCGATCCGATGCCTGATGAAATCGGCTGCTGTGAGACTTATCTGCGTGAACAGATCGAGGGCATTCGCCCCAAGCTGCTCGTGTTGCTGGGGCGCTTCGCCACCCAGTATTTTCTGCCTAATGCGCGTATGGGCGAGGCGCGTGGACAGCCCTACCAGGCCGGCCCGTGGTTGATCCTGCCGGTCTACCATCCAGCGGCGGCGCTGCGGAATCGGCAGCTGCTCGAAACGATGCGACGGGACTTCGCCGCGATCCGACCGCTGCTCGCGGATGCGGAGCGCCCGGCAACGATGACGCACCGCGTTGGCCACACCCATCAGCACCAGAACCAGCTCGACCACACGTCGTCGTCCGACGACGCACAACGTTCGCTGCTGTAGCAGCAGCGCCATTGCGTTGCATCCGAGTGAGGAATTGAGGTGAGCATGACGTCAGATGTGTCTGCGGGCGTGCTGCGCGTCGTGCCGCTGGGCGGGTTAGGCGAGATCGGGCGCAACATGATGATCTACGAGACCGCCCATGATCTGGTCATCGTCGACGCCGGGATTCTCTTTCCACCGGAGGGCGTGCACGGGGTCGACTACATCATTCCCGACGTGACATACGTACTGGAGCGGCGGCAGAAGCTGCGCGGATACCTGATCACGCACGGACATGAGGACCACATCGGCGCGCTGCGGTTCTTGCTGCCACAGCTGCAAGCGCCGATCTATGCGTCCAGACTGGCTGTGGGTCTGATCCGCTGGCGACTGCAAGAAGCTGGCATTCTGGACGCGGAGCTGATCGAGGCCGATGCCGATTCCGTCTTCGATTTTGGCTCACTCAGCGCCGAGTTCTTCGCAGTCGCGCACTCCATCCCCGACGCATACGGCGTTGCCTTGCGCACGCCGGCGGGATTGGTCGTGCACACCGGCGACTTTAAGATCGACCATACGCCAGTCATGTCTGCGCCGACAGACCTGCAGCGTTTGGCGGCCTACGGGCAGGAAGGGGTGCGCCTGCTCTGTTCTGACTCCACCCATGCCGACAAGACCGGCGTGACACCCTCAGAGGCTGTCGTGGGGGACAAGCTCACGGAGATCCTGCTGACGGCGCCGGGGCGGGTGGTGATCGCGACCTTCGCCTCGCAGATCGCACGCATCCAGCAGATCATCGATGCTGCCGAAGACTCCGACCGCGTCGTCTATGCGACTGGCCGGTCGATGGAAAAGAACATTGAGATGTGCCAACAGCTCGGCATGATCCAGGCCGAGCCATCGCGGCTGCGGCCAGTGACCGATCTCGGCTCAGCCCGCGACGCGCACACCGTCATCTTGTGCACTGGCGCTCAGGGAGAGCCGACCGCCGCCTTATCGCGGATGGCGTCCGCATCGCACAGGGACGTGACGCTCAAGGAGGGCGATACGGTCGTGTTTTCTTCCTCACCGATCCCTGGCAATGAGTCGGCGGTGAACAACACGATCAACCAGCTCTTCCGGAGAGGCGTGGAGGTGCTATCGGTCTCGTCAGGGCATGAACACGTCCACGTGCACGGACACGCTGCGCAGGAGGAACTCAAGGCGGTGCTCTCGCTGACCGACCCACAGGCGTTCGTCCCGATGCACGGTGAGTATCGGCACCTGGCGTTGCACGCGAGGCTGGCGGAGGCGATGGAGATCGCCGAGGGCGAGCGCCATGTTCTCCTGGACGGCGACGTGCTTGAGTTAACCGCAGACCACTCGAACGTCGTGGACCATGTCAGCGCGGATTACGTCTACATCGACGGCGAGAACGTCGGCGGCGTGAACCAATCGATTGTCAAGGAACGGCGCAAGCTCGCGGGCGACGGCATTCTCGTCGTCGCCGTGCCCATCAGCCGCCAGAGCGGCGAGCTGTGTGGGGAGATCGAAGTATCGGCGAAGGGATTTGCCGAGCTGGACGCAGGCGGGCTTGGCGCGGGCGCGGCTGAGGTCGCGACACGTGCGATGCAAGCAACGCCGCACCGTCCACAGCCGAGCTCCTGGCCGCAGCGGCGGCGGCGCGTTCGTCAAGACGTCTTCGAGTTTCTGCGACGCGAAACGCGGCAACGTCCTATGGTGGAAGTGGTGGCGGTGCAGGTCTAAAGTCGGCGACATCAGCCGCGGCGTATGACCTGCCCACGGCGGTGACGGACAGACAGTTGCACCGATGACGACCTCCAAACGGTCGAAGCGCGCTACGCGCTCGCTACCCGATCGCATTTCCCTCTGGCTAGCCGAGCATCGTCGGCTGGCATGCGGTGCGCTGATCGTCGTCGCGGCGGCGGCCTTTGGCGTCTGGATCACCTTGGCGTCCCAGTTCCTCGTCGATCAACGCGCATCGGTTTGGGAATGGTTGGGAGGCGGCGTATACGCGGCCGCGTTGCTGGCGGCCACGAGCGGCGTAGTGCTCGCAGGGGGGCGTCCGCTAGTCCGCATCCGCAGAGACCGTGTGCTCCAACGACGGTTGGCGGGCGCGGTGGCCATCATGCTTGCGGGCTGGGCGATCGCCGGCGCTTTCGCGCCAAACATCTCGGTGGGCGGAGTCTCGTTGGTTGAACACAGCGCCGGTGGTCGCATCGGCAACTGGTTCGACACTCCGCTCGGTTGGGCAATGATCGCGGCCTCGTTGATCGCTGCGATGGCGCTGACTGCACCGTCGATGTCGAGAAGGGCGATGGCGGCGCTTGCTCGAAGCGCTCAATCCGCCCTGCGGCATCTGTCGCAGAGCCTGCGCGAGCATGGCCCTGGCATCGCGGCAGGAGCAGCCAGGGCGATCGGCGTCGCGGTGGTGGCGATCAGCAGGTGGCTCTGGGTCGGGCTGCGCTGGATGGCGCGTGAGCTCTGGGCTGCGCTTCGCGTCAGTGGCGGACACCTCCGTGAATGGCGCCGCGCGAGTGAGCGGCGCGACGCGACGCCAGTGCCTGCGACGACTGCGCCGTTGCCACAAGCCGGGCAACCTACTTTGAACTCGCCCATCGATCCATCGTCCTGGCCGCCGCTGAGCGAGAGCGGAGCGTTGACCGAAACTGAGGCCGACGATGAGGCGCTGGCGCCAACGGTGGTCGCGAGCAGCGAGCCGACGGCGCCCTCGACGATGCGCACGCTCGAGCGGACGGCCACCGATGGTTGGCGCTTGCCTCCAGTCGAGCTCTTGGACGCCGATCCGACCGCGACGCTGCGCGTGGGTGCGGAAGAGCGGGCGAAAGTCATCGTTGACACGCTGGCCTCGTTCGGGGTCGATGCGCGGGTGACGCAGATCAACGAGGGGCCGACGATCACACAGTTCGGTATTGAGCCCGGTTGGGAAATCAAAACCCGTCAGGTGGCGCTCAAAGACGCGGCTGGTGCGCCGCTGACGGACGAACAGGGAACACCTCGCGTCCGAACGGAAGAGGTCTCGCGGACCCGCGTGCGGGTCAGTCGGATCACGCGTCTGGCCGACGACCTCGCGCTGGCGCTGGCGGCGCCGTCGATTCGGATCGAAGCACCGGTGCCTGGACAACCGGTGATCGGCGTGGAGGTACCCAACAAGGACCGTCGTATCGTCGCGCTGCGCGGGCTGATCGAATCGGACGAGTTCCAGCACGAGGCGGCCACGGGCGGCTTGCCGATCGCCCTGGGACGCGATGTAACGGGGCAGCCGGTGATCGCTGATTTAACGCGAATGCCGCATGTGCTGATCGCAGGGGCCACCGGCTCGGGCAAGTCGGTCTGCATCAATACGATCATTTCCTCACTGTTGATGCAGAAGTCGCCGGAAGAGGTGCGGCTGATCCTGGTGGACCCGAAGCGGGTCGAACTGACCGGCTATGGCTCGGCGCCGCATCTCGCCTTTTCACACGTGGTGACGGAGCCGGAGGAGGTCGTCTCGGTGCTGGGTGTGGTGGTGGCCGAGATGGACCGTCGCTATCGGCGGCTGGAAGAGTACAAGGCGCGCAATATCGTCGCCTACAACGCGTTGCCAACCGTGGAACGGCGCTTGCCCTACTGGGTCGTCGTGCTGGACGAGCTGGCCGACATGATGATGGCGGCCGCTAGCGACGTCGAAGGGCAGCTGGTGCGGCTGGCTCAACTGGCCCGCGCAGTTGGCATTCACCTGGTGGTGGCGACCCAGCGACCGTCGGTCGACGTCGTCACGGGACTGATCAAGGCCAACTTCCCGACGCGGATCGCTTTCGCGACCACATCGCAGATCGACGCGCGAGTGATTATGGACCGCGCCGGTGCTGAGAAGTTGATGGGGCGTGGAGACATGCTCTACATGTCGTCGGACAACATCCAGCCCCGCCGCGTGCAAGGCGCGTACGTCTCGGACGCGGAGATCGAGCGACTGCTGGCGTCGTGGACGTCGGAGGGGCAAGGCGCAGACGGCTCGCCCGGCCCAACACTGGACGACGCTCTCGCGGAGCTGTCGGTAGAGACTCCCGAGGCGGCCGCGGAGATCGAGTCGCGCGCAGTCCAGGCTGACCTGCAAGCGCTGACTACGACGCTGCAGACCGCGATCACCGCCGGAGAAGATCAGGACGACGAGCCTGACATCGTGCTCGAGGGCGACAGTCACAGTCACGATGCGGCAGTGTTCGATACACGCTTGCCCGAAGCGACCGAGTTAGCCCGCGGCTATGAGCGTGTCTCGGCATCGCTGCTGCAGCGGCGCATGCGACTGGGCAGACCGCGGGCCGAACGACTGATCGAACAGCTTGAACAGACTGGAGTCGTCGCGGCCTCGGATGGCGGATCCTCACGCCGCGTGCTGTCGCCCGCGCAGCGGCCAAGCTAGTCCCCGATTGCCGTACCGGCTTCAATCAGGACGGGATCAAAGGGGTCTACGACGTCGTTGGGCTGGAAGACCATGTGGTCGGGTCCGGTCAGGCTCAGACTGGCCTCGCTGCGGAGATAATCAGCCCAGTTGAACAGGTAGATGCGCTCGCGACGCTCGAGTCCACGTAGCCGGCGCGCACCCATATCGACCCAGAACTGCATCGCGATTTGCTGCCAGACCGTCTCACGCAGCGCCTCTGAGACGACGATCGAACCACCGCGAGCTTTGGCCATGATCCGCGCAGCGAGATTGACCGTACGGCCGAGGATGTCGCCACCGGGCCGCAGGATGACGTCGCCGCGATGCACGCCCATGCGCACGTGCACCGGCCACTCTGCGCCCAGGCGTTCGGCCTTCACCGTAACTTGCGCCTGGATCCTGGCCGCGCAGCGCAGGGCCTGCGTGCTGTCGGCGAAGACGATCAGGAACCCGTCGCCGGTCAGTTTGACTTCGAAGCCGGCGTGGCGATGGAGCTCTTCACGCACAATGTCATTGTGCTCGTCGATAATCGCCTCCCAGCGGAGGTCGCCGAGACGCTCCGTGAGATGGGTGGAGTCTTCGATGTCGGTGAAGAGGACGGTGGCGGCTTCGCCTTGCTGAGGCAGCAGCGAAGCCGTCAGGGCGCGCCCGCACTTGGGACAGAACGAGGAGGCTGGTGGCGGCATTTCGCCGCAGAATGCGCAAGCGCGGACTTCTTCGGCGGCGGGATCAGCGCCCAACCACGAGGGGGGCGCGTCCAACCTCAACGGACGTCGACTCGCCGGTCCGAGCTCGTCTACCACCAGTCACACTCTCAGGTTGCCGTCGCCTCAAGCGCGGCTGATCATAACAGCGCCGCTGCGTCCCCTCGGCTTGACGGTATCAAGCTTCCCGCACTGGCGTACCAGCACCTTGGTGTTCCGCATCCATCCTTGCCAAGAGATTACGTCGTTAACGCTGAGTTGACACAGGCTCCCGACGCTGCAGCGGTCGGCGGCGGCGACCGTAGGCCTGATCGCTCCACTGCTGCAGGTCTGCACCCAGCGCGGCTTGGTCACGGCGCAACTCGACGATCTGGTCGCGGAGGGCGGCCGCCTTCTCGAATTCAAGAGCGCGCGACGCTTGCTTCATGCGCGACTCTAGCTCCGTAATCATCCGCGCGACCTGATCGGGAGTCATATCCGCTGGAATGGCTGCACCGAGGCCGGCATCGTAACCTGGCTGATCTTCGGCCACGGCTCGCTGTTCGAATTCGTCGCGCAACTGATTAGCGACGTCGGCGGCGATGTCGCGAATCTCTTTAGTGATCCCCACGGGGGTGATCCCGTTGGCAACGTTGTATTCATGCTGCGTCGTGCGGCGGCGATGAGTTTCATCGATCGCTCGTCGCATGGAATCCGTGATGCGATCGGCGTACAGAATGGCATGCGAGTTGACATGCCGCGCGGCGCGACCGATCGTTTGCACCATTGAGCTCTCGTTCCGCAGGTAGCCTTCCTTGTCGGCATCGAGCACTGCGACCAGCGACACCTCTGGCAGGTCCAGCCCTTCGCGCAGCAGGTTGATGCCCACGAGACAGTCGAACACCCCCAGCCGCAGATCACGCAGCACTTCGACCCGTTGGAAGGCGTCCTGCTCCGAATGCAAGTAATAGGTGCGAATGCCGACCTCGCGTAGATAGTCCGCCAGGTCTTCAGACATCTTCTTGGTCAAGGTGGTCACCAGCGTGCGCTCACCGCGAGCAGCGCGCGTCTTGATCTCCGCGACCAGATCGTCGATCTGGCCGTCAGTCTGACGAACCTCGACCTGGGGATCCAGCAAGCCGGTCGGACGAATCAGTTGTTCGACGATCTGCTGCGAGTGGTTGCGCTCATACGCAGCCGGGGTGGCTGAGACGAACACCACCTGGTTGATGTGGCGCTCGAACTCCTCGATGTTGAGCGGTCGATTGTCGATCGCCGAGGGCAGGCGGAAGCCGAAGTCGACCAGCGTCTGCTTGCGCGAGTTGTCGCCGCCGTACATGCCTCGCACCTGCGGCATGGCCATATGTGATTCATCGATGAACAGCAGCCAGTCCTCGGGGAAGTAGTCGAGGAGCGTCCACGGCGTGGAACCAGCCGCGCGGCGGGCGAGGTGTCGCGAGTAGTTTTCGATCCCCGGACAGTAGCCCGTCTCACGCATAGTTTCGAGGTCGTAACGGGTACGTTCTTCGAGCCGTGCCGCTTCGAGGATGCGGTCATCCGCGCGCAGCTCTTCTAGCCGCCGCGCCAGCTCGCCCTCAATATCAGTGACCGCCGCGGCCACCCGCTCGTCGGTGGTCACAAAATGCTTGGCGGGATAGATGTCGACGCGGTCGCGTTCGGCCAGGATCTCGCCGGTCAGCGGATCCAGCTCGACGATGCGCTCGACTTCGTCGTCCCAGAACTGCACACGCACAGCGAGGTCCTCGTAGGACGGGTGAATCGTGAGCGTGTCGCCGCGAATCCGAAAGCGGCCGCGCGTGAGCGTGAGTTCGTCCCGCTGGTACTGCTGGTCGACGAGCCGCCGTAGGATCAGGTTGCGAGAGTAGGACTGGCCCTTTTCCAGCGTCAGCACCATGCCCTGGTAGTCCTCCGGCTCGCCGAGACCGTAAATGCAGGAAACCGAGGCCACGATCAAGACGTCGCGACGCTCGAAGAGCGCCCGTGTGGCGGCGTGGCGCAGCTTGTCGATTTCGTCGTTGATATCCGATTCCTTGGCGATGTAGGTGTCGGAGCGCGGGATGTACGCCTCCGGTTGGTAGTAGTCGTAGTAGGAGACGAAGTACTCGACGGCATTGTTGGGGAAGAAATCACGGAACTCGGTGCAGAGCTGCGCCGCCAGCGTCTTGTTGTGCGCCAGCACGAGCGTGGGACGGTTCAGCCGCGCGACCACATTGGCCATTGTGAACGTCTTGCCCGAGCCGGTCACGCCCAAGAGGGTCTGCGCGCGATGCCCCGCTTCGAGTCCTGCCACCAGCGCATCGATCGCCGCTGGTTGGTCGCCGGTGGGCTGATACTCCGCGGTCAAATCAAAGGGTTCGGAGGTCGGCATGGGGCATAGCGTATCGCGGTCGCAGCACGGTTGGCGATCAGTTGTTCAACAATTAAGCCAAGCCAAACCGCTCGTCAGCCGCTCGAACCAATGTGTTCGAGCACTGCGCGCAGCAGCGACTCCGTACTGGTGGGCTGGGGCGCGTCGGGCGCGCCGAGGACGGCGGCGACCCACCGATCAGCATCGCGGCGCGTGTAGCCGAGTCCAATGAGCGCCTCGACGGCATCAGCGGCCACCTCGTCACTCGCTCGGGCTGGGCGCTGAGCGTTCGCGTCGAACCGCTCATCGACCAGCAGCGCTTCTGCCGTCACCTTGCCCTTGAGGTCGGCGATGATGCGGTCCGCCTGTCGCTGACCGATGCCAGGCAGCTGGACCAGCGTGCGCCGATCTTCCGCTTCGATCGCCTGCGCGATCGTCGAGACGGAGGCCGCCAATGCCTGCTGCGCCTTGCTGACGCCCATCTGCGGGACACCAATCAACTTGCGGAAGAAGTCGCGCTCGGTTTGGCGCAGAAAGCCGATTAGGACCGGCACTGGGGCGCGATCGGGAACGTGGTAGTGGGTGAACAAATCCAGCTCCCCCGGACGGCTATCCTCCAGCGCGAGCCAAACGGCGGTGGGCAGGCGGACCTCGTAGACCAGCCCGCCTGCTTCGGAACCGACATCGATTTCTACGCTCTGCGTCTCCTCGTGCCAGTCGACGACTTGGCCTCGGATGCGGGAGATCATCGAGCCGCCGCCAGATCGACGGGGTGCATGAGGTGATGACAGTAGGCGACGGCGAGCGCGTCGGCGGCGTCGGCCGAGGCCTCAAGCTGCGCCAACCCGAGTCGCGTGACGAGCGCCTGCTGGACCGCCGCCTTGTCGGCGGAGCCCAGACCGGTGACCGCTTCCTTCACAGTGCGCGGTGGATATTCGTGTACGGCGAGGCCGTGCATGGCGGCGGCCAGCATCGCTGCGGCTTGGGCCTGTCCGAGCGCAATAGCGGTCTTGACATTGCGGTGCTGGAATGGTCGCTCGACTGCCACGACATCCGGGCGGCCGCGTCGAATGACCTCGTCGAGCGACTGCTGAATGACCAGCAGTCGCTGCGGCAATGCGTCCGCCGCCGGGCGAATCGCGCCCCACTGCAAATGAACACCACCAGCGTCCTCGATCTCCAACACTCCCCAGCCAGTCGCGCTGAGTCCGGGATCGACGCCAAGGATGCGGATCATGGCAGCGCGCTACGCCTCGACGAGGACCGCGTCGGGGAAGTCAGCGTTGGTGAAGACGCGCTGCACGTCGTCGAGGTCTTCGAGTGAGTCGATCAGCCGCAACAACTTGGCGGCCTGAGCGGTGTCGACCGGGACGGTGTTGGTCGCGCGCATCACCACTTCGGCGGAGGCGACGGGCGCACCGACCTCCTCGACCGCGACGCGCGCTGAAACGAGGTCGGACGGCGCCGTGATCACTTCGACCAGCCCCTCGTCCACTGCGACGTCTTCGGCGCCACCATCGATGGCAGCGAGCATGACCTCGTCCGCTTCGCTTTGCGCATCCACGTCTACGGCGATCACACCCTTCTGCTCGAAAAGCCAGGCGACCGCGCCCGACTCGGCCATGCTGACGCCTGCACGAGTCAAGGCGGCGCGAACCTCCGAGACAGTGCGGTTACGGTTGTCGGTCAGCGAGTCAATCAGCAAGGCTGCGCCGCCGGGCCCATATGCCTCGTAGCGGACCTCTTCCAGCTGCGAACCGTCAGGGCCGCCGGATGCGCGCTCGATGGCGCGCTCGATGTTCGCGTTGGGCATATTCGATGCGCGTGCCCGCTCCACGGCGAGCCGTAACGCCGAATTCTCTTCCGACTTCGGGCCGCCTGCGCGGACGGCCACGGCGATCTCGCGGCCGAGTTTGGTGAAGAGCTGTCCGCGCTTGGCGTCGGTCACGCCTTTCTTGCGCTTGATCTGCGCCCATTTGGAATGGCCAGCCATTACCGAACTCCTGTGCGATCACTTGGTCGAGGTCGGGCGATTATTGTACAACGCCGTGAACAAGCACGGCGGTGTCAGCGATTCCCTGGTGCAGTGTGAAGTCGTTGTGCAGGGGTGTCACGGCGACCGCGCCCTCGATGATCGCGGCGATATCGGTACCGGGAGTCACATCGATGTCGGAACGAAATTCCAGCCTGCGGCGGGTCGCGCCTTGATCATCGACCAGGTCAACGACCCGCGAGATGGCGAGGTCCGCGGTCGCGACGACGCGGATGCCGCGGTATTCGGAGAGCGGAAGATCTGGAGCGTTGACGTTGAGGAACCGTAACTCGCCGCTCTCTAGTAGTCGACGGGCGATGCGACCCGCAACTACGGCGGCATCGTGTAAGTGACCGTCTTCGAACGAGGCCAGAGATACCGCGACGCTGGGCAGCCCGCGCAGGTAGCCCTGCATCGCCGCCATCACGGTGCCCGAGTGGAGTATTTCACGGCCAACATTGGGGCCTGGATTGACTCCGGAGACGATCATCCTGACCCGGCGCTGTCCGTGTTCCCGGACGATGTGACGCAGACCATGCACCACCGCGTCGGTCGGGGTGCCGTTGACCTGCCAGGCGTCTATCCCGTCGATGGGGCTGTGCGCGCGCTCGTACTCAAGCTCTCGCCGCAGCGTGAAGGCGGCTGACATGCCCGACTGATTGAAGGCCGGCGCGACCACGATCACGTCAGCGAACTGATGCACGGCCTCAGCCAGATGCCAGAGTCCGGGCGCGTCGACACCGTCGTCGTTGGTGGCTAGCACGAGCGGTCGCTCAGTCATGCGGACTCCGTTCTGCTCTCGATGCTGTTGAGGCGGTCCAATCACGGGCCGACGGGACCTGGGCGATAGTGGAGGCTTGCTCAACGCTGCGGATGGTCGCCGTCGCCACTGCCTCAGCGGCCATCGCGCCGGTCAGGGTGAGCATCGCGGGGATGCGGGTTACGTCGACCTCTCCGTTGGCCAGCGTGAAGACGGTATCGCCGTCGCCCGGCGTGAAGACCGGGTTGATGGCGCGAGACAGACCGGCCGAGGCCATAATCGCAACGCGGCGCGCTGTCCCTTTGTGTAGCTTCGCGTTGGTGGCGACGACGCAGAGCGTGGTGTTGCCGCCGGCCTGCTCGCTGGGACGCGGCATCCGGCTGGCGAACTCCGCCTCGAACTCGGCGCTCGTCCGATCCAGGAAGTGCTCGCGGGCGCGCAACATCTCGCCTGGTCGATCCCCACGCGCCCCGGCGACGAGCCGCCCGGTGAGCGGGTCGACGATGTCGCCCACCGAGTTGGTTGCCACCAGCGCGCCAACGGTGAGACCGCTCTCGTGCACAAGCGAGGCGCTGCCGACGCCCCCCTTCAGAGCGGTCCCGTCGGTGCCCGTCTTGGCGACCGTGCAACCTGCACCCACACCGACGCTGCCCTGTTCCACGGGACCGCTACGGGCGCGGTTGACCGCAACGCGTCCGTGCGCGGCTGTCGGATTCTTCGCCTGCCCGATATTGAGATCAAAGACGACGGCGCCCATCACGATCGGCAGGGGCGGCTGATCGGGCGCCAATTGCAGGCCGATGCCTTGCTCACGCAGGCACCGTCGCACGCCAGTGGTCGCTTCCAGCCCCATCACGCTGCCGCCGGTCAGGAGGACAGCGTGCACATCCTGGACCGCGTTCTCGGGCGCAGCGAGGTCGGTGTCCAGCGTGCCGGGCGCGCCACCGGGTTGAAAGACGCCGGGCCGCGCGCCCGCGCGAGCGAGCACGACCGTGCATCCAGTCGCGCGCTGGCGGTCGGTGTAGTGCCCGACCTCAATGCCCGGCACATCCGTGATTGCGTCGTGGGCGCCCGCTTCAGTCATCGATCACGAGCGGCCGCTTCGGCTGCTTATTCCAGTGCAACTGAAAGACGTCGGGACGCGCATAGTGGCCGGCCGAGTCGACCCAGCGCTTGGATTCAATCGTCGTCTCGAGGTCGATCTCGGCATAAATGATCGCTTCCTCGCCAGTGACAGGCTCGACCAGGTACTTGCCGCCTGGCGCGATGATCGCTGATCCGCCGTCGGCGTGCCAGAACGGCTCCTCGGCGAACGGCGTCCCAGCTGGCAGACGATCCGGCGACATGACTTCCCGAGCGACGATCACGTAGCAGGCGTTTTCATAGGCCAGATGCCGCGTTGCGGCGTCGACCACGGGGTGCAACTGCTCCCAGCCCGGCCAGACTGACGCATGCACCTGGATACCCAGGGTCGCGAGCGCGTAGCGCGCCGGCGCCATCTGGTGCTCGTAGCAGATCAACCCGCCCAGACGACCGGCAGCGGTGTCGTAGACGTTGAGATCGGAGCCGTCGCCGTAGCCCCAGATGAGACGCTCGGACAACGTCGGGACGAGCTTACGATGCTTGCCCAACAGCGAACCATCGGGGCCGAGATAAGCGAGCGTGTTGTAGATCGTGCCCGCCTGCGGTTCGCGCTCGTTCACGCCGATCACGACATGAGCCTGCGACTCGGCAGCGGCCTGCGCGATGTGGCGCCACTCTGGGCCGGGGATGGCCATGCTGTGCTGGAACGTGTGCTGATAACTGGTGGCGAATGCCTGACGGTCGGCGGCGCGGGAGTGGTAGTAGGGATAGGAGGGGATCCAGGTCTCGGGGAATACGATCAGGCTCGCGCCCTCGCGTCCAGCCTCTTCGATGGCCGCGACGGCGTTGCCCACGCCCTGCTCCAGCGTCAGACCGGGCGCTCGTTGTACGGCGGCGGCGAGGTACGTCATCGACTATCTCGGATCGAGCGACCAGAGGCCGTAGCCGCCTGTGACCGGCACGACCGTGCCAGTGATGTAGCTGGCGGCGTCGGAGAGCAGAAAAGTGACGGCGCCGGCGACTTCGTCATCGGCGCCCAGCCGACGCATCGCTGTGTGCGCTTCGACACGGGCTCGGTACCAGCTGGGCATCGGCTCAGTCAGCGGCGTGTCGATGAACGCAGGGGCGACGCAGTTGACGCGAATCGGCGTGGGTAGCGCATGCGCCCATTCCGCAGCGAGCGTGCGGGTCATCGCCTCCACTGCCGCTCGGGTCATTGAGTACGCGGCCTGGCGCGGCAGTCCGAACTCAGCGCCGACGCTGGAGATCGTGACGATCGAGCCACCACGCCCAGCCTCGATCAGGCGCGACGCGAAGTTGCGGGTGAGGAAGAACGTCCCGCGCTGATTGATGTTCTGAATCTGGTCGTAATCCTGCGGCGTAATGCGCTCGCCGCGCTGCAGGATCGGCGAGACGCCGGCCACGTTGACCAGACCGGTCAGCGGTCCGATCGTCTCTTCCACGTCGTCGAGCAACGCCACGTGGTCGTCGATGGCGGCGACATCGGCGCGAAAGGCCCAGGCCTGGCCGCCCTCGGCGCGGATGTGCTGCGCGACCTCTTCGACCTGCGCGACCGTACGCGACGTGACCGCTACCTGCGCGCCCATCTGGGCGATCAACTCGGCCGCCGCGCGTCCGATCCCGCGTCCAGCGCCTGAGATGAGGATGACCTGTCCATCCAACGAGAACGGCGATTGGCTCACGTGCGCGCCTGTTCCGACTGTGTCGCTGACGGTTGATCGAGGGCGACCGTATCGCGCATATGCAGATAGAGCCAGATCAGGTCGCGTGCGGCGGCGGTGATCTTGTCGATGGCGTCGATAAAGACCTCGAGCTGCGGCTCGTGGATCGCCAGCGCGTGCGTCATCAGCACGCGTCGCCGCTGATTGAGTACGACCAGCGCCACCTGATCGGGGTTCATCGCCCGATCAGGCAGCCAGTCCATCTTGTGCGTGATCGCCGAGGACTGACGCAGGCCGTCGGCGAGTTCGAGCAGCACGCCCTGGTCGACCTTCTGCACGCGGCTGATGCCGTTGGCGACGGCGGTCACGGCGCCGGCGAACTGCCGCCAGTCCTTGCGCGGGATCTCACCGCGCGCTGCCTCAACGTCGGCCAACGTTGGCAGCTGCAGGTCGCGTAGGAGTTCATCGTCACTGAGACCGGTGGTCAGGATTCGAAAGGCTGCGACTGAGGGTTCGTTGAGCTCGAAGTTGGTGAATGTCGTGAGTAGGGGCTGTTCACGCCGACGCCGCATCGCCACGTAGAGCGCCATCAGGTCCTGTGCGGCGTTGAGGTACTCCTCGACGATCCGCATCCCAATCACCTTGCGGTCGTCAGGATCGGCGAGCGCCTGCGAGCGGAACAGAGCTTCCGCCACTGTGCGATGCGCCTTCGCGCCGAACTTGGCGTAGTTGTCGAGGAAGGCGATCTCGATCGCATCCAGCGAGCGGTCCCAGCAGGGCGCGCAAACCCGCGTGCGGGGGTCGGCGCTCGCCAAGTCGAACTCCTCGCCGCACCCTTCGCACTCGGCAATGGAGAGATCGTGCCGCCGGTCGGTCTCGACGCGGTACGGCTCGCGCGGATACGGCTCGGACGGTTGTCGCCGGGTCATGCCGCCTCCTACAGGTCTGGCCACTGGAGGCTACCAGTCGCGCCGCGCAGACGTCGGCGCGTTCTTCGACACGCGGGTGGGCGTGGGCACGAGACGCCGACCTGGGCGTCGTTGACTGTTGAATATATGCGGCACTGCGGTGTACAGTAGCGAGCTTTGCGATTGAGCCATCGGGGACTCGACGCGGGGGCGAAAGGACAACGCATGGAAATTGTCATCATCTTTCTCCTGTTCTGGTTCATGTTTGGGTTTGTCGGTTGGAGAATCATGTCGAACAAGGGACGTTCGGGGGTCGGAGGATTGTTTCTCGGCCTGTTCCTCGGCTTGATCGGCCTGCTGATTGCCCTCGTCCTCAAACCGAGCCTGGAACATCAGGCGCGTGAACAGAAGGCGATTCGCGAAATCCTGCGCGACGACTGACCTGCTTGATCAGGCTCTCTGGCGTTTGCCGGGCGGACGAGTTGACTTCACCGCTCGCGTGCGCTGACGAATCGGTTGGCATTTGGGGCAGAAGTGCGTGGCTCGCCCTCCGACGACTGAGCGGCGGATGATCGCGCCGCAGTCGTCGCAGGGCTGGTCGGTGCGACGAAAGACGCGAACGTAGTACTGTTGCTCACCCTCGGCGCCGACGGCGTCGGTGTAGTCGCGGAACGACGCGCCGCCGTGCCGCACGCCGTCGCATAGCACGGTCTGGATCGCCCCGTGGAGTCGGATGCGCTCGGGTGGACGCAGCGAACCCGCTGGGCATTCGGGATGCAGCCGCGCCAGGAAGAGCGCTTCGTCGGCATAGATGTTGCCGATCCCCGCGACGTTGCGTTGGTCGAGCAGCGCTGACTTGATCGCTACCCCGCGTCCGCGCAGCGCGTCCCACAGGGTGGACGCTGAGAACGCATCCGAGAGCGGCTCGGGTCCTAGCTCGGGCAGCGCATCCTCGAGACGCTCGACCAGATCGATGGTGCCGAACTTGCGCACGTCCAGGAAGCGCAGCTCGTCGCCGTGATCGAGCTGGAAGACGGCCCGCGTGAACCGCTCGCGCTCGTATCCGCTTGGGCGGAACCGCAACGAGCCGGTCATCCGTAGGTGCGCCACGAGGCATTGGTCGGAGTCGAGCCTGAGCACCAGATACTTGCCACGCCGCTCGACATCGGTGACGGCGGCGCCGCGTAACTGGCTGTCGATCTCGGCGGCGTCGCGGCCGCGCAGCAAACGCTCGGCGCCCGGCAAGACGTGAAACCGATGAATCTGGCGTCCGGCGAGCAGCGGTTGCAGCTGACGTCGGACGGTTTCAACCTCTGGCAGCTCAGGCATCTGGACTCGTCCGCGCCGCTGCGCTGATCACTCGCGCTGGGCGTAGGCGTTCGACAGCAGTCGGCTGTCGAACCACTCGCTGCCCTTGCCCTCGGTCACCCACTCATAGAGCGCTGCCTTGAAGATGCCTTCCAGCGCGGCCACGGTGGCCAGCGCGATACCGCCCAGGATGACACCCACGATGATCGCACCCACCGGCCACAGTAACGCCAGGATGACGACTGGGATCGCGACGACGAGCAGCGCCAGCAGATAGACGATGAAGAACGAGAAGCTGGCCGTAAGCTGTTCGCCCCACGTCTCGCGCAGCAGCCCGCCAGACCGACGGATGGCGTCGAGCGGTCCCACCCGCTCGACCACCAGCACCGGGATCACAAAGAAGGTGATGTAGGCCCAGGCAGTCTGCAGCAGGGCAACCAGGATGATCGCGACGATCCGCAGGGCGCCCGACGCGTTGTCGCGCGCCAGGTTCTGCAGCGCCTGTAGCAGAAGTCCGACCGTGCCGGTGACGATGGTCCAGCCGAGGATCGACAGCCAGAGGCCACGCACCGTGCGGATGCCGGAGATGACGTTGGGGTCGCCGCCTTCAAGCCGCTCGCGCGCGGCGGCGACGAGCGCGGCATTGCAAAAGATGACCATGAACAGCGCCCCGAAATAGGCCAGCAGCGCGATCAACAAGTCGGCGGCGCTGAACTCCGTCTCGCCCGAGCCGAGTCGATCGAAGGTCCCGACGTTCGCGAACACCGCGGCGGAAATGCCACCGACGATGAGCGCGCCAAGCGTGCCCATGATCGGAAAGAAGATCAGTTCCCTGTCCATCTTGAGAATGCGCCAGGAGAGCTTAATGATCTGCCAGGTGTTGCCGAGTGTGCGAAACATAGACGGCTCTTCGGCTCCGCTGCGGGGTCAGTGAACGGCGAGCGGCTCGAGGTCGCGCCAATTTCGAGCGCGCTTGACATCAATCTGCATCGGCACCAGCAGATCGAGCGCTGTCGGCATGATCTCGCGCAGCAAGGAGGCGAGCGCATCGCTCTCTTCATCGGGGACTTCAAAAATGAGCTCGTCGTGCACCTGTAGCAACATGCGAGAGCGCAGCTCGCGCGCGCGCAGGGCGTGCTCCACATCGATCATGGCGCGCTTCATCACGTCGGCCGCGGTGCCCTGCACTGGCATGTTGACCGCCATCCGTTCGGCGGCGGTGCGATGCTGGAAGGCGCGGGCGTTGATCTGGGGCAAGTAACGACGGCGCCCCATAAGAGTTTCGGCGTAGCCGCGCTCCTTGGTCGACGCCTTCGTCTCCTCGATCCACGCGGCAACGCGCGCAAAGCGTCCGAAGTAGGCGTCGATGAAGGCTTGGGCGTCGGACCGGGACATACCGCTGCGCTGCGAGAGTCCGTGCGCGGAGAGGCCGTAGATGACGCCGAAGTTCATCATCTTGGCAACGCGGCGCATCTCCGGCTGCACGTCGTCGATCGAGACGCCGTAGGCGCCGGCCGCGGTCGCCGCGTGGATATCTTCGCCGTCCTGAAATGCACGCAGCAGCCCATCGTCCTCCGAGAGGTGCGCCAGCACCCGCAGCTCGATCTGCGAGTAGTCGGCGGAGACGAAACAGACATCAGCATCGTCGGACAGGTCTGCCCACGGTCGGGCGACGAACGCCGCGCGAATCTGGCGTCCCTGTTCGGTGCGTACCGGGATGTTCTGTAGGTTGGGGTGCTCGGAAGACAGGCGTCCGGTGGCGGCGACTGTTTGGTTGTAGTCGGTATGTACGCGCCCGGTGGACTGGCGGAGCTCGTTGGGCAGCGACTCGACGTAGGTGCTGCGCAGCTTGGTCAGCTCGCGCCATTGCAGCAGGCGGTTGACGATCGGATGTGCGTCCGCCAGCCGCTCCAGCTGCTGCGCTTCCGTGGAGTAGCCCTGCGAGGTCTGACGAGTCTTGGGCAGGCCGAGCTCGTCGAAGAGGATGCCGCTGAGCTGCTTCGGTGAACCGATGTTGAACTCGCGCCCGCCATCCTCGTGGATCTGCGCTGTGACCGCAGTGATCTCGGCATCGAGCTGTTGGTCGAGATCATGCAGGATCTGGGTGTCGAGTGCGACGCCGGCGAGCTCCATCTCGACGAGGATGGGGATCACGGGTAGCTCGAGATCGCGGTAGAGCCGCTCGAGCGCCTCATGCGTTCGCAGCTCGGCCAACAACACGCCAGCCAGACGCAGGGTCATGTCAGCATCGGCTGCGGCATAGGGACCGGCCTGGTCGGCGGAGACGTCGAGCATCGCAATCTGTTTGCGGCCCTTGCCGATCAGATCCTCGATCGGCGTCATCGCTATGCCGAGTTGTTCGCGGGCCAGCGCCTTGAGGCCGATCTGTGACTTGTTGAGGATGAACGCCGCCAGCATCGTGTCATCGTGTAGGCCGCGCAGATGGATGCCGTGCCGCCGCAGGACTTTCATGTCGAACTTGGTATTGTGCAGGACTTTGGGAATCGCGGCGTTCTCCAACACGGGGCGCAGGGCGCGCTTGACCAGCTCATGGTCGAGCTGCGCATCGTCGCCGCGATGTCCAACCGGGATGTAGCAGCCCGCGGTCTCAGCGTCCGACAGCGCATAGCCGGCGATCTCACAGTCGATGGCGTCGGTCGATGAGGTCTCGAGGTCCACAGCCAACAGGGCAGCTTGCTGGCAGCGCTCGACCCAGCGCTGCAGCGACGCGTCATCTCGGACAATGTCGTAATCGACGTCGAGCAGCTCGACGGCCTCCGGTTCCGCCTCAGCGCCGGGGAGCTGATCTTTCAGTGTGCGAAATTCGAGCTCGTCGAACTTGGCCAGGACAACATCCCGATCGAACGCGGTGACATCGGCCGCTTCGATATCCAGCGTCACGGGCGCGTCGTGGCGGATGGCGGCGAGGGTCTTGCTGAGGAATGCGCTGTCGCGCCCCGCGATGAGATTCTTCTGGACCCTTGCGGGACGGACCGCGTCGATCTGTTCGTAGATCTCCTCGATCGTCCGGTACTCGTTCAGCAGATTGGCTGCGCCCTTGGCGCCGACCCCCTTGACGCCGGGGATGTTGTCGGAGGTGTCTCCAACCAGTGCCTTGTAATCAATGATCTGAATCGGATCTACACCGTACTTCTCGCGCACTTTGGCTGGGCGGTCGTAGGGGATGTACTCGCTGCGGTAGGGGTTGTACATGTAGACCGAGATGTCTTCGGTGACCAGCTGCAGCATGTCGCTGTCGAGCGTGCAGATCCAGGTCTCCAGCCCCGCGGCGACCGCCTGGTCAGCGACTGTGGCCAGGACATCATCGGCCTCGAACGTGGGCGCCTCGTAGATAGGGATCGAGAACGCCTCCGCGATCTCGCGGCAGCGGACGATCTGGCCAGGCAGGTCCTCGGGCACGGGATCTCGATGCGCCTTGTAGTTGGGATCGATCTCCCGTCGGAAGACGGTTTCGTCGGAGACGTCGAAGGCGAAGGCGGCGTGCGTCGGTTCGAGTGTGTTGATGATGTGCAGCAGCGTCGCGGTGAAGCCGCGCACCGCGCCGGTCGGCTCGCCCGACGATGTGCGCAGGTTCGCCCGCTGCATCGCGAAGTAGGCGCGAAAAATCAGCGCGTAGGCGTCGAAGATGACGAGTCGTTTGGGGCGCTCAAGCAGTTCGGCTTGCGTCGCATCGCTGGATAGTTCGGCGGTGGAGTCGGGCATGGCACGAGTATACGGAGGCGAATACAGCGGTCATGGACATTGAGTGTGGAGGGGGCGCTCGGGCTGGGCACGGATGTGCTGATACCGTATGAGCGCCGCTTGCACCAGATAGCTCTGTGGTATCAAGTGGCAGGAGACCGGAGAGGCCAGTGCCCGCAGATCGGATCCTGGTGCGCGGCGCACGGGAGCACAATCTCAAGGACATTGACGTCGAGCTGCCACGCGACCGGCTCGTGGTAATCACGGGGCTGTCCGGATCTGGCAAGTCATCGCTCGCCTTCGACACGATCTACGCCGAAGGACAGCGGCGTTATGTGGAGTCTCTCTCCGCGTACGCGCGGCAGTTCCTGGGCCGCATGGAGAAGCCCGATGTCGATTACATCGAGGGTCTGTCGCCGGCGATCTCGATCGACCAGAAAACCGGCTCACGCAACCCACGCTCGACCGTTGGCACGGTGACGGAGATTTACGACTACCTACGTCTGCTGTTCGCGCGCGCCGGACGACCGCATTGTCCGATCTGCGGCGATCCGATCGCCCAACAGACCGTGCAGCAGATGGTCGATGCGGTGCTGTCACTGGGTAGCGACCGGCGGCTGCTGATTCTGGCGCCAGTCATCCGTGACCGGAAAGGCGAGCACAAGGGGGTGTTCGAGGATGCCCGTTCGCGCGGCTTCGTCCGCGTCCGTGTGGACGGCGAAGTGCTATCGCTGGATGACGAGATCACGCTGGAAAAGAATAAGAATCACAGCATCGACGTGGTCATCGACCGCGTGGCGACACCGGCAGCGGACCTGGATGACGATCAGCTCGGCGCGTTGGCCGGTCGGCTGGCCGACTCGATCGAGCAGGCGCTGGGGTTGGGCGACGGAATCGTGCGTGTGCGCCCGATGGACGCCGAGCACGACCTCATCTTCTCCGAGCAGCTTGCCTGCCCGCGCGACATGTTCGCGCTCGGCGAGATTGAGCCGCGCTCGTTCTCGTTCAATTCGCCGCATGGCGCTTGCCCAGACTGCACCGGGCTCGGGGTCACGATGCAGGTCGATCCCGAGTTGGTGCTGCCGGATCGGTCGAAGTCGCTGGATGACGGCGCAGTGGCGCCCTGGTCGCGATCGACGACGAACACAGGCTGGCACCGACGCATGCTGGAGGCGATCTTCGAACAGTTCAGCGCTGAGACCGACACACCCTTCGCGCAGCTGCCGACGGAGCTGATCGACGCAGTGCTATATGGGCTAGCAGAACCGATCGTGGTCGAATTTGTCAACCAGCGCGGTCGCGAGCGTCGCTATGAGACACAATTCGAGGGGGTGATCAACAACCTCGACCGCCGCTACCGCGAGACGGACTCCGACTGGTCTCGCTCCGAGATCGAGCGCTATATGACGGCGGTACCGTGCTCATCGTGCGGCGGGGCGCGCTTGAAGCCTGAATCGCTGGCCGTAACCGTGGATGGCCGGTCAATCGTCGATGTGGCGCGCATGTCCGTGGTGACAGCGTCGGATTGGGCCAACCGCCTGAGCGGCGAGGAGACACCGCTCCGCGCCCGCGAGATGGCGATCGCGTCGCAGATCCTCAAAGAGATCCGCGAGCGGTTGACCTTTCTCGTCGACGTGGGGCTGGACTATCTCACACTCAACCGCGGTGCGTCGACGTTGTCGGGCGGCGAGGCGCAGCGGATTCGGTTGGCGACGCAGATCGGGTCCTCGTTGATGGGTGTGCTGTACGTCTGCGACGAGCCCTCGATCGGCCTGCACCCGCTGGACGATGAGCGGCTCATCCGCACGCTCAAACGGCTGCGGGACCTGGGCAACACCGTCCTGATCGTGGAACACGACGAGGCGACGATGCGCGCCGCCGACTACATCGTCGACATGGGACCTGGCGCCGGGGAAGCCGGCGGGCGCATCATCGCGGCTGGCCCACCCTCGGCGATCATGGAGCATCCCCAGTCGATGACGGGCGCATACCTCAGCGGTCGGCGGGAGATTCCGATGCCCTCGCAACGGCGTCGCGGCAACGGAGACACGCTCGCGGTGTTGGGCGCGTCGGAGCACAACCTGTGCGAGATTGACGCCCACTTCCCGCTCGGCACGTTCATCTGCGTGACCGGTGTGTCGGGCTCTGGCAAGAGCACGCTCGTCAACGACATCCTCCATGCGGCGGCGGCGCAACAGCTACACGGCGCACGACGGCGTCCCGGCGCCATGCGCGGACTCGATGGGCTGGAAGCGATCGACAAGGTGATCGACATCGACCAGTCGCCGATCGGCCGCACGCCACGCTCCAATCCGGCGACCTACACCGGGCTCTTCACGCCGGTGCGGGAGTTGTTTGCGTCGGTGCCGCAGTCGCGGATGCGTGGGTACAAACCAGGACGCTTCTCGTTCAACGTGAAAGGCGGACGCTGCGAAGCCTGCAAGGGCGACGGCTACAACACGATCGAGATGCAGTTCCTGCCTGATGTGACGGTCCCCTGCGAGGTCTGTCAGGGCAACCGCTACAACCGCGAGGCACTGGAGATCCGCTACAAGGAGCACAACATCGCTGAGGTGCTCAACCTCACCGTCGACGAGGCGGTCGAGCTATTCGACGCCAACCCCACCGTCTCCCGCAAGCTGCGCACCCTCCAGGCTGTGGGACTGGGCTACATCCGACTCGGCCAGCCGGCGACCACGCTGTCGGGCGGAGAGGCGCAACGAATCAAGCTCTCGACCGAGCTCTCGAAGCGGTCCACTGGGCGCACACTCTATCTGCTCGATGAACCGACGACCGGTCTCTCGTTCCCTGATGTCGAAGCGTTGCTGACGGTGCTGCAACAGCTCGTCGACGGCGGCAACACCGTGGTCGTGATCGAGCACCACTTGGACGTGATCAAGAACGCGGACTGGATCATCGATCTGGGACCGCTGGGCGGTGATCGTGGCGGCCGCGTCGTCGCGACGGGGACGCCCGAACAGGTCGCAATGGTGGAGGCGTCATACACCGGACAGTTCCTCCGCGACGCGCTCATGCAGCACGGCTGGCGGCCAACACCGGAAGCGGCGTCCGCCGCAGCGGCCTCCTGAGAGCGGGAGTGATTGCGATAATACTCAGTCTCTGCAATAAACTCATTCCGATCTTGCGAAGAGTGGGATGCCGTCCTATAAGTGAGGTAGCCGCGAATGCGTCGTGGACGCCCTCGAGCTGCGGCTGGATCAGCGGATGAGAGGCGACAACGATGACCTACGTAATCGCGGAACCTTGCATCGACGTCAAAGATCAGTCTTGCGTCGAGGTCTGCCCCGTGGACTGCATCCACGCGGACGACGACGACCGCATGCTCTACATCTCGCCAGATGAGTGCATCGACTGCGGCGCTTGCGAGCCTGCCTGCCCGGTGACCGCGATCTTCTCTGAGGACGACGTGCCAGACGAGTGGCAGGCCTTCACCGAGATCAACGCCGAGTGGTTCGACGACCCGGGCTCAGCGCGAGCCAAGGTGGCCGAGCTCGCCCCCTAGCAGCCTGGCGGGCACGGCTCTCAATACCGCCAACCTTCAAAGGGGCGGCCGTGCAGTCGCCCCTTTGTGTGCGCAGGCCCTGTACAAACCCGCAGCCAAGCGGCAATCACACGAACGCATCACCAACCGAGGCGATCGCGGAGCGTGTCTGTCAGCTCGTCGATGCGGACCCTCGTCTGCGCTTGCGTATCGCGGTCGCGAATCGTCACGGCATGGTCATCGAGCGAGTCGAAGTCGACCGTGACGCAGAGCGGCGTACCAATCTCATCCTGACGCCGATAGCGACGGCCGATCGACTGGGTGTCGTCGTACTGCGTCGTCCAGTGAGGGCGAATCTGCCCCCAGACCTCGCGGGCCAGGTGAGCGACCGGCTCCTTGCGTGAGATGGGCAGGACGGCCACGGTGACCGGCGCGACGCGTGGATGAAAGGCCAGCACCGTGCGGTCGTTGCCGCGCTCGTCGGTCACCACCGTGTACGCGTCGCAGAGCAGCGCCAGCATGATCCGATCAACACCCGCGGCCGGCTCGATCACGTGCGGTACGAAGTGCGTCTCGGTCAGCGGATCGAAGTAGTCAATCCGCTTTCCCGATGACGCTGCATGTTGCGACAAATCGAAGTCGGTGCGATTGGCGATGCCCTCCAGCTCGTCCCAGCCCCATGGGTAGCGATACTGCAGGTCGGTGGTGCCGGCGGAGTAGTGCGACAGTTTCTCGGCCGGGTGCACGTCGCGGCGCAGGTTGGCGGGGTCGATTCCGAGATCGATGTACCACTGCTCGCGCAGGTCGATCCAGCGCTGGTACCACTCGTCCGACTGGTCGGGGGCGACGAAGTACTCCATCTCCATCTGCTCGAATTCACGCGTGCGGAAGATGAAGTTGCCGAGCGTGATCTCATTGCGGAAAGACTTGCCCTGCTGGGCGATCCCGAACGGCAGGCGACGCCGCGTCGCGGTGAGCACGTTGTCGAAGTTGATGAAGATGCCCTGCGCGGTCTCCGGCCGCAGGTAGGCCTGGGCCCCGGCGTCGGCGACGGGACCGACCTGAGTACGGAACATCAGGTTAAATTCGCGCGCCTCGGTGAATGAGTCGCGAGCGCCGCAGGTCGGACAGTTCGGTCCCGTGAGGTGATCTGCCCGAAAGCGTCCCTTGCATTCGAGGCAGTCGACCATCGGATCGTGGAAATTCTGGACATGGCCTGAGGCCTCCCAGACGCGCGGCGACTGGATGATGGCGGAATCGAGTCCGACAACGTCCGACCGTTCGCGCACCGTCGAGCGCCACCAAAGCTCCTTGACGTTCCGCTTCAGCTCCACGCCGAGCGGTCCGTAGTCGTAGGTCGATCCGAATCCGCCGTAGATTTCCGAGGCGGGGAAGACGAATCCGCGCTGTTTGCAGAGCGAAACGAGCGTGTCAAGCGATACCTCAGTCATCGTGCGCCTTTCTGGGGTGCAGCGGTCAGGGGTGCGACGGCGCAACGCGCGGCGGTCGTATCGTGGACTCTGACATCAGCGTATGAGGGAGACGCCTATGCGGTTCTTGATCGGTCTGCTGCTGGGGTTACTGATCGGCGGAGTCCTGACGGTGCTGGCGACCGGCAACGCCGGCCGCGCGCTCCAGTCGCAACTGCAGCAACAGGTGAGAGACGAGGCGGTTCAGCGCTCCCCTTCGCCGAGGGAACGCTGAACCTGAGGACGAGGCGCCCGCTAGAGGAAGAGCGGCCCGAAGACGACGGCGACGATCGACATCAGCTTGAGCAGGATGTTGAGCGACGGACCGCTGGTGTCCTTGAACGGATCGCCGACTGTGTCGCCGACGACGGCGGAGGCGTGGGCGTCGGAGCCCTTGCCGCCAAAGTTGCCTTCCTCGATGTATTTCTTGGCATTGTCCCAAGCGCCGCCGGCGTTGGCCATCATCAGCGCCAGCATCGCGCCTGCCGCGATCGAGCCGATCAACAGCCCACCGAGCGCCTCGGCTGAGATCACCGCGCCGACGAAGATCGGCACGAGCACCGCGATCAGCCCAGGAAGGATCATCTCTCGCAATGCGCCATCGGTCGAGATCGAGATGGCGCGCTGGTAGTCGGGCTCCTGCGTGCCGTCCATGATGCCGGGCATCTCGCGGAACTGGCGGCGGACTTCCTGCACCATCGACTCGGCCGCGCGTCCCACCGCGCCCATTGAAAGCGCGGAGAACACGAACGGCATCAGCGCGCCGATCAGCACACCGATTAGCACCTTGTAATCCAGCAACGAGAAGAGCGCCACATTTCCTTGACCAGTGAGCAGTGTTTCAATCTGATCAGTGAACACGGTGAACGCGTAGGTCACCAGCAACGCCAACGAAGTCAGCAATGCTGACCCGATGGCGAAGCCCTTGCCGGTCGCGGCGGTCGTGTTGCCGAGCTGGTCGAGCGCATCCGTACGTTCACGCACCTCAGGATCCAGGCCTGCCTGCTCGGCAATCCCACCGGCATTGTCGGCCACAGGTCCGTAGGCGTCGGTGGCCAGGGTCACGCCGAGCGGCGCGAGCATGCCGACCGCGGCCAGCGCCACCGCGTAGAACGCGCCCAACTCGAATGCAATGACGATCGCGACGACGATCGTGACGAGCGGGATCAGCGTCGACATCATGCCCAGCGAGAGGCCACCGATGATGATCGGACCGGTGCCCGACTGAGACTGCTGGCTCAGGTTGACAGTGGGTGAATAGCGCCGTCCACCGAAGGCGAATCCCTCCGACGAGGTGTAGCCCTCGGTGACGGTGCCGATGATTTGGCCAGCGATGAGGCCAACGAGGATAGCGAAGAAGAGGTTCCACTTGTCGCCGTTGAAGGTGCTGAGATCGAGCACGGCGATCGCGACGATACTGCCGATCAGCACCAGTCCGGATGCACCGAACACGCCGGCCCGCAATGCCCAGAGCAAACGTCCCTGGTCCGCCTGCTCGCCAGTGCGAACGAAGAACGTGCCGACCACCGCCGACAAGATGCCGATGCTCGCAATGAGCACTGGCAGCAGGAGCAGCTCGTCCTTCCAACCCAAGCCTCCGAACGTCACCGCGGCGGTACCGGCCAGGGCCATCGTGGCGACCATCGAACCGACGTAGGACTCGAAGAGATCGGCGCCCATGCCGGCGACGTCACCGACGTTGTCGCCAACGTTGTCGGCGATCGTGGCCGGATTGCGCGGGTCGTCCTCGGGGATGCCCGCTTCGACCTTGCCGACGAGGTCGGCGCCGACATCGGCGGCCTTGGTGTAGATGCCGCCGCCGACGCGCGCAAAGAGCGCAATCGACGAAGCGCCGAAGGCGAACCCGGCCAGCGGCGCCACGTCCTGCCAGATTAGGTACATGATCACGAGGCCGAGCAGGCCGAGTCCGACGACGGTCATGCCCATTACGGTGCCTGAGCCGAAGGCCACGCGCAGCGCCGGGTTGAGCCCTTCGCGCGCCTTGGCGGCTGTGCGCACATTGGCGCGCACCGCAATCAACATCCCGGCGTACCCGGCCGAGGCTGAAAGAATCGCGCCGATGATGTAGGAAATCGACGTCCAGCGGTGGGCGTTCGAGTCGTCGAACTTGTCGAGCACATCGAGGTCGATGAAGATCAGCAGGATCACAAAGACCACAGCGACGAAGGCGGCCAGGAAGGTGTACTCCCGACGTAAGAACGTCGCGGCGCCGCCTTGAATCGCGCGGGCGATGGACTTCATCAGCTCCGTGCCCTCATCCTCCGCGAGCACGTCGCGCGATCGCACTGCCGCGAACACGAGCGCCAGCGCCGCTGCAATGATGGCGAAGATCAGGATTTCCATGCAATTCCTCTCAGGTGCCCTCTCGGGTGCGTGCACCCAGTGCGGAGACCGGTTGGTACAGGAACGACCCGCCCATCGATCATCGCGACGGGCGGCACAACGCTAGGCTAATGCGCGGCCTGATCAGCGGCAATTCTGTCTGACCGCTCTGGTCGGACCGCACTACTCTTCCGCTCCGGCCTGCCACATCGCAGCCTGCGATCAGCATCATTCTCCGCAGGCACTACCCCTGCGGACACTACAGGTCCTTGACCGGCGCCGGCAGCTCGCCCTCACGCGCGGCGTCGATCATTTGCTTGGCTTCGGCAGGCATCTCGACGCCCATCTGGTCGAACCGATCCTCGGCCCAGCGGCCGATCTGGCGGGGATCGCGATAGGCGTCTGGGCCGGCGCCGGGACCTGGCGCGCCGTATCGCTCGAGCACCTGCGACTCCGTCTTGGGGGTAGCGAAGCGGGAGACCACTCGCTCCATCTCATCGCCACTGCAGGACTCGCAAGTCGGCGACACGGCGCGCTCGAGCGAGCGGTGAAACTGTTCTTGTTGGTGGCCGCACTGTTGGCAGCGGTACTCGTAGATCGGCACGGCGGCGTCCTTCCTCGGGTGTCGGCCGGTGGTTCAGGCCAGGTCCTGCGGTAGCTCGGGCGATGCGCCTGCGGATTCGCGCCAGGCGGCAACCGATTCGGGATCATCGGCATCGACATCGTCCAATGTGTCGAAGCCGGGGAACGACAGTTCCGTACGAGAGCGGAAGCGCGAAAAGCGGGTTCGGAGACGGTTGCCACGGCAGGTGGGGCAAGACGGTGGCGGTTCGCCCTCGACGCGAAGTTGACGCTGGAACACCTCAACGGTGTTCGCGCAGTCAACGCAGAAGTACTCGTAGAGCGGCATCAGGCACAGCCTAATCGTCCGCGTAATCATCTCCAGTGGCGTCTTCGATCGCATCCATGATGTGCGCCGCCACCGTGAGCCGACCATGCTGGTTGGGCGCGACTAGCATCACGTCGACACGAAGATCGACCTCCGCCTCCAACTCAGCGAGATATCCGTGCGCCAGGCGACGCAATTGCCGCTGCTTGTGCGGACCAACTGAGTACGCGGCCTCGACCGCGTACCGCCGATCGCTGCGGCTGCGCACCTCAACGATGACGTGCACCCCGTCTGGGGAGAGCGCGATGATGTCCGCTTCGCCCCAGCGGCGTCGATAGTTGCGCTCGATCAGCTGGTAGCCACGGGCTTCCAGATAGACGCTGGCGAGCGACTCGCCGGCGGCGCCCAGGCGTTGTCGATGCAACCGCCCCCGTTGGGAAGGGTTAGTCGGTGACATCGAGGCTCTCAGCAAGGCGCTCAGCATCCATGTTCGCAGGATTGAGGCTGACCAAGCGCAGCTGTCGCTCGATCTGTTCGCGTACGGGCGCGAAGGAACGGCGATGTTCGGCGCACGGCCCGAGCGCTCGCAGCGCGCGCAGGTGTTGCGCCGATCCGTATCCCTTGTGCTGTGCGAAACCGTAGCCCGGATAGCGCTCGGCCAACTGGCGCATCCACGCATCCCGTCCGACCTTGGCAATGATCGATGCCGCGGCGATCGAGGAGACGCTGGCGTCTCCCCGAACGATCATTTCCGTAGGCCAGGGCAGCTGCAAATCGTCACGGCCATCGGCGAGGACGATGTCGGGCGCAGGGTCGAGCGCATCGACCGCGCGGCGCGCGGCGGCGCGCAGCGCTCTGGTCATCCCCAGCGCGTCCAACTCGGCCGCGTGTACCCAACCGAGCGCCCATCCGTCGGCGCCCGCACGGATCAGCGGGGAGAGTCGCTCACGCTGCGTTGGGTTCAGCTGCTTGCTATCGCGCAGCGCCCCCAGCCAGCGCGGCCGACGCTCCAGTGGGAGCGCCACCGCGGCTGACACCAGTGGACCTGCGAGCGATCCACGCCCAACTTCGTCGACACCGACGATGACGCGCGCGCCGGCACGGCGGTGCTGGAGTTCCAGCCGTCGGGTCGGTCGAGGAGCGGCCACGCGCCGAGGCTAGGGGATCGCGCCTGAGCCAAGTTACAGCCCAATCGCAGCCCAGCAGCCAAGTCCGCATCCACCGGAGCGATAGTGCGATATGCTCAGTGCGAACCAATGGGCCGACGGCGCGCCCGCCATATGGTCTTGCGCCGCAGCGAGGAATGGCGTCGATGGGCGGTTCCCGATTCAAGCGCAGCTTCCTGATCTACCTGCTGATCTTCGTCGTGTTGATCGTGGTGGTCTTCTCCGTGTTCCCACGCGGGGGCGGTTCTGACGAGATCCCACTCGCTGGCGGCACCGAGTCGCTGCTCGGTCGGATCGAAAACCAGACAGGCCAGATCGAGTCGATTCAGGTGTCGTCGGGCAAGGTGACGCTCGCCTACCGCGACGGCGCCGAGTCCTATCAGACCAACGTGCCGGAGACCGGCTTCGACTTCTTCGAGTTCCTCTCACGCGAAGGCATCGACGTCGGCGTACAAGGCTTTCCCGATGTCAAGGTGGGCAGCGGCGGCGGCTTCGGCTCGACGATCGCTGGGCTGTTCATCAACCTACTGCCTTTCCTACTGATCATCGGGCTGATCTTCTTTTTCCTGCGCCACGCCCAGGGGCAAGGCTCGCAGGCGATGTCGTTCGGTAAGAGCAAGGCCCGCCTGATCACAGCGAACCGCCCGTCCGTCACCTTCAACGACGTCGCCGGCGCTGACGAAGCCAAGGAAGAACTGCAGGAGGTCGTGGAGTTCCTCAAGTTCCCCGAGCGGTTCGCGTCTCTGGGGGCGCGAATTCCGCGCGGCGTGCTGCTTGTCGGTCCGCCAGGTACTGGCAAGACCCTGATCGCACGCGCCGTCGCCGGTGAGGCCGGGGTACCATTCTTCTCAATCTCCGGCTCTGAGTTCGTCGAGATGTTCGTCGGCGTGGGCGCGAGCCGCGTGCGCGACCTCTTCGAGCAGGCCAAACGCAATGCGCCCTGCATCGTCTTCGTCGACGAGATTGACGCGGTCGGACGCCAGCGTGGGGCCGGCGTCGGCGGCTCGCACGATGAGCGGGAACAAACGCTGAACCAGATTCTGGTCGAAATGGACGGCTTCGACACCAACACGAACGTGATTGTCGTCGCCGCCACCAACCGCCCGGATATCCTCGATCCCGCGCTGCTGCGGCCTGGTCGCTTCGATCGTCGGGTGGTCTTGGACGCGCCAGACGTCAGGGGCCGTGTGGCCATCCTTGACGTACACGTACGCGGCAAACCACTGGCGGACTCGGTCGATCTCCACACCATCGCCAGGGAGACGCCGGGATTCTCCGGCGCGGAGCTGGCCAATCTGCTGAACGAGGCCGCCATCCTCGCTGCGCGGCGTCAAAAGAAGGTCATTACTCAGGCCGAAGTCGAGGAGGCCGTCGACCGGGTCATGGCTGGCCCCGAGCGTAAATCGCGGCTTCTGGTCGGACGCGAGAAAGAGATCGTCGCCTTCCACGAGGCTGGACACGCACTGGTGGCCTCGCACATCCCCGGCCATGACCCCGTGCACAAGGTGACGATCGTCCCGCGTGGGATGGCAGGCGGGTATACGCGCTATCTGCCGGAATCTGAGCACCGTCTGGCCGGCAAGACTTACTACGAGGGCTTCATGTCCTCAGCGCTGGGTGGCCACGCCGCTGAAGAGATCGTCTTCGGTGAAATGACGACCGGCGCCCACGATGACCTGAGCAAAGTGACGCAGATCGCCCGCGCGATGATCACCCAGTGGGGGATGTCGGAACGGCTTGGCGCGCGCACATTTGGCAAGAAGGAATCGATGGTCTTCCTCGGCCGCGACATCTCCGAGCAGCGCGACTACTCAGAGATGGTAGCGGAGCAGATCGATGAAGAACTGCGGGAAATCATTGACCGCGCGCGCGACCGCGCGCGCATGATCCTGCGCCGCAACCGCGAACAGCTCGACCTCCTGGCGACCCGCCTGATGGAGGTCGAGACGCTGGAAGGTGATGACCTGCGCGCGATCCTGGCGTGGCAACCGGGCGACACCGTGCCGCAGCCGAGCCCTCCGCCACCGACGCCAGAGCCAACGCCACCACCGAGCGCATCCGGCGGCGAACCGTCGGAAGAGCTTGAGCCGCTGATGCCGCCGAAGCCGGGGCTCGCCTGGGGAGGCAACCAGAACTCTACGCCGCTCGAGTGAGCGCTGCTTCGCTTGTGAGCGGCTCGGGGATTGCGTGCCAGCACCGAGCTCTTGTCGATCTGGTCCGTGTAAGGTGCATGCTTGACGCTCGCTCTGCGCTGGGTACGCTGAGCACTTAGGCAGCGCTGCCAGATCTGACGAGCACACGACCACGTTGTGAGAATGACATGAGTACAGAGCCAGATGTCTACGCCGTGATTCGCAGTGGCGGCAAGCAGTACCGCGTGTCGCCCGGGCAGCGGATCAGGCTGGAACGACTTGACGGTGACGCCGGTGACTCCGTCGCCTTCGACGAGGTTCTGCTGGTCAGCGCTGACGGTGAAGTCTCCGTCGGCACACCGACGGTTGACTCAGCGAGCGTCTTGGGCGAGATCGTTGAGCAAGGGCGGGGACGCAAGATTCGCGTGTTCAAGTACAAGAACAAGACACGCTACCGTCGCTTGCGTGGACATCGACAGCTGCACACCGCAGTCACTGTCCAGGAAGTCAAACTCGGTGAGCAGACCTGGTCGGTGCCTGCGCGCAGCTCGGAAGCGGGATCAGGCGAGACCGCGGCTACTGCGGCTACTGAGGAATAGGGGAGCGCCATGGCGCACAAGAAGGGCGTAGGCTCATCACGCAACGGCCGTGACAGCAACTCGAAACGGTTGGGCGTGAAGCTGTTTGACGGCGAAGTGGTTCGCACTGGGGGCATCATTGTGCGTCAGCGCGGCACTCGCATCCACCCCGGCGACCACGTCGGCGTGGGACGTGACCATACCCTGTTCGCCTTGACCGACGGCACGATCAAGTTCGCGCCATACGCACGCGGGCGCCGCAAGAAGGTGTCGGTCATCCCAGCCGAGGTTGAGGAGGTTGGGGCGTGAAGACTGAAATCCATCCCGAGTACGTGGACGCCACAATCACCTGCGGCTGCGGCAACTCTTGGGAGACTCGCGCGACCAAAGCGGACATCCGCATCGAAATATGCTCGACGTGCCATCCGTTCTTCACGGGTGAGCAACGTATCGTCGACACCGCCGGCCGCGTCGAGCGTTTCCGACGCCGCTACAGCATGATGGACGAGGACGAGTAGGGCACCGCCCTACTGCTCACTCAGATCACGGTAAAAGCAGGACCGCTCGCCGGTGTGGCAGGTCGGTCCGCGTGGGTTCGCCCGCACGAGTAGCGCGTCGACATCGCAGTCTTTGCGGATGCTGACCAGTTCCAGCACATTGCCGCTGGTCTCGCCCTTGGTCCAGTACTCATGGCGGCTACGGCTCCAGAACGTGACGAGCTGCTTCTCCAGTGTCATGGCGAGCGAACGCTCGTTCATGTATCCCAGCATCAGGATGTCGCCGGAGGCGTCGTCCTGCACGATCGCCGGAATAAGGCCGTTCGAGTCGTACTTGAGGATCGGAGCCGCGAGGTCCCGAGAATCAGAGGACATCGGCATAGTCGGCGTGTTCCATTCGGATGGGGATGCCGGCGGCCTGCATCTGCCGCTTGACATCCATGATCGGGTGGGCGCCAAAGTGGAAGATCGACGCCGCGAGCACTGCGTCGGCCTTGCCTTCGGCAATGGCCTCGATCATGTGCTGGGCATTACCCGCACCGCCGGACGCAATCACGGGCACGCTGACGGACTCGGAGACCGCGCGCGTCAACGGTAGGTCGTAGCCGCTTTGGTGGCCATCGGTGTTCATCGAGGTCAGCATGATTTCGCCAGCGCCGCGCTCAACCACCTCGCGTGCCCAGTCGACGGCATCCATGCCTGTTGGACGGCGTCCACCGTGCGTGTACACCTGCATCGAGCCGTCAGGCTCAGTGCGGGCGTCAATAGCTACGACAATGCACTGCGAGCCGAAGCGCTGTGCGCCCTCTGAGATCAACTCGGGGCGTTGCACCGCGGCAGTGTTGATCGACACTTTGTCAGCGCCTGATTCCAGCATCAGCCGCATGTCGCTGTCGGTCCGAATGCCGCCGCCGACTGTGAAAGGGATGAAGACGCGGTCCGCAGTGCGCCGCACCATGTCGACGACTGTGTTGCGATCTTCATGCGATGCCGTAATGTCCAGGAACACCAGCTCGTCGACCCCTTCGTGGTCATAGAGCGCGGCCAGCTCGACCGGATCACCGGCATCTCTCAGTTCAACGAACGAGATCCCTTTGACTACTCGGCCGTTGTCTACGTCGAAGCAGGCAATGACGCGCTTCGTCAGCATGGGATGATCAACAGCTTCGTTCGCGAGCGCCGGCTCGGGCGGCGGCGAAGGCATCGGCGAGGCGCAAACGTCCGTCGTAGAGCGCACGCCCAAGTACAACACCCGCAGCGCCGCTGGTGACCAGCCTGCGAATCTGGGCCGGGTGCGCGATCCCGCCTGCGGCGATCACTGGTGACTGAGCCGCAACGGCGACGTTGTGAAAGGCCGTCTCATCGTGCCCGCCTAGCGTGCCGTCCGAGGCGATGTCGGTGTAGATGAAGCGGCGCACGCCGAGCGCCTCGAAGTCGGCGATCAGTGTGGACGCGCGCAACTCAGACTCCTCGGTCCAGCCGTTGAGTGCGACTCGCCCACGGCGGGTGTCGAGCGACACGGTAACCGCTTCGCCACAGCGTTCGAGGATGCGGGACAAAAATCCATGGTCGGTGATAGCAGCGGTACCGACGATGATGCGTTGGGCACCGGCGTCAAGATATCGCTGCGCCGTCTCCAGTGTGCGGATACCGCCGCCAATCTGGATCGGCTTACCGAGCGCTGCGATTCGTTCGACCACGCCGGCGTTGGCGGCGGTACCCTCGCGGGCGCCGTCGAGATCGACCACGTGCAACATCTCCGCGCCTTCGTCGATCCAGCGCCGAGCGGGCGCGGTCGGATCGTCATCGAAGATGGTCTCACGATCGTAGTCACCCTGCACTAATCGGACGCAGCGTCCGCCGCGAATGTCGATGGCGGGCAGGACATCGATCATTCCTGGCGTCATGCAACAGGCTCGCAGCCAGCGTGAGCGCTCAGGAAGTTGCGGTAGACCCGCAGCCCATAGGCGCCGCTCTTCTCAGGGTGAAACTGGGTCGCGGCGAGACGTCCACGCTCGACCACAGCGGTGACATCAGCGCCGTAGTTGGTCGTGGCGAGCACCTCACCGGGCTGATCTACCTCGCAGTAATAGGAGTGCACAAAGTAGAAGTGCGCGCCATTGGGGATGCCGTCGAAGAGGAGGCTCGACCGCCGCTGCTCCACACGGTTCCAACCCATGTGCGGGATCTTGCGACCTTCGGGGAGGCGCACCACTCGCCCCGCGAGGACGTCGAGGCAGGGATGCACGCCGCCTTCTTCGGAGACGGTCATCAGCGCCTGCAGACCCATGCACACGCCGAGAAACGGCCGATCGGCGGCGATGTACTCGCGGATCGGCTCGACCAGCCCCAATGAGTGCAGGTTATTCATCGTGTCAGCGGCCGCGCCGACGCCCGGCAGGATGACGACATCGGCGTGGTCCAGCGCAGCGGGGTCTGAGGCCACCTCTGGCCGACCTCCAACCCGCGTAACGGCGCGGATCACCGAGCGCAGGTTGCCCGCGCCATAGTCGAGCACCACCACATCGAGTTCGGCCAGTCGGGAGTCACTCACGGGTTGAGGGTATCAGCAGTGCAGTTGGGACTGATGCCCGTCCGTTTCTATAGTGACAGCCATGACAACCGATTCGACATCGCACCATGCATCGCAGGTTCGAGCGAGCGAGCGAGTGGAAACGCTGCGCGACGAGATCCGCCGACACAACCAGCTCTACTTCGTGCTCGACCAGCCCGAGGTGTCCGACGCTGAGTACGACGCGCTGTTCCGTGAGTTGCAGCAACTAGAATCGGACTTTCCGGAGCTCAGTTCCGCCGACAGCCCCACACGAACGGTTGGCGCCCCGCCGAGGCAGGCGCTGTCGGAGCTGGCACTGTCTGGGCCGGCGTTTGCTGAAGTACGGCACCGGATCCCGATGCTGTCGTTGGGCAACGCCTTCAACGCAGCGGAGCTGTCCGCCTGGCATCAACGCGCTGCCAACCTACTGGATCACGATGAGTGGCGCTTCGTCAGCGAGCCGAAGATCGATGGGCTGGCCATCGCGCTGGTCTACGAACACGGACAGCTTGTCCAGGCGGCGACGCGTGGCGACGGCCGCACCGGTGAGGACGTCACGGCCAACGTCCGCGCCATCGACGCTGTACCCAACGAATTGTGCGGCGATCCACCGCCGCTGTTCGAGGCGCGTGGCGAAATCTACATGCCCAAGTCTGGGTTCGAGGCGATGAACGCCGAGATCGCCGCGCGCAACGAAGAGCGCCTGTCCGAAGGCCGTGCCATTCAGAAGCTCTACGCCAACCCGCGTAACGCGGCCGCTGGCTCAGTCCGCCAGAAGGACGCCAGCGTGACAGCATCGCGGCCGTTGAGCATCGGCGTCTATCAACTCGGCTGGATCGATGAGGGCATCGCGCCTCCGACACATTGGGAAACGCTGGGCTGGTTATCGGAATTGGGTCTGCCCACGACGCCCGATGCCAGTCGTCATGACAGCATCGACGACGCCCTCGCCGCCTGTGAACGTTGGACCATCCAGCGCGACGCGCAGGCGTTCGAGATGGACGGCGTGGTGATAAAAGTCGATGATCTGAGGCTACAGGTCGACCTTGGCGTTGTGGGACGGGAACCGCGCTGGGCGATCGCCTGGAAGTTCCCGCCTCAGGAAGTATTGACCGTCCTTGAACAGATCCTGGTCAACGTCGGCCGCACGGGCAGCATCAACCCGTACGCCCGACTGCGGCCTGTACGCGTCGGCGGGGTCGAAGTGACGAACGCAACACTGCACAATCTCGACGACATCCGCCGCAAGGACATCCGCGAGCAAGACACGGTGATCGTCCGACGCGCTGGCGATGTCATCCCGCAGGTCGCCCACCCCGTGCTGGAGCTGCGCCCCGAGGACTCAGTGGAGTGGGAGATGCCGAGCGTCTGTCCAGGCACCACCTGCGGCGAACGGGACTGCTCGAACGAGCGTTGCGGCGGTCCGCGAGGGACGAAGGATAAATGCGAGGGAGTGTGGTGCGGCGGTGCGGTATCACAGCGGGAAGACGACGTCGATTTCTACTGCGGCAACCGCTCGTGCGCGGCGATCGTCCAGCGAGCGATCGAGCATTTCGCCGCGCGTGGCGCGATGGACATTCGCGGACTGGGCGTGAAGCTCATCCAGCTGCTGCTCCGCGAGCACAAGATCAACGATGTCGCAGATCTGTACACCCTCCCCCAGCGGTTGGACGAGCTGGCACAGATTCCGGGGCTCGGCCAGATCAAGCGGCGCAAGGGTGAGGACGTCTACGAAATCGGCGACCGCCTGCGAAATCTCGCCGGTGCAATCGAGCGCTCGAAATCTCGCGGATTAGCTCATTTGCTCGTCGGATTGGGCATCCGACACGTCGGTGGCGAGAATGCGTCGCTGTTGGCGGATGAGTTCGGCTCGCTGGACGCCATCCTGCTCGCGCCGCACGAGCGACTGGCGGCTATCGACGGAGTCGGTCCGACCATTGCCGAGAGCATCGTCAGCTGGGCGCTCGACGGTGAGAACTGGTCGCTCGTTCATCGCTTGCAGGCAGCGGGCGTAGAGGACGAGATAGAGCGTTCGACGGCTAAGCCCTCGGCGACGCCGCTGGAGGGCCAACGGTTTGTGATTACGGGCCGGTTCGAGGCGATACCGCGCCCACAGGCCGAGGCCGCGCTGAAAGCGCTGGGCGCGACCATCGGATCATCGGTGAGCAGGAACACGACTGCCATCTTCGCTGGGGAGCAGGCCGGCTCGAAGCGGAGCAAGGCCGAGTTGCTGGGATTGCCGATCGGTGGCGAGGAGCAGCTGCTGGCGGCGTTGAGTGATCCAGGCTCCGTTTCCGCCTGGCTGGCGGAGACGGCAGCGGCGTGTGCATCGGCACCTTCACCATCAGTTGACATAGATCAGGAAAAGTAATCGTTCTGTTATCAGATACACTTGTCTATGTCAATCTATAGGCGAGAAAGCGCCACCCGGCAGCATAGGGGCGAAGATAGCCCAATATCGTGAGGTGGGCGCATGATGGATATCTAAGGACATGCGATGGCCTGGACACCGCTTGGCTGGTTGGCGCGACGATTGTCGCCGGATGTTGGCATCGACCTCGGCACCGCTAACACGCTCGTGTTTGTGCGCGGACACGGCATCGTAGTCGATGAGCCGTCCGTCGTTGCGATTAACCGCGTCGACAACTCTGTGCTGGCCATCGGCGCGGAGGCGAAGACGATGGTGGGCCGCACACCCGCGCACATCGTCGCGACGCGGCCGCTGCGCGACGGCGTAATCTCCGATTTCGAGGTCACTGCGCGGATGCTGAGTCACTTCATCCACGAAGGACTGCGGCGCAGTGGTATGAGCTTCGGGCGCCCACGCGTGATGGTCGGGATTCCCAGCGGCGCCACTGAGGTCGAGAAACGCGCCATCTTTGAGGCCACACGATCGGCTGGGGCGCGCGAGGTGCACTTGATCGAGGAGCCGATCGCCGCGGCGATCGGCGCGGGCCTGCCAATCTTCGAGTCGGCCGGCAGTATCGTCGTCGATATCGGCGGCGGCACCACCGAGGTGGCGGTCTGCTCGATGGGCGGCATGGTCGTGAGCACCTCGACCCGCGTCGCTGGCGACGAAATCGACCTCGCGATCATCACCTACGCACGCCAAGTGCACAACGTTCAGATCGGCGAGTCGTCAGCGGAGAAAATCAAAATCGCCGGTGGTTCCGCCTTTCCGTTGGAGCATGAGCACGAGGTGGTGATCAGCGGCCGAGACCTGTCGACGTCGATGCCCAAGGTGATCACGGTGACTACGGTGGAGCTTCGGGATGCCATTTCCAGCGCGGTCTCATCCATACTCGATGCGGTGGTCAAGACAATGGAGCACACGCCCGCGGAGCTGATCCCCGACATCATGCAGCAAGGTGTCGCGCTGGCCGGCGGAGGCGCCAATCTGCCAGGACTCGACCGACGCCTATCGCAGGAGACCAAGTTTCCGGCCTACCGGGCGGAGTCGCCCTTGACCTGTGTCGTGCGAGGTTGCGCTGAGGCGCTCACGGAAACGCGCGCGCTTGCGCCCGATCAGGGGCGTGCCTTCGCTGGACGGCGCTAACGTTCCCAGGCGGCGGGCTGGGCGTAGAGCAGAGCGGCTATGTCGGTGTTCGGCGTGATCGGCGCGCTGGTTCGGCTGATCGGCGCGCGCCTGCGCTGGGTCTTGGCGATCTCGGCGCTCGTGGCGGGATTGTTGTTTCTGGGTCTGATCGGTTGGGCGGCGACGATTGAAGACACCGCAGCGAGCGCGCTCAATCCAGTCCAGCGCGCGTTTCGACAGGCAGGGGCGCCGATCTCCCAACTGCTCAACGACCTGAACGACTTCGGTCGCCTGAACACAGAGAATCGCGCACTGCGTGGCCGAATCGAGCAGCTCGAAGCCGATAATGCGCGTCTGCGCGAGGAGCAGATCCAGGTCACAGCACGGCAGGCGCTGCTCGATGTACAGGCCAAGACTGACGCCGTGACCAAGCTCGCCTTCGTGACCACCCGAGATTTGACAGGCCTGCGGACGGTGATCGGCATCGACCGCGGATCCAGCGATGGCTTGCGGAACGGCATGCCGGTGCTGGCGTCCGGCGGTACGCTGATTGGTCAGCTCATCGACGTGCGGCCGCACACGGCGTTCGTGCGCCTGATCACCGATCCCGACAGCGCGGTGCGCGTGCTGCATCAGCACTCTCGCAGTGAGGTCGTTGCCACCGGCGACACGCTGGGCAATCTGGAAGTCCAGATTCCATGGACGTCCGAGGTCGAGCTGGGCCACCTGTTCGTCACATCGGGCTTAGACGGCGAGCTGCCGCAAGGCTTGCCGGTTGGGCGTGTCTCGGCTGCTGAGGGGTCGGTGCAAGATGCATTTCGTTATGTCGTACTCACACCAATCGCCCCGCTCAACCAGCTCGAACAGGTGCTGGTCCAACTTTCCATTCCTCCGCCTGACCTGACGATTCTCGAGACGGAGTCGTCGGAGAGCGACGGAGGATAGCGGTGACGGTCATCCGCTGGCTGCTGCTGCTCGCCGGGCTGTCCGCTCTGGTGATCTTCCAAACCGGAGCCAGCTCCGAGTTCCCACTCTTCGGTGTCGGCCCCCAGGTTGCACTCGTCGTTCTCTGCTGTTGGGCCATCGTGCGACCACCGATCGAGACACTGGTGATGATTCCGCTTGCGGGCATCGGTCTGGGATTGCTGGCGTTTCAGGGCATGCCGGAATCGGTGGCGGCGCTGGCGCCGATCGGTCTCGCCGCGCTGTCCTGGCGTTCGTGGCGCGACGCGAAGCCTGATACTTCCCTGGCGCTGGAGTGGGCGGTCAGCATCGCGCTGGTCGGCGCGGCGTCGGTGATGCACTTCACTGTGCACGCCATCGCTGTGGAATTGGATACCAGTAGCGTCGACTGGCTCGCAGCGGTGCGTACCGTGATGCTCAGCGGGGTGCTCGGGAACATGATCATCGGTGCGATCGTCTATTGGTTTGTGCGGATCCCAACGGCCAGAATTGCGACGCAGCCAGCGGTCGCCAGATCGGCTTGGAACTAGTGCGCCGCTATACCCGCAAACCGCGCCCGGGGAAGTCCGCGGGGGTGGCGCGCGAGTATGCCCAGCACTTCGAACATAGCGACGACCTGCCAGTCCGGGCCAAGGTCTGGGTACTCAGTGGCTTCATTCTGTTGTTGTTCGGGATCCTGACGGTGCAGCTTGTCCGGCTGCAGCTACTGCGTCACGACGAGTTTGTCGCTCGCGCCGCCAGCAATCGCGTCCGCACCGTTGACATCCCGCCCGCACGCGGCCTGATCTACGACACCAACGGCAATCTTGTGGTCGAGAACGCACCGACCTACCAGATCACGCTGATCGCCGCTGACGTCCCCAGCGATCAAGTGGCCGTCATCGCTGCGGAGTTGGCTGGGCTCTTCGACTCGCGTGCATGGGAGATCGCAGAGCAGATCTGGGAGCGTAAGGCATCCAACGACCCGTATCTGCCTCTATTGATCGAGGAAGAGCCAACTCCCGCTGAGGTGATTGAGGTGACATCACGTCGCACCTCGCTGCCGGGCATCAAGGTGGCGACGGTCGCCACGCGTCGCTATGAGTACGGACAGCTGCTGGGGCACATTCTCGGCTATGTCGGCAAGATCACCGCTGAGGAATATAGCGAGCTGTCGACCTCCCGTTACCTCTATAGCGATCAGATCGGGCGCAGCGGAGTCGAGGCCGCGTACGAGCGACAGCTGCGCGGTTCGACGGGCAGAGAGCTCGTGGAGGTCGACGCAGTCGGCAATGTGCTGCGCACTCTCAGCGGACAACCGCCGAGCCCAGGGCTCAGCTTGATGCTGACCATCGACATCGAGCTACAACAGATGGTTGAGCGGATTCTGCTGGAACATTTGGGAGCTTCGCGTTACGCCACGGCGGTGGTCCTGGATGTTGACAGCGGTGAAGTGCTGGCGATGGTTTCCGTACCGAATTATGACGTCAATATCTACTCAGACCTGAGCATGGAAGATTACCAGGCGCTGCTCGATGATCCGGGCCAACCGCTGAAGAACCATGCGATCCAGGACCAGTTCCCACCAGGCTCGATCTTCAAGGTCGTCACTGCGGTTGCGGGGCTGGCGGAAGGTGCGATTACGCCAGAGACCAGCATCTACTCACCAGGTGTGCTGGAAGTGCACAACGAACTGTCGCCCGGCATCATCTACCGCTTCGGCGACACGACGCAGGGCGTGTTCAACGTCCGAACGGCGTTGGCCGAATCTTCCAACGTCTATTTCTACTACGCCGCTGGCGGCGAGCCGTACCGCAACCCGGACAACCCTCCACGCGGCGACTTTGACCAGGAGATTGTGGACGCGCTGGTCGAGGAGGGCGTGATCGCCGGGGACGCACCCTTCGAGGGCGTTGGCAACGAGGCGTTGGCCCACTGGGCCCGTGAGATGGGATTCGATGCGCCGACAGGCATCGACCTGGCAGGAGAGGCATCGGGCCTGATTACATCGGCGCGCCAGAAGTTGGAGGCGTTCGGTGAGGAATGGCGCGATGGCGACACGTACAACATGGCGATCGGTCAGGGCTTCACGACTGTGACGCCGCTGCAGATGGCGGTCGCGACGGCAACGATCGCCAACGGCGGCACCGTCTACGAGCCGCGGGTCGTGCGGGCGTTGATCGACAGCAACGATCGCGTGGTCCAGGGCTGGCGGCCGACTGTGCGCCGACAATTGGACGTTGAGCCAGAGGTGTTGCGGATTGTGCGAGAGGGCATGGCGCTCTGCACGCTCGCCGGTACCTGCCACGACGCGCTGGTCACCCTGCCAGAGATGATGTTCGGCGGCAAAACCGGTACGGCCGAGTTCAACCAAATCGGGACGGCGGTGTCCGGCGAAGAAGAGGGTCCGACCCATGGCTGGTTCATCGCCTTCGCGCCGTTTGACGACCCGCAGATTGCCATCGCCGTGTTTTTCGAGTTCTCGGCCGGGTACCTGGCGTCGGGCGCTGGCGGCGAGATCCTGCGTGCCTGGGCAGAGACGTCCGGCGCACTCCCAACGGCGTTGCCACCGCCGCGTGCGCGGATCGCCTTGACCGAGGAAGAAGATCAGCGCCTCTATGAGGCGATTCGCGAGAGGTCGCGTTGATGGCTGGCCACGCGTGGCGCTACTTCGACCCGCTGATTTTGGTCGCCGCGCTGGTGCTCGCTGGATACGGCGCGCTGGTGATCTACTCGGCGTCGCTGCCGCGTGGCGCCGAAGGGATTGTGCTGTCGAGCGCGGTGCAGCGTCACATAATCTTCGCGCTCGTCGGCGCCGTCCTGATGATCGCGATCGCCCGCCTGGACTACCGCCTGATCGACGCGCTGGGCTGGCTTGCCTATGGCTTCGGAATTCTCGTGCTGATCGCCGTACTGTTCGTCGGCTCGGAAGAGTTCGGTTCGCGGCGCTGGTTCGATCTCGGATTCACAGTGGTCCAGGCATCGGAGATCGGCAAGCTGATGACGATCATCGGTTTAGGGAAGTTCCTGACTGACTATCGGGAGCGATTGCCAGAGTTTCGAATTTTCCTCATGTCGCTGGCGGTCGTAGCGCTGCCGGCAGCGCTCGTGTTCATCGAACCAGACGCTGGGTCCGCAGTGGTATTCATGTCAATCTGGCTGGTGATGACGTTGTTCGCGGGCGCTCGGTTGCGACACTACGGAACGCTGGTCATGGCCGGGATCTGCCTCGTCCCTGTGGGGCTCGCCGCCGGTGTGCAGGATTATCAACGTGACCGGATCCGCGCCTTCATCGACCCAGAATCCGACCCGCAGGGGGCAGGGTTCAATGTGATCCAAGCTGAGACGTCGGTTGGCTCGGGTGGGCTCTGGGGCCAGGGGCTCACCGAGGGCACACAGACCCAGCTCGACTTTGTCCGCATCCAGACGACGGACTTCATCTTCAGCGTGCTCAGCGAGGAGCTGGGGTTCGTCGGCGCGATGGCGCTGTTCGCGTTGTTCCTCTTGCTCCTGCTTCGGATGCTACGGGTAGCGGGCAAGGTCGATGAGCCGTTAGGCCAGCTCCTGGCTGTAGGGATGGTCACGGTCATCGCCATCCAGGTGTTCATCAACGTCGCGATCAATATCCGTCTGATTCCGGTGACGGGCATTCCGCTGCCATTCATCAGCACGGGTAACTCGTCGCTCTTGGTATTCTTTGCGGGCCTGGGGCTCTTGCAGAGTGTTCTCGTCTGGCAAGACGATGCCCAGCGCGCCCGCGCTCCCTAGCTGGGACTCAACCGCCAACCGAGCAGGAGCGGGACGCGCAGGCACTCTTCCGTAGCCCCGATGGGAACGGTTGGGTCTGGCACAGCAGCCGTCGGGTACCGAAACGCCTCGCCTGCATGCAGGGACGCAGCCTGTCAGGCAACTAGGACGTGGTGACGGCTTCGCCCTCTTCCTCGCCGGACTCGTTGCGCTCCCTGGCGGCTTCAACTTCGGCGGCGATCTCCTCGGCACGAGAGCGACCTGCGATCCGCTCGTAGTGGAGCATTTCTTCCTCGGCGCCGTTTTCGTTCAGTTCCTTGACAAGATCGACGCGGATCGTGTCGCCGGACTCGAAATCGCCACGCAGGAGTGCCTCGGAAAGTGAGTCTTCCAGCCGTTCCTGGATCACGCGCCGTAACGGTCGCGCGCCAAAGATGGGGTCGTAGCCCTTCTCACCCAGCCAGTCCCGGGCGGCCTCGGTGACATCCAGGTCCACCTGCTTCTCCCGAATGCGCGTGTCCACCTCCTTCAGCATCATGTCAACGATGCTGCGGATGTGGGCGCGGCTGAGGGGGTGGAAGACGAGGGTGGTATCAACGCGGTTCAGGAACTCAGGGCGGAAGACGCGCTTCATCTCCTGCAGCACCTTATCCTTCATCTTCTCGTAGCGCTGCTTCTCCGACTGCTCCTCATCGTTGACTGTCGAGAAGCCGATCGCGGACTCACGTCGGATCAGATCAGAGCCGACGTTGGAGGTCATGATGATGATGGTGTTGCGGAAATCGACGCGGCGGCCTTTGGCGTCGGCCAGGTGGCCGTCGTCGAAGACTTGCAGCAGCATGTTGAAGACTTCTGGGTGAGCTTTCTCGATTTCGTCGAGCAGGATCAGGCAGTAGGACTTTCGGCGCACGGTATCCGTCAGCTGACCTCCGTCGTCGTAGCCGACGTATCCGGGCGGTGCGCCGACCAACCGCGCAACGGTATGCCGCTCCATGAACTCCGACATGTCGAGCCGCACCATGTTGTCGTCGGAACCGAACATGAAGTCCGCGAGGGCGCGGGCGAGCTCGGTCTTGCCGACGCCGGTCGGGCCGAGGAACATGAACACGCCAATCGGGCGACGGGGGTCCTTGAGACCTGCGCGGGCACGTCGGACGGCCTTGGCCAGCGCAACGATCGGCTCTTCCTGGCCGACGATGCGCTCGTGCAGGTCTTCCTCCATACGCAGGAGGCGCTCGGACTCCTCAGTGGCGATCTGGACCAGCGGGATGCCGGTCCACATGGAAACTACCTCGGCGATATCCTCAGCGAGGACGTCTGACGAGTCGCGCTCGCGTTGCTGGTCGAGATCCTGTTCGAGTTCGGCGATTCGCTCGGTCAGTTTCAGCTCACGGTCACGCAGATCGGCTGCGTACTCGTATTGCTGCTGGTTGATCGCCTGTTCCTTCTCCTTGCGGATGCCTTCGAGTCCGACAGTGGCCTCTTTCAAGGAGGGTGGAGTGTACGAGCGGCGGATGCGCACACGCGAAGCCGACTCGTCGATCAGGTCGATGGCTTTGTCGGGCAGCGCACGGTCGGAGATGTAGCGCGCTGACATCTCGGCCGCGGCGACCAGCGCCTCGTCTGTAATGACCAGCTTGTGGTGCTCCTCGTAGCGGTCCTTGATCCCGCGGAGGATTTCGATGGTCTCTTCGGTTGACGGTTCTTCGACGACCACCGGCTGGAATCGGCGTTCCAGCGCCGCGTCTCGCTCGATGTGTTTGCGGTAGTCGTCGAGCGTGGTGGCGCCGATCGTCTGCAGCTCGCCGCGGGCGAGCGATGGTTTGAGGATGTTGGCGGCGTCAACCGCACCCTCGGCCGCGCCTGCGCCGACCAGCATGTGCAACTCATCGATGAAGAGCACACAGTTGCCGGCGCCCTTAATCTCCTCGACTACCTTTTTGAGCCGCTCCTCGAACTCGCCGCGGTACTTCGTCCCCGCAACGAGCGATCCGATGTCGAGGGTGAGCAAGCGCTTGCCCTGCAGGGTCTCGGGCACGTCTCCCGAGGCGATGTGTTGGGCCAAACCTTCCACGACCGCCGTTTTGCCGACACCCGGCTCGCCGATCAGCACAGGGTTGTTCTTGGTGCGGCGCGAGAGTATCTGGACGACCCGCTGAACCTCCTTCGAGCGGCCGATTACGGGATCAAGCGTGCCGGCCCGCGCGGCGGCGGTGAGATCCACGCCAAGTTGATCGATCGTCGGCGTGCGCGAGGCGGAGCGGGAGCTAGAACCACCGCTTGAGCCGGCGGCGGCTCCGGCGGTCGCGGGGCCGCTCTGTGAGAGAATCCGCGTGGTTTCGGCGCGGACGCGCTCGAGGTTCACACCGAGCGACTCCAGCACTCCGGCGGCGATGCCTTCGCCCTCACGGACGAGGCCCAGGAGCAGATGCTCGGTGCCGATGTAGTGGTGGTTCAGCCGACGCGCTTCATCGACGGCAAGCTCGATTACTTTCTTCGCGCGTGGTGTGAGGCCGATCTCGCCCAGGACGGCGCGGTCGCCGCGGCCGATGATGAACTCGACCGCCGAGCGCACTTTGCCCAGCTCCACGCCAAGGTTGGAGAGGACCTTGGCTGCAACGCCGTCGCCTTCACGGACGAGGCCCAAGAGCAAATGCTCGGTGCCGATATAGTTGTGGTTGAACCGCTGGGCCTCTTCTTGCGCCAATGTGAGCACGCGTCTCGCTCGCTCGGTGAATTTGTCAAAGCGGTCTGCCATAGCGATCTCCACTCCCACGCGTCAGGTTCGACGGCTCAGGGGGCTTTCCTCAGCTTATCAGAGCATGCCCGCCGGTTCGGCAGCCCGGAGCAAATGGCGTCATTTGCAGACGCAGCTTGCCAACCAACTTGCAGGTCAGGACGTAGCGGCGCAGTGAGCACGCCCGCACCACCTCCCAATTGGTTTGAGCCATGAGTGCGGGAGCCTAGCGGCTATGACTCTGCTGACGTTACGTCCGGCTGCTGTAGTCCTGCTCGGTGACGCCGGCGCGCTCAAGCGCCTCCTGCATCGCCGAGATGGCGCGCACTGGCTCCGCTTCGGGATCCTTCGGCGCTTCGTCGCGGGGCGACGGTGCCGACGGTAGTTCATCTAGCGGCGGTGGCGCGGGTGGCTGCTCCTGCTCGATCCCGAAGCGCTCCGCCACATCATCCGGCAGGCGGGCGATGCCGCCGTCTGGATTGAAGATCCAGCCGGCGCGCTCGGCGTCGCTCCGCGCCTGGCGCAGCGAGAGACCGAGCCGGTGGCGGTCGCGTTCGATCCGCACGATCCGCGCCGGGATGATGTCATGCTCCAGCACGACTTCTCGCGGATGCGTGATCCGCCGGTCCGCCAACTCTGACACGTGCACAAGTCCCTCGACCGGCCCCTCGAGCCGTGCGAAGGCGCCGAACGTGACCAGCTTGGTAACGACTGACGGGACAATATCGCCAACTTCGAACTTGGCCACCACTTCGTCCCACTGTTCAGGCGCGGCGCGGCGGACGGAGAGACCGATCTTCTTCGATTCCTTGTCGATCTTGGTGATGTACACATCGATCGTCTGACCAATGCTGAACATCGTCTCGGGGTCGACATCGCGTTCCCAACTCAGCTCGGAAAGATGGGCGAGACCGTCGGCCCCGCCGAGGTCGACGAAGATGCCGAACGAGCGGATGCTCGTGACACGACCGGTGCGAATTTCGCCTTCCTCCAGCTCCTCCAGCAGGCGATCTTTCTGCTCGGCACGCCATTCTTGCACGGCGGCCCGCTCGGAGAGGATGACGCGGTTGCGACGGCGATTGATCTCGATCACCTTGAAGCGCAGCGTGCGGCCTTCATAAGACGCCAGCTGCGCGATCGCCTGTTCGCGGTCACCGGTGATCTCGACGATCTGGGAGAGCGGCACAAACGAATTGACGCCTTCGACATTGACGAGCAAGCCGCCCTTGTTGGAGCCGGTCACACGGGCGTCAAAGACCTCGCTCTCGTCAAAGCGGCGCTGAAGCTCATGCCAACCCTGTTCGCCACGGGCGCGGTCAATTGACAGCTCGAGCGAACCGCCTTCGAGCTCCGAATCGGTCACGTAGACGTGGACGGGGTCGCCAGTCTTGAGCGCATCACGCTCGACATCGGTCAACGAACGCATCTCCTCGAACAGGACGACGCCTTCAGATTTTGCGCCAACGTTGACGATCAAGGCAGGGCCGGACCAGTGGACGATGATGCCTTCAACGATGTCGCCGCGTCTAGGATTGAGCGGCTCCCGGCCGGGTTCGGCGAGAAGTTCTTCCATAGTGGAAGGCTCTGACGGAGCGGCCTGTTCCGCGGGAGTGGCGATGGTGTCAGTACTCGGTGTGGTCAATGGCAGGTGAGCGCGGGCGGCGGCACGCGTCAACAGACGCTGCTACCGTCCCCCTCCTTTCCGGATTTGGTCAGATGCTATCACAGCGCTACATCAGACCTGTGGGATACCCGAGATGGCATCTGGTGTGCCGCATGACGTCTGAGTCAGCGGGAATCGCCCGACGCTCCGTGCGGAGCGTCGGGCGATCAGTGTTCGAAAGCGGGCTGGCGATGGCCTATTTTCCGCAGAGGGTCGCCCCCCCAGTATCGTCGGCGCTGCGGCGTTTCACTTCCGTGTTCGGGATGGGAACGGGTGGGGCCACCGCGCTCTGATCACCAGCCCACAGGCACGGTAGCAAGCAAGCGCCTGCGAGATCAAGCGCAGCGACGTGCATCCCGTGACACAGACGCCGCAGATGCCATCTGCGCACCCGCGGAGATACCCACATGGGGTGGTGGAGCCGAGGGGATTCGAACCCCTGACCTCTGCCGTGCAAGGGCAGCGCTCTCCCGACTGAGCTACGGCCCCGGGGTGCTCAGCCTACCGCCTGTCCGCACCGACTGGATAGCGCGACACTGGCAGCCATCAGCTCGGGCTTGCCCTAGCTGGCTTGCAGGGGCAATCAACCCAGTCGCTATTCGGGAACTGACGCTGCCGCTTCCGTCGCCGGGCCGATCAGGCTGACAGCGAGCGCGCCGGTAGCGGGATCGCGGAAGATCGCGGACTGTACGCCGAAGGTGGAGGCGATGATCGGCGGGGTCAACACGCTCGACGGCTCGCCCTCCGCCACGGCACGTCCATCGGCCAGCAGCACGAGTCGGTCGCAGAAGCGGGCGGCCAGGTTCAGGTCGTGGATCGCGGCGACCGCAGTGAGTCCGTCATCAACCAGCTCGCGAACCAAGTTCAGCATCTTGAGCTGATGCAATATGTCGAGATTCGAGGTCGGCTCATCGAGCAGCAGCACGTGCGGCTGCTGCGCGAGCGCTCGCGCCAGAAAGACCCGCTGGCGTTCGCCTCCGGACAGCGTCTCAACTGTGCGTTCACGGAACGTCTCGGCTTCAGTACGGCGCATCGCGTTGCTGGCGATCTGGTGGTCGTCCCGCCCTTCGACCTGGAAGCGCCCCAGATGCGGATAGCGGCCCATCAGCACCACCTCGAACGCAGTGAATCCTTGGGTGTACGGCGCGAGCTGTGGGACCAGAGCGAGATGTTCGGCGACGTGGCGCGCGGGCAGCGATTCCAGATCACAGCCCAGCAGCGAGACCGCACCCTGCTGCACTCGCAGCACATTGGCCAGCGCACGGAGCAAGGTCGATTTGCCAGCGCCGTTGGGACCGATCAGTCCCACGAACTGGCCACGCTCCGCGCGCAGATCAACGCGATCCAGCAGCTGCGTCGCTTCCACGCCGAAGCTAATCGCCCGCGCGTCGATGGCTGGCTGATCCTGTCGGGCATGGTTCGCCACTCTGTTCGCTCTCGGGCGACTCAGTAGCCTCGACCGTCGCACGCCAGGATCTGAATCCGCCATCACTCGGGGAGGCTGAAGTGGTCTGTCGGCGGTTCGAAAACGTCGTCCGGCCAGAGCATGCGGGCCAGCGCTTCGGCGCCCAGGATGTTCCAGTGGGACAACGTGGTGAAGTGTTTGCTCTCGACGAGAAATATCGCGCTGCTGGCGACGGCGGGCACTTCCAAGAGCGCCTCGTGGTCGAGCAGGCTCTGTCGAAACTCTTCTGCCCCAAAGGCGATCGGCTGGGGGATGATGATGATCTGCGGGGCCATCGCAATCACGCTCTCGAGGCTGATGGTCTGGTTGCCAGTGATACCGGCTTCGGCGGCGGCGTTGACGCCGCCGGCGGCCACGATCACACCGCCTTCGGTGGAGTCGGCGCCCGCCACCCAGAGCGTGTCGGAGTACTGGGTCAGCGCAAGTACGGTGGGGTTCGATCCTTGGGCATGGGTCACCGCGATCAGTGCGTCGTAGCGGGCGCGCACCTCATCGGCGAACGCAAAGGCGCGCTCTTCTTCACCATAGATGTAGCCCAGTAACAGGATGCTGTTGATCCGCCCTGCCGGGCCCTGCGCCAACTCCGTTTGGACAACGGGGATGCCGACCCGCGTCAAGGCATCGACTACTTCGATTGGGAACCACGGACTCGTGACAACGACGTCCGGCGCAGCGGCGATGATGACTTCCGGGTCGCGTGAGATCTCGGCATGGTCTTGCAATAGATGCGCCGCGTTGGAGTAGGTCGCGTCCTTGCTTACAGCACCTACCGCGACCAAGCGATCGCCGGGCACCAGCGCGAGGGTGACCTCATCGTGCCCGACCGAGGCCGTGATGATCCGCATGGGTTTCGCGGGGATGCTGACCACTCCGTTCAGCCCTTCGACCTCGCGCGGCCAGCCGCGCTGCTCTGGATCCACAATCCCGCGCACGCCGGCCAGGGAGCGCTCCACAGCATCAACAGTTTGTTCCTGCTGGTCTGCCTGCTGCGGCTGGTCTGCCTGCTGCGGCTGGTCTGCCTGCTGCGGCTGAGCTTCGCGCGGGGCGTTGTCGGAACAGGAGGCCGCGAACCATCCAACGACGAGCACGGCCAGCGCCAACCAATAGGACAGACGGATAGACAGCATGAAACCTCCTGAGCGCGCGATGGCCTCGCCAGCGTTACAGCGAATGCACTTGCCGCTTGTTGCGGATCAGCAACACGATGAAGAACGGCGCTCCGACGAGCGCGGTGAGAATGCCGACACGAAATTCGGCCGGCTCGATCACGGTGCGCGCGGCAGTGTCGGCCAGCAACACGAATGCAGCGCCGCCGAGCGCGCTCATGGGCAGCAGAACGCGATTGTCGGGGCCCAGCAGCAGCCGCAGGATGTGCGGCGTCACCAGGCCGACAAATGCGATCGTCCCGCTCACCGCGACCGCCGCTCCTGTCGCGAGCGAGGCTGCCGCAAGCAGCAGCACGCGCGACGCGCCGACCGATACGCCCATCGAACGCGCCTCGTCATCGCCGAGCATCAGCAGGTTGAGGTCGCGGGTCAGCAGGAGCAGCACGGCTGCGCTGACGCCGATCAGCGGGGCGGCGATGCGCACATGCTCCCACGATCGGCCGTCGAATCCACCGGCGAGCCAAAACAAGATCCCACGCAGCGCCTCGCTGCCTGGCACGATGATGATGATGGCAGAGACGATCGCACTGAGCAGCGCGCTGATCGCCACACCAGCGAGTAGCAAAGTGGCCATGGAGAAGTGCCCACCGTAGACGGCGACGCCATAGACCAGGAAGGCGGCTGCCAGCGCGCCGACGAACGCGAACACGGGTAAGGACAGGGAAAAGAGAGCAGCCGCACCGGTGGCGATCGCAATCACCGCGCCCAGCGCGCCACCGGCGGAGACGCCAATGATCCCGGGATCGGCCATCGGGTTGCGGAAGAGCGCCTGCATCGTCGCGCCCGCAAGACCCAACGCCATCCCCACCAAGCCAGCGACGATGATGCGTGGCAGCCGGATCTGGTCGATCACGAGCTGCTCAGTCCGCACAATTCCAGATGTCTCAATGCCGACGGCGGAGACCGCGATCCAGAACACGCGACTGATAGGTATCTCGACCGGGCCGAGAGCGAGTGCGAGGAGCCCGATCGCCAGGACGAGCAGCGACAGCGTCGACAGTCCGATCGCCAGACGCTTGGTCACGTGCGCCTGGCGAAAGCTCTGCCGCACGCCCGACGCGGATCGACGGTCGCGTCGCGTTCGAAGGGTCAAAACGCTCAGAGCCACCTGCGAGCCCTCCAGCGGCTCTCTGCTGGAGGGCTCGGTTTCGACCTGCCTGCGCGCTTCAGTTGGCGCATGCGACGATCGAGGGACCCTCTCTGAAGCGGAGAGTTGTCGCCTCGCGTCCAGGCAGGTCTCCTGGCTTGCGGGGGAGTGCGCGCGCCTGTCCCGTCGATCCGTCGACTGTGGGCGCTAGCTCCCGATTCGGCTCTGTCGAGCCCCGCTTACAGTGGCGCTACCGCGACGGAGTTACACCGTCTTCCCTATTCTCCCGGGCGGGCACCTGGACGCATTTGCTGCCCTGCAGGATACACGACCACGTTGCGCACTAGTCTCGGGCGACGGCCTCGGCGGCCAATGCTGGGCAAACGGTGAGACCCTCCTGCGCGAGTTACGCTCAGGGCATGGCTGCTTCCAGACCACGTCGCTCCCAGCCCAAGTTGCCACCGGCGAGTATGTTCGATGACACATCCGAGTTGGACCGCAATGCGCCGCTGGCCGCGCGCATGCGTCCGCGCACACTGGATGAAGTCGTGGGGCAGGCGCACCTCGTTGCGCCAGACGCAGCCTTGCGCCGCGCGATCGAGTCGGGCGCGCCACCGTCGTGCATCTTGTGGGGGCCGCCTGGCAGCGGCAAGACGTCGATCGCTCGTGTCATCGCGCGAGCTAGTGGAGCACGCGTCGCAACGCTGTCAGCTGTCTCAAGCGGCGTCGCCGACCTGCGCCAGGTGATCGCCGAGGCGGAGGCTGGTCGCCGTGACGGGTTGGTCCGCTGCATCCTCTTCATCGACGAAATCCACCGCTTCAACAAAGCGCAGCAAGACGCCATCTTGCATGCAGTCGAAGATGGGACGATCACGCTGATCGGCGCCACGACGGAGAATCCGTCATTCGAAGTGGTGCCGCCGCTGCTCAGCCGCGCCCGTGTGTTCAAGCTGGAGCCGCTGCAGCCAGCCGATATCCGTTTGCTACTGGAGCGCTCGCTGCACGATCCCGAGCGTGGTTTGGGTTCGCAGCGCACAGAGATCGATGAATCCGCATTGGCCGCGCTCGCAGCCTACGGCGGCGGCGACGCGCGTGCCGCTCTCAACGCGCTCGAAGCTGCCGTGCACGACGCGCAGGCAAGGGGCGAGGCTGTCACGGTCGCGACTGTGGCCAGCGTCGCTCAGCGGGCGCTGCCCTATGGACAGGGCGGTGACGCGCACTACGACACCATCTCGGCCTTCATCAAGTCGGTGCGGGGGTCCGACTCCGATGGGGCGGTCTATTGGCTGGCGCGAATGCTGGAGGCGGGTGAAGACCCGATGTTCGTCGCTCGACGGATCGTGATCCTGGCGGCGGAAGACATCGGGCTCGCCGATCCCCTGGCGCTGACTGTCGCCGTTGCTGCACAGCAGGCAACGCACCTGATTGGGATGCCGGAGTGCACTCTGGTGCTGTCAGAGGCGGCGATCTATCTCGCACGCGCGCCCAAGAGCAACTCGGCGATGCGGGCGTACAGCGCGGCGACTCGCGCGGTACGGGAGCACGGCGCTCTGGCGGTGCCCTTGCATCTCCGAAACGCGGCGACCGGCCTGATGGCCGCGCACGGATACGGACGCGGCTATCAGTATGCGCACGACTTCGATGATGGCGTCGCGCCTGGCCAGCAACATCTCCCCGACGATCTGCGAGGCACGGTGTACTACCAGCCGAACCAGCGGGATGTCGGGCCGTGAGGCCGCGCCAGCGGTTCGTTGGGGTCTCATGGGAGGTGGTAGAGGCCGTCGCAGCGCTCTTTGCCACCGAGCCTGAGCGTCAACCGTTCGACCTGCCCGCGAACGACCTCGGGGTGTGGCAGGTCCAGCACCGTTCAGAGAGCGGCAACCTCCGCGTGTTGCTCTGGCCGGGCATTGACCGCGTGGACGTGGTCGTGGGACCGCACATGTGGGTGGTCAAGAGCGTGCGCGAGGTGGAGGTGATCGACGGGCTGGAGTGGATCGCCCGGTTCGCCGCCGACGGTGTACTGACCGTGGCGCTGGGGGGGCAGGTGGTCTTGGTCACTCCGTCGGAGCAGCGCGGCTAACCCTCAGCGGGCGGCTGCGGAATCGGCCTGCCCTGCAGTCGGCACAGATCGTCCAGGAAGCGACTGAGCATCGTTGCGGTCGCGCCGAAAATACGGTGCCCTGCGTACCAGTACTCGCGCATGTAGAAGACCTGGCCCTCCCGCTCGCGGCGCTCGAACGTGACGTTCGCTGAGTCGAGCAGGTGCGACAACGATGGTGTGATGATCTCACCGACTTCGATCGCGAGCGGCCGGAATGGGTAGGGGGCGCGGTCGATCAGACCGACGTACGGAGTCACATGGAAGTTGGACATGGTGCGGTAGTGGGACTGCTCGCCCAGGATCTCGACATGATCGGGGCGAAGCCCGACCTCTTCGTCGGCCTCGCGCAGGGCGGCGGCCATTGGATGTTCGTCGGCGGAGTCCAATGCGCCGCCGGGAAACGAGATCTCGCCCTTATGATGCTCCACCTGGTGTGAGCGCACCGTGAGCACCACTGCGGGGTCGTTATAGGGCAGGAGCGCGATCAGGACTGCAGCGCGCCAGCGGCCGATATCCGGCGGCAGCAACTGGATGTCATGACGAGTGACCGCCTGGCGAACCTCACCAATCGCAGCCGCTTCACGCTCGCGGTCGACGTAGCTGCCCGCAGCGGCACCGTCAGCAGTGGTCATTTCGCTCCCTTAGTGGGTTCCCTGCGCGGCCATCACGGTCGGCATGCCCTGCATCCCGCGCAGCGTGTTGATTTCCCCGCGGTGACCGTTGAAGTGACCCATCATGTGCAGCGAAATCGCCTCGCCGACGCTCTCGGTGCCGTTGCGTGCCGGGACCTGACGCTCGAGGTCTTCGTTGGAGGCGTTGTCCAGGAACGCGCTGGTTCGGGCGAACACGGCGTCCTGATACTCGCCCAGCGCGTCGACGCTTGCGATCCGAATGTCCTGCGCCTCGTCGTCCGACATACCGGTACCGAAGCCTTTGAACGGCAGCCCGGTGCGTTCGGCCCAGGTCTCACTCCAGACCGGTGGCTCGCCGCTGACGTTGCTCATGACGAGGTCTTCGACGCGCGCCGTGTGCCACAGGCACCAGGCAATGGAGTGGCTGCCTTGCGCGGGCACGAAGTGCAGCTGCTCGTCTGTGCCGTTGCGGGCGTCGACCAGGGCAGCGTGGACGAATGCCAGATTGGCTTTGATGAAGGCGGCGGTACTCATGCATGTTCCTCTTTCGTTCTCACGAGTCTAGCGCCCAGATTCTGCGCCATACTGAGCTGGGACAAATCGACTGCAGCGCGGGCTCAGCGCTGGTTGCCAGGGAAGGACGCGAGCGATGTCGTGGGAATCGGAAGTGAGGGAAATCGAGCGGCGCCGTGCGCTGGCACGTCAGATGGGCGGACCTGAGCGCATCGCCGAACAACACGCGCAAGGCCGCCTGACCGTACGCGAGCGGATCGACGAGTTGACGGACGCAGGTTCGTTTCGCGAGCGCGGCGTCTTGGCGGGGGCCGGCTTCTACGACGAGGACGAGCTGGTCGGCTTCCTGCCGGCCGGGACCGTGATGGGGACGGCGCGGGTCGATGGCCGCCCGGTGGTGGTGCGCGGCGCGGATTACACAGCGCGGCTGAAGGGTGGCTCGGAAATCGAGGCTAGCAAGCTCCGCGTACACGGAGGCGGCGGCGACAAAGGGGGCGATGCGGAGCAGATGGCCCTGGAGCTGAAACTCCCCCTGATCCGTCTGATCGACGGCTTCGGCGCCGACATCCGCGCCACCGCCCAGATGGGACGCACCTACCTGCCTGAGATGTACTGGCCCCAGCGCTGGGGCAAGCTGATGGGCGAAGTGCCGGTCGTCTCGGCGGCGCTGGGTTCGGTCGCCGGACTGCCGGCGGCTGAGGTGCCGGCGAGCCACTTCGCCGTCATGGTGCGGGGGACGACCCAGGTCTTCGCCGGCGGCCCGCCGCTGGTCGCGCGATCATTGGGGGAACGCATCTCGAAAGAAGAGCTCGGCGGATACGAGGTGCACGCCCGCAAAAGCGGTGTGGTCGACAACGACGCTGAAGATGAGGCCGACCTCTTCCAACAGATTCGCCGTTTCCTTTCATACTTGCCGACCAACGTGCACCAGCTACCACCGCTGAGCACGACGGACGACCAGATCGAGCGCCGCGAGGAGGCGCTGCTGTCGATCGTGCCGCGGCATCGCAATCGCGGATACAACCCGCGCCGGCTGATTTCGCTGGTGGTCGACCAAGGCTCGTTTTTCGAGCTCAACCGCTACTACGGACGCTCGCAGGTCACGGGATTCGCGCGAATCGGCGGCATGCCGATCGGCGTCTTGGGCAATGATCCGATGCACTACGGCGGGGCGATGAGCGCCGCCGAGGCGCGCAAGTTCGAGAAGTTCGTCGACCTGTGCGATGTCTTTCATCTGCCGATCGTCAACTTCGCGGACCAGCCCGGCTTCCTGATTGGGCGTCCCGGCGAGGGCGTCGGCACGCTGCGCGCGGGTGTTCGGGCAGCCGCGGCGATCGACGATTCGCAGGTGCCCTGGGCGACGGTGGTGGTGCGTCGGCTGTACGGCGTCGCTGGTGGCGCGCATCAGGATTTCAGCCGCTTCTGTTTCCGCATCGCCTGGCCGTCGGCTGAATGGGGATCGATCCCCATCGAAGGCGGGGTCGCGGCCGCGTATCGGCGCGAGATCGAGACCGCGGACGATCCCGATGCCCACCGGGCCGAGATCGAGGAGCGGCTGATCGCGCTGCGCAGCCCGTTCAGCGCGGCCGAGGCCTACGCCGTCGAGGACATTATCGATCCTCGCGACACACGCCAGATGCTGGCGGAGTGGCTGGCGATCGCCTACGAGACGCAGCTCCCCAGCCAGCTCGGCGTGCGCGTCCGCTACGGGATGCGCCCGTAGCGCACAGCGACCATCAGTGAATGACGCCGCCCACAACCAGTTCGGTGAGCTGCTCCTCAGTCAAGCCGAGCAGGTGGCGGTAGACCTCTTCGTTGTGCTCGCCGAACAACGGTGCGCGACGAATGGGCAGGCGCTCGCCGTTCCAGAGCAAGGGCTGGTTCTGCGCCATGAACCGTATGCCGACCGGGTGCTCAAACTCGTGGAAGAACCCAGCCAATGACGGATCTGACTCGACCAACTCCTCAATGTCCTCGTTGGGGCCAGCGGGGACGCCGGCCTGCTCAAAGCGGCGCGCCGCCGACCACAGCTCCTGCTCGGAGGTCCAGGCCGTGATGGCGGCGTCGAGTTCCTCCGTCTTTGCCTGCCGGCCGGCCAACGAACGCAGATCGTCGCGCGCGGAAAGGTCGGCACGGTCGATCACCTCGCAAATGTTCAGCCAGTCATCCGTGTCGCGGGCGGCCAACGCCAACCAACGATCATCGCCGTCGCACCGGTAGAGTCCGTGCGGCGCCATCTCAGGCGAGTGGTTACCGCGCCGCGGCGGTGTGACTCCGTTGGCCAGACGCTCAATCAGTTCGGTATCCAGCAGATGAATGCCGGCCTCGTACTGGGGAATCTCGATCTCCTGGCCGAGGCCGGTGCGCTCCCGTTGGATGAGCGCTGCGACGATCGCCGCCGCCGCCAGCGGGCCAAGCGTGAAATCGGTGTGGAGCAGCACGCCCGTAGGTTTGCGACGCGGGTCGCCGGTGTGTGCGTGGAGGCCGCAAAGCGCCACGACGCTGTTGCCGATGCCCTTCCACGCCGCCTTCGGTCCCCATGTCCCCATCACCGGCAGACTGGCCGTCACGATCTGCGGATTGATCTGCTTCAGGTCATCAAAACCGAGCCCGAGCCGCTTCATCACGCCGCCGGTGAAGTTGTCGGTGACAACATCAGCATCGCGGATGAGGTCGTAGGCAACGCGCAGGCCGCCTGGCGCGCTGAGGTCGAGATTGACGCTGCGTTTGTCCGTGTTGCAGTCCTGGAAGAAGGCGCCTGTCTCGATGGTGGGCGAATCGTGCGCGTTCAGCGCAACGCGCAGGGTGTCGATCCGTGCTTCAGACTCAATCTTGATCACGTCTGCGCCAAGATTGGCCAACAGTTCTGTGGTCAGCGGCCCCGCCGCTTGCCAACAAAAGTCGATCACCCGGATGCCGCGAAGCGGCAGCTCGCTGGCGGCCGATTCGCGGCGATTGTCCACATCAGCAGGCCTCAGGGGCTGCGCGCGCTGCGCTGCCGCTGGCAGCGTCGGCGCCCCCGAGACAATGCCGCGTTCCCGCAGGACCGTGTACTCGTCGGAGGTCACGCCGATGAGCTCGCTCAGTACCTGAGCGGAGTCTGCGCCAAGCGCCGGCGCGGGCCTCGCGACGGGTTGGTAGGCCGTGGAGTGAATGGGAAGCCGCGGCATTGTGATCTCACGTTGCAGCTGCGGATGCTCCACCGAGACGAACGCGCCCCGCTCGTGCAGGTGCGGATCCTCGACGATGTCGTGGACGGAGTTGACAGGCACGGCGAGGAAGCCGAGCGCCTGAGCCTCGGCGCACAGCTCGTCGCGCGGCAGCGACGCGCAAGCGCGTTCGAACGCCCGATGTTCGTCGCTGCCCCAGGGCGTGGCCCAGATGTCGCCGGGGTACTCAGAATCGAGCAGACCGTCATAGCCCGACCGCTGGTAGAGCCAGCGCGCGAATGCGGTATAGCGGGCAGGCGTGTTCGGCGTGATGCCGAACGTCAGCCACTCGCCGTCGCCGGCTTGGACGAGCGTGGGGATATCGCCGCCGGGGCGGAACGCCTTCTCACCCATGCAGCGCCACATATTCTCGTTGGCGAAGTGGATCGTGGTCGAGAGCACCGCCTCTTGCAGCGAGATCGATACGTGGCGCTCGACATGGCGCGCGTGTGCGGGATCAGGGCGCAAGCGCTGGTCGTACAGCATCGCCGTCGCTGCTCCGACGGCGACCTGACTCGCCTGTTTGTAGGCGAGCTTTCCTGCTGGATAGTCCGGTGCGGCGTCGGGGTAGCCCAACCCTTGCATCAGTCCGCCGGCGGCGACAGCAACGAGGTCGGAGGCGGGCAGATCTTCCCCGCCGCGCCGCATCACAACATCGATCACGCCCAACTGCGGATGCGCGCGAGCCAATCGTCGGCGGTCGAAGAACTGGCGGGTGCGCGGCGATTTCTGCAGCGGCGCCAGCACGAGGTCGGCCACGGACAAGAGTCGATCGAGCAGTTGCCAGGCATCATCAGATTCCAGGTTCAGCGCCAGACTGCGCTTGCCGGCGTTGTAGAGGATATGGCGCAGACCGTGCTCGGGGGCCTGTCGGTCATCGAGCATCGGCCCAGCCAGGCGCAGCGCGTCGCCGGTCGCGGATTCCACGCGAATCACGTCTGCTCCGAAGTCGGACAACCAGCGCGCGCCCAGGCAGAGGCACTCATCGCTGAGATCGACGATGATCGAGCCCGCTAGGGGCAGTTGAGCCAAGGTCGTATCACGCATTGCCATTAGCTCGCCTCGCGCTCGTGAGGATGCTGTCGACTGAGGCCCTTGATCCGCGACTGTCCAAGAGTTTGTCGGGCATAGCCGCCCCCTTCGTCGAGAGGGTAAATCATCGAACAGATGAAGCCCGGCGGGGAGCCGCTGGCGGCTGACGTCGCTGAACGAGCGTGACGCCATGCCAAGCGCAAGCTGCCTGAGTACGTCTACTTCCGCTACCGGCGCTGCAGCGTGATGCCGTTCCGAGGCCCGTCCCCGGTCGACTAGGCACTATGCTGCCTACGCCGAGACTGTGTCATGGCTGACCGGGCGGCGAAGCGGGAGAGAGGTTTACGAAAATGACTAGACGCCACTTAGCCGTGTTCGCTGTACTGGTGCCGGCGGTACTGACGCTCGCCATCTTCGGGGCGATTGCATGGTCGAGCGTCGCCCAGGCCGACGGGGGGGGGGGGGGGGGGGGGTAGAATCTGGACCTGCTGACGGGCCGTTTTACGCCTGGCGTCAGTGCCCGAGTGAGGAGCAGACCTGGATCGTGCGGCGTTTTAGCGGCACTGTCGGCCACAACTGGTTCCCGATGGATGACCCGTCCATCGTCACGTACCCCGAGCTGCATCACACTTACAACGAGGCCGGCGTGTACATCGACTCGTTCGACTCGTTCGCTGATGCCCGAGCGGCCGAAGGCGCGACCTACTTTCGGGTCCAGGTGGGACTCGACCACTGCGGTGAAGTGCTGCGTTGGAGTGAGCCCTCGGCTGTGCTGCGCCTAGGCGAGGACGGAGAGCTGACCACGAGGGGAGCGCCAGCGAGCTTGAGCCTGAGTCCTGAGTTGCTGGCGCTGAAGGATCGCGGCCGCAAGCGCCACATCATGGACGTACCTGGCTGGCTCTACGACGTGACGGTCAGCTTCAGCGAGAACGTCAACCGTAAGGGCCGGCCGACCCGCTTCAGGGCCTGGGTCGGCGAGCCCGACGGCACACGGCTGAGCATCCTGGATATCCGCGCGGCCAACCACTCGGCGACGGTACGGATGGACCTGCCGAAGGGCGCGAACGATGTGCGCCTCAAAACGCCTACGGCGAACTGGAGCCTGCAGTTCACGCCGGTGCTCAACGCTGAGCACATGGAGGACGGCCGCTCCTGTGGCGCCGAGACGCCGCCCTCATACAACGCCGACGGCACGGTCGAGCATGGCGGCATCGGCGCCGAGACCAGCTACTGGGGATACGGGCGCTTCTACAACGCTGAGGGTGTGGAAATCTCCGGGTATCATGGTAGTGAGTACCAACGTGGGAGTTATGCCTGGAGGATGACGACCTATTGGCGTTTCAACAAGGCTCTCAAGGCTGGCGCTGTCTACAACCGCTCGCAGTGGGGTCTCGTGCACTGCGGGCGTACGATCAATGACGTCGTCCGCTGGGGACAGCCCACCAAGTACCTGCGCCTGTCCGACGGCGCGACCTTCGACTCCATTCCTCAACCGGAGGAGTAACTGCGCCGTGGCCCATCAGTTCGCCGTGCTCGCGCTGCTGATACCCGGCTCGGTGGCGCTCGGTGACTCTGGGTTACCGCCTAGTCACAGGCATCCCGCAGCCTGGCTGGATTGGCTGACCTGACCACCGGAACCGAACCGACCATCAAGATCGAAGAGTCCGCGCCCTGGTTGCCAGGGCGCGGACGCAGCTTGGCAGATTGAGTCAATCGTCGAGCAGCCTTGTAGGCTCGCGCTCGGGCAGCTGCCCAAAAGCTCTGTACGCACGAGGACACGCTCAAGCCGGCAGAGCCGCTTTGTCTATTCCCCATACCTACGTGAGAGAGCTCTCCATCGGCGGAGCGGGCACTAGGGCTGTCGTACTGAACGACGAGGTAGGCAGTATGGAATGCTTGATGGACAGTTTGGTGGGCCATCCTGGACTCGAACCAGGGACCTCAGTCTTATCAGGACTGCGCTCTAACCTGCTGAGCTAATGGCCCGAGCCGATGGCGGGGCAGCCCCGCCGGTAGTCGGCGGGGCCTTGACCGTTGGAGAGCGGAAGCCAGTGATTTCGGGGAGCCAATCACGCCGTTGACTTCGCGGCCGCGATCCGGATTAGGGATGTTGGCGTTGAAGCGCTCGCGCATTGCTGGCGGGCTGGCGGATCGACCTGGGAGCTCAACCGTCGATGGGATCGGCGGTTGGCGTTCTCCCTAGAAAGGAGGTGATCCAGCCGCAGCTTCCGCTACGGCTACCTTGTTACGACTTCGTCCCAGTCGCGAGTCCCACCTTCGGCGGTTGCGTCCCGAAGGTTCGCGCACCGACTTCAAGTGTTACTCACTCCCATGACGTGACGGGCGGTGTGTACAAGGCCCGAGAACGTATTCACCGCAGTATGGCTGACCTGCGGTTACTAGCAACTCCGGCTTCAAGCAGGCGAGTTTCAGCCTGCTATCCGAACTGGGGCCGGTTTTAAGGGATTCGCGCCATCTTGCGATGTGGCTGCCCGTTGTACCGGCCATTGTAGCGTGTGTGTCGCCCTGGGCGTAAGGGCCACGCTGACTTGACATCGTCCCCACCTTCCTCTGCGTTGTACGCAGCGGTCTCGCTAGAAATATATAACTAACGACGAGGGTTGCGCTCGTTGCGGGACTTAACCCAACACCTCACGGCACGAGCTGACGACAGCCGTGCAGCACCTGTGAACCGGCCCCGAAGGGAAACGGGCTTTCGCCCGCGGTCCGGCACATGTCAAGCCCAGGTAAGGTTCTTCGCGTTGCATCGAATTGAACCACACGCTCCGCTGCTTGTGCGGGCCCCCGTCAATTCCTTTGAGTTTTAGCCTTGCGGCCGTACTCCCCAGGCGGGATGCTTATTGCGTTAGCTGCGTCACAGAGGGGGTCGATACCTCCCACGACTAGCATCCATCGTTTACGGCGTGGACTACCCGGGTATCTAATCCGGTTCGCTACCCACGCTTTCGTACCTCAGCGTCAGGATGCGCCTGGCAAGCCGCTTGCGCCACTGGTGTTCCTCCCGGTATCTACGCATTCCACCACTACTCCGGGAATTCCGCTTGCCTCTACGCCCCTCCAGCGCTGCAGTTTCCACTGGCCGCTCCCGGTTGAGCCGAGAGATTTCACAGCAGACTGACAGCGCCGCCTACGTACGCTTTACGCCCAGTAAATCCGGATAACGCTCGCCACCTACGTCTTACCGCGGCTGCTGGCACGTAGTTAGCCGTGGCTTATTCGCCGGGTACCGTCATGGTTCTTCCCCGACAAAAGAGTTTTACAACCCGAAGGCCTTCATCACTCACGCGGCGTTGCTGCGTCAGGCTTTCGCCCATTGCGCAAGATTCCTCGCTGCTGCCTCCCGTAGGAGTCTGGGCCGTATCTCAGTCCCAGTCTGGCTGATCATCCTCTCAGACCAGCTACCGATCGTCGCCTTGGTAGGCCGTTACCCCACCAACCAGCTAATCGGACGCAGGCTCCTCCCAAGGCACCGGAGCATTTCCCCATCGGTCCGAGCCGATGGGAGCATGGGGTATTAGCCCGCGTTTCCGCGGGTTGTTCCCCTCCTCGGGACAGATCACCTACGCGTTACTCAGCCGTTTGCCACTCAGTCACCGACCCGAAGGCCGGGCTTCGTTCGACTTGCATGCGTAAGGCACGCCGCCAGCGTTTATCCTGAGCCAGGATCAAACTCTCCATTGGATCAGCCGATCAAGTCGGCTGCATTGATAGAGATTGTGGACCCATCCCCACTGCTGCACTCGATGAGCGCTGCATTGGCACTGAGCCCTAACTTGGGGGGGCTCCCCAAGCACACTGGACTTCCGCTCTCCAATTGTCAAGGCCTGGCCGATGCCTAGACCGTCTCCGCTGCTGCGGGATAGACGACCCTGCATTTGCGCAGAACCTCATCTTAGAACGAAGCAATCTGAGATGTCAATAGCTGGGCGCCAGCCACGCCGCGCTGTTCCCGAGCTGGATTGTGCCGTTGGCCACAGTCAGCCTCTGCCCGCCGGGCAGTTCGACCACGCCGTGCCCTCCCACAATCACTGACAGTGCGGCCGCCGTGCGCTCGGCCGACAGGATGATCCCCCGCTCATGGCAATAGGCCCGGAGGATGCGCGGTTGCAGCGCCCGGCGTTGCTTGAGCAGCAGCCGACGCTGCAGTGCCCCCCGCGCATCGCACACCTGCGACAGCGCCTCGTCCGCGAGCTGCTCAAGCAGCGCGAGGTCGAGGCGCGCTGACGCGGCTAGCTGAGCGAGCTGACCGCTGACATTGGGGTTCAGCTCCCGCATCAGCGGCAGCAGCGAATGGCGCAGCCGATTGCGCGTATGCGACTGTTCGTCGTTGGACGGGTCATGCGTCGGCGACCAGCCATAGGCGCGGCAGACCGCTTCCGTATCGACGCGCGTCAGGTCCAGCATCGGCCTGACCAGGTCCACTCGTTGCGGATGCTGGGCGAGCGTTCGGCGCGCGGGCATGCCGCTGAGCCCAGTGAGTCCCGCTCCGCGTAGCAGGTGCAGCAGGACGGTCTCCGCCTGGTCATCGCGAGTGTGCGCTGTCGCGACAATCGATGCTCCACGGCGTTGCGCCAGCTGTCGCAGCGCTGCGTAGCGGACCCGACGCGCCGCGGCCTCCAGCCCTCCGGCTGAGGCAGCCGCCTCGCGAGGCGCGTCAGCCTCCAGCAGGTGGATAGGGACGCCGCAACGCAGGGCTAGGCGGCAGGCCGCTGCTCGGAACTCGGCGCGAATCGTGTCCGATTGAATGCAGTGGTCCACATGCGCCGCGCAGAGGCGCCAACCATGGCGCTCCTGCGTGTCGGCGAGCAGCAATAACATCGCCGACGAATCGGCGCCGCCAGAGACACCCGCGATCAGTAGTCGGCCGTCGCCTGGTCCAGCGGCCGCGAGCAGCGCGGCGGCGACGCGCCGCCCCAATCCCCGCGCACGACGATCGGTGGGCCGCATCAGTCAGCCGCCAGGCCGCAATCAGTCGCCAAGCGCACCAGCGCCTTCCGATTCCGGCGGCAACAGATTGGCCCACCAGGGAGTGCGGGTGATGTCCAGCTGCCCGCGATTGGGTGCATGGACGGCGAAGGACTCCTCACCAGGGCGCACCATGCCAAGGTCTTCACGGGCGATCCGCTCGATATATGCATCCGAATCGAGCCAGGCGATGAGCGCGGCGAGCTGGTCGGCGTCCTGGCGCAGCTGGGTGATCTCGGTACGCGTTTGGGAGATACGCTCGTCCAGGCTATTGGCCTGCAACAGCCCCTCAACACCGCTGTAGACGACAAAGCCGACCAGCAACAGCGAGCCGATGAAGAGTACTCGCCGAGCCAACCATGGCAGCAGCTTCGGCTCGACAGCCGCTGTGGCTGGAGCCGGCTCCAGCTCGATTCCACCCTCATCAGCCGCGGCGTCGACCGCCGCGTCCGCCGTGGTATCGGCCGTGCGCACAAGTGTTTCCTCTGACATGTGTCAGATATCGTCCAACCGCCGACTGCACTCTACACCGCGGGCGGAGTCCGCAGTGCTACAGGCTGGAGGGCTACAGGCTGGAGGCGAGCCCGTCGAGGTGATGGCGATCGTTGAGCTGGACGAGGGACGGCTCAGCGTCGGCGATGCGGAAGGTCGTCAGGCCGGCGAGCCCCGTGTCGATCCGGCGCCAGGCGTGAGGCGGCATCGCCAGCGCATGCACGACCAGCATCTTGACTACGAAGTTGTGGGTCACGATGAGTCCCGTGCCCTCGGTCTCGTCGGCGGCGAGCTCGTCGAAGATCGGGCGCGACCGGGACAAGACGTTGAGCAAGCTCTCGCCGCCCGGCATCGGCGCGGAAACCGACTCGTCGCCGCGCCAGCGGGCCAGGAAGTCACGGAAGCGCTCTCGCACCAGTGGCCATTCGAGCCCTTCCAGCTCGCCGACGTCAAGCTCGAGCAGGCCGTCGCGCGGCTCGGCATAGACACCGTGCGAGTCCGCGATCGCCTGCGCGAGGAGCCTCGCTCGCGACAGCGGACTCGTGACCACGCGGGAGATCTGCTCAGCGCGGAGCGCCTCGACGGTGCGGAGGATCTGTTCCAGCCCCAGCGGGGTGGGCGGAGAGTCGCTGCGGCCCAGTCCGACGCCAGCGCGGTTCGCCTCAGACTCGACATGCCGCAGGATGATGATGCGGTTCACTCGGTCACCGCCGTGACCGCCGTGACCGCCGGCGGCGTGAGCTCGATCGCGGTTCGATGCATGCGGGTGGGTGCTTCCTGCGCGCCGAGTGCGCGGAGCGCCTGCTCGGGCCGTCCGGCACCGCGCTCGTCGTTGCGCAAACGCATCCGTAGTCGTGCCGCTCCCTGCCTGAGGTCGACCAGTTCCAGTTCGAAGATCAATGGTCGCAGATCGTAAGATTTCATCTCACTACCGCGTTGATGGCTCCATGGAATTTCTGAGCGTTCGAGCAGCTCGGTGATCGCCTTGCGCCACTCGTCGGCGCTGCGGACGCTGGGGACGATCACGTCATACGTCGCGGAACACACCATCGATTGCAGCGAGGGCTGCTTCAGCGGCGACTCACGCAACTCCAGGATGCGCAAGCCGATGGTGAGCTGACGCGACAGGTCATGGATCGCCTGCGCTGGCTCGACGCGTTCAGTCAGCAGGACGTCCAGCAGCTCGGCCTCTGACGTGACGCCGACGGCGAGCGGCACGGCCAGAGCGATCTTCGGCTTTGGCGAAAAGCCGCGGGAGCTGGCCAGCGGCAGACGGGCGCGCTTGCAGACCCGTTCCCAGACCCGCATCAGGTCCAGATGGGACACGTGTTGCAGGGGACCTTCGGCGGCAAAGCGAATCTGCAACCGTTGCACGGCGTCGGACTGGCTCACGGTCCCGCCAGCCAGGATGCCGCGGCGGTGTGCGGATCGGTGACCCGATCGGCGACCTCGCGAGCGAGGGATTCCAGACGTTGCTCGCCGGCCTGGTTGTGGAGCTGACGCAGCAGGTTGGCGCGCGCCAGCGAGGTGATCTGCTGTCGGGCCCGCTCCAGCTCGGTTGCCGCCAGCTTGCCCGACTGTTGGAGTTCCTCGAAGTGCTGGTCGCAGGCCTCGACGAGCTGGTCGATGCCCTCGCCTTGCGTGCCAACGATGCGCACGACGGGCGGGTCCCAACCGTGCTCGGGATTGAGCGAGAGCAGCGCCTTCAACGCCGAGACCATTCGGTCAGCGCCGGGTAGATCAGACTTGTTAACGGCGAGCACATCGGCGATCTCCATGATGCCCGCCTTAAGCGTCTGCACCTCGTCGCCCATGTTGGGGGTATTGACGAGGATCGTGGTCTGGGCCGCGCCGGCGATGTCGACTTCGTCCTGCCCAGCTCCGACGGTCTCGATCAGGATCACGTCCTTGCCGTAGGCGTCGAGCACGTGGATGATGTCTTGCGTCGCCGCGGAGAGCCCGCCCAGCGTGCCGCGCGAGGCGAGCGAGCGGATGAAGACATCGGGGTCGGCATAGAGATCCGTCATGCGCACACGGTCGCCAAGGATGGCGCCCATCGTGTAGGGCGAGGACGGATCGATGGCCACGATCCCTACAGTCTGGCCGCGGCGGCGGAAGGCTTTGGCCAGCTCGTTCGTCACTGTGCTCTTGCCGGCGCCAGGTGATCCGGTCAAGCCGATCGTGCGGGCCCGGCCGCTGCGCGGATAGAGACCACGCAGTATCTCGCGTCCGCGTGCGTCGCCGCTCTCGACCCAGCTGAGCACCCGCGACAGCGCGCGCCGATCACCCTCGCGCAGCCTGGTCTCCAGCTCGACGAGGCGGCCCGACAATGGGCTGAGCGTGGACAGTTCGCTCGTTGAAGCCGTCACGAACGATCGAGCTCCGGCACGTGGGCGCGGACATATTCAGCGATGTCCCCGGTGTGAGCGCCGGGACCAAAGACAGCTGAGAATCCGGCTTGCCGAAGCGCTTCGGCATCGTCGTCGGGGATGATCCCGCCGCCGAGGAAGAGTGTGTTCTGGGGAGTGATCCCGCGTTGTCGGCAGGCCGCAACCACTCGCGGGAAGAGCTCCCGGTGCGCGCCCGACAGGACCGATAGCGCAACCACGTGGACATCTTCCTGCAGCGCTGCCTCGGCGATCATATCCGGTGTCTGACGGATCCCGGTGTAGATCACTTCCATGCCGGCGTCGCGCAGCGCACGGGCGACGATCTTGGCGCCGCGGTCGTGACCATCGAGCCCCGGTTTGGCGACCAACACTCGTATCTGTTCTGTCATCGCAGCGGTATCGTTCATCTGCTCAACTTCCGATCTGTCGTCCAGCTCACAGCCCACCGGCGCAGCTTATGCCTCCGACAAGTTATGCCTCCGACAGGCGCAGGCGAGTTCCGTAGGTGTGCTTGGGGGAGATGAAGGCACCGGCGTTGGCGTCGGTGACCGTCCAACCAGCGCCGCGCAGGCGCTCGACCGACTCGGCCGCATCGCGCACCGTGAGCGCGAGCATGAACATGCCCTCGCCCGACGTCTCCAGCTTGCGCGGCAGCGGTCCGCCGCTGCCCGGCAGGGGGCGCACGAGCTCGATCTCGGTGGGACCTAGCGCAAGGAACTGGGCCTCCAGCCCCAGGGCCTTCGACTCGAGGTGACGGCCCGGCGAGAAGCCATACCGCTCGATCCAGGCCGACTGCAGCGGCGCGATCTCATTGACGGCGACGGTCATATGGTGCAGCGCGTGCGGGCCAGGACCATCGCTCGGGCCGTGATGCTGAGGCGCATCGTCGGGCGGCTGCGCGTATTCGATCAGCACACCATGATTGGAGTGTGGGTGAATGAATCCGATCATGCCAGTCAATCCGACACGCGGCGCTTCATCGATCATCTGCATGCCCATCTCGCGGGCGGCGTGCAGGTCGGACGCCACATCGGTCGACTCGAAGCAGATGTGGTGGAAGCCTTCGCCGCTGGTCTCCAGATACTTGGCGATCCCTGTGTCGGGACGCGTCGGCTGGAGCAGTTCGATCTCGCAGTTGTCGAGCGGGAAGATCACGCCGCGCACGCCCTGAGATTCAAGCTCAGCGTCGAGCGCGGTCTCGAGGCCGAACGCGTCGCGCCAGACCTCAGCCGTCTGGTCTGCGTCGCGCACGGCGATGCCGATGTGATGAATCCGTGTGAGCGCCATGATGCTCCCGTCTCGTATCAACCTGCGTGTGTATCCGAAGCCGGCGGCGCGCCGTAGCGACGCTCCAATTCGAGGCGGTGTTCGCGGTCATGCTCCAGCGCGACGCCCAGCAGGATGCGCGCGGGATTGCCCGGCTCGTCCAGATCACGGTCGGGGATACGCTCAACCAGGAGTGCCGTGCGACTGCGTAGATCCAGGAGCGCTCGTCCGAGCGCCGACAGTGGGCGGTCGCCGAGTGAGGCGACTGCGGCGGCGTTGGTCGCATCGATCCGCCGCGTGGGAAAGTCCAGCAGCGAGGGGACTGCGCCGCCGAGATGCTCCTCGATCGCTGCCCGCTCTTCCGCTTCCCAGAACAATCGGTGGGCTGCCACGCCGGTCGCCGACCAGCCGCCCGCTGCAAGCGGGTCGGCCGCCTGCTCGGCGGGGACAGCGGCCAGCGCCCGCAGCAAGGCTTCACGCTCGACCCGCCACCAGTAGCGCACGCGCTGCGCATCCGACCAGCCGGACGACGTTTGGCTTGCCGTGTTCTGCGCCATCTTGCGCCTAACCGTCCGCCGCCCGAATGACACGATTACTGCTCGACGTTCACACTAGACCACGATGCGCTCGCGGTACTCACCCCAGACCTGCCGCAGCGCGTCAGAAATTTCGCCCAGCGTGGCTGACCGCTTGACCGCGTCGAGCATCAGCGGGACCAGATTGTCCTCCGACGCGGCGGCCTGCTGGATGGCGTCCAGGGACGCGGTCACCGCGGCCGGATCCCGTCTGGCGCGCAAGCGCTCCAGCTTCTCGATCTGCCGCTCGCGGACGCTGGGGTCGACGCGAACGATTTCGACGTCCGTGTCCTCATCTGTCTGGAATCGATTGACGCCGACGATCACGCGTCCGCGCTGGCCGGCGGCGCGATCACCGGCGCGGGCGGCTTCCGATTCGGTTTCCACCTCGCGCTGGAAGCCGGCGGCGGCTTCCAGAATCTCCGACTGCTGGTAGCCCTGCTCGATCGCGGAAACGGCGCCGCCGAGCGCATCGATCTGATCGATGTAGTTACGCGCCTCCACCTCCAGCGCGTCGGTCGTCTGTTCGATGTAGTACGAGCCGCCCAGCGGGTCGATCACGTCGGCGACTCCCGATTCGTAACCGATCACCTGTTGGGTTCGCAGGGCGATCTCCACGGCGTGCTGAGACGGCAGACCCAGCGCTTCGTCGAGGGAGTTGGTGTGCAGCGACTGTGTCCCGCCGAGCACCGCCGCCAGCGCCTGCAGGGTTGTGCGAATGACGTTGTTGTCGGGTTGCTGCGCGGTCAGCGTGACGCCGCCGGTCTGGGTGTGAAAGCGCAGCATCTGCGCGCGCTGATTCTGGGAACCGAAGCGTTCGCGGGCGATGCTCGCCCAGAGCCGCCGAGCGGCGCGGAACTTACCAATCTCTTCGAGGAAGTTGCTATGGCAAGCGAAAAAGAACGAGAGTCGGGGGCCGAAGTCGTCAAAGCTCAAGCCCTGCTTCAGCGCCGCCTCGACGTAAGCAATCGCGTTGGCCAGGGTAAAACCGATCTCCTGCGCGGCGGTGCAGCCCGCTTCGCGCATGTGATAGCCCGAAATCGAGATCGTGTTCCAGCGCGGCGCCTCGCGGGTGCAGTAGTCGAAGCTATCGGTGATCAAGCGCATCGACGGCTGCGGCGGATAGATGTACGTCCCGCGCGCGACGTACTCCTTGAGGATGTCATTCTGCACCGTGCCGCCGATCTGGTCGTGGCCCACGCCCTGCTCCTCAGCGACGGCGGCGTACAGCGACAGCAGGATGTTCGCCGTTGCGTTGATCGTCATCGACGTTGTGACGCGGTCGAGCGGGATGCCGTCAAACAGCGTGCGCATATCGTCGATCGAGTCGATCGCCACACCGACCTTGCCCACCTCGCCCTCCGCCATCGCGGCATCGGAGTCGTAGCCGATCTGGGTGGGCAGGTCGAAGGCCACGGAGAGGCCGGTCTGTCCTTGGTCCAGCAGAAAGCGATAGCGATGGTTGGAGGCTTCGGCATCCTCCTGTCCGGCATACTGGCGCATCGTCCAGAGCCGGCCGCGGTACATCGTCGGCTGGATGCCGCGGGTGTAGGGGTACTCGCCGGGCAGCGGGTCGGCATCACCGCTGGCGTTGCTGGTGTAGATCGGATCGAGTGGTTCGCCCGACGAGCGGGTGAAGGAATCGCGCCGTTCGGGGAAGCGGCTGGTGGCCTTGGCGTAGGGACCACCCAACCATTCTTGCAGTTTCGACGCCACCACAGCCTCCCAGTGATGCAGTCAACTGGCCCAATTGAGGCGGCCCAACGGGATGCGCCTGAGCAAAGGTTACTAGAGCCTGCGCCAGAGCGCAGAGAACGGAACCGAATAGCGGGAAGGAGGCTTAGGCGCGCGCAGCGGCCCAGTCGCGTAGACGCTCGATGCGCTGCTCAATCGCCATGGTCCACTGCTCACCGCTAACCGACACGACGGACGGCTCGCCGACCGAGGCACTGCTCAGCACCAGATCAGGGGCGCCGTCGCGTAGCCGTTCCAGGCTCCGCTCGAGCGTGCCCGCATCGCCGCCAGCCGCTTCGAACACGAACACTCCCCAGCCGCCTTGGTCTGGAAAGACCACATCGCCGGTGAACAGGTACGTCTTACCGTGCGGCGATCGATAGCGAAAGCTAATGTCGCCGGCCGTGTGACCGGGCGTGGCCAGAATCTCGATGCCGTCCAGATCTGACTCCTCGCAGTCCGGGTCGACGATCAGATCAACCGCGGCATGCTCTGCCACCGCAGACGCTTCGCCAGCGCTGCAGGCGAGACGGCAATCGTACCGCGCGCGAATGTCATTCAGCCACGGCCCCGACTCGTCGCGGTGACTCAACAGCTGCATCTGTACACCGCCCAGCTGTTCGATCTGGTCGAGATCGTCACCTTGATCGTCGCCGACGCTGTAGATGAGCAGATTGCCCTGCGGCCGCGTCAGCAGGTAGGCATGCGTGTTGGCGCGCTCACTGATCGGTCGAGTGGACGTCTGCCACAGGTCAGGCTCGAGTTGCTTCATGTTCGTCATCCTCTCGCCAGCAGGCTACTCCTCGAGCGCGCGGCGGAGCGACGCCTCCTGCCCAGCCAGCTCCGGCAGCATCACGTCGCCAAAGTCATCGAGCTCGTAGAACGGTCGCAGTTCCAGCTCGCTTGGACCGGACATCGGATTCGGACAGCGCTTCGCCCAGGACAACGCCTCGTCCATGTCGGCGACTTGCCAGATCCAGAATCCGGCGACCAGCTCGGAGACTGCCTCGAAGGGGCCATCGATGACCTGACGCGCCTCGCCGTCAAAGGCCACGCGCCGACCCTCAGACGACGGCTTCAGGCCGTCACCGGTCAACAGGATGCCTGCGTCCATCAAGTCCTGGTTGAAGCGCCCCATCGCCTCCAGCATCTCGCTCGTCGGCATCACACCAGCCTCGCTGTCGACCGTCGCCTTGACCAAGACCATGACGCGCATCAGAGCAACCCTATTGATCAATCCGGGCGACCATGCGGCCGTGCCTGCCGCTGGTGGGCGATGGAGGGCTCGAACCTCCGACCTCCCGGGTGTAAACCGGACGCTCTGGCCGCCTGAGCTAATCGCCCCTCGTCGTTACGCGACGCAGCAGCGTCACTGCCTCGTGTGTATCACACCCGCGAGGATATCCGTCGCACTGTCGAAGAGCTCGCGGAAGCTGTCGTACAAGATCACGGCGACCTGCAAGCCGCCCTGACTCTGGGATGCGGCCGCATCACGAACAAGCGGCCCAGCCGCATCCGCGATCTGCGCGAGCGAGTCTGCAACCTGTTGGTGTAGCTCCAGCCAGAGTTGGGGCGGGGATAGCGCGGCGAATTGCGTCGCCAAATCGGACCAGATTCGTGTTTGCGCCTCGATGTTGCGCTGCCAGCCGGGATCGCTGAGCACCATTGGCGCCTCGCGCCAGCGGTTCAGCAATTCATCAGCGACGGAGAAATTGGCGCTGGCTGAGTCGATCGCGTTGAGCGCGGCACGACCGTATTCCAGCGGAGCGACCGGATCGGACTCAGCACTGATTTCCGCTCCGATCAGATCGCCGACCAGTTCGCGCAGGGTGTCAATGTCGACGATGCCCACGCGCACGTTGCGGATGATGCCCTCTGCGTCAATGAAGAACGTCGTGGGGCGTCCGATCAGTAGATACGGTCCGTTGGTCAATAACTTCGTGGGGTCAAGGAGGATGAGGTAGCTGACGCCGGTGACGTCGGCAGCGAAGGTACGCGCCGTCTCGGGCGATTCACCGTCGTTGACGCCGATGAAACTCACGCGGCTGGCCAGTTCCTGGCTGACGGCCTCGAAATCGGGCATCTCTTCGATGCACGGCTCGCACCAGCTCGCCCAGAAGTTCAGTACGACGGGACCCTCGATCTCGGAAAGCTGGCGCGGGGCGCCTGCCAGGTCGAGCAATCGGAAGTCAGGCGCGAGCGCCCCGCGTGCGGCGGCGTCGCCCTCACGCTCCAGGTATCCGAGTCGGGTCTCGGACTGTAGTTGGGTGATGCGGGTGTCGAGATCGGCGGAGCTTCCGCTCGAATCACGCTGAGCCCGCAGCGTCTCCAGTTCCGCGAGCTTCGCGGTAAACGCTTCGCCGGCGCCGGCGGCGGCATCGCCACCACGGCCGATGAAAAACGGTCCAGCAATCGCCGCCGCCACGATCACCGCGATCAGAGAGCGGCCTAGCCACTCCCGTTGCGAGTGGGGCTTGCGCCAGAGCGTGAAGCGAATCCAGGACTGCCGTCGCTGTCGGAGGGCGCTCAGCAAGCGGCTGGCCATTGCGCATGCCTCCTCTGGGCCGCCGCGCCGAACCAGACGCGCCGCCCGAGTCGAGCGCCACTAGTTGTGCTCCACCAGCGGACCATCGAGTACGCGGACGCCTTGTCCGCTGGCGACGGCGCTCGAGGCCTGGTTCCACAGCGTGGCCGGATCACTGGTCAACGGGTCAAACCGTTGGTGGTCGAGCACCAACCAGCCGCCAGCCTGAATTTCCGCCTCGAGCTGGCCTGGACTCCATCCGGCGAATCCCGAATAGATGCGCAGATCGCGAATGACCTCAGTCAGCGCGGCCGGCTCGGTGCTGAGATTGACGATACCGACTTCGCGGCCCGCCTCCGAGATCACCAGTGTGAACCAGGACTGCTCGGCGTCCAGCCCGCCGACCGGGCGAGCCAGAGCGATCGCAGCGGTGCGTTCAACCGGCCCACCCTGGAATACGACCGCCGGTTCGCTGCTCAATGGCCGCCAGTCTGGGACCACGTCGGCGATCTGGATCGACGTCGGTCGATTGAGCACCACGCCGAGCGCGCCCTCGCGATGTTCGAGCATCAGCACGACGGTGCGGAAGAAGTTCGGATCGGCCAGGTGGCGGGACGCGACGAGAATCTGTCCGGCTAGGTTGAAGGCTGGATCACGGGGTCGCCACTCGAGCGGCATGACAAGCGCTGTTCGGATGCGAACGGGGTCGGTCTCTGCGTCAGAGTATGCGATACCAGCGGACGGTTGGGCGCGGCCCACAGTTCAGTGCGTTAGCCTGAGCGCGCGTGGCAGCGTAGCTCAGTAGGCAGAGCAGGGGACTCATAAGCCCCGTGTCGCAGGTTCGAGTCCTGCCGCTGCTACCAGGCTTCACTCGCTCGGGCGATTAGCTCAGCTGGCTAGAGCGTTCGGTTCACATCCGAGAGGCCGCAGGTTCAAGTCCTGCATCGCCCACCAGAGTCGTCCGGCAGAGCGGACCACTGGTCGCCCAGCCCTACGGGTCGCCCAGCAAGGCGATCTCGGATAGGCTGAGACTGGTCAGGAATGGTCTGCTGGCAGGCGGAGCGCGCGTGAGCGCGGATCCGTCGCTTGGCCGACGTGGCGAAACTGGCAGACGCGCTACGTTCAGGGCGTAGTGGGCTTAAGCCCGTGGGGGTTCGAATCCCTCCGTCGGCACCACCGACCCTTCCTGCCGATCCCGGTTGATGCGCCCGTAGCTCAGCGGATTAGAGCGCTGCCCTGCGGAGGCAGAGGTCGCAGGTTCAAGTCCTGCCGGGCGCGCCACCCGTTCTCGCTGATCATTCCAGATCTCCCCGCCAGCCGCTGGCGCGCTTCGATACCCTCGTTCTCGTGAGCACGGACACTACACAGACGCGGACGCAGATCCAGGCGCAACTGCGGGCGCAGGTCGCGGCGATGCCCGCGAAACCCGGCGTCTACACCTTCCGCGACGCCGACAGCCGCGTGCTCTACATCGGCAAAGCGGCCAACCTCAAGTCTCGCGTCCGTAGTTACTTCGGCTCGCCCCGCTCGCTGGAGGGCAAAACCCGCATCCTGGCGGCGAAGATTGCACAGCTGGAGTACGTCACCACCCGCACCGAGCAGGACGCCCTGCACCTGGAAGCAACGCTGGTCAAGCGGCACCAGCCCTTCTTCAACGTCCGCCTCAAGGATGACAAGCACTACCCCTACCTCAAGATCGATGTTGATGCGCCCTGGCCCCGCGTGATGATCACGCGCCGCGTCGCTAACGACGGCGGACGCTACTTCGGTCCGTACGCCTCAGCCAAATCGGTGCGCACCACGCTTGACTTGGTCAAGAAGCTGTTCCCCTGGCGTTCCTGCGACAAGGAGATCACCGGCTCCGACCCGCGTCCCTGCCTCGAGTATTACATCCGCCGCTGCATCGCGCCCTGCACCTCCTTCTGCACGACTGAGGAGTACCGCGAGGTGATCGATCAGACCATGCTCTTCCTCGACGGCAAGAGCGAGATGGTCGTGCGGCAGCTCAAATCGGCGATGACGGACGCGGCCGAGGAGCTCAACTTCGAGCGCGCCGCGCAGCTGCGCGACCAAATCAGCGCCGTCGAACGCGTGACGGAGACGCAGATCACCGCGGACACCTCAGTGGCCGAGATCGACGTCTTCGGTCTGGCGGTCGACGGCGACGAAGCCGTCGTACAGGTACTGTTCATTCGCGGCCAGCAGATGGCCGGCTCCGATCACTTCAGTCTCGCCGGCGTCAAGGACGAGCCGCTTGGCGTCGTGATCGCGTCATTCCTGCGGCAACACTATGAAAGCGGCCTGCAACCCCCGCCGCTGGTGCTGATTCCGGATCAGGTCGATGACCTCGAGCTGCTCCAGTCCTGGCTGTCGGACAAGCGGGGCGCGCGGGTCGAGGTTCGCCGACCGCAGCGGGGCGACAAACGACGCCTGGTCGAAATGGCGTCCGAGAACGCGTCGGAGACGATGGCCATGTCGCGGGTGCGCTGGATGGCCGATCGGGGCCGCACCGACGCCGCACTCGCCGAGCTTGAGGAGGCACTGAGCCTCCCCAATCCGCCGCGCCGCATCGAGTGCTACGACATCTCCAACACACAGGGATCGAACACCGTCGCGTCGATGGTGGTCTTCCTCGATGGTCAGCCGGCAACCAACGAGTACCGCCGCTTTCGGATAAAGACCATGGACCCCGCTGACGGCCCAAATGATTTCGCGTCGATGGCGGAGGTCATCCAGCGGCGCTTCAAACGCCTGGGCGCAGAACGCCGCGCCGAGCGTGTGGCAGGGTTCGAGGCGCCCGACGTCGCGGCTGCAGCGGGCGATGCGGGCCAAGAGGATGAGGCGACCGAAGGCTGGGGCGCCGTGCCCGACCTGGTCATCGTCGACGGTGGCAAGGGGCAGGTCTCGGCCGCGCACGATGTGATGCGCAACCTCGCGGTCGACGACATCCCATTGGCCGGCCTGGCCAAGCGCGAGGAACTGCTCTTCCAGATCGACTCGCCGGATCCCGTGCGTCTGGATCGTCGCTCGCAGGGGCTCTATCTCGTACAGCGGATCCGTGACGAAGCGCACCGCTTCGCGATCAGCTACCACCGACGCCTGCGCGCCCGGCAGACATCGCAGAGCACGCTCGATCGCATCAAGGGGATCGGACCAAGCCGCAAGCGCGCGTTGCTGCGCAAGTTCGGCTCGCTCCGTGCGATCCGCGAAGCGGACGTAGCAGAACTCGCTGCGACACCGGGCCTGACCCGCCGCCTCGCCGAACAGCTCAAGCGCGAGCTATAGCTGGCCGTGCGGGGCTCATACGAGACGCGAGGCCTGGGGAATCGCGGCCGAGCCCGCGTAGACAGCGCGATCGCCTAACTCTTCGTCGATGCGCAGCAGGCGGTTGTACTTCGCTGTGCGCTCGCCGCGGGCCGGCGCGCCGGTCTTGATCAGGCCAGCATTGGTCGCGACCGCCAGATCGGCGATGGTCGTGTCCTCGGTTTCGCCCGAGCGGTGGCTGATGATCGCGGTCCAGCCAGCGCCCTGCGCCATCCGCACCGCATCGAGCGTTTCGCTCAACGTACCGATCTGGTTGACCTTGATCAGGATGCTGGTAGCTGCGCCGAGGTCGATGGCGCGGCGCAGCCGGCGAGGATCGGTCACGAGCAGATCGTCGCCCACTGTCTGTGCAAGCTGCCCGAGTGTCGACGTAAGCCGGCCCCAGCCGTCCCAGTCATCTTCCGCCATACCGTCTTCAATCGAGACGATCGGATAGCGTCGGCACCAGTCGTGCCAGAGGGCGACCAGGTCGTCGCTGGATAACGTGCGGCGCTCAGAGGTCAGCTCGTAGCGCCCGTCAGACCAGAGCTCGCTGGCGGCGGGGTCGAGGGCGATCGCGACATCTCGGCCCGGTTCGTAGCTGGCGGCGCGAATCGCACTGATGATCAGATCGAGCGCAGATTCATTGCTCGGCAGCGAAGGGGCGAACCCGCCTTCGTCGCCGAGCCCGGTGTTGAGACCCTGTGCCCGTAGCTCGGCGGCGAGTGCGTGATACACCTCAACCACCATCTGCAGGCATTGGGCAAAGCCTTCCGCACCGATCGGTGCGATCATGAACTCCTGAAAGTCTGCGCCGTTGTCGGCATGCGCGCCGCCGTTCAGGATGTTGGCCAGTGGGACGGGCAGGACGACGGCGTCCGCGCCGCCAATCGATCGATAGAGCGGCTGGCGGGCGGCAGCGGCCGTCGCCTTGGCTGCGGCCAGCGATACCGCCAAGATGGCGTTGGCGCCCAAACGCGACTTCTGCTCCGTCCCGTCGAGCGCGATCAAGAGGGCATCGATGGCGGCCTGATCGGCCGCGTCACGTCCGATCAGCGCGTCGTTGATCTCGCCGTCGACTGCCGCGACCGCGTGGCGCACGCCGCGACCGCGGTAGCGGCGGGGATCTTCATCACGCCGTTCGACGGCTTCGTGCGAGCCGGTGCTGGCCCCCGACGGCACAGCCGCCCGGCCACTCGCGCCGCCCGACAGTCGCACATCCGCCTCAATGGTCGGATTGCCACGCGAGTCAAGAATCTCTCGCGCGTGGATCAAGGCGATGTTGGTCTCACTTGATGGCGCCATGCCTCCTCCGTTCAGATGGCACTGGATAGGCGGCTAGCTGGCGCGCGGATGCGCGTGCGTATACGCGTCGCGGATGTGCTCGTCGGTGAGCTGGGTGTAGAGCTGGGTGGTCGTGATGTTGGCGTGTCCCATCATTTGCTGCACGTTGCGCAGCGATGCGCGACCGCGCAGCATGTGCGTCGCGAAGCTGTGACGCAGCGTATGCGGCGTGACGTTCGAGATACCCGCTTCTTCGGCGTAGTTTCTGATGATCAGCCAGACGCCCTGGCGGGTCAGGCGCTCGCCGCGGCGGTTGATGAAGAGGGCAGCTTCGCGCCGGCCGCGGGCTAGTTTCGGGCGCGCCTCCCGCAGGTACCGGCTCAGCGCTCCCACGGCGACCTGGTGAATCGGAATCAAGCGCTCGCGTCGCCCCTTGCCGACACAGCGCACCGAGGCGTGATTGCCCTGCAATTCGATCGATGACAGATCCAGCGAGACGAACTCCGACACGCGCATACCAGTCGCGTAGAGCATCTCAATCATGGCCAGGTCTCGTGTCGCCTCGGGGGTATCGGTATAGGCGGGCTGCTCGAGCAGCCGATCGACTTCGTCGATCGAAAGCGTGCGCGGCAGGCTGCGGCCGACGCGGGGCGATACGAGCTGCTCGGCTGGATTGTCGGAGATCACGTTCTCTGCATGCAGATAGCCGAACAGACTCTTGAGCGCCGCAATCTTGCGCGCCACCGTCGCTGCGGCGTACTGCTGCTCGCGCAGGTGGGCGATGTACTCCTGCAGTTGCTGGACGTTGATCTCGTCGATCGGCATGACGAGGCGCTCGTCGCCCTGCGCCTCCACAGCTTGTTCGACAAAGTAGGCGCGCAACTGCGCGAGATCGTTGCGGTAGGCGGAAATCGTGTTCGCCGACGCGCCTCGCTCTGCCGCCATGTAGGTGAGGAATCGCTGAATCTCGTGTTCCATGTGTTGTGGATCTCCTTGGGGCCGACGCCGCCGGCTCTGCTGGTTCACGCCCGTCCGTTGTGGGCGCTCGATCCGCTTTGACATCAACGGGGGGCGACGGCGACGGGTCGCCGTTATTAACACAATCCTGTAATCGGATTTATGCCACCGCTACAGGTCGAGCGGCGCATAACGCAGGCGAATGGCTTGCGATAACCTCTCTGCGTGTCCTCCTCGACGAGCCCCGAACCAGACGCCGCAGCGCTGAGGCGACACGGACGGCTGCGCGCCTGGTGGGATTTGGGGTCGGGTGGTGCGATGGTCTACAGCGAGCTCCGGCGCGTCCCCGCTGAACGCTGGGACAAAGCGCTCGACAACCTGCCTGGCGACGACGGCCCCGAACCGGTGCCACCGCCCGACCGACCGCCAGCCCGCATCGTCGATCTGCCTGAGGTGCTCGCGCTACGGGCGCAGCTCATGGATCGCCGTGTCGCCTTCGACACGGTCGAACGCTGGATCCGAGCGCTGACCCAGTCCACGCGAATGTTGGATTACGAACGCCCACTGGTCTGGACCGCCGACGATGTCGCAGCACGGCTGGTGCAGATAGCCAACGGCGGCGAAGGCAGCACCTGGTCGACGCTGGAGGTCGTCCGCGAGCTCTGGGCCTGGCATCCCGACCGACCGTTCATCGAGACCCAGAGCGAACGACTGCTGCGCTGGCTAGAAGCGATGCTCGCCGGCGGCCCCGCGAGCGCAACGACGGAGGCGACGCAGCCATGACCGATGCAGCTGACCCGGTGGAGGACGCTGCGGCGCATCCTGGGCCGCCGAGGCAGCGTATCTCCCCGATCAAATTTCCGTCGCAGACGCCATCACTCACGCGCCCGCGCGACGATGAGTCACAGGTGCGGCGCGATGCATATCGCGAGACTACGTTCGCGCTGCCGCTTGATCTGCGCTGGCTGCACGAGGCGTTGACGCTGCAGTGCAAGATCGTCGAGCAGTCTTATGGCGCATCTTTCCGCAATCGGCGTTATGCATCTGCGTTGCTGTTCTGGTCGCGCGTGTACGCAGGCGCGATTGAAGCGCGGGCGTTGACAGCGCGCGCTGCATACTCCTCCACGCTGCCGCTGTTGCGCGCGATGATGGAGTGGCTGGGCGCGGAGCAAGCGGTGGTCGGAGATGAACAGAGCGAGTTCGAGGACTGGCTGCGTAACGCCTGGTCTCACCACCCTGAGCAGCATGCCACTGAGATCGGGATGGGTCAGTACATGGCCGGTCAACAGATTGCCATGGCGCCCGAGACGGCCGCAACCTACCGCGCGGTATCGGAGCTGTCGCGACCGCACTTCGGCGCTTCAGCGCTGCTCAGCGCCGACGGCTCGCACGACAAACGCTTGCTCGTCCACTGGGCGGACGAAGCGTTCCATTTGGGTTGGGCGCAATTGCTGCTTGGCTGGCAGATCGTGATTCAAGATCGGCAGTGCCGCTTCGCGGTCGGCAGCGGACTGTTCGCTGTGGAATCGGCAGACCGACAGGAATATCAGCGCCTGCACCGACAGAGCCAGAGCATCCTCGAGGATCCGCGCCGCTGCCGTGCCGAGTGGATCGTCGAATGTGGCCGTCAGCGCCTGCTCATCGACGGCTATCGCCGCCAACCGTCCGGTGCCCCCCGACGGCTCATACTCTGACGCTCATACTCTGACGGCGCGGCAAACGGCGGTGACATGCTTGAGTGCATGAGATCGCTCTGCGAGCCTGCGTGGGAGATAGACGCAATGGTTGAGGAGACCTCGTGACGACGAAGATTGGCATCAACGGCTTCGGACGCATCGGGCGACAGGTGCTCAAGGGCATGCTCGACTTTCACGACGGCAATCTGGAAGTGGTCGCAATCAACGACCTCACCGATCCAGCCACCAACGCGCACCTGTTCAAGTACGACACGAATTACGGCCGCTACCCGGGCGAGGTCGATGTCGTTGACGGCGACCTCGTGATCGATGGCCGCCGCATTGTGGTGCTCTCAGAGCGTGACCCCGGCCAGATCCCATGGGGCGAGCACGGCGTCGAGATCGTGGTCGAGAGCACCGGCATCTTTACCGACGCCGAGCGGGCGCGGGGGCACCTTAACCATGGACCGTCCAAAGTCGTGATCTCGGCGCCAGCCAAGAACGAGGACCTGACGGTCGTGCTCGGCGTCAACGATGACGCGTATGACCCGACCTCGCACCACGTCGTCTCGAATGCGTCCTGCACGACCAACTGCCTGGCCCCGATCGCGAAGGTGCTCGATGACACCGTCGGGATTCGGAGCGGGATCATGTCGACGATTCACGCCTACACGAACGACCAGGCGATCCTCGACACCGTGCACGGCGACCTGCGACGGGCGCGGGCGGCGGCGATGAACATCATCCCGACCACCACCGGCGCCGCCAAGGCCGTTGGGCTCGTGCTCCCGCATCTCAATGGCAAGCTAAACGGCATGGCCTACCGGGTCCCCACCAGCACGGTCTCCGTCGTTGACCTGGTCATCGACGCGGAACGCGAAACATCGGCCGAAGAGCTCAACCTGGCATTTGAGAAGGCCGCCACCGATCTTGAGTCACCGCTGCACGGCATCCTCGATTACACAGACGAGCCGTTGGTCAGCAGCGACTTCAAAGGCTCGCCCGCCTCATCGATTGTCGACGCCCTCTCGACGATGGTGCTGGAGGGTAGGCAGGTCAAGGTCGTGAGCTGGTACGACAACGAGTGGGGCTACAGCGTTCGCGTCGGCGACCTCTGCGTGCGCATGGCCGAGGCCGGCTTGTCCTAGCTACGCTAGATCGCAGGGCAGCCGCGGGCAGTTCGCAGGCGGAAGACCAAACCATGGCGATGTTCGATGCGCTGAGCGGCAAGTTGCAGGGAGTATTCACGACCCTCGGGCGACGCGGCTCGATTACACCCAAGGAGCTGGAATCAGCGCTCCGCGAGGTACGGCTGGCACTGCTGGAAGCGGACGTCAACTACAAGGTCGCGCGCGATTACATCAAGGCGGTCCGCGCTCGCGCCAACAGCGACGAGGTGATGAAGTCGCCGACCCCGTTGCAGCGTGTGATCGAGATCATCAACGAAGAGCTGGTCGAGCTGCTGGGGACGGACTCGCCCAAGCTCCAACGCGCTGCACAAGGCCCCACCATCATCCTCATGGTCGGGCTGCAAGGCTCGGGCAAGACGACGACTGCGTCCAAGCTCGCGCTGCACGCGCGCCAGGCGGGCGAGCGGCCGCTGCTCATCGCGGCCGACGTCTACCGACCAGCGGCGATCGACCAGCTCCAGGCGCTGGGCCGTCAACTGAACATCGAGGTCTTCGATTTGGGCGCTGATCAGCGCCCAGTACAGATTGTCGAACAGGGACTGCAACGGGCGGCGCAGATCGGCGCAGGCACGGTGATCGTCGACACCGCCGGCCGCTTGCACATCGACGATGACATGATGGCCGAGCTCACCGAGCTGCGTGATCGCTTCCAGCCGACCGAGGTGCTGCTCGTCGCTGACGCCATGTCGGGGCAGGACGCGGTCAACGCAGCCTCAGCGTTCGATGAAGCGGTCGGTATATCGGGCGTGGTCTTGTCGAAGATGGACGGCGACGCGCGCGGCGGCGCAGCGCTCTCGATCCGCGCCGTCACCGGTGCGCCAATCAAATTCCTCGGGATCGGCGAACGTTCCGATGCGCTGGAGCAGTTTCATCCCGACCGCCTGGCCGGGCGCATCCTGGGACGCGGCGACATGACGACGCTCGTCGAGCGCGCGCAGCAAGAGTTCGGTGATCAGGACGCCAAACAGTGGCAGCGCCGCCTGCAGGACGGCGAATTCGACCTCGAGGACTTCATCGAGCAGATCGGCAAGGTTCGGCAGATGGGTCCGATTTCGCAGATCGTGAACATGATTCCCGGCCTCAGCTCGATCAAACGTCAGATCGAGGTCGACGAGATTGACGACGACTTCTTCAAGCACTTTGAGGCGATCGTGCTCTCAATGACGCCCGCAGAGCGTCGCAAGCCGGAGATGATCAACGGTTCACGGCGGCGACGGATCGCCAAGGGGAGTGGCACCTCGCCACAGGAGGTCAATCAACTGTTGAACCAGTTCAAGCAGGCAAAACGGATCATGAAGGACCTCGCCTCAGGCAAGGCCCCCAGCATGCCTAGCGTCCGTGCGGCGGCCGGTCGTCGCTAGCTCGACAGCGTCAACCGCCGGATGCGTCTAGGCTGGAGCCAATCCGATCGAATCGATGCAGACAGAGTTGAGCACATGCTGAGAATTCGACTCGCCCGTCATGGGCGCAAAGGGCGGCCGTTCTACCGCGTCGTCGTGCAGGACTCGCGCAATCCGCGCGACGGACGCTTCGTTGAGCGATTGGGCTACTACGACCCATTGACCGAACCGTCCACCTTCGAGGTCAACGGCGAGCGCGTCAAGCACTGGCTGTCGCACGGCGCTCAGCCAAGCGCAACAGTGCATCGTTTTCTCGCCCAGGCAGGACTAGCCGAGCCCCTGCAGGCGAAGCCGCGTTCCAAGCGCGCCGACGCTAAACGCGCCGCCGCGCAATCCCAGTAAGCGACACACTCCAGTAGGCCGATCAACCGGCCCAGTCAGCGGATCCAGCAATGGAAGACTTTATCGAATACGTCGCCAAGTGGATGGTCGACGAGCCGGACGAACTCCGCGTCGAACGCATGCAGCGCGGCGACCACGTCGCCGTGCATCTCAACGTGCACACGGATGATATGGGGCGGATCATCGGCCGCGAGGGACGCTTGGCGATGGCCATGCGCACGCTGTTGTCCGTGTCGGGCCACGCTCGCGCTGTTGACACCTCGCTCGACATCCGCTGAACGGACCGCTTGCGCTCATGGCCCGGCGTCTCGGTCAGACAGCGCCCGAGCAACGGATGCCGCGCGACGGCTTCCGCGCCATCGGGCTGATTGAGCGGCCGCGCGGCCTAAAGGGCGAGCTCAAGGTACGCTCTCTGACCGACTTCCCGGAGCGCTTCGCCCACGGTGCCCGCGTGTTCGTCGAAGGGTTGCCTCGCATCGTGCTGCATAGCAACTGGCGGAAGGGCGCCGTGTACATCTACATCGACGGCGTCGCGGACCACGATGGCGCCGAGGCATTGCGCGGCGAACTGATCGAAGTGCCCGTAGACGAGCGTCCCGACACAGACGAACCGTTTTGGTACGTCGAGGAGATCGAAGGTCTGCGGGTGCTCGACGAAGCGGGACTGGAGCTGGGCTGTGTCCGCGAGGTGCTACAAACGGGCGCCAACGACGTGTACGTCGTCGACCGCGGCACGTCCCGTGACTTGCTAGTCCCGGCCCTGTCCGACGTAGTGCTGGCCGTCGATCTCAGCGCGGGCGTCATCACCGTTGACCTGCCAGACGGACTATTGCCAACCAGCTAGCCCGCTACCGCGCCGACCACCGCGCTGCATGCGGTGGTGATGTACGCTAGAAGCGCTCTCGCACCACGTGGGGATATAGCTCAGTTGGGAGAGCGCGTCGTTCGCAACGACGAGGTCGGGGGTTCGAGTCCCCCTATCTCCACCACCGCACTACCCAGCTAGCCTCACACCGAGCCTGTCACATGGTCGCGCAGGAAGTCGATCTGAGCATTGGTGTGGCCGTCAGGATCGTCGCCGAGCGGCAGCAGATGCCAACCCCCTGCAACCCGATGGAGCTGCGCCTGCGGAATCTCACGAGCCGAGTGTTCGGCGTGGGCAAAGGGAACGTCGCGGTCATGCGTACCGTGCACGACCAACGTGGGACACTGCACTTCTCTGAGCGGCAGGACGCCGATGTCGCGAAACTGACGCATGTCGTTATGAAAGCCCTCGCGCTGCAACGGTGTCAGCGACGCTGACTCCAGCAGCTGGGCGAGGAACGCCCGTCGCGCCGGGTCGGCGAGAATACGATCGACTGTGCGCCGACGCTCGGCGGGCGTCAGCGTGCTCTCGAAGCTGACGAGCTGGTTGATAGCGAAGCGCGGCAGCCAGCGCATGGAGCTGCGCGTTGAGCCAGTGAAAGAACGCGCTACCGGTCAGGCTGACGAGCCAGTCGGGTACGTCGGGTTCGAATCGCTGCGAGATCGCGACCTCAAGGATCAGCGCGCTCGACCGTTCCGGGTACCGCGTGGCGAAGAGAATCGAGCTCGGGCCGCCGCCTGAGACTCCATAGGCGGATGCGCGTTCGATTCCGAGCTCGTCCAACAGGGCGGCGATAGCGTCGGCTTGCTCCTCGAATGTACGGCCTGTCGACAACGGCGTGCGCAGGTATCCCGGCCGCGACGGAGTAATGACATCGAAGCCCGCCTCGACGATCGGCACCGCGTAGAAGCTGGCCTGATGGCCTTGCGGCGTGCCGTGGAACATCACCACGACCGGCGTGTCGGCATCGGCGCCAGCTGGTCGTTGACGGGCGAACTCCACGGGGCCGGCGGCGGTATCGACCAACGTCGAGCCGGCGTTCAACCGCGCCACCGTTTCTGCACGGACGCCAAGGCCAAGGATCACGGCGCAGTCTCTTCACTGCCAGCACCGTAGCGCAACCGCGTCGCGCTTACATGGATGCGGTGAGTTGTCGGGGGGCTTCACGAATCGCCGAGTGGTCTTCGCTAACCTATAGCAGAGTCTTCTGCGTGCGCTGGCGAGCACGGTGTACGTGCACCACACAGTTGCCAGCGCCCCGGAATGGCGGCGCCGAATAGCCCCTGCGGACACAGTGAAGGGAACCACCAGTGGTCACAACCGCAGATTTTGCCGACCTACCCGGTCGCTTGATCGTGGTCGAGGGGATCGATGGCTCGGGCAAAAGCACCCAGCTCGATCTGCTGCACAAGTGGTTACGCAGCGAGGGGTATGTCACGGTCTTCACTGAATGGAACTCGTCGCCGATCGTCCGCGACACCACCAAGCGCGGCAAGCGCAAACAACTGTTGACGCCGATGTCGTTCAGTCTGATTCACGCAGCGGACTTCGCCAGCCGCACGTACGTGCAGATCTTACCTGCGCTGCAAGCGGGCGTGATCGTTCTGGCCGACCGCTACGTGTACACGGCTTTCGCCCGCGACGCCGCGCGCGGCGTCAATCGTAAATGGGTGCGAGATCTGTATTCGTTCGCGCCGCCGCCTAATCTCGCGCTCTACTTCCATGTGTCTCTGGAAGAGTCCATCCGCCGCATCGGCGCCGCCCGAGACGAGATCAAGTTCTATGAGGCTGGCATGGACCTGGGTCTGGCGGAGGACGCGCGGGAGTCGTTTCGCCTGTTCCAGGGCCGCATCCTGGATGAATACGCATCGCTCTGCGACGAATACGACATCACGCGGATCGACGCCGCACAGTCGCTGGTCAACCAACAGGTGCAGGTGCGGCAGCTGGTGGAGCCGCTGCTCGCTGGGATGCCCCAGCGCGAGATCTCGAGCGTGCCGACGCATCTGCAGGCGGGGTTCGCCTCGCTGGCGGCAGGAGGAGGCGGCCGGTGACCCAGGTCAAGTTCTACGGAGAGCCGCCGCCCGGCATCGAGCAGGACTGGCTGCCCGGCCGCCTGATCGTGATCGAGGGCACAGACGGCGTGGGCCGCTCGACGATCATTTCGATCCTCAAGGACTTCCTCGAGGCGCAGGGCTGGGGCGTGGTCGACAGCGGCTTGCGCCGCTCGCCGTTAGTCGGCCCCGGCATCGATCAGGCCAAGGTGGGCCATACGCTGGATCCGATCACACTCAACCTGTTCTACGCCACCGACTTCTGGGACCGCTTCGAGCGGATCATGCTGCCAGCGCTGCAGGCGGGCATGGTGGTGTTGGCCGACCGCTACATCTTCTCGCTGATGGCGCGGGCGATTGTGCGCGGAGCGCCACGTGAGTGGCTGGAACAGATTTACGGCTTTGCGATGGTGCCTGACCAGGTGATCTATCTGGACATCGACGCCGAGGGCCTCGCCCTGCGCATCCTTGAGCGCGGCTTCGATTTCTGGGAGTCCGGCGGCGACTACTTACACGACCGCAGTATCTACGACGGCTTCATGCAGCATCAACGCGAGCAGCTACGGGAGATGTTGGCCATGTCCGAGCGCTACGGCTGGGAAGTCGTGGACGCGCGCGGAACGATCGAGGAGGTCTTCGAGCAGGTCCGCCGCGTGGTCATGCCCACGGTCGCCAGCATGTCGTAGGACTTGCCGCGAGGCGTACTCCAGTCGCTCGTCGCCGCCGCTCATCGACCAGGCCGCGCGTGTATGCTAGGTCAGCCTGGCCGAGGTAGCTCAGTTGGTAGAGCACACGACTGAAAATCGTGGTGTCGGCAGTTCGACTCTGCCCCTCGGCACCAGCCTCAACTAGTTCTCTGGCGTTTCCAGCGCGTCTGAGAGATATTCGACCACATGGCGCGGCTCGCGATCGGTGAAGTGGCCGATCTGCTGTCGACAAGAGACGCCAGTCACTGCCACCGGAACGCCCAGCGCGTCGCGAATCGCGGGAAACAGCCTCAGTTCGCCCATCTGCCGCGATACCTCATAATGCTCGGATTCGAAGCCGAACGAGCCGGCCATACCGCAACAGCCGCTGTCGATCACTTGCGGGTCGTAGCCCGCAGCACGCAACACCGTCAACGTCTGGTCGAATCCCGCCAATGCCTTCTGGTGGCAATGCGGATGTACGAGCAGTCGCCCGTGCGCGCCGTGAAACGGTCCTGACGCAACGGCGCCGTCAAGTTCCCGCGCGAGCCATTCATCGAACAGCCACGTCTGTGAGGCGACCGTCCGCGCGGCATCGTTGCGCAGCAACTGTGGATACTCATCACGGAAGGTCAGCAGACAGGATGGTTCCGTACCGATGATGGGCGTGCCGCGCCGAGCGTAATCCAACAGCGCGGCAACATTACGCTCGGCCAGTCGGCGAGCGTCGTCAAGCAATCCCTTCGAAACTGAAGGCCGCCCGCAGCAGGCGCCGCGCTCGATTCGGACGACGCGATAGCCGAGCGCCTCGATGATCCGCGTCGCCGCCATGCCGACCTCAGGATGCACATAGTTGGTAAAGGTGTCATCGAAGAGCACAACCTCGCCGCGGAGCGTGCGTGCGTCGGTGGGTCGCGCGCGGCTGCGGAACCAGTGGCTGAACGTCTCACCGGCCAGCTTCGGCAGCGGACGTCGTGAACCAATGCCGAGTTGCGCCGTGATTACTCGCGCTGGCCAAGTCGACGCGCATGCGTTGGCGAGCCGCGGCACCCGCGATCCCAACCGCAGCAGCAGCGCAATGTGGGCGAAGATTCGATCGCGCAGCGGTACGCCGCGCGCGCGGTGCCGATGCGCCAGCACCTCATATTTGATCTTGGCCAGGTCGACACCCGACGGACACTCCGCCTTGCAGGCCTTGCATTCGACGCACAGCTCCAACGCTTCGTACAGCCGGTCGCCCGACAGCTCCTCCAGCGGCATCGCGCCATTGAGCACCTGGCGCAGCAGGTTGGCGCGGCCGCGGGTGGAATGCTCTTCGTCCTGCGTGACCTGGAATGAGGGACACATACCGCCGTCGAATTTGCGACAAGCGCCTTGCCCGTTGCACATCTCGGCCGCGCGGGCGAGTCCGCCTTCAGCAGAGAAATCGAGCCAGTCGCCCGGATCATGATTGAGCGTCGCCGGGCTGAGCCGCAGGTTGTCGCGGAATGGCGGCGTATCGATGATCTTGCCGGGATTGAGCAGTCCGTCTGGATCGAAGATGCGCTTGGTCTCGCGGAACGCGTCGACCAAGCGCGCTCCGAACATCTTCTCCATGAACGCGCCGCGAACGATCCCATCACCGTGCTCCCCCGAGAGCGAGCCACCGAACTCGATCACCAGATCCGCAATCTCCGACGCCAGCGCCTCCGTCTGCTCCAGGCCAACAGGGTCTTTGACGTTGACTACCGGTCGGATGTGGAGGCAGCCGGCTGCGGCGTGTCCGTAGTACCCCGCTCGCAACCCCTGGGCCCGAACGGCGGCATCGAATCGGGCGACAAACTGCGGCAGCCGCTCGGGCGGCACAGCCGTGTCCTCGACGAACGCCACTGGCTTGGCGTCGCCATGCATCGACATCAGCAGCCCCAGTCCCGCCTGCCGCATCTGCCACATCCGCGCCTGTTGGGCGGAATCGGTCTCAGTGACGAACGCGTACCCCATCCCCTGCGCGCGCAGCTCCGTCTCGATGGCGTGCAACTGCTCGGCAAGCTCAGCCTCGGAGTCGGCGAAGCATTCGATCAGCAGGATCGCCCCCGGCTCGCCGACGACAAACGCCGCCAGCGGTGCGTAGCCCACGCTGGATCGGCAGCGCTCGATGATGATGTCGTCGACCAGCTCAATCGCGGCGGGACGGTGGGCATTGGCGGCGAGGGTCGCCTCGGCCGCTTCGATCAGCGTGTGAAAGTGCGCCGCCAGGATGCCTCGATACGCCGGCAGCTGGGCGAGCTGCACGGTCGCCTCGGTCACCACCGCGAGCGTCCCCTCCGAGCCGACGACCAGCTGCGACAGGTTGACGCCACCCGGATCCAGCAGCGCGTCGAGGTTGTACCCCGACACGCGGCGGGGGATATTTGGGTAGCGCTCGCCGATGCCATCGCGTTCGCGCTCGGCGAGCTCGCGGAGGTCGCGGTATAACCGCCCCTCGCGTCCGCCCTGGTCGATCAGCGACCGCAGCCGTCGCGCGTCGACATGGTCGAAGCGCAGCCGTTCGCCGTCCGAGAGCACCACCTCCATCGCCTCGACGACATCAACCGTCTTGCCGTAGAGTCCGCTATGGGTTCCGCAGGAGTTATTGCCGATGCCGCCGCCGATCGTGGCTCGATTGGCGGTGGAGGGGTCGATGGGGTAGTGCAACCCATGCGGGCGGGCCGCCTTGTTCAGTTGTGACAAGACCAACCCCGGCTGGACGCGGGCACGCCGTCGCGCTGGGTCAATCTCCAGCACAGCGCTCATGTGACGTGTGAAGTCAAGCACGACTGCATGATTGACACCCTGTCCAGCGAGGCTGGTGCCGCCGCCGCGCGGCAGAACGGGTACGCCGTGCGAGCGCGCAATGCCCACTGCAGCGGTGACATCGTCGTCGCTACGCGGAAACACGACGGCCACCGGCTCCATCTCGTAGAGAGACGCGTCGGTGGCGTAGAGCAGCCGCGAGGGGCGGTCGATCAGCAGGTCAGACGGGTCTGAGAGGGCGTCGCGTAGGTCGCCGGCGAGCCCGTTCAGCGCATTCGGGCCGTTGCTCAGCATCGCGCGAGCGCGTCGCACTGAGCGAAAGCTGGACGGCGCCGCGCCCGCAAGCACACTCCGAACAGACGACGGTGTGGTCACGTGAGCGCTCATGCGAGCAGGCTACTGTGCAGCTGATACGCCGCCTCAGACGGATCCTCAGCGCCAAGAATGGCACTCCGCACCGCGATGCCCCAGGCACCGGCTTGCAGCGCCGATTGGGCGTGCGCGGACGTCAGACCACCGATGGCGTAGCAGGGCACGACGCCGAGCTGGCCGCTCAGCATCGTCAGATGCTCGAGCCCTGCCCCTGCTCGGTTGGGGTGGGAAGCGGTCTTGAAGATGGTACCGACAACCGCGTAGTCGACCGTGTCGGCGAGCGCCGTCTGCGCTTCCTCTGCGTCATGCACAGAACGGCCGAGCAAGACCGGTCGCTCGACCGGCGACTCAGCGGCGGCGGGCAGGTGCAAGCCGATTCCGAGCGCGTCCGCAATCTCGACTCGATTGTTGACGGTCAACACCGTCTGCGGCGGGACGCGTCGCTGCACCGCACGGATTAGTGCGATCAATGCCGCGTCGCGCAGGTCCCGCTCGCGAAACTGGACGATCAACTGTCCGCCGACGCCCTGTGCCGCGCGAACGATGACGTCGGACAGCGGGCGACCTTGCGCCCCCTGTAGATCGGCGATCAGCATCAGTCGGTGCAGGATCACGGCGACCTCCGCTGAAACCGCCAGGGGATCGCGCGCCGCTCGAGCAGCACCACTGCCAGGAAGAGCAGATAGCTCAACAGCGCGACCACGAAGATAGCGCCGAAGACGAGGTCGGTGCGGAAAGACAGTCTCGATTGCTCGAGGAAGATGCCGAGTCCGTCTGTGGCCCCGGCGAGCTCGCCAAAGATCGCACCCAGCACCGCATAGATCGCTGCAATCCGCAGGCCAGTGAACAGGTCGGGCAGCGCCGCGGGAATCTTCACATAGCGGTACATTTGCCATCTAGAGGCGCCAAACGTGCGCATCAAATCTAGAGTCGGTCGCTCGGTCGCGGCTAGGCCCGCGGCGAAGCCCAGCACAATCGGCACGAAGGTAAACAAGCCGATCACGATGATCTTCGGCAACATGCCAAACCCGAACCAGATAATCATCAGCGGGGCTACGACCGGAATCGGTACGGTCTGCGAGGCGACGATCAGCGGATAGAGCGCCCGTCGCAGCGGCGCGGACAGATCGAGCAGCAGCCCCAGCGTGAGTGCGCAGATGACGCTGATCGCAAATCCCGCGCCGACTTCGGACATGGTGACCAGCGAGTGCCCCCAGATCGAGCCGGCCGACTCCACGCTCTCGCGGACGATGCGGATGGGGCCCGGCAGCACCTCGGGGCGAATGTCTGAAAGCCAAACGTAGGCTTGCCAGCTGCTCAGGACCACGAGCGTCAACGCTGCGGGCGCGGCCACGCTGAGCGCAAACTCGCGGCTGAGGTTGCGGTAGCTCACGGCGGCGACTCCACATGCCCGGTCTCGCGGCGCAGGACGTCGATCAGTCGGTGGGCGGTTTCTGTCTCGGCGGCGCGCGCGCCGCGCGGACGCGGCAAATCGACCTCGATCACGTGCGTGATCCGTCCTGGTCGCGGTGACATCACATAGACGCGGTCGGAGAGTGCCACTGCTTCGTGCGGATCGTGTGTCACCAGCAGCGCCGAGCCGCCGATCCGATGCCAAGCTTCGGCCAGCCAGGCCTGGAGCTGTCCGCGCGTGATCGCGTCCAGTGCGCCGAACGGCTCATCGAGCAGCAGAAACGAGCGACCGAGCAGGTAGGTACGCAGAAAACTCGCCCGCTGGCGCATACCGCCCGAGAGCTCTTGCGGACGCCGATGCTCGAATCCGCCGAGTCCGAACTGGGGACAGAGAGCGGATGCGCGCGCGCGCGCCGCAGCGGGTCGCTCGCCCTGTACTTCCAGCCCCAGGGACACGTTCTCCAGCACAGTGCGCCACGGGAAGAGCATGTCCTGCTGCGGCATGTAGCCGAAGCGCCTGAGCCGCTCTGCCGCAGGCGGTGACGCGCCGTCGACCAGGATGCGGCCGGCGTCGGCGTCGTCCAGGCCAGCGATCAGGTTGAGCAGCGTCGTCTTACCGCAGCCGGACGGCCCAACCAGCGAGACGAACTCACCGTCGCGCACGCGCAGGGAAGCACCGCTGAGCGCCTGCACGCGGTCGACGCCAGAGCCAAACGCCTTCTCGACCGACTCCACCTCAAGCACGGCGGCTCAGTCCAGCGATGCCCGCGCCGCCTCGTAGAGGTCATTTGTGAAGTGCGCGGCGTAGTCGGGCGGGTCGTTGAGCGGATCGCCGTCGACATCGAGCAGCAGGCCCTGAGCGAAGAGCCAGGCGGTATAGCCCTGCCACTGCGCGAGCGTCTGCGAACCCCAGCGGCCATCGGGATCGACGTAGTACTGCGCCGCCAGCAGCCGAGCCGACTCGTACACCAAATCGAGATTGGGGAAGACATCCTCACCGGCGAGGGCGATCATCATCCGCGCCGCCTCGTTCGGTTCCGAGACGGCGTACTCGTAGCCTTGAATGGTGGCGGCGAGGAAGCGAGTCAGCAGATCAGGGTCAGCATCGATGAGGCCGCGATCCGCGACCAGCACGACGCCGGGATAGTCGGGAATACCGAAATCGGCGTACTTCCAGGTTTTCAGCTCGATTCCGCGTTGGCGCGCCTCGATTCCCTCCCAGGTAACGAAGGGTTCAACGGCCTGCACCCGACCCTCATACAGCGCCTCGTACGCGGCGGTATCGAGGATGACGCCGGAGATGTCGCCGCGGCCGCCGTCGGCGCGGACAACCCACTCCCACTGCGGCTGCTCGGCAGGGCCGCCGAAGCCACCGTAGAGCTGCCCATCAAGATCGCGCGGTCGCTCGATCGGTCCGTCCGCCAGTACGGCAACCTCAGTGGGGTTGGTCTGCAGGACGGCCGCAATGGACACGATATCCAAACCGCGCGCGCGGAAGAGCGGCAGGTAGGTCGGAAAGGAGAACGCTACGTCGGCGACGCCCTGATCGATGAGTATCTCGCCGGCCACACCGCTGTAGGGCAGCAGTTCGACCTCGATCCCTTCGTCCTCATACCAGCCCTGAGCTAACGCGACGTAGATGCCAGTGTGATTGGTGTTGGGTAGCCAGTCGAGCTGCACGCGGATGACGTTCGGCTCCGACTGCGCCTGTGGCTCCACCACCCGCACCGTTGCGCGTTCAGCGTCTTCGGCGTCGGAGCAGGCGCTCGCGGTCAGCGCAGCGCCGAGCAGAAACCACCCGAGCAGCGCGAGCGTCAGACGGCGCACATTCATTCCACACCTCCATTGACCCAGGCGGAATCGAAGAAGCGGTACTCGAGCTCCATTGCGGTGCGAAATTTGATCGCCACGGGTGCAGAGTCGTCACCATGCTCATCGAGCATGTCCTGGATGATCTCCACCTTCTCGAGATAGTCCTGGCTGGAATACATCTGGATCCAGAAACCGTAGCGGTCGTCAAATGGTTGGTCGGCCAACTGCGATCCCAGCCAGCCGTAGAGTTTGGCGCACGGGGCCATCGCCGCCAGGTGTTCGCCGATCGTGCCCAACGACGCAGTCGCGAGGAGGAAGTCCGTGTACTCCCGCGCCGCCGGCAGCGGCTGGACGTCGTCGAGCGAGACGCCGAGTTCGGGCGCGGTCTGTTCATGCAGCGTGCCTTCGCTCAGAATGCCCGCCAGCAGGGCCCCGAACTGGCGGCGGGTGCCCCAATCCTGAGCGCGCACTGCGCCCCATGCATAGGAGCGCGCGTATGCGTCGAGGTAGAAGTGGTCTTGCTGCGCAAACAGCCCGTAGCGGGCCGCAGAGAGACTGCCGTCGGCGAGGCCCGTCACGAAGGGATGCTCAAGACAGGCTTCGGCGAGGTCACGGTTGGCCTCCCAGAGGCATTGCGACAGCGTTGGGTCGGACACGGTGGCGTTCCAATCGATTTCCGTTTCGCACAGCTCAGGTCGCTGGCGTATCTAGCGGTGCGATCATCCCTGCGGATGGCGACGAAGCTTCGGCATAGAACTTGCGCGGCATGCGGCCGGCAAGAAAGGCGTTGCGGCCTGCGCGGGCCGCGGCGCGCATCGCCCGCGCCATCCGCACAGGATCGCGCGCGCGGGCGACCGCCGTGTTCATGAGCACGGCGTCGCAGCCCAGCTCAAACGCGATCGCCACATCGGACGCGGTGCCGACGCCGGCGTCGACGATCACCGGCACATTGGCGCGCTGCTTGATGAGCTGGATGTTGTGGGGGTTGCGAATGCCGAGTCCGGAGCCGATCGGCGCACCCAGCGGCATGACGGCGACGCAACCGATGTCTTCCAGTTTGCGCGCGGTGACCGGATCGTCGTTGGTGTAGGGGAGCACGTCGAATCCGCGTCGGATCAACTCCTGCGCTCCCTCCAACAGACCTTCCGTATCTGGGAGCAGGGTCTCTTCGTCGGCGATCACTTCGAGCTTGATCAGCGACACGCCCAACGCTTCGCGGGCCAATTCGGCAGTGAGCACAGCGTCGGGCGCGGTGAAGCAGCCGGCGGTGTTGGGCAACAGGCGATAGCCCCGCTCAGTCAACAAGCTGTACAGATTGGTCGGGTCGGAGCCGTCGGCGGAGCCGACGTTGACTCGTCGCAGGGCCACGGTGACCAGCTCCGTGCCCGAGGCCGCGAGCGCGTCGAGCAGCGTCCCCTGCGATGGATACCGCGCCGTCCCGAGAATGATTCGCGAGTTCAGCTCGCAGCCGGCGAGCGCCCAGGTGTCAGGATGATTGGATTCGGTTGCTGCGCCCATGCCCGCTCCTGATTTCGCTAACCACCCTGCTTCGCGCCGACGATGTCGATACGATCGCCGTCCGCCAGTTCCGTCTGCGGCCACTCGCTGCGCGGCACGACGGACATGTTGAGGGCGACCGCGATGCCTGGCTGGTCATGGTCGTAGCCCAGTTCGCAGAGCGCATTGGGCAAGGGCGCAGTCGACAGCGTGACCGTGTCGCCATTGACCGTTACGACCACCATCCCCTGTTGACGTGTCATCCGGCAGCCTCCTGACGCTGGCGCAAGAAGCGCTCGAAGCTGAACGGCGCCAGCGCATCGGTCAGCTGGCCTGCGAGCATCGACTCGGCAACCCAGTGCGCCGTGCTCGGCGCCAGCAAGATGCCACCCCGATAGTGCCCGGCGGCGATGAACACGCCGTCAACGCTCGTCGGTCCGAGCGCTGGCAGATGGTCGGAGAATGCGGGGCGCAAGCCTACATCGATTTCTGTCAGATGTAGGTCGTAGATCCCCGGCAACACCTCGAATCCGAACCGCAGCAAGTCGAGCACTCCGCCAGCGGTGGGGGTCAAGTCGAAGCCCTGTTCTTCCTCCGTTGCGCCGATCACCAGCTCACCCCCAGTTCGGGGGACGAGATACACGTCCCTGTTGCGCAGCACGTGCTCGGTCAACGGCTGACCATCTAGATGCAGGATCTGGCCCTTGACCGGGCGCATACCGACTATCGGCAGCGGGGTGAGCATTCCGTCCTCGAGCCAAACGCCCGAGGCCAGGAGCACCTGATCCGTTTGCAGCGTGGGGCTACCGCCGGCGGACTCCAGCGCCAGGGTGAGCTGGCCATTGCTCGGCTCGATGGCCGTAACGCTGGTCTGGGTTCGAATCTCCACGCCAAGCGCCTCGCAAGCCGCGCGCAGCGAGGCGATGAGCATTCGCGGGTTGACCTGCGTATCCCGCTCGACCAGCAGGCCGCCGACGGCGCGCGGGGAGACGTGCGGCTCAATCTGGCGCAGTTCGCGCCCGGTCAGGCGCTGCGCCGGCATACCGCGATCCTGCTGGATTGCGCAGAGGTGATCTAGCTCCAGCTCGTCGTCACGGTGGCGCGAGACCCAAAGCGTGCCTTCGTCGCGGTAGCCACAGGACTGTCCGCCAGTCGCCTCGACATCAGCGACGAACTGCCGATAGCGTCGCAAGCTGTCGAGCTGGAGCTCCAGCAGGGGCGGCGGCGTGTTCTCCAGCTCGGAGGAGGGCGCCAGCATGCCGGCAGCGACTGATGAGGCGCCCGCGCCTAGCGCTACCCGTTCCAGCAAGGTCACGTCGAAGCCGCGGCGCGCCAGCTCGAACGCGCAAGACAGCCCGATCACACCGCCGCCTACGATTGCCACACGCATCAGGTCCACCGCGCAATCTCGTCGGCGAAAGCGCGCGTCGCTCGGCCTGGATCCTGCTGACACACTACGGCGGACAACACAGCGACGCCGTGCGCCCCGGCAGCGAGCAGATCGGCGACGCGCTCGACCGTGACGCCGCCGATCCCGATGACCGGCTTGTCGACGGCGGCGCAGATCTCGGCAAAGCACTCAAGGCCCAGCATCGGCGCAGCGCGTCCGCCTTTGGAGGTGGTACCGAAGACCGGTCCGACCCCGAGGTAATCGACTGGCCGCTGCGCGACCGTGATCGCCTCCTCGACAGAATTGGCCGTGCCGCCGATGATCGCCTCAGGGCCGAGCATCCGTCGCGCCATATGTGGCGGGAGATCGTCGCGGCCGAGGTGCACAGCCGTCGCACCGACGGCGGCTGCCACATCCACGCGGTCGTTGACCAGCAGCGTCGCTCCATGCGTGTGACAGGCAGTGCACATCAGCTCAGCGACGCGGATCATCTGCCGTGTTGAGACTGGACGTTTCTCGCGGTACTGCACCGTGTCAGCTCCGCCAGCCGCGGCGGCCGTGGCGAGGGCAACATGTGAGGCGCGATCTTGCAACAGCTCGTCCGTAATGACGTGCAGCCGACCGATCGGTTTGGTGTACGTAGTCATCAGCAACGTCCTCGACAGGCCCAGAAGTGATCGGTAGGCCCGACGCCGTGTCCGATCTCAAGTCCGCCGCGGATCGCTTCGGTCACATATCGCTTGGCGGAGCTGACCGCGTCCGGTAGCTCGTCGCCGAGCGCCAGCCTGGCGGCGATGGCGGAGGCGTAGGTACAGCCCGTGCCATGCGTATGTCGGGTCTCGATCCATTCGCGTTCGATCAGGCGCGTTTCGTCTCGTGTGACCAATACATCTGTGCCGGGCGACTCAGCGAGGTGCCCGCCCTTGACCAATGCCGCCTCCGCGCCGAGCTCAAGCAACGCAGCGCCGGCGCGCTTGGCCTCGGCAATGGTCTCCACGGCGATGCCAGTCAGCCGCTCGGCTTCGTGCGTGTTGGGTGTGACTACGCTAGACAGGGGAATCAACCGCGCCCGGAACGTGTCCACCGCCTCGGCAGCGAGCAACGGGAAACCGGTCTTCGAAATCATGACCGGGTCGACCACGATCCGAGGCGGTCGGCGTGTTGCAAGCTCGTCGGCGACAGCCTCGATCATTTCCACGTCGCCAAGCATGCCGGTCTTGACCACCGCGACGTTGAGGTCGGAGAAGACAGACTCGATCTGCGCACGGACCATCGCGGTCGGGAGTTGGTAGGCGTGCTGGACGCCGAGCGTGTTCTGTGCGGTCACGGCGGTGATCACGGTGGCGGCGTAGACGCCGTTGGCCGCGATCGACTTGAGGTCGGCCTGGATGCCAGCGCCGGCTGAAGAATCGGAGCCGGCCATGCTGCAAACGACGCGCACGCCACATCCTGTCGGGTGCGAGTGGTCGGTTAGCGGTTAGGCGGCTCGTGGTCTGAGAGGCTCGTCGCTCCCTGCGCCGGCATTACCCGGATCAGGTTCGGCGGGTGTGTTCTCAGGCCCGAGTACGCTGGAGCGCGACCGGACCACCCCGGGATCGGTGTCGTAGCCAATGCTAACACACGGACCGTCCCATGCGGCGAGAGAGGCTAGCGCCAGGTCTGCACCCGTGGCGCCCACGTGAAGATCGTCGCGCCCCAGAGGCCGTAAATCAGCGGAGAACTGTTGACGCCACCGATCCGCAGCACACCCACAGAGTTATACCCACCGATCGAGATGAGACCCACGCTGTTCACCCCGCCGATCGACACGACTCCGATGGAGTTGACCATTCCCAGCGAGACCACGCCGATGGCGTTGATGCCGCTAATGGCGATAAATCCAATCGCATTGACCGAACCGGCGGCGAGGGAGTCGACTTCGCTGACGATGAGACCTCCAGCGAAGTCGCTGCCGGGAATCAGTGCAACCAGAACAATCATGACGGTGAGCGACAGGCCCCAGACGAACGTGATGCCCTGTTTGGCGTTGCGATCATGTTCGGTGCTGGCGTTTGACATGAGCGCCTTACTCTCGCTTGCTCACTCCAGCTGTCAGCCGGCTTGCTGACACGGGACTCGGACGGGGCTAGTCATCGGAGACGAGCACCAGGGTGCCGGTCGTCGAGAGCGAGCCACCGGTGCCGTTCACGACACAGCTGCGGGCGCTGGTCTGCTTGCCTGGGTCACCTGAGAACCCATCGTCCTCGGCTGTGCCGGAGAGCTGGCGATAGGCCTCGACCAGCAGCTGCATGCCGTACATGCCGGAGTGGTTGAAGCTCAGTCCGCCGCCGTTGGTATTGATCGGCAGGCGTCCGCCTGGCGCGGCATGGCGGTCTTTCCAAAGCGCGACGCCTTCGCCCGACGGGGCGAGCCCCAGCATCTCGGCCGTGATCCCGGCGGTGACCGTAAAGGAGTCGTAGATCATGGCCATTTCCATGTCTTCGGGACCCATCCCCGCCATCCTGTAGGCGGCGGCCGCCGAGCGCCCAGCCGAGGTCTCCGTGAAGTCGCCCATTTCGAGCATGTTCCAATGGGAGATGCTCTCGCCCGCGCCGGCGATCCAGACGGGCGGCGTCTTCGACGTTTTGGCGATCTCGGGGCCGGTGATCAGCACCGCGCCGCCATGATCGGTCACGAGGCAGACGTCTAGCAGCTTGATCGGCCAGGAGATCGGCCGAGAGTTCATCACGGTGTCGACCGTGATCGGTCCACCGAAGGTGTGGCCGCGCTTGCCGCCGCCCCATTCGCCTTTCTCCAGCGGCGGCGGGTTGCCATTCTCGCCATCCGCCTTGCGATACATCACCGCGCGGGGGTTCAGGGTGGCCCATTCACGGGTGACGACCGCGATTTCGGCGAAGTCCTCCTGGGTCGTGCCGTAGCGTGCCATGTGCCGGTTGAGGGCGTGTGAATATGAGGTGGGCGCGCCGCCCAGTCCGTAGGCCGACGTGTGCTGCACGCCCGGGTCCCATGGGTCGCCGGCGCCTCCCGGTCGACCGGTACCCTTGCCCTGGGTGAAGCGCTGGCTAAAGCCCATCTCCCCATGCGAGACGAGCGCCACGTCGATGACGCCAGCATGAATGGCGGCCAGTGCGTGATGTACGTGCATCTCGAACGAGCATCCGCCCACTGCGGTGGTGTCGATGTATTTGGGATGCAGGCCGAGATACTCGGCGAGTTGCGGCGACCAGCCGGCGGAAAAAATTCCGTCGATCGCGGCGATCGGAATGCCGGTCATGTCGCAGACATTCTTGATCGCCTCGATGTGGAGGGTGAGAGACGACTTGGGCGTCTGCGGATAGCCGATCTCGTTGGCTTCGGCAGCGCCGATGATCGCGGCGGCCTTGGATGCTGCGCCAGGCATGGGACTCTCCTATGTCTCGTGGGTCGGTGTGTCGAGCGGAGGGGTTAGGCGGGGCGCCAATATGGGATATGGACGTCCGCTGTCGCTTCCTCGAACTCGATCTGGACCGCGCCGCCGATCTCGATCGAACCGGGATCGTTCGGGTCGACGCCCTTGAGGACGGTCAACATGCGGTCGCCCTCGGCGAGGTCGATGTAGGCCGAGACGTAGGGCACGCTATCGGCCCAACCGCGCGCTACGAGCCCTTTGTTGTGCTGCACGGCGAAGGTGTGAATCGTGCCACGCCCCGTGCCCTCGACCCACTCAATGTTCATCGAGTGGCAGAATGGACAGATCACCCGCGGATACCAGTGGACTCGGTTGCAGTCGGAGCAGCGGGGCAGCATCAGCTTGCCCGCTTTGGCCCCGTCCCAGAACGGCTGTGAGACCGGATCTGGGCTCGGAATCGGCTTGGTGTAGTCGGCCACCGCGCTCCCCTCTCAGCGATCGCTGTTTCGCGCTGTTTCGTCCGCGCAATTCGTCTCGTCCCAGCAGGTTGCGGTTGCGCAGCCTGCTGGGAGTCAGCCCGTGAGCGAGATCATGTGACAACGTTCACGGAGCCTGCAGTGTACAGCGACCATGTCGACTGGGGCTCAGCAGAGATCACGACTAGTGCGGCATGAGCGCATCTGCGCTAGCGGCCGAGTCGGACAAGCCGCCTGATCGCGCTGATGATCAGCGTGGCGAAGGAGGGCGCGGAGTCGAGGCCACCCTGCATGATCCAGCGGCGTTGGGCCACAGCGCGCAGATGGGCGTTGCTGTGCTGCGGACGCTGCGGCATCCCCGGCACGTGCATTGGAGTCTCACTCATGTGGCATTCTCCTTGGGCTCCTTGAGCCCTTGGGGCAGCGGAGGTCGTCGTACGACGCGCGCCGTGGTCGCCTCCTTCTTCGACGGTATGGCGACGGCATGGACTGTGAGGGGGCCGGCATCGTCTCTGGCCATTGTGTTGGCTGGCCTGCTCAGACTTGACACCTGCGTTGACAACCGCGTCGCAGTCGGACGGTACCCTGCCACACAGTTCATCCGTTGCATCTTGCCTGTTACATCTCAGGAGCCCGCCATGTTGAAGCAGTTTGCCGTTCCCGAGGAGATCGCCGTGCGCATCCCTAGCGATGTGATGCGCGGCGCGGTGCACGAGATCTTCATGGCGCTCGGCATGCCAGAGGATGACGCCCAGCGCAGCACCGACACCTTGCTCTACGCCGATCTGCGCGGGATCGATTCGCACGGCGTATCCAACATGCTGCGCGCCTACGTCGCCGGCGTTCGCTCGGGCGACATTAATCCAACGCCCAACTGGACGTTGGAGCGCGATGCACCAGCTGCGGCCACGATCGACTGCGATCGCGGACTGGGTCTCACCGTCGGCCCACAGGCGATGGAGATTGCGATTGAGAAAGCGCGGACGTGCGGAGTTGCGACGGTGGTCTGCAACAACGGACGTCACTTCGGCGCTGCCGCCTATCACGCCCAGATGGCGCTCGCGCACGACATGATCGGACTGTCGATGACGGTCGGCGGGCTGTTAGTCGCGCCAACGCACGGGGCCCAGGCTATGGTCGGGCTGAACCCACTCAGCATCGCCGCGCCGGCCGCTGAAGAAGCGCCGTTCATTTTCGACGCCTCGATGTCGTCAGTGGCGGGCAACAAGATTCGTCTGGCGCAGCGGCTGGGCGAGGATCTGCTGCCTGGCTGGGTCGCCGCTGCCGACGGGACTCCAATGATGGAGAGCGCTCCTACGCCTGACGAGTTCCTGATGCTACCGCTCGGCGGCACGCGGGAAATCGGCTCGCACAAGGGCTACTCGCTCGCGGCGTCGATCGACATTCTCAGTGGAATCATGGCCGGCGCCGGCTCGGCGCTGCACCGATTCAAGGGCGTCGGACATCACTTCACCGTCTTCAACATCGCCGCCTTCACCGATGTCGACGAGTTCAAGTCGAACATGGACCAATACCTGAAGTCGCTACGCGAGACGCCGACGGCGCCCGGCCACGAGCGCGTGCTCTATGCCGGCCTGGAGGAGCATGAGCAGGAGATCGAACGTGCTGAGCGAGGAATTCCCTATCACCCTGAGGTGATCGACTGGTTCCGCTCAGCGTTCAGCGACCTCGGCCTCCGCGATCACTTCGCTGGCGTCGTTTGACCGAGCATCGTTTGACCTGGTGTCGGTTGGCAACGTGGTAGCGCGAGCGCGCCCCAGCGCACTGGCGTCCGTCGCCTTACGGATGCGGTCGAGCGTCCACAGGAACAGGGCAAGATTAATTGGCCACGCCACCAGCGTCCGGACCCACACGTAGGTATCCGTCTCGATTGTGTCGAGCAGCCACAGGCGGAAGAACCCGGTCGCCAGCATCTTGAGCCCCCAGACGATCGTGATCGTTCGCCAGACACGGTGCTCACCCGGTAGTCGATCGGCAAGCTGCGGGAACAGCTCGCGCGCGAAGGGCCCGACGATCGGCCGGCCCAACAGCACACTGCCCAGAAAGATCGCTGCGGTGGCGAAGTCGTCGACCGGATCGGCCGTCCAGAACAGGTGGCCGTCTTCCCAGATGAGACCTGCGATGGCAAAGCCGATCATCAGCGCCAGACCCAGCATGCTGATCATGTAGACCACTCGCGCACGGGGGCGCAGCCGCCGCTGGACGATGAACACCACCACCGCGGCGATCACCGCCGATGCGATCGCCGCGCGGACGTCCCAGATCCGGTCGAAGAGCAGGTACAGAGCCACTGGCGCGAAGCCCAACAGCACAACCGGGTCGATCTGCGGGATCGACTCGAGCTTCTGCGCCCAGGCGGGCAGCTCCGGATCATCCTTGAGCGTTGGAGTCGATTGGGGAGCGTCGCGATCGGGCAAGAAGCGGCCTAGTGCTTCCAGAGCGGGGAGGCGACGTTGAGCGAGACCGCCGCCGCCGTCTCGCAGGCAGCGCGAATCGTCACCGTCTGCACGACCTCCGCTTCGGGCGAGGAACGCGGGTGCTGCTCGGGGTACCAGTTGACCTCGGCGATGCCCCATTCGTCCGAGTCGACCTGCCGCTCGCGTCCACCGCTGGAGGCCAGCGTGCCCGGACCGTCGACGATCGTGAAGGCGACCGGCGCGCTGGCCAGCGATCCCTCACGGCTGCTGATCGACGCCGACACCATCCGATAGCCGACCTCGCCTCGGTCGGCCATACGCACGCTGATCTTAATCGTGTCTTCCGGCATACCTACTCCTGTGCTGGTCCGATGTACCCAGCCTACCAGCGACGCTCGCCGCTCCACTATCCTGCGCCCAGACGTACGTGACTGGAGCCGCACATGGTCCGCACCGAAGACATGCACCCCGACATGGCCAAGAACCTGCTCAGTCTGCCCCTGCCGCAGATCGAGCCTCAGCCGTGGATCGCGCCGCGACCGCTGGCGCAGACGACGGTGGCGATCGTCACCACCGCCGGCATGCATACGCATGGCGATCGCCCCTTCAATCCAGGATCAGTCGAGTATCGGCTGATCCCGGGCGACGTGGAGTACACCGACCTGCGGATGTCGCACCTGTCGGTCAACTTCGATCGCTCGGGCTTCCAGCAGGACATCAACACCGTCTTCCCACTCGAGCGCCTGCGCGAGCTCGAGGACGAGGGCGTGGTTGGCGGGGTGAGCCGCTATCACTACTCGTTCATGGGCGCCCAAGCCGACCCAACGCGGCTGGAGCGAACAGGTAAAAAGATCGGCCGACTGTTGGCCGAAGATGGTGTCCAGGCAGCTTTCCTGACACCCGTTTGACCGTTCTGCACGCGCTCCGTGGGAGCGCTGAGCCATTACATCGAGCTGGGCAGCGAGGGACGCGTCGCCACAGCGGGCGTCTCGTTGATCCGCGAGCACACACTCGGCATGCAGCCGCCGCGCGCGCTCTGGGTCCCCTTCCCGCTCGGACGCCCCTTGGGCGCGCCAGACCAGCCTGACTTCCAGCGCGATGTGCTGCGCGCCACCCTGGCCTTGCTGGAGTCGGCGACCGAGCCGACGCTCGCCGATTACCCGCACGACGCGCCGAGCTCGGGCGATGACCCCTGGGCCTGCGCCGTCGCGCTCACCCCACCCGAGCCGTCCAGCGAGTCTGAGGCGCTGCGCGATCAGCTGGTCGAGGAGATTCGCCAGCTCGCGCCTTGGCATGCAGAGTCGCGCAAACGCCGAGGGCGCACGACCGTCGGCGTTTCGGGCGCCTCGGTCGATCAGATCGAAGACCTCGCCACGCTACTGGCGGATTTCGCGAGCGGCGTCGAGCCCTTGGACGGTGACATTGACTGGAACCATCCCATGCCGGTGCGCCTGAAGTTCGCCTCCGACGATCTGCGAGCCTTCTATCACGAGGCGGCGACGGCCCAACCAGGAGCGGGCGATCCGACGGACGCCGAACTCAACGATTGGCTGTTCAATCAAACGCTGCTAGGGACCGTGTTGCGACAGATCGTCGGTCGGATGCGGGGGAGCGAGGATCGTCGTGTCGCCGGCCTCGTGATCGGCATGATTCCAGCTGGCTTCGCGCGTGCGCGCTAGTTGATGCCGTGCACGCTTCAGGCTGATCGGGAGCGCGACGGCCGCGTCGAGCTCAGTGTCACACGGAATTGCCCCACCAGTTGTGCGCAGCTATGTTCGCTAACGACGCGACTTGAGCTTTCCCATCCCGGTGGCAGATCGGGTACGACTGGCTGGCGAGCATGAATATTCACGAGCATCAGGCGAAACAACTTTTTCGCGAGCGGGGGGTGCCAGTCCCGGCGGGCGGAACGGCGACGACGGAGCGCGAAGCACGCGAACTGATCAAGGCGCACGGCCCGGACGTCGTAATCAAGGCGCAGGTGCACGCCGGCGGGCGCGGCAAGGGGCGGATCGTGAAGCGCGACCGGGCCAGCCGTATGTACAACGATCTGCGCCGCGAGCCAGAGCGCTACGAGGGCCAGATCAAGGGACGACGGCGCGGCGGCGTGCGACTCGCCAGCGGAGTCGAGGAGGGGCTGAAAGAATTCCGCCCGCTGATAGACAAGGCGAACCGCCTCGTCAGCGTCCAGACCGGACCAGAGGGCGCCACAATCTCGGCGGCGCTGATCGAAGCGCAGACTTCGATTGCACACGAGTACTACTTCTCGATCCAGGTCGACGGCGCCAGCGGTCAGCCGCTGATCATCGCCTCGGCCGAGGGTGGTCAGTCGATCGAAGAGGTCAACCGCACCAATCCGCGCGCGGTACTACGCGTACCGGTCGACCCGACCGAGGGGTTCCCCGCGTTTCGCGGCCGCGCACTCGCCAGCCAACTGGGGCTGCCGTCATCAGTGATTCGCCAGGCAGGCGAGATGTTCGCCCGCCTCTACCGCGTGTTCACGGAGATGGACGCCTCACTGGTTGAGGTCAATCCCTTCGTGCTGAGCAGCGAAGGGACGGTCCTGGCGATCGACGGCAAGGTCGGCTTGGACGACAACGCTTCGTTCCGACACGACGGCTATGAGGCATGGCGCGATCGTTCGCAGGAGAATCCCACCGAGATAGAGGCTGAAGAAGCAAACATCGGTTCGTACATCAAGCTCGACGGCAACATCGGCTGCGTCGTGAACGGCGCCGGTCTCGCGATGGCGACGATGGACACTTTGAAGCTGCATGGCGGCGAGCCGGCCAACTTCCTCGACATCGGCACCGTCAACCGCAAGGACCGCGTCGTCGAGGCGCTGCGCATCATCGTGAATGATCCCGACGTGCGCACGATCTTCATCAACATCTTCGGCGGACTTGCGCGCGTCGACATCGTCGCTGAAGGTGTCGTCGACGCCGTGCGCGAGCTGCAGATCAAGCAGCCACTGGTGGTTCGCTTAAATGGCTCCAACGTCGAGGAAGGGAGGCGCGTGTTGCACGACTCGGGTATCGACGTGCAAACGGCGGACGAACTGGGCGACGCCGCCGCGCTGGCCGTCGCCGCCGCACAGCTGGCCAAGCGGCGCTCCCACTAGCGGCCGCGGACACGACTTACGGATAGCACGAACAGTGTGCACGACCAGCCTGAGACAGGACAACGGCGCATGAGCATCCTCCTCAACAACCGCACACGGCTGCTGATCCAGGGCCTGGGCAACGAAGGTCAAAACCAAATCCGGCGCTCGCTCGATTACGGCACGACCGTGGTTGCCGGCGTGCATCCAGGCTTTCGCGGCGGCGAGACGTTCACGCACGGCGCCAACACCTTTCCCGTCTTCCCCACGGTGTCCGAAGCCGTCGAGCAGACCCAGGCGAACTGCACGATCATCTACGTGCCGGCGCCTGGCGCGGCTGACGCCATCCTCGAGAACATCGCCGCGGCAGTCCCCCTCATCGTCTGTATCACCGAGGGCGTGCCCGTGCACGACATGATCCGCGTGCGTTCCGCATTGGCCGATTCCGCGAGCAAGCTGATCGGGCCGAACTGCCCCGGCATCATTCAGCCGGCCTCAAACTGTCGCGTGGGCATCCACCCACCCGACGTCTTCATGCCCGGCAATGTGGGCGTGGTCTCGCGTTCGGGGACACTGGTGTACGAGGCGGTCGACCAGCTCACACGGGCTGGTATCGGACAGTCGACCTGCGTCGGAGTCGGCGGCGACCCGATCATCGGTGAGCAGCAGCAGGAGATTCTGCGCCGCTTCCAGAATGATCCCGACACCGACGCGGTCGTGTTGATCGGCGAGATCGGCGGGCTCGCCGAACAGGCGGCGGCGGCTTACATCAAACGCAGTATGACCAAGCCGGTGGTGGCGTTCATCGCCGGCGCGACGGCGCCGCCAGGACGCCGCATGGGGCACGCGGGCGCGATCATCGAGGGTGAGGCGGGGACCGCCGAGGCGAAACTCCAGGCGCTGGAAGATGCCGGCGCGGTCATCTCGCGCAGCCCAGCAGAAATCGGCGCGACGATGCGCCGAGTCCTCGAAGAGGCCGGCAAATACCAGCCACCAGGCGTGCCTGCATGACCAGCGACGGAGGGTACGCCGTGAGCGAAGAACCGCGAACGCCCAAGCAAGAGGGGCAACGGGCGGTTCTCGCCGGCCTGCTCGCGCCCTTACTCGGTATCGCGCTGATGGTGATTGTCAGCGTGGCGGTGGACGTGCTGATCGGTGTCATTGTCGGAGCGGTCGCTGTGATCGTCCTCGTGCCGATCGCGCACTGCCTGTTGCACCGCCGGCGCGGCCGCGACTCCTGAGAGAGATTGTCATAGCAGCAGATATCGTCGTGGAGGCTAGGGAAGAGCATCCATCAGCGGTTCGGATTCTCGATCACCTGCCGGCGGAACACGTCGATGAAGCGCTAACCATCCTGTTCGAAGCGTTTCGGCGGAAGTTTCGCCACGGCTTCCGCGATGCCGACGACTTCAGCGCCCTGTTTCGCCGCGACATCCAGCGCCAGCATTGCTTCACAGCCGTCATCGATGATCGACTGCTGGGCATCGCCACGATCAGCTCTTCGAGGCCGCCACGTGAGTTCTACCGCGCGGGGCTGTGGCACCTGCTCACGACGTTCAATCCCATTCGCACGCTTCGGGTCTGGTTCAACCTCTTCCTGCTCAGCGGATCCGCGCCACTCGACCAGCTGATGGTGGAATCGATCGCGGTCAGTCCGGATGCCCGTGGACTCGGCGTCGGTACGAAACTGATGAACGCCTGCGAAGAGCTGGCGCGGTCGGAGTCCTATCCCACGATCTCGCTGGACGTGATTGGCGAGAATGTTGGCGCGATCAAGCTCTACGAACGGCTCGGCTACACGATCGTTCGCACCACGTCGGGCTTCTGGGTGCGCTTGGCGACCGAGCAGGAGACCGTGCACCGCATGCAGATGCCACTCAGCGAGGAGGGCTAACCGCCCTGCTGCTCGTTGTCGTCCTCATCCTCGGGCGGCCAGCACTCTAGGTCGGGATCGGCGTTGGGCGCGAGATTGCGCTTTTCCTTGCCCAGCACGGTACTCGGGTCATTGAGGAAGCCGACGAGCTCTTGGACAGCATCGGCGCCGATCGCCTCATCGTCGAGTATTTCGGTGCCATGTAAGTCCGTCTCGTAGATCACCAGGCGAACCGGTTCACCAGCACGTTGGAAATAGCGATTCGACTGCCAGTACGAACATTGGTTCCGGGCGCCGACCATGAAGAGCTTGGGCGCACCGACATCGGCGATCGTGCCGATGCCATCCAGGCGGTCGAAATCGCTGCCGCCTCGATCTGAGTTGGTGGGCGCCTTGTTGGGGAAAATGTTGGGGCTGGAGATCGCGCTGACGGCGTCGAATTCATTGCGGTAGGCGGCGACCTGCATCAGGCTGGTCCCACCCATGCTGACGCCGACGCCCAGAATGCGCGCCGCGCCCTCTGCGACGGCATAGTCGATCGCGGCTTCCCATTCGAGGTAAATCTCTGGCACGTCCTCGATCTGGCGACGGCTGTAGACGCATGGGGTGTCGCCGTGGCAACGGAAGTCCCAGCGCAGCACACGGTAGCCTTCCGCGACCAAGCGCTCGACGAGCTGGTCCCAGATGCCGCGGTGGGTCGGGTTGGTGTGTTTGGTGCGGTACATGTGACCGAGCAGCACCCACTCCTCACCGTCGCCATTGACTTCGGCGACGAATCGCGCACCGTCGTACGACTGCAGCACGAATGGGTCGTTGGCGTCGCTCTTGGTCGCGAGCGCAAGCGGCACTGCAATGGCCAGCGCAATGGCGACCGCGCTGAACGCGCCCAGCAGCGGCATCCAACGGTTGGTCGTCAGGAGCGGCAGCAGGCGCGCCACCAGCGTTTGCGGACGCAGCCACTGGGTCACCTGTTCCCGCATATCTCCCACTGTCATTCGCTCACTGGCGCGTGCTGCCGACAGCGCCGCGAGAAGGGCGCAGGGACGGCGTCACTTCACGCAGCATATGCCTCGCACGCTGCTAGGCTCGCAGTGGAGGGTTCGCATAGTGGCCTAGTGCGCCCGCCTGCTAAGCGGGTTCGGGGGAGACTCCGTCGAGGGTTCGAATCCCTCACCCTCCGCCACCGGGACGAGCGAGCGATTGAGCGATGCCGCAGTATCACATCTGGACCGTCGGCTGCCAGGTCAACACGGCCGACTCGGCGAAACTCGCGGCCGGTCTGCGTCGGCTGGGGATGGACCCCACCGACCAGCCTCGGGACGCAGATCTGATCGTGCTCAACACCTGCGCCGTTCGCCAGCACGCTGAGGACAAGGCGCAGGCCAAACTCGGCTCGCTCAAGCACCTCAAGCGCGCCAACCCCGACCTGCAGATCGCCGTCATGGGCTGCATGGTTGGTCCGCACACAGCGCGCGGCGACGACCCCATCACCAAGCGCTTCCCCTTCGTCGACGTCTGGGCCCAGCCGCAGCGATTCGAGCAGGTGGTCGGCTTGCTCGATCTTCCCGGCTTGCCCCAGGCCGAGGATGACGGCGGCGAATTTTGGCCGGACATTTTCCCAGACCAGGCGCAGACGACTGCGTTCGTGCCGGTGATTGAGGGTTGTGACAAGTTCTGTACGTACTGCATTGTCCCGCTGCGGCGAGGGCGCGAACGCTCACGCCCAATTGATGAGATCGCGCGTGAGGTGGAAGCGCACACGCAGCGCGGCGTCCGCGAGGTGACGCTGCTCGGTCAGACGGTCGAGGCGTACGGCAAGGATCAAGCGGCGGTCGATCCCGCCACCGCGCACGCCGACCTCTCCGATCTGATGCGCGCGATCCACGATCTGCCCGGCCTGCGGCGTATTCGCCAGCTGACCAGCTATCCGCCTGACATGACTGATCGGATCCTTGAAGGGATGGCGGCGCTGCCCAAGGTCTGCGAGGCGTTCTCGCTGCCGGTGCAGGCGGGCTCCGACGACGTGCTGGCCAACATGCGCCGGGGCTACAGCGTCGGCCAGTTTCGAGACCGGGTCGCGAAGGTCCGCTCGCTCTGGCCGGAGGTCAGCATCTCGACCGACATCATCGTTGGCTTTCCGGGCGAAACGGAGCAAGATTTCCAGGACACCTACAACCTGCTCGCCGATCTGCGGTTCGACAAGGTCCATGTAGCGGCGTACAGCCCGCGCGCCGGCACCTATGCCCAGCGGCATCAGCCCGACGATATCCCGCATGAAGTCAAGATGGAGCGGCTGCACCGCGTCGAGGAGCTGCAGCGTGGGATTTCCTTTCAGATCAACAACCGTTACCTGCTCACCGACGTTGAAGTCCTGCTGGAGTCGAGCAAACGGTCGGAGACAGACGGCATCGAGCGTCATACAGGCCGCACGCGGACGATGAAACTGGTCCACTTCGATGCGCCTGTTGGTCAGTACCGACCAGGTGACATGCTGAGCGTGTCCGTCACCCGGGTCGGTGCATGGAGCCTGCAGGGCGAGCCCGCGGGGGGGCTTGCCGCTGTTTATGACGACTGAGGCCGTCAGCCCATCCAACATTGACCCGAGCATTAACCCGGGCATCGAGGCGAGCGCGGTGCGGTGGCCGACGGTCGCGGCACTGGTGGTGATCTTCACCGTCGTCGATGGCTCCCTGCAGGTGCTGCTGATTGAGCGTTCGGCCTCCCCGGCCGAGGGGCAATGGGCGATCCCCGGTGGCGCGCTGCGCCATGACGAGACGCTCGAACAGGCCGCTGTCCGCAAGTTGGCTGAAGAGACTGGCGTCACCGACGTGTTTCTCGAACAGCTCTACACCTTCGACGATCTGGATCCGTCCTCAGCCGATGGCAGCGTCGGCGTAGCCTGGTTCGCCCTGGTCGACCCGTCGCGGGTGCGTCTGGCGCAGCGAACGGCATGGCGACCGGCCTGGTGGGATCTCGACGCGATGCCGCCCCTGGCCTTTGACAACGAACGCGTGATCGACGTCGCCCGTACACGCTTGATCAACAAACTGCAGTACACCGACGCCGCCTACTCGCTGCTGCCGGCACGCTTCACGATGCGCCAGCTGCAGCAGGTCTACGAGGCGATTCTGGGCAGGACGTTGGACAAACGGAACTTTCGGCGACGTCTGCTGGCGACGGATTTCATTGCGGCGACTTCGGAACAGCGCAGCGACGGACGGCATCGGCCGTCGCGGCTCTATCGCTTCGCCAACCGCTCCTGACCGCGCAGCGCTTGACAACCCGCGCGCGGAACTGCAACACTGTCTATTATTGAATAGTGTCATACTGACACTAAGTGATCGAGCCCTCCGATCAGAGAGTCCGCCATGACTGAAGCGACCATCGTTGAGACGACCTACGCCCCCGATTTGCTTCCGCCTGACCTGCCTGACGACGCGTGCGAGACCGACATCGCCACAGTCCCGCTAGTGTCCGAGCAGCACCTACCCAATTGGCAGCCTGACATTCCGCAACGCTACCTGCAGCTCTCTGGCGATGAGCTGCGGGAGCGGATCAGGGCAGCGCGGACTCAACTGGGCGACCGCCTGCTAATCCTGGGCCACCACTACCAGCGCGACGACATCATCGAGTTCGCCGATTTTCGCGGCGACTCGTTCAAGCTGGCGCAACAGGCGGCGGAGAATACGACAGCGGATTACGTCGTTTTCTGCGGCGTGCACTTCATGGCCGAAAGCGCCGACATCCTGACCCAACCGGCGCAGACCGTGATCCTGCCCAATCTCGCCGCTGGCTGCTCGATGGCCGACATGGCGCAGCCCGACGATGTCTACGACGCCTGGGCAGACCTCTCGGACGTGGTCGACACCAGCCGTGTGATTCCGATTACCTACATGAACTCGGCCGCCTCTCTGAAAGCGTTCGTCGGCAAGCATGGCGGTGCCGTCTGCACCTCGTCCAATGCGACCGCAGTGCTCGAATGGGCGTTCGAACAGGGCGACCAGGTGCTCTTCTTCCCTGATCAGCATCTGGGGCGCAACACCGGCAAGCGGCTGGGCATCGACCCGCGCACGCAGACCGCCGTCTGGAGTCCGCGCAAGGCGCTGGGCGGACTCTCGGAGGCGCGCATCGCGCAGAGCAAGATCCTGCTCTGGCAGGGGCACTGCTCCGTCCACATCCGCTTCCGCGTCGACCAGATCGAGCGCGCCCGCGCTGAGCATCCCGATGTTCGCGTCGTCGTGCACCCCGAGTGTCCGGAGCCAGTCGTCGACGCCGCCGACGCCGATGGCTCGACAGAATTCATCATCAATTATGTCCGCAACGGCCCGCCCGGCGTCTACGCCATCGGGACCGAGATCAATCTCGTGCACCGACTCAACGAGGAAGTGGCGGCGCAAGGGAAATCGGCGTTCTGTCTGGACCCGGTGGTTTGTCCCTGCGCGACGATGTATCGCATCCATCCGGCGTATCTGGCCTGGGTGACCGAATCGCTGGCCGCCAACCGCGTCGTGAACCCGATCCGGGTCGATGACGACACCCGCGAGTGGGCCCGCGTCGCGCTGGACCGCATGCTGGCCATTACCTAGCGGCCGTACCGACGAACCGTACCGAATCATGCGGGTGCTGGTCATCGGGAGTGGGCTGGCGGGCATCAACGCTGCGTTGTTGGCCTCCGAGTTCGCGGACGTCACCCTGCTCGCCAAGTCCGACCTGTCGCAGACCAACACACAGCGCGCGCAGGGCGGGATCGCCGCCGCCGTTGATGCGCTCGACGACCCCGAGACGCACGCCGCCGACACGATCCGCGCAGGCGCTGGACTTTGCGATCCTGGCGTGGTGCAAACGCTGACCGCCGACGGACTCGAGGCGATCCAGCGTCTGGCTGCGTTGGGCGTGCAATTCGACCGCGACGGCAGTGGCCGACTGGCGCTCGCGACCGAGGGCGCGCATTCGACACCGCGCGTCCTCCATGCCGGCGGCGACCAAACCGGCATGCACATCCAGTCAGCGCTCGTAGACCGTCTGGCCGAGTCGGAGGTGGACGTGCGCAGCGGCCTCGCCGTCACCGAGTTGGCGATCGACGCCGGCCGCTGCGTCGGCGCGGTCACCAGCGAGCGGCACACGCTCAGCGCCGACGCCGTCGTACTTGCGACGGGCGGCGCGGGAGCGTTGTATCGCACGACGACCAATCCGAGCAATGCGACTGGCGACGGCGTCGCGCTGGCGTTCCGCGCGGGAGCGGTGGTCCGCGATTTGGAGTTCGTGCAGTTCCATCCGACTGCACTCGTCTCGGAGGACAGCGCGTTCCTGGTCTCCGAGGCGCTGCGCGGAGACGGGGCGGTGTTGCTCGACCGCAACGGCGACCGCTTCATGGCGCAGATTCATCCCGATGCCGAGTTAGCGCCGCGCTCGGTCGTGGCGCAGGCGATCTCGGAGATCATGCGACGCGACGTGACCGACCATGTCCTGCTCGACATCTCCCATCGCGATCCCGACTACCTGCACGAGCGATTTCCCGGCGTCTATCGCGGCGCGCTCACGCGCGGCGTCGATCTCACCGCTGGCCCAATACCAGTCGCGCCGGCGGCGCACTACCACATGGGCGGCGTCTACACCGACCGCGACGGTCGCACGACCGTGCCTGGCCTGCTGGCGGCCGGGGAATGCGCATCGACCGGCGCGCACGGCGCCAATCGGGTTGCTTCCAATTCGCTGCTCGAAGCGGCCGTCTTCTCGACTCGGGCAGTATCGGCGCTCAGACGCGGCACCTATCTGAGCGGCGCGACGCACCCACCTGAAACTGCCCTGACTCCGCCGATGGCGCTCGACGCCGTAGCGCCGAACTGGCATGTCTTGCAGACAACGATGAACGACTTCGTAGGCATCACTCGCGCGGCCGATGATCTATCGGCGGCGCTCCAGCGCTTCGACGCCTGGTCCTCCGAGGCACGCGCTGATCCCTCACTCCCGTTGGCTACATTGACCGCGCGCCTGATCGCAGAAGCGGCGCTGACGCGGACGGAGACGCGAGGGGCGCACCTGCGCCTGGACTTCCCTTCATCCGACTCAAGCTGGGCGCGGCGCTGCGCCTGGCGCTTGGCGCGCGAATGACTCGGCTCGACACCGCGCTCGTTCAGCGTTTGGTCGATGCCGCGCTCGCGGAAGATCGCGCCGATCTTGACGTGACGACGAATGCGCTCGGCCGCTGGATCGACGGGCGGCACGGGACGGCGCAGCTAAACGCGCGCGCTGAGGGGGTGATCTGCGGCCTCGACTTCGCACGCGCGGCGTTTACCGCTACCGATCCCGAGGTCCGATTTCTCACCGCTCTCGAGGACGGCGCACACGTAACCGCTGGCCAATCGATCGCGAACGTGAGCGCTCAACTCTCAGCACTCCTGCGGGCTGAGCGCACCGCGTTGAACTGGCTGCAGCGCCTCAGCGGCATCGCGACCATGACCGCGCAAGCCGTCGCTGGGGCAGGGTCACACACGAACATTCTCGACACGCGTAAGACCACACCACAATTACGGGCGGCGGAGCGATACGCCGTCCGCTGCGGCGGCGGCCTCAACCACCGTGACTCGCTCGCGGCGGGCGTGTTGATCAAGGACAATCACATCGCCTCCGTTCGACAGGCCGGCGGCACGCTCGCGGACGCTGTCTCCACTGCCTTGGCCAACGTTGGACCGGCCACGGGCGTAGAAGTAGAGGTCACCAACCTCGACGAGGCGCGGGAAGCGCTCGAGGCGGGCGCGGCCGCACTGCTGCTGGACAACTTCTCGGTCGACGATCTCCCGCCCGCGGTCGCGCTGGCGCGCCAGCGGGGTGCCCGCACCGAAGCCAGCGGCGGGATCACCCTCGAACTGGTTCCCCGCGTGGCGGCGACCGGAGTGGACGCCATCTCACTCGGCGCGTTGACGCACTCGGCCCCATCGCTGGACATCGCGCTGGACATCACCGCCGCCTAAGCGCGTCGCGGGCGCTCCAAATCGGCGGAGTCGATCACGATGGTGCAGGGGCCATCGTTGACCGATTCGACCAACATCGTCGCCCCGAACACACCCGTCGCCACCACGATCCCCTGCTCGCGCAAGGACTGTGCGAAGCGCGCAACGAGCGGCTCAGCCGCCTGCGGTCTCGCCGCGCGAGTGAAGCTGGGACGGCGCCCCTTGCGGACATCGGCGAACAGCGTGAATTGGCTCACCACCAGCGCTTCGCCGCCAATGTCGAGCAGACTCTCGTTGATACGGCCTGCGTCGTCAGCGAAGATACGCAACCCGGCGGTCTTGTCGGCCAGGGCGTCTGCCTGGTCGGCGCTGTCCTCCGCCGCGACGCCCAGCAGGATCAGCAGTCCACACCCGATGGCGCCGACGGTCTCGCCATCCACCGTGACGGATGCGTGGCGCACACGCTGGAGCACGACTCTCATCAGCGAGCGCGCAGTGGCGTCAGCGGCTTAATCAGCTGCCGCCGCCGAGGCCTCACGTTCGCCGGAGCTGGGCGTAGGGCCATCCGACGCAGCGCCGTCACCGTCGCCACCGTCATCGGCGCCGCCCTCGCCGCTGTCACTGTCCTCGTCGCGTCGCGACTTCCAGCTGCTCTTCTTGCTGTCGGTCGAGTACCAACCGGAGCCTTTGAAGACGATGGCAGGTGGGCTCGGGATGCGCTGCAGGGTGTGGTCGCACTCGCTGCAGGGCTGCTGGGCTGGGGCGCTCCAGCCTTCCAACTTCTCGACCGTATGGCCGCACTCGAAACACTCGTACACGTAGCGGGGCACGTACTTCCTCCGCGTAGAACATCAGACAACACCTCCTAAGCTATCACGGCCTGAAATCACAGCGATTTGTTGCAGCGACCGAGACGCCACCCCCTATACTCGGGACGGTACCCGCGCTTGCGGGCCCGAACAGCGTGAGATTATTTCCGCACGCTCGCACCGCCATAACCGCGCCGCGACAGAGCACCCGAGGAGCCGGATGACGACACCGATCTCAATGCGCGACCTGCTGGAGGCTGGAGTCCACTTCGGCCACCAGACCGGGCGCTGGAATCCCAAGATGGCGCCATTCATCTTCGGCGCCCGCAATGGCGTGCACATCCTCGACCTCGCCCAAACCGTGACCCGCTTGGCAGAGGCTACGGAGGTGGCGCGGGAATTGTCGTCATCGGGCCAGCAGATCCTGTTCGTTGGCACCAAGCGCCAAGCGCAGGACGTGATTCGCAACGAGGCCGATCGCGCCAACATGCCCTACGTCGTCACCCGCTGGCTCGGCGGCACGCTGACCAACTTCCAGACGATCCGCAAACGCGTCGACTACATGCTCGAACTCGAGCGGCGTGAAGAGGCCGGTCAGCTCGATCTGTTGCCGAAGAAAGAGGCGCTGAAACTGCGCGACAATCTCACTCGGCTGCACCGCTACCTGCGCGGATTGCGCGACATGAACACACTGCCCGGCGCACTGTTCATCGTCGATGTCCCGCGCGAACACATCGCCGTCGCAGAAGCGCGGCGGCTGCGGATCCCCATCATTGCAATCTGTGACACCAACTCCGACCCCAATCTGATCGACTACCCGATTCCCTCCAATGACGACGCGATTCGAGCCGTGCGGCTGTTGGCCGCGCAGATCGCGGAGGCGGCGCAGGAGGGCGGCATGATGCGTCAGAGCGCGGTCGAAGGTGACGACGGGTTCGAGTCGGCGGCCGAGCCGGCGCTGACGCGCTAACACCCACGTCCGACACATCCGAGCGGCGTTGCGCCGAAGCTAGGCGAGCTGGCGGCGCCGCTCAGCCATCAGATCTGATACCGCCACCGAAGGAGCTGCCCTGTGCCCGTAACAATTGACCAGATCAAGGCGTTGCGCGCCGAGACCGGCGCTGGCGTGATGGACTGCCGCCAGGCGCTGACCGAGGCCGACGGAGACCTCGAGCGCGCCCGCCTCCTGCTGCGTGAACAGGGCATCGCCACTGCCAACAAGCGCGCCGACAAAGCGACTGGGCAAGGGCTGATTCACAGCTACATTCACGGAGGCCGCATCGGCGTCCTCGTCGACTTGCGTTGCGAGACCGATTTCGTCGCCAAGACGGAGCCGTTTCAGGAGCTCGCGCATGACATCGCCATGCAAATCGCGTCGATGAATCCACCGGTCGTCCGCGCGGACGACCTCCCCGATGATGCGGATGCCGACGCCGTCGCATTGCTGGACCAAGAGTTCATTCGCGACAGCTCACAGACCATCGCCGATCGAATCAATGACGTCATCGCCTCGATCGGCGAGCGGATCGAGGTCGCACGCTTCACACGCTACGAGCTGGGACGATAGCCGAACGCGCGCTGGACAACGGGCGCGAGCAGAGCGGTGCAGAACCGAGGCCGCAGATGACAGTCCCCCGACCGCGCCGCGTTGTGCTCAAGGTCTCGGGCGAGTCGTTGCAGGGGGGGCGTGACTCCGGCATCGACACGGCAGCCCTGAACGACATCGCGCGCCAAATTGTTGAGTGTCGAGAGCGCGGCGTCGAGATCGGCGTGGTCGTTGGCGGCGGGAATCTCTTTCGCGGACGTTTGGCTGCGCAGCTGGGGATGAGTGAGGCGACGGCGCACTACGCGGGCATGCTCGCCACGGTGATCAATGGCCTGGCGCTGCAGGACGCGATTGAGGCGGCGGGCTGCGAAGTGCGCACGATGTCGGCGCTGCAGGTCCGACAGGTGGCGGAGATTTTCATTCGCCGTCGCGCGCTGCGCCACCTCGAGAAGGGTCGCATCGTGCTCTGCGTGGGCGGAACGGGAAATCCCTACGTGACCACCGACACCGCCGCCGCCCTGCGCGGCATCGAGCTCGACGCGGATGAGTTGCTGATGGGCAAGCACGGCGCCGACGGCGTCTACACGGCAGATCCTGCCACGCACCCCCATGCGCGCCGCTACGCCACGCTCAACTACCGCGAGGCGCTGCGGCAGAATCTGGGTGTGATCATGGACGCTTCCGCGCTGGCGCTCTGCGAGGAGCACTCGCTGCCGATCGTCGTGTTTAACATCGAGTCGTCGAACGCTATTGTGAGCACGGTGATCGACGGTCCGGACCTTGACCAGGCGGGAACGAGGGTGGGCCACGGAGATACCGTGTTGGCTGACTGAGCGCAGCGCCTGCCCGCTTCGAGGCAGCGCCGTTGAGGGGCGTGAGATGTCCGAGAATGAGCTCCTGGATCTCGCGTTCGAGGATGCCAATACACGCATGGCCGGCGCCGTCAGCTCGCTGGATCGCGACCTGATGGTGATCCGCACCGGCCGCGCGCACACATCCCTGGTCGACCAGTTGCGGGTGGACTACTACGGGACCACGATGGCGCTCAACCAGCTCGCCACGATCTCGGCGCCAGAGGCACGGCTGATTGCGATCCAGCCTTGGGACCGCAACGCCTTCGAGCCGATCACGAAGGCGATTCAAGCCTCGGATCTTGGGATCAACCCGCAGTCTGACGGCATCCTGATTCGCCTGGCGCTGCCGGAATTGACTGAGGAGCGGCGACGCAACCTGGTCAAAATCGTGCACCAGAAAGTGGAGACGGCACGGGTGGCGATCCGCAACGTGCGCCGACATACTCACGATGATCTGCGCGGCCTGCAGCGCGACGGCGACCTGTCGCAGGACGAAGAACGGCGCGCGGAATCGCAGCTCGATACCCTGACCAGCGAGTTCATCGCTAAAGTGGATGCTGCGGGCAGTCAGAAGGAGCGCGAGCTCCTCGAGGTCTAGTACATTGTCCAGCCCATACGCCTCCACCGCTGCCCGACGCGACGCCGCCTTCGCCCATCCCGATCCACCCGAATCGTCTCTGCTCGCGCCAGTATCGGCGAACGGCCATCGGCTGCCGACTGAGCCAGCGCCGACCACACTCCTACCCAGCCATGTCGCGGTGATTATGGACGGGAACGGCCGTTGGGCAGCGCAGCGCGGGTTGCGTCCGACGGACGGGCACCGCGCCGGTACCGAGAATATCCGCGCCGCGATCGAGGCCTTCGCCGAGCGTGGCATCCACTGCCTGACGCTCTTCGCATTCTCAACTGAGAACTGGAAGCGTCCGCGCCCTGAGGTGCGGGGCTTGATGCGGATCCTGTCGTCGACGATCGACCGTGAGCTCAGACCGCTGCACGACGCGGGGGTTCGGCTGCGCTACATCGGCAGGCTCGACGCGCTCGAGCAGCGGTTACGGCGCAAGATCGACGATGCGATCGCGCTGACCTGTGACAACGACCGGATCACCGTCTGCATCGCCTTCAACTACGGCTCGCGAGCAGAGCTGGTGGACGCGGTACGCCAGATCGTCGCCAGCGGTGTAGGTCCGAATGACGTGACCGAGCGGATGCTATCCGAGCATCTGTACACCCGAGACTTGCCCGACCCTGACCTGATCATTCGTACCGGCGGCGACCAGCGTGTCTCCAATTTCCTGCTCTGGCAGGCTGCCTACGCCGAGTACGTGTTCTCGGACACCTACTGGCCCGACTTCGACGCGCGCGACATTGACCAGGCGTTGTCCGCCTACACACAGCGTCAACGCAACTTCGGCGGACGCCCGGCGCGTGACGAGTAGTCCACGTCTTCCGCACGGTCTGCACGGCGCGGGGCTGGGGCCTCGGCTGGTTAGCGCGGCGGTCGGCATGCCGCTCATCATTGGCGTCGTGCTGGTGGGCGGACCGCTGTTTGCCGGGTGTGTCGCGTTGGCGTTGGTGGTGGCGCTGGGCGAGATTGCACGGATCGTCGGCGTCTCCGTACGGAGTCCACTGTTCCTCTGCGGGGCTGCGACGATCGGAGCGGTGATTGGGGCTGCGGAGAGTGCCGCGATCACCATGTTCTGGCCCGTTCTGGCCGCGCTGATCGGGATCGCCTCGCTCACGACATGGACGGCCGTGCGCGAGGTCCGCGTTCCACAGCCGGCGCTGCTGCGGCCAATCCTCTCAAGCGGGCTGGCCATGCTGGGCGCGGCGCTCTATCTGGCTTTGCCGGGTGCGACGTTCCTGATGGTGCGGTCCGGTCCCGAGGGTATGGACTGGTTTCTGATCGCAATCCTGGCCATTATGTCGGCCGACGCAACGGCCTACGCCGGCGGCCGTCTGTTCGGGCGACGTCAGCTGGCGGCGTCCGTCTCGCCCAACAAGACTGTTGAAGGCGCGATCTTTGGCTGGCTCGGCGGCTTCGGCGCGACGCTCGCGCTGGACCAGATTCTGGGCACGCAAGCAGGGCTCTGGCCCTTGCTCTTGCTTGCACTGACGCTACCGTTGCTCTCGCAGCTCGGCGACCTGACCGAGTCCTTGTTCAAACGCGCCATGGACGTCAAGGATTCCTCGCAGCTGATCCCAGGACACGGCGGCGTGCTCGATCGGCTCGACTCGCTCCTGTTTGGACTGCCCGTCGTATTCTTCTTCTTGCAATGGACGACCTAAGCGACGAACCCACTCCGATCATCAATCTGGTGCTGCTGGGATCGACCGGCAGCATTGGGCGGCAAACGCTCGACGTGGTGCGTGCGATGCCCGAACGTTTCAACGTGTTGGGGCTGGCCGCTGGCAGAAATCTGTCGGCGCTCGAGGCGCAGACGCAGGAGTTCCGTCCGCGTTACCTCTGGGCGGCGTCCGAGGATGAGACCGCGCTGGCCGAGATTGCCGACGGCGTCGGCGCGGCCGTCGCGCCGATGGATGAGATGGCCGCCGATCCTTCGGGCGATGTGCTGGTTGTGGGAACCGCCGGGCGGGCTGGGCTGGAGCCCACCCTGACCGCCCTGGAACGCGGCGGGGCGGTGGCGCTCGCGAACAAGGAAGTCGTCGTGATGGCGGGGCAGCTCGTCCGCGACGCCGTCGAGCGCGGTGGCGGTCAGCTGCGCCCAGTCGACTCTGAGCATTCCGCAATCTGGCAGTGTCTATGGGGCGAGGAGGACCATGAAGTTCGACGCATTCTGCTGACCGCCTCGGGCGGGGCGCTACGCCATCTCGCAGTCGAGGCGCTGGCGATGGTGACGCCCGAGCAGGCGCTCGATCATCCGACTTGGAACATGGGCGACAAGATCACCGTCGATTCTGCGACGTTGATGAACAAGGGTATGGAGACGATTGAAGCGAAGTGGCTGTTCGACGTCCCGTACGAGCGTGTCGAGATCGTGCAGCACGCCGAGTCCATTGTCCATTCGCTCGTCGAGTTCAGCGATGGCTCGGTCAAGGCGCAGCTGGGATATCCCGACATGAAACTACCGATCCAGCTCGCGCTCGGCTACCCGCAGCGGCTCCAGCCGACGGTCGCACCACTCGATCTCGCAGCGGTGGGCGCGCTCCACTTCTCGCGTCCCGACCTCGACCGCTATCCCTGCCTCAAGCTGGCGCAGCAAGCCGGCCGCGCCGGGGGAACCTATCCGGCCGTGATGGCCGCTGCGGACGAAATCGCCGTCGAGGCGTTCCTGGAACGCCGGCTCCGGTTCACTGAGATCGCCGACTACATCCTTCAGGCGATGGACGCGCACCGCAACACGCCGAACCCTGACATCGAGGGGATCGACGCCGCTGACGCCTGGGCGCGGGGGTTCACGACGGGGCGCATCGCCGCCTCCGTTTGACTGTCCATTGTGCTTGGCTGCCCTCACTTGCCCACACAGGTACGCTAGAAACGATGGTCTTCCTCGAAACGATCCTGCCGTTCATCGGCATTCTGCTCGGGCTCGTCGTGCTGCACGAGCTGGGACACTTCGTCGCCGCCAAGCTGGCCGGCGTGCGGGTGGAGGAGTTCGGCATCGGTCTGCCGCCCCGAATCGGCAAAGGCTGGCAGTTCGGCGAGACACTCTATTCCTTCAACTGGTTGCCGATCGGCGGGTTCGTACGTCTGACTGGCGAGGAGGCTTCGGGCCTGTTGGTGATCGACGTCGAGGAAGACTCCCCTTTCCGAGACCATCTCGTGGCCGGCGACCGCATTCTCCGGGTCAGCGGCAAACGCGTGGTCAGCCCGGACCAGCTCGTGGAGCGTCTGCTGGCCACCGCCGGCGAGCCGCAGTGGGAAGTCACGTACGACCACACAGAAGCTGACGGAGGCAAGACGACCTGGACCATCTCGCGACCCACGGGCAACGAGGCGTCAAGCCTGTCCAGCATCAACACCACTCCGGAGCAACGCCAGCAATTCCTGAACGAGCGTGGTGACGCGAGCATCTTCGGGATCAGCGTGGGCATCGATCCGCGCTCTCTGGGCGCGAAATCCCGGCTCACGCGGATCGGCATCCTCGCCGCCGGCGCCGGTGTCAATGCGGTGCTGCCGTTCCTGCTCTTCGCCGTCGGCGCGTTGATTCCCGACAACGTGCCGGCTGGTCCAGCCGTCGTCACGAGCACCGTCCAAGGCGCGCCGGCGCACGAGGCGGGAATTCGCGCTGGTGACCACATCATCGCCGTCAACGGCGAGCCGATTCAGAACGCATCCGACCTGTCACGACTGATCCAGCTCAACCTGGGCGAGCGACTCGAGCTGTCGGTCGAACGTCCGCCGTCGGGCGCGCTGACCGACAGCCGCGCGGCGCGCGAGCCCGAGCGGTTCGACACGCTCGTCCGCGCGCGGCTCGCGCCGCAACCGCTCACCCACGTGGTACAGCTGGACGACTCGGTGCACGACATCTCCGAAATCCTCGGCGTCCCGCCGGCGGCGGTGATCGCCGCCTGGGGAATCGAGACGGAGGAACTCCGGACCGGTCTCGAACTTGAGCTGCCCGGCGGCATGACCTATGTCACACAAGACGGCGACACGATGCTGCGCATCGCGATCGAGGAGTCTGTGCGGATGGCCTCGCTCTACGCAGCGCTCGGGATTGACCCGCTGCATCCGCCGCCAGGGGCAGTGATCGAAGTACCCCAGGGCGCGACTGGCATCAGCATCGCCAACGGAACCACTCGCGTGATTCGCGACAGCCCCTCGCTGGGCGAGGCGGTCGCCTCCGGCTGGACCCAGACGCGCGACACGTTCATCCTCGTACGTAATCGGATTCGATCCTGGATTGCCGGCGGCGAGCCGATTGAGCTGTCGGGACCAGTCGGCATCGCGCGGGTCACGGGCGAGGTGGTCGACCGCGCCGGCTGGACACGGCTGATTGAGCTGGCTGCACTGATTTCGCTGAACCTTGCCATCATCAACATTCTGCCGCTGCCGATGCTCGACGGTGGGCGGATCATGTTCGTGCTCATCGAGATCGCGCGGCGTGGCAAGCGAATCAGCCCCGAGCGCGAAGGCCTGGTACACATGGCCGGCTTCGCGGCGCTGCTGCTCTTCATCGTCGTGATCAGCTACTTCGACATCATCAAGGCGGTCTCCGGAGAGCCCGCGATCCCCTAGCTCGTTGGCTCAACTGGTCTCGCACCGAGGGCGCTGCGCTCCGACTGATTAGTGTCACGCGCGTTACAATGAGCGTGATCGATCTCGTTCTCATGCCCGAAGGAGCAGCCATGGCGTTCCAGACGTTTATCGACGCCGACACTCACATCACTGAACCTGCCGATCTGTGGACTTCCCGCGTAGCGTCCAAGTGGGGCGACAAAGTCTTGCATGTGAAGCAGGACCAACAAGGCACGAATGCCTGGTTCGTGGGCGACGAAAAGGTCGCCAACGCTCCCTCGGGGGTGTTTGCTGGCTGGAAGGGCAAGTTCCCCAGCTCGCCGCCGACCTACGAAGAGGCGCACCCGGCCTCATTCGATGTCCATGAGCGGCTCAAGCTGATGGACGAGACCGGCGTCTATGCCCAGGTGCTGTATCCCAATGTGGCGGGCTTCGCCTCGCAGCGCTTCCTCTCGCTCGGCGACCCCGAGCTGATGCTCGAATGCGTGCGCGCCTGGAACGACTTTCAGATCGACTGGATTTCCGTCGCCCCAGAGCGCTTCGTCGCCAACATCTCGATCCCCTTCTGGGACATCGAGGCATCGGTCCAAGAGATCGAGCGCGTCGCGCCCCAGGGGATGCGCGGCATCCTGTTCACCGGCGACCCGCAGTCGCACGGCCAGCCGTTCCTGGGCGACCATCACTGGGACCCGCTCTGGAACATCGCCTCGGACGCCGGCCTGCCGATCTCGTTCCACATCGGCTCCGGGGACTTCACCGACGGCTTCACGCCGGAGCGTCTCGCGGTCGACGGACCCGAGGTCACGTACGCACGCACCTCGACCGTGCTCTTCATGGCCAACGGTCTGCAGATGACCGACCTACTGCTGTCGGGTGTACTGCCACGCTTCCCCGAGCTCAAGTTCATCTCAGTGGAATCCGGCATTGGCTGGGTACCGTTCTGCCTCGAGAGCTGCGACTACCACTTCCTCGCCGCCGACATTCGCAAGGCGCGGCCCGAGTTTGAGATGATGCCGTCGGATTACTTCCGTCACCAGGTCTACGCCTGCTACTGGTTCGAGAAGATCGCACCACGCAAACTGATCGACGACATCGGCGCCGACAACATCCTGTTCGAGACCGACTTCCCGCACCCCACATGCCTCTATGGCAATGTGCAGGAGACGATCGAGGATGGCCTTGAGGGACAGAGCGAAGCGGTTCGCCGCAAGATTCTCTGGGAGAACTCGGCGAAGCTCTACAACATCGAGGTGCCCGAGGCCATGCCTGCGGGCCTCGCCGCTGCAGTGGCAGCCGGCGGCGACTGACCGTCACAGTCATGGATATCCAGGGCAAGGTCGCGGTCGTCACCGGATCATCGTCGGGCGTCGGCGAGGCAACGGCGAAGCTGCTCGCTTCGCTCGGCGCGTCGGTGGTCGTCAACTACTTTCGCGGAGCTGAGGCGGGACAACGCGTGGCCGACGAGATCCAGGCCGAAGGCGGCGCTGCGATCGCCGTTCAGGCCGACACCCGCTCCGACGCTGACTGTCGCAGGCTGATCCAGTCCGCAATCGACGAGTTCGGCCACCTGGAGATTCTGGTCAACAACGCCGGGATGACGCACTTCATCGCTCACGACGATCTCGAGGCGGTCACGGACGAGGTCTGGGACGATATCATCGGCGCGAATCTGCGCGGAGTCTTCAACTGCACGCGGGCCGCCGCTCCGCACATGCGCGCCGCCGGCGTAGGCGCGGTCGTCAATGTCAGCAGCATCGCCGGCGCGGGCGGCGGCGGTTCCTCCATTCCCTACGCCGCCAGCAAGGCGGGCGTCAACGTGATCACCAAATCACTGGCACGCGTGCTAGGGCCCGAGATCCGCATCAACACCATCGCGCCCGGCTTCATCGAGGGCCGCTGGCTCAGGGGCGGGCTCGGCGTAGAGACGTACGAAGCCGGTCGCAAGCGACTCGGCGAGACGGCCCCACTGCGTGGCGTCGCCACGCCCGAGCTCTGCGCCGACGCGATCGTCGCGCTGATCGAGCGGAACAGCTTCGTCACAGGCCAAACGATCACGGTAGACGGCGGCGCAACGCTGTAGGCCTGCCTACCGCGGTACCATTGGGATACTGATAGAGATGATCCGATGCCCAAACTGCAGGAAACTTTCAGCCGTCAAGCACTTATAGCAACGGCTACCAACTATCGCAACGTCGCTGAAGCCATAATGGAGTTAGTCGATAATCCATTCGACTACCGTAGAGGTCGCCACCTTACTATCGATATTGCTATCGATCGTTCCAAAGATATCCTTCGCATCACCGACTTCGGCGGCGAAGGCATGGACGATAACGCGCTGATCGATTGGATTCAATGGGGAGAAGGTCACAGCCACGGCGCACAGGACATCGGTCAATACCACGTTGGAGGCAAGTCAGCTGCGATCTATCTGGCAGAATCGCTGGAAGTGGTTTGCCGAAAGGCTGACGCTAACCAGATTTGGCGTTTCCATGACCCTCATTGGGGATCGCGAACCTCTCCACTGAACACAGATGTAACCAAACTTTCTAACGTGCCGTCTACTCTATTCCGCCCTGTCACTAACGACCAAGGATTTGTTCAACTTACACTTAGTGGGCTTAAGCCTCATAGATACGAGACTGAAATTCTTCGGCAACGCCTGGCAGACACGTACCGCACACTTCTCGCGCAAGGTCACTGCACTATACGTATCAACAACAACGCCTTAGAGCCGATCGAGGTGCCATGGTCCGCCTCGATTCAGGAAGTTATCTTTGAACCGACAAAGTTGGAAAGTGGTATTCGCATCAAGGGGCGCATTGGCGCGGTCGATAAAGATCGTCTACCGACAGGTCGCGGATTTCGTTTTCAGCATGGGATCCGGACTGAACACAACGGTAGGAAAATCACAGGCGGCGAAGAATTTGGCCATAACCTTAATGGGCGAGGGACGCTCATGCGCCTGTACGGAGAAGTGAGCATCAGCGGTGGAACACTCAGGCCAAATCAGCTGAAGACAGGATGGCCGTCCGACAGCGACGATTGGCAAGTGATCGAGGCTACGATGCACGAGCTTATGGCGAGTGTCGTACGGCAGCTGAACGAAGCCGCAGATGCGAAACCAGTTTCCCGACAGGAACGAAAACGGGCGAACAGTGCACGTAGACGAGTAGAACACGCCATGAAACGGCTGCACCAGATCGATCAGCTTGCAGGCAAAGGCGTTATCCCTCTTCGAACGGCACACGGGGGACGCAGGCCGCCATCAGAGCCGGCCAAGAGCGAAACTTCGTCACGGCCTCAGCGAACTCGAACTGAACCAACCAACCGTACGCCGCCTCCTACGAATCCGGTTGGCAGACTGTTACGGAAGGTAGGAGGAATGCCTCCTGTGCAGCTCGACGGGCTTGGTGACAAATCAGAACGTAGCGCCTGGCGAGAAGACCGCGATGCACGTACCATAGTCGTCAATACAGATTACCCTCTCTACCAGTCGCTCGGCACGAATGAAGATTACATCTTTGAGTCGCTCGTGATGCACATGCTGAACGATGATGAGGAGCTGTCTCTCACCGAAGCAAAAAGCCTGTTCGACCAGATCATCTGGTTGGATCGCTCAGCCGAAGATGAAGAGCCCAGTCCGGAAGAGCTCGACGACATCGTCCCGTAGCGGTTACACAGCCCGATAGCTGATTGGTAGGCGCTTGATGCCTCCGATCAGCTGGCTGGACAGGCGTTCCGCCTCTCCGTTGCGCTCGAACTGATCGAGCCGACCGATCACGTGACGGAAGATGGAGCGCATCTCCAGCCGGGCGAGGTTGGCGCCGAGGCAGAAGTGTTCGCCGAAGCCTCCGAAGGCGAGATGGTCGTTCGGTGAACGGTTGATGTCGAACTCGTCGGGACGTGCGAACACGTCCTCGTCGCGGTTGGCCGATGGATACCACATCGCCAGCGTCTCGCCCGCGCGGATCGGGACTCCGCGGATCTCCGTGTCACGCGTCGCCGTACGGGCGAAGTGGATGACCGGCGATGTCCAGCGCAGCATCTCCTCGACCGCGCTGTTCAGTAGCTGCGGATCGTCGCGCAGCCGCTCGAACTGTTCTGGATGCTCGATCAGCGCCAGCATGCCGCCCGACGTTGCGTTGCGCGTCGTTTCGTTGCCCGCCAGGATGAGCAGGATCGCGTAGGACAGGATTTCCTGGTCGGGCATCGGCGCGCCGTCGATCTCCGCCTGTACGAGTGTCGTCATGACGCTCTCGTCGGGAGCGCAGCGCTTGCGCTCGATGTGCGCTGTGAAATAGCCCATCAGACCGCGCATGCCTGACTGCCAGGTCTCGCGTCGGCTGCGGCCGCGTTGGTACTCTGGGTCCTCCGAGCCGAGGAACTCGTTGGTCCAGCTGAAGATGTCCTCCCACGACTCGCGCTCGACCGCGAGTAGCTCGCAGATCGCGGCCATCGGCATCTTCGCCGCGACATCGCGGACGAAGTCCATCTCGCGCCGTCCGCTGAGCTGGTCGACCAGGTGCGCGGCGGCAGCATCGATCACCCGCTCGGCGATCTCGTCAATGCGTTCCTCGAGCAACCTCATACCGCGTGGCGAGAAGCGACGGTTGGTCGCCGCGCGGTACTGGCCGTGCTCAGGCGGATCCATGTTGATCAAATTGGGAATCGCGAGCGACGGGTCGTTGGCGCCGCCGTCGCCCGAGCCAGCCGCGCGGACCACGAGCCGCTGACTGCTGATGAACGTCTCGGGGTCGCTGGAGATCGTCTGGATGTCGTCGTATTTGGTGATCGCCCAGAACGGCGTCACGCCTGGCTGCTCGTACCAGTAGACCGGCGCCTCGCGGCGCAGCAATGCCCACCCTGCCCACGGATAGCCGCGGCTGCCATAGAGTTCTGGCGTGACGAGGTCAATCTGATCGAGTCTGCTCGCTGTTGTGGTCATGATCAGCTCCTCTCGTGCCAGTCGTGCCAGCGCGGCGCGCTACTGCGCTTCGCGTGCTGAGAACGCAATGGGCAGATGCTTGATGCCACCCACAAAGCCTGACCGCAGTCGCTCGACCTCGCCGTCGAGCTGGATGTCATCGAGCCGATCGAGCACGTGCTTGAAGATCGAGCGCAACTCCATCCGCGCCAGGTTGGCGCCGAGGCAGAAGTGCTCACCGAAGCCGCCGAAGGCCAGGTGCTCATTCGGTTCGCGGCTGATGTCGAATGTGTCGGGCTGGCTGAATATCTCCGCGTCGCGGTTGGCTGATGGGTACCACATCATCAGTTTGTCGCCGGCTGAGATTAACTGGCCACCGATCTCCACATCGGCGGTCGCGAGCCGACCAAAGTGAATGATCGGAGAGGTCCAGCGCAGAATCTCCTCGATGGCGCTGTCCAGCAAGGCCGGATCGTCACGCAGTCGGCGCAACTGCTCTGGGTGCTCGATCAGCGCCAGCAGGCCGCCCGACGTTGCGTTGCGGGTCGTCTCGTTGCCACCCAGGATCAGGATGAAGGCGTACGACAGCAGGTCGATCACGTTGAGTGGTTCGCCGTCTAGCTCGGCCTGCACCAGCGTGCTCATCAAATCATCGGCTGGCTGCTGACGCTTGTGCTCGGCCAGCTGCATGAAGTAACCGAACAGCGCCATCGCGCCAGCCTGCGCGGTTTCGCTCTGCGAGCGCCCGCGCTGGAACTCTGGATCGGCGGCGCCAATCGTCTCATTGGTCCAGAGGTGGATGTCATCCCAACGCTCGCGTGGTACGCCCAACAGCTCACAGATGGCCGCCAACGGCAGGCGGGCAGAGACATCAGCGACGAATTCTGCGCGCCCGCGCTTCGAGAGATCATCGACCAGTTCCAGAGCGACCCGATCGACGATGCCCGTAGCGATCTCGTCGATCCGTTCCTCCAGCAGCTGGAGGCCGCCCGGCGTGAAGCGTCGGTTGACCAGCGAGCGGTAGGCGGCATGCTCGGGCGGGTCCATCTCCAACAGGTGATGCGTGGGTTGCGAGCTGGCGAAATCGTCCTCGGACGGTTCGGGACGGATCGTGATATCGGTCTTGTTGGAAAAGGTCTGCGGGTCGCGCGAAATGCGCTGGATATCGTGATATCTGGTGATCGCCCAGAATGGCGCGATGTTGGGGCGCTCATACCAGTACACGGGCGCGTGCGCCCGCAGATACGCCCAGTGCGGATAGGGATAGCCGTTGACCACGTAGGCGTCGGGAGAGGTGAGGTCCACCTCGTCCAGCGATTGCGGTGTGGCGACGAACGCTGCGGTCATGGCGTCTCTCCCAACCAGCGAGCGATAGACTCGCCCGAACAGGGCTTCGTTGCGAGCCTACCAATCCAACCCAGCGCATGGCGCGCCAGTCACAGCGGAATACACATGAGCGCGAAACGGTCCATGCTTGGCGTCTATGAAGGATTCACCGATGCTATCGCCGACGGCTACGCGCGGGAATCCCAGTATCTAACGATGGCGGATGGTTGCCGCATCGCGATCGACGTGCTGCATCCGACACTCGGTGGCGAGATCGTTGATGGTCGGACGCCGACGGTGCTGCACGCGACGCCCTATCGGCGCGCGTTCGAGATCACGGGCAGGGCGGACCCGGTCGCGCGCTACGCCGAGGAACTGCGCAGCATGGAGCCCGGCCAACTGATCACGCAATATGAGGAGCGGCCGATCGCGCGGGATATGATTCAGCACGGCTACCGATTCATCTCGGTCGACATCCGTGGCACCGGCGCCTCATTCGGCGCGGTGTACAACGATTCCTGGTTAGCCGGCCAAGACATTGCCCAGGTGATTGACTGGATCTGCGAGCAGCCATGGTCGTCGGGGCGCGTCGGTATGGTCGGCATCTCGTACGAGGGGATGATGCAGTTCTTTACGGCGGCCCAGCGGCCTGTGGGGCTCAAGTGCATCGCCCCGCAGTATCCCGGCTTGCCGCAGTGTTACGTCGACGGGGGACTCGCGATCTCCAGCTTTGCGCGCGTCTGGGAACGGCTGCACAAGGGACTCTCGGAACACGAGCCGGCGGCACCCGTCGATGGACCCGAGGGTGAGCGCCTGCGCGACGCAGCGACCGCCGAACGCTCGTCCGACCGCTATCGCTGGGTAGAAACGTTCTCGAGCATGGATCCGCGCGACGTGACGCGCATGTCCTCATACGATGGCTTACGCCGACAGCAACGGCGCGCCGACGTCGGACTCGGTGAGGTGGCCAGCGGCTGGTTTGAGTCTTGCGACCTCGTGAACGCCAGCGGCGTCCCAACTTACCTGGTCACCGGGTGGTGGGACCTGACGTTCCCCGGCTATCTGATCGATGCATTCAACCGCCTGGACGTGCCCAAAAAGCTGATCGTGGGGCCGTGGAATCACGGGCAGGGCGGCGATCCGGAGCTGCGCCGCTGGTTCGATTACTGGCTCAAGGACATCGACAACGGAGTGCTGGACGAGCCGCCCGTGCACTACGGCACCAGCGAGCCGTCGGGGGCGACGACCTGGAAGTCGGCGCCACGCCTGCCGCTGCCTGAAGCTGGCCTACGCGCGCACTGGCTGACCGCTGACGGCGCGCTCACAGTCGAGCGTCCCGGCGCAGCGGACACGCTGAGCTACGAGGTGGACCACACGGTCAGCCTGGGCGAGATGACGCGTCACAGCTACTACGTGGACGACATGTATATCAACACAACCGACCTCAATGCGCGAGCCGAGCGATGCCTCACATTCACCAGCGGACCGCTGGCGGCCGATGTTGAAGTTACCGGCTGGCCCGCCATCGCGCTGGAACTGTCAACCTCCGCTGACTGTGGCGCAGTCGTGGTGACGCTGGAGCAACTCGACCAGGACGGATCGGCCGCCTATCTCTCGGAGGGATTCCTCAACCTCGAGCATCGCCGTGTTGGAGGCGATCCAGGTGGACACGAGGGGCCTGTCTGGCATAGCTGGAGCAAGGCCGACCTCGCGCCGGTGGCGCCGGGCCAGGCGATGGATGTGCAGGTCGAGCTGTATCCGATCTCATGCATCGCTCGCGCAGGTCAGCGGTTGCGGTTGACCATCGCCGGCGCCGATGCGGATAATCTGATCGTCCCCACACAGGGCGGTGAGGCAACGCTGGCGATCCACGTTGGCGGCGAGCGAGGGGCGCGCCTGCTGCTGCCGATCGTGAACGAATCCGTCACACCAACGGCGCATATCGTAGAGGGCGGCTTCAACGGAGGATCGGGCGGCTTCGCCTTCCGCCGCCCCGATGATCCACCGATGACACGCTAGCGAGCGTTGAGCACTTTCTCGGGCTGCCAGGTCGCGGCGCTCAGCTCGTCGCGGCGCAGCACAGCAGTCACCTCACGCTCGGCGTTCAGGGCGAGCGCCTTGTCCCAGCCGTCAACGGGCGTGTGACGAATCGCCTGGCCACGCTTGACGCGCGCGAGCTGCTCACCGTGCAGGTGGAACTGGGGCCAATCAGGAAAGAGCTGGGCCGGTGAGAGAGCGAGCGACCAAATGTCGCCCTGCTCGGCGGCGGCGGCGAGCGCGGCGGGCGTATGCGCGTCCGTGGCTGAGTTGGCGCCGATCATCGTACGGCGCATTTCCGTCACATGCCCCCCGCAACCGAGCGCCTGACCCAAGTCCCGCGCGATCGCGCGGACATAGGTGCCCGTGCTGACCGACATCGACAGCGTCACGTAGGGTATGGCGACTGAAGTGACCACCAGCTCATGCACGGTCACCGGGCGCGGTTCGATCTCGACGTGCTCGCCCGAGCGGGCTGTTCGATAGGCGGCGACGCCGTTGCGCTTGACAGCACTGAATTGCGGCGGCGTCTGTTCGATGTCACCGCGAAACTGCTCGAGCGTGGCATCGATGTCCGCCGCGCTGAGGTCAGGCACTGGCGCTGTGGCGACGACCTGCCCCTCGCTATCGTCGGTGTCGGTCGCCTGGCCGAGCAGGATCGTGGCCTCGTAGGACTTGCGATACGGCGCGAGATACTCGTTCAAGCGGGTCGCCGCGCCGACGAAGATCGGCAACAGGCCGCTGGCCAGCGGATCGAGCGTGCCTCCGTGTCCGACACGGCGCAGCCCAGTCCATCGCCGGAGTTCGCGCACGATGTCGTGCGACGTTGGCCCTTGCGGTTTGTCAACGAGGAAGACCGCGCCAGGATGCTGCGGTTCGCGACGGCGACGGCTCATGAGGCGTCCAGAGCGCGCAGTCGTTCCTGCATCAGGGCCGCGCCGACGATGCGGGGATCGAACTCAAAGCGCAGCCGGGGCACACGTTTCATGCGCAGATGCCGCCGAATCGTGCGGTGGATAAATGGCGCTGCGCTGTTCAATGCGGCAATCGCATCCATAGCCAATGCCAGATCCTGATCGTCAGGCGTGTCGGGCGGCGGCATCGCCGAGACCATCACGGTGGCATTGCCGAGATCACGCGAGGCGCGCACCTCGGTCACACTCACCAGCACCAACGACAGTCTGGGATCCTTGAGTTCGCGCGCAACCACTTCGGCGATCGTGTCACGCAGCAGCTCGTTGACGCGGTCCATACGATCGACGCCGTCGGCACCACGGGCGCTGAGCGCGCCATAGGGGCGCTGCCCGCGTGCAGAATTCCCACGTGCAGGGCGTGCCATGATCATGCCTGCGTTCAGCGAGCGACATTGCGGATTTCGCCGCCCTGGACGATTCGCGACTGCGTCTCGATGTGGAAGAACTCGAGCTGGTCCCCGGCGCGGAAGGTGTCGAAGCGGGCGAGCGCGACGCCAAACTCCTGGCCAGCATCCACTTCCTGCACAGTGTCCTGGAAACGCCTCAGGCTCGAGATCGGCGATTCTGCGATCTGTTCGCCGTTGCGGTACACATGGACTTGGGCATCATTGCGGATCGAACCGTCGAGTGAGCGACAGCCGGCGATGTTGCCCAGACCGCGAATCGGAAATACTTGCAACACTTCAGCGTGTCCGTCGACGACTTGCATCTGGACAGGCTGCAGCAATCCGCTGATCGCCGCTTCGACCTGCTCGATCACCTCGTAGATGATCGAATAGCTGCGAATCTCGACGTGTTCCAGCTCCGCAAGGCGCTCGGCGCCGGGTTCGACCGGGATGTTAAACGCGACCACGAGTCCTTCGGATGCCAGCGCCAGGTTGACATCGGCAACTGAGACCGGTCCAGCGGCCGCGTGAATCACCTTGACGGCGACCTCCTCATTGGAGAGCTGTTCCAGTGAGTCGCGCAACGCCTCGACAGAGCCGACGACATCGGTCTTGACGATCAGGTTGAGCGCCGAGACATCGCCGCGAGAGATCTCGCCGAACAGCGCGTCAAGCGAGGCTGAGTGCTGGATCTGAGCGTCGCGCGCCTCACGCTCGCGGCGCGCTTGCGTGTAGATTCGCTTCGCCTCTCGGTCGCTGCTGACGGTGCGGAAGGCGTCACCCGCCTCCGCAACGTCCTGCAATCCGAGTACAACGACTGGCGTGGAGGGAGGGGCTTCGCGGATGCGCTTACCGACAAAGTCGGTCATCGCCTTGATCCGCCCCCAGGTCTGTCCAACCAGCAGGGCATCGCCCTGCCGCAGCGTCCCGCGCTGGACCAGCAGGGTCGTACGTGGGCCTTGACGGCGGTCGAGCTCAGCCTCGAGGACGACGCCAGCGGATGCGCGTCCGGGATTCGCACGTAGCTCCGCGAGGTCGGCGACGAGCACCAGAGTTTCCAGCAGCTCATTCATGCCGTCGCCGCGCGTGGCCGAGACGGGGATCAGCGGTACGTCGCCGCCGTACTCCTCGACCTGTACACCCACGTCTGCGAGCGCCGCCTTGACGCGGTCGGGATTGATGTTATCGAGATCCATCTTGTTGAGCGCCACGACGTACGGCACGCCGGCTGCGTGAATGTGGCTGATCGCCTCGCGCGTCTGAGGCATGACGCCATCGTTGGCGGCGACGACCAGCACAGCGATATCCGTAGCCTGGGCGCCGCGCGCGCGCATTTCAGTGAAGGCGGCGTGGCCGGGTGTGTCGATGAAGGTGATCAAGCGTTCGCCGACAGTCGCTTGATAGGCCCCGACCCGCTGCGTGATCCCGCCCGCCTCACCAGCGGCGACGTTGGCGTTGCGGATGTAATCGAGCAGCGAAGTCTTGCCGTGGTCGACATGACCCAGCACGGCGACCACCGGCGGGCGGTCCTGCAAGCTCGCTGGATCATCCGCATCTTCGTCCCCGGTGCCCAGCAGATCGATCGCCGTGCGCGTTTCCTTCTCTTCGACGACGTCGCCGGCTTCCTCCGGCTCGAAACCGCGTTCCATCGCGACGATAGCCGCGGTGCCATAATCGAGCGTCTTGGAGACGTCGGCCATAATGCCGTTGGTCATCAGCGTCTTGATGATGGTGACGGGTGTATCGCCGAGCAGGTCCGCCAGCTCGCGCACGGTCAACGTACGCGGAATGAGCACCGTGCCGTCGGGCGGCGCGGACGTGGGCGATTGGCGAGTGCGCTGTTGTGTGGTCATGGCGAACTCCGTCTGGATGATGAAAGGCTACGCGATTCGTTGGAGCTGAGAGAGCAGGGCGGCGGTGGGAGCGCAGCGCAAGGCGCGGGCGAGGTGCTTCGGCTGCGCAGCAGCCGTGCGCAGGCAGCCCGCATCGCGGTGGAGATAGGCGCCGCGCCCGTGAGCGTGATCACTCATCGCCAGCGCCCCGTCGGGTCGTCGGACGACCCGCAGCAGCACTGATTTGGGCGCGGATATCCGACATACCACGCATCGACGACGCGGACCGTCAGCGTTCGGAGACGGCGGAGGAAGGACCGTACCGTGAGTCGACTGTGGAGCAGGCATCGAATTCCTTTGCACTCCGCAGGCTGGAACTGGCGTTGACGCCTACGAGCGAGATGTGACCAGCGCAGAGCGCCCTAGGGGTTGTCCTCGAACTCGTTTTCGTACTGGGCGTACTCGGCGTAGGGGTCGTCTTCGAGGCCTTCATCACTTTCGTGATATCGGGGGCGCCGCCGGCGGGCACGCTGGGACTCCTGTTCCTGTTCACGTCGCAGGACGTCTTCGGCGAAGCGAATCTGGCCCTCGTCGCGCTCAGCCGATGCGATCTCCGTGGCCTGCAGGACCGGTTCAGGCTCCGGCTCTTCTTCCGCGAGCTGCGGTTTTTCAGTCGGCGCGGGCGGGCGGGCAGAGTCCACATCCTCGACTGGCGGTAGCGTCGGCAGAGCGGCGTCGACCTGTGGCACCGGCGGCGGCGGCACTGGCTCGGGCGCGGCAGCCGGTTCTGGCTCGATCTCGAAGTCCTGCTGTGGGGCGAATGGTCCGCGCCCATCCTGCTGCATGCGTTCTGCGACGGTCTGCGGCTTGATGTCGATGCGGTAGCCGGTCAGGCGGGCGGCGAGACGCGCGTTCTGCCCCTCACGGCCAATGGCCAGGCTGAGTTGCATGTCCGGCACGGCGCACTCGGCGGTGTTGGTCTCGGGGTCGATGCGCACTGCGAGTATCTGCGCGGGGCTCAGAGCGTGCTCGACGAACCGGCGCGGATCGCGATCCCACTGCACTACATCAACACGCTCGCCGTTCAGTTCGTTGACGATGTTCTGGATGCGCATCGCGCGCATCCCAATACAGCTGCCAATGGGGTCGATCCCCACCTGCTGCGAGGAGACGGCAACCTTGGTGCGATGGCCAGGTTCACGAGCGACGCCGCGAATCTCGACGACTCCGCGGCTGATCTCTGGCACTTCCAACTCAAACAGTCGCTGGACGAACTCAGGGCGCGAGCGCGAGGTGATGATTTGCGGTCCCTTGTTCGCCCGCAGCACCTCGACCAATAGCGCCTTGATCCGTTGTCCGCTGCGATAGCGCTCCATCCGCACCATCTCCCGGGAGGGCATCACGGTCTCGGTAGTGTCGCCGAGCTCGACGATCACCTGGTGTGGCTCCACGCGCTGGACGGTGCCGCTGACGATCCCGCCTTCGTCTCCCGAATAGCGGGCGAAGATGGCGTCCCGCTCCGCCTCGCGCAGTGCCTGCAGCACGACCTGCTTGGCGGTCTGCGCTTCGATTCGCCCGCCGACGTTGTCGATGGCGTGATCCCGGCGCAGGGTTGAGCCGATCTGCATCGACTCGTCGGCCTGACGGGCGCGTTCGAGTTCGATTTGCAGGTCAGGCTCGGCGATGTCCTCCTCGATCTCGACTACCTCCTGCTCCGACCAGACTTTCATGTCGCCGTCGTAGCGATCGATCTGGACGAAGACGTTGCCGGGTAACTCGTAGCGCCGCTTGACCGCAGCGGCCATACCACGCTCCACCGCCTCGAAGATGGTCTCGTCGTCGAGATTCTTGTCGGCGCGCAGCTGCTTGATCGCGAGCAGGAAATCGGTCTTCATCGAGTCAGCCGTCCAGCTAGAAACACACAACGAGTCAGCATGGGACGGGTCTGTACCTGCGGCGCAGGATCAGACCAGGCCGCCCGACCCTCACCCAGCCTCCACATAGTTGACTATACACCGCATCCTGACTGCCAACGCAGTCAGTAGCGCTAGCAGCTCTAGTGATCTCTATGGCATAGACATCAGCATCGGCGACAATCGCTTGGGCGCGTCGCGTGACGCGGGCTAGGGCAGCGAGGCAAGTGCCGCCAACGCCGCCTCGACCGCATGGTCGAGCGGCACGGACGCGGTATCCGCTTCCCGGCGGGGCTTCAGCTCGATCATTCCCCGCTTGAGCCCCCGTGCGCCGATCGTGATGCGCAGCGGCGCGCCGAGCAGGTCGGCGTCGTTGAACTTGACACCCGCCCGTTCATTGCGGTCGTCGGTGAGGATCCGTAGCCCGGCATTGGAGAGTGATCCGGCGATGTCGTTGACCGCTGCCAGTACGTCGGCGCCACCGCCCAGCGGGACGATGTGGACATCGAACGGCGCCACGGAGCGCGGCCAGACGATGCCAAGCTCGTCGTGATTCGCTTGCACGATCGCGGCCATCAAGCGCTCCACACCGATGCCATAGCAGCCCATAATCGGCGTGCGCCGCGCGCCTTCGGCGTCGAGGAAGGTCGCATCCATGGGCTCGGCATAGCGTGTGCCGAGCTTGAAGATATGGCCAAGCTCGATGCCGCGCTGCATCTGCAGTCTCCCGCCGCACGTTGCACAGGCGCGCCCCGGTTGGGCGAGCGCAATATCGGCGACGGTTGACGCCGACCAGTCGCGGCCGTAGGTCACATGGCGCAGGTGCGCGTCGGGCTGATTCGCGCCTGCGATCAGCCCAGCAGTGTCAACGACGCTGGTGTCGGCGACCACGCGCGAGGGGTCGACGCCGATCGGCGAGGCGTAGCCGGCGACCCAGCCGGCGGCGTCGACCTCCTCGGGCAGCAGCGGCCGCGCCTCCTGCGCGTCGAGCGCGTTGAGCAGCTTGAGCTCGTTGACCTCCAGGTCGCCGCGGATCACGACGAAGGTCGGCTCGCCGTCGACCAGGAAGAACGCTGCCTTGGCGGTCGCCTGCTCGGGCACGCTGAGGAACTCGGCCAGCGCCTGGATCGTATTCACGCCCGGCGTCTCGACTGTTTCTAGATCGCCGTCTGAGCCCGCCGCTTCGCCGCGGGCGAACTCCGCCCGTTCCTGGTTGGCGGCATAGCCGCAGGACGGACAGCGGATGATGTTGTCCTCGCCGATCTCGGTCAGAAAGATGAACTCCTCCGACTGCTTACCGCCAATCGCTCCTGAATCAGCTTGCACGGCGACCACGGGCACGGCACATCGTTTGAAGATGTTGTGGTAGGCCTGTCGCATCGCTAGATAGTTGGCCTGAAATGCGTCGTCGTCGACGTCGAACGTGTACGCGTCCTTCATGATGAACTCGCGCACGCGCACCAGACCACCACGCGGGCGCGGCTCGTCGCGGAACTTCGTCTGCATCTGAAACACGCTCTGGGGCAGATCACGGTATGACTGCACTACCTTGCGGAAGAGGTCGGTGACCGATTCCTCGTGTGTGGGCGCGAGCACCATCGTGCGCTCCCGCCGATCCCTGAGGTTGAAGAGCACCGGACCGTATGAGTCTGCGCGGCCGGACTCTTCCCACAGCTCGCGCGGCTGGATCGCCGGCATCCGCATCTCTTGCGACCCAGCAGCCTCCATCTCCTCGCGGATGATCTGCTCAATCTTGCGCAGCGCACGCCAGGCGGGCGGCAAAAACGAGTACACACCAGCGGCGAGCTGCACAATCAACCCGCTGCGCAACAGTAGCTGGTGATTGGTCGTGTCAGCGTCGGCCGGCGCTTCGCGGAGCGTGCGGCCGAACATCGCGGACATGTATAGGACGGGCATACGCGGGTTCCCTATGACTGCATACGGTTGCCCGTGGCGACGGGGCCAGTGAGGCGACGATAGCAGCGGTGCTAGCGTTCGCGCCGCTGCGATCGCGCCTGGCGGGCCCAGCGTGCGAAGCGGTCGCCGAGGCTGAACGCGTCCCAGACTCGATAACTGAGCCAGCACGTCGTCGCCGACCCGGCCAGGGCTGTCGCCATCGACACGCCCAGCCCCAATCCGTCATCCAGACCGGCCAGAGGAGGCAGCACACCACCGCCGATCCCGCCTAGCTCAGCGAACGGCGCAGCCCAGAGCGCTCCCCGTGCTCGGCGCGGCAGGCTGCAGGCGATCCAGCTCACTACTGACACCAGGGACCAGGCCGCGCCGAACAAGATCAGAAAGATCACTTCGACGAGCATGGCTCAACGGTACGATGCTCTTGAGCGAATGCAGGAAGGCGGCGCGCGGGAAGGCGGCGGCGATCGTGGATGAGCTTCAACTGAGCGGTGCGCTACGCCGCAATCCGACGCGCGCTGTGTCGGTCCGCGACGTGACGATCGGCGGTAGCCAGCCAATTGCCGTGCAGTCGATGGCCGCGACACGGACCCAGGATGTGGACGCGACGGTGCGTCAGGTTCGTTTGTTGGAGGCGGCCGGCGCCGATCTCGTCCGCGTCGCGGTGGATTCGCGTAAGGATGTCGAGGCTCTCGCGCAAGTGCGCGAGCAGACGTCTGCGCCGCTCTCGGTCGATTTGCAAGAGAACTACCGGCTCTGCACACAGGTCGCGCCGCACGTCGACAAGATTCGCTATAACCCCGGCCATCTGCACCACCACGAGAAGTCGAAGTCGGTGCGCGAGAAGGTCCGCTTCATCGCCGAAGCCGCCGTGGACAACGACTGCGCCATCCGCGTCGGCGTCAACTGCGGCTCGATCGACCCGCGCATGCTGGAGCGCTATCCCGACGATCACGTCTCGGCCATCGTCGCGTCGGCCAGCGAACATTGCGAGCTGCTGGACGCACTGGGGTTCGACCGCTACGTGGTGTCACTCAAGGACTCCGACTGGAAACAGGTGGTGGAGGTCAACACCAAATTCGCGGCCGAGCGCCCGGACGTGCCGCTGCACCTCGGTGTGACCGAGGCGGGCATGCCACCTGAGGGTGTGATCAAGACGCGCGTTGCATTCGAACAGCTCATCGCACAGGGCATCGGCGACACCGTGCGCGTCTCGCTGACGGTGCCGTTCGATGACAAGGGCCAGGAGATCGCGGTGGCCCGCGAGATCCTGTCCGATATCGCAGCCGGCCGCTTTCGCTCCGTGCCGCCCCGGTTCGATGAGGGGCTCAACATCATCTCCTGCCCCTCCTGTTCGCGAGTCGAGAACGAGAAGTTCGTCGACCTGGCGCAGGACGTTAAAGCGATGACGGAGTACGCCTCGGAATACGACATCACGATCGCGGTGATGGGCTGTCGGGTGAACGGTCCCGGCGAGACCGACGACGCCGATCTTGGTCTCTGGTGCGGGCCGTTGGCCGTCAATCTCAAACGCGGCGAGCGCTCGTTGGGGCATTATCCATATAACGAGATTTTGCCGAGATTGCAGCAGGAGCTCGACACGATCATCGCCGCCCAGTGAGCCAACCCAGTGGAGTCAGCCGGGCTGATGAACGGGACCAGCGGCAGGGCGCCTAAGCGCTGAACGCGGCACCGTCGAACCGATCGATGCTGGTAAATCCCTCGACCGCCCCCCGCTTCAGCTTGCTGAGCTGCTTGACCGGCTTGCCGATCGGCAGAAATGCGGCGATCGCATAGTGGTCGGGCAGACCGAGGAGTGGCTTCAGGTCGGGCTCGTTGGCCACGGGGATCGTCGTGAGGGTACCGCCATAACCCTCGTTGCGGGCCATCAGCAACAGGCCCCAGACGAACGGGTAAATCGACGCGCCAGAGATGACGCCGACACGGTCCAGCTCTTTGTCGACCGACGCCACCACGCCCAGGTCAACGCAGACGGCGAGCAGCACGGGCGCGTCGATGTACGGAGTCATCAGGCGTCGTGGCGACGGCACATTGGCGGCCGACTCGTCCGTCACGCTGGAGGGAAACACGGCGTTCCAGGGACCCTCGCCCGCCTGCGCCTGGGCGACGTAGCGTTTGGCGGGGCGCTCGGCCGCCTGGGCAATGGCGGCTCGGATCGACGGGTCGCGCACCACGATGACGTGCCAGCCCTGGCGGTTGCCACCCGACGGCGCGAAGCGAGCGTGTTCCAACATGCGCGTAATCACGTCGTCGGGAACGGGATCGTCTGTGAACTGCCGAGCGGCGAAGGTCGTGCGCAGGACTTCGGTGATCTCCATGTCTGCTCCTACAGTGTCTCCGCAACCAGTGACTCCGCAACGAAGTCTAGGTGCACCTTGCCTGAGTCAGCGCCGCGAGCATCTGGGCCGTGAGCATCTGGGAAGCGATCGGCCTCGCCGTCGTGCAGGGGGCGACAGAGTTCCTACCGATCTCGTCGAGCGGCCACCTGGCGTTGGCCCGATGGCTGTTCGGCTGGGATGACCCTGGGCTCGATTTCGACGTCGCCGTGCACCTCGGCACGTTGGTCGCCATCCTGTTCGCCTTCCGACATGAACTCTGGATGCTGCTCAGTGGTCTGCGTCGTGACGCGCCGCTGGTCGACGGTCTCGCAGCGCGACGACTGTTCGCGCTGGGCGCGATCGGCACGATCCCCATCGTGATCGTCGGGGCGCTGTTCTATGACGCACTGGAGTCGGAGCTGCGCACCGCGACCGCCGCCGGCGGGTTTCTCCTGGCGACTGGCGGTCTGATTGCGGCGGCAGAGCTACGCACGCGGATGCGGCGAGCTGGAGCACCGCGAGCCGAACTGTCCGAACTGAGTGAACTGAACGAGCGTCGTGCGCTGGCGATCGGCGTCGCGCAGTGCCTGGCAATCCTGCCGGGCGTCTCCCGCGCGGGGATGTGCATCGTGGCGGCGATGACGCTCGGTCACACGCGGGAAGCGTCCACGCGATGGGCCTTCTGGCTCTCGATGCCAGCCCTGGCTGGAGCCGGTGTCCTCACGCTCGCCTCACTGATCGACGAACGCGCGTCGGTCGGCGCGTCGACGCTGATCATCGGCGGGCTGGTTTCATGTCTGACGGCGCTGGCCGCCATCCGAGCGCTGCTCTGGCTGGTACGCGGACGCTCGCTCGCGCCGTTTGCGATCTACTGTCTGCTGGCAGGGATAGCAGTCTTGGCCGCTCGAGCGGCGGGACTGTAGCGGGCGCTCACCCGGTGGGGGTAGGTAGGTGTAGCACGCGCGTGTCTGTGGCGTACGATGAGGCGACATACTCGCGGACGTCGGATCGTCTCATCACCACCGTTCGCATAAGGGTCTGGAATCGGATGGCGGACTTCAAGAATCGACTGCATGAGCAGCTCGCCCGTCGCACCGCGCGGGAGGCCTTTGGCCTGGCGGGACCGGAGGACGATCCCGTCACGGTCGATTGCGAACCCTGCCAGGAGCACTTCGTGGGCAACACGGAAGACGCGCTGCGCGAGGCGCTGGCGGCGCATTACAAGACCGCTGCTCACCGCCGAGCGACCAACATCACCATCGAGCGTCAGCGCGAGTTGCGGAACAGCTAGCTTCCGCCAACTACTCTGCCCGCACAGACAGGAGCGGGTGACATGATCAGCGCGCTGGATGGATTGCGGGTACTGGACATTTCGGAGGGGCTCGCCGCTCCGTTCGCGGCGAAGCTGCTTGGCGATCTGGGTGCCGATGTGATCAAGCTGGAGCCGCCAGGCGGCGACACCGCGCGGCAGCGCGCCGATGCGCCCGAAGCATCGCCCAGATTCCTCTTCGCGAATACGTCCAAGCGATCTGTCCACGACGATGGGGAGCTCTGGAACACGCTGCTAGCCGGCGCGGATGTGGTGATTTCACATCGGACTGAAGCCTACCTCGCCTCGCGCGGCGCCGGCTTCGATGCGCTGCGTGCGGTCAACCCGAGCGTGATCCTGACGACTGTGACCGGGTTCGGCTCAACAGGCCCATACGCCGAGTGGCGCTGGAACCACCTGACCTGTTGCGCCATGGGCGGATTCGCGCACCTCTGCGGACGGATGGGTCGAGAGCCGCTGCAAGTGGGCGGATCGATCACAGAGACGCTCACCGGCGCCTATGCGGCCGTCGCTACGCTGGTCGCGGTGCACGGTCAATCCGTGTATGGACACGGTGACCATGTGGACGTGTCGGCGCTGGAGGCCACGGTCAATGCCGCGCTCCTGCTGCCGCAGCGTTACGACTACAGCGGCGATCTTGGTGAGCGCCGCGCTGATATCGGCCCGGCTCCGTCATTCATTTTGCCGACCGCAGACGGGTATGTCGGCGCGAATGTACTCACCCAAGCCCAGTGGGAGCTGATGTGCCAGTTCTTCGGCCGCGAGGAGCTGATCGATGATCCGCTCTTCGCCGGCCCCTGGGATCGGATGGCCAACTCGCGCGAGTTGGCTGGGGAGCTGGCGGCGCAGACGCGCGAACGAACATCGGCGGACGTCTTTCACGAGGCTCAAACCTGGCGCATCCCATTCGGCCTGATTCCCAATCTGCGTGAGGTGCTCGATCTACTGCCGCACCGCGAGCGGGAGTACTTCCTGGACATCGAGCATCCACAAGCCGGCCGCGTGCGGATGCCAGGCATCCCCTTCCTCTTCGATGATGAACGCCCGAGCGGGACGCGTCCGCCGCTGTTGGGCGAACACAGCGACGAGGTACGCCAGGCGGGCGATTCCATCTGGCCGCCGCGCCAGCGGACGCCGGTCGCAGACGGCACCCTCCCGGCGAGGCCGCTTGAGGGGTTGCGGGTGATCGACCTCTCGATGTTTATGTCGGGACCGATGACCACGCTGGTGTTCGCCGACGCTGGCGCTGACGTCATCAAAGTGGAGTCAGTACAGCGGATCGATGGCTGGCGGGCGAGCGGCGTGAGTGACGACTTTTGGTGGGAGTGGGCCCCGCAGTTCAACTGGGTGAACCGCAACAAACACGGGATCACACTCAACCTGACCGATCCGCGCGGCGCGGATGTGATCAGGCATATGGTCCGCGACGCTGACATCGTGGTCGAGAATTACACCCCGCGCGTGATGAGCAACTTCGAGCTGGACTACGAACGCCTACGGGCGATCAATCCCGAGCTGATCATGATCTCGATGCCTGGCTTCGGACTCACGGGGACTTGGTCGCATTACACGGCATTTGCGAATACGACCGAACAGATGTCGGGACTGCCGCACTTGACCGGCTATGCGGATGATCAACCCATCTTTAGCGGCACCACGGGCGGCGATCCATTGGCGGGCGTGATGGGCGCGTTGGCATTGCTGGCGGCGCTGGAACGCCGCCGTCGCCTTAACCAGCAGGGGAAACCCGGCGGCTGCCAGATCGACCTGTCGCAGACCGAAACGGCCACGCTCTACCTCGGTGACGCGATCACGGCGTACACCCTCTCGGGCGATGATCCGGGCCGCGCAGGCAACTATCACGCGGGCGTGGCGCCGCACAACACCTACCGCTGCCGGGACGACCGCTGGATCGCGATCGCCTGTGAGACTGACGAGCAGTTCGCGCGGCTCGCGCGGCTAATCGGCCGCCCCGACTGGCTCAGCGCATACGCTTCATTCCCCGAGCGAGACGCGGCGCGAGCAACGCTCGATGCCACAATCGCGGCCTGGACCGTGGAGCGCGATGCGCGCTCGCTAATGCGCGAGTTACAGGCTCTGGGGATCACCGCCGCCGCCGTGCAACACGGTTTGGACCTACTCCAGGATCCACACCTGGCCGAGCGAGGGTTTTTCGTGTCCCAGCAGCACCGCTATGCCGGGCTGAAGCGCTACCCGATGCAGCCCTATCACTTTCGCGAGTGGGCGGAGCCGCGCACCGATCGCCCCGCACCGACGCTGGGCGAGCATAGCCGCGCTGTCCTGTCCCGCCTGACGGAACTCAGCGACGACGAGATCGACCAACTGGCAACCGACGACGTGATTGGCACAATTCCACTCGCCGCACGCGCCGACTAGCCTGTAGTCGTGACTGTCGCCTAGAGAGGACCACCGCATGCGTCTGGCCAGTTTCAGCTTCGAGGACACGGTTCGGGTGGGCGTCGTCGTTGGCGACGAGGTTGTCGACCTCTACCTCGCCGAGCCTGAGGCGCCGACCGATATGCGTGAGTTCCTCGCCCTCGGCGAAGACGCCCGTGTAATGGCGGAGATGGCTGTGGAGCGCGGCGGCAACCGTCGCCCGCTCTCCGAGGTCAACCTGCTGGCGCCAGTGCCGAACCCAGGCAAGTTTCTCGCCGTCGGACTGAACTACGGCGATCACATCGCCGAGACCGGCGCGCAGACGCCGCGGTTTCCCACGATCTTCACCAAGCAGGTGAGCTGCGTGCAGCGGCCCGGTGGCGACATCCAGATTCCGCTGGCCTCGAAGGCTGTGGACTACGAGGGTGAGCTGGGCATTGTGATCGGCCAGACCTGTCGCCACGTCTCAGCTGCAGACGCCGCCTCCGTCATCGCTGGATACACGATCGTGAACGACGTGTCCGTGCGTGACTTCCAGCGCCACACGCCGCAGTTCACGATGGGCAAGTCCTTCGACACGCACGGCCCGGTCGGTCCGGTGATCATCACTGCCGACGAGCTGGGCGATCCGCACGCGCTCGACATCCAGACACGCGTCAATGGCGAACTGCGTCAGAACTCCAACACCACACACCTAATTTTCAACTGCTACGACATCGTGGCGTATGTCACGCAGGCGATGACCCTGGAGCCTGGTGACATCATCGCCACGGGGACGCCGTCGGGGGTCGCCGCCGCTATGACCCCGCCGCGCTGGCTCGTTGCTGGTGATCGCGTCAGTATCAGCATCGCGGGCATCGGCACGCTCGAGAACAGCTGCGTTGCGGAGCCCGAGGCCGCGCACGACGAGCACCATTAATCCTGCTCACGTAATCCTGCTCACGGTCATCACCGCTCGGGCCACGACGCTCACTGCCGGCGCTCGCTAGCGCTGCAGCGCCTCGGCGACCGGCGGCCACATGCGCGCCAAAGCCGGCGTTGCGCCGGGCGGCGTGGGGCGCGCGCTGAAAAAACGGTCTTCGGGCCTCGTGTGGAGCTGGATCAACGTCGGGCCGTCCGCTGCTAGCAGCTCGTCGAGCGCGGCGTCAAACTCTTCCGCATCGCCGAAGCTGGCCGTCTGGGCGTAGCCGGCGCCGGTCGCCATCTGCGCAAAATCGACCAGCGCCTGCGAGGGCAACGGCTGCGAACCTGATGTCTCATAGACGCCGTTGTGCACCACAACATGCAAGAGATTGGTCGGCGCGGCGCCCGCAATCGTGCCCAGCGAACCCAGCTGCATCATCAACGAGCCGTCGCCGTCGATCACCCAGACCTTGCGCTGGGGCTGCGCGAGCGCCACACCGAGCGCCAAGGTCGACGCGCCGCCCATGAACCCAATGCAGGCCAGATTGAGCTCGTGCGGGGATTTTTGTCGCCACACGCCGTTCGCGGTCATCGTGCCGACGACGATCTGGTTTGTGCGGCGACGGGCCAGGACTTCCATCGCCGCATCCAGCGACATACGCTGCAGCGCATGATTGGCAGCACGGTCGTCAGTTATGTCAGTCATGATGTGGGCGCTCCTACCAGCAACGCGACGGGACCGCCGCGCGCGTCAGCCTGCACAAACGCTTCGGCGACATGGTGCAGGTCATCTGGTCCATCGAGGAGGTACCAGGGCACCCCCAGCGTGTCCAGCAGGGGTTGGCAGAGCCGCACCATCGAAGAGCCATCAGCGCTCGGTTCCATCTCTGGATCGCGCCCGAGCAGTCCGACCATGAGCACGATCGGAAACTGCCCATCCAGTCCGATGCCGCGTAGGTTGTTGACCGAGGCGTAGAGGCCAGCATGCTGAATGTTGATCATGGGACGCCGCCCACCGACGATCAGGCCGGCCGAGGCTGCGACCGCCTCATCCTCAGTCGAGCAATGCACCGTGCGGAGCGCATCGTCGGCCATCAAGAGATCGAGCAGCGTACGCTGATGCGTATCGGGCACTAGGACGACATCCTGCACACCCGCCTCACGAATTGCCGAGAGCAACTGACCTGCCGGAATCGACTGCGCCGCCATAAGCCGTCTCCGCTCGCTGCGCATCGCTGTGTGGAGCGCTGATTTCCATGAATGATACCGACGCGCTGCCAGAGGAGAATCCCAATCGGCCACGCGAATATCACGGCGGGCGAACGGTGCTGGCTGGCGTGGGCGTGGTGCTCGCGGTCGCGGCGGCGCTCTGGCTGACCCTGTTGCAGCCGACTCCGAACAGTTCGGGCATGGTCGGCGGCGTGGTCGAGCTGCCCGCGGAGATCAGCGCAGCGGCACGGGATGTCGGTGATCAGCTCAACGACTTCGCACCCGACTTCGAGCTGCGCACGCTCGACGGCGGCAGGCTGCGGCTATCTGACCTGCGCGGTCAGCCGGTGCTGATCAACTTTTGGGCTTCATGGTGCGGACCGTGCCGTCGTGAGGCGCCGGCCCTGATTCGCGCACAGACTCGATGGGATTCACGCGGACTGGCGGTGATCGGCGTCAACATCGAGGAGTCGGATGCCTCGGCGCTTGCGTTTGCAGAGGAGTTCGGCTTCAACTATCCCGTGCCGATGGACTATCGCGGCGAGGTCTTCCGCGCCTACGGCGGCGGTGGCGTGTACGGACCGCCGCGCACGTTCTTCGTCGATCCTGCAGGCGTCATCGTACGTATCTACGTTGGCCAGGTCCCCGATGAGCTGATCGAAGAGCACACCCGCGAGTTCGTGCACGCGTACACCGACGGTCAGTAACCCAGCGGACAGCTGGCGCTCGGCAATCCTGCTGTGGTCGGTACGTCGGCATAGATTGAACGCATCCGCCGTGTCGCAACACCAGCGCTGCGGCGCAGTGTTCGTGAGGCAGTGTTGGCGAGGAGGCAGACGGTGCCACACCTCAACGACCTCGATGATGACGGATACGAACGGGTCGCCCACTGGCAGGACACGGATGCCGGACTGGAGGCGATCTGCGCGATTCACTCGACGGTTCGTGGGCCGGCGATCGGCGGCGTGCGCTGGCAGCCGTTCCCCAATTTCGACGCGGCCCTCGACGACGCCCTGCGGCTGTCGCAGGCCATGACCCTCAAGTCCTCAGCAGCGCGGCTCCCGTTCGGCGGCGGCAAGGCGGTCGTGATCGGCGACCCGGCGAACAAGACCGAGGCTCAGCTGCGCAGCTTCGCCCGCTTTGTCGACCAGTTTGAGGGTCGCTACCTAACCACGACCGATGTCGGCACGACCACAGCCGAGATCGACCAGCTCGCGCAATGGACGCCACACGTGGTTGGCACGTCTGCGGGTTCGGGGGACACATCCTCGCTGACCGCGGTGACTGTGCTGCAGGGCATTCGCGCGACGCTCGAGGCGCTCGACGGCGACCCGAGTCCAGCCGGTCACACGATCGTCATGCTAGGTATTGGCAAGGTCGGCTCGAAAATCGCGCGGTCGCTGGCTCAGGATGGCGCTGATCTGATCCTGGCCGACATTCGCGCCTTCGCCGCGGCGTCGCTCGCGGCCGAGATCGGCGCCCGGACCGTGTCGGTCGACGAAGCGCTGGTGACGCCCTGCGATCTGCTCTCGCCCAATGCATTGGGCGGCGTCTTCGGCGATCTGACGATTCCGTCTCTGCAGTGCCGCGCGATCTGCGGCGGGGCCAACAACCAGCTGCTCCGTGATCCCGATGATGCCGACCTGCTGGCCACTCATGGCATCCTCTACGCGCCCGACTATGTCGTCAACTCGGGCGGCGTTATTTCGGTCGCGCAGGACGTGATCGGCTGGAGCCGCAGCGAAGCGCTCGCGCATGCCGAGGCCGTAGGCGACACGACCCGCACAATCTTCGAGCGGGCGGAACGGCGGCGCATCACAACAGCGATGGCAGCTCGCGAGTTCGCCCTGGAGCAGCTTGCAGCGGCGCTCTGACCATCCCGACTGGCTACACTGGCTGCAACCGCTTCCAAGTTCGGACATTGGCAGGAGCGCCTCGTGTCCCTCACCGTGCATGGCATCCCCGTCATCGACATCGACTCGCACTACACCGAGCCGCCAGACCTCTGGACGTCTCGCGCGCCGGCCAAGTACAAGGATGCAGTGCCGCACATCACCATCAACGATGAAGGAAACCAGCGCTGGACGGTGCTCGACGACATCGACTTCGGCCCGCCTGGCTTCACCGTCGTACGCGAGGACGGCAGCAAGGAGTACGGCTCGATCTCGCTCAGCTCGTTTGAGCAGATGAGCAAGGCCGCGACTGATCCGAAGGAGCGCCTGAAGCTGCTCGACCAACTCGGGATCGCGCAACAGATCGTCTATCCCAACGTGGCTGGCTTCGGCTCACAGAACTTCGTCAAGATCGAGGACACGGAACTGCGCAATATCTGCTGCACGGTCTACAACGACGCCATCGCCGAGTTCCAGGCTGCTGGCGAGGGGCGGCTCTTCCCACAAGGTCTGGTGCCCTTCTGGGACATCCCAGCCGCGGTCGAGGAACTGCAGCGCATCAAGGATCTGGGCATGACCGGGATCACGATGTGCGACACGCCCGAGGCGTTCGGCCTGCCGCATCTGGCCGACCCAGCCTGGGATCCATTCTGGGATACGGCGCAGGACATGGAGATGCCGATCAACTTCCACATCGGGGCCGGCGCGGGCGTGGCGGACAAGCTGCTCTGGCCAGGATACGGTCCGCAGCGGTCGCTGGCGCTGATTTCCATCAGCCTCTTCATCACCAACTTCAAGGTGATCATGAACCTGATCTTCTCCGGCCTCTGCGAGCGCTACCCGAAGCTCAACTTCGTCTCCGTCGAGTCGGGCATTGGCTGGGTACCGTTCCTGCTCGAGGCGATGGATTACCAATTCGAGGAAACCGTGCCAACCGAGCGTGACGGCCTGACGATGAAGCCGTCGGAGTACTTCCGTCGCCAGATCTTCGCCTCGTTCTGGTTCGAGGACTTCGGTCCGCGCGCGACGATCCAGGCGATCGGCGAGGACAACGTGATGTTCGAGACGGACTTTCCGCACCCGACCTGCCTCTACCCGCGCGCACAGGAGCACATCACCGAAGTCCTGACCGACCTCGACGCAGGCATCCGCGAGAAGGTCCTACGGACGACCGCCGAGCGCATCTACCACCTGCCGCCAGCCCCGGCTTCGATTTACGAGTCGGCTGCAGCTGGCGGCTAGCCGGTGGTCAGTTGCGCTCAGACGCAACGGCTGTCGGCGCACGGGAAAGCGGCGAGATCGATGGCTGGACGACTAGACGGCGCAGTAGCGATTGTCACGGGCGGCGGCGCTGGGATGGGCGCGGCGACGTGCCTGCGCTTCGCCCGCGAAGGGGCGGCTGTCGTGATCGCCGACCTCTACGAGGACGGCGGTCGTGCAGTTGAGGCGCAGGTCCGCGCCGCGGGCGGTGTCGCCAACTTCGCTCGCATGGATGTGACGGCAGAGGAGGAGTGGAACGCCCTGCTGACCTCCGTCTTGGAGACGCACGGCGGACGCCTCGACGTGCTGGTCAACAACGCAGGACTGTCGTCGACCTCGGAAGAGGACCCCAACTCCACTGACGGCTGGCATCGGATCATGAATGTGAATGCGACTGGCGTGTTTCTGGGGACCAAGCTCGGCTCGGCGGCGATGATCGCCGCCGGTCACGGCGGCTCGATCGTCAATATCTCCTCGATCTACGGCTTCGTCGGCTCCGACGGCGGGCACCCCGCCTACCACGCGTCGAAAGCGGCGGTGCGCAACTACTCGAAAGCGATGGCCGTACGGCTCGGCCCGCAGGGAATTCGAGTCAACACCGTTCATCCCGGCTTCATGCCGCCGATGCGTTCGAGCGTCGGGATGAGCGATGAAGCCCGCACCCGCCTCGTGCGGGCGATCCCGCTGCGGCGTACCGGCGAGGTCGACGAAGTCGCCAACGGCGTGCTCTTCCTCGCCTCGCACGAATCGTCCTATGTCACCGGCGCCGAGCTGAAGATCGACGGCGGCTTCTTAGCCCGATAAGTCGGCTCGCGACGGTGAATCCCGTTGCAGTGGAGTCGGCGCATTCGTAATCGGAACGCAAAATCAGCATGCAGTCTTCAAAATTCCAGCAGATTCGCTGACAGAGCATCTGTGTTCCGAGTAAGCGCGATAAACTTACGCAGTGTCCGTACATAACGCGGCAGAGGAGTCGGATATGCAGTCGATCCTGATTGGCGGCGTGAGGCGCGGTTCGGTGCGAGGGCTGGCGCTACTGATCGCGCTGACGACCCTGTTGGTCGCGCTTTCAGCGACCGCTCAGGCGCAAGAACAGCCCCAGCCGCCGCACTGGTTCTGGGGTATCGATGCCGATGCGCATAACGGCGCAACCGTCTCCGCAATCGACCAGAACGATAAGCAGGTCAGCAGCAGCACAGTCGACTCAAAGGGCGAGTGGTCCCTCATTGTCTTCACAGAGGACGCTAATCGCGTCAAGCTGCGTTTGGTCAACGGAGACGTGGTCCGTGAAACCGACTTCCAGGACGTGGTGACCGGCGGTTTCAGCTCCGAGGGGCTTTCCATCGCTGCCTTCTCCATCGTCCCGGAGACGCTGGAACAGGGCGCGTCCACCACGATCATGGCGCGGATCATCGCTCGCCGATCCTCCGACGGCCGAATCGAGTTCGGTATGCGCGATTCGGACGATCAGGACATATTCCCCAGAGCCCGCTACTTCCCCGCTGGCGGCCCCGGCCACGACCGTTGGCTGCGCAGCTCCGAGATCGACTTCGGCGATGGCTTCGCCGGTCGAATCATCGCCCGCTACGCTGCGGACGGCCGAACGGAGTTCGGATTCCGCGTCACTGGCTACGAAGACATCTTCCCGCGAGCCCGCTACTTCCCCGCGACCGGGCCGAATCACAACCGCTGGCTGCGCAGCACCGAGATCGAAATCGGCAAGCCGCGGTAGTGCGCTGATAGTCCACCGATAGCGCCATGCTCGCCGCCCTGCTCACGCGGCATTAAGCGTTGGCTCAGCAGGACGGCGTTCCCCGAATGTCACTGGGCGTGGGGTGCTGTTTCGAGGCGTGCTTCTGCAAAGCTGCTCGGGCTGCGAGATGGGTCGACGGGGCGATCAGTCGGGCCACATGGCGCGCCAGCGCTTGCAGCGGCGTGCGACGCTTCTGCGGCAGGCGCAGCATCAGACAGAGTACCGCCGACCCTCCCCACAGGCCGGCGCACGTGTAGAACGCCGCATCATATGAGCCAATCAGGTCATGCGCCAACGCTACCAGCGACGGCGCCAGCGCGGTGATCCCCATCGCCACCGGAAATCCGATCGCGCGCACCGAACCCAGGTAGCGACGGCCAAAGTACTCGGCCCAGAACATGTCCTGGATCGGGATGTTGCCACCGATCCCCACGCCCATGATCGCCAGCGCCCCAGCGATCAGCCACCAGTCCCCCGTGGGGCCGGCGTTAATCGCCAAGGCGAACCCGACCGCTCCAATCGTGAACGAGACGAACCCCACGACACGCGTGTCCCAGCGGTCGAGGGCCCAGCCCCAGGGCGGTTTGGTCAGCATCGAGAACAACGAAAACGCCGCGATCGCGCGCGGCGCGCCCGTCGCGCTCAACCCATGTTCGCGTAGGAAAAACACGCCGTGCAGCAGAATCGCATAGATGCCGACAACGGAAATGCCAAAGATCAGCACAATCAGATAGAAGCTGCTCGTACGCAACGCCTCACGCCGCGTGAGTGATGTCGATGCATCATGCTCCGCCTGCCAAATCTGATCTTCGCGCAGCTGGGCCGGTCCGCCGTCCGGCAGCAGCCCATGATCCTCCGGTCGCCGCCGCATCAACAGGGCCGAGGGAATGAAGATCACCGCATAGCACACGGCCAGCACCAACCACGCCGTGCGCCAGCCCAACGGCCCGATTAGTAGCGCTGCCGTGAGTGTCGGCCAGACCAGTCCTGCCATCGAGACGCCCATTGAGGTCCAGCCAAGCGCCTGCCCACGCTTGACCACAAACCACTTCGAGACCGCAATCGAGACCACCAGGAAGCCCGAAACTGATGCCGCTGTGACCAACAACACGCCTCGCACCACGATGTACTGCCAGTACACCTCAACCTGACTCATGAGTACGAGCGCTGGGATGCAGACCACCGCAGCGCTCAGCATGATCGGACGGGCACCGACCCGATCGACACGCGAGCCTAGCAAGAAACCGATCACCATCAGCAGCAGCTGACCAATCGAGTCAGCCGCAAAGAATTGCGTGCGCGTCCAGCCAAATTCCTCGACCATCTCCGGCGCAAAGACGGCGGCGACAGAAGTCTGCACACCCACCGCGACGAACTGCGCCGCGAACGCAGCCGCCACGATGACCCAGCCGTAGAAGATCTTGCGGCCGAAGATGGTCATGGGTGGCCGCGGCTCAGCGCAGGGCTATGAGCTAAAACAGGGCTCTGAGCTGGAACAGGTCGGCGTTCAGGCCTGCGGCAGCTCAACGTCGAGTCCCAGCGCGTCGAACATCTGCTGCATCGATTCGCCGAAGCTGGCGTCGCGCGGACGCCCGAGCGTCGCGCCGCCATCGACGATCAGCGCATGGCCGGTGACGAACGAGGAATCGTCGCTGGACAACCACAGCGCCGCGTGCGCGATGTCGGATGGTTGACCGGATCGCTTGATCGGTTGGAACTGCCCCATGACCTGCGCTATCGCCTCGACGGTCTTGTCAGCGTCTGCCGCCGACAGCCCGAGAGACTTGCCGAAGATGGGCGTCGCGATTCCGCCGGGGCAGATGCAGTTGACGCGGATGTTGAATTCACCCAGCTCATACGCGGCGACCTTGGTCAGGTGCATCACCGCGCCCTTGGCGACGCTGTAAATCACTGGGCCGTTGCCCGCCCCGACGCCGGCGATCGATGCCGTGCTGACGATCGAGCCGCCGTCGCCTTGCGCCTGCATCGCGCGGGCGGCGTGTTTGATTCCGAAGAACACGCCCTTGAGCAGACCGTCCATCGTCTGGTCGTATTCGGCCTCCTCGACCTCGGTAATGCCGCCCAACGCGCCGGCGTAACCGGCATTGTTGAAGATCGCGTCAATCCGACCGTGTCGATCGATCGCGTGAGCGACCGCTCCCTGTACATCGGCCTCGATCGACACATCAGCGTGTACATAGCTCGTATCGCCGCCAACCGATTCGACCAGCGAGTGGCCGCGCTCGTCCTGGATATCAGCGAGAACGATGCGCCCGCCCTCTTCCGCGAACAGCCGCACCGACCCTTCACCGATACCGCTCGCGCCACCGGTGACCACTACGACTTTCCCATCGATGCGACCCGCCATGTTCACACTCCGCTCGATTGTGATTCAAACTGCTACGTGTCTCCGTAGGATAGGCAACCCGCGAATCACTAGACTGCCACCCTACGCTGACGCCTGTGACGATCATGATGTGACGGCTATGAGAGGGAGCGCAGGATGGTGGACCGACTTGCGGACAAAGTGGCGCTGATCACCGGCGGCGCTCGTGGACAAGGCGCTGCTGAGGCCGAGCTGTTCGCCTCCGAAGGCGCTCGCGTGGTGATCGCTGACGTGCTGGACCAGGCAGGGGAAGAGACGTCCGCGCGGATCGGGGACGACGCCAGCTATCACCACCTCGACGTCGCCAACGAAGCGGCCTGGCACGCGCTGGTGATCGAGATCGTCGAGCAATACGGTCGCCTCGATGTGCTCGTCAATAATGCCGGGATCTACCGCAACGCACCCGTCGTCGAGATGACTGAGGCGATCTACCGCGAAGTGATCGACATCAACCAGATCGGTGTCTGGCTGGGGATGAAGGCGGTCGGACCGCAGATGATCGCGCAACAAGCGGGGTCGGTGGTCAATATCTCGTCGACGGCGGGCTTTCGGGGCGGCGCGGGATCGGTGGCCTACACCGCCAGCAAGTTCGCTGTCCGCGGCATGACCAAGGTCGCCGCGCGTGAGTGGGGACGCTACAACGTCCGCGTCAACAGCATCCATCCTGGCCCGATCGACACGATGATGCTGCAGCAGGTTCCCGGCTTCGAAGCCGACAGCGAGCGCTTCCTCAGGAACACTCCGCTGAGGCGAGCCGCGGACCCGATGGAGGTCGCCTACCTCGCCCTGTACCTCGCCTCTGACGAGTCGAGCTTTAGCACCGGGGCCGAATTCATCGTCGACGGCGGCGGCCTGGCCTAGCTGGCCGACGTGTCAGGCCAGGAGTTGGCGAGCTAGGTCTGGGAAGCTGGCGGCGTTGACGGTGAACGATGGATCGGGCGTCAGGTCTGGGTCGTTGCCTGCACCGCGTTCTCCGACGACTGGCACGTAGGCGGTCGGCATGCCGGCGCGTGCGGCGGCCTGCAGGTCGCCTTTGTGCGCGGCGCACATCATCACTTCCGAAATGTCCAGGCCCAGATACTTCGCACTGGCCTGGTACGCCTCCGGCTCGGGCTTGTAGTGGCCGAGGAACTCACAGCTCAAGATTCCGTCCCACGAGATGCCGTTGTGCTTCGAGCAATCGACAGCGATCGCCCACGACATCACCGTCAGCACCGTCACCTGGTACCGCGAGCGCAGCGCCTCGATGCATTCGGCTGAGTCAGGCCAAGCGTTCATTCGATGCCACACCTGGTTGAGTTCGTCACGTTGATTCATGTCCAGCCTGAGCTGGGGATGCGCGTCCATGACCTCGTCCAGCACTCGGCGATGAAGCTGGTCGGCGTTGAGCCATGGCAGGTCGCCGCGCCGCACCAGCTGCAAGCGCTTGAACATCGTGAAGCGCCACATGTTGGTGAATGCGGCCGCGTCTAGTTCCACGCCCTGCGCCTCAGAGAGCGCAGAGACCTCATCGCGGATGGTGTGGTGCCAGTCGAAGATCGTCCCGCCGACGTCCCAGGCCAACGCTTTCACATTCGTCAAGTCAGTCATGGTTGCCTCCAGTGCGTCGTTTGCCAACGTTCATCGCGTCGAGCCTAGTCGCTCCCGCACGAGCGGGATAATCTCCCGAGCGACGCGCGTGGTGTAGCCATCCTCCGCCGCATCGGGCTGCGGGGGATTCGGAATCGGATGCAGCACCACATGCTCAAATTCGATTCCGTTGCGACGCGCCGCAAGCAGCACGGCGACTAGCTGCTCGGCGACCTGCGCCGACGTGCCGCGCAGGCAGAAGGCGTCGGCATGCGCTTCACTCAGGAAGTTCAGCGCGCGGCCCGCCCTACGCAGGTCAGGGTCGTGGTGGAAGTCAGGCCAGACGCCGTGTGCACGCTTCAGGCTCTCCGGATCCGCACCATTCCAGCGCAGACCAGCAGGCTCAAACAGCATCGGCGAGTATTCGTAGTATCCGCCCGCCATCGCCTTACCCATCAGCAGCGCATCATCCGCGTCGTCGACCAGGACGGTGTGGAAGATGATCCCCAGCGGTACAGAACGTGGGTCGCGGCCAGATCGCTCGGCGCCCCGGCGAATTCGCGCCACAGTGTCGGCGATGGTTGCTGGATGGGCGCCGACTCGCATGAACACGCCGTCGGCGGCGCGCCCACCCATCTCCAGCGTGCGCGGACCACCCGCCGTCAACCAGATGGGGACCGGGTGGTGAAAGGGCAGGTGAGCTGGCCGCGCCGCGCCGACCTCGATCTCTTCACCGGCGAGTAGGCGGCGCATCAGGACGATGGCCTCTTCCATCTCGGCGACCCGCGCCGGACGCAACCCACTGAGTCGTACGGCCGTGTCCCCAGCGCCAAATCCCAAGGCGACGCGTCCGGGCGCCAACTCGTCGATGGTCGCGATCGATGATGCCGTCACCGACGGATGTCGTGTGACTGGATTGACGAGCAGTGTGCCGAGCCCCATCGACTCGGTCGACTGGGCGGCAGCGGCGAGTAGCACGTAGGTGTCCCGACGACGCAGCTGCGAGTCGGGTAACCAGAGGCAATCCCAGCCCAACGCCTCGATCCGCGCCGCGTCGGCGGCGAACGCCGCGACAGAGCTCGCGTCCTGCCGATTGATGCCGAACTTTGGGACGAGCACAGGATCAAATCGCCGTGTGCTATACGGAAGTCAAGACTTGGCCGCTAGTGACGCCGGTTGGTTCTCCGTCTCGCATAGTGACGCCGCCGCTGACGATTGACATGTGGTATCCCTTGGACTTCTGCACCAGGCGGCGCTGACCAGCGGGGAGGTCGTGCTCGACCGTTGGGCGCTTGGGACCGACCGTATCGAGATCGAAGACGATGATGTCGGCCTTGTAGCCGCGCCGCAGGAGTCCGCGGTCGGGCAACTCCCAGGCCGTCGCCATATCCCAGGTGAGCATCTTGACGGCCTGCTCAATGGTCAGCTCGCCTGCGCGGCGCACCCAGTGCGCGAGGACGTGCGTCTGCAACGACGAGTCCATGATCTGCGAGACGTGCGCGCCACCATCGGAGAAGGTGACGAGCGAGCGTGGCTCGCGCATGATCTCCAGCACCGTCTCCTGGTGCTCGTTGGCTAGCGGCACCATGTAGAGCGTGTCGAGATCCTGCTCGACGCCAACGTCGATCATCGTTTTAATCGGGTCTTCCTCGCGCTCACGCGCGACCTCACCCACACGGCGGTTCGGCGTACCGTCCACGTGATCGAGGATGAACACCCAATCCCAGTCCGATGGCTTCCGCGCCTGCGCGGGCATCACTTTGGAGAAATCTTCCTCCTCGGTGTTGGCGATCTGCACTAGCTTGGCCACGACCTCAGGATCGCGCAGCTGCTTCAACTGTTCGTCGAGCGGCAGTGCGCGTAAGTCGCGCCAGATCGAGAGACGATCGAAGGGCATCTCTGTGCGCCACGACCAGTTGGTCGCGAGTTCGCGCGAGTGCGCCTGGCCGAACATGCGGCCGCCTTCGCCAGCGGCCTCTTGCGCACGGTCGAAGAAGCGTCGCCACGCGTCAGGCGTAGCACGGCGGCTGTGCAGCGCCGGGAAAAACATCGGGCGGCCGGACTCGATCGCCAGATCGCGGAAGCGGCGCTCGTAGTGGTTAGGGTCATCGGGGTCCTGCCCCATCGTGGGCTCGCCTGAGATCTCCACGACGCCACGGTTGATCTCGCCCATCGCGAGGACCAGTTGGCGCACTTCGTCCCAGCTCGCGAGCCGCGACGGCACGGGCAAGCCCTCACGCGTCTTGTGGGCGGGCGATCGGGTGGTCGAGAGTCCCATTCCACCCGCTTGCACCCCTTCGACCAGGATGTGCGCCATCTCCGCGATTTCGTCGTCGGATGCGGGATCGGTGAATGCGCGTTCACGCATCACATACGTGCGCAGCGCGGTGTGTCCGACATAGCCGCCGTAGTTCAAGCCCTTGGGCTTGTCGTGCAGGAACTGCATGAACTCCGGGAAGGTCTGCCAGGTCCAGTCAACGCCCGCGCGCTGCGCGTCGGCGGGGATATCCTCGACCGCCTCCAGCGTGCGCATCAGGATGTCCTGGTCATCAGGATGGCAAGGGGCCAGCGTGAAGCCGCAGTTGCCCATGATCACCGACGTCACGCCGTGGTAACAGCTCGATGTGCCGTAGGGGTCCCACGAGATCTGTGCGTCGAAGTGGGTGTGCCCGTCAATGAAGCCCGGCGAGACGATCAACCCGCGCGCATCGACTTCCTCCACACCACGCTCGGGAATCCGCCCAATCGAGGCGATGCGGTCGTCCGAGATGGCGATGTCCGCCTGGTAGCGGGGCGCGCCCGAACCATCAACGATGGTCCCGCCGCGAATAACGATGTCGTAGGTCATGAACTGCCCAATCCGATCCAACGTCGAGCTACGTAGTGCAGGCATGATAGGGAACCGCACCGCACGAGCTTGCGGTATTCCGGGCCTACGCGCGACCGACAACGACCTACAAGGCGTGGTCCTCCTGTGGGGTGACCATGATCTTGCAGTGCTCCTCAGGGTCGCCGAGCGTCTCGAATGCGCCCTCGACTCCGTCCAGGCCCACTCTCCCCGTGATCATCGGCGCGGGCTGGATCGCGCCATCGGTGATGGCGTCCAGCGTCTCTGCAAACTCGTCGGGCGTATAGCCAAGGACGAACTTGAGCTGGATTTCCTTCTCGATCCCAGCCATGGGGACGATCGTGTCATCCTGCATGCAGACGCCGACAATGACGCAGCGCGCGCCTCTGCCCGGCGCTTCGCGCATCAGCATGGCGATCGTGCCTCGCACACCGATCGCGTCGAACATCACGACTTCCTGCCCGGCGATGTAGCCGCGCGACTCCAGCGCTGAGATCGGCGGCGTCTCGCGTGGATCGACGACGACGTCGGCACCCATGATTCCCGCCAGTTCGCGTCGGCGGGGGGAGAAGTCGGAGGCGATGATCGTGCCGGCGCCCTCGTTGCGCAGGCTGGCGATCGTCGCCAGGCCGACTGGTCCGCAGCCGTAGACCACCGTCGGCTCGCCGCCGCTCAGTTGGGCGGCGCGCACGGCATGCAGACCGACCGCCATCGGCTCGGTCGTAGCGGCGTGTTCCGTCGCGACGCGGTCGGCGACTGGCAGCAGCATCGACGCGTCGAGCACCATGTACTCGCTGTAGCCGCCTGGGAAGTCGTTGCTGTACGCGCCGCGGCTGGGGACAGACGTGATGCGGTCGCCGATCCCGACCGCGCCCGTCGTATCGGGTCCGTAGGCGACCACCTGGCAGCAGAATTCGTGCCCCATGATGATGTCGCGGCTGAGGTCGGGCGCAAACTGGGCGTTGCCAGATTCCTGTGAGGCGCGCACGATATCCGCGCCGAACTTGACGAAATGCAGATCCGACCCGCAGATGCCACAAGCCAGCACTTGCACCAACACCTCGCCGGGTGCAGGATCAGGCGGATTGATCTCGACGGTTCGCATCTGACCGTTTCGGGTGGCGACAGCGCGCATGGCAGTGTCCTTTCCAGGCTCCGCGATCGTCGGCGCAGATCAGCGCGCCCGCGTTGCTCGCGGCTCTGTCGCGGGGCAGGCTAACCGCTAATCTGCGGCCAGGGTCAATTGTCGCCCATCATCAGCCGCTGCGCGGAACGGAACGAACCATGTCCGACTTCGACGCCTTGCAACGCGCCTACCGCGCTGCGGATGGGTGGGTGCGCATCGTCGTCAGCACGGACGACGAGTGGCGGCAATTGCGTGACATGCTCGGCGAAACGGCGCTGGCTGACCACATGTGGGATCATCACGAGCGCCATCCAGCGGACGGCGAGGCGTATCTGCCGGAATTTCAGTTGCAGATCGAGGATGATCCGCGTTTCGCCACGGCAGCGCTGCGGCGTCGACATGCGTCGGAGTTGTCCTCGGTGATCGCCGAGGCGTTCCGCCACCGCACCCAGCGCGAGTGGGGCGATCTGCTAGCCGCGCGAGGCGTGCCCCACGAGCGGCGCGCCCAGACCGAAGCATGAGGCGTCCGGGCGTGCTAGTCCAGGCGCACTAATCAGGTGGCGGCGTCGTGCTCACTCGATCGAAGATCATGCAGCCATCGTTCAGCTCTCCACCAAGCCAAATTCTTGGTCGAGGGAGGAGCGCGAGATGTCCCAGCTGACGCCACAGTTTGACCAACGCAAGCTCGATGAACTCGTGCTCTACATATCGGAACGAAACTTCGGCGACGAACACTACGGGAAAACGAAACTGCACAAACAGCTTTGGATGAGCGACTTCCGACACTATGAGCTCACCGGTGCGCCAATCACCGGGTCAGAGTACATCCGCAAACAGTACGGACCGTTCTGCCATCGCCTCGACGCGGCGCTGCAACGACTGGAAGACAGCGGATGCCTGCAGTTGCGTCTGCGTGAGCGGTTCGCCTATGTGCAACAGCGCCCGCTCGCATTGCGGCGGGCCAATCTCTCCAGGTTCACGGCTGAGGAGATTGCCACCGTCGAAGACATCCTATGGGAAACCCGCGAGATGACCGCCCTGCAGCTCACCCAGCGCTCGCATCTGCATCCGGGCTGGATACATACTCAGGATGGGGAAAAGATTGACTACGAGTTCGCTCGTATCCCCATCAATGAACCGCTCGAGGAGCGGCTGCTGTACGCCATCCCAGCGAACCAGATGCCGGCGAACCAGAGTTAGTTTGCTTCCTCGTTGAGCCAGGACATCATCCCGCGTAGCTCAGCGCCGACTGACTCGGAGTCATGACGCGCGGCACGGGCGCGGAGCTTATCGAAGCCCGGCCGCCCAGTTTGGTTTTCCATGATCCACTCGCGAGCGAACGTGCCATCCTGGATATCGGAGAGAATCTGCTTCATCCGCTGCTTGACCGACTCATCGATGATCCGCGGACCGCGCGTCAGATCACCGTACTCAGCGGTGTCCGAAACCGAGTAGCGCATGTTGGCGAAGCCGCCCTCATAGATCAGGTCGACAATCAGCTTGACCTCGTGAATCGTCTCAAAGTATGCAGATTCCGGCTGATAACCAGCCTCGACCAGTGTCTCGAACCCAGCCTGCATGAGCGCCGTGATGCCGCCGCAGAGCACCGATTGTTCGCCGAACAGGTCCGTCTCGGTCTCCTCTAGGAAGGTCGTCTCCAACACGCCGGCGCGGGTCCCGCCGATACCTTTGGCATACGCAAGCGCCACATCCCGAGCGGTCTCGGACGCATCCTGGTGGATAGCGAGGAGCGCTGGGACACCGCCGCCTTCCTCGAAGACGCGGCGGACCAGGTGACCGGGTCCCTTGGGGGCGATCATCGTCACGTCGACCTCAGGCGGCGCGGTCACCTGGTTGAAGTGAATCGCGAAGCCGTGTGCGAACATCAACGTCTTGCCCTCCGTCATCGAAGGTGCGATGTGCTGGTCGTAGATTTGCTTCTGGACGTGATCGGGCGCCAGCATCATCACGATGTCCGCGGCTGTGGCCGCATCGGCGACTGTGTCGACCGGCAGACCGGAGTCCTGCACCTTGGTCCATGAGCGCGAACCGGGGTAGAGCCCCACGATCACATCGCAACCGGAGTCGCGCAGGTTCAAGGCATGCGCATGCCCCTGCGAGCCGAACCCGATCACTGCAATCTTCTTGCCCTGGAGCAAGCCCAGATCGGCATCCTGGTCGTAGTACATCTGCGCGGGCATGATGGCTCCTGCTCATTCGGTTGGCGGCGTCCTGGAGTGTTTCTGGGATGAGTCTACGCGGGTACCCGGACTAATCGCTGGCGAAGGGCAGCTTGCCTTCGGGGCGCCGACCCAGCATCGCCCGCACAGCCGCGGCCGCCTGCTGCGAGTCGGAGATCGCTGGCGGTTTGGTCGTCTCGAGTCCGCGGCGCATCGCCACCCGCCCGGTGCGCACCATTTCGAGAATACCGAACTGCTCGAACATCTTCAGCGCGGCGTCGACCTTGCCTTCATCGCCCAAGATCTGCACAATCAACGCCTCGGCGTGGACATCGACGACATCAGCACGGAAGAGCTCGCAGACGTCCAATACTTCCCGACGGTTAAAGTTCGTCGCTGAGACTTTGATCATCGCCAGTTCCCGGTCGACCATCGGGGTGTGGGTAATGTCGTGCACGGATATGACGTCGATCAACTTAAACAGCTGGCGGCAGACTTGATCGACCTGTTGGTCGTCGCCGTCGACGACGAGGGTTATGCGGCTCAGGCCGGGCTCCTCGCAGTGCCCGACGGTGAGCGATTCGATGTTGAACCCTCGCCGGCGGAACAGCGACGCGACGCGCGCCAGAACGCCGGGGCGGTCCTCGACGTGTGAGACGATGGTGTTGCGGGAGGCCATGGCCTGATTCTCCTCTGCCGTGGCGTCTGGTCGAGGGTCCGCCCAGCTCAGCGCCTAGACTTCTTCAGCCGACTCGATGGTTTCGGACAACGCAGCGCCGGCGGGTACCATCGGCCAGACGTTCTCTTCGCGCTCGAGCTGGAAATCAATCACGGCTGGGCCGTCGTAGCCTTCGAGGTCGCGGAAGACCTGGAGCGCCTCGGCGCGCGTCGACGCGCGAAGTCCCCTGACGCCGTAGGCCTCGGCCAACTTCACGAAGTCGGGCTGGCCGAGGTCGACCGAGTGATAGTTGTGCTCGTAGAACAGTTCCTGCCACTGTCGCACCATGCCGAGGAAGCCGTTGTTAAAGATCGCGAGGCGCACCGGCAGGTTGTGGTCAGCCACCGTCTGCAGCTCCTGTGAGGTCATCTGAAAGCCGCCATCGCCGCAGATGGACCAGACCGGCTCGTCCTGCGCGAACTGCGCGCCCATCGCCGCCGGGATCTCGTAGCCCATCGTGCCCAGACCGCCCGACGTGACCCACTGCCGCGCGCGTGTGTACGGGTAGTACTGCGCCCCCCACATCTGATGCTGTCCAACTCCGGTCACGATGGTCGACTGGCCATCTGTCGCCTCGGCCAGCGCCCGCACCAGCCAGGGTCCGCTGAGCGCTGTGCCTTCTTCGATGTAATCGGTCGGGTGCTGTTCCACGATTTGGTCGATCTCGGCGAGCCAGTCGGGGTGCGACACCTGTTCGAGCTGGGGCAGCAGCCGTAAGAGCGTTTCCTTCACGTCGCCGTTGACGGGCGCCTGGGTGACGAAGTTCTTGCCGATTTCGGCGGGGTCGATGTCGATGTGGACGATCTGGGCGCCAGGGTTGAAGTCCTTGAAGCGGCCCATGGCGCGGTCGTCGAAGCGCATGCCGATGCCGATCACGACATCGGCGCGGTCCGCGGCCATGTTGGCGTAATAGTGGCCGTGCATGCCGAGGAAGCCGTAGGACAGATGGTGATCCTCGGGCATGCCCGAGATGCCCAGCAGTGTCGTGAGGACGGGCGTGTCCGACCGTTCGGCGAACGCGACCAGCTCGGCCTGCGCATTCGATTGCACGACGCCGTGACCGGCGAGCACGATCGGCTTCTGCGCCGCGTTGATGATCTGCGCCGCATGGGCGACTTCTTCCTCACGCGGCACGTCCATGATCGGGTAGCCGCGTAGCGAGACCCCCTGCGGATAGCCGTCCCACTCCGCTTCTTCGACGAACACGTCTTTGGGGATGTCGACGAGTACCGGCCCTTTGCGGCCGGTCGAGGCGATGTGGAAGGCTTCCTTGACCGCCGGCGCGATCTCCGAGGCGCGCATGAGCAGATAGTTGTGTTTCGTAATTGGCAACGTGATGCCTGTGATGTCGGCCTCCTGGAAGCCGTCGCGGCCGATCAGGTCGCGGGCCACATTGCCCGTCAGCACGACCATCGGGATCGAGTCCATGTACGCGGTCGTGATGCCGGTGACCAGGTTGGTGGCGCCGGGGCCGGAGGTCGCAAGGCAGACGCCAGTACGCCCCGAGACTCGCGCGTAGCCGTCGGCGGCATGCGCGGCCGCTTGCTCGTGGCGAACCAGCACGTGTTTGATATCGGGGTACTCGCCCAACGTGTTGTAGAGCGGCAGCACGACACCACCGGGGTAGCCGAAGAACACATCGACTGCTTCGGCGCGCAAACACTCCATTAGGATTCGGGCGCCGGTCAGACGCATGGCGGTCTCCTCAACCGTGGCTTGGTGCGATCATCGGGCATGATTGTCGGGCAGTTTGCGCTTCGGTTCTGTTTCGTTTCAGTTCTGTGGCCGATTATGCTTCGGCGCGTCGGTCAGGCGCTCGCCTTGGCGCCTTCGATCACCTGCAGTTCGTAGGCCTGCTCGATCTCTGGGTAGTCGTAGTAGCGTTCGCGTAGCAGCTTGTTCATGTCGCGCGGGGGGAAGAAGCGCCGCGCCCATGCGCTGTCCTCGACCAAATCGTCCGGCTCTCCAGCTTCGGCCCTGACGATCATCTCGTAGCGACGCGCGCCCGGCTCGACCTCCTCCTGTAGCTCTTTCGCCGTCATCTGGACACGCGTGTGCTGCGACCAGTCGAGCACAGGCACCTGCCAGGTGTCGGAGACTGTCGTCTGGATGATCTGGGTCAACGACGCGCGACGCGCGGCCTGGTCGAGCTCAGAGTCGAGTGGTTCGGGGCGCGGCTCGATCTCGAACTCCAAAATTGGCAGCAGCCAAGGCTGGTGACGATCGCCGTGCCGCACGGCCAGGCAGCGATCACGTCGGCGGACTACCAGGAAGATACGTTCCACGAGGTCTGGTTCTGGCAGCTCGCCGGTCTGATCGCGGTACTGCAGATAGACGTCGTCAACAAGTTTTTCCTGCCGCCAGACCTTGCGCCGCGGCTTGGGCAGATGCTTCATTGCTTCGGCTGGATCCATCATCGGATCGCCGCCGCCCATCGGGTGTTCACCGAAAGCCATACGTTCGCTCTCTTGCTTCTGCTTGCTCGCTCACTCCGCGCCGACGGCGTGCGGCGCTTCCGATGTCCACACGCTGCGGCCCCGCTCGCCCGCGCTCAATCGACCGATGCCCGGGAATGGGTTGTGGACCGCGACCAACAGTGATCGGTTCTTGATGGCGTCTGCGATCAGCTGTTTCTTGGTCTCCAGGTTGATCAGCGGCAGCACATCGAATGCCGACAGCCAGGCGACCCGCTCGAGTTGCACCTGGTGCTGGATCATGTCGCCCAGATAGACAGCCGACTCGCCGCCGTTCACGATCGCGACCGAAGCGTGGTCGGCCGTGTGTCCGGGCGTCTCGATCACCGTGATGTCGGACGTGATCTGCGTTTCGCCGTCGATGAACTCAACCTGCCCAGCCGCTTCAAGCGGCAGCAGATTCTCAGGCAGGTAGGTGGCGCGCGTCCGCTCGTTGGGGCGCATCGCCTCTTGCCATTCGCCGCGCTGGATGTAGTACCGGGCATTGGGGAAGGTGACCGCCAGCTCTGCGCCGCGCCGCACCGTGTTCCAGCCCGTGTGATCGTTATGCAGATGAGTATTGATCACGATGTCCACATCAGCGGGCCGCACGCCGTTGCGGGCGAGATCGTCGAGCAACTTGCCGTGCTCAGGCTCCCAGCCGCGACGGCGAATCTGCTCGAAATCCTTGTTCCCTTGGCCAGTTTCAATCAGCACCGTCTGGCCGTCCGACTCGAGCAGCAGGCAGTTCAGCGCCAGTGGGATTTGATTCAGCTCGTTGGTCTGCCCGGTCACGCGCTGCCACATGACCTTTGGGACAAGCCCGAAGACGGCACCGGCATCGAGCCAGATTAGACCATCGCTTAGCACTCGCACTTCACGCGACCCAACTCGATAGATTGGCGTAGCGTCCATGCTATGACTCATGGGCTGACGGTACCACGAAGACAGGGCTGACCATATGCCTGCGCGAGCAGAGAGACGCGACCTGGACCTGGAAATCTTCCGTGCGCAGATGCGCCATCTGCTGCCCGATCATCTGGGGATCCGCTTGGTCTCAGCCGCGACCGATCTGATCGTTGGTGAGATCGACGTCAGGCGAGCGCTCTGCACAGCGCCGGGTCTCATGCATGGCGGCGCGATCATGGCTTTTGCGGACACGCTCGGCGCGCTTGGCACGATGGCCAACCTCGACGATCAGTCGGGCACGACGACGATCGAGTCGAAGACCAACTTTTACCGCGGCGGCATCGAGGGTACGACGCTGCGGGGCGAGTGCCGTCCGATGCATCGCGGTCGACGCACCCAGGTCTGGCAGACCAACATCCTGAACGAAGCGGGGCAACTCGTGGCTCAAGTCACGCAGACGCAGCTGGTGCTCTAACGAGCTCCCGAACGCCCCATGCACACAATGCACACGCATAGGTCGTCGGGTGCGGGCGCGACCTACATCGGAACCAGATGCCTGGTTTCTGTGGCTGCGCGTGTATCGTGCTGGTACTGCTTCTGCCCTGACCTCATTTGCACGAGGAGCGCGCGATGTCCGGCACGGAAATGGCCTACCTGCATGGGCAGATCATGCCCTTGTCTGAGGCCAAGATCAGCGTCATGACCCATGCCCTGCACTACGGTACCGCTGTCTTTGAGGGCATCCGCGCGAACTGGAACGCCGACCACGAGGAGCTCTACCTGTTCCGCATGCGCGAGCACTATGCGCGGCTGCGGCAGTCGGCGCACGCCCTGATGATGGAGCTGACGCTGTCAGACGAGGAGCTCTGCGAGATCACGGTCGATCTGGTCCGTCGCAGCAGCTTCAGGCAGGATGTCTACGTACGGCCGATGGTCTACAAGTCGGCTGAGACGCTGGGTGTGCGGCTGCACGGCATCGCTGACGACTTTCTCTGCTTCCTGATCCCCTGGGGCGCGTATCTCGACGCGACTGGCGGCGTTCATGTGGTTACTTCCTCCTGGCGCCGCACAGAGGACCAGTCGATCCCCGTCCGCGCCAAGGTCACCGGAGCGTACATCAACTCCGCACTCGCCAAAACCGAGGCCGAAACCGCCGGCTTCGACGAGGCGATCATGCTCAACGAAGACGGCCACGTTTCGGAGGGCTCGGGCGAGAACATTTTCATCGTCAACGACGGCGTGCTCTACACGCCGCCCAGCTCCGACAACATCCTCGTTGGCATTACCCGCAACACCGTGATCGAGCTAGCCGAGCAGGAGTTGGGCATTCCGACCGTCGAACGGACGCTGGACCGCTCCGAGCTGTGGCTGGCGGATGAAGTCTTCATGACGGGGACCGCTGCGCATGTGACACCGATCGCCTCGGTCGATCGCCGAACGATCAACGGTGGCCTCACCGGGCCGATCACCGCACAGCTCGAGCGTCTCTATTTCGAAGCGATCATCGGCAACAACGATGCATACGCGCACTGGCTGACGCCCGTGTACTCCGCGAATAGCGCGAACGCGTAGGGCCTAGTTCGATGGCTGAAGGGATGCGATGCCCGAAGCGGTCACGCTCGTCCACGCCTATCTCCTGGGGTCAATTCCCGTCGCCTGGCTGGTATTTCGGTGGCGCACCGGCGAGGACTTGCGTCTGGTCGGCAACGGCAACGTAGGTGCCGCCAATGCCGCCAATGCCGGAGCCGGGCAGTTCCTGGGAGCTGTGATCATCGTGGTCGACATTGGCAAGGGTCTGTTGGCCGTCTCGATCGCGCGTTGGTGGGGGCTGGATCTGGGCTGGTGGTTGGCCGCCGGCGGATTGGTGATGATCGGCCATATGTGGCCGATCTTCCTGCGCTTCAACGGTGGCCGAGCGGCGGCCAGCGGACTGGGCTCGGCGGGGGCGTTTCTGCCCTGGCAATTCGGCGTCACCTTCCTGATCGGCGGAATCACCTATCTCATCACGCGCAAGGCCGAAATTGGAATTCTGCTGGTCGCGGCGCCGCTGCCGTTCCTGGCGATCGCGTTCGGCGAACCAGTGGAATCGATCGCATTCTGTTTCGCCGCGCCGATGGCGGCCGGCGCCAAGACGCTTTGGGATCAGGCTTGGCTTCGATGGCGCAGCGCTGGGACGCCATAGTCGTCGGGGCCGGGCCGGGCGGGTCGAGCGCGGCCTACGACTTGGCCAGCTCGGGCGCGTCGACGCTGTTGCTCGATCGCGCACGGTTCCCGCGCGACAAGCCGTGCGGCGGCGGCGTCCTCATCTCGGCCGTCCGACGAGCGCCGTACTCGCTCGACCCTGTTACGGAACGGACGATCACGTCGTTTCGAGTGCGCTACAAACGGACATGGCAGTTCGAGCATCACTACCACCAACCACTCGCGATCATGACCCAGCGCGCGAAATTGGATGCGTATATGGTCGAGCAAGCTCAGTCTGTCGGGGCGGAGCTTCGCGATGCCAGCCCGGTGCGCTATGTCACGGAGGCGTCCGTGACGCTGGCCAACGGCGACGAGCATCGGGCAGATGCGATCATCGCGGCCGACGGCGCCAACGGCATCGTGCGACGCTCACTCGGGCTGCCGCGCCTGCGGGCGGCGGTCGCATTGGAAGGCAACGCCGCTCGCGACGCTGAACCGGGTGGTAGATGCTGGACCGACGCGGTTGGGCTGGAGCTGGGCACCATGCCGGGCGGCTATGGATGGGTGTTTCCCAAGGGCGACCATTGCAACGTCGGACTGGGCGGCTTCCCATCCGCTGGGCCGACCCTGCGTCGCGAGCTGTCGCGTTATGCCCACTGCGAGGCGTTCGATGCGGACGCGCTGTCCAATCTGCGCGGTCATCACCTACCGCTGCGCGATCCCGACAGTGCAATATCAGCAGGACGGATCGCATTCGTTGGCGATGCGGCCGGTTTGATTGATCCACTCTCTGGCGAGGGCATCGGCAACGCGATTCGCAGCGGTCAGCTCGCGGCAGCGGCGGGGCTTGGATTGATCAGCGGCCAGTCCCAGGACTTCACAGCGTACGAACAGAGCGTGCTTGGAGAGATCGAACCGGAGTTGCAGGTGGCCCGCCAGCTGCAGGCGCTGTTCCAGCTGACGCCGTGGCCATATGTACAGCTCTTGTATCGCTCCGAGCGCTTCTGGCAGGCCTTCTGTCGGATCGTTCGGGGCGAGTCCACGTACAGCCAGTTTCAGAATCGGCTGGGCCCGGCCAGGGTCCTGGTCGATATCGCCGCCAGCTGGGCCGAGCGGCGTATGCGTCGCTCGGCGGCCTGGCCCACACCGCCAATGCGCTAGGCCTCGAACTCCCGCGCTGCGGCTAGCGCCTCCTCCCAGGTGACTCGGTTACGAATCATGGCCTGATAGCGCCGCAGCATGCGCGGCCAGCCGACGGCGACCACCCCCGTGAGATAGCCACGCAACCCGTAGAGTCCTGCGAAGCGATTGGAGGCCAGCGAGCCATGCACCAGCTGGAAGGCGTCGCGCGGGGAAGTGATCCCGGATGCCATGATGTTGCGTCCGTGTTGATCGGACCAGAAGTACGGGACCGGGGCGAAGGGATCCAATGGCTCGCCTCGACGCTCGAGCAGTAGATTGCGGGCGGCCGCCATCCCCTGCTCGATCGCGTTGGTCCAGTGCTCGATCCGCATCGTCCGCTGCGGCGTCGCGTAGGCGAACGGACCAAACAGCCCATTCGGCCAGCGCGCGACATCGCCGGCCGCGAACACACCGGCCGCCGCGCGGCAGTACTGATCGCAGATCACTCCGTCGCCGATGGTCAACCCAGAATCGGCGAGCCATTCAACGTTGGGGCGCACACCGATCCCGACGACGACGGTGTCGGCCTTGATCCGCTCGCCGCTAGCGAGCTCCACTGCCTCGACCCGCGAGTCTCCGAGCAGCGCCGAGACGGACTCGTTGCAACGCAGTACCACCCCGGCGGATCGATGCAGCCCAGCCGCCCAGTTCGAGAGCTCCACGCCCAGCGGCCCGATCATGGGGCCAGCGAGTGCTTCGATCATGGTGACGTCGAGTCCGCGCGCCCGCGCCGACGAAGCGACTTCGGCGCCGATGAACCCTGCGCCGATCACTACCAACGGCCCGCCTCGCTCAAGATCGACTCGAAGCCGCAGGGCGTCCGAGCGATTCCGCAGCGTGTGCACGCCCGCGAGCTGGTGGCCGAATGGGAGCGCGAGCGCGCGGGCGCCTGTGGCGATGATCAGTCCGCCATACGTGACGGCTTCGCCGTCGGTCAGGCGGATAAGCTGGTTGACGGTGTCCAGACTCGTCGCAGCTGCGCCGCTGCGGAACTCGATCTCCAGCGCGGCGAACTCTCCGGCGCTGCGTAGAGGCAGACGTTCGACGTCCCACTCGCCAGTCAGTAATTGCTTCGACAGAGGCGGTCGGTCGTAGGGGAGCGCGCGCTCGTCGCCGATGAGCGTAATCGCGCCCTCGAACCCCTCCGTGCGCAACGTTTCGGCCGCATGCAGACCGGCCAGTGAGGCCCCAACGATCACCAGGCGCTCAGTACGGCGCTCCATACGCTGAGGCTAACGCCGACATTGGGAACGCGGATGTGCGAGGAGCTTCGCCAAGGTGTTTCGCAAAGGGGCTTCGCTATGATGCCTGCAGATCACACAACACCAGATTGCGACAGAATCGGAGAGTGCCATGGGCAAGTTGGACGGCAAGGTGGCCATCGTGACCGGCGCCAGCCGCGGCATCGGAGCGGCAATCGCGGAGTGTTTCGCGGCCGAAGGCGCCCAGGTGGTTGCCACCGCGCGCACCGTGCAGGAGGGCACGCACCCGCTGCCGGGCTCACTCGAGATGACGATCAAGAACATCCGCGACGCTGGGGGCGAAGCGACCGCTGTTGCCGGCAACGTCTCGGAGTACGAGGAGTGCGCCAGCATCGTCCAGCAGACGATCGACACGTACGGCCCACCGAATGTGCTTGTCAACAATGCCGCCCTGACCTATTTCATCCCGGTCAAGGATTTTCCGGTCCGCCGCTGGCTGCGCTCGACCGCAGTCAACTTCCACGGCCCGTTCTACATGAGCCAGCTCTGCCTCAACGAAGGCGGCATGATTGAGCGTGGTTCGGGCGCGATTGTGAACGTCTCGTCGGCCGCGGCGATTGGGCCGGGGCGCGGCCCATATGAGGGCGACGGCGGCGGCGGCACGCTTTATGGGGCCGAGAAGGCCGCGCTGGAACGCTTCACGCAAGGCCTCGCCTCCGAGGTCCACCAGTACGGCGTCTCTGTCAGCTGCTACAGCCCCTCGCAGATTGTGCCCACACCGGGCGTGGTGCACCACCGCCTCATGGAAGGCCGAGACCCGAACGACGCTGAGTCGGTCGAGATTATGGCGCAGGCGGCGTTGCTGCTAGCCACCGAGCCGCTTGAGCAGGTCTCTGGCCGTGTCACCTACTCGCAGGAGATCCTGAAAGAGTTCGGCTGGGACATGGGCGGCAAGGAGCCTGCTGGCACTGGCGTCACGTCGCCAGGATCCGGCTACTCGCAGATCTAGGACAGGCCCTCTGGGCCATGTCCTGCAGGGTGCCACCGACAACTGACGAACTAGTTGCCGCTGCGCCTTGATTGCGGATTGTGACACACCGTGGCGCAGGCAGATGTTGAACGAGTCGAGCGCTGGTTCCGCGACGGTGCGTTGCTGCACCCGTTCGAGAGCGGTGCGCCGCCGTCGACGGTCGACCTCGCCCGTGCAGTGGCCCATATTGGCGGCGTCCCGCTCACTGACGACGATGCACGGGCATCCCAGCTCGTTGAACGAATCGGGCGCGACCGACCGCTGCTCTTCGTCGTCGTCGATGGACTCGGCTGCGTCTTTCACGGTCGCACCGCGCCGAGCGGCCTGCTCGCCACCGCCGAGCAGGTGCAACTGCGTGCGGTGTTCCCGTCGACCACAGCCGCGGCGCTGACGACGATCGCCACTGGGGCCTGGCCTGGACAGCACGCCGTCACGGCCTGGCACACCCATTTGCATGAGCGCGGCCTGATCGCAGCGATCCTGCCGTTTGTCGAACGCGACTCCGGACGGCCGCTGCAGCAGTTCGGGGTCTTTCCCGACGAAGCGTTCGCCTATCCATCGCGGCTGGCGACGATCTCAACGCTGCTACGCACCTACCACCCCCGCAAGATCGCCAACAGTGAATTCACCACCTACGGCCGTGGCGACTGGGCGACCGAGCCCTTCGACGCGCTGCAGGACGCGGTCGAACTGGTGCTGCAGCGGATGCGTCAAGGAGGTCGGACGGGCGTGCACTATCTCTACCTGCCGATGGTCGATGCCGCTGCGCACCGCAGCGGTCCGGACAGCGCTGACACCCAGCGCGCGCTGGACGCGGTGGACACGGCGCTGACCGCGATCCACGATCAGCTTGACGGGTTCGCGCGCATCGCCGTCACGACCGACCACGGCGAACTGCACGTCCGCGAGGCCGACAAGTCGGTCATGCTGCCTGACGACGAGCTGGTCGACGACCTGCACACGCCGCCGTACGGCGAGACCCGCGTGCCCATGTTCTGCGTGCGCCGCGAGCGGACGGCCGCGTTCGAGTCGAGCTTTCGTGAACGCTGGGGCCGCGACTGGGCGCTGTTGCAGCGGGCGGAGTGCGAAGAGTTGCATCTCTTCGGGCCTGGTCCGCTCTCGGCCAGCGCCGCCAGCCGCATCGGTACCCACATCGCGCTAACGGCCAAACCGAAGATCATCAGCTACGGCGAGGCTGGCAATCCGCAGGGCCGTCTGATCGGCCACCATGCCGGGCTGCGGCCAGAGGAGATGGAGATTCCGCTCCTGCTGGCCTGACCGACTGGCTCGGTGCGCGACTGGCTCGGTGCGCGACACCGACGCGGCTAGTCGTCGAACTCCATGATCGCGCGGCCGAAGATTTCGCCGTGCGCGAGCGCGGTCGTCGCCTCGTTGATCTGGCCGATCGTGAAGCGCTCCGTCACCATCGCGTCGAGATCGAGCGCGCCATCTTCAGCCCAGGCGAGGAACATCGGGAAGTCTCGGTCGGGCCGGCAGCTGCCGCCGATCGAGCCGATGTACTTCTTCTCATTGATCAGCATGCCCCGCATGTCGGCCTCGCTGAAGCTGACGCCCGATTGCGGTACGCCGACCAGCACAGCCATGCCACCCGTCTCGGCGCCCAGGATGCCCGGTCGCACCGCGCGCAGGATCTGGCCCATCGTCACTTCGCGTCCGATGCAGTCGAAGGCGAAGTCGACGCCTGAGACTGGCTCGCCGAAACTGGTGACGCCGTCGCCCTTGGTCAGCGCGTGGATCTGTTCGAGCGCGTCGCCGCCTGACGCGTTGACGCCGATCGTCGCGCCGAATCGCTTGGCGAACTCCAGCTTCTCTTCGTCGAGGTCGACGGCGATGATCGGGTCCGCCTTGACCACCGAGGCCGCCACGACGGCCGACAGTCCGACGCCGCCGACGCCGAAGATGGCGACGCTCTGGCCCTCGCGCACAGCGGCGGTGTTGTAGACCGCGCCCGAGCCGGTCAGGACGGCGCAGCCGATAATCGAGGTCACGTCGCGGCGCGTGTCCTGCGGCACCTTGACGATGTACTTCTCGTCGGCGATCGTCGTATCGGCCCACGTAAAGACGTTGCGCGTGGTCGCGGTGCGACCGTTGGGACGCGCGACGACGATCGGCTCAACCTCGCGCGTGGCGGTGTCGGCGTTGCGCGGCACCCATGTGACGAAGACGAGGTCACCCACCGACACATTGCTCACCTGCGCGCCGACTTTGACCACCTCGCCGGTCGCTTCGTGACCCAGGACCTGGTCGCCGTTGCGCGGATTGTGCATCTGGTGCAGCTGCGAGTGGCAGATGCCTGAGGCGAACTGCCGCACGACGACCTGGAAATCGGTCGGGTCCGGCAGCTCGACCCGTTCGATGGCCAGTGGCTCGTCGGCCTCGGGGAGAAACACCACGCGCGCGGGAGTCGGCATTGATCTGTCCTCGCATCTGACTCGGATCTGTGTGGTTCGAGTCGGTCCTGTTCAATCTCTGGCTGATTCTAGTCTGTACCGATGGAAGTCATCACGCGACGCGGTCCGCGCCAGATGGACGCCGCCGAGTTTGTCGCGCTGCGCAGCCGCTATTCGTCGACACTGGTCGATCTCGGCAGCGGCGACGGCGCCTGGCCGCGGCGCTTCGCGCGCGAGTACCCCCACCTCTTCGCCGTCGGCGTCGATCCGGACCGCGCGGCGCTACGCGAGGCGGCGCGGATGGCTGAGCGTAAGCCCGCGCGCGGTGGTGCGCCCAACGCGCTCTTCGTAGCCGCCTCGGCCGAGTCGCTGCCCGCCGAGCTGGCCAGCGCCGCCGACTGGCTAACCATGCACTTTCCCTGGTCGGCGCTGCTCGCGCTGCTGCTGCGCGGGGATCCGGAGCTGACGCGCACCCTGACGCACGTCTGCGCGCCGACCTCGCGGCTGACCGTGACGTTCAACGCTGAGGCGGCGCCCGAGGGCTTCGCGCCGCCGACGCCTCAGTCGCTGCGCCGCACGCTGGCGCGTCCGCTGGAGGCCGCAGGCTTTCGCCTGACCCGCTGCGACTGGAGCGAGTCCGCGCCGCCCACCACATGGGCAGGCCGCCTGGTCAAGGGCAGCCGGCGCGCAATGATCAGCCTCGAAGCCGCGCGCCCGTAGCCATCTGCGCTCCCTTTGCCAGTGAGACTAGTCTCGATCCGAGCGCCTGACTGACCTCTCGCCGCTGTCGGTGAAGACGACGCGGCTGCGCTTGCCGCCGTGAATCTGCGGTTCTTGCGCGAGCTTGCGGCGCAGCAGGTCGAGCGGCCCGTCGGGCTCGAGCAATGAGGTCGGCAGGCCGAGCACGTCGACCAGGATGGCGCGGTCGAGCCGTGCGCGGGCTGGGTCTTCATCGATCTGGTCGAAGGGCAGGAAGCGCTCCTCGGCGAGCAGCACGAACTGGCGCGCCGCCTCAGCGTGCTGCGCGTCGCTGAGGGCGCGCGTGTCGAGCGTGGGGATGTTGGGGATGCCGGTCACCGTGGTGCGCCCGCGCCCACTCTGTGTCTTGTTGCTCGACCACCAGTGCAGCAGCAGACCGAGCGTGGAGTTGCACCAGAGCGCGAAGGCGTACTCATGCGACCGATCATGCAGGATCACCGAAGGCCAGGCGTGTCCGCCGATGCACTTATGTTCAGTTATTGACACAAAGAGAGACTGCGCGTTAAATCGCGCGTCGCTGTTGTAGTGCGCGCGTGTCGCGGTGGCCCAGATTTCAGCGGCCTTGGCGTTCAGCGCGTCTTGCTCCTGCGGCCAGGATTTGATTTGCCCTTCGGAATCAGGAGCGACGATCAGCCGTCGCTCCAGCTTGGCGTCGTGCGCCCAGAGCATCGGATAGGTTGGTGCAACATGCTGTGGTGGTCGTATTACTGTGAACGGTCCGCGGGGAGAGCCATCGCTCAAATCAGCTCTGATGTCCAAGTGATATGGGCCAGCGTTGCCAATTCGCCCAACCGATACAATAGGTACGGACGAAGGCGAAGTGTTGGGCATGCCGAGGTATATGAGCAAACCACGCATTAGCGCGCTTGCCACTTGCGCAAGCGACAAATCACTAATCCCAACGAGCTGCCAGGGACCACTATCGGGCAGCGATGCCCGTATCAGATTACCAGCGAAATCGTCCCCAATTCTGATTGGTGACGCGTGCTCAGCAGGATTTGTGAGGCTACCAACGTTGCCGGCAAGCAATGTAGAGATTTCAATACCGATTTGATCTCCCTCAATGAGTGAGTGCTGTCTTCGGTTGAGCACCGCAAACGTAGCCTCTTGGTGAGTATCTAATCTCTGCTTGACCTTCGTCGCAACGAGCAGACACTCCGCCATCCCAGTATCCGCCGAGAACGATCTCTCAAACGACCCGGCAGATGAGATGGTGATGACCATGATGTCAGTGCACCGCTCGCGGATCGTCTGACGTATACGCTCCCATGTAATACCGCTCATGCTACTCAGTGGTAAGACCATCGCCAGTTGGCCGCCAGTTCGCAATTTGCGCAGTGCCAGATCGAGGAAGTGGGAAGCGAGTCCAGCATTGCCCGAGCCGAGGCCGTCGAGCCCGGATGCCTTCTTCAGCTTCGCTTGCATCGCGTCTTGCGTCTGGCGTGATGTTTCGAAGGCGGCGAAGGCCGCGTTGCCTATGCCTTTGCGCTCAGCTTCCTGACCACCCTGCCGTGTGAATGGGGGGTTCATGATCACCAGGTCGAACTGGCCGTGTCCGACTCGGTTGACCAGGTCCTGCACGTCCTCAGGGCGTCGGCCGCCGGCGGTCACCGCCGCGGCCGCGTCGACCATGCTGGGCTGGACGTGTTCCGCTAGCAGCTCCAGCGACCCGATCGAGGCCAACTCGCCGCCGTAGGGCATGGTCAGCAGGCACTCGCCGTCGAACGGCGTGTCGGGCTGGGCGCCGGCCAGCATCGCGGCGGTCAGGTGCACGGCGATGTTCAGCACGTCGAGTCCGACGAGGCCGTGCTCCATCATCGGCGCATGCAGCTGCTTGGGGTTGCCGCCGTGTAGCTCGTGCAGGATTGAGATGCGCTGGTAGGCGGCGTCGAGCAACGTGCCGGTACCGCAGGCGAAGTCGCCGATCTGCAGCGCGTGGACACTCTCGTCGCCCCACTCGGCGCCGCCCAGCGCGCGATCTGCCGGGATCGCCAGCGCGGCCAGCAGCGCTGCCGCCGCAGGACGCGTGTAAAACGTGGCCAGAAACTTACGGTCCGCAATCAGCCGCTGGAAGATCACCCCTGTCAGGTCGTGCGATTTGGTCACGCCGCGCTGCACCAGTCGCAGCGCCGCCCGCCGCAAGGGGCGCAGCACCGCCACGTCGGTCGGCGACGAGAGCAGGCCGACGATCTGCTTCGCCGTGGCGAAGATCGGCCAGTAGTTGACCTCGAGGATCGCCGTCCACTCGCTGAGCAACGCGTCGATGTCGTAGTCACCCGCTGGCAACAGCTCGCGCAGGGCACGGACTCGGCGTTGCCGCTGATTGGCGTCAGTGATCAAGAATTCCGACTCAGCGAGCGCTTCGTGGAAGATCAGCGCGTTGATGATCACGGTCATCGCCATGCGTCGGGTCTGACCGCCCTGATCGTCAGCCTGGCCGAGCTGCGTCGCAACATCGTCGCCGAGCGAGTCAGGCGCATGTGAGCCATGACGCTCCGTGAACTCGGCCGCCGCGCTCTCGATGCCCTCCTCCAGGATGCGCCCCATGCGCTCAACGCGGGGCGCGGGCATCATCGCGCGGTGCACCAGCATGGCCAGGTCGTTGACGGAGCCACGCAGCCAACCCGAGTCGGGCAGTCGTTCGTGCAGGAAGCCTGTGGTGCGGCTGTAGAGCGCATACTCGAGGCCGTCCGTCGACGTCAGCGCCTCGCGGATGGCGTCGATGCCCGAAGCGCGGCGCACCTCAGGCGGATAGACCAGTGCGACAGCGCTCTCGATCGGACGACGCGACTCGCTCACCACCCGCCGCAAACGCGCGATGGCGTCAGTTTCAGCGCTGTCGTGATCTTCCCGTTCCGCCTCGATCACGACCGGCCAGCGCGAGGCTTCCTCGATCAGGATGTCGGGCTGGCCGCCGTGTCGCAGTCGGCTGCGTTCTTCCGCCATCACCCGCCAGGAGCGGGGGCGCAGCTCGGCCAGGATCTGTCCGAGCACGGTATTGATCGTCGGCTCGGTGGTGGTGGTCGGCATGGTCAGCGCAGGGTACCGCCCGCACGCACGCCGAGACGCGCGGGCATAGACTAGCCGCACGGAGTCGACGATGAGCAGCGAACTGACAGATGGACAGTACGGCGCTGGATCTATGTCCGCGCAGCTAGTGGCGGGGCTCGCTGGCGTCCCGCCGGTGCGGTTGAAACGCTGGCGGCGCTCTGGCCTGGTCCCCGCCAGCGCGCTGCCACCGCGTCGAGGCCAGCCATGCGCCTACCGCTGGGACGAGTACCGGCGAGCGCGTCTCGCCGCCCTGCTCCTGTCGCACGGAATGAAACCGCGAAACCTGCGGAAAGCGCTCGATGACTATTGCATGGTTATCGCGACCAGCGCCGAGCTACCTACGACAGTCGCTGGCCAACAGGCGATAGTCAAACATGAGGATGGACGAGCGCACACGGCGAACCCAGGCCGGCAGAGCGCGGCGTATGACCTCGTGTTGGCAGCAGCGCTCGGAGAACTCAAGAGCAGCTGGCCGCTTGGAACGCTACAAGAGTTCGCCGATATCATTGATGTTCGCCCGGAGGTAGCGGGCGGGGCGCCGACGCTCAAGGGTCGGCGGCTGGAGACCGCCATACTTGCTATGTTGCATCAGGCTGGTGAAACAGTTGAATCAATCGTAGATACGTATCAATTGGCCCGCGCAACGGTCGAGCGAGCATTGGCCTTTGAGCAACAGTTGGAAGCGCATGCGTCTCCTGCTGGATGAGAGTGTACTTCCGAGTTGGGCGATCATCCTGATCCGTAGCGAAGCGACTGCCTCAGCCTCGCTGCTGGCCGACGTGTAGCGCTACTGCGCCCATTGACAACCGCTGGTAGGACACTTCCACTAGTCCGATGGACTCCAGCATCCTCGACAGCTCGTCCGCCGTGGGGTGGCCTTCGAGCGAGTTGGGCAGGTAGCGGTAGGCCTGGCGGTCGCCTGAGAGGAGACCGGCGACCCTGGTCACACCCTGCTCGAAACCGACGCGGAGCACACGCCCCCAGGCTGTGTCGGGCGGATGCGTGATGTCGAGCGCGACCAGTCGGCCGCTGGGACGCAGCACGCGTGCCATCTCGATGAGCGAACCGTGGAGGTCGGGCAGGTTGCGTAGCACGAAGGCGGAGGCGACGGCGTCGAACGAGGCGTCGGCGAAGGGGAGCCGCTGCGCGTCGCCCTGCACCCAGTCGATGCAGCCCGAGCCGAACTTGTCGGCGGCGCGGCGCAGCATCGCATCGGAAACATCGAGCGCCGTCACGCGCCGCGCGCCGGCTCGCCAGAGCGCGTCGGACAGGTCGCCGGTGCCGGCGCCGAGGTCCAGCACGTCGGCGTCGGCTGGCTGGGCGGACACCACAGCGAGCCGCCGCCAGCGCCCGTCGCGGCCGGCAGTCATCAGGCGATTCATACGGTCGTAGTGCGGTACGAGACGCGAGAACATCTCGCCAATCGCCATTGTGCGGCCGAGGTCTGTTCGGTCGTTCATCCTCCACGCTTCCGCATCGTTCTACCCCATGCGGCTCCATGGCGCTGCTGGAACGCCCTGCTGGTATGGTACAGAAACCGACCGACGCGTCGGATTGTTTGGATAGCCTGAGGCTCGATGAGTACGACGATCAGCAGGCCACTGAACACGCTGTCCAGCACGCAGCCGCGCCAGGCGCGCGCGGTCGAACGGCGTGCGCAGCTGCTCGATGCCGCGGCCCGCGTCTTTGCTCGGCGCGGCTATGACCGGGCTCAGATGGAGGAGATCGCAGCCGCCGCCAATACGTCGAAAGGCGGGCTGTACTTCCACTTCCCCAACAAGGAAGCGCTGGCGGCGGCGGTGATTGGCCGCGCGGGCGACATCCTGCGCCGACGCGTGCTCGCGGACATGTCTGCGGCCGGCGCCGACCCGGTCGCACGCGCCGACGCGGCGCTCGCGACACTGATCTCGACGCTGACAGCGCATCGCTCGCTGGCGCGCGTGCTGGCGACGGAGACGCTGGGCGGATCGTCCGCCGCGCGCGAGCGAGCCGCAGCGATCGAGGACGAATTCATCGATCTGATCGCGTCCGAGCTACGCCGCGCGCTGGAGAGCGGGCGACTCACTCGTTTGGAGGGTCCACTCGATCCTGACCTGACCGCGCGCGCCTGGGTTGGGATGGTGCAGTCCATGCTCGCCGCCTGGGCAGGCGGGCGGCTCGCCGAACCGATCGACCACATTTATCCGGAGCTGCGGCGCCTCCTCTTGCGCAGCGCCGGGGCCTCACTGGAATCCGAACCACCCCAGCAGCGCAGGAACCTACAGCGTAAGGAGTAGCCATGTCCCGACCGACCGTCACTGTTGACCGTAGTGGCCTGCCCGACTGGCAGCGCTCGGGCGACTACGGCGACATCTATTACGACGTCGCCGAGGGGATCGCGAAGATCACCATCGCCCGACCCGAAGTCCGTAATGCGTTTCGTCCCCAGACGCTGTTCGAGCTGACGGACGCCTTCACCCGCGCCCACGAGGACATGTCGGTGGGCGTGATCATCCTCACCGGCGAGGGCCAGGAAGCCTTCTGCTCGGGCGGCGACCAGCGGATCCGGGGCGATGGCGGCTACGTCGGCGATGATGGTGTGCCACGTCTCAACGTGCTCGACCTGCACCGCTACATGCGGTCGATCCCGAAGCCGGTCATCGCCATGGTCGCGGGCTATGCCATCGGCGGCGGCAACGTGCTGGCGACCGTCTGCGATCTGACCTACGCGGCCGACAACGCCTGGTTCGGCCAGACTGGCCCAAAGGTCGGATCGTTCGACGCGGGCTACGGCACGATGCTGTTGGCGCGCCTGGTCGGACACAAGAAGGCGGCGGAGATCTGGATGCAGTGCCGCCAGTACTCGGGCACGGAAGCAGTGGCGATGGGACTCGCCTGCGAGGTCTTCCCGGTTGACGATCTCGAGCTGGAAGTTGTCAACCGATGCCGTGAGATTCTCTGCATGTCGCCGACGGCGCTGCGCTTCATCAAGCGGGCGCTCGTGGCGGACACCGACGGTCTGTCGGGCATGCAGATGTTCGCCGGCGACTCAACGCTGCTCTACTACCTCTCCGAGGAGGCGAAGGAGGGCAAGAACGCCTTCCTCGAAAAGCGCCGACCAGACTTTTCCAAGTACCCGCGCTTCCCCTGATGTCGACCGCTACACCCGCCATCCTGAGCAAACGCCGCGTCTGGCTGCTCGCCGCGCGTCCGCCGACGCTACCTGCAGCGGTGGCGCCAGTGCTTGCGGGCACTGGAGTGGCAGCGGCCGAGGGTGATTTCGAGGTTGGTCGGTTCCTCCTGGCGATGATCGGCGCGGTGCTGATTCAAATCGTGGTCAACTTCGCCAACGACATCTCCGACTTCCGGCGCGGCGCGGACACGCCGCAGCGACTCGGTCCACCCCGCGCGGTCGCTCAGGGCTGGCTCTCGCAGCGCGAGATGACGTTCGGCATTGGCGCGGTCTCGCTGGCGGCGATGATCGTCGGGGTGACGCTCACCATCATCGTCGGCTGGCCGATTCTCATCATCGGCGGCGCTTCGCTGATCGCGGCCGTGACCTATACGGGCGGCATTGCGTACGGATACCGCGGACTCGGCGACCTTGTCTGTTTCGCCTTCTTCGGTGTTGTCGCTGTGATGGGCGCGGGGTTCGTGCAGCTGGAGCATCTGACCTGGTCACTGGCGGCGGTTTCCGTGCCAGTCGGCTGCACGGTGACGGCGATCCTGGTCGTCAACAACCTACGCGATCTGCCGACCGATGCCGTTGCCGGCAAGCGCACATTGGCCGTGATGCTTGGTGATCGCTGGACGCGTCGGGAATACACCGTGCTGGTGTCTGGCGCGTTCCTGGTGGTGTTGGTCTTCGGAGCGGCCGACATCATGCCGCGCTGGTCGTTGCTGGCATTGCTCGCGCTGCCGCTGGGCCTCAAGCTGATGCGGGATATCGGGCCGCTGGAGGGCGCGGCGCTCAATCCAATGTTGAAGCGAACGGCGCAGCTGCACCTGCTGTTGGGCGCGCTGATCGGTCTGGGTGGTGCGCTGGCCGCCACTTGGTGATGCTTCGGCGGAAGCCGGCAGGACCTTGGTAGGGAGCGTGGGATGCCAATCTTCCGACTTGACGCCGCTCAAACGCTTGCAACAGATATCGAGACCGCTTGGTCGTTCTTCTCAGACCCGCATAACCTCTCTGTCATCACTCCTCCTGAGATGCAGTTTCAGATCACCGGCGAGGCGCCGTCGGTGGTACAGCCAGGGCTAATCATCACCTATCGGCTGACGCCGCTGCCGAACTTGCCGCTGCGCGTCTCCTGGGCGACCGAGATCACCCAGGTGCAGGCGCCGCACTACTTCGCCGACAACCAACTCGCTGGCCCTTATGCCCTCTGGCGTCACCAGCACCGCTTCCAGGAAGTGGAGGGCGGTGTAGAAGCGACTGACCAGATTCATTGGTCGCTGCCGCTGGATCCACTTTCAGCGCCGGTCGCCAGCATCGCCGTCATTCCGCAGCTGCGTCGTATCTTCAGCTTCCGCGCGCAGAAGCTGCGCGGCTTGTTCCGTGAACCAAATCCCCAGTCGACGACCCTCCGCATCCGAGCGCTCTGAGCGCCCATCGGCTTGGCGACGATCCGCACAGTCAGCCGACGGCGCTTGCGCCTCTCGCGGGGCGACCACAATTGGCTTGATAATTGGCTCGATCCAGCGGAATCGATTGACAGCTGTGCAGGGCATTCCGTATCTTGCAGCTTAGAGTGCCTGTCGCTTGCGCTGGGCTGTCGCTGGGGCTGCCACGAACGGAGTTGACCGTGAAATTTGAGTTCTTCCACCTGATGCCGTATCGGGATCTGCCACCCGACTTCGCCGAGCAGCACAGCTCCGTCTGGGTGGACGTGCCGTCGCACCTGTTCGATCCGGCCAAAGCGCACCAGATGTACAACGACGGCCTGGACGAACTCGAGGCTGCGGCCGCGGCCGGCTACGACGGCATCTGCGTCAACGAGCACCATCAGAACGCCTACGGGCTGATGCCGTCACCGAACCTGATGGCGGCCAATCTCTGCCGACGCACCAAGGACGTGGCGATCGTCGTACTGGGCAATTCGATCGCGCTCTACAACCCGCCCACCCGGGTGGCTGAAGAGTTCGCGATGCTGGACTGCATTTCGGGCGGACGCCTCGTCGCCGGCTTCCCCGTCGGCACCCCGATGGACGACTGCTACTGCTACGGCGCGAACCCTTCGCACCTGCGCGACAAGTACTACGAAGCCGCTGACGTGATCACACAGGCCTGGACGCGGCCGGAGATGTTCTCCTACAACGGCCGCTACAACCAGCTGCGCTACATCAACATCTGGCCACGGCCCATCCAGCAGCCGCACCCGCCCGTCTGGATTCCCGGCGGCGGCTCGGTCGAGACGTGGGAGTGGTGCGCCGAGCACAACTACGTCTACTGCTACCTCTCCTACGGCGGCTACAAGGCCGGACAGAAGAACGTCGACGGATTCTGGCGCACGATGCAACAGCGCGAGAAGCCGCTCAACCCCTACCAGGCCGGCTTCCTTCAGCTCGTCGCCGTGGGCGAGAGCGAGCAGGAAGTCGCCGACAAGTTCGGTCCGCATGCCGAGTACTTCTACAACAAGATGCTCCACATCGACGCGCGTTACGCAGACCCGCCCGGCTACCGCACCGTGCGCACGATCGAACAGGGTTTCACCCGCAGCCAGGGGCTGAAACCCGTCTTCGGCGACTCGAAGAAGTTCGAGGGTGAGAAAACCCAGGAGAAGATGCTCGATTCGAAGGCGAACTCGGAGATCACCTGGGCTGACCTGATCCGCGAGGGCAATATCGTCGCCGGCACGCCAAGCCAGGTCACCGAGCAGCTCGAAGAGGTGATCCGCACGCTGCACGTCGGGCACCTGATGATCCTCAACCAGTTCGGCTCGATCCCCAAGGAACTGGCCATCCCCAACATCGAGATGACCGCTCAGCAGGTGCTACCGAATCTGAAGCACATCTGGGACGATGAGGGTTGGGAAGACCACTGGTGGCCGCAGGGCCTCGAAAACGGCCAGGCCGAACCGGCGGCGCTCAAGTTCTAACGGTTCCGGTCTCCAGATAGCCGCGTGGACCGACGGGGCGGGGTGCAAGCTCCGCCCCGTTTCCATTGCAGGACTGAGATCGACTTGCATACTGTGTACGCATGAAGTCGAAGATCAGCATCGTCACCTTGGGCGTCCGCGACCTGGCGGCATCCCGCCGCTTCTACAGCGACGGACTCGGTTGGGCTGAGCGTCCTGATGGTTCGTCGGACATTGCATTTCTAGAGCTCGATAACGTCGTGCTGTCGCTCTACCGGCGGGACAAGTTTCCCGACGAAGCGGCAGTACCGTTCGCAGGCGAAGCTGCTGGAACCCCAACGGTCACACTCGCGATCAACTTCGCCAGCGCTGCAGAGGTCGATGCCGCCATGCGCGAGGCGGTCGCGGCCGGCGCGAATGAAGTGCAGTCGCCGCATAAAGTCTTCTGGGGCGGATACTCGGGCTACTTTGCCGATCCAGATGGCTATCTGTGGGAACTGGCCTACAATCCGTACTCGCCAGAATGGTCGTGATCGTGCCGCAGGTCACGTCGCTCAGTGCGCTCACCCTCGCCGTGACGGATATGGCTGCATCGACCGTGTTCTATGAGGCGCTGGGCTTTGAGCGTCTGTACGGCGGCCCGTCTGCAGGGTTCACGTCGTACCGAGCTGGCGGCGGGTACCTCAACCTGTCCAAGGAGAACGACCCGCAGGGCTTCTGGGGGCGCGCCATCTTCTACGTCGACGACGTCGACGCGTTTCACAGCAACGCCATCAGCCAAGGCTTGTCGCCGCTGTTTGAGCCACGCGATGCCTCCTGGCGGGAGCGCTACTTCCACATCCTCGACCCCGACGGCCACGAGATCTCATTCGCGAAACCACTCGAGACCGCCCCCAACGGCTCCATCAACTGCTGACGTAGTAAGCCGAAGTCAATCCACCGTCGATCACGAACTCGGATCCGGTGCTGTAGGTCGCGTCGGCGGCGATGAACAGCATCATCTTGGCGACTTCGTCAGCGCGCCCAAACCGCGCGATCGGCGCTGCAAGATTGATATCGCCCTGCTCGTTGCGGGGGCGGGTCTCGCCGCTGAGCATCGGCGTGTCGATCGGTCCGGGGTGTACCGAGTTGACGCGGATGTTGTAGCGGGCCAGCTCCAGCGCCGCCACCTTGGTCAGACCGCGCACGGCAAACTTGGACGATACGTATGCTCCCGCGCCTGTGTAGCCTTCGAGTCCTGCGGTCGACGACGTGTTGATGATCGCTCCGCCGCCTGACTCCTTCATCGGTGGGATGGCGGCCCGAATGCCCAGCCAGACGCCGATCTGGTTGACCTCGATGATCCGCCGGTAATCGTCCAGGCTGGAACGCTCGATCAGCCCGCCGGGCTGCAGGATCCCCGCGTTGTTGATCAGGATGTTGAGGCCGCCGAACTGGCTGACAGCCTGGTGCACCGCGTCCGACCAGTTGGCTTCGCTCGTCACATCGAGGTGGACGAATCCCGCCTGGCCACCGGCGTCGATGATGCTTTCGGCGACCATGCGACCATCGTCGTCGAGCACATCGCCGAGCACGACGGCGCAACCCTCACGCGCGAAGAGTCGCGCCTCGGCCTCTCCCTGTCCGCGCGCGCCGCCAGAGATCAGCGCTACCTTACCGTCGAGCTTGCCCATCTTGATGCTCCTACTGATCCATCCGGCTGGCGATGTTGGAACCTGCGGTGAGACCGCCGTCGATCACGAACTCAGATCCCGTGCTGTAGGTCGCGTCGGCGGCGATGAACAACATCATCTTGGCGACCTCGTCCGCTTCTCCGACGCGTGGGATCGGTCCTCCGTAGCTGACCTCGCCAGGTTCGCGCCGCGCGATCTGCGGATCGCGAATCATCGGCGTATCGATCGGGCCGGGATGGACTGAGTTGACTCGAATGTTGTACTGGGCGAACTCGATGGCGGCAGACTTGGTCATGCCGCGCACGGCGAACTTGGAGGCGACGTATGAGCTGATTCCGGCGTATCCCGCGAGCCCGGCGATCGATGAAGTGTTGATGATGCAACCGCCGCCGAGCTCTTTCATCGGCTTCAGCGCCGCCCGCATTCCCAGCCAGACGCCGACCTGATTGATCCGAATCACCTCGAGGTACTCTTGCAGCGAAGAGTCCTCGATCATCTTCATTCGAACGATGCCTGCGTTGTTGATCAGGATGTCGAGGCGGCCGAACTCCTCCACCGTGCGCTCGACCATCTCCGCCCAGTTGGATTGGTCGGACACGTCGAGCTTGTGGAAGAGCGCCTGGCCGCCGGTGTCGATGATGCTCTCGGCGACACGCCGCCCTTCATCTTCGAGCACGTCGCCGAGCGCGACCGCGGCACCCTCGCGGGCGAACAACCTGGCTTCGGCTTCGCCTTGACCGCGTGCTGCGCCAGAGATCAGCGCGACCATTCCGTCCAACTTGCCCATCACGAGCCTCCCTTTGCCGTATCTGTCTGCGTGTGCGCGTGCTTCGTCGTCTTTAGTCGCCAAGCTGCCGCCGCGTGCGCATTGCAAACGGCTCGACCCGTCCGCTCTCGAGATCGAAGCGGTAGCGCCACTGGCGCAGCAGATCGAGCCCGTAGACGTGGATCGCAAGGGTTTTGCCTTCACGAATCTCGACCGCATGGATGTCAGCCGGCGGTTCTGAGATCACCGTCGTGGTCCCCGTCGGCACGCGGGTCGGCTCGAGCTCTTCCAGTTCGGCGTACCACGGGGTCAGGCCGTCGTCGACGCGCTGGTAGTTGCGGTTGTATTCCGTACCCGAGATCACGCCTTCCATCGCCCATCCATTGTGATTGTGGACGGGCGCTCCAGAGTCGGGCTGCCAGACCACGCACATGATGGTCAAATTGTCCGCGCGGTGGATGACGAAGCCCTTGTCGGGGTCGATCTCGTCGTTGTCTGGAAGATCGAGCAGGCAATCGCTGCGCTGGATCAACCGCTCCAGCGGCCTAGAGATTTGTGCGATTTGACGCTCGGCCGAGTCGCCACGATCGGCAACTCGCTGCGCGTCCTGGACGAAACCAGGCAGGGTGTAGGTGGCGGTGGTCATCGGAGGGACCTCTTCAATAGTCAGTGTCGGGTGGAAGTATAGGTCTGTCAGGCGAAGGATATGGCGTCAGTTACCCTGCGCGCACGGGACCTCACGAGCGGAGCGCGGCGATGGCGGGACGTCAGGCGGAGTTCGGCCTCTTTTTCCAGCTGCCTCAGGCTGACGCACAGGATGTCCCACAGCGTTACCGCGACACTATCGCTCAGGCCGTCCACGGTGACCACATCGGCTGGGATGCGGCCTGGTTGGCGGAGATGCACTTCGTGCGCGAGTTCTCGGTGTTGCCCTCGCCGATGGTCACGATGGCCGCAATCGCGGGGCAGACCGATCGCATCCGGCTGGGCACGGGGGTCACCCTGGTACCGCTGGTCGATCCGATCCGCGCCGCCGAGGATGCGGCTACGCTCGACATCATCTCGGGCGGTCGGCTCGACTACGGTGTCGGTCGGGGCAGTATCGCTGAGCACTTCGCAGGGTTCAATGTGGCGCTCGCCGACCGCGAGGCGAGATTTAGCGAAGCGCTCACCGTGATTCAGCAGGCCTGGTCGGACGAACCAGTCAACTTTGCAGGCGAGCATTTCCGCTACCGCAACGTCCAGGTGGTACCGAAACCGATCCAGCGGCCTGGTCCGCCGCTGCGTCTCGCGGCCAACAGCGACGAGTCGTTCGTTCGCGCCTGCGAGGAGGATTGGCCAATCTTCGCCAGTCCGATCACCGCCTTTAGCGAAGACCTGGACCGACGCTTCGCGATGTACCGGGACGCGCGTCCCGATGCGCCCCCGGCCGACGCTGGGCTGCTCCTACCTGTCCACGTGCACGAATCGTCAGCAACAGCGCGCGAACAGGCCCAACGAAGCCTGATGAGCTATATGAAGGTGGTCACCGACACCGGTCTGCGAGGCTGGCTCCGCGCTGGCCGCAGCGCCGACGATCTGCCGCCGCTGCTGAAGCGCAACCGCAACGCCAGTTATGAGGAATTGCTCGACGAGCTCTGCGCGATCGGCAATCCTGACGAGGTCACGGCCAAACTCAACGCGTTCTCGGAGCGTTTCGGCGTCGGACACTTCATCACCTGGTGCAACGCCGGTGGACTGATTCCGCACGACGAGGTCACCCGCTCGATGTCGCTGTTCATGTCAGAGTGCGCGCCCAGCGTCAAGGTCTGACCAGCTCAGCGGCCGGCAGACGACGCTGCATGATTTCAATGGCGTCGGGATTCTGATCGATCAACAGATACCGCCGAGCCAACCGCTCAGCCGCCTCACCGACCGTACCGCTGCCCGCGAAGGGGTCGAGCACGAGCTCACCGGGATCGCTGGAGGCGCGGATGATCCTATCGGCGAGGGCGAGCGGTTTTTGCGTCGGATAGCCGGTACGCTCCTTCGCATTCGTGCCGACGATGCTCTGCCACCAGACGTCGGTCGGTAGCTTGCCGCGCTTCGCCTTCTCGGCGCCGACGAGTGCCGGCGCCATGTAGGGGATTCGATCGATCTCGTCACGGTGGAAGACGTAGCGTTCGCTATCTTTCACATATACGAGGATGTTGTCATGCTTGGCGGGCCAGCGGCGTTTCGGACGACCGCCATAGTCATACGCCCAGATGATCTCATTCAGAAAGCAATCGCGTCCGAAGATGCCGTCGAGCATCACCTTCACGTAGTGCACCTCGCGCGCATCGAGGTGCAGGTACAGCGCACCGTCCGAGCGCAGCAATCGCCACAGCTCGCTCAACCGCCGCTCGAGAAACTCCAGAAAGTGATCGAAGGCGTCTGCGAACGCGTGCCTCGACGCAACGTCGGAGCGGTAACGCCTCCCGCCGAAGCCGGTGCGGTCGCCGTGATCATCCTGCGACGTGCGCAGGCGAGCATAGGTCCGCACGGCGCCGGTGTTGAAGGGAGGATCGGTATAGACGAGCTGCACGCTGTCGGAGGGGAGTGATTCAAGGATCGGCAGGTTGTCGCCCTCGAAGATGCGCCCGAGCGGCATGGATCGCTCAGGCGTCTGGGAGCTCACGAGGAAGGCTCGATGAGTCCGGCGCCACCTCGCCGCGCCGTGTTTCCTCGTCACGACGCTCCGCCTCTTCCTCACGCTTGATCCGACGTTCTGACTCCGCATCCTCGAGTTCGCGGCCGATGCCTTCTTCCAGCATCTGCTCGAGGGGTCGCTGTTCGACGGTGGCGTCGAAGGCGTCATCGAGGACGCTGTACGAGCGGCCACCCAGGTACATCAGCGGCTTGTACTCATCGTCGTCCAGCGTCCACATCCCTGTGTTGAAGTCGAACCCATCGGTATCGGCCTGGGCGGAGACAACCTTACCGACGAACAGGGTGTGGTCGCCCATCGTGTAAAAGTCGTGCAGGGTGCACTCGATCCAGCCGATGCAGCCCTCCAGCAACGGCGAGTCGATCTCCTTGCCCTTGAACGTGGGCACGCGCGACGCTTCCAGCTTGTCGCCGACGCTGTTGGAGACCATGCCCAACCACTGGGTGTGATTGAGTAGCACCTTGGAGGGAATGTTGATCGCGAACTCTTCACCGAATTTGATCATGTCGTGGGTGCGGCGGGAGGGGTGCACCGCGATAGCGATCAGCGGTGGATTGACCGAGACCGGCATCGCCCAGGCGATGGGGGCCGCATTGCCGACTGCGCGCCAGCTCGCGCTCACGAGCAGCACGGGCGCGCCGCCGAGCAGGCGGCGCGCATCGTCCTCAACCATGCGTTTGCGAACCATGCCCGAATTCTACCTGTACTTGCCGACCTAGTGGGATACGATGCACGCATCTGATCTGAGCGGAGACGAATTATGGTTGACTTCCACGACAATGCAGCGGAGACCACGTTCCGCGGTGAGGTGCGCTCGTTCATCAGCAACGAATTTCAGCCGCGTCGCGAGCAGATGCGGGCCGAGGCGCGTGCAGCCCAGATGTTCGATCGTCCGCCGACGCAGCGGGAGTGGGAAAAAGAGCTGGCCAATCGCGGCTGGATCGCCCCCGCTTGGCCAAAGCAGTACGGCGGCGCCGGGCTCTCGGTGATGCAGCAGTTCATCCTCAACGAGGAGATGGCCGAAGCACGCGCGCCGCGACCGGGCGGCATCGCGATCGGCATGGCCGGCCCCACGATCATCACGATCGGTACCGACGAGCAGCAAGAAGAGCACTTGCCGCCCATCCTGAGCGGCGACGTCGTCTGGTGCCAGGGCTACTCCGAGCCTGGATCGGGCTCCGATCTCGCCTCGCTGCAGACTCGCGCGGTCAAGGACGGTGATGACTTCGTCGTCAACGGACAAAAGATCTGGACCTCCGGGGCGCACCGCGCCGACTGGATGATCCTGCTCGCCCGCACCGACCCCGACGCGCCCAAGCACAAGGGCATCACCTACTTCGTGCTCGATATGCACTCGCCCGGTGTCTCCGTGCGGCCGTTGGTCAACATGGCCGACACGCATGAGTTCAACGAGGTCTTCTTCGAGGACGTTCGCATTCCGCAGCGCAACGTCTTGGGAGAGGTGAACCGCGGCTGGTACGGCGCAGTGACGACGCTCGACTTCGAACGCTCCAGCATCGGCTCTGCAGTGGGGATGCAACAGTCCGTCGAGGACATTATCCGCTACGCGAAGGAGCATCGAGGCTCAGGTCTCTCGTCGGTCGACCGACGAGAGACGCAACTCGCCCTCACCGATCGCTACATCGAGACGCAGACGGCGCGGATGATCTCGTACCGCATCGTCTCCATGCAGAATCAGGGACTGATTCCCAACCACGAGGCGTCAATGGCCAAGCTGTTCGCGATGGAGTTGAATCAGCGCATCCAATCGACCGCGGTCAAGGTGCTGGGACTGCATGGACAGTTGCAGGGCAAAGACGCGCCGCGACGTGGCCGCCACGCCTATGCCTTCGTGCGCAGCATCGCCAACACCATCGAGGGCGGTACCAGCGAGATTCAACGCAACATCATTGCCACACGGGGGCTCGGCCTGCCGCGCGGCTAGCATCCTGGACGTGTTTATGCGCCGACGACCAGGTCGGCGTTGAGATCCTCGGAGCGCGCGGCCTCCGCTGGATTGAACCACGCGGAGAGGCCGTGCGCCACGACATCGATCTCGCCGACCACGATGCGGATGCTGGCCTGTTGCCAATGAGCGTTGAGGTATAGGCCGCCGCGACGCTGACCTGGATAGCGCCGCTGGAAGACCAGGTCGTCCAGTTCATGCGGATTGTGCACGAGTAGGCGCGACCCGCCTATTGACTCGGTGATCGCCGACGCGATCCGAGCGATACGCAAGTCATCGGCGGCGGCGATGATCCAGACGCGCTGTCCAAGCGGCACACGGGCCTCGGCGAGCTGCCGCGCAAGATCCTGCGCGGCGACCGCCGCGCGACGCCGTGTCAGCGTCGGATCGACGGCGATCGCGACGTCGTCATCACGGTTCATGACCCTGCTCGGCTGCTGAACATCGACCGCATCGCGTCCACGATACGCCTCCCATGCTCGCGACCAGGCGCCACGATCGATACGCGCGTCTCGCCGCATGGCAGCGGTGCCTCGGCTACCGCGATGACCTCTGACCATGACTGGCAGAGCGCGCGAAGCTGTGGGCCATCAAAAGCGGTGAGGGCGCTGATCTGAACCGGCGCCAACCGAGACGCCGCGTCGACGAGCGAGCGGAACAGGGACGGGTCTGAGACTCCTGGAGCGATCAACAGCGCGATCCCTTCAGGCTCAACCAGCTCCAGCAGGTCCAGCTCGCGCACCGCGTTCCAGATGTGCCGCTGCTCATCGGCAAGGATGACGAAGATCGGCAGGGTCGATGGCGGAGTCTCTGGAACTACGAGGGCTGCCTTCGGCGCCTCACTCAGGCGGACCACTGTGTAGTCGCGGGCAAGTTCGCGTGTGGCGGCGTCAAATGTGGGTGCGTCAGTGCCGAAGGCGAAGAGGTAGATCAGCGCTCCGACGACCGCAATCAACGGCACGCCGAGTCCGACGACGCCCAGCTTGCGCAGCATCGAACCGCTACCCCGCGCCGGGAAACGCGACTGTACCGTTCTCCCGGACCGCGCCGCTATAGGGAATGAAGGAGTCTTGGTCACCGTGGATCTGCAGGACAGAAATCGGGGGAGCATCGCAGCGTGAGCGTTCGCCGCCGATCTGGCGGACGGTGATATCGGCGGCGGCCAGTGTGGGCACGTCCAGCTCAGCGCGATAGATGCTGTCGATCCAGAGCAGGATGCTAGCTGTGAACTGCGTGCCCCAGACCAACGGGATGTGTCCCCCGCTCTCGATCGTCCAGAGCTCCGCTTTGACGCCGTCGGCGCAGCCATGGAGCAAACGCTGCACGGTCGTTTCGTTGCCATCCACAGCGCTATCGGTGTCGATCGGCGGCAGCGCTTCAACCGCGTCAATGTCGCAGCCTGCCCGTTCGCCCCATCGCGCGACCGATTCCCAAGCGCTCGGCACGGGGCGCCGATCGGGGTCCGGATGGGTCGGCAGACGCCCGCCCTCGTAGAGTACGAGGTTGTCCTGTGTACCGTGGATCTGGAGTACTGAGAGCGGCGTTGGGACACGGCAGTCGTCAGGGTTGGAATAAGCGCCGCCGGCCAGACTGACGATGCCCCTCAGACCAGGAATACCCTCGCATGCGAGGCGATACGACATGAATCCGCCGTTGGAATGCCCAACGGCGAACACTTGGTCGAAGGCGGCGTGTCGGCGCGCCTCATCGATCAACGATGCCAGGTACGCGACATCGTCGACGCCTGACTGGAAGAGGTCGCAGCATTCCGGCGTGGCATTCCAGAACTGATTCCAAATCCCGTCGATCGTTCCGTCAGGCAGGATCAGCCCGAAACCGCCTTCGTCGATCCTCTGGGAAAACTGGAAGTAGGCGTCGGCCTCGGCGGCATTGCTGCTGTAGCCGTGCAAGAGCACGATCAGCGGTCGCGACTCCGATCGGTCGGCGTTGAGCGGCAGGTGCAGCTGAGCTGGTCGGGCTCCCCCGAGCATGGTGATGGTGTCGGGCGTCGATCGTTGGGCGTCAGCCACTGCTTCCTGCGCTTGGCTCTCGGCGTCTGCGTCGGTTTGCGCTTCAGCCGCTTGCGACGCTGGGGAGGATTGGCGATCTGGACTGACTTGCGCTGCTTGCTCTGGTTGGTCCTGAGTAGTGGCCGTTTGTCGCTCAGCTTGGGCGTCCGCGTCTCGCACTGTCGCGGGGGCCGACGGCTGGGTTGTCTGCTGTTGCGACTGTTGACGTTCCACGCTGGGAGACGCGGGCTCCGTCGTCGCTGTCGCAGTCGGCGACGCCACCGAAGGCTCTACCGACTCGCCAGAAGAGCATCCGAGAACGAAGCAGAGCACCAGAACGAGGGCGACGAATGCAGCTGAGCACCGCATACTGCCAGCCTACTCTCCCCCGCAGGCTGCTAGCCTTGCCCCGCTGCATATGGCTCCACACAGCAGCGGAAATGGAGCAGCCGATGCGACGCGCCGCCTGGAACGCCGACCGCACGTTGAGCGTCCACGACGACCCACAGCGCGCTCCGGTTGCGGGCGAAGTGCGCGTGCAGGTGATCAGCGCCGGTATCTGCGGCTCCGATCTGCACTGGTACCGCGGCGACTTCCAGCCACAAGGGGGGCGTACGCCGGGCCATGAGATCGGCGGGATCGTCTCCGCCGTGGGGGCTGATGTTGATCATGTTCGGGAAGGCGATGTCGTCGGCGTCGAGCCGTTGCTGCGCTGTGGCGAGTGCGGATACTGCATCTCGGGGCACTACAACCAGTGCCAGGTGGCCGGTGGCCTGATCGGTATAGCGGTCGACGGCGGCATCGCGCAGGATGTGTTCGCGCCGGCGGCGGCAGTGTTCCAGGCGCCAGCAGGCATCGACGGTGAGGTTGCCGCGATGGCTGAGCCGCTGGCCTGTTCCGTACACGGGTACAACATGATCACGCTGGGGCAAGGCGAGACCGTGCTGGTCATCGGCGGGGGCACGATCGGCCTGACAGCGCAGCTTGCGGCGCAAGCCGCTGGCGCCAATGTCATCATGCTCGCCCGCCACCCGCATCAGCAGGACGCCGCCCGGCGTCTGGGCGCGGCTGAGGTGATCGGCGAGGACGAGGCCAGTCAGCGGCGGCTCGCTGAGCTGACCCGAGACGATGCGATCGATGTCGTCGCCGAGTGTGTCGGCGGGCACGCCGACACGATTCGCCAGTCTGTCGACGTGGTGCGCCGCCTGGGACGGGTGGTTGTACTGGGCGTTTTCGCCGTCGACAACGCAGGCTTCAACCCGCTGACGTTGCTCGGTCGCGAGATCACGATGGTCGGCGCGGTCACCTACGGCAAGCTCGGCGGCCGCGCACCCGACTATCAGCAGGCGTTGGAGGTCCTCACCGGCTGCTCGGAGGAGGCGCGCTCGCTGGTCACACACCACTACGCGCTCAGTGAGGTCAACCAGGCCTTCGATACCGCGCTCGACAAGACCTCAAAGTCAATCAAGGTCCACATCACTCCAAACGCGTAGCTGACGTCTGACGTTCAGAAGATCGCCAGTGGATTTGCCGGGCTACCCGTGCCGCCGATAATCCGTAGCGGGCTGAGCACAAACTGAAACTCGTGTCGACCGAAGCGGTTGGCCGCCTCTGCAACGTCCTCGAGCTGCATGTTGTCCATCAGCCAGAGTCCCATATGCACAATCCCGACGGCGTGGATCGGGATTCGCAGCGTCTCGTAGCCGGATGGATTGACGTCGGTCGCGGTATCTGCGCCGATCACGGCGGCGCCGCGCTCATGCAGCCACGGTAGACAGGCGACGTGCCAGCCGGGGAACCCGGTCTCGAGCAACGCTTCACGCCCCACCGCTCGCTTGCGTTTGCCGTAGCCAGTACGCAGTAGGACAGCATCGCCTTCACGGACGCGGACGCCCTGGCGTTCTTCAGCCGCCTCCAGGTCCTCGGGAAAGACGCCTTCGCCCGGCGCCATCCAATCGACACCTTTCGCGGCAGCGACGTCGAGCAGCACGCCGCGTGTCACGATCCCGTCGCGCAGCTCAGTGATCGGCAGGTTGGTGGCGCCGGCGGTGGCGTTGACCAGCCGCGCCGGTTGGCCGTTGTACATCTGGCCGTCCCAGAAGATATGGCAGAGTCCGTCGAGGTGTGTGATCGCGTAGCCGTGATAGACGAGTCCGAAGAACTCCATCGCGCCGCCCATGCGAGAGACACCCGCCTCCGCAATGGCCGCCGCCGATTCGCCGGTGGCGACCATGAAGCGCTGCGGGGTGCCCATGGCGTGGTCGGGCTGGTGCACGTTTTCGATGTCCCAGGCGCATGAGACCGAGAGGCCCTCGCTGACCAGCGCCGCGGCGGCCCTGCGGACATCGGGCGTGACCAGGTTGAGCGTGCCCAGTTGGTCATCCGCGCCCCAACGCCCCCAGTTGGAGAGCGAATCCATCATCGCGAGCACCTCAGCTTCGGTGGGAATATTGGGCATGCCATCCGCCTTTCAGGCTGAAATTTGCGATCCGCTTAGAACGCGCGTATCTTCTTCACAGAAGATAGCGAAAAGGGAACGGATCTGAGCAATGCCGATCTGCGGTCGTGTCATGGAAGTATCTCACGTGGCGAGGGAGGAGTACGTCCAGTTTGATGTCCGTACCGATCCCTATTCAGAGGAAATCCCCTTCACTGAGTATTTCCGCAGGGCGCTTCCCGACGCCACCGTTGAAGTGAAGCACGGAAATAATATCGTCATCAAGATCGGAAAGGATGACGATGCCGCAGCCGCTGAGCGTTTGCTTGAATTATTCAAAACCAGCGTCACCATCCTAGACGATGCTGACGAGTCGCACGCGCTGGGGATACACTCGTATGGGAATGGCAGAACCGAACTCGGCGATCTAGTTTACGGTGCCAAGACGTACACAGGAAAACAAGGCGACCGCCGATGCGCTCAGGAATTGGCTGAGCGCGCCGTAAAATGGATCGGAGATCACCCTACATACCGGGACGCGAGCGTTGTCGCCGCCGCACCTTCCAGCACAGGAGTGAACGATCTACCGGAAATGATAGCAAAAAGGATCATTAGCACATACCAGATGGAACTATGTCAGATCAATTCGACGAGCATAGTTCAGCAGAAGAACCCGCAGGGCGGTAAAAATAAGGACGAGGATGTCCTGCAAGGCAAATTCTCCGTACCAAACGATCTGACAAGCCACGATGTCATTCTCATCGACGACTTATACGAAACCGGCCAAACGATGGTGGAAGGGGCACGGGCATTGCGTCAGGCTGGCGCGAAATCGGTATTGACGCTTGCGATGTCCAAAACCAGACGCGACGTAAGCGGCCTCTTTGCTTACAAGGAAAATTGGGAAGATTCGACCTAAGTCTAGCATGGGACGATCTGGCGCCGACGATCTTCCCTTTGAGAGAAAAGGAGCGCACGATGACGGAAGTCGAGGCACGGTTCGAAAAACTGGAGCCAGATGAACCAGGGTATCCCAAGAGTCTGGTGGAGGTTGAGAAACGTTACTGGAAGAATGGATTGCCCGCTCTATATGTCCTGGGCAATCCACAGAGACTTGAGGAGCAGGGAATTGGCCTGTGCGGCTCTCGAGATGTCAGCCCTGAAGGCGAACAGATCGCAGAGGCAATCGGCGCTGAGGCTGCTCGCCGAAATCTGCCTTTGGTGAGCGGCTATGCGCGAGGCGCAGACACAGTAGGACACGTGGCGGCGATTCGGGAGGGCGGGCGCACAACCGCAGTGCTGGCCGAAGGGATTGAGAAATTTCGCCTGCGGCGCGAATACAAGGAACTGATCGAGCCATGGGATGAGTGGACAGACGTGTTGACAGTGGTCTCGGAATTTTCTCCTGATGAACAATGGAAGGTGTGGCGGGCGATGGCGCGCAACAAAACCGTCTGTGCGCTCTCGAAGGTGTTCATCGCGATTGAACCGGGGAAGAAAGGCGGCACGCTGGACGCGGCGAAGAAAACTCTGCGGCAACGCAAGCTGCTCATCGTTGTTTGGACCGAGACAGGTGAGGCGCCAAACCATGTGGATGAGCTTGTCAATGATGGTGCGATCCTCGCTCGAGATGAGGAAGAAACGCTCCAGGCATTGGAAAACACGCTTGATTTCAGTCCCTTACTCCTCTGACTCCAATCGGTAGACTACGCTCCGACCAGCAGAACGTAGTGGAGCAGATCACCATGAGCGATACACCGATTCACGGCCAGGCCGAGCCGCGTTTTGACGGCGTCCGTGCGGCATTTGCGAATAACTTCGCTGAACATGGCGAGGTGGGAGCTGCGGTGGCGGTCTACCTGCATGGGGAGCCCGTCGTCGACCTTTGGGGCGGCTGGTACTCGGCCGAGCGCGAACGTGAGTGGGACCGCAACACACTGGTCAACGTGTTCTCGACGACGAAGGGACTCGCCGCGTTCTGCGCGCATCGTCTGGCGGAGGAAGGACGGCTCGATTTCGACGCGCCGGTGTCGGACTATTGGCCCGAGTTCGCGGCTGCGGGCAAGGAAGCGATGCCTGTGCGCTGGTTGATGTCGCATCGCGCGGGAATGGCGGCCGTCAGACGCGACCTAGCGCTTGAAGACATGTTCGACTGGGACACCATGTGCGAGGCGCTCGCCGAACAGGAGCCGTGGTGGACGCCAGGCGAGGCGCACGGCTACCACGCGCTGACCTATGGCTGGCTAGTCGGTGAAGTCGTGCGTCGGATCGACGGGCGCTCGCTCGGCACGTACTGGCGTGAAGAGTTCGCCGCTCCGCTCGGGCTCGACGCGCACATCGGTACCGGCCCCGAGTTCGACGGTCGCATCTCGACGCTGATCGATGCACCGCCGGTCGAGGGCATGCCCGACATCAGCGAGCTCCTCGGCGAACCTGACACGGTTGGATTCCGCGCCTTCAGCAACCCCGGCACGACCGCGCCCGACGGCGCCAACATCACGGCGCTGCGCGGTTGGCGGGCCGCCGAGATTCCAGCGGCCAACGGCCACGCGACGGCGCGAGCGCTCGCGCGCGTATACGGCGGGGCAGCGAACGGTGGCGAGCTCGACGGCATCCACGTGAGCGCGCCTGAGACGCTCGACACCGCGATCGTCGAGCAGTCCAACGGCCCTGACGCGGTGTTACAGATGCCGACGCGGTTCGGACTGGGCTTCATGCTGACGTCGGAGTTCCTGCCGCTGGGGCCGAATCCACGCGCGTTCGGACACCCTGGCGCCGGCGGGTCGCTGGGCTACGCGGACCTCGACGCTGGCATCGGCTTCGGCTACACGATGAACCAGATGCAGAACAACCTCAGCGGCGACCCGCGCGTGAACGGTCTGATCGACGCGGTCTACGCGTCGCTGGACTAGACCGATGTCAGCCCCTCGGCAATGATGCCGTCTTCGGCGAGCCGCGCGATCTCCTGTGAGCTCATGCCGAGTAGCTCGCCGAGTACGTAGTGGTTGTCCTCGCCGTAGCAGGGCGCGCCGCGATCAATCTGCCCACCCATGAACGGCGGTGTCTCACTCCACTTGACCGGGACTTCTTTCGTCGGCCAGGCACCCATCTCTGAGTGTTCGACCTCGGTCAGCCAGTCCAGATGGTCGAGCTGTGGATCGACTTCGAGCCGGTCCTGGGCATCCTGACAGACGCCGGCAGCGACGCCGACCTCCTGCAGACGGTGCATCAGCTCCCAGCGATCATGCTGACGCGTCCAGGCCGCTATGCGCTCGTCTAGTTCATCCTGGTGCGCCAGACGATCAGCGAGGGTGGCGAACCGAGCCCAGACAGCCCACTCAGGATCGCCCATCGCGCGGCGTAACGCGTTCCAATCGGATTCGTCGAAGCAGGCGATGGCGATCCAGCGGTCGTCCGATTCGATATCGCTGCGGCAGGGGTAAGCACCGTGCGGAGCGGCCGGCTTGTAGGGCGAGCGGTTGCCGTAGCGCTGCCAGATCGTCCCGTTGGCCGACCACTCGAGCACCGACGTCCCGTTGAGGTAGATGCCAGCATCAACCTGCGAGGAATCGATCCACTGGCCCTTACCGCTGCGGTCGCGGTAGTAGAGCGCGGCCACCATCGCGTTGGCCAGGTTGTACGCGCCGAACCAGTCAAGGTAGCTGTATCCCCAACCGGCTGGTGCGTATGGTTCCGGCAGACCTGACATCTCGGAGACCGCGCCGAAGGAAGCTGCGATCGGTCCAACCGTGCGATAGCGCCCGTAGACACCCACCTGTCCCATGCCTGACTGCGACAGATAGATGATGTCTGGCTTGATCTCCTTCATCACCTCGTAGCCGAGCCCCCAACGCTCCATCACCCCCGGTGAGAACCCTTCGGCGACAATGTCGCTGAGCGCGACTAGTCGCTTGGCGATATTCAGTCCCTCCGGATGACGTACGTTGAGCGACAGCCCACGGTGCCCGGCGTGGAAGTCGTTGAATTGGCCCGAACGGTTGATGGTCGAGAGATCGGCTGGCAACGGCCCTTCGTTGACGCCGAGCGCTTCGCGCGCAGCCCGACCACCCTGTCCGTACTGCGCCATGCCCATGCGCAGGTCCATGTTCTGGTGCCACTCGACTTTGATGTCCTCAGCGCCCAGCGCCGAGAGAAATCGCGGCGCACCGCCTGAGGCCAACCACCAGGTGAAGTCGAGGATGCGGACGCCGTCGAGCGGGAAGGGCGTCCCCCACCGTGATAGCGCTTCGCTCGTTCCGTTGGTCGAGTGCGACACCGGGACGGGCGGGCGAGCGGCCGGTGTGAGCTCCAAGTTCGAAAGGATCGCGTCGTTGTGCTCGCCGAGCAGCGGCGCGCGAGGTCCGACGCGCCATGTGGTCTCGGATGCTACCCACTTGCTCGACGTGTAGATGAACTCCGCGGGCGTGCCGTCGATTTCGTGCTCGGGGTGGGAAACCGTCGCGAAGCTGCCGCGTTCCCACCAGTGCGGGTCGAGCGCATTTTCGTGTGGTTTGCGGAGAGGGGCCCAAAGGTGGCCCAGATCCTGCGCATCGCGCCATGGGACATCGTCGAAGCGAAACTTGCGAATCAGCCGCTGCGAGACCTCCTGCAGGTGCGCAGCAGTCTCGCCACGAGAGCGGGTCCCCGCCCCACCTGCCTCCGGCGGGACTTCCTTGAGGTCGGCGGCCATGTCGTATCGATCGAGGAAGTCGATCAACGACTGCGAGCGACCTCGCGGCAGCGCCATCACCCAACGCCCGTCCTTGGTTGGACCGATCATCGGCAGCGGCGAGACTTGCTCAGCCGCATGGCGGCAGGTCTGGCGGAAGAAGCGCGCTCGACGGTAGACCCAGCTCATCAGGTCGAGCTCGGTGTTCTTGGCGACGGCGTCGTGCACGGCGGTGTGCAACGTCTGTGCGCGGCCCGAGCGTCCGCGGTCGATCAGCGCGGCGATCGCGTTCATGCACGTGAGTTCGCCGGCGATGTGATATGCGTGCCACATCTGCGGAGCAATGGGCGGTGTGTCGTAGACGCCGTCGGGCTGCGGATCGTAGCCGCAGTTCATCATCGGACCGCCCAATGCCAGATGCACCAGGTCCGAGCCGCGATAGTCTGCCCACGGTCCCGAATCGCCGAAGGGCGACATCCGCGCGATCACGATCTGCGGGTTGGTTTCGCGGATCAATGACTCGTTCGGCCCGTGCGTATCGATGGCTCGTTTGGGCCGCGCGTCGAGGAAGAGGTCGGCGCTGGCGAGCAGCTGAAGCAGCCTTGAGCGACCATTGCCTGTTTCTAGATCGAGCGTGACCGATCGCTTGCCGAGTGAGTAATGCCACCAGAACAGCGAGCGTTCCGGACCAGGCTGATCCTCGTAGAAGGGACCGATCGTACGGGTTGGGCAGCCGCCAGGCGGTTCGACTTTGATCACCTCAGCGCCAAGCCCGGCCAACAGTCTGCCGGCGTAGGCCGATACTTCGTCGCCTATTTCGACGACGCGCACACCGTCGAGGAGATGCTCAGCTTGTGATGCCATGTCATCCTTCACGTGACTTGCTCGGCGCAGCGGGGTTACGCCCTCGGCAAGCCCAGGCCTCTCGTTGCTATGACGTTGCGCTGCACTTCGCTGGTACCGCCTCGGATGGTTGCCGGCACCATGGCGATGTAGTTCCGCGTGAAGCGGCTGGCCGGCTCGGCGCCGCTCCAGTGCTGCGCGTGGAGTCCGAAGACCTTCGTCGCCGTCAGCGCCAACCGCTGGCTCAGCTCTGAGGCGAACAGCTTCGCCGTCGAGGCCTCGTAGTTCGGTACCAGGCCGGCTGACTGCAGCGAGATGATGCGGAAGCTGAACTGGTAGAGCGTCTCCGTCTCGACCCAGCGGTCGACAATCTCGTGCCGCAGCTCTGGCGTCAGACGCTGTCGCGCGCCTTGCGCGTTCTGCTGAATGTGGGCGAGCAGCTGGCGCAAGGTTCGTCTGGCGGCGACCGCCCCGCCGATGTTGGAGCGCTCGAAGTCAAGCAGCGTCATGCCCACGTACCAGCCGCGGTTCAGCTCGCCGACGAGGTTGCTCGCTGGAATGCGTACGTCCTCGAAGAAGACCTCGTTGAAGTAATGGTCGCCGTTGATGTTGATCAACGGGCGCACCGTAATACCCGGCGTCTTGATGTCCTCGATCATCACGAACGAAATGCCGCGGTGCTTGGGCGCATCGGGGTCAGTGCGGACGAGCGCGAACATAGCGTCGGCGGTGTGCGCGGCTGACGTCCAGATCTTCTGGCCGTTGATGATGAAATCGTCACCGTCACGGACCGCGCGAGTGGTCAGCGAGGCGAGGTCGGAGCCGGAGCCAGGCTCACTGTAGCCCTGTGCCCAAGTGACGTCGCCGTTGAGGATCGGCGGCAGGTACTTCTCTTTCTGCTCCTCGGAGCCATGCACGATCAAGGTGGGGCCGAGCATGCTGAGTCCAGAGCCGCCGACGCCGGGCGCGCCGGCTTCGGCCATCTCCTGATTGAAGATGAATTGTTCCATCGCGGTCAGACCACCGCCGCCATACTCGGTCGGCCAGTGCGGCGCGACCCAGTGACGCTCGGCGAGCGCGCCATGCCAGTCGATGGCCGCCGCTAGCTCCTCGGGCGCTTTCGATTTTCGGTCATTCTCCCAAGCGCGTTCAGGCATAGCGCCGCGCGCGGCGAGGTCGTGGTACCGCTGTGGCAGTTTCGTATCGATCAACGCGGCGACTTCGCTGCGAAACGCCGCCTGTTCAGGCGTATCGTTCCAGTCCATCGCACATCCTCCGACCTTTCCGGTCGTACCGCCTGTCGACGCCCTAGAGCAGTGGCAAGGCTGAGGCGACCGTCGCTTGCAGCTCGTCCAGCGTTCGATTGACGCTCATGCCAATCAGGTCCATCCGCGCGAGCTGCTCGGTGCGGGCTTCGACGCGGTCCAGATACTCGCGCGGCAGCAGCAGCTCAAGCAACCGGCTGGCCCGCGCCAAGCCGATCAGCGCGACCGTTTCAGGGGTCGGAATCTCATCCGAGAGCAAGGCATCGATCAACGTGCGCTGGATGTCGCGGATGACCTGGGGGTTGGTCGGCGGGAACTTCTCCGACTTCAGCACAATCAACCGACGGCCCGCCTCGCGGTGGATGATGTTGCGGTCGCTGAGATCTTCGATGATCTGCTGGCGCAGGACCATGGAGTAGCGGGCTATCTCCGAGATCCAATAGGAAATGGGCTGGTCTGGCGGACCTGATTTGATCTGGTGGAGCACGCTGTCAAGCAGCGGGTTGCCCGTTGCATCGGCGGAGATGATGAACAGCCGGTTGGGGTCGGTGTCGATGCGATTGAAAAAGGAGAGGTCGATCAGCGAGGCGCCCGCGATGGCGTGGTCCAGCCGCCCGTCGTAGGGCCGATCGAGCATGCCATCTTCGCCCAGCCCCAGCAGGACAATCTGGTCGCTGATCGAGAGCTCGGACATCGCTACCATGTCGCGCACCAGCCATGGCGTTCAAGTGCCGTCGCGAGACGGTTCCGGTGTCATGCTAGCCGACGACCTGCCGTGCAAGCCTCACAGCCACGGTTCGATGGTGACGTTGATCGCTGGCTCACCCGTCTCGCCAGCGAGTGTGTCGATGGCTGCAGCGGCTTCGGCGAGCGGGAACGCATGGGTGTGCAAGCGCTCGAGCGGGAATCGCGCCGAACGGATCGTGTCGATCGCCTGCACGAACGACCGGTGATCGACGCCGAACACGCCTTTGACAGTCAGCTGGCGAGTGACGATATCGTCTGAGTTGAACTCGGGGACGCGGCGGCCTCCCTTGAGCCCGGCCAGCACGACCGTACCGCCGCGCCGCGCCATCTGCATCGCCTCCGAGATCGGGTCGGTCGCGTACGGTGTGACATCGATCACGACATCGGCGCCGTAGCCGTTCGTGGCTTCGAGTACACGCTCCACGACGGGGTCGACATCGGCGACCAGTGTGATGTCCGCTCCAAAGTCTCGGGCGAGCGCGAGCTTATGCTCATCCCGCGCGAGGCCGGTCGCGATGATCGTCCCCGCGCCCGCTGCGCGGGCAGCGATGATTGAGCATAGACCGCGCTGTCCAGAGCCAAGCACAGCGACGGTCTGTCCGACTTGCAGATTGGTCGCGTTGACCGCCCAGGCGAAACCGGCGCCGAGCGGATTGTAGAGCGCAGCCAGACGCGCCGGCATATCAGTGGGCATCTTGTGCATCACCGTCGACGGGTGCAGGTAGAGATACTCGGCGTAGCCACCCCAGAGACTCGGAACGCGGTCGGTCAAGGTGTAGCCGATCCCGGCGCCGTCGGGGCATCGTCGCCCATCGAGACACTGGCGGCAGCGTCCGCAGCGCACACCAGGTTCCACCGAAACCAAATCGCCGACGTCGACGCCCCAACGCTCCCGCGCCCGCTCACCGAGCGCTGCAATTCGCCCTACCGGCTCGTGGCCGGGAATCACCGGGAAGTGCGCTGAGAAGTCTCCGTTGAACTGCTCGTAGTCCGACCCGCAGATACCACAGACCTCCATCCGCAGGAGGCCGTCGTCGGGGCCGAGTGCGGGCATTGGGAACGACCGCATTTCGAGCTGTCGAACGCCAGTCAGTACCATCGCTCGCGCGGCATCGGGGATGTCTGTCATCACCAACCTCCTCAGCGCGCGTCGATTAGTGGTTGGAGGTGCACGGTGCGTTCGGCTGAGGCGGCCATGTGCCGCGCTCGCTCCTGGCCGAGCGGGGTTGAGAGATCGTCCTCCAGCGCGCCGCCGCGAGCGTCGCGCAGGCCGCCGTCCATGACCAGGTAACTGCCTGTCATGAAATCGGCATCGGATCCGACCAGGAAGGAGATCAGTCCGGCGATGTCCGACGGCGCGCCAGCCCGTCCGACTGGCGTTGCCGCTTCGAGTGCCGTGCGAATCGGTCCGCCTTCGTCGCCGGCGAGACCGTGCGCGAGCGGGGTGTCAATCACGCCTGGACCGATTGCGTTGATGTTGATGCCATGCGATCCAAGCTCGGACGCCCAACCGCGCACCATCATGGCGACACCGGCTTTGGTCGCGGAGTAACTCCACATCCACTGGCTCGTGTTCAGCGCAGCGAGCGAGGAGATGCAGACAATACGGCCGCCGTTGCCCGCGGCGACCATGCGCTGCGCGGCCGCCTGCACGGTCAGGAATACGCCGGTTAGATTGATGTCGACCTGGTCTTGCCAGTCCTTGAGCGTCATGTCGAGGACTGAACCGCCGCGTCCGATGCCCGCGTTGGCGACGGCGATATTGATCTGACCCAGCTGCGAGACGCACTCATCGGCGGCCGCCTGGACCTGCTCCATCGAAGCGACGTTGCAGCGCACAATGTGCGCTACGCGGCCAAACTCACGCACCATCGAAGCCGTCTCTTCAGCGGCGGCGAGATCGATCTCGGCGATGCAGATGTCAGCGCCGTCACGCGCGAGTCGCACCGCTGTGCCTTGTCCGATGCCCGATCCAGCGCCGGTAATGAACGCGGCCTTGCCAGACAGATCAGCCATCACCGCGCCTCCCATCCCGAGGCAGTCATACTGCGCCCCGCTGCGTAGAAGGTAGCCGAATTAGACCAGCTGGTATTGCCGCTCGGCGCCGTCGCCCGAGGGCGGGTATCTAGCGGCTGCCGCGCAGGCGCGGGTCGAAGACGTCTCGGAGGGCGTCGCCCAGGATGTTGAAGCCAAACACCAGAGAGGTCAGCGCCAGTCCCGCCCAGAGCGAAGTCCATGGCGAGTAGACAATAAACTGACGGCCATCGGCGATCATCTTGCCCCAGGAGACATCGAGCGTGCCCAGCCCAAGGAAGCTGAGCGCCGCCTCCGCGAGGATGAACGCGCCGATCGTGATCGAGAAGATGACAATCAGCGGCGCAAAAATGTTGGGCAGGATGTGAACGCCCATGATGCGGCCCGAGGTAGCGCCGATCGTCCGCGCCGCCTCAACGTACGGCATTTCACGAATCTGAATGACGCTACCGCGCACGATCCGATTGGTCGGCGCGATACCCAACACCGATAACGCCAAGGTCACCCATAGCGCTGAGGGATCGGTGACGGAGGCGATCAGCATCAGAAATGCGATCGGCGGGAAGCTCTGCACGGCGTCAAGGACGCGGTTGACCGCTAAGTCGACCGAGCCGCCAAAGGAGCCTGACACAAGTCCAGTCACGGTACCAGCGACCACACCAATCAGCGTGGCGAAGAAGCCGATATACAGCGACAGCCTCGCCCCTTCGGTGACCCGCGCAAACAGGTCGTGTCCGGCGCGGTCAGTCCCAAACCAATGCTTACTCGATGGACCGAGCAGCGACGCGGTAATCAAGGGGTTGTCGGTCCCCGCAGCCAAAAAGCTATCGATGTCGACAATTACACCGTCGCGAATCTCGATTTGCTCTTCTTCGACGAGCCGGTCAAGCAACGTGCCGGCCTCAATTCGCTCCAATGCGTAGCTAGTGATCTCCTGCCCGACACCGACCTCCACTGCGACAGGTGCCCAAGTCGTGATATCGCTGACTAAATCGATCAACTCGGAATCGGAGATATCAGTAGGGCGTCCATCTAACAGATTGGCGAGCTTGTCGTCGGCGTACTTGGCAGACGCGATCTCAAACACGTCGCGGGAGTCATAGCGACCTATTCCCAGCCAGCCACCGCCATCGCCAACTGTACCCACGGCGATGACGCTCCAAAACACGACCAGCAGCAATCCGGCCGCGCCCAGTCGTTTGCGCACCATGAAGTCACGGAAGCTGATCAACCGACGACGCAGTGGCGACGGATCGTCTACCCGCAGTCCCTGCGAGGCGGCGAAATCCTCTAGTGAATCGGTGCTTGGGGAATCGCTCATCAGTATCGCCTTATGTATACCGAATGCGCGGATCGATGAGCGCGTAGCTAACGTCGATCACGATGTTCACAATAATCACAAAAAGCGCCAGGAAAAAGACTGCGGTCTGAATGACGGGAATGTCCGCTTGGTACAAGCGTTGCAACAGCATCAGACCGATGCCAGGAATATTGAATATCACTTCAAGAATGATATTCCCGCCCACCAGCGCGGCGAGCTGTAGCCCGAATACGCTCAATACTGGAACTAGTGCGTTGCGCAGTGCATGGCGGCGAATGACCGAGCGCTCACGCAGACCTTTCGACCAGGCGGTACGGACGTAATCCTGGCGCAGCACTTCGAGCAACTCCGAGCGCGTAATCCGCATCAGGCCGGCCCCGGCGGCGATCCCGCCGGCGACCGCGGGGATCGTGTACAAGCCAAAGAACCCACCGACGGAGGTGAAGATACTACGCGCGCTCTCTTCGGTCAGCGGGATAGACCACAAACCATCATCAAAAATGCCGCCTGGCGACACGACGAAGATCATCATCGTCGCGATCCAAAAGGCCGGCGCCGCCAACGCCAGAATGGCAAATCCGCGCAACCCGTAGTCAATCCACTGGTCCTGTCGCATCGCCGAGAGGATACCAACCGGCAGCGCGACAACCACCGCCACGATCAACGCGTAGGCGTTGAGATGTAGCGAACGCGGGAGCGAGCGTAAGAAAATATCCATCGACGGTTCATTCGTCTGGAACGATGGGCGGAACTTAAAGCGGATCGTGTCCCAGAGATACTCAATGTATTGTTGCCCGAGCGGCCGGTCGATTCCCAATTGGTTTTTGATGCCCGCCTCGGTGATCTCACGCGTTGGCGAGATAAATTCCTGACCTGGCAGCAGGGGCGTATCAACAGTGAGCTTGCCGTCTTGATTGGCGGGCGTACCTTCAAGGTTGACGTTCATGTAATCCTTGGGCGCCACCCGATTAACCTCAGCCAGATCTCGTAAGGTCGTGCTGGTACGCAAGGTTAGGGTTGCGCCAGCGGGCGCAAACTGCTCACCTGCGAATGTGCCGAACTCGATATTCGGATTGCGTTCAACCAGTAGGGCGACGCCGTCGGCGGTGTTCTCCGGCAGCGCTAGCCGCGCCTCGCGCGAAATCTCAGACAGCAGCTGTCCGTCAATGACGACAATCGTTGAACCAGGGCGCAGCTCGGAATCGAGGCTGGCGTTGTTGGCGGCGATCTCCGCCGGCTCCACCCCGTACCTCAGGGCCACGCTTTCCAGCGTGTCGCCGCCGATCACGCGGTGCAGCGTGCGTTCGACGACATGCTCACCGACGATCTCCGCTTCGATCTTGGTTGCGCCGGATGCTTCAAGATTAGCCAGCTTGATTGTGACGTAGTCACCCGGCAGCGCGTTGAGCACCATGAACAAGATCGTGATCACCAGCCAGAGCGTCGGAATTACGAGCAAGAGGCGTCGGATCAGGTACTTCTGCATATCACCTTGAGATCACCGTGTCAATACTGCGCGGGCGGGGTTCCGCACGTGCGGAACCCCGCCTGTGTGTTGTTGCGGCAAGCTAGGCCGGGTAGTCAGGGTGGCTGCTGTCCAGCCAGGCCGTATCCCAGTTGTGCGAGTCGTGCGCGAACTGCCAGGTATCGTCGGGGCGGTTGACGTATGGCCACCAGATCGACGGCGCGATCCCGTTCATCACCCCGAACCAGCCAAAGATGCCGTCCAGACCATGTTCGTCGTCGACGCCCATGCCAATGCGCTGCACCTTGAGCGCCATGTCGCGGCGCTGCTCCGTGTCCAGTGTGACTGACATCTCGTCGACGATGTCTTCGACCGGCTGGTAGTTGTACTGGGTCAGGTTGGACGCCCCGCCGACCTTCAGCGAGAGCGTGAACTGCGCGGTCGGGTCGAGGTCCGCGGGCGGGTTGGTCCAGGTCGGCGCGCGACCAGGGAACGTCTTGTTGTCGTAGCGGTCCTGCATCACTGTGTACGGCTGGAGATCCAACTCGACATTGAAGCCCAGTGCCTCGTTGTACATGTTCCGCGTGGTCTCGGAGATACCCGGGTAGGTTGTCTCCCAGAGGTCGGGGATGTAGATCGTGACTGAGCGGCTGGTGTCGAAACCCGAGGCGGCGATCAGTTCACGACAGTACTGAATGTCCTCTTCGCGGTTCAGACGGTAGCCGGGGATGGTGCGCAGCTCCTCAGGCGGAATGGTCCAATAGGTGCTGAACCATGGGCAGTAGTGCGTCGCCGACGGCTTCGCCGCGCCCAAGTAGACCGCGTCGATCATCAGGTCACGGTCGACCGCCACCTGCATTGCGTAGGCGAAGCGGCGGTCGAGGTAGGGGTTGCCTTGCCCGTCAGAGCCTTCCCAACCAGGCTCGTAGGTACCCATCACAGTCACGATTGTGAAGCCGAACGCACCTTCCACGACCGGGTGGTCGGGGAAGTCACGAGAGAGCTCTTCCACCTGCACAGACGACAGCGGGAAGCCGCCGATATCGATGCCACGCCCACGGTAGGCAGCGTCGACGGCGGTCGAGTCGGTCAGGTTGACGAATTCGACCGCGTCCGGGAAAGGCAGCTGCTGCCCATCGGCAGCGTTCTTCCAGTAGCTGGGGCTGCGCTCCAGGTAGATACCGATATCTGGATCGTATGTTTGCGGAATGTACGGCCCGGTCCCGGAGGAGAGTTCGACGTTTGCCGTTTCATCGCGCCAGCGGGTACCGAATTCCTGGATGCCTTCGGGTGAGGTAATCCAGGAGAAGGGGCGCAGGATGGTGCCACCAAGGTATGTCGAGTCCGGACCGTCGGTTTTGGCAATGAAGGTGGCATCGTCCGGCGTATCCATCGAAGCGGTTTTCTTGAAGGCGTCCTGCCCGCGGAAGCGAGCGTCTGGGTTGCCTTCCGCATCGAGCGCGGCCATCTGGCGATCGAAGTTGAGCTTGATGTCGCTGGCTGTGACCTCGCGGCCACCCTCGGTCGGGTATCGGTCCCAGAAACGAGCGCCGCGATCGACGTTGAAGATGTAGGTCTCGGCGTCCGGCGTCTCGGGCAAGGAGGTGATGTCCTCCTCCATGATCCCGTTTTCTTTCGAAGCCCAACGGATCATGTAGTTCATGTAGAACCCCATCCAGTACTGGGTGGGGCCGAAGACGCCGCGGTGCGGGTCGAAGAAGTCGTGGGTGGCCGCTGGTGTGGAGAAGCGCAGCGTGCCGCCGTACCTGTTCACGCTGACTTGTTGCGGCTGTTGCTGCTGCTGTTCTTCTTGCTGCTCGGCCTGCTGTTCTGCCTGCTGTTCTGCCTGCTGCTCGGCTTGCTGCGGCTGTTGCTGCTGCTGTAGAGCCTGCTGCTGTTGTTGCGGCTGCTGAGCCGTCTGCGCGGCTGACTGGCTGTCGTCGTCATCGTCGCCGCAGCCGACCAGCGCCAGACCCGCCGCGCCGACGCCGGCGCGCCCAGACGCCCGCAAGAGTGCGCGTCGGCTCATGCGGCCGCGCCGCATCCGCTGCCAATAGTTGGATTCGCTCATGAGGTTCGCTCCTTCTCAGCCGTTGGGCCAATGTTGGGGCAGGCTAGCACGGTTGATGCGTCTTCGCTCAGCCGCCAAAAGCAGCGCGCATGTGCGGCCTCAGCGGCTGCCGCGCAGGCGGGGGTCGAAGACGTCTCGGAGGGCGTCGCCGAGCACGTTGAAGCCGAAGACCAGGCTGGTCAGCGCCAGGCCGGCGAAGAGCGAGGTCCAGGGACTCTGCACGATGAACTGACGACCGTCGGCGATCATCTTGCCCCAGGAGACGTCGAGCGTGCCCAAACCGAGGAAGCTGAGCGCCGCCTCGGCGAGGATGAACGCGCCGATCGTGATCGAGAAGATGACAATCAGCGGCGCGACGATGTTGGGCAGGATGTGGACCAGCATGATACGCGCGTTGGTCGCGCCGAGCGTGCGCGCTGCCTCGACGAACGGCATTTCGCGCAGAGCGAGCACCGCGCCGCGCACGATCCGTTGGTCGGGCGCGATCGCGAGCACCGAGAGTGCGAGCGTCACCCAGAGAGCGGACGGTTCCGTGACCGAGCGCAGCAGCAGCAGCAGGACGATCGGTGGGAACGCGAGCAGCGCGTCCATCAGGCGGCTGATTACGAGGTCGATGTTGCCACCTAGCCCGCCAGCGATCAGCCCCAGGACGGTCCCCGCGACGACGCCGATCAAGGTGGCGAAGAATCCAATGTAGAGCGAAAGCCGCGCCGCCTCGGTGACGCGTGAGAACAGGTCGTGGCCGGCGCGGTCGGTACCAAACCAGTGCTGCCCCGAGGGTCCCTGCAGCGATGCTGTAGTCAACGGCGTGTTGGTGCCGGTCGCGAGCAGGTCGTCAACGTCCGTAATTTTGCCGTTGGCGATCTCGATCTGTGCCGGATCGATCGTCTCGGACAGGTGAGTGAGCACTGTGCCGCTGTCGATCAGCCCTTCGACATAGATGAGCATGTCGTCGAGCACGCCTGAGTCCCTGGCCAGGTCGCCATAGACGTCGGGGTCCAGCAGCAGCGCGCGCAGCTCGGCGTCGGAGATGTCGGCATCCTGGCCGTCCAGCGCGTTGGCCATCTTGTCGTCGGCAAAGCTGGCGCTCGCCACCTTGAAGATGGCCTGGGAGTCGTAGCGTCCGATGCCCAGCCAGCCGCCGCCCGGTCCGACGGTACCGACTGCGATGACCGACCAGATGATCACCAGCGTCAGTCCGGCGGCGCCGAGCGGCTTGGTGCGGAAGAAGCGCAGCAGCGCGCCGCCGAGCAGCGCCAACGTGCTGCGCTCTTCGATCCGCAGCGCCTGTGCCTGCGCGAACTCTTCCAGCTCGGTCGTCGATCGTGGATCTTCGCTCATGCTGAATCTCCTGACGGACCCTTCCGCTTCACTCAGCTGCGCTCAGACGCGACTAGGTAAACCGGATGCGCGGATCAATGATCGCGTACATGATGTCGATCAGGATGTTGACGATGATGATGAACAGCGCGAAGAAGAAGACCATCGTCTGCACAACCGGCAAGTCAACCTGGTTGATCCGCTGGATCAGTAGCAGGCCGATGCCAGGTATGTTGAACAGTGATTCGAGGATGATGTTGCCGCCGACGAGCGCGGCGATCTGCAGACCGAGCACGGTCATCACGTTGACCAACGCGTTGCGCATAGCGTGACGGCGGATCACGGTACGCTCGCGCAACCCTTTCGACCAGGCAGTGCGCACGTAATCCTGGCGCAGCACCTCGAGCAGCTCCGAACGTGTGATGCGCATCAGCCCTGCTCCGGCCGCGATGCCGCCGGCGACTGCTGGAATTGTATACAGCGCTAGCGCGCCGCTGAACGACGTGAAGACTGAGCGGGCGTCTTCGGAGGTCAGGGGGATTGAAAAGATGCCACTCTCCGAGACACCGCCGGGGGTGACGACGAAGATCATCATCGTCGCGATCCAGAAAGAGGGGGCGGCCAGCGCGAGGATGGCGAAGCCGCGCAGGCCGTAGTCGAGCGGTCGGTCCTGACGCATGGCAGAGAGCACGCCGACCGGCAACGCCACGGTCAGAGCCACGATCAGCGAATAGATATTGAGGTGCAGCGAGCGCGGTAGCGCCCGCAGGAATACATCAATTGAGTCCTCATTCGTCTGGAACGATTTACGGAATTTGAGTCGCACGGTCTCCCAGAGGAAATCGATGTACTGCGTACCAAGCGATTTGTCGATACCCAGACGATGGCGGATATTGGCCTCAGTGATCTTGGTCGTTGGCGTGACGACCTTGTCCGAGGGGATGTAGATCGCTTGACCTGGTTCGAGTGGCTCATCTGGATCTGTCCCGCGGTTTTCGGCAGTCATCGCTTCAACATCATGGCCGAACGCCGCGCCGATTCCGGTGAGCGTGTCGCCCTCCTCGGCGATCACCACCGCTGTCGGCTGTAGTTGCGTTTCGGCGGACAACGTTCCGTCAGGATTGCCGGCGCTACCAGTCGGATTGACCGCCAGAATATCGACGGCCTCGATTCGACTGACGTGGGCCAACTCTTCGACGGTCACTGAGTGGCGAATGATCAGCGTGGATTCCGCTTTGGCATACGGTTCCCCCTGATGTACGGGAAAGTCTATGTCGGGGTTGCGATCGATCAGGAGTTGTACTCCGAGATCGGCTTCCTCGGGCAACGCCACCTTTTCGGCGATGACGATCGCCCGTAGCAGCTGACCTGGAATGATCGTGATCCGAGCGCCGGGGGGCAGCTCGCCGGATGTGTCGAGGTCTGGGTTCAGCGCAAGCAAGTCTGAGACGCTGGTACCGTTTTTTGCGGCGATCGACTCCAGGGTGTCGCCAGTGATGACCCGATGCGCAGTCTTTTCAACCTCGATATAGCCGACAATCTCCGACTCGCGCTGCTCGGCTCCTTGATTCTCAAGGTTGGCGATCTTGCGGGTCACGAAGTCGCCGGGCAGCGCACGCAAGGCGAGGAACAGAAGAGAAACCACCAACCACAGCGTTGGGATGATCAGGATGAGACGTCGAATGAGATATCGTTGCATCGCTACTCCTCGCAGTTAGTCCTGTGCGCCTTGTAGCCCTGTACGCCTTGAACTCAGGCCGGATACTCTGGGTGTGACGTGTCGACCCATGCATCGTCATAGCGATGCGAGGCGTGAGCAAACTGCAAGGTATCGGACGGGCGCTCGACAAACGGCCACCAGACGGCAGGTGATATCCCGTTCATCACGCCGGGACTGTTGGCGATGCCATCTAGTCCATAGTCTGGGTGCGTGCCAAGCAGTAGGCGTTGCGCCTCGTGCGCGAGCTCTTGGCGGCCTTCCAGGTCGAGCGTGACCTGCATCGTTTGTGCGATTTCTGTCATGCGCGGGTGATCATAGTACAGATTGTTAGTGCTACCACCAGGTACATAGTTGTTGTTGTAGGACGTGGTCGGGTCAAGGTCCGACGGTGGGTTGGTCCACTGTGGTCCTTGGCCAGGATACGTGCCTTCGATCCATCGCTGCAAGATGGCCGTGTACGGTTGGACGTCAAACGTAACGTCGAGGTCGAGTGCCTCGCGGTACATGCTAACCTCGGCCTCGAGAATGCCAGGGTAGGTACCTTCCCAGATGTCTGGAGCGATCAAGGTGAGCCCACGGCTGCGATCATAACCAGTGGCTTCGAAGAGCGCTCGCGCCTCTTCGATGTCCGTGCCTCGATCCGGACGGAAGCCTGGGGTTTGCAGCAGTTCATCTTCGGGAATTGCCCAAAAGCCGTTGTACCAGGGTGTTTCGCCCATACCAGATGGTTTACCGGAACCCAGATACACTGCGTCGACCATGAGGTTACGGTCTACCGCTACATGCAACGCTTGAGCAAAGCGACGGTCTAGCCAAGGATTGCCTTCACCGTCTTCGCCCGGCCAGTCAGGATTGTAGTTGGCGCCCCCAGTGATGATCGTGAACCCGAACGCGATCTGACCGGACCCGTGATCAGGGAAGTCATTCAGAATCGATTCACCTTGGACCGACGAGAGCGGGAAGCCGCCAACGAATATCTCTTTGCCTCTATAAGCAGCTTCGACCGCGGTCGGGTCGGTTAGGTTGGCTAGTGTGACAGTATCATAGTATGGCAGGGGTTGGCCATCCACGCCCATCTTCCAATAATTATCATTACGAATCATATTGACGCCAAGGTCAGGATCAAAGCTTTGCGGAATGAACATACCGGTGCCAGAGGAGAATTCGACGTTAGTCGGTTCGTCGCGCCAGCGGTCGCCAAACTCGCCGATCGCCTCCGGGCTGGTAATCCAGCTAAATGGCCGTAGCGGAACGCCAAGCCAAGTCGCGTCAGGGCCATCTGTCTTAGCGACAAACGTTGTTTCGTCGGGCACATCTATTGATGAGGTCTTCTGAAACGAGGATGCGCCGAGGAATGTGCCGTCATCGGCACCAGTAGCGTCGACTGCGTCGATCTGACGCTGGAAATTAGCGCGGATATCTTCTGCGGTTACGAGCCGGCCACCTTCTGTCGGATACTGATCCCAGTAGCGAGCGCCTTGGTCAACCTGGAAAATATATGTTTCGCTGTCAGGAATTTCCGGTAGCGAAGCAATGTCGGCTTCCTGGATGCCTTGTTCTTTGTTCCGCCAACGGATGAGGTAGTTCATGTAGAACCCCATCCAGAACTGGGTGGGGCCAAACACGCCACGGTGTGGGTCAAAATAGTCATGCGTCGCGGCTGGCGTCGAGAATCGCAGCTCACCGCCACGTTTGACCTGGCTGACCGCTGCCTGCTGCTGCTCGACGTCGGTGACCGCTTGTTCCTGTTGGTCGACCTGCTGCGCCTGCTGCTCGGCGACCTGTTGTGCAGCCTGCTGTTGTGCAGCCTGCGCAGCGGACTGCTGACCGTCGTCATCGTCGTCGCCGCAGCCGACCAGCGCCAGGCCGGCCGCGCCGACCCCTGCGCGTCCCGACGCGCGTAGCAGCGCTCGCCGACTCATCCGATTGCGCCGCATCCGCTGCCAGTAGTTTCGCTCTGCCATCTCTGACTCTTTTCTGGTTTGCGAAAGTCTAGGCATATTGATACAGAACGCAGTCCAGCGGCAGTATGAGCTGGCGATACGCTACCAGCAAGGTATAGCGACTTACGCTGGGAACTCCTCGTGGGTGCTGTCGAGCCACATGTCCTCGACAACCTTGTGGCCGTTGTGTGCGAACTGGTAGCCGTCGGGCTGCACGTGGTAGTACGGCCAGGAGGCTTCGTTCGAGACCGGGTTCATCACACCCAGGCCTGGCGAGAGCGATTCCCAGCCCCAGTCAGGATGGATGCCCAACTGCAGCTGCACCATCTCCCGCGCCAGCTCGCCCTTGGCTTCCATGTCGAGCGTGATCTTCATCTCTTCGGCGATCTCGGTCACGCGCGGGTTCTCGTAGCTGTAGAAGTTGGCCGACCCGCCCGGTACGCGTCCGTTGAGCCAGTAGCTCGTTGGGTCGAGGTCGGAGGGCGGGTTGGTCCAGCACGGGATCTGACCGGTCGAGGTGCCGTCGACGAGCCGCTGGAGCAGCACGGTGTACGGGTCGATGCTGATCTCGATGCCGACGCCCAGAGCCGATTCGTACATGTTCTTCGCCGTCTCGACGATGCCGGGGTAGCGCTGCTCCCAGACGTCGGGCGCGAAGAGGTAGATCGAGCGGTCGCTGTCGCGGAAGCCGCTGGCGTCCATCAGTTCGTTCGCCTCCTGCAGATCGACGTCGCGATCGGCACGGAAGCCGGGAATATCGGTGATCGCCTCCTGGTTCGGTGACCAGAAGGTCGAGAACCAGGGGATCTCCTCCAGCACCGAGGGCTTGGCGGAGCCAAGATAGACCGTGTCGACCATCAGGTAGCGGTCAGTGGCGAGATGGAAGGCCGCCGCCACGCGCCGATCTGTCCAGGGGTTGCCTTCACCGTCTTCGCCGGGCCAGTCCGGGTTGTAGTTGGTGCGGATCATGATCGTGAAGCCGCCGCCGACGGTGTTGCGCTGCATCTGGGGGAAGTCGTTGAGCAACGATTCGACGCGACTGATGTTGAGCCAGGCGCCATCCAACTCCTTCGACCGCACGGCCGCCTCGATCGCCGTCTCCTCGAACAGGTTGTAGTACTCGAAGCGGTCGATGTAGGGCAGCTGCCGCCCCCACTCATCGTCCTTCCAATAGTCCGGGTTGCGTTTGGCGATGAACGCCTCGGTGGGCTCGAAGCTTTCGGCGATGAATGGACCGGAGCCGGCGACGCGCAGCGTCACCGGATCATCGCGCCAGACATCCGACTCCGTGCCCCACTCACGGATGCCTTCGGGCGACGCCATCCAGCCGAACGGGCGCAGGAACGTGGCCGACAGATAGGTCGAATCGATCCCATCCGAGGTCGTGCGCAGGGTACCGTCGTCGACCGCCTCGACGGACGCGATCTTGCGCCAGCTGGAGAGACCGAGGAAGGATCCGTCTTCGGCCCCGGTCGAGTCGACGCCGGCGGTGTTGCGGTCGACGTTGACGACGATGTCTTCCGCGGTGATCTGGCGTCCACCCTCGGTCGGATAGGCGTCGTGCCAGCGCGCCCGCGGGTTGATATTGAAGATGTAGGTTGTCTCGTCGGGGTTTTCGGGCAAGGCGGCGATATCCGCCTCCATCACCGACTGTTCCTTGTTCTTCCAGCGGATCAGGTTGCTGTAGAGCATCGAGTGCATGAACTGGGTCGGGCCAAAGACGCCGCGGTGCGGATCCCAGTAGTCGTGCGTCTCGATCGTCGAGGCGCGGCGCACGACGCCGCCGTATTGCGGAGCGCTCGCGGGCGGACCAGCCTGCACTTGCTGTTGCTGGTCGTCCGCCTCGGCGACGGCTTGCTGCGCTTCCTGGTCGGCCGCCTGTTGCTGTTGCGCTACCTGCGCGGCCGACTGCTGACTGTCGTCATCGTCGTCGCCGCAGCCGACCAGCGCCAGGCCGGCCGCGCCGACCCCTGCGCGTCCCGACGCGCGTAGCAGCGCTCGCCGACTCATCCGATTGCGCCGCATCCGCTGCCAGTAGTTTCGCTCTGCCATGGCGTTCCTCCAGGAGTCCGTTCAGTCAATCGCTCTCCCAAAGCGATTAGCGAAGTGTAATCGACACAACTCGCCTTGCGCCAACTACCTGGCATAGATTTCTCGAAATCTCTTCGGAGTTGCGAACTATTTCTGGGGCTGTGCGGATGGCTCGACCTATGCGCCGAGTGATGCCAAGCATGCCGAACCAGGTAACCTCTGGATTTGAGTATCCTGTAGCCATGACCACCACACCATCCAATCCGCCCGACGACCCAGAGGCGCCGCTCACCCAGCTGCGGCAGCAGGTGCTGGACGGTTGGCAGCAGGGCGCGGATTTCTTCGACGAGCGCTGGGGAGACCAGGGTGATGAGTTTCACCACGATGTGTTTGCACCGGCGGCGGAACGCATGCTTGGTCTGGAACGCAGCGCGCGGGTGCTGGAGCTCGCCTGCGGAAACGGCGCATTCGCCCGCCGACTCGGACGTCAGGGCATGCAGGTGCTGGCCACCGACCTCTCGCCCGCGCTCATCGCCCACGCTGAACGCCGCACGGAGACGATCGCGGACCAGCCCGTCGATGTCCGCTACCAGGTCGTCGATGTGACCGTCGAGCGGGAGATTATCAACTGTGGCGGACCGTTCGATGCAGCGGTCTGCATCATGGGCGTGATGTCGATGCCCTTGCTGCGGTCGATGTTCGGCGGCGTCTGGCGGGTGCTGAAGCCGCGCGGCATCTTCGTCGTCGTCACGCTGCACCCCGCCTTCGCGACGTCGGGCTACAAGTTCGCTAAATCTGAATCTGAGCAAAAGCCGCACGGGCTGACGATCGAGCGCTATCTCTCGCGCTACGTCACGCACGGCGTGACGAACACCGCGCAGCAGGAGCGGCAACTGTACTTCCACCGGCCGCTCAGTGAACTGCTGGGCGACGCATTCGCCTCGGGCCTCGTGCTCGATGGGATGGAAGAGCTAGCGGCGCCCGAACAAGCGGGCGATGAAGCGAAGCTGATCTGGAACATGCTGCCCGACATCCCGATGGCGGTCACGTTACGCTTCCGCCGACCCTGACTGCCGCCAACCTAACGCGCACCGAATGCGAGACTGCGTGTGAACGGGGTAGATGCATGTTTGTCGTTGCGCTCGGCGAAATCCTGGTTCTGGTCCTGCTCCGGCCGCTGCGGTTTGTGACGGGCGGCGAGCGCACGCCGATCGGTCGCGCGCTGCTGCGCTTCGAGGGTTGGCTGCTGCGGCAGCTGCACGTGATGGGCGCTGAGGCGCGCATGCGCTATGAGCTGGAGCAACATGGGAACGCCGCCGCCACGCTCGCTGAAGGATTGAGCGCCAATATCTCGACACTGCCCTCGACCAGCGACACGATCGAGCGCGCTCGGCGCGAGTCGGGCGCCAACCATGACGATGCGCTGAGCGCGGAGGCGCGCGTCGCAGAGCGAACGCTGAGGCGTGGCCAACGCCGCGTGGACTCTGGTAGCGGCGATCGCTCTACAGACATCCACCAGGCCATGCTGGAAGCGCAGCGGCGCCAGCAGCAGCAGACGCAGCAACGCCAGACCAGACGCGCCCGCCGCCATTCGTCGCGGCGATCTTGAGGTTCAGTTCCACGGACGGCTCAGCCAGCTGCGTGCGCCTCTGGCTACTCTGGAGACGCTGCGACTAGGGGCATGGGCGGGGCCGCTCTAGCTCGAGCGATCCCACTTGAACGTGAACACCGCGAGCGACATCCCGACCACTATCCAGACCGCCAGCACGATGGCGACCATCTCCAGTTGCCAGGTCATGCCTGGTTCAGCGAACTTGTATGCATCGGGTAGGAACACGGAGCGCAGACCCTGCGCGATCCAGCGCAGCGGGAAGAGCCCGGCGATCCATTGCAGCCAGGTCGGCATTGAGCTGAACGTGAAAAATACGCCCGAGATGAACTGCAAGAGGACGAACGGAGCCTGCAACACGGCTGGAGCGGCGTTGGCGGATGGAATGATCGCCGTGATCGCGATCCCCAGCACACAGCCGGCCGGCACGCCCAGCAGGATGATCCAGGCCATCGTCAGCCAGCCCTGGGCATCGGGGAGGTCAATCCCGTAGGCAACCACACCGAGGATCATCATCACCGCCAGCTGCAGCACCGTGTAGACCAGCGCGGTCCCCACCTGCCCGATGAAAAATGACGTCTTGGGCAGCGGAGTCGCGGCTAGCTGCTTCAGCGTGCCGTCGTACTGCTGGATGGCCAGCGAGATGCCGAGCAAGTTGAATGAGGTGCCAAAGATCGCCGAGGCCATGATCCCCGCTACGAAGTACTGGCTGAAGGTTACGACGGGGACCGTGCCCTGCGCTTCCGCTGGGATATCGAGCTCAAACGTCAACAGCGACGAGAAGATGATCAGGAACAGGATGGGGAACGCGATGATAAAGAAGAGCACCACGGGCTGGCGGTACGTCGCCTTCAGAGAGAGCAACGTGTAGACGCCACCCAGCCGCACGCTGCGCAGCGCGTTGGCGGCGCTCATGGCCGCTCCGCCGCTTCCAGCGCCGCGCTGTCGTCGACGATCTCGATGTACATCTCCTCCAGGTCGGGCCGCTCAACCTGCAGCTCGGGAATCTCGCCGATGCCGTGGCTCGACGCCCAGTCGATCAGTCGCCCAAGATGCTGCGTCGCTGTCTGCGTTGGCAGAGAGAGTCGTCCATCCGCGCCGACGCGCACGGAACGCCACTCCTCGGGCAATGTGGACATATCGAGGGCAGGCGGTGGTTGCCAGGAGATGCGCGTGTCCGTGGCCATCTCGCGGCGCAAGGCGGTGATATCGCCCTCGAAAATGATACGTCCCGCTTTGATCAGCCCGATCCGTTGTGCCAGGTGCTCGGCCTCATCCAGATAGTGCGTGGTCAGAATGACCGTAGCTCCGCGCGCCGTCAGACCACGCACGACATCCCACGCCTGCCGCCGCGCGGTGACGTCGAAGCCGGTCGTCGGCTCATCGAGAAAGATCAGGTCAGGGTTGCCGATCACGCTGGTGGCCAGATCCATCCGCCGCTTTTGACCACCTGACAGTTTCGATCCGCGCCGATTGGCGTGCTCGGTTAGGCCAACCAGTTCCAACGCCTCATCCGTGTTCATCGGCTGGTCGTACAACCTGGCCGTGAAGTCGAGCATCTCGCGCGGTGTGAGGCTCTCCATCGGCGTGCTGCTCTGGAGCACGATCCCGACGTGCCGGTTCAGCGCGTCTCGCTGCCGCTGCGGATCGAAGCCCAGCACCGACACCTCGCCGGCGTCGCGCTTGCGGTAGCCCTCGAGAATCTCGATCAGTGTTGTTTTGCCCGCGCCGTTCGGTCCTAACAGGGCGTAGACCTGGCCGGCCGCGATCTCCAGATCAACCCCATCAAGCGCAGTGACTGCGCCGTAACGCTTGGCAACGCCGCTCATGCTGATCGCTGTGTCCATGCGGCAATGGTACCGACGCGAAAACACCGGCGTTGTGGCACTGGCGGTCGCACGCAGAGTGCGTCTGTCGCCTCGTACACTCTCAGCACTGAGTAGAAGGAGTGGCGCCATGACCATCGACCAAACCAAGCTGCAGGAGCTCTTCGATTTCGTCGAGCAGATCGTCGCCAACGAGCATGTGCCGGCGGCGCAGGTCGCGGTTGGCTACGACGGCGAGCTGGCCGGGATGCGCACGTTCGGCATCGCGCACCTGGGCGACGCTGTTTCGCCAGCGCGCGACGACACGCTGTTCTGCATGTTCTCGGCGACCAAGGCCATCGTTGGGGTCGGCGTCTGGAAGCTGCTCGACGAGGGGCTGTTCGACCTCGATGAGCGGGTGGTCGACATCATCCCCGGCTGGTGCGCCGAGGGCGGCGGCGAAGCCTCGTACGTCGACGTCACCGTGCGCCAGGTGATGCTGCACACCAGTGGCTTCCCACATGCGCCGATGAATCCGCGTCTGTGGGAGGACCGCGAGGCGCGGCTGCGTCGGATGATGGGCTGGCGGCTGAACTGGAGGCCCGACTCCCAGTGGGAGTACCACGCCACCTCAGCGCACTGGGTCCTGTCCGAGATCATCCAGCAGCGGACCGGCACGGACTTCCGCGACTGGCTGCGCGCCAATCTGCTCGACCCGATGGGTCTCGACAACCTCTTCGTCGGCTTACCCAACGAAGAGCATGGCCGCGCGGCATCCATCGTCTACACGGAGGAACCGTTGCCAGTGGCGGGCGGCGAGGTCTTCCCGCAGACGATCCTGCACTTCAATCTCGCTTCGCAGCGGCGCGCTGGCTGTCCGGGCGGCGGCGCCTTCGCCAACGCCGCCGATGTCGCGATGTTCTACCAAGCACTCATCAGCCCCGCCGATGACGCGCCCCTGTCGCGCTCAGCGATTGAGCTCGGTACGACCGTCGGCACGAATCCCGACCGCCACACCGATCCGCTCTCGGGCATCCATGTCAACCGCGCGCTGACTGTGGTCCTGGCGGGCGAGGATGGGCTGAGCCTGGAGCGAGGCTTCGGAGCGGGCGTGTCGCCGCGCGCCTTCGGTCACGCGGGCGCGGGCGGGCAGGTTGCCTGGGGCGACCCCGAGACCGGCCTCTCTGTCAGCTTCCTCACCAACGGCTTCCAGCAGGACGAGCAGATCCGCGCCCGCACCGCACAGATCGGTACGCTGGCCGCGGCCTGCGTGGCGTAAGCAACCGTTACGTCAGCGCGTGTGCGTCAGTGAAACGGCGTCCGCGCCGGAACGGGACTCTATTCGGACTCGGTGCCGGGCAGTAACGGCCCTTCAGCGATCGCGGGAAATGCCCGCGTCACTGCCAACGCTGCATCCGGATCGGTAAAGCTGAGCGGCTGGATCACCGTCCACTGCGGTGAGGCCCAGCGTTCTCGCAGGCGTGCACCTTCCGGCACACGTCGGCAGACCACGTCGATCAACTGCTCGAGCAGCGCGTCGAGCCAGCGGAACATGCCCAGCAGTGATGCATCGATCGCTTCAGCGGCGGCGATCGTCTGTCGCGCCGATGCCTTCAGCCCGTCCAGGCGCTGCTCGCCATCGGCGCGCTCGAAGTTTGGGTGGTGCACCATGATGTAGAGATTGGGGTCGTTGGCCAGCGGCAGCGCCCTGAAATCCGACGGCGCACCGACTGATGAGCGGGCCAACGTCTCGGCCCAGTCCGGCAGCGCGCCGCCCGGCGCGAGCAGTTCGGCGAGCGCAGGGTCCAGCTCCGCCAGCGGCGCCGTCGCCAGACGCCGCAGGCTGCCGCGACGCTTGAGCAATCGCTGCCCCCGCTCGCCATAGCAGGTGGGGATGATCGCTGCGACGTGATCGAGGAGCTCGGCGATGTACGCGGCAACCAGGTCCACCATGAGCGGAGTCCGTTCGACCAGCTCACGCGTCAGCTCCTCCTCGATCGCCCCGACCGTACGGTTCTTGAGATCCTCCAGCGGTACCTGCATCTGCTGCAACGCATAGACAATCTTCGGTCCGAGCTGTCGGAGTCGTACTGCGGCGTCGGCGAACGCGTCGTCGGGTTCCAGATACGCCAGCGCTTCCGACGGCCAGAGTCCAATGCCGAAACGGATCTGTGGGCTGGGCATGCGCGAGATATCACGCTCGCGGCCGGCATCGACGAACGTGCCGCGCGCTGGCATGGCGACGCCATGACGCTGGGGGTCGCGCGGCGGGTTGTCAGTAGCCGGCATGGCGATCCACCATATCTAGGAGCGGTGCACCGTGCAGGAAGCGGCGCAGATTGTCGGCGAAGCGGCGCGACGCTTTCCCGAAGTAGTCGGGTTGCAGACCGCTGTTATGTGGGGTGACGAACAGATGCGGCGTGCGCCAGAGCGGATGACCGTCTGGCAGCGGCTCGGGGAATGTGACGTCGGTGTACGAGGCTCGCAACCGTCCTGACTCGAGCGCCGCGACGTGCGCGTCCCAGTCCACGACCTCGCCGCGGGCGATGTTGATCAGGGCCGCGCCGGGCTTCATCGCGCTCAGCTCAGCTGCGCCAATCAGGCGCTGCGTGTCGGCGGTCAGGGGCACGGCGAGCACCACGTAGTCTGACTCGGCGAGGACATCGTGGAGCCGTTCGGGCGGCCAGACCAGCGCGACCGAGTCGGGTGCTTCGAGCGGCGGCGCGCCATCGCCCGAGGCGCGCCGGCGAATGCCGACCACGCGGGCGCCGAAGGCGTCGCAGAACCGCGCAATCTCCGCGCCGATCGCTCCGTACCCAATGATCCCCACGGTCGCCCCTTCAAGCGTCTGCGGGTCGGAACGACGCCAGACGCCTTCGCGCTGCGAGTCGAGATGGCCGACCATACGCTTGGCATCCATCAGCATGAATGTCAGGACCCACTCGCCGATCACCCGCGCGGCGAGCCCTGGCATCTTCGTAATCACGACGTCGTCGCCGATGGGATGGTCGAGGATCTGGTTGGCGCCGGCCGAGGCCAGCGCGATCCACTCCAGCGCCGTGGCGTCGCCGGCGAGGTCGCCGGAGAAGAATGTAAACCAGATGCGATCGCGGTGCTGGATCTCAGCCGCTTCCTCGAGCGCCGCGCCAACGTCGAGCTGTGGATGCTGCGGCTCGCGCATGTAGCGGACCAGATTCTGGGAGACGTTGTGTATCTCGACGTGCGGATCGACCGCGCGAATGATATCCAGCGCCGCCTCGCCGACTGGCAGAAAGTTGGCGATGTGAATTGTGTCCGTCGTGTGCATCTACTCAGAATACGCGCTCACAGATAAGCTGATGCCATGAGTATCCCCATCAGAGCCACCAGCACGTTGCAGCTCACCTGCCCTGACGCAGAATCCACCCGCGCCGTCGGCGCAGCGGTCGGACGACTGGCGGAACCGGGCGCCGTGCTGCTGCTGCAGGGCGACCTTGGCGCAGGCAAGACAGTCTTCGCGCAAGGCGTGGGGCGTGGGCTGGACGCGCCAACGGTCATCAACTCCCCGACATTCGTGCTGGTCAACGAGCATCTCGGCGGCCGCCTCGCAATGCGCCACGCCGACCTGTACCGACTCGACGACCCTAGTCAGCCAGAGCTGATCGCTGAGCTGGGCCTCGATCAGCTCGCGGAGGGCGGCGTCTTGCTTGTGGAGTGGCCGGAGCGCGGCGCTGACGCGTTGCCCGCCGACCACTTGCATGTACGGCTCACAGCGCTCGATGACGATGTCGCCGAAGACGCGCTGGACGTCTCGCCGCGGGAGCTGACCGTGACAGCGTCGGGCGAGCAGTCCGCGCTGCTGCTGGAACGACTCAGCCATACGCTCGCTGCGGTCACCGTCTGATGGAACTGTCCATCGACACGGTCGGCGAGCAGTCCTCCGTCGCCGTGAGCGAGCAGGGTCTCGTGCTGACCGAAATCTCCTGGCGCTCGGGCCGACGGCATACGCCGTCGCTGACGCCGATGATCGACTTCGTCTGTCGACAAACCGGAAACGCTGAGCTGGTGCGACGGGAGCTGGGCGCTGTGTTCGTCAATATCGGTCCTGGCGCGTACGGCGGCATCCGCTCGGGCATAGCCGCGGCCGAGGGACTAGCCGTGGCGCTGGACTTGCCTTGCGTCGGCATCGGACGACTCGAACTCGAGGCCTATCAGCACGCCGCCAGCGGTCTGGCGGCGGCAGTCCACCGCGCCTCGCGGACGACCTGGGCTTGGCAAATCTTCTGGGGACCGCTGGCGCGCTGGCGGGCGCTGCGCGAGCCGCAGACCGGCGGCGACCCCGAGCTGCAACGCGCGCTCGCCGACGCCGCCCGGTTCGCTGGCCGCGCCGGCATCGTCTGCGGCGAGCCCGACCGTCTCAGCGACATGCTCGCCGAATCGTTCGGCAACGCAGGCTGGGCGCTCGCTCCACCCGCGCTGAACCAGCGGCGGGCTGGCATCCTGGCCGAGCTCGGCTGGCGCCGGCTGCAGGACGGTCGCGGCGTCTCGCCGGCCGCGCTGGAACCGCTCTATCTCCGCGAGCCGGCGATCGGCCCACAACCACCGCCCGATCCTCAATAACGCTCGGATAGAGCACACAGGCTAAACACTCAGACTGGAGCACGAGATGTCCACCGAACGCACCTTGGTCTTGGTCAAGCCAGACGGCGTCCAACGCGGCCTGATCGGCCAGGTCCTGAGCCGACTCGAACGGCGCGGACTACGGCTGATCGGCCTCAAGCTGATGCAGATGGACGCGGCGCTCGCCAATCAACACTACGCCGAACACCTCGACAAGCCATTCTTTCCCGGTCTGCGCGACTTCATCACGTCGGGACCACTGGTCGCGGCGGCACTGGAAGGCGCCAATGCCGTCCAACTCGTTCGCAACACGATGGGTGCGACCAATCCGCTCGACGCGACACCGGGCAGCATCCGCGCCGACTTCGGCGTCGACCTGGGCCGCAACGTGATCCACGGTTCCGACTCGCCGGAGTCAGGCGAGCGCGAGATTGCACTGTTTTTCCAGGAGTCCGAGCTGGTCAGCTGGACACGCGACATCGAGCGTTGGATCTACGAGTAGCTTGGTGAGATGAGCGGGGACGCGGGGACATGGAGGCGTTACTCAACGCGCAGCAGCGTGTCGGCGCGGGACCAGAGACCGTCCAGGTCGTAATACTCGCGCGTGTCGCGGTCGAAGATATGGACCACCACCGAACCGTAGTCACACAACAGCCAACCGCCCTCAGCGCCGCCCTCGCGGCGCGGGAAATCGGCGTCGGACACATGCCGCAGCGCGTCCTCCAGCGCGCCGAACTGACGTCGCGAGGTCGCCGAAGCGATCACGAAGTAGTCGGCCAGGTCGGTATGCGGACCGACGTCGAGCAACACGATCACCTCAGCCTGCCGCTCGTCGAGCTGTTCGACGATGGCGCGGGCGAGGCGTTCGGCGTCTGCTTTGGTCGTACGAATGGGCCTCGACGCGGATGGGCTGAGATCCGTCGTGGAGGTGATCACATCACTCATGGTAACGCCCATGTCTGAGCGCGTCGTCGTCGGCATGAGTGGCGGGGTCGACTCATCGGTCGCTGCGGCGCTGCTCGTCGAGCAGGGCTATGAGGTGATCGGCATCACCATGCGGCTCTGGACCGAGTCTCGGCCCGAGGAATACACAGGCCGCTCGCAGTGTTGCGCGATTGAGGACATCGGCGACGCGCGACGCGTGGCGCAGCGGCTCGGCATTCCACATTACACACTCAACCTCGAGCGTCCCTTTCGACAATTCGTCGTCGACCCGTTCATCGAACAGTACGCGCGCGGGCAGACGCCCAATCCCTGCCTCGACTGCAACACCTTCATCAAGTTCGACGCGTTCCTCAAACGGGCGAGCGCGCTCGGCGCGGACTGGATCGCGACGGGGCATTACGCCCGCCGCACCCTCGACGCTGCGGGCCGTCCACAACTGCTACGTGGCGTCGACGCACAGAAAGATCAGACCTACTTCCTCTACACGCTGTCGGCCGAGGCGCTGGCCATGACGAAGTTTCCGGTCGGCGGCCTCAGGAAATCCGATGTACGTGCGGTCGCCGCGCGGCACGGATTGGCTATCGCTGAGAAATCCGAAAGCGCCGACATCTGCTTCGTGCCCGGCGGCGACTACCGCACCGTCGTCGGTGCGCGCGTGGCCGACCGCCCCGGCCTGCTTCTCGACACCGAGGGCCGCGAGGTCGGTCGGCACCGAGGCGTGCAACACTTCACGATCGGCCAGCGCAAAGGGCTCGGTCTGGGCGGTGGCGCCCAACGCCGATTTGTCACCAGCATCGACGCCGGAACCAACACGGTCACGGTCGGCGGTGCGGATGATCTGCTCGTCGATCAGATCCAGCTCTCAGGCGTCCGCTGGCTCGACGAGCCGCGCAAGCGCCTCGCCGTCCAATTGCGCTATCGCTCGGAACCGGTCGGCGCCACTCTCTCGGGCGATCGCTTGACGCTCGACCACCGGGCGCGTGCGGTCGCACCGGGGCAGGCGGCGGTGTTCTACGACGGCGAGCGCGTGCTGGGCGGCGGCAGCGTGGAGTCAGTGCTCCGCGCCAGCGGAGCGACAAGCACCACGCTCGAGTAGGCTCAGCACATGGCGTTGAGCACGATCACCGACATTCGCGACATCGTCATCATCGTTGGCGGCTTGCTGAGCGTGCTCACGCTCGTCGTCATCATCCTGGCGACGATCATCGTCGGCTTCCTCAGCGTCCGACTGCTCCGCGCGGCTCGCCAGACGATTCAGGAAGGCGTGCCGCCGCTGCTCGAGCAGGCGCAAGAAACGGTCAAGAGCGTCAAGGGTACCGCCGAATATCTGGGAGATTCGGCTGTCGAACCGGTCATCCGAGCGTACGCGACAGCGTCACGGGTGCAGCGGATATTCGACGTACTCAGTGGCCGGCGGGGGGACTGACGTGAGCTTCTGGCGCGGCCTGCGTTGGGGGCTGTTGTTGGGCGTCATCGCAGCGCTGGTCGGCCGGATCATGAGCGGACCGGAGAACGACGAGACCTGGCAGCAGGCCAAGATCGCCGGAGACATCGCCGCCGCCCAGACCGAAGCTGAGCAGCGCGAACGGTTCCAACGGACGCGCACCGGCGAGAGCGAGGATGAGGCTACATCTTCGTGAGAATATGATCCGCAATCTTCAATGCGTGATCTTTGGCCGCAGGCGCAGGATTGCTAACCGCAAACATCAACCAATAGAGCGGTGAATTATTACTATTCTTAAACTCTCGAGGCTCTGCCGCTACGCCCGCAAACACGGTCTTGAGCTTGTCCATGTACAACTGCGTAATTTGACCGATTCCCTTTCGAGTTCTGATCTCCGGCTTGTCCTCAAACAACTTGGATTGGAAGTACTGCGCTTTCCGCCACGACTCATCGCCGAAGACTTGCGTCAGTTTCGCTCCGTGAGATGTACCGCCTTTGCGAGGCAGTAAGCGTCGGATGGTGGATACCGGGAACAGGATCCAGACGTCACACTTCTGGCTCTGCGCCAGAGATTCGACGGTAGACCAATCCACTTCAGCCCCAAACGGGTCGAGAAACACAACAGCTCGGTCGAAGGGATCCATCGAGTTGCAGAATCTCAGGAGTTCGATATTCGCATCGCCCTGCACAACCTGCGCGAGACTTTCTTTGCCAAGCTCCTTTACTCGCGCTTCTAGTGACTGTGCATTCTGTTTGTCTTCCTCGATGAACAAAAATCGATCGAATGGTTTATTAGTGATAGCCAACGCAATCTCAGGCGACCCTCGCAACCACATACGCCCCGCTTCATCGTCAAGCGCCTGAATTGCACCGGAACCAGCGAACGCATCGATGTACCAGAGCGTAAATGACTGCTTCTTCAGGACTGTCGTATATGTCTTCAGATACTCTTCTAGTATACGGAGCTTTTCATGGGTCCAGCGTCCGCCAAACTTCTGCGCTCTCACATCATTACTATCGCTAGGCATTTGCAACCTCCGGCAATGCATCATGTATCTGAGCGTCAAGCTCACGCCCAGCTCGCTTCTTTCCAACGCGGCGGCCCTGGCTGTCGTGCGCGCCCCACTGCTTGAAAAAGAACGGCACCTCGGCAGCTGAGCACTGGTCTCGCACCACACGCGCCCAGGCCGGATCCATCACCCGTGCACCTGGCCCGCTTTCTCCCCCGACAATCACCCAATCTATGTCGGACAGGTCAAGCTGCAGCCCGCCCAGCAGCGGCTCGCAGGACAGGAATCTGACTCGGGCCGGTACGCGTCGCAGGTCATCGACGCGGTGGATGAAGCGCTGGCTCTCTACCGACACGCCCATCCAGACGTTCTCGGGCCACGGCAACACCGGGGCAAGCGCAGCGAGACGCTCCGACCGTTTCGTCAGTACCTGAAAGCGGTGCTGCCGAGCGGCGCGCAATGTATCGAAAACTTTGGCGATGTACTCGTCAGGCACATTTGGATGAAACAGGTCACTCATTGAGTTCACGAAGATGGTGCGCGGTTTCTTCCAGCGCAGCGGCTGTTCCAGGCGCTCAGGGCGCAATTGCAGGTCGAAGCCACGTTCATACGGGTGACCTGGCACTCCGCGAAACCGTTCCGCGAAGGTTTTGGCGTAGCAGTGAGCGCAGCCTGGACTAATCTGCGTGCAGCCGGTGACGGGATTCCAGGTCGCCTCGGTCCACTCGATGCTCGAACGTTGCATCGGCATCTCTCTTTCGCGCGCGTATTAGAGCAGGTAATCTACATAGTCAAGCTGACGTTGGCGCCTGCGTTCCCCCCGACGCAGGCGCCAACATAGCTAGGACTTCAGAAAACGCCCGGAAATCAGTGGCGCGGATCTAGCAGTATCTAGTCGATCTGGTCGGTCGAAGAAATAGAGTCCGTTGGCTGGCGGAGAGGGTGGGATTCGAACCCACGAGGCACGTCGCCGCACCTACCGATTTTCGAGATCGGCTCCTTCGGCCACTCGGACACCTCTCCGACGCCAGTATACGCAGCCGACGCGGCTCGCTCGGACCGTCTGCGCAATAGCGCAATAGGCTGTGCGTGAAGCGACTAGACAACCGGCCCTCGGTCCGACGTTCTCGAGTGGAGCCGCCCGTGACCATCGAATCTCCGCAGACGATCTCTGAGCTGCTCGCCCCGCTTGAGGGCGGCGCGCCTGCGCTGGATGCTCCTGGACGCGAAGCACTGAGTTTTGACGGCTTGCGCCAACAGATCACCCGTACCGGCGAGCAGCTCAACGGTTTTGGCTTGGGCCGTGGGGACAGCATCGCGCTCGTGCTACCCAACAGCGCCGAGATGGCGTCGGCCTTCCTCAGCGTGGCCAACGCGGCCACCGCTGCGCCGCTCAATCCCGGCTACCGGGCCGACGAGTTCGAGTTCTACCTCACCGACCTGGAAGCAAGGGCCGTGGTCGTGCAGGACGGCGTCGAGTCAGCCGTACGCGCGGTCGCGCAGCGCCTGCGTATTCCACTGCTGGAGCTGCAACCGGAATCGAACGGTTCGGCCGGCGTATTCACGCTCTCGGCCTCCATCTCGGGAACGGCGGAGCGGCCAGGCGAAGCTGGCCCAGACGATGTCGGCCTGGTGCTACATACATCGGGCACGACTGCGCGGCCGAAGATCGTGCCTCTGCGCCAGCGCAACCTGATCGCGACCGCGCGCAACATCCGCGAGACGCTGCAGCTCACCCCAGCCGACCGCTGCCTCAACATTATGCCGTTGTTTCACATCCACGGGCTGATGGCTGGCGTACTGGCCAGCGTCGGCGCCGGCGGCTGCAGCTGGTGTTCGCCGGGCTTCAACGCCCTGCAAGTCTTCGCCTGGCTGCGAGAGGCGCGGCCCTCCTGGTACACCGCGGTGCCGACGATGCACCAGCTGATCCTCACCCGCGCTGCGCGTAACGCCGATGTGCTCGCGGAGACTGAGCTCCGCTTCATCCGTTCTTCGTCCTCGTCGTTGCCGCCCACCGTGATGGCGGAGTTGGAAGACACGTTTGCCGCGCCAGTGATCGAGTCGTACGGCATGACCGAAGCGGCGCACCAGATGAGTTCAAATCCCTTGCCGCCGCTTGAGCGCAAACCGGGCAGCGTTGGTCTGCCGGCGGGTCCCGAGATCACGATCATGGATGAGGACGGCGCGCTGCTTGCTCGAGGCCAGCGCGGCGAAGTGGTGATCCGCGGCGACAACGTCACCGACGGCTATCGCAACAACCCTGAAGCGAATGCCAGCGCCTACACCCGGGGCTGGTTCCGCACGGGCGATCAGGGTGTGCTCGACCGCGACGGGTATCTCACGATTACCGGACGGCTCAAGGAGATCATCAATCGCGGCGGCGAGAAGATTTCGCCGCGCGAGGTCGATGAGGCGCTGCTGCAGCATCCGGCGGTCGCCCAGGCGGTCACCTTCGCCATCCCCCACCAGCGGCTTGGTGAAGAAATCGCCGCTGCTGTGGTCCTCCGTGATGGCTCAGAGTCGGACGAACGCGCGATTCGCAAGTTCGTCGGCGCACGACTCGCCGATTTCAAAACGCCGCGCCGTGTCGTGATCCTCGATGAGATCCCCAAGGGAGCGACCGGCAAGGTCCAGCGAATCGGTCTGGCGGAACAGCTCGGGCTAGCGGAGTAGCAATCCGACTGGACGCACCCGTACCCGTCACACCGCCACGCCCAGGTCGCTCCAGGGCTCGCGCGGCTCTAGGGCTTGGCGTCGATGCTCTTGAGCAGATCGCGGATTTCGCTCAGCAGCTCAGAGTCGCTGGCGGCTGCGCTTCCTGTCGGGGCGGATGGCCCCGCGCCTTCGCGGACGAGCTCCCGCTGGCGCAGGACGGCGTCGCGGAACACGGTCGCGTCGACCACGCCGATCAGATTGCCTTCGGAGCCAGTAGTGATCGACTGGCCGGCTGTCTCGACTTTGAGGCCTTGCAAACCGTACATGCGCATGAGCGGATCATCGTGCAGCCGTACATCGGTAATTCGATCGAGTGGGATGGTGCTGTCGCTGCGGAAGTAGACACCGCGCGTGCACTCCAACGATGTCGGCGTGAGGCGCGCGCTCAGTCGAGCGTAGGCTCTCGGCAGATACGAGACGCTCCAGAGCAGCCAGAACGGGATCAGCGGGATGCCGACGACGGTGATGAACAGCAGCAGACTGACGGCCAGCCGGCCATAGTCCATCACGCGTCGATCAAATTCCGCGTCCGAGAGGATTTCGCGCCTCGCTGATGTCATCGTTCACGTCCGATTCACCGCTGTGCCATCACCTCCACGTAACGATAGAGCGTCAAGCCTGCCAGCGAGTGTCGAGGGGCGTGGAGGTCAAAATGCCGCCCGACATCCGAAGGGATGGGCGCGAGGTTACAGAACCACGCCTGGCGGACGCCGCTCTGGCATACAATACGTGGGACGGCGGTTTCGCCTGATTCCGCGCCACATCGCTCGGGAGCTCGTGGACCGTACTGCTCGGAGAGGTGCTGGAGTGGACGATCAGGCACGCCTGGAAAGCGTGTAGGGGTGCAAGCCCCTCGTGGGTTCGAATCCCACCCTCTCCGCCAGCTTGGGGACTACTCCGCTCATTCGGGTGCTCGCCGGCTGTAGACGGCGATGAGGTCCGCGGGGAGTGCTGCAGCCGCAACAAGCTGATCATGGCCTGCAGCGGTGACATCGACCTCAGCACCTGAACCGGCGCTGACGACCGACGAGGTCGCCACTGCCATCTGTCGCTGCAGTTGGACTCACTACTGAGCGACGCCCGAAGCGCACGCGTCCAGCGGCGATAGACTGCCTGCAAACCCGCTCTGGCCGAAGGCCGACAGTTCCGAATGAGAGGCCGCCCATGCCCGTAGACCAGACGCGCGAGTCGTGGAAGCCCGGACAAGACTGGATGGGCGCGATCGACGAGATCAACTACATCAAAGAGATCGCCCAGGAGATGGGCGGAGCGCACGGCGTCGAGCGGCAACATCGCGGCGGGCGTGACACGATTCGTGAGCGGATCGACAAGTTCCTCGATGCCGATTCGTTCTTCGAGGCAGGTCCGCTGGTCGGTGCCTACGAGTACGACGGCGACGGCAACCTGCGCGACTTCACACCCGGCGCATTCGTGATGGGCATGGGGCAGATCGACGGTCGTAACATCGTGATCGGCGGCGATGACTTCACCATCTCCGGCGGCTCACCGCACAACATTTCCAAAGGTGCCTCGCAGTTCGCGACACCGCTCGCCGCACAGTACGGCCTGCCCTACGTCCAGCTAATCGAGGGCGTCGGACACTCGGCCAAGCGCGACGAAGAAGAAGGTCGCATGGCGCTGCCCGCTGGCCAGACCTGGTGGCGGCACATCAACCTGCTCAACAAGGTACCGGTCGCCTCCGGGATCATGGGGTCAGTCGCCGGTGCGCCCGCGGCGTTCGCCCTGCTGTCGCACTTCACCGTGATGATCAAGGGGCAGTCACAGATATTTCCCTCTGGCCCACCTGTCGTCCGGCGCGCCATCGGAGAGACCTTCAACAAGGAAGAGCTGGGCGGCTCACACGTCCACGTCTACCAGAGCGGCCAGGTCGACAACGAGGCGGAGTCAGAAGAGGACGCCTTCGACCAGATCAAGCGCTTCCTCTCCTACCTGCCCGACACCACCAACGACGTCACTGAGCGCATCCACAACGGCGACGACCCGAACCGTCGGGTCGAGGAGCTGCTGCGGATCATCCCCGAGAATCGCAAGCGCGGCTACAACCCGCGCAAGCTGGTCAAGCTGGTCGTCGACCACGGCGAGTTCTTTGAAATGCGGCCGCACTGGGGTGGTGCGATCATCACCGGCTTCGCGCGGATCGGCGGATATGCGGTGGGCGTGGTGGCGAGCGATCCGTACGTCATGGCGGGCGCCATGAACGGCGATGCTGCCGATAAGTTCACACACTTCGTCGACCTCTGCGATGGCTTCAACCTGCCGATGGTGATCTTCCTCGACATGCCAGGCTTCATGCTGGGTTCGCAGGCGGAGCTGAACCAGACCATGCGACGCGGTACCCGCGCGCTGATCGCCGCTTACGAGGCGGACGTACCCAAGATCGAATTCAACATCCGCAAGAGCTACGGCGTCGCCGCCGACGCGCCCAACAGTATGGGCGAGCCAAACGGCGTCAACCTACGCTTCGGCTGGCCCGCCGGCGAGTGGGGCGGCATTCCGATCGAGGGCGGCGTCGCGGCGGCCTACAAGCGTGAGATCGACGCGGCTGAGAACCCCGAAGCGCATCGCGAAATGATCGAGAATCGCCTCCTACGCCTGCGCAGTCCGATGAAGGCCGCGCACAACTTTGACGTGATCGACCTGATCGACCCGAGAGACACACGCCGCATCGCGTTTCGCTTCATCGACGCCGCGCAGCCCATGCTCAAGCGCCTGGCCCAAAGACCAAAGCGCATCATCCGACCATAGCTCTGTATCCCCGACCAGTCGCTGCGGCTATCAGTTGAGGTATTCAAGCGGGGGCACGTACTCAAGGCTCCACTCGGACCACGGACGAGCTCCATACTCGTCGGCCGCACGCACGCGCACCCGCACTGTTAGGTGGTTGTGCTCGCTCCCCCTCATCGTCTCCGGCCCAAGGGCGATGAGATGCAGCGGCGTCCCAGCGGCAAGTGTCGCTGAAACAACCGTTTTGATCTCGTGGCGGTAGCTGATACATTCAGCCCTGATCATGATGCCTAAGCCGCAAGCCATTTCCACAATGTAGTAATCCGCACCAGCCACATGTAGCCATTTGACATCGAAGCTCTGCTGATCAGAACGCAAGTGTAGTTCTGGGGCCTTGATCGGTGCGATCACCGGTAGCGGTTTCTCGACCACCCAGTCCGTCCATGGACCATAGTCGCCCGCATAGACTGCCCGCACCCGCGCCCGATAACCTTCTAAACCGGTGGTTGGCACCAAGAAATCTGTCAAATGGTCGCTGATAGGATCGCGCTGCGAGTATTCCGTGCCCACAGGTCCGGCGGTCGATGAGAGCGTTCTGAAGACTCGCTTTTCTGTACACTTCGCTGTGGTGCACTCGGCCTGTCCCTCATACCATCCGGCTTCCGCTATTGGGTCCCATTTGATGCCTAACCAGCCATTCGCCAGCCGTTGCACATTGAGATTACTGATACTAGGCATTTGCGGCACCGGGGTTGCTGTCTTCCAGCTCGTCCATGCGCTAGTACCGTCCGCATTGGTTGCGCGCATGCGCACTCGATAGTCGTTCCCAGGCTGCCACTCTTGGACGGTGTGTAAGGAAGACGAGTATATTTTGAAGCTAAAATTGTTTACACACTCAGCTGTGATGCACCTGGCCTCGCCTTCATACCACTCGGCGCCTGGCACCAAGTCCCATTTGAGCCTGACCTTGCCGTTCGACAGCCGATGCACCTCGTAGTTACTGATAGCGGGCAGAACCGGCGGCGTGGTTTCGGTCATCCAGGCCGTCCAGGGACCACGCTCGCTACCCTTGACCGCGCGCACGCGGGCGCGATACTTTACTCCTGCCTGCGTAGAGAGGATAGAGTATGACCGTGATCCACTCACTTTTAAGGTTCGGTTGTCTGTACAGCCGGCCGTGATGCACTCGACCTTAACCGTATACCGCGCTGCTCCCGATACTGGGTTCCATTTGACGCTCAGGTTGCCGCTCGCGAGACGCTGCACATCCAATCCTGTGGCGAAATCAGCCATTGCAAACGAACGAGACCACAGCGACCATTGCAGCCAGCGCTCCACTCCCTTAGTGACAGTTATCCTACCGCGCACGCGCACTTTCATCATATTGCCGCGATCTTTCAGCGCGCGACGGTCGACTACCAGAGTCGTAGAGTCGCCGGAGGTCATGCGTGTAACCAATGGTCGAGGACGCGCATCGATCCGGAACTGCACCTCATACCTATCGGGCTGGATGTTTGAATCAGGCGTCCAGCTGACGCGGAGGTTTCCGTTTGCCATCAGGGCAACGAGCGGCCCTTCGATCCGCGCCTCAGCCGTTTGCGGATGCAATGTACCGACCAGCGCCGCCAGCATCACAGCGGCCAACAGGCCAAAGATACCGAGTTTCATGAGACTACCCTCCGCATCATCCGCTTTTGCGCGGAGGAATCCTGTACCGGATCGCAGCACCAGAGTACATTAGGGTACTCCAAGGCGTCACAGCCGGGTTCGTCCCGACCACCGAGCCGCCGCCGCCAAACGCAGTCGCTTCTAGACCAACGACTGTTCAACATCCTGGCGATCGTGACGCTGGTGGTCGCTGTGCCTATTGCGCCTCATCGCTCCAGGCGGACCAGCCCCGAACTCCATGCACATCGCCCGCGCGCACGCGCGCATGGTATTGGTCGGTTGCGTCTAACAGTTTGGCTGGGATGACCATGTGCACGGCAGTCCCGGCGGGCCATGCTTCCTCGTTGGCCACCCCGAACCCACCTCGGCTGCTGCTGCAACCCGCGCGCACGCACAGAATTTCGAACCTGTAGTGGCTGGCACCGCCTACGGCTACCAACTCGACCCGCAGGTTGCCGTTGCTGAGCCGCTTCACAGTGGGTCTGTCGACCGGTGCCAGCAACGGCATATGCGTCGCGGCCGACCAGTCCGACCACGCCCGCGGGCCGCGTTTGTTACCCGCGCGCACTCGCACCCGATAATCCCCTGAGCCGGTGACCGACACGACGGTCTGTGTCTGTGGCTCTCCCACCCCGACGGTTCGGTTGTCGGTACACGCCGGTATGGCGCACCCGATCTCAACCAGATACCACTCGGCGCCCCGCATTGGGGCCCAGCTGATGCTCAACCTACCGTCCGCCAGCCATCGCGCCTCAGGGCTACCGATCGCATCGAGGGAAGGAATCGGCGTCACGGGTACCCAGTCCGACCACGCCCGTGCTCCATGCGGGTCGACCGCGCGCACCCGCGCTCGATAGATACCGTTGGATACGAATTGGGACGGACTGAGCAACACATGGGTGCGCGGTGCACCCACTACTTGCTTATCTTTCGCGCACGCTGGATCAGATCCTGATGTGAGCTTACACGCCAGTTGGACATGATATTGTGCCGCCCCTTCCACTTTATCCCAGTCAATCAATAGATCACCGTTAACGTCCGATCCTATAACAGGATCATTGATATCAGGCAGCACAGGCAGCGGTGTTTCGGATACCCAGTCCGACCACGTCTGCGTTCCATGTGTATCGACCACACGCACCCGTGCCCGGGACTTCAACGCTGTATCCAAGGTCCAGCTGTAGCCTGGCGTGAACGTCCTCACTTTGATTGGACACGGCGGTGACGCACACCTAATCTCAAGATGGTATAACTGGGCGTCCGGCACCCTGTCCCAGTTGACTCTAATCTTGCCTGTCACCAGCCGCCGCACGCTCAGATTAGCGACACCAGAAAAAGCTGCCGGCGAGGTTTCGTACACCCAGTTCATCCATGGGCCATCCCCGTTCGCCTTGATCGCGCGCACGCGCACGCGATACACCATACCTGCCTGCGTCGATAGGGTGGCATATATATTCGATCCGGGCACGCTGACGGCTTGGCTGTCTGTGCACCCTGACATGGCACACTCGATCTCGGCTTCATACCGCGCGGCGTTCAGCACTGGTTTCCATTTGATTATCAGATCGCCGTTCGCGAGGCGCCCTAGCTTCCACCCGGTGACGAAATCTGCAAGTACGAACGGAGTGGACCACTGTGACCATCTGCCCACTAACCACCTGTCAGTCCCTGCCTCGAGTCTCCTGCTCCGCACACGAACCCTCATCTTGCCCTGTTCATGAATTAGCGAACTGCGGTTGATCACCATAAATGTAGCGTCATCGTCCGTCACGCCCGCAAACACTAAGCGAGGACTAAGCGCATCTCGAATTTGCACCTCATACCCGCCAAGTTGCAGGTATGGATCGCGTGCCCAGCTTATGCGGAGGTCTCCGTTTGCCATCGGCGCAACTGCCGGTTTCCCAACCCGCGCCTCGGTCGTTTGCGGATGCAGCGCACCGACCAGCCCCACCAGCAGCACAGCGACTAACACGCCAAAGATTCCGAGTTTCATGACTAACTACCCCTCATCTCTCTCTGCTTTGCGCGGAGGAAGGCTGCGCCAGAACGTGGTGCAGAATAAACCAGACGTGCCAGGCTGTTATCGCCTCGGTACGGGACATCGTCAACATGGCGCGGTCGCGCTCCTCCGGGCGCACCGGCGCGAAACCGAAGTCGCAGTTGCCCAGCACCGCGGACGTCAACCGTGCCAGCCGGAGATCGTGCAGTATGAGTCTCACTGAATCTGCGCGTCGTAGTGCGTGTGCAGATCGACGAACCCCATCGCGACAACGGCACCGCCACGGATGAGTACGCCACACTCCATCGCATCAGTCTCTAAGCGATCCAGAATCTATCGCTGCTTCTGCGCCTCGCCCGTGCTGGGTGATGTGCTGCAGTGCTGATAGGGGAACTGGATCGCCGGCGTGTCGAGAGGTGAGGCCATGCGGCGTTCTCCGCCTCAACATGTGACCACATGGCGCGACCCTGCATGGCGCGACCCTGCATGGCGCGACCCTGCATGGCGCGACCCTGCATGGCGCGACCCTGCATGGCGCGACCCTGCGCCGCCACAGAGATGTGGCGGCGCAGGTGGCCGATCCTTCGCTGCGCCCCGCACCCAGCTCACTGTTGTGAGCCCGCTATGAGCCACCGCTGCTGGGGGCAGTGGCGGAGCGGTCCGGTCCTTGCGTCCAGTCCGACCATGACCGCAGCCCCCATTCATGGTAAGCGGCTACCCGCACCCGATAGTCCTTCCCTGCACGCATTTTGCGCGGCGGGATCACGATTGGGGAGCTATGCCATTTGAAGTATCCCTCATGGGAGCACGAAGGAGATGTGCAATCCCAGTGTATGTAATAGTCGCGCACGCCGTTCAACGGAACCCAGTTGACAGTCAGGTAGCCAGCGGCATCCCCTTCTAGGGTCGGAGCTGCCATCGCGGGGAGCGCTGGGGGCGGAACCTCCGCCACCCAGTCCGACCATGGACTGGCTCGATTAATCCGTACTGAAAACATTCGCACCTTATATGTATTGCCAACTGGCATGCTTAGGAGCGCGTATGAGTTAACGCCGTGGGCTTGTACTCTTGTATACGAATAATCTATTTTCTCTGGACAGGCTCCTGAGGTGCATCGCAGCTGGTAGGCGTATTGGTCGTGTTCTCGATCCGGAGTCCAGTTAATCGCGAGCTTACCATTCGTTCGGCGGCTCACAGTAAACGCCGGTGGCTTTGGTGCCGTGAGCGTGCTCAGCGTAGCCGTTTCCGACCAGGGCGACCAGTCCCGTGCCACATACACATCAGCCGGCGCCACGCGCGCCCGATAGTCCGCGCCCACATGCATTTTGTGCGCCTGAACCACAACCGGCGAGGTACGCGATTTGACTGTCGGCGTATGCGAGCATCGGGGAGAAATACAATCATATTGTATGACGTAGTTGGTTACGCCGCTCACTGCAGTCCAACTGATAGCGAGGTCGCCGTTGGGCTTCGGAGTTGCGGTGGGCGCGGCCATTTGTGGGATAGCCGGACTCACAGCCGTTTCCGACCAGGGCGACCAGTCCCGTGCCCCATGTACATCAGCCGGCGCCACGCGCGCCCGATAGTCCGCGCCCAGATGCAGTTTGCGCAACGGAACCACAATCGGCGAGGTATGCCATTTGAATGTCGACTCATGCGAGCATGAGGCAGAAACGCAATCCCATTGTATGACGTAGCCGGTTGCTCCGCTCACTGCAGTCCAACTGATAGTGAGGTCGCCGTTGGATTCTCGAGTTGCGGTGGGCGCGGTCATTTGCGGGATGACCGGAGGCACAGGCGTTTCTGACCAGTCTGACCAGTCCGACCAGTCCCGTGCCCCATCTTCATCAGCCGGGGCCACGCGCGCCCGATAGTCCGCGGCCATACGCAGTTTGCGCAACGGAACCACAATCGGCGAGGTATGCCATTTGAATGTCGACGCATGCGGGCATGGGGCAGAAGCGCAATCCCATTGTATGACGTAGCCGGTTGCGCCGCTCACTGCAGTCCAACTGATAGTGAGGTCGCCGTTGGATTCTCGAGTTGCGGTGGGCGCGGCCATTTGCGGGATGTCTTGCGGGAGGGCCGGAATCTCAGCCGTTTCCGACCAGGGCGACCAGTCCAGTCGTGTCCCATGCGCATCGGCCGGCACGATCCGCGCCCGATAGGCCTTACCACTACGCAACTTGCCTCTGAGGAAGGTGTGGCTGGAGCTATCCCATGCCACACCCTGCAGGGTGTGGGAGCACGAAGCGGATGTGCAATCAATTTGCACGAGGTAGCGGGTCGCGCCGCTCAGCTTCGTCCAGTTCACCGCCAAGTCGCCGTTCGCTTGCTGCTGTACGGTCGGCGCATCCATGATCGCAAGGGCCGGGAGTGGCGTCTCGTCCACCCAGTCCGACCACGCGCTGGGATCTCCCAGCCCCCTCTGCTCCGCGCGTATCTTCACCCGATACGTTTGGTCAAGCGGTTTCCTCAAAAGGGCGTATGAATTGGTACGCAGTTTCGCCGAGAACTCATAGGGAGGATCCGTGCACCCGGCCGATACGCATTCTACGACCAGTTTGTAATGCGTGGCGCCAGCCACATTGTTCCAGCTCATGCCTATCAGGCCATTCCCGCGACGCCGCAAAACGATCCACGGCGTTTCCAAGGCATCTTCGCTGTCGTCCGGAGCTACCACCGCATCCTGCGGCTGCGCTTGCGCCGGCGACGGCGACAGTACGCCCACCGCGACCAACGACAGAACCAGCACGGCCGCAACTGCTATCACGTACCGCATCGCGCTCCCCCATCCTTTGATCATCCACCAATGGCATCGGCTGTCGGCGACAGCGCGGAGAAGATAACACATAACGCCTGCCAACGGGAATTCCCTACCTGGTCAGACAGCTGCTAACCCGAAATCCACACCAGGCGAGACGCCTCTGGCGCTCGCGCCCCCCGCAGCCCACAGCCGCCTGCCTCACAATATACTGCTGATACCGGATCTAGTCTCGTTGGCTTACCGGATCTCTTCCCAGTGCTCGGGCGGAAGCGCAGCTCGCCAACCGGCGGAGCGGCGAACGGCACGCCGCGAAACACGTGCAGATCATCCTCGGCCAGACCTTGCAATCGGCCGTACTTGGTGTCAACGACGGGAGGCATCGGCAGTTCCTTCCTGCAAGCGCATCAAGGCGCGATAGCCGCGCGCACTGACTGAGCATCCCGCGCAATGCGCGGGTTGGCATCATGAGACACCGACAGATGCCCATTGGGCAGAGCAGCCTAAGGCTGACTTCACACAGGGGATTGTGTTCGGTGAATGGCTTGGGGGATCAAGCGCACGCTGACCGCAAGGCAGCAGCACCATACTACCAGTCGTCTGCATGCCCAAGGGCGCGAAATAGCATCCGCCCGTTCGCCACGCTGCGGAGATGGCGCATCACCCGCGCCGCCACATCTCTGTGACGGCGCGGGGTGTCGACTGGCGCCCTGTCCAACCAACCGTTCAGCTAGCCGTTATGAACCGCCGCTATCGAGTGAGAGTCGCGCTCGCGCTCCAGGGCGACCAATCCTCTCGTGCCCCATGTGAATCGGCCGGCACGATCCGCGCCCGATAGTCCTTGCCACTATGCATCCTGCGCGCCAGGAAGGTGTAGCTGGAGCTATCCCCTGCCGTCCCCGACAGGGTGTGGGAGCACGAAGCGGATGTGCAATCAATTTGCACGAGGTAGAGGGTCGCGCCGCTCAACTTCGTCCAGTTCACCACCAAGTCGCCGTTCGCTTGCGCTTGCACGGTCGGCGCGTCCATGACCGCAAGGACCGGCAGTGGCGTCTCGTTCACCCAGTCCGACCATGGCCCAACTTGTGATCCCTTTACAACCCGCATCTTCACCCGAAACTCTTTGTTCGGTGTCGTCCGTATGAACCCATAGGTGGCTCTGTACTGGATCCGACTTTGGCTGACTTCCGTACACCCTGGCGTCGTGCATTCTCTACGGATGTCGAATGCTGTGGAACCTGCAATCGGAACCCAGTTCACCCCGAGCTTGCCGTTCCCCCGACGCTTCACAGTAAACGTAGGTACTTCTGTAACCGCAGAAGCGGGAATCGTTAGCGTCACCGAAGCCGACCAGGGCGACCAGTTCTCTCGTGCCCCATGCGCATCGGCCGGCACGATCCGCGCCCGATATTCCTTACCACTATGCATCCTGCGCGCCAGGAAGGTGAAGCTGGAGCTATCCCCTGCCTTCCCCGACAGGGTGTGGGAGCACGAAGCGGATCTGCAATCAATTTGCACGAGGTAGCGGGTCGCGCCGCTCAGCTTCGTCCAGTTCACCAACAAGTCGCCGTTCGCTTGCGCTTGCACGGTCGGCGCATCCATGACCGCAAGGACCGGCAGTGGCGTCTCGTCGACCCAGTTCGACCACGCGCTGGGATCCCCCCCCCTCTGCTCCGCTCGTATCTTCACCCGATAGGTTTGGTCAAGCGGTCTCGTCAAAAAGGCGTATGAGTGGGTACGCAGTTTCGGCGTGAACTCATAGGGAGGCTCCGTACACCCGGCCGGTACGCATTCTACGACCAGTCTGTAATGCGTGGCGCCAGCCACATTGTTCCAGCTCATCCCGATCTTGCCATTCCCTCGACGCCGCAAGACAATCCACGGCGTTTCCAAGGCATCTCCGCTGTCGTCCGGACCCACCTCCAGCTGCGCTTGCGCCGGCGCCGGCGAATGTGCGCCCACCGCCACCAACGACAGAACCAGCACGGCCGCAACTGCTATCACGTATCGCATCGCGCTTCCCCATCCTTTGACCATCCATCAATGGCGTCCGCTGTCGGCGACAGCGCGGAGAAGATAACACATAACGCCTGCCAACGAGAAATCCCTACCTGGTCAGACAGCTGCCAACCCGAAATCCCCACCAGGCGAGACACCTCTGTCACACCCGCTCCGGCCGCGTGCTGCGTGCCACGATGGACAAGTCCACACACAGTCGCTGTCCCCCTCTATACTGACGCCATGATGATGTGCGCGTCAGGAGGAGCTGAACCGCGGGCTGCTGCCCGCGGTGCGCTCGTGGCCTGATCGGAGGCCACCGCTCCGGCCGGACGCTGGCGGTGATGTGGCCGTCTCTCTCCCTCCACCCCTACGACTTCTTGCTACAGGAGTGCTCCTCATGGTTGACCGAGTCCGAATCTTCGATACCACCCTGCGCGACGGCGAACAGGCCGCCGGTGTCTCCTTCTCCGCCGAGGAGAAACTGCAGATTGCGAAGCTGCTCGAGAAGATGGGCGTCGACTGCATCGAAGCCGGCTTCGCGGCCGCCTCGCCCGCCGACTTCGACGCCGTCAACCGCATCGCGCGCGAAGTGCGCGGCACGCAGATCGCCACGCTCTGTCGCGCCGTCCCCAACGACGTCGACCAGGGTTGGGAGGCGATCCGCGACGGCGAGAATCCCCGCTTGCACGTCTTCCTCTCCTCGTCCGACATCCACATTGCGCACCAGCTACGCAAGGATCGCGAATCAGTCTTGCAGCAGGCGCGTGAGATGGTCGCGCGGGCGAAGCAGTACGTCAGCGATGTCGAGTTTTCACCGATGGACGCGACCCGCTCGGACGTGGATTTCGTGCGTCGCATGCTGCGCGAGGTGATCGAAGCCGGCGCGACCACGATCAACATCCCCGACACCGTCGGCTACGCCATTCCCGACGAGTTCGCACGCTTCATCGAGGGCATCCTCGAAGATGTGCCCGGCGCCGACAACGTCGTCGTCTCCGTCCACTGTCACAACGACCTGGGTCTGTCGACGGCCAACTCGCTGGCCGCAGTGGGTGCCGGCGCACGCCAGGTTGAGTGCACGATCAACGGACTCGGCGAACGCGCGGGCAACACCTCGCTCGAAGAAACTGTGATGGCCATCCGTACCCGCGCCGACCACCTTGCGGTAGAGATCGGCGTCGACCCGCAGTACCTCGTGCCCGCCTCGCGGATGGTCCAGGACTTCGCCGGGATGCACGTCCAGCCGAACAAGGCGATCGTCGGACTCAACGCGTTCCGCCACCAGTCGGGCATCCACCAAGACGGCGTCGTCAAGATGCGCGAGACCTACGAAATCATGGACCCCAAGGAGGTCGGCTGGGTCGAGGGCTCGCAGTTCGTGCTCTCCAAGCTCTCCGGCCGCGCGGGCTTCCGCTCGCGACTCGAGGATCTGGGCTTCGAACTGGAGAATGATGAGTTCAACGCCGCCTTCAGCCGCTTCCAACAGCTCGCCGATCGCAAGACGGTTGTCGATGATCGCGACCTGGAAGCTATCGTCAGGGATCAGCTCGGCCAGCCGACCGAGGGTTGGCAACTCATCTCGATCGAGATTTCCGCCGGGACGACCGCCACGCCGTCGGCGACGGTGACGCTGCGTTCGCCTGATGGCGTGGAGCGCTCCGACACCCGGACTGGCACCGGCCCGGTCGACGCGATCTACCAGACCATCCGAGGTCTGACCGATATCGCTGACGAACTCGAGGAGTACAGCGTGACCAGCATCACCGAAGGCCTGGACGCGCAGGGTGAGGTCACTATCCGGATCAAGGTCGACGGGGCTACGCATACCGGCCGCGCGTCAGACCAGGACATCCTCGTGGCCTCCGCGCGCGCCTATCTGAACGCGATCAACCGTCACGTGGCTGGCGCAGTCGGCGCCACGCCCGCGACCGTGCTGGAACGCACGCCCTAATCGACAAATGCAGGGCGCAGCAGTAGAGGCACAGCACAGAGGAGACCGCCATGGCCGGACGCACCGTTGCGCAGAAGATTTGGGACGAGCACCTCATCCGTCGGGTGGAGGGCGAGCCGGACTTGCTCTACATCGACCTGCATCTGGTGCACGAGGTGACGTCGCCACAAGCCTTCGAAGGTCTGCGGCTCAGCGGACGCACCGTACGTCGGCCCGACCTGACCCTGGCCACGCAGGACCACAACGTCCCCACAGACACGCGGGTCGAGCCCTTCGCCGACCCGCTGTCACAGCAGCAGGTCGAAGCGCTGCGCACTAATTGTGCGGAATTCGGCGTCCCGCTCTACGACACGCTCGACCCACGCCAGGGAATCGTCCATATCATCGGCCCGGAGCAGGGCTTGACCCAGCCCGGGCTGACGATCGTCTGCGGCGACAGCCACACATCGACGCACGGGGCGCTCGGGGCGCTCGCCTTTGGCATCGGTACCTCGGAGGTCGAGCACGTGCTCGCCACCCAGACTTTGCCGCAGGCGCCGCTCAAACAGATGTCGGTCGAGGTCAGCGGCGAACTGCCCGACGGCTGCGCCGCCAAAGACGTGATTCTCACGATCCTCAACACGATCGGCACCGGCGGCGGCGTAGGACACGTGATCGAGTACCGCGGCGACGTGATCCGTCAGCTGAGCATGGACGGTCGCATGACCGTCTGCAACATGACCATCGAAGGCGGCGCGCGAGCCGGACTGGTCGCACCCGACGAGACGACGATCAACTATCTGCAAGGACGGCCGCACGCGCCGCAGGGCGATGACTGGGACGCGGCGGTCGCGCGCTGGCGCGAGTTGGTCAGCGACGAGGACGCCGTCTTCGATAGCGAAGTCGTGATCGACGGCGCGGACATCGCGCCGTTCGTGACTTGGGGCACCAACCCGGCGCAAAGCGCGCCGGTGACCGGCGCGATCCCAGATCCAGCCAGCCTGGCCACCGCGTCGGCACAGGAATCTGCGCAGCGCGCGCTGGCCTACCAGGGACTCACGGCGGGCACAGCGATCACCGATATCGCCGTCGACCGCGTCTTCATCGGCAGTTGTACAAACGGTCGGATCGAAGACCTACGCGCAGCGGCGGACGCGATCGGAGATGGTCGCGTCGCGGCAGGCGTCAACGCGATGGTTGTGCCCGGCTCAGGTCTGGTCAAGGCGCAGGCCGAAGCCGAAGGTCTCGCCGACCGCTTCCGTGACGCAGGCTTCGAGTGGCGCGACGCCGGCTGCTCGATGTGTCTGGGCATGAACCCCGACACCCTCGCGCCACAGGAGCGTTGCGCTTCGACCAGCAACCGCAACTTCGAAGGTCGGCAGGGACCAGGTGGGCGCACCCATCTGGTCAGCCCCGCGATGGCCGCCGCGGCCGCAATCGCGGGCCACTTCGTCGACGTGCGCGGGCTGTAGCGGACTCCAGCAGATCCGGTAAAGGAAGGATCACAGTGGCATGAACAAGGTATTCGTCTATTGGGACAACTCGAACATCTTCCACGAGGCTCAGCGCCTAGCAGCAGAACGTAACGGTACACCGGGCGCGCGTTCTCTGATCAGGATCAACTTCGATCAGATAATGCGTCTTGCACACGCAGGCCGCCCAATCGGTCGCGCCGTCGCTGCCGGCTCGGTACCACCGGAAATGCGCCATCTCTGGAACCGTCTCGAAAACAGTGGCGTTCAGGTTCAGCTCTTTGAGCGAGGTTTCGCTGGTCGCACAGAGCAGGAAATGCCTGACTACTTCTTGCAGAAGTGCATGATGGAAGATGGATTCGACCACTTGGATGATCCGGGGACCGTCGTCTTGCTCACTGGTGACGGAGCAGGCTATCTGGATGGCGCAGGCTTCCACGCCACACTTGAGCGACTACACCAAAGAGGCTGGCCTATTGAGATTATGTCTTGGGTACATGCATGTAACCAACGGATGCGTGAGTGGGCGGAACAGAACGGCATCTTCGTCGCGCTTGATGACTTCTATGACTCGATCACATTTCGAGAGCCGTCGCGGCCCGGGCATGAGTTTGCACTAGGCCGCGACTCTGCTCCACTCGATCTGTCCCGTCGACCAGTTTCGTAAGTTTCTCAGCTGCCCACCCTTGTCGAGAGACTCTACTCCAACAAATCTGACGACCAGATCTCCCGCTCGGTCTCGCGGTCTTTGCGGATCGTCTTGACGTCCGGGCCCAGTACCATCGTATATCGCTGGTCGGCTCGGTACTGCGGCCAGCCCGGTAACGCGTTCGTGCTGGGATTCCCCGTCCGCGCGAAGCTGAGCCAGGCATCCATGGCAAAACCGGTGAGCTGATCGGTCTGCGGGTCATCGCCGATGAACGGCCGCATCTCGTTGCCAGTTCCCCAGACGAACGGGATATCGATCGCATGCGGTGCCCGCAAGCGGCCATCCATCGCCGGCGACTGCTGGTTGAAGAGATACGCGTAGGTCTTCCCCGACCCGCCCAGTCCGCTGTGCGCATCGAGCAGGTGGTCGGACGGGAGGCGGAAGACATAGTCGGTCATGACTGAGTCGAGCACCGTCAGCGGATCTGCGCTCGCGCCTCGCGCAGCGCGAGCGTCTCGGTAGTGGTCGTAGAGCCGATTCGCGGTATCGGCGTCGCCGGCAGTCACCGCCAATGCACCCCGTGCGCCCGCTTCGTCCATCTGGTTGACACCCTGCAGCGCTGCCAGCAGCGTCCACTCATCCTCGATTGTGCCGCAGAGCAGATCGACGTCCTGGCTGCGACCGTCGCGAACGGCATCAATCGGCAGCGTCTCCAGGAAGCCGCCCTCGACGACCGGCGCGAAAGCCATCAAGTAGCGGCCGGTGAGGGCGCTCGTTTCGGGAGTCGCGACGAGCGCGTTCTGGGCGTCGAGCATGTCCTGTGCGGGGATGCTGCGCAGCGAGGCGGCATCATCGGGGCTCACCTCGAGGATCGCACAGTAGCGCCGGCAGACTTCCTCGGCCATGTCGCTCGGCAAAGCGTGGTGGCCAGCGCCAGATTGCGGAATCGCGCGCTGGAACAGACCCTCAGCCTCGGCCGCGCCGAGCAGCACTCCCACACTCATGCCGCCGGCCGACTCGCCGAAGATCGTGACGTTGTGAGGGTCGCCGCCGAACCCACTGATGTGGTCGCGCACCCATTGCAGCGCGGCGATCTGGTCGCGCATTCCGTAGTTACCACTGTGCCGGTCGTCGCCATCAGTCAGCGCCTGATTGTAGAGGTAGCCCAGTGCGCCCAGGCGATAGTTGATCGTGACCACGACGACATCGCCACGACGTGCCAGATGCTGACCATCGTAGATCGGCGTGGCGCCGGAACCGCCTGAGAATCCGCCGCCGTGAATCCAGAACATGACCGGACGCTTGGCATCGTCCAAGCCGGGCGTCCAGATATTCAGCGTGAGGCAATCCTCACCCACCGGCATCTCCCAGGCGCCGAGCAACTCCAGCCCCGGCATGAACGTTTGCATCGAGCCGGGCCCGACCTCGTTCGCCGCTCTCACTCCGTCCCACGGCTCGGGCGGACGCGGCGCGCGGAAGCGCAGCTCGCCAACCGGCGGAGCGGCGAACGGCACGCCGCGAAACACGTGCAGGTCGTCCTCGGTCAGACCTTGCAATCGGCCGTACTTGGTGTCAACGACGGGAGGCATCGGCAGTTCCTTTCAGCCACAGCGCTGGTGTTGACGCAACAGCCACCTGCACACGGCTCATGGGGTCATAGTCCCCCAGTCTGACCACTCTCGAAGACCATACATGTCCTCAGCCCTCACGCGCGCTCGGTAAGTTTCAGTCCTCTTCGGCGAGTTGTGGGGCCGAATGCCGAGCGGAATGAACAGAGCGGAATACTTCCCGAGCACTGCAGATGTGGTGTTGAAGGAACAAGTCGTACAATCTATTTCTACGTAGTAGACCACATCATTCACATTCACATTCACTGGAGCCCAGTTGATAGCTAGATCCCAGCTGGTAGCTAGGCTACCGTCCGATATCCTCCACTGCTCCATCCTCCACTGCACAGTGGGGGGGGCTATCGTCGTGACGACGGGGCGCTCCGTCTCGGTCACCCAGGCCGACCACGCTCCAGGACCATACTTGTCGACAGCCTGCACACGCGCACGGTAAGTGTGATATGACTCCTGCCGGCTGAACCGGACGCTGACAGTCGGATTTCGGCGCGCGCGTACTTTGAAGTCATCAGTATAGGAGCACGGCGCAACACAATCCACTTCTATGTTGTAACTGGTCGCCCCTTTCACGTGATCCCAGTTGACATATAGCTTGGTGTGCGTCCTCCAATCATCAGGGTAATGATATGGCGGCTGAATCTCGTGCCACCGCAACGTAGGGGCGGCCACCGCGATGGCAGGGGTCGGCTCCTCGGTCTTCCAGTCCGACCATGGCCATTTCCCAGATCTAGTGACGGCGCGCACTCGAACCCGATACGTCTCATCGGCAGGCATTGTAAGGATTGAATACGACCGGGGAGCCTGTACGCGATACGTCTTTTTGTCCGAACAATCATCTGTTGACGTGCATTCGATTCTGACGCGGTATTCGGTAGCACCTGCTACGTCGTCCCAATTGATACCAACTTTACCACTCCTCTTCCTCGTCACAGCCGGTGTCGCAACCTTGCGATCTGGTTCGTTCGCGACCTCGATAGTGTCGGACCACCAGGACCAAGCCAACCTTGTTCTGCCAGCCCCCACCCCGCGCACGCTCGCTCGAAAGATATCACCTGCCGGCATATCACCAGGCGCAACTATTCTATACGACTTGGGATTCCCCGACCGCGACCGCAGGCCAAAGAATTCCTTGCCCCCCCCCCAGTCACCACCCGCCGTCTTTCCTTGAATCCTTACATCATAAGCTACGCTGCTATCAATCGGGTTCCAATTTACACCATATCTCCCATCTGGCCGCAGGATGAACCTGGGGCGGTGAATTACATCACCCAAACCCTCCGTGCCCCAATCGAACAGACGCGCCTGAAATTGAACATCGTCAACCTCCAGACCATCCCACCAGCCACTCGCCCCATCCGAAGAAGCATGGCTGCCTAGATTTACAACTCTACGAGCTCCATCAACCTTATGTACTATGATATCTACATCACCGAGAGTAGAAGAACCGAATCCTGCCCATAAGACGCGAAGCTGATTTCCATCTTGCTCCAGCGAGGGCTTCGGAAGCGACGCCGGACCTCTAATTACATCACCTAAACCCTCGCTAAAGCCATCATTGTCCAGACGCGCCCGAAATCGAGCATCGCCAACCTTCATACCAGTCCACCAGGGACTCTTCCCATTCGTAGGATCATGTCTGCCTAGATTTTCAACTCTACGATTTCCATCAGCATCATGTACTATGATCTCCACTATGATACTAAGAGAACCGAATGGTGTCCATACGACGCGAAGCTGATTTCCCTGTCGCTCCAGCGAGGGCTGCGGAATCGCCTGCGCCTCAGCGGTTTGCAGAGGCGCCACACTGGCTAGAACAGCCAGCAAGATAGCCGCCAGCCCGACGACAAGTCCGAATTTCATTGGACACCTCCGCTTTCCATCGCAGAACTCTGCCGCAATCAAGGCTGATTCTGCCACACGTGCGCGGCACATCAGCATCGGCTGTTGGCAACAGCGCGGGCAAGATAACACATAACGCCTGCCAACGAGCAATCCCTACCTGCTCAGACAGCTGCCAACCCGAAATCCCCACCAGGCGAGACGCCTCTGGCGCTCGCGCCCCTGCGGCCATGGGTGACTACGCGCAAACCTCATCATCGAGCGACCAGCGGTTGTACTCGGGATCTGGCTGAGCGGCGAGGAAGGCACGGGCGTCGAGCCACATCTGCCGCCAGGCGAACGCATCCGAGAGCACCGCGTCGGGATCGCGGCGGCTGCGCGCGACAAAGCCCGGGAAGGCTGCTCGTCCGGTCGGCTGGCCCGGCGGGTGGTAGCGCAGGTCGAAGCTCCAGCGGATGCGCTCGCTGAGGTTGGGCAGCGCCGCGTGCACAGTTCGACGGTGCAGGAAGAGGCAGCCGCCAGCCGGTAGCGGTACCGCTCGTGCCGAGGCTTCGCCTGGTAGCAGCGATGAAGGAATATTGAGACCCTGCACACCCGAGCAATGCGTCAGCACTTCGCCGCGATGTGAGCCCGGGATCACCTGCAAACAGCCATTCTGCGCGTCGGTGTCCATCAACGGAAACCAGACGGTCAACATCTCGGTGTCGTCGGCGGAGGCGTTGATGACACCAGAATCCTGATGCCAGGGAGTGGCGCCGTAGATCACATTGCCGTCAGCGTCGCGCGGGGCGATCAACTCGGGCACTTTGACTCGCACGTGTTGAACCGGGTTGGAATATATCTCTGGGCCGATGAAGCACTCGACGGTGTCCAGCAGGCTGGGGTTGGTCAGCGCCTCGAATACGGCTGGCCCGGCCCAGAACGGCGTGTCCGCCGTAATCCCTTTCTGCGGCAGCGAGAAATCAAAATACTGCGCATGCACCCGCTGCGACTCAACGTAGACCTTCGAGACACGCTCGCCAAAGGGAAGATCGGCGTACGGCTCAGAGATCGCCCCCTCCGCGTGGAGCTCACGTGCCAACGTGTCGAGCACGCCAGCGTACTCATCCATAACCGGCGCAATCACCTCTTCAGGATCAAAGACCTCCTCAACAGCGAGGAACCCGAAGGTCTCGAAGTGGTCGCGTTGCTCGGAAGTCAGCGTGGGCATACCTGTCGTCTCGTTCCCGCCTAGATGTCTAACTTCTGGATCGCAGACAGCGTTGCTTCGCCGCGCAGCTCGGCGGAGCCCACCGGCCAGTTGACGTTGGCCGACGTGATCGTCGCTGCGGACACCTCCGTGAGGAACAACCACGAGTAGTTGTCGTAGAACGTCACGTAGAGCTGCTCGAGCAGGTCGGCGCGTTCTGTGGGGTCGAGCGCCTGGTTCTGCGCCTCGTACAGCTCGTGAATCTCGGTCTCCGGGTAGACGCTCACGGCGTAGAAGCCGTTCTCGCTGACGCCGGAACCGATCACGGTCTCGGGCTCGGCGATCGTGTTCGTGAAGAACCAGAACATGCCTGGCAGCTCGAAGGTGCGCACGGTTTGGAAGTACTCCGAGCTGAGGTATTCCTTGATGGTCGTGCGGATGCCGACAGCCTCCAGGTACTCCTGGACTGGCAATGCCATGATCGGCACGATCGGCTGGAAGTCCGTGACGATATGGAGGTCGATATCGATCCCATCCGGATAGCCAGCCTCGGCCAGCAACGCCTTGGCCCGCTCGGGATCGTAGCCGTGATAGCGCGACTCCAGTGATTCGCCGGGATAGCCGATCGTGCCGCGATAGGGACCGAAGGCCGGCCCCTCAGAGCCGGTCAGAAGGCCTTCGATAATCTCTTCCCGGTTGATCGCCAAGTTGGCAGCCTCGCGCACGCGGATGTCGAGGAACGGGTTCGGCTCTCCATCTACCTCCGCCACCGTGTCATGCGTGTTGAACATGATGTAGTGGCTCGGCTGACCAGACGGCTGGTAGAGCACCTTGAAGTTGGGGTTGTCGCGGTACGGCTCGGCCACGTCGGTTGGCAGGTTGTAGACCGCGTCGATCTCGCCCGCCTCGATTCCGGCGATCTGCGCCAGCGGCTCGGGCCGAAGCTGCACGTCCAGGTCCTTGTACCAGGGCAGGCGTGGATTGGTCAGGCCGTCGCGCGGTTTGTGATAGTCGTCGTAGCGAGTCCATTTGGCGCCCACATCCGGGTCGGACTCGACGAAGCGGAACGGGCCGGTTCCGACGGCGAAGACGCTGTCGACGTGCGCGTCGCCGTATTCCTCGACGTACGCCTTAGACAGGTGTCGAACGGCGCCAGACATGATCGAGCCGGCCAATGAGGCGTTCGGCGACGGTGTCTCAACGGCGAAGGTCAGATCGTCCGTCACGCTGTAGCTGACGAAGTTCTGCGTTCCGAACGTCTGGCGCGCGGACGCCCACTCGTTGGGATGGTCGCTCGTGTCGCCGCCCTGGTGGTATGACGCCGCTGAGGACACGCGCTCGAAGTTGAACTGCAGGTCGTGCGCGGTGTACGGCGTGCCGGTATGGAACATGATCCCCGGCGTGACGTGGAAGATTATGTTGGTGGGGTCGACGATTTCCGGCAGCTGGACCAGGTTGGGCTGCAAGGCCGCTGTCTCCGGGTGGTTCGACATGCCCGAATCGAATGTGCAGGCGCCGTTGACGTAGTTGGTCTGCGATCCCGAACGCTGCGGGTCGAGCCCGGCCGTGTAGCGGCCGATCGCTACGCGCACGGTCGCGTCGAGGTCGACCTGAGGTTCGGCGGCTTGCTGGTCCTGTTCCGCCTCTTCGCGCTCGATCGCTTCGACCGTGCCGCGCTCCTGCTGTTCCTGCTGCTCGACCTGTTGGGCCTGTTGTTCGGCTTGCTGTTCCGCCTGCAGCGGTTGGCCTGCCTGTTGTGGCTGAGCCTGTTGCTGCGCAGGTTGGGGCTGTGGTTGTTCTTGCTGCTGTACCTGTGCGACCTGTTGCGAGTCGTCGTCATCGTCGCCGCAGCCGACCAACGCCAAACCAGTCGCGCCGACACCCGCGCGGGCGGACGCTCTCAGCAACGAGCGACGCGACAGCTGCCGATGGGGCAGACGGGTCCAATAGTTTCGTGTGGTCATCTGCGGATACCTCCAATAGCGGTCCAGATCGAATGAACCACAACCATTCGCCACAGTCTAACTACCGACCGATGCCACTGTGTGATCCAGCTGAATTGCTGGGCGCTAGCCAAGGTTGCGGAGGCGCGGGTCGAGCAGGTCGCGCAGCCAATCGCCGACGAGGTTGCCGCTGAGCGCGACGAGCATGAGGGCAAGGCCAGGCATCCACATCACCCACCAGGCGTGCGTCAGGTAATTGCGCGCTTCGGAAATCATCCGCCCCCACGTGGCCTGCTCCACCGGCGCGCCGACGCCGAGAAAGCTGAGCGAGGCCTCGGCGACGATCACAATGGGGATTTCGAGAGTCATGATCACCACGATGGTGTTGAACACGTTCGGCAGCAGCTGCTTACGCATGATCCACCAATTGCTCGCGCCGGCCGCCAATGAGGCCACGACGAACTCTCGCTCCTTGAGCGACAGCACTTCTGCGCGAATCAAACGGGCGTATACCGTCCAGGTCCAGATCAGCAGGATCAGAATCACATTCCACAATGAGGCGCCCAACACTGCGCCCAGCAGGACGGCGAACAAAATCGCCGGCAGCGCCAGCTGGACGTCGACGTAGCGCATCAGCAGCTGGCCAACGACGCCTCCACGCCAGCCGGCGAACATACCGATCATCGTGCCGAACGCCGCAGCCCCGGGCACCACGGTCAAGACCACGATGAGAGACACTTGGGCGCCGTGCACAACCCGCGTCCAGATGTCCCGTCCCACATGGTCAGTGCCCAGGGGGTACTCCGATGTCCCGCCGGAAAAGACGGGCGGTTCCAGCCGATCTAGCAGATTCGTATCGCCCGGATCGCCCGGCGCAATGAGGTCGGCGAAGATGCCGCAGACGACGAACGCGATCATCACCGTCAGCGGCGGCAGCACCAACAGGTAGCGCCGCCAGCGGTGCGTCAGCCTCCAGCGCGGACTGGCGGCAACTTCAGCGGTCGGTGCGGCAACTTGCGCGGCCATCAGAGCGCCGCCATACGGATGCGCGGATCAATCACCCGATAGCTCATGTCAACGATCAGATTGCCCAGCGTGATTGACGCTGCAATTACGACCAGACCAGCTTGCACGGTCGGATAGTCGGACTGCAGGATTGACTCAATCATCAATCGGCCGATGCCCGGCCAAGAGAACACCACTTCAATGATCACCGAGCCGGCGATCAGCCGCCCCAGTTCGATGCCCAGAATCGTCATCACGGGGATCAGCGCATGCCGCAGCCCATGGCGCAAGATCACCGTCCGCTCGGTGAGGCCCTTGGCCCGCGCTGTGCGGATGAAATCCGTGCTCATCACGTCGATCATCCCGGACCGCGTCAGGCGCATGAAGCCGGCGGCCGAAAGCAATCCCAGCGCGAACGCTGGCAGGATCAGCGAGCGGAAGCCTGCTGACCCGGCGGTCGGAAACCACGAGACTTTGGTCGCCAGGAAGAAGATCAACATCAGGCCGAGCCAGAAGCTGGGAGTGGCCTGACCGAAAACAGCGATCAGGCGCGCCAGCCAATCCAGCGGCGAGCCACGCCGCAGGGCGGCAAAGACGCCGAGCGGCAAGCCCAGCCCCAGCGCCACGACCAGTCCAGCGGCGGTCAGCTTCACCGTACCGAGCACCTTGCCCGCCACGATGTCGAGCGCCGCCCCCGTGCGGTGAAATGAATAGCCCAGATCGCCCTGAACAGCGTCACCGATGAACCGGCCGTACTGCACGATCATCGGATCGTTCAGCCCGAGCCGTTCTCGGATCCGTTCGTAATCCTCATTGGTGGCGTCGAACGGCAGCAGCGAGGTCTCAGGGTTGCCGATCATCCGCGAGAAGATGAAGACGATGCTGACCACAACCCAGATCACCAGGATGGTTTGCAGCAAACGAATCAGGAGCAGATTGGCGAACTCCATGCTGACGGCATTCTAGGCAGCTCAGGCGGGCCTGAGCTACGGAGCGAGGATCACGGCACGAGGCCGGTTGGCTGGAGGGGCGCGATTCGAGGCGTGCTACCAGCTGTCGATATAGGGGCGGCGGCCCTCGCGGATCGGATCGGGGTTCGGCGCAGCGTCCAGCATGCGCACGATCCACTGACGCGTCTCGGCCGGGTCGATCACGTCGTCCGACTCGAGCACGGTGGCGGCGTTGTAGGCGTTGCCACGCTCGTAAGCGTCGGCAACCATCTGCTCGTAGACGCGCGTGCGTTCGGCCAGATCTTCGATCTGTTCGAGCTGAGCGCGCGCGCCGAGCTTGACACCTGCTTCGAGGTTCATGCCGCCGTACTCCGCCGTCGGCCAGGCGAGGTTGAAGAGGCCGGCCTCGGTGCTGCCGGCGATCATCGCCAGCCCACCCAGTCCATAGCACTTGCGTAGCGTCAGCGTCATCCGCGGCGTACTCATATTGGCCAACGACACGAAGACACGGTGGCAGTGCCGAACCAGGCCGGTTTTCTCGACTTCCGGCCCAACCATCATGCCCGGTGTGTCAACGAGCGTGAGCACCGGGATGTTCCAGCAGTCGCAAATCTGGGCGAAGCGCGCGAGCTTGTCGGCGCCCGGACTGTCGACCGCACCGCCGAGATGCATATTGTTGTTGGCAATCACCCCAACCGGTCGGCCCGCCACGCGAATCAACGTCGTTACCACGCCGATACCGAACTCAGGCCGCAGCTCCAGCACGGAATCGTCGTCGGCCAGCAGCCGAATCACTTCGCGCACGTCGTACGTGCGTAGCCGATTCTCAGGGATGACATGGCGTAGCTGCCGCTGATCGGGGCAGCTCCAGTCGGCTACACGTCCCTGGAAGTACGAGAGGTACTGCTTGGCTGCGGCCATCGCCTCCGCTTCGTCCTGGACAAAGATGTCGACGACGCCGTTGGGTACCTGCTGAGACATCGGTCCCAGCTCCTCCGGCAGAAAGAGTCCCAGACCGCCGCCGTCGATCACGGCTGGACCGCCCATCGCGATATTCGATCCCTCGGTGGCGATGATGATGTCGCACATGCCGAGCATCGAGGCGTTGCCGGCGAAGCAGCGACCCGCAGTGATCGAAATCATCGGTACGCGGCCGGAGAGCTCGGCCAGACGCTCGAACGTGCGCACGTTGCGCGCCGCGACACGCGTGTAGGCGGCATCGGTGTCGCCCGAGCGTCCGCCAGCACCCTCGGCGATGAAGATCAACGGCGTCAGCAATCGGTGCGCCGTCTCGATCATGCGGTCGGTCTTCTCGTGCCCGCGCAGCCCCTGCGTCCCCGCCAGGACCGTCTCGTCGTAGGAGATGATCGCGGTTGACGCCGCCGAGTTGTCGAACAAGTCTGCATTGACAGTGCCGAGCCCGCAAATCAGGCCGTCCGCTGGTGTCTTTTCACGCAGCTCGTCCCACGAGCGAACGCGCCGCTGGGCGGCAACCGCGAGCGGCATGTACTCGTTCCAGGTACCGCCCTCGACGAGCTGCGCGATGTTCTCGCGCGCCGTTCGACGCCCCTTCCCTCGACGCCGCTCGACGGCGGCGGGGCGATGGTGATCGAGGATCATTTCGTGCAGATCGATATTGTGCTGCAGATCGGGCCGAATGTAGTCCAGATCGACCTCATCAGAGCCGCTCGCGGCCGTAGCGCCAACCTCCGCCGGCTCGATAAACGCGAGCGGATGGCCTTCCCAGATGATGTCGCCGACGGAGACGGTGATCTCCCGCACGATGCCGCCGACGTCGGCGGTCAGGACATGCTCCATCTTCATCGCGTTCATGACGATGATGTCCTGACCGAGGGCGACGGTGTCTTCTTCGTCGGCCAGGATCTCGATGATTGTGCCTTGGATTGGCGCACGCAGCGGCTCGGTCCCGGGCGGGCCGATGATCTCGGGCACGGGGGAACCGGCGCGATCAGCCTCAAGCCCGCGGTTGACGTCCAACGATGCCGCGCCCGCGCCCTGTCGGAAGAAGTCCAACGCGGCCAAGGGATCGCTGACCTGATTCTCCACTTTGGCGCCCGCCCAAGCCGACTGAGCGGCATCCGCGGTAGTATCGACCGCTGCCGCCAGCTCGCTGACGTGCTCGTCGACCCAGCGCGTGTGCACGTCGCCGGCGACAAAGTCCGGATGACGCAGGATGTTGGCGAGGAAACCGAGATTAGACTCCGGGCCGTCGAGTTGAAATTCGTCGAGGGCCCGCTGTGAGCGGCGGACTACATCGGCAAACCGTTCGCTCGGATGCCGGGCGATGACTTTTGCAATCAGCGAGTCGAAGTTGGGATTGACCGCGTAGCCGGCATAGCCGTACGTATCCACGCGGACGCCAGGGCCGGACGGCGGGCGGAAGCTGCGCATCGCGCCAGCTGCGGGCCGAACATCGCCGTCTGGGCGCATCCGCTCCAGGTTGACCCGCGTCTGGATGGCGAAGCCCCGCAGCATCGGTGGCTTGTCCAGGCCAAGTTCCGCCAGCGACGCGCCTTCTGCGATTCGAAGCTGGCACTCGACCAGATCGATTCCCGTCACCTCTTCCGTGACGGTGTGCTCCACCTGTAAGCGGGCATTCGCCTCGATGAAGAACAGATCGTCCGGCGCATCGGCGTCCACGAGGAACTCAAAGGTGCCTAGGTTCGTGTAACCGCCGGCTGAGGCCACTGCAACGGCCGCGTCGGTGATTCGCCGGCGCAGGCCCTCGCTGAGTGTCGGCGAGGGCGCGATCTCGACCAGCTTTTGATAGCGCCGCTGAATCGTGCATTCGCGTTCGCCAATATGGGCGACAGCACCGTGCTGGTCGGCCACGATCTGGACTTCGATGTGTCGCGCGCGCGGGATGAACTGTTCAACGAAGAGTGAACCGTCGCCAAAGGCAGCCTGCGCCTCGCGGGCGCAGCGCGCGAACTCGTCATCGATCATGTCCGCACGCTGTACGGCGCGCATCCCGCGTCCACCGCCACCGGCGACAGCCTTGATCAACATCGGCTGTCCGCCCAACGCGTGAAAGAAGGCGCGCGCGCCATCGAGGTCAACAGCCTCGTCTGTACCAGCCAAGACGGGGAGTCCCCGCTCGGCGGCGAGCAAACGGGCCCGCACCTTGTCACCAAACAGCGCCAAGGCCTCGGGTGTGGGACCGACGAACGTAATTCCCGCTGCCGCGCAAGCGCGCGCGAAGTCTGCGTTCTCGGACAGGAAACCGTAGCCAGGGTGGATGGCGTCACAACCGTGATCGAGCGCAAGCTCGATGATTTGCGGCGCATCGAGATACGCCGCCGGTCCAATGCCATCGAGCGCGATCACAGTCTCGGCGCGCTGGATGTGCTCTGAGGCAGCGTCATCGGACGAGTGTATGGCGGCGGTCGCCAAGCCGAGCTCCTCGGCGGTTCGCAAGATACGAACAGCGATCTCGCCGCGATTCGCGACCAGCAGCCGTTGCATCGTCACCGGCCAGCCGACGCGACGGCGTCGGCGATCAACTCACCCAGCGCTTCGGTGCCGAGCGCGTCCTCACCATCATCGGCGAGGTCGGCCGAACGGTGGCCAGCGGCGAGGATACGCGTCACGGCGTCCTCAATCGCGGCAGCCTCATCCTCTCGGCCCAGCGAGTACCGAAGCATCAGGGCGGCGCTGAGAATCATCGCCATCGGATTGGCGATTCCCTGTCCGGCGATGTCCGGCGCCGTGCCGTGGATTGGCTCGTAGAGACCGAGCGTGGAGCCGTCTGCGGCGGCGCCCAGCGAGGCCGAGGGCAGCATCCCCATCGAGCCCGCCAGCATCGATGCCTCGTCGGTCAGGATGTCGCCGAACATGTTCTCGGTCACAATCACGTCGAAGTAGGACGGATGACGAATCAGATCCATCGCGCAGGCATCGACCAGGCGGTGTTCGAGGGTGACGTCTGGGTAGTCGCGGGCGATCTCTTCGGTGATTTCGCGCCACATCCGCGAGGTATCGAGGATGTTCGCTTTATCGACCGAAGTCAGCAGTTTGCGGCGTCCGCGCGCCGTCTCGAACCCCAGTCGGACGATGCGCTCCACCTCATACTCGGAGTACGCGAGGGTGTCTACAGCCTGGCGCTGACCGTCCTCCTCCCAACGCCGCTGCGGCTCGCCGAAATAGATACCGCCGGTCAGCTCGCGCAGCACGACCATGTCGACCGCTTCGACGGTCTCGCGCTTGAGCGGGGTTGCGTCAGCGAGGATCGGCAGCATCTTGACCGGCCGAATATTGGCGAACAGGCCTAAACCCTTGCGCAAGCCGAGAATTGCCTGTTCCGGCCGCACCGACGCCTTCGGGTCATCCCATTTCGGCCCGCCCACGGCGCCGAACAGGACGGCGTCCTGTGCTTGACACATGGCGAGTGTCTCGTCGCGCAGCGCGACACCGTGCGCGTCAATCGACGCGCCACCGACGAGGTCTTCGCTGTACTCGAAGGAGTGGTCGAAGCGACCGCCTACGGCGTCGAGCACCCGAACGGCCTGCTCAATGACCTCGCCGCCAATCCCGTCACCGGGGAGAAGGGCAATCCTGAAATGGGCCATGCAGTGCTCGTCCTCTTGCTAGTCGTCGTCGTTGGAGCGCTCATCCTGAGCGCGCTCGGCGGAAACTCAACAACCTGGGTCGCCGTAGTTGCCACAACAGTTGTCGCGTGCCCGCAGTTTAGTCCAGGCATTGCTGACAAATCCGCGAGCAGCCTGCAGCGGATTGTCTGCGCTGCGCAGGTTGGCGAGCACATCGCCCAGCGATGGGGTGGGATGGTCTGACATCATCGTCTCCAGTGCTCTGAGACAGCTTAAACGACGAAGCGGGCCGGAGCCCGCCTCGCAACGTGGTGGATAATTGCCCACAAGGGGCTCACCTTGTTGTTGACGCCCGTAGGCACCGCCAACCATTCCCTAGCTGGTATTGTGAAGGGCTGCCCATTGTTTGTCAATAGCGTGGACACTAGTGCGCCGCACAGCGGCTGAACAGGAGGAGCGATGCTGCGACTGGGACTCGACCTCGGAACGAACAGTATCGGCTGGGCGCTGTACCGGCTTGATGCGGAGGCAGAACCGGTGGAGCTGGTGGACGGCGGCGTGCTGATCCACTCCGACGGACGTAATCCACAGAACCAGTCGTCGAACGCGAAAGAGCGGCGCGAGAAGCGTGGTCCGCGACGCAACCGTGACCGAACGCTGCGTCGGCGCAAGCGGGTCGCGCGCAAATTGCACGAGCTGGGGCTGCTGCCGACTTCCCAGCGCGAGCGCACCGACAGCCGCAATCTCGACCCGATGCGTCTGCGGGCGGAGGCGCTGGATCGGCCGCTCGAACCGCACGAACTCGGGCGCGTATTGCTGAGCTTCGTTGACCGCCGCGGCTTCAAGAGCAACCGCAAGGCTGACGGCGGTGAGGATGGTCAGATCCGTCAGGACGCGAAGAAGCTCCGAATGCGTATGCAGCAGTCGGGCGCTCGCAGCCTGGGAGAGTTTCTCTGGAAGCGGCGGCGACGCGGCAAAACGATCCGAGCGCGGCTGGGCAACGGCCTCTACCCCGATCGCTCGATGATCGAAGAAGAGCTGCAGCTGATCCGCGACAAGCAGGGCGCGCATCATCCCAGAATCAGTGAGGAGAACTGGGATCAGCTCATCGGCACGTTGCTGTACCAGCGCCCGCTGCGACCGGTTGAACGTGGCTGGTGCACGCTGATCAAGAACGAGCGGCGCATCTACAAAGCCGATCCGCTTTTTCAGCTCTTCCGCATCTGGCAGGAGGTGTTGAACCTCGAATACACGCCGCCCCGTGAGAGCAACAAATCCCTAGACAAGCGGCAGCGATGGCTCATCGTCAACAAGCTGCTGGAGACGAAGGCGCAGACCTTCGACCAGCTGGACGCGCTGATCGGATTGCCTGAGGGCTCGCGCTTCAACCTCCACACGACCGCCCGCGAGAGGCTGGACGGTGACCTGACAGCAGCGGCGCTGGGAGCGAAGAACCGTTTCGGCAAACTGGGCTGGAAGAACCTCAGCCTCGACCGCCAGCAGGAGGTGGTTGATCGTCTGCTCAATGATGAGAATCACGAACAACTCATCGAGTGGCTGCGGACTGAGTACCACCTGAACGATGAGGCTGCGGAAGCGGTCGCCACGGCGCGCCTGCCGCAGGGCACGGGGCATCTCTCGCAGGCCGCGATCGAGAAGCTCCTGCCCTACATGAGCGAAGATGGGGCACCTTATCACCATGCGGTACAGGCCGCTGGGCTGGGACACCATTCCGACATCCATGGCGATGGACAGGCTGCGCGGCTTCCGTACTACGGAGAGGTGCTGGCCCGCGATGTCGTCGGCGCGCGGCCAGACGGGCGTACCGAGGCGGAGATCCACGGCCGGATCGGCAACCCGACCGTGCATATCGCGCTAGGACAGACGCGGCGTCTGTTCAACGCGATTGTCGACGAGTACGGCAAACCAGACGAGGTCGTGGTCGAACTGGCCCGCGAACTGAAGCAGAGCCCTAAGGAGCGGGATCAGTACGAACGGACCATCCGCGAACGTCGACAGCGCAACGAGGAGCTGCGGGAGCTTGCGAGCAAGGCGGGCGACGCCGAGCCGACAGGGCACGACATGCGCAAGCTGCGGTTGTGGGCGGAGCAGGGCGAGATCAACGCACGCGTCTGCCCCTTCTCGGGCGAGACGCTCTCGATTGGGCGCGTGCTGTCGGATGAGACGGAGATCGAGCACATCCTGCCTTATAGCCGCACGCTCGACGACAGCATGGCCAACACGGTTCTTGCAACCCGCGCCGCCAACCGCGCGAAGGGCGCGCGCACGCCGTATGAGGCCTGGGGCGGCGACTCCCAGCGCTATCAGGCAATCCTGGCCCGCGCCGATCAGCTGCCGCCCAATAAGCGCTGGCGCTTTCAGCCCGACGCGATGAAGAGGTTCCAGGACCAGGATGAGTTCCTCGCCCGCCAACTGAACGACACCCGCTACCTGTCCCGCGCCGTCAAGCAGTACCTCGAGGCTGCGGTCGCGCCAAATCGCATCTGGGTCACCCCCGGCCGACTCACAGCGATGCTGCGCGTCGCCTGGGGCTTGAACAGCCTGATCGGCGAGGGCGATAACAAAGACCGCAACGACCATCGCCATCACCTGATTGACGCGGCGGTCGTCGGCATGACCTCGCGCTCGTTGTTGCAGCGCGTGTCGCGCGAGAGCGCGCTCCAGGTGGATCAGCTTGGCGAACGCGTGGCCAAATCCGTGGACGACCCCTGGGACACCTTCCGGCGGGACGTGCAGGCGTTGGTCGAGCGGGTCGTTGTGCGGCACCGTCCCAAGCACTTCGACGTGCTGCGCGCAAAGCCTCAGCGCCAGCGGATCGGCCGAGATGTGACCAGCGGCAGCCTGCACAACGAGACCGCCTACGGTCCGATATTTGACGCCGACGGCGAACTCCAACGCGACCCGCGAGGCAACGTCCTGCTGGTCGAGACGAAGCCGCTGGCAGCGCTGGACAAGAGGAAGAAGCTCGAAGACATCCGCGACGCTGCCCTGCGCGAGCGGTTGACTGCGATCTGGGATCGGGTCGAGGCGGAGGCGGCTGAGGGCAAGCTCTCGGAGCGCTTCGCCGAGAGGGCGTGGGCTGAGCTCCACGTACGTCGTATCCGCGTCTACGTTCGCCTGGGTGAAGACAGCCTCGCGTTCATACGTAACCGGGATGGCCAGATCTACAAGGCCTACAAGACCCACGGCAACGCCTACATGGACGTCTGGCTCCTGCCTAACGGCAAGACACGCGGCGAAACGGTCACGCGCTTCAATGCGCATCAGCCCGACTTCCGCTCACGGGTCAAGGCCGAACACCCGACCGCGAAGAAGCTGATGCGCCTGCAGATCAATGACATGATCGCCGTCGGCGAGGGCGCCGAGCGCCGCATCATGCGCGTCCTGAAACTCTCCGGGCAGGAGATCGCGTGGGTTGAATCCACCGCTGGTGGACCAGCGAAAGAGCTTGAAGCGTACCGCAAGTCCGCTGGCCAGGTGCTCCAGATGGGCTTGCGTAAAGTCTCTGTCGACATTCTCGGTCGGGTCGCCGACGGCGGTCCGTTCGACCACAGCGGGAGAGGCAGGAGTCGCTGAATGGAACGTCGCGTCGTCGACATCGCCGAAGGTGAGCTGCACCTCTCCAAACGACGCGGCTCACTCGTCGCCGCGCACCAGTCCGCTGCGGCGGAGGTTGAGGAGACACTGCTGCCGTTCGACGAGATCGAATCAATCATCGTCCACACGCCCCGCGCCAGCTACTCCAATGCCGCTCTGGTGGAGCTCGCCGAGCGCGGCATCCCACTGGTCTGCTGCGACACCAGCCACTCACCCGTCGCATGGCTCTGGCCGGCAAAGGGCCACTATGAACAAACCCGGCGGATGGCGGCGCAGGCAGAGCTGGCCGACGATCTGCGCGCCGCACTCTGGCAGCGGATCGTACGCGCCAAAATCCTGGCGCAAGCCGAGCTGCTCCAGGCGACCGGAGCCAATCCGCGACCACTCTACCCAATGGCTGAGCAGATTAAACCGGGCGACCCGTCCAACCTCGAGGCGCAGGCCGCGCGACACTACTGGAAATCTCTGTTCGACGACGATTTCCGCCGCGGCGTCCGCGGTCGCTCCCCGAACGGCCTGCTCAACTACGGCTACGCCGTGCTGCGAGCGAGCGTCGCTCGCCAAATCTGCGCGGCTGGACTGCACCCGTCGATCGGCCTGCACCACAGCAACCGCTTCAACGCCTTCTGCCTGGCCGACGATCTGATGGAGCCGTTCCGACCAATCGTCGACCGCGCCGTGGTCGACCTCTGGGAAGATGGCTCGGATGAGGTGAACGAGCAGACAAAACCGGCGCTGGTCGGCATATTAGCCGAGGCAAAACCCACGGACCGCGGCACCACACCGCTCAGCCGCTGCATCGAGTGGGCCGCGCAGTCCCTGGCGCAGTCAATCCTTGAAGGGTGCGAGCGATTACGGCTGCCCTTGCTCGACGCGCCGAACACGGCGTGAGTGCATACAGCGGATACCGCTTCATGTGGATGGTGGTGATGTTTGATCTGCCGGTGCTCAGCAAACCTCAGCGCAAGCGAGCGGCCAAGTTCCGCCACGATCTGCTCGATCTGGGCTTCCAGATGGCCCAGTTCTCGGTCTACATGAAGTTCTGCGGCCAGCGCGAAGCGGCCGAGGCGCTGGCCAAGCGGGTCGAGGGGCTGGTACCGTCGCAGGGCAAGGTCAGCATTCTCACGGTGACGGACAAGCAATATGGCCGCATGCGAACCTTTCACGGAGGCGGGCGACAGCCCCAGGAGCCAAAGCGGGGCCAGCTGGTCCTGCTCTGAACGGCGCTCGGGCTGCGGCTTGGCGGGTTCCTGCTATCTAGTTTAGCAGGTCAGGGAATGGTTGGCCGCCAAAACCTTGCAGGCGTGGCAGGCTCGCGCGATGGGCAGTTTAGCAGGTCAGGGAATGGTTGGCCGCCAAAACCTAGGGCGGTTAGACATTGGCTGCGAGACCAGTTTAGCAGGTCAGGGAATGGTTGGCCGCCAAAACCTGCCTGTTCTGCGGCTCATAGCACAACCGAGTTTAGCAGGTCAGGGAATGGTTGGCCGCCAAAACCTAGGGCGGTTGACATTGGCTGCGAGACCAGTTTAGCAGGTCAGGGAATGGTTGGCCGCCAAAACAGAGCCGTACCAGGTCGCCGCGCAGCAAGAAGTTTAGCAGGTCAGGGAATGGTTGGCCGCCAAAACAGCTGAGGATTGCTGCTAGGCAGTTGGCGGAGTTTAGCAGGTCAGGGAATGGTTGGCCGCCAAAACACGCTATGGTCGACTTCGACCAGTGGATGGAGTTTAGCAGGTCAGGGAATGGTTGGCCGCCAAAACCAGCAGACGCCGGTAATCGCGCTCAGCTCGCAGTTTAGCAGGTCAGGGAATGGTTGGCCGCCAAAACGGATGGTGCATGGCAGGCGATTCTGGATATAGTTTAGCAGGTCAGGGAATGGTTGGCCGCCAAAACTTCCGTGATCAACCAGGCCGCCCAGACAGAGTTTAGCAGGTCAGGGAATGGTTGGCCGCCAAAACCAGCAACGACGGGTAGGAGCAAGGCATATGAGTTTAGCAGGTCAGGGAATGGTTGGCCGCCAAAACGCCGAGCGCCTGGAGAAGCTGATCGGCAAGAGTTTAGCAGGTCAGGGAATGGTTGGCCGCCAAAACAAATCCAGCAGCTCCTCCGTCAGCGCGAACAGTTTAGCAGGTCAGGGAATGGTTGGCCGCCAAAACCGACATCGATGTGTACCTGATCAACCCCGAGTTTAGCAGGTCAGGGAATGGTTGGCCGCCAAAACACGTGAAACAGATCGCAGCGGGCGGATTACAGTTTAGCAGGTCAGGGAATGGTTGGCCGCCAAAACACGACCGCGTAGCCGCTGAGAATCCAGTAGAGTTTAGCAGGTCAGGGAATGGTTGGCCGCCAAAACTACGGGTTGGCGATCGGGCGAGCCCTCATAGTTTAGCAGGTCAGGGAATGGTTGGCCGCCAAAACACCCGCTTGGGGAAGCAGAGCAAGGCAACTAGTTTAGCAGGTCAGGGAATGGTTGGCCGCCAAAACGATGACAGCTGCAACCTGATGTCGATGCCTAGTTTAGCAGGTCAGGGAATGGTTGGCCGCCAAAACCAACGTCCAGAACGTGCTCGCGTCCAAGCAGTTTAGCAGGTCAGGGAATGGTTGGCCGCCAAAACCGACCGACACTCGACGCGTCCAGACCTCATAGTTTAGCAGGTCAGGGAATGGTTGGCCGCCAAAACTTACATCCCCGTCTACTGTTACGTTGCCGTAGTTTAGCAGGTCAGGGAATGGTTGGCCGCCAAAACGCCGTCATCGCCGAACGTGACTTCGCCGACAGTTTAGCAGGTCAGGGAATGGTTGGCCGCCAAAACACTGCGGCTGCCACTAACGGAACATCCGCCAGTTTAGCAGGTCAGGGAATGGTTGGCCGCCAAAACGACCTCGACATCGAGGCCGAGGCTCGCTTCAGTTTAGCAGGTCAGGGAATGGTTGGCCGCCAAAACCACTCGCACTTGGACGCCTACGGACTCATAGTTTAGCAGGTCAGGGAATGGTTGGCCGCCAAAACTACAGTGGATCAGACGGTAGTTGGCTTGAGCGCAGGGCGGTTCGATTCATAATCGGAGATCAGATTGCTGTGCTCCAGGGTGAGAGAAATGTCGTCAAGCCCGTTCAGCAGCCGATGCTTGACGAACGGCGCGATCTCGAATGAGCGCCGCCAGCCGCCCGGGGCGGTTACCGTTTGATCTTCCAGGCTGACCATGATCGGCGTGCTGGATTCCGACTCAACCAGGCGCATCAATTCTTCAACGTCTGGCTGCGCGAGCTGGATCGTGAGCAGACCCATCTTGGCTGAATTGTTTCGGAAGATGTCGGCGAAGCTCGGGGCGATCACTGCTCGGACGCCCATCCCCTGGATCGCCCAGACGGCGTGCTCGCGCGAGGAGCCGCAGCCGAAGTTGGGGCCCGCCAGCAGGATGCTCGCGCCCTGATATTGCGGCTGGTTCGTGACAAAGTCAGGATCTTGCGCCCAAGCCTCGAACGCGAACGGCCCGTACCCGCTGCGCTCGATCCGCTTGAGGTACTTGGCGGGAATGATCTGATCAGTATCGACATCAGCGCGGTCGAGCGGCAACCCGCTACCGCTAAAGGTCGTGACGGGCTCCATGTGTTGACCTCCCAGTCTGTGAGCAGGTTCGATGCCGAGCAGGATGGATGTGTGTCCCGCTAGGCTACCGCACAACGGAGCAACGGAAGCGCGAATCAAGCCCCCGATGTGACGGCGCAACCTGAGCCGTTCGCGCTAACCTCCACAATCTGGAAGAGTATGGCGAGATGTCTCGAAGGCGAGCCGGCGGGGCGTGTCAGCGGCGTGCGATCAGACGGCGAAGAACTTGCTGAGCGCGGCTTCGGTCTCGCCAGGCAGCTCCTCGGGCAGGAAATGGCCGCAGGGTAGGCCGACGCCCGTGACGTCCGTCGCCCAGCGACGCCAGGTCGCCAGGAAGCGCCCTCGCCGATTGGGTTGGCGACCAGCTCCCCAGATCACGAGCAGCGGACAAGCGATCTTCTTCCCCTCCGCGCGGTCGGCGCGGTCGAGGCGCAGATCATAACGCGCGCCCGAGCGATAATCCTCACACCAGCTGCGAACGGTCTCCTGGTCGTGCGCGGCGGCGAGATACTCCACCATAGCGGGCTCGGTGAAGACCGTATTATCGTCCTCGCCGGCCCAACTGCCGAGCATTCGTTTGAGGAAGAATTCAGGCGCTGCGTTGATCAGCGTCTCGGGCAACGGCGACGGCTGCGCTAGGAAGTACCAGTGGAAACCGCCCAACCCACCAGCGACACCCATCTGCTCGAACTGCTCGGCGGTCGGGATGATATCGAGCAGCGCCAGCCGCTCCACACGCTCGGGGTGGTCGAGCGCCAGTCGGTACGAGACGCGGCCACCGCGGTCGTGGCCGGCCAGCGAGAATGTCTCGAAACCGAGGTCAGCCATCAGCTCGACCATGTAGCGGGCCATACTCCGCTTGGAATAGGCGATGTCGCCGCCGTCACCCGGCGGCGAATCAGATGCGCCGTAGCCGAGTAGATCGGCCACTACCACTGTGTGCCGACGGGACAACCCTGTCGCGATCTTGTGCCACATGGCTCCGGTCTGTGGATAGCCGTGCAACAGCAAGAGCGGCGGTCCCGCACCGCCAACTCGTGCGAAAATCGGGCCGGTTCGATGCTCTCGGAAGCTAGGGAAGAGGGTGTCGGTATCGGGCATAACCGCTCCTACAGCGCGATGGTGCCGCTGATCGCGGACTGCTCAGGATCGCAGATGTAGCGGATGGCGGGCAGCGTGATGTTAGCTGTGGTGTAGCTCGCCACGATCGGATAGACCGGCCGCAGCTCCGGCGCATCCCAGAACCCGCTGTCGAAGGCATCGATCTGGGCGTTGCCGCGGTCAGCGCGGCTGACCTCGAACTCAGGATCGACCTGCACCAACCACGGCTTCGTTTCCCCGTCGCGATCGAGATGGGCGACGTGCATCCCTGCGGTGTAGAGCAGATCGCCGTTGCCAATCGGCGTCGGGTCGATGAGCTGTGCGGAGAGCACCGTGACATTGCCGTCGTTGACCTCGATCGACTGTCGGTCGTAGCGTTCCCGCAGGACGGGCTCGCCGATCGTGATCGGGAAGCCCCAGCGCTCGCGCAGAGCATGCGACGCTTCACCCTGCGTGCAGACGGCGCGGGTCGGCAGCCCGCGCGGGCGCACCGCCGCTCGACAGCCGACGCGTACGATGGCGAGCGTGAACGCGCCTAGCGGGCCGTCGTCGGCGCGGATACCGATCACGTGCATAGTCGGCGGGATCGTTGGGTGCAGCGCCGGCGGGAGCAGCTCGGCCATCACCGCATCGTCGATCTCGTAGATGACCTGTAGCACCTTGACATTCGGCAAGGTCAGGGCATCGGTCTCCAGCGAGGCCATCGTCGGGGCGTACTGGGTCAACTGGGTAGGGTCGGCATTGCCATTGATCGGCATCGGCGGCCTCTCTTGAAGGATCGTGGTCAGGCGCCTGGTTGAGCGCTTGGTTGAGCAGCGCCGCTTATGCGCCAGCGGCGCTAGCGGCGAGCTCACGTGGCGTAGAGGTTGTAGCGGGACGGTCATCCGCGAAGTGCGGCATCACTTCCTCACCGAACAGGCGCAGACTCTCCAGCACTTCCTCCTGTGGGATCGTCTCGAGCGCATTGAGCAGGAAGTTGATCTGGTCTACGCCGCAGGATTCCCACTTCTTGATCTCTTCAATCAGACGGTCGGGGTTACCAATGCAGACGCCCTCCGGCGCTGATGCACCATCGCCTGGGCTCTGCGCCGCTTGCTGACGGCTCGCAGCAAGCAGTCCGGGGTTGGGATAACTGCGAGTCGGGTGCACCTCGCGCACGGGCAATAGCTGAGCGGCGAGGTAGCCGAAGGAACCGGTTAGACGACTGCCCGTCTTGATTCCGGTCTCGTTGTCGGGGTGGCAGTAGAGGAAGTTGACTGTCGCGACGCGCTCGTTGACGAAGGCGCCGACGGGTTCGCAATCACGGATGATCTTGCGGTAGCGCCCGACCTTCTCCTCTTGTTCGGCGAAACCGCCGAAGGTGAGACCGAGCGATCCCATGCCACGTTCAGCCGCATCGATCTCGGTACCCGGCGACGAAACGGCGACCCACATCGGCGGGTGCGGTTTCTGATACGGCTTGGGCAGCACCGCGCGGGTGGGCATGCGGAAGGCGCGGCCCTCGTAGCCGTAGCGCTCGTTGGTCCACATCTGTGGGATCGTGCGGGTGTACTCGTCCCACGTCTCTTTGGTTTCGTCGGGGTTGGCGTCCATCCCGCCGAGCTCGGTCCAGGTGGCCGATCTGCCGGTACCAAATTCCAGCCGCCCGTCAGAGAGGATGTCCAGCACCGCGGCGCGCTCAGCGGCGCGAACCGGGTGGTTGAACTGCGGTACGCAGACCACGATGCCGTGTCCGACGCGAATCTGCTTGGTCTGCATCGCGCAGGCGGTCAGGAACAGCTCAGGCGCTGAGCAGTGCGAGTACTCCTCGAGGAAGTGATGCTCGACCGCCCAGACAGAGTGAAAGCCGAGCTGATCGGCCAGCCGCACCTGCTCGAGGCAGCGGTGGTACACCGTGTGCTCGATCTCGTTCTCCCACGGTCGTGGAACGGAGATCTCGTAGAAAATGCCGAACTTCATGGTCGTTGTCCTTGCTGCGCTGGTCGCCCCCAAATGCTAGCGGACTGAACCATCCCCCTCCGACGCCGCGTGTCCGACAACGGCCAGCCGTCCCTCCGCCAACACCGCATCGCTGCGATCCGCTCATCGGGCGTGCAGCGGCATCGGCTATCTTCCGAGCATGGCTCTGGACGAGTTGCTGATAACAATTGAAACGCTGCAGGGGCGCATCGCCGGGCATGGCGCTGCGCTGCGTCAAAACGAAGCGCTCACACGCTACGCTCTCATCGATCCTCTACTGCGCGCTCTGGATTGGGACACGGGCGATCCGAGCCAGGTATTGGTGGAATTTCGATCGCCGGCAGGCTCCGCCGACTACGCCTTACTCAGCGCAACGGGACGACCCCAAATCATCGTCGAAGCCAAGAAACTCGGAAGCTCGCTCGAGAATGCTGTGTAGCAAGTCATCAACTACTGCATTCGCGACGGCTATGAACACTTCGCTGTCACGGATGGGCAAATTTGGCAGGTCTACAAGACCAATCGATCAGGACGACTTGAAGATAAGTTGGTCGTACAAATAGATCTGAACGATGATGCCGCCACGACTTGCCTTCGTGCCCTGGCGCTCTGGAAACCCGCCGTATCGGGCGGATCGATTGCGGTCAGCCCGACGCTCAGCGCCGCCCCACCGATCGACGAACCCGCCAAACCGACCGCGCCTTCCCCTACCCCAGACGCCCGCCTTGCCACGGGCGCTTGGCACCGGCTGACTGACTTCAATCCCAAAGCAGGCGCCAAACCGGCAGCAGTTCGCCTGCCTGACGGCAGCCAACAAACAGCCACCAGTTGGATCGATTTCAGTACAGCCATCGTGACCTGGCTCAAGTTAACTGGCCGCCTGACCGCTGACTCGCTCCCGATCAGGATTGGTAATTCCAAGATATACTTTGTCAACACAACAAACGACAGAAGTGATGGTCAGCCATTCGTAACGCGCCGTCAAGTCGGAGACTGGTTCGTAAACGGGCACTATGGCGCAGAGCAACAAATGAAGAACGCGAGGGAGCTGATCAAGATCACCGGACTCGATCCGGCGGACTTCGCGGTGCAGCTCAATGAGTCATCGAGTAATCCAGCGGCGCGGCCCCGTCCTTACGACCGCTGACCAAACTCGCGGCTCGTGTCGACGACGGCGATGGCGGCGATGCCTTCTGCTGCAGCCATCACCTTGACACCCTTGGTCGAGCGGCCGCACTGACGCAGCTGCTTGACCTCGGTGCGCAGAATCTTGCCCTCCTGCGAGATCACGACGAGCTCCTCATCGCCCACCACGACCGCCATCCCCACGACCATGCCGGTCTCATCGGCCACCTTGTGACCGATCATCCCCTTGCCGCCTCTGCCCTTCGTGGCGTACTCCGATTCCGGCGTGCGCTTGCCAAAGCCGCTGGCGGTGACGGTCAGGATTTCTGAGCCTGTCTCCACAGTATGCAATCCGATCAGCGACACACCTGCATCGACGTCGAGTCGGATGCCACGCACACCGCCACTGGTCCGCGAGGCCTCACGCAGCCCATCGACAGCGAACCGCGCCGTTTGTCCATCCGAAGCGGCCACAAGCACATCGTCACCGGCCTTGGCAAAGGCCGCCTCGACCAGTTCGTCGTCGTCGCGCAGGTTAAACGCCATCAAACCGTTGCGGCGCACGCGCTGGAAATCGGACAGCTTCGACTTCTTCACGTAGCCGTGCTGTGTGCCGAGAATGATGTAGTCGTTGTCGAACGACTCGACCGGGATGATCGTCGTCACGCGTTCGTCGAGCTGCAGATCAACGACGTTGCGCACAGGCAGGCCGCGCCATTCGCGCGAGCGCGCCCCAACTTCGTGCGCCTGCAGTCCGTAGACGCGTCCGCGCGAGGTGAACAACAACAAGTGGTCGTGCGTGTCGCAGGCGATCAGCCGGTGCGGCGCGTCAGCGGTGGCGGCGCCGTTCTTACGCTCGATACCCTTCACGCCCTTACCGCCGCGCCGCTGCGAGCGAAATGCGTCGACTGGCTGTCGCTTGATGTAGCCGTTGCGAGTCAGCGTCACGACCGACGACTGGTGCGGGACGAGATCAGCCTCGCTGAACTGGTCGACCGCCTTGGCGACAACGCGCGTCCTGCGTTCTTCACCGTAGGCCTCGACCAACTCATCCATGTCTTCTGCGATCAGCCCGTCGATCTTCTGTCCGTCAGCGAGCAGCCCTTCGAGGTACTCGATCTTCTCGGTCAGCTCCTGGTACTCCTCCTCGAGCTTGCTGCGCTCGAGCTGAGCCAGCCGGCGCAGCTGCATCTCGAGCACTGCTTGCGCCTGCCGCTGCGACAGCTCAAAGGGCGCCTCCTGGAGCGCGTCGCGCGCGGCCTCGGCCGACTCCGCCGCGCGGATCGCGGCAATAATTGCATCTATGCTCCCAATCGCCTTGAGCAGCCCCTCAACGATGTGGTGTCGGTCGCGCGCTTTCTCGAGATCAAACTCGGTACGGCGGGTGATGATCGTACGTCGGTGACGCACGAATTCGTACAACAGCTGGAAGAGAGTCAACACGCGCGGCCGCCCATTGACTAGGGCGACGAAGTTGCCGCTGTACTGCACCTGCAAGGAGGTCGACTTGTAGAGCTGCGCCAGAATCGTCTGCACGTGGCCGTCGCGGGTCAGCTCGACGACCAGGCGCATCCCGTGCCGGTCCGACTCGTCCCGTAGGTCGCGGATGCCCTCGATCTTCTTATCCCGTACGAGCTTCGCGATCTGCTCGATGATCCGCACTTTATTGGTTTGGTACGGAATCTCGGTAAAGACGATCTGGACGCGGTTGCCTGTGGACGTCTCTTCCAGGTGCTGCTGCGCCCGGACCGTGAAACCGCCGCGGCCGGTACCGTATAGCCGCTTGAGATCCTCCCGATCCTCACCTGCAAAAATCGTGCCTGCGGTGGGAAAGTCGGGGCCCTGCATATGTTCCATGATGTCGGCGAGGGTCGTGTCCTCACTACTGAGCATCGCCTTCACCGCTCCGGCAAGCTCGGTCAGGTTGTGCGGCGGGATGTCGCAGGCCATGGCCACAGCGATCCCGGCGGCGCCATTCAACAACAGGTTCGGCGCACGGCCAGGCAGGACCGTTGGCTCGTTGAGCGACTCATCAAAGTTGGGTGCGAAACTGACTGTGTTCTTGTCTAGATCGGTGAGCAACTCTTCGGCGATCCGCGAGAGCCGCGCTTCTGTATAACGCATCGCCGCAGGTGGATCGTTATCGATCGATCCAAAGTTACCTTGCCCATCGATCAACGGGTGGCGCAGAGAGAAGTTTTGCGCCATCCGTACCATCGCGTCGTAGACAGGCTGATCGGAGTGCGGATGATACTTGCCAAGTACTTCACCGACGATCCGGGCAGATTTTCGATGCGGCTGGTTGGCGCGCATGCCCAAGTCGTCCATTGCATAGAGAATGCGGCGCTGGACGGGCTTGAGGCCGTCGCGCGAGTCGGGCAGCGCGCGCGACACGATCACGCTCATGGCGTAATCGAGATAGGAAGAACTCATCTCCTCGACGAGCGTACGCGTGGGCTGCTCTGGAACCGTCTGCTCACTAACCAAGCGTCAACCCCCAGCCACTATGTGTAGTATATGATATCAGGCCGACAACATAATTTCTAGCCGCGCGGGACGATCTCCCAACCCAAGGGCACAGGATTCGTCGCCGATGCCGAGAGTTCGATGTCCGTCGCCGACTGACGCCGATAGACATCGAACCACTGCGTCGATCCACTTTGTTGCGCCACGCTGTCGAACCACCATGCGTATATTGCTGGGGGTGGCCGGAGCTGGCGCGGGAGTTGGGCGGCCACAGCGAGCTGCGCACCCCCGACAAGCTGATATCGACGGCCTTCCGTTGCAGAAATGATCGCGAGTTGGTTCGGCGTCAGCCACTGCAGCCAGGTCAGACACACTGCGCCAGGGCGCTCGGCCAAGGTGACCGGAACGTACCCCCGGCGCGAGACGATCGGACACCAGGCGACATCGTAGTCGCGCAGGATCGCCGGTACGGTCGGTACCCCCTGCAAGTCGGCGGCGCCGCCGACTAGCTTGTCGCGCAGCTGTCGAGGATATGCGTTGCTTCCCACTGCAAGCACTGGCAACCGACCATCAACATCAAGCCGCCCGCGCAGGGGCCATGCTTTCCCTGCGCGGTAGAGATACGGTCCTCGATGCTGTCGGCCGCGGGCATCAGGATACAGCGACGGCGCGTCGGTGAGGCTGGGCCAACTCAGCACGGTAGTCGGACGACCATGCCTGCAACATAGCCCGCGGACGAACCGTTGGCCGCTGGTAGCCTGACCGCAGACCACAAGACACAGGAGCTGGGGACCAAGATGCGATATCGGCGGCTGGGTCGGACGGGGCTGGTGGTGTCGGAGATTGGACTTGGCGGCGGAGGCATCGGCCACGTCTGGGGCGAGACGACAGCGGAGGAGATCGCAGCCACGATCACGCTCGCGATAGACGAGGGAATCAACTTCTACGACGTCGCGCCCTCCTACGGCGCCGGCGCTGCCGAGCGCCACCTCGGCCGCGCGTTGCTGGAGGCCCCAGAGGGACGCGGACAGCACATGCTGGTCGCGACCAAGATCTCGCTCAACGCAGACGACCTAGCAGATATTCCAGCAGCACTCGAACGTGGCATCCACGAGTCGTTGGAGCGGTTGCGTCGCGAACGCGTCGACCTCTTCCAGCTGCACAACACGATCACGCCCGAACGCGGCGGCTACCGCCGCTCCATCAGCGTTGCGGATGCGATGGAGGCGGTCGCCGCGCTGCACAAGCTGAAGCAGGACGGGCTCACCCGGCTGATCGGCATCACCGGCATGGGCGACGGCGCGGCGGTACGACGCATCATGCGCGACGGCGACCTCGACACCGTGCAGGCCTACTACAACCTGCTCAATGACTCTGCCGCGCGCCCGCTGCCGACTGGCTCGTCGCTGCACGACCACGGACAAATCCTGCCCCTCGCGGCGGAACTGGGACTCGGCGTGATCGGCATCCGCAACCTGGCCGCGGGTGCGTTGACACCTGCGATCGACCGCAGCGTCGCCGATGACTCGCTGGCCGCGTACGACGCACAGCGGGCGGAGCGCATTCGATTCCTGGAGTCGGATGGCGTACTGCTCTCACGTTGGGCGGCCCGGTTCGCACTCGAGCCGACGGCCATCTCCACGGTCGTACCCGGCGTCAAGAACGCCGCCGAGCTCGCTGACCAGATCGCCGCCGTCGACCTCCCGCCGTTGTCGGATGACCAAACCGCGCAGATTGAGTCGCTGCGAAGCTCGGACTTCGGCCTGCGACAGTCAAACGACCGCGTGCTGTAGGCATCCCGTCGCTGGTGCATCTCAACCCCGCTCAGCAGGCCTGACAAGCTACATGGCAGGCTGACCTTGTGAAAATTCGTTGTAGCCTGAACCGTAGTGGGCCGCTGGCTCGCCCGCTGGAGCGGTAGTGTGACCGAACCGATCATCCCTGACATTGTGATTCGACGCCTGCCGCTATATGCGCGGGAGCTGGGTATCCTCGCCTCGGAAGGACGCGACTACACCTCTTCACAAGAGCTCGGCGATCGGCTAGGGGTGACGCCGGCGCAGATTCGCAAGGACCTGTCGTACTTCGGCCGCTTCGGCAAGCGCGGACGCGGTTACGACGTTATCGCGCTGCACGAACGCATCCGTAGCATTCTGGGGCTCAACGGGCGAGTGAAGGAGATGGTGCTGGTTGGTGTGGGACAGCTAGGCCGCGCGGTGCTGGGCTACCGTGGCTTCGTCGCGGGCGGCTTTGACGTCGTGCGCGCATTCGACTCCGACCCCGACCTGATCGGACGCATAATCGGCCGACACCGCGTGGAAGACGTCTCGCAGCTGCCCGAGTATCTGCGCAAGTCACGGGTAGCGATGGGAATCGTCGCGGTACCGTCCAGTGTCGCGCCATCGGTGATCAGCACACTCGTCGAGGGCGGTGTACGCGCGATCCTCAGCTACGCGCCCGTCTCGATGGCGGTGCCGACTGGTGTGCAGCTGCGCCAGATCGATCCGGTGATGGTGCTGGAGAGCATGTCTTACTACCTCGACACCCCGTACGACGGCTACATCGAGGACCACGGCGGCGAATCGTCGCTGAACTGAGCGGCCTCAGCGCCTATCTGATCCGCTCAGCGCGCCCTCCTGCGCAATCAAACTGGGCCCCACGATATCCAGGTTGAGCAGTGCCTCCGCGGCACCCAACGCCACTGCATCTTCGGCATTGTCGGCGATCGCGATGGGAATACCGATCTGCTCGGCCAGGTACGTGTCAATCCCATTCAGTCGGGCGGCGCCACCGGTGAGCAGCATGCCACGGTCAATGATGTCAGCCGTCAGCTCGGGCGGGGTGCGTTCGAGCGTGCTGCGGGTGACCTCAATGAACGTCTCCAGCACCTGTTGAATTGAAGGCACGAGCTCGTTCGTGGTGATGGTGACATTGCGTGGCATGCCGCTGGCTTGATCACGTCCTCGCACCTCGGTGCGCACAGGATCCTCTACTGGCACGGCTGAGCCAGCGGCAAACTTCAGCTCTTCGGTGGTCGACTCTCCGATCAGCAAGTTATGTCGCCGCTTGACGTAGCCGGCGATCTCTTCGGTCATGAGCTGTCCGCCCGTCCGCGCCGATTCCCAAACGACAACGCCGTACATGGAGAGCACCGCAGCCTCAGAGCGTCCCGCGCCCAGATTCCCGATCAGCGCGCCGCGGGCGTCGCCCATCGGTACCCCCGCGCCGATAGCCGCGGCCAGCGGATTGGCGATGAGGTGAGCCGGGCGTCGGGCGCCCGCCTGCTCGGCAGCGTCACGGACCGCGAGCTGCTCAACGTTGGTCACCCCCGCAGGCGTTGCGATCATTACTTCCGGCCGCACCAAATTGAAACGCCCCGTGACAAATCCCATGTAGTACCGCAAGAGCGCCTCGACAATCTGGTAATCGTCGATCACGCCCTCGCGCATCGGATTGACGACAGTTACGTGCTCCGGCGCCCGCCCAAGCATGTTGGCCGCATCTGCGCCGGCGGCAAGCACCGCATGCTCCTGCGTCGAGAGCGACACCACCGTCGGTTCGTCGATTACGATGCGCGCACCCCGCCCCTCTGGCCCCGGCACGGCGATCCGCAGACGAGAGGTACCCAGATCAATGCCAAGCTTCTTGCTGAAGAACATGGCGATGGTGGATCAATCTGTTGCGTCGGGGCGCGGCGTCTGATCATCCAGTTTACTTGCGGCGGGGATGCGCTCAATCACAGCGCCTAGCGAGCGCAACTGGGCGCCGAGCTCCGCGTAGCCGCGTTCCAGGTGCTGCACACCGAATACGCGGCTTTGGCCTTCGGCAGCGAGCGAGGCGAGCACCAGCGCCGCGCTCGCGCGGATGTCCTCACCATGCACCACAGCCCCGCTCAACGGAGATGGCCCCCGCATTGTCGCAACAGCGCCGTCGGCGACCAGCTTGGCGCCCAATTGGCGCAGTGGAGCGATGTGCCCCATGCGCTTCTCGAACACTCGCTCACGCACGGTCGAGGCCCCGTCGGCCTGGGTCAGCAAGGCCGTGACGAGCGGCTGCAGATCGGTGGCGAAGCCGGGATACGGCAGCGCCTGAACGTTCGTTGGGCGCAGCACCGCATCGGCCTCGGACACCAACTCGATCACGTCTCCCGCGCATCGCACCCGCAGCCCCATCGCCGTCAGTTTCGCCAGCGGCGACGCTAGGTGATCTGGCCGAACTCCACGCAAGGAGATGCGCCCTCGTGTGATCGCGGCTGCGAACAGGAGAGTGCCGGTCTCGATGCGATCAGGGATCAACTCATGATCAACGCCAGCGAGGCGCTCGACGCCATCGATCGTGATCGTGTGTTGCCCTGCGCCCGAGATGCGAGCGCCCATAGCGTTCAACATCTCGGCCAGGCAGATGATCTCCGGCTCCATTGCAGCGTTCGCGATGCGGGTGCGCCCCAACGCCAATACCGCCGCCAGAAGCAGACCCTCCGTGCCCAGCACGCTGGGATAGTCGAGCACAAGGTCTGCGCCACGCAGACCTCGCGGGGCCCGCGCAACGGTACGCCCGCCGCACGTCTGCACGTCTGCGCCAAAGGCGCGGAAGCCATTCAGCAGAACGTCCAACGGTCGCTCGCCGATATCGTCGCCGCCAGGTTCGCCACAACGTGCCAGCCCGGTGCGAGCGAGCAACGGGCCCGTGACGAGAAACGATGCCCGCAGCGCGCCTGCCAGCTCGTCGGGCGGTCCGTGGACGGCTCCGATGGCTGACGGAACGACGACCACTGCACCACTGTCATCGCTGGTGTCTGCACCGAGCGCAGCGAGGATCTCAACGAAGCGGCCGACATCCTCGATCCGCGGCACACGGCGCAGACGGGATGATTCGTCGGTCAGCAGCGCTGCCGCTAGACACGGTAGTGCAGCGTTCTTGGCCCCGTTGACACGCAACTCGCCGTCCAGGCGGCGGCGACCGGTGATCTGAATGTGGGGCTGTGTGTCGGCGTCCATACGCTGACTGTAGCCCTCTTCCTCAGCGACCTGGGCGGCACCGGAGATTCTAGCTGCCGGGTCGCGCCATCTCACGGCCGCTGGCGCCGCGGCGACGACGATGCTCCAGCACCCGGAGCCGCTGCAACGAGCGCGCCAGCGCAGCCTGCGCACGAGCTCGATCGGCGTCATCCGCCGCATCCAACCGTTCCAGCGCCCGCTGACGCGCGGCTTCGGCACGTTCGGTGTCGATTTCTGATCCATGCTCGGCCGCATCGGCGAGTACGGTGACCTCGTCCGAGTGCACCTCGAGGAAGCCGCCAGAGACGAAGTATTCCTCGACGCCGTTGCCAACCGTGACCCGCAGCTCGCCGGGAGCCAGCGAAGTGATCAGCGGAGCGTGGTTCGGCAAAATGCCAAGCTCGCCCAGCGAGCCAGGCGCGACAACCTCTGCAACGTCTTCCTGACGCAGCAAACGGCGCTCGCCGGTGATGATCTCAAGCGTGAGCGGCATCTGACTCCCCCTAAGCGGCGGTCTCTTCGGCGATCCGGGCACCCTTCTCAACTGCCTGCTCAATGGTGCCGACGTTGAAGAACGCCTGCTCCGGCAGCCCATCGTGGGAGCCTTCCAGAATCTCCTGGAAACCGCGCACGGTATCTCGCACCGAGACGTACTCGCCAGTGAGGCCGGTGAACTGTTCAGCGACGAAGAACGGCTGGGTCAGGTAGCGCTGAATGCGCCGCGCGCGGGCGACCGTCTGCTTGTCCTCCTCGGACAGCTCATCGACACCGAGAATAGCGATGATGTCCTGCAAGTCCTTGAAGCGCTGCAGCACTCGCTGCACCTCGCGGGCCACGTCATAGTGCTCTTGACCCACGATCTTCGGATCGAGCGCGCGACTGAACGATGTCAGCGGGTCAACTGCGGGGTAGAACCCCTGTGAGGCGATCGCGCGCTCGAGCGCCACGACGGCGTCGAGGTGGCCGAAGGTAGTCGCCACACCTGGGTCGGTGTAATCATCGGCCGGCACGTAGATCGCCTGGAACGACGTGATGGAACCCTTGTTGGTCGACGTGATGCGCTCTTCCAGCTCGCCCATCTCGGTCGACAGCGTGGGCTGGTAGCCGACCGCTGACGGCATCCGTCCCAGCAGCGCCGAGACTTCCTGGCCGGCGAGCGTGTAGCGGTAGATGTTGTCGATGAACAACAACACGTCCTGGCCCTGTTCGTCGCGGAAGTGCTCAGCGAAGGTGAGGCCGGTCAGCGCGACCCGCAGGCGCACCCCAGGCGGCTCGTTCATCTGACCGAAGACAAGCACCGTCTTGTCCAACACGCCGGACTCGCGCATCTCGTGCCAGAGGTCGTTGCCCTCGCGCGAGCGTTCGCCAACACCGGCGAAGACGGAGTATCCGCCATGCTCGGTCGCGATGTTGCGGATCAGCTCCTGGATAACGACGGTCTTGCCAACACCGGCGCCGCCGTAGGCGCCGATCTTGCCACCACGCGTGAAGGGACAGATAAGGTCGATGACCTTGATGCCCGTTTCCAGAATGGTGGTCTCGGCAGCCTGCTCTTCGAAGCTCGGCGGCGTGCGGTGAATTGGCGAGCGCACGCCGTCCGCCGGCAGAGCGCCGAGCCCGTCCAGAGGCTCGCCGAGCACGTTGAAGAGGCGCCCCAAGGCGACCTCGCCCACGGGCACCGCGATCGGCTGCCCCAGGTCGGTGGCCGTATCGCCGCGCTTCATGCCGTCGGTCGAGTCCATCGCCAGACAGCGGGCGCGGTTGTTGCCGAGATGCTGCTGCACCTCGGTTACCACGCGGTCGCCGCTGCCCATCGTGATCGTGACGCCGCTGAACAGCGACGGCAGACTGTCGGGCGGAAACTCCACGTCGACGACGGTGCCGATCACCTGGACTACTCTGCCATCAGCCATGTGGTGCTCCTGTCTGCACGCTATCTAGAGTGCGCCAGCGACCGCCCCTGCGGCCTCGGACGACCGCTCGGACAGCCATGCCAGATTGAATTGTGTCAAATCATCGACCTGCCAGTCGCTGGCGAGGCTGAGATCGTTGGTCAGTTCGCTGCGCACCTGCACAACACTCATCCCGGCCGAACGCGCCGATTCGACGCCCGCTGGCGCATCCTCGATCGCGATGCAGTCGATCGGGTCCATGCCAAGTTTCGCAGCGGCGGTCCGATAAATCTCGGGCGATGGTTTGCCCGTCGAGACCTCGTCGCCGCAAGTGGTCTGGCTGGCCTCGGCGAAGAACTCGCGTAGCCCCGCTCCGCTCAACGCCGCCTCCACCCACATGCGATGCGATGAGCTAGCGACCGCAATCGGCACACATGCTTCGCTGAGCTGTTCAACCAGCTCGCGCGCGCCGCGGATCAGAGGCGCGCCAGCCTGATACTGGACCAGCACATCCTGGTTGTAGCGCGACTCGAACTCTTCGAACCGCATGGAGATCGGGTAACGCGCGCACAGATCGTCCCAGGTACTGGGCAGCGTCGTACCGAGGTAGCGGTGGTAGTCCTCGAGCGGGAACTCGACATCCTGCTCGGCGAGAATCTGACGGACCGCTTCGTAATGCAGCGGCTCCGAATCGAGCAGCACCCCGTCCATATCGAAGATGACCGCAGACGCCATAGCTAACCCTTGAGTGCCTCAACGCCGCCGGTGATGTCGAGCAGTTCGGAGGTGATCTGCTCCTGACGGGCTTTGTTGTAGACCAACGTGAGATCCGCGATCATGTCGTTGGCTGCATCGGTCGCATTGCGCATCGCCACCATCCGCGCCGACTGCTCGGAGGCCGCCGCTTCCAGCACCGCCTGGTAGACCAGCAGATCGACGTAGCGCGGCAGCAGATCGGCTAGCACCTCTTGCGGCGACGGCTCGAAGATGTACTGAGTTTCACCCGCGCCGTCGTCCGCCGGAGGCGGCTGAACTGGGAGGATCGGCACGGTGACGGGCGCCTGCGAGACGGTGTTGATGAATGACGCATACACCAGCAGCACGCGGTCGACGCGGCCCGCGATGTAATCGTCGATCGCAATCCGTGAGATCGGCTGCGTCTCGGCCAAACCCGGGTAGTCGCCCAGTTCCTGGAATCGCGCGCGGAAGTTGATCCCAAAACGCTGGAAGTACTCGCCACCTTTGCGGCCCACGGGAATCATCGAGATATCGCCGAAGCCGGCCGTCTCGGGCCCTAGCACGATCTCACCGGTGTGGCGCTCGAGATTGGCGACCAGTCCGCCGCACAGGCCGCGGTCAGGGGTGATCAGAATGACGGCCGTCTCATTAACCTCGCGGCGCGCCAGCAGTGGGTGCGCCGTCTCAGGCTCGGCAGCGACGGTTGAGAGGTGGGCTAGCACCGCCTGCATCTTCTCGGCGTAAGGGCGAGCCTGCAGCGCGCGATCCTGTGCGCGGCGCATCTTGGACGCCGCCACCAGCTGGATCGCGTTGGTGATCTTGGCCGTGTTCTCGACCGAGCGGATACGTCGGCGGATTTCCCGCGTGTTGGCCATCGACCCCTGCTTCTCTCAATTACATCCGTCGCGTGTGTATCCAGCCTCGGGGTCGCACCCCGTCGCTGGAGCGCGCCCTAGAACGGAACGGTGTCCTTGAACGTGCGCAGCGCCGTGCCCAGCGCCGCCTCGGCATCGTCGGAGATCTGACCGGAATCGGCGATCCCGCTGAGCAGATCACGGTGCGACGTGTTTAGGTACTCTGACGCGCCGTTGGCGAAGTCGTTGACCTTGTTCACTGGCACATCGTCGAGGATGCCGGCGTTGGCCGCGAACAACAGCGCGACCTGAGTAGGCAGCGAAAGCGGCTGCTGTTCCGGCTGCACCAACAATGCGGACAGCCGCTGACCACGCTCCAGCTGGCGGCGCGTGGCCGCGTCGAGGTCGGAGGTGCCGAACTGCGCGAACGCCTGCAGCTCTCGGAACTGCGCCATGTCAATCCGCAGCTGTCCCGCGACCGAGCGCATCGCCCGCTTCTGCGCCGAGCCGCCGACGCGTGAGACCGAGATGCCAGCGTTGACGGCCGGCCGCTGCCCTGCGTTGAATAGGTCAGCCTCGAGGAAGATCTGGCCGTCAGTGATAGAGATCACGTTGGTCGGAATGTAGGCCGAAACGTCACCCGCCTGGGTCTCGATGATCGGCAGCGCGGTGATCGAACCGCCGCCGTGCTCGTCGGAAAGCTTGGCCGCGCGTTCGAGCAATCGTGAGTGTAGGTAGAAGACGTCGCCGGGATAGGCCTCGCGGCCGGGCGGCCGACGCAGCAGCAGCGAAATCTGCCGGTAGGCCCAGGCGTGCTTGGAGAGGTCGTCGTAGATGATCAGGGCATCCTGGCCGCGCTCCATGAAGTACTCGGCCATCGCCACACCCGAGTAGGGAGCGAGATACTGTTGCGCCGCCGATTCCGCAGAGGCGGCGTTGACGACGATGGTGTGCCCCATCGCGCCATGCTCTTCAAGTGTGGAGACCACGTTCATCACCTTGGCCTGCTTCTGGCCGATGGCGACGTAGATGCAGATCAGATCTTCGCCCTTCTGGTTGATGATCGTGTCAATGGCGATCGACGACTTACCCGTTTGGCGGTCGCCGATGATCAGTTCGCGCTGCCCACGACCGATCGGAATCTGCGAGTCGATCGCGAGGATGCCGGTTTGCACCGGAGTATCGACCGAGGCGCGGGTGACCACGTTGGGCGCGATCCGCTCGACAGGACGCCTCTCAGCCACGCCAATCGGCCCCTTGCCGTCAATCGGCTCACCCAGCGCGTTGACCACGCGGCCGATCAGCTGTTCGCCCACCGGTACCTCAGCGACAGTGCCGGTGGAGCGCACCTCATCGCCTTCTTCGATCACGCGATAGTCGCCCATGATCACGGTACCGACGATCTCTTCTTCGAGATTCAGCGCCATCCCCATGACGGGATCGGAACCATCCTTGGGGCGGAACTCCAGCAGCTCGCCGGAGAGCGCTCCGGCCAAGCCGTAGACGCGGGCGATTCCGTCGCCCGCCTCAACCACCGTGCCGACCTCGGCCGACACGACCTGGCTCTCGAAGCCCTCGATCTGCTGTCGAATCAAGGCGGCGACTTCTTCTGGTCGGACAGCCATACTGCTGACTCCTTCGGTGAACCTGGTCCCGTTAGCCCTGCGCGAGCGACCGGCGCATCGTGGCTAGTCGCGTGCGCACGGACCCGTCAATGATGCGATCGCCGATTTTCAACACCGCGCCGCCGACGATCTGACCGTCGACCGCCTCACTCAGCGACACGGTCCTAGCGTTGGTGTAGCGGCGAACCGCGTCCTGCACGGCACTCCGGGCGTCATCGGTGAGCGGTACGGCTGTCGTCACGGTCGCTTCGGCGATCCCTCGCACGCTGTTCAGACGCTCGCGGAACGCCTCCACAATCTGCGGCGCTAGATTGGCGCGCCGCTTGCGCACGAGCAGTTTGGCGAAATTGCCGGCGCTGCGCTGCACGTCGGGCAGCGCAGTATCCAGCACCTGCTCCTTCTCAGCCTGCGGCACACGCGTCGAGGCAAGAAACTGATAGACCGTCGGCTCCGCAAACAGCGCGGCGATGTCCTTGAGATCGGACACCCAGCGATCGTGCGACGCGGTGTCGTGGGCGATACCGAAGACGGCATCGGCGTATCGTCGTGCGGCCGGGTCGCTGAGCGCCACGATGCATTCCCCGCTCTGTTGCTAGTTCCGCTGGGTGTCGCCGCCGGCCGACGATTCAGCCAGCACATCGGCGATCAGCCGCTGATGGTCGTCGACGTCGAGCGACTGCCCAATGACACGCTCTGCCGCGGCGATCGCCATCCCGGCAAACTCGTCGCGCAGCTGCTGCACCGCCCGGTCGCGCTCTTGCTCGATCTCCGAACGGGCTCGCTCGATGAGCTGCTCCGCCTGAGCGGATGCGTGCTCTCGTGCTTCCGCCTCGATGCGCTGTCCCAGCTCTTGCGCCTGAGCGACAAGCCGCTGCGCTTCGTCACGACCCTGCTGGATTTCAGCGCGGGCCTCGGCGCGGGACTCTTCGGCCGCTGCCTGCGCCCGTTCGGACGCCGTCAGCCCCTCTTCGATCCGCTTACGGCGCTCGTCCAAGACCCGCCCGAGCGGCTTGTACAGCAGCACGAACAGCAAGGCGAACAGGATACCGAAACTGATGAAGTGGGTGATCAGCCCAGCGAGGTTGAGACCAAGTGCGTCCATGCCGTCCTGCCTATCCGTCTGCTCCAGCTACGGGCGGCGCACGGCGTCGCGCCCGCCCTGAGCGGTCAATCGACGTCGCCTAGAAGACGAAGCCGACCATGACGGCGACAACGAGCGAGTAGATCGCGATCGCTTCGGTGAAGGCGATGCCGAGGATCATGTTGGTCTGAATGACCGGAGCGGCATCGGGGTTGCGGCCGAGCGCCTCCAGGGCGCGGCCGGCAAGCATGCCGATACCGAGCGCGGGGCCGATCGCGCCGAGCCCCATCGCCAGCGCGGCGCCGATGTACTTCAGTCCGTCGTCGCCGATCTGCGCAATCAGGTCGAGCATTCCGATTCCTCTCTGTGCGGCTCTCCAAAGCCGCGCTGCACACTGGGTTGTTGCGGCGACCGCCGACCAGCGTCGACGACCCGCTGATCCGCCGGGAAGGTCAGTGGCCGCCCGCCTCGTCATGGTGCTCGTCGTGATCGCCGACGGCGGTCGCCGCAAACACGAGCGTGAGCATGGCGAAGACAAACGCCTGAATCAGGCCCACGAAGACTTCGAGACCGAAGAATACCGTCGGCACCACAAAAGCGACCAGGAACATCGAGATGAACAGCACCACTTCACCGGCGAAGATATTGCCGAAGAGTCGGAAGGTGAACGAGATCACGCGACCGACCTCCGAGACAATCTCAAGTACGCCGACGAAGACGCCCATCGGCCCTTTCACAATCGCGTGCGAACCGACGCCGATGTACTTACCGAAGTTGGCGCCCGCTCCGATCCCGCGGACGCCGAAGTACTGCACAGCCAAGAAACTCCACAGGGCGATCGCCAGCGGCAGGTTCACGTCTGAAGCGAGCGAGCGGAAGATTGGGAAAATGTGGCCGACGGTCTGGCCGGCGAATCCTTGCGCTTCGAGCTCCATGACGAAGCCGATGTGCGCCGTGTTGACTGTGGCCAAGACAGCTGCGCCTGCGCAAGCCGACTCATCCTGCGGAAGGCATATGTGACCCTGATCATCGAGGTAGACAGGCTCTCCAAATGCGTCATAGGAAAAGTCGCGGGGGGTGTCGAACAGCGTGCGCGGCGGAATGATCTTGAAGCCGGAGCCACTCAGGATCGGCCCGGTCGCGCGTACCAGCTCAGCGTCCGCCACGGACAGCGGCAGGTTGTAAAGGATGGCCTCGTGCGCGTGGCGCTCGTCGAGACCAGCCGCTTCCAGCCGCTCCAGCAGGGCTCGCTCGAGCGATGGCCCATCGAGGTCGGACGCCAGCGGGTGGCGAGCGAACTCGGCGCGAACAGCCAGCTCCTGGTCGCTCAGGCGACCCTCACGCAGCTCGGCGATGTGTTCGTCCGAGTGCTTGTGGACTTCCTTGAAGCTGTCGTTCTGAGGGTCATTCTTGTCCTTGGCGAAGTGAATCGGCGAGAAGTACGCGTTCTGGAACGTGTCGTTGATCCCGGCAATCTCTGCCACGCTGAGCGCACGCTCGTCGTGATCCAGCTCCTCCAGCACTGCCTCGACGGAGTACTCCATCTCGTGCAGATAGTGGTAGCGGTAGTTCTCGACCGGGCCGAGCACGTTGTTCCAGGGAAAGAGCCCAAACCAGTTGCCTGCGAGCAGGAAGATGAAGATCGTGAAGACAAAGGGGAAGAAGATGCGCGCGTTCTTGCCCGCCACCTGCTCGGCGACTCCAAAGAAGGCTTCGTAGAGCGCCTCGACCAGGTTCTGGAAGCCCGACGGGACCAACGCCGCCTCGACATCGCGGGTCCGTCGCCAGACGAAGAAGGCGGCGATCGCGAGCAGCACGATCACGACCCAAGCGGAGAGGATCGTGTTGGTGATCTCGTAGGAACCGATCGAGATGACCGGTTCGGCGGCCAGCGCGATCACGGGCGCGGGCGCGCGCATCAGGAAAAACCCGAGCACGGTGAACGCGATGACGGCGATGACGATCAGGCGCGTCCGACTCACGCGTGTTCCTCCTCGTCTCGCTCATTCGCGTTCGGCGCGCCATGCTGAGCGCCATGCGGCTTGGCCGCCTGCGCCCGGTCTTGACGCTGCCGCGCTTGCGTGGCCAACACGTCTTGCAGCATGCGATACCCGCCCCAGCCGGCCGAAGCCAGCCCAATGCCGAGTCCGACCAGGGTGAGCGCGAAGCCCGTCCCCAGCTCGCTGTCCAGCAGGACGCCGCCGACCACACCGAAGACGATGCAGGTAGCAACGTACCAGCCGATCCCCATGAGCTGCATGGCCGGCGGCCACTGTCTCATCGGGACGCTCCCTACCGGAACTCTCTGACAGAGTCCGCGCTCGGAGCAATGGGAAGATTATCACAAAGTTCACTTGCGACAAGAAAGCAGCGGCGGCTCGCGCATCCTCTTCGAGCGGGCGGGGCGCTCTGTGTTGCGGGATACTCCCACGAGATGCTCCCACATAGGGCTGAGCTATGCGGGCCGAAGCTTGCCGTGTGCGCTGCCGGGGTAGCGCGCCTCCTGCGGTTACTCAAAATCATCCATGTCCAACGACTCGATAAAGTCGCGGAAGGCCGACATCTTCTCCAGTTCTTCGGGCTTGACCGGCTCGGGTCGCCCCTCCTCGTCAGCGGAGATTAAGCCCTGGTCGTCCAGTAGGACGCCAGCCTGGTCGATCACGTCGTCCTCCACGAAGATCGGCGCCTCAGCGCGAACGGCGAGCGCAATGGCGTCGGAGGGACGCGAGTCGATCTCCACCTGTTCGTTGTTCACGTCGAGGTAGAGCCGCGCGTAGTAGGTGTCGTTGCGGACCTCGGTGACAACCACCTTGGTCACGCTGGCACCCAGCTCCAGCATCAGGTTGGTCATCAGGTCGTGCGTCATCGGTCGTTGCACGGAGACGTTCTGCAGGCGGATGGCGATCGCATCGGCTTCCGCCGCGCCGATGTAGATAGTCAGGTAGCGGTCCGCGTCCTTTTCCTTGAGGACGACGACGCGGTTGTAGTTCATCAGGGACACGCGCAGCGCTTCGATCGTGACTTCTTTCATGCCGCGCCTCCCCTTCCGATGCTCGTGTACTGCTGTGCGCGGACGCTTATTGACGCGCGCAAGGGATCACCTGCCAGATTAGCGCAGCCTGAGCGAATCATTGCGTCCATCTCAGAGTCCACCTCCGAATGGCGGTTCGCCCGCGCTCGGCGTTCGCGGCAGCTGCGCCACGCCGCGGCGGCCGAGCCAGAGCGATCCCAGCGTGACGGCGAACAGGCCGCCACCAAGCAGGAACAGCCCCTGACGCACCCCGGCGGTGTCTGCAACCCCGCCGACCAGCAGCAGCGCCAGCATCGAAACTGCGTTGGCGAGCATCATCTGCGCCGAAAACAGACGTCCGCGCATCTCTGGCGGCGCCCGCTCTTGCAACAGTGTCTGGGCTGGCGCGTTGACCATTGCGTAGGCGACACCGAGCGGGAAGGCCAGCACCAGCGTCGGAGCCAGCAGCCAGTCCTGCGCTGCGGCGTCACCGCGGAGGAGGTCGAGCAGACCGAACATCGTCACGACCAGTGTGATCACGGCCAGTCCGATCGAGGCCATATGAGTGATCGCGATCCGTCGCCCCAGCCATGGCAACAGCACGAGCGCCAGCAGCGCGCCGAAGCCAGTAGGCCAAAATACGAAGACCGCGTCTTCCTCCGCGCGGCCCAACACGTCGTGCACGAACTGCGGTACCAGCACAGCGAACATGAACAACAGCATCACGCCCGAGATGAGCTGAATCAGCGCTACCGCCATCAGTCGATCGCGCCAGACCAGCACAGCCGCCGAGCGGATGTCATACAGCGTCGCCGCAATGGCGGCCCCGATCTGACCCACGTCCTCCGAGACCCGCTCGGGCGACTGGTGCGCGCGCGGCAGCGGTTTCAGCGGCGGCAGCAGCGCCAGCAGCGCCGCAGACGATAGCAGCGCCGCAGCGCTGACGATGTAGGAAACGTCGAAGCCCAACACCTTCAGCATGATCGGCGCCAACATCACCAGGCCGATCAGCTGCGTCGACGTTGTCGTGAATTGAAAGGCGGAGTTGGCCGACAACAGCTGCGCACGCGCAACGAATCGAGGCACCGCGGCAGCGCCAGCCGGGACCGCGAACTGTCCCGCTGCGGCCGTTCCAAAGGCGACCACGTAGACCGCGCCGACCGAGACGTTATCAGCGAGCAAGAGCAGCGCCGTCAGCCCCGAGCGGACGATCACCGCGATGATCAGCATGCGGCGCTTGTCCAGGCGATCGAGTAGCACGCCCGCCACCGCGCCCATCAGCACTGGCGGCGCCGCCAAACAGATCACCAACAGCGTCGACGCGAATGGCGACCCCGTCTGCTCAAGCACCCAGATCAGCAGCACGAACTGCAGCGCCGAGTTGATCGTGAGCTGGATCCCAGTCGCCGACCAGAGTGCGAGGAAGGGACGATTGCGCCAGAGCGGGAGCGGGGCCACGGTCGCCGCAGCCGGCTCAACCCCCGGCTGGGTGCTCACGAGGATGCAGATTCGGCAGCGTTGACGGCGTTCGCGGCTGCTCGCAAGCGCGATGCTTCCGCTCGGACTGCGTCAGCGTCGCCTGCATAGATCACCGAGCGGGAAGCAGCGATCAACAGTCCACGCCCCTGCGCATCGACGCCGGCCGCGACCGATGCCTCGAGGTCCCCGCCTTGCGCGCCGATGCCCGGCAGCAGGATCGGCATCTCCGGACAACGCGCGCGTACCAGAGCGAGCTCGTCCGGCCAGGTCGCGCCCACCACCAGACCGAGATTGCCGTGGTGCGACTCAGCCCACTCGCGGCAGCGTGCGGCCACGCTCAGGTACAGCGGTTCGCCCGACGCCATCTCCAGCGACTGCAAATCAGCGGCGCCGGGATTGGATGTACGACAGAGCGCAAACGCGCCCCGATCGGGACGTTCCAGAAACGGCGCAAGCGAGTCGCCGCCCAGGTACGGATTGATCGTCACCGCGTCGGCGCTGAACCAGTCAAACGCCGCTGAGGCATAAGCCACGGCCGTATTCCCGATGTCATTGCGTTTGACGTCGAGGATCACGATCGCCTGCGGAGCCCACTGCCGCACGATGCCGATCGTCTCGCGCAGCGCTCTCCAGCCGACCTCGCCGGCCGCCTCATAGAAGGCCGACTGTAGTTTGTAGGCACAGACGAGATCTGCAGTCGCTTCGATCACCTTGGCATTGAAAGCGGTGATCTCCGCAGGTGCGGTTCGCGCGGGCTGCGGGTCCAGGCCCACGCAGATCAATGAGTCCGCCGTCTGCATTGCCTGCGCCAGCCGCTCGGTGAATCGGGGGTTTGACATGGAGGCAGCGTATCGACCGTCAGGCGCACGCGCTGACGGCTGCCCCCCAGCTAGACCCCAGTCGGCCGGAGCGTACAGTGCGGAAGTGTCCGACGCGCCGCTCGAGGTTGAGGTCCACCTGCAGCCGCCGCCAGCCCCAGCGCTGCGCGGGACGACGGCGATCGTGCTCGACATCTTCCGCGCGACGACGGTGCACGCGGCGCTGTTCGCCGGCGGCGCTGCGGCGGTCTGGCCTGCTGCTGATTTCTCGCACGGCGCGGCGCTGGCACAGTCGATCGCTGACAGTCGGCTGATCGGCGAAATCGGCGCGCTGCCGCCGCCGGAAGCCGAGTACGGCAATTCGCCAACGGAGTTCGCCTCGCTAGACGTGCGCGGCTGGCGCGTGGTGCATGTGACCAGCAACGGTACCCGAGCACTGACGCACGCCGCGTCCGCGGACGCGGTGTACTCCGGCTGTCTACGCAATCGCTCAGCGACGCTGCGGCATGCACTGGCCGGAGCGCCCCAGCGCGTAGCGGTCATCTGCAGCGGCGATCACGGCGGCGCGTCGCCCTCGGTCGAGGACGCTTTCGCCGCCGGCGCGTATGTGTCGGAACTGCAGCGGCTCGGCGTCGGGGCATCCTCGCCAGTCTCCTGGCGGGGCGGGGCGAGACTAGCCCTCAAGCTCTATCACGCTTATGCGCGATCGCCAGCGCGGGCCTTCGCCGACTCGCCGCACGGCGAGCGACTGCGCCAGTTGGGATTCTGGGCGGATTTCGCGTACGCCGGCGCCATCGATGCTGACCAGACGGTCATCGCGCTGACCGCAGACGACTTAGGACGGCCGGTCCTTGAGCGCGTCCCAGCTTTGCCGCATTGATGTGAGCTCCGACTCTGTCGGTTGATGCCCCCCATAACGAAAATTGCTGAAGGCGGTGGAGATTCGCTTCGGCGTCGGGCTGCGATAGACGCGTTCGAGCGCGTCAGCGAATTGCAGTGGGGTCCGGTGGATGGCGCGGGCCTGGCCGTTCAGCTCGGCATGTTCGAGCACGTCGTAATAGAGCTCAGCGATGGGCGCGTCGGCCTCATGCGGATCGCCGCTCCGACGGAAACGCGTGCGTAGTCCGCGCAGACCGGCCATCAGATCTCCCAGCACATCAGCCTCAGCCCAGAGCGATTCGCGCTCTTCCTCCAGGCGCGTCTCACGGTTGACCAATCGGCGAAAGAACCAGAAGGCGAGCACGGAAAAGATGATGATCGCCGCGATCGCCCCGAATACGCGCGCGACCACGATGCCAGCGGTCGGATCCGCCTCACCCGCCGCTTCGGCCGCTTCTTCCAGCGGGCGTCCGACGCCTTCGCCGATTATCTCGATCTGCTCTGGCATGGTCGGCGACAGCGCCTCGCGCAGCTGCTCGAACAGCCAGAAGAGGGGCCAGACCGCATACGAAATCCCGGTGATGATCGCGCGCAGCACCACCCCGATCACATCGAGCACCGGCTCGACGACGCCGGAACCAGCGACCAGACCGACCACACCAGTGACGAGCAACAGAAAAATAGCCACGCCAACGACGAGCGCGATCAACGTGGCGGCAATGGATACGCCGGTCTGAGCCGCGCCCAGACCCTGCACCTGGTCGGTGTTGGCGGCGTTCTTCAGGGCGATCGCGAGCAGCCCAGCGACCACCCACACGATCGCCAGCGCCCGCGTGTGATCCTGAACCCCTGCGTTGTCGGCGAGCGGGAAGCTGATGGCGAGGATGATCAGCCCCGTCAAGGCGTAGCTGGCGAAGGAGCGCTCCATCAGGTCGGTCGAGCCGAGCGAGACGCCGCGGAACCAGATCGGGATCAACATCAGCGCCGCGAGGAGCTGATCGATCTCGCCGGGAACGATCGTCCCGTCTGCGAGCGCGACCTGCTCCCGCCAGACCAGGCTCGACGGTCGGCCCAGCTCCAGCAGCCAGGACATGTCCCAAATTCGCGCCGACTCGGACAGATCGAGGGAGCCGATCACCTGCAGCGCAATCAGGGTGGCGATGAGGCCGTACCAGAACCGCTGTGCGGTTGAGCGGGCGGGATTGCCCAGCCAGCGCGAGACGGCAAAGCCCAGCCCGACCGTGCCCGCGACCGCCCAGACTGAGAGCGTTTCGCCAGCGTCATAGGACAGCAGGCGCGGAAGCAGCTTGGCGAGGATCACCAGGAGGACGATCTCGGCCAACAGCAACGCGCCAATGTAGGCGTATTCGACCCGCCGTCGCGATGATGGTTGCGCCGTCGGTTGGACAGTCTGCAGCGCTGAGCTCATCGCCGCTCATTTCCGCGCGGCCGTGCCCAAGGACTCGCTGGCGCAGACAACGGACCGGGCGACGCCGTGGTCCCTACAGTGGGCGCCACGGCGGGCGCTGCGCCGTTCGGCGCAGTCCTCGCGGACGGGTCGACGTCCTCAGCGACGTCCTCAGCACTGCGGCCGACGAACGTAGGCGGCTCCACCGGGTCCATCGAGCTGCTCGGTTCGGGCGGCCGACGCTGCGCCTCCAGCCGATCGGTGCGCGCCCACGGCCCTGACTCGCCGACACGCTCAAAGTGCAATCCGGCGAGCGCCGCGCGGATGTCGAAGACCGTGGACTCGGCAAAGGTCGCGGGCGGGTCATCGATGCCGACGTAGACCAGCGCGATCTGGGTTCCATGCCGCTTCAGCCTATGCAGCGACGACTCCAGCGCGGGAGTCAGGACTGCGGTCACGAGCGCCAACGTCGAGCCATAGGTCAGGCGTTCTTCCGCCAGCATGCGCTCGATCTGCACGAGTGTGAACACGTCGGCCATCGCCAACGCCTCGAGGATGCGGGTCATCTGACCCGGCGCGCGGGAGGGCGGCACGCGGATCGCGGTGTCGTGGCCGGGCCAGGTGCAGTTGGCCAGCAGTCCGACCGGTACGCGCTCCTGTGAAAATCCCTGCGCCAGCGAGGCCGCGACCGATACCGCGCGCTCGAAAATGTCGCCGAAGAATCCTTGCCAGGCGTGGGGCAGCGTGGAGACGTTCAACGCCACCACGGCAATCAGATCGCTAGAGGGGTCGTAGACGCGCGACTGCAGCGCCTGACGCCGCGCCGTCGCCTTCCAGTCCACCCGCTTGAGCGGATCGCCGGGGCGGTAATCGCGAATCGTCTGCAGTCGGGTGGGGTCCTCAAACAACCGATCACCGCCGCGTCGCTCTCCCTGTGGGCGCAGTTGCGGTAGCCCCAGCCGTTCCATTGGGATCACCTCTGGATAGACCCAGAGCGTGTGCTCGGCCGCGTCGGTCCGCTCGCGTCGGTAGACGCCGAAGAGGTCGCCCGATTTCAGGTCCACCCGCGCGAGTTGGAAGTGTCCACGCGTGAGCAAAGGAATCTCGAAGCGCCAGATCAGCCGCTCGTACCAGCGCAGCGAGGTGGTGCGCACCACGACCCCTTCGTTTGGCGCGGACTCGTGCAGTTTGCTGAAGGCCTGGTTCGACGGTTCGAGAATCTCGGGCAGGTTGAGTCGCACCTGCAGGGCAGTGAGCGGCACGAGCTTGCGGTTCTCCAAGCGCAGCGTGAGACCCAGCGTTTCGCCGACAAAGGCGTGTGTCTGCGCGATCTCGACCCGCGTGTCCAGACGGTGCAGGGCGTAGCGCGTCCAGGTCCAGGCCAGCCAACCGGCGACCAACACGGTCGCGGCGACCAGGGAGACCACGATCTCGCCGAGCGAGACGCCCAACAGCACGACCAGCACGGTCGCCACCGGCCAGATCGCGCGGATCAAGCGGTTGTCGTGTCGGAAGGCCCAGCGACCCGCTTCGATCTGCCGTTCGCGCTCATCACGCCGCGCATCGGCCTCCACTTCGGCCATCATGCCACCGCCAAAGCCGCCCATCATGGCCATGCGACGCCTCGCCTCCAGCAGTTCGCGCGGTCAGGGCGCGGGGGCTCAGTCGCCGACGGCCGCGGCTTCGATCGGCACCGGGACACGGTTCAACATCTGCTCGAGCAGCGACTCGGGCGTGGACGATCGCAAGCGCGCGTCCGCCGAGAGCATCAGGCGGTGCGGCAGCACGACGCGGACCATTTCCTGCACATCGTCAGGCAGGACGAAATCGCGGCCGCGAATCGCCGCCAGCGCGCGGGTCGTCCGCAGCAAGGCGAGCGAGGCGCGCGGCGAGGCGCCCAGTTCGAACGCCTGCTCCTCACGCGAGGCCTGTACGATCGCGACGATGTAGCCGCGCACCGCGTCCGACACCCGCACTTGCTCGACGGTTAGCACCATCTGCCGCAGCCGCTCCGACTCGACGACCGGTTCCAACTCCTCCAACGGCTGGGCGCGCTCGAATCGCCGTAGGATGGCGTCCTCTTCCGCCGCGTCGGGGTAGCCCATCCGCAGCCGCAGCAGGAAACGATCGAGCTGCGCCTCGGGCAACGGGAACGTGCCTTCGAGTTCGACCGGGTTCTGCGTCGCGATGACGAGGAACGGACGAGGCATTGGCATCGTCTCACCCTCGACCGTAAGTTGGCGCTCTTCCATCGCTTCGAGCAATGCGGCTTGCGTGCGCGGCGAGGCGCGGTTGATCTCGTCGGCCAGCACCAGTTGCGCGAGCAGCGGTCCGGCACGGAACTCAAACTCGCCCGACTGCTGGTTGTAGATGTTGACGCCGGTCACGTCCGAGGGGAGCAGATCGGGCGTGAACTGGATGCGCCGAAAGGAACAGCCAATCGAGCGGGCGAACGACTTGGCCAGCATCGTCTTGCCCAGCCCCGGCACATCGTCGAGCAGGATGTGCCCTTCGGACAGAATCGCGGCCAGGGCATAGTCGAGCACTTGTTCGCGTCCGACGATGACGCGTCCGACGTTGTCGCGTACGCGCGCGGCCGCGTCGGCCACATCAGGCAAGGTGGGCAGAGGATGAGCAGTGGTCATTGGGACAGGCTACCAGCAGTGCTTGCGGCACACGACAACTACCATTTCTAAGGTTCTGAGACCAAACGAGACAGCGAGCAGCGGGGAGTACACCATGCGTGCGGAGATCATCTCGATCGGCACCGAGATTCTGATGGGCGAAATTCTCGACACCAACGCCAACTACATGGCGCAGCGGCTGCCGTCGATGGGCATCGACCTGTTCTTCATGCACCAGATCGGTGATAACCAGGAACGCCTCGTTGAGTTGATCCGCACCGCAACCGCCCGCTCCGACGTGGTGATCCTGACCGGCGGTCTCGGTCCGACGGAGGACGACATCACCCGCGACGCGATCGCCGAGTCGATCGGCGAGCAGGCCTACGTGGTGCCTGAACTCGAAGCGCACCTGCGTAACTTCTTCGAGCGCCGCGGCGGCCAGATGCCAGCGCAGAACATCAAGCAGGCCACGATCATTCCGTCGGGCGAGTCGATCCCGAATCCGCGCGGCACCGCGCCCGGCTGGTGGGTCGACACGAACCAGACCATCATCGTCGCGATGCCCGGTCCGCCGGCGGAGATGACAGGGATGTGGGAACACGAGGTCGCGCCGCGATTGCGAGCGCGTTCGGATGGCAGCGTCCTAATCTCCCGAACGCTCAAGACGAGTGGCCTCGGCGAGTCGATGCTCGACGAACTGCTCGGCGATTTACGTCACCAGCCCGACCCCACCGTCGGCGTCTACCACAAGGCCGATGGCGTTCATGTGCGGCTAGCTTCGAAGGCGATGCACGCAGATGTCGCCCGCGAGCGCATCGCGCCGGTCGAGCGGCAGATCCGCTCCATGCTCGGTGACGCCATCTGGGGCGCCGATGCGGATACGTTCCAGGAAGCGGTTGGCGGTCTGCTCAAGGAGCGCGGCCTGACCATCGCCGTCATGGAGTCCTGCACGGGTGGCCTGCTGGCGAGCACGATCACTGACGTGCCCGGCGCCAGCGCCTACTTCCGTGGCGGGTTGGTTAGCTACACCGCGGATGCGAAGATCCAGTACGGAGTCGACGCCACTGTGATCGATCAACACGGCGTGGTCTCGAACGAAACCGCCACGGCGATGGCCAGCGCGGCACGGCGTCAGTTCGATGCCGACATCGGCGTGGGCATCACCGGCGTTGCCGGTCCCGAGCCACACGGCGGTCAGCCGGTGGGCGCGGTCTGTTTGGGCATCGAGACGCAGCGCGAGAGCTATGCGACGGGTTACACCTTCGCGCAGACTCGCGCGGCGATCAAAGCGCGCGCTGTGACATCCGCGCTCACCCTGATTCGCCGCGCCGCGCTGGGCGAGCTGATGACGGGTTCCTCAGGCGTCTACCGGCGTCTGTAGTGGGCGCATCGAGCGTAAGCGGCTGCGGTCAGGCGCTCAACCCAACCGGATCATCATCAATCCGTCGAGCTCGACCTCCGCCGCCTCCCCCCGCACGACGAGGGCGTCGATGTGACCAGTGATTTCCGCCATGGCCTGCCACAGACGGCGGTCTGGCAGCCGCTTGAACATCTTCGCGAGCAGGTCGTATGCGGTATGCGGGCCGTCGCTGAGCAGCTCCAACAGTTGACCCTGTCGCTTGCGGTGATGACGGCGCACCCGTTCAATCTCCCCCGCCACATCGCCCGACGGTTCGCGGTGACCGGGATACAGGTAGCTCGGACCCAGCTGCTCGATGCGATCGAGGGAGTTGGCGAACGCGGGCAGGCTACGAAAGCGCTGCGGGGGCTCAGCGTCAAGATCCCAGTGCCAGCCGGGATTGGAGTTGAGACCGGGAATGATCTGGTCGCCGCTGAACAAGACGCCGGTATCGGGTTCGTAGAAGACGCAGTTGCCCGGCGTGTGACCCGGCGCTGAGACCAGCCGCACACAGCGATCACCCAGCCGAATTGCTGCCCCGTCATCGAGCGCCAGGTCGGCGCGAAACGGCGTCCCTCGAATCAGGCCGGGCCAGCGTTCGCGGCGCACACCGCCGCCCGTGTTGTCACCCGAGCGGAACGCGCGCCGCATCGTCTCGCGCGATTCGATAAAGCCGCTGATCCGTTCCTCCGGTACGCCGACGCGGCGCATGTGCTCGAAGACATACTGCGTCTGGTAGCCGATGATGTTGCGCCCATGCAAGAACGACTGCGCCTCAAGCGCCGACGCCGCGACCGCCACGCCGGCCTCCTGCCAGCGAAAGGCGAGTCCACAGTGGTCGATGTGCGCGTGCGTCACCGCGATGTACTTGACGTCGGCGATGTCGAGGCCGGCTGCGCCGAGCTGTGCCGCGAGCACGTCCCAGGCGCCGTCGTAATCGGGACCAGCGTCAATCATGATGATCCCGTCCGAGCTCGGCAAGGCGTAGGCCCAGTTGTCGCCCAGCGCAATCGGCAGGACGCCGTGCTCGGTGATCATGGAAGCGGGCACGACGCTAGGCCTGCGGCGCTTCGGATTGCCCCGACTGCGGCTGCTGATCCGCGTCGCCCGGGGCATCCGCGCGGCGGGTCGTAGATTCAAGCCCAGGAATGTTCTTGATGCTGCCCACGATGTCGATCCCGGTGAGCGACTCAATCACCTCTGGCACCTGAGCGACGGTGCGGGTGATATCGCGCGTCAGTTTGCTGGCGCCGGTACCGCTGTCGCCCCCGCCGAACATGACGATTCGGTCGGTGCGGGCCAGGGGCTGGGCGACCGCTTCCGCGACGGCGGGCAAAGTCTCGAGCACCTGCTGAATGACTGCAGCTTCACCGTACTGCTTCCAGGCCTCGGCTTTGAGTTGCATCGCGGCGGCCTCGGCCGCGCCCTTGGCCTCAATCGCCTCGGCTTCCGCTTGACCGGTCAGTTTGATCACTTCCGCCTGCGCCTCGCCCTGCCGACGGGTGGCTTCCGCATCGGCGGTCGCCTGGGCGACGACCGCATTGCGATCGCCTTCCGCGATCGTCTCGAGTCGATAGCGTTCAGCCTCAGCCGGCTTGCGCACCGTCGCCTCGAGTTCGCGCTCGCGGCGCTGAATTTCCTGCTCCTGCAGCTCGATCTGTTTGGCTCGCTCGACCACTTCGATCTGTACTTCCTCGCGCCGGATCTCCTGTCGCGTCTTGGCGCGCTGCAGTTCGTCGGCGAGGGCCGCTTCGGCGCGGCGCGCGTTGACCTCCTGGTCGTACGCGGCCTTCTGGACATTGAAGCTGCGCTCCGACTCGGCGATGCGGGTTTCCGCCTCAAACGTGGCGGACTGTTGTTCTCGCTTGGCCTCGGCCGAGCGAATGCCGGCGTCTCGCTCGGCCTCCGCCTGACCGATCGTGGCGTCGCGGCGGACTTCCGCCGTTCGGCGCACACCGAGCGCATCGAGGTAGCCGCCAGGGTCCTTGATGTCGCGGATCGTGAACGAGACGATCTCCATCCCCATCCCAGCGAGGTCCGGCGATGCCACCGTTCGCACCTGAGCGGCGAACTTCTCCCGATCGCTGTAAATCTCTTCGACCGTCAAGGCGCCCAGAATGGCGCGCTGATGGCCCTCGAGCGTTTGCTGCGGCACATCCATCACTTCCATCTCATTCTTACCCAGAAACTGCTGCGCCGCAGTGCGAATCGCTGTTTCCGCGCGCGCCACCTTGACCTGCGCGACGCCATCGACCGAGACTGCCACGCCTTCGCCGGTGTAGACGTTCTCGGTCTTCACGTGCAGCGTCATCACGCTCAACGGCAAGCGCTGCGCGCGATGGAAGATCGGCAGGACGACCGTCCGCCCACCCACGACGACTTTCGGTTCTTGGCCGCCGCCCGAGCGGACCAGGGCCTCGTTCGGACCGACCGTTTGAATAACACCCATCTCAGTACCTCCTTCGTTGTTGGAGCAGATGCGCCAGTGAGAGATTGGCCATGCGATCTCGCCATGGCCGTCGCCTCAGTTCAGCCGATGCCCCACTTGGCTCGACGACCGTGAGCACGCCGCCGGCGTAGACGCCGGTCACCACAACCGTTGAGCCTGCAGCGATATCCCGACCCGCGGTGGTGGCGATGTAGCGCTCACCGGCGACGGCGATCGCGCCGCTTGGATTGAGGATATCGACGACAGTACCGCGTTGGGCGATGAGGCGTCGCTCGTGCTCGGGGATAAAGGCCTCGGACTTGCCACCGCCGCGCCCCATGATCCAGAACAAAGCAATCACCGCAACCGTGAGCGTCGCGAAGAGCGCCAGCACCCAGCGAGAGATTTCGAGTGGGTCGTCAAGCGCGGTCGGCTCGGGGAAGATTTCGCCAAAGAGCAGGAATCCCGCGAAGAGCCAACAGATCACCGCGCCAATCCCAGCCCAGCCAAACCCGTCGAGCTGCGACTCGAGCAGTAGCAAGAGGATGCCAGCAACGAGTAGCGCGACCCCAGTGAAATTGACTGGCAGCAGCCCAATCCCGGCGAAGCCGAGCACCAGACCGAGCACACCGATCACACCCGGTCCAAAGTTTCCGGGATCGCGGATTTCATAGATCAGGCCGTAGGTGCCGATCAGGATCAGCGCGTACGTCACGTTCGGGTTGGTCAAGATGTCCAGGAACCGCTCTACCATCGAGCGTCCGACCTCGTCGACCTGCGCGCCGACCGTACGCAACGTCCGCGGTCCGTCCAGCATTTCGACCGTTGCGCCATTAATTCGGTTGAGCAGTGAGTCCAGGTCACCGGCGACGTGATCGATCACATTGAGTTGCAGCGCCTCGTCAGCGCTGTAGGCCTTGGCCTCCAGCACGGTGCGTTCAATCGCCTCATAGTCGCGGCCACGCGCGGCGGCGATGCTGCGGATCAGCGCGGTGATGTCCTCATCGACCTTCTTGCGCAAGGTGGGCGGCAGGTCTTCGCCCGTACCGGTCACCGGCGCCGCGGCGCCGATGTTGGTGGCAGGCGCCATCGCCGCGATGTGAGCAGCGATGGCCACAATCGTACCGGCCGAGGCGGCCTGCGCGCCTGAGGGCCAGACATAGGCAATAGTCGGCGTCGAGGCATTGAGCAGCTGCTCAGCGAGGTTACGCATCGAGCTGATGTAACCGCCCGGCGTGTTGATGCGGATCACGACCGCTGCGGCCTGGCGAGCCTCAGCCCGTTCGAGCACCCGCTTGAGGTAACGCTCTGTGATCGGCTCGATGGCTCCGTCCATGTTCATCACCAGCACCAGCGGCGGTTCGTCGGATTGAGCGACCGCGGCGTGAGGCGGCAGCAGGGCGCGAGCGCCGAACAGGGAGAGGGCGCCGAACAGGACGACAGCCCACAACCAGCGCATACTGCCCTGTTCCCTCAACCCGTCTCGGCGCGGATGGCGTCGTGCAGCTGACCGAGCTGATCGATCATGGCGTCAATCGAACGGGCCCCGGCGACGAAAACGCCAGTCACATTGACGGCGGCCCAACCGAAGCCGGCTGCCTGCGCGGCGGCGGCGGTCGCGGCGACGTCAGCCGTGCGCGCCCAGTATTCGCGCGTCGACGGATCGCCAGCGCGAGGCGGCGTGGCCAGCTGGCACTGGAACTCGATCTCCGCCGAGTCGCGGCCGATCCGCTCCGCTTCCTCGCGGATCGCAGTGATAGTGGTGACAGCGGCCTCGCCAAGAACGCCCGAGCCCATCCAACCCGCGCCGACCCGGGCTGTACGACGAATCGCCGCATGCGAGCCGCCCCCGATCCAGATCGGAATCGTGCCTCCGTCGGGATCGGACTGCGGCGGCTTCGGCTCCATCGCCATTGCCGTCGAAGTGAAATGCTCACCGCTGAAGTCGATGCTCGACTCGCTCCAGCAAGCTTGCATCAAGGCGATCGCTTCGTCCATTGCTGCGCCGCGGGTGTGGAAGTCCATACCCAACGCCTCGTACTCCGACTTCTGCCAGCCGACTCCGACGCCAGCGCGGACGCGTCCGCCGGAGAGCGTGTCGAGGGTGGCGAACTGCTTAGCGGCGAGCACCGGCTGGCGCTGCGGCAAGACGAGCACCTCGGTGCCTAGCCCGACGCGCTCCGTCACGGCGGCGATGAAGCCGAGCGTGACCAGCGCTTCCAGAATCGGCATATTGGCGGGATACGGCCCCGATTCGCGATCGGGATGCGGATGACCCATGACGACGTGGTCGAAGATGTCAATCTCGTCGTAGCCCAGATCTTCGATCGCCTTGGCCAGCCGCGCGATCTCAGCTGGACCGTTGCGGTGGATCACGGAAGGGAATTCGACGGTCAGGCGCATGCGCTGCCTCCTTCGTTTGCCGTTATCCTATCCGCGAGCCTGAGCGCGCATGCGGCTCAGAACCGATGAGGAGATCGCCATGGCAGAGATCACTATCAATGCAAACGGCCCGATTCTGATTTCGACCGAGGGTCTGTCGCTGAAGGCCAACGACGGGTCCGAGATTCCGTTGCCGAAAGGCTCGATGGCGGCGCTCTGCCGCTGCGGCACATCGAGCATGAAGCCGTTCTGCGATGGCTCGCACAAGGCCTGCGGCTTCGAGCACAACCCCTCCACCGCGAGCGGCGACTAAGCAAGGCAGACTGCGTCCATACGGGCCCAGGACTCGCTCACGACACATCTCCGGACAGTGCGCCTGCGCACGGCGGCCGAGCCCGCTCGCGGATCAGTGCGAGCGGGGCGACCTGAGCAGGGCGAACGGCGTGGTCTGACAACCGCCAGCGCTGGTCGGCTCTAGGCTGTTGGGGATGCCTCCCCTCCTGACCCTCAACTGGCTGCACGAATCCGTCATCGGGATCGAGGTCTGGCAGTTCATCGGCCTCGCCGTGATGGCGATCGTCATCATCGGGCTACGCTTCTTGCTGCTTCGCTTGGCATGGGCGGCGCTACGCCGACGGACCGATCCAGCGCGACACGACTTCTGGGAATCCGAGCTGGGCCACGTGGAGCGGCCGCTGCTCGGGCTGATCTCCGCGCTGACACTGGTGATCGGCTTTCCCATTCTCGACTTCGACGGCGACGTCGAGCGCGTCGTCGGTATCTTCGCGCAGTTCTCGGCGACGGTTGCGGCCGTGCTCGTCGGTTTCCGCCTGGTCGATATCGCCGCTGACTACTGGAAGCAGGTCGCTGCCGGCACCGACACGAAGTTAGACGATCAGCTGGTACCGCTGGCGCGCACGAGCGGCAAGATCCTGGTCGGCGCCATCGGCGTGGTTTTCGTACTGCAAAATCTGGATGTCAGCATCACTTCCTTGATCGCTGGTCTCGGCTTGGGCGGACTGGCCGTGGCGCTGGCGGCGCAAGACACGCTCAAGAACCTGCTCGGCGGCGCTACGATCCTGGCCGATAAACCGTTTCAGGTCGGCGACTGGGTGATCGTGGACGAGATCGAGGGCACCGTCGAGCAGGTCGGCTTCCGCTCGACTCGCATCCGCACGTTCGCCGACTCGCAGGTCACCGTACCGAACGCGCGCATGACCGACACCGCGGTCAACAACATGGGCCGCCGCACCTGGCGTCGCTATTACACCACGGTCGGCATCGCGTACCACACCGACCCCGACCGCATCCAGGCATTCGTCGAGGGCATCCGCGCGATCGTCCGCTCGATGCCGGAGATGCGGCACGACTACTACATCGTGGAGTTGCACAGCTTCGGCGATTTTGCGCTCAACATCATGGTCTACACCTTCATCGCCGCCTCCGATTGGAATGAGGAGCTGCGCACCCGTCACATCTTCAACCTCAACATCATCCGCCTCGCCGACGAGCTGCAGGTGGAGTTCGCCTTCCCCACGCAGACGCTGCACCTGGCCAGCCGGGTCGACGGCGCACAGCAGATGCCGCCGCTCCGCACGCGCGACGATCTCGCCACGGCGATCGACGACTTCGCCCCACCCGGCAGCGCCGCCCAGCGCGCGAACGAACCGATCACGCAGGGCTACGACAACGGGGACTACGACAACGGATAGCGAGCTCCGATGGGCATTCGAATTTCAGGGCTGCAGCTGGGCCACTTCCCGATCCCGCTCGCGGCTCTCTTCAACACCGCGGACGGTCGCCAGCCAGAACGGTTCGACGGTGACGTGATCGACGGGATGTATCAGTGCCCCGCATTGTCCTACGTGATTGAGCATCCCGATGCCGGACTGATCCTCTTCGAAACCGGCGTCGCCGCGAGCTGGCCCGATGAATGGCTGCCGGAGTGGTTGCAGTTGTTGAATCTCGACGCGATCACGCCTGAGGTTTGTCTCGAAGCGGTGCTGCGGGATCGCGGACTGGGGCCTGAAGACTTTTCGCACGTGGTGCAGGGACACCTGCACGCTGACCACGCCGGCGGGCTGCGGCTGTTCGAGGACGCCGGCGCGAACATCGTGGTGCACGAGGACGAGTGGCGGCATGTGGTCACGCATGTCGCTCCCTCAGCCGATGGCGCGAGCGATTTCTTTGTCCGCGCCGACTGGAACTTCGTCTCACGCGCGCCGCGCATGCTGATCTACGGCGACCAGGAGATCGCCAGGGATCTGTGGTGCATCTCGCTGCCCGGCCACACGCCCGGCACGATGGGTCTGCTGGCGCGGCTCGAGCAGACAGGCTGGGTGTTCCTGACTTCGGACGCGATGTATTTTCACGACACACTCGGTCCACCGCCAGCGACCTCGCCGATCGACATGGACAGCGAGCAATGGACGCGGTCAATCGAGAAGATCGCCGCCATCGCCGCCGAGCGCGATGCGTTCCTGCTGCCGGGCCACGACCGCACTGGCGCTCAGTTCGTCGACGGCGTGCGCGGCGCGAAACGCATCGATTTCGCCCCAGATTCGGTCTACGCGTAGCGGCGTTTATCCTCGCCTTACCGCTGTACCTCTGCGCCATTCACCAACAGCAGTTAGGAGCCCGTGATGAAGAACATGCGCATCGGCGTCCACATTGCGTTGCAGAACATCCAGATGATGAACGCACCGACGCTGATCGACGGGATCGTCGCGGCGGACCGCGACGGACTCGACACCGCCTGGTTGACGGTCGGTGGCCCCGCGCCCGACCCATTTGCGGTGTTCGTCGGCGCCGCGCTATCCGGCGCGGAGCGGATCACCTTCGGCACCTCGATCGTGCCCACGTATCCGCGCCATCCGATCTCAATGGCGCAGGGTGCGGCGACCGTCGATCAGATCGCGCCCGGGCGGATGATCCTCGGCCTGGGGCCGTCGCACCAGCCGGCGATTGAGGGCACCTGGGGCATCCCGTTCCACAAGCCGCTCTCGCACCTGCGCGAATATGTGACCATCTGCCGCGCGCTGCTCGAGAGCGGCGAAGTGAACCACGAAGGCGAGCTGATCACAGCCCGCGCCGCGCTGCCCGGCGGTCCGACGCAGGTCAGCACGATGATCTCCGCGCTGCGGCAGCGCGCCTGGTCCTTATCGGGTGAGATCACCGCCGGCGGCATCTCCTGGATGACGCCGCTGCCCTACATTCGCGATGTCGCGCTGCCCGCGCAGCAGGCCGGCGCTGATCACGCGGGTCGCGACCGTCCGGCGATGGTCGTGCACACGCCGATCATTCTCAGCCAGGACCAGGACGCGATTCACTCGGCTGCGCGCCGACAGTTTGGCTTCTACCAGCGGCTGCCCTACTACTCGCAGATGCTGCAAGACGCCGGCTACGACGAAGCTGCTGGCCGTGACTTCAGCGACCGCATGGCCGACGCCTTGATCATCAGCGGCTCTGAGTCTGAGGTCGGCGACCGCGTCCGCTCGTTCCACAATGACTACGGCGTCGACGAGATGCTGGCTGCGATCGTCGTTCTGGAGCAGGACGCCGAGTCGCACATCGAGCGCACGCGCGCCTTCCTCGGCGAACTCGCCCAAGCCGACTAGTTCGCCGCGTCTCGCGTCAGACTGGGTTCCGCCAGCGAGGCTTCTGCCCTTCCATCAGCACGACGGGCGCGAGGCGGGCGGCGAAGAGCGGACTGACCGCCGGGCTGGGCGCGACACGTGGCTCTGGCTGAGCGCGCTCGTGCTCCATTGGTTGCGCATCGGGCTGTTGCCCAGCGATCGCGGCAGCGGCTGTGCCCGACTCAGGTGGCAGATGACGCGTCCGCGTCCGTGCGAGCGCCATCAGCGCCGTGCCAGCGACGACCACCAGGCCGACGATGTAGAGCGTCTCGCGCCCGCCAATGGCGTCGGCGACCAATCCCCAGACCGGCGCCAGCGCGCCCTGCAGGCCGAACGCCATGAATGCCCAACTCATCACCCGCCCGAAGTACTCGGGGCGCGTGTTGGTCATCATGATCGACTGGTTGAGCAGCATCACGCTGGAACGTCCAGCGCCGGCGATCGCTGATACGCCGAGCAGTACGAGGTAGGCGGGCGCCCATGCGGTCAGCCACATCCCGCCCGTGAGCATGAGCGGAGTGACGAAGAGCAACGGCCAGGCCAGACGGCCGCTGACGAGTCCAACCAGGAAGAGGTTGACAGGCAGCGAGGCGATCCCCCAGATCAGGTTGACCACGGTCCCTTCGTTGGGCGAACGGCCGAACTCTTGCTCGAGAATGCCTGGAATCAATGTCTGCATGGCAAAACCGGTGACGATAATCAGCAACCAGAACAACCACAACGAGCGCAACTGGGGGCGACTGACGATGTAACGCAGCCCGGCCGATAGCTCGACGCGTACCGCCTTGCGCTGATCCTTCGGCGTGGCTGCGCCCGGCGCCTTGATCATGGTCGTCAGCGGTACCACGACCACGAACAACGCCGCAACCAGCAGGTACAGGATTCCCGAGTTCAAGCCCATCGAGATCACCAGCACCGAAGCCATCGCCGGCCCCAAGACCGCCGCAAAGTTGATCGACATTTGCTGCAGCGCGACCGCATTGGGCAGCAAGCGCGGCGGCACCAGTTCAACTACCCAAGCCTGCCGTGCCGGTCCCATCAGCGAGAACGTCGAGCCCATCAGGAAGGTGGAGGCGAATAACATCGGGATCGTGATCCGGTCGCTCACGATCAGGATGCCCGTGACGATGATGATCGCGCAGGGGATGATCTGGCTACCGAGCACCAGCGGCTTCTTGCGGTAGCGATCGGCGATCACGCCGCCGAACGGGCCAAAGATCAGCTGCGCCACCATCCCCGCCTGCGCGAAGCCGGAGGCGGCGTACGAACCAGTGAGCTCATACGCGACGATCGGCACGAGCACGAAGGTCGTCATGAAGGCGGTCGTTGCCAGCAACGATCCCGCCCAAAGCAAGCGGTACTCGCGAACCGCAAGCGCGGCAAAGGTCACGCTGAGTTGTTGCCCCATGATCGAGCCTAATCACCGCCTGAAACGGATATCCGACTGGGTTTCTGTCCGCCCATCAGCACGACGGGCGCGACTTGAGCCGTGAAGGCGGGAATCTGCTGTCGGCGCAAGCGCGGGCTGGATACTCTGGTTCGCTCGGCCTCTTCGTCTGCGGCGGCGGTGCCTCGCTCGGGCGGCAGATGGCGCGTCCGCAGCCAACCGACGGTCATCAACGCGGTCGCGATCAGGGACACCACGGCGACGACGATCAACGCCTCGCGCCCGCCGAGCCACTCGGCTACGCCGCCCCAGATCGGGGCCATGATCGACTGCATCCCGTAGCCGAGCATAATGAACGACATCACCCGCCCGAAGTACTCGGCCCGCGAGTTGGTCATCATCAGCGACATGTTGATCAACATCACGCCGGAGGTCGCGGCGCCCACGGGCAGCGCAAACACGATCAGCAGCTCGAAGCTGGGAGAGATCGCAAACACGATCAGCGTGATCGCCGAGGCCAATCCGAAGACAAGCAGCAATGGCCAGGCGAAGCGACCGCTCATCAAGCCGGCCAGGGGGATACTAATCAGGACCGAGGCGACACCGAAGGGCAGGAACACGATGAACGCTTCACTGGCCGCACGGCCAAACTCGCGGTCCATGATCCCCGGCGTGAGCGCGTTCACAGAGAACCCGCAAACGACGATCACCATCCAATACAGCCAGAGCAGCCGCAGCCGACGATTAGCGCGCAAGTAACTGAAGCCGTGGATCAGATCGCCGAGTGCCGAGCGACGCGGTTGGTCGCCCTCCTGGAGCGGCGGCCTGGTCCAGGGCAGCGCCGTCGTCAGCGGCACGACGATCAGGAAGAATCCAGCGACCGAGAGATAGAGCGCGCCGGAGGAGACGCCGAAAAAGACGGCGATCGAGCCCAGCGTGGGGCCAAGCACACGCGCCATGTTCTGGGACATCTGCTGCAGAGCCACGCCGTTGCCCAGCAGGCGGCGCGGGATCAGTTCGCCCAGCCAGGCCTGGCGAGCCGGACCCATCAGGGCGAAGCCCAGTCCCATCAGCAGGGTGGAGAGGAACAGCAAGGGGATCGTGATCCGATCGGTCACGATCAGCGCGCCCGTGCCGACGATCAGCAGCGCCGGAAAAATCTGTCCCGCCAGCACGAGCGGTTTCTTGGGGTAGCGGTCAGCGATGACGCCGCCCAGCGGTCCCAGCAAAAACATCGACAGCCCGCTGCCCATCTGGGCCAGCGTCGAGAGCGCGTAGGAGCCGGTGATCTCGTAGCCCACGATCGGCACGAGCAGGAAGGTGGTCATGAAGGCGGTCGTGGACAGCAGCGAGCCACCCCAGAGGTAGCGGTAATCGCGGTGCGCGAAGGACTCGAAGGCCCCGCCAACGCGGCTTGGTCGTTGGCTCATGTGCGCTGCTCTGTATGCCCGTCCCAAGTTGCCACTTTGGGGTCGACTCGCCAAATCGTCATTGCAAGGTCTCAGCCTAAGCCATGCCCTGAGCGGCTCTGTCGCCTCTCCTGCGTCCTTCTGGCGAAGGCAGGCGACTCGAGTGATGTCTGGACCTGACCAGATAACCGATTCAGGACACCGCTCAATAGAAGACCCTGGCTTCCTTCCTCAAGATTGATGGTTATGTTCGCTCGCATTGCGCTAGTGCCTCGCATCTGTGTAAAGTTCCTGCTACTGGACGAAAGGAGATAATCGAATGAAACTAACCGTCCAGGTTACAATTTTGGCGGCGCTTGGCGGCGCTTGGCGGCGCTTGGCGCAATAGGCATTGCCTGCGGATTCGCTCTTGTAGAACCGGCTCCGATCTCGAGCCATCCGCAAGAGGAATGCTTTTCTGTTTTCTCGCTTCCGACGATTCGTGGGGGCAACATTCTTAGCGAAGAGTGTCGTAGCGTTCCTCACACCCACCAAAAGGTGGCCACACCTAGAAGCTCGGACCCGAATGGTCTCGATGGTGGTGGACATGGAAGCCGTGATTCTGGCATGCGCTCGCCGGCTTCTGCGCCTTCTCCGAAATCAACTCCGCGAGACGGCCCAGGTACGCACAGGCATGCGCCAAAGCAGCCGAAACACTCACACCAAACGCCGCAATTCCTATCGTCTAATCCACCACTTTGTGGACTACATGGACTAGCCAACTGCGAGGCGGCCCATCAGATCACCAAGGGAGCGCTCATACTTCTTGCAGACAAGCAGGGCGACCACGTAGAGGCTGACAAGAGCGGAAACATCTGGATTCACAAGCACAAAAGATGACTAGCAATGTAGTCAGTTCAAGCAGAGAAACATTCAGGTAGCGCGTGGAACAACCACGTGGCTAGTAGCATGGCGTCCAAGATATGTGAAATAGTCCCTCTCCGCATTTATCAGCTCCCTTCCTCCCGTAACGGTAGGAAGGGAGCTGATGGTTAACCTTATCGATAACTATAAACTAGCCGCCATCGCGAGGACGCTGTGGAACCTGACTTCAGCAGCCTTCGCTAGCCCAGCGGCTTCTTGCGGTAGCGGTCGGCGATCACGCCGCCGATCGGCCCCAACAGCGTCTGCGAGACGCCAGAACCCAGCATCGCGATCCCGGCCGCTGCGTAGCTGCCGGTCAGCTCGTAGGCAACCGAGGGAATCAGCGAGAACGACGTCATGAACGCAGTCACCGAGAGCAGCGAGCCGCCCCACATGAAGCGGAAGTCGCGCACGGCGAACGCCGCGAACGTCTGTCTCAGTTGTCGCATGCCCGTCGGCTCACTCACACCGCTACCGCAACGCCGTCGAGCACGTAGGCTAGGACGCATGAACTATTCGCGCTACACGAAATAACTGCCCGCCCATGGACGGCGGCCACCAACCGCTCGCTCTGTCGCGTAGCGCTCAGAGCGCGGAGTCGCTATCCTGTTTGGGGTTCACACGCGCTGCTACCCCGTACGTGTGCGCCGACAGCAGGCAAGACCAACTGGAAAAGGAAGTGATCCCATGGCCAACGTTCCCGGCGCAGAGAACGGCGACGCCCCAGAAGCGGCCGACCCGTTTGCCGACAAGAGCTGGAGCCCCAGCGAAGTCGCCTACAACGGCAAGATCATCAACGTCCGCCTGGGCGAAGGCGCGGTCGAGCGCGAAGACCTCCCCGAGCAGATGTACAAGGACTACCTCGGCGGCTACGGGATCGGCGCGCGTCTGCTGTTCGACCGCATTCCCGCCGGCGCCGACCCGCTCGGCCCCGACAACGTGCTCGGCCTCTTGCCCGGTCTGCTGACCGGTACGCCGATCTTCGGCAACCGCTTCCAGGCGGTCTGCAAGTCGCCCTCGACCGGCGGCTGGGGCGACGCCAACTGCGGCGGTGACTTCGGCCCCTACCTGAAGTTCGCCGGCTGGGACGGCATCCTCTTCTACGGCCAAGCCGACAACCCCGTCTACATCCTGATCGACGGCGACGACGTCTCGATCGAGGACGCCTCGGAGTACTGGGGCATGGGCGCGATCGAGGTCGAGAACGCGTTCAAGGACAAGTATGGCAAAAAGACCTCGGTGGCTGGCATCGGCCCGTCCGGCGAGAACCTCTCCTACCTGGCCGGCATCTGCAACGAGCACGGCCGCCTCGCCGCCCGCTCGGGCGTTGGCGCGGTGATGGGCTCCAAGAAGATCAAGGCCGTGGTCGTCAAGGCCGGCGGCACGCCGCGCGAGAACATGCTCTCAGGCGACGGCGACATCCGTGCGCTGGCGCGCCAGTCGCGCGACGAATTCATCGCGCCCCTGCGCGACTTCTTCGCCGGCTTCGGCACGACCGGGATCAGCACCGGCTCCGCCCACAACGGCGACTCACCCGTGCGCAACTGGGGCGGCGTCGGCGTCGATGTCTTCCCCGAGGTGGACGCGATGGGCGGGATGGTCTTTAACGCCACTCGCATGACCCACGCCGAGTTGGAGATAGATCCAGCCACCGGCATGCCGCCGATCGACCCCAACCACTCGCCTGCGCCGCGCGCGGTCGACGTCAACGGCAAGGCCGTGCGGCACAAGAGCTACGGCTGCTGGCGCTGCCCGATGGCCTGTGGCGCTGAGTCGATCGAGTCGCCGGACGGTACGGTGGCGGCCGGACTGGTTGAAGCCGAGCACGAGAAGGGCTCGTTCAAGTACCCGGTCAATACCCACCGCGCCGAGTACGAGACGGTCGCCTCCTTCGGCACCATGAACCTCTCCTCGAACATCGACATGATGCAGGCCGCCAACCACTGGTGTAACGAATACGGCCTCGACACCATCGGCGCCGGGACGACGATCTCGTTCGCGATCGAGTGCTTCGAGAACGGCCTGATCGACCTTGAGGACACCGGCGGCGTCGAGCTGACCTGGTCCAACGACGACGGCATCATGGAGATGCTGCACCTGATCGGCAAGCGCGAGGGCTTCGGCGACCTGCTGGCCGACGGGATGAAGGTCGCAGCCGAGAAGATCGACGCCCAGAACGGCGACAGCCGCGCGCAGGAGTTCCGCACCGACGTCGGTGGCCAGGAACTGCCGATGCACGACGCCAAGCTGCAGCCGGAGTACTGGACGACCTACAAGCTCGACCCGACCCCCGCGCGCCACACGCAGTACGAGGGCAACTCGCGCTACGGTGGTCCCGATTACCAGGCCGCGCCGCGCGACTTCAAGGACTACGCCAACCGCGGCGAGCACCACAAGGGCGCGTCGGAGTACATGCACATCTCCAACTCGACCGGCATGTGCCAGTTCATCATGATGGCCGCACCGACCGACCGCTTCCCGCAGTGGATCAATGCCGCCACGGGCTGGAACCTCTCGGGCGACGATCTGCAGCTCGCGGGCGAGCGGATCGCCAACCTGCGCATGGCCTTTTGCGTGCGCGAGGGCGACAACCCGCGTCAGCGCTTCGCGCCGGCCCGACTCTGGGGCGGCGAGGACACGGTCCAGCAGACTGGCCCCCTGGCCGGTGTCACCCTCGACATCGAGCTGCTCGAGACTGACTTCCTGCGCGCCTCCGGCTGGGACACCGAAACGTGCGCCCCCAGCCGCGAGAAGCTGGAATCGATCGGCCTGGCCGACGTCGCCGACGCGCTAGCTGTCTAGACCGTCAGCGAGCTCGGCGCTCGGAGAGTGCTGCGACACTCATGAGAACGCGAGGAGGGTAGACCGCGGTCTGCCCTCCTTGTGCGTTCAGACCATATGCGTTCAGAAAGTGAAGCGATCGTGCGCGATCCGATCCACCGCCCCGGCAGCCTGGCATCGCGGCTGCTGATCATTCCGCTGGCCGCCATTGTCTTTGGCGCCGCACTCGGGGCCGGATTCCAATGGGGCGGACCGACGCAGCAGGACGCCGTCCGCGTGTATGACACCACTCAGCGAACGCGGGTGGGCGGCGACGGCGGACCGATCGGAAACCTGACCGGGTTTGTAACCGAAACCTCAGGCGACACCTGGGTGGTCCGCGTCGGAGACGACCTACGGACGGTGCGCTTCGACCAGGATGCTGTCGTCGAGGCCTTGCTCCCAATCTGGACGGACGACGCGCAGCTGGGCGACTACATCGTCGTCGGTGGGACTGATGACAACGTCAACACGTTCATCACCACGGGCATTGTCGTCATCCCCGCAGCGCAGGCGCAAACCGGGCAGTCAGTCGTCGAAGCGATTCAACGCGACGCCACATCCAGCGCGACAGGGGCCAGTACGACAGGCGGCTCATAGTGGCGCGGCTGCTGGGCTGGCTGGTCACGCTCGCAGCGCTAGCGGCGGCCGGTGTCGGCGGTTGGTTCGTTGGCGCGGACATCCTCGCGCCACAGCCCTCCGAGGCGGACACCGTGGTCGCCGAGAACATCCGCGCCGGACGCATCCAGGTCCAGGTCGATGGATCGGCCTACCCCAACGACGCGCTGATCCTCGGCGCCAGCGGACTGTCACCATTCGGTACATCCGAGGGACTGCAGGGACGCCAGGTGTTGAGCGGCCAGGTGATCTCAATCTCCGGCCCGAAGCTGATCCTGCAGACCCCGACTGGCCGCGCCGAGATTCGCCTGACCGAAGAGACGAGCTTTCTGCTGCAGATGGAGCGTGTCGACCCAGCATCGATCGGAGCCGGCGCCGCAGTGGCGATCGTCCTGGCGGCCGATGGCGAGACCGCTATCTCCGCGCTGGCGCTGCCGGCCGAGTCCCGCCCCTCGCTGAACGCCCCTGACGGACCCGCCGTTCCCGGCGGCGGCTAATCTCTCACGCCGTCCGACGCTGCAGCTCCGCGCGCGCGGCCTCGAGTAGCGAGTCTCGCTGCGCGATCTCACCTTCGATCACGATGTGCTCCTCATCGGTGCCATCGAGGTACCAACGCACATTGCCCATCGTCTCGACCCGTCGTACGCCGCGCAGATCGCTCCACGCGATGGTCAGCTGTTCCTGACCGACATGTAGTGCTGTGATGCCGTCCTCGTGCACGAGAACGGCGGTGGTTTGTCGCTGCCAGGTGATGAACACGACCGGCAGCATCGCCGCGGTCACGATCAGGAAAAAGATCGCCGCGCCGCCGGCCTCACCGCTGCCCGTCGCGAGCCAGACGACTGCCGCAATCAGAGCGGCGATCAGCGGGAACACAAATGTCGCGTTGTTGTACCACGAGGCTTGGTAGGTGTGCGCGCTGCGCACGTCACGGTAGCGCTGCAACGCCTCGGCATCTGCGCGGCGCAGTTCGTCCGCACCCGACGGGGCGTCGAGCGAACTCACAGCCGCGAGCCCGTCACGGCAGCCAGGTAAGCGGATAGGTGTGCGGTTCGGCGTATGACTAGGCGTGCTCGAGGATCGCCGCGGCCGAGGTCAGCGCGCAGGTGCCCGGGTTCTCCTCGGTCTGGAAGGCCTGGACGACGCCGTCGTTGACCAGCATCGCGAAGCGGGTGCAGCGAAAGCCCAGCCCCAGCCCCGAGAGGTCGAGGCCGATATCCAGCGCACGGGTGATATCGCCCGAGCCATCAGCCAGCATCGTGATATGCCCAGCCCCATGCGCGGCGTTCCAGGCCTCGAGCACGAAGATGTCGTTGGTCGACATGCAGATCGTCTGCTCGATGCCGGCGGCGTTCAGCTGGTCAGCCGAGGTGGCGAAGGTGGGCAGGTGGTCGTTGGTGCAGGTCGGTGTGAACGCGCCGGGCACGCCGAAGATCACAGTCTTCTTGTCACCCACCAGCTCGCGCAGGTTGGCGGGGCCGGGTCGTCCACCCGACATCACGGTTCCCTGAGCGTCAGGCAGGGTGTCTCCAGTAGTCGGCGGCATGGCGGCGCTCCTTGTATCTTCCTTGTGTCTCATGTGAGCGAGGCAAACAAATGCTGTCGCACAGCTTAGCCCACCGAGTCTCAACCAGACGCGTCCATGGTATGAGTGACCAGAGACCTTGGCACCGGTTCCCAGCTAACCGAAAATGAGCGCACGCCCCGCGAGGACGAAAGGGTTGAGATGAAACGCACAAACCTATGGATAGGGGCTCTGGCTCTGCTCGCGATCATCGCCAGCGCCAGCTGGGCGACGGCGCACGTCCTCAGCGGTGACGCGGAAGTACGGGTCGCCGCGAGGCGACTTGCGGATGGCAAAACCGAGTTTGCGCTGCAGCAGCGCGTCGACGGGCAATGGAGCGAACGCATGCTGCCGAGCGCGCGCAAGCTGCCAGCGGAGCCCGCTGTTGGCAAATGGCTGCATTCATCCGCGCTGACGCTCGAAACCACCACCCAAGCAGAGACATCCGCGCTCATTGTCCGCAAAATAGGGCAGGACTACTACGACAGCGGACGGATTGCAACGAACATCAAACGCTGGAGTTACGGCAATGAAGGCGCATATCTCGAATCCTCGGTCAGCATCCGCGCTGATGGCGAACACGCCCTCGGAGTAACGCCGCTCGAGCTCCGCATCGAGTGCAACGGCTCCACGGGCGGGCTTGAAATTGGCATCGTTGGTAACAAAAACGAACAGCTTCCACCAAGGATCGAAGATGGATCCGGAAGCTACTTCGTCTCGTATCAATACCAATTCCCCGCTGATACGGGCAACCGTGGACTGACGACGATCAAGGACGCTCGATGGATGCTGATTCAATGGAGAGACCAAGAGAGCACAGAAAAAGTAGAACTGCGTACGATGGTAACTCTCATCTTCTACGAGAACCTCAAGGAAGCGGAGTCCCTGGAAATCACGGTTACGGGCGCTGGGAATAAAACCAAGACCTCCACGTTCAGCCTCGACGGCGCCTTCGAGACGCCGATCCAACCGAATCTCGACCGCTGCGGCCAGTACCACTAACGGCGCGCCAGCCAACGCCGCGACGGCTCTGCTGCTCAGGGACTCCCACTCAGCGCACGCTCTAGACTGCGTCTACGCAGGATTTAGGGGTGCGGTATGGCCATCGACCGACTGACTGAGCGCGTGGCGTTGATTACGGGGGCAGGGTCCGGGATTGGACGGGCCTCCGCCCTGCGCATGGCCTCGGAGGGCGCGGCCGTGATGTGCGCCGACCTCAACGCCGAGGGCGCGCAGACGACCGCCGCGCAGATCGCCGAACACGGTGGTCGCTCCGCCACAATGGAGCTCGACGTGACCTCCGAAGACGCCGTCCAGGACGCGCTCGCTCAGACGGTCGCGGTGCTCGGCGGGCTGGACGTGATCTTCAACAACGCCGGCATCGGCGGCGCGCAGTACTCCTGGGACCAAACCATCGACGTCAACTTGACCGGGGTCTACTACGGCACGTATCACGGCGCGGCGGCGCTGGCCGAGCGTGGCGGCGGATCGATCATCAACACCGCCTCGATCGCCGGACTCAACGGACTGGTCAGCACCGCCTCGACGCGCGATCCACAGCTGCCGGTGGAACCCGGCGCGGGCGCGTACGTCGCCGCCAAGCACGGTGTCGTGGGGATCACGCGGCAGTTCGCCGTCACCTACGGACCGCGCGGCGTGCGCGTCAACGCGATCTGCCCTGGCTACATCCATACGCCGATGACCGCCGGCATCCGTGAGATCGACGGCGCGGAAGAGTTCCTCGCCGGCCTCCATCCGATGGGTCGACTGGGGCAACCGGAGGAGATCGCCGCCGCCGCCGCTTTCCTGGCCTCCGACGATGCCAGCTTCGTCAACGGCGTCGCGCTACCGGTCGACGGCGGCTACACGGCTCGATAGCCGACTTCGCTTGAGAGGAATCTGAGATGGCCATCGCAAACGTCAGCGGCGTCGACCTCTACTACGAGGATGTCGGCATCGGGGCGCCGATCATCTTCCAGCACGGCTACACCGCCTCGCACGACGGCTGGGCGGGCGCGATCGAGCGACTCAGCGCGCAGTATCGCTGCATCGCGATGGATTGTCGCGGCGCGGGCGACTCTGCCCACCCTGATGACGGCTACACGATCGAGCAGCTCGCCGCAGATGTGGTTGGCATGGCGGACTATCTGGGGATCGAGCAGTTCCATTACGCCGGGCAGAGCATGGGCGGCGTCATCGGATTCGAGCTGGGGCTATCGTACGCGGATCGGCTGCTGAGCTTGAGCATCTCCGCGCCCGCCCCGGCCGACGGCATCGCCTTCCCGCCTGAGGCGCGGGCGGAGATGCGCCGCCGCTGGGCGGAGCGTGAACGCGATCTGCTGATCCGCACCACGCTCGCCAGCGTCCCGCGCGAGTCGGCGCACGATGATGTACCCAACCAGGTTGACCGTCAGCTGTCCGTCTCGCTAGGGCACTACGACGGCTGCTGGGACGCGATGGCGCACTACCGCAAGGGAGACCGACTGGGGGAGATCCAGACGCCAACGCTGCTGCTCGCCGGCGCGGCGGACAGTCTCCTCACCAGCAACCTGAAGGACTTCGCGCGGCTGGGGAATGCAACGCTGCACGTCTTTAGCCGTGTCGGACACGGCGTCCCGCGCGAGGTGCCGTCCGCCTACGCCCGCGTTGTGGCCGACTTCCTCGAGCAAGGGGTGGTCAATGCCAAAACGATTGCCCACGCAGTCGCCACTGCGGCCGCCGAGTAGCGACCATCAGTCGAACGTAATCACGAAGCGGCCCCGGTGCCCGCCCTGCTTGAACAGTCGGTGCGTCTCTGAGGCTTGCCCAGCGGGGTAGGTGGAGTTGACGCGGAGCGTCAGCTGACCAGCCTCGACCTGCCTCCGGAGCGTGTCGAGCAGGTCGGCGCGGCGGTCGTAGCTGAAGACCATCGTCACGTGAAAGGTGATGCCGCGCTCGCCGTCCGCCGGCCCGCGCCAGCCGCGCACGCTGGCGTACTGTCCGCCGTCCCTGATCGCGCCCAGCGTCAGCTCATTTTGCACCGACCCGTCGGCGAGCCCGTCGACCCCATCGGGGATCACCTGGCGGATCTGAGCGGCGATGTCGTCACCACGAGGCACGACGATATCGGCGCCCAGATCGCGCACCAGCTGCTCGTCCTGAGGCGCGGCGTCGGCGACCACGGTGAGACCCTCGGCCTTGCCCAGTTCAACCATGTAGCCGCCGTAGCAACCGGCCGCCCCGGTCACGGCGAGGGTCTGGCCAGGCTGGAGTCCCAGCTGGTCGAGCGACTGTCGCGCGGTGAGCCCGTTCATGGGCAGCGCAGACGCCTCAGCGTGGCTAGCGCCGCTGGGCGCGCGGCAGACTGCATCAGCCTGCAGCACAATGCTCTCGCGATAGGCGCCGTGCGAGCCGCGCGGGATCACCATCGCCATCACCGCGTCGCCTACAGCCAGGTCGGTCTCGGTCTCGGGTCCGATCTCGTCGATCAGTCCGGCGGCGTCCATACCTGGTATGTAGGGCGGTGGACCTTGCTTGTGTAGCGCCTCGGCGCGAGCACCGCCGCGCACGAAGGTGTCGGTGGGGTTGACCGCAGCCGCGTGCACGCGCAGCCGCACTTCGCCAGGTCCTGCATGGACTTCAGGCAAGTCCACAACCTGCAACGCATCCGGCCCGCCAAACTCGATCACGCCGACGCCTCGCATGGAATGCTCCTTCGCTGTATGTCCGCTCCGAGCGCTCACGCTAACGCAGCGGGCGGTTGCCATCACACCAGCCACTCGGCATACTCCCTTCAGTTGCTCGGTGTCTGGGCAAGTCTGGAAGAAGGTGTTGAATGAACGACAAGTATGACTGGCTACGCCTGCAGCGGCAGGGGCTGAGCCGCCGACAGCTGCTGCAGAGCAGCGCTCGCGCCGGTCTCGGGGCAGCGGGCCTGACCCTGGTCGGTTGCGGCGACGATGACGATGATGATCAGCCGCAAGCAGCCGCCCAGGCGCAGCAGCCAGCCACACAGCAGCAAGCAGGGCAACAGCCAGCACAAGAACAACCGCAGCAGGAGGGGCAACAGCCGCAGACGGTGACGACGCCCGCGGATGACGCACGGCGCGGCGGCGTGCTGCGGATCGGCTCCGATATCGGCCTCTCCACGTATCGCGCCCCGTACCTGTCGTCGTCGGCGCACATCCCGCTCTATATCCCCTTCTGGGACACGTTGACGAAATACTCGCCGAACGGGCTCGACCCGCAGCCGCATCTGGCCGAGAGCTGGGAGTTCAACGACGACCAGTCGATGCTGCAAGTGAAACTACGCCCGGGTCTCGAATTTCACAACGGCAAACCGCTGAATGCAACTGAGGTCAAACGCAGCCTGGAGGCGATGGATGACGAAGGCGTCGCCAACAACCAGGTCAAGGGGATCATGACCAAGTACGTCGACTCGGTCGATGTGATCGACGAAGTGACGCTCCAGATCAATCTCGCCTGGGGTGGCAACCTGATCTTCGACGTGCTCAACTACGCTCAGATTCACGACGTCGACGACATTCCGAACCTGGAGGGCTACCTGTCGCTGAACGGTTCCGGCCCCTTCAAGCTCGACCCGTCCACCTATCAGGTCGACCAGTATGCATCGGGCGAGCGTTTTGAAAACTTCTATGAGCCCGCGCTGCTAGACGGGATCGAGCAGTACCAGTTCCCCGATGCGACGGCAATGTCGCTGGCGCTAGGGGCAGGAGAGATCGACCTGACGAACCGCCTGCCCAAGCCTGACTACGAGCGGTTCAACTCTGACCCCGACTACACGGTTAGGGTCGCGCCGCCGACGCTGGCGATCTGGGTCTTGGGCATGGTGATTCCCAACGAAAATGGAGGTCACCCAGCCTTCGCCGACCCGAAGGTGCGGCAGGCGCTCTACCGCTGCATCGACCGGGAGCGCGTGGCCAACGAAACGTTTGAGGGGCTGGCGCAACCCAAGAACATCCTCTGGCCTGCATTCTCGCCCGGCTATGATGCCGCCCGCGACCGCGACTACTACAACCCCGAAGAGGCGGCCCAACTCCTCGCCGAGGCCGGCTACGGTCCAGGCGAACTGACCATTGAACTTGGACATGCCGGGGGCGAGGCGAATGAAATCGCGCAGGTGATCCAGGCCGGCGCCGCCGAAGCCGGAATCAACCTCGAGATCAAGCTGTACGAACCGGCGGTCGCCCGCGACCGCTTCCTGAACGCGAAGCACGAATCGTACCTATCCTCATACGCGTTCTTCGCGCTCAACCCGCAGACCCTGCCGGTGATGAACTTCCAGATGCGCATCCCGAACTCCTGCGCCTACGGACCGGAACATTACGCTGCGCTGATCGACGCATTCGGCACCGCGGACTCGGACGCGCGCCGCAACGAACTGCTGGAAGAGTTCAACACACTGCTCGACAACGAGCCGTGGATCGCGCCGATCGTGACCCGCAGCGACATCTGGGCCTGGAGCAGTCAGTTCCGAGGGATCGAGTTCGACGTGCTCAGCATCCCCTCCATGCAGCGCATCGAGTATCTCGGCTAGTCGAACGCGCGACCGCGCACCCGATGGCAGGTGCAATGCCGGCAGGAGAATGACGGGCTGAAATTGCAGGACGGTGCTGAGATCGGCATACTCTCCCTACTCGGCGGAGTAGAGCAGGAAGGTATCGCATGGCGCATCGCAATGACTGGCATCGCATTCGACGACAGAAACTGTCTCGACGCAGAGTGCTGCAGGCCAGCGGCCGAGCTGGCCTCGGCGCAGCGGGCATCGCGCTCGTCGGCTGCGGCGACGATGACGACGACGCGCAGCCGCAGACACAGGAACAGGCGGCGCAGGCTCAACAGCAGCAAGCGCAGACTCAAACGGCTGCACAGCCACAACAGCAGGAGCAGCAACAGGTCGTGGCCAGCGCTCAACCAGCCGGGCGCCCCCGTGGCGGCACGCTGCGAGCGGGCTGGGCGGGCAGCTCGCCAGCGACCCATCAAGCGCCGTACGGCGCGACCCCTGAGACGATCTTCTACCCCGCGCTGTGGGACACGCTGACCAAATACAGTGCAACCGGGCTCGATCCGCAGCCACACCTGGCCGAGAGCTGGGAGTTCAACGACGACCAGACGATGATCCAGATCAAGCTGCGGCCAGGGTTGGAGTTCCATGACGGCAAGCCGATGACGGCCGAGGAGATCAAGAAGAGTCTGGAGCGAATGGACGACGAGGACGTTCAGAACAGCCAGGTGCGGAGCATCTATAACAAGTACGTGAGCCAGGCGACGGCGATCGACCAGACCACGCTGCAACTCGATCTCGCGTGGCCCGGCACGGTGATCTTCGATGTGTTGAACTGGGCCCAGATTCACGATGCCGACAACATCGCCGAACTCGACGGCTACACCCGAGTGAACGGCAGCGGACCGTTCAAGTTCGATGTCGACGCCTACGAGGTCGACGTGTTTGCGCGCGCCGAGCGGTTTGAAAACTTCTACGACCCAGCGTCGCTGGACGCGATCGAGTGGAACATCTTCCAGGACGCGGAATCAATGGCCCTGGCGTTGCAGAATGGCGAGCTGGACATCACCCACCACTTGCCCAAGGCCTGGCACCAGGGCTTCACTGAGGATGACAGCTTCGGCCTGCAGCTGGCCCCGCCATCGGGATCGATCTGGGTGCTAGGCATGGTTGGCGAAGGCCGCGGCGGCGGTCACCCCATGATGGACAATCCTACGGTGCGGCAGGCGATCTACCACACGATCGACCGCGAGCGGATCGTGGCCGAGATTTTCGAGGGACTGTCGGAGACGAAGAATGTGCTCTGGCCGTCGTTCTCGCCCGCCTACGACGGGGACGCGGATTACCAGTACTTCGACCTCGATGAGGCGAAACGCCTGATCGCGGAAGCCGGCTACCCGGACGGCACGCCGGAGATCGAAATCGCTTGCAGCGCCGGCTCGGACGAAGCCCTGTCGATTGCCCAGATTGTTCAGCAGGACGCGGCCCAGGCAGGCATCAACCTGGCACCGAAGTCAGTTGAGAACGCGGCCTGGATCGAGCGATTCCTCGGCGGCACCCACCCCGGTGCCTATCTGTCGTTCTACGGCTTCTATGCGATGCATCCGCAGTCGCTGCCGGTGATGAACTATCAGATGCGCATCCCGAACTCCTGCGCGTACGAGACACCGCGCTACCAGGCGATGATCGACGGCTGGCCCACAGCCGATACGGAGTCCAAGCGCCAGCAGCTGATGGACGACTTCAACCAGATTCTGGCCGAAGAACCGTGGGTGGCGCCGGTCTGTACGACGGTGCAGATCTGGGCCTACACCTCGCGCCTCAAAGGACTGTGGTACGACGTGCTGGGCATCCCGCGACTGCATCACCTCTACTTCGAAGATGCCTAGGACTGGACAAGGCTGGCCGTGGGGCCGGCTGCGGGACCGGCGAGAGCTCAGCTCGGCCCATTCGGGAGGGTATCTGGCGGCAACGATCGAACGCAGAGGCTGGTAAGTCGTGGGGCGATACCTGATTCGGCGCTTCTTTGAGGGGATGCTGGTCATTTTCCTGGCCAGCATCGTGATCTTCCTGATCATCCGCCTGATCCCCGGCGACCCGGCGCAGCAGCTCGCCGGCGAGGATGCGACCCCCGAAGATGTCGCGCGGATCCGTGAGGACCTCGGACTCAACGATCCGTTCCTGACTCAGTACGGCAACTGGGTCAGCGGTGTCGTCCAGCTGGATTTCGGCAAGTCCTTCACCAAACGCGTACCAGTCCGTGAGCTGATCGCGCAGTCGTTCCCGCCGACGATCGAGCTAGCTGTCGCGGCGTATTTGTTCGCCCTGCTCATCGGTGTACCGCTGGGAGTGGCCGCCGCGGTCTGGGCAAAGAAACCGCCCGACTACGGCGTGAGCGTGTTTAACCTCCTCACGCTCGGCATTCCCAACTTCGTACTGGGGATTCTCCTGCTGTGGATCTTCGCCGTGGAGCTGGACCTGTTCCCGGTCTCGGGGCGGGTTAGCATCTTCGACGACTTCGTTGCGGGAGTGCACAGGCTCGTCTTGCCGACGATTGCGGCGGGCTCGGTCACCGCGGCCGTCCTGGCGCGCTTCGTGCGGACGTCGGTGGCGGAGGCGCTGGCCCAGGACTACGTGCGCACGGCCCATGCCAAGGGCCTGCAGGCACGCAAGGTGGTACTGAACCACGCCCTCCGCAATGCGTTGATTCCGATCGTGACGATCGCCGCGCTACAGATCGGCAACCTCCTGGCGGGTGCGATCGTGGTGGAGATCGTCTTCACCCGCCCCGGCTTCGGGTTCTTGATCATTGACGGCATCAATGGACGGGATTACTTGCTGATCCAGGCGATGCTGGCGATTCTCGTCTTCCTCTTCGTCGCCGCCAACACCTTGGCGGATATCACCTACGGCTATCTCGACCCGCGCATTCGCGTCTCTGGATTGGCGGGCTGAAGGTGGCGCGCCTGCGAGCCGAATCCCAGTACGCGCCGCCAGTCAACCAAGCGTGGCTGCGGCGCATGCGCGATCAGTCGCTCACCGTCGACGCGCTCTACCGCACTGCCACTAATCCACAGGGCGCCATCGGCATCGTGGTCTTTGGCGGACTGATCCTGATCGCCATCTTCGCCGACATCATCGCGCCGTACGGAGAAGCGGAGCAGATTCGCGGCTCGCGTCTGCTGGCTCCGTCGGGTGAGTACTGGTTCGGTACCGACGACCTCTCGCGCGATATCTTCAGCCGCGTCCTCTTCGGGCTGCGCATCTCGCTGTATGTGTCGCTGGCGGGCGTGCTGGGCGGGGGATTGGTGGGAATCACGATTGGATTCATTTCCGGCTACGCGGGCGGCTGGGTCGAGGCAGTGCTGATGCGGCTCGTCGACACCCTGCTGGCCTTTCCGTTCCTCTTGCTGGGCATCGCGGTACTGGCGATCCTGGGCACGGGCACGTCGCAGGTCGCTCTGGCGCTGGGGATCGCAAATATCCCCGTGTTCGCCCGCATCGCCCGAGCCCAGCTGCTGACCGAGAAGGAGCGCGATTATGTCCTCGCCGCCCGCTGCCTGGGCGCGACCCCAGGTCGGATCATCAGCCGACACATCGCGACCAACGCGCTGCCTCCCTTGTTAGTACAGGCCGCCCTGGCCATGGCCTTCGCGGTCATCGCCGAGGCCACGCTCAGCTTCCTCGGACTGGGCGCCTCGCCGCCCACGCCAACCTTGGGGATCATCCTGAGCGACGGTCGGCGATGGCTGTTCGCCGGGCATTGGTGGTTCGTGCTCTTCCCAACGCTCGGACTCACCCTCATCCTCTTGTCGCTCAACTTCCTCGCCGACTCGGTCGTCGAGGCGATCGATCCGCACCGGCGGCATCGCTGACGCTGATTGCGGCAGCTACTGCCGGCGTCTTCAAACCTGACGGTCGCGGTCCTGTTACTGCCGAGCCATCGAACGGCGCTGTGATTCGAGCGCAGCCTGGAATGCGGCGTCGCCGGCGAACGGCGTGACATCGATCTCCACGCTCGCAATATCGCCTTCGAACTCGAACGGCGGGTCGTAGCGATCGCCCACTGGTGAGCGCCGATCGGCACCGATGTCACACTCGCCGTGCGCAAAGAGGACGCGCTGTTGCAGCGTGCCGACCTGCCCAACCGCGACGCGCTCACCATCGACGGACAGCTCCACTGCTGCGGGCCCTTTGACCGACTCGCAGCGGAACGACACAGCGACCACGCACACGCCCGCCGGTAACGGCTGGTCGGACTGGATCCGTGACCAGTCGTCGTAGGCGTGATAGTCGAAGTGCAACCGGTTGCGCTGGATGTAGAGTGTGAGGCCAGTCATGACCGAGCCGCGGTTGAAGATCACACCTTGCTGATCCTGTGATGAGCGAGAGATGGAGGCGCGCAGCGTCCAGCTGCCCAGATCGAGCGCCGGCGATGTTTCGACTGGCATGTGCGCGATCGGTGGGATGTAGCGGTAGCGCAAGCCTGCATGCGGCGCACCGGGACGCTGCGACGGCTGATTGATTTCCAGCGTGCGATCGTCGAGCGGCAGGACGCCATGACGCCCCGCCTCAATCCACCAGCGATCGATCAAGGCGCGCAATCGATCAGGCTCCGCTGCGGCAAGGTTGTTGGTCTCCGAGAAGTCGGTGTCGACGTGGTACAGCTCCCACTCATCGTCCGACCAGTCGCTGCCGCGTCGATGCCAGGTGACCGCCTTCCATCCGTCGACCCAGATCCCGCGATGGCCGAGCATCTCGAAGTATTGCGCTGACTTGGGCGTCGGCGCGTCCGGGTCCTCGAAGGCGTACGCGAAGCTCGTCCCAGCGATCGGCAGCTGCTCATGTCCGCGGTAACGCGTGGGCGGTTCAGCGCCAACGGACCCTAACACGGTCGGCAGCACATCGGAGACATGGTGGAACTGACGGCGGATGCCGCCGCACTTGCCGATCCCCTCGGGCCAGTGCGCGATCAGCGGCACGCGGACGCCACCGCCGTGCGTGTTCTGCTTGTACCAGCGCAGCGGCGTGTTCCCCGCCTGCGCCCAACCCCATGGATAGTTCGACGCCGAGCGCGGCCCACCGATCTCGTGCAGCCGTGACTGCACCTCTGCAAGATCGTCGAGCGGTCTGAACACGCGCGGCTCGTCCGAGACGCCCTGCGGGCCGCCTTCCTGGGAAGCGCCGTTGTCTGCGAGCAGCAGGATCAGCGTGTTGTCGAGTTGACCTGACGCCTCGAGATAGTCGAAGAGGCGTCCCAGCTGCGCGTCGGTGTGCTCGAGGAACCCAGCGAATGCCTCCTGCAGCGCCAGAGCGAAGCGACGCTGGTGCTCCGACATCTCCGCCCACGCCGAAACGCCGCGATTCCGCGGGGCCAGCTCGGTGCCCTCGGGCACGATGCCCATCTCCAGCTGACGCGCGAACCATTCCTCGCGGACAGTATCCCAACCCTGCTCGAACCGCCCGCGATAGCGATCGATGTACTCCTGCGGCGCTTGATGCGGCGCGTGCGTCGCGCCCAACCCGACATAGAGGAAGAATGGCTGCTCCGAATAGACCGACTGATGATCGCGCAGATAGCTGGTCGCCTGATCGATCAGGTCTTCGGTTAGGTGATAGCCGTCCTCCGGCCGCGCCGGTGGTTCGATCAGGTGATTATCTCGAACGAGTTCGGGATAAAACTGGTCGGTTTCGCCGGAGAGGAACCCGTAGAAGCGATCGAAGCCACGCTGCAATGGCCAGTCGTGGAACGGTCCCGCCTGCCCCACCGAGTCGACCGGCGCCAGGTGCCACTTGCCAACCATGAACGTGGCGTAGTCCTCGTCGGAGAGCAGTTCCGCGATCGTCGCGGCGCTGCGCGGGATGCTGCCGCGCATGTGGGGGAAGCCGGAATCGAACTGGGTGACGGCGCGTATGCCGACCGTGTGGTGGTTGCGGCCGGTCAGCAGCGCCGCCCGCGTCGGCGAACACAGCGGCGTCACATGGAAGTTCGTAAAGCGCAGTCCGTTGGCCGCCAGATGATTGATCCGCGGTGTCGCGATCGTGGAGCCGTAGCAATTGAGATGCGCGAAGCCCAGATCGTCGAAGAGGATGATCAGGACATTGGGACGATCCTGCGGCGCGGTCGGCAACGGCGGCCACCATGGCTCGGAATCGCGAAACGTGCGGCCAATACGACCAGCAAAATCCTCGTTGACTGACATGGCAATCTCCCTCAAGCGCTCCCGCAATCGATGCTGCGCACACAGCGGAAGCCGGTGTTGCTGGTGGCGCTGTCCGGCGTCAGCGCCAACCGGGCGGCGGGGCGGTAGCGCAGGCAGTAGCTCTCGTGGCACAGGAAGCTGCCGCCCTTGAGTACCCGCAGGTCGCCATCCGGCGGTCCAACTGGATCCATCGCCTCGGTCTGATCGTGATAGACGTCGAACCAGTCTGCGCACCACTCCCAGACGTTGCCGGTGGTGTTGTACAGCCCGTATCCATTGGGCGGAAAGTGGTCGACGGGGCAGGTGCCGTACCAGCCGTCGTCCTGCAAGTTGTCAGTTGGGAACACACCCTGCCAGACATTCATCCGGTGTCGGCCGCCGGGCGTCAGCTCGTCGCCCCAGGGGAACGCGGCCGACTCTAGTCCACCGCGCGCAGCACGCTCCCACTGCGCCTCGGTCGGCAGATTGAGGCCAGCCCACTGTGCGTAGGCGCTGGAGTCGTGCCAGCTCACCTGGACGACGGGATGATTGAGTCGCTGCTCGATGCTGCTCTGTGGGCCTTCGGGCTGTCGCCATGAGGCGCCTTCGACTGCGCGCCACCAGGGTGCGTCGGCGGCAGCTTGGGTCGGCGGAAAGTCATCGGGCAACAGGCCAGCGAACACGAACGACCAACCGCTCCGCTCCGACTCGGTCCGATAGCCGGTCGCCGCAACGAAGGCGGCAAAGGCAGTGTTCGACACTGCGCAGCTGCTGATCGCGAAGGCCGACAGCGAGATCGTCCGCAGCGGCCCTTCGCCGTCGCCGGGATACGCGTACCGATCAGTGGACCCCATGGTGAATGCGCCTGCCGGGATGACGCTCATAGCCAGAGCTGCTCTTCCTCCGCCTTCGGCCTGCCCAGCTGTCGGAGATAAGGCAACGGGCGCCGCGGAGACATCGACGCTCGCCGAGCGCTGAACCTGGTCGACAGAGGGAGCGCAACAATCACTCATGATCAGCACTCATGGTCGGCCTGCGCTCACTGCTGCGCCATCAACTCCCGGAAGGCATTGCGAGCGGCCTCGTAGGCCGGTCCCGACTTCGGATACGGCGTCACCGCAATCTCCACTGCGTGAATCAACCCCTGGAACTCGAACGGCGCTGTGTACGACTCTGTCACTGGCGACTTACGGTCAGCGCCGATATCGGCACCGCCTCGTGATCCGAATCCGCCCCGCACGAGGAACGGCACGTCGCCCTCGCCGACACGCTCGCCGTTCAGCCGCAGCGTTACGTGGCCAGGCGCAGACGGCGCTTCGCCGTCCATACTGACGCCCACTGTGCAGCGACCGTCGGGCAGCTCGACGTTGGCAGCAATCTGGGTGACCGCTGTGAACGCGTTGTAGTCGAAGCGCAGCTGGTTGTCCTGGATGTAGAAGCTGAATCCACCCATATTCGAGCCACGCGCGAAGATCACGCCGTCGCCACGGACTTCCGCCACGGCGTCGCGCTCGATCTCCGCTTCCAGGGTCCATGCACCCAGACCGATCGCAGGCGCGATCTCACCAGGAATGTGCGACACCGGCGGGGTGTAGCGATAGCGCAAGCCCTGGTGCGGTCCACCGGGTCGCTGCGAGGGACCGCCGAGCTGGAAGCTGCGATCGTCGAGTGGCAGCACACCGTAGCGGCCCGCCTCGACCCACCAGCGGTCGATCAATCGGCGTAGACGCTCCGGTTCCGCGTCGGCGAGGTTATGCGACTCCGAGAAGTCCTCGGCGACGTGGTACAGCTCCCATTCATCATCCGACCATGGGTCGTTCTTCTGGTGCCGCGTGACAGCCTTCCAGCCGTCGACCCAGATGCCGCGGTGTCCCAGCATCTCGAAGTATTGAGCTTCCTTGGCCGTGTCGGCGTGTGGATCCTCAAACGCGTACGCGAAACTCGTGCCGCTGACGGGCATCTGTCGCTGACCGGCGTACTCCTCAGGCGCGGTGGCCTGCACCGATTCCAGGACAGTGGGCAAGACGTCGGAGACGTGGTGGAACTGTCGGCGGAAGCTGCCGCGATCGCTGATGCGGTCGGGCCAGTGGACGATCAGCGGCACGCGGACGCCGCCGCCGTGCGTGTTCTGCTTGTACCACTTGAGCGGCGTGTTGCCGACCTGCGCCCAGCCCCACGGGTAGTTGGGCGAGCTTTTCGGGCTGCCGATCAGGTGCAGCCGCGACTGCGCCTCATCAATATCGTCGAGCAGCGGCTGGCCGTAACGGGCGGAGTCGGAGACGCCCTGCGGCCCGCCTTCCTGCGAGGCGCCGTTGTCGGCCATCAGCATCAGAATCGTGTTGTCGAGCTGTCCCGACTCCTCCAGATATCCAACCAGCCGACCGATCTGCTCGTCGGTGTGTGTGAGGAAGCCGGCGAACGCCTCCTGGAACGTAGCGAGGAATCGTTTCTGGTTCGCTGAGTACTCGTCCCACGCTTTGACGCCGGTGTTGCGAGGCGCGAGTTCCGTGCCCTCTGGAATCACGCCCAGTTCGAGCTGCCGTGCGTACCATTCCCGGCGCACTTCGTCCCAGCCCTGATCGAACTGGCCGCGATACCGCTCGATGTAGTCCGCTGGGACCTGATGCGGTGAGTGCGTAGCGCCCGTGGCGAAGTAGAGGAAGAATGGCTGCCCTGGATAGACCGACTGGTGATCGCGCAGGAATGCGGTCGACTGATCGACCATATCTTCGGTGAAGTGATACCCCTCCTCGGGTGCGCGCGGCGGATCGATCAGGTGGTTGTCGTAGACCAGCTCGGGGTAGAACTGGTCCGTCTCGCCCGAGAGGAAGCCGTAGTAGCGATCGAACCCGCGTTGCAACGGCCAGTCGTGGAACGGTCCGGCCTGCGAACAGGTCTCGGACGGATTGAGGTGCCACTTGCCGACTGCGAACGTGGCGTAGTGCTCGTCGCGGAGGATCTCGGCCATCGTCGACGCATTGCGGCTCATCGCGCCGCGCATGTTCGGATAGCCAGAGTCATAGCTGGCAATCGACCGCATCCCCACCGAGTGGTGGTTGCGCCCCGTCAACAGCGAGGCGCGAGTCGGCGAGCAGAGCGCCGTAACGTGAAAGTTCGTGAAGCGCAGGCCGTTAGCCGCGAGCCGATCGATGTTCGGCGTGGCGATCGTCGAGCCGTAGCAGCCCAGGTGCGAGAATCCGGTGTCGTCGAAGAGGATGATGACGACGTTCGGCCGATCCTGCGGCGCCGTTGGCAGCGGCGGCCACCACGGTTCGGAATCGCGGAACGTGCGCCCAATCACCCCGCCGAAGGCTTCATCCTGGGTCATCGTCCACTCCCTGTCCGATCCAGATGCCTGTCGCACAAGATAGAGATGCCACAGCAGACTGTCGTCACAGGAGCGCTCGACGAGAGCTCAGCTGTGCGCCACGTGCACACCAGGCTCGCTAGCATTCCTGCAATGACCGCCACAGGGCCGTGACTCTGCGACTCCGGAGGACAGGTGATGAGCGACAGCGATACCTCTGGCATCTTCTCGGGAGTCCGCGTCCTGGAATTTGGGCTCTTTGTGGCCGGGCCATACGCAGGCGAGCTGCTCGCGCACGGCGGCGCTGATATCATCAAGGTCGAGCCGGTCACCGGCGACGCCACGCGCTTCAACAGCACGATCGTCCCCGGCGAAGGACGTCACTACATCATCAAAGCGCGCGGCAAACGCGGTGCACCCATCAATCTGGGGCATCCCGACGGTCTGGCGCTCGCCCGACGGCTCGCGCTGCGCAGCGACGTGGTGATCTCCAACATGCGACCCGGAAACCTGGAACGTCTGGGGCTGGACTACGACACCCTCAGCGCAGAGAACGAACGGATTATCGTGGCCGAGATTTCGGCGCTGGGCGAGCACGGCCCGCAGGGAATGCATCTGGGTGCGGATCCGCAGGCCGCGGCGGCATCGGGACTGGCGCTGTCCACTTCCGACTTCAGCGGCGACGAGCCGCGCATGGTTGACGGATATCTATGCGATTTCATGGCCGGCATGACGCTCGCTTTCGGGATCGCCAGCGCGTTGTACCGACGTGAACAGAGCGGCACAGGCCAGCGCGTCTACACGACGCTCTATCAGGCCGGCCTGTCGTTGCAACATGCGACCGCCAACCTGATCGACGCAGTCGACGGCTGGAAGCGCGACTTCGCCACACAGATGCAGTCGAAACCGCTCCGCCCGCGTGACGCCCAGCGCTATCGCCGCGAGCAGGTTGCGCTCCTCGCGGCTGGACTCTACGAAACCCGCGACGGCCGCTGGATCACGCTGGGCGCGTCGCCGGCGTCGTTCCGACGCCTGCTCGACACGCTGGAGATCGCTGACCCCAGCGCACACGACCCGGCCTGGCGCATGCCCGATGACCCACGTGAACATTTCAGCTCGCTGCGTGAGCGGATTCGCGCGATCGTGAGCGATTGGGACGGCGAGGCGCTACGCGATCGGATGCAGTCGGTCGGCGTCCCGTGCGCGCTGATGAGCTCGCTCGAAGAAGCGCTGCTGAGCGAACATGCGCGGGCGAACGATTTCGTCCACCGCTTCGACCACCGCGTCGTCGGACCGACCATGCTGCCACAGGCGCCGCTCACGTTCAGCCGCGACCACTACCGCGCCGCCGAATCGACGCCCGCGTTCGGCGAACACTTGCGAGACGTGCTCGCCGAACTGGGTCTCGATGACACTGATATCGACGAGCTGATCCGTCGCGGGGCGGTCGCCGAGACGTTGCCCAAGCCAAGCTGACTGCACGTCGGTCCAGACGCCGCGAGCGTGCCCGCGTGGATAATCCGCCGCCCGGCGAGTCCGTAGACCCGCCGGGCCATGGCGTCACTCCGCCTGACTCCGCTGGTGACGATACAGCGCCCGCGCATCCAGGATGTGCTGGGGACACTGCTCCTGCTCCACCTGTTGCGCCACCGGTCGCGTGCGAGGCTCCGCCACGGTATACGTTTCCTCGCGGACCCGAGTTTCTTTCTCCACGTACGGTTCGACTCGATATTTCGTCACCGACACGGTGTATTCTTCCTCACGGTAGCGAGTCTCGGTTTCCTTGTACTCCTCAGTGCGGTACCGCGTCACCGTTGTGGTGTAGGGAATTCGGCGCGTTCGCTCTTCTGGCGCGGTGTACGACACTTCCCGGTAGCGAGTCTCCATCGCGATGTACGACTCAGTGACCTGACGCTGCACCTGAACCGGTACCTTGCGCACACGGTCCGCCGCAACCCGGCGGTACTCCGTCACCATCACCGTATAGGGAACCCGAACCGTATAGCTCTGCCGATACGGACCGGCGATGCCGGAGACCCAGCGATACCTTGTCTCGGTACGGTAGCGAGTCCGGGAGACCTGCACAGGGACGCTCACCCACGTGCGGTAGCCCTCATCACGATACACCGTTTCCGTGACGGTACGCGTGCGATACCGAGTGACCGGTACCTGGTACGGCTCACGGCGCGTTCGCGGTACTTGAACCGTATACTTCTCGTCGCGATAAAAGGTGACCGTGTCTTGATACGGCACCTCGCGGGTGCGCGGGACTTGCACAGTGTACGGTACCCGGCGCGTTCGCGGTTCCTGTTCGGTGTACGGAATCTTCCGAGTCTTCACGACATCGACCGTGTACTCGACATCCCGAGTCTTCTCGACGGTCTCGAAGTATTCCTCTTTCACGACCTGAGATACCAGTTTGGTGGGGCAAGTCGGACCGCAGACGTTCAGCGTATGACGGAGCGTCTTGGTCGTATCGCGCTTGCGCCACTTCTCTGCGTCAGTGTCCCACTTGTAGCGCGGTTCCTTGTAGTCAAAGGTGACTTCGATTGTTCGACAATTACTTGGATAAGCAAGTTCAAGAGCCAGCCGCTGAGCAGCAGCCACATCCGCGTTAGAGTGGACGATTGCCGCCCCCCCCCCCCCCCCCCCCCCCCCCTTCGGACAAACGTTCGCTTGTGTACTCCTCGTACACTGCGACGATATCGGCCAAATTGCGCTCCGCCTTGTCCTGCGCCTCAGCTCGTTCCGCCGCGTGCGCCGCCGGGCCCGCTTCATAGTCGCGGTGAGCAACAATATGTTTGGCCATCGGACCGCACGTGTCAAGGATTGCAGCGGATGGATAGCCTGACGCATCAGGACCAGACAGCTTCGAAACGCACCAGCTGCTAAGCTTATGAGGGCCGTGCCCTCCAGGATGGATCACTGGTGGAACCGGAGGTGTGACTAAATGATTAATTGCGCTCCAGATTGCGTCCACACCACCTACTTCGTGGATTATGACACCGCATGCGCTGCCAATGACGATGACTATCGCACCCCCTGTGGCCCAGTGGTTGGCAACGCTACCGGGAGCGCTGTGGCAAGCCCTTTCGTAAGGAGTATACCGCATGCCGCACTGACTGCTCCACCTGAGAGGGATTTTAGGCGTCCCTCCAGCTCTGCTATTGTCTCTGGACTATACGAAGGATTAGGCACAGTGTCCGTTGCCTGGTTCTCAGCGCTCGGTGGGTGTGCTGATACGGAATTCGCAACTATAGCCAAAGGGGCAGTGATGAGCAGCGGCAAGATCGCCACACGGAGTAAGTGTCGAGATGCTGTCTGAAGCTTCGTCACTAGCTTTGTCAGTACCCAATTCATTGTCGGCCAGACAAATGCTATATTCAGCATACACGCGAGAGCCCAACCCAACCCCGGGTACAGCCCATGGTCGGCAGTGACGTCGGCACCGACGCTGATCATCCCACCGAGCGGAGCCCAGTTGAGGACAAACCCGACCCACTGAGTCTTCGTGTTGGTCCTCGTATATGTCAAAATCCAGTTGGACCAGGCGTCGATAGCCGCCCAGATACCGCCCAACAGGGCCACCACCCCCTTTCCGAGTCCGCCCAACGCGGTCATGACAAGCATCTCCAACTCCTCTCTCAGCCAGCAACGCACCAGCTTGCCGCAGAGACTAGCTGATGGCTGCTCTGCGCTGGCGCTGCAAAGAGCTGATGGATTGCGACGCGGCGAAAGCAGTGATCGAGCGCGCGGTCGCCGCAAATGATTTGGCTACGGTGCGGCGTCTCAGCTCAGCGCTTATGCGCAGTGCAAGTCATCCCATCAATCATCCCGGTCCCCTCAATCTGCCCGCCGCTCGCCGAAGCGATCCCAGTGCAGGATTTCGTTCAACGGTCGGCGGCGGATCGGCCCGAAGTTGCCGGTCGGCCAGCCGAGTGGAATCAAGACCATCGGCAGGATGTGGTCGGGCAGGTTGAGCGCCTCGCGCGCCCGGTCGCGGTTGTCGCCGGAGAAGGCGAGCGTGGTCGGCACGCTGCCGACGCTGAGCGCCCGCGCGGCCAACAATAGATTCTGGACCGCTCCCCACACTTCCGTCGCGGCCTGCGCGCCCTCGTTGAACGTGCCGCGCGGCGCGCGGCCCAGGTCGGCGCAGGCGATCACGATGGCGGGCGCTTCGTGTAGGTGGTGCATCTGGTGCTCGACGGCGGCCAGGAACCGCTCGCGACGGCCCGGATCGACGTGTGGGTTGGCGGCCTCGCGGTTGTGCTCAAGATAGGCCGAGACGCCGATGCGGTTCAGCTCGGCGAGCTGCTGCTTCACCGCCGGGTCGCGCACGACGACCCAGTGGCGAGCCTGGCGGTTGGAACCGCTGGGCCCGAGATGCGCCGCCTCGATCAACTGCATCAGCGTCTCTGACGGAATCGGCTCGTCCGAGTAGCGCCGCATTGCGCGGGCCGTCTGGACCACATCAAAGAACTCCATCGGCTCACTCGCTCTCCACTGGCGCTCTCTACTGGTAGGCAATCAGTTCGACGAGATTCCCATCGGGGTCACGGCAGTAGACGCTGAGGCCCTCGGCGGTGCCGCGCGCGCGGCCGCCAACGCGGACGGCTGGACCCTCAATCACCTCTGCGCCGGCCGCGCGGATCGCCTCAGCAGCCGTCTCCGGCGTCCCCGCCCAGACGAAGCAGAAGTCGCCGCAGCCGGGCTCAGCTGTGGGCCCGCGGAGGTCAAACGCGGGATCCTGCCAGAGCGTCGGGTCGTGGACATTGATCTTCTGGTCGCCGCAGGCGATGGCGAACATGGGCCAAGCGCCCGACCGCCACTCGTCCTCGTGGACGATCTCAAACCCTAACGCGCGGTAGAAGCTCATCAACGCCTGTGGATCGCCGGCGGGAATGGCGACGTGGTCCATGCCAGTGACGGTCATCTGATGCCTCCTGTCAGGGGCATGCTAGCTACCTGGAGTCGGCGCGCGCGGGGGCAACGCAGACTGGTATCTTCGAGCGACCAACAAGAACATGAATCGAGGCTGCAGTCATGCCTGAGATTTCCACCGACGATCCCTTTCCGCGCCAACGGCTGACGATTGGCGAAACCACGATGGCGTACGTGGATCAGGGCGATCCAGACGGCGATCCGATCGTGTTTCTGCACGGCAATCCCACGTCGTCGTATCTGTGGCGCAACATCATGCCGCATCTGTTCGAATCTGCGCGCTGCCTGGCGCCCGACCTGATCGGGATGGGCGTGTCGGGCTCGTCGCCGTCGGGGTCGTACCGCTTCGTCGACCACGCTGGCTGGCTCGACGCGTGGCTGGAGGGGATGAACCTCGGCGACCGGATTAGCTTCGTGATTCACGATTGGGGTTCCGCCTTGGGCTTTCACTGGGCGAACCGTCACCGCGACCGCGTCAAGGGACTCGTCTACATGGAAGCGATTGTGCGGCCGGTGACATGGGACGAGTGGCCAGAGGCGGCCGCCCGCATCTTCCAAGGCATGCGCTCGGAGGCGGGCGAGGAGATGGTGCTGGAGAAAAACGTCTTCGTCGAGCGCATCTTGCCGGGCAGCGTACTGCGCGGATTGTCCGAGGCGGAAATGGAGGTCTACCGACTGCCCTACCGCGAAGCCGGCGAGTCGCGTCGCCCGACCCTCACCTGGCCGCGCGAGATCCCCATCTCCGGCGAGCCCGCTGATGTCGTCGAAATCGTCCAGGCCTACGCTGACTTCCTGTCCTCAGACGAGTCGGAACACATTGCCAAGCTATTCATCAATGCCCAGCCCGGCGCGATTCTGACCGGTGCGCAGCGAGAGTTTTGCCGTAGCTGGCCCAACCAAACCGAGGTCACCGTACCGGGCAACCACTTCGTGCAGGAAGACTCGCCACACGAGATCGGCGCAGCGATCCGTGAGTGGTACGCGGGAATCTGAAGCAACGATCAAGGATGAGATCAGATGCCAGACATCACCAACGCCGAGCAAGCGCGGGCTTCGTTTGAGTCAGCGCGCGAAGAGTTCCGACAGCTCATCCTGGGGCTATCGAGCGAGGAGTGGAACCGAAAGAGCGACAACAGAGGCTGGACCAATAGCCAGCTCTGCTGGCACCTCGCCTTTGGCGCGGGCATCGGTACCCGCAGCACGGTGAACAGACTGCGGAAAAACCAGAACATGAGTCCGCCGGCACCGCTGATGGCCGTGCTCAACCTCGTCAGCCTCTGGATGGTGCGCATCCGCGCGCGCGGGGCGACGCCCGAATCGGTCTGCGCATTCTTCGACGAGGGATACGCAAAGACTTTGGACATGATTGATACAGTCGGCGACGACGAATGGGGAACCAGCGCTGAGTTCCTTGGTCAGCCGATGACGGTCGGCGGAGCGTTTGGGCTCCTCGCTCAGCACATCGCCGAGCACGGTGCCGAAATGCGGCGCAGCTAGCGCTCACTTCACCAGATGGCGCTTTCGACGGAAGATATCTTCGAGCGCTATCCGCCACTGAGCGAGATGCAGGCGGTCGCGCTCTTCCAGGAGCTGGGCTACCGCTTCACCGACGCCGGTGACGGCTGGTGCGAGATCACGCTCAACGCCTCCGCCAAGACGCACAACCTCTACGGCATCGTGCACGGCGGCGTCTGGCTATTGGTCGCCGATTCCGCCATGGGCGGCGCTTTGGGCACCATCCAGGCTGAGGGCGAGCGCGTGATCACCGCGCAGTCGGAGTTCCGCTGGCTGCGTGGACTCGACGGAGACGTGATCCGAGCGCGGGCGGAGGTGATCCGACGCGGTCGCAGCCTGAGTCACTGCTCAGTCGACCTGTATGACAGCCTGGGTCGGCATATCGGTCACGGCAACGGGACCTACGTGATCCTGCCGCCAGCGTGATCCAGCTACCCTGCGCGTGATATGCGCGCGTGATATGTGACCGGCGCAGTGATCTGAGAGGCGGCGACGCATGGCTGGACGACTGGACGGCAAGGTTGCGCTGATTACCGGCGGTGCGCGCGGACAGGGCGCCGCCGAGGCGCAGCTGTTCGCTGACGAAGGCGCGACGGTGGTGATCACCGACGTGCTCGACTCGGACGGCGAAACCACCGCAGCGACCAGCGATGCGATCCGCTACCGGCACCATGATGTGACCAACGAGGACGATTGGGTTGCAGCGGTGCAGGATGTGCTCGAGGACTACGGCAGGATTGACGCATTCATCAACAACGCCGGCATCTTCCGCACCCGACCGATCGGGGAGCTGTCGGTCGAGGAGTACATGGAGGTCATTCAGATCAACCAGGTCGGCGTCTTTCTTGGCCTGAAGCACGTGGGACCGATCATGTGCGCGGCGGGTGCTGGATCGATCATCAACATCTCCTCGATCGCCGGGATGCGCGGCGGGGCCGGCTCGTTGGCGTATTCAGCCTCCAAATGGGCTGTACGGGGGATGACCAAGGTCGCCATGAGCGAGTTCGCGCCGGCCGGCGTGCGGGTCAACTCGATTCACCCAGGACTGATCGAGACGCCAATGTTGCATCAGCTCCCGGCGATCGAGCAGGGGCTATCCGAGCAAGTCGTGCGTCGTATTCCGTACGGTCGGATCGCCGAGGCGGTGGAAGTCGCGCGACTCGCGCTATTTCTGGCGTCCGACGATTCCGAGTACATGAACGGCACCGAGCTGATCATCGACGGCGGCATGATCCAGGGCATCTGAGGTGCCCACCTGCAGAGCGGAAGGTCGCGGCATGCTCGCGCCGCCAGTGCAGTATGCGCAAACAGAGGATGGTCTGGCGATCGCCTGGACGGAGCGCGGCGACGGACCACCCCTGATCGCCTCCACGGGACCGATGATCCCGTTAGATCACGGCTGGAACGAGGGTGGTCTGTGGGCGCGCCTGTCCGATTCGTTTCGCGTGGTGCGCTTCGACCCGCGCGGCTGTGGTCTCTCGACCCGACGCAATGCCTTTGGCTCGTTTTACGACGAAGCGAAAGACCTGCGCGCCGTGGTGTCGGCCGTAGGTGCCCCGCAAGTGTCTGTCTTGGGCTACTACCTCGGCGCGCCCACAGCCGCGATTGCGTGCATCGAGGAGCCCGAGCGCTTCTCACACCTCATCCTTCACAACCCAATTCCGCTGAGCACTGAAGAGGCGCTGTACACCGACCATGTCCCTGAGGAACTGGGCGACGAGGTGATCAGCGGATTGCTGCAGATGGGCTGGCAGTTCGACGTAGAACCGGCGCGTCGCGCCCTGCTGATGTTGCTAGCGCCGGAGACTGAAATGGAGACCCTGCGGCGGCTCTCCCAAACGATGGCGCACTATCCCAGCGTCGAACGGCTGCTGCAGATCATCCCCGAGATTCGCGCACTGAACCTGGTATCCGACCTGGGCGGACTGACCGCGCGGACACTGATCTCCGTCATGCCCAGCGACGCGCAACATGGACACGGCCGTACTTGGGCGCAGGCGATTCGCGGCGCTCGGCTTTCGATCGTGTCTGAAGAAGGCTGGATCCTCGAGGACGGCAATCCGCTGATTGAAGAGCTGGCGCGCTCGATCGAAGACTTCGTGCGGGTCTCCGCACGACCGCCTGCCCTAGTATCCGCAACGCGGACCGTGCTCTTCACCGATATCGAAGGCTCCACTGACCTCGTCCAGAGACTCGGCGACGTCAGCTCGCGGCAGATCACACGCGCGGTCGAGGATCTCACGCGCCACAGCCTCCGCTTCCACGGCGGCAACGAGGTGAAGTCGATGGGCGACGGTGTGATGGCCTGGTTCACCATGGCTTCGGCGGCACTCGACGCCGCGGTCGATCTGCAGCAGTCGCTCGAACGCCGGGACGACCTACCCGTTCGCCTTCGGATCGGACTGAGCGCCGGTGAGCCGATCTCCGAAGGTGACGATCTGTTCGGCTCGACGGTGAACCAGACTGCGCGCATCATGGGACTGGCACGGGGCGGGCAGATTTTCGTCTCCGACATCGTCCGTGGATTGGTGCAGGGCCGTGACTACCGCTTCCATGACTTGGGAGAGCGGCAACTGCGCGGCTTCGAGGAGGCAGCCAAGCTCTATCAACTCGAGTGGTAAGTATGCGAACCATCATCACCAGTATGAGGCACATGAAGGAGGCCCCGCGTGGCAGTGATGAGTAAACGTGAGCGCGTGCGCGCGACGATCGCCGGCGAGCCTGTGGACCGTGCGCCGGCCTCGTTGTGGGGACACGACTTTCTGCGTGAGTGGAGCAACGACGAACTCGTCGGCGCCACCTGCGAACAGTACGAGGCGTACGATTGGGACTTCATCAAGATCAATCCGCGCTGGACGATGTTCCCAGAGGCGTGGGGGGCGGTCTACTCGCCTCCCGCTGATCAATCGAACCCAACCATGGTGCGCTCGGCTCTCCACGAGCTGGACGAACTACACGACGTGTCCTCAGTACACGCCGAACGAGGAGTGTTCGGCGAACACATCGAATCCACCCGACTGGTCGTCGACCGCACCAAAGGTGAGGTGGACGTGGTGCAAACGGTCTTCTCACCTATGGCCGTCGTGGGACTGATGTTCGGGCATCCCCGCGCCTTCAAGCAGGCGGCGCGGGAGGCCCCAGCGGCGGTGCATACCGCCATCGCCCGGGTGACCGAAACGATCATCAACTACAGCCGCGCCAACCTGAACGCAGGCGCGTCGGGCGTGTTCTATGCGCCGCTGCAGTGGGCCAGTCACGACAACGCCACGCCTGACTTCTACCGCGAGTTTGGACGCCCCTACGACCTACAGGTGCTGGACGCGATCCGCGATGCCGAGTTCAACATCCTCCACGTCTGTCATACCAACAACATGCTGGCGGACGTGATGGACTACCCCGTGCACGCGATCAATTGGGATGATCGCGACCCGACCAACGCCAGCCTGTCCGACGTCTGGGCGCAGACGGATACAGCTGTGATGGGCGGCGTGAGCCGAACCGATCTCGGGGAACTGAGCGCTGCAGAGATCCAGGCGCAAGCTGCCGAGGCGGCGGGCGTCGGCAACACCAGGGTGCTCGTCAGCGGCGGCTGTTCGATCCCACCGCACACGCCACACGAGAATCGCGCCGCTGTCGCAACGGGCGCGCGCGGTGACGCAAGTTAAGGAACGGCACATGGGAGCGCTCGACGGAAAAGTTGCGCTGATCACCGGCGCGGCATCGGGGATCGGCCTGGCAACCGCGCAGCTCTACGCTCGTGAAGGCGCGCGGGTGGCGATGGTCGACCGCAACGCCGACGGTGTCCAGGAAGCGGCGCGTGCGCTCGGCGACTCCGCAGTGGGAATCAGCGCCGATGTGACCAGCGAGTCCGATGTGGAGGCAATGGTGGCTTCCTGCATCGAGCGCTTCGGGCGGCTCGACATCGCCTTCAACAACGCCGGTGTGGCAGGCGTGACACCGATCCATGAACACACCCTCGAACAGTTCCAACGTGTGATCAACGTCTGCCTGACTGGGGTGTTTCTCTGTATCAAGCACGAATCTCGGCAGCTCCTCGATCAGGGCGAGGGCGGATCGATCATCAACACAGCGAGCATCAACGCGACGCAGGCCACGGCCGGACTCGCGGCCTATTGCTCGGCCAAGGGCGGCGTGACGATGCTCACCAAGGTGTCTGCGCTGGAGCTGGGGCCGCACGGCATCCGCGTCAACGCCATCGGACCCGGGCACACGAAAACTCCGCTGACCCTTCGCGCCCGCGACGTCCCTGGATTCGACGAGGCGATGATCAGCGCGACGCCGATGGGCCGACTGGGAGAACCGGAAGATATCGCGCAGATGGCACTCTATCTGGGCAGCGACGCCAGTCAATGGGTGTCGGGACAGCTCTTCTACGTCGACGGCGGGATCACAGTCAACGAACTGCCGCCGAACTTTAACCCGCTCGATTCGCGTCTGGCGGAGCCGCGCGGCGGATAGCGGGCCAACGGCTACAAGACCAGCCACTACACGGGAGGCGCGCAGATGGGACTACTGGATGGCAAGGCGGCGCTGATCACGGGCGGCGCATCTGGCATTGGGCTGGCCGCGGCGCGGCGCTTTGTCGAAGAAGGGGCACAGGTCGCGATCGTCGACCGCAACGCCGACGGCGCTGCTGAAGCGGCGCGCGACATCGGCCCGGAGGCAGTCGCCATCACCGGCGACGTCACCAACGAGGATGACGTCGCCGCTATGACGGCAGCCTGCGTGGACCGCTTCGGACGACTCGACATCGCCTTCAACAATGCCGGCATCGGCGGATTCGCGCCGATCCAGGACTACCCGCTGTCGCAGTTTCAGCGGGTGATCGACGTCTGTCTGACGGGTGTCTTCCTCTGCATCAAGCATGAGGCGAAGCAGCTGATCGCGCAGGGGCAGGGCGGTTCAATCATCAATACGGCCTCGCTCAACAGCATTCAGGCGACGGAAGGGCTGTCGGCATATTGCTCCGCCAAGGCCGGTGTCGCGATGCTGACCAAGGTGTCGGCGCTGGAACTGGGCCGACACGGAATCCGTGTCAACAGCATCGGACCTGGACTGATCCGCACGCCGCTGACCGAGGGCCTGCGGACGACACCGGGCCTCGAGGACGCGTTCGCGGCCGAGGCGCCGTTGGGGCGAATCGGCGAGCCGGAGGAGGTCGCGCAGCTCGCGCTCTGGCTCGCCTCCGATGCATCGTCCCTGATGACGGGTCAGACGGTACAGCTCAATGGTGGCGCGGACATCAACAAGTACCCACCATTGTTCGAGTTCTTCGGCCAACAGGAGCTGTGATCTCGAACCGCAGGAGCATGCAGAGGGAGCATCATGCGTGAGTTCGTAGGCAAAACGGCGGTCGTTACCGGCGCTGCTTCAGGGATGGGGCTGGCGTTCGCACGTCGATTCGCCTCGGAGGGGATGAACGTCGTCCTCGCCGACATCGAGGCGGAAGCCCTCGACGCACAGGTACAGCGGCTCCAACAGGAAGAGCGCAACGTGCTCGGCGTCGTCGTGGACACCATGCGCCGCGAGATGCTGGAGGAGTTGCGTGATCAAACGATCGCCGAGTTTGGCAACATCCACATTCTCTGCAACAACGCAGGGGTCGCTGGGATAGACGACGCCGGGCTGGGCGATGACGGCGCGCCACGCGGCAGCTGGACGGTCCCGGACAGCACCTGGCAATGGGTATTGGGGGTCAACTTCTGGGGCGTGTTGTACGGCTGCCAGGTGTTCATCCCGCACATGCTGGAGCACGGCGAGGAGGGGCACATCGTGAACACTGCCTCCTTGGCCGGGCTCATACCAAGTGGGGGCGCATACGGAGTGTCCAAGCACGCAGTACTGGCCTTGACTGAGGGTCTGTACCAGCAATTTCAGGACTTGGGCGCCAACCTGAGCGCCTCTGTGCTTTGCCCCGGCCTTGTCAACACCAACATCGGCTCGGCTGAACGCAACCGACCGTCGGAGTTCGGTGAGCGGCGCGAGCGGTCGGCCGCAATGGAAGCCGTCGCGGGGTTGTTGGCCAGCGGGATGGCTCCTGACAACGTCGCGGACCAGGTCTTCCGCTCGATCGAGGAACAGCGCTGCTACATCCTGCCACATCCAGCATGGGATGAACTGGTCCGTGGACGAGTTGAGCACATCCTGGCCCGAGGCGCGCCAATTCAGATGGATCCCGAGGAGATGGCACGCCGCATCGCCGCGGGCGAGCAGCTGTAATCCAGGAACCGAAGGAGAGTTCAGCATGCGCGAGTTCACAGGCAAGACAGCAGTGATCACCGGTGGCGCGTCCGGCATGGGCTACGCCTTCGCGGAGCGCTTTGCGGCAGAGGGGATGAATGTCGTCCTCGCCGATATCGAGGCTGAGGCGCTCGACGCTGCTGTGCAGCAGCTGGAGCGTCAAGAGCGCAACGTCCTCGGCGTCGAGGTCAACACGATGCGCCGTGAGACGCTGGAGTCGCTGCGCGACGAGACGATCGAGCGCTTTGGCAACGTGCATGTGCTCTGCAACAACGCCGGCGTCACATCGCGGCAGGACGGCGGACTCGGCGCGGGAACTGGAGCACTGCCGGTCTGGGAGGTGCCCGACTCGACCTGGGATTGGGTCATGGGCGTCAACTTCTGGGGCGTGCTCTACGGCCTGCAGGTGTTCGCGCCGCACATGATTGGGCACGGAGAGACGGGACACATCATCAATACCGCGTCGGTCGCGGGGCTCATTCCCGGCGCGTCGGCATACAGCGTCTCGAAGCACGGTGTCCTGACCTTGACGGAAGGGCTCTGGCACCACCTGCGTGATGCAGGGTCGAACGTGTCGGCGTCGGTGCTGTGCCCAGGCTTTGTGAACACGCAGATTAGTGAAGCCGAGCGCAACCGCCCCAACGAGTTCGGTGAACGCATCGAAGCAACGCCTGAACAACGGGCGATCACGCAGGTCCTGCTCGGCGGCGGGATGCCCCCCGCAGACGTGGCGGAGCTGGTCTGGCAGGCGATGGTCAACGACCAGCTGTACATCCTGCCGCACGACGGTTGGCGAGAAGTCGTTCGAAGTCGAGTGGACGCGATCCTGGATGGACAACAACCGGTCGAGATCGATTTCCAGAAGATGATAGAGCGCCGAGCCCAAGGCGAGTTGATCTAACGGTCACTAAGCCTGTCAGGACAACATTTCTGATTCTTGCCCAGCCGACTAATCGTCGCCAGACTGCAGCTGTTCGGCGAACTGTTTGCGGCCGACTCGCTCTTTCTCCGTCTTGGCGAGGATCGTCTCAGGGATCCAGAAGGGCAGCTGCTCGTCGGCGCGACTGGGCGCGAGCAGGTCGTCGAGGTCCATAACCAGCTCGCGTCGGTCATACTTCGTCTGCTCGTGGCCCTCCCACATCGGCAGCATCGCGATGGCGTCGAATGGGCAGACCTCGACGCAGATGTTGCAGCGCATGCAGCGGCCGAAGTCGATGTAGAAATCATCGATCACGGACTTGTGATTGCTCTTGCCGGCCGCGTGGGCGGGATTCTTGGTCAACGACGTCGTCATGCAGTCGACCGGACAGGCGGTGGCGCATTTGCCGCAACCGGTGCAGTTTGGCTCCTCGATCTGGTGATTCCAGATCAGATATGGGAACGTGCGCGCCCGCTTGGGCAGCTGCTTCTTCTCGAACGGATAGTGAACCGTTACCGGCCCCCGGCGCAATACCTGCGCACCCCGACCAATGACCTTGAACACACCACGCATGGCCCGCTCCCGTTGTACTGCAACTCCGCCCATCCAGAATAGCGCATGCGCGGCCTGCTCATTCCCGCGAACACTCCATCCACCGATTAGGACCGACCAGGATCGTCGCGCCATCATCGATATCCGCCACAGCAGCATCGAGGCTGTCCGCGATGGCGACTGCCATACCGCGATCTGAGCCGCGCTCTTACTGGCGACGCCACATCCGATATCTTGAGGCCATCTGCGCATCTGCGCTGCAAGGAGATTTGCCATGCCGACGCCGCTTGATGGAATCCGCGTCGTGGACTTCACCCGCTACCAGAACGGTCCGCACGCGACGGCCATGCTCGCCGATATGGGCGCTGACGTGCTCAAGGTCGAGATGCCCGGCAACGGCGACCCAGGCCGATCACTCGGCGTCGGGCCCGACGGCTTCTGCTCGTACTTCGAAGCGCTCAACCGCGGCAAGCGGTCGATGACACTCGACCTGCGCGCCGAGGGCGCGATCGAGATTGTCCACAAGCTGATCGCCGACGCCGACGTCCTCACGGAGAACTTCCGCCCCGGCTACCTCGACTCGATCGGGCTGGGCTACGACAACCTGCGACAGGTCAACCCGAAGCTGATCTACGCGACCAACTCCGGTTTCGGCCCGCAGGGCGACTGGGCGCGGCGCGGCTCCTTCGACGTCGTCGCGCAGGGCATGTCGGGCGCCATGATCTCGATCGGCGGCGGACCAGGCGAGCGCCCACAGACCGCGCCGTGGGGCCTGGCCGACCAGACCGGCTCGATCATGTTCGCCTACGGCATCATGACGGCGCTGTTCGCGCGCGAGCGCTTCGGCGTGGGACAGAAGATCGACGTCTCGCAGCTCGGCGCGATGCTGACCCTGCAGGCGCTCTCCGTGCAGATGTACCTGCACAGCGGCGTGCAGCAGAACATCAGGCCGGGCAAAGGCTTCAGCGCGACCTTCAGCTGGTACCAGTGCGCCGACGACGAGTGGCTGACGATGGGGCTGCTGGACCCCAAGAGCTGGCCTGGCCTCTGCGAGGCGCTGGAGCGCCTCGACCTGCTGAACGACGAACGCACGGCCGACCCGTTCGCGCGGCGCGACAACGAGGAGTGGCTGCGCGAACAGCTGGAGCAAACGTTCCGCCGCCGCACCCGCGAGGACTGGCTGGCGCGACTGGTCGCTAATCGCATCCCCTGCGGCCCCGTCTACGACTACGCCCAGGTCGCCGATGACCAGCAGTTCTGGCTCAACGGCTACCTGCAGGAGGCGGAGCATCCGCACTTTGAGCATCATCGCGTGGTCGGCATTCCGGTCTCGTTCTCGGAGACGCCGACGGAGGTGCAGAAGTCCGCACCCGAGCTGGGCCAGGACACCGAGCTCGCCCTGCTCGACCTGGGCTACGACTGGGCGGAGATCGAGCGTCTGCACGACCAGGGCATCACCGCCGTGCGCCAGCAAGGCTCTGCCGCAGCAGGGGACTGAGCGCATGGCCAAGAAGAAGAAACATCGCTCCGCGCGACGATTATCGTCGCGCGGAGCGATCGCGTTTGGTTCGCCCAATTGGGCGAACCAAACGATCTGGACCGGCGACAATCTCGACGTGATGCGGGGCATGAACTCCGCATCAGTTGATCTCATTTACCTCGATCCACCGTTCAATTCCAACCAGAATTACGCCGCGCCGATCGGTTCCGACGCGGCAGGCGCGGCCTTCAAGGACACCTGGACGCTCGACGACGTCGACCTCGCCTGGCACGGCGAGATCGCGGAACAAGAGCCAGCCCTCTACGCAATCATCGACGCCGCCGGCCTCGCGCACGGTTCAGGTATGAAGGCATACCTGATCATGATGTCGGTCCGGTTACTGGAGATGAAGCGTCTACTAAAGGAAACGGGCAGCATCTACCTACACTGCGATCCAACGGCCAGCCACTATCTGAAGATGACGATGGATGCTATCTTTGGGAAGACTAACTTCAGAAACGAGATCGTATGGTGTTACACGGGACCGGGTTCCCCAAAGATGCGCCAATTCAATCGAAAGCACGACACGATCTTTTGGTATGCTACAGGTGAAGTTTGGACGTTTAACTCTGAAGCGATCAGAGTTGCTCACTCCGGAGCAGGTCCCCATGTCGGAGGTTGGGGAATGGATGCTTCTTTGGCAAAAGAATATGCCAAAAAAGGTAAGGTCCCTGAAACTTGGTGGCCACAAGGCAAGGGAAACGGATTTGCCATAGCGGCACGGCAATCTAAACAATACGTAGGCTACCCGACGCAGAAACCGCTCAAACTGCTGGAACGGATCATCGCCGCATCCTCCAACGCGGGCGATGTGGTGCTCGACCCGTTCTGCGGCTGCGCCACCGCCTGTGTGGCGGCGGAGAAGCTGGGGCGGCAGTGGGTGGGGATCGATATCTCGCCCAAGGCGGCAGAACTGGTGAAGCTACGGCTCAAGAAGGAGCTGGGGCTCTTCTACAATGGCGCACACCGCATCGACATCCCCCAACGGACCGATCTCGGCGGCATCCCGCGCTACAACGCGCCCGAGAACAAGCATGCGCTCTACGGTCAGCAAGAAGGCAAGTGTCGCGGCTGCCTCATGCTGTTCCCATTCCGCAACCTGACGGTCGACCACATCATCCCCCAGTCGAAAGGCGGCTCCGACTATATCGACAACCTGCAACTGCTCTGCGGCGCTTGCAACTCGATGAAGGGCACGGACACGCACGAAAATCTGATCGCCAAACTGCAACGCGAAGGTATTCGAACGTAGACACTAGATCGCCCCGAAGACTCGGAGCATCAGAGCGATCATGCCTCCGGTTAGTCCCATCACGATGCCGGTCAGACCGAGTGTCAGCGCGCGCTGTTCGCGGCGATCGGCGCGCTCGCGGTCGCGATCCTCACGCCGCAGCGCGGCGGCTTCTGTCTTGTCCTCACGTCGCAACGCGGCAGCTTCTTCCTTGTCCTCACGCCGTTGCTCGGCGGCTTCGCGTCGCCACGCTGCGGCTTCTGTCTTGTCCTGTTGGCGTATCGCAGCGGCTTCCGTCTTGTCCTCACGTCGCAACGCGGCAGCTTCTGCCTTGTCCTCGCGCCGTTGCTCGGCGAGCTGCGTGACCATCGCCTTGAGCAGCTCGAACTCGAGGTCGCGCTTCGCGAATTCTTCGCGCATCACCATCAAGATCTGAGCAGACTGGCGTTCTAGCGCAGCTTCCAGCTCCTCGTGCGTCACCGCATGGGCGGCGCGTTCGAGTGCCGACGCCCAGTGATGGGCACGGTCTGGGCCGAAGCCTTGCGTGAGCAGAAATTCTTCGAAGTCGTTGCGCGTGGCGACCATGCGCCCAGTCTAAGTCCGCTCAGCTACCCAGGAGACGCGGCAGCGCAGACTCCCACACCTCCGACGCGTCGGCGAGTCGCACGCCGATCGGGCCGATTTGGAGACGGTCGCCGCCGACTTGGCCGATGCGGACGCCGTGTTGGCTCAGGTCGACGCTGCGGTCGGCGCTGACCACGGCTTGCGCGCCCACCTCTCCGAACAATGCGGCGTCGAGCCGGTGGACGTCTCCTATCTCCACGGCTATCCCGAGACCGCCGGCAATCGCTGACTCAGCCAGCGCGACCGCCAGACCACCGTCCGAGCAATCGTGTGCGGACTTGAGCGCACCCGTCTCTGCCAGCCCGACGAGCGCGTCAACAAGTGCCGCCTCAGCCTCGAGATCGACCGTGATCGGGCCGGCGCAGCGGTCGTACATTACATCGAGATACTCGCTGCCGCCGAGCGCGGCGGCATCCTGCTCCTGACCACTGCCCAACAGCCAAATGGTGTCGCCTGCGTCCTGGAAGGCCATCGGCACGGCCTGCGTGACATCGCTGATGACGCCAAGCATGCCGACCACCGGCGTAGGGACGACGGGACCGTCTTCGGACTCGTTGTAGAGGCTGGCGTTGCCCGAGACGACGGGCGCGCCAAACATGCGGCAAGCGTCGGCCAAGCCACGGATGGATTCGGAGAGTTGGAAGTAGATCGACGCGCGCTCGGGGTTGGCGAAGTTCAGACAGTCGGTCACCGCGACGGGTCGCGCGCCTGTGCAGGCGACGTTACGGGCAGCCTCGGCGACCGCGCGGGCCGCGCCACTGTAGGGGTCGAGCTCGACCGCGCGGCCGGGACCGTCGGTCGTGAGCGCGAGTCCCTGCTTCAGGCCGCGAATGCGCAGTACAGCGGCATCGGAACCGGGCGCAATCACCGTGTTCGTGCCAACCATGTGGTCGTACTGCCGATACACCCAACGCTTGGAGGCGATGTTGGGCGATGCCAGCAGCCGCAACAGCGCAGCGGACGCGGCGGCGGGCGTAGCGAGGTCGGGCAGCTCAGATGGATCCCAGGCGGCGCGTGCGGCTGCGTCGGGGTCTCGCACGGCGTCGGGCGTATATGCAGGTGGATTCGTCAACACTGAGACCGACGCAGCGGCCACTTCATGATCACCGTCGAAGACGCGGGCGATGCCATCGTCAGTAGCCTCGCCGATCACTTCGGCGTGCAGATCCCAGTGCTCGAACCAACGCCGTACGTCTGCCACGTGCGGCCGCTTGACCGCGGCGATCATGCGCTCCTGCGATTCAGAGAGCATGACCTCATATGGTGTCATGCCAGACTCGCGGCGCGGGACATTGCGGGTCTGGATGCGGAGGCCGACGCCCGCGCGTTCCGCCATCTCCACGGTTGACGATGTGATCCCAGCCGCGCCGCAGTCCTGCAGCCCTTCGAGCCAGTCGCGATGCTCCCGGACGAGTCCGACGCAGGCGTCCATCAGGGACTTCTCGAGAAACGGATTACCGACCTGGACAGCGGGACGGCGTTCGGCCGACGATTCGTCGAGTTCGACGGAGGCGAAAGTCGCACCGTGCAAGCCGTCACGCCCCGTATCGGCGCCGACGATCATGAGCTGCGTGCCGGGCGGGCCGGCAGTTGCGGAGATCAGCGATCCGTGCGGGGCGATGCCCAGGCACATCGCGTTGACGAGTGGGTTGCCGCTGTAACTCTCGCCAATGACGAGCTCGCCGCCAACAGTGGGAATGCCGAGGCAGTTGCCGTAGCCGCCAATCCCAGCGACCACTCCCGCACAGAGTCGACGGTTGCGACGCCCCTGCTCAGGATGATCGAGCGGACCGAAGCGGAGCGAGTCGAGCAGGGCGATCGGCTGTGCGCCCATGGCGAAGATGTCGCGCACAATGCCGCCCACGCCGGTCGCGGCGCCCTCGTATGGCTCAATCGCTGATGGGTGATTGTGCGACTCGATCTTCATCACCGCGACCATCCCACCGCCGATGTCGATGGCGCCGGCGTTCTCCTCGCCAAGTCTCGTGAGGATGCGCTCGTCCTCGGTTGGGAAATGGTGGAAGAGGGGGCGAGAGTGCTTGTAACCGCAGTGCTCACTCCAGAGCGCACCGATCATGCCGAGTTCAACGTCAGACGGCGCGCGTCCCAGCATCTCGCAGGCGAGCTCATACTCAGCTCGGCTCAGCGCGATCTGGGCGAGGACCTCGTCGGTCGCATCGAATGGTGGCGCCTCAGCCGGCGGCGGACAGTGTGGCACCTCAGCCCCACCGCTCGATCATCGAACGCCAGATGTAATGCCCGTCGGTCCCGCCGAGCAGCGGATCAGATGCACGCTCGGGATGCGGCATCATGCCTAACACGTTGCCTGTCGCATTCATGATCCCGGCGATGTTGTGTAGAGAGCCGTTGGGATTCTCGCCGTGATAACGGAAGACGACGCGACCATCTCCCTCTAGCTCATCGAGCACGTCTGGCGCTGCGTAGTACTGTCCCTCGCCATGCGAAATCGGCAGCTGAACCAACTGGCCATCGTCACAAGCGCTGCTGAACCCGGTATCCGAGCGCTCGACGGTCACCGCCTGCGGCTGACAGCGGAACTGGAGGGAATCGTTGCGCAGCAGCACACCGGGCAGCAGGCCCGACTCGCAAAGAATCTGGAAGCCGTTGCACGAGCCGAAGACCGGGCGTCCGCAGTCGGCGAACTGTTCCAAGGCCGACATGACGGGCGAAAATCGCGCGATCGCCCCACAGCGCAAGTGATCGCCGTACGAGAAGCCGCCGGGCAGAATGACCGCGTCGTAGCCGTCGAGCGAGGACTCCTTGTGCCAGACACGCTCAGCAGTCTGGCTGAGACTTTCGAGCGCGTAGACACAGTCCCAGTCGCTCCAGGTACCAGGAAAGACAAGCACGGCGAATCGCATGGGACGATGGTATCGGTCAGTGTGGTTATGCGGAGAACACTACGAACCTGGGCTCGCCGAGGACTGTTGTCGCGGAGCGGCGCGCAGTTCGGACTCGGCCGCTGGTGGATACTCAATCCGCTGATGATGGACGCCGACCAGGGTGTGTTTGAAGCTGGCCGAAATCTGTCGCAGCTCACTGAGTGTCAAGTCGCAGTGATCGAGCTGGCGTTCTCGCAGCCGCTCATCGAAGACGCTGTCGACGAGCTGACTGATGCGCTCGGTATCACGCTCGCCGGCTGACCGCACGATCGCTTCACAGCTGTCGGCGAGCATCACGATGGCCGTCTCCCGTGTCTGCGGCGAGGGTCCGGCGTAGGTAAAATCGCGCACGTCGACGCGCGGGTCGGACAGGGCGGCCTTGCGGTAGAAGAATGCCACACGTCGCGTGCCATGATGCTCCAGGATGAAGTCTCGGATGCGGGGCGGGAGCCGATCACGTCGGGCGAGTTCCGCTCCGCCGCTGACGTGGTCCATGATTAGGCGCGCGCTCTCGCCCGGCGCCAGTTCATCGTGCGGATTTGGGCCATCCTGATTTTCGATGAACATCGCTGGTCGGTTGAGCTTGCCGATGTCGTGGTAGTAGGCGCCAACACGAACGAGCAGCGGATCGGCGTCGATCTGCGTGGCGGCGCGTTCCGACATCGTGGCCACCAGCAGCGAGTGGTGGAACGTGCCTGGCGCTTCTTCTTGCAATCGCCGCAGCAGCGGGCGCTGCAATTGGGCAAGCTCCAGCAACCGCATGGGGGTCGTAATTCCGAACAGCGCGCCCAACAACGAGAACGCGCCGATCGTAATCACGGCGACCAGCGCCGCCGTGACCAACGCGGCGAGCGCCAACCAGCCGAGCTGGTCGATAGTTCTTTGTGGATCGAGGAGCCAGATCGCGGCGCCGGCGAGGAATCCGCAGATTCCCGCCGCCAGACCGGTCAATCCGTATTGCGCCAACGCCTGGGCGCGCGTCGCAGCGAAGACGCCCCCGAGCGCGCTGGCGAGGAAAAATGTCATCGGCCGCAGCGCGGACGCTCCTTCCGGAGCGAACCCGTAGTCGGGCAGCGCAATCGCCACCAGGCCGGCGAGAAAAGAGATCAACACAGCAGTGGTCACGCCAAGCCCGGTGCTGAGCAGCGCCGCCACGAGCACCGACCCCGCGGCCAACGGCAACATCAGGTCGAGCGATTCCTCCACGCCGCCTGGCAGCGCGAGTTCAAACCAGAGTCGCGCCGCCGCGACCGAGGACAGGATGAGGACGGCAAGCAGCAGGAGACGACGGTCGCTGGCGGCCTCGACGGGGCGCCAAACCATCAGATAGAGCGCGAACAGGCCGGCCGCGCCGATCCCGATGATCACGACGGCACCCAGAGCTTCGAGCTGGATCCGCGCTGAGCGGGGCGCCAGGCGCGCCAACGCCTCCGCGCTGAGCGCGTCCACCACATCGCCACGGGCGACGATCAGCTCGCCTGCTGAGACCGTGCGCGAGACGCGCGCCAGCGTGAGTGCGGCGCGGTCGCGCGCCTGCTCGGTCAACGCCGCCGACTCGACCATTGTGGATCGTAGGTACGCCGCCACGAGCGACGACACGAGCGCCGTCTCGGTCAATGTCAGCGAGGGGTTCACACGGTCGTGGAGAGTCAGGCGGACGGCATCCAGCTCCTCGGCATAGAGCGGTTTCTGCAATAGCTGGTCCAGGACAATCTGAGCTTCGCGTTCGATGCTGGCGAAGAGGTGGTCAGAGACTGCCAGCAGGAACGCCTCATCGCGCGCCGCCAGCCGAGAACCGTGCACGCGCGAGTCAAGCGGCTCAGCGCCCGATTCCCGCTCCTGCTGCCCCACTTCGTCCACTGAAGCGCTGGATGACTCGTCGGTCACGACGGGCGCGCTCCGCGCATGCCGCTCGAGCCCAACGGCGTCGAGGTAGAGACGCATCGCTTCGAGCTGGGCGGGGCGCACATCCTGGTTCAGCTCGAACCGCGGTTCCACCGCTTCGCGCGCCGACTGCTGCGCATCTGCGGTCAGCGCCTCGCTGATGAACGTGAGATCCGACGACGCTGTCACGTCGCGCTCGGCGATGGAACCGAGTTCGGGAAATGTTTCGGTCGGCTGCAAGGGCGTGAGCGCCAGGATGATGCCGATAGCCAACACCACCGCAAATACGCCGACACGCGACCGAGTGAAATAGCTGGAACGGTTCAGCAGGTTCATCGAGCACCGGCCCGCCGCTGGTCGCCGATGTCAATCCTACAAGCCCGTTACGTCGAGTAGAACGACTGGCCAGTCTTGTTCCACCCGGCTACTCGACCGACTGCTCGAGCAGGTCGCTCACGACGGCATTGACCAACGCGCCATCAGCTTCGCCGCGCAACTCGCGCATCAGCGCACCCATCACCTTGCCCCGATCGCCGGGACCTGACGCGCCTGACTGTTCGATCACCGTGCGAGCGCGGGCGACAATCTCATCTCGGTCCAACTGACGCGGCAAGTAGCGTTCGATGATCGCGATCTCAGCGCGTTCGGTATCGGCCAGATCATCGCGACCGCCGCGTTCGAACTGCTCAATGGATTCACGCCGCTGCTTCACCTGGCGCTGCAGGATCGCGAGGATGTCCGATTCGGCGAGTTCGCGGCCGCGCTTGTCGATTTCGGCGTTCTTGATCGCTGCTTCGAGCATGCGGATCGTGCTGCGGCGCGGGGCATCTCGCGACCGCATCGCGTCACGCAGATCGGATCGAAGCTGGTCTCGGAGGCCGGGCATCGCGGATGCCGTCGCTTCCTTGCCTAGTCCGCCGAAGGCAGCACCTTCGGCTGCATCAGCTCCATCTCGCGCTGATCGACCTTCAGGTCGCACTCACCGGGTTTGATGCAGAGGACTTCAATGCCGGTCTCTTCGTCACGATAACGCTTGCCCAGTTGCACTGCCATGGGGCATCCCCTACTCGCTCGTCGCGCCGTGCTGGCTGGCCTCGTCTGAAGCCGCTTCCGCCGGCTTGCTACTTCTTCTCTTCAAGGGCGGTGTCGCCGCATCGAAGCTCGGCGTCGCCGCCACGCGTCACGATGAACTCCGCGCCGCAGCTCGGGCAGAAGTATCGCTTGCCGGTCTGTGCTGCTGCCATCCTGCTCTCTCTCCCGACCCCCGCGCCCGTGAGGGCGGGGAACTAGTCGCGCAATCCCGAGGTGTTGTCAGCGTACTGTGGACAGCCGCTTGAATCTGCCCGCGGCCAGGGCTGTGCGGCAATCATTATGACGAACCAGCGTGCGTGTTCAGCCAGTCACTAAGACCGCTCATGCCGCTGCCAGCCGACACCTGCCCACAAGTGTTCGATGTGACCTGTGTTGCGGGAGTGACGACAGGCAGACCCGCCGCGAAGCGCTCTTCCGCCGTCTCCACATTGCCAACGGCAGCCTGGTAGTCGCTGGCGATCTTGAACCAGGCGCGATTCATGGCGATATCCCGCTGCGCCGCAGAGGCCAGGTTGAACTCGTCTTGGGCTGCCGCGACCGACGCTCCGTCAGCGGACGTGCGGATGGTCACGGCCAGTAACACAAGCGCCGTGTATTCCTTTTCATACGCCGCCAGCGCATCCGTCGCTGCATCCAACCCGTCACCCGACTCCTCAGCAGCCTCGACCGCGCCGCGCAGTCGGAGCAGCTCGGCATCGCCCTGCTCGGTGCGCTCGACTGCGCCTTGGGCCGCATCAAGGTCGGCAAACCAGCCCGAAGCGTTGAGCGCGTCTTCCGCCCCCTCAAGCGCGATGTAGAGGTTACTGATCGCGACTTCGTCTGCATGGATGGCGTGCTCGAGCGCCTTCTCCCAGGCGTTTCCGGCATTGGTGGTGATCAGCGTGACGAGGTTGTCAATCTTGAAACTGTCGAGCGAACCGCCCTGATCCAGGCTCCACGGCGGCATCGGTGTACCGTTGCGGCCGCAGGTGATGGTGTAGCGATAGTCGTTCTGCAAGGCCTCGAGCTGGCCTTGGTTATCGGTCAGGAACGCATAGGTGTTGTTTGGTGTGTTGAGCGCCGGACCGACGAGCGCGGAGTTTGACTCGGTGCCGCGACCGTCGTTGCCGTGACACTCTCGGCAGTTGCTGGCGAAGGTGAAGGATGCGCGCTCAGCGTCCTTGGTCAGGATCTCGGAGCGGGCCTCCGTGCGACGGCCGTTGTCGAACCAGGTGTACGCGCCCAACGAGGCCACAGCCACCACCAGTAGGAGCACCATGGCGAGAATCTGCTTCTCGGTGTTCTGTCCGCTCATCGCCTTCTGTCCCCCATCTGCATTGACGGCCTGGGCGCGCGTGCGATCGTCGAGCTTAGCTGTAGGAGGTGGTACGGAGCGGATTATCCGCGCCGCCCTTGGTGATCTTGCCGGTGTCCACCGTCAAGGAGCCGTCGCTGTTGACCGTGATGTCCATCGTGTCCATGGGGCGCGGAGCGGGACCGAAGACGCGAATACCGGCGCGGGTGTACGTGGACCCGTGACACGGACAGCGGAACCAACCGGTCGCACCCTCGAAGGGAAACCCGGGTCGCCAGGGGATGGTGCAGCCGAGATGCGGGCACTTCCACCAGAGCGCGAGCAATCCCTCGTCACCCTCTTGCCCAAAGCCTGCGTGCGTCCCCTCACCGGCGCGAAGGTGCGTGAGATAGAACTTGCCAATCTGCACCGGCGCCGGATCGGCGCCAGCGTCGGGCACGGTCGCAGCAGCGACTGAGATCTTACCGCCAAAACCGGTCACGCCGCGTGGCCAGAAGTTGGCCAGGAAGGCGCCCAATCCACCGGTCAGTCCGAAGGAGAAGAAGCCCCAGAACGACACACGTAGCAGCTGTCGGCGTGTCACCTGGCCCTGTCGGGCGCGTCGCCGCTGGGCGCGGGTCACCATCGCGCGCGCGCCCTGACTCGCCTGAACGACGCCGGCTCGCGACGTCGCGCGGAGGTGCGACGCGCGCTGCGGCCGCGAGGCGCCTGACGGCTCAGCCGCTGACTGCACGCGCCGCTGCTGGCCACCCTCGCTCGTCGCGCCTGTCGATCGATCGTTGCCGTTGGCCACTGGTTACTCCTCCAGCACCACAATGTCCCAGGGCGGCTTCAGATCCTGGCCCTGGCCACGGAAGGCGGTCCCCACGATGGTGGTCGTGAGGTACACGCCGATGAACGCGGAGAAGATCAGCAGTGCGATGTCTCGGCGGGTCTGAATCCAGCCAAGCATCTTGCAGAACAGCACGAACAGCACCGGCAGACCGACCATGGTCGCCACAGGCACTATCTGCTGTGACAGGAATGAGGGGAGATTGAGATTAAGTAACCACGGATCTGTCGTGGTGCCGGGAATGCCTAATGGAATCGCCCGCCAGTCCTCGAACATGGTGAACCCGCCGATCGTAAAGCCGATCGAATCCCAGGGGATTCCAGTGTCGAGTCCCCTCAGGTTGCGGAACCAGTCGAGCCCGCCGGGCCAAGTGAAGTCGCTGTTCAGTCCGAGCCCGCGAATGATGTTCTCGGTCCAGACGACGTGCAACGAGCCGTCGTAGATGATCAGCAGGCAGGTGACGAGGGTGGCGGCGGTGAACCCGAAGACGGTCAGTCGTCCGGCGAACTTGGTACCGAACCAGACACCCTGACCTTCTTGATCACGGTCCCAGTAAGGGATCGCGGCCAGCAGCACGAGGGCGATCGTCGGCACGATCACGCCGGCCCAGGCAGGCTCCATATGCAGCAAGAGCTCTTGCAGGTTGAGGAAGTACCAGGGCGCCTTGGACGGGTTGGGCGTGGTGTCGGGATCGGCGCGGTTAAGCAGCGGCGCGTTGACCATCGCCGACAGGACGAGCAGGGCAATCGAAAAGATCAGCGCAGAGATGAACTCGATGAAGACGAGGTCCGGCCAGACCAGGACCTCGGCTTCGCGCTCGCGGCGCGGGCGCGTTCGGATTGCGGCAGCAGCGCGGCTGACCATCGAAACGTCCTTCCCGCTAGAGCGGCCGAGCGAGGCCGCCGTCGCGACGGACTCGCCAGAAGTGCACTGCCATGAAGATCGAGATCACGAGCGGCAGGCCGATCACATGCAGTGTGTAGAACCGAATCAGGGCGTTCGGTCCCACTGAGAATCCGCCCAACAGGAGGAACTTGGATTCGTCGCCCAGCACTGGCGCCGAGCCAACCATCGTGGTGCCGACGGTGATGGCCCAGAAGGCGAGCTGGTCCCAAGGCAGCAGGTAGCCAGTGAAGGACAGCAGCAGGGTGAGGATGAAGAGCACCACGCCGACCACCCAGTTGAACTCGCGCGGCGGCTTGTAGGCGCCGGTGTAGAAGACACGCATCATGTGCAGCAACACGAGGATGATCATCGCGTGCGCCATCCAGCGGTGCAGGTTGCGCAGCAGCTGGCCGAAGCGCACGTTGGACTCGAGCGCCTGAATGTCCTGGTAGGCGCGCTCGATGGAGGGCACGTAATAGAACATCAACAGCACCCCGGTCACGGTGAGACCGAGGAACATGAAGAAGGAGAGTCCACCGAGACAGTAGGTGTGGGTGATCTTGACGTGCGTGCGGTGGATGCGGGTGGGGTGGAGGTGGAGGAAGACGTTGGTCGCCACCGCCAGCATCTGGTTGCGCGGCGTGTTCGGGTAGCCGGTCCGAAAGATCGACTGCCAGACGTAGTTTTTGAAGATCAGGTCGTAGATCAGGTCGTTGAACGACTTGCGCGGAGCGCGCTCCAGATTTGCCATGATCGCCTAGCGCTCCCACCAGCGACCAAGGATCACGAGCGCGCCGAAACAGAACAGCATCGTCAGGGCGACGAGCGGCAGCTCCATGATCTCGGACCGAAATGGAATCGTCACGAGGGCGGCTGTTAGCAGGTCCACCAGCTACCTCTTCCTACGATAATCCCGCGCGTCTCTGTCACGGCTATCACGGCGCGCTACAGAAATGTAAGCCCGCTCGGAATTGTGGTCAAGATCGACCGCATCTGCAATGACTTCGGTCTCCCTCAGGATCCACGTCAAACCATGCCGCCATCTGGGGTCTGGATCGCAACTCGGCCTGAGGTTTGCGACAACGGCGATGCCGCGCGATGCGTGATTTGGCCAATGCGGACTGCGCCATCAATGGCAGCCTGGAGCCGCGCGGCATCCTCAGCGGCGACCGCGAATGCCATCCCGAGCCCCATGTTGAACACGCGGTACATTTCGCCGATGCTCAGCTCGCCACGTTGCTGGATCAGGGGGAAGATCGGCGGCATCGGCCAGCGCGAGGCGTCCAGCTCGGCCCCAAGCCCAGCGGGCAGCACGCGCTCAAGGTTGCCTGCGATCCCGCCGCCTGTGATGTGCGCGATGCCCTTGATCGCATCCAACTCAGCACGAACCGACGGCCAGTAGGACAGGTGCGGGCGCAATAGCGCGTCGGCCAGCGACTCGCCCAGCTCAGGAATCCGCGCTTCGAGCCGGCCGCGTCGCAGATCTGCCGTCCCCGCGGCGGGCCGCAAGCCAAATACGTCACGCGCGAGGGAGTAGCCATTTGTGTGCAGCCCATTACTCGGCAGTCCCAGTAGGACGTCGCCGGCTGCGATCTCGGTACCGCTAATCGCACGCCCCCGCTCCAGCACGCCGACGATCGTACCGGCCAGATCGAAGTGTCCGCGGGGATACAGGTCGGGCATATCGGCGGTCTCGCCGCCAAGCAACGCGATCCCGCTGTCGCGGCAGGCGTCAGCGACGCCACCCACGACTGCCGCCTTGTCGTCCTCCGACAAGCCGCTGGCGGCGAGGTAATCCAGGAAGAAGAGCGGCTCGGCGCCGGCGCAGAGGATGTCATTGATGCAGTGGTTGACCAGGTCGCGACCGACGCCCCCGAGCCTCCCCGCGAGGGTGGCGATCATCACCTTGGTGCCGACGCCGTCGGTCGAAGCCGCCAGCACGGGGCGCTCGAAGCGAGAGAGGTCGAAGAGGCCGCTAAACCCTCCGACTGCGCCGAGCTGTTCCGGCCGCGACGCGCTCTGCGCCAACTGGCGGTAGCGCGGGATGAGCCGATCATTGGCGTCGATGTCGACGCCAATCTTGTCGTATGCGAGAGCGGAGCGTTCAGCTGGCTCCATCGACTCGACGCCGCTCATAGCTCAGCGGCTGTCACGCGCCAGCGCGACCATCGCCTCGTCGGAGCGGACCCGGCGCTTGGAGTTCCCGTTGGTCGAGATCGGCGGCGACGGTGGTATCAGCGGGACGGACAACGTGTCGACTTCAAACTCGGTTTGAACCGAGACCGGGTAGTCGCCGTTGAAGCAGGCGAGACAGGTGGTCTTGCCGAGCGCGAGCGCGCGCTGGAGTCCGTCGAGGCTCAGGTAGCCGAGCGAGTCGGCTCCGATGTGTCGCCGGATCTCTTCGACCGAGCGCTGCGAGGCGATCAACTCCTGCCGCGTCGCCATGTCGACGCCAAAGTGACAGGGGTGCTGGATCGGCGGCGCCGCGATCCGCATATGCACCTCGGCCGCGCCCGCCTCCCGCAGCAGCTTGACGATGCGTGGCGTCGTCGTGCCGCGGACGATCGTGTCATCGACAACGATTACGCGCCGACCACCCAGCACCGACGGCATCGGGTTGTACTTCAGATGCACGCCTAGATTGCGCAGACGTTGGTCGGGCGAGATGAAGGTGCGGCCGACGTAGCGGTTTTTCACCAGCCCTTCCGAATATGGGATGCCGGACTCGGAGGAGTAGCCAATCGCGTGCGCGGTGGCGGAATCGGGGACGCCGATCACGACGTCAGCGTCAACCGGGTGCTCGCGCGCCAGCTCGACACCGAGCTGCGAGCGCGACTGCCAGGCCGCGCGACCGTCGAGAATGGAATCCGGCCTGGCGAAGTAGATGTGCTCGAACACGCAGCCGGCTGGCTGGGCGGGCTCGATCGCCTGGAAGCTGCGCATGCCCGTTTCGTCGATCGTGATCAGCTCGCCCGGCCGCACCTCGCGCAAGAGCTTCGCGCCGAGCTGGTCGAGCGCGCACGTCTCCGAGGCCACCACGTAGCGCCCACCGACCTGTCCGATGCAGAGCGGCCGCACGCCGTATGGGTCGCGCGCTGCCATCAGCCGGTCAGGCGTAAGCAGGACCAGCGAGTAGGCCACTTCGATGTGACGCATCAGCGCGACGAAGCGGGCGCGCCAAATAGCATCGGCGCTGGACTCGCCCGCCCCGTGCCGCAGCAGATACTTGGCCAGCACTTCCGTATCGGTCGAGGTTTCGAAGTCGGCCCCGGTCTCAGTCAACTCAACTCGAACCTGAGCGGCATTGACGACGTTGCCGTTATGCGCGATCGCCACCTGCCCACCGCTGAGCGGATCGTCGAGCAGGATCGGCTGGGCGTTGCGGAAGCGGCTAGCGCCGCTGGTGGAGTAGCGGGTATGGCCGATCGCGGCGATGCCCTCGAGCTGGGCCGCGCTGGCTTCGTCAAACACCTGCGCGACGAGGCCCATGCCGGTCTTGACGTTGAGCCGGCTCCCGTCGGTGGTGCAGATGCCGGCGCTCTCCTGACCGCGGTGCTGCAGCGTATGGATGCCGTAGAAGGTCTCGACGGCCACATCAATCTCTGGCGCCCAGATACCGAACACGCCACACGCTTCGCGCGGGCGGTCACTGGGTATCTCGGACGGTATGTCGGGCTGTGGTACGCGAGGATTGGGGCGTGAGAGAGAGTTGGCGTCGGCAATCGGCTGTACCACGCGTCGCCTCGCGTTCGTCGATTGCGGCTCTGTACCCGCACGCTAACGCAGATGCAGACTCCATGCCAGAATACCTATGACTGACGTCGGTGCTCGACCATCAGGCAGCGATCTTCGACCGCCCGCAACCCGGCGGCGCGCGCCCGTCGCAGGCCGTCGGGATTGACGATCCCCAACTGCAGCCAGACCGTGCGCACAGCGCACGCCTGTGCGGCGATGGCGTCGCTGATCGGCTGGTCGGTCTCAGTTGAGCGACGGAAGACGTTGACCGTGTCGATGGCAGCATCCGGCAGGGTGGCTTGCGCGTCGGCGACAGATGCGTAGACCCGCTCGCCAAGAATCTCGTCGCCAGCGGCAGCCGGATTGATCGGGATGATGCGGTATCCGTTCGCTTGCATATAGGCCGAGACGCGGTGCGAATCACGCTCGGGCTTGGGCGAGAGGCCGATGACGGCGATCACCGCCATGTCGGCCAGTGACGCTGTCACAGCATCATCGATCTGTCGTTGCCAGCGTTGGGCGTCGTCGGGCATGCGCATTCCTACCAGATCTGTCTACCAGATGGGACCACGGATCGGGGCGTCGGTCAGGGCGGCAAACGCTTCAGCGACCTCGAAGATCTGCCGTAACCCCTCCTCCTCATGCTGTCGCGGGGCGGAGACCGTTCCCAGTATGCGTCGCGTGCCGCTCTTCTTGACCAACACGAGCTGCCACTGGGCGATCTCCTCGGCGGGAATCTCGCCGTCGGCCCGGGCGATCGCGCGGCCTTCATCTTCGATCAGCAGCTCGCGAACCTTCCAGAACGGAATCAGCTCGCTTGTTCCGATGCCGAGTCCCAGGAAGCGCTGCTTCATCGAGACATTCTGCCCCGCCCGATCGGCGACGATGTTGGCGCCCATCAGGGCATACACCAGCGAAATGCCCGAGAGCGGCAGGAGCAGGACCGCAATCAACAGGATGATCCCCAACAGCCAGAACGGCAGCGAATCGACCGATGTCCCCAGCAGCGCCAGCAACCCAGCCGTGAGCGCCACGCCCAGCAGCGGCACGATGACCGCTGAGCGCGGCGGGCGAATCTCGATCCGACGAGGACTGATCGTGACCACGCGGCGGTGCAGGAAGACCGTGCGCGGCTCGAGTGGCTGGGCCGCAGCGGGTGGCCGTTCCAGCTGCCGCTCGAGCGGCGCGTCCACAGCGTCCAGATGGTTGGCGTCAGTAGTCTCAGCGGTCACGCTCCCAGAGTATCAACGGTGTCCTCGGGCATTATCCTGAGGCCATGCCGCCAATGGATCGCACACGACTGACAGGGCTGATGCTGATGATCGCCGCTGCTGGCCAGGCGCTCTGGTTCCTGCTTGGGATTCGCCGCCGCAGTTATGTCGCGGTCGCTCTCCCAGCCGCGGCGATCACGCTAGCCGCCGCTGTGCTGCTGTTCTGGGTTGGCTGGACCACCTACGAGCTCGAAGACGATCTGGAAGGGCTCCGCTTCGCGCCCGAGCCGCTCGACGACATCTAGTCGGCCCAGCTCGGACCGTCGATCTGCCGCAGATCGTCTTGCGCGATCGTGGTCAGCAGCTCGCCGACCAGAGAACCATCAGGGAGGGTCAGCCCCGCTGCGAGGTCGGCCAACGGCCGCAGCACGAACCTACGCTGATGCAGGTATGGATGCGGCACGATCAGACGCGGCTGCTCGATGACCTCCCGGCCGTAGAGCAAGACATCTATGTCAATCAAGCGCGGACCCCAGCGCTCGGCGCGCACGCGCCCCAGCGTCGACTCGATCGACTGCGTCGCGTCCAGCAACTCCAGCGGCGCGAGCGTGGTGCGGCCGCGCGCCACAGCATTGAGGAATGCCGGTTGATCGGTCACGCCCCAGGCCGCTGACTCGTAGAGCGCCGAGACGCGAACCTCAACCAGCATCGTTCGCAGCTGTCCCACCGCTTCCCGCATCAGCGCACGGCGGTCACCGAGATTGCCGCCGAGACCCAGAAACACATCGACCGCGCGGTTGGCTGGATCGGTCATGAACGCACGATGGCGTCGGCCATGCGGACTACGCGGGACATCTCGGCGACATCGTGAACGCGGACGAGGTCGGCGCCATTGGCGACAGCAAGCGCGGTCACGGCGGCCGACCCCTCGAAGCGCTGATCGGCGTCCCAGCCGAACTGCTCGCCGGTCATGCGCTTGCGCGACATCCCGACGAGGATTGGCCGCTGTGACGCGCGCAACTCCGATAGCCGCCGCAGCAGCTTGATGTTCTCGTCGAGGCGCCAACCGAAGCCGAACCCCGGATCGAGGATGATTCGTTCGGCCTCGACGCCATGCCGAACCGCAGTGTCCATCGAGCAGCGCCAGCCATCCAGTACGGCTGCGAGGGGATCGCTGACTGGAGGTCGATCACGCTGATTGTGCATCGCGATCAGCCAAGCGCCGCGAGCAGCGGCAAGCTTCGCGAGTTTCAGCCCGACCTCTGGGCGTCGCAGGCCATAGATATCGTTCAGGATCGCCGCGCCGGCGTCGAACGCGGCGCGGGCGACGGCCGGTTTGGTCGTGTCGATAGAGATCGGCAGCTCTGGCCGCGCGTCGTGGAGACGCTCGATCACGGGCGTCACCCGACGCAGCTCAGTTTCCGCCGAGACAGCGGCAAAACCGGGCCGCGTGGACTCGCCACCGATGTCGATGATGTCGGCTCCATTGTCAGCCATCGCGCAGGCGCGCGCGACCGCCGCCGATGCGTCGAGGAGGCCATCGCCGGCGAACGAGTCGGGGGTGACGTTGAGGATGCCGACGATCAGCGTCCGTGAACCCCAGCTGAAGCGGTCGAGGTCCACTCGGTCCACTGGGCCACATCCTGGTCGGTCATCCTGGACGGTTGCACCTAGCTCGGTTACAGCTCGGTCTCGCGGACGCGTGGTCGGCCATCGACTTCAACCATTTCCAGCTGCCGCCGCTCAGCGGCCCCATCTGTCATGACCAGCGTGAGCTCAGTCGCCTGCACCGTATCGGGCTGGTCGCCGTCGTCGATCCGCCAGGCGCGGACCGCGGGCGGATCGCTCGCCAGTGAGATCAGCACCCAGTAGGGCCATTCGTCGCTGCCCTTATGCAGTCGCGCGATGTTCAGGTCAGTCGGCGAGGGACGCGCCTCGGAAGCCACGTGGGAGTGGTAAATCACGAGTAGGTCGCCATCGGCGGCATCGAGGGCGTTGTACAAGTACATGAGTTGTGGCGGCGGAATGTTGAATCGCCAGGGCGAGGCTTGGTCGTTGGTCGCGCGCCACAGGGTGAGCGACCCATCGTCGGCGCGGCCGATCACGCCACAGCACTCGTTGGGCAGGTCATCCTGCGCATGCGCGACCATTTCATCGACCAGCGACTGCGGCAGGAAGAGGCTCATGGTCATCGCCTAGAGGGTGTCAGTGTAGAAATCGATTTGGGAACCAGCGTGAGGGATCTCGAGTCCCCAGGCGCTCCAGCCGGGAGCCGGCGCGCGGGCGAACAGTTCGATCTTCGTTTGCACGGGAAACATTGTCTCGATCCTACGCCGCACCTCGATGGGCTTGGCGGAGTGGCGGCCGCGACGTTCGGACACGAGTTGTCGCACATTGCGCGCACCTCGCGGCTGGGGAATGCGTCCACGCTTGAAGACCAGACACAGCTCGCATTGCGACATCGTATAGAAGCCAGGATTGACCCGCTGCTTGTCCCAAACGAACCCGACCGTGGCCCACTGAAACCCCCAGGCCACGCCGAGTTCGATCGCCTGGTCCAGATGCGGCGACGTGGCCCACATGAAGAGCAGCGCATCAGCGGCCGCGATCTGGCTAATCGCCAGCAGCTTCAAACCCTCAAGCTGGACCGTCGGATAGTGGCGCACGGCACCACCTGAGTCGCCACTATCCACCCCCGAATGCTGGAGCTGCCCACGATAATCCCAGGGAGGATCAGCGTAGATGATGTCGTAACGCGCATCCGGCAGCGGCTGGAACTCGACGGACATCGGCAGCGCTAGACCGGCTAGCCCAACAACGCGAGCAGCGCGATCAGGATGCCTATCCCAGTCGACGATATGCCAAAGCCCCAGTAGACCACACGCCTGAACTGCTCATAGCGCTCGTCAGCCTTGGTATCACGCTGGCGTTCACGCTCATCGCGTTGACGCTCGCGCTCATCGCGTTGACGTTCACGCTCGTCGCGCTGGCGCTCGAGCTCTTGCATCTCGGCGATGAACTCGGTCATCTGGCGCGCCAAGCGCGCGTCGCGCTCGGCAAAATCACGGCCCAGCTGGGCGATACGCGCGTCGAGCTGAGCCAGTCGCGCTTCGAATTGGTCGTGGCTGACCCTCGCTTCGTCACCCGCCGCAATTTCCTCTGCGATCACCGCAGCCACACGGTTCGCAGGCTCTTCGCCACAGACACCTTCGCGGATGAGGCAAGCGCGGATGCGAACTTCGGTAGCTGACTCCATCTGACGCTCCCTTAACGCCAGAGTATCAACTCTCAGCTGGCGTCCATGCGCGAAGCGGACCGTCGTCGTGGCACGCGCCTGGCTGCAGGGTCATCTGCAAGTAAGAACGGCTCGCATCGGGCGCGACGAGGTGGTCCAGCCAGTGAGCGCGCTCCGACTCGGGAATAAGCGAGGCGAGATCGCCGAAGCGCAGGTGGATCACCGTGTCATCAGCGACGATCCCGAAGTCGAGAGCCGCTTTGCCCGGCTGCATCAGGCGACCGACGGTATCGCTGCGCAAGATCTTGGCGCCGGCATCGATGTAACGGATCAAGACGGATGCCTGAAAGTGGACTGGCAACGTGGCGGTGTCGCCCGAGCTCAGCGCCCGGGCGACCGTTCGCTTCCAGGCCAGCGCGTGTCTCATATCAGGCGCTGGGATTGTCAATCGGCACGCCGACGACGGACCCGTACTCGGTCCAGGAACCGTCGTAGTTGGAGACGCCGTCGATGCCCAGCAGATAGCGCAGAGCGAACCAGCTGTGCGAGGAACGCTCGCCGATGCGGCAGTAGGCGATCACCGGCTGGTCGCCAGTGATCCCGCGCGACTGATAGATCTCGCGCAGCTCATCGGCCGACTTGAAGGCGCCGTTCTCGGCCACCGCGGTGACCCAGGGAATGTTCGACGCGCCAGGTACATGTCCCTTGCGCTGCGCGGTCTCGGACAGGCCGGGCGGCGCCATGATCACACCGTTGAACTCGTCGGGCGAGCGCACGTCGACGAGCTCGCCGCCGGCCTCGACGTGGGCGAGCACGTCGGGCAGCTTGGCGCGCAGCGTCTCGTCGCGCTCGGCGACGGTGATGCCGCCTGCGGCGGGCGAGGGCGCGTCGGTCGTCAGCGCCCGACCTTCGGCCTCCCACTTGACGCGGCCGCCATCCATCAGCGCTGTGTTGGTCACGCTGTAGAGCTCCAGCATCCAAAGCGCGTAGGCGGCGAACCAGTTGTTGTTATCGCCGAACAGGATGATCTGTGAATCATCGTTCGCACCGGCGCTGCGCAACAGGTCGGTCACGACATCACGCGATGCTACGTCACGCGAGACTTGGTCCTGCAACTGCGATGTCCAGTTCCAAGCGACCGCGCCGGGCGGGTGCCCTTCGTCGTAGGCCGAGGTATCGACGTCGACCTCGATCAGCACGACATTCGGATTCTCGAGATTGTCAGCGACCCAATCGGTCGAGACGAGCTTCTCGGGGTGTGCGTAGTCAGTCATGTCAAACTCCTTATGGGCGGTGAGCAGGGTCACCACCAGATTTTGCCTTCAATCTCCTCATCGCCGGCGATGTCCTCGTACTCGCGGTTCCAGAGCCCGGTCGAGATGTACTTCCAACCCGCGTCAGCAAGGAGGACCACGATGTGGCCCGCTTGCAGCCGCTCGGCGGCGCGCTGGGCCGCGCGGATCGCCGCGCCGCAAGAGATGCCGGCGAAGATGCCCTCCTCCTCCAGCAAGCGCTTGACGACGGCGAACGACGTCCGTGAGTCGACCATGATCCGGCCGTCTAGCACCGACTCGTCCAGCACTGGCGGGATGTAGCCCTCCTCGAGCGAGCGCAGCCCTTGCACGAGGTCGCCAGGGTGCGGTGCGGCGGCCACGATCCTGATCTGTGGATTCTGCTCCTTGAGGTAGCGGCCGACACCGGTCAGCGTGCCACCGGTGCCAAGCCCCGCGACGAAGTGTGTGATCTCCGGGCAGTCACGGTAGATTTCAGGGCCGGTCGTTTCATAGTGCGCACCGGGATTGGCGGGATTCTCGTACTGCATCGGCATAAAGACGGAGGGATCGGCCTCGTACATCTGCTTGGCCATGCGAACCGCGCCGTTGGAGCCGGTCTCGCCGGGCGAGAGCACGACCTCCGCGCCGAAGAAGGCGAGCAGATCACGGCGCTCGACCGAGACGGACTCGGGCATCACACAGCGCACGGGGTGGCCGGTGAGTCGGCCGATCAGCGCGATGGCCAGTCCCGTGTTGCCGGAGGTCGGTTCGAGAATCGTCTGGCCTGGCTGGAGTGAACCGTCGGCGTGCGCCGCATCGATCATCGCCTTGGCGATTCGGTCCTTGACCGAGCCGGTCGGATTCTGCCCTTCGAGCTTCACCCAGATCGTGACATCGGAATTGGGCGACATCCGCTGCAAGCGGACGAGCGGGGTGTCGCCGATACTGTCCAGCAGCGACTGGTGGCGGGTCGGTGCGTTTGGCGTCGGGGCTGTGACCATCAGCGGCGTCCTCCGGCCAGGGCCGGCAAGATCGCGAGCACATCACCGTCGCTCAGCGCAGTCGCCATACCATCCAGGAAGCGGATGTCCTCATCATTGAGATAGATGTTGACGAAGCGACGCAGTTGACCGTCTTCCAGGAGCTGGTGGCCGATGCCCGGATAGGCGGTCTCCAGCGTGTGCAACAGCTCGCCGACGTTGGCGGAGTCGAGCTGCACCTTCTTTTCGCCGTCGGTGAACTTCTGCAGCATCGAGGGAACTCGGACTTCAACGGCCATACAGTGATCCTCTCGCTCGATGGACGCGGCTGCTAGTCGCCCGCGGCGGCAACGGGGCCTTCGTGGAAGGGCGAACCGCAGAACTCCTCATAGTCAATCAGCTCAGTCACCGAGGGCGCGTCGCCGCACAGCGGGCAGGCTGGGTCGCGGCGGATCTTGACGGTGCGAAAGTCCATCGCCAGCGCGTCGTAGAGCAGCAGGCGGTTCTTCAGCGGATCGCCCTCTTCCAGCAGGACCTTGATCGCCTCTGTCGCCTGGATCGCGCCGACCGTACCGGGCAGCACACCGAGTACGCCGGCCTCCGAGCAGGACGGCACCATGCCTGGCGGCGGCGGCGACGGGTATAGGCAGCGATAACAGCCCTCGCCGGGGAAGAACGTCGTCACCTGGCCCTCGAAGAGGAAGATCGAGCCGTCGACCAGAATCTTCTCGGCCAGGAAGGCGGCGTCGTTGACCAGGTAGCGGGTGGCGAAGTTGTCGGCCCCGTTGATGATCACGTCATACTCGGGGATGATCTCCATCGCGTTGTCTGAGGTCAGCGGCGACGTATGCGTGATCACGTTGATGTTCGGATTCATGTTCAGAATCCGATCTTGGGCTGACTCGACCTTCATCCGCCCGATGTCGGAGGTGCCGTGGATGATCTGGCGTTGCAGGTTGGAGCGGTCGACGACGTCGAAGTCGGCGATGCCGATCGTGCCAACGCCTGCGGCGGCAAGGTAGACCAACACCGGCGAGCCGAGACCGCCCGCGCCGACGGCCAGCACCTTGCCGTCAATCAGCTTGCGCTGACCGAGCGGACCGACCTGGTCCATGATCAGGTGGCGCGAGTAGCGCTCGACCATCTCTGGCGTCATGGCCGAACCGGCGCCTCCGGCAATAGCGGGGATCACCGCCAGCTCGTCGCCGTCGGCGACGCGTGTCGCTGCGCCTTGCAGCGAGGTGATCTCGTGGTTGTTGACGTAGACGTTGACGTGTTCGAACAGCTCCTGTTCCTGGTCGAAGACCAGCTCGCCGAAGCCGGGGAAGCGCTGGTCGAGGTCGCGCAAGACACCGGTGACGTCAATGCCCTCGGCGTCGACGAACGTGCGATTGCCCGTAATCTTGCGGTACGGGGTGGGGATATAGACCTTCACGCTCATGGTCGGTCCTCTCTCTTCCGTCTCTGATTCGTCCTAGCTGTCCGCGAGCGGCATCGACAGATAGCGCTCGCCGGTATCACAGATCGTGGTGACGACACGGCGTCCTCGCCCCAGCCGTCGGGCCACGATGCAGGCTGCGTGCACGTTGGCTCCGGAGGAAATTCCACACAACATCCCCTCTTCCCGTGTGAGCCGCAGCATCATCTGTTCGGCCTCGCGGTCGGAGACGCCGAGCACGTCGTCATAGACCTCACGGTTGAGCACGCCGGGCACGAACGACGCCCCAATACCCTGGATCGCGTGGACCGAGAAGCGTCCGCCCTGCAGGACCGGCGAGCGCTCGGGCTCCACCGCGGTGATCTGTAGGCCAGGCTGGCGATCGCGCAACACCTCACCGACGCCGGTGAGCGTGCCACCGGTGCCCACGCCGGTCACGAAGGCGTGCAGACGCGCCCCATCGGCGGTCTCGCGACCGGCGAGCGCGGCCCAGATCTCCTGCGCGGTGGTGCGCCGGTGGGCGTCGGGGTTGGCCGGGTTCTGAAACTGCTGCGGCATGAAGTAGCCGTCCTCGCGAGCGAGTTCCTCGGCCGCAAAGACGGCGCCGGTCATACCCTCGATCGCCGGCGTCAGCACGACCTCGGCGCCGAACCGTTCGAGCAACCGACGGCGCTCGTGCGACATGTCCTCGGGCATCGTCAGGATCAACCGATAGCCCTTGACCGCAGCCACCAACGCCAGCCCTACGCCGGTGTTGCCGGAAGTTGGCTCGACAATGATGTCGCCAGACCGCAGCACGCCACGACACTCGGCATCCTCAATCATCGCCCGCGCGATCCGGTCTTTGACGGATCCGCCTGGATTCAGCGACTCCATCTTGACGACGATTTCGGCGCCGTCGTCGGGCGCGACGCGGTGCAGCACGACCATCGGAGTGGCTCCGATCAGATCAAGCACGGAGTCTGCCACCGTCGGTCGAATCAGGCTCAAGTTCGTGTTCGTTTCGTCGAATCGTGCGGGGATCTGGCTCAGATCTGGTAGCGGCCACCGCTGATGGCGTCGAGTTGGGCTGATTCAGCGGCCAGGTCAGCGATCGTGCGGTTGGCCAGTACGTCGAGGATGGCGGCGCGCACATCGTCCCACAGGCGGACCTGCGCGGCCGCCCCGGTACAGCGCTCGGTGGCGCGACCGCCGATCCCGGCGCTGTTGCCAGGCGTACGCTCCAGGCAGGCCGCGAGCGTGAGCGGACCTTCCAGCGCCTCGACCACACGGTCGAGGCGGATGAGGTCGGCGGTCATCGCGAGCTGGTGTCCGCCCTGCGCGCCGCGCGCAGACGAGATAAACCCGGCGGCGCGCAGCCGCCCCAACACCTGTCCCGCCAGCGAAGACGGAATCCCCTGTCGCTCGGCGATCTCGGCCGACGGGATCGGCGCACCGGAGTGGTGCTGCGCCAGATCGACCAGCGCACGAATGCCGTAATCGCTGGTGGATGACAGCTTCATCATCGGGACGACATCCCTCCCGCCGGACGCAATGTGTTTGGCTGGGCGACTTGGCGGGTAATCTTGACTGGAATAGTAACATTTCCCTCCTCTAGCCTGGAGCTCGCCTAATGACCTCGCCAATGTCCAGCCCCGCCAATGCATTCAACGCGACAGAGATCGAGCAGACCGCGGCGCGGTTGGCCTCGTCGCACCCAGCCGACATCATCGCCGCGGCGCTCTCCACGTTTGAGCGCCTCACGATCTCGTTCAGTGGAGCGGAGGATGTCGCGCTCATCGATCTCGCGGCGCGGGAGGCGCAGCGGTTGACGCGTGGCTTCCGCGTGTTCACGCTCGACACCGGTCGGCTGCATCCGGAAACGCTCGAGTTCATTGAACGGGTTCGCGACCACTACCACGTCACGATCGAGGCGTTCTCGCCGCAAGCTGCGAGCGTCGAGGCACTGGTGCGGGAGAAGGGGTTGTTCAGCTTCCGCAGCGACGGCCACCAGGAATGCTGCGCGATCCGCAAAGTCGAACCGCTCAGCCGCGCGTTGGCCGATGTCGACGCCTACATCACCGGCCAACGCCAGGACCAGTCGCCCGGAACCCGCGCCGATCTCCCTGTCGTCCAGCTCGATCCCGGCTTCGGGCACGCGTCGCATCCGCTGGTCAAGTTCAATCCGCTCGTCAACTGGACCGCCGCGCAGGTCTGGCAGCACATCATGGCCTACGACGTGCCGTACAACTCGCTGCACGATCGCGGCTTCAAGTCAATCGGTTGCGCACCCTGCACACGCGCCACGCATCCCGGTGAGCACGAGCGCGCGGGCCGCTGGTGGTGGGAAGCAGCGACCCAGAAAGAATGCGGCCTGCACGCGATTAATCTGGCGCCGTGAGCGCGCGGATCGCGTCGACGAGTGCGCCTGGATCGATCGGCGCGTAGGCGAGCACCCGACCATCAGCGGCGGCCACAACCGGTACCGCATCCTGGTGTTGGCCTGTCTGTGTGGACCAGTCGAATCGCATCGCAGCTGACAGCGAGGCCATCAGCTCCTCGGCGCGGACGCAGGCGCTGCAATCGGGCTTGATCCAGAGCACAAGTGCCAACGATGACATCGAATCAGCCACGACCAACGCCACCGCGGCGGCTGCCGCGGTGGGTGTGCCGCTCCAGCGTGCCCCCCGTGGGGACCGGAGCTTGGCGGTGTCGACGCAGGTGCAGCGCCATCCAGACCGCCCCCGCAGCGGTCAGGATGGCGAGGAGCTGTGGGACGCTCAGCGCGCCAGCGATGGCAGCTTCGTCGGTGCGCAGCAGCGATAGCGAGCCTCGCACCACGGCGTAGACGAACACGTAATAGGTAAACCCCCAGCCCGCGCCGACGCCTATTCGGCGCAACAGGAAGAGTCCGCCCAGGATCATAAAGTCCAGGATCGGCTCGTAGCCGCCGGCGACAGGGTGCACCGCGACCGGTGCCTCGCCCTCGAACCCGCGCGCGCCCCGGTACCAGCTGTCGACGCCAGGCGCAGACCACGGTCCGTCGGTCGCGGGATGCGTATAGCGAAAGGCCCAGGGCAGGTCGGAGGCGTTGGCGAAATGCTCGCCGTTGACGAAGTCGCCCAGGCGTCCGACGGCCTGGCCAAGGATCATGCCCGGCGCAGCGACGTCGAGCGCGACCCATTTGGGAAAGTCGGGTTTGAACAGCGTCACATAGACGAAGCCACCCAGCACGCCGCCGATCATCGCGCCGTAGATCGAGATGCCACCGTCGGTGAGCGCGAAGATATCGCCCACTGAGCCGATCTGGTCCGTGTGCTCCAGCACCCAGAGCAAGCGCGCGCCGACGATGCCGGAGAGGACGGAGACGACCGCGATCGACATGGCGTCGTCCTCGGCGATGCGGGCTCGCCGCGCGAGCCGTAGGGAGAGCCAGACGCCAAGCGCGATGCCCACGGCGGTGAACAGCCCGTGCCAGGTCAGCTCAAACCCGCCCGCGTCGATCAGCACGGGATCGATGTTGAGGTCGATGATCCCAACCAGCCCGATCCAATCAGCCATCGCCTCGCCTCTCGTTTGTTCTGTGAGCGTAGTCGTCGCTGAATCGTGAGCGTCGCGCGCCTCTCCGCGGCCGCTTCGCCGGTGCGTCGGTCAGCAGCTGCTGGAGCTCCGTGGTCAGGTCGATGCCATGTCCGGCCTGGCCGGCGAGTTGGACGCGGTCGGCAGTGATTCGCGCCCAGACGCGGCGGCGCGGGGTGAAAAAGGTCATGGTCATGCCGGCAATACCCAAACCGATCCCCAACCAAAACGCAACGGCGCCTGGGTCGCGTCGGACGTTGAGGCCGGTGAACTCGCGTGGGCCCGCGTACTGGTAGCGCAACCCGCTTTGCACGATCTCCTGGCCTTCATCCAGCTCGATGCGTCCCACTTGGCCACCGAGTCCTAGGACGAGCCGTGACGGACGTCCGGCCTGTCCGCCGACCGACGACTGGTTGGTCGCGCCGACGGCCAGCTGGACGCTTTCGCCGCCCAACGCGTCGAACCGCTCGGCTGTCCGCGCCTGACCGAAGCGTTCCAGCGAGATCAGCGCCTCGCCGTCTGCGCCTGGTAGATCGGATGCGAGCTGGTAGAAGACCGATTCCGCGCCCAGCCAGGTCAGATCGATCGCTCCGACCGTGCGGGTCTCGTCGAGCGCGAGCGATCCCTGCAGCGAGCGATCTTCCTCCGCGCCGTGATATGTGAGCGCGAGGCCGTTGCTCAACTGTACGCGCTGCCCGGGGCGCAGCAGACCGCGGTCGGCTTCACGCGCGGTCGAAAAGTAGAAGAAGTCATCGCCCCGAGCAGCATCGCTGAAGCCGATGCCCAGCAGTTCGCCCTGGTCGAGCGGAAGCGTCGCGAGGCGCGCGGCGCCCTCTGACAGGTCAAGCGCGACCACGCCCTCGAACAGTGCCTCGTCGCCACGTTCGAGCGTCACGCGCGGTGCCAGCGGCAGCGGCTGGCCGACGCCGAGTTCCGTGAAGCTCAGCCCTCCTGGACGCTCAGGGGTCGGGAGCAGGCGATACCAGAATTGGAACCCGTCTGCGTCGGGAACCATCGTGATCGCGAGCGAGCGAGCCTCGCCGAGGGGGATGACGGTGTAACCCGAGACGCGCACATTCGCCGCCTCACCATCGGCCGCAATCACTTCGTCGGCGACGCGATGCTGCAAGGCGATCACTTCTTCAGAAACGACCGCGCCGCCACGTTCGATCCGAATCCGCGGGCCAACGATCTGTTGATCGAGGAAGTGGGTTTCGGCGTAGAGCAGCTGACCGGAGGCATGGTCGAAGATGCGCAACTCAGCGCCGTGCTCCCAGTAGGCCGCCTGGTGTACGCGATAGCCCGCGGCGTGGACCGGTCCGTTGACGGTCACTTCGCCGCGCTTGACCTCCTCACCGCCCTGCGCGACGCGGACGAGGCTGCGAAAATCGAGCGCCTGACCGTCGTCGGCAAACCGCGCCACCGCATCTTCGACGATGATCTGGACCTGCGCACGGTCGTCGCCGGGCGGAAACAGGATGTGCGATTCGCCTTCGGCGACCCAGAATTGATACTCTTCGCCGGCGAACTTGGTCACCAGCGTCGCGCCCAGTAGCAGCAGCAGCGCCAGATGCGTGACGAACGTCGCCAGCTGCGCCCACTGGTACCGATCCGCGAACAGCATCAGGCTGTCCGTATCTGCACCGCCCAGTTCGACCGGTTCTACCCGGTAGTGAGCCGCGTGCAGGCGCGCGCCGATCCGTTTGCCGGCAGCGTCGACAGTCTCTGAGTGGTCCGTCGAGGCACGGTGGCGGGCACGGTCGAAATAGGCGGCGTTGACGCGCTTGGGCGGTCGGCGCACGGTGCGCCAGATCGGCGGTGCGCGGCTGACCGTGCAGACTGAGATCGCCAACGCCACGAGCGCCACGACCGCGTACCAGTAGGGCTGCTTGTAGAGATTGAAGATCCCGCCGTGGGTCTCGTAGAACCAGGGGAAATCCGCGAGAACGTCAGTGAACCAGCCCCAGGTTGGGCGCTGCGCGTCGATGTGCGCCTCGACCTGCTCAGGGATGTCAGCGAGCTGCGGCGGGACTTGCGGGACCACCACCCCAACCGCGGAGAACAGAGCAGCGGCGAGGATCAACCCGATCGCCCACTTGACCGACGTCAGCCGCCGCCACATCCACCACGCCGGGTCTGGCCAGTGCCGAGATCGCATGCGTTCAGCGTATCGGTGGACTCTGCAATCCTGTCCCGCTCAGCCCTACCCAGCATCGGTGTAGATGCGGGCATCGCCTCGCCGCTAGCAGGACAAGCGCACGACCAGACAGCGCCGTGTCTGAGACTGCGATTAGAGCTGCGCGTTGAAGAACGTTCGCAGATCCTCCAGCAGCAACTCGGGAACCTCCATCGCGGGGAAGTGGCCACCCTCCGGAAACTCGGTCCAGCGGACGACCTTGAAGCAGCGCTCGACCCAGGTGCGCGGCGGCAGCGGCGTGCCGCGTCGCAGCTTGACGAATCCAGCTGGAACCGACGCGCGTTCGCCCTCGGCCAGCCGCACCCGACCGCCGACTTCCGCCTCAACCGCACTCGCTGGCCGCATCGCCTCGTGATAGATGCGCATCGCCGACGACTGCGTGCGCGTGAACCAGTAGATCGTGACGGTCGCTAGTAGTTCGTCCTTGCTGAAACGGCTGTACAGACCGCCGTCGCGACCTTCGATGTCGGACAGTCGCCACCACATATCGACGATCCAGGCCAGCAGCCCAACCGGCGAATCCTCGAGTGCATAGGCCAGTGTCTGGAACTTGGTGGCGTGGATGGCGCGGTGGGTGGCGTCGTTGCGTACGTACGGTTCTTGCACCTCGACAAAGAATCGGCGTTCCTCATCAGTTTGCGGTCGGGCGCCGCCGCCCGACGGCGCAAGCGCGGCGGCGGTGAGATGAATGCGCGGAATCCGCTCGGGGTGGCGCAGCGCCAGCTGTCCGCCTATGGCCGCACCCCAATCGCCGCCGTGATAGAGAAACTCGTCGTAGCCCAGCCGTGACATCAGCTCGACCCAGATGTCGGCGATGGCGGCTGGCCCCAGACCGGTGCGCAATGGAATGTCCGACCAGCCGTAACCCGGCAGCGACGGCGCGACGACGTGGAACGCGGGCGCGTTGCGGTCGGACGGCTCGGCCAGCGCGTCAATAATCTTGTGAAAGTCGTAGACCGACGACGGCCAACCGTGCTGGATCATCAGTGGACGCGCATGCGGTCGCGAGCTGCGGCGATAGATGAAATGAATACCCAGCGACTCGCCGTTCCAGGCTGTCAGCGTGGTGCGGAACTGAGGGAATTCGTTGAGTCGTGACTCGATCGCGCGCCAGTCGAAGCCGTCTGCCCAGTACGCGGCGAGCTCCTGCGCAAACTCCAGAGCGACGCCATAACCCCACTCGCTACCAGGAACTTCCGTCAGCCAGCGTGTGTCGGCCAGCCGACGACGAAGCTCAGACAGTTCCGCTTCCGCAACGGCGATCGCAAATGGCTCGATCCGCGGCGTCATGCGCGCTGCCTTCGGCGTCTGCCCCATGGGCAAGGGTGGGAACCTAGCGCAGCGGGCGGAAGAAGTCGCGGATGTCCTGGACGAGCAGCTCCGGTTCCTCCAGCGCGGCGAAGTGGCCACCCCGATCGTGCACCGACCACTGCTGGATGTTGTACGCGTTCTCGCACCAGCTGCGCGGCGCAGTAATGATCTCCTTCGGGAAGATCGAGAATCCCGTCGGCGTCTCCAAACGCCCCGGCAGGAAGTTTTCGACCTGGTTCTGGCGCATCTCGTAGTAGTAACGGGTGGACGAGTTGATCGTTTGGCCGTACCAATAGATTGAGATATTGGTCAGTATCTCATCTTTACTAAAGCGCCGTTCAATCTCGCCGTCGCAGTCGGACCAGGAGCGCCATTTCTCAGTGATCCAGGCGGCGAGGCCTGCGGGCGAGTCGGTCAGGCCATAGGACAGCGTCTGCGGCTTGGTGCCCTGAATCGCCTGGTAGCCGGTCTCTTGCGCTTGCCAGTGCGCCGCCTGGGCGGCGACGGTCTTCTCTTCCTCAGTCCACTCCTCCTGCGGTTTATCCTGCGGCGGACGACCGAGTGGCATGTTGATCTGCGCGCCGACGCACTGGTCAGGATGCTGATAGGCGACCTGCGCCGTGACGATCGCGCCCCAGTCTCCGCCCTGCGCGCCGTAGCGCTCGTAGCCGAGCTGCTCCATCAACGCGCCCCAGAGCAGCGCCGTGCGCTTCTGTCCGAAGCCGCCGCTGGTCGGAATCTGGGAGAAGCCATAGCCCGGGATCGACGGTGCGACGACGCTGAACGCGTCGGCCGGGTCGCCACCGTGCGCGGCCGGATCCGTCAGCGGACCGAGAATCTTGGTCACCTCGTAGAACGTGCCCGGCCAGCCATGGGTGAACACAAGCGGCAGCGGATTCGGCCCGACGCCCTCCTGCTGCACATAATGGACGGTATAGTCCTCGACGCCGTCGGCCGAGACTTGGGTCGTGAACTGGGGCATGCGGTTGAGATAGGTCTCCTGCACGCGCCAGTCATACGCGGTCTGCCAGTACTCGCAGAGCTCCTGCATGTAGGACAGGTTGGAGCCGTACTGCCAGCCGGAGTCAGCCACCTCCGACGGCCAGCGCGTCTGCGCCAGGCGACGCTTGAGGTCGCGAATCTCGGTGTCCGGCACGGCGATCGTGAATGGCTCGGGCATGTTCGTCATCCTCTCGCTGCGGCGCTGATCTGCTCGCAAGCAGTATCGCACGACCGCAGGCGGGACGGCCACAGAGTTATTACGGTGGATCCGCGAGCGGCGTATCGTCTGGCAGGAGGGACGCTCCTGCAGGGCTACAGGGAGCGAGCCGCAGGGAACAGATGGGGGGAGAGCATGTCGAGACACTCGCTGGTATGGGTAGTGACGCTCGGCATCGCGCTGGCGCTCTGGGCGCTGCCCGCGGAACGGACGCGTGCAGAGGCACCGCCTGAAGAAGATCTCAGCCAAGGTTCTTGGGCGCCGTACCCCGAAGACGGAACTGGCGCGGCAACGGATGATGCCGATGGGAGGGAGTTTGAGGTCGATCTCGGCGCAACTGGCGCGTTCGGGACAGCTGGTTCAGGAAAGTGCCTCTATCAAACCGATGGCGACTGGATACAAAAATCTAAATCTGAAATCCATGTGTCCGCGCACGGCTGGTGGAACGATCACTCTCACTATATCGGTGGCGAATGCCCCGAGCGCGCTGATGTTGAGGTTTGGATTCAAGCCCACTACTGTGGGCACTGGCAGTGTTGGTGGAGAACAATCGCGAAGAGCGAACATCGGATTCGAGCGAAGAATCTGGCGAACAATAGGGTAACTGCGCGGGCGATATGCTACTCGGAGGTGCCAACCGGCTACCGCAGCATTGTCGATGTCGACCTCGTGGGACAGCGTGATCCGCCTGACAAGTTTTACAGCATCCCTATAAACATCGAGTGCAGGCCGCGTAATTACTAAAGCTCGTGTCAGCTGTAGGGCGTGCAATGACGTAGAGCCATGCTGAGCGTCGCGACAACATGCTCAACCTGCTTGACGGAGGCTCTGACTATGCCCACGTTAATCGTTGAAGTATTTGGGGGAATGTTCCCGTACGCCGACCGCGTGGGGCCATATGCGGAAGGGGAGCTCTGGGGTATTTTTATGGATCGCTCGGAGCTGATGGGTTGGACAACTAGCTTCAGTAACCCGGGACCTGTGCTGTGGCGAATAGAGGAAGGGGAACTGACGTTCGACACTGATGGGTCGCAGATCGGCTTTGTGCAGGTCGGACTCGATACGGATATCGGCGCTTCCGAGCTTGATCCATCAAACCCCGCGCATACCTCTTATGAACCCGTATTGACCGAAGCAGAGGTCGCTGAGCTTGATGAGTTTGAGCTGGCGAACGCAGGTTGGGCACCATATCCTGAGCCTGATCGCCCTCCTCACACCGACCCATCTGTCGCCATTCCGCCGATGCTCCAGTGTGTAGACGACTCCCTGCGCTGGTTCGGTGAGATCGAAGTGTCAGCGTTCCAGGTGACGGGTATTGGTGTTTCCCGCACAACTATGCCACATGCCTTCCCGTTCGTCTCTGTACCGTACTGGTTCAACACCACCACGACGCGGCCGCGCGCGCGCGCGCAGGTGACGGTGGCGGCCGACGTATGGAATGCAAATATGGCGGCGGACATTGCCGCCAACCTCAGGCGCGCACACGGGAGATGGTTCGAGATTGGACCGCTCACGACCGCCCCGCCAGAGTACGCCGCTGGACCTGACATGAGATCGATCGAATGGGGGCGCGGGGAGCCGAGCCAAGCGATAGCGGTTTCGCTGCCCGAATGGACGCCGAGCGCGATCGGGTGGATCATTGCGAAGCTGTTCGACGCCACACTCAGTCACAACCCGGACATGCGCAACCTCTCGGTCAGGGTCACGCGCTCGGAGGGCTAAGCCATTGGCCTGATAAGCGCAGGAACACATGACAACACTGATCGCTTCGGCGTATGGCCGCTTCTCGCCGAATGCCAACCTGCTCGACGAGAGCGCTACGGAAGACCTGTACAGCATCTTTCTCGCGCGCTCCGAGCTGATGCGTTGGTCGAGCCTCGGTTCCTCGCCTACGCCCCAACTCAATCCGCCGCTCTGGTCGATGAACGAGGCGGAACTGACCTACGGCGCTGATGATTCACGGATCGGCTTTGCGCAGGTTGGACTGGAGGCGGGCATTACCGAGCGGCTCGATGCATCGGACCCGGAGCGACCAGCCCAGCAGCGCACATCGTCCGCAGCAGAGACCACGGCGGAGGACGCAGCGATCGACTAGCCGCAGGGGCGCTGGGTACCGTCGCCGTACCCCATGCAGATAGACCCGCCGACCGATTCGGTGATCGCGATTCCGCCGTTGGTCCAATGCGTCGACGACGCGCTGCGCTGGTTTGGCGAGACCGAAGTGTCGGCCTATCAGGTAACGGCGTCCATGCCCGAGTGGTCGCCAGCCACAGCTGGCTGGTTGATCGCCAAGCTGTTTGAGGCGGCGCTCTCACTCGACCCGGCTCCCCAGCACCTTGCTGTCCGGGCCACCCGCACCGATGCTTGACTGGCCGGACTAGCTCTCGACCACATCCCCGACGACGGGATCGATGCGGACGCCTTGGGCCGCAACCCAGCCGAGCGCGCGGTCGATCTCGTCGTGGGCGCCGTCGAGCTCGAGCACGACCCAGCCGAAGTCGTGCTCAACATCGGCCATGCGAATGTTGGTCACCACATCGAACTCGCGCCCCAGCAGATAGATCACCGGCTCCTTGACGGCATCGCCCTCAAACGTGAAGCGGATTCGTCGCGTCGCCATAGCTAAGCCCCCACTCCCACGGCTTGCGGTGCCTCAGCGAAGGCGTCCTCGAACGATTGCAGCGTGCCCTCGACTGGGATCGGCTGGGTAACGTGTTCGACGATTGCGTCGGCCGTTTTGAGGCCGCCGCCAGTGATGAATACAACTGTGGTCTCGTCTGGATCGATCAGTTCGTTGGTCAGCGCCTGGCGTAAACCCGCCACAGTGACGCCGCCGGCGGTCTCAGCGAAAACGCCCTCGCACTCAGCCAGCATCTGGATGCCCTCGACGACTTCGGCGTCGGAGACGGCGGTCGCGCCGCCGTCGGTGCGCTTCATCGTCTTGAGCGCGTAGTAACCATCGGCGGGGTTGCCGATGGCCAGCGATTTGGCGATCGTGTTTGGTTTGACCGGTCGGATATTGGTGGTGTCCTTGCGCCAGGCGTTGGTAATCGGCGCGCAGCCTTCAGCTTGTGCACCGACCATGCGGATCGGTGTCTCGTCGATCAGACCATAGCGCTGAAATTCCTGAAAGCCCTTGTGAATCTTGGTGAACAGCGAACCTGAGGCCATCGGCGCGACGACTTGCCTCGGTGCGCGCCAGCCGAGCTGCTCGACCACCTCATAGGCAAGCGTGCGCGAGCCCTCGGCGTAGTACGGCCGCACATTGATGTTGACGAAGGCCCATTGGCGGTTGTCAGCCAGCTCCGAGCAGAGTCGGTTGACGTCATCATAGGAACCGTTGACGGAGACGATCGTTGGGTTATAAACCGCAGAGCCGAGCACTTTGCCCGCTTCGAGATCGTGGGGGATGAAAACGATCGCGTCCATGCCGGCGCGTGCCGCATGCGCCGAAACCGAGTTCGCCAAATTGCCGGTCGAGGCGCAGGCGAGCGTCTGGAAGCCCATTTGGCGCGCACGCGACGAGGCCACGGCGACGACCCGGTCCTTGAACGACCAGGAAGGGTTGCAGGTGTCATTTTTGATGTAGAGCTCGCGCATGCCGAGCCGCTCGGCGAGGCGACCGGCGCGCAGCAGCGGCGTCCAGCCGACATTGAGGTCGACGATGAACTCATCGTCCACGGGCAGCAGGTCCTGGTATCGCCAGATCGAGCGGGGGCCAGCCTCGATCCGTTCGCGGGATATTCGCGACTGGATGCCGTCGTGGTCGTAGGCGACTTCGAGCGGTCCGAAGCAGAAGTCGCAGACATGCAGTGGATCAAGCGGAAACTCGCGCCCACATTCACGGCAGGCGAGGGAAGTGGCGTAGGTCATGGTCGACGGGGCTTTCGCTAGAGGGGGGCGAGCGGAATAGTGCAAGCGCGCGGTCCTCCCTCACAGCGCCCAGCGCTAGCGAGGCAGGACCTGGGGCATCGCCATGCGGCCCAGAGTTCGCGTCAGCATCAGCACGTCCGCAGTCCGGCACATCCTCATCGCCCGCAGCGTACACCAGAGCGTGCACAGGTGTTCAGTTCCACACCTGCCCACATCTGCGCATGTCAACGAGGAGACCGTCGCAGACGCCTGCAGCCAGCCGATCCGCACGCTGCGGTTCGCTACCGTTCGTTAGCCGTAGCGCTCTTCCAGCCAGGGATCGCCGTGCATGTGGTAGCCGTACATCTCCCAGAAGCCGGGCGCGTCGCGATTGAGAAACTCAATCCCCCCGACCCACTTGGCCGATTTCCAGAAGTAGAGCGAGGGAATCACGACACGCACCGGGCCGCCGTGCATCGGGTCGAGCGTGCGACCGTCGTGAGCGATGGCGAGCATCGCATGATCGTCGGCGCGGATATCGGCCAACGGCACATTGGTCGTGTAACCGCCGTAGCAGTGGAACATCACGTGCGTCGCCGACTGCTGCACGTCGAGCTGGGCGCATAGGTCCGCGAACAGCACGCCTTGCCAGGTGTTGTCGTAGCGCGACCAGTGGGTCACGCAGTGGATGTCGTTCAGCTTCTCCGAGACGCCGACGGCGGTGAACTCGTCGTAGCTGAGAATGCGCTCTTGCTCGACCTGGCCCCAGACCTGCAGATTCCAGTCGGCTGGGTCGATCGCGGGCGTCCCGCCATAGGTCAGGACGGGCCACTCGCGCACGAGCCGCTGGCCGGGTGGCAGTCGATCGTGCCCCGTCGCCTTGCGACGCTGCTGCAACTCGGAAAAGGGCGCACCGGTCAGCATCTCACTCACGTCATCGCTCTCCAGTCTGTCAGGGCTCCGTCCGCACGGGAGGACACGTGTCAGATTATCTGAACAGCTGGGCGCGCGCGTGTAATCTCAAGTCATGGCTGACCATGGCTGAGCTGAGACCGGACACGGAGGGCCCGAGCGCGTTGGTGGCCGAGCCACAGCAGGAATCGGCGCGCGTGCCACACAGTCGGCGCAAGTTGCACCGGCGCTTCGTGCTGCTGGCTGCGGCCATCATCACATTCGACCAGATCACCAAGGTAATTCTGCGGGAGTCGCTCGCGCTCGGTGAGCGCGAATGGTTGGCGGAGTTCTTCGCGTTCTCGCACGTTGCGAACAGCGGCGGGGCCTTCGGCGTGTTTGGGGGGCAGAACACGATCTTCGCCGTCTCCGCGGTGGTCGCGATCGGCGTGGTCGCGATCTACCACTTCTTCCCACCACTCGACCACTGGCTCGTCAGCAGCGGTCTGGCGCTCATCCTGGGCGGCGCGATCGGCAACCTGCTGGACCGCGTCTATCAGGGCCATGTGACTGATTTCATCGACTTCATCCACTTCCCCGCATTCAATGTCGCTGACGCGGCGATCAACGTCGGCGTCGCCGCCATCGTGATCGCCATCCTGTTCAGCGACACGATCAAACGCAAGCGCGATCCACGTGCGGACCGCGCTGCATGACGCCCCCAGAGCATCCAGCCCTGGAGCTCATGGCTGATCGTGACGGCGAACGGCTCGACCAATTCCTCGCACGTCGGCTCGACGGCGCTTCGCGTACGCAGACACGCCAGTTGATCGACGAGGGCCTGGTGCGGATCGACCGTTCGCTCGAACGACCGTCGTACAAGCTGCGCTTCGGCGAGCTAATCACGGTCTATCCGCGCCAGTCAAGCCCACTGGAGGATGCGGCGCCCATTGAGTTGGATGTCGTCCACGAGGACGATGATCTCGCCGTGATCGACAAACCGGCCGGGCTGACCGTCCACCCGGCGCCCGGTGAGACGCAACCGACGCTGATCGCGGCGGTGCTGCACCGCTGGCCAGAGGTCGCGCGCATCGCCAGCGACGATGCCGCGGCCGACCCGTCGAGGCCAGGACTGGTGCACCGGCTCGATCGTGACACAACCGGCCTGCTGATGATCGCCAAGCACGCGGCCGCACTGCGCTCGCTGCAGGATCAGCTGCGGGCGCGGACGATCGACAAGCGCTACCTGGCGATCACCATCGGCGCGCCCGACCCACCGGCGGCCACAATCGATGCCCCGATCGGCCGCGATCCCGCGGACCCGCGGCGCATGGCGATTCTCGATCGGGCGCGCCCATCCCAGACCGGATACGAGACCGTCGAACGCTTTGCCGACGCGGCGTTGCTCCAGTGCCAGCTGATCACCGGTCGCACGCACCAGATCCGCGTACATCTGGCCGCGATCGGTCATCCGATCACTGGCGACTCGATCTACGGGCACCCCTCCGAGCTGATTGACCGCCAGGCGCTGCATGCCTGCAGATTGACGTTTGCGCATCCCGCCACTGGCGCATCGATCACAGTCGAGGCGCAACCTCCACCCGACATTCGTCACCTGCTCGGTCGTCTCCACGCCGGAGCGCTGTTGCTGGGTGATCAGCCCATGCGGCCCAGCAGACAGGCTGATACCGTGCAGCGACAGGCGGCCGCCCGACGCACCCGACGGGGCCGCCGCCGCAGCCAACGAATTCGCTGATTCCTGGATTCGCAACACCACGGAGACGGCCCTGATGAGCGTCCGCGTGCGTTACGGTCCCTCCCCCACCGGTGAGCCGCATGTCGGCAATATCCGCACCGCCCTCTTCGACTGGCTCCTGGCCCGACGCTTTGGCGGACAATTCATTGTGCGGATCGAAGACACGGACCAGTCCCGCGCCGTCGCGGGTGCTGAGGCGCTGATCCTCGACGCCCTGCGCTGGCTCGGCCTCGACTGGGACGAAGGGCCAGACATCGGCGGCCCCTTCGCTCCCTACCGACAGTCAGAACGACTGCCGCTCTATATCGAGGCGGCGGAACGTCTCATCACAGACGGCAGGGCCTACCGCTGCAATTGCACGTCGGAGCGGCTGGACGCCTTGCGCAAGTCGCAGCAGCAGGCCAAGCAGCCGCCCGGCTACGACGGCCGCTGTCGCGGCCTGGCCGTGGCTGACGACGAGCCTCACGTCATCCGCCTAGCGATGCCCAGCGCCAACAGCACAGTCGTGGAGGATTACCTGCGCGGGCCAGTCGCGTTCCAGAACGCATTGCTCGACGATCATGTCTTGCTCAAGCGGGACGGATTCCCGACCTACCACCTCGCGTCTGTCGTCGACGATCACCACATGGACATCACGCACGTGATCCGTGGCGAGGAATGGCTCTCGTCGGCGCCGCGCCACGTGCAGACCTACGCCGCCCTGGTTTGGGACGAGCCGGTCTGGGTACACATTCCGATCATCCGCGGTCCGGACAAGGGCAAACTCTCCAAACGGCACGGCGCGACCTCGATTCGCCAGTACGCCGCCGAGGGCTTTCTGCCCGAAGCGCTGCTCAACTTCCTGGCGCTGCTGGGCTGGTCGAAGGATGAGACGACCACGATCATGTCCCGTGACGAGATCACGGAACACTTCAGCCTGGACGGACTCGGACTCGCATCGGCGATGTTCGATATCGACCGCCTGCGCGAGCTGAACGCGCGCTACATTCGCGACCTCAGCCCGGCCGACTTCCTGCAGCGTGGCCGCCCGCATCTCGAGGCGCGCGTCGGACGCGCCATCGATGACGATGCGCTCGCTTCGCTGCTCCCGATCGCGCCCGCGATCCAGGAGCGCGTCAAGCTCCTGCCCGAGTTTGCCGACTACACCGATTTCTTCTTCGCGGCGGGACCGCTGGACTACGACAACGCCGAGCTGATGGGGCGCGCCTACAGGCACAAGCCGTGGGCCGCACTCGAGTCGGTCGAGGCATCGCTGAGGACGCTGCGCGCGCTCGACCGATCGGCCTGGACAGCGACTGCATTGGAGTCAGCGCTGCGGGCGCTGGCCGAGCAGCGCGGCGAGAAGCCGGGCGCGCTCTTCACGCCGATCCGCGTCAGCGTGACCGGCAAGCGGGTCGCGCCGCCGCTCTTTGAAACGCTCGAAACGCTCGGTCAGCGCCTGACGGTGGAGCGGTTGAATGCAGCGGCCGAGCGACTTGCGCGACCCGACGACTAGGATGATATTCTGAGGCCGTTGGGGATTGGTCTAGTGGTAGGACGACTGACTCTGGATCAGTTAGCGGGGGTTCGAATCCTCCATCCCCAGCCAATCTGCGCGGCCGAGGCACGCGCCGCGGTCGGCAAGCTGTTCACGCGTGGGGCATTCGTCTAGCGGCCAAGGACACCGCCCTCTCAAGGCGGAGATCAGGGGTTCGAATCCCCTATGCCCTACCACCCTGCTCCCTAAAGTGCGCATACTCCCATAAGCGACATCGGCAGCGGACCGGGCGTGCCTGTGGCGTTCGGTTCTCTCGCCAGCGACACCAGACGAGCTCCGGGCAGCTGACGACGCCGGTAGACGCCCCATGTCTGACGGGGATGATCGATCCACGGGCGCGGTTTCGGAGCAGTAGGGTGCATAACCTATCTTGGAGCGCACTGGACACAGCCGAACAAAGGTCGGATGGGGCTGACGGTACAGGATGTGGTGCGCATGAGTGACGCGGCGGTGTCGATTCGCGGCCTCTACAAGGTGTTTAACGACGACGGCGCCGGACTCGAGTTGGCCCTTGAGGGCGGCGGCAAGGACGCGATTCAAGAATCGACCGGGGCGGTGGTCGGCCTCTCGAATATCAACCTAGAGGTCGGGCGCGGTCAAGTGTTCGTGGTCATGGGGCTCTCGGGCTGCGGCAAATCGACGTTGGTGCGCTGCATCAACCGTCTGATAGAGCCCTCGGCGGGCGAGGTCTGGATCGACGGCCAGAACGTCACGGCGATGGACGAAGAGGCGCTGCGGGAATTGCGTCGCCACCAGATCGCAATGGTCTTCCAGCACTTCGGCCTGATGCCCCACCGCACTGTGATGGACAATGTCGCCATGCCCTTGGAGGTGGGTGGCGTGGGCCGACGCGAACGGCGCGAACGGGCCGCCGCCGCGCTCGAGCTCGTCGGGTTATCGGATTGGGGACAGTCGATGCCGCGGCAACTGTCAGGCGGCATGAAGCAGCGGGTCGGGCTCGCGCGGGGCCTGGCCCTGGAGACGCCGCTGCTGCTCATGGACGAACCGTTCTCCGCATTGGACCCGGTGATTCGTCGCGACCTGCAGGATGAGCTCATGACTCTGCAGGAGACGGTACAAAAGACAATCATCTTCATCACCCATGACCTGAGCGAGGCGGTGCGGGTGGGTGATCGCATCGCCATCATGCGCGACGGTCGGGTCGTGCAGCAAGGCACGCCGAACGAGGTCGTCCTGGAGCCGGCGAACGCCTTTGTGCGCGAATTCACACAGGACGTACGGCTGCATGCGATGGTGACCGCGGCTTCTGTGATGGAGCCGCCCAACTCGCTCAGCGGCAGCCAGCTCATCTCAGCCGCAGCGGCGGAGCTTGAGCAAACCGGCGACACGCACTGCCGGGTGGTCGATGGCCAAGGGCGGTATCTGGGAACGGCGGAGCTGGGTTCGCTGCTGGCGGAAGCGCGCCGCGACGACCGACCGTTGCAGGATGCCGCGCTGTACATCGCGAACGCCGTCTGGGTCGATACCGTCCTCGATGATCTCGTGCCCACCGGTCTGCGCTCGCAGTATCCGTTGCCAGTATTGGATGAGGACGGCGTGCTCGTTGGCCAGATCCCGTTGGATCAGCTGGCACGGGTGATGGCCTCGGACGTTGCCGAGGTAGGTGAAACATGAATCTCAGAAGCCGCTCAGTCTGGACCCTCCCCCTCTCACCGCTGCTCTGGTTCTGGCGAGTGGCGACGTCTGCGGAGGCGGGACTGCCGGCGCCGGATCGCTGGTGGACCAAGCCGCTAGCTGTGCTAGGGATCACGCTCGCATTCCTCTTGGCGTACCTGCTCGGCAGCGAAGAGATCCCCGTCGATGTCGGGCGCGACGTCGGCAATACGCTCGACGACGGCGTCGATTGGCTCACGACCAACGCGTCTTGGCTGTTCCAAAGCATCAAAGACGTCATGATCTGGTTCCTCATTGCCCTCGAGGACATGCTGCTCTGGTTCCCCTGGCCGGCGTTCATTGCCATGGTGGGGATCGTCTGTCTGTTGTTGGTGAGCTGGCGAATGGCGCTCGGATCGGTCGCCGCGTTGATGCTGCTCGCCGTGTTCGGGCTATGGGCCGCGACGATGGAGACGGTTGCGCTGATCGGAGTGACCGTCACGCTGTCGATCTCGATAGCGGTCCCGCTCGGCATCTGGGCGTCGCAGAGCGATCGACTCGATATCATCCTGCAACCACTGCTGGACGCGATGCAGACTATGCCGAGCTTCGTTTACCTCGTGCCGGTGGTAGCGTTCCTGGGGCTGGGCAATGTGCCTGGCGTGCTGGCCTCGCTGATCTTCGCTGTCCCGCCGGCGGTACGGCTGACCAATCTCGGCATCCGACAGCTGCCGCCCGAGACGTTGGAGGCGGCGGAATCGTTCGGCGCGACCCGCAGACAGATGTTGCTCAAGGTGAAGATCCCGCTGGCGATTCCCACAATCATGGCGGGCGTCAATCAAACCACCCTGATGGCGCTGTCGATGGTGGCGCTCGCCTCACTGATTGGAGCGGGCGGACTGGGTCTCAAGGTCTATCAGGGCCTCGGTCGGATCGAGCCGGGCAACTCCTTCATCGCGGGGGTCGGCATCGTCTTCCTCGCGATCATCCTGGACCGCATCACACAGGCCCTGACGCGGCAACAGCAGGACGCGGTCAGCGGTGGATAAGCGGGGGTCAGATGGACGATCCGAAACCTGATTCCGCTCCCCAATGGTGGCACGCCGCGCGCCGCTTGCGCACGTTGTCCACAGTCCTCGTGGCAGCGCTCTGCTGGATCTTGGTCGGCTTCGCGCTGAGCGATCCAGAGCTGTCGCCGCGCGCGTTTCTCGGTGGGGCCAAGGCGCTGTTCGTGGTTCTGGCCGTACTCATGACGCTGTGGGCTGGATACCGCATCAACCGCGACCGGCAACGAGACGATTGAATCAGCGCGCCAAGCTGGTCAGCCCATCACGATCACGCCATTACGCAGGCGCCGAGTCGAGAGCAACGGGCCTATCTGTTACGGTAGGGGAGACGGTGCTACCCAGCATCGGAAAGATTAGGTTGTGCCGTGTGCGTTTGACTGGACTACATCGAGGACTCCGAGCCAAAACCTTACGAGCAGGCGCGTTGCTCGTTGGGGCTGCTGCAATCGTGGCGATCGCCGCCTGCTCGTCGGACGACGAGCAGCAGCAACAGACTGCAGTCGCTCAGCAGCAGGAGCAGCAGCAAGAACAATCGCAGCCGGCTGCTACGCAGCAGCAACAACAGCAGGCAGTGGCGCAGTCCGAACAAGCGGCAGCCCAGCAGCAAGAGCAGGCTCAGCAACAAGCCCAGCAGCAGGCAGCGGCGCAGCCAGCCCAACAGGAGCAGGCTGAACAGGAACAGCCCCAGCAGGCTCAACAGCAGCAGCAACAGGCTGCCGCTGTCGCGGACACGGGTCCCAAAGACACCATCATCTTCTCCGACCTCAACTGGCTATCGTCTGAAGTGCAGACCCGAGTCGTCTCCTTCATCGTCGAGCACGGATTTGGCTACCCGACCGATCTCATCGCTGGTGACACCGTCTCACTCTGGGCCGGCCTGACCAACAACGACACCCATGTGACTCTGGAAATCTGGCCGTCCCAGCAACCCTGGATCGACGAGCTCGAGCCTGGGGTGATTGAGCTGCTCGGCGACAGCCTCGACGAAAACTGGGAAGGCTGGGTCATTCCGCAGTACGTCAAGGATGACAACCCCGGTCTGGTTTCCGTCTTCGACTATGCCCGATTACCAGGAACTGTTCGTCACGGCTGACTCGCGCGGCAAAGCGCGGTTCGTCGGCTGCATCGCCGGTTGGGCATGCGAACTCGTCAACGCGAACAAAATCGAAGCATACGAGCTCACAGACGTGGTCGACTTGCTGGATCCCGGTAGCGGCGCCGCGCTCTTCGCAGATCTGGAAGGCTCTTACGCCCGCGGCGACGCTTGGCTCGGCTACATCTGGGGGCCGACCAAGCCGACCGCCACACTCGATCTCTACCGACTCGAAGAGCCTGAGTGGACCGAAGAATGCTGGAACACGCACCAGGGCTGCGCCTACCCCTCCTCCGAGGTGCGGATCGCCGTCAACACCAGCCTGCTCGAGCGCGCCCCCGATGTGATCGAATTCCTGCGCGCCTGGGACTACTCCGCCGATGAACAGATCGGAACCGAAATCTGGATGGGCGACAACGACGAGACGCCAGATGCCGGCGCACTCTGGTATCTACGCAACTACCAGGACGTGTGGAGCGCCTACATCAGCGCCGACGTTGCCGAACGTGTCATCGCCGCACTAGGCGAGGCCGACTAACCACGAGCTATCTGCCTCGGACTTGCCGCTGCCCCCGCACTGACGCGGGGGCTCGGCAAGCGGCGACACGAGCACGGCCACCCATAGCTTGGGAGAGTAGGCAACTACGAGTAGCCCTGCTCGAAGCCCGAACCGTTGTCAAACTTGAGCGTGCGGCCGTTCTCCGTGACTGTTCGCACAAGCTGCTCGTTGGCGCCCTCAGGCAGCGACGCCTCGATCTCGATGGTCACGGTGACATCCGCGTCCGGCACATCTGAGAGATACGCAATCACTGCCTCGTCGATCTGACTGGCCTCATGCTTGACGCGGCCCGCGTCGAGCTTCACTGATCCGTGATAACGGCGCGGCGCTGTAGCGGCAGGCTCCGACACGGCCGGCGGCGACTTGCACTCGGCAGGGGAGAGCGGCGACTGGTCCACCTCTGTCGCCCGCTCCTGATCGAACTGCCGCCGCGCGACGTCCGCTTTGACGATGAGCCCAGGATGGTCGACAGACAAGGTCAGGTGCGTTCCCGCTTGTAGGCCCGCGTAGCGGTCGGCCGTTTCGTCGTACGACTCGGCATATGCGAAGGTGTTGATCTCCCAGGTCAGGTTCCCCACCCCTGCCCGCAAGGCCTCGATCAGCACCTCCGGCTTCTGCAGACGCGGGAGATAGAGGTACTGCGCGTAGTAGTCGACCAACGTACGCACCGACACGTGATCGTCGTTCCCCCAGAGGGCGTCATCCAACGCTTTGCGCACGATCGTGGCGCCGAGCTTGACGACGAGATGCTCATCAGGGGAGAGCCTCTTGCTGACGCGCACGGCCAGCGGGTGATCACTCTTGACTTGCCAGGTTCGCCAGCGTATCTCTGGCTCGCGCGGGCCCGACTGCATCGGCGCCAGGACTCGACAGAACGTCTCGGGCAGACGGGCGTCGACAGTGCTGTTCGCGGTGTCGAGCTGCGTTGCAGCCTGCTTCGCCTGCTGCGGATCGAGGTTCAACTCGACCTGCTCATCCACGATCGAGCTCCACGCCAGATAGCGACGAATCGCGTCCCTGAGATCCTGCAAGCGGGTCTGGTCAGCGGCGAGAAAGGCCAGCGTGTTCTTATTCATCCGCGGACCGCTACCCCGCGAGTCCAGAATCTTCTGCGCCGCGAGCTCGGCTGGGTTCTGCTCACCCCTGGCGTAGGGATAGTCTGAATCGAGCACCACCAACCGCGCCTCATGCTGGTCGGGGACATCAGCGCCGTGCTGCGGCATCAGGTACACCGCGTAGAAGTCGCCGCGGAGCTCCGCCTGCTTCGGCTTCAGTCCCAGAGCGCGCTTCAACCGGGCCAGCAACTCGGCGTGCACCGCGTCCGGATCGCGCTCGTACTGGGCTGCGCGGTCATCGGCTAGCTTGGTTACGGTCGGCTGCGTCGAGTACCAGTAGCGCGAACCGTCGGAGTACAGATAGGTCGCGTCCGCTGCGAGACGCCGGATGGCATCGCCGAACACCTTCGGTGTTTCGCCAGGTATCACGCAACCGAGCTTCACCCGTCGATCTTCGATCCCTCGCCGACTCGTGTCCGAGGTCGGCGCCGAACCGAGATACATCGTCCGCGCCACACGCCGTACCGCGTGCAACTTGCCCAGATTCGGCACTTCGTTGTCGAGCTTCAGCGGCAGCGAGTTGGCACCATCGACATCGCTGTCGATGATCGGTGTCCAGTTGTCCGACAGATAGCGCGTCAGCTCCGACTGCACCCGCTGCTCGTCGATCGGAATCGTCGACGGCAGGATCAGCGGCATCGGGTCGCCGTTCTCCCAGAGACTGTGAATCACCGTCGCCATCAGACGCAACACACCGCGCGTGCGCTGAAAGTTGAGCAGCGTCGACCAGTCCTCGTAGAGACGATCGAACAGCTCCGGGTGAATCGGATACGCCTTCTGGAGCCGATCCTCGTAGTCCTTCTCCCGACACTCCGGTGGGAACTGATCCTGCAGTTTCCCCCTGTAGAGCTCCGAGAACATGCGCGCGGTCAGATTTCGCGAGCGGTACGCATCGCCCGCCAGCGGCTCGAACAAGCGATTGCGGACGATCTCGAAACTCTCCTCCGCCGTCGCCGGACGCCAGGATGACTCCACCCGACCGATCACGTTGCGCAGACGCTCCAGCGCCGCGCGGCCCCGCAGGCCGCCGACCTCAGTGTCGTCGGCACGCGCATGCGGCGCGTTCGAACCGTCCGAGGCGGGCAGCGAGATCAGCAGCAAGCAACGCTCGGACGAGCGCGCTGCCTCCGTCAGCGCCTGCGCGAAGGTGAAGTGCGTCTCGAAGTCGCCGCCCGGCAGGTCCGCCTTCTCGTGCAGCTGACGTGCGTACGCCACCCACTCGTCGATCAGAATCAGGCAGGGACCGTAGTCGTTGAACAGCTCTCGCAGACGATCGCCCGGATTCGACGCGCGCTCATCGTCCGCCGCGATCCGCGCGTAGGCCTCTGCCCCGCCCAGCTGCCAGGCGAGCTCGCCCCACAGCGTCCGCACGACCGTGCCGTCCGGCTTCGTGACCGGGTTGCCCGGCGAAATCTTGTTGCCCACCAATACCACCCGACGCACCTGCGGCCATGCTGGCATGTCGGCCAGCGTGTCGACCCCGGTGAACAGCGACTCGACGTTCGGCAGCTCGCTCGGCTCGCGACCCGAGAATAGGTGGTAGAGCGCCAGCATCGAGTGCGTCTTGCCGCCGCCGAAGTTCGTCTGCAGCCGCACCACCGGATCGCCGGCACCGCTCGACAGCCGCCCAATTCCATCGACCAGCAGCTTCTGCAGACTCTCCGTCAGATATGTGCGACGGAAGAACTCGACGGGATCGCGGTACTCATCGCTGCCCTCGCCCAGATGCACCTGCCAGAGGTCGGCCGCGAACTCGGCCTGCTGGAAGCGACCCGTGCGCACATCCTCGTGCGGCGTCACGACCACGCGCCAGGGCTTCAGCGGTCCGTCCGCCGCCTCGGACGTGATCAACGTCCCGCCCGCTCGCTTTTTCTGGTCCCGCGTCTGCTGATCGATCACCGTGCGCCGCAGCTGCAGACGCATCTTCGTGATTTCGTCAGCCGACTCGGTCGCCGAAATCGCCGTCAACAGCCGCGCGGCCGTATCCAGCGCGCGCTCAGTGTCCTCGCTGGAGAACCGCTCCTGATGCGCCCAACCGTTGCGCGCCTCGAGCAGTTCGCCGGTCCAATTTCTCTCGTTTCGACCCAGCGACTGCCGAAAAATGTCTTTCCAGGACCAGATCATCACGTTCAACAGCGCCGCCACGTCCCACTCCTGGATCGGGCCATCGGGCCGATAGCGAGTATCAGTCCGAAAGTAGGCACGTGCGGTCTCCGCCGCGCGCTTGCGGTGCGCGTTGGTGAACTCTCGCTCGACGTACGGCCCCAACTCATCCTTGAGCAGGTCGAGCATTCGCCCGATGCGGTCTTTGTTCGTGGTCGTGGTCGCCATTGATTCGTCCTTACTCTGCGTCTGACTCCGTGACGCCGCGGCGCTGGAACTCGGCGGCGACCTGCTCGTACACGCGACGCGCGTCAGCCAGCGCCTGGCGCGCCTCTGGCGCCTGCGGACGCCAATCGTTGTCGAGGTAGCGCCCGCCCAGGCCGATCCTGAACAGGTGCGCCAGATCGATCCCAGCCACCCACTCCTGCATCCGCGCTGGCAGCAGGGCGACGAGCTCGTCGAGATCATGCGTGCGCGGCATCGATTGATGCTCCAGAAAGAGCGCCGCCTTGAGCGATTTCTCGACGATCTGATGCGCCTGCCAGGCGAGCGGACTGGCCAGGCCGGGACGCTCGTCCAACCGCGCCATGTTGGGCTCGACCAGATCGAGATCGTTCGTGGCTGACTCTAGCCACTCGAGCGCTGTGGCCATATGCGGATCCTCTGCTTCGTAGATCACGCGACCCTCGCTCAGCGCGTGATGGAGGACCGTGCCAGCCACGCCGCCGCGACGGACGATCCGCTCTGGCGTGGTGACCAGCACATCGACCGGGAGCGGTAGCCCGCTCAGACAGCGATGCAACTCCGCCTGACAGGCCGCGCGCTCCGACTGCTGTGCGTCGGGCATCACGACCAGCAGATCGAGATCGCTCGACTTCGTGTGGTCGCCGCGAGCGCGTGAACCGAACAGGATGATCTGGATCGGCTGCAGCGCCGAGCGCACCCGCTCGACCGCCTCGGCGATGACCGGCGCCTGGTCAGATGGCGTCATGGCCTCAGCCTAGTCTTCTACGTTGAGGGTGGATTGGGTGGACTGCTGTTGGCGGCTGAGCTTTTGGATTTCGGGCCAGGACTGGATCAGCGCGTTGTAGGGACGCGCGTCGCCCGGTCGGTTCGCGGACTCTCCGATGCCGTACAGCCGATAGGCCAGGTCTCGCGCGGATTCGGCCAGCGCCGAGCGACCGGCCTGCCGCAGCAGCGCCGACGCGCCCTCCTCGCCAGCCGACTCCAGCCGACGAATCAGGTGGTGGGTCAGCTCCCAGACCGTCACCCGTCGGTCCGTCCGCGGGTCCCACTCCGGGTCCAGCTCCGACGGACGCAGCAGACGCACCTCGCCGCGTCGCGACTCCACCAGTCCCGCCTCGACCAGACCGTCCATACTCGTGTTCTTGGCCTTCGAGAGCTGCTCCGCGTCGCCGTAATCGGCATCCCCGAAGCCGTGCTGCTGATACCAGGTCAGCGCCCAGCGCGTGTCCCCGTCGAACTCCCCCTCCCGCTCCGTCAGCGCCACCTCCAGCGCCTCATTGATCCTGCTCAGCGCCTCCCGCACCGACATCGCCGACCCGTCCGCGTTGAGCACCGCCCGATAACTGGAAAATATCCGCATGCCCGGCCCGATCGCCGCCTGCGCCAGGTCCACCGGCGCGATGTTCGACTCCCGCAGCCTGGCCAGGTCGCCCGGAAACTCGGCCAGCAGACGCTCCGCAAACTCCCGCGCCGTCCCCGCAGCCGTATCCGCCGCACGCGCTCGGCAGGCCAGAATGATGCTCGAGGCCAAAGAGTTGAACCTTGCTTTCAATGCCTTTGTTTGCTCCGTGCGAATCGGCCAGGTGCCATTCACGCTAAAGCCGGCATCGATGACGGCGGTCAGAAACGTCTCCCAACCAGTACTGATAGTACCGCCAGCGCTCGTCTGTTCCTTCTGTTTGAACGCGTAATAGATCGTCGCCGGCAAAGCGGGATGTTGAGCATCCCTGATACGAACCAGCGCGCGTGACATGCCGTCCAGGAAGAACGCTTCCGCTTCATCTTTACTATCATGCCGATACGGCGCGGCGATCATCTCTTCCGCCTTCGGCGTGGCCAGCGTGCTGAACGATTCGGGATAGAGCGAACCGAGCGAGCGACGCAACCAGACGTAGAAGTAATCCGAGAGGTCGGCGTAGCCGATGTTGTCGTAGTACGGCGGATCGGTCGAGATCACGTGCAGCGTATCATAGGCGCGTTCGACCGCGTTGGCTTGCTCCGCCCGCCCGGGCAGGCTCACTAGTGGTAAATTCTCCAATGATTTTGGCGCCCACGATAACATCGACTGCAAACTACCGCTCGACGATGAGAAGGGATTCGCCTCACTGAAATCCCACATCATCGGAATCGCCTGGCGGGCAAACGTGTTACCTACAGTATCACGGTTAGTGTTCCAGCTGGCAATCGTTGAGCCGTAATCCGCGCACTTACTGACGGCGAACGCCAAATACACCGAGACCGCCTCGGCGTAGCCGACGGGGTCGGCGCGCCCCGCGCGGACGGCGTCCCGCTCGACCTCCGACCGCGCCTCCGCCACCAAGTCCGAAAACGTCGTCAGCGCACTCAGCTGCCGCTCCGTGAATAGATCGCCAAACGTCTCCATCCCGTACAACGGCGTGAACATCGAACGACGATCAGGCGCAATGGTCATCTCCGGTTTCCAAGTCGGACTTGCGCTGGCGGCAATATCTTGATGATCTTGAGTAGCTGGTAAATACACCCGCTCGCGGTCGCCTTCGCACACGATCGCCAGCAGCCGAGCGCCCATCCGACCAGCCATGCCCTCCGCCTTGACGTGGCTCGTCTCGATTGGAACGTCGGACAACATGCAACGGAAACTTGCGCGTCCCGTCTTCGTACCCTTGACCGCGCTCTCCGGCGGCGGACCCGTCCTCACCTCGAACCGATACCCCTCGCCCTCCACGACCGGCGCCAGCCAGGCCTGCTTGCCCTTCTTCTTCGACAGTACGAACGTCGAGGCCAGCGGTACCTGAACCCCCGCGTAGGCCGGACTCGGACTCGGTACCGTCCGCGCCCACAGCCAGGCGATCACCGTCAGCTCCCGCCCCGCGTAGCGCTCCAGATCCTCCCGCTCCGCCGCCATCGATTCCGTCACCTGCGCCTTCGGATACAGATGCCCGATCCGCTCCGCCGCACGCTCCCGCATCCACCCCCCGTAATGCCGCACATCGGCCGCCAGACCCGCCGCCCCCCGCCACTCCGCCGTACCCTCCCGCTCCAGCATGTCCCCGCCCAGCGAGACCGGCGCCTGACCCGCGTAGCGCGGCGGCAACTCGATCATCGCCTTGTTGATCAGCGCCGCCACCGGATTCAGGTCCCCCGCGTGCGCCTCCAGCCCCAGACGCTGCGCCTCCAGCGGCAGCGCTCCGCCACCAGCGAACGGGTCCAGAAACGGCGGCGGTCGCTCCGCGTCGAACAGCTCCGCCGCGCGCGGATGCCCCGCGTTATCCCGACAGGCCCGCTCCCACGAGCGCCGTATCTCCGCCCGCGCCGCACCCAGCACCGTCTCGTCCGTCGTGCTCTCCCACTTCACCAGCTGCTCAATCAACGTGTGCAGCCGCGCCCGCTCCGCATCCTGCTCCGCCTCCGTCGCAAACTCCTCCTCCACGTCCCCCGGATCGTCCACCAGCTGCCCGAACAGCACCGCCCGCGCCGTCGCCAGCGGACGCCGCGCCCACCACAGATGCAGCGTCGACGGATGCCCGTGCCGAATCGACTTCTCCCGCCCCGACGCCGCATTAATCGCCCCCAGCGGCATCGCCACCTCTATCAACTTCCGCCGCACCACCGGAACATCAGCAGCCTCGAGATCCGTGGTCATCAAGCCCCTCCCCCGCAAACCAGCCAAATAACAATCAGCACTCCAGCGTACCGCGCAAAGGGGCAGCGGTCGGAAAAGCTAGAGGTGCGCGGCGGGCAGTCGGCGCAGCTCGTGCTGCTCCATGTCAATCTGCAAATTGAGCGATTCCATCGCCCGCGCGCCCAGCAGCGGCGGGGCGTCATCGTCGGCGAAGACGGCGTCCACGCCCGTGCGCCCACCCATGAATTCGAGCCGCACGATGCCAACGTCCATCGTGGCGACCGTGCCGTCGGCCAGCCGGTATGGTCGGCGTTCCTCCGGCTCAATCCCGATCGCTTCGAGATGTTTACGGGGGATCACGCAGTCGATCGCGCCAGTGTCGATCAGGAATCGTCCCGTCCATCGCAGGCTGGCCTGAGCCGGATTGCTGATCGTCGCCGCGCGGTAGATAGCGCCCATCGCAGCCTCCCCACCAAATCTATGCCAGACCTATAGCCAACATGCTGCCCTCAGAGTACTGGTCAGGACGGCGCATCGGCCCGCTGCCAGAGCTCGGCGAAGCGATAATTGATGCTAGCCATGTCGTCTCCCGGCGCGACGCTGAAGGGCTGGCGCAGGTAGCGCAACTCGTGGTCGCCGTCGGAGTCGAAGCGGACCATCGCGAGCACGAAGCTGTCGGGCCGGTTGAGCGCGGTCATGATCTCGTTGTGGGTCACACTCAGCGTGGGGGCGTCGGCGCGGCGGCCCTTGACCTCGATGAAGCGCGTCAACCCGCTGCTGGGGTCGACGCTCACGATGTCGTAGCCGCACCGCTCGAACTCGACGTCGCGCGGCTGGAAGCCGAGCGCGCGCTCGGTCGCCATGACGATGTCGCGGGCGCGGGCGGCGACGGCCTGGGTGTCGACGGCGGTGTCGGCGGTGTCTGGGTCATCGGGCCGGGGCTCGCCGCGGAGAGCGCGGATCAGCCCGATCGGTGCGACCATCAGTCCGCCGACGATGACAGGCGGCGCGGCGCGCAGCTTCGTCATCTGCTCCAGCTCCGCCAGGCGTGCGCGCCGACGCTCTGCGAGCTCGTCGGCGCGCTGGCGCGCTTGCTGCGAGTTGAGGCGCGCGTTGGTCTTGCCCGCCGCTTCTTCTTCCTGAAGTTCGTCGGCGCGCTGGTCCCAGTAGCTCACTTCGCGGCGCAGGTGGGTCTGGACGGCGCGGCGGGTCTTGTCAATCCGGCCCTGCTGGCGTTCCCGCACCTCGTCGAGATGCGCGCGCGCGACGTCGTTGACCATGTAGTCCAGGGCGCGCTGCTCGAGATCGGCGGCGCTCCACGTGTCCGGCAGCGTGTCCGGCAGATGGTCCAGGATCACCGCTGCATCTGGTTCGCCCTGCTCCGGGTTCAGGGGGCGGAAGTCGAGGTAGGGCGCGTGTTGCACCTCGCGCACGTCGCCGTCGGCGTTGGGCTCGACGTAGAGCATGCGCTGCGAGAGCGTGCGCGGCTGGTCGTCGCCGTGCGGGCTGGCGTGCGGGCTGGCGTCCTGGATGGCCTGCTGGGCGTAGAAGATCATGCGCGGCTGGCGTCCGTGGTCCTGCTCATCGACGAGGATCGCGCCGCGTCGCAGCAGGTCACGGTGGCGCTCGAGGGTGAGGCCGAGGGTGGCCTCGAGCAATGGGTGTCCTGAGCAGAGCAGGTCCGCTGGGGGCTTGCCCGACAGGTCGCGCAGCTCCTTGTCGAAGACGATCCGCTCATAGCGCCGCGGGAGGGTCTCCCGCGCAGAGCTGCGTCCGCTGGCGCGCGCGTGGTCGCGGATGGCCGCTGGCACGTGGGTGATCTGGAATCGTCCGGACTCGCGCTCGCGGATCGTGCCGCCGAGTCGTGGGAAGGCGTCGCGGAACCAGGCCTGAACGTAATGCGGCTGCAAGCGTCGGGCCGCGGCGCGTTCCATCTCCGAGCGCACGTTGGCGACGCTGGATTCGTCCATGAATTCAGGCGCGAGCGCGTTCTGCTCGAGCAACGCGGTGAAGTGGTCGGTGTCGACGGCGCCTGCAACGGCGGTTTCCAGGCGGCGGCGCACATCAGGCTGATGTCCGTAGCGGATCGCCTCGATCAGCAGGTGGCGCAGCGGCTGGCCCTCGAACTGGAGCTGTCCGAGCACGTCGAAGACCTGTCCGCCGAGGGCGCGTCGGGCGATTTCGATCTTCTCCAGCAGCTTGATGTAGACGTCACCCTCGCGGGTCTCTGCGGATACCAGGTTGAAGAGGTGGCAGACTTCGGTCTGGCCAATGCGGTGGATGCGTCCGAAGCGCTGCTCGATGCGGTTGGGGTTCCAGGGCAGGTCGTAGTTGATCATCAGATGCGCGCGCTGCAGGTTGATCCCTTCGGAGGCGGCGTCGGTGGCCAGCAGCACGCGCACGTTGGCGTCATGCAGGAAGCGTTCCTGCTCCTGTTGGCGCTCCCCGCGTCGCAGTCCGCCGTGGATCACAGCGACGGCCTCGCCGCGTCCGAGCAGCTGGCGGATGATGTTGTCGTGGAGATAGTCAAGCGTGTCGCGGTGCTCGGTGAAGATCACGATCTTCTGGTCGCGGGACGGCTGTGGCGGAGGGATCGGTCGGGAGCCGTAGGGCGGCGCGTCTTCCGCCGCAGCGCCTGACGTTCGGGGCAGGTCGAGCAACTCCGAGAGCGTCTTGGAGAGCTCCTGCCACTTCGTATCGACGTGGAGTGTGACCTCGCGCGCGAGTTGTTCCAGTCGGCGCAGGGTCGCGATTTCAGCCTTGAGCTCGGTGATGGTCCGTGAGGCGGTGGCCTGGTCCAGGATCGTACGGCCGAGTTCCTCGACCTCCTCCTCCGACACCTCGTCGAAGCGGTCGAAGGGGTCGGAGTCGTCCAGGTCATCCTGATCGAAGAGGGACATCGTCTCCTGGAGCGCATTGGCGCGCTGCACGACTTCGACTTCGCGCTGCCGCGTCAGCAGCCGCTCGCGGCGTCGGCGCAGGGACTGCTGGATGGCAGCAGGCGACGAGGCCAGCCGCCGCTGCAGGATCGTGAGCGCGAATCCGACCGTGCCGCGCCGCTGCTTGTTGAGCGCCTCATCGGCGCGGTTGAACTCCCGACGGACGTACTCGGTCACCTCCTGATACAGCTGCGACTCGCGCTCCGACAACGCATAGGGCAGCGTGTGGGCTATGCGCTCGGGGAACAGCGGCTGACCGTCGAACCTGCGCAGCTTTTCCTTGACCATGCGCCGCATCAGATCGTCGACCTCGACCTGGGCGGCGCCGTCACGGGCGCGGCCGGCAAAGCGGTCGCGGTCGAGCAGCGCCAGGAAGAGCTGGAAGTCAACCTCCTTACCGTTGTGCGGAGTCGCGGTCAGCAGCAGGAAGTTACGGGTGCGGCTAGAGAGCAGCTGTCCCAGCCGATAGCGCTTGGTGTACTTGACCTCGTTGCCGAAGAAGGAGGCGGACATCTTGTGCGCTTCATCGCAGACGATCAGGTCCCAGCCGGCGTCGGGCGCTTGCAGCTTGGCCTGGACTTCCTCGTCGCGGGCGAGTTTGTCGAGCCGTGCGATGGCGAGATCGGTCTCGGCGAACCAGTTGCCCGTCCGCGCGGTTGCGAGCTTCTCCGCCGTGGCGATCTCGAAGGGCAGTTGAAACTTCCTGCTGAGCTCGTCCTGCCACTGCTCGACGAGATTGCCGGGGCAGACAATCAGGCATCGCTCGATGTCGCCGCGGGCGAGCAGTTCCTTGATCAGCAGTCCCGCCATGATCGTCTTGCCCGCGCCGGGATCATCGGCGAGCAAGAAGCGCAGCGGCTGTTGCCGCAGCATCACCTCGTAAACGGCTGTGATCTGGTGCGGCAAGGGGTCGATCATGGAAGTGTGCACGGCCAGACGGGGATCGAACAGGTGCGCCAGACGAATACGCTCCGCCTCCGAGACCAGACGAAACAGCCCGCCATCGCTGTCGAGGCTCCAGGACCGCGACTCGTCCACGAGCGCCAGACGCTGCTCATCGCTGCGGTAGAGCAGCGTGTTCCCGACACGACCGGATTCGTCTGTGTAGGTCAGTTCGATCGCGCTGTCGCCATGCCACTGCACCTGAGCGATGCTCACCGCCGCGTCGGGAATGACGCCGTGCACGGAGGCGTGCAGTTTCAGATCTTCAAGCTTCGCCACGCGATCTCCTCTAGCCCTCCAGGATCAGCTGCGTGAGATCGTCCGCTGTGCTGAGCATCGGGTAGTGGCCCGTGTCCAGCTCATGCCAACGGGCGCCGAGCGACTCGGCGCAGCGACGCTGGTGCGACTGACCAGGATTGGGCGCTCGCCGACACCAAATCACGCAGGCGTCCCACGACTGATCCCAGAATGACTCGAGCTCGACCGGCCGATTGAACACTGCGGCTGGGTGCAGGCCGAACCGATCTGCGGCCCACTGCGCCAGCGCCGTATCCATGTGCGCGCCGAGCGCATCACGCATGGCGCCAGCCTGCGGGCCTGTGACGACTTCAGATGCCTCGACCGCGGCCCCGCTGACGATGTCGCGGATGGTCTCGCCGCGGTACAGCGCGAGTGCATCGACGAACACGAGACGCTGAATTCGTTCGCGTGCCAACTCGGCAGTGCGGGTCAGCACCATGCCGCCCGACGACGTGCCCACCAGGATCACGTCGTCGAGGTCTTCGTAGCGAAGCAGCGCGGCCACCTCGTCCGCCTGTGTCTCGGTCGTGATTCCGGGCCGCGCCTGTGGTGCACGCTCCGCGCAGCCGTCCAGCGAGGGCGCATAGACCGTATGCCCAGCCGCCCGCAGCCGAGCGGCCACCGGCGACCAGATCCAGCCGCCTTGGTACGCCCCATGGATCAACACCACCGTAGACATCGCGCACCTCCTGTCCGTCTGCCGAGACTACGACAACGGCGGCGCCACACGAAGCCACACGAAACAGCTCAGCTTAGTCTTCTACGTTGAGGATGGCCTCAGCCTAGTCTTCTACGTTGAGGGTGGGTTGGGTGGACTGCTGTTGGCGGCTGAGGGTTTGGATTTCTGGCCAGGACTGGATCAGCGCGTTGTAGGGTCGCGCGTCGCCCGGTCGGTTCGCGGACTCTCCGATGCCGTACAGCCGATAGGCCAGGTCTCGCGCCGACTCGGCCAGCGCCGAGCGACCCGACAGACGCAGCAGCGCCGACGCACCCTCCTCGCCAGCCGACTCCAGCCGACGAATCAGGTGGTGGGTCAGCTCCCAGACCGTCACCCGTCGGTCCGTTCGCGGGTCCCACTCCGGGTCCAGCTCCGACGGACGCAGCAGCCGCACCTCGCCGCGTCGCGACTCCACCAGACCGGCATCCTTGAGACCATCCATGCTCGTGTTCTTGGCCTTCGAGAGCTGCTCCGCGTCGCCGTAATCGGCCGACCCGAAGCCGTGCTGCTGATACCAGGTCAGCGCCCAGCGCGTGTCCCCGTCGAACTCCCCCTCACGCTCCGTCAGCACTACCTCCAGCGCCTCGTTGATCCGGCCCAGCGCCTCCCGCACCGACATCCGCGAACCGTCCGCGTTGAGCACCGCCCGATAGCTGGAAAATATCCGCATGCCCGGCCCGATCGCCGCCTGCGCCAGGTCCACCGGCGCGATGTTCGACTCCCGCAGATGCGCCAGGTCGCCCGGAAACTCGGCCAGCAGACGCTCCGCGAACTCCCGCGCCGTCCCCGCAGGAGCGTCCGCAGGACGCGGCCGGCAGGCCAGAATAATGCTCGAGGCCAGCGCGTTGGCTCCTACTTCAATAATCCTGCCAGGCCGTTCTGTACGCACTGGCCAAGTACCATCGATGCTAAATCCTGCATCGATGACGGCGGTCAGAAACGTTTCCCAGCCTGTGCTGACGACCCCCGCCTCGCTCGTCTGTTCCTTCTGTTTGAACGCGTAGTAGATCGTCGCCGGCAAGGCGGGGTGCTGCGCGTTTCTGATATTCGTCAGCGCCCGCGACATCCCGCTGAGAAAGAACGCCTCGGCCGCTTCTTTACTCTCATGTCGATGCGGCGCGGCGACCATCTCCTCCGCCTTGGGCGTGGACAGCGTACTGAACAACTCGGGATAGAGCGAACCTAACGAGCGACGCAACCAGACGTAGAAGTAATCCGAGAGATCTGCGTAGCCGATGTTGTCGTAGTACGGCGGGTCGGTCGAGATGATTGATGCAGGACGATTGCTTAGATCGCGCTTCAGCACTGGCTCTGTAGCGTTCTGCTGAATAGCCTGACCAGGCAAGCCGGTGGCAGGGAAATGTTCGATAGCTTTCGCGAGTAAGGTGATGTTTCCTATCCAGTTTCTGGTTGAATCCGAGAAAAGATTTACTTCAGCGAAGTCCCAAACCATGGGAATAGCGTGGCGGGTAAAAGTCGGGGCGACAAAGTCGCCCCGACTTTGCCACCAAGCGATTGTGGATGTACTATCTGCTGCTTTGCTTGTGGCAAAACTCAAATATAACGCGATCGCGTCGGCATACGCCGACGCGATCGCTGGATCGCGCCCCGCGCGGACGGCGTCCCGCTCGACCTCCGACCGCGCCTCCGCCACCAAGTCCGAAAACGTCGTCAGCGCACTCAGCTGCCGCTCCGTGAATAGATCGCCAAACGTCTCCATCCCGTACAACGGCGTGAACATCGAACGACGATCAGGCGCAATGGTCATCTCCGGTTTCCAAGTCGGACTTGCGCTGGCGGCAATATCTTGATGATCTTGAGTAGCTGGTAAATACACCCGCTCGCGGTCGCCTTCGCACACGATCGCCAGCAGCCGAGCGCCCATCCGACCAGCCATGCCCTCCGCCTTGACGTGGCTCGTCTCGATTGGAACGTCGGACAACATGCAACGGAAACTTGCGCGTCCCGTCTTCGTACCCTTGACCGCGCTCTCCGGCGGCGGACCCGTCCTCACCTCGAACCGATACCCCTCGCCCTCCACGACCGGCGCCAGCCAGGCCTGCTTGCCCTTCTTCTTCGACAGTACGAACGTCGAGGCCAGCGGTACCTGAACCCCCGCGTAGGCCGGACTCGGACTCGGTACCGTCCGCGCCCACAGCCAGGCGATCACCGTCAGCTCCCGCCCCGCGTAGCGCTCCAGATCCTCCCGCTCCGCCGCCATCGATTCCGTCACCTGCGCCTTCGGATACAGATGCCCGATCCGCTCCGCCGCACGCTCCCGCATCCACCCCCCGTAATGCCGCACATCGGCCGCCAGACCCGCCGCCCCCCGCCACTCCGCCGTACCCTCCCGCTCCAGCATGTCCCCGCCCAGCGAGACCGGCGCCTGACCCGCGTAGCGCGGCGGCAACTCGATCATCGCCTTGTTGATCAGCGCCGCCACCGGATTCAGGTCCCCCGCGTGCGCCTCCAGCCCCAGACGCTGCGCCTCCAGCGGCAGCGCTCCGCCACCAGCGAACGGGTCCAGAAACGGCGGCGGTCGCTCCGCGTCGAACAGCTCCGCCGCGCGCGGATGCCCCGCGTTATCCCGACAGGCCCGCTCCCACGAGCGCCGTATCTCCGCCCGCGCCGCACCCAGCACCGTCTCGTCCGTCGTGCTCTCCCACTTCACCAGCTGCTCAATCAACGTGTGCAGCCGCGCCCGCTCCGCATCCTGCTCCGCCTCCGTCGCAAACTCCTCCTCCACGTCCCCCGGATCGTCCACCAGCTGCCCGAACAGCACCGCCCGCGCCGTCGCCAGCGGACGCCGCGCCCACCACAGATGCAGCGTCGACGGATGCCCGTGCCGAATCGACTTCTCCCGCCCCGACGCCGCATTAATCGCCCCCAGCGGCATCGCCACCTCTATCAACTTCCGCCGCACCACCGGGGCAGACTCCGCCATCGCACCCATCCCCTCATTCGCCGCACCGCAATCAGCCAGCACATCAACATGCCACCACACAAGCGCTGTGCCGATGACCAAGAACGATGGTATTTTAGGCCCAACAGGCGCACGCGGTACACTAGGTCCCTATGCGTGAACGGAACAGGATCATTGTGGAGCGAAACTATTGGTCACGGATGAAGCGGCAGCGCTTGAGCCGCCGCAATTTACTACGCGCGAGCGCCCGTGCCGGCGTCGGCGCGGCGGGCCTGGCCCTGGTCGGTTGCGGAGATGACGACGACGATCAGCCAGCTATTGCGCAGGCTCAACAGCAGCAGGCTCAACAGCAGCAGCAGGCTATGCAGCAGGAGCAGCAGGCCGAACAGCAGGCCGTGCAGCAAGAGCAACAGGAACAACCTGCCCAGCAGGCCGAACAGCAGCAGCAGCAACAGCAGGCCGCTGTCGCGCAGGCCCAGCAGTCAGATCGCACCGACAGCCAGGGCAACGTGATCCAGACCGGCGGCGTCTTCAAGCGCGCGGCCGCCTCGCAGCTCACGCTGATCCGCTTCCCCTGGAACTCGGCCGGCAACAACGGCACGATCGACCCGACCGGGTACATGTACAACTGCCTGACCCAGTACGGCGGCGTCCAGCTCACAGAGACGGCGAACCGCTTCTGGGAATACAGCAACCCCGACTGGGAAATTAAGCCCGACGTGGCCGCGAGCTGGGAGACCCCGGACAATCAGACTTGGGTCTTCAACATCAAGCCCAACGTCGTCTTCCACGACGGACGCGCCTTCGTCGCCGCCGATGCGGCGCACAGCTACGAGGCCATCCGCGACCCGGGCGTCTCTGGCGGTGGCTCGCCGGCCCACAACCTGGGTAAGGTGATCGCTGGCGCTGAAGCCATCGACGACGTGACGATGCGTCTCGATCTGGCCGAGCCGCGTGGCTTCACCGGCGCCCTGACCGCCTACGTGCGCATGGGCCATCCCGAGACGACCGGTTCCACCACGGCCCCAGCGCTCGATGTCGCGCGCAACGAAGAGGCGGTGCTGATCGGTACGGGTCCCTGGCGCTTCGACACCGACAGCTATGACCCGAACACGGGTTGGCGCCTCGCGCCGTTCAGCGAGGGGCACATGGGCGCGCCCAACATGGATGAGATCACCTACACGATCTTCTCCGATGCCGACGCCATCGGCATTGCGCTGGAAGCGGGTGACATCGACTCGCACAACGGCATCCCCTTCAACAACCCCGAAACGATCGATCGACTGACCGCCAGTGACGAACACTGGGGCTGGGCGGGCACCAGCCTCGGCGGACAGATCTTCCGCTTCGCGATTGACGTCGAACCGACTACGGATCCACGTGCGCGGCACGGCGTCTGGCGGATGGTCGACCAGGAGCGCGTCGTACGCGACTATTTCGGTCCCTATGATGATGCCGGCCGACTCTTCTTCCAGCGCGGCTCGCAGGGGTACCTCGAGGATCTGGACCGCCCCAACTATGACCCGGCCGAGGGCGCCAAGCTGCTCGACGCTGCCGGCGTCGGGGCGGGCAGCGTGTTGACGGCTAGTACGCTGCCGATTCGCCCCTATGCGCCGGCTCTGGCGCAGCTGCTCCAAGCTGAGCTCTCGACACTGGACATCGAGCTCGAACTCGAACCCACCGAGTACAACGTGATGATCGAGAAGCAGCAGGCCGGCGACTTCGGCAACTTCCTGATCGGCTTCGGCAACTGGATCCGCCCCGAGTCAGCGGCATTGGCGATGGTCATGCAGGACGCCCTGCACGGCGAGGGGAACGCCAAGCGCGGCGGCGACGCCAGCAACCCGATCCCCGTTCGCGAGCGTCCCTACATGGACAACTACTTCGACTGGCTGGATATGATCGTCGACGTCCAGACGGGCAACCACGAGGACAGCGAGGCCTACTGGCGCTCGTTCAACGAGAAGTTCCACGAGGTGATGTTCGCCCAGGCGATCGCTCGGCAGCGGGGCGCGGAGTTCTATACCAACCGCGTCCATGTGCCCGATCCCGGCCCCACCACACCGAATCCGCAAACGATCTGGCTCGAGCAGACATAGCTCGACAGTACCCATGCGGAGGATCAGGCGCGGCAGCTCCCCAGTGGATGCTGTCGCGCCTGGCCCAGGGCCAGCATTGACCTCTGAAGTCGGCGACCGATGACCTACGTACTGCGACGCCTGGTCACCCAGCTGATCCCAGTTCTATTCCTCGCCTCGATCCTGATCTTCGCCTCAGTGCGGCTGATCCCTGGCGACCCAGTCGCTGGGGCCATCGGCGACGCCATGGGCAACACCGATCCCGAAGTGTACCAGAAGCTCAAGGAGGAGCTCGGTCTCAACAAGCCGATGTACGAGCAATATTGGATTTGGCTGGGCCGCATTTTCAGCGGCGATTTCGGCCAGTCACTAACCGGCCTGCCGGTGACGAAGATCCTCTGGAACGCGATCCCGGCCTCGGTCGAGCTGGCAGGCCTGGCGATCATCATCGGTTTCACACTCGGACTGACGATGGGCGTGCTGGCGGCGGTCAACCGTGGCGGATTCTTCGATTGGTTCGCAGCCCTCTGGACGGGCTGGAACATCGGCGTTCCTTCGTTTGTGGCCGGTCTGGTGTACCTGATCGTTTTCTCAGTCTGGCTCGATCTCACCCCCGTCTCCGGTCGGGTGCCGCTGACCGAAGACCCGCTGGAGGCGCTGAAGCATCTCGCTCTACCGGCGTTGGCGCTGGGTGGCATCGTCGCTGCCAACATCAGCCGCTTTACGCGCCAGTCCCTGCTCGACACGCTGAGCGAGGACTACATCCGCACGGCCCGCTCGAAAGGCCTGAGCAACGGGGCCGTGATCGTGCGTCATGCGTTGCGCCCAAGCCTGATTCCCGTCGTCACGATCATGGGGCTCGAGCTGGCCTCGATCCTCAGCGGCACACTGGTGATTGAAACGGTCTTCACCTGGCCTGGGCTCGGACGCGCCCTGATCAACGCTGTCAACAACCGCGACTACACCGTGATCCAGGCGACGACGATCCTGCTGGTCTTCGTCTTCGTGGTCGTGAACCTGATCGTCGACCTGGTCTATGTAGGCCTCGACCCACGCATCCGCATCGGTCAGAGCGCGGAGTCATAGTGATGTCAGGGCAGGTCACAACCCAGTTCGCAACGGCGCGGTTCGGAGGGGACGAGCGCTTCTACGTGCTGCGCAACGCCTGGCGGGAGTTCCGTGCGGTGATCCGGGACCCGCGCGGCGCGCTGGCTGTGTCGGTCCTGTCGATCCTGCTCTTCTTCGCGTTCATCTTGCCGCTGCTCGATCCAACGGATCCAAACCGTCCCGGATCAGGACCCAAGAATGCCAGTATCTCTTGGGAGGCGCCGATGGGCACCGACCACATCTCGCGCGACCTGCTCGCACGCAACTCGATAGGGCTCGGGCGCACCATTAAGCACGGATTTGCGGCAGTGCTGGTCGGCTGGCTGGTCGGTATCTCGATCGGCTACATCGCCGGCTGGCGCGGAGGACGCACTGACACCTTGCTCATGCGGGGTGTTGATGTGTTACTCGCCTTCCCCGGGATCGTCTTTGCGATCCTGCTCATCACGATCATGGGATCGGGCATCTTCAGTGTCGCGGTGGCAATTGCGTTCTTCAACATCCCTGGCTCGGCCCGGCTGGCGCGTGCGGGCGTGTTGCGCGAGCGGGAACGAGACTATGTCCTGGCCGGGCGCTGCTTGGGACTGTCTGGGAGGCGGATCCTCTTCCGCCACGTGGCGCCCAACACGTTCGGCGCATTCACCGTTCAGGTGCCGCTGGCGATCGTGGCCTCCGTGCTGATCATGGCTGCGCTCAACTTCCTGGGGCTCGGCGCAGAGCTGCCCGCCCCAACGCTCGGCGCGATCATGCAGGAAGGGCGCCCCTACATGCGCGACGCGCCCCACTTCGTGCTGGGGCCGGTGCTGATTCTCGCCTTAATGTTGACGGCGCTGAACTTCCTCAGCGATGTCCTAACAGAACGCCTCGACCCTGTCCGCCGCCGCCGAGTGTAGGCGTGCCTCACGGGTGGACATCGAGCAGACCGGTGCTGGTATCCCACAGGACCGACCGAACCTCGAGGCGGGCCGCGAGCGCTTCGGCCGCAGCCAAATTGCGACTCGCTCCTGAGATCAGCACAACGAACCGGGCGTCCACCGGGACGCCCTTGCGTCCACCCTCGGGCGACATCAGCACGCGCGCAGCGAGCTGCGGTGTGATCGCGTCGCCGAGCTGCGCGCCAGCCACGCGGGCAACGTTCTCCGCTCGATGCGCGCTGCGTTCATCGAGCGGTCGACCAAGCACAGCCGCGCCGATCACGGCCGCGACGACATCCACGCCGTCGGGCAACACTGGTTCGTGCGCCGCCGGCGCCTTGAACGGACGACCGCGCGAACCGTCGGCCTCGACCCCAACCAACGAAGCGAGGCCGCTGTCCACAGCACGGCGCGGCCAGGACGGATCAACGGCCAGCACACGCTCCTGCTCGCCGCGAGCGGAACCGACCACCGAGGCCGCCAGCCCGCGGGCGCGAATGTCCAGCAGCGCACCAGCGCGAGCAGCCTCGACGCTGCCCAGCACGAGCGGCAGATGCTGCCCCTCGCGGGGGATCGTCATCCGCGCCGTGGTCGTGAGTACGCTGAGGCTGTCGGCGGCGACTCGGGCGGCTGCCCACTCATCGGCGAGAGCAAACAGCACGGTCGTCTTGCCTCCACCCCCAACCGAGGCGAAGACCGCCGGCCGCTGGATGCCCAGCGCCTCGTGCAGCGGCAATACCGACGGCGGCATCGCAGACTCGAACAACGGGCGAGGCGGAGCCATGGGTGCAGCCTAAACTCAGACTATGCATACACAGTCACCCGAGTCGAACATCCCGTTTTCGGTGATCATCCTGGCCGGCGGCTATGGCCGACGCCTCGGTCGCGACAAGGCGACCGTCGAGGTCGGTGGACGACTGTTGCTGCACTGGAGCGTGCTGGCGGCGAGCCAGGTCAGCGATGACATCGTCGTTTCGCGTCGTCCCGACCAACAGCTGCCGCCATTAGACGGAGCCGCCGCCCCAGGTTGGCGCGAAGCGATTGACCGTCGGCACGATCGCGGCCCGCTAGCGGGACTGGAGTCGGCGTTGCCGCTGATTCAGCACGAGCTTGCCGTCGCGGTCGCTTGTGACATGCCGCTGCTGCAGCCGGCCCTCCTGCGGGCGGTGGCCCAGTCCTGCGACGGCGTCGACCTCGCCATGCCGCAGATCGAGGGGGTGGCGCAACCGCTGCTGGCCGCCTATCGCGCGTCGCTGGCGCCGCTGGCGACCAGCTTGCTGGAGCGGGGCGAGGGACGTCTACGCGCCTTACTGGCGCTCGCGCCGCACCGACTCCTGGAGGTCGACGCACTGCGTCAGCATGACCCGACCCTGGTGTCATTCACCAATCTCAATCACGCGGAGGATCTGATGCGCGTCGAGGGAATACTGGGCGCCCGCAGCGCCCGATAATTGCCTGATGCCTGATAATTGAGGGAGAGAGGCGACTCATGGCGATGTATCGACGAGTGTTGGCCGGGCGCGTGGCGCCGGGCAAACACGGAGAATTTTTGCGCGCGGTCGAAGCGGCGCTCGACTACCAGGCCGCGCGCGGCATCGAAGCGCGGTTTTCTGTCTGGGACGCACTGACCGGCTCGGCCTCCAACGTCGAGATCATCGCTGAGTTCGAAGAACTCAGGGAGCTGGAGCAGTTCGAGGAACTGGCAGCACAGGATCAACGCTTCGCCGAACTGCGCCGCGCCGTGCGCGAGGCGATGGTCTTCGACTCAGCGGAGATCAACATCTACCGCAACCTGATCTGAACAGACGAGCTCAGCGAGACAACCGACGAAACGGAACAGCCATGGTCCGCATCGACCCAGCGAAACAAGCTGAGTATCGCGACGCCTGGGAATCGTGGCAGCGGCAGCTCGCGCGACTGCACGGCGTCTTCCTCGAGGGTGAACCGCTGGAACCACCGAAGCTGAAGGGCTTGCTGAATCGTGAGGCGCGCGCCAAGCAGCGTTACGACGCCGCCCGCGAAGCGCTGCTGGGCATCGGCGGCTCACCGTCGCTGAGGGCAATGGGCGCAGCCGGCGCTATCGGGCGGCTCGATTCCATTGGACGATCTTCTGGCGCGTCCATACACTCCATTGCAGCGAACGCGCCCAGCCGGCCGGCGCCGCTGGACCAAGCGCGGGCGGAGGAGCGCGATGAGCGATGACTACGGGGTCGATCTCGACGAGATCCTGCGCGTCATCGACCGTGCAGCGGTGCTGATCGTGCGCTTCGACGTGCTCGAACCACGCCTCCTGGTCGATTTCCGCGCTGACCCGCCCGACATGCCGATCATCCAGCTCGTGGACCGCGTCAACTCGGCGGAGGAGCGCTTCCGCCACCTCAAGTCGCTGCGTCCGCGTCTGCCACTGCCGGAGCGCATTATGTCGTTTCCCTGGCCGCGCGCCATCCGCGCCTTCGAGGATTCCGGTATCTGGCAGAAGATCGAGGCGCGGCTGGTCAGCCTGGGCGTCGATCCGGAACATATCGGCCGCATCCAGCAGGAGCTACTCGAAGGCGAGCGGGCGGTCACCGTCTCCGCAATCACTGGCGGCGAGGGGTTCCGCACGATCTGGGAACGCGAAGGGACAGGCGAGTGAGCAGCGATACGACTCAGCGGCCGACCATCGACCTGCGCTCCGATACCGTCACTCGGCCAACCGCGTCGATGCGACAAGCGATGTTCCAGGCAGAAGTCGGCGACGACGTGTTTGGCGAGGACCCCACCATCGCCGAGCTGGAACGACGCGCCGCCGAACTCAGCGGCAAGGAAGCCGCGCTGCTGGTCTCCAGCGGTACGATGGCGAACCTCGTCTCGCTGCTCTCGCAGACCTCCGCCGGCGACGAGCTGCTGGTCGGCGACCGCGCGCACATCGTGCGGGCCGAAGCTGGCGGTGTCTCACGGCTGGGCGGCGTCCTGGCCACCACGCTGCCAAATCAGCCCGACGGCGGCGTCGACCCGGCGCTGCTCACCAGCGCCGTGCGTCCCGATGACGTGCATCAGCCGCGCACGACCTTGTTGGCGCTCGAGAACACACACAACTTCTGCGGGGGCGCGGTGCTGCCGCTGGAGCGTATGCACACCCTGTCCGACACCGCGCATGAACTGGGCCTGAGGGTGCATCTCGACGGCGCTCGCATCTTCAACGCGGCGACCGCGACCGGACACAGCGTCGCTGAATTAGCGGGCCCGGCCGACAGCGTCGCCTTCTGCCTCTCCAAAGGTCTCGGCGCGCCTGTGGGGTCACTCGTTTGCGGTGACGAGGCGTTCATCCACGAGGCCCGTCGCATGCGCAAGCTGGTCGGCGGGGGGATGCGCCAGGCAGGCGTGCTGGCGGCTGCCGGGCTGGTCGCGCTAGACGAGATGGTCGACCGACTCGTCGACGATCACGCGAATGCGCGCCAGCTTGCTCGCGGGCTGGCCGAGCTCGGCTTCGAGATCAATCCCGAGCAGGTGGAGACGAACATCGTCATCGTCCAGCTGGACATGTCCGCCGATCCCGCGCCGTCAGCCGCGCTGCAAGCACGGCTACGACAACTCGACATACTCGTGACGACGCCCGATCGCAGCAAGATTCGCCTCGTGGCCCACGCCGACGTCTCCAACGACGACTGCGCCGAGGCGCTGCGTCGGATGGAGGAGGCGGGCATCGGCCCCGCCTCCTGATGATCGGCATGACCTTGCTCGCCAGCCGTATTCTCAAGCACTCACATCCCCCAGGCTGGGAACGGCGTGTAGCAGGGACGCAATCGTCCCCGCCACGGCCCGCGCACCCCAACGCCTGCAGGATCAGTCCCCAGAGGGAGGCGAGCAAACCAGAGCGACCGCGACTTGGCGTCTACGCCTTCCTGATCCCGCTGTCCCTAGTGGCGTTGATCTTCGTCGCCTGTGGGTCGGAGACCGACTTCGACGATCCACAGAATCCAGTGTCGCAGATCGTTTGGCCGGACTTCGAACGGTTGCACTATGACATGTTTGACCAAACCGACACCCTACTCGGAACGCTGATACTTGAGACCGTACGAGAGGCAGATCGCTACCGCCTCTCGCTGGCATTTGACCTGGACAGCGAGGACGGCCGCGTGACCGACACGGTGACCGTCTGGGTCGATGCCGAGACGCTACGGCCGATTCGCTATGAACGCGAGGCCCAATCGCCCAAGGAGTCTTTGTCGGCGACCGCTGACTATCAAGTCGACGGCGAGGGCGAGGTTACCGCCGACGTGGTCATCGATGAAGACGATGAAGACGGCGAAATCATTGAGGAGCGTGTCGCCGCAGGCCGCTTCGCGTTCGACAACGATTCGTCCGCCTGGCTCTGGCGCTCGCTGGCGTTTCGACAGGACCTGGAGCTGACCTATCGCTCAGTCAACGTGCCGCAGCGGCGTAGCCAGCTCGTCCAGGTCGCTGTGCGCGGCCAGGACACCCTGCGCGGCCCCGAGGGCGACGTCATCGTCTGGCAGGTCGTCGCGACGCCGGGCGTGGAGATCTCACGCGCCTGGTACGAGATCGAGCCGCCCCACCGCTTGATCCGCTGGGATCAACAACCTCGCCGATTCATTCTGACGAAGATCGAGTCTGGACCATAGCACCGGACGGCAGCTCCACTACGAACAATGGGGATCGCGAAGGGTACGGCCCGCTTAGTCCTGCGGGCGGGCCCACGAGGGGCGGTCGACGCCCGGCGGCGGGGCAAAACTCTCCTCGTCCTCACTCGGCGGTTCTGGGTCAGGAATCTGCGGCCGCCATGCCGCTTCGTCGTCTGAGGTCGGTTCGACAGCGGCCGCTGCGTCCCCGAGCGGCTCGCTTGGCGTCATGGACGGCGCCACCGCGTCGGGGGCGCCAAAGACGCGGCGCGCTTGCGCCTCACTGAGCTCGGGGTGCGCTGCCCTCTCGGCGGCAACGCGCTCTTCGACGGTCGGCGCAAAGTCGGCGGCGTGCGCCGCGACAGCGGAAACTTCCTCGCGGACGTCACCCGGCAGCTGGGCGGCGAATCGCGAGCGCTCGTCACGCACGGTGTAGCGGAACAGTTCCTGCTCCTCAGGCGCGAGCAGGCGGCCATCCCGCATCTCCTCGACGCGGGGCACTAGCTCCATCACGGTCCGGTCATGTGTAGTCGTGATGATGGTGACCCCTTGCTCGATGACGAGATCGTGCAGCAGGCGGAAGATCGACACGGCGGTGGTCGAGTCCAATTCGCCAGTGGGCTCGTCAGCGAGGATCAATGCTGGCGAGTTCGCCAGCGCGCGCGCGATGGCAACGCGCTGCTGCTCACCACCGGAGAGTTCGTAGGGCCGGTGGCGCGCGCGACCGGCAAGCCCGACAGCTTCCAGCAGCTCCTCGGCGCGGCGGCGGCGCTCACGCAGGCCAGCGCCCGCGATGCGCAGCGACAGCTCCACGTTCTCGTACGCTGACAGCAGGGGCAGCAGGCCGAACGACTGGAACACAAACCCGACACGGTGCCGCCGCAGCTGGGTCAGCTGGCGCTCGGAATATTCGGTGATGTTCTCGCCGTCGATCGTCACATGCCCAGCCGTGGGCGAGTCGAGCCCAGCGATCAAGTTGAGCAGGGTGGTCTTGCCTGAGCCTGATCGGCCGATCAGGGCGACAAATTCACCTCGGGCCACTTGTAGGGAGACATCGCGGACGGCCCAGATTTCTTCACCTCCGACGACGAACTTACGTGAGATGCCCTGCACGTCAACGACGAGATCCTGTTTGCCATGTGTACCGCTAGCGTCGCCTGTCGTCATCGCGGTGGTCATCGTTCCGCCTCTTCGCTACCCGCGTCGGCCTGGTGGGCGGGGGTGATGATGATCCGTCCGTTGCTTGAGTCGACGTAGGCGCGTCGGCCCAGCGCGACCTGTTCGAGCAACGGCTTGGGAATTTGCAGGCGGCCGGCGCCGTCGACCACAGCGAACTCCTCATGCACGACCTCCGCGATCTCCGTGCCGGCGTTCTCCACACGCCGCACGGTTTCGGTCGCGATCGTACCGTCGCGGATCGCAACGACGCGATCGACTCGGGCGGCGATCGCTGGGTCATGGGTGACAACCACGATTGTCAGTCCGAACTGGTTCGACAAGTTGCGGAAGAGGTGGAAAATCTCCTCGGAGGTGTGCGTGTCGAGCTCGCCGGTGGGCTCGTCGGCGAGTAGCAGCGGCGGATCGTTGGCCAGCGCCACACCGATCGAGACACGCTGCTGCTCGCCGCCGGAGAGCTGGTCGGGACGCTGATTGCGCTTATTCGTCAACCCAACGGCTTCGAGCAGCTCCAGCGCCCGCTCGCGGGCGTGCCGACGCGGCCGGCCCGCAAGGATCATCGGCACCTCAATGTTCTGCTGTGCGTTCAGATAGGGGATCAGATTGCGACCGGTCTGCTGCCAGACAAATCCGACCTCCTCGCGGCGGTAATCAACCAGCTCCTGTTCCGTGAGCGCGAGCAGGTCAGATTTGTTGACGTAGGCCTGGCCTGCGGAGGGAACGTCGAGACCCGCGAGCACGTTGAGCAGGGTCGACTTGCCGGAGCCGGAAGCGCCGACGATTGCGAGCACCTCGCCCCGCCCGACGGTGAGGTCGAGCCCACGCAGCGCAACGACTTCGAGATCAGCGATCTTATAGATCTTGAACAGATCTCGACAGATGATGTGCTGCTCCGTGAGCATCTCGTCGGGGCGGAGCGGCGGTGCCGCGGCGTTGGTTGTCATCGTTTGCTCCACGCTCTCCGGGCTTCGGACACATCCGAGCTTCGGACACGTCTCCAGCTGTAGGGTACCCGCTGATCAGTCTCGGTCAGGCTGCTGAGAGGTGCTAGAACGGGCCGCTCACGAAGTTCCAGATCGCTTCAACTGCTTCAAAAGCGGAGAAGCTGTCGAACCACTTGCCTGTGTGTAGTGTGTACTCGTGAAAAATCTTCAGTACGGCCAGGAACAGGAGCCAGCGCAGCGCTTCGGCGCGGCTCAGCGGCGCTGGGACGCCCGCTGCGGTCTCTGCCCAACCAGGACGCCAGCGCGCCGGCCAGTGCGGCCGCGCCGCCACGAATAGGAACCAGAACTCGAACACGTGCGGGAAATAGATCAGGACGTCGCGACCGGCGCCGGCCGCGAATGCGGCGAATCCAACGAAGCGCCAGCTGAACAGGGCCAGCGCGATCCGCCGCTCCCAGCCCGACCAGCGCAGCGTCACCACCAGAAACAGCCAAATGTAGACCTGGTCGACCCACTTGTCCCACTCCTGGTAGTTGGACAGCCCACCGAGGTCGATGGCCTGAAGTAGGAACAGGTCGGACAGGTCGGTGAAGACTGCGATCAGGCCGCCGACGAAGGCCCAGCGCAGGACCGGCAGGGAGCCGGCGACGCGAATCAGGGCGATGACCACCGCTTCCATGACAAAAGGCTACGGGTGCGCCGTACGGCCGCGCGCGCTGCTGGCGCTGCTGGTGGTCAGGCGATCGGTCTGACTAGGGCGTCGCTTCTTCGTTGGGGGCAGTGACACGCTCGAAGCGACCAGTGACAAAGAAGATGGTGCGCTCGCAGATATTCAGCGCCCGGTCGCCGATCCGCTCCAGGTTGTGCGAGCACCAAAGCACATGCGTGATCGCGTCGAACGCCTCGGCACCCCGCTCGACGCCGGCGAGCCGCGCGATGAGACGCTCGTGGATCTCGCTATAGAGCTCGTCCACTTCGTCATCGCGAGTGATGGTGATCCGCGCCAGCCGCTGATCGCGTTCGAGGAACGAGCGGGTCGCCGATTGCAGCATCTCACGGACGACGTCTGCCATACGCCAGAGATCTGGCTCGGTGGCTGCGATCGGGTTGTCTTCCAGGAAGATGGCGTTGCGGGCGATGCCTTCGGCGTGCCCGGCGATGCGTTCGAGGTTCAGCGCGATGGCGACGACGGACATCAGCTCGCGCAGGTCGCTCGCGACCGGCTGCTGCAACGCGATGATGCTGGTGACCGCCTCCTCGATGGCGTAGCGCAGCGTTTTGGCCTCGGGGTCGGCCTCGCAGACGCTGCGGGCGAGCACGAGGTCGCGGCGCAACAGCGCCTGCATCGCATCCACAATGGAGCGGTCAGCGCGCGCCTGCTGCAACCGCAACCGGTCGAGGACTTCGGCGCGATCGGTGGTATACGTCAGCCGAACGGTTGACATACCCACCTCACTCGCGAGCGCCTCGCTCTCGTACGATGGAGACGCGGTGCAGCTGGATGATCGCGTTGCGCCCCTCGCTGCCCTCGCAACAGCATCCTATGGAGCAGGTTAGCCATACCTGCCCGTAATGTAGTCCTCGGTCCGCTGGTCGAGCGGATTCGTAAAAATCTCCTGCGTTGGGCCGAACTCGACCAGCCGCCCGACGCGCTCTTCGCCGGCCAGCAGGAAGGCAGTGTAATCGGAAACTCGGCCGGCCTGTTGCATGTTGTGCGTGACGACGATGATGGTGTAGTGCTGCGCCAACTCGCGCATCAGGTCTTCGATCTTCAGCGTCGCGACCGGGTCCAGGGCCGAGGCTGGCTCATCCATCAGGATGATCTCGGGCTGCACGGCAATGGCCCGGGCGATACACAGCCGCTGCTGCTGACCACCGGAGAGCGCCAGACCGGACTTGCTCAAATCATCCTTGACCTCGTCCCAAAGCGCGGCGCGGCGCAACGAGTCCTCGACCAGCCGGTCCATGTCGCCCGAGTAGCCGTTGATCCGCGCGCCGAAGGCGACATTCTCGTAGATCGATTTGGGAAACGGGTTCGGCTTCTGGAACACCATCCCGATCCGCCGTCGCACCTCGACCGCGTCGACGGTCGCTTCGAGCAGATTGCGACCCTCGAACTCGATCTCACCCTCCACCCGCGCGCCGGGGATGAGGTCGTTCATTCGGTTCAGGCAACGCAGCAAGGTCGATTTACCGCAGCCGGACGGGCCGATCAGCGCGGTCACGCGGTTGCGTGGTATCGGCAGGGAGATCTTCTCGACAGCCTGGAACGTACCGTAGAACGCGGAGACGTTGCGCAGCTCCAGGGCCATCTCGACACCCTCGGCGACCTCATGTCGGACGGCTTCCAACATTGGGTCGAGATGTACGCCGACGGCAACGGCAGCATCTTCCTGCATGTTGGGCGGCGGCGAGGGAAGCAGCGCAGTCGCTGTCGTGCGCTTGGCCGTACTCGTGGGGACACTTGACCGCATCATCGTGAAGAAGTTGCGGGCCACGCTAGGCTCCTAGTCTGCAGACTGCGGGCCGCCCGCGAATCTGGAATTGGGGACAGTCTATGACCGTCCTATGACCGTCGCTACCACTCGGTGCGAGTGCGTTGACGCATGATGATCGCGGTGGCGTTCATCAGCAGCAGGATGGCAAGCAGGACGATGATGGCCGAAGCGGCGATCTCGTGGAAGCCAGACTGCGGCCGAGAGACCCAGTTGAAAATCTGGATCGGGAGGACCGTGAAGTCGTCCGTCGGCGAGTCAGCGAGGAAGGCGATAAATGTGAGCGCGCCAATTGCGATCAGCGGCGCGGTCTCGCCGATGGCCCGAGACATCGCGAGGATATTGCCGGTCAGCATGCCACCGAAGGCGTAGGGCAACACGTGATAGCGAACGACCTGCCAACGCGTCGCCCCGACCGCGTAGGCCGCCTCCCGCATAGACGGTGGCACGGTGCGCAGCGCCTCCTGCGCCGAGACGATGATGATCGGCATCACGAGTAGCGCCATCGTGCAAGCGCCAGCTAGCACCGACCGCTCGAATTCCAACACGCGGACGAAGGCCTGCAACCCCAGCAGACCGTAGATGATCGACGGCACGCCGGCGAGGTTCGAGATGTTCACCTGAATCATTCGCGAGAACCAGTTCCGACGCGCATACTCTTCGAGATAGATCGCCGCGCCGACGCCTAGCGGAAATGCGATCGCAGCGGTGATCGTCATCATGTAGAACGTGCCCGTGACCGCCGAGAAGATCCCCGCGATCTCCGGCGATCGCGACGGGTAGGACGACAGGAACCAAGGGTCCATAAAGAGGTAGACGAGCCAAGCGCCAATCAGGATGCCGGGAATCAGCAGCGACGACTTGCGCAGCCGCTGAGACCAGAACCAGCCCATCGCCAGCACGGCGAACGGCACGCCGAGCCCCATCACGATCAGTCGAACGAACTGGAAGCCCTCGGCCTCGCCGAAGAGTTGGACGATGTCGCCGCTGGCGCCGACGATGCCGACGGCCTTGGCGTACTCGATGAAGTACGCCGACTCGAAGCGGACGTAGAGGATGTGCACGAAGACAGCGCTGGGGAGGACGACGCCGAGGCCAAGCAACCGCTCGGCGATCTGCGGCAGATCCTCGATCACTACATGCACCAGCCGCGGGCCGACAACGGGCAACAGGATGGCGATCGGCAGCATCCAGCTCAACCAGCCCATGCCGTCCGGCGTGGGGAGATCGGACACGATGCCACCGCCGCGGGCCTCCATCTCGACGGCGGAACCGTCGGTGAACAGCCGCGCCGCGCCGTCGACGGCGATCTCGACAATCAGCGCGCCGAGCATCAAGATTGAGGTGGTGATCGCGAGGAGCGCGATCACCATGAACGCGACCGAGATGCCGCGCCGCACGCGGACGCGCGGTGCAAACGCAGTTCGTTGGGCGAACGGAGCGGCGGCGCTCATTCGTACTCTTCACGGAAGCGTCGCGAGACCCACTGGGCGACGATGTTCATCGCCAACGTGAGCACGAACAGCGTCATCGCAACAGCGAAGAGCACCTTGAATTCGATCGACGTCGTCGGTGTGTCGCCGAGCGAGAGCTGTACGATCATCGCGGTCATCGTCTGCACCGCCTCGAGCGGTCCGACGCCGAATTGCGGGTTGCCCCCACCGGCGATTGAGACCGCCATCGTCTCGCCGACGGCCCGCGACGCGGCCAGGATGATCGACGCGACCACGCCTGAGAACGCCGCTGGCAGCACCACCCGCAAGGACACCTCCATCCGCGTCGCGCCCAGCGCATACGCACCCTCGCGTAGGGAACGGGGGACGGCGTTCATCGCGTCCTCGGAGAGGGAGGCGATGATCGGCACGATCATCAAGCCGACCACGATGCCCGCGGACAGCGCATTGTAGATACCGACGTCCTGGCCGAAGATGTCGCGAATCACCGGCGAGACCGAGACCAGCGCGAAGTAGCCGAAGACCACAGTCGGCACCCCAGCCAGCAGCTCGAGGATCGGCTTGACGACGGCGCGGACGCGTGGCGGCGAGTACTCGCTCAGAAAGACCGCTGCCATCAGTCCCAGTGGGATCGCGACGATCAGACCGATCACCGCGATCAGCCCGGTGCCCCACACCAGCGCCCACACGCCGAACTGTTTCTCGGCAAACAGCGCCGACCACTTGGTAGAACCGAAGAAGTCGAGAACGGGCACCTCGCGAAAGAACTCGACCGTCTCGAAGATCAGCACCAGGACGATCCCGACTGTCACGAAGACGGACAGGGTGGCGGTGATGAAGAGGGCGCCGTGAACCAGGCGGCCGGACGGCGTCTCGCGGCCGCTGCCTGGACGCGACGGCTGCAGCCGCTCCCGCCACAGCTCCGCCAGCAGCGAACGAACCGTGTCCTGCGGCGCTCCGCCGGGCGGTCCTTGCGGCGTTTGGGTTGACATGCAGAACCTCTATCGCTCATCTGACCGGCAAAGAGCGTCCGAGGGCAACGTATGAGAGCGAACGGAAGCGACGGTTAACACTCAGTAAGGCGTCGCTCACGAGTGTCGCTCACGCCATCCGGCCACACTCGCGGCCTGCCAACTGCGCATGCGCCCCAACTTGCCTGCGGGCAGGTTGGGGCGCGGGATAGCGTTCATCAGCAGTGCTAGTTGGCGTCGAACGTCTCCGCCAGGCTGGCCCCCTCAGGGGCCGAGCCGACGGCCGAGCCAGTGATGCGGCTGTGCACACGCTCGAGCGCCGCAGTGTAGATAGCCGGCGGGAGCTGCACATAGCCGACCTCAGGCGTGTCAACGAGCCAGACGCCGTCGGTCAGGTAGTACTCCACGAACGCCGCCACCTCTGCACGTTCCAGCGAAGCCACCGAGGCGTAGATGAACAGCGGCCGCGACAACGGGTTGTACGAACCGTCGTTGATCGTCTCGTTGGAGGGCGTAACGGCGTTGCCGGCGTCGTTGACCACCGGCACCGCCTGCAGCACGCCCGCGTTGTTGGCGTAGTAGCTGAAGCCGAAATAGCCGATCCCGCCGCGGTCCGCCGAGACGCCTTGCACCAGCACGTTGTCGTCCTCGGAGAAGGTCGTGTTGTCCGAACGATGTACGCCGCTGTCGCCGTTGATGGCTTCGGTGAAGTAGTCGAACGTGCCACTGTCCGCGCCCGGCGCATACAGCGCGATCTCCAGATCGGGGAAGCCGTCGCGCACATCGGCCCAGGAGACGGCGAAGTCATCAGGGCGGAAGATGTGGTTCAGCTCCTCGACCGTCAGGTAGTCGACCCAGTCGTTGTCCGAATTGATCACCACCGTGAGGCCGTCGAAGGCGACCGGAATCTCGATGAATTCGACGCCACCTTCGGCGCAGAGCTCAGCTTCTGCGCTCTTGATCGGGCGCGAGGCGTCGGAGATGTCCGTCTCGCCGGCGCAGAAGCGCTTGAAGCCACCGCCCGTGCCAGAGACGCCGACCGTCACGCGCACGCCCCGCTCGGTGAGAATCCCGAACTCTTCGGCCATGGCCTCGGTGATCGGGAAGACGGTGGAGGAACCGTCGACCGCGATCTCACCCTCAAGGGCTTCAAGTGCCTGGGCGATTTCCTGGCGCTCCTGCTGGGATTCGCCGCTTGAAGCGTTGGCCGCGGCGCGATCGGAGTGCTGCTGCGGTTGATTGGCTTGGGCCACCGTCTGTGGCTGGCTCGACTGTGGCTGGTCTGCATCATCCCCGCAAGCGACCAGCGCCAGAGCGGTCACAAGCAGGACGACGATCAGCAACAGCGACAGCCGCGTCGACAGCCCGCCGATTCGATACTGTGTGGATGCCAAGACGATCACACTCCTCTCGCTCAGCGCCAGCCCGCGGCGGAGGCGCTTGGCACGACGCGACGCTCCTGAGCGCCGCCGCCGTACCAGGACACAGCTTCCGCCTTATCTGGCGCGGGCGCGTTACCAAGCGGTGAGCACGCCGTTAAGGGGAAGTTATGGCTGTCTAGGTTGCTTCACTCTGTTGCGTAAGCGGCACACTGAATCCAAACGTCGAACCGACGCCCGGCGTGCTCTCCAGTGAAACGGCGCCACCGTGCACTTCTGCAATGTGACGCACGACCGCCAGGCCGAGCCCGGTGCCCCCGCCCGACTGGCGCGCGCGGTCGACCCGGTAGAAGCGCTGGAAGATTCTCGCCTGCTCGGCTGGTTCGATGCCGATCCCCGTATCGCTCACGAGGATCCACACCATCGGCGCCGGAGCGGTCTCGTCGCCTAGCTCGAACAGCACCTCGATCTCGCCGCCGGAGTCGGTGAACTTCACTGCGTTGTGGAGCAGGTTCAGCAGCGCCCGCTCGACGAGCTCGGGGTCGGCGGTGATCATGGTCTCCCGCGTCTCGCTGACGGGCGCAAGCGACTGGGTCGACCTCGCCTGACCGCGACGGCCGGCGTAGCGCAGCGTCAAGCCCTCCCGCTCGGCCTGGGGGCGGATGCTCTCGATCGCACCCTGCAGTAGCGACTCCATGCCGACCACTGCCATCTCCGGCTCGGTCAGACCCGACTCCAGTCGCGCCAGGGCCAACATCTCCTCCACCAGCTGACTCATGCGTTCCGCTTCGTTCTGAATGATCTCGCGGAAGCGGCGGGCGTCTGTGGAGCTGCGGACCAGCTCTAGCGTCTCGGCGGCGGCCGAGATCGAGGCGAGCGGCGTGCGCAGCTCGTGCGAAGCGTTGGTGAAAAAGTCACGGCGCGCGATCTCGGCTTCGTAGAGGTCGGACAGATCGTGCATCGCAAGCACCACCGACCACGGTCCAGACTGTGCGATGGCGAAGACCGGCGCAACGACCGTGCGGTAGCGACGCTCGGCGTGGCGCACCACCATCACGGCTGGTGCGCTGTCCCGGATGGCGAGCCGTACGGCGTCGTAGAGGTCGGGATCTTCGACTGCATCGAGCAGCGGCGAACCCAGCTCTGCGCGATCGGCCAGCCGCAGCGATCGCTCGGCGGCGGGGTTGAGATAGCGAATGCGGGCATCGCGATCCAGCGCGATCACGATGTCACCGGTCGAGGCCAGGGCGCGCTCGAGCTGATCGCGCTCCGCTGTGCGCTCGGCAAGCTGCAACTCGAGCCGCTCGGCGACCGAGGTCTGTTCCGCCAGCTGCTGTCGGCGATCGTTCGTTGACCGCACGAGCGCACTCGCGCCCGCCGTCGCCAGGACGGCACCAGTAACCAGCGCCAACGCGCCGCCCAGCAGCGTCAGTTCAGAAGCGAGCAGGCCGACTCCCAGCAGCAGCGCGATGGCCCCGCAGGCGGTCGTGCGCATCGCTACCGCTCGAATCGGTACCCCGCTCCCCGCACGGTGATCAAGTGTTGCGGCGGACCGTCGGGCGATTCGATCTTTTTGCGCAGCCAGCGCACGTGGACATCGACAGTGCGGGTACCGCCGGCAAAGGAGATATCCCAAACATCGTTGAGCAGCTGATCACGGGTGAAGGCCCGACCATCGCGCTGAGCCAGATAAGCCAGCAGTTCGTACTCCTTGGGGCGCAGCGGGATCGCGTTTCCGTCTCTGCTCAACAGACGCCGGTTGAGATCGAGCTGGAAGTCGCCGAATGCCAATGTCCGCGCTTCGACTGCGGCGTCCTGCTTGCGGCGCAAATGGACGCGCACACGCGCCTTCAGTTCAGCCAACGAAAACGGCTTGGTGATGTAATCATCAGCACCCAGATCGAGCCCGCGAACACGGTCGGCTTCCGAGCTGCGCGCAGTCAGCAGCAGCACCGGCATCCGCGAATGCTCGCGGATGCCACGCAGCACCTCGATCCCGTCCATCCGCGGCAACATCAGGTCGAGCAGGACCAGGTCGGGCTGCAGCGCGCGGGCCATGGACAGACCGTCGATTCCGTCCTCAGCTGTCCGAACCTGGTAACCCTCCAACTCGAGGTTGAAGCGCAGCGTCTCCACCAACGGGCGCTCGTCTTCCACGACCAGGACGGTGCGGGACACGGCGAATTCTCCTTGAGCTGGTGGTCATTCTATCGACGCGGCGGCAGATTCGATTGCGATTTGGTTAAGCCATGGCCCAGTCTCACAATCGATTGAGGCGCTCGCTCCACGCGGGACGCCGCAGCGGCTCGGGTGGCGAGACCGCTACCCTTCGGTACGAGTTCCTGGAAGGGATGTAGCCATGCGATTCGGATTTTGGCCCGGCGCGTCCAACCCGTGGGCAGAGGTGCTGACCGTCGCGCGTCACGCTGAACGAACGGGGTGGGATCGGATTTGGTTCGCCGACCACTTCATGCCCAACAAACCGATCGGCGAAGACGCTTCCGACGGGATCGTACACGAGTCGTGGACGACGCTGGCCGCCTTTGCAGCGCGGATCCCGCGCGTGCGATTGGGGCACATGGTCTCGGGCAACACGTACCGTCACCCGGCTGTGACTGCCAAGATGTCGGCGCAGATCGACATCATCTCCGGCGGCCGCTTCATTCTTGGGCTGGGGGCCGCCTGGCAGGAGAACGAACATCACGCCTACGGCATCCACTTCGGCACGCTCAAGGAACGCATGGACCGCTTCGAAGAGGCGTGCCGGCTGATCACCGAGATGTTTCACTACCAGAAGACCAACTTCACTGGCCAGCACTACCAGCTCGTCGACGCGCCGCTGGAGCCCAAGCCGATCCAGACACCGCTGCCCTTGATGATCGGCGGCGGCGGCGAGCGGCGCACCCTACGCATCACGGCCCAGTACGCCAACGAGTGGAATGTCTGGGGCACACCGGAGGTGCTCAGCCACAAACAGTCAGTGCTCGACGCGCACTGCCGTGACGTTGGCCGTGACCCCGCCGAGATTCAGCGCTCAGCCTGCGCACTGTTGATGATGACCGAAAACGAAACGCTGCTCGGTCCGGCACGCGCCAGCGGTCGACCCGTCTTGGGCGGCTCGAACGATGAGATCAAGCGAACGGTGCAGGCCTACATCGACGCCGGCGTTGATGAGCTGATCATTCCCGACTTCACACTCGGCGCAAACGCCTTCCAGCGCAGCGAACAGATGGATCGCTTCATCGAGCAGATCGCCCCCGAGTTTCGGAGCGGCTGATATGGCGGATCGCAGCGCGGCGTTTGGGGAACGCATGCGGACTGAGTTCCTCGAGGGTGCTCAGACGCTCGCCTGGGACGAAATCTGGCTGCGTATGGCAACGGCGCGCTTCACGCTGATTGACTCCCTGCAGGGAGTGAATCAGGCGCAGGCTGGCTGGACACCAGCGCCAAGCGATCCCAATGACGAGTCCACCTGGAGCATTGCAGAGATCATGCGGCATGTGGTTACGGCATCCCGAAACGTTGCGGAGATCATCGCCGCGACTGCCAACGGGCGGACTGTCGTCAAGGGGCCGCCCGGCCAGATCACAGCGTCTGCCGCAACGGTCGACGAGCTTCGCGCCCAAATCACCCGTGTGTCCGAGCGGCTGCTCAGCGTCGCCAACGCCTTCCCCGACGGTCCGGAGGAGATCGATATGCAGACCACCGTGCCGCACGCCTTCTTCGGAGAGCTGCCGGCGCTGGCCTGGCCGCTGTTCCAGGCGTTCCACGACGGCGACCATACGGCGCAGATCCAAACGCTCCAAGCGCACCCGAACTATCCGGCGGGAGGTTCCGATAGCTGAGCCGTCCAGCTCCGAGTTGCAACGCCTGTGAGAGCAGGGATACAGCGCGGCTGATGCTGCGGCTTAGCGGTTGCGAGGCGCCTGGGAGTAGTCGCCGAACGGGCCGTCGCGCCAGGCGAGCGCCCCCTTGAGGCCCTCGTCGCGCATACGGCGCGACCACTCATAGTGCTGGCTGGTGAAGGTGCCGACTGCGTCGAGGTCGGTCGATGAGCGCAGCGACGAGTAGATGCCCATGTTCTCGTAGAAGCGGTTCATGTGCACCTTGAGCTGGGCCAGATGGTCGGCGGGTAGATTGGCGACGCGTTCAGCAAGCGCCAGCGTGCGCTCCTCCAGCTCGTCCTTCGGCACGGCGTAGTTGATCAGATTGAGCTGGGCCGCCTCGGTGGCGCGGATCGGATCACCCGTGTAGAACAGCTCTTTGGCCTTGCGCATGTTGGTCAGCAGAGGCAGGATCGCCGACGTCCGCGAGCCGGCGAAGCGCAGGCCGGGATGGCCGATCTGCGTGTCCTCGGCGGCGACGACGAGGTCGGCCATCATCGAGAGCTCGAAGCCACCCGCGATCGCGTAGCCGTGCAACTGGGCGATCGTGACCTTCTGCATGTTCCAGAAGTAGAGCCAGATGTCGGTCACGCGCGCCATGCCACCGCGGATCCCCATGATCAGGCGGTTCCCGTCGTCATCGACGGTGCGGAAGCGGCGATGGACGGCGTCCGCGCCGTAGCCGCCGGCGGGCGTCAGGTCGTAGCCAGCCGAAAAGGTGCGGCCAGCGCCCTTGACGATCAGCACGCGTACGTCGTCATCGGCTTCGAAGTACTCAAGCGCGTCGCGGAAGTCGTAGATCAGCTCCTGCGAAAGCGCGTTCATCTTCTCCGGCCGGTTGAGCGTGACGACGCCGATGCGATCGTCGGCGCCAGTGCGCTCGAGTAGGACGTTCTCAAAGGTGGGCAGGGGCATTTCAGTCTCTATTCGTCAATCCACGGTGGTGGTCCGAAATCGATGATGTCGATGCTATCCGAGCAATCCACAGCAGCATATCAGGGGGGGGGCAATGGCTGCCGCCGTTAGGGTGGATCCTTGCTGGTGTAGGCGTTCGCCTCCTGCCAATGCTGAAGCAACGTGGCTAGTTCATCGAGCCCTCTCTCTGCTTGCGTGAACTCTTCAAGAATCTGCTGTGCCTGCCCGCGCTCGGATTCGGAGAGATTCGTCGCATTTGTGATGACACCCCGTGCTTCGGCGTACATTTGCTTAGATTCGGCGTACAGGGAGTCGAACGACGACGTCAACTCAGCGAGCTCTTCATCGGACGGTGTCGGACGGCGATCTAAGAAATCGGCAAGCTGAAGCGGTACATCCTCGTTGATGCGCACTCGGTCGGACGAGATACTGGCTCCGCTCGGTAAGGCAAGCTCAACCAAGGCGTCCCAGCGCGCTACCAGGTGCGCGTACGATTCAAGCAATTCAGTCAGTTGCTCCTCCCAGGTCAGAATCTGTTCGGTCGGCTGGGCCTGCGTACCCTGCTCCGCCTGGTCGTCGTCTGCGCAACCGCTGATCAGCAATGCGGCGACCAAGAGGGTTCCCACCAACAGAGCGTTCATGCTGCAATTCCCATCAGTTGTCGCAGATCATGATGGTCAGCCAGAACGGCGTGCCTAGCTGTGAGTTCCTTGTCAAACGTTAGGCGCTGCACGGCCTTGGAGTCACTCCATCTTCGACTGGGCAAGTAGCGCACGTCACATGTTTCCTTGAGTGCCTCGCTTGCCACAACGGACAGGGACTCCGAGTCGCACATTCCACAATCCATGACTATACAAGCAACCCAAACTTTCCTCCCGTGCTCATGGGTACCAGATCAAGGTGTATCGAGAATGGGTCAGTTCCATATGTCCGACCAGCCAGTGGCGGTACTGGTACACCACGTACTACTGGCTATAACCCTGAGCTCATAGGTTGCCGGGGTAGTCTCGCCTGCCGCAGCGCGCCGCTGCTATGCCAGACAGCGCAAGGGTTGACCTCCGTTGTATTCGAGCATCTGGCCGAAGGCGGCGGCCATGTCGATCTCCGCCCCCCACGGCTCACCACGTAGCTCGCTGTAAGCCCGATGCAGGTTTCCGACGATCCGCTCGGTGTCCGTCCACTCGCCGAACCGTCCAAGGTCGATATCCCGCGACGCTGAGAGTGGATCAACGCCTGCGCTCATGGCCGTCGCCGCCGTCTCCTGGACGAAGCGCAGGTAGGCCTCCACATCGTCGAGCACTGTGGCGTCCGTCACCGGACCATGTCCGGGGATCACGGTCTCGATTGGCAGGTCACGCAGGCGGTTGAGCGCCTCGATCCAGCCCCCAACCGAGCCCATCAATGCGAAGGGCGTGCCCTGGTTAAAGATGATGTCGCCGGCAATCAGCACGCGGCGTTCGGGAATCCAGACAACCGCATCGGTGTTGGTGTGCGCTGGTGAGACGTAGATGAGCTGCAACTCGAGATCGCCCGCGTAGAGCGTCATGGCCTCGTCGAAGACCACATTGGGCGCCACAGGCGTGACGTCGCCCCAATCAACGCCGGGGAACATACCCTCGACTCGCTCCCGCTGACCGGGCGCCTCGCGCAGGATCTGATCACGACAATTGCGGTGCCCCACGATCACGGCGTCATCGGCGAACAGACAGTTGCCGTAGGTATGGTCCATGTGCGCATGCGTGTTGATCAACGTGCGCACGGGATGGCTGGAAATGCGCGCGATGACCTCGCGAAAGAGGTGTGTGCGGCGCTCGGTCGCGCAGGCGTCCACCGCAATCACCTGCTCCCCGACATCTACGAACGCCGGGTTGTTCAGGCACCACGAACCATCGTGCTGGATGTACGCGAAGATCCCGTCAGAAACCTCCACGACTTCTGGGTCGGGTAGGACGTCGCTGGCGGTGATGCGTTCGGTGCTCATGCTCGTCCACTCTCCTCTGCGATCTGGGCAAAGAATTCGAAGTCGTCCATGATTCGTTGATAGCGCCGTTCGACGTGTGCGCGGAGTTCAGGGTGGGACAAGATCAGCCAACGGTTGGCCTGGACGCCGGCGATGACGATGCGTCCGACATCTTCGGGGTCCATCTGCTGCGACATCGCGCCGGCGCTGAAACCGCGCGCCGCACCCTCGGTCGGCCCGCCGAATGTGTCGGGGCGGTTGCGTCCGGCCTCGCCGATCAGCGTGTCGACGCCGCCGGGGCACAGCGCGGAGACGCCGATGCCCTCCGCCGCCAGCTCGGCGCGCAGCGACTCGGAGTAGGCGAAGGCGGCGTGCTTGCTGCTGCTGTAGACGCCCAGCGGGACGACCTCATTGAGCCGCAGCCCAGCCATGGAGACCGTGTTGACGATGTGCGCATCGCCGTCCTGCGCGCGCATGCGCGGCAGGAAGGTCTGGACGCAATTGACGATGCCATACAGGTTGACGCCGAAGGTCCAGTCCCAGTCGGTGCGGCTCGCCTGGCTGACTGGGCCCGCTGTGAGCACGCCTGCATTGTTGACCAGCAGGTTGAGTTCGCCGAACTCGTCGTAGACATGCTCGACGACAGCCGTGCAGGCGGCATCGTCGGTGACGTCGAGGTCGACGGCGAGCGCGCGCACTTCCCTCGCCGCCACTTCGACTGCGGTCGCCTGCGCCGTGCCTGCCTGGACGTCGGCCAGGACAACGTGCATCCCTTCGTCGGCGCAGGCTAGGGCGATCCCCCGCCCGATGCCTGATCCAGCGCCGGTGACCAGCGCTACCTTGCCTGACAAGTTGTCCATGCTCGCCTCCATCCCGAAGAATCTGCAGAGAGGGTAGCCTGCCCCAGATGACAGCAACGACCCCATCAGCGCTCGACGGATGGAGCGTGCTCGAAGACGGCGGTGGCATCGCCGCGTCCTACGCGGGCAAGCTGCTCGCCGATCTGGGCGCGGATGTGATTAAGCTCGAACCGCCGGGCGGCGACCCTGTGCGCCGGATGTCGCCGTTTCCAGCCGACGCGCCGTCCCGAGAAGCATCGGGGCTGCATCTATTCCTCGACACGAACAAGCGGTCGGTCACGCTGGAGACCGACACTGCCGCCGGACGCCGGCTGTACCGCGCGCTGGCCCAGCGCTGCGGCACGCTGATCACGTCGCGACCGATCGCCGAGCAGCGGCGTCTGGGGCTGACATGGGAGGAGCTGTCGGCCGATGCTCCTGAGCTGAACCAGGTCAGCATCACGGTCTTCGGCATCGGCACGCAGCGCGAGGGCTGGCAATCGGCGTCGCTGATCGCCTCACTCGCGTCGGGCATCTCCTACCGTATCGGCGATCCCGACCGTGCGCCGCTGGGGCTGCCCTACGACGCGCCGCAGTATCAGGGCGGCATCCATGCGGCCATTGCCGCGCTCCTGGCGAGACGCGCCGCGCGCGAGGATGGGATCGGACAGCACGCCTGGCTCTCGATCGTGGACATCATGTCGAACGTGATGGCTGGCGCTGGCGTCGCCGCGTATGTCTTCACGGGTCAGTCTCGGGGCCGCGCCGGGACGCACATGAACGCCTTCTATCCCTGGCAGGTAACCCCGGTCAAGGATGGCTATTACGAAGTGATCACGATGGTCGATGCGCAGTGGAATCGCTTCATGAAGCTGATGGGCGATCCCGATTGGCAACACGACGAGCGCCTACAGAACCGCTGGCTCGCCTTTCAACACGCCGACGAGCTCGACGCGTACTGGCATCCCTGGATGGCCGAGCGCAGTAAGTCCGAGCTGATGCAGCTCTTCGGGGAGAATCACATCTCCTTCCAGCCGGTCCACACGATCGCCGAGGTGGCGGAGTCAGAGCAGCTGGCTGCGCGCGAGTTCTGGACAGCGATCGAACATCCCGAGTTCGTTCAGCCGGTCCGCCTGCCCGGTGCGCCGTATCGGCTGAGCGCAAGTCCATGGCGTATCCGCCGTCGCCCACCGCTGCTGGGAGAGCACACCGCCCAAGTGTTATCCGAAATGGCCGAGCTCTCCCGACTCCGCCGCGCAGGGATCGCCTGAGATGCCGGGATGACGGAGCGCTGCATGATCGTCATACCGGCGCCAGCGCGGCGCCGAGGCCATCACGATCACGTCAACAATGACCGCACCATCTGCTCCACCGCCTCGATGTGGCGCTCCAGCAACGGCAGGTCGACACAGCGGTCGAACGTATCACGTGGACTGTGGAAGTATGGGTGGCCGCCGAGCAGTGAGATGAAGCGGCCGTTGATTTCGCCGATGTTGCGCGCTTCACCGTAGCCTGACGCGCCGACCGGGAATGGCCGCCGCTCGATGCCGTGCGCCGAGAGCGCATCGGTCGCGAGTTGCAATAGCTCGTCGTCCGACGCGGCGTACTGCGGCGTCCCCTTACGCGCGCCGATACTCGCGCCGAGGTGCACCCATGTGTGAACGTCGCGCGCGGCCTCGCCCAGCTCGGCGATGTAGTGCTCGAGTCCCAGATGGTGCAGCTCGTGGCCGCTGGAGGCGACGAGCTGCAGCGGTCGGCGACCGGGCTGCGCCGCGATTCGTCCCGCCACTTCGAGCCAGATGGCGATCCCACCACCGCGCTCGGCGGCGCAGGTGAACCAGCCCGACTTGGGCGTCATCACCACCACTGGTGCTGCGTCGGGATCAGCACCGGGAATTCGACCGACCACATTGTCCGCTGTTGCGTCGGCTCGGCCACCATCGATGACCAGCATCGCCGCTTCGCCGATGGCGTCGAGGATTGGCGCTGCATCCTTCGGAGCGACCTGAAGCGCGGGCAGGTTGATCGGGTCGAGCGGCTGCTCCGCGTTGCGCACGACCGCATCGCCGTCGGGGTCGCCCATGATCATCACGATCCCCACGGCGCCGTCCAACCGCGCGAGCTCAAAGGAGGCGTAGACGCCCGCTGCCATCCGCTCGGGTTGATCGGGGCCGAACTCGATCACGCGGATGCCTGGTCCGCCGTTGCGGCGGAGGACACCGCTGACGCCTCGCTGATCGGTGAACGCACCGTCGAAGATCGGCACGCCTGGCACATTCCAGTCACCGAATCGGAGCGTCGCGCGGTGAATCTCGACGCGGGGGAATTGCCAAGACTGTGGCGCAGCCTCGACCGCAACGCGCCGGAGCTCGTGCTGGAGCCAGACCGTCGCGGCCTGGTCGGCATCACGACCTGTGCGATGGTCGCCCATCGCTTCGTACTCGCGGATACGTCGCTCAGCGGAGCGCGTAGACATCTGGATCAGCTCCGTCCGATCAGTCACCGGCGACGGCGACGGATGCTGCGTCGGCCCGTCTGGCGGTGTCGACGTCGCGGGCTGCGGCGGCGTCGCGGCGGGCGATCTCCTGCTTGACCATCGGAATTAGCTCACGACCGTAATCGATCGCATCGGGCAGCGGATCGAATCCACGAATGAGGATCGTGCTTACTCCGAGGTCGACGTATCTGAGAATCGACTCTGCCACCTGCTCGGGCGTACCGACGAGGGCCGAGCTGTTGCCGGCCGCGCCGGTGGCCTCGGCAATCGGCATCCAGAGACGCTCGTCGTGGACCTCGCCCTGCGCAGCGAACTCCAGCAGACGCTGCGAGCCACGCGACTGGGGACGGAAGTCGAGCGGCTGCTTGGCTAGCTTTGTCACCTGGGCGAGGTAGTCACGCGCCTTTTGCCAGGCCTGTTCCTCCGTCGGCGCGATGATCGGTCGGAACGAGACTGACAGGCGTGGCTGGCGGCCATAGGCGGCAGCGCCTCGCTGAACGCGGTCGATCGTCGAGGCGATCGATGCTCGCGGCTCGCCCCACATCATGTAGACGTCAGCGTGCTTCACGCCGATCTCGAAGGCGATGTCCGACGCGCCGCCGAAGTAGAGCGGGATGCCGCCCGGTTGGCTCGGCAGGACCTCTGGATTCTGCCCCACGACGTTGTAGAACTCACCCTCGAAGTCGAACGGCGCAGCACCGTGCGCCCCGTGCTCCCAGGTACGTCGCAGGATCGTCAGGTACTCGTCGGTGCGGCGGTAGCGTTCGTCGTGACTCTGCCAGTCGCCGTCGCGTCGCTGTTCGGCGTCGTGGCCGCCGGTGATGATGTGCACGGAGACGCGCCCACCCGTGAAATAGTCGAGCGTGGCGAACTTGCGCGCGGCCAGCGTCGGCGTGACAAAGCCTGGTCGATGCGCGATCAGAAATTTGATCCGCTCGGTGCAGGCCGCCGCCGCCTGAGCTACGTGCAAACCATCGGCCGAGCCCGATGTGTAGCCGACCAATACGCCGTCGAAATCCGAATCTTCATGCGCTTGTGAGAATCGGCAGAGGTAATCGCGATCAATGCCGCCCCCGATAATGTGCATCGCCGCCGAGGCCTCCGACGGCTTGACGCCAATCATTCCCAAAAACTCCACAGGCATAGGTCACCTCCGCATTGATCCAGAAGTACAGGATACGGCTCAGAGCCGCCAGTGATCGAAATCGGCAGGCAGGATGCGGAACAGCGCCTCCGCCGTCATGCCGTAGACGTCGTAGGTGCGTTCGAGTTGCTCCAGCACGCGGGTGAGATGCCAGAGGCTGCCCGGCCCACTCGTGAATCCGCGCTTCGTGCGCGAGCCCTCGATGTAGAGCTGACCAACCAACGGGATGATCCCAACGGCATTGAACCGACTCGGCGAACCGAACAACGCCTTGGCCAGGTCGCCGAACTCGGTCAGCTCGCGATCGAGCAGATAGCGCGCGGTCTCACCGTGTGCCAGCTGCAGCCGCCAGGCTGACCAGAGGTAGTGTCGATACTTGCGCGCCATCGACTGTCCGCGTTGGGGGAAGAGGAAGATGTCATGGTCGCGGGCGGGCAAATGTGGCATCTCCTCACGTCGTCGCACGGTGTCCTCGAAGTAGTACAGCCCCAGCCACGACCAGACGCCGCCATCATCGACGATGCGCTGTCGAATGGGGTGCAGCAGCGGCGCGAGGTACTCCGCGGCCGCGCGGCGTGTCACGAAGCGGCGGCGCGACAGATCGGGCCCATCCGCAACCGGTCTCGTCGCGGTTGGGTCGGTCAGCAGCATGCGCAACGGCTGCAAGTCAGCGCTTGGGTCAGCGCGCACGACATCCAGCATGGTACGCGCCTCTCGGACACCGTCCGCCGTCAGGCTACGCAACTGCATCAGACCGTCTGGGCCGACACTTGCTCGGCCAACAATTGCCGCGGCTTCCACGGATCGAACGCTGACGGCAGGAGCTGGGCGAGACCTTCGGGCGACATGCCATAGACGTCATAGGTGCGCTCGAGCTGATCGAGCACGCGGACCAAGTGTCGTAGGCCACCGGGCGTGCGTCCGAAGCGCGGCTTCTGCTTACCGCCGTCGGTGTAGAGCGACAGGATCAGCGGCACCACGCCAGACGAGTTGAAGATGCGCGAATACGCGAACACACGATCGGCGATGTCGCCGAAGCTGCTGATCGGTTCGTCCAGCAGGAACGCGGCCGACTCGGCGTGCGCCTGCTGCAGCCGCCAGGCTGACCAGAGATAGTGTCGATACCGTCGCTGATACGAGCGCGGCTCACCGTTGTGGACGACGAAGGTCTCGTCGAGCGTCGAGAGCTTAACGCGGCCATCAGCGGCGCGCGGCGCGGTCTGTGCGAAGTAGTACATCCCCAGCCAGGACCAGAAGCCGGCATCGTCGGCAACCCGGCTCTGAATCGGCCTCAGCTTCTCCGCGAGATACTCCGCCGCGTCGCGCCGTGTCCTAAAGCGCATTCGAGTGAAATCGGGGGCGTTTGCCAGCAGTTGCGTATGCACGCTGTCGAAGAGCAACTCATCTGGCGGCGTGGCATCCGCAGAGGGATTCTCCCGCGCGTCAGCCAGAAATACGCGAGCGGCGTCGATCCCCGCCGGCGTCAACTGCCGTGCGCGGGTCATCTCACAGCCTCACGCGCCTGACGGTACCGCTCCACGGCATCGACCTTCTGCAAGGAAAACGTACGCACAACCTCGTCAATCCACTCCCGCGCTCGGCGGCGCTGTGCATCATCGCCGCTGTCTGTGACTTTGGGCACCTCACCGGGCCTGAGCGATCGGGCGAAATTGATCCAGGCGCTGTGTGGGCTTTCCGTATCGTCGGCGTCGGCGCCTTCGACCAAGATGATCTGGGTCAGGACAGTGCGCAGCACCTGCGGCATCACAAGGGCGATGAACTGATCGTTCGAACGAGCGATCTCACTGATCATCTCCAGTCGCTTGTTGACCTGCAGCACGGCCAGATCATCGCCATCGCCAAAGTCAACGCGCCACACCTCGCCCTCCAGATCGACCTGATCCAGCGGAATCAACGATTCACGAGGCAGCTGCGGCTTGATGTGCTGGCTCGCCCCCAACAGCCGGCCCGAGCCGTCTGCGACGACAACGACCTTGAACTGAGAGGTCACCGGCGCTTCGGTCAGACAGCGCTCATGTTCAGGCGGCGGAGTGAGGTTGCTGACCGTACCGAAGTCCCAACGCTGCGCGGCGTTGCCGCGGTGCGCTTCGACGCGTACACGCGCGTCAGGGTCTAGCGCGGCGAACCCATACTGTTCGAGCCTGAGTTCGATGTCGAAGATCGGTATCTGACCAGCACCCCCAGAGCGAATCTTCACGATCGCGTCGTCTTTGTTGATCCGCTTGCGGTCGGTGTAGTTGAAGCGGCGCAGCATCAGTCTGCTCCACCTGCCTGGAGCTCTGCCGCTGCGCGGATCCGATCCACTTCTACCAGCACGTCGCGCAAGGGGTCGAACCCGGTGACCGTGACATGGAACTGATCTGAATTGATGCGAAACTCCAGCGCATTGCCCTGGGAGCTCAGCGTCGTGCAACCGACCAACTCAACGCGCAAGCCGTCCTCGAGCAGGAAATCTGGGCTGCCGTCCGCCTTACCCGCCTCGTAATACGAGAAGGCCTTCTTCTTGCCGCCACGCGCCAGTTCGTACGCAAAACGGGCCCGCCACTCTGTGTCTACGAGGGTTACGGGGTAGGACGGATTTGCGGAGACGCGGAAGCCATCGGAGACCGCCTCTAACCGTAGCGGCGGGGGCGGCAATTCAACCCGAGGCGGGGGAACGGACCCACCGCCGGGACCCTGGCGCGCCGCCGCCGGGCGTTGCCCACGCGCCGCCGCTAGGTCGGCGGGGAACAGGTCGGCGAGCGCATTGCGGTCGCGCTCTGCCGGCCGCTCGACGAGCGCCCGCACAAGCCGCTGCGGGGCGAGACGCACCCGTTCGATCGGTCCGCCAGGTTTCTCCCAGTTCTGTTTGACCCGCTCGCGTGAGGGCTGCCAGTTCGTATGCGCCGGATTTTCTGCGTCGCGCAACAAGCTACCCAAATCGGACTCTCCGTCGACCAGCAGCAGCGTGCGCGCCTTCATTGCGCCCAGCGTGTCCCGCTCGGGAATCTGTAGATTGCCGCGCACGAAGTAGTCGTGCCCGCGTGCAAGGCGTTCATCTCGCTGTATGTACAAGAGGCAAGACACTGGCTCAGACTCCCACGCGCCTGCCCGCTGGACATCGAGATTGAGCTTGAACGCCAGCCGCTCGTTGCGGTTGAACCGCTCCTGCAGCTCCGCCAACAGCTCCTCCTCCTGAGGGCGCGACAGAGCGGTCCGGCCACGGACCGGTGCATCGATTTCGATGTGATCGTCAGGTGCGTCTCGCGTCACTGCCCACTGGGCGAGTTCGACGATGGCGCGCATCGATTCCCGCGTCTCTTCGCCGTCCCGCTCTACCTCAGGTTCTTCCATCTGTCCGATTTCGAACTGGATGGTGTCGGCGGTGATTCTTCGGAAACCATCGGGATGCGATATCTCGACCTCGAGCTTGCCGCGCACAACGGGCAAGAAGTACTGAGTAATCACGGCGCGCGCAATGCTGGCCGGGGTTAACTCTGGCTTGGGCCAGGGAATAATCACCGAAAGCCCGCTGTCCTGCCATCGTTCCAGGCGGAAGTCGCGCGCCAACCTATCGACGTATTGCGGCATGGTGCTCGACGACACGGGCATCGGGAACCATTCGGTGTCCACATCATCGCTGGCGGCAGCGAAGAAACCGTAGGGCGGATATCTGTCCTCATCGATCAAGTGAGTTTTCAGGGTAGCGAGCCCCATCACTAAACTCTCTGATTCACCTAGCCGGCGAGTCAGCGCCAGGAAGACGTTGATCTTCGAGGCGTCAGGGAAGACCCACTTGCCCAACCCCCAGGAGCCGGCCGCGTTCTGAGCCTTGGGACTAATGCCGATCTGACGGAAAAAGCCCCAGAAGTTGTTGCCCGCTTCGAACACGCGATTTGCATAGACGTCGCCAGTCAGCCCACGAGTCCCGAAGTCCTCGACCGTCAGGTAGGTGAGTGGCGTATGCAGCAAGTCAGCGGCATCGTAGACCGCGCGGGCTTCCTCACGCACTTCCGACGAACTTCGACCAATGACTCGGCCTGTACGGGGCTGCGCTTGCTCGTCGACGACAGCCCAGATGTGATCGGGCAAACCGCTCAGATATCGTTCAGCAGCGAATGGAGACAACGCGGCAGTGGCATCGCCAAATGCGAAGCGGACACGGACAGTAGCATCGCCCACTGCCGCATCGAGCGAGTTTTGGATCGTCTCGCGGACGAACCGCTCGGGCAGGTCGGCGGCGGACGTGAAGAACTCGCCCTGGACCGGGTTCTCATTGATCTGCGCAGGGGCCATGCGCGCGAAACGCCAGCGCGGCGCTCGATCAGACATCGCGAAGGTCAACCATGAGGCAAGTATCCGGGCAGGCAGCCGGTTCTGTCAAGCGCCAGTAGCGCTGGCAGTCGCGCGTCTTGACGCAGAAACACATGTCCGGCGACGCTGCTACGCTAACATTGGCCGACGCTGGTTTCCCTAAACGACTGGCACCGGCAACTCATAGCGCTCACCTCCGCTGATCTGGTCAATCAGCGCTTTTTTCTCTTCGCCAGTGAGCGGCGCACCACACAGATGCGCAATAAACAATGCTGCCGTTCCGACAACCGTTCTGCCCGACATGATCCGACCGTTCGGATTCATCAGCACCCCATGCCAGATTTCTTCACCAAGCGCCCATTGCAACAAATTGAACCGCACCGCGAGTTCTCGCTCCGCCACTCCTTTACATCGGTCTGAAAGCAACAGGAACGCTCGAACCACTGCCAGTTGCGCGACCGGCTTACCCAGCAGCGTTTCTCGCCTGATCTCGCATCGAACAGTATCTCCTGCTGCACTCTCATCATGAATCGCTTGCGCAAACAGTTCTATCTCCGCCATCAAGCATCTCCAGACCTTCGCGATCTCTTCACGAAACAGTTCGGCTTTATCTTCCGAAACCCTCTGCGCCTCGCCGCGTTTCTGAGTTGGAAAGCGGGCCAGCACGATCTCCATATTCGCTTCATAAAATGTCGCCAGGGTGGTGAACTCCGGCGCCTTGGCGCTCAATGTGTTCGACTCATGCCGCACGAGCCGGGCGGCGAACAGCCCACCTTCTTCACTGAGCAGCCGACGGCTCAGCACCGCGATCACATCGTCATCATCCGTGATCAGATTTTCCCCTTTGGTGGTGCGTTTGGCGTAACGATTGACTTTATTGAATATCTTGCGAGACTGTTCGGGATCAAATCGTACCAGGATGACCGCCAGATCTTCTTCCGCCAGCTTGGTGTTCGCCGGCACGCCGGCCAGAGACACGTTGTTGTCGTCTGTGCCGCTGATGGCATATTGGAGCGCCTTGGCCCTATGTTGTCCATCGAGCGGAACGAACACTTCCTTGCCGGAGAGCGTGACGAATCCGAGATTCTCCGCGGGCGTCTTGTACAAATGAGGCAACCGCGCGATGTTCGCCACGTCGTTCAACGACTCAAAGTTCATATCCGAGTCGTTCTGCACTGCTAGAATCAAGGCGCTGGAAAATCGGTGTGGGTCTGTTGCAAAGTACGGCGCGATGTCTTTCTTGACCCTTGTCAGACTGATATCCCGTTGGTAACGTTCCTCGATTGACAAGTTCTCCCATCCAGGAAGCTCTTTGGGTACTGTGATGTTTCGGACAAGCTCGCCGACGTGCATGGTGGTCAGAAAGTACTCAAAACTACCAAAGCGACCGCGCAACGCGGGGATCGTGGATGCCATAACTCTCTCCAGACTCGCTCAGTCCATCAAGGTCTGGTTCGCGCGAGGCCGTAACCAGCGAATGGCGCCACGCTCGACTGTTCGCAATTCCGCCTGCGAGAGGTTGGGTAGCACGACGAATGAAGCTTCGATGTCAAGCCAGAACGCCTTGAAATAGCGTTCAAGAAGTTCATTGTGTTCTTGCATGCGGTGCTGATAGATTCGCCGTCGAATTTGCGTGCTCATGCCGATGTACAGACAGCATGTCCCTAGCCAAAAGGAATACAACCCTTGCGAACACGGCGCTATTCCCGCATCAAACATGTGCGTGAAGGACTTTCGTCGATGCTCAAGACAACACGCAATTCGTTCCGGAATGGGTCGCTCAGACACCGCACAGCCCTTCGCATTCTTCTTCGAACAGACTGAGTTGTTGTGGGAACGTTCCGGTCGCGATCTGGCTGAGCGGCTGGCGACTCTTGTGCAGGTACATCTCTCCGCCGAACCGCTCCGCACGCTCCGTATGGCGAAGAGATTCGTCAACAAATACGGCATCTGCCCAAGAGGTCGGGTCGTTGGCGCGCATCGCTTCCCACTCGGCATCTGTGTGGTACGGACATCCAATGCAGGCGCTGCGCGGTAATACACGTCCTGGATAGCGTTCGGCGAACCATGCCCGACAGTCGTCGCGAGACCAGCCACGTTCGATGAGCGGCCAGCGGTGGTCAATCCAGCGCTGGCGACTGTCCTTCATCCTGAACCCCGCCTCGTCCGTGCTGATCCCGATCCACAACTCGGTGAACAGCCCATCGGGTATCCGCTCGCGATAGCCAAGGCCTAGTAGATCGCGCAACTCGGACTCAATCGGAGTGAGCTTGTACTCTCGCGTGCACTGCCGCTTGACGATGGACGTCTTGTCGCCGTCGGGGGACTTGACGAACACCGGTATGGACGTGAAGGACTGTCCTGTCGAGTTCCGCCCGCTCAACAGGTCCGAGCGGATATCTCCCGCGCTTACCTGAACGACAGGGAACGGGAGTTGGGATTTGAGCCATTCGAGATGGCCGTACACGGACTGCGGCTCCCAGCCGGTGTCCGCGAAGATCGCGTAGTCAGGCATGGGCAGGATTTCCTGCGCGGCAGCCAGCAGAGCGAGGACTGAACTTTGTACGCCGCCGCCCAGTGAAAGCACCGTGAGCTCAGGTTCCCCCACCATCGGCCATGCCTCCCGCAAACGCCTTGACGTGCCCCCGTGTTCCGATTATGGGGGGGGGGGGGGGGGGGGGGTAAGTCAAGTAGGGGAGGTCGTGCTCAGGAACTTGGAGATGCTTACGCGCCGCGGAAGGCGGGGCGACGCTTCTCCATGAACGCTCGGCGGCCTTCTTTGTAGTCCGCTGAGGCGAAGCAGGCCTGGACCAGGCGCTCGACTTCGCCCAGATCCCGTTTGGCGGCATCTTTGGGAATCTCCTGGATCGAACGTCGAATGGCGCGGATCGTTAGCGGGGCGTTTTGGGCGATGGCAGCGGCGAGCTCATGCACCGTCGGCTCGAGCTGCTCCCGCGTGGTGACGCGGTTGACGAGACCCCAGCGTGCTGCATCGGCGGCCGGGAAACGCTTGCCGGTGAGTAGAATCTCCTGCGCGGCAGCCAACCCGACAAGGTCGGCCAGCGTCTTGACGCCGCCGTAGCCGTAGCCGAGCCCCAACCGCGCCGCGGGCACGCCGAACTGAGAGTCGTCGGAGGCGATGCGCAAATCGGCGCGCAGCGCGGTCAGCAGACCGCCGCCCATGCAAAAGCCCTGGATCATGGCGATGATCGGCTTATCGAGCTCGCCATAGGCGCGGCCGGCGGCAGCGCCTATCTCATCGTACTGAGCGATCGTCTCGGGATCGGAACGGCGCGCCTCGAACTCGGAGATGTCGGCGCCCGAGACGAATGCTCGCTCGCCGGCGCCGCTCATCACCACAACGCGCACGTCAGGGTCGTCGCGGAAGCTGTGCATGATCGTGGGGATCGCGGCGTTCATCGCGACCCCCATCGCGTTCAGCTTCTCGGGGTTGTTGAACACCATCCAGCCGATGCCGTCCTCCGACCAGGCCAGCATCTTGTCAGTTTCAAGCTCGATCTGTCGCTTCATGAGAGGCTCCCTCAAGTGTCAGACCACGCCGCGCGTGCGCAGGTCCGCGATTGCGCCGGCGCTGTAGCCGAGCTCGCTCAGTACATCGTCTGTGTGCTCGCCGAGCTCGGGCGTCGGCAGACGCATCCGTTCGGGCTGGGGCGTGCGGGTGAGGTTGATCGGTTGGCCGACCACGGTAATCTCCCCACGCTCGGGGTGCGGCGCCTGCCGCGCGATGTCAAGATGCTGCACCTGCTCGTCGGCGAATGTGCCGGGAATGTCGTAGATCGGCCCGCAGGGTACGCCGGCTTCGTTCAGCCGTTGGATCCAATACGCGGACGTATTCGTCCGTGTGCGCTGACTGATCGCCGCGTTCAGTTCGATGCGGTTCTGCGAACGCCGCGCTGAGGTCGCGAAATTCGGATGGTCAATCAGCGTCTCTGCCTCCAGCGCGCGACAGAGCCGTACATACATGAGGCCGCCCGAAGCGGCGATGTTGATCTGGCCATCGGACGTTTCGTAGACGCCTGTGGGCATCAGCGTGGGATGGTCGTTGCCGGCCTGGGGCGGAACCTCGCCGTCAATCGTCCAGCGAGTGGCCTGCAGATCAAGCATCGCGATCTGCGCCTCGAGCAGCGACGTATGGACCCATTGACCACGACCGGAGCGCTCGCGCTCGATCAGCGCGATCAGGATTGCCTGAGCGAGAAAGTTGCCAGCGGTGAGGTCGGCGATCGGGATGCCGACACGGACAGGTCCGCCGCCTGGCAGTCCGTTGACCGACATGATCCCGCCCAACCCCTGCGCGATCTGATCAACGCCGGCGCGCCAGGCGTAGGGACCGTCCTGGCCAAAGCCGGAGATGCTGCCATACACGATGCGAGGATTGCGCGCAGCGCAGGCATCGTAGTCGATGCCGAGCCGTCGCTTGACATCAGCGCGATAGTTCTCGACCACAACATCGGCGCGTTCGACGAGATTGAGGAAGATCTCGACCGCTTCGGGCTCCTTGAGGTTGAGCGTGAGGGAGCGCTTGTTGCGGTGCAGGTTGAGAAAGTCGGACGACTCGCGCGAGCCAGTGACGCCCTCCGCTTGCCCCGGCGTGGCGGGCTGCTCGATCTTGAGTACATCAGCGCCCCAATCGCCCAGCTGGCGAGTCGCGGTCGGCCCAGCCCGGGCGCGGGTCAGGTCCAGGACGAAGAGGTGCTCCAGCGGGAGGTTGGTCATGGCTGGAGGATAGGCGAGAACCAAGAGGAGTTACCTTACGCTGCTTACGCGGCCAGCTCACCGTCGCGACGGTCGTTTGGCACAACGAATGAGGGAGAGAGCGCACATGCCAGCATCTGTGAAGCTCAATGAGGCGCGTGACCTCCTCTACGTCCGGCTCGGCGAAGGCAAAGTCGCGGAGACTCGCGAATACGGCGATCATCGCCTGATCGATTTCGATGCCAACGGCAAGGTGCTCGGCGCCGAGTTCATCACCCTAGGGGACGAGATCGACCTAAGGGGTCTGCCTGACCACCGCCGTTTCCGGGATGCCGTGCTCGTTGGCGCACTGTCTGATTTCGTGATCCGAGCTGATCACCGGGAACACGACGCATCTGCTGCCGTCGCACAGGGCGAAATCATGTTCCGACATTCAAACACTCCGACAGTGGTGTGGGTTCGCCCTCTAGAGGACCAGTACGCTCGAACGTCCGGACCAGCAACGTCCATCGCCTTCTGGCAGGAGTCAAGTTGATTGACTTAATGTTTTCGTTTCTCTGTGATGCAGCAGTTGACTCGAACGGAAAGCTCACAGCAGTTGGAGTTGGTCTCGATACCCTGAGCGCCGAGCAAACTCCGTTCCAGCACCAGCGGCTCTGCTTGGTGACTAGTTTCCGCTACGAGCCGGAGGATGCTGGGCAGCGCAACCTCCGGCTGCAGATCGTTGAGGCGGATGGACGAGACTTGGTTCCCCAACAGGAAGAGGCCTTCCCATTTCCTGTGCCCCGCGAACCAAAGGCGAGCGCTCGCCTTATGCATGAGTTCAACGGTCTACAGTTCAACGCTTGGGGCACCCACGAGTTCCGCATATTCCTGGACGAGGAGCAGGTCGTGGCTGTCCCGCTGAACGTGGTGCAAGCCCTCGAATCGGTACCTCCAGGCTCCGGGAGCGAGAGCTGAGCCGGCTTCGTGGCGATGCGTCTGCGTGCTGCTGTCTAGGCGCGGGCGCTCACTCCTTACTCGCCTCTGAATTCTGGCTGGCGGCCTTGGGCGAAGGCTCTTGGGCCTTCTTTGGAATCGGCGGTCTGGCCGACGATCCAGCGTAGGCTGCCGCCGAAGCGGTTGGCCTGGCTGAGTGTCATATCTTCCTGCGCGGCGATCAGTTCCTTCATCGCGCGCACGGCGATTGGAGCGTACCCGGCAATCTGCGACGCCATTTCCTGCGCGGTCGGCACGAGCTCTTCCTGTGGAACCAGACGCGAGATGACGCCCCACTGCAGCGCTTCCTCCATCGAGAGTCGGCGGCCGAGGTAGAGCATCTCGTTGGCGTGCGCCTGCGGGATCGCGCGCGGCAGGCGGATCGGGCCGCCGGCGAGCGGGAAGAAGCCTAGTGTGATCTCAGGCAGCCCCAGCCGGGCGCGGGCGTTCTCGGCGCCGATGCGGAGGTCACAGACCAGGGCGATTTCGAAACCGCCGCCGAGCGCGTGTCCGTTGATCGCGGCGATCAGCGGCTTCTTCGCGTCGAACTCGTCGAAGCGCGGCCGTGGATCGGTCTCAAAGTGCCCGGCTGGCCCGGCCGAGGCGGCGGGGCCATCTCCCTGCGTCAGATCGGCGCCCGCGCAAAAGGCGCGATCTCCCGCGCCGGTGATGACGGCGGAGCGGATCTCATCGTTGTTGCGCACTTCGAGGAGCGCGTCAATCAGCTGCGCACCGAGCGCGCTGTTGATCGTGTTCATCTTGTCAGGGCGGTTGAGCGTGATCGTGGCCACGCGCTCATTGACATCGAACAGGACTTCATCGGCCATCAGGCGGCTCCTTCAACTGCAGCAGACTCGGTAGACACCGACAGGATACGCATGAAGCGTATACTCGCGCGCACAATCGGCACTGTGGTACGCAGCTAGTTTCCCGTCTGGTTTCTGCGCGCGGATTGCTCAGCAGCCGTGACGCGAAAGCCGCCGAAGAGAGGAGCGACAGCATGGCACAGACACCGCTGGAATCGCTGAGCGCCCTGACCGCGGCACTCGAGCTGGAGGCGTCTCCAGCCGAACTCGAACAGGCGCTGCCGCAGGTCACGCGATTCCTGCGTAGCGCGCTCAGTCGTGAACCGCTCACCGATCTGGGCGAGATCGAACCTTCGTTCGGATTGCGCTTCGATGCGACGGAAGGAGTCGGCGATGGATCATCGTGAGCCATATGAGTTGTCGATCGTTGAGGCGGCGGCTGCATTACGGGACGGTTCGCTGACTTCGCTCGCGTTGACCGAGTCGGTCCTGTCCCGGCTGGACGCGACCGAGCCACAACTCAACGCCTACATCACCGTCACGGCCACTCTCGCGCGCGAGCAGGCACAGGCGGCGGACGATCTACTCCGCGACGGCCGCGATCTGGGACCGCTGCAAGGGATCCCAGTTGCGCTCAAGGACCTCGTCGACACGGCTGGAATCCCGACGACGGGCGGTTCGGGGTTCCTACGCAACCGAGTGCCTCAGTCCGATGCTGTGGTCTACGCAAAACTGCAGGCAGCCGGCGCAGTCATGCCGGGCAAGCTCAACCTGCATGAATTCGCCTTCGGCACGACCAGCCGCAACCAGCATTACGGACCGGTCTGCAACCCGTGGGACCTGTCGCGCACACCGGGCGGCAGCAGCGGCGGATCGGGCGCGTCGGTGGCGGTCGGATCATCGCTGGGGGCGATCGGCTCCGACACGGGCGGCAGCATCCGCATTCCAGCTGCGCTCTGCGGCGTGACCGGACTAATGGGTACATACGGCCGCGTCTCGCGGCGCGGCGTGCTGCCCCTCTCCTGGACGCTGGATCACGTCGGTCCCCTGGCCAAGACGGTCGAAGACGCCGGTCTCGTACTCAACGCGATCGCCGGCCACGATCCACAGGACCCTGGCTCCGCCGACGTCCCAGTCGGCGACTGCACCGATTCGCTGGTAGAGGGCGTCGACGGCATTCGGATTGGGATTCCGCGTCGGATGCTCTGGACGGGCTGCGAGGAGGACGTGATCGAACACTGCGAGATCGCGGTCGATCACCTGCGCAGCATGGGCGCGGTCGTCGAGGAAGTGGAACTGCCGCTGCAGACGGATCGCCCGCGCGGGCTGACGATCATCGCCGAGGCCGCGGCCTACCACGCCAGGTGGTTGCGCGAACGACGAGATGAATACGGCGACGTGCTCCCCCGCATCGAGGCGGGGCTGGGTGTGAGCGCGGTTGAGTACATCAACGATCAACGGCTACGACGCAAGTTCATCGCGGAGACGGTCGAGGTGTTGCAGCGGGTAGACGTGCTGATCTCGCCGACCTGCTCCCGTACGGCGCCGCCGATCGCCGACGGCGACGAGACGGCCGAGCTGGCGCGCCTCACGGCACCCTATGACGTGACCGGCATCCCGGCGATCTCGATCCCCTGCGGCTACGACCGCAACGGTCTGCCGATTGGCCTGATGATCGGCGGCCGACACTTCGATGAGGCCACAGTCTGCCGTGTCGCCCACGCCTACGAACAGTCGACTGACTGGATCCTGCAGCGACCAGAACTCTAACCGCTGTCGTCCCCATCTGGCCGGCCCGTTGTGTCCGGTCCGATCGTTGTCTCAGGACAGCTGTGCGAGGAATGCGCTGATGGCTGCAGCCACCGCGGCTGACTGCTCCACCACGAGCGCATGACCAGCGTTGGGAATGAGCTGGGACTCAGCTCCGGACGCGTCGGCCAGGATTTCGACGTGATCAGGCAGAACCACAACGTCGTCCGCGCCGTGCAGCGCGAGCATAGGTATACCGAGCGATTTGAGTCGCTCGATCGGGTCAAAGACCAGCGCGGACTGCAGCGGACCGAGCGTGGCGATCATCGGCGCACTCTGGCTGCGCTTCTCGACGGCTGCGTCGAGCATCTCGGGATGTTCGTCGATGAAGTCGGTGGTGAACAGGATGTCCATCATCGCGGCGGCGGCCTGCGCGACCGGCAGCGAGGCGCCTCGCATCATGCGTTGCATCGTCTCGGGCGGCGGCGGCGGTCCGGTGGGACCGGCTGAGCTGGCGCAGGTCACGATCCCGCGCACCAGCTCGGGCGCGACGAACGCCGCGGCCAGCGCGACCGTTCCGCCCAACGAGTTACCGACCAACACCGACGGCCCTGCATCGAGCGCGCGGATCAAGTCGACGGCGTCCGCAGCGAATTGGTCGACGGTGTAACCATCGGCCGGTTGATCCGAGTCGCCGATTCCGCGTTGGTCGTAGCGGACGATGCGATAGCCCTCGGGGAGCGCGTCGGCGACCAGTGCCCATTGGTCCATGTCCATGAAACCGCCAGCGATCAACAGCACCAATGGACCTTCGCCTTGTTCGATGGCGTCGAGAGAAAGATCCGAGGATATCTGTATGCGGGTCATGGACGGGAAGGCTAGCGCACAGACTGAGGGAGGGCCACGGGAGAGCGCCTAGACTGACTGCATGGTGCAGGATTATCAGGTCCAGGTTCTTCGGGTGATTGACGGGGACTCTGTCCGGGTGCGGATGGATGGCGAAGAGCATTCCGTGCGGATGTATGGAATAGACGCGCCCGAGAAGCGACAGAGCGGTGGCGCCACCGCACATTCATACCTGGAGCAGATTGTCCGCAGCGAACGCCACTGGCGGCTACATGTACTCGATGTCGACCGTTATCAGCGGCTGGTGGGATTGCTGTATCCGGAAGACGGCAGACCCACTGTCTCAGCCAACCACGAGATGGTCCGTTCAGGCTGGGCCTACTGGTACCGGGAGTACGGTGGCGCGGAGTGGGGCTTCGACCGTGTCGAGCGCCAGGCGCGAGACGAACGGGCCGGCCTCTGGCAGGACGAAGACGCGATGCGCCCTTGGGACTACCGGCGCATGAAGCGTGGTGACGCGCGCGCGCGACGTAGCCGGGAACAGTCGTCCGGCGTCCAGTTCATCAAGCTGCTGATCAAGGTGCTCAACGCGTTCGCCAGGCTGGCATCCGCGTCCGGTGGAGGTGGTCGGCGTCGCCGTCGACGAAGCTCGGTCTCCAAACTGATATCCGCATCCGGCGGTGGACGGCGTCGCCGTCGACGAAAGTGGTACTAGACGCTCCGCAGCACGCTCGCCCGCGTCATTCCGATGGCGGAAACGCCAGCGCCGATTGCTAGCGTCGGGCGATCAACTCGTGACCGCGCCACGCTCTGCGCCAGACACCAAACGCGCGTACTTGGCGAACACGCCGTGCTCGTAGTTGGGCTGGGGCGGACTCCAGCGGGCGCGTCGGCGTTCCAATTCAGCCTCGCTGACCTCCAGATTAAGCTGGCGGTTGGCGATGTCGAGCGTGATCATGTCGCCTTCCTCGACGAGCGCGATCGGGCCGCCGACGAATGCTTCGGGCGTGACGTGGCCGGCCATCAACCCACGCGTCGCGCCCGAGAATCGGCCGTCGGTCAGCAGCGCGACCGACTCGCCCAGCCCAGCGCCCACAATTGCGGCGGTCACACCGAGCATCTCACGCATGCCAGGGCCGCCCTTGGGTCCTTCGTAGCGGATCACGACGATGTCACCCGCCTGAATCTCGTTTGCGGTGACGGCCGCCATCGCGTCTTCCTCGCGCTCGAAGACGCGGGCGGGACCGCTCTGCAGTTGGCGCTCGTAGCCGGCCACTTTGACCACACAGCCCGCGGGGGCCAGCGAACCCTTGAGGATCACCAGTCCACCGGTGGCCTTGAGCGCTTGGTCGAGGGGCAGAATCACATCCTGACCTGCGGTCTCCTGAGCCTGCGCGGCGGCTTCGGCGATGGTCTGGCCGGTCACGGTCATGGCCTCACCATGCAGCTTGCCGCCACCGAGCAGACGCTGAGCGAGCAGCGGCGTGCCGCCGGCGCGATCCATGTCGAGCGCGACGTAGCGCCCGCCCGGACGCAGATCGCCGATCAATGGCGTCTGTTCCGAGACGCGGTCGAAGTCGTCGATGCTCAGCTCGACGCCGGCCTCTCGGGCCAACGCAAGCAGGTGCAGAACCACATTGGTCGAGCCGCCTGTAGAAGCCGCGCAGACAATGCCGTTCTCGAACGCCTGCTTGGTCAACAGGTCGCGCGGACGCACGCCGCGCTGGAGCGCGTCCATGACGAGGCGACCGGTAGCCTCGCCGACGTTGGCCTTGCGCGGATCGGTCGCGCCGACGGTCGCCGATCCCATCGGCGAGAGCCCCAGGAATTCGAGCGTGGTGGCCATCGTGTTGGCGGTGTACTGGGCCCCGCAGGCGCCCGCGCCCGGACAGGCGTTCAGCGCCACCTGGTGCAGTTCCTCGTCGTCGATCGTCCCAGCTGAATGCTGACCGACCGCCTCGAAGACATCTTGAATCGTCAGGTCGCGACCGTCGTGGTGTCGGCCGGGTGCGATCGAGCCTGAGTAGAGCGCTACCGAAGGGATGTTGATCCGCGCCATAGCCATCGCGGCCGCGGGGATGGTCTTGTCGCAGCCGCAGATGATCACCGCGGCGTCGAAGGCGTAGCCGACCGCGCAGAGCTCGATCGAATCGGTGATCAGCTCGCGCGAGATCAACGAGGCCTTCATCCCCTCAGTACCCATCGTGATGCCGTCGGAGATCGAAACCGTGTTGACCTCCATCGGCGTGCCGCCCGCCTCTCGGATACCGCGCATCACGTCCTGCGCGAGCTCGCGGTGGGAGAAGTTGCAGGGCATCGTGCCAATCCACGAGTGCGCGACCATCACCAGCGGCTTCGCGAGCGATTCGTCGTCGTAGCCGACGGAATAGAGCTGCGAGCGCGCCGCGGCGCGGCTGGGTCCGTCGACGAGGACGCTGGAGCGTTGGCGGAGGTGATCAGCAGAGGTCATGGGGCAAGCTCACTTCAGGTAGCGGCACGGACATCGACAGGGTACCCGCCAGCGTGATGTTGACGTCGCACGGCTCGGAACAGCTAGCATGCGATGCATTGCCCCTGTGGCCTCTGTGAAAGCAGCATCCGTGAGCCAACGCCCTGCGCTTGAACGAACTGACCCAGCCAAGCAGGAAGCCTCCGAACCACAGGGGCGGCTATTGCGGCTGTTTCCAGCGATGGAGTCGTCGGACTACCGCAAGCTCTTCTACGCTGCTGGGCTCTCAGCAATATCGCTGTGGGGACTGATTCTCACGCGAGGCTGGTTGGCAGGGGAATTCGCCGACGCAGGCTGGGCGGTCGGCGTTGTCTACTTCGCGGCAATTGGCCCCTGGGTGTTGGCTCCCATCGGAGGGGCCTTGGCAGACCGGTTCGACCGTGCGCGAGTTGTCATGATCTGTCGGCTCGGGGCGGCCGTCATGGCCGGCTTGCTCGCGATCCTCGCATTCAGCGACTTGCTGGCATTGTGGAGCCTGATTCTGATCACGGCAGTTTCTGGCATCATTCGGTCTGCGGAGATGCCAGCCCAGGCGGCGCTCTTACCGAACACTGTTAAAGCGTACGCCTTGCTCAGCGCCATCACGCTCGCGTCGATGATGCAATTCGGTTCGCGCGTGATAGGCCCAGTGGCCGGGCCGGCTCTGAAGGAGTTTGGAGCGGGTTGGGTATTCGTTGGCGCGGTCGTGCTGCTGCTCCTGTCGGTCTGGCAGATGAAACGCATCAAGATCCACTCAACTGGCGGTCTGCAAGGGAGCGGAACAGGCCTCAAAGTAATTGCGCGCGATGCCGTGCACCATGTCCACGATGGACTCCGATACCTTGGCCAAGCGCGCGGTGTCCGTATGTTGATTGCACTCACAGCTGCCCACTGCATGTTAGCTATGTCGTTCGACGCCTTGTTGGTGGTCTTCGCGAAAGACGTGCTGCTTGGCGACGAGACGGAGTTCGCTTACCTCGTCATGGGTGTTGGTGGAGGCGCATTATTGGCGACAGTCGCATTGTCCATGGTGCCTGGTGGGGCGATCAGGGGTCGGCTCATGCTCGTGACGGGCATCGTAAGCGGTATCTCGCTACCCATTCTTGGACTTGCGCAATCACTTCCCGTCGCAGTTGCCGGTGCGGCGATTGCCGGCGCAAGTCAAGCAATGTTCATGGCCTTAAGCAGTGTCATGATTCAGCAAGTGGTTCCTGATGCAGTTCGCGGCCGAATCATGAGTCTCTATGCGATGTTCGCTGGAGGCATCATGGCGGCGATGATCTTGGCCAACGGCCTCGCATCCGACTTTATCAGCGTGCGCTTTCTGCTCACCATTCCCGGCATCCTCTTCTCGGTCACGCTCATCGCCTGGATACTGGTAATGCCGAGACTGCGATCCGTGATGCGGCACGGAGAGCTCGTCGAAGAAAATCGCATCCGCATGGCAGCCACCACGGCTCTGGCGAAGGTCAGCGAAGTAGCAGCGACGGCCATCAACACTATAATTACGCGACCTGCGCCGCAACACGACCTGGTGGAAGAACGCCATGGCAGCAGTAGCGCAGGTGGCGGTTAACTTCTGTCAGTCCCGCTGCGCTACTGTGCTTTCCAGTTCAGTCGCAATAGTTCAGTTCGAACCCGTCTCACTACACTCATCCACGTGGCTGTTTTCCCAGCTACTCCACAGGAGACACCATGTCTTCATTGCGGCGAGTCGAACTGACTCGTTGCGCTGGTGTCACCTCTCTAGCCGCCAAAGACGCGGCGCTTGCGACCACCACCCTGGTAGTCCTCGAATGGTACCTGGTTCTGTCCACTGGGCTGGATTGAGCCGCTAGTCCGCGCCGATTCGGAGAATCTGGCCAATCGTCATCCGCATATAGAGCGCGACGATGATCGCAATCGCGCCGAGGAAGACCAGTCCCAGCACCCCATAGGCGCCGCCGATAGTGGCCCAGTCGGTGACCGTGAGGAACGGCGGCAGAACAGACTCGCCGGTCTCGACGAAGCCCACAAACTCCAGCATCATCGTGCCCAGCTGCAGGCCGACAGCGGTGCCCAGCGCCATCGACACCGCGATGATCAATATCTTCTCGACACCGACCACCAGCAGCACCTGCGGGAGTGAAAATCCCATCGTGCGCAGGACAGCAAACTCGCCCTGCTGCTGCTGCGCGACCAACACCGACGCGACCAGGAAGCCCAGCGCGGCCAACAGAACGATCGCAATGAACGTGAGGAACAACAGCCCCTCCCAGCCAGCCGCGACGAGCGGGTCCTCGTCCTGCAGATTGCGGATCGCGGCGACGTCGTAGGCGTCGTGCGGCCAGGGCGGCGTGACCTCGAGGTACGTGCGGAGCTGGCGCAGCCCCTCGTCGTCCGAAGGCTGAATCCAAACCTCGTTGGGCGTGAGCGCGCCGATCGTCGCCGGGTTGCGGTTGACGCGGTAGAAGAGGTAATCACGGTTGGCGATGATCAGCGAGCGCGCATCTTCGGGGTCCCAGGTGGGAAACAGGTCAAAGCTGCCGACCACCTGGACTGGTACATAGACGCTGGCCATACCCAGCGTGAAGATTGCACCCTCATCCAGCGACGCTTCCTCGAGGAAGTTGCGGCTGGCGATCACCGGCATCGGCGCGTCCGGGCCGATCAGTCGAATGCCGCGCGGCAAGCCCGAGCGGACCTGGCGGTTCCACTCGTAGGACATCCCAAATTCGCCGTCGCGGGCATGATCGGGGATCAGTCGCGCGTCATCCGGCAGCTCGCCAGCGCGGGTCGTGTCCGTGAAGACCGTCCAACGGCCTTGACGCTCGAAGCTCTCGACGATCACTCCGCCATCGAAGCCGACTTCGACAATATTCTCAGGCAGGCTCGCTTGTGTGGTGTATTGCAGGGCGTCAAAGCCAGCGCGACCCATGAAGTTCGTCGCGCCGCCGGTTCGGATCGCGACCGCCTGCAGCGTCCACGGCCCCTGATGCGGCGCACTAGGCCCCTTCAAGAGGTCGCCCCAGAGGAACCGCCAACCAGCCTCGATCTGGCCCTGGAAAAAGCCGCGTCTGCGTGGCAAGCCCTCCAGATTGACATCCCGATAGCGTCCCGCGCCATCTCGCAGACGAAGCTGCGGCGCGAGCGAGCCGTCCATATCTGGCAGCCAGAACCAGAGTCCAACATACGTCGCGTCGGCTGGGATCTCGATCTGCGGCACTTCGAAATTAGGCCCGGTGGCGCGGCTGACCAGCTCGTGCACATCTTCCAACGCAAAGTCGTCGCGGTACCAGAGGACGTCAGAGAACGAATCGGGTTCCACCGCGAGCACGGTGGCGTCGGTGACGTCGAGCGCGCCGCGGGAGAAGGAAGCGTTCTGGCGCACGACATAGGACACCGCGCCGATGCCTGGCGCTGCGGCGAGGTCGTCCTGCAGCATCGCGACCGAGGCGCCTCTGCTACGAAGATCGGCGAGGCGCAGCGCCGCGCCAGATTGATAGGCGGCACGATCGTCGAACGACTTGTCCAACGTCGCCCCGAAGGTTCCACCGAACATCCCCAGCGAGGTCGCCATGATCAGCAGCAGCGCCAAGCGTCCCGGCTGCACTGGCGCCCGCGTCAGATGCCACAGCACCATCTGCATCGACGCACCACCCAACAATCGGGCGATGCCACCAAAGATCGACAACAGCAACGGAAACAGCCGCAAGAACAGCACCGCCACAGTGACCACAAAGACCGCTGGGGCGATCAGCAGCAGTGGGTCCTGCTGCAGACCACCAAAGAGGTCCTCTGTCACCAGCGAGCCGGACTCCTGGAGCTGGAAGAACAACAGCGCGCCGACCCCGACCACGACGAGGTCGAGGTAATAGCGCTGAAAGACTGGCTTGTCCTGCGGACGTGAGGTCGACCGGGCGAAATGGACCACCGTGGCGCGGTTGGACCGCCAGGCCGGCCAGAGCAGCGCAATGAAGCTGAGCGCCGCCCCCACTGCGGCCCAGATGTATACCTCGCCGGTCAGCTCCACGTTCAATCGAGCGCCGCCGGTCAGCCCCTCGAAAGCCGGTGAGTAGCCAAGGAAGGCGATCGCCTCGCGAGCGACGAGCGGCCCCAATCCCAGCGCCAGCGCAACCAGCAGCAGTCCCTCCAGCGTTGAGATCGACATGATGTGGCCGAGCCCCGCGCCGCGCGACTTGAGCAGCGCGACCTCGGCCGACTGTCGCTCGACCACCATTGTTGAGACCAGCACCAGATAAAAGAGCACGATCCCGACGATCTGCAAGGTGAGCACGAGCAGCGGGATGGACGAGAAGAACTCCTTGGTTTGGTAGTTGTTGAGGACGCTGGCAATTTCGGTCTCGACCCGCGCGCGCTCTACCTCCTTGACGATGGCCTCGAAGGCGGCGCGGAAACGAATCGACGCGCGACCGGCCTCGTCGGCGCTGAAGGCGGCCCGGTTCACTTGCGCGTAGACCTCCAGCCGCGCGCGCAGCTCGGGCATATAGCCCGCCATCGCGTCCAGCAAGGTCGACCGGGGGGCGAAAAAGGCGTAGGCGTCGGTTTTCTCGGTCGGCACCAGGAAGTGATCACGGCGCACACCCCAGTAGCGCTCGGTGTAGTCGATCGGACGCACCAGTCCCACGAGACGAATCTGAATCGGAGCGGCGTCGTCTCGCCAGGAGGCGTGAATGTCGCGCACTTCACCCAGCGCAAAGCCGCCTGCCGCTGCGGCCTCCGTTCCCATCGCGACATCGACGATCGGGGGCGCTTCGGGCGTTGCGGCCGGCGCTGCCGCTGGCCATGCGCCGTCGACCAGCTCGATATGGTCGCGGACACCCTCGAACCAGAGCACGCGGGCACGGTCGCGCGGATCCTCCTCCGGCGGCGTCCCACCGACATCGGTCATGAAGAATGTCGCCGACGTGAGCGAGTGCACCGGTTCTTCGATGTACTGGCCGGGAATCCGCAGACGCCTGTCGATGGCGTCGAAGGATTCTTCCGCCAGGCCGCCCGAGAGTCCGTGCGCGGCGTTGAGAATGCGCACATCGAGTTCAGCGTCAGACATGCGGCGCAGATCAGTCTGCAGGCCCAGATCCTGGAGCGCGTTGCGGTAAATCGAGGTGGAGGCCATCAGCGCGACCGCGAGGATCACGCCGATCATGACAGCGCCCATCAAGCGTCGATTGCCGTTCAGCCGGCGCACGGCGATCCGGAACGCGGTCGGAAGGGAACTGAGGATGCCGCCCATACTGCCTCGCGAAACCGTTCTGCCCCTGCGGTCTAGATCCTTTGCGGCCTACATCTGCGGACAGCGGTCACACCCAAGAGCTACAGAGGTCCCAAGGGTTACAGGGGGTATGGCCAACCGCGTCCCCTTCGTAGACTACTAGGCAGGTCTGAATTCCCCCTGCCGCCGCTTGTAGGCGAAACAGCTGGCAACCGGTTGGGGGGGACGATGCGGGGGCGGCGTGGAGTCTTCTGGGTCGGTGCTGGCGTTCATCCTGCGGCGCATGCGCGATAGCTGGCGCTTACAGCTCGTCATCGCCGCTGGCATCCTGGTCGCCGCGGTGCTGATGTCATCGACGACGATCTACACCCGCGCCGTCTCCGACCTCTCGCTGACCGTCAGCCTGCGCGAGGACCTCACCGAACGTCGGCAGATGTTCACCTCGCTGAACAACCTGCCCATGGCCGGCGGACCGAATGAGACGGCGCGGCAGTACGCACGCGAATCGATCGATGATCGATTCGGCGAGCTGGAGTCGCAGCGGCTGCGGTTTCGCTCGACGACGACGATGCAGATCGACCTGCCGCTGCGCCCCTCTCAGGTCATCCCAACGACGAGTTACTTCGCTGCGCTTGACGGCGCGGAGCAGCAACTCACGCTGGTCGAGGGGCGCTTCCCCCAACCGCCCACGCTGAACGCGCAGGGAAGCGTGGACGGCCCGATCGAAGTCGCGATGCCCGCCCGCAGCGCCAACAGCATCGGCATCGAGGTGGGCTCGGAGTGGCACATCATCGATTCGTTCGACGAGTGCGACCGCGAGCCTGATCCGCCGCCAGGCGGGCCGCCACCACCGCCGCGCCCGCCTTGCGAACCGACGATGCAGGTGACCCGCCTGATCCCCATCGTCGTGACCGGATTGGCAGCGCCCGAAGACTGGGAGAGTAACTACTGGTCGCGCTTGCCTGACGAGATCACCTTCGGCGTATTCACCGGTGGCCTCCGCGTTCAGGCCATCGCGCTGATTGTTTCTCCCCAGACGTTCGACGAGGCGCTGCCCAGCCTGATGAGCGGCGACATCGCCAGCACCACTTGGATATCCGAGATCGACACCGATCAGCTCAATGTCGCGGTGCTGGATCGGGCGCGCGAGTCGTTCGACTTGTTGCGCGAAGACCTGCGCTCGGTAGGCGGCGCCGTGCGTTCGCCGATCGAGCCGCGGCTGGAGTCGTTCGTCAAGGATCTGAACTTCACCCAGGTGCCGATTCTGATGCTGCTGGCGCAGGTCGTTGGGATTGCGCTCTTCTATGTCGTGATCGTCTCGGGCGTGCAGGTGGCGCAGCGACGCGAGGAGCTGTTCTCGATGCGCTCCCGCGGCGCCTCGATAGGGCAGGTGATCTCACACACAGCGATTGAAGGCGTGATGCTCGCCATCATCTCGGCGGCGGTCGCGCCATTCATCGCCATCGGTGTCATTGGACTGTTGGGCTACACACCGGTCTTTGAGCCGTTGACAGGTGGCGCGCCGATCCCCACGACGTTGACGGATGTGGCCTTCCTGCTCTCGGCTGTGGGCGCGATCGTCGCCGTGCTGTTCACCCTGGCCCCGCTGGTAGCGGCGAGTCGTACGCGCGTGCTCTCGGAGCGACTGCGCGGCGCCTCGCGGCCGGTCACACAGAATGTGCTGCAGCGCTACTTCCTCGATGTCGCACTGGTGCTCGTCGCCGTCGGACTGATCTTCGAGGCCGACCTCAAGGGGACGGTGTTCGAACGCAACAGCGTCGGCGGACTCTCAGCCGACCCCCTGCTGTTGAGCACGCCGATCCTGTTCGCGCTCGCGGCGACGCTGGTGATCCTGCGTTTCCTGCCGTACGTGTACCGATTTTTCGCTTGGCTGACCTACGACCGCTTCCCGCTCTCGATCGCCTCGACGTTGCGGTACGTGAGCCGCACGGTCGGGCCGGCGGCGCGGCTCACGATCCTGCTCATGCTGGGCGCGGCGCTCGGTACCTTTGCCGCCTCCTACGCCGACACCATTGAGCTCTCGCTCGCGGAGCGCATCGAATATGACAACGGTGTCGAGTTTCGCGTCGGTCTCGGCGAGAGCGGCTATTCCACCACCAACGGTGTGCGCGATCGGCTCGGCCCAATTGACGGCGTGGAGGGTATTGCCGCGGTGCACCGCAGCAAGGTGTCGGCCGGGCGCAGCGTCGGTACCACGACCAGCGTCACCCTCCTGGGTCTGGAACCGCGCGCCGCGGTCGACATGATGTGGTTCCGCGAAGACCTCTCGCTGTTGACGTTCGAGGAGCTGATCCGCGCGATTGACGTACCGCCAGTCGGCCGCGGCGTCAGCATTCCGCCAGAGACCGAGACCCTACGCGTCTGGGTACGGATGGGAGAAGGCGAGACGGACCAGACGCTCTGGTTCCGCTTCCGCGATGGCGACGGCCGCTATCACACCGCCGGCGGCATCGAGATGCCACCCTCCGAAACGGACTGGATGGCGATGGAGATTGACTTCCAGTCGAAGGTGGTAGGAGCGGGCGCCACGGCTCCATATTCGTTACACGCCATCGTCATGAGCGAGCCGTTCGGTTTGTTCGCGTCGGAGCCCTCGACTATCTACTACGACGCCGTCACCGCGATCCAACCGGACGGTCGCGAATTGATCGTCGAGGATTTCGAAAATCGCAGTTGGCTCGAGTTCGAGCAGCGACGGGGCTCTGGCGACGAGATTAAGTTCGAAACAGACGCCAACCCGATCTCGGGCGAACACGTGATGGCGTTCTATCCAGGGGTCGGTCAGTCGCCAGGTCTGCGCGCCGCGCACTTCGCCGACCCCGCCTTCTGCAGTAACACGCGATGCACAGTGCCAACCATCGTCAGCGCCGATTTCGCCGAGCGGCAACGGCTGGATATTGGCGATCGCTATCCCGTCCGGATGGACACGATGGTCGTCACAGCACAGGTGGCGGCAATTGTCGAGCTCTTCCCAACGCTGCGGCCGGACGAACTCTCGTTCGTCGTGGCTGACTATGACGCGCTCTTCCACATGGGCTCGGTGACCGCGCTGCGGCCGTCGGTGACGCCGACTGAAGCCTGGCTCGACCTGTCGGATAACCCTGAGCTGCGGCAAGCGGCCAAAGATGAGATGAATCGCCCCCGCTACTCGCTGGGCCGCTTCTTCGATCGCAACGAACGCCTCGACGAGAGCGGGCGCGATCCACTAACGACCGCGGGCGGCTCGGGCATCCTGTTGGTAGCGTTCATCGCGATCTCGCTGTTGCTGACGCTGGCGTTCCTGGTATCAATGGCGGTCTCGGCGCGGCAACGCCGGCTGGAGATGGCGCTGCTGCGGACGGTGGGCGTTGGCAACGCGAGTATCCTGATCCAGCTCTTCCTGGAGTACGCGATCATCGTCGGTTCAGGACTAGTGCTGGGGGTGCTGCTCGGCAATCGCATCTCGCTACTCCTGCTGGCATACCTGGAGATCGACGAGACCGGTCGCACCGTGCTGCCGCCGTTCCAGGTAGAAACGGATTGGCAAATATTGGGGGTCGCATTCGCGGTGCTGGTCGGCGTACTGGTGGTCGGCGTGCTCGCGACCTGGCGCTGGTTCCTGAAGCTGGAGCTGAACCGAGAGCTACGCCTGACGAACTGAGTTCCGTGCGCGATACCGGTCGGCTCGCGGCAAGATTGCAGGCTACAGACGCACCAAGATTGCAATACCGACGCCCATACCGGCGCTGAAGAGCGCAAATCCGAACAGATAGATGCGTCGCTCCAAGCTCCGAAGAGCTGTTTCCTGCTCTGCCTGGATCCGCCGATCGCGTTCGTCCAGACGTGTGGCCAACTCATCGAATCGTCCTTCGACGTATTGGAGGATTCGTTTCTCTAGCGCAGAAAGCTGTGAGCGCACTTCTTCCCGTTGCGCCAGTAGGGACGTCTGAAACTCTGGGCGCAACTCCTGGTGGGCACTGTGAAGTTCACCGCGTAGCTCTTGAAACTCCGAGCGCAACTCCTGATGGGCACTGTGAAGTTCACCGCGTAGCTCTTGAAACTCCGAACGCAGCTCTTGATGAGCGCTATAGAGTTCGCCGCGTAGTTCTTGAAACTCCGAACGCAACTCTTGATGAGCGCCTTGAAACTCTGAGCGCAGCTCCTGGTGAGAATTGTGAAGTTCGTCGCGTAGTTCTTGCACCGACGCTCGAACCTCAACGCGCAGCGCTTCTACATCCGCTCGCACCCTGTCGACGTCTTCTTTCGTCGCCAGATCTTCGATCGGCATCGTGAGCACGTCGAGAAAGGCGCGGGCATCTTCCTCGGACCAGCCGAGGCGATCGACCAAGACATCGCGTATCGGGAGCTTGTCGAAGGTCACCATGACGTCAGGAGACCCGCCGCAACGGGCGGAGGCGGCTGAACCAGGTGCGCAGGTCGGGAGCGGCAAGCGTAGCGGCTGCTGCAGGAGTGCCCCAGGCGATGCAGGCGACGCCGCAGGTGGCGCCCGACGCTGCGATGCCCAGCAGGGCGACGACGATCGCCATCGGCGCGAGCGCATACCACGGGGCGTCGCGACTTCGACGGCGCGCAACGTGCAGCAACATCAGCGCCAGACCGGCGGCCGCAACGACCGCACAGACGATGTACAGGGCGGTCGAGCCCTGCGCGATCAGGGTCGCCACGAACGCGGCAACGATGCCTGCTATCGCCAGGGTGCCCGCTGTCAGCGCCATGCGCCAAGTCTACTTGGCGGAAGTCAGCCTAGCCGGTGAGGCGGCGGTAGAGCGCAGGCAGACGACGCGGCAGCGACTCGATGTCCGCAACGACCTCGTAGGCCATGTCCTGGCACATCTGCTTGAGGTAGTCGTGGCCGGCGCGGTCGACGGTGAGCGCAAATGGCACCATGCCTTCGCGACGAGCCTCGGTCAGGGCCATCTTCGTGTCGTGGATTGCGTATTCCTTCTCCGTGCGGTCTCGGCCGTAGCCATGATCCTGCGGCCGACCGTCCGAGAGCAGAATCAGGATCTTCACCTTCGCGTCGGTGTTCTGTAGTTTCCAGATGCAGTGCCGAATCGCCGGACCCATCCGTGTCGAGCGCACGGGGGCGATCTTGTCGATGCGCTCCTTGATCCGGTCGCCGAACGGCTCTTCCATGTCCTTATAGACGAAGAACTCGACGTTGTCGCGTCCATAACCCGAGAATCCGTAGACGCCGTACTTGTCGCCAATCGTCTCCAGCGCCTCGATCAGCAGTACCACAGCCTCCTTCTCGAGGTCGATGATGCGCTTGCCGGGGTGGCGGGCCGCTTCGGCGCGCCGCTGAGCCCACCAGCTCAGATACTTGCGCGGGTCGTCGTCGAACTGGTCGTCCTGGCGTTGATCGTGGTGTTTCTGAATCTCCTCATCGGTGGAGGCGGAGACATCAAGCAAGAACGCGACGGCGACATCACGCTCAACCTTGTTGCGACGGTAGAACAGCTTGGTCTCCGACGTTGCCCCGGCGATCTTTTCCGTGTACCACTCGATCACGGCATCGAGGTCATAGTCCTCACCGTCGGTCAGACGCTTCATCTTGCGGAACATCTCGGGGCGCAGCATCTCGAACTGCTTGCGCGTCTCCCGGACGAGCTGCGTGTGTTCGTGCAGCGTCTCGGTGTAGTAGTTGGTGGTGCCGGATTCGCCACGCTGTTCTTGCACGCGGCACCAGCGCGGCTTGTAGTCAGCCGCGCGGAAGTCCCATTCGTCGTAGTAAAATGACTGCGACTCGACTGGCAGCTCGTCGCCGTCTTCAGCGCCGGTCGAGTCGTCACCCATGGCCTGCTGGCCTTCCTGACGCTCGCCCTGGATTTGGTTGACTTCCTTGAGCAGGTTGTCCAGGAACATGCCCGACGACTCAGCCATGTCCATGTCCATCAGTTCGTTGATCGAGATTTCTACCGACTTTTCCAACAGCTCCTGGAGCTGTTCTTTGGTGAGTGGGATCGGCGGTGCGTCGCCGGAACCAGTTTCGCCCTTCAGCTTCATCAGCAGCTGGACCAACTCGGGCTTGAAGTCACCGCGGAAATCGACCGGATCGGGACTGTCGTAGGGGCGCTCCTCGGAGCCGGGCATGAACGGCATGAACGACTCTTCGAGCCCTGACGAGCCGGAGCCGGGCATCATGTCGGAGTCGTCGCCGGCGTCAGGATCGCCCGCCATCTCCTGCTCGAAGTCGGACCAGTCGTCGCTCTCCAGCTCGACGTTGGGAATCTGCGACAGCCATTCGTAGAGCAGCGCGGTGGCGGCGGCGCTGTCCTGCACCGTCGCGCCTTCCTGGCGGATGCGATTGAGGATGCGCAGCGGCGCGCGCAGCTCTTCGGCGAGCTCGCCCGGCCAGCGGATACGGCCGACCTCGTCGAGCGAGGCGCGCAGCAGATTCTCCACCATCGCCTGACGCGCCGGCATGTCCTCGACGGGACGTCGGCGCTCGGCCGCGGCCTGCTGGAGCCGCGAAAAGGCGCGTCGGACGCCTGCGTACTCGCGCTTGACGATCGTGTCGATGCGCGTGTCTTCGACAATCGTGAAGAGATCGTGGGCGAGGCGGCGGTCCTCGAACTGGTCGAAGAAGCGCTCCATGTCAGTGTGGATCTCACCTTCGTCGAGTACAGCAACGGCACCATTGCCGTGCGCTCCGCTGCGACCATTGGCGACACCGTTCTGCTGGTCGGGGAAGAGCGGTGCTTCGAGAGCGGACTGGTACTCAAACGAGCCGAATTCCAATCGCCCAGCCTGGTGCGTAGCGAACACCTTGTAGACGGCGAAGTTTTCATCCTTGGTGGGATAGCGCTCGACGTTCTCAGGCAGGTAGATCGTGGTGCCTTCGGTCGTGGGGCTGCTTTCGTCGACCCATCCGACACCCTTGGCGGTCAGCTCCTCCGACGCCTTAACGCCGACATCCACGCCGGTCAGCGCCTTGCAGTACATGCGGATCAACTCGGAAACGCGGTCGAGGTCGACACGGCTGCTGAGCGCCTCCATGACCTCCTCGCCGCGGGCGGACTCGAGACGGAAGAAGGCTTCGCCGCCGTCGCGCGACTGCTGCAGAATGTTGAGCCCGAACTCCTGCCAACGGGCGATATCGTCGATGCCCAGGCGCTGCGCGACCCGCGGTGAGGATTTGATGAATTCCATCGCTGCGTCGCCCGAGTGGCCGGCGAGCTGCTCAGCGAGTTCGAGGAGGCCTTCGTGGATTTCTTTGTCAACCTCGGAGAGAGCCTGCGCGGCTTCGATGAAGTACGGATGACCGAGCCGTCCGACTTGCATCGCAACCTGTCCCGCGAGCGAGAGGTAGCGGGGTCGCTGTTCCTCACTGACCTGGCGCAGGGCGCCCGGACCGCGCTCGAAGTAGACACGGGCGTCAACCCAGGCCGTGTGCGCGACGATCCCACCGAACTCCAGGAAGGGAGCGCGATCGGAGCGGTCGAGCGATGCCAGCACGCCCGGCGCCATCCCCAGACAGGCTGATGCCAACTCGTAGGAGTGCGAGGCGAGCGAGTCGATCAGATCAACCAGCAGCCGCATCTGCGAGAGCGGCAGGTGTGGCAGGAGCTGCGGCGAGACATCGAAATACTGGGACGAGAGCGAGCCCGACTTCCAGGTGCCCTTGTAAAGCGAGCGTCCCTGTGTAGCCCAGTCTTGCGCCTGCGATACCGAGAGATGCGGCAGCACCGCCGGCGAGGCGCGGAAGAGCGCGCCCGAGAGCGCAGGCGAAGTCTCCATCAGCTCGATCCCGACCGCGCACCATTCGCGCATGCGGTCGTATGTAATCTGCTCCAGCACCGGCCCTGAGGCGCGGAAATACTCGGACGACGCCTCCCAGCTCCGCAGGGAGTGCCGCGCGACCTCGAGACCGTCGTACAGCCACTGGCCAAGCTCATCTGCCTCGAGGATTGGATGTACCTGCTCCAGCGCAGTTTCGAACTCTTGGCTCAGCGCGGGGGGGAACTGGCGCAGTCCCTCGCGAGCCTCTTCGATGAGCGTGCTGGGCGGGCGGGCGTCGTTGGCGTCGGTCATGGGCGTCTATCCAGGCCGATAACCCGTCGGCGTCTCAGCCGCGGGCGGCCGCTACGGGGTGCACGGTCAGTCAAACCGGATCTGGTGGATCGCGGCGTGATCGTCGGACGTATCGAGCACAGCATAGGTGAGGACCTGTTCGGTCCCGCGCATCTCCCCCGCTGAGCCGGGATTGATAATCAGCGCGCGGCCGATCCGCTTCACCAACGGCGCGTGCGTGTGGCCGTAAATGATGAAGTCGGCCTCTTCCTCAGCCAGGCGCTGAAGCTGCGGGTCGTGCGGGAACAGATAATCGCGGTACGGTGCCCATGGCGTGGCGTGAAACATCAACAGCTTCTTCGCGCCCAGATCGGCGCGAATGATGTGCGGCTGCGCACGGGTCCACTCCAGCAGCGAGCGGTCCACCGTGGGCGAGGCTTGCGCGCGCGCGCCAGCTTCGGAGAGCAGAATCTCCTCGTGGTTGCCGATCACGTAGCGCCCGCCGTGCTGACGCAGGCGTTGGGCGACATCGTTGGAGAAGCGGTACTGGTAGCAGGCGTCCCCTGCGCAGAGCAGCTCGTCGATGTCACCCATCTGCTCGACCGCGCGGTCGAGCGCGGCGGCGTTGCAATGGATGTCGGAGACGATTCCGATCCGCACGGTACGGACAGCCGACCTAGTCCTCGAAGATCGAGGAGACCACTTCCTCGATCGAGCGCTGGACTTCACCGTCGTCAGTCAGTGGCCAGACGATCGAGACCTGGCAGGCGCGGCGCGGCGAGACGCCTTGCGCGATCATGCGGCCAGCGTAGATCAGCAGGCGGGTGGACGCGCCTTCGGCGAGGCCGTGCTCGCGCAGGTTGCGGATCTTCTCAGCCATCTTGGCGAGGTTGAGCGCAACCTCGGGTGCGCAACCCGCCTCATGCTGCACGATCTCCGCCTCGGTCTCGCGTGGCGGGTAGTCAAACTCGACCGCGACGAAACGCTGTCGAGTCGACTGCTTCAAGTCCTTCAGCGCCGACTGGTACCCGGGATTGTAAGAGATGACAAGCAGGAAGCCGTCACGCGCCTGAAGCAGCTGCGACTTCTTCTCGATTGGCAGGATACGACGGTGGTCGGTCAGTGGGTGAATCAGGACGGTGGTGTCCTTGCGCGCTTCCACGACCTCATCGAGGTAGCAGATCGCGCCAGCCTTCACCGCGCGGGTCAGCGGACCGTCAATCCAGACGGTCTCATTGCCTTCGAGCAGGTAGCGGCCGACGAGGTCGGAGGCGGTCAGGTCCTCATGGCAGGCGACAGTCACAAGTGGCAGGTTGGACTCAGACTCGATCTCGGTTTTACCGTCGCGCACGACAGCCAGTGGCCGGTTGAGGTGGTAGGCCATGTACTCGACAAATCTGGTCTTGCCACAGCCGGTGGGACCCTTCAGCAGCACGGGGATTTTATTGTGCCAGGCGGCCTCGAAGATCTCGATCTCATCCGCGACCGGCACGTAGTACGGCTCTTCTTCGAGGCGAAATTCCTCGACCGCCCAGCTGCGGTATTCGGTGATCGGTTCGGTGGCAGTGGTCATCAAACGCTCTCCAACTCCGCCGCATGGTGAGCGGCGAGTGTGTTCCCCGGTTCTATCCGTACTCGGCGCGCATCGCGGCGATGCGCATTGGCGGCGGCCAACACTAGAGCAACACCTGTGACTGCATCCCAGCCCAAGCACGCTCGACGCGCGAACGCGCCTCCTCCAGGCTGCAGTCGTTGGAGATCACGACGTCGGCGTGCTGCAACCGCTCGTCGTTGGTGATCTGTGAGCTGATCCGCTTATCTGCCTCCTCGGCCGAGAAGTTGTTGCGGGCCATGAGGCGCGCGCGGGCAGTGTCGCGGCTGACCGCGACGACCCACACCTCGTCGACGAGATCCTGCCAGCCTGCCTCGATCATCACAGCGGCCTCGAGCACGGCGACTGCCGTGCCTTCGGCATCGAGCCGCGCTAGCTCCGCCTCAGCCAGAGCGCGAATGCCTGGCCAGACGATATCGGTCAGCCGTTTCATGCCGTCGGGATGACCGAAGACCTTCGGCCCCAGCTTGGATCGATCAATCGTGCCGTCCCCAGCGACGAGATCCTCACCGAAGGTCTCTACAACCTGGCGGAAGGTCTCAGTGCCTGGCTCATAGGTTTGGTGCCCAAGAACATCGGCGTCGATCGTGGCGGCGCCCAAGGCTTCCAGCTGTTGCACAACGGTTGATTTGCCTGAGGCGATTCCACCAGTGAGCCCAATCGATCGCATGGCAGTGCGCGTTTCCGCCTATGTGCCGCCTGCGGCACGGTGCTTAATAGACGCCGCGCCGCCACCGCTGTCCGTGCAGGCGCACGCTGAACGTCAGGATATCGGCAGGCTATTGCCGACACTGGGGTTGGTCAACCAAGCATGACCACATAGCCCGATCGCGCCGATCGCGCACAGTGCATCCGAACAGAGCGCAGGGACAGCGACAGACCAGCGTGCTGCCAGCCTGCACAACAACGCCCCGTAGACGTTTGTGTCACAATCAGCAAGCGCGTGCTCACCAAATCGCTAGTGTTAACCATTAGTTGACGATTCGGGCCGACTGCGCTGCGCCGCCGTGTTAGGGCACTCAGAGCCAGCCGGGAAGCATCAGGAACGCACCGCGGGCATCAGGCAGAAGCCTGGATTGCCGCGCACTCCGAATGACGCCAGGCCAGGCGTCATTCGAGTATTGGGCGAGGAGCCTTCATGGTCGCTGAGATCAAGTCTGAGGTTATCGACTGCACGGACGGCCGCAGCTGTCTGCTAGAAGCGGTGCACGGCTTGCCTCCCGACGCCTTTGACCTACCGAACGTGATCGGCGACTGGAGCGTGCGTGACTGCCTGGCTCATCTGGTCGGCTGGGACGCCTGGGTCGCCAACCTCCTCGAACGCACGGCTGTAGGGATGCCGGTTGGCCCGCTGCCGACCGAACGCGAGATCAACGACGCAGCGCCTGCCGACTGGATAGACCGCCCAATCAGTGAGCTGCTGACGACGCTGCGGACGATTCGCGACGGCATGGCCGAGCAGCTGTGTCGGCTCACCGACGCCGAGCGCGAAGAACAGTCGCTGCAGGTGGAAGACACCAACCTGTCGATCAACGCACTCATCGACGCGTTGATCGAGCACGAGATGGAGCACGCCGGCCAAATCCGCTCCTGGCGTCGCACCAGCGGCCTGTAGCCCTCTCAGTAGCCTCAGCACCCAATCGCAGAATCCGCTCGCAGACCCATCACGTCCACCGCGCCGCGCCAAACCACGGACGCGACGGCCGCCTCACGAATCCGAGACGAGTCTCGGTGGCCCGGCGTTGTTACTCGAGGACCGCGGCGAAGGCGGACTCTAACGCGGGGAGCACCTTCTTGTAGTCGTCGACGATCCCAAATCGCGAGAACCCGAAGATCGGCGCGTCCGGATCTTTGTTAATGGCGACAATGTTCTTCGAGCCGCCGCAGCCAGCCATGTGCTGGCTCGCGCCCGAGATGGCGATCGCCAGATAGAGCGTTGGTGAGACGACGCTACCCGTCAGGCCGACCTGCTGTGAGGGCGGATACCAACCGAGATCGCAGGCTGCGCGCGACGAGCCGACTGCGGCGCCAAGCACGCCCGCCAGCTGTTCGAGGTCGCTGAACGCTTCGGGACCGCCCAGCCCGCGCCCGCCCGAGACAACGATCTCAGCGTCCTCCAGGCGGACGCCTTCGGACTCAGCCTGCTCCTTGCCGGTGGTGTGCGCCCGCAGCATCGGCTCGGCGACGTCGACGGTGATCACTTCAGCCGCACGGGAGGCGTCGGCTTCAAGCGGATCCTGCGACTTGGGGCGAACCGTGATCACCTGTGGGTCTGTCTGGACGGTGACGACCTGGCGTGCATTACCGCCGTAACAGCTACGCGTCGCCTTGACGCGATCGCCGTCGACCTCGAGGGCGAGTGAGTCCATGATCACTGCCGAGCCCAACCGCGTGGCCAGGCGCGGCGCGAGGTCGCGGCCCATACTCGATTGCGCCATCAGGATGACGGAGGGCGCATCCTGTTCGACGATACCCTGCGCGACTGTCAGATAACTGTCGGTCTGGTAGCCCGACAACGAGGCGGCGTCAGCGGTGTAGACCGTGTCAGCGCCGGCTGGTCCAGCTTGAGACGCGGCGCTGGCGAGGTCAACGCCAATCAGCGCGAGGGCGACGCTGCCACCCAGCTCGGCGCTGAGACGCGAGGCGCCGCCGAGCAGCTCCAGCGTCGGCGCGGTCAGCCCGTCGTCGTCCAGTTCACCAAAGACGAGGATGCGTGCGGCCATGTTCGGAGTCCTTAGAGAATCTTCGCTTCGCGGAGGGCGTTGACCAGGCCTGCGGCCTTTTCTTCAGGGCTGTCGCCTTCGATGATCTCGACATCGACGTCGCTGGTCGGCTGGTACAGCGCGTGCATCTGAACGCGCGCGCCGGCGGCGCCGACCTCAGTCGGATCGAGTCCTAGCTCAGCGGCGGTCAACTCCGTGACCTGCTTGCGCGCGGCCTGCATGATTTGCCGCAGCTGTGGATAGCGTGGGTCGCCGAACTCGTTGGAGATCGTCAGCGCACAGGGCGTTGGCAGCTCGATCGTTTCGAAGCCGTCGGCGACCACGCGCGAGACAATGAGGCGGTCGCCGTTCAGCTCAGCGCCGCGCAGGACAGTGGCGGACGGCAGATCGAGCAGTTCGGCGACGATGCTGCCAACCGTGCCCTGGTCCCAGTCGGCGGCCTGGCGGCCGAAGATCAGCACATCGGGCATGCCGATATGTTGGATCGCCTTGGACAGCGCCAACGCGGTCGTCCAGGCATCTCCGCCATCGAACACGCTGTCTTTGAGGTGGTAGCCCTCGTCGGCGCCCATCGCCAGCGAGTGCTTGATCGCGTCGCGGGCCGAGTCGGGGCCGAGCGAGATCACGTGAACGGCACCCTCGCCGGCGGTGTCTTTGATCCGCAGGGCGGCCTCGACGGCCTGTGCGTCAAAGGGAGAGATCACGGGTGAAATGCCTTGCGCGGGTAGCACCTGCATGGCCTGCTCATCGACCTTGAAGGCCGCGGCCGGCGTTTCGGGGTCGGGAATCTGCTTCACGCAGACGATGACATCCATCGGGTCCTCACTGACTGAAACGTGCTGTATCCAATAGTGGATTGTTATGCGAGTCGCGCGCTGACGCAATCAGACGGGCTACACAGAGTCGCCAATCCGAGCCCTGTTTCCGCTATTCCGAGTTGGACACGGCGGCAGCCTGGAGGAGTTCGGCGACGTCCAGCACCTTGAGCTTGTCCGCGTCCTCGACGTCGAGCTGCACGGTGCCGATACCGGAGTCGAACATCTGAATGCAGAAGGGACAAGCCGTGCAGGCGGAATCGGCGCCGGTGGCGACCGCCTCTTCCACGCGGACCTCGTTGACCCGACTCTTGCCCTGTTCTTCCATCCACATGTTGCCGCCGCCGGCGCCGCAGCACAATCCCTGCTCGCGACTGCGCGGCATTTCCACCAGGGTCACGTTCGGCACTTGCTCGAGGATCCGGCGTGGCGCTTCGAAGATGTCGTTGTGGCGACCCAGATAGCAGCTGTCGTGATAGGTGATTGTCTGCTCTGGGCCATCGCTGCGCGGGACGAGACGGCCGCTGTCGACGAGCTTCTCCAGCAGCTGGGTGTGGTGGATCACCTGGAACTTCGCGCCCATGTCGGGATACTCGTTGAGGAAGGTGTTGAAGCAGTGCGGACAGTGCGTGATCACCGTTTTGGTCTCGTCGTTGACGCCGGTCTCGTTAAACAGATCGAGCAGACCCTCAGCGAGGATCTGGTACAGGTACTCGTGGCCCAGCCGTCGCGCTGGGTCGCCGTTGCAGGATTCCATCCCCTTGATCACGCCGAATGAGACCTCCGCTTCGCGCAGGAGCGAGACGACTGAGCGTGTGATCTCCTGTGCGCGGTCGACAAACGCGCCGGTGCATCCGACGAAGTACAGGTATTCCTGCTCGCCCGTCCACTCCGGGACTTCGACGCCCTCCATCCAGGACTCGCGTGTGTAGGGCGTGCCGCGCCAGGGATGACCCTGCCGCTCGAGCGTCTCCAGCGTGCCCTGCACGGTGTCCGGCATACGCGCCTCTTCCATCACCAGCGAGCGGCGCATGTCAACGATCGTGGGTACGTGCTCGATAAAGACGGGACAGGCCTCGACACAGGCGCCGCAGGTGCGGCAGGCCCAGAGCGATTCATCACGGATCACGCCGCCGACCATCGGCGTTTCGTCGTCGAGGCCGAAGTTGAGCGCGTTGCCCTGCACGAGGTTGGCGACTTTACGCTCGCCGACGGCGGTGACGTAGGACTTGAGATCCTGGATGATGTGCATCGGCGAGAGCGGTTGGCCGGCGATGTCAGCCGGACAGTTGTCAGTGCAGCGGCCGCAGCGCACGCAGACATCGAGCTCGAAGAGCTGCTTCATGGAGAAGTGCTCGAGCTGCGAGACGCCAAAGTGTTCCTGTTCCTCGATGTTCTCGATCAGGTCGAGTTTGCCCGGCGCGGAAGTGCGCTTGAGGAATGCGTTGGCTGGAGCGAGGATCAAGTGGTTGATCTTGGAGTAGCCCAGCAGCGAGATCCAGGAGAGTGCCCCGACCATATGCACCCACCAGAGCGCCGTATGGATGCCGAGCGCGGCGTCGATCCGCACGCCGGAGAAGATCAACGCAACCACATATCCAACGGGCGACCAGTAGGACCACTCAGGGTGGACGTCGATCTCGGAGGTGTGAATGCGCAGACCCTCGACCAGAAAGCCAGTGATCAACAGCGCACCCAGGCCGCCGAGGATCAGCCAATCCTCCCAGGTCGGCAGCCAGGCGGTGCGCGGACGCACCCAGCGGTGCGCCACCGCCATCGCGACGCCAATGATCCCAATCAGGCCAAAGATGTCGGCGACCAGTGAGTAGCCGAGATAACGCGGCCCGACGAGGATCTCGACCGGAATGTAGTCGTCGATCGCCAGCAATGCGGTGACCAGAAAGAGCACGATCATCGAGGACATGATGCAGAGGTGCATGACACCCGAGTAGGGGTCGCGTAGGACGCGCTCAGTGCCCGCGCCGCCCGTGAGCACTCTGCCAATCCGCTGGGGCAGGTCGTCGAAACTGAAGTTGGGCTTGCCCAGTCTCCAGATGCGCGAGCGCCGCACGAGTCCATAGACGATGATCCCGACCACGAACGGGAGCAGCATGTAGAGCACCCAGAAGTGATCGATGTTGAAGAAGAGCTCGCGATGGGCGCCGGTCACGCGGACGGTCTCAGCGCCAGAGACGAGCAGGATGCCGCCCAATGGCAGCCAGGCGGGGATCGCCAATGCCGAGACGCGCTTGCCTGTCGAGGCCGCCTCGGATCGGCGTCGGCTATCAGCCTGCAGACTCACCACAGCACCCCCAAGCATCGGATACGTCGCGGGCGCATTATCGCACGTGAGCGGCATGACCTCGACAGGACATCGAAGGAGACCGGCTGGTTGGGGTCAGCGGACGCAGATCGCGAAGTTGTAGCCGATTTCGCTGGGGCCGAGCAGCTCCGTATCGAACGTCCACATCTCCAGACCCACCCGAATCCAGACAAGCGCCGCCTCATCCAGGCCTCGAGCAAACGATGCGGCTCGGCTCGACTCCAGCGCCTGCGGCGCGGTCCGCCAGCGGTCGGTCTGGAGCGGTCCGTCGTCCAGTCGCCAGTAGACGCGCACGAGCGGATCAGTGGCGGCGTCCACAGCGGATGGATGCATGATGTACGTGCGTCGCGCGCCCTCGATACACGCCGTCACCAGTCGGATCGCTGAGTCCTCACGAGATAGCATGACCACAAGTGTGTCGACGCCGCCGCCAGGGGCATCCGCGTCGCGCCCATGGTCACGCACGGTCCCGTAGTAGGTGTTGTCGGCCATCATCGACGGTGCAATTTCGATCGATACACTCTGTACTGGCGGCGACTCGGGGGAGTCGGGCGTTGCGCCAGGAATGATGAGCTCGAACCCCACGGCGATCTTGTTTGGTTGGTCGAGTCCGTTGGCGTCGATCAGCTCGGCGCGCGGGACGTCAAACTGCAGGGCGACGGCGCTGAGCGTGTCGCCAGCCCGGACGACGTAGCGTTGCGAACGACCGTCCGCGGTCATGGGTTGCCCCGCCTCGCCGATTTCTGTCTTGCCGATCTCCGCCTCGCTGATTGCGGCCTCGCCGATTTTCGCTGCATCGAGCAGTGGCGCAGCGTTGTACGCATGGACGATTACCTCAGCGGGATCAAGCGATGCGGCCATCGTGCGGTCGTCGACGGCATCGTCGGGTTCGGCAGCTGGTTCTGCGGCTGGTTCGGCAGCCACGGGCTCGGCGTTGGTCGAAGACTCGGAGTCGGGGGCGGTGTCGGCAGTGGGCGGCGTCTCCTGCTGCGCGTCCGCTGACTGCTCCACTGATTGATCGGTCTGTGACTGTTCCAGCTCGGGCGCTGTTTCGGGCGCTGGCTCGGACTGTTGCGCGGATTGCTGTTCTTCGGGTTCGTCGTCGCGGGGCAGATGCTCGCTGAGCGTCTGCGGTTGGGCGTCAGTGCCGGCGTCGATCGCGATCCAGGCCGACAGGCCAATCGCCGCCGACACGAGCAACACGATGCCAAGCCTGAGTCGTTGCATAGCGCCACGCACGGATGCCTCCAGAGTCAGTCGATATTCGCTCAGCCGTATCTGTGGTCAGTCTGGACGGCGGTGGGGCGACCTCAGCCGTTCTTGGCCTCGCCGTGTGTTTTGCGCAGGTCGTTCTTGAGCACCTTGCCCATGTGGTTGCGGGGCAGCTTCTCGACCACCGCCAGGTAGGAGGGGGCTTTGTAGCTGGCCAGCTGCACCTTGGTGTGTGCAACGGCCTCTTCGAGGCTGAAGCTCGCGCCCTCGTGCAAAATCACGCAGGCTTTGACTACCTCGCCCCACTCCAGGTCAGGCGCGCCGATCACCGCCGCCTCGGCGACCGCCGGGTGCCCTTCGAGCACCTGCTCGATCTCGCCCGGGGCGATGTTCTCGCCGCCGCGAATGATCAGATCCTTGGTTCGACCGGTGATGAACAGATAGCCCTCGTCGTCGAGATAACCCACATCACCGGTGTGCAGGATGCCATCGCGGATCGCCGATGCCGTCTCCGCTTCCTGCTTGTAGTAGCCAGCCATGATGCGGTCGCCGCGGACGCAGATTTCGCCCTCTTCGCCGGTTTCCACGGGGCTGTCCACGGGATCCAGAATCAGTACTTCGATATCCGGCATCACCTTGCCCACCGAGCGCAGCCGGTGCTCTTTGATCACAACCTCCTCAGCCGTCCCGTCGAGACGGTGATCCTCGGGACCGAGGAAGGAGATCGAGCTCGTCGACTCAGTCTGGCCGTAGGCGTTCATGAAGCCGACGTTCTTGGGGAACACATCAACCGCGGCGCGGATCACGTCGTAGGGCATCGGCGCTGCGCCGTAGGTCAGCAGCTCCAGCGTCTCCCCGTTGAAGCTCGCAAAGTGCGGATCCTCCATCGTCCGCTTGAGCATCGTCGGCACGACCATCGAATGGGTGATGCCGTGCCCGTCCACGGCATCGATCCAGGCGGCCGGCGAGAACTGGGGCAGAATCACCAGCGTCCGCCCACCCCAGACCGAGGAGATCATCGTCGTCGCTCCCGCGATGTGAAACAGCGGCACGCTCAGCAGCGTCTTCTGGTGCGGCATCTCCGGGTCCGCCGGTGACATCGTGTTGGTCACGTAGACGGTCAGATCCTGGTATGTGACCTGCACCCCCTTGGGCATCGCGGTGGTGCCGGAGGTGTAGATGATCACGGTCGGATCTCTGTCATCCACTTCGGCCCAGAGGAAGTCGTCGGAGCCCATCACCATCAGATCGTGGTAGTGCTTCTGGGTGAGGTGCTGAGACTCCAGCGAGACATAGTGCTGGACGCTCGGGCAGTGCTCAGCGATCGCGTCGACGAGCGGCTGGTAGCGGTCGGAGACGAAGATCAGCTTGGCCTCGACGGTGTTGATCATGTAGGTCAGCTCTTCGCGCTTGGCGCGGTAGTTGAGCGGCACGAAGGTGATCCCCAGCTTGGCGCAGGCGTAATAGATGATCACGTATTCGGCCGAGTTGACCGACATCACGCCGACGTGGTCGCCGCGCGAGAGTCCGAGCGCTTGCAGCGCGTTGCCCAGCTGCGTGACCTCCGCCTGTAGGTCGGCATAGGACTTGACCGTGTCCCCGCAGACGAGGGCCGCGCGGTCGGGCACGACTGCGGCGGACAGTTCGAGGAAATCAGCGGTGTTCATGCGGAATCTCCCTGTTGGCCAAAGCGGCCCGTTCCAGCGGCTCTCGCCAATGGCGAGTGTGGTGCGGTTAACGATCAGACAGTGTATTAGCCAAACGCTGTGCGGTCTGCGCATCCTGCTGGATGGCGGTCGAGAGCGGTAGATCGAGGCCGCGCCGCAGACTCCGTTTGAGCGCTGCGAGCAACGCAGGATCGGCCGCGGCGAGCCGCAACGCCGCCTCGTCTACTGCGGCATCCAGCTGCAGCATCGGCACGATGCGGTGAACGATACCCCAGCGCAGGGCGCGCTCGGCGTCGATCGGGTCGCCGGTCAGGATTAGACCTCGCGCCGCGTCGGGCGGAGCGAGGCGGGGCATCAGCTGCGTCCCGCCTGCCGAGGGGATGTAGCCCAGCGTCACTTCAGGCAGGGCGATCTGGGTGTCGGCGGCGGCGATCCGCAGATCGCAGTAGAGCGGCAGCTCGATCCCAGCCCCGAAGCAGAAGCCATGCAGCGCGGCGATCGTCGGAATCGGCAGGTCTTCCAGCAGCGCCCAGAGGTCGCGCTGACGCCGCGCCTCGCGCGACAAATGCAGCGACGGCGCCGTACCGAACTCGGAGATATCGGCCCCCGCCGAGAACGCGCGTGGCCCCGCACCGCGGAAGATCAGGACGCGCACATCGGGATCGAACTGCGCCGCCTGCACGAAGCTCCAGAGCTCGTCGCGCATGTCCAGATTGATCGCGTTGAGCGCTTCCGGCCGGTTCAGCGTGATCGCGGCGATGCCATCGAACGGTTTGTCGTAGCAGACGAGCGGCATGGGTTCTGCCCTGCGTTCTGGCTGTCTGGCAACGGTTGCTACGCCGTGCGCATGAGACGGCACAGGCGGAACATGGCAGCGGCCTCAGGGCAGACTAGCTGCGCCATGACCAGCCGTGCTTCGCCCGGCCGCATCTCAATCCACGCGACCTCACGCAGACGTCGGAGAGCAGGCGAGCCGCGCGGCTCGCCTAGCGCCAGTCGGGTTTGCGGATTTCGCTCTTGCGCCGAACGTCCCACAGGCGTTCGATGTCAGCGTTCATCTTTTCGTGCAAGGCTTCCATCTCTTCACGCCCCGGGCGCATCTCGCTCGACTTCCAGCGGCGGATCGCGGCCTTGTCCGACTTGTGCAGCTCAACTTCGTCGAGCATGTGGTTGACGACTTGGCTGAAGATCGCCCAAGCTTCTTCGATATCGAGTTCCACCTTGACCATGTACGGCCTCCCTTCGTCTCACTCGGGTAGTTCAGCGTTCGCTAGCGAACCTTGCGGTAGTAGTCGCGGCGGCGGACGGTGCGGGTCAGTTCCTCATCGAGTGTGTTGCCGAGCGCCTCGTTGACCCTCATCGCGACGGCTGCCATGGCGGAGTTCCCTTCAACGGTGCCCGCGCGCCAGTCCCGGATCGCCTTGACCGCCTCGTCGGAGAGTTCCACCTGGTCGAGCACCTGTGCGGTGATCAGGGTCATCAACGACCAGGTCTCTTCCTCGTCCAGAATCAGTTGCATCGCTCAAGCTCCCTCTGTGGTCTCAGCGCGATCGCGTGCCGCGATCACGTGCCGGTGAACTGTGGTTTTCGCTTGCTGACGAAGGCGCCAACGCCCTCGGCGCGGTCTTGCGTGTCCTGGAGCAGGATCGTCAGCTCGGTCTCGTAATGCAGCGCTTGCGCCAGCGGCATGTCAAGTCCCTGGCGAACAGCGTCTTTGGCGTAGCGCGCCGCAATCGGTCCTCGCGAGGCGATAGTTCGCGCGATCTGCATCGCCGCCACCAGCGGATCATCGGCGACGGCGTTGAGCAAACCCCAGTCCAACGCCGTTGCAGCATCGAGCCGCCCCTCCAGCATCACCAGCTGAGTTGCGCGCGAGCGACCGACGGCGCGGCTCAGACGCTGCAGCCCGCCTGCTCGTGGAAACTCGCCGAACAGGGCGTCGCAACCGATGTTGCAGGTCAAGTCCGCCACGCGGAGGTCGGCGACGAGCGCCAGCTCCAGACCGCCGTTGCTGGTCGGCCCCGAGAGCGCGGCGATCGTCGGTTGCGGCAAGGCTGCCAACGCAGAGAACAGATCGCCAACCTCCGACACACGCTCGTATCCGCGCCAGACCGCTGGATCGGGACTGAGTACCACAGCGCGCACGTCGTCGTCGATCGCTGCGCAGCGGTCGGCGAGCTGCGCGAGGAACTCGCTGTCGAGCACACCGCCGCCGCTGATCTGGACGACGTGGTCATGGCGTTCGATCGTGAGGGGTCGACAGGTCATCCAGGTCGTCGTCTTCTCTAGATTACTGCTGTTGGGACAGCGGTTGGCAGTTCAGTCTACCGAGCATGCGGCAGTAGCAGCAGCCGTTGCAGACGACGGATCGGCGTGGCGGTGCGCTCAATCTGCTCACGATCGAGCTCGAGCGGTAGATAGCGGTCTTGCAGCCAGGCATCGGTGAGCGCCCCATTCGCGTGCAGGGGGTCATGGATCTGCTCACCAGCCAGCGCGAACCAGGCCTGCGGCGGGTCGCTCAGCTTGACGATCAGACGCAACGCAGGGATCGCGGTGGCTTCCGCAAAGTGACGCAAACCCAACACACCAGACTGGGAAACCGTGTCTGCCTCGCCGCCGAAGGGGAACGGGCCCGGCGACAGCAGCGTGCCGAGCACGGGCGCATCGGCGAGTCCGTGCCGCAGAATCAAGCCTCGGCAACGGCCCCAGGTCCAGGCTGCTCGATTCGGCCCCAGCCGTCGGCGCAGGGCTTCCAGCGCCTGTGCGTGCGCCTGGGCCAATCGGCTCGTTGCGGCCGATGGGTTCGCGGCGATGCGCCCCAGAACCCAGGTCGTCGCCCGTGCGGCGAAGGTGTCCAGCGTGGGAATGGCCAGCAGCGGCGCGAGCAGATCGTGGCCGTCAGGGCCCAGCAGATCGGCCAGTTCGCGCCGTCGATACTCGATCAGCGTCGTCGCCACGATCGCCGCTGCGACCGAATCGGCGGACATCTCGCCGTCCCACTGCGCCAGGGATTGGTCGGGCAGATGCTGTGCGAACTCGCGCAACGGTGTGGATGTGCGGTCGGTCTGGATAGTTGCGAAGGTCTCCTTGGTGTGTGGCGCGAGCGCGTCGAGCCGTTCGCGGATGCGCTCAGCGCGGGACGGATCGAGGTATTCCGCGCCGAAGCCGCTGTCCGAGACCGACGCCAGCGGCGCATTCGCGCTGACCACGAGGCCTGCTGGGGGATCGATGATCTGAGGCAGCTCGTCGCCTCGAATTGCCTCAGTCGGCGCTCCCCCGCGATCAGACGGAGCCCAGCCAGCGGCGGGAAAGCGGAGCGCCGCCATATCGCCGCTTGGTACATCGGCGCTCACACGGAGACCAACCTGCCGCCGATCGGCATAGGCGAAGCAGAGGTTGAAATCGCCCATGCCTGCGGTCGCGGCGCTGAACTCGTCCCAGTTGCGGGCGGCCAACAGGTCGGCGATGCCGCCACCCCCGTGTCGCGTCGTCAGAATGCGGGAGTGCAACGAGAGCGCACGTGGTCGGTCGGGCGTGTCGGGGGCGCCAGGCGTGTCAGCCGCGACGATCTCGCTGATGATCGGTCCATTGACTGTTTCGCGCACGCTCAGCCGCTCGTCGGCGTAGCCGCGGACGCGGATCATCTCCTCCCGTTCGCCGACGTCAGCCCAACCGTCGGGCGTGAGTGAGCGGGCGCCGTCATCGGACAGTTGTTCCACGACCGCGATATTCATCGCCATCAGCGCGGCGGTGGGCCCCCAGGCGATGTGGTCGTTGAATCCCCAGACGATGCCCGGCAAGCCGGGCACGCTCGCGCCAGCGGCGTTGAACTCGGGACAGTGCAGATGCACGAAGTACGTGTGCGGCGGCGTGACCGGGTTCAGGTGCGGATCGCAGGCGAAGAGCGGTACGCCGTCGGCGCTGTGCCTGCCGTCGACGGCCCAGTTGTTGGACGCGCCCTGCTGCAATCCCAGCAGCGCCGATGCCACTCGCGCGGCATCGAGGATCGGCGCGGCCAGCTCGCCGTAGGGCGCGTCGGGTGGGACGGCGACCGTTGTCTCGTCAGCGAGGGGCGGGTCGAGCACCTGGAGCGCGTCGAGCCCGACCGTCTCGACGATTCGCGCGCGCATCAGCTGCTGCTCCCAGGCTGGGGCAAGCAGGCAGGAGAGCAGCTTGCCCCAGGCGATGCTGTCGGAGGCCTGCCAGAGAGCAACGCGGTCGCCCAATACTTGCGCCTCGAACGGTCGCGGGGCCCGCGCGATAGCGGCGTTGATGCCGGCGATATATGGCTGAAGCTGACGTTGCTGCGGGGACGGGGTATCAGTCCAAGCCGCTGTGGACACCCGACCGAACCCCAGCGTGCGGCAGAATCGGTCGACAGGGAGCGCGGCGGGGCCTGCGACCTCCGACAGTCGCCCCAGCGCCGCGCGGCGATTCCACTGCATCTGCCAGAGTCGGTCCTGCGCCTGCACATACCCCAACGCGAAGAGCGCGTCGCCGGCCGACTCGGCGAAGCAGTGGGGGATGTCATAGCGGTCGCGGATGATCTCGACCGGCGCGTCGAGCCCAGCCACGGTGGTCCGGCCGCGCCGCCGGTGCGTCTGCGGCATGTGCAGCGCGTTGGAAAGCGTCGTGGTCGCCAGCGCCTGAACCAGAGATCCCGCCTGTCGCAGGGACAGCGTCAGGCCGCGCCAGTCCAGGCCGATCCCAACCGTACGGTGCGCTTGGCTCATTCCATGAGCCTACGTGGTCATAGTGAGCCTACGCGGTCATAGAATGAGCACGCATGTCGCTGCGGACCCCGCGGTACGTGTCGGAGGCTGAGATGGATCTGCAACTCGAAGGCAGACGCGCGTTGATCACGGGCGCGTCGGAGGGCATCGGTGTGTACTGCGCGTTGTCGCTGGCAGCGGAAGGGGCGGACGTTTCGATCTGCGCACGGCGTCCCGATACGCTCGCTCAGGCGGCCGCCAGCATCGATGCCGCCGGTCACGGGCGAGCGCACTGGACAGCCGCCGACCTGGCGCAGCCCGATGCCGCCCAACGCGTCGTGGACGCCGCGGTATCAGCGTTCGGCGGACTCGACATTCTGATCAACAACCTGGGCGTCTCGTTGCGCGGTGATGGCGACGATGTCTGGCAGGACATGTTCGACTTGAACCTGATGGCGGCTGTGCGGATGACCCGCGCGGCGTTGCCGCATTTGACCAAGTCGGCATCGAGCGACGGCGCCGACAGCGCCTCGATCATCCACATCGGTTCGATCTTTGGGCGCGAAGCGGGTGGCTCGGCGCAGTACAACGCGATGAAGGCGGCCATGCATAGCCACGCGAAATCGCTCGCGCTCGAGCTGGCACCGCAAAACATCCGCGCCAATGCCGTCGCGCCAGGCTCGATCGCCTGGCCCAACTCGCGCTGGCAGACGCGCTACGAAGCGGATCCCGAGGGGATTCAGCGCACGGTGCTGGACACGATCGCCTTCAACCGCTTCGGTCGGCCGGAGGAAGTGGCGGACGTGGTCGCGTTCCTCGCCTCGCCGCGCGCAAGCTGGGTCACGGGCGCCTGTCTGAATGTCGACGGCGGCCAAACCCGCTCCAACATCTAGCGACATCTAAGCTATCGTTGCGCCGAAGCGTTGGGAGCTGAGGATGGACGAGCACCGCTACGAGCACAGCCGCAGCAGGCTGGGTGCGCTGCCGTCGCGCGCCTGGGAGGTGATGGGACCGCGGATGCTGCGCCCGCTCGTCGGTGGGGCGGTTGGGGCGGCGATCGTGGTGCTCTTCCTCGCCATTCGCGGCGGCACAGCGGTCGAACTCAATGAGCTGACCGGCACCGCCTGGGGCGGCTGGAGCCGCCACGCCGACGTGCACCTGCTGATTGTGCTCAACGCGGCGATGGTCGTCGCGATCGCGGTCAACTTCGCCGCTGAGTGGGTGCACAACTGGCTCTACATCGGCCTAAGCGTGGTGATGGCGGGCGTGCTGGTCGCGCTACGCCAACTCGCCGACGTGGACGGCGCAGGCGGCAACATCCTGCTCGGCCTGATCTCGCTGTTCCTCTTCGCCGCTGTCGCCCTCGCCGCCTGGGACGTACGAACCATCGGCCATCGCAGCGGGTACTAGCGGGTACGACCGCGCGGTTGCACCCGCTAGTCCTCCGTGACCTCGGTCGCCGAGTCGCGGCGGGTGATGGCGAGATGCGACATCGGCGAACCGGTGTCGGCGGCACCGTGGAAATGGTCCTCTCCCGCTGGGATGATCACGAAGTCGCCGACCGAGATCGTGTGTTCCTCGTCGGCCGTGCCGACCTTGCCTATGCCTGAGACGACGTAGAGCATTTGCTCCGAGGTGTGGGTGTGCATCTTGGTGCGAGCGCCGGCGCCGAACTGCACGACGGCGAGGTTGAAGTCGTTGTCGTCGGCCGCGTTCTGCCCACCGATCGATCCGGCCAGGGCGCGCACCCAGACATCTCCGCCGGTGAAGATCGGCGCGTTGGCCTGGTTGGTGTTGCCGTCGGACGATGTTGTCACGCGCATGTGGATCCGCCTCTCTGTCTCTCTGCTATCTCTCTCGGTGGACTCGGGCTAGCTGTTCGCTGCCATGAACCCCTGAATCCGCTGCCAGGCGTCGCTGCAGGCTTCGACGTGTTCGTTGTAGGAACGGTCGAAGAAGCTATGCGGCGCGCCGTCGTAGGTGATGATCTCGTGCGACACACCCTGCTCCTCGAGCGCCGCGTCCCACTTGGCGACCTCAGCAGCGGGGATGCCGTCGTCAGCGCCGCCCATCAGACCGAGGAGCGGGCATGCCACGTCGGCGACCCGGTCGAGCGGCGATGGTCCACCGTTGAGTCCCGGCCGAGTGGGATGGCCATAGAAGCCGATCGCGCCGCTGAGGCTGTGCCCCGCGGCGGCCTGCAGCCAGCTGTTGGAGCCACCGAAGCAGAAACCGACGGTGAAAACGTCGCGCTCTGCATCGTTGGCGCGCAGTATTCCGATCGCGGCCGCGGTGTCGGCGGCGATTCCGTCCGGAATGGTCGCGCGAACGTGCGGCCAGAAGTCAAACTCGGCGTCACGCTTGGCGACACCCGCCGTGCGTCCGAAGTAGTCAAGCGCAACCGCGTCGACGCCGATCTCGGCGAAGCGGATCGCGAGTTCCTCATAGAAGCGGAACAACCCGCGCACATCGGGCAGGATCACCATGCCGGGGCCGGTCGGTGATTCCGCCTTGGCGTGAAACGCTGCGAACTCAACACCGTCCGAGGCGGTCAGGGTCAGGTCTGCAACGTCAACGGCCGCTCCAGCGATCGGTGGAATCGCGGGCAGCGCTTCGTATCTATGGCACATACGCGTATCTCCCGTGCTGTTCCTCAGGCTGCGCTAGTTCTCAGGTCGCGTTGCGCAGCCTACTGAGGATACTCGTGCACGCGGCAGGCGTGCGGTCTAGATCACCCCGGCCTCGCGCAGCGCCGCCCGCGCGACCGCATCGAGGCCGAGCAGCTCGCCGTAGATCTCGTCGTCGTGCTCGCCTCGATTGGGAATCGGCGCACGCAATGCCGACGGGGTGCGCTCCAGCTTCCAGGGAGTCCCGGTGTACAGCGCGCCGCCTCGCAGGGGTGCGGTGGCGTCGGCGCTGAGATCGATGTGCGCGCTTGACAGCGCCGTGTAGTCCGCATCGATCAGCAACGAGGTCGGATCCATCATTGGAAAGGCGGCAACGCCCGCGCCTTGCAGTTCGACGGCGAGATCCATCGCCTCATGCCCCTGCGTCCAGTCCGCAATGGCGGCGTCGAGCGCATCCTGGTCGCGTAGCCGACCCAGCGTCGTCGACCACTCGGGGCGCGCAAGATCGGGCGCGAGTGCGCAGAGCGCAGACCACTCGGCGTCGCTGCGAACGACGATGGCCAGCCACTGCTCGTCGCCGTCGGCCGGATAGACGCCGTGCGGGGCCAGCGCCGAGCTGCGATTGCCGCGCGGACCAGCGGTGCGTCCATTCAACAGCCAGTCCAGCAATGGCGCTGCAGCGCGCTGCAACGTCGCCTCGCCCTGCGCGAGGTCGATGAACTGACCGCGTCCGCTGCGCTCGCGGTACTCGAGCGCAGCCAACAGCGCGACGAAGGCGTGCCCCGCTGCGGTCGGGTCGAGGTCGGCGGTGTCCTCGCGCGGTTGCGGATCATCGGGGTAGCCCAGCAGCGACTTCAGGCCGTAGAGCGCCGCCAGCGACGGGCCGTACGTGACCAGGCCGCGCCACGGGCCCGGCGTCGCGCCCGCCGCCGACAGCGCGACCATGATGATGCGCGGGTTGACTTCTGCCAGCACCTCGTAGGACAACCCCAGCGAGGGCATCACGCGCGGCGAGAAGTTCTCCAGCACGACGTCGGACTGTTCGACCAGGCGCAGGTAGAGCTCACGTCCGCGACGGTCGCCGAGATGAATGGCGATCGATTTCTTGCCGCGGTCGAGTCCATGGAAGGCGCGCGGATCGTCGGGCGCGGTGACCCCACGGTCACCACCGATCGAGCCGACGGGGGCCTGCGCGCCGCCGATCGAGACCCCAGAGCGTCGGTGCGGCGCGCCAATCTTGATCACCTCCGCGCCCAGGTCCGCCAGGAACATACCCAGCAGCGGCCCTGCCCAAACGTGGCCATGGTCCAGCACGCGGAGTCCAGTCAGCAGCGGCATGGCGGCATGCTAAGCGCTCAGCGCGCCTGGTTCGCGCCGGTTTCGAACGTCACTTCGCCATGTTCGATTCGCAGGACGAGTTCAGCGTGGTCGATCACCCAGCGGAACGGGATGCTCTTGCGAAAGCGTTGCTGGTTCGGGTCTGAATACGGCCGCTCCGATTCCCATTCGTCGATCAGGTGAGCGAAGTCGGTGCCAGGCGCGATGCGCACCTCAACGAATGCCAAATCGTCGCGATGTGAAATGAACACGTGGCCAGAACCGCGATCCGCGCTCATCTTTTGCCGCCATGACTTTTTGTGGTACTGGTACTCAAATGCATTCCCGAACTGCGCGGATTTCACCTCGTACTCGGCTAGATCTGGACCGCTCCGACTCGCTCGCCCCGGATCTCGCAGCAAGATGGCCGCGAACACCTCCCAATCCTCGGGCATGACCACGCGCGGTTTGAGTCCTCGGCGGCGAAAGAGTCGGGCGCGGCTTTGCAGCGGACCGTACATGAATGCATCGAAGTAGACGATCGCCGCTTCAATATCGAGCGAGAAGTTCATCGCGGCGCTCGGTGCGATTCCACGCCGTCCGGCGGGTACATCTCGAATCGGCCTGCGGCAGCATCTTCGACAAAATCGGCAATCGTCGAGACGTCTCGATGCACTGCGCGGTCAGTCACCCGAACTACCGTCCAGCCAAGTTCGCCTAGCTGGCTGGTGATATCTTGATCCCGTTCCACGTTGCGGCGGATCTTGCGTTGCCAGTATTCCGACATCTGAGCAAGACGCCCTTCGCTGAGCTTCTTGCCGTGCCAGAATTCACCATCGACAAAGATGGCCAATTTACGTCCGACCATGGCAATATCGGGCCGACCAGGCGCTCCTGGATAATCCACGCGATAGCGAAGCCCCCGTCTGAACAGCTCTTTGCGTAAGGCAAGCTCCGGCTTCGTGTTCGAACGTCGCACCCGACGCATCGTCTCCGAGCGCGCCTCAGGTGACAGTGGATCGCGCCTGGACGGCATCACGGTTCAGCCACCCGCGGCGAATGCGCTGGGCTGGTCATCGGCGAACCGCGTGTGCGCCGGTTCGGTTTGCGGATATTCCTGGATCAGAAAACCAAACGCTTGGTCCACAAGCCAGCGCACTGCTGGCACGCAGACGGCATCGCCGAACGCAATCTGGGCCTGCCTGCGGTTTACATGGATCGGAAATGCATCAGCTCCCTGCAGACGGGCGTATTCGCGACCGCTGAGCGGACGGATTCGTACATTGCCATCCCGACAATCGACCAGGAACTGAACGCTGCTGCCGCCGTTTGCGGTACGGAGACACCCTGCGATCCGGTCGTTGCGAAGTTCCCCGACCGTGCGTCCCTGACGCACTCTGCGGTACAGGGTTGCGACCCCGTCTCGCTCTCCGCTCAGGAGCTCTTCGATCCGTCGCGCGTGCCGCTCGTGCATTGCGACTCGCAGGGCGTCCACCTGCACATCTGGCCACCAGGAATCGTCCGCCAGCGGTACGTCGTCGAGCACGTGAACAAGTTGCATGTCGCTACGCTGCGGCGGTTCCGGCAATTCGAGTTCTATGAGAGAGAGGTGGCGGTGGGACATCTGGAATTGTCGGATGGCCTTGGTTCTCAGTCGCGTGACCTCGCCGGTGGGTGGGTGCAGATGTTGGACCATATTGCGGCGCAGCGCGACGACAAACAACCGTGGCCTGCTCTGGGGCGTGAACCATTTCGCATCGACGACCACAAGATCGATGGAGTAGCCAAGCTCGCCTATACGAGTGCATACCTCTTCGAGGTCGCGCCCGCCACGCGACGTCACGAAGCCGGTGACGTTCTCTAGCAAGAGAGCCGGTGGGGGCGCCTGCTCTCTGACCAGGCCGGCGGTCAACTCGAGAAATGGCCAGATGGCGCTCGAGTGATCGCCGTCGAGTCCGCGACGGTTGCCAGCGAGCGACAGGTCGATACAGGGAAACGACGCGGTCAACAAGTCCAGGCCAACAGGCAAATCGGCTAGCCTGAGGTCGTTAATGTCGCCGACCCGCAAGTGATCAGAACCGAAACGATCCAGGTACATTCGGGCTTTGTCCGGCGCGATATCGTTCGCGAACAGGCAGTTCCAGCCAAGCGGCTCGAGCGCTTCTCGGACCAGCCCGATTCCTGAAAAAAACTCTGCGAACCGTCTCATCCAGCCTCCCCTGAGAATGATAGCCACCAAATATAGAACGAACATCCTTATGTGAGCATTATCCTCGATGACAAAGGAGCAATCGTATGCGCATCACCTTTCTGGGCTCGGGAGCGGGAGCGGCTGTGAACCCTCAGCGGGGGGCAGCCTCGATTCATTTGGCTCATGGCGACTCCCACTTCCTGCTCGACGCCGGACCAGGCTTCCTGGAGCGCGCCGCGACGGCCCAGCTGAACGCCGACGCGGTGTCCGCCGTGCTGCTGTCGCATCTGCACTTCGACCATGCGCTGGGCGTGGTCGAGCTGTTTGTGCGACTGATTACGCGCAGTGGAGCACCAGTCACGGTGTATGGCCCGCGCGACACTGATGCCTACATCGACGCCGCGCTGACATTCGCGCGCGTCAACGCGACCAGCGATCGCATCCGTGAGTGGCTGGACGGTGTCTCGGTGACGCTCACCCGACCGGGCGATGCCCGCGAGCTGGGCGGCATGACGGTGAGCTCGATCGAGGTGCCACACGCGCCCTACCTGGAGTGCCTGGCACGGCGCTTTGAGGCGAACGGGCGCAGCCTGGTCTACTCGGGCGACACGACCCACGCGCCCGATGTGATGGTCCCGCTCGCCGACGGCGCTGACGTACTGGTGCACGAAGCCTTCACGGAGGGGGCGCTCGAGCGGATGGCGGTGTCGCTGCCCGAACGTGCGCGGGCGGGTCTGTACCGCGGCGTGCGCGCGGTGCACTGCAGCGCCGCGCATGCGGGTGAGATCGCGGCGGCGGCCGGTGTGGGCGCGCTGGTGCTGACCCATCTGATGCCCGAGGAGCGCGAGGCCGAGCTCGTCGCAGAGGCTCGTCGCGCCTTCAGCGGTGAGATCGTGGTCGCCGCAGACGGCCTGTCGCTAGAGATCTGATGGAGGTTCGCGAGCTGACGATCATGATCGGTACAGAGCAGCCCGCTGCGATGGCGCACTTCTATGGCGAGCTGCTGGGGTTGGAGCGAATAGACCGCTTCCGCGATCCCGTCTTCGCCGCCGCCGGGGGATACATCCGAATCCTGCACCACTCGGAGATTGGCGGCGCGAACCGCGAGCCGGCACGGATGCAGATCAATCTATTCGTCGACAACGTCTCGGCGGAGTATGCGCGGGTACTGGCCATCGAGCCGAACCTACCCGTCCACAGAGCGCCCGAACGCGAGTCGTGGGGTGGTGAAGTGACAACGCTGCTCGATCCGGACGGCAACTTCGTGCAGCTGCTGGAGCTGCGAGACGACTGAAGCGCTAGCGAATGGTGATCGGGGCGTCGTCCGTGTCAGAAGCGATCAAGGCCATATCCTCGGCGTCCAAGTCGTCGAGCTCGCCTTGTCGATAGGCGTCGTAAAGCTGGAAGAGCTCGCGCTTGTGCGGGCGCTTGCGGCCGATCGGGCACTCCTCCCAAGCCGCGTAGTCCTCGTCGCAGTAGCCCAACCGGCGCTCACCGCATTTGGGCTGCAGCTGGCGGCCGAGCTCAGGCGCGACCTTGACGACCTCGGCTCGCATCAGCGAGACGACCTTGCGGAACTCCCACTGCGCGCGGGTGCAGAGGCGCAGATCGGCGATGTGCAGCAGCGAGGCCAGGTTGACCGTGATCTTGAAGTTGGTGTTCGTGGCGTTGGGCAGTAGGAACCGCGCGTCCTCAGCGGGAACGCCAGCTTCGACCATCTTCTCGTAGAGCGCGCCAGCCTGCGCGAAGAGCGCCGCCATGTCGCCGCCGAGTCCAGCGCGTTCGATGGTCTTGGGCACGGTGTACGGAAACTGACCGTCAGGGAAGGTGACGTAGCGCTGGCTCTGCTGTTCGAAGCTGATCCCAATGCGGTGCCGCACGAACTGGTGTGAGAAGGCGCGCGAGACACCGGAGATGCCGAATTCGAAATGCACCTGCTCGAGCGGTGACATGTGCCCGGTCAGTAGCCGCGCTTCGACGAATTTCAACATCGCCTCGTGCGAGATACGTTCGTCGGCGATGCGGTCCAACACCTGCTGGGGCGTCAAGGCCGAGTAACAGACCCGGTAGGCCATGTACAACGACCGAATCGGGTCGGGCGTGTGGTGGATCAGGGCGACCTGGATCGGCACGGGCACCCCGGCTGTTCCCTGCATTCTTTCGCGGAGGCCTGGCGGCAGCCTCAGCCCACGTTGGCTGGTTCGGGGAAGGTGGTTTCGATCTTCGCGGAGGCGTCGAAGAAGTCCTGCAGGGTCTGGTTGAAGCGGTAGAAGAGGTCGCGGCGGTTGTAGTCGTCGCCTTTGGCCAGCTCTTCCGGACTCTCCAGGTCGATCGTGTTCAGCGTGTGGTGGAGGTCAGCGTGGCCGTTGGACTGGATGTTCCGCACCATCTCCTGCCAACGTTCAGTCGGCATTACCAGGGTGAAGTCGAGGTCCTCGTCGTCTGCCGAGTCGGAGACGTCAACGATTTCGGTGATCTCGTAGCCATCGAAGACGAGCTTGATCGTCGTCTCGCCGACGTTGACGCCCATGGCGCAGTCCATCATGCCGAAGTCTCGCCAGTGTGGATCGTCCGCAACGACGTCGCGAAGTGCTTCAAACCATTGGACGGAAGGGAACTGCGGCATGATGGACTCCTGAACTGCACAGGCGGTCTGTGACACTCTAGTCGCTATCTGGACGCAGCTTAGCAACCACCAGCGGCTGGGGGGGGGGGGGCAGAGGAATCAGCCATCTCCAGATTCACCTGCTCGAAACAGACCACTGGCAGCGGCGACGCCGGCCGCAGTTGCAGCGAGCAGCGCCAGCGCCTTGAGCTGCAGACGCCGCGCGCGCCCGAGATCGTCCAGCTCGGGCGGCGGGCGGCCCCAGCCGACCGTGAGCCCATTCCATGAGGCGCGGCGATCCAACGCCAGCGACATCGCAGTGACGGGCAAGGGGGTATCGGAACCGAGCGCCAGCTCTTCCAGCTCGGGCGCCTGCAGCTCAGCGCGACCGCGCGTCGCCAGGATTGCGGCCGAGGCGATGGCGTCGCGGCTGCGACGGACGGATGTCAGGCGGCGGCCGGGATCGAGCATCGTCGCGAGCGGGCCCTCCGAACCAGGCCCCGCCATCGATCCACCGAGCGACTCGGCGGCTGCATAGGCGACGGCGCCTGAGAGATCGAATACAGCCCAGGCGGCCCAGGGCCCCACGACACCCTCGGCCGGCGCCATCGAGAGACGACCAATCTCGGCCTCGATTCGCTCTGCGTCCGGCGCGGTCAGGGGTTGACCATCGTCATCGAGCGGCGAGTGGTCCAGCCGGCCCCGGACAGCATCCGCAGCGCCGATGCCACGCCATGCGTCAAAGCTGGCGGAGAAGACCAGCGCTTGAACCACAATCGCGACGATCCGACCAAGGCCAGCGGGGTTGCTGCGTTCGATCACGGCGGCGATCCGAATGGCGGCGATCGAGGCGGCGAACGGGGCGAAGATGCGCAACCGCGGCGGCGCCGCTTCCAACAGCGTCGTGCGGCGGGTCTGGGCCAGCAGCCAGGCCAGCCAGGTCGGGCGACCATCAGGCGGAGGTCCCAACACATAGCGCAGCGCCCCCTGCACGATCAGGGCGAGCCCGAAGACAGCCAATCGGTCGGCGGCGTGTTGCATGCGGATTTGAGCATATCCGCCTGTCATCTCCAGATGCGCAGCGCGAGTGCCACTCGGGCAGCGGGAATCCGATGCGGGACACAGCTCAGCGGCCTGCATCATTGTCATATGTGGGTTAGATTTGTAATGCAGTTAACACATCAGCTGGTGAGGGGAAGATTATGGCGTCTGCAGCAGTGGTCAAGGGCTAGGACAGCTTGGTGTGCATGTGAAAGATTTGACAAGCGCCGATCGCAAGGCGCATAATGTGCAACGCTTCACAAACTTGATTCGTGCGGAACTTCACAAACTCCGCCGCGCGAACAACCGTTGGGAAAGTGAGTGGGACCGATGCCCGTCACGCCTCCGTCGAAGTGCCCGCGATGCTCCGGCATGATGCTGGTCGAGTCCGACGCCCACAGCGTCTACTCGAGCTGCCTCTCCTGCGGGTACGTCTACGAGAGCAACATCATCTCGGTCTTTGAACTCGAGCGAGAGCAGACCGTCGAAGAAGGCCGCCAGCGTCGTCGTCAGCCTTCCCACGGCAAGCTTCGCCTCTAGGCAGTCGCCGGTCTCCAGACAGTCAGCAGGCGACCATCGGCGGCGACGCCGGCGCAAGTACTGCAGCGGCCCTCCTCAGCGGAGGAGGCGCAGCCGTGGGCGCGGTAGTCTGAGGCGGTGGAGCTCCGCGAGTATCACAAAGCGACGCGCTGCGACCATCGCAGGTGGTTGCGCCGCTGCCGCGAACCCCTCGTCGGTCAGTGCCAGTACTGTGCCAAGGGCTTCTGCTCGCGGCACGGCCGCGTCCAACAGGACGGCCAGGAAATCTGCGTCGAGGAGCGTTGCGAGCGCCTGCGCATCGACGTCGAGCGGCACCTGATCTTCAAGGCGGCCGCGCACAAGCAGAACCAGCGCTCCCACTGCGGCGAGCCGGACTGCGCGCAAGGCGACAGCCTCATCTGTGAGCGCTGTCACTGCCGCTACTGCGAGGATCACGTGCGACAGGTGATCATGACAGTCATGCGCGGTGGCGAGCTGCAGACTGAGGCTGTCGCGATCTGTGACCACTGCCGCGCCCGTATCCCGCTGTGGAGCGAAGCGACTGCGTAGCAGCTCAGCGCCCCGGGCTGGCGGAGCGGTCCAGAGACGCCACATACACCTGCAGGATCTCAGCGTCATGGGGGAACGCCAGCTCCGGTCGTCGCCCGAGTGGAAACCAGGCGGCGGCCAGTGCCTCAGGACCGGGGCGCAGCGCACCGCCGATTGGGCGGGCGCGACAGCCGACCACCACCACTGGATCGTCGGCTCGGGACCAAATCCCCAACAGACCGCTGTGCCGCCCGCTGAACGGACCATCGAGCTCGATTTCCAGACCGGTCTCTTCACGCACTTCGCGGACAGCGGCTTCCTCGACGCGCTCGCCGGCGTCAACGTAGCCGGATGGCCAGGCCCAGCGGTACATCGCCGGCTCATGGTTGCGGCGGATGTACAGCAGACGTCCGTTCGCGTCTGCAGCCAGCACGACCACTGCCAGTTTCGGGTCTCGGTAGTGCATCCAGCCGCACGCCGCTCGAGCGCAGTGGTCGGGATGGACCAGGTGCGAACCGCATTGCGGGCAGAATCGCGGCGTCGGCGCCATAGCCGTCCAACGCAGTCGCTCGCCGGCTCGTGCCGCGACTAGAAGACCGGTAGTGAGATCCGCTCGAAGTGCTCGTAATAGCGCCCGTCGGACGAGCTCCAGCGCTTTTCGACATTGGCGATGAAATCTTCACCGCGGTCGCCGAACTGTGACACGTGCCGCGTCAGGGCGCGAATCTTGGTCTGAATGACGTCGCTGATATCAACGTCAACGTTGGCGTTCTGACTACCCCAAATGAAGAGCTCAGCGACTTTGTGGCACTCCAGCCCTTCTTCGAGGTGCTCAGGGAAATTGAGGCGATCGCGGGCAGTCGGATAGACGGCGTCGAGGGTCATCTCGCCCGTGCAGCGATGATCGCGGTGGTTAATGAACCCACGCCATTCGGAGAGTGGATCAGCAGGATCGGCTTCGAGTGCGCGGCGGTGGATGTAATCGGTCGAGTGTGTGAACACTGCGTGCGGCTGCAGCCGCCGGATGGACTTGACAATGCCGCCCAGATAGTCGCGCGTGTACTCCAGCTCGCCGTCCATGCCACCCAGAAACGTGCAGCTCACCACGCCGAGTTCTTCGGCCGCGTTGCGTTGCTCCTGCTCACGCATCGGGATCAGCTGCTCAGAGGTCATCTCTGGGTCGGCCGAACCCTTGGCCCCATTGGTCACGACCAGATAATGCATCTGCCAACCGAGCGTTGTCCAGAGCGCTGCGGTGCCGCCGGCGCCGAAGTCGGGATCGTCGGGATGCGCGGCGATGACGAGGCCGACCTTGTTGTCGGTGTCAGGAGGTTGAGTCATAGAGCGTCACTTTCCGGGGCGCGAAGGCAAGGCACGGGATCAGCCTATACGCGCGGCTTTCGGGCGTCGCTAGCCGTTATCATAATGCTGACGCACGAATGTTCCGCACAAGTGCTCAGAACATGTTACGCTCGCCAGAACTACGACCTCGCGCGATCGGCCTGCTCCTGACGGACGCGGGCGGGACTGGGGATTTTCATCGTGCCCGACATCATGCCCGAGCAGTCCAGCGCCAACGACCTTGCTCCCACCGCCCAGCCGCCAGCGCGCAGGAAGCGCGGCCCCCGCTCGGACAAACCTGAGCGAATCCTAGCCTTCTTGCAGGATTATCTCAGCCAGCGCAGCTACCCGCCGTCGGTGCGAGACATCGTGGAAGGCTGCGGGCTCTCGTCGACGTCGGTGGCCGACTACAACCTCAAAATACTCGAGCGCGCGGGACACATCCACCGCGACCGCGACCGCGCGCGCACGATCTCGCTCGTCAAGCCGTTGACACCGGCGATACTCGATTCCAGCGCGCCGACGCAGCTCGTCCCGCTGCTGGGCACGATCGCCGCCGGTACCCGTTCGCTCACGCCTGAGGGGGTCGACCTCGACCATGCCGAAGGCCGCATCAGCGTCACGCTGGACATGCTCGCTGGGCGAGAGCCCGAGCGGGTCTTCGCCCTGACGGTGCGCGGCGACTCGATGATCGACGCGCTGATCGCCGACCAGGACACCGTGATTCTGGAAGAAACGCCGCGCGTGGAGAATGGTCAGATGGCCGCGGTCTGGCTGCGCGACGAGAACATCTGCACATTGAAGCGGCTCTACTACGAGAACGGTCAGGTGCGGCTGCAGCCCGAGAATCCGACCATGGATCCGATCTACACCGACGAATCCAACATGCAGATCCAGGGCCGGGTCGTCTCCATCCTGCGCCGCCCGCGCTGAGCGCCTGCGGTCGCGGTCGCGGTCGCAGCAGGGGAGCAGGACCTGCCGACCCTACACTTCGAGCGTGCCAGCTGTCGTGCCACCTGTACTGAGCCTGGACAATGTAAGTATTGAGTACCGCACACGGGAAGGCCCCGTGCGGGCGGTGCGCGACGCCTCGCTGACCTTACAGCGAGGCGAGATCGTTGCCCTCGTCGGCGAGAGCGGCTCCGGCAAAACGACGCTGGGGCTCGCCGTACTCCGCATCCTCCCACGCAACGCCGAGCAGACCTCTGGCGCGATTCGTTACGAACACCGCGATCTCGGAGAGCTGGATCGCCAGGAACTGCAACGCATCCGAGGCGACCAGATTTCGATGATTTTTCAGGATCCGATCGCTGGCCTGAACCCGATCATCACCGTCGGCCAGCAGGTGGAGGAGGTGCTCACCTCCCACCGCGACGTGACCAAACGAGAGGCCCGCGAGCGCGCCCTGGAGGCGCTCAGCGCGATGCAGCTGCCCGACCCCGTGCGGATCGCGAAGTCGTATCCGGGCGAACTCTCCGGCGGGATGTGTCAGCGCATCATGATCGCGATCGCCACAGCGCTCGATCCGCAAGTGTTGATCGCCGACGAGCCGACAGCGTCGCTCGACGTCACCGTCCAGGCACAGATCCTGTATGAACTCGAGCGGCTACGCGACGAACGGGGCACCGCGATCCTGCTGATCACCCACGACATGGGCGTCGTCGCGCAGATCGCCGAGCGGGTCGCGATCATCTACGCCGGCCGGATCATGGAAGTCGACGATGTCATACCGCTCTACCGCCAGCCGCGCCATCCATACACCTGGGCGCTGCTGGACACGTTGCCGCGACTGGATCGACGGAGACGGCGGCTGCGCCAGATTCCCGGCGGCCTGCCCGACCTGAGCAGCGAGGAAATCGGTGAACGCTGCGCCTATCTGCTGCGCTGTCCCAAAGCCTTGACGCAGTGTCGCACCGATGCCGAGCCGGAGCTGCGAGCGGTCGACGGTGGGCGCGCTGGGCAGCGGTTGGCCTGCTACAACCCCGTCCTCGAGGTCTAGCGCCCCGCGCCGGCGAGTTCGGCGACGAGCAGTTCCACCGCGACATCCTCCGGCAAGCCGCCATCGCCGCTTCGGAAATCGATAATCGCCGCTTCGGCCTCAAGCAGGCGCGCGAGCGCGGCGTCGGCAGACGGTTGCGTATAGCGCTGTGCCTGCCGACGCAACCGCTTCGCCAGCCACTCGAAGCGCACTCCCGCAGCCTGCTGAATCTCGTCGTTCGAGCCCCCCTGATCGATCACTTCGCGGGTCACCACGATCTGCCGGTAGGTGCGCGCGAGCATCTGGATGATGCCCTGCTCGTTGCGATAGTCCTGGCTGGCGCGATACGTGTCCAGCGCTTGCATCGCTTCCGTCAGGCGGCGCTCCGCGACGGCATCGACGAGATTGAAGATCGTCGCCGAGCGCAGCTCGGGCACCAGCAGTTCGACAGTCGACTCGTCAACATTGGCATCGCCGGCGTAGAGCGACAGCTTCTCGACCGCTTGGCTGAGCGCGCCGCGATCACCGTCGGCGCGTGCGACCAACGCGTCGGCCGCGTTGCGGGTCAGGTGCAGCCCTCGCTGGTGCACCTCGCCGCGCAGCCATTCCAGCGCTGCCTCGGCCTTCAGCCGACGGAACTCTCGCACCTCTGCGTGAGGCTCGATCTGCCGCAGCATGGGATTGGTCTTGCGCAGTTCTTCCTCGACGAACACCAGCACGGTCGTCGACGGAGCCTCGCGCAGCAGGGTGGGCAGCGCCGTCCATTCGCCGAGCTGGTCGCCGCGCCGTCGTGGCGTGTTGAAGCGCTTGCACAAATCGTCGACCCGTACAAAGCGGACCTCGCCAAGAAAGGGTGCGGCCGCCGTGGCCGCCCCGAGCTCGGCCAGCGACACTCGCGCGCCGTCAAAGGCGACCGAATTATTCTCCAGCGAGCCATCGGCATCATGCTCCCGCCGCAGCGCGGCGACCGCCTCCAGCCGTGCAAATCGATCCTCGCCGTGAAACAAGAAGATCGCCATGGAAAGAGCGTAGCGATCCCGCTCTTCCGCCGCGCAGACGCGCATCGGGTTCATCGAACACAATCAGGAGAACGGCGCGGTATACGGTAGTTGCAGCAGGAGCCGCATCGTGCCAGTCAACAAGATTGAGGCGCTCAAGTCCGCTCAGGACGGGCTTGCTGTGCTGCCCAACATTCACCGCTACGCGGCGTTGGCGTCGGCGGGCGAGGACCCGCAGATTCCCGCGGACGACTTCGAGCGGATGAAGTGGTACGGCCTCTTCCACCGCAGGCGGACGCCGGGTCACTACATGTTGCGCATGCGGATTCCCGGCGGTGTGTTGACGTCCGAGCAGATGACCGCTGTCGGCGAGATCGCCAACGCGGTCGGGCGCGGCACGGCGGACATCACGACGCGGATGAACATCCAACTGCGCTGGCTGACGATCGCCGACGCACCATGGGCGTTGCAGCGGCTCGCCGCCGTCAGCTTGAATTCGCAGCAGTCGGGCATGGACAACGTGCGCAACGTCGTGAGCTGCCCGCTGTCGGGATTGACGGCCGACGAGGTGCTGGACACGCGCCGACTGGCCGAGCGCATGCAGCAGGTGATCCTCGGCGCTGGCCAGCGCTTCTCCAACCTGCCGCGCAAGTTCAATCTCTCCGTCACGGGCTGTCGCGAGGACTGCGCACACGCCCAGACCCACGATCTCTCGTTCGTTCCCGCAGCGTTGGACAATCGGCTAGGCTTCAACGTTCTGGTCGGTGGCGCGCTGGGCGGTATGTCGCCGGAGTACGCGCGACCATTGGATGTGTTCGTCGCGGAGCGAGAAGCGGTCGCCTTGACCGCGTCAGTGCTTGATGTGTACCGAGACCATGGGCCGCGCCGGCTGCGCAAGGAGGCGCGGCTCAAGTGGCTGCTGCGCGACTGGGGCATGGCGCGCTTCCGCACGGCCGTGGAGCGCCAGTTCGGGCGCTCGCTGGCGCGGGCGGGGCGCCCGCTGACCGAACGACATGGCGGCGACCATCTGGGCCTCACAACCCAGCGCGACCCTGAGCTGTGCACCGTCGGCTGCCTTGTGCCTGTCGGGCGAACGTCAGGCGAGGCGCTCATCGAGTTTGCGCGGCTCGCGCAGGCCTACGGGTCGGCTGAGTTGCGCCTGACCGTGCAACAGAACGTCCTAATCCCCAACGTACCCGTCGGACGCGTGCCAGCGCTGTTGGCCGAACCGCTGCTGGAGCGGTATACACCGCAACCGTCGCCGTTCCTACGCGCGATGGTCACCTGCACAGGCAACGACTACTGCCACTTCGCCCTGATCGACACCAAGGGAGAGGCGCACAAGCTCGCGGAGACGCTGGACGAGCGCTACGAACTGCCTGAGGGCACTATCCCCCTGCGGTTCCAGATCTCGGGCTGCCCGCATGCCTGCGGCGCGCACCGCACCGGCGAGATCGGTCTGCTGGGAGGACGCAAACGGATCGACGGCCAGATCGTCGATGTCGCTGACATCTTCGTCGGCGGCCGTCTCGGCGAGGATGCGCGACTGGGCGAACGAACGGTGTCCGCCGTGGCGATGCCGGACTTACCCACGGCCGTGGCCGAGCAAATCCAGGCGCTGCGCGGTCCGCTAGCGCTGCGGGAGAGGCGGCAGCCTCACCACCGAATCGTGTAGGAGCTCGCGCACTTCTGACATGACGCCGCGGAGCTGCGGGACTTCGCGCGCCTGGTTCGGCTCGAGGAACAGCAGGATGCAGCGTTCCACGCGCCGCTTGAGCGATGCCTCCAAGATCAAGGCGTACGACGCCGCCTGGAGACGATAACGCGCCACCGCTTCATCGAGCGCCTCGCCCGCCTGCAGCGCATCGGTCTTATAGTCGACCACGACCAGGTCTCCGTTGGGCAACTCATAGAGCAAATCCACGTAGCCATCGAGCAGGACGCCATCGATCTCGACAGCGGCGTACAGCTCCCGCCAGTAGCGGCGCGAGGCGACCGCTTCTCGCGCCACAGCACTACGCACAGCGCGCAGCGACAGCCGTGCGACACTCGCCGCCGCCTCGCCGCTCAGCGCCTCTGCTGTCGCCTGCGCGCGAGCGGTGTTGCGGATTTCGGCCTCGTCGGGGTGTTCCAGATCGACCACCTGGAGGACCGCGTGGGTGGCGCGGCCAATGGCCGTGCCGGCGCGGCCGCGGCGCCACGGCGGGAGCGAGTCGTCCTGTTCAGAGTGGCGCGACGTGGACTCGGTCGACTGCGCAGAGTGCGCCGCCGCCAAGCGGCGGACACCCGTCGCTGACTCATGAGGCAGCGACTCCAGGTGAGAGGCAACCGTGGCGCGCCTGGCGATCCATCGCTCACGCGCCGCCAGCGCCTGTTCTGGCGGGACCGTCGGCTGCTGAGTCGCACGGCCTGGGAGCGGTGGATTCGGCAGCTCGGACGGGGAGATGCGGCGACAGGGCGGAGTGACCGTGCGCACCACGCGGTCGATGCGCGCTGCGTCGGTTCCCTCCTCTTTCTTCGACTGTTTGCGATAGAGGCTGATGATCAAGTGGTCGCGGGCGCGGGTCGCGCCAACGTAGTTGCGCCGCACGCGCTCCTGCGCGATCAGCGCTTGTTCGCGCTCCCATTCATCCGCGAAGCCCACTGTCTGGACCCTAGCGCGGAGGTACGCTTCAGGTCGGCCGTCCTCCGCCCAGAGCAGTGGAGGCGCCTGGTTGCGTGGCGTTGCATTGAGACCGGCGAAGAACACAATCGGAAATTCCAGCCCCTTCGCCGCGTGGACTGTCATGATCCGCACGGCGTCGTGGTCTTCCTCCGGCACGATCGACTCGATGACGCGGGTATCAGCGTCAGCCTGACGCTTGGCCCAGGCAAGGAACTCGCCCAAGCTCGATCCGCCGGCGTCGCAAAATGCGCGCGCCTGGTCGTGGAGAAATCGGTAGCGGGCCCAGCGCTCGCGCGGCTGGCGTTCTAGCACCGACAGCTCCATCAGCCGCCGCTCGCGGATCACGAGACCGACCAGCTCGCTCACCGACATCTCCCAGCGGCGCTCCGCGACGTTGCGTAGCCAACCTATGGACTCGGCCACCGGATCGTCGGCGGGGACGTTCGCTGGGTGGTCGCGGCGGTAGTCCCAGTGGCCGCCGGCGCGTCGCCAGCGGTAGAGATCATCGTCGGCGCAGGCGAACGTGCGCGCATGCAGCGCACTCACGAGCGCCACTTGGTCGGTCGGGTCATCGATCGCCTGCAGCAGATTCAGCAGGTCGCGCACCTCAGGTGAGTGGTAAACCAGCGAGCGGCTCTCGAGGCGATAGGGGATGCTCCGCTGCTCCAACGCTGGCAGCAGGTGTCTCAGCGCTCGGCGGGCGGGGACGAGCACGGCGGTGTCGCCGTAGCGCGCATCGCGAATGACGTCGCCTGGCTTGTCGTAGATTTGCCAGTGGGCATGGACGACGTCAGCGATCATCCGTGAGAGCGCATCGGCCTCGACCTGGCTGGCATGGTCGGCCGTCGGGGAAGAGGCGTCGCCGATCACGCTGACTGCAGGCGAGGATTCATCGAGCGGCTCACGAACGGGATAGAGGTCGACCCATTCCGCCTGATCCTCACCGCTCTCACGCATCAGCGGCCCGAAAACGGCATTGACGAACTCGGTCACACCAGGCGTCGAGCGAAAGTTTTGGCTCAGCCGCGTCAGCCCCGCCTGGTGTGTCCGTTTGACCGAGTTGAACTGCTGGATATCAGCACGGCGGAAGCGGTAAATCGACTGCTTGGGGTCGCCGACGAAGAAGGCGCGGCCAGGCTGCCCGTTCGTGATTCGGTCGATGATCCGCGTCTGCAGCGGATCATTGTCTTGGAACTCGTCGATCAGCAGCCGTTTGAAGCGCGTCTGGAGCGCGTCGGCGACCGCTGTGTGATCGTCGAGCAACCGGCAGGCGCGGACGAGCAGGTCCTGGAAGTCCAATGCGCCAAATCGGCGTCGCTCGTCGGCATAGTCCAGCACGAATTGTCGCAGCGCGTTGTACACCGGCGCGATGTGCGCCTGCATGATCTGACCTCGCAACAGGACGCGGTCCTGATCGAGCACTCCCACCAGCGCGCGTGCCTTTTGTAGCTGGCCTGCACCCCAAAGGTTCTTGCGACCGACGTTTGAGACCTTGAATGACGGTTTCGGTTGCGCCAGCAAGCGCGCCAGCCTGCCCGGCTCATCGCGGTGTCGGTGTAGCTCGTCGTGATACGCGGCCAGTTCGGTCAGGCGAATGTACAGCGTGTCGTTGTGGTCATCACAGTGCGGCATTGCGTCAATCGCGCGCTGCAGGCCACTGAGGAAGTGGTCCAGGTCGTAATCGACCAGCATCATCACCGCATCATCCGACAGCACACGGTCCCAGTCTTCGTGCAACTTGCGGGCCAGCCCTTCAAGGTCCGAGAGTTCGACCCCAACGTCAAAGAGGGCGAGCAACGACTCGGCGAGTGAATCGTCTTCGAGGATCTCGTCCAGCGCGCGCCGCCAGCGCGCGCCGAACTGGATCCAGCTCTCGGTTTCATCGAGGATCTGAAAGTCCGGTGGCAGCCCGGTCTCGATCAGGTGCAATCGCAGGATGCGGCCAGCGAACGCGTGCAGCGTTTCGATGGCGGCATGGTCAAGTCGCGCGGCGGCCTCGCTGAACAACGCTTGCTGGCGCGGATCAGTCTCCGCCTGCGCGCGACGATCGAGCTCCTCGAGCACGCGGTCATAAAGCTCGGCGGCGGCGCGCTCGGTGAAGGTGATCGCGGCGATCTCATCGGCTCGCACCTCGCCGGACGCGATCAGATTGACGATCCGCTGGACTAGCTCGTGCGTCTTGCCGGTCCCGGCCCCGGCCTCGACGAATAGCGTCTCGTCGAGGCGACGCTCGATCCGATCTCGCGCCGCCCGATCGGCCAGTCCATCGGTGGGCAGGCCATTGGCGATCACGACTGCGGCTCCTCGGGCGGCTGCGCCAACACCACGTAGTCGGCGAGGCGCGGGTCTCCCCTGATTGCATCCCAATGCTCGCGGCGATCCGCAGGACAGATCGCGTTGAAGCTGCAGAAGGCGCAATGCTCGCCCAACGCGGATCGGTGAGGCTTGCCAGGATTCGCGGGAAAGCGGCCCGCCTGGATGTGCTCCGCGATCAGATGGATCGCTTGCTCGAACCGCGACTGGTTCACTTCGTGCCAGGGCACGGCGTTGAACTGGAAATTGCCGCGTCGGGTGATAAACCAGTAGGCCGAGTCGATTGGCGCGTCCGCGTCGAGTCCGAAGAGCCGCCGGGTGGCGTGCGCGTAGATCGGCAGCTGCAGGAAGCGGCCGCCAACGAGGGGATCGGCTGCCAGCGCCGCGCGCTTGGGAAGCTCACTGCCAGTCTTATAGTCGATCACCACCGCGCGCGGCCCGCTTGCGTCGGGTGCAGTGTCGTCGGGACGGTCGACCCGATCGATCACCCCGCGCAGCCGTAGCAGGCGCCCGTCGGCGAGGCGGAAGTCGACCATTCCGCTGCTGTCGGGCAGATCGCCGAAGACCAGCTCGCTGGCGACCTGTTGCACGCCCAGATCAGCCCGATGCTGGTCGTCCCGCTTGAGCAGCGTCTCGAGGTCCTCAAGGATGCGGTTGCGATCGCGTCGCCAGAGCAGCGCGCGGCCCGTCAGACCCTGTTCGCGCGCGGCCTCCAGCCGCGACTCGGCGAGCGACCGCAACCGCTTGCGGTCGTCGTCCGACCAGACCTCAGCGGGTTGAGGCTGGCGCGGCGTTTCACGGAAGAAGTCATTGAGGATGTCATGGATCAGCGTTCCTTTGTCCAGCGGCGTGATTTGGAGATCGTCGCGCAGCTCGTCGCGCTCTTCGACCTGCAGCACGCGGCCGAGGAAGTAGCGGTAAGGGCAGGTCGCCCAATCCTGCAATGCGCCCGCTGAGTGCGGACGCCTGATCAGCTGCTCGCCGTCACTCCAGGCCTCGCTGTGGTTCAGGGCCTCAACGCCGTGATCCGCCGAGGGCGCGGCCAAGAGGCCGTCCCAGTGGGTCAACACCGGCGACCAGCGCTCGATCTGGCGCCTGGCCGCGCGCCCCACGGACGGGATCGTGTCGGCCAGATAATGCCGCAGCGGATGTCCGCTGCGGCGGACGCTCTGCAGGTCGTACTCCTGTACATCGGCTGGCATCGGCGTTGACAGCAGCGCACCTTCGAATGATGGGATCGCATCGATCACGTCGCCCGAGACCTGATCAAAGCGAGAGGCGTAGACGCGCTGGCCACCATTGAGCGCTGTGGCCGACTCCAGCAGCCAGCGTCCTGGCAGGCAGGCACGCTGCGCCCGCAGGTCTGCGCGCGGATAGCTGAGCACCCGATGCTCGGCGGCGTGCAGCGCCGCCAAATACTGCGAACGCTCGCGGCGGAGCGCGTCGGAGGCCGAGGGCAGCGAGGCGCGGTCGCGCAGGGCGTCGGAGAGTAGTGGGTCTTCTCGTCGGATCGGGGGCAACGAGCGCTCTGCCGCGCCAACGATGTAGACGATGTCCCACTGCATCCCCACGGCGAGCGACAGCATCCCCGTGAACACGCCCGCGCCAACGCGGCCGCGGTGTCCATGGGCACGTTCGAGCCCTCGCCGCACGGCGGCGCTGAAGCGCTCGATGCTCGACGCTTCACGCTCGACGCGTTTGAGCTCGTCGAGCCCGGCGAGCTCTCCAAGCAGGCGCTGCACGTCGTCCCAGCGGGTCAGTTCGAGATCAGCCTCGCCATCGCGCTGGGCCACTTGGCTGCTGGATGTCAGCGCTGCGAGGCGGCTGCGCCCCCCGAGTAGACGTTCGAGACCGCGGCGGGCGAGCTGCACATAGGCCGACCACTCAGCCGTCGGCGGCGTCTCGCGGGTGAATGCGCTCAGCCACTCGGCAAACGCGACCAGGTCGTCGACCTGGTTCAGTTCAGACTGCACCCATCGCAGACGGCCTGGTCGCTGCTCGTCAGCACCCCGAGTGAGCCGCTCGAGATCGGCGGCGACCGTAGCGCGGTAGCGTCCCAGCCGCAGCAGCCAGTCTTGCGGTCCATGCTGAAGATTGGCGCGACGGGCGAGCTGATTCCAACGCGCCGTGGGCGCATCGCGACCCTGCGTGTCCAGAATCGGCGCCGCCGACAGCCACGGCGCGACGTCGTCCACCCACGTGAGCGGACGGCTGGTTGCGGAGACAGTCGCCACAGACATCAAGTCGATCAAGCCGTCAAGTGTGCGGCCGGCAATTGACTGCCGCAGCGTCGTGGACTGTTGACCGTTCCAGACAATACCCGCGGCGTCGAGCTGTTCGGCGCAGATGCGAGCGTAGGGCTCGGGCTGTCGGTACAGAATGGCTGTGCGGTGCAGCGGCGTCGGCTGATCAGCCAGCAGCGCCTGCGCGATCTCGCGGATAGCGGCACGGACCTCTTCCTCGGCGTCGGGCGCTTGGATGATCCGCTGCGCCGTGGGGGCTGCAGGCAGCGGCGTCGCTAGATCTAGCTCCAGCCCCCACGTCGAAAGCGTCCGCCTATCGATCGCCTCGACGTCGCCAGTCAACCCCAGCAAGACTTCGACATCGGTCTGCCTGGATAGCTCATCCAGGAAGGCGCGCTGCGACGTGTTGAGCTCGCTAGGCAGATAGACAATGACCGCACCGATATCGCGCAACACCACCGGCCGCTGCGCGAGCGCCGCTGTCGCCGAACCTGCCAGATCGCGGCGTGTATAGAAGTTCCGCGTCTGCACGAGGTACTCGTCGTACAGCGCCAACAGATAGGCGGAGACGTCCGAATGAGACTGGAGCGGCTGCAGCTGATCGCGGTCGCAGGCATCGAATTCGGCAAAGCGCCGCTCCAGCGTGCGCAGCAATGCTCCCTCGATCGGCACGTCGCCGAAGATCTGCCGCCCCTGCTCGGCGACAGCGCGGATCAGCTCAGTCCGGTATACGTCGGGCAAGGGCCGACGACCGGCGTTCGCCATGGCGGTGGCGCCGATCAGATCCAGCAGCTCCCCCAGCAGCTTGATCTGCGCATTGACGAGCCCTCCCGATCGCTGCCCCAGCGTGTGACGGATGTGGTAACGGGCCGCAGACGAGGGCGCGACGATGGTCACCGGCGTCAGTGGATCGAAGGATCCGCGCACGGACTTGCATCGCTCAACCGCTGCCGCGAGCGCCTCCTGCGCCGCTGGGCCGTAGGTATGGGCGCTGACCGTGAGTGCCATGTAGGCAGCCTAGTCAACGCCTCGGCGCCCGCATCCAGAGCGCGGAACGATCGCCCGCGCCTTCCCACTCGCTAGGCGTCTTCCCACTGCACAAACATGGGCATCAGCACGTGGACGTAGTTGTCGCGCCCGACGATGCGGAAGACGCCGGGGTTACTCGGGCCGCTCGTCTCCATCGCAACCTCGGCTGCAGCCGATCCGCTGGAGATCTGCAGCACATCCTGCAGGTAGTTGACGTTGTAGGCGATGCGCGAGCTGTCACCCTCGATCACAGCGGCCACGCGGCCACGGTGGTTGCCCAGCTCCTCGGCCCGGGCGGTCAGGGTGATGTGCTGGTCCGCCTCGTCGTCGGCAAAGAGGAGGCGGATGATGCCGCTCGACTCTTTGGCGAAGACGGCTGCCGAGCGCACGCCGCCCTGCAAGACCGATCCGGGCAGGGTCGCCCGCGTCTGGTACTCCGTCGGGATCAGCTGGTCGTAGCTGGGATAGTTCCCCTGTATGAGCTGGGCGGTCATCTGCACGGCGCGCACATGGAACCGGACATAGCTGCGGTCAGCGTGGATGTACATCTCGACCGCGGAATCGTCGTCCGACAGCAGGCGCTCCAGCTCGTTCAGCGCCCGCGCCGGCACAGTGATCTCGAGCTGCTCCGTAAGTTCGGAGGCGACCTGCATGTCATAGACGGCGAGCCGGAAACCGTCAGCGGCGGCCAGCGTCATCTTGTCGTCGTCGAAGCGGAAGTGGACGCCGGTCAGCACGGGACGACCGTCGTCAGTGGCGGCGGCGAACACGACGTGCCGCAGGGCCTCGCGCAGGTCTCGGGCAACAATCCGAATCCAGTCTCCGTCGCCCACACCGGGAATGCTGGGATACGTGCTGGGCGACATCCCATGGATGGATGATTCGTTCGCGTCGGAGCCGTGAATCTGAGTGACCAGGGAGTTGGCGGCGACATCGAGCGTCACATCCGATGAGGGAAGTGCAGAGACGAGATCATTGATGAAGCGGTGCGGAATCGTGATCGAGCCAGGCTCCGAAACGACTGCGTCGATGCTGCAAATCATCGCGATCTCAGTATCGGTCGCGGTCAGACGGACTCCCTCGTCGTCCGCCTCGACATGGACGTGGCGGAGCTGTTCCAGCGCATGGCGGGCAGCCACAGCGCGGGAGACCACACTGAGTCCGTGCTGCAACGCCAGTTGGGAAGTTTGAATGCGCATCATCTTGTCCTCAGGCTACGAAAGTATTGATCACCTATGTGATCGATATCGGCATTCTAGCGCATCCTGGCGTCTCGCACGCCGCAAGTCGCAGGGCACTGTGCACAGTGTGCGCAGTGCCGTGCATAACCACCAGACCAGCGCTCGAGAGGGCCGACTCGGACACGGCCGGCGCGTACGCAATACAGCACCGGTCGTCTAGTGGGGCGCGGTCGTCGGCAAACACTCGAGGATGCCGGTCAGGTCCGCTCCAGACCAGGTAGGCGGCGAGCGCATCAGTTTCTCGCGCTCGGGATCGGGGTAGCGAGACACCCAGTAGACCGGCAACCCAGCGTGATTGGCGCCGGTCACGTCCGCCCAGGGACTGTCGCCGACGTAGAGCACCTCGCGCGGCTCGAGCCGCAGTCGCTGACACAGCTGCTCGAAGAACGGCCGTCGCGGCTTGTACGACCGCGCCTCCTCCGATGACAGGACGAGTTCGACGTCGACGCCACAGCGAATCTCAGCGTGCGCGAGCGCATGCTGCAGGTGGTCTTCGTCGGCATTGCTGCCGATCGCGACGCGGTAGCCGCGGCGGCGTAGCGCCGCCAGGACTGGTTCAACCTCCGAATAGGCCGGCGCAACCGAGAGCAGGTCCCAGAGGTGCTGGAAGGCGGCGGCGGCTGGAACCGTCTCGACCGAGTGTCGCTGAAAGGCCTCGCGAAAGAAATGCGGCCAGGTCTCGGAAAACGGGCGGAATGCTGGCTCCGGACCCTCGAGTGGCCGCTCCACGTCTCGACCCTCCAGCCGAGCCATCTCGCGAGATGCGTCCAGCCAAGCGTCCCAGACCTGTTCGCCCGTGACATGCTCAACGCCGTGCTGGTACAGCAAGTCCTGGATGTAGGAAGCGAACTGCCGCTCCTCGAGTTGCAGCAGGGTGCCGTAGCAGTCGAACGCGACGGCGCGGACGCTCGCCACCGCCTCAGCCGGTGGGACGGCTAGTTGGGGCGGAGGCGCTGGTGGCGTCAATGGTTCACTGCTCGACTCGCTCTGTGCGCCCATTGTCGCTCCCATGAACCCATCCCAACATGTGGATGGCGTAGCTGAGGCCTGCGCCCGGTCTGGTTACTCCGCTTGGCGTGCGAGCCAGCGGGCGGCTTCTTTGGCGTGGTACGTCAGGATCAGGTCCGCCCCGGCGCGTCGAATCCCGGTCAGGGTCTCTAGCACGGCTCGCTCCTCATCGATCCAGCCGTTGCCCGCCGCCGCTTTCAGCATCGCGTATTCGCCGCTGACGTTGTAGGCGGCGAGCGGCGCGTTGAAGCGCTCGCGCGCCGCTCGGACCAGGTCGAGATAGGCGAGCGCCGGCTTCACCATGACCATGTCCGCACCCTCATCCAGATCGCGAGCGATCGCCCGCATCGCTTCCCGACCGTTCGGCGGATCCATCTGGTACGCGCGCCGATCGCCGAACTGCGGCGCCGAGTCGGCGGCATCTCGGAACGGGCCATAGAAGGCCGAGGCGAACTTGGCCGCGTAGGACAAAAGCGCGCGTTCGGCGAAGCCGGCTTCGTCCAGTGCACGTCGGATCACGCCGACTCGTCCGTCCATCATGTCCGACGGCGCGATCACGTCCGCGCCAGCTTCGGCCTGGCTCAGCGCAGTCCGCGCGAGCAGCTCGACGGACGCGTCGTTGCGGACTGTCCCGTCATCCGCAAGGACGCCGCAGTGACCGTGATCGGTGTACTCGCAGAGGCAGACATCGGTGACCACGACCAGATCGGGCTGCGCGTCCTTGAGCGCGCGGGTGGCCTGCTGGATGACGCCGTCAGCGATCCACGCCCCGCTGCCGACCGCATCCTTCGAGGCCGGCAGTCCGAAGAGCAGGATCGCGGGGATGCCGAGCGAGCGCAGCTCAGCCGCCTCTTGCGGGAGCTGGTCAATCGAGAGCCGCGACTGGCCGGGCAGCGACGGGATCGGCTCGCGCACGCCGCGTCCGCTCGTCACGAATACTGGATAGATGAAATCGGCTGGCGCCAGACGCGTCTCGCGCACCATACGCCGCAGGCCGTCGGAGCGGCGCAGTCGCCGCATCCGATGGGCAGCGGGAATCTGCTCGGCGACGGTGATGGCGGTGGAGAGCGATGCGCTAGTCATGTTAGGTCCGGCTGGCGTGATGGGCGGAGCAGTACTGAACGACGGCCTCGATCAGTCCGTCGATAGTGAACACGTCGGCCGTCGCGGCGACGCGCAAGCCGAGGTGCCGCGCCGCGGCCGCGCTGACCGGACCGATGCATACAGCCTGCAGCGAGTCTAGATGGGCCACGCCCGACTCACTATCTCGTGTGATGTGAATCAACCCATCGGCTGTCGAGGGCGAAGTCAAGGTGACGAGATCGACGCCGCGACGCAGTTCCGCGAGCGCCGCCGGATTGGGCAGCGGCGTGATGGTGTCGTAGAACGGCACATCATCCACAGCGGCGCCCGCATCGAGCAACCGCTGACGCAAGAGCGGACTGCCCTGCGCTGCGCGAGGCAGGAGGATACGCCAACCTGATACATCTGCACGTTGGATCAACTCGGCTAACGCCGCGGTCGAATACTCTTCAGGCGTCAGGTCGGCCGCCAGACCAACGCCGGCAAGGGCGCGCGCGGTTTCGCGACCGATAGCGGCGATCTTCGCGCCAGCGAAGGCGCGCGCGTCGCAGCCATGGCGTCGTAGCGCCTGCCAGAGCAAACGGACGCCGTTCACGCTGGTCAGCGCGACCAGGTCGTAACGTCCGTCAGCGAGCCGACGGACGGCGCGGTTGACCGCGTCGTCGTCGCGGGGGCGGATCTCGATCGTCGGCAATTCAACCACCTCCGCGCCCAGTGCACGCAGGCGTCCCACCAGTGCCGCTGCCTGGTCGGCAGGCCGGGTGACGACGATGCGCCATCCGCTCAGCGGCCCGGCGGTGAGCGACGTTGCCAACTGGACCGTGGGGCCGATCACGACGGTTACCGGTGGACGCATGCTCGCAGCGCGTCGCTGCAACTCTACCAGCGGCGCGGTCACGACACGTTGTTGCGGCCTGGCGGCGCGCTCGATTGCGGCGGCGGGGACGTCGGGAGGCAGCCCGGCAGCAACGAGGCGTCGAACGATCTCCTCCAGATTGCGCCAACCCATCATGACGACGATCGTGCCGCCGACGCGTGCGGCGGCGGCCCAGTCGATCGGCGGCGCATCGCCATCGCCCGCCGTTCCCGTCACGACGGTGAACGCTGAGGCCGCGCGCCGATCAGTCACCGCGATGCCGGCGGCCGCGGCCGCGGCGTGGGCGCTACTGACGCCGGGAATCACCTGCACGGGGATATCGGCCGCCGACAACGCCGCCGCCTCCTCGCCGCCGCGTCCGAAGACGAATGGGTCGCCGCCCTTGAGCCGTACAACGCGGCGTCCACGACGGGCGTGGTCGATCATGAGCGTATGGATTTCGTCTTGCGAGACCGACCCACCGTCAGGCGATTTGCCCACGTCGATCAACTCCGCGTCGGGGGCTAGCTGCAGGAGCTCCGGCGCGGCGAGGCGGTCGTGGAGCACGACCTCGGCATGCCGCAGCGCCTCCGCGCCGGCGATAGTGATCAGGCGTGGATCGCCTGGGCCGCCGCCGACCAGCAGGACGGGCGGGATCGCGCTCATGACTCCTCCATCAAGCAGCGCCCGCCTCGTTGCAGCAGCGCCTGGGCTACCTCCGCGCCCACCGCGTCTGGATCGCCGCCTGAACGCTGCACATCAATCAGCTCCTGACCATCCTCACTGAGCAGTCGGCCGACCAGCACGACCTCTCCACCATCAGCGACGGGGCGCAGGCCGCCGAGCGCAGCGAGCGGCAGCGAGCAGCCCGCGCCGAGCGCCCGCAGCATCGCCCGTTCGGCGCGGACGGCGCGGGAGGTCGAGGCGTGATCGAGGCTGACGATGGCCGCAGCATCCTCCAACCGACACTGCAGCACGAGCGCCCCCTGACCGGGCGAGGGCATCATCAGGTCGATCGGCAGCAGTTCGCTCGACGGACGCCGGAGCCGCTGGAGCGCAGCCGCGGCGACAATGACCGCGTCGTATTCGCCCTGCTCAACCTTGTTGATCCTCGTGTCGACGTTACCGCGAATGTCAACGACCTGGAGGTCGGGGCGCAGGCGCAGCAGCTGAGCGGCGCGGCGGCGCGATCCCGTGCCGACACGGGCGCCACGCGGCAGCGTGTCCCAGCGGTCGGGCGCTAGATCGGGGGGCAGGTCGGGGGGCAGGCTGCGGCCGACGAGCGCGTCGCGGACATCGCCGCGCGGGAGATAGGCGGCCAGCGCGGTACCCGCGGCGATGTTCGGCGGCACGTCCTTGGCCGAATGCACCGCCGCGTCGATCTCGCCGGCGAGTAACGCCTGTTCAACGGCGCGCACGAAGACGCCCTGTCCACCGATCTGTCGCAGGCTGGAGCGTCGGTCGCGGTCGCCCTGCGTGACGATGGGCACGAACTCGGTATCGATCCCGACTGTGCGCAGCGCCGATGCCGCCAGCTCCGCCTGCACGCGTGAGAGCGCGCTGCCGCGTCCACCCAACCGCCAGCGCTGTGCCAACGACATCAACCCGGGGAGTGGTCGGTCGCGCGCAACGGACAGCCGAGCCGCGACATCAGCAACGCCTTCGCCTGCCCACGCCGACGCTGCGCGAGCAGGATTCGGACCTGACCATCCATCGCGGTCTGCCAGGACTCGGACGGGATCGATGGAAAGACAGCGCGACGCCGCAAATCGGCGCGAACTTCGGCGACGAGATCTGCCAGGCTCGACGTGTCGGCGGCGAGATAGTCGCTCAGTTCTTCGCGCAGCCGGCGCGCGACGGCCGGGCTGCCCCCGCCGGTTGAGATCGCCAGCGTCAGCGGCGGCTCGCGCACGACCGCCGGCAGGATGAAATCGCAGTGCACCGGATCGTCAGCGGCGTTGAGCGGGACGCCGACGGCGCGGGCATCGGCCTGCAGGCGCGCATTGTGCGAGGGATCGTCGTTCGCTGCCATCGCCAGCGCGCGGCCCTGCAGGTCACTGCGCTGATAGTCACGAGGCAGGTGCGCGATGCGCGCCTCGTCGCGGAGGCGACGCAACTCGTCGCAGAGATCGAGCGCGACGACGGTGACCAACGCCTCCGCGGCGAGCAATCCCCGCACTTTCTCCAACGCCAGTCGGCCACCTCCGATCACGAGCACCGAGCGACCAACCAGGTCGAAGAACACGGGGTAGTAGGAGCGCGGTGCGTGAGACAATTTGGATCACTCGAACATGTCTAGCTGGTCTAGCTGGGCGATGGCGATGCCGCGCTCTCCCTGCACGGTGTACAGCAGGTAAGCGCAGCCGTCCTCTTCGAAGATTGCAGGGTCGCGCAGCTCATGCACCGGGTTCGGCGCGAAGCCGCGCACGCTGGGCGCGATCGGCAACTCTGCGCCCTCCCAGTCGTAGACCGGGCGCAGCACCTCTGACGGTTCGTCGGCTGACCAGGAGCGCCAGTCTCCGCGCAGCTTGATTGGCGAGGTATAGATGCGCTCGGGCGCGTCGCCGGCCTTGGTCCAGAAAACCCAGAGCGTTCCGCCGCGACGCAGCAGCGCGCAGTGACGCATCGAATTCGGGAAGAGCTGCGGTCCGCGCTCGAAACTCGACCACCCGTCGTCCGAGCGATAGAGGATGCCGGGCATCGACATCCCGTACCAGCCTGGCTCGGCGACGTCGCTCAGACGGATCATGCGCAGGTAGCTGGTTGCCAGGATCTCTTCGCCGGCCTCGAAGTGGATGCCGTCGCTGGAAACCGCCATCCGGGAAACCTGGCGTCCATCTGCGAGCTGTCCGTGGAAGTAGAGCCGAATCTGCAGCGCCTGGTCGTCGACGATCGCATCGGGCGAGGCGATGTGCGGATAGACGTGTCCGTCGAAGCGGGTGCGGTCGAGCGTGGGATCGAAGTCCGCATCACTGTGGGGAAAGCTAGTCTGCGTGAGCTGTAGCGCGCCGGGTTCGTACATACGCCAGGGGCCGAGCAGGGCGTCGGCAGCGGCCAGGCGAATGTAGCGGCCCTTGTGATCGGCGAAGTAGAGATAGTACGCGCCGAGCGGGTCGGGCAGCCACTGGGGCGCGCGGATCAGCGAGGGGCCGTTGATGTTGGCGCCCATGCGGGCGTCCATCTCGGGCACGATGATCGGCCCGCTGGTGGACAATCGGATCGCTCGCATGCACGTTCCTTTAACAGACGATGGATACGGTCATCTTAGAGGCGGATAAGCTCGCTCGTATGCACTGGCGACAGCTTGGTCTACAGCACGGCGTGCTACGCGAGCTCATTGAGACCGCGATCCTTGGCTTGATCGTCTTTCTCCTCGCGCGTGAGGCGGTGCAGAACTTCCAGGTCGAGGGGCGCTCGATGCAGCCAACGCTGACCAGCTCGGAGCTGGTCCTGGTCAACAAGATTGGCTACTGGGAGGTCGACCTGGGACCGTTCGACGCGTTGCTGCCGGGCCGCAGCAACGGCGATTTCCTGCTCTCTGGCCCGCACCGCGGCTCGGTGATCATCTTTCGCCCTCCGTACCAAAGCGCGCACGACTATGTGAAGCGGGTGATCGGCTTGCCCGGCGACACCGTTGAGATTCGACAGGGGCGGGTCTACGTGAACGAGATCGAGCTGAACGAACAGGAGTACATCTACTCGCCGCCGAACTACCAGTGGGGGCCGGCCGTGATTCCGCCCGAGCACTACTTCGTGCTCGGCGACAACCGCAACAGCAGCCAGGACTCGCACGTCTTCGGTCCGATCCACGAGGACCAGATCGTGGGGGAGGTGATATTCCGCTGGTTCCCCTTCGACAAGATCAGCAGTGGCATCTCGCTGCAAACGACAGACTACGAGGGAAACGCGCTGCCATGAGCGACCAAACGTGAGCGACCCATCCGTGAGCGACCCATCCGGCGCGATGCAGATGCTGCAAACGGCGGGCGCGGTGCTGGGTGGGCACTTCCAGTATGCGTCAGGGCGACACGGCGACACCTACATCGAGAAGTTCCGCCTGCTTGAGCGGCCGCGGTTGACCGAGACGCTATGCGGGCAGATCGCAGAGCACTTCGCGCTACAAGCGCCAGAGCTGGTCGTCGGTCCGACGACCGGGGGCATCCTGTTGGCGCACGAGACAGCCAAACAGCTCGGCACACTACTCAATAGCGACGTTCGCGCCTACTTCGCCGAGCGCCGCGAGGACGGACCGGGGCGTTACCTGGGACGTGGCTTTGCGATCACGCCAGACCAGCCTGTGCTCGTGGTCGACGATGTCCTCACAACCGGCGGTTCGGTCCGCGACACGCTCGCGGCGGTGATTGAGGCCGGCGGCAGGCCGATCGGCGTGGGGTTGGTGGTCGATCGAACAAACGGCGCAACGTCGTTCGGGGACCTGCCGACCTTCGCCTGCCTCGCTACCGAAGTCGCCAGCTATGACCCGAACGACTGTCCGCTTTGCCTGGAGCGCATTCCGCTGACCGTGACCTGAGCGGTGGGGCTCAGCCGATGGCGTGTACGAAGAAGCCCGCGCCGACGCCGGTGACGTCGGCGATGATGGACAAGATGAATGCATAGACGCCGAAGCCGACAGCCACGCTCACAATGGCCGCGCGGTCGTCCGCCGGGGGCGTTGCTGCTCGGACGGCCAGTACGGTGAGCAGCACCACGCCGATCGTTGAGATCAGTCCGATCGCGAAGCTGGCCGGTCCCGCGAGCATGAAGAACTGCCAGGCGACGAAGCCACCGCTGAGCGCCATCGTCCGCAGCAGCGCGCGCGGCTCGGCCGAGATCTCGAAGATGGAGCGGAGCGCGTACCAGGTGACGCCCAGCCAGAGCGCCCAGGCGCCGAGCGTCGCCAATGTGCCGAACAACAGCACTTGCAGCGCTGCTGCGCCGATGCCTAGACCTCCGGCGTCAACCACCAACCACAGCCAGGAGCCGATGCCGGCGGCCAGCATTCCAATCAGCAACACCGCGAGCGCGGGACGAGTGTCCGCTTCTACGCGCGCCGTTTCGCCGAGCACGGAGAGGTCGCCGCTCAGCAGCCGCCGCCAGAGCTGAAACGTACGCCGCCAATCGAGCTGATCTTCAAGGGCCGAACTGAATACGCCGTCCAGCAATTGCCGCGCGCGCGCCGCGCGGCCAGGGTCAGGTCGCCGGACTCGGCGTGGATGTACGCCTGCTGTGGTCGAATGGATTCGCAGATGTGCCATGTTGCTCGCCGTGCTGCTCCTTGGATGCTTGCCCGGGCAGAGACCCGCCGTCTGGACTTGTGCCACTATGCACTCGTTGGTCGTTCCCCGCTCAGCGAACGAGGCTGCCAGTGCCGCAAGTGCGTAAAAACAGGAGACTTTCGCAACTGGACGCCGAGGTCACGAATTGTCGGCGCTGTCCACGGCTGGTCGCATGGCGCGAGCGGGCGGCGCACGAGAAGCGCGCCGCGTTTCGCAGCGAGGATTACTGGGGCCAGGCGGTGCCCTCGTTCGGGCCTGCGAACGCTCGCATACTCGTCGTGGGACTGGCCCCTGCAGCGCATGGCGCGAACCGCACCGGGCGGATGTTCACCGGCGACCGGTCGGGCGACTGGCTCTACCGAGCGATGTGGCAAGCGGGACTGGCGAATCAGCCTGAGTCGTCATCGGCCGACGACGGCCTACAGCTGCGCGGCGCGCGGATCACATCGATCGTGCGCTGCGCGCCGCCAGCCAACAAGCCGACGGTCGACGAGCGCGATCGCTGTCTGCCCTTCTTGCGCCGCGAGCTGGCGCTGCTGCGCGAACTGCGCGTCGTGGTCTGCCTCGGCGCATTCGCCTGGGAGAACTGCGCTCGCGAGCTCGGCGTACGTCCGCGCCCGAAGTTCGCGCACGGCCTCGAGCATGAGGCTGACGCGGTGACTCTGTTGTGTTCGTATCACCCCAGCCAGCGCAACACGTTCACCGGTCTGTTGACAGAGTCGATGCTGACAGACGTCTTCCAGCGCGCCTCGCTGTTGGCGGGGTGGTCGCCCTAGTCGGACGCGCAGCAGGCTGCAGTGGCGACTACTGTGGCGGCTGATGCGCCGACAGCCGCTCCGACCGTTTCGAGCGGCATGATCGGGATCATTTCGGCCGACGGTGCGTCGTCGGTGATCGTGTAGACCTCCCAACGCGTGCCGGAGGGATCGGAGACCCAGACTTTGTCCTGCTCGGCGTGGCAACAGACGACGCGGTCCTCGAGCTCCATGTCCAGGCCCAGCTCGCCGAACCGCTGCGTCTCGGCGTGCACTTCACCACTGGTGTCGACCTCGACGCCGAGGTGGTTGAGGGGTGCGGCGGCGTTGGCGTTCTCGATCAGGACCAGCTTCAGGGGCGGGTCGGCGACCTCAAAGTTGGCGTAGCCGGGGCGCGTCTTGTGCGGTTCGGTCTGGAACATCTGCGTGTAGAACGCGATCGCTGAGTCGAGATCGGCGACGTTGAGGGCTAGCTGGACGCGTGACATCGGTGATACTCCCTAATCGGCGACGGCCAGCGCGGGTGCATGGCTGTCTGCTGTGTCTGCTGTCACCGTATTGCGCTCGGAGACGAGCGGCATGACCAGCTCGCCGAATCGCGTCGCCTCGGCGTCGTGCGGGTAGCCCGAGAGACAAAACTCGGTGCAGCCAACCTCGATGAACTGTTGCAAGGTATCGGCGACCTGTCGGGGGTTGCCCACGACCATCAGCCCGGCCCCGCCGCGTACCGTGCTGAGCCCGCTCCAGAGATGCGGAGCGATGCGGAAGTCGTTGTCGCGCGACTCGTCGGCGAGCTGCCACATGCGGCTATCGGCCTGCGACTCCCCGCGCCAGTGCTTGCGCACCTCGCGCTGGTGATCGGTCGTACCCTCGATCAACCGCTGTGCAGCGTCCCAGGCCTCGTCCTCCGATTCCCGCACGCAGACCTGCAGGCGCATGCCGAAATCGATCTGCGAGCGTCCGAAGCCCGCGGCGCGGCGTCGGACGTCGACGACCTTGAGCGCCGTGCGTTCCGGGGTGTCGCCCCAGAACAGGTAGCAATCGGCGTGCTTGGCGCCCACATCGCGGGCGGCGCTGGACTCTCCGCCGATGTAGAAGCGCGGCCAGGGATTCTGGTACGGCTTGGGATACGCGTGCGCACCCTTGAGATCAAAGTGCTTGCCCTGCCAGTCGATTCGCTGCTCAGACGCCCAGAGCGCCTTCATGATCTCGACTGACTCGTCCATCACCTCGTAGCGCTCATCATGGCTAAAGGTGATCCCGTCACCAGCGAGTTCACGCGGGTTGCCGCCGGCGATCAGGTTGATGGAGACGCGGCCCTGCGATAGCTGGTCGAAGGCGGCGATCATGCGCGCCATCTGGGTCGGCAGGATGTAGCCCGGCCGCGCGGCGACCAACATCTTCAGCTTCGTCGTGCGGGCCGACATCATGGCGGTCGAAATCCAGGCCTCCCAGCAGGTCGGCGTGACGGGCACGAGCGCATACTCGAAGCCCGCCGCCTCCGCCGCGAGCGCCACACGGTCAAACATCTCCATCGAGGCGGGGATGAACTCGTGGGGGTCGGCGAAGTTGGTCAGGTCGCCGTGGGTGGGGATGTACCAGCCGAAACGGATCGGGGAGTCAGTCATGCCAGTGTCCAGACAAGCGGTCGTGCGCAGATTCTATGCTAGGCGGCGTCACTCGGTAGGCTAGCCGTAGCAAACCAGCCGCAGCGGGCTAGCCGCCCGAGCCAGGGGCCGACGATGAGCCTGAATATCTACCTCACGTTCGAGGACAACTGCCGCGCAGCGTTCGAGTTCTATCGCTCCGTCTTCGGTGGCGACTACTCGGAGCTGCAAACGTTCGGCGACGGCCCGCCGGACATGGGCGTGCCCGACGAGGCCAAGCAGCGCATCATGCATGTCTCGCTACCAATCGGCGAGAGTGTGCTGATGGGCAGCGATGCCAATCCCGCCTTCGGTCCGGGACCGATCTCCGGCACCAACTTCTCCATCTCGTACAGCGCTGCCAGCCGCGCCGATGCTGACGCAAAGTTCGCTGGCCTCTCGGAGGACGGCGAGGTCGCTATGCCAATGGCGGACATGTTCTGGGGCGACTACTTCGGCTCCTGCACCGATCAGTTCGGCATTGCCTGGCAGGTCGTATGGTCGCCCACTGAGCAGGACTAGCCGCAAGGAACACGGCGCTGCAGGACACTGGAGGATCTGATGGGCAAGCTCGACGGCAAGGTCGCGATCATCACTGGCGGCAACAGCGGGATCGGCGCGGAAACGGGCCGGCTGTTCGCTACGGAGGGCGCGAAGGTGATCCTGATGGCGCGCCGTGCGCCTGAGGGAGAAGCGATCGCCGCGGAGATCAATGAGAGCGGCGGCGAGGCGACCTTTATCACTTGCGATGTGGGCGACCATCGCTCAGTTGTCGCAGCGGTCGAGCAGGCGGCCCAGACCTACGGGCAGATCGATCTGCTGTTCAACAACGCCGGTGGTGGGGCCGGGGCGCATTTCCCCAACGAGCCGAATGAGATGTGGCTGCGAGTGATCAACGTCAATCTGACCGGCACGTTTTATGTCAGCCAGGCGGTCTGGCCGCACCTGGTCGCGGCAGGCGGCGGAGCGGTCGTGAACATGTCGTCGCTCGCTGCCCAGCGCGGATTTTCCTCGCGCATGCAGGACGAGTTCGGTACCACATCGGCGTCCTACTACGCGGCCAAGGCTGGCGTCGACGCGCTCACCCGCTACATGGCCGGCGTCGGCGGCCGCGACAATATCCGTGTCAACTGTGTGCGGCCAGGACAGATCATCACACCCGGCGCGACTGGCGGCACCTTCAACGACCCCGACGGCGGCCACCACGTCTTTGAGAAGATGTTCAACTTCGCCCAGATTGTGCAAGGTCCCGGCTATCCGCTCGACGTTGCCAATCTCGTACTGTTCCTGAGCTGCGACGATTCGCGGTTTATCTCGGGCGAAATCATCAACATCGACGGTGGCGTCGCGGCCAAGATCTAACCGTCAACGCGGGGAATGCGCGACCTCGTTCGCGTGATTGCGGGGACTCCCAGAGACCTTGCCATGCGTGTGTTGGTCGTCAGTTTCGTGGCCACTTACAAGGCCAGGATAAGAACTAGCGATGATGATGCCAAAGAACAGAGCTAGAGCTGTTAACCCTAGTATAGAGTAAGTTCGGTTCCGCCAGCGCCGGATCCTGGCAGCAGCCTTTAGCAGGGCCACCACAACTGTCCCTGAGATCATTGCTGCGGAAGCATTACCTGCTGCCTCTCCCAAGGGCGGCGCCAGGTAGTCGTTCAAGAGCGCTATGTACCCATCCAAGCGACGAAACCTATCGCTCCACCAGCTAGCTCAAGGCGGTCCGGCGGGCGCTGCTGCTCGGGGTCGAGCCTCTTGAGCACTTGCGCTCCTATCTGTCGGAGGTTCATCATCTTCCCTCTCATGGCCGTGCAGCGGAGCATCTGTATAGAGGTCAACATCGACGGCGGCGGCGCGGCCAAGATCTAGCCGTCAAAGCGGGGGGGGGATACGCGATCTGGGGCTCGCCGCTCGCTGCAGTCGCGCCGATGACATCAGCCCTGATACTGGGGGTCGCGACGCTCGGCGAAGGCGCGTGTGCCTTCGCGCGCGTCGCCCGAGCCGAAGGCGAGCCGCGAGTACTCCTGGTAGAGCCGCAGCCCGTCGGCCAATGACATATCTCGGCCGCGTCGGGCGAGCTCCTTGGTCAGCCGAATCGCCAGCGGGCTGTTGACCGCGATCTGATCGGCAATCTGTCGGGCGGTCGGGAGCAGCTGCGCTGGCTCGACGACTTCGCTGACGAGGCCGATGCGCCGAGCCTCGGCGGCATCGATGAACTCCCCCGTCAACAGCAGCCGCATCGCGTCGGACGCACCGACCAGACCCGGCGTGCGCAAGGCACCGTATCCGTGCAAAATCCCCCAGCGCGGCTCGGGGCAGCCGAACTGCGCCGTGTCGTCGCAGATGCGGATGTCGCAGTAGAGCGCCAGCTCGAGTCCACCGGCCAGACAGTAGCCGTTGATCGCCGCGATCACGGGTTTGGCAGTTTCCAGACCATTGTCGAACCGCTCGCCCGACCATGGCATCCAGGCCTGTCGCTCGCCAAACTGGAGCAGGTCATGTCCGGACGAGAACGCCCGTCCCGAGCCGCTGATGATGGTGCAGCGCACCTGTGGGTCAGCATCCGCCTGCTGGAGCGCGTCGCCGATCGACTGGTACATCTCGTCCGTCATCGCGTTCAGCTTCTCGGGGCGCAGCAACTGCAGCGACGCGATATGTCCGTCCACTTCGTAGCTGATCTCGTCCATGACGCCGCCTTCCCCGCATCCGGGTCTCGCTGGGTGATCTCAAGATAGGCAATCCGCATGCTCGGCTGCGGATGCGTAGACTCGTATGCACAGCGCAGCTAGTTGGCTGTGGGTGGTTGGAAGGAACGATCGATGCAGGTGAAAGAACTGGGCCACGCGGTAATCAAGGTGCGCAACCGTGAACGCTCCGAGCGCTTCTACGGCGACATTCTGGGGATGAACCTGGCCGCCCGTCACGAGCAGATGCCGATGACGTTCTATACGCTCGGCAACCACCACGATCTCGCACTGCTCGAGGTCGGCGAGGATGGGCCCGAGACGGCTGATCCGAAGGCGCCTGGCTTGTACCACCTCGCGTTCTGCATCGGCGACACGCTGGATGAACTGAAGGCGGCGCGCGACGAGCTCGAGGCGGCTGGTGTGCGGGTCTTCGCGACGATCGACCACGTCGTCTCGCAATCGCTCTACCTGAACGATCCCGACGGCAACGGCGTCGAGCTGTACGTCGATGGCTCGGATGTCTGGAGGACCGATCCGCAACAGGTCGCCCAGGGTGAGCCGATGGAGCTGTAGCGCGGCAGCTACGCGACGGCAGCGTGAGGGCGTGGGATGGGCAATCCGATCTACGGCTGCACGCCCGATGAGCGCGAGGCGCTGATCGCAGCGGCATGTGGCATTGCGCCAGCCATCCATGATGCCGCCGATGAGATCGAGGCGGCGCGTCAGCTGACACCGCAGGTCGTGGCGCTGCTCAAGAGCGTGGGCGCGTTTCGCTTGCTGCAGCCACGCTGGCTGGGCGGACATGACGCCGACCCCGTCACCCAGATCCTGTTCATCGAGCAGATTGCCAGGGCCGACGCCTCGGCCGGCTGGTGCGTGATGATCGGCTGCGACAGCGGTTTGGTCTCGCGCGAGCTGCCGCGCGAGCTCGCACGGTCGATGTACGCCGACATTGAGGCGGCGTCGTGCGGCGCGGCGTTTCCGCCTGGCCAGGCGCGACGCGTCGACGGTGGATATCTGGCTACGGGGCGTTGGCCCTATCTCAGCGGCGTGACCCATGCCGACTGGGTGCAGTTCTCCTGTCGCGTGGATGATGGCGGCGCGGACAGCGGAGCGCCGTCGATGATCCGCTGCGTCGTCCCTCGTACAGAGGTCACGCTGCTCGACACCTGGCGCACTACGGGAATGCGCGGCACCGGCAGCCACGATATCGAAGTGCGCGAGCTGTTCGTCCCCAACGAGCGCACGACCGCGTCGCGCCCATCGACGCGCCAGGTTCGCGGCGAGCCCTTGCGACATCCCGCCTGGCTGTTGCCCAAACATATGGGGGTGCCGCTGGGTCTGGCGCAAGCGGCGCACGATGAGGTGCTGGAGCTGGCTCAGGACCGCGTCGCCGTGCGCGGAGCGCTGCGTGACGACGCGCTGACCCAGTCCACGCTGGGCGAGAGCGCTGCGCGGATCGCGGCCTGCCGCGCGTACGCGCTCTCGGCCGCCGACGCCGCTTGGCGAGAGTGCTGCGAGACCGGCGACATCTCCGACCGCAACCGCGCTCATCTGCGACTGGCGATCACCTACGTCCACCGCGAGTGTGCGCAGGTGGTCGATGACCTCTACGCGATCGCGGGGTCGGCGGCGTTGTACACCGAGCGCTCGCGGCTCGATCGGCGTCTGCGCGACATGCACGCGATGAATCAGCACGTCGTGCTGGGTCAGGCCAACTACGCTGCGGCCGGGCGTCTGTTGATGGGCCTGGATCCTGCTGCGCCGTTCTGGTAGACCCCGTAATCTTCGGGGCCATGCTGGGGCCATGCTCCACGCTGCGACCGTGAAAGCAACCGTCCACACTGGAGGCGACCGTGATCAACTACGCCGACCTTGCCTATGCCACCATTGAGGAGCTCGCGCCGCAGGTCGAGTCGGGCGAACTCTCGCCGCTCGACCTGACACAGGCGCAGCTCGCACGAATCGAGGCGCTGGACGGCCAGCTCAAGAGCTACGCGACGACGATGGCCGAGTCGGCGCTCGCCGAAGCGCAACGGATGCAGGACGAGATCGCTGCGGGCCAGTACCGCGGCCCCCTGCACGGCATCCCCGTGGCTGTGAAGGACCTCTGCTACACCGCTGGCGTTCGCACGATGGGCGGGACGCAGGTGCTCGAACACTTCGTCCCGGATGTTGACTCCACCGTCGTCACGAGGCTGCGCGATGCGGGCGCGGTGCTGTTGGGCAAACTCAATCTGACCGAGGGCGCGATGGCCGGCTACAACCGCGCTCGGCATGTACCGGTCAATCCGTGGGCCGCTGATCGCTGGACGGGCGTCTCTTCCAGCGGCTCGGGCGTCGCGACGGCGGCGGGGCTCTGCTACGCCTCGCTCGGCTCCGACACGGGCGGCTCGATTCGCGGCCCCTCAGCGAGCTGCGGCATCGTCGGGCTCAAACCGACGTGGGGCCGCGTCAGCCGCCACGGCGTGCTCGACCTGGCGCAGTCGCTTGACCACGTTGGGCCGATGTGCCGCTCGACCTGGGACTGCGCGGTCGTGCTGGAAGCCATCGCCGGCCACGACGCTCACGATCCGACCACGCTGCCCGAAGCGCCGCCGTCCATGCTGGACGGCATCGACGGCGGCGTCGGAGGGATGCGGATCGGTTACGACGAGCGTTATGCGACGAAGGGCGTGCTTGCGCCGATCGCCGAGGCTGTGGCGTCATCGGTGGAGACGCTCGCCTCGCTGGGGGCGGAGATCGTGCCAGTCACACTGCCTGATTTCGCGTCCTACATGGCTGACTGGCCGACGATCTGTTCGGTCGAGGCGCTCTACGCCCACCAGGAGCACTATCCGCAGCGCGCCGACGAGTACGGGGCCTGGTTCGGGGCCTGGCTGGCGATGGGGGCGTCAGTCAGCGCCGCCGACTACGCGGCCGCCTGCATCCGACGCGAGGAGCTGCGTGGCCTGCTCGAGCGAGCCTTCACGGACATCGACATGCTCGCCTGCCCCGCGCAGTCGACGCTGCCGCACCGGGTCACGGAAGACATGATGTACGACGACGCGCCCGGAGACTTCGACTGGACACGCCTGCAGTACACCGCGCCGTGGGACATGAACCGCGCGCCGACGTTGACGCTGCCCAACGGTTGGAGCGAGGGGTTGCCGATCGCGCTGCAGCTGGTCGGGCCGCTGGGCTCGGAGCGTGCGCTCTGTCGCGCCGGCTACGCCGTCGAACAGGCTACCGACTTCATGCGCCACCCCAACATCTAGCAGTCGACGATGGGAGAGACCGAGATGGAACCATTGCAACCGATGGCGCAGTCGATCGCCGCGCTGCTCTTCGAGCGTGGCGAGACTGTCGCAATCTGCGAGACGACAGCGGGTGGGCTGGTCTCGGCCGCACTGCTCTCAGTGCCTGGTGCGTCGCGCTACTACCGCGGTGCCGCCGTGACCTACACCGGGGTCGCTCGCGCGAACTTCCTCGACATCGACCTGGCCGACCATCCCGGCGTGCGCTCATCGTCGGAGCCGTATGCGCAACTGATCGCGGAGACCATTCGGGTACGGTTGGGCGCGGATTGGGGTCTTGGCGAGACCGGTGCGGCCGGACCGACCGGCAACCCGTATGGCGACGCGGCCGGCCACACCTGCATCGCCGTGACGGGGCCAGTGCAATACGTCGAGACGCTGGAAACCGGCGACGACGATCGTGAGGCCAATATGTGGCGCTTCACTCGCCGCACGCTAGAGGTCTTCGAGCGAGTCCTGCGCGAAGCAGGCTGATAGCCCTCGCACCTCGTTCCTGGATCCTCTGCCGGGCGCGGTGGCGCGGTGGCGCGGTGTCCGCCGAGGTGTGATGCTGTCGTTATGACGACTGGTTTGTCCACGGCGGCAGCATTGGCGCTGCAGATTTTTTTCGCGCTCTCGTTGTCCGCTCTGCATTGCCCATCCGACGCAGACCACTGTCTGCGCGACTCCTTTTCATCCACGCGCTCATCGCCAGCGGATGAATCCCAGTCCCAGGTGACGCTGCCGCCGTTGCATCAGCCCCCGCCGACCGAAGCCTCGACCATCTTCCTCACCTTCGATGACGGGCCGCATCCGATCTGGACGCCGATGATTCTCGATGTGCTGGCGCGTCATGACGCGCGAGCGACGTTCTTTGTCACAGGCCAGCTGGCGGCGTCATACCCCAACCTGGTCGAACAGATCGCGGCGGCGGGTCACACGCTCGCCAACCACACCTGGGGGCACGAAGCGCTGACGTCGCTATCGGGGCAAGAGTTCGAGGAGACGCTGCTGCGCACGCAAGCAGTGCTCGGCGAGCATGCCACACCGTGTCTGCGCCCGCCCTACTTCCTCTCCAACGATGATGTGCGCCAGCAGGCGGCGCGGCTGGGGCTGCGATTGGTGTTTGGTTCTCTGGCGGCGCAGGATTGGCAGCTGCCGGGTGCGGAGGTGATCGCCCAGCGGATCATCACGGGCACCCATCCCGGCGCTGTGATCGTGCTCCACGACGGCGGCGGCGACCGTTCGCAGACAGTCGAAGGATTGGCGATGGCGCTCGATATCCTGAGCGGGGCAGGATTCGCGTACGAGCCTATCTGCAGTTAGAGGCACGCGCGCATCGTTCGTTCACGCCGCGCTCGTCGGCTCGCAACGCGCCCGCCACTACACTGCGTCAGGAGGACCGCCCAGCAGGCTGCGGCTAGGAGTGACCAAGCACATGGTTGGCGAGCTATTCGATGGATACCAGACTGCAGACGCCTCGCACGATGAGATCGTCGATCCCGCCCGCGGACTGACGGAGGAGTACCAGGAGCTGGTGGAAACGTTGCACGGCTGGTCGCTGGACGAGTACGAGGAACGCCAGAACCGCGCCGACCTCGCCCTGCTAAGCGCCGGCATCACCTTCAACGTGTACTCCGACGAAGCGGGCGCTGAGCGCGTCTTTCCCTTCTCGCTTTTCCCCCGCATCATCGGGGCGGACGAATGGGAGGCGACCGAGGCGGGGCTTCGCCAACGCCTGCAGGCGCTCAACCTGTTCCTGCTCGACATTTATGGCGAACGCCGCATTATTCGGGAACAGATCGTGCCCGAAGAGATCGTGCTGAGCTCGCCGGGATATCGAGCGGAGATGGTCGGGTTCGCGCCGCCGCAGGGCATCTACGCGCATGTCGCCGGCTGCGACCTGCTGCGCGATCCACAGGGAGAGTTCGTGGTGCTCGAGGACAACCTGCGAACGCCCTCGGGCGTTTCCTATGTGCTCGAGAATCGCACGGTGATGCTGCGGGTGGTCCCGGACCTGTTTCCCCGCTTCGGCGTGCGCGCGGTGCACGACTACCCGAACCAGCTCCTGACGACGCTGCTGTCCGCGCGACCGGCCCACAGCCAAGACCCGCCGCGCGCGGTCCTACTCACGCCCGGCGTGTACAACTCCGCCTACTTCGAGCACTCCTTCCTCAGCCAGCAGATGGGGATTCCGCTGGTCGAGGGCTCCGACCTGACGGTCAGCGATGATGACATCGTCTATCTGCGCTCGACGACTGGACTGGAGCGGATCGACGTAATCTATCGGCGCATCGACGACGACTTCCTCGATCCCGAGGCCTTTCGCGCCGATTCCATGTTGGGCGCACCTGGATTGATGCGCGCCTATCTGGGCGGCAACGTCAATCTGTTGAACGCCCCGGGCGCAGGCATCGCCGACGACAAGGTGGTCTACCGCTGGGTGCCCGAGATGATTCGCTTTTACCTCGACGAAGAGCCGAAGCTGGCCAACGTCGAGACGTTCTCAGCACTCATCCCGGCCGAGCTCGACCACATCCGCGCGCACGCGCACGAACTCGTACTGAAGCCCGCCAACGAATCGGGCGGCTACGGCGTGCTGATCGGTCCGCAGGCGAGCCGTGACGAGCTTGACCAGACGCTGGCGCAGGTCGAGGCTGAACCACGCAACTGGATCGCGCAACCGCTGCTGCACTTCAGCACGATCCCGACGCTGGCGCAGGATCGCATGGAACCCCGTCGCGCAGACCTGCGCCCGTTTGTGCTCTCTGGAGACGACACCTGGGTGATTCCTGGCGGGCTCACTCGCGTCGCGCTGCAGGAGGGTTCGTACATCGTCAACTCCTCGCAGGGCGGTGGCAGCAAGGACACCTGGGTGTTGAATCGGGAGCCGAGCTGATGCTCTCACGCGTCGCTGAAAATCTCTACTGGCTGGGGCGTTACATCGAGCGCACCGAGAACATCGCGCGCATGGCGCGGGTCGAGCACGAGGTCTCCCTGGAGAGTGGACATGAGGTCTGGCACAGCCTCGTCAGCACGACGGCGGCGAACCAGCACTTCTGGGATACCCTGCTGACATCGCCCGAACTCACCCACTCAGAGTTTCTGCTGTTCTCGCTTGACAACCCAGCGTCGTTGCGGTCGACCCTGCTGAGCGCGCGGGAGTTGGCGCGAGGACTGCGCGAGCACATCTCGCGCGAGGTCTGGGAGGAAATCAATGCGCTCTATCTGTTTTGCATCGGGCGCGACCACTATTTCGCCGAACACGTGCACGAGTTCTGCAACGATGTCGCGCGGCGCACGCAGACCATCCTTGGCCTCTTCGACAACACCGTCCTGCGCGACGAAGGCCGCGAGTGGTTCCGCTGCGGCATGTATCTCGAGCGCGCGGACATGACCAGCCGCATCGTCGACGCGAAGTACCACATCCTGCTGCCCGATGGCGATCACGTGGGGGGTGCCTACGACCGCTTCCAGTGGGTCGCCGTGTTGCGCTCGGCCTCGGCCCGCGAGGCCTATCGCAAGGCAGGCTTCAGTGAAGTCGACGGCGCCGCGGTGGTGCGGCTGCTGATCCTCTCGCTCGGGTTCCCACGCAGCCTGGCCTTCTGCCTGCTGGCGCTGGAGCGTCACTATCAACTCGCCACCAGCAACGCCCCCCGACGCCGACGAGTGGCGGCGGCGCGCTACACCGCGCTGCTCAACCTCGACCTCGGCGCGCTGGACATTGATCAGATCCTCACGGATGGCTTGCACGAATTTCTCGACGGCATCCAGCAACGGCTGATCGAGATCGACTCCGCTATCGCCGAGCACATCTTCCGGGCGGAGCCAGACGGCGCCGAACCGGCCCAGATTCAAGCACAGACTCAGGCGCTGGTATGACCTTCTGTCTCGGAATCAAATGCGCGGAGGGGCTGATCGCCATCGCCGATACGCGCATCACCAGCGGCTCGGAGATTGCGACCGGCAAGAAGATCGCCGCATATCAGGGGGACGACTTCGCCCTGTTCGTGCTCACCAGCGGCCTGCGATCGGTGCGTGACAAGGCGCTCACCTACTTTGAGGAGCGGCTCAAGAACCACAACGCCGCCTGGTCCGTAGAGCTGACCCACTCCTATCACGCGGTGAACGCGCTGGCGATCGAGATTCGGCGCGTCTACGACGAGGATAACGATTGGCTGAACAAGGCCGGTCTGCAATTCGACTTACATTGCATCGTGGGCGGTCAGATGCGCGAAGACGACGCGCCGCACTTGTATCTGGTCTATCCGCAGGGCAACTGGGTCGAGGTGACGGTCGGCACCCCGTACACAATCATCGGCGACACGCGCTACGGCAAACCGGTGCTCGACCGCACCCTGCAATACGAGTCGACGCTCGAGCGCGCGCTACGGCTGGGAATGCTCGCGTTCAATGCCACGGAAGCGAGCTCGACCGATGTCGGACCGCCAGTCGATGCTGTGGTCTATACCGAGAACAGCTTCCAGATGCGCGAGCGCCGATTTTCCGACAGCGAACTGGCGCCGGTTGCCGACTTTTGGCGTGAATCCATCGCGCGAGTGGTCGAAGATGCCGCAACGCCCGTGCGACCACTTGCGGAGAGCCTCGGGCTGCAGACCGACACCTAGCGCGCGCATTGGACAGGGCTGGGGGCAGAGCTGGAGACGGCGCTGAGCGCCGCAGGTGGTGGGCCCTCTGGGACTCGAACCCAGGACCTTCGGATTAAAAGTCCGCTGCTCTAGCCAACTGAGCTAAGGGCCCAGACCTAGTGTATGCACATCCAGTGACTTGCACGCTCAGATGATCGAGCAGGCGGACAGCAATTCGTGGCGCGCGCCGATGTAGGTATGACGCGCAGGGGCACCGCAGCTAGCTCGTGTGCTCCAGGAGCGCAGGGATCACCTCGCCCCAGACTGGGCGCGGCAGCTCGTGGCCGACGCCGTCCAGCGCCAGCAGGGACGCGCCGGAGATGGCGGCATGCAGCGCCTGACCGTGGTCGTACGGCAAGATCGGGTCGTCTGTGCCATGGATCACCAGCGTCGGCACGTCGAGCTCGCCCAGACGATGATGCCAGGCCTCGGACTGTGCAATCGCCGGGCCGTGATTGAGCGTGCTGGGGAAGCTCAGCGCTCGATCGAGCTCAGCGGCGAAGAGATCGCCAGGCAGGCCAGCCTCGGGGTACGCAGACCCCTGCAACACGCGGAACATCTCAACTCGGTTGGCGAGCACCGCGTCACGGTCGGACCAATCCAGTTCGGCGCTGGCCACGATCGCGGCTATAACCTCGGACGTTGGTCCAGAGAGCGCCGCTTCCTTACCTTCCATCGCGTCGAGCACGGCGCCGCCGTTGGGCGTCGACATGATCGGCGTGAGCGTGAGCACACGCTCGGGATGGTTCAGCCCGATCAGCTGTGTGATCATCCCACCCATCGACGCGCCAATGATGTGCGCCCGCTCGACGCCGTAGGCATCGAGCACAGCCACACCGTCGGTGGCCATGTCCTGGATGGTGTAGTTGGGCGCGCCGGGCGGGCAGCTCGTCGTGCGACCGGTGTCGCGATTGTCGTAGCGGATCACGAAGCGCCCGCCATCGGCCAGGTCGCTGCAGAAGTCCGCCTCCCACAACAGCATCGAGGAGCCTGCGCCCATCACGAGCAAGATGCATGGGTCGCTGGCATCGCCGAACGAATCGGCGCAGATGTCGATGCCGTTGGCGGCAATCATGCGCTCGGGGTGATGCGTGGCCATTGGATGCTCCTGATCCAGATCTCTATCCATGTCACTGAAGGGGATGAGAGGCTGCTACTGCAGCGCGCCTGACGCTGCCAGCTCCACGATTCGCTCGTCATCGTAGCCGAGTATCTGCCGCAGGACGTGATCGTTGTCTGCGCCCATCGTGGGGGCGACGGTTGGGCGAACAGCGGGGGTGCGCTCGAACAGGACGCGCGCGCCCTCAACAATCGACTGGCCCTGAGTCGGATGGCGGAGCTCGACGAAGTGGCCGCGGTGCTGGAGCTGCGGATCGGCGAAGCAGTCAGCGGAGTCCTGCACGGTGTGGGCGGGCAGGCCCACCGCTTGCAGCGCCTCGGTCGCCGCTGCGGGCGAGCGCGCGGCGCACCAGCCTTCCAGCGACTGACCGTCGAGCACACCGTCCAGCGCCGCCCGATCCGCGTCGTCGCGACAGGCGACGGCGACCCAGCGGTCCTCGCCAGCACAGCGGAAGACGCCGTGTGGTGCGTAGTGCGGATCGGCGTTGCCGTTCGCCTGCCAGAGTTCGCCGGACGCGTGGTAATGCAGCAGCGCGGGGGTCAGGAAGTGGATCGCGGCCTCCATCTGGGAGACGTCGATGTACTGGCCACGCCCGGTCCGTTCGCGTACGTCGAGCGCTGCCAAGAGCGCCGCTGATGCGAATCGCGGCGCGACGTAATCGGTGTACGCGCCGAAGGGGCCAGCCGGCGGGCGGCCGGGCCAGCCGCAGAGCGGCGTGAAGCCGGCGAAGGCGGCGGCGAGATTGCCGAAGCCGGCGAACTCGGACAACGGTCCCGTCTGCCCCATCAGGCAGGACGACATCATGATGACGCGCGGGTTGACCTCGTGGATCGTTTCCCAGGTCAGCTGCCAGCCTCGCATCGCGCGCGGCGTGAACGACTCGGTGACCACGTCGGCCCAACGGACCAGATCGAGGATCAGCTCGCGCCCCTGCGGATTGGCGGGATCGACCGTGATCATGCGTTTGCCGGCGTTCATGTTGTGGAACATCGACGAGCCTTCCGGCTGGGTAGGGTCGTCGTCGATGAAGGGTTGCAGGGTGCGGGCGGTGTCGATGCGGACGCTGGATTCGATCCGCACCGTCTGCATGCCGAAGTCAGCGAGCGAGCGCGTTCCAGCCGGTCCCGCCATGACCCACATCAGGTCCAGCAGGTTCAGGTCTGACAATGGTGGATCGGTCGTCGATACCGGCAGCGTTGACAGTGCTGAAGATCGGACAGCGGCCGTACGCCGCGCCGCTAGCACCTCGTCGGTGTGCTGGCCGAGCGTGGGAGCGGCGCGACGGTACTCGATCGGCGTCTCCGATAGACGTGCGAAGGGGCCGGGAAACTTGAGCGTCTGGCTGCTAGCCCCCTGGCCGCCGGTCTCAGTGGCGCGTTCTACTTCGCGCCAGTATCCGCGTGCGGCGAGCTGCGCATTCTGGTCCAGATCGTGGACAGTGGAGACTGGCACTATCAGCAGACGACGTTCCTGCGCGGCTGCAAAGAGTTCAGCCTTCGTTTTGTCGGCACAGAGCGCTCCCACGACTTCGCAGCAGCGCAGATACTCCGTGATCGGCTCCTGGCCAGTCAGCAGGAGATTCGTGTAGTTGAGCCAGTCCTTGTCGCGAGTGGCCTGGTCGCAATAGCCCTCATCCAGCGCGTACTGCATCAGCCGATCGGAGAAGGGACCGATCGCCGCGCCGAAGAGGAAGGTGATCGCGACATGGCCGTCCAGGCAGGGCCAGAAGAGCTGAATCTCCAACGGCCCCAGCGCGATGCCCTTGGCGGAACGGGTGAAGATTCCAGCGTGATTGGGGGCGCAGAGGATACCGGACTGCGTCGCTTGCGCGTACGCGGCCTGCGCCGAGACGTCGATGAACTGACCCAATCCCGAGCGGCGCCGCTCGTGCAGCGCCATGAGTACGCCGACCGCCGCCTCGGCGCCGGCATGTAGCCCCGTCTGCGGCAGACTGACGCGCAGCGGCGCCTGGTCGGCGTCGCCGCTCAGCGACATCGGCCCGGCGGCCGCGGCGACGGTGAGGTCAGTCGCCGCCCAGCCGGCCTTCGGCCCGGTCGAGCCGAAGGGCGTGATCGCTGCATAGACCAGGCCAGGATGCTCTTCGGCCAGCGAGCGGTAGCCGATTCCGAGCGTTTCCATTGCGCCGACGTCAGCGGATTCGATCACGGCGTCCGCCGTGCGCGCCAGCTCGCGGAGTTGTGCGCGACCGCTCTCCGTCTCCAGATCGAGCACGGCCGAACGCTTGCCGCGCGCGTACGACTGCCAGGTCAGCGAGCTCTCAATATCATCGTTGGAGTCGTCGTTGGAGATGTGCGCAAACGGTCCGCGCCGCCGCGCGGGGTTGCCCTCAGGCGGTTCGATGGCGATCACGTCCGCGCCCAGGTCAGCCAGGATCATTCCCGCGATGAGCCCGCGCTCATCAGTGAGATCGAGGATTCTGATGTGCTCCAACATATGCACCCCTCTCGCGACACGATGGTGCATCGGAGGCTAGCGAAATCCGCGTTCAGCTCGACCGCGCAGTCACAGCACTTGGTTGGCGGGCTGGTAGACCCATGACGAGGCCAGCAATGAGATCATCGTCTCGCGGACGCGCTCCTGCGAAGCGAGCAGCGCGGCGCGGAGGTCGCCCGGTTGGTCGCTGAGTGCGCGGGCGAGGCCTCGTGCGGTCGCTTGATGGAGCGCGGCGCCGATGTTGATCTTGGCCACGCCGAGCGCGACCGCCTGGCTGAGTTCGCCATCGGTGAGGCCGCTGGCGCCGTGCAGCACCAGCGGCACGTCGACGGCGTCGCGGATCGCGCGCAGACGCTCGACTTGCAGCCCGCCGACGGCCGCTCCACCGTGTGTGTTGCCGACTGCGACCGCGAGCCAGTCGATGCCCGTCTCGCGGACGAACAGCGCTGCTTCGTCGGGATCGGTCCAGGACGGCTCGCCGATTGTGACGCCAGCCTCATCACCGGCGACGTGCCCCAGCTCGGCCTCCAGGGGGAGTCGCGACCAGGCGACCAGTCCCGCTGCCGCGCGGGCGAGCGTGAGGTGCCGTTCGACTGGCAGCGTAGAACCGTCGATCATCACCGAACCGAATGCTGCGTTGATCGCCAGGGAGAGTTCGTCGAGCGTGTCGGCGTGGTCGAGGTGGAGGCCGATGTCCACCTCGACATCGGCAGCGAGCGAGCGCACGATCTGCGCGGCGCTGTCCATGCCGCCGATCAGCGAGAGCCCGGCACGGTTGAACTGGATCAGGACCGGTCGGCCGCTTGATTCGGCCGCACCAATGACGCCGCGGGCCATCTGGATCGTCGAGACGTTGGCGCCGATCACAGCGGCGCCTGACTGGTGCGCCTGTGCGATGATTGAGCGAGGATCGACCAACGGCATGGGTGCAGTGTCCCACAAGTCGCCCAGCGGCGATGTAGCGACAATCCAGCACCAGCGGCGATCCAGCGATGGTGCGCGGCGATGCAGCGGGGAGCGGCCTGGTGGATGAGTCGGCCTCACGCCCCCACAATCGCCCGGACCTGGCAGCGCTCGAGGACGATGAGCTGATCCACATCTCGCTCGATGGGCGACTCGATGCGTTCAACGTACTGGTCGCGCGGTACGATCGCTGGGTCCTGTACATCGCTAGCGATGCTGGCTGCGTGAACGATGCCGATGACGTCCGCCAAACGGCATTCATCAATGCTTGGGGCGCGCTCGATCGCTTTCGGGGCGGCAGCTTCAAATCCTGGATCGCGACGATCGCCAGGAATGCCTGCCGAGACGCTCACCGACGGCGCGCGGCACGTCCCGCCCACTCGCTCGACGTGCTGGTCGAGGAGACGGGCGAGGCCCATGTCCCGCCCTCGAACGAGCCAGGCGCGGATCAGCAAGTCATCGAGCGAGACCTGCGCGAACAGATCGACGAGGCGCTGGCGACGCTACCGGAGCAATTTCAACGGGCGGTGCGGTTGGCTGTCTTCGAGGAGCTGAGATACCGGGAGATCGTTGAGATCACTGGCTGGAAGATGAATACGGTCAAGACCCGAGTCAGTCGCGGACGACGCTTGCTGCAGCAGGAGCTTGAGCGCCGTGGCATTACGTATCGGACGTACGAGGCGTGACGTGCGAGGCGTCATGACGGAGGGCGCCACATGACAAAACGGAATGGCGTTCGCGTCAACCTGCATCGGAACGGAACTATCTGGCCGCTGTGGGCGTCTAGAGTTGCAGCGAAGACCTTGTCCGACACACTGTCCGACACGCTCGCGGGCAAGCGTCCGGGTAGAGCGGCGGCGTGAGATGATGCACCGGGAGCTGCCGATCGTGCGCTGGCTGGGCCGTTGGCGCACCGATTGGCGCGAAGAGTTATCCGCATACCTGGACGACGAACTCCCCCCACGTGAGCGGTCGCGGGTCGAAGCGCGGCTGGCGGCTTCGGATGAGATGCGCGCGTATCTCGCCGAACTCCAGGCGATGCAGTCGATCATCCGCCAGGTCGCGCCACCGCTGTCGCATCGGCCGTTCCAGCTGACGCCGGAACTGATCGCGGCAGCGGAGTCGGCCGAGCGGGTCAGCGCGCGGCAAACAGAGTTCGGCAAACGGCTGACACCGTCCTACGTGGCGGTCTCGGCGGTGGCGACCATCGCCTTCGCCGCCTTCGTCTCGCTGGCCGTCTTCGACGTCGTTCATCCTCCTTCGGTTGAGTTCTCGCAGACCAACGCCAATCAGATCAATCTTGGGCCAGCTGACGTCCCAACCGCTACGGTCACAACCGACACGGTCGAAGTGGCAGCGGAGTCACAGCCTGAGCCTCAGGCGACGGTAACGTCCAGAGACTCCGGCGAAGCGCAAGAATGGGCGGCAGAGCAAGCGCAGCAAGAGGCAGTGGAGGAGCTGGCAGCGGAGCAGACAGCGCAGCAGGAGCAGGCGGCGCTCGCGGCCAGCGATCAGGAGCCGGCAGCCGCAGCCACGTCGGACGAGCCGGCAGGATCGACCAGTGATGCGGAACAGGCGAGGGAAGATCCGTCGCGCCGCGCATTGACGTCTGGCAGCGGCGGTGGATCGACGACGCAGTCCACCGTTGTCGCCAATCGCGACCGCGATGCCATCTCCGACACGAGTAGCACCGCAGACGGCGCAGGAGCTGTCGCCGACGACCAGGTTGCTTCGGCGTCAGACGCAGCCGAATCCAGCGCAGCTGCTCCCTCGGCTCCAGCGGCTGATGCCGAGACTTCGGAGGCAATCGACACGCAGCGCGCAACGGACGAGGCTGACAGGCCTGAGAGCCAGTCTGCGCCCACAGCATCGACGCAGCCGCCGACGGTGACGGCGCAGCGCACCGTGGCCACCTCGACGTCGGTGACCCAGTGGCCGCTGCAGCAGCGTGCGCGCGAACGGCCACTCCCGGCTGCAGCGGATCCCAGCTGGGAGTGGCCACTCCAGGTGGCGCTGGGCGTGCTGACCCTCGTCTCGGCGGTCGCCTGGCTGATGCTTCACTTCTGGTCCCGTCGCACGACATGAGCGGCGGATGAGGCCAGAACATATGAGTGTGGGCGAGACTCGCGGGCGGCGATCGGTGGGCGTGTCCCGATTGATGGCGCGCGCGTTCGCGCTGGCGCAGTCCGTGCGCGGGACGACCAGCCCCAACCCTGCCGTCGGCGCGGTGATTGCAGAGGGATCGCGAACCGTCGGACAGGGCGCGACGCAGCCGCCCGGCGGTCCGCACGCTGAGGTGATGGCGCTGCGCGAGGCCGGCGCTCGGGCACGTGGCGCGACGTTGTATGTGACGCTCGAGCCCTGCGCTCATCTGGGGCGTACGCCGCCATGCGTTGACGCGATCATCGAAGCGGGGCTGGCGCGCGTCGTGGTCGCGGTGAGCGATCCTGACGTTCGGGTCGCTGGACGGGGGTTGCAGCGGCTGCGCGAGGCTGGAATCGAGCTCTCGCTGGGTGACGGCGCGACCGAGGGCACCTGTCATTACGAGGCGTATGCGCAGCACCGACGCAGCGGGCGACCATTTGTGACCGCCAAGTTCGCCGCCTCCCTGGACGGGCGCATCGCCTCGACGAGCGGTGATTCACGCTGGATCTCGGGCCCGCAGACCCTGCGCTGGGCGCACCAGCAGCGCCCACTCTTCGACGCCATCCTGGTCGGCGTCGAGACGATCATCGTCGACGATCCACAGCTCAGCGCGCGGCCGGAGCGCTGGTCAGGAGCGATTCCGCAGCCGCTGCGAGTGGTGCTCGACAGTCGGGGACGGACGCCGCTCGACAGCCGCGTCTTGCAGGGGCAGGACGCTAATCCCAGCCTGATCGCCACCACCCACGCTGCATCTCCAGACTGGCGCGCGGCCATGCAGGGTCGCGGGGTCGAGGTGGTCGCGCTGCCGTCGGCCGCGGATGGCCGCGTGTCGCTGTCGGCGCTGTTGGAGTGGCTCGGCGGGGAGCGCGGTGTCGTCAGCCTGCTCGTCGAGGGAGGCGGTGAGGTGCTCGGTTCGTTTTTCGACGAGCGCCTGGTCAACAAGGTGAGCGCGGTGGTGGCGCCGATCCTGATTGGCGGGGATGCTCAAGCGGCGGTGCGTGGTCGCGGCGCCGAGCGCATGCGCGATGTCCTGCGTCTCAACGGGATGCGTGTGGAACGCCTCGGCGAGGACCTGCTGGTCACGGGCTATCCCAACGACCCGGAACGCGAACTCAGCGTACGGGTGCGCCCCGCGGGACAGGCCGACGCGAATGCGATGCAGGAGCTATTAGCCTCGCAGATTGCCGTCGCAGCGCCCACGGCAGGGATGTTGCTCGAAGACGCCCGCAGCGGCGGTGGCGTGGTCTGGCTGGCGCTGACGCCAGCGCGCAGCGCGCCGGAGGAGGTTCTGGGCGTCGGCGCGGTCCGATTCGGGACGGGAGCCGCCGAGATTGTCTGTCTCGCCACCCGCGTGGACGCGCCGGCGAGCGTCGCTGAACGGCTACGCGAAGCGTGCGAGGCGTCAGCGTCGGGGCGAGGTGCCGAATGGGTAACGCTCCCTCGGGCCTCCTCGCCTTCGCTATCCGATGAACAAGTTCGAGTCGCTGGTTACCGCTACTACCGCCGTTGGGCTGACGGTACCGATGTCGTCATCAAGCGTCTCACGTAGCCGCATCGCCGCCGAGCGGACTCTGCGGCGCGGCTGGCGGGATCGCAGCACGGATAGCATGCGGAGGGGGGTTCGCACATGTTTACGGGGATCGTTGAAGAAGTCGGCGTCGTCAGCGAGGCGGCGACAGGGCTGTTGCGCATCTCGGCACCGTTGATTCTCTCTGACGCCAAGCTCGGCGACAGTATCGCGATCAACGGCGTCGACTTGACTGTCACCCATATCGAGTCAGACCAGTTCCTGGCCAACTTGATGCCTGAGACCTACCGTCGCTCGAATCTGGGCGGGCTGCAGGCGGGCGACCGCGTCAACCTGGAGCGCTCGGTGCGGCCAACGGATCGACTCTCGGGTCATCTCGTACGGGGCGTGGTCGAGGGCCGCGGCGCGTTTCGTTCGACCCGCGAGGAGGCGGAGGCGCTCGTCGTCAGCTACGACGCTCCCGCGGACCTGCTGCAGCACATGATCGTCAAGGGGCCTGTCTGCATCGACGGCGTCTCGCTCACGATCATCGACAAGAGCGAGGCGGGCTTTGCGGTGTCGCTGGTTCAGTACACTCAGCAGCACACGAACCTGCTCGACCGACAGCCGGGCGACACGGTCAATCTTGAAACCGACATCCTGGCCCGCTATGTGGATGAACTGTTGACCATGCGGATCGATCAGCTGCTGGACGAACGACTTGCCTCACGCACCAGCACGTCCGGAGGGAGAGAGCGATGACCGACGAGGCCTCCGTCCCCACTCCCGACACGGCGGAATCGGCGGAACGGGCGAGCGTTACAGGATCGGCGGACGCCAGCAGCGAGAAGCGCCACAGCCGACGCAAACCAGCGAAGCGGCGCGCGGCCGGTCGGCGACGCAGCACTCCCTTCTGCACGGTCGAAGAAGCGATTGAAGCGTTTGCCAAGGGCGAGCCGTTGATCATCACTGATGACGAGGATCGTGAAAACGAGGGAGACCTGGCCCTGCCGGCCCAGTTCGTCACCTCCGACACGATCAACTTCATGGCCACGCACGGGCGCGGCCTGATCTGCGTCGCGATGGACGGCCAGATACTCGATCGGCTCGGCCTGCGGCAGATGGTCGATCACGGCGCCAACACCGCGCCGTTGGGGACGGCGTTCACAGTCTCGGTCGAAGCCCGTTCCGGGGTCACGACCGGCATCTCCGCCCCCGATCGCGCACGCACCGTGCGCGTGTTGATGGATCCTCACTCGACCGCCGAAGATCTGGTAAGCCCCGGACACATGTTTCCGCTGCGCGCCCGCGACGGGGGCGTGCTGGTCCGCGCCGGGCAGACTGAGGCATCGGTGGACCTCTCTCGCCTCGCGGGGCTCCAACCGGGCGCGGTGATCTGCGAGATCATGAAGCGCGACGGTGAAATGGCGCGCCTGCCAGAACTGACGCGCTTCTCCAAGCGACACAATCTCAAGATCGTGTCCGTGGAGCAGATCATCCAGTACCGTCTGCGCACCGAGCAGCTCGTTGAACGCGTGACCGAAGCCAAGCTACCCACGCCCATGGGTGCCTGGCGGCTGCTCGGCTACCGCACGCGACGCCACGCGACCGAGCAGGCCGAAGAGCACGTCGCACTCGTGATGGGGAACGTCGGGACGGGCGAGCCGACGCTGGTCCGCGTGCATTCACAGTGCCTGACTGGTGATGTTTTTAGCTCTCAACGCTGTGATTGCGGCGAACAGCTTGAGATCGCCATGCGCCGGGTCGCTGAGGAGCGGCGCGGCGTGATCGTGTACATGGCGCAAGAAGGGCGCGGCATCGGCCTGCACAACAAGATTGCCGCCTATGCGCTGCAGGATCAGGGGATGGACACCGTCGAGGCGAACATCGCACTCGGCTTCGCCCCCGATCGTCGTGATTATGGCATCGGGATGCAGATCCTGCGCGACCTGGGCGTCCAGCGCATTCGCCTGATGACCAACAATCCGTCCAAGCGTCACGGCCTGGCTGGCTACGGACTGGAGATCGTCGAACGCGTTCCGGTGATCGCGACGGCGAACCCGCACAACGTGCGGTATCTGTCGGTGAAGCAGGAGAAAATGGGGCACTTGCTCGAGGAGGGCGACCTCACAGCTGATCGCGCGCCCAGCGATGGCCCGCCGACCCGACGCAGCTCGATCGGCTAGCGGAGCCTGCATGCCGAAGATCCACGACGGCGCCGCCAATCCCGATCCAGAGCACGGCCCGGCCAGCGGCCTGCGCTTCGCGGTGGTGGTCAGCCGCTTCAACGATTTCGTCACCGCCAACCTGCTCGACGGTTGCGTTGATTACCTCGAAGCGCATGGCGCAGATTCCGACCTGATCGATATCTACTGGACGCCGGGGGCGTTCGAGATCCCGATCGCCGCGCAGCAATGCGCCCGCACCGGCCGCTTCGATGCCGTCATCTGTCTGGGCGCGGTGATCGAAGGTGAAACTGACCACTACCGGCTGGTCGTCGACGGTGCCATGCAAGGAATCGGCCGCGTGGCGCTGGACACGGGCGTGCCGATCATCTTCGAGGTCCTGGCCACGTCCACCGTGGCCCTCGCCATGGCCAGAGCAGGAGGCTCAGCAGGCAATAAGGGCGAGGAGGCTGCCCAGGCAGCAATCGAGATCACCCGCCTGCTACGAACGATCGAATAACCAGCGCTCCGCGCCTGTGCCGACCGCTACCTGGTGTTCGCGGCGGAGGCGAACTGGTGCAGGCCGAGTTCGCCTCGCCAATCCACGCTGGTGCGGTTGGTGAAGTCGTCGAGCGGAATGCCGCAACCGTCGGCGATGCGGACCATGCGTTGATAGTTGGCGATCGTGGCTGCGGCGTCGACGGTCGCCTGCGGGCCCAGCATTGTCGCGACCGCCGTGCGCCGCGCGGCGAGATCGCCGTGCCGACCGACCGCTGCGTCGCAGAAACGCAACAGCACCTCTGCCTCGGGGACGCCGCTGTCGATCTCGTTGTCGACCGCGCCCATAAGCTCGTACTCGTCTGCGGAGCCGCTCCGACGGAGCAGGTTCACATGGGAGACCGTTCAATAGAAGCACTCATTCAGCGCCGACACGCGGGAGGCCATCAGCTCCAGCTGGGGCCGACTGAGCGCCCGCGCCTGCGTCTGGTAGTCGCTCATGTCCTGCCAGCTCAAGTAGTGGGCTTCGAACAGGTCGTTGAGCCAGCGCACGCTGTCCGGGTGCAGACTCATGGCCGCGAGCACGTTGGCGGCGCGCGGCATGCCTTCATAGATGTCCGACTCAGAGGGCGCCAGGTCGGCAGCGGCCAGCGTCGGCGGCCAGCTGCCGTGATCGGCGAGGCCTACGGGACGGTGCGCGGTCGGTTCGCCGGCGAGCGGAGCGGGGAGTGGTTCCAGTGGCAGCGACAGCGCCCGGTGAAATTCATCCACGGACCAGACGTGCACCAACACTCCCAGCAGCTCGATGTAGCGAGCGTCGGACATGCCCTCGGCGTCGATCAGCTCCTGATACCACTCACTGCTGACGTTGGGCAGATCGCCGATTAGTTTGTGGATCGCAAAGATCGCGGCCTCAGGAAGATCTGCGAGGCCAGCGTCGGGATCGGCGACGTGATGGGCCTGGCCGTCGAGTAGCGCGGCGGCGCGGCGGGTTTCGACCGCGATGCTCACTCGCTCGGCTCCGCTCCACCACTCACCGGGCGCCGCCAACCGTTCCCAGCTGCGGATGTGCGCGTCGCGAATACGCGGCGGAATAGGCCATGCAGATTCGGTGTAGGCAAAGGGGGCGGCGATCGTGGTTATGTCTGTGGTCATGTGCAAACTCCAAGCGTCATGCCGTATTGGCGGCGGATGCGAACTGGTGCAGGCCGAGGTCCTCACGCCAGTCGGCGCTGGCGTCTTTGGTGAAGTCGTCGAGCGGGATGCCGCAGCCGTCGGCGATGCGGACCATGCGCTGGAAGTTGGCGACGACACCGGCGGCGTCGACCAGTTCCTGCCGACCGAGCTCCGAGGTAATGCGCTTGCGCAGCGCGGACAGCGCGTCGGTCTGGCGCACGGCAGCCTCGGTGAAGGCGATCAGCAAACTGTGCTGCGAAACGCCACTGTCGGAGTCGTCGACCGCGCCGTGCAGGTTCAGACTCTCGAGTGTCCCATTGCGTTGGCTGCTCTCACGGAGCATCCGCACATGCGAGGTCGTTCAATAGAAGCACTCGTTCAGCACCGAGACCCGCGCCGCGATCAGCTCGATCTGCGAGCGAGAGAGCGAGCGCAGCGGGTCGGGCATCCGCATCTCCGCGAAGGAGAGGTAATGGCCCTCCGAGAGATCGTGTAGCCAGCCGACGTTCTCGGGGATCAGCGAGAGCGCGGAGATCACGTTCGCGCCCCACTCCCAGGGGCCGTAGTACGCCTGGTCTGTGGTCGGCAGCCCGCTGCGCGGGACGATCGGCGGCCAGGAGTCGCGCTGTTGCGCCTGGAGTGGGCGTTGCTGCATGGGCGCGCCGTCAATCGGCTGCGGCAACGGCTCCAGCGGCAGACCCAGCGCGCGGTGAAATTCGTCGATCGAGAGCGTGTGCACCACAACCGCAACCAGCTCGACGTAGCGATCTTCCGACATGCCATCAGCCGCGATGGTTGCGTCGTAAAAGTCGCGGTCGAGATTGGCGTTGTCGACGACCAGCTTCTGGATGGCGAAGACTGCGGCCTCGGGCAGCCGCCCGCTCGTGGCGGGTAGGAAATCGCGGGCAGCGCGCTGGACACGGACGATCTCGACGCGCTCGGCGCCCGTCCACCAGCGACCGGGACGCGCGATCCGCTCCCAGCTGTCGCGCTGCGCGGCGATCGTCTTGGGACGGATCGGCAAGTCGACGTCTGTATATTCGAAGGCCATACGGAGCCCTTTCTCGGTGAGTTCCTGTACGGGCGATTGCGCTGAGGGTACCGGCTCCGCAGGCGTCGCGTCGCTGCTAGCCTCAAACTGACGGTGAGGAGCTGAGCGTGACCTACTACGAAGTGATCTACGAGCCTGGGCCAGTGGCGCGGGTGATCATGAATCGGCCCGAGTATCGCAACGCGCAGTCGCGGGTGCTGCTGGAGGAGATCGACCGCGCCTTCCAGGAGGCTGCGGATGACCCCGAGTGTCGCGTGATTGTGCTCTCGGGCCAGGGGCCGGATTTCTCGGCGGGGCACGATCTGGGTTCACCGCCTGAGCTGGCCGACCGTGAGATCCGGGGGTGGTCTGACGACTTCGTCAGCGTCTTCGACCGCCAGCGCGACACCAGAATCGGCAATACGATGCGTTGGCGCAACTGTCCCAAGCCGACGATCGCGATGGTGCAGGGTAAGTGCATCTTCGGCGGCTGGATGGTGGCCGCCTCGATGGATCTGATCTTCGCGTCCGACGACGCGCTCTTCCTGCCTTCGCACACGCAGTACTTCTCGGCGCCATGGGACGTGGGCGTCCGCAAGGCGAAGGAGATCCTGTTCCAGAACCGCTTCGTCCCGGCCGGCGAAGCGATGCAGCTGGGCTTCGTCAACCAGGTCTACCCAGCCGAGGCGCTGGAGCGGAAGACGCTGGAGTACGCCAACGAGGTCGCCGAACGCACGCCGATGTCGCTGCGCCAGATCAAGCACTCGATCAACAACATGCAGGACGGACAAGGGTTCACGACGCACATCAACGCGAGCTTCATGACGTACTCGGTCGGGGCTCGCTTCGGTGAGGCCGATCCGCGCATGATGCCGAACAAGCGCCAGCTCTCGCCCGTCGCCCAAGCGCTCGCCAAGCTGCAGAAGCCTGGCAACTTCGGCAAGCCGTAGCCGGCCCGGCGGGCTGGTCTGCGCCCTGACCGCGAACCCTGTCGCGAGGGACGACGCCCAGTTTCATGCGTAACATGACCCGGTGACTATGGGAGATGTGGCTGTAGGAGATTTGCTCCAGGGGCTCCGCGTCATCGAGTACAGCCGCGACGCGACGGCGGCGGCCTGCGGGCGCGAGTTTGCTCGCTGGGGCGCAGATGTCACCGTCATTGAGGCTGAAGACTCACTGTTGCGCTCGGCTGCGCCCCTGCTGCAGCGCGACACAGACACAGTCTCGCTGCTGCGCGAGTCGCTGCATGCCGGCAAACGCGTTGCAGCCGCCGACCGGCAGGCGGACTGGCGCAGCGCGCTCATCGATGCAGACGTACTCATCACCGATGCCCCATTGTCCGATTTGGATGACCTTGCGGAACAGCATGCTCAGCTGGTCGTCGTCCACTGCTCGCCGTTCGGCACGACTGGGCCGTATGCGGACTACGACGCTGACGACCTGATCGTCCAGGCGCTGGCTGGGTTCGCAGGGACGAATGGCATCGCCGGGCGCGAGCCGTTGGCGGCGGCGGCGGCGATCATCCCTCGCGCGGTCGGTGTGTTGGGTGCAGTGGCGGCGCTCGCGGCGTTGCTCGAACGACTCCACTCCGGCCATGGCGAGTGGATCGAACTGTCGTCGCAGGAAGCGGTCTCGACGCTGATCATGTCGCTGCGATCGGAATATTCGGGCGTCGTGGCGCCGCGCGTTGGCGGGCCGGAGGGTTGGGCGGAGGTGATGCGCACCACCGACGGCTACATCACGCTATCGGCGTGGTCCAAGGAGACGCTACGCAACGCGCCGATCGCCTTCGGCTGCGAGCCGCCGCCCGACGACCTGCTGGCCGGCGACGCCCGCTTCGCCGAGCGCGAGCTGTCGCTGGAATATATGCGTCCAATCGTGCAGTCACACGACGCGCAGACGATCTGGACGCGGCTGTCCGAGCTGGGCTGCGTGATGGCGATGCATCGCTCGGCGCAGCAGCTGTTAGACGATCCGCAGCTCAACGCGATGGGCTTCTTCGAGCGACACAGCACCAAGGAGAGCGGACTCACAGGCGCAGGGCGGGCGCTGCGCGTCAGCGAGCGGCCCAACGCGACCGAGCGCGCCGAGCGCTTTGCCCGCCGAACTCCGCCGTCCGGATCCACAGGACCGCTCGACGGTCTGCGCGTCGTTGATTTCACCCACGCGTGGCTCGGCCCGTATGCATCAGAGTTGCTGAACGACCTGGGGGCGGAAGTCGTCAAGGTCGAGGGTCCGAAGCGGCCAGACCTCTGGCGCTACGACGCCGGTGGCCCGACACGCGTGGCGTCGCCCGGCGCGCATCCGCTCAACGTACGCGCGAACTTCAATATGGCCAATCGCGGCAAGCGCACGATCTCGCTGGCGCTGGACAGCGACGCGGGGCGCGACATCGCACTACGGCTGATTGCCCGCGCCGACGTCGTGCTGGAGAACTTCCGTCCGCGCGTGCTGCAGAATCTGCGGCTGACGCACGACCACATGCGCGAGGCCAACCCGCACATCGCGCTGGTCTCGTTTTCGGGATTCGGCACAGGCGGGCCCTACGACAACTTTCGCGCCAACGGCGGCACGACCGAGGGCAATGCCGGCTGGGATCTGCTCTGTGGCTACCGCGACGAGGGACCGCTGTTGCTCGGGATGATGCAGGCTGACCCGATCGTGGGCGCGCAGATGGCGGCGGCGGCGCTCGCAGCGGCGCTGCACGCCCAAACCCAGCGCTCCGCCGTTCATGTAGAGGGCTCGATGTTCGAGTCCGCCGTGGGATACATCGACGAATATCTGCTCGCCGCTTCCGCGGGCATGGCGGCGCCGCCGCGCAACGGCAACCGCCACTCGAATCGCGTCCCGCGCGAGTGTTTCCGCTGCGCCGACGCGGTCGACGGCTTGGACGAGTGGATCGCCATCTCGGTCCCTGACGATGCCGCCTGGCGACGGCTGGCGACGGCGGCGGGGATTGATCGGCCTCAGTGGCGCACACTGGACGGTCGGCGAATGGACGAAGCGGCGCTGGAATCAGCGCTCAGCGAGTGGACGCGCTCCTGGAATGCCCAGACGCTGCAGTGCCACCTGCAGTCGCTCGGCGTGCCGGCTGGGGCGGTGCATTCGATATTCAGCCATCAGCGCGACCCGCAGCTCGCCGCGCGTGGCTGGTGGCTGTACCTGACGCATCCCGATACGGGGGTACGGCAGTATCAGGGCTTTCCCTGGCGTCTGCACCGCCGTCCAGCGCAATGTCTGCGCCCAGCCCCACGTATAGGTGAACACACCGTCGAGATCCTGCAGGAGACGCTCGACTTCTCGGACGCCGAGATTCAAGAGTTGATCGATGCCGGCGTCGCAGCCGGTCTGACGGCGAACAGCGCTCCGGGTGATCCGCCACCCCGCCCCATCAGCCCACGCTGAGCAGCGTCAGTCAGCGCGCACGAGACAGGCGCAGTAAACAAGCGTCGCAAACAGACGCATAATACTTAAGTATTATGCGTCTGTTTGCGACGAGTAGAATATCCATAGTAAACGGAGGAATGAACGCCTTCAACATTTCAAGTCCTCTCTCTACGAAACTGAGCGCCGAGGGCGCCCTGCCTGGCACCCGGGCTGAGAGCAACCACCACTATCGCTTAGGCTCGTCTTTCGAAAAGCTTGCCAGCTCGCAAATGAAGCCAGCATTCCTGGAGTAAAGAACATGATCAGATCGGCCCAATCGGGCGAGGTGAACGCGTAGACAGGAATGAGCATCCAGCCCATCGTAGCGCCGGTCATCCAGATGACGCGGCGGAACTCTGGATTGATGATCGAGCGAATGTCGATCGTGCGCTTCATGCGTTTCATGGAAAACCCCTCGCGCGCAATCTACGCGGATGCCAGATCGAAACTAATAGGAGTCACGCGCTCGCGATGTTAATTCAGGGCCCATGAAACGAGCGCCTGCGCAGCGCCTGCGCCGAGTCCGGCGATGAACGCAGCGAATACGACGAGGATGATTTCGCGCCAGGTCCAGCGAAAAGCTCGGGATACGTACCCGGACACTCCGCTAGTCACGCGGTTGCGGAGACTCCTAGGTTGTATTCCTCCCGCCGCCGCGTCGACGACGCCGTCCGCCGGTAGTTTATTCGGCTGAAGCGTCACGGACCGTCCAAGCCAATCGCCATTGCCCATTCTCCCAGTCTCCACTGGTGATAACTCGATTGAACTCGATTGAACCATTGCGAAGCGGCGTAGTGAAGATATGTCGATCGTACAAACGCATCAGGTTCTGTAAGTTGAACACTAGTGCTTGTATAGTGATGTCGTCAACGTTGTTTTCTTTAGCCGACAGATGTTCGATTAGGGGGATAGCCGCGTAGTGGAGGCTGCGGCCTTCCAGCTCCTCAGGAGGGACGTCCTGCGGGAGCGGCATAGGCTGTGGCACTGCTTGTTTGGTCACCATGACCGCACTCCTTACGGTGCACATCCTACGTGTCTACAAATCGATCTGGATCTCTTCTTTGATTGGCTTCTTACCCTCGGGCAGGGTGAAGAAGTTGCAAAAGCATGTGCCCTCGAAGTCGACCAGGCCGTTGAGTACTGGCTCGCAGACGCAGATCGTGTCGTCGTTGTTGGCTGGCTGGCAGGGACAGTAGAACTTGCCGAAGCGCAGACGCATACCGACGAAGTCTTCAATCGTCTGGTCGGCGTTCGTCAAGATGTAGCCGCGTTCCTCGCAGAATTGATCGGCGAGTTCGGTCATCTCGGCGCGGTATTTGTCGCGCAGGGCGCGCTCTTCCGCTTCGGGCAGATCGGTCAGGCGTTCAAAGTCGGACATGTGATGGTTCCTTTCTGCATTCGTGGAGTCGGACTAGGTAGAGGTAGCGGCTCGCGCGGCGGCGAAGCGCACTAGCGAGCGCACCGGTACGCCGCTCGCGCCTTTGACCTGCGTGCCGCGCGTCTTCGACGCGTCGTCGGTGCCGGCCATGTCGAGATGCGCCCAGGGCGTGTCACCGGCGAAGCGGGCGAGGAACTTGGCCGCAGTGATGGCGCCCGCGAGGCGGCCACCTGTGTTCTTCACATCGGCGACCTGGCTGCGGATCTGCTCGTCGTACTCGGGGAACATCGGCAGCTGCCAGAATTTTTCTCCGGCTCGCTTGCCGGCTGCGATCACCTCAGCCGCCAGATCGTCGTCGTTGGCCATCACGCCGGTGGCGACGTCGCCCAGCGCGACCGCACAGGCGCCGGTCAGAGTGGCTACGTCGATCAGCGGCGACAGTCCCAGGTGGTTGGCATACGAAAGTGCGTCGGCGAGCACGAGGCGACCCTCGGCGTCGGTGTTGATCACCTCGATCGTGGCGCCGTTCATGGCTGTCAACAGATCGCCTGGCTTGATCGCGTTGCCGCCGGGCATGTTCTCAGTGCAGGGGGCGAGCGCGGTGACGTTGAGCGGCAACTCGAGGTCGGCGATTGCGCCCATCGCGGCGACCACCGCGGCCGCGCCCGACATGTCCTGCTTCATCGCCTCCATGTTGGCGGCGGGCTTGATCGAGATGCCGCCGGTGTCGAAGGTGATGCCCTTGCCGCAGTAGCCCAGGCCGGACTCACCGCCGCCACCGCGATGCCGCAGGATCAGGAACTTCGCCGGCTGGTGTGATCCGCGCGCCACGCCGAGAAAGGAGCCCATCCCCAGCTCCGCGGCGGCAGCTTCGTCCATCACTTCGATCTCAACGCCGTGTTCACCGGCCCAGGCCTCGGCGCGGTTGGCGAGCTCGGTCGGCGTCAGCAGGTTGGACGGTTCGTTGGCGAGGTCGCGGGCGAAGTTGGCGGCGCCGGCGAGCGAGCGCCCCTCAGCGATACCGGCCTCGACTGCGGCAGTGTGCTCGGAGTGCAACGTGGCGCGCTCGAGCACGTTCGGCTGCTTGCTTGGCGTCTGGTGTCGGTCGAAGCGATAGAGGCCGAGCGTCAGGCCTTCGGTGATCGCGCCCGCGATCTGCTCGGTCGTGAAGCCGCACGCTTCGCCGTCCACGGCGACCGCGAGGGAGCCGGAGGCGAGGGACCTGGCGCGGCGTGCGCCTGTAGCGGCGGCATGACGAATCTCATCCAACCCCAGCTTCGCGGCTGGGCCGAGCCCCGCGATCACGATGCGCGGCGCCGACGTGCGGCCGAACGAGTGCACGACCACGCTCTCCGCGACTGCGCCCGAGAGTTCGCCCGACGCGACGAGCGGCGCGAGGCCGCCATCGAGCGCGTCGTTCAGCTGGCGCAGCGCGCCACCTTCGAGCATGTCGTCATCCCGGGTCGCGAAGATGAGCAGGTGGTCGGCGTCAGCCTCGAGCGCGGGCTGTCCGCTAGCGGTGATGTCCATGTGCGTCCTTCCTGATCAGTACGTCGCTCAGTAGTGCGGTGAGGAGCAGCTGTGGTGGATAGCAGCGGGGTGCTGAGCTGGGGCGGCCAAGTCCATGCTAACGACCGCGGCCTGCAATACCGTGCGGATGTGACTCGCTGGCGGCCATTTGTTCAGGAGCTCTGCGCCGTTGCGGCGGCGGCGCTGGTCTATTACCTCGTGCGCGGCGCGGTCTCCGATCGCGCCGCTGAGGCGTTTCAGCGCGCCCGCGACATTCTCGCGCTCGAGCAGCGCTTGCGGCTCGATTGGGAGCTGGCTATTCAGGAGTCGATCCTCGGCTCTGAGGCACTGATCGACTTCGCCAACGGCGTCTATTTCTGGGGGCACATGCCGCTGCTGGTTGTGGCGGCGCTCTACCTGTGGCATGCCCAGTGGCCGCTCTGGCGGCGCTTGCGCAGTGCACTGCTGCTCTCGGCCGCGGCGAGCATGGTCTGCTATCTACTGCTGCCGACCGCGCCGCCGCGGCTGATGCCCGAGTTGGGCTACATCGATACGCTCGCGGCGCACTCGGCGCCGGCGTATCAGGCGCAGGAGGTTGGGCTGTTCGTGAACCCCTATGCGGCGCTCCCGTCGCTGCATGTCGGCTGGGCGTTGTTGGCCGGGATCGCGCTGTGGCAGACATCGACGCGCTGGTCGACGCGCGCGCTGGCGCTCGCGATTCCGCTCTCGCAGTGCTGGGCGGTGGTCGCGACGGCGAACCACTGGACGCTGGACGCGGTCGCCGGGATCGCGCTGTGCGCAGCGGCCTGGCTGCTGGCTCCAGCGGCGAGCGCCCGACTGAGACAAGCGGTTGGTAGCCTGCGTAGACGTCCGACTTCCACTGTGCCCGCTGTGCCCGCTGTGCCCGCTATGAATGGAGCGCCCGATGCTGATCGTGACCACCCCCGAGGTTCCCAACCGCGAGATCGCCGAGGTCTGCGGCTTGGTCTCGGCCAACTCCGTGCGCGCGCGCAACGTCGGGCGCGACATCCTGGCGGGGGTCAAAAGTCTGTTCGGGGGCGAGATTCACGCGTACAAGCGGCTGATGCAGGAGACTCGTGAGCAGGTGCTGCACGACTTGGTCGCCGACGCCGAGGCGCTCGGCGCCGATGCCATCGTCGCCACCCGCATGGCGAGCTCCGACATCGGCCAAAACATGGCCGAAATCTACATGTACGGCACGGCTGTCAAGCTGAGGTAGCCAGCACTGAGATAGCCGGCCGACGCGGAGCGCAGAGGGAGGGTTAGGAAGAGGCCGGCCAGCTCGGGTGGGACTGGAGGCGTTCGAGGATGGCGGCGGCGACGTCGTACTTGTGCAGCAGCGGGAGGCGCTCCGCCTGGCCGTCGGCGTCAAGCAATACCACTCGGTTGGTGTCGACCTGAAAGCCGGCATCGGCCTGCGTTACGTCGTTGGCGACGATGAAGGCGAGACCCTTGCGGGCGATCTTGGCCTGCGCGTTGGCGAGCAGGTCTTCGGTCTCGGCGGCGAACCCGATCTTGACCAGGTGCGGCGCGTCGATCGAGGCGACCACGTCGGGGTTCTCGACCAGCTCAAGCGCCAGGCCGCCGGCAGCGGCATCCCGTTTCTTGAGCTTCGCCTCGGCAGCCTGGGCTGGACGGTAGTCGGCGACGGCTGCCGCCATGACGAGCGCGTGCGCGCCGCGCGCGGCTTGCTGAATCTCCGCCTGCATCTCCAACGCCGTCGACACCGAGCGCACAACGATGCCGTACCGTCCGTCGGGCGGCGGCTGGGTTGTGACCAGCGTGACGGCCGCGCCTTGGTCGCGCGACGCCTCGGCGACGGCGAACCCCATCTTGCCCGACGAGTGGTTGCCGACGTAGCGGACTGGGTCGATCGGCTCGCGGGTGCCGCCGGCTGTGACGATGATGTGGCGGCCACGCAAGGCGCCGACCGTGCGGCCGATCGCTGAACGCACTGCAGCGGCGAGCTCGACCGGCTCGACGAGGCGTCCCAACCCGTGCCCGCCCGAAGCGAGGCGTCCCAGGGCTGGACCAACGATAAAGACGCCGCGCGCCTTGAGCAGCTCGAGGTTCGCCTGCACCGACGGCTGTGCGAACATGACCGAGTCCATCGCTGGCGCGACGACCAGCGGCGCGGCGGTCGCGAGGGCGGTGAGCGTGACGGGGTTGTCGCCGATACCGTGCGCCAGCTTGGCGATCGTCGTGGCGGAGGCGGGCGCGATCAGCATCGCGTCGGCGCGCCGCCCCATCGCGACATGCTGTTCAGCCGGAGCCGCCGCGTCCCAGAGGTCGGCCGCGACCTCGCCATGCACGAGCGAGCGGAACGTGAGCGGCGGGATGAAGCGCGCCGCTGACGGGGTCAGGGCGATATCGACGACGGCGCCCGCGTCCTCGAGTCGGCGCGCTGCCTCAACACTTTTGTAGGCGGAGATCGAGCCGGTCACGCCGAGCGTGATCCGTCGGCCGCGGAGCGGCTGCGGCGCTGGGACAGTATCCGCGGCGCTCACGGCGTACCTTCGGCGTTGTAGTAGTAGAGCTCGCGCAGCCCCCACAGGATCAGATCTTCGTCGACCACGTCGAGCACGCTGGTTTCCTCTGCGATCCGCGGCGCCCAGCCGCCAGTGGCGACCACCTTGGCGCTCCCCAGCTCTGTGCGGAAGCGGGCGATGATGCCTTCCACCAGCCCGACGTAGCCGAACAGGATGCCACTTTGCAGCGCGGTCTCGGTCCGTGTGCCGATCGCCGACGGCGGTCGGTCGAGGTCGATCCGCGCCAGGCGGCTGGCGCGGTCGAAGAGCGCGTCGGTCGAGATACCGATCCCAGGCGAGATCGCGCCGCCGATGTAGACGCCCTGCTCGTTGATCGCGTCGAACACAGTGGCGGTGCCGAAGTCGACCACGATCAGCGGCGGCGGCCCGTGCCGCGAGACAGCGGCGACGGCGTCGACGATGCGGTCGGCGCCCAGCTCCTCGGTGTGCTCGATCGCCACACGGACTGGCTTGCGCATGTGCTGTGAGACGAGCAGCGGCTCGAGGCGGAGGAAGCGGCGGCAGACGTCCTGGAACACCGGCGCCAGGGCCGGCACGACTGAGGAAATGATCGCCCCGTCGACACGGTCGATCTGGATGCCTTCGTAGCGCAGCAGCGAGGCGACGAAGATGCCGTACTCGTCCGCGAGGCGATCGTGCTGGGTTGCGAGTCGCCATGTGTGCACAATCTTGCGGTCGTTGAAGACGCCGATCTGCAGCGTGGTATTGCCGATATCGATCGCAATCAACATTGCCCACATTCCTCTCGCCATAGCATGTTAGGTCTGCGCTGGCTGCCTTGTCGAGAGCCGCAGCAGAGGCTAGTCTCCTATCTGGTAGCGGTTGCCGCTCCGCTGCGTCCCTGCTGCTGGGCGGCCACCGTGCTGAGGTTTGGTCGGGCGCACGCCGAGAGGGCCCCGAGCAGCACGGGAAGCAAGAACGGTATGGTGGACCCGCAGCACGCACGCTACGAAGCCCAGCGACCCGACCATGCCGCGATTTGGCGGCGGGCGCTTGAGCGACTGCGCGATGCTGTTGACCGCCAGACGTTCCAGACCTACTTCGCCGACACCCACGCGATCGAGGTGCGGGGCGGTGTCCTGCACATCGGCGTGCCGCAACCGATCAACGCACAGACCTTGCGCGCGAATTACTACACACACATCGGGCATGCCGTGCGCAGCGAGGCTGGGCGGCCGATGGAGATCGAACTGCGCGTCGCCCCTCGCCCGGAGACCACCCCGTCCGGGCGCTCGGCGACCTCTGCGGACGGGCCGCACCCGCAACTGCATCCGTCTCAGCGCGGCGAGCGCGAGGAGACCCCAGCGGAGCAGCGGGCGAGGCGAACCCGCCCCAGCCTGAACCCCAACCACACCTTCGAGCGCTTTATCGTCGGCAACGCGAACGCGATCGCCGCAGCAGCAGCGGAAAGCGCCGCCAACTTCCAGGACCGTGACTTCAACCCGCTCTTCATCTACGCCGCCTCTGGTCAGGGAAAGACGCACCTGCTGGAGGCCGTCGCGCACCGCACCCAGGACCAGCACAGCACCGCCTACATCGATGCGGAACGCTACGTCCGTGAGTTCGTCGCGAGCGTCGTGGATGGCGGACGAGCCAAGTTCCAGGAGCGCTACGAGTCCTCCGATGTCCTGATCGTCGACGACATCCAGAAACTGGGCGACAAGACCGGTACGCAGGACGAGTTCTTCAACCTCTTCAACGCCGTACACCGCCGCGGCGGACAGATCGTCCTCGCTTCCGACGTGCATCCACGCTTGCTGGCCAGCATGGCCGAGCGGCTGGTGACGCGGTTCCAAAGCGGGTTCGTCTGCAAGATCGAAGACCCCGACGCCGTGCTGTGCCTGGCGATCCTGACTCGCGCCAGCCGTGATGATGGCGTCCAGCTCGACGACGACACGGCCCGAGCCATCGTTGAGCGGGCCGACGGGAATGTGCGCTCGCTCCTGGGCGCCTGGCGAACGGTGCGCCTGCACGCCAAGCTGGACGGCGTGCCTGTTGACGAGCATCTCGCCCGCCGCGTGCTGGCTGAGCACCGCCCGAAAACGGATGCTCGCCAACGCCCGACGGCGCAGCAAGTCATGGTGGTGGTGGCGGCCGTGACTGGCATCTCACCGGAGATGCTGCGCGGTCGGCGGCGCGACGCGCGCACGTCCCGCGCCCGCCACGTGCTGATGCACGAGCTGGACCAACACACGGACATGAAGCTGCAAGAGATCGGCCAGCTGCTCGACGGCCGCGATCACTCCACAGTGATCAACGGCCGCGACGCCGTGCGTAAGGGACTCGAGGCCGGCGGTCGCGCGCCCGAAGGCGCCTGGTTCACACGGACCATTGCCGAAGTGCGCTCCCGCCTGCAGGTTCCCTGAGCGGCTGCCAGCTGCTCGACGGCGTACGCGCTACTCTCCCAACGCTCCCCATGCGCCCCAACGGATGTCCTAGTGTTCCCCACGCGGCATCCACAGTATGTCCAGCAGATCGGCGGCCTCTTCCACTGTCGCTCCACAGCCTGCTGGCCCGCAGTGCGCGGCCACAGCTGTTCCGCGCGCTGCTCTCCCCATCTCCCCAAGACAAACAGCGACAACAACAGATATTAAGGCTTAACCCACTATCAGCACCTTGTTCGAAGGAAGTGCGCACACTGTGGATACACTCGCAGCATGATCGATTCAGTGGAGATCGAGGTGGAAGGCGGCGGCGGCGGCGGCGGCGCGGTGTCGTTTCGTCGCGAGAAGTTTGTGCCGCGCGGCGGGCCCGACGGTGGGCGCGGTGGGCGCGGCGGGGACGTCGTTGTGGTGGCCAACAGCCAGCTCAATACGCTGCGGCGATACAGGCGGCAGCGACGCTTCCGAGCGGAGTCGGGCAGCAACGGTGGGACGAACCAGAAACGAGGCCGCGCTGGCGCGTCGCTGCTGCTGGAGCTACCCGTCGGCACGGTGGTCTCTCAGGCGGCGCGCCAGCGCGGCGCACCAGCCGAACCGCTCGGTGACCTCACAGTGGACGGTCAGTCGCTGGTCGTCGCCTGGGGCGGGCGGGGCGGTCAGGGGAACATGTACTTCCGCAGTGCGACCAACCAGGCGCCGCGCGTCGCGCAGCGCGGGGAAGCGGGAGAGCGCCGACGGCTCCGCTTCGAGCTCCGCGTGCTCGCTGATGTCGGCATCGTGGGGCTGCCCAACGCTGGCAAGTCGTCGCTGCTACGGCGGCTGTCGGCGGCGCAGTCGCGCGTCGCCGACTACCCATTTACGACACTGGAGCCGCAACTTGGCGTTGTCTCGGTCGGCTGGGACGAGTTTGTCATGGCCGATCTGCCGGGACTGATTGCCGGCGCGTCCAGCGGAGCGGGGCTTGGCCACGATTTCCTCCGCCATACCGCGCGGACGCGGCTGCTGGTGCACCTGATTGACGGCGCGGTCGATGACCCGGTCGCGGCCAAGGCGGTGGTTGACCGTGAGCTCGCCGGGTACTCAGACGAGCTCGCGGCGCGCCCACAGGTGGTCGTGATCAACAAGGCCGACCTCGAGGAGGTCGATGTGCTGCGCGCTGAGATCGCCTCGCTGTTCGGAGATCTGGAGTCGCCCCCGCTCTTTTGTTCAGCCGCGACCGGCGAGGGAACCGGCGCGGTCGTCGCGACGTGCGCCTCGCTGTTGGCCGAGCTGCGCGAGCAGGAGCCGCGACCAGCACGGGCCGAGCCGGCTGCGCCGGTCGTCCGCCCCCGCCAGGACGCCCGCCGGTTCGAAGTGGAGGAGCTGGCCGCAGGCCTGTTCCAGGTCAGCGGAGCGTCGGTCGAGCGGTTCGTGGCCATGATGGAAATCGACGATGCCGAGTCGCTGGCGGAAACCTACCGCTGGTTGGACAGGCGAGGAGTCGCGGCCGCCCTGCGCCGCGCCGGCTGCGTGCCCGGCGACGCGGTCCGCATCGGCGCCGCGCGCATCCGCTGGGAGTGGGAGCGCTAGTGACAGGCCTGGCGTTGTCGTCGCTGGTGTTTAGCGCCAGCGAGCGGGTTGGCGCGCTGGGAGGCACGTTCGACCCGTTGCACCGCGCGCACCTACATCTCGCTGACACCGCCGCGCAGGCGTTGGAACTGGACCGCCTGGTGTTGATTCCCGCCGGCGATCCCTGGCGCAAGCGCGGTCGCCAGGTCACTGCGGCGCAGCACCGCCTGGCGATGACCGTTGCAGCCGTGTCCGAGCGGCGTGGCGGGCTGGAGGTATCAGACCTGGAGGTCCGCCGCGCTGGGCCCACCTACACGCTCGATACGGTGCGCGAGCTGCGCGATCGCGGCGCTCAGCAGCTCTGGTGGATCATGGGCGCGGACGCCGTGCTCGATCTGCCGCGCTGGCGTCAGGCGGGCGAGATTCTGACCTGCGCGCGGATCGCCGCCGCCGTCCGCCCTGGCGCCGAGCTGGATCGCCGCCACCTCGATCGCCTGGTCCCAGGTCTGGGCCGCTGGCTCGACTGGGTGTCGATGTCGCCGATCGATCTCTCTGCCTCGGACATTCGAACCCGCATCCGTCAGGGGTTGGATGTCAGTGGCGATGTGCCGCAGGCGGTCCTGGACTACGTCCGCTGCCACAGTCTGTACACGTGAAGCCGCTCTAGCGGGGCGCGCACAGGTGGGCGCAAGGCTCAGGCAAGGCTCATGGTGAGCGCGGCGCTGAGACCGTCGATGGAGGGCAGCGAGCAGGTGGGCTGAATCGCGGGATCGCTCTTGTCGCCCACATGGATCGCGGCGGCGAAGCCTGCGGTCTGAGCGCCAAGGATGTCAGCCTCGGGCGTGTCGCCGACGAAGGCGGCCTCGTCGGCGTCGACCCCAAGCGCGTCGAGCGCGGCCGTGAAGATCGCCTGGCCTGGTTTCCAGCTCAACACGTCGTCGGACCAGATCCAGTGGTCGATCCAGCGACCGAGCCCCCGAGCGCGCAAGGCGCGTTCGACGTAGCGCCCTGGGGCGAGGCCGGTGTTGGATACTACCGCCAGCGTGAGTCCGCGCTGCTTGAGCGTCTGCAGCTCGCGTTCAGCGCCCGCGATGATGTCCGGCGGTTCCCAGCTCGCGCTCCCGCAGACGGCGAACTCCAGTGCGGCCAGGAGCGCGTCGTCTTCCACTGTCTCGGGGCACTGAGCTTGCATCGACCGTCGGATGGCGTTGAGGCGGTCGCCGCCGGAGAGGTCAACGTTGGACTGGTGCGCCAGAACCAGCGCGTCGATGGCGGCGCGGATCGCAACGGGAACCGCAGCGGCTGCCCCGTCACCTGCGCCGGCTCGCTCGTAGGCGGCCGTGAGATGGGTTTCGCGGCGACGCATCCGGCGTCGCCCGCCGCCAGGGGCGTCACGGATCAGCGTGCCCCAGAGGTCGAGTGCGACCGCGCGAAGCCGTGCCAATGAAGCGCCGTGTGGTCAGCTCAGGACGCGGACGGCTTGTCCTGGTCGGACGCGGAGGGGCTGGCGCCGACCTCGCCGGCGTCGACGATGTCGTCTTCTTCCGAATTGGGTGTGCGCGCTTCCTCGCGGAACTCGCGCAGGCCGGTACCGAGCGCCTTGCCGACGCCAGCCAGGCGTCCCGCGCCGAAGACGACCAGCACGACGACGACGACCACAACCGCCTCGATAGGTCCGAATCCAATCAGTGCCATACCGAACTCCTGCTGCGCCACCGGCGTTCAGCGCGCGCCGCTCGGTGGGTGCGGCGCGTCTACCTCGGACTTCCCGCTGACCAGGGCAACAAAGCGCAACGAGGCGCAGCGCGGCAGTGTCGGCGGGCCCGGTACAGGCAGCGCTCGTTTAGCTTACCAGTGCTTCAGCGACTTGGCTTCAGCGACCGGGTAACGTCAACTGCCGCTGCCCACGCTCAGGGCGTGAGCCGTTCGACGAAGATGCGCATCACGCCGCCGCAGATCTTGTCCTCACCGTCGACCGGTTCGGTCAGATCGACGGTGACCATGCGCGGGCCTCCATCGTCGAGCGCGTCCATCGCTTCCTGCCAGACCTCAGCCTCCCCACAGCCGCCGCCGATCGTGCCGACGAAGCTGCCGTCTGGGCGGACGAGCATCTTCGCGCCGGTCTTGCGCGGCGTCGACCCGAGCGTCTGCGCGATCGTCGCCAAGGCGATCGGCGCGCCCGACTCGAAGGCGTTGGACATCGCCTCATAGACCTCGTCGTGCGGCATGGTCTGCTCTCTTCCTGGTGATCAGCTTAGCGGCCTGAATGCTTGCGGGGCCGCTGGCTGATCAGGGCGTGCGTTGTACGTCATGCGTCGGCGATCTGGCGACCATGTTCGGACATTGGCTGGGCGCCGCCGCCGCGCCGCACCAGGATGATCTCGCCCAGCACGGACACCGCAATCTCCTCGGGCGTCTCTGCGCCGATGTCGAGGCCGATGGGGGTGAAGACGCGGTCGAGCGCATCGCGGTCGACGCCTTCCTCGGCCAGGTGCTGCAGCACGGTGCGGGTGCGCCGCTTGGAGCCGATCATGCCCAGGTAGCCCGCGCCGCGCTCAGCGACTGTGCGCAGCGCCAGTTCGTCGACCTTGTGTCCGCGCGACACGAGCACGATGTAGGTGTTGGCGCTGATCGGGAAGCGCCCGAGTTCCTCGCCGAAGTCGCCGCAGATCACGTCCGCCGCGTAGGGAAAGCGCTCCGGGTTGGCGTAGTCTTCGCGGTCGTCGAGGATGGCGACCTCCATGCCCAGCATGGCGCCCAGTTGGCCGACCGCCAGCCCGACGTGTCCCCCGCCGACCACCAGCAGCGTCGCCGCCGGCTCGATCACTTCGACCAGGATCTCGACGACGGCTGGTGCCGCCTCGATCGCGCGGCGCCCCTCGATCAGCGCGCCGTCGGGCGTGAAGACGCAGGTCTGGACGAGGTGGCGCGGAATCGCTGCCTGCGCGAAGGCTTGCACTGCGGCCTGCAGCGCGCCGCCGTCGAGCGCGCCGAGCGTGCGGTCGGCGTACACGAGCAGCTTGGCGCCCAACGGGATGTCTATCCCGCTGCTCGCGGCCATCACGGTGCAGGCCGCGACGGGCGGCCCATCGCGGGCAGCGGTGAGGAGGGCGCGGGCGATCTCGGCGGCGCTGTCCATAGTGTGAGGATACGCGAGTGCGGCGACCTCGCGGCGCGCTCGCAGGTTGCGGGGTGTTAGGGGGTAGCGTGGGGCACCGACTAGACGTTGAAGAGCACGTGCAGCACGTCGCCATCCTGGACTTCGTAGCCCTTGCCTTCGGTGCGCGAGAGGGCGCGCTTCTTCGCTTCGGCCTCCGCGCCCGACGCGCCGACCGCCTCACCGCAGCGCAGCAGGTCGTCCCAGCGCACGACCTCGGCCCGAATAAAGCCCCGCTCGAGGTCGGAGTGGATGCGGCCCGCAGCCTGCGGCGCTGTGTCGCCAGCTCGGATCGTCCAGGCGCGGCACTCGTCGGGGCCGACGGTGAAGAAGGTGCGCAACCCCAGCAGCTGCACCGTTTCCTGCAGCGCGGTTTCCACTGCGCTCGCGCCGACGCCGAGCTCTGCCCGGTACGCGGCGGCCTCCGCGGAGTCGAAATCGCGCAACTCCTCTTCCAGCTGGGCGGACAGGCGGATGGAACTCCCCTGCTGGCGCTCCATCAGCGGCTGGGGGTCTGCGGCGAGCGCCTGCTCGTTGACGTTGAACACTGTCAGCATTGGCCGCTCGGTGAGGAATCGGTATTGACGTAGGGCGGCGCGCTCGGTGGCGGAGAGCGGCGCGTCGAGCAGCGTGCCGCCGCCGCTGAGATGCGTGTGCAACCGCTGCAGCAGATCGGATTCTCGGTCGGACGCGACGCGCTCAGCCGCCTTCATCGACTTCGTGTCGTCGGCGATCCGCTGGAGGCGTTTCTCGATCAGTGCGAGGTCGGCGAAGGTGAGCTCGAGCTGCATCGCCTCGATATCGCCGACGGGATCGATTCGCTCGGCCGGGTGCGGCACGGCGTCGTTGTTGAAGGCGCGCACGACGTGCATCAGGGCATCGAGCAGCGAGAGTCGGTCCAGCAGCCGAGTCGACGGCGGCTCACCGGATCCGCTGAGCGTTCCGGAGAAGCCTGCGCCTGGGAAATCGGCTACATCGAGCACTGCGGGCGTCGTTTTCTTCGGCTGGTACAGCGCCGACAAGCGCGTCAACCGCTCATCGACGGCGGATACCACGCCCTCGTGCGGGTCTTGATGCGTCGCAAACCCCGTTGGCCGCTCCGCGCCGGTCAGCGCGTTGAAGAGCGTGGTCTTGCCCGAGCGCTCAAATCCGATCAGTCCAACGACAGTCATGACAATATCGTCGCACGGGTGTCGGTTCTGTCATATCTGTCGAGTCTGCGAGGTCGGTCCGCGATGGTTGCACGGGGCGGTTGCACCCGCGCCACGTGGCGCTCTGTGTCCGAGGCTTCAGAGCAGGCCGTGGGGGTCGAACGCGGTGAGGCCGAGTCCGGGCTGGTCGGGAGTCGCGAATGCCTCTGCGATTCCCTGGATGGAGTCGCGCATCGCCGCCCAGTCGACGGACTGGGCGGCGTCGCTGGGCGATTGCCAGCGATGTGCCTGGTGTTCCTCTGATAGCGTCGGCGTGGCGTGGCGGTCAACAAACGCCACGAAGGCGGGGACGAAGTAGACCGTGTCGTTTTCCGGGTTGTAGAACGTCTCTGGGCGGTCGATCCGGAACCAGCGCTCAGTTTCGAGGCCGGTCTCCTCGCGCAGCTCACGGATCGCCGCTTGCCAGGCTGTTTCGCCCTGTCGTTCCTCGATGTGCCCCGCGACCGTTTGCCAGGCGCCGGCGAAGCGGTGGCCCAGGGGGCGCTGCAACATCAGCAGTTCGATGCTCGCGCCCGTTGCGCTGGGGCGGACGACGTAGACAGCGGTGATGTTGCTACGTAGATGTGGCACGGCGCGGCTATTCCGCCCACTTGGGGATGGTCGCGTCGAACGAGTCATAGAACGTGACGTAGGGCTTCACGTCCAACACTGGCGTGCCGTTGACGAGATCGAGGCCGATCACTTTCGCAATCGCCCCATCGACCGACTCCAGTGGGCAGATCGAGACTGAAATCGGATTGGGCCGATGCGCTGTGCGGGTGGCGAAGACGCCTACTTCGGGCGTGTCGCCGCCGCCTGATGGATGCAGCTTGAGCAGCGCTCGCCCTTCGTCGCTGACCTGGCCCATCCAGCCGAGCACGAACACATGGGAAAAGCCGCCCAGCCCGTCCAGCGCGGGCACAAACTCCGGCCGGAAGACGAGCTCCGAGCGCACCTGCGCCCAGACGCGGCCGGAGGTGTCGTTGATGTCGTTGCGGACCACCGCCACCGGCGCGAGGTCGTCGATGCGGTCGGGCAGCGCCTGCAGCGCCGCGTCGCGAGCGACAGACGGGTCAACCAACCGTAAGCGCTCTCGCCAATTGCTCATCGGCACTCTCCGCTCGACTACCAGGAGGTACTATGGAACATAGTCCCATATCGTCGTGACCAGTAAGGATCGCCGTGTCTGAGCAGGAAGTCGTACAGACGCAGCTGCCGCTCGACGGCGGGGCGGAGGCCGCCGCTACCGTCGAGCCTGTCCTCTCCCAACCTGCAACAGCGTCGGCCGAGTCTGAGGCCGTCGCCAGCGGGACGGCCGAGGCCGCCATAGGCTCCAGCGACGTGGGGACTGAGCCGTCCCACGGGAGCTACGACGCCTCCGACATTGACGTGCTCGAGGGGATCGATGCTGTGCGGCGTCGGCCGGGCATGTACATCGGCTCCACTGGGCAGGCTGGATTGCACCACCTCGTCTACGAGATCGTCGACAACGCCGTGGATGAGGCGATGGCGGGTTATGCGTCGCGGGTCGACATCACGCTGCAGCCTGGCGGCTGGGTCGAGGTGCGGGACGACGGTCGTGGCATCCCGACCGATCAGCACGCCAAGACCGGCAAGTCGGCGTTGGAGACGGTGTTGACCGTGCTCCACGCGGGCGGCAAGTTCGGTGGCGGGAGCTACAAGGTCTCCGGCGGCCTGCACGGCGTCGGTGCGTCGGTCGTGAACGCGCTCGCGGCGCAGCTCGAGGTCGAGGTGCGGCGCGAGGGACGCGCCCATCGGCAGTCCTACATACGCGGGGTTCCCGCCAGCGGCGTGGAACAGCGCAAGCTTGGCTCGCGGCTGCAGCCGCGGACCGGCACGATGGTGCGCTGGACCGCCGACGCCGACGTGATCGATCACCTCGAGTACGACTTCCAGGTACTCGCCCAGCGCTTCCGCGAGATCGCCTATCTCAATAAGGGGCTCTGGATCTGCTTCCGCGACGAGCGCGACCGTCCAGTCGAGGGAGGGCGCAAGCAGCGTGCCGCCTACGTACCGCGCGCTGAGAAGAACTTCTACTTCGAGGGCGGGATCCAGTCCTACGTACGCTTTCTCAACCGCGACCGCGAGGTGGTGCAGGCGCTCCCGTTCCACCTGGATCGCGAGATTGAGGGCGCCGGCGCGCCGGTCGCGGTCGAAGTCGCGATCCAGTACAACGCCGATTTCCAGGACTCCGTCTACGCCTTCGCCAACACCATCAATACGCATGAAGGTGGCTCGCACCTGACCGGCTTCCGCTCGGCCTTGACGCGGGCGATCAACGACTTCGCGCGGCGCAACAAGCTGCTCCCCGAGAAGGATGCCAACATCACCGGCGACGACACTCGCGAGGGCTTGACCGCGGTGATCTCCGTCAAGCTCGGCGAGCCTCAGTTTGAGGGTCAGACCAAGACCAAATTGGGCAACCCTGAGATCAAGGGCATCGTCGAATCGGCGACAGCTGAGGCGCTGTCGGAATACCTCGACGGCAACACCCGTGAGGGTCGCAAGATCGTTGAAAAATGCTTAACCACCGCCCGCGCTCGTGAGGCGGCGCGCAAGGCTCGCGCGATCGTCCAGCGCAAGGGCGCGCTGGAGGGCGCCTCGCTGCCTGGCAAGCTGGCCGACTGCTCGGAGCGCGACCCTGAGCTGTCGGAGCTGTTCATCGTCGAGGGCGACTCCGCTGGCGGCTCGGCGAAACAGGGCCGCGACCGCCGCACGCAGGCGATCCTGCCGCTGCGCGGCAAGGTGCTGAACGTTGAGCGCGCGCGACTCGACAAGCTGCTCGGCCACGAGGCCTACCGCACCCTGATCACCGCCCTGGGCACCGGCATCGGCGAGGACTTCGATCTCGGCAAACTGCGCTACCACAAGGTCGTGATCATGACCGACGCTGACTCCGACGGCGCGCACATTCGTGCGCTGCTGCTGACGTTCTTCTTCCGCCACATGCGCGAGCTGCTCGACGACGGCAAGCTCTACATCGCGCAGCCGCCGCTCTACCGCGTCCAGGCTGGCCGCCAACAGCCGCAATGGCTCTACTCGGACGCTGAGCTTGAGGCGTTCATGGAGCAACAGAGCGAGGGGCAGAAGAAGGTCTCGGTGCAGCGCTATAAGGGGTTGGGCGAGATGAACGCCGACCAGCTGTGGGAGACGACGATGGATCCGCAGGCGCGAGTGCTCTGGTCGGTCGAGATCGCCGATGAGCGTGCCGCCGACGACCTCTTCGTCAAACTGATGGGCGATGATCCGGCTAAGCGCCGCCAGTTCATCGAACAGCACGCCGACCTGGCGCGGATCGACGTCTGACCGGCTCCGTGCCGCGGCTGGTGGTTGCCCCGTCGGCGCTGCGCCGTTGGTGGCGCGGGTACCCGCGCCTGGCGCTGGAAGACTCGCCCGCCGCCCAGCTCGTGGCGCTGACCGCGATGGCACCGGTAGAGCGGTTGCTGGCGCTGGGCCCCGACGCGCCGCTGCTGGCCGCGTTGATCGCCGCCGCCGCCGAGCTGGAACCATCGCCGATCGCTGTCGTCAGCGATCGGCGCCCGCCCGTCCCCGCACCTGGGGTGCATACGCTTCACGCCGATCCATCGCGCTTGCCGCTGGCCGACGGTGCAGTGGACTTCGTCGTCGTGCCGCACCGCCTGCGCCGCTGGGCCGATGCATATGCACTGCGCGTGCTCGAGGAGCTCTGGCGCGTGTTGTCTCACAACGGCGTCGCTGTCTTGTGGGAAGTTGCGCCGTCGCGCTCGAATACGGTCAACGCGGTTTGGTCGGTTCTGTTGGGGGAGCGTGGCCGACCGCCGAGCCTGCGCACATTCGCGCAGCTCGGCGATCTCGCTTACGAGGCTGGCTTCGCCTGGGTGCAGACGCTCCCACTGCGGCCCTTCTTCTTTCCACCTGGTCCGCGCCTCACTGTTCTCGTGCGTAAGGAGCATTACGCGCCGGAGACGACAAGTCGGCGCTAGCAAGTCGGCGCCAGGCCGACCTGCTCGAAACCGCGTGCACGTCTGCTGCGCCTGACCACACAGGGCAGGGTCGCCACAGGGCGGCGGCGTGTGTCCAGCGCGTTGCGGTGGGCGACTGCTGACTGCGAAGCGCCCCGCGCCTGGCTGCGATCCATATGCTGTGGATATGGGACTTGGCATGTTCGGCGGCAACGGCTTCCGGGTCGGACGGATCTTTGGGATTCCGATCCGTCTGGATATTTCGTTTTTCTTCATCTTCGCACTGCTCGTCGTGCTGATCGCGACGCGAGTGCTGCCTTCCTCGCTGGATGGGCTGGGCGGCGCGGAGCGCTGGCTGATCGGCGCCGCGGTGGGCGCGGTCTACTTCGTCTCGCTGCTAATCCACGAGCTGGCGCACTCGTTGGTGGCGCGTCGCTATGGCATGGACGTCGCCTCGATCACGCTCTTCTTCTTCGGCGGCGTCTCGTTGATCCGTGAGGACGCTGGGCGGCCGGGGCAAGAGTTCTGGATCGCGATTGTCGGTCCGCTGGCATCGCTGCTGATCGGGCTCGGCTTCCTGATGCTGGCGCTGTTCGCCCTGCCCGCGGACACCACGTTGCACAACGTCGTGTTCGTGCTGGGCATCGTCAACTGCTTTTTGGCGGCGTTCAATATGCTGCCCGGCTTCCCGCTCGACGGCGGGCGTGTGATGCGTTCACTGATCTGGCGGCTGACTGGGTCGCGCTACCGCGCGACGCTAGTGTCGGCGCGGCTCGGACAGATACTCGGCGCGGTGATGGTCGTCTATGGCATTGGCGGGGTGCTGAGCGATGCGGCCGTCTTCAACAGCGGGCTGAATTCCATTTGGGTGGGAATGATCGGCTTCTTGCTGATCATGCAAGCTGGGCAAGGCGTCAAAGCGGCTGAGCTGGAGCGTGATCTCTCGGCGCTGCGGGTCAGGGAGCTGATGCTGACTCCGCCCGTCGCGCGCACTGCGGAGGCGGACCTGCCCGTGCGCATCCTCGCGCCGTCGCGTGTCCAGCTGGACCAGCGGGACGTCTTCATCGCCGCGGAGTCCGGCACGGCGGTCGGCGTGGCCTCAGCGGTTCAGATTCTGATGCTGGACGAAGAACGCTATCTGAACGACCGACTGCGGGACATCATGCTCGTCGCTGGCGATGTGCAGCCGCTCGCCCCATCGGCTGGCGCCGACGAGGCACTGCGCCGCCTGCAAAAAGAGCGCACCTTCGTGCTACCGGTCGTCGAGCGCGGACAGCTGCTCGGCGTCGTTGGCATCGAACAGATCCTGAGGGCGCTGGGACAGGGGCCACCGCGTCTGGAACCGTCTGCGGGAGCGTAGCCGCTCGCCATTCCGCGTTTGTGTGCACAGCGCGGCGGGTGGGCGTGACCGCGCGCGATCGACTGTGCGGTACAGTCGATCGCGTGACCGTCGCTCGCTCTCGGCACTCAACTGGTTCGCCTGGACTGGTCGCCGCCGTGCTGGCGGGGAAGCTGGTGCGCTGGGGTATGCGGGCGAGTGGGTCAGGCGGGACGGCGCTGCCGGGCTTAGTGGTCGAACGACTCTACGCGCCGGCCACCGCTGAACTCGCGGGTGGACTTGGTTTGACCGCCCTGGTGACCGGCACCAACGGCAAGACGACGACGGCCGCCATGCTCGCCCGCATTCTCCGCGTGGATGGACGCCGCGTGGTCCACAATGGCGCAGGTTCGAATCTGATGCGCGGTGTGCTGGCGGCGCTCGTCGAGGCGGCCTCGCCGCTGGGACGCTTGCCCACGGACAGCGCGGCGGTGCTGGAGGCCGACGAAGCGGCGATGCCCGCCATCGCTAAAGCCGCGCCACCGACCGTCGCTGTCTTCACCAACCTCATGCGCGACCAGCTCGACCGCTACGGCGAGATTGAGTCGATCGCGCGCCGCTGGGCGACGGCGCTGCCGAGTTTCCCCCGCGACGCCGCGCTCGCGCTCAACGTCGACGATCCGCTGATCGCCTCGCTGGCCGCGCACTGGGACGGTCGCGTGCTCAGTTTCGGGATTGAGGACGCGCAGGTCCCGCCCGCGCCGGACGGCGAAATCATGGACGCGGTCTGGGATCCGCTGAGCGGGGATGACTTCCGCTACACCCACCGCTACTTCGCCCAGCTCGGACGCTGGCGCACGGAGGCCGGGGCGGTTCGTCCGACGCCGCAGATCGCGGCGGACGAAATCACGGAGCACGACGGCCCGATCGCATTCATGCTGCGTCTGCCTGAGGGTTCTGTTCGGATTCGTCTGCCGGCCGAGGGTCTGTACAGCGTCTATAACGCGCTCGCCGCCGCCGCCGCCGCGACGGCGTTGGAGAGCGAGCCGTCGGCTATCCAGCGCGGGCTGGAGTCGCATCAGGCCGCCTTCGGTCGGCAGGAAGAGTTGATCGTCGACGGCCGGCGCGTGCGGCTGCTGCTGGGCAAGAATCCGTCGGGCATGAACCAGGCGCTGCGGACGCTGCAGCGACCGGGCGAACGTCACCATTTGCTGGTCCTGCTCAACGACGGCATCGCTGATGGTGCCGATGTGTCCTGGATTTGGGACGTCGACTGGGAGTCGCAGGCGATGCACTGCCGCTCGCTCACGGTCGGTGGACGGCGCGGAGCGGACATGGCGCTGCGGCTCGAATACGCTGGCCTGCCGCCCCCGTGCGCGCCTGTCGAGCAGGACATTGGCCGGGCGTTGCGGCAGGCCCTCGCCGCTGGCCCCGCCTCAGAGCCGCTGATCATTTTGCCTACCTACACGGCGATGCTCGATGTGCGCCAACTGCTTGGGCGGATGGGCGCGCCTCGTCTCTGGGACGCCGCCTCATGACCGCCGCGCTCAACATCGCCGTGCTCTATCCCGAGCTGCTGAACCTCTACGGCGACCGCGGCAACGCGCGCGCGCTCGAGCGGCGCTGCGCGGAGCGTGGTATTGCCGCGCAGGTGCGCGGCGTTGGGATCGGTGACGGCTGGTCGCCGAGCGAGGCGGACATCGTGCTCGTGGGCGGCGGGCAGGATCGCGAACAGCGTCGCGTCCAGGTCGATCTCCAGCGCCGCGGACAAGGATTGCGGGACTACGTCGATGACGGTGGCGTCGTGCTGACCGTCTGCGGCGGTTTCCAGCTCTTCGGGCGGCGCTACCGCGGGTGGGACGGTGAGATTATGGAGGGTGTCCACATCTTCGACGCTGTCGCCACGCATCCCGGCCCGAAGATCGCCCGCTGCATCGGCAATGTGGTCACGCTCTGGGAGGGCGAGACGTTGGTGGGGTTCGAGAATCATGGCGGACGCACATATCTCAACGAGGGGCAGACGCCGCTGGCCAGTGTCGTCAGCGGGTTCGGCAACAACGGTGGCGATGGACTCGAGGGCGCGCGCGTCGGCAACGCCTTTGGCACCTACCTGCACGGCGCGGTGCTGCCCAAGAATCCGCATCTCGCCGACCGACTGCTCACGCTGGCGCTGGAGCGCCGGCACGGTTCGGACGCCCCTGCATTGGCGCCGCTGGACGATCGCGCCGCTCAGCGCGCGCATGCTCAGGCCCTGCACACGGCATTGGCGCAGCGTGGCGCACGCGGATGGCGGAAGGCGAGATCGGCGAAGTCGGTATTGGGGCGGCGTTTCGCATAACGTAGAGTCGAAACGCGTAGAGTCGAGCAGAGCTAGCTGGACAGGATGTTCGCCATGGCCGTGACCGCTGCACTCACCCGCACCGCACCTGATATTTCTTGCGAGCATTGCGCGCACGCGATCACGAGCGCGCTGGGCGCGCTCGACGGCGTCGTCGATGTGTCGGTGGACATCGACGACCAGCGGGTCGAGGTTGCATACGACGCCGGAGCCACCTCAGTCGAGCAGATCGACGCCGCCCTGGAGGAGGAAGGCTATCCCCCGCTCCGATAGCCCCTGGGGATCTGAGCCACTGCGTCGATCGCCAGCATCGAGTTCAGGATCAGGCTCATTGCCACAGCAGCGAGCCGCCGCCGCTCGCGTGTCTGGCGCAGACCGCGGCTGGCTCGTGGGCCCGACCTGGCTCTATGTCACCGCCGCCGCGCTGATCTTCGGCGCTGCGGTGATCGTCGCGATTGTCCAGGTGACCACCTCAGGCGACGCGTCAGCAGCGGCCGCTGCGCAGTCTGCGCCACCGCCTCAGCAAGCGGCGACCGTTTCCGTTACGACCGAAGACGAGTCGGATGCAGCGCCCCAAGCAGGCGAATCGTCTGGCGCGTCCGCGCAACTGAGCCAGCTGGCTCAGTCGGCGCAACAACAGGCTGGCGCATCACCCGAGTCTGAGCCGACGCAGCCCGGCGATGCTCCGCAAGCATCGTCGCCCATAGAGAACGCGCAGGATCAGTCCAGCGCAGCGCCCGCCGCGAACGCACCCGGTGATCCGCTGCTCGGGTTCATTGTCCCGATCGCGGACGCCTGCGTCTCTGAACATGAGGGCCACTTGCCCAACGCGCTGCGGTCTTATCGGCAGGACGGTATCCACGAGGGTTTGGACTTCTACGAATGGGCGTCCTGCACCACGATTGACTACGCGACCGAAGTACTCGCGGCGAAGGCGGGCATCGTGATTCGCGCCGACGTCGATTATGTCGATGTCACTCCCACCGACTGGGCACGGTTCGAGAACGACTGGGATGCGCCGGGCGTGCTCGACGAGCTGCGAGGCCGCCAGGTCTGGATCGATCACGGGCGCGGTGTCATCACGCGCTATGCTCACCTGTCCGCAATCGCCCAAGGGGTTGACAGGGGAACGCTGGTGACGCCGGGGCAAGTCGTCGGATACGTCGGCGAGTCGGGCCAGCGAGAGGTCTACGCAAATCCCAGCGCCGATCTGCATCTGCACTTCGAGATCCGAGTCGGCGAGGGCTGGCTGGGGCAGGGCGAGGCTCCGCATGCTGCTCGCCTGCGCTATCTCGCCGCGTTCGGGATCACCGAGGACTAGCTGTCTGGGTTGGTCGGGGCGCGGGATGAACGCCGGGTTCAGTGCCAAACTCAGTAATGGCGCTCAGTTGTGATGCTGGAAGATCGGCAGCGCCGCGAGCGGCGCGTAGATCTCCACCGATAGCTCGTAGACCTGGTCTGCCCACGCCTCCCAGTCGCGGCGGGCTACCTGCGCCGCCTCCGACGACAGCGCCGGTTGCACGACGCTCTCATCCTCGAACGTGTAGCCCATCAGGTGCGCCCCGGCGATCGGATCAGCGGCGCGGACACGAAAGGCTGAGATAATGCCCGGGATTTCCAGCACGTGCGGCAGATGAATCTGGCGGTGCCAGTCCTCGAAGCGGTCGAGCGCCGACGGATCGATCCGGGCTCGCACGATCATGATTGGGTGTCGCATCAGCACGGTCATTGGTGCAGTGTCGCATATACCACCCAATCGACGCGCTCTGCTCAGCGCTAGCATGCGACTGTCTGGTAATGTCTAGGTAGCGAAACGACACAAGACACCGGCAGCGAGCGCCGAGGCGGGGTGGTCGACTAGGAGAGTCGGCTGCAGTCATCAATCCCGACCCCGCAGGCATCGGGCGCGGCGCACAGACCGCCAGGGGGCGCGGAGCATTCATGCTAAGCAAGGACGAGAAGGCCGCGATCGCAGTGCAGTTTGGACAACACGAGCAGGACACTGGGTCGCCTGAGGTACAGGTCGCGCAGCTGACTCGGCGAATCTCTCGGTTGACCGACCACCTGCGTGAGCACCGCCACGACTACCACACCCGCCGTGCGCTGATGAAGTTGGTCGGGCAACGTCGGCGTCAGCTCGCCTACCTCAACCGCGAAGATGTCAATCGCTATCAAACGCTGATCACGACGCTTGGCCTGCGCCGCTAGACGCCCGCCCGCTGGGATGGCAGCCGTCGCGATTGACGCCGAACACGCCGCAGGCAGCCAGCGTTTCCTCGCCCAGCGGCCGTCGCGCACTCGGCAAGCGACGCGATGAACCGTCGCACTGTGCGCACCGCACAGCATCACTGACACATCGGAAGTACAAGGACACACAGCCACATGGATACCACTACCCACACCGTCCAGCAGGAGATCGCCGGACGCACCCTGACGATTGAGACCGGCAAGCTGGCGCATCAGGCCGGCGGCGCGGTCACCGTCCAGTATGGCGAGACGATGATGTTGGGCGCCGCCACGGCCTCCAAGCCGCGACCCGGCATCGACTTCTTCCCGCTCTCGGTCGAATTCGAAGAGCGCCTCTACGCGGCTGGCCGAATTCCTGGCTCGTTTTTTCGTCGCGAGGGCCGCCCGACGACTTCGGCCGTGCTCTCAGCGCGACTGACCGACCGCCCAATCCGTCCGCTGTTTCCCAAGGGATACAACGACGACACCCAGCTGATCATCACCATCTTCTCGGTCGACATGGAGAATCCGCCCGACACGCTGGGCACGATCGCGGCGTCGGCGGCGCTGTGCGTCTCTGACATTCCCTTCGACGGCCCGGTCGCGTCGGTCCGCATCGGCTATGTCGATGGCGAGTTGGTGCTGCAGCCCACCTTTGCCCAGCTGGAGGCGTCGGACCTCAATCTCGTCGTCGCCGGCACCAAGGACGCGATCACGATGGTCGAAGCTGAGGCGGGTGAAGTGCCTGAGGCGCTGCTCGTCGACGCGCTGGCCTTGGGCCAGGAAGCGATCACCGCCATCTGCGAGATGCAGATCGCGCTCGCCGCCGAGATCGCGCCGAGCAAGCGCGATTACCCCCAGCAGACGGTCGACACTGACACTCTGGCGGCGGTCGAGGAGCGGGTCGGCGACGACCTACGCTCCGCCTTGCGCGAGGCCGAAGATAAAGCCGACCGCGATCGTCGCCGCGCGAATGTCAAGGCGTCATTGCTGCAGGGGATCGAAGACGAGGCCGACGCAGATGCGCATCGCGAGGCATTCGACGCACTGGAGAAACGGCTCGTGCGGCGCAGCATTCTCGACGACGGCATACGCCCGGACGGTCGAGGTCATGCCGAATTGCGACCGCTGGCGGCCGAGACTGGTCTCGTCCCGCGCACGCACGGGTCCGGGCTGTTCCAGCGCGGCGAGACGCAGGTGCTGAGTTTTACCACGTTGGCCGGCTCGGGGATGGCGCAGCGGCTCGACGACCTCACGCCGGAAGACTCCAAGCGGTTCATGCACCACTACAACTTCCCCCCGTTCTCAACCGGTGAGACGGGGCGCGTTGGCAACCCCTCGCGCCGCAGCATCGGGCATGGAATGCTGGGCGAGCGGGCGATGGCCGCGATCCTGCCCGACTTCGAAGACTTTCCCTACACCATCCGCGTCGTCTCCGAGGTACTCGCCTCGAACGGATCGACGTCGATGGCGTCTGTCTGCGCCGGCGTGCTCTCGATGATGGATGCCGGTGTGCCGATCAAGACACCGATCGCCGGCATCGCGATGGGCCTGATCAAGGAAGCGGATGAGGTCGCGATTCTGACGGACATCGTCGGAATGGAAGATCACCTCGGTGATATGGACTTCAAGGTCGCTGGCTCGCGCGACGGTGTGACGGCGTTGCAGATGGACATGAAGGTGCAGGGCATCGACCTTGAGATTTTGTCCCGCGCGCTCGATCAGGCGCGTGAGGCGCGGCTGCAGATTATGGATGTGATGGCGACTTGCATCGCCGCGCCCCGCGAGGACATGTCGCCCCACGCGCCACGCATCCTGCGGGTCGACGTGCCGACTGACAAGATCGGCACGCTGATCGGCCCCGGCGGCAAGACCATCCGAGCGCTGCAGGAGGAGACTGGGGCTGATATCTCGGTCGAGGACAATGGCGCGGTCTACATCACCGCGGTCAACCAGGCATCCGGCCAAGCCGCCTTCGAGCGCATCTCGGCGATGACGCGCGACATTGAGCCGGGTCAGATTTACACAGGCAAGGTCGTTCGCATCCTGCCCTTCGGAGCTTTCGTCGAGATGGTGCCCGGTAAGGACGCGCTGGTCCATATCTCCGAGCTCGCCGATCGCCACGTCGACCGCGTCGAAGATATCGTCACGGTTGGCGATGAGATGCAGATCATCGTGATCGAGGTGGACAACCTCGGTCGCGTGAACGCCTCCCGCAAAGCGTTGCTGAGTGGCGATACCAACACCGGTCGGCGCGATGATCGCCCCCCCCGCGACCGCATGGGCCGCGATGGACGCGATGACCGCCCACCGCGGCGCGACCAGCGACAGCGCCGAACGCGCCCGCCACGCGACATGCAGGATGGCCCCGCGCCGGTCGCGACAGATAATGCGCCGGTAGGTCCCGAGCCTGCGGCTGCAGTGCCGGATCAGACGCTCGAGACACCTGCGCCGAGGGTGGAAGTGGCCGAGACGACGGCACTCGAAACCGATGTCGCCGCCACGCTCGAGACACCGCCCGCGGATGGCGCGGATGGTCGACAGCCAATCGCTCCGGCGGCCGACGAGAGTTCGGCGGCCGTCGCCCCGCCCCGCGAGGGGCAGCCTCGCCGACGCCGACGCCGACGCCGTCGTGGTGCGCAGCAAGCCGGATCGCAGGCCGGGTCACAGTCGGGTCCGCAGGCCGACCAGCAAGAGGGCCAGCAGACTGGCCAGCAGCATGATTCATCGCCGAACGATGTTCCGGACCGGGCTGCGGAAGAGCAGCGTCCGCCGCGTCGCGGCAGCGACCGCGAGGAGCGCCAGCCCGAATCCAACGTCGCGCCGCGACGACGCGGTGGGTTCCTCTCGCGCGTGAACATCCGCCGCAACCAGCCCGAGCACGACGGTCCCCCGCCCCCGCCCCCGCCGCCTCGTAGAGACTTCGGTTCGCCCAACGGCTAGCGGCGCGAACGCGCGAACAGGAGCCCAGAGCCATGATCCGCATCGTGATGTCGGGCGCGGGCAATATGGGCCAGCAGATCATGGCGGCCGTCGAGGCGGCTGACGACCTCGAGCTGGTCGGTGCGCTGGACGGGCTCTCGTCCAACCGCACGATCACCGTCGCCGGCCGTGTCGTGCCGCTCAGCCACTCGCTCAATGCGCTGCGGGAGTGGTCGCCCGACGTCGTGATCGACTTCTCCAATGCTGAGTGGACGGAGCGGCTGATTCCCGCCGCCGTCGAAGCGAGGGTGAGGCCTGTGATCGGCACCAGCGGGTTGTCGGACGCCGCCATTGCTGACGCCGAGCGCCAATGCCGCGCAGTCGGTCTGGGTGGCGTGATCGCCGCCAATTTTGCGCTTGGCGCCGTGCTGATGATGCATCTCGCCCAAGTCGCTGCGCCGCTCTTCGACTCCGTCGAGATCATCGAGCAGCACCACGACGGCAAGGTCGACGCGCCTTCCGGCACCGCCGTCGCGACCGCGCAGTCCATGCGCGCGTCGCGCGGGCGCAACTTTGTCCGTCGCGAGGCCTCGCGCCATAACATCGACGACTACGATTCGCGCGGCGCTGATCTCGGCGGCGCATCGCTCCACTCGGTGCGCCTGCCAGGCCTGGTTGCGCACCAGATGATCATCTTTGGCGGTCACGACGAGACGCTGACCATCCGCCACGACTCAATCAGCCGCGCCTCGTTCATTCCCGAGATTCTGCGCGCCGTCCGAGCTGCGCCCGAGCTTGAGCGCCTGGTGATCGGGCTGGACCGACTGCTCGGGTTGCGCGCCGATTGAGGTCAACCGATTCGAACGGATCCCAGCTGCTGCCAGTGCTGAAGGAGCTGAACGGTGGGACGTGAACTAACTGTCGCGCTCGTCGGCGCGACCGGCGTTGTCGGCGCGGAGTTTCTGCGGTGCATGGAAGAGCGTGACTTTCCCGTCGGCGAGCTGCGCCTGCTCGCGACCAAGCGTTCGGCTGGCCGCAGGCTCACGTTCCGCGGCGAAACGCAGATTGTCCGCGAGACTACGCACGATGCCTTCAGCGGGGCCGACGTCGCCTTCATTTCCGCATCCACTGCGGCGTCCCAGGAGCTCTGTCCCGTCGCCGCGCAGCAGGGCGCGGTCGCCTTCGATGACTCCTCCGCATTTCGCCAGCAGGAGGGTGTGCCGCTGGTCGTGCCCGAAGTGAATCCGCAGGATCTGCGCCAGCATCGCGGAATCATCGCGACGCCCAACTGCACCACCGTGCCGCTGGTGCTCTCACTGCATCCGCTGATCCAGGACCGTGCCGTCACGCGGATCATCGCCGACACGTATCAGGCCACGTCCGGCTCGGGCGGTGCCGCCGTGCAGGAGCTGCGCGAGCAGAACAGCGCGCTTGTCGGCGGCGCAGCCGTCGCCGACGAGCAGATTTCCGAGTACCCCAAGCAGATCGCCAACAATGCACTGCCGCAGGTCGACGTCTTCCTGGACGACGGCTACACCAAGGAAGAGCGGAAGATGCTGCTGGAATCGCGCAAGATTCTGCACCAGCCCCAGCTGCCGCTTTCGGCGACCTGTGTGCGCATTCCGACCGAGCGCGCCCACGCCATCGCGATCCACGCCGATTTCGACCGTCCGATCACAGTCGCAGAGGCGCACGACCACTGGTCGGCGCAACCCGGCCTGACCGTGATCGACGGCAGAGCCGATGGCGAGTGGCCGACGCCGCTCGACGCTGAGGGCATCGACGACACGCTCGTCGGCCGCGCGCGGGTCGATGTGACCAATCCCAACGGCCTCGCCTGGTGGGTCGTCGCCGACAATCTCCGCAAAGGCGCGGCGCTCAACATCATTCAGATGGTCGAATGGATGCTCGCAGACGGTTGTCTCTGACGCCCAAATTGCGTGGCGGTTGAGTCATGTGTGCGAGTCGTGAGCTTCTGCTCGGGGCGGGTGATAGCGGTGCGCTGAACCTTGTACCTTGATTATCCGATTTGCAGCGACGGAAAGCTCGAACTATGCACGACCCCAACGATGCAGCGCACTGGGGGCGCCTCTACACCGCGATGATCACGCCGCTGACCGAGGCCGGCGCGATTGACGTCGAGCAGGCCCAGCACCTTGCCGCGGCCCTGCTCAAGGCTGGCTCCGACGGCGTGGTCGTGTCCGGCACGACGGGCGAGTCGCCGACCCTCACGCATGAAGAAGAACGGATGCTCTTCCGCGAGCTGCTGCCGGTCGTTCACGAAGCGGGCGGCACGCTGATCGCGGGAACTGGTTCGAACAGCACCACCACGGCTGTCGACGCCTCCGAGCAGGCCGCTGCGCTCGACGTCGATGGCCTGCTGCAGGTCGTGCCCTACTACAACAAGCCCTCGCAGGAGGGCCTCTATCAGCACTTCAAGGCTGTGGCCGATGCTGTCCCCGAGACGCCGATCATGCTCTACAACGTGCCCGGCCGCACCGGACTGAACATGACCGCCCCGACGACCGTGCGGCTGGCTGAGGATTGCGCCAACATCGCCGGGGTCAAAGAGGCGTCGGGCGACCTCGAACAGATCGCCGAGATCATCCGCACCGCGCCGCCGGCGTTCCGCGTCTGGAGCGGCAACGACGGCGACAACTTGGCCATTCTGGCGATGGGCGGCTATGGCGCGGTCTCGGTGCTATCGCATCTCGTCGGCGGACAGATTAAAGCGATGTACGAGGCCTGGGAACGCGGCGACACCGCCGAGGCGGGGCGGCTGCAGGTCAGGATCGCCCCGTTGGTCAAAGCGCTGTTCCTGATTGGTAATCCCGCGCCGGTCAAATGGGCGCTGAACGACGTGGGTTTCAACGCTGGTCCGCTGCGGGCGCCGCTGCTGGCGCCCGACGACGGTATCCAGGCCGCGATCCGCGAGGCGCTGGAGATCGCCGGCGGCCAGGATCTGATCTAGTCGGCATGCCGTCGGACACCGCTGAAGCCTGGGGCTACGCGCTACTGCTCACGCGCCGCGTGCTGACGACGGCGCTCGCCGGCACAAGCGAAGCGGACTTGCATGAACCCACGCCGCAGGGATCGCTGGCCGACTGCGCCGCGCAGTCCTGCGTGGCCGAAGCCAGCCTGATCTGGCCCGAAGAGCTACCGCCGCCGCAGCTCGAACCGCCACAGACGCCGGTCCAGATTCTGTACGCGCTCGTCCGTCACCGAGCCGTGACGGAGGAGATCCTCATGCGCGCCAGCGACGACACGATGCGGCAGGTCTGGTGGACGAGGGCCAAACGCCTCGCGCAGGATCCCGAGCAGACGCTGTCCGAGAGCCTGCGCTTGCTGGCCGAGCGAGAGCTGCAGCTCGCCCAGCGAGCGGTCGAGATTCGCCAACGGATTGACCCGCAGTGGCGCGCGCAGGACGGTCTCAGCGAGCGCGCGGCGCAGGCGCTCTCGGCGGCGCGCGCTTAGGCGACGCCCTGCTCCCGCTCTTGCTTCAGCTTCTGTTTGAGTCGGGCCATGGTTCCGTTGCCTTTGCGCACGTTGCAGGTGCGGCAGAGCAGCTGCACGTTGGCCCAGACGTGCTTGCCACCTTTGGAGGTCGCCTTGATGTGGTCGAGGTCCATGAGGTCGGCGAAGTCTGCAGGGAAGTGTCGCTGGCAGCCATTACAAACGCCCTGCTGTTGGTCGTACAGGCGACCTTTCACCTCTTGTTTGGTCAGGCTCAGGTTGATCGGTAGCTCATCAACTTCAGCGGGCTGGTCGGTGCGTTTGGGAATGTCTGGGTAGGGACGATGGATAGGGTCGTGATACGGGATTCCGAAGTTGGTCTGGCCAGTCTCGTTCTGTATCTTTTCGATGCGATCTATGCACAGCAGTACTGCCATTTCAGATACATCGATGCCGATCCACCGTCTACCCAGCTTTTCGGCTGCTACACAGGCCGTAGCGCAGCCGCAGAATGGGTCGAGGACGATATCACCGGGATTCGATGACGCTTGGATGATGCGCTCCAATAGCGCAAGCGGCTTCTGGGTCGGATAGCCTGTGTTTTCTTTAATCAACCTTCCTACAGGGCTGATTTCTGCCCACCAATCTTCAACAATCTTCCCCTTTTTTCCATATTTGCGAATAATGTCTGCATCCATGCCGCTGCCGAATTTACTTCCACCTACATGCGGTTCGTTTCCTGCATACGGCACCCTGACTTCATCGCGACGAAACAGCGCATCTCTTGATCTCGCGAAAAAGTGAAGTACATCATGCTTGCGCGGGAACCAGCGATGGACGTTGCCAGGTCCCGTATAGCACCATATGATCTCATTTCGAAAATTGTCTCGGCCGAAGATGGCGTCCATGAGTAGCTTGAGATAGTGACTCGCTGTTGGGTCGCAGTGCAGGTAGATGCTACCGGTCGGTTTGAGGATGCGGTGCATTTCGATCAGGCGCATCGCCATGAAGGCGAGGTAGGCGCCCATCTCCTCACCGGCAGTCGCCTCGGCGGTTTCGACCACCGCTCGCACGGGTGATTCGACGTGCAGCGCGTTGAGCCACTGGCGCTTGACCGAGACGGCGAGAGTTTCGCCGTCCTGCTCGGCGATATCGTCCCAGGCCCAGATGTCGTTGAATGTCGCACCCTCAGCGTCGGAGCCGATCGGCGCGTGCCACTGCTTGCCCGTGTTGAAGGGCGGGTCGAGATAGATCAGGTCGATCGTCTGGGAGTTGATCCCCTGCAGCACGGGCAGATTGTCGGACGTGAAAATGGTCCGGTTGGACGGCTGCGGTCGCGGCTCAGGATCGGGGGGGGGGGCAGGCATCTGAGGTATTTCAGTCGAGCCTTTACGCTAGCCTCCGACACCCCTGAGCGAAAGCGGAGTCGTGTATGAGCTGGGAACCTGAGATTGTCGAGATCGCCAAGCGCAAAGAGCTCGCGCAGGCGCGCGGCGGAGCGGAGGGCGTGGCGCGACAGCGTCGGCGCGGCAAGCTGCTCGTCAACGAGCGGCTCGACGGCCTGCTCGACCGCGGCTCGCTGCGCGAGTTCATGTCGCTGGTGGGGCGACCCCAATACGACGATGCGGGCGAGCTGGTCGGCTTCACGCCGAAGGGCGCGATCGAGGGCTTCGGCAAGGTCAACGGACGCAAGATCGTGGTCTCGGCGGGCGATTTCACCGTGCGCGGCGGATCGGGCGGCGGCGACGGCGCGGACGGGCTCGGATCGGAGAAGCGTTCCAACGAGCGCGCGCTCGAATGGCGCGTGCCCTACGTGCGCCTGCTGGACGCCGCCGGCGGCTCTGTGCGCGGCTTCGAGACGCTCGGTCGCACGTATCTGCCCGACGGCAACCAGTGGTCGACGATCGACACTGACTTGCTGCGCATGTCGCCCGTCGTCTCGGCCGTGATGGGTTCGGTTGCTGGCTTGCCCGCGGTCAACGCCTGCATGGCGCACTTCACGATCATGGTCCAGGGCATCTCGCAGCTCTTCCCCGGCGGTCCGCCGGTGGTCAAGGCGGCGCTGGGCTACGACATCAGCAAGGAAGACCTCGGCGACGAACGCGTCCACGTCTACCAGTCGGGATCGGTCGACAATCTGGCTGAGGATGAGGAAGATGCCTTCCGGCAGATTCGCCAGTTCCTCAGCTACCTGCCGCAGAACGTCTACGAGCTGCCCCCACGGGCAGAGCCGAGTGACGATCCGGATCGCCGCGAGGCGCGTCTGCGACGGCTGGTGCCGCGTGATCGGCGGCGCGCTTATGACGGCCACCGGGCGATCAACTGGGTCGTCGACCAGGGTTCGTTCTTCGAGATCGCGCCCTTCTACGGACGATCGCGGATTATCGGGCTGGCGCGGATCAATGGTTACCCGGTCGGTGTGATGGCGAACAATCCCATGTACGAAGGCGGCTCGACTGACGTCAAGGGCGGCAGCAAGGTGATCCGCCTGATTCAGCTCTGCGACACATTTCACCTGCCGCTGATCTCGTTCGCCGATGAGCCTGGCTTCATGGTGGGGCTGGAGTCGGAGAAGATGGGCATCGAGCGGGCTGGCGCGCGACTGGTGATGGCGACCTGTCAGTCGCGGATGCCCTGGGCGACGGTGGTGATGGGCCGCATATTTGGCGTCGCGGGCCAGTGTCAGCACCGTCCGACGGGGATGTTCCAGCGCTGGGCCTGGCCCTCCGGTCGCTGGGGCTCGATGCACATCGAGGGCGGGGCGCTGGCCGCCTACCGCCGCGAGATCGACACGGCCGATGACCCTGAGGCGAAGCGCGAAGAGATTGAGAATCGCCTGCGCGACCTCGCCTCGCCCTTCCGCACGGCTGAGGCGACGGGGCAGGACATCATCGATCCAGCCGACACACGACCGCTGCTCTGCGAGTTCGTCGAGGAGGCTCAGTCGATCCTCCAGGCGCAGCTCGGTCCCAGCCCGTATCCGTACATGCCGTAGCTGGGGATACTCAGGTCGCCGTCGCGGTAGCTGGACAGGTCTGTTGGGCACGTTCGCGTCCCTCAATGTGTGTACATTGAGTTCGGTGGGCGTGTGATGGACTCGAGGTATCTGATGCGTGCTTTGTCCTCATTCTTGGTCGCAGTGCTATTGGCGCTGGCTGCGTTCGCCCTGGCCTGCAGCGGCGACGATGATCCACAGCAAGCACAACAGCCTCAGGCCCAGCAAGTCCAGCAGGACCAGGCACAGCAGGACCAGGCACAGCAGGACCAGGCACAGCAGGACCAGGCACAGCAGGACCAGGCACAGCAGGCGGCCGACCTGGCTGAGCAAGCGACTCAGCAGCAAGCCGAGCAGACCGCCGTTGTGCAACAGCAGGACGGTGCTGAGCAGGCGGAACATGCTTCCAGTTCGAGCGATCCACTGCTGGACGAAGCCTACGCCGCGTTCACGGCATGGTCGGAAGGCCTGGAATCGATGACGTTCGATTTCGAGACTGACTTCAGCGTCGACGGATCCACCGCGCAGATGTCTGGCAGCATTGCCGCTGACCTCGAACCGCTCACGATCCTGGCGACCGTCGACGCTACCGAGATGCTCTTGATGGCTAGTGCGGGGGAGGATGCGGTGGACAGCGTCGGCGATTTCATGCCGATGACTATCCTGACTACAGCAGACGGAATGTTTCTGAGCCTCCCAGCGCTCGACGGCTGGGTCGATCTCACGAACGAAGCCGGCGGTATCGAGGGAATCGCCGGCATGCTGGGCGGAGATCCCAACGAGCTCATCGATCCCGACCAAATCGGCATGGCATTCGGCTGCGTCGAGGCTGTCGGCGGCTCAGTCACGCTCGGTAGCCAGGCTGGCGAGTCGGCCTGGATCGTCGATTGCATGATCGACCTCGACGCCATCAATGAGGCGTCCGCCTCCGCGTTGCAAGAGCAGGGCCTCGATCTTCCCGATCTCACTGAGGGCGGTATCGAGTCGACGCGGCTGCGCCTGGCAATCAGCCAAGCGTCCGGTGCGCCGCTGTTGATCGAGACTCGCATGACGATGAGCGATCCCTTGGCTCTGCTCGACGACGAGAGTGACCAGCAGGCCGCCGCAGAATCTTACATAGCCACCACGACCTACCTGATCAGCTGGAACGAACCGATCGACTTCCCCACCCCCGAGCCGATCGTCGACGGCTCGATGCTCGACCTCTTCGCCGGCGATGACGCATTCGAAGACACTGCATCCTTGAACGGTTCAGACGCATCCGATCCAGCTCTATCCAGCGCTGCGGGGCTGCTCGACCAGACTGTAGCCTGGGCCATGACTCTCGATGAGATGCATCTGCGCTTCTCTGCTCAGGCTGTGATCGATGGCGAAGTCGTACGCGCGTCCGGCAACCTGCGCCGATCTCAGCGCCAGGGCATGTTCGAAACGGACGTGACCCTCGATGATGGCAGCACCCTTCGTCTGCACTGGAATCGAGACGGCATCTGGTCCAGCGACGCCGACGTGAACGGCGAGCCCGTTTGGACGCCGTCGATGCCGTCGCTGCTCGGTTTCGACGGCATATCCGTCGATGAGTATCTCGCCGAACCGGATCGGCTCAACCTCAGATCGCTCTATGTGTTTCGCGATAGCGCCTCGGTCACGAGCACACAGAGTGGTGCAGCGGCGATGGTCCATGAGCTGGGTTTCGAAGGCGCTGATCTCATGTACGGCGACTGGGGCTTCGATCTGATCGCTGATCTGCTCAAATCTGAGGCCGATATATTCTTGGCCGACTCTGTCGTCGTGGAGCGGGTTGACTCCTATTCTGTTGTCATCACGTTGCAGGGCGACGATGCCGAGTTCGTGAGCCGAGTCACTGAGGCGGAATTAATGACCAGTGCCGGTCGCGTGGAGCTGTCCGCCCGTGTGGAGTTGATCGAGAGCGGCCCGATTGAATTCTCATCGCCAGCCAACTAGTGCTGCTGTTGGTATGGGGCCCCGGCGCAGAGCGCCAGACCCATCCGTGCTACTCTGCCCTGAACTAGATTTGTCCGCTCGAAGCGAGCTCGCCGCCCCGTGACATGGTGGCGAGAGGATGCGGACAGAAAGGATCATCCATGAGCACTCAGAACTATTGGACACGGATGCGGCGCGGCAAGATGTCGCGACGCTCGCTACTGCGCGCCTCGGCGCGGGCCGGCGTCGGCGCTGCTGGGCTGGCGCTGGTCGGCTGTGGCGACGATGACGATGACGGTCAGCAGGCGGCTACCCAGGTCCAGCAGCAAGCTGAACAACAGCAGCAGGTCGCCGAGCAGCAGGCGCAGGCACAGGACACACAGGAAGTGCAGGCGCAACAGCAGCAGGCCGAGCAGCAGGCGCAACAGCAGCAGGCGGCTGTCGCTCAGGTCGCGCCCAGCGGCCCTGCCATCGCGCCGATGTGGAATGCCGGCGTCCATCTCAACACAACCTCGCTCGACCCGCACACCGGCACCTCGGGCACCGACGCCTACTTCTTCCAGCCCTTCCATGACTACCTGGTCATGCATGACTCAGAGAACAATCAGCGCGGCGACATCTCCCTGGCTGAGAACTGGGAGTTTCCCGACAACACGACGATCATCTTCTCGCTGCGCGACGGCGTGAAATTCCACAACGACGCCCCCTTCACCTCAGAGGATGTGAAGCTCAATCTGGAGCGCGTGACAAGTCATCCCGCGTCGACGCCGAAGGCGAACTTCGAGGTAGTGCACACGGTCGAGACACCCGACGCCACCACCGCCACTTACTTGCTCTCGAAGCCGTCAGCGGCCGTCATGCATCTGCTCGGCGACCGCGCCGGGGCGATGATCCACGTGCCCACCGCCGACGAGCTCGGCGACCAGTATGGCCTCAACCCGGTCGGTACGGGGCCCTATTCGTTCGTCGAGTGGGTGGACCAGTCGCACGTGCTAGGCAAGCGCAACGCGAACCACTGGATGCGCGGTCCTGAGCCCGGCTCAGCCACCGGCTCGCAGCTGCCCTACTTCGAGGAGATGCGCTACGACATCATCACCGAGAACTCGACGTTGATCGCCACTGGCCTCTCCGGCGACCTGGACACGATGTTCATCCCCGAGCCGCAGTTCAACCCGCAGGTCGAGGAGCACCCGGACTGGCGCATCGTCGAGATGGAAGGCGCCTTCGTCTCGGAGATCCTCGTCTTCAACTCGAAGAAGCCGCCGTTGGACAACATGAACCTGCGCCTGGCGATCATGCACGCCGTCCACCCCGAGGCGGTCAACCAGGCGGTGCATAACAACCTGATGATCCAGGCCCTGGGTGGCCAGTGGCCGAATGGCACCCTCGCCTACTCTGAGGTGCCCGGCAACCCGCAGGTCGCGTATCCGAATATCGCCGATCGTCGCGAGCGAGCCAACGAGCTGCTGCAGATGTCGGGCGTCGACGTCGATGCGATCAACGCCGAGGGCGGCCTCTCGCTGACGACCTACGTGAACCAGGTCAAGATCGACTCCTGCCAGGTCTATGTCCAGCAGATCAAGGAAGTGCTCGGGATCGACGTGATCTTCGAGCCGCTCGAGTTGGTCCAGTTCATCCCCGCGTTCTTCGAAAACGGGGAGCATCACATGACTATCACCGGGTGGAGCCGCTATCCAGAGCCCGATTGGATCGCCTCGCTCGCCTACACCGAGTCCGGTGTCTACAACCCAACCGGGCCGCAAGACGCGGCCAGCCCGATCCACCCCGAGCTGGACGGTCTCGTCGAGGCCGCGCGCGCGACCTTCGATGTCGAAGAGCGCCGCGCGCTCTACGGACAGATCAACGACATCATCGTTGGCGAGGGGCACTTCTACACGATGCTCTACGGCGTCAACTTCACTGGTGTGCGCAACGCCATCCAGAACGCCGAAGAAACCCTCTTCAACGGCGAAGGTAAGTGGCAGAGCCGCTGGCTGTGGAGCGACGAGGCCTAGCGGAGGTCGAGGCGTCTGCGGCGGCGTTCTCTTCGGGAGGGCCGCCGCGCGCGGCGGTGCGGCGGGTGTGAGAGCCCGCCGCGTCCAAGGCCGTGTGCCGCCGCCTCTTGCGCTTCTCCCACAGGAGGCTTGAGATACTGCAATGTGGACGTATATCTCAGTTCGGGTTCTGCAATCGCTGCTGGTCGTAGTGATCGTGGCGATCGCCTCGTTCGCGATCTTTCGCATCTTGCCCGGCGACCCGGTTGCTGCGCTCTCGGGTGAAGGCGAAGCGATCTCGGAAGAACGCCGACTGCAGATCGAGGAAGAGCTGGGTCTGAACAAGTCGGTGCCGTCCCAGTTCATCGACTGGATCGGCGGCATTCTCAGTTCGGGAGACTTCGGTAGCTCGACTCTGACCCGACGGGCGATCGGTGGTGAACTGATCGAGCGGCTGCAGAACACGCTGCACGTCGGCGTCGCGACGATCGTTGTCGGGATGCTGATCGGTATCCCCGCCGGCGTGCTATCGGCGATCCGCCCCAACTCGCTCGCTGACCGTTCAGTGACGATGCTCTCGGTGGGTGGCGTCGCGGTCCCCGACTATCTGACCGGATTGGTGCTGATCCTGCTGTTGACAGTGACCTGGAATGTGTTGCCGGCGGCGGGATTCGAACGGATCTGGGTCGATCCGGTGGCCTCGATCAAGTCGTTGATCATGCCCACGATCGTTGTCGGTTGGGTGTTGTCGGCGATCGTCGCGCGGCAGACGCGTTCGTCCATGCTCGAGGTGATGCGGCAGGACTACGTCCGTACGGCGCGCGCCAAGGGTCTGCGCGAGCGTCGCGTGATTGCCTTGCATGCGCTCCGCAATGGGCTGCTGCCGGTCGTGACGATCGTCGGCCTGTTGCTTGCCCGCGTGTTCGCTGGCGCCGTGATCGTCGAGCAAATCTTCAACATCCCTGGTATGGGACGTTGGCTCGTACAGGCGGCGCTACAGCGTGACCTGCTGATCGTGCAGGCGATGATCCTGGTGATCGCAATCGCGATTGTCGTCGCCAACCTGCTGACCGACATCTCTTACGGCGTGCTCGATCCGAGGATCCGCTATGGCTGAGCAGGCGATCGCCGAGTCCATTGATTATCCAGTGCCGCAAGATTCCGGGCGGCTGGAGCCGTTCCGCGTCTTCATGCGCCGTTTCCTGCGCGTTCGGCTGGTGCGGCCGTCCCTGATCATCCTCGTCGTCTTCGTGTTGATCGCTATCTTCGTCGATCTCTTCCCGATCCCGGGATATGAAGAGCAGGCGACGGACGAGAACGGACTCTACATCTCCTGGCAGTCTCCCACGTGGGATCATCCCTTTGGGACCGACAAGATTGGCCGCGACACTTTCTCGCGAGTGTTGAATGCGACCCGCGCCGCCTTGGCGGTGGGATTCGGTGCTTCACTCTTCGGCGCGATCCTGGGCTTGCCCATCGGCATCGCCGCCGGGTATGCGCGCGGCGCCGTTGACGAGGTGTTGATGCGCCTGATGGACGCCGTGCTTGCCTTCCCAGGCCTGATCCTCGCGCTCGCGTTGGTCTCGGTCTTGGGGCGCGACATCATCAACATCATCGTGGCGGTGGGCATTGCCAACATTCCCTGGGTGGCGCGGATCGCGCGCTCGATGGCGCTGTCTGTGCGTGAGCAGGATTATGTCCTGGCGGGTCGCACGATCGGCGCCTCGAACCTGCGGATCATGATGCGCTACGTGCTGCCCAACAGCTTCCAGCCCGTGATCGTGCAGGTCTCGCTGGGAGCGGGCTTCGCGATCATCTCCGAGGCGGGGCTTTCGTTCCTCGGGCTCGGCATCCGCCCACCCGAGCCGACCTGGGGCGGGATGGTCTCGGAGGGACGCCAGGTGATCATCACCGGCAGCGGCTGGTGGCTGTGGGTCTTCCCCGGCGCCTGCATCGCGCTGCTTGTGTGGAGCCTGAATATCATCGGTGACGGTCTGCGCGACGTGCTCGATCCCCGCCTGCGAGGTGCGCTCGAGGGTGACTAGCAGGCCTCAGCTATGCCCTTTTGGGCGTCTCGAATGGTGCTGATCGCTTGAGCGATCGCCCCGTCAATGCGTTGAGTGAGCAGCCCAGCGCGCGTCTGGTATAGATGCCGCGTCCAATCGATCCGCCAGCGCTGGTCGCTGCCTAGCAAGCCATCCCGGACGGCGGCCTCGACTTCATCCTCGTCCTCGATGCTGATCCGTCCGTCGGGGCGGATCAGCGCGTCCAGGAGGAGGTCATGGAACTCGACGCTCCGGCTGTCGCAGATCACGCGGTCGACCGTGTCGAGGCGGTAGAGCCGCAAGGAGCCGTCAGGCCGGTGCAATCGATAGGCGCTGTAGGGGCGCTCGGGCCACCAGATGCCCCAGCTGGTGAAGCCGCTGGCGCCTGGATAGCGACTCGCCGCGCGCGGGTCTCGATCGGCCAGCCAGCGCCCCACGATCAGCGTCGGCGTTACGAGCCAGCGCTCGAGTGGAAACTCCAGCACGCGTCCGTCGAGCGACACCTTACGCTCAATCAAGCGTTCGGCGGGCGCGGGCGGCAGCGAACCTGGGTCGCTCATAGCGACAGGGTAAGGGGCTGTGGGTAGTCGGAGCTGCAGGGGCGAGGATTGCGGCGAGCGCTGTGCGGTTGGGTGATACGCTGACCTGCGGATCGTGGTGGCGGCGCTGGCCTGGCTTCGCCTCGGTCTGCTCGCAATAGCCGTTCAGGACAGCGTCCGAGCGTCAGAGGCGGAGTGCCCGGTTATGTCGGCAGTGGTGGTGATCGGTGGTCAGTGGGGCGATGAAGGCAAGGGCCGAGTGGTCGATCGGCTCGCCCGGCGAGCGTCGGTTGTAGCGCGCTATTCCGCTGGCAACAACGCTGGCCATACCATCGTCAACGACAAGGGCAAGTTCGCGCTGCACCTGATTCCCGCCGGCATTTTCTACCCTGACAAGACGGCCATCGTCGGTAACGGTCTGGTGATTGATCCACAGTCGCTGATCGATGAGATCACGATGCTGGAGACGCGCGGGGTCAGCACCGAGCGGCTCAAGATTTCCGATCGCGCCCATGTCGTGATGCCCTGGCACCCGATTATCGATCGCGAGGAGGAGCAGTTTCGCGGCAAAGCGGCGGTCGGGACGACTGGGCGCGGCGTCGGCCCGGCCTTCGCTGACAAAGTCGCGCGCTGGGGCATTCGACTGTCGGAACTCGCCAACGCAGACGGCTTTCGCGATCGACTGGAGCTCGTGCTCAACTACAAGAACGCGATGTTGACCCGTCTCTATGGACTGGAGCCGCTCGACTTCGATGCGATCTACGACAGCTATCGCGGACACTGGGCGCGGCTGGCGCCGTACGTGACCGACACCTCGCTGATCTGCCAGCAGGCGCTGCAGCGGGGCGAGTTCATCATGCTGGAAGGCGCGCAAGGCTCGTTGCTGGACCTCGATGCCGGTACCTACGACTACGTCACGTCGTCGACGCCGACCTCGATGGCGGCCGGCGCAGCTGCGGGCGTGGGCATCGCGATGCGTGACATCGACCGCGTGATCGGCGTGTACAAGGCTTACCAAACACGTGTCGGCAACGGTCCGATGCCGACCGAACTGTTGGGTGGGGCGGGCGACAAACTACGTCAGGCTGGCCGCGAATTCGGCACCACGACTGGGCGGCCGCGGCGCTGCGGCTGGTTCGACTCGGTGGCGGGGCGGTACACGATTCGGCTGAACGGCTGCAACAGCATCTCGCTCACTCGTCTCGACGTGCTCGACGACTTCGACATGCTCAAGGTCTGCGTGGCGTACAACGTCAACGGCCGACGCGTCGAAGACTTTCCCAGCTCCCGACTCGAACTCGAGGCGGCTGAGCCGATCTATGAAGAACTGCCCGGCTGGCAGGAGTCCACGACCAATTGTCGCAGCTTCGACGATCTGCCCAAGAACGCCTTGCGCTACGTCGAACGGATTCAGAATCTGATCGGCACCCAGGCGCGATGGTCAGCGTGGGGCCAGAGCGAGACCAGGCAATTATCGTGGATCCAGTGCTGTAGCGGCTCTGCGAGGATGTCGCGCGGGCATGGGCAGCGGGGCGCTGCATGAACGAGGCTGCGTGACTTCCCCTTGGCGAGCCTCGGCCAGTAAGGCGTAAGCGCAAAGGACGCGGCGATGTCGGAGACAGTGATCGGAATCCTGACGTGGCTGCATGTGATCGGTGTGGCGATCTGGTTGGGCGGACAGATCGTGACCGCCGCCTGCGTCATCCCGGCGCTGCGGGCAGTCGGTGACCGCACGCTCTGGCTCGACGCACTCGAGGGCTTCACTCGCCGCTTCGGACGCATCGGCGTGGTGGCGATGGTGATTATCGTGATCAGCGGCGGTGCGATGATCGATCCCCGTCTCGATCAGGTCGAGAACTTCGGCTCGGACATCTACGGCGCGCGCTGGGGCTATATCTTTGTCATCAAGATGGCGCTGTGGGCGGTGATGGTCGCATTGATTGGTTTGCACCAGTTCGTCTTTGGACCGCGCCAGCTCGAGCTGGCGCGCCAGACGGCGTCGGCTGATGAAGATACGCCCGAGCTGCGCCGCGTGCGGACGCTGACGATCCTGCTCTCGATCAGTGGGCTATTGCTGACCCTGCTGGTGGCTGGGGCGGGCGCGTTCCTGGGCAACCACAACTTCTCGATGCAGCCTTCCTGAGCGGAACGAGCGATGAGGATAGCGCCGACGTTGCGTGTGCGCCTTGCCTACCGCCTTGCCTACCGCGTGTTACTCGCCCTGGGCGGCCTGGTTATGGCGGTGACGCAGGTTGGGCCAACGGCACTGGGCGCCGCTGCCTCCGTCAGCGCCCTGCCCGTCCAACGAGCAGACCAGCAGCCCCACCAGGCATCGTCGCAGTTGAGCGTGCGTGTTGCGATGCGCATGTCGGCGGAGGGCGTGGCTGAGTTCTGCATTGATCTGCGCGATGCCGCTGCTGAAACGCGGTTGTGTCCTGGGCAGCGTTCCTTGCTGGTGGAGCGGGCGCCCCAGTCGCGCTGGATGCGCTCCCGTTCCGTCTTCTTCGGGCCCGAGTTGTCGCTCTGGGTGCGCGCGCGGCGTGAAGGCGATCATCTGCGAGTCGGCCTGGGCATCAAGATGGGCGACGAGGCGCGCAACCTGCGCCGGACGTCGTGGTCGTTCGAGTGGCGCCGCGCGCCGCGCGACCTCTGGCAGCGGACGACCGCGCGCACCGTCGAGCTGCCGGCGGAGCCCCATCCTGAGCTTTGGGATCAGGCGGCCAAGATCGTCTCTGAATCGCGTCGGCTGGAGCTGGATCAACCAGCGCCGGAATTCCGCTTGCCGCGCCTGGATGCAGAACATGACCGCCTGGTTTCGCTCTCCGATGCGCGCAACGCCGACGAGGGCGGCGTCGCTGTCATACTGGTGTTCTGGTCATCCTGGGCTCCGTACGCCTCCGAAACGCTGCTGATGCTTGGCGAGCTGGCGCAGGACGACCCCGATCTGCGTGTGGTTGGGATCAACGTCTACGAGTCCTCGCTTCAGGTGGCCGCCGAGTTCGCGGCGCAGTATGGCGATGGCATGCTGCACCTGAGCGACGCTCACGGCGCGGTCGCTGAACACTACCGTGTCGACGGCGTGCCCGAAATCTTCTTGATTGACGCCGACGGTGTGTATCGCGGCGCGGTTCGCGGTCCTGCGCCTCGGGCCGTGATCATGTCCGCCATGCAGCAGCTCGTCGGCGGAGAGCGATAGCGTCGTCTAGCCTGCGGGCGTCGCGTCAAGAGACGGACCGAACTGCAACGAGGAGCATCTGCATGCCCGAGTACGAGGACATCCTGTACGAAACGAACGGACGGCTGGGGATCGTCACCCTCAACCGCCCCGAGAAGATGAACGCGCTGTCGCACCGCCTACGGGCGGAGCTGTTCGACGCGCTCAAGGTGGCCGAGGCCGATAATGGCGTCCATGTGGTGATTATCCGCGGCGCCGGCCGCACCTTCTCGGCCGGCTACGACATCACGCCGGTCCCCAACGCCTCCGAGTCGGATTACCTCGACTACCGATCCGGGCTGCCCGATGTTGGCCCCATCCATCCAGGTCAGGGTCAATGGCCGCAGCATCTCCTGTCGGGGTACTGGCAGATCTGGGAGCTGACCAAGCCTGTGATCGCGCAGGTGCACGGCTACGCGTTGGCCGGTGGCTCCGAGCTCGCCTCGATGTGCGATCTGATGTTCGTCGCCGAGGACGCGGTCATCGGCTATCCGCCGGTGCGCGCGATGACGACCGTCGACATCCTCTATCACCCGTGGCACATGGGTATGCGCAAGGCGCGCGAACTCTGTTACACGGGCGACTCAGTGACGGGGCTGGAAGCGGTCGAGCTCGGTTGGGCCAACCGCGCCTTTCCGGTCGATCAGCTTGCGGAGGAGACGGAGCGCTTCGCTGAGCGGATCGCCAACATCGCCCCGGACATGGTGCAGATGTCGAAGCGGGGACTCAACCGCGCCTACGAGGTGATGGGCTTTCGCACCGCGCTGCAGGTCGGCGCGGACATTCAGGCGCTGTCGACCTTCCGCAACTCGGCTGGCGAGTTCGGCCGCATTGCCCGGGAGAAGGGTCTCAAAGCAGCGCTCGACTGGCGCGACGGTCCCTTCCAGGACTATGGCGCCGCCAAGTCCAAACCGGCCGCCCCGTCGAGTTAACGTGACCAGGTTTCCAGCGCCTAGCCAGCCGCGCGAGCGTCGCCGTGTCTCTCCAGGGAGCGAACCACGTGTCGCTCAATGGAATTTCACCTAATCACAGGCTGGGGTAGGATACGGCGGTAGCGTCTGCGTGGCGATGTAGCTGCGAAGTTGAAGTAGGGATCTATGCCCAGTCGCAACGGGATACCGCAGTCTTTCGGCATCATCTTCGTGTTCGCTCTGTTGATCGCCGGGGTGTTCGCGCTGGTCGGATTCGCAATCCATAAGGGTGCCGACCGCAACGTGATCGAAGCCAAGGCGCTCTCCGAAGAGGCTGGCGCGGAGGGGTGGGAAACAGGCCTGTTCTGCATCGAGGACGGCAAGGAAGACCATCCCTCACTGTCGTTGACCGAGCGCCCCCCGGAGACCTGCGCCGAAGCGGAGCCGCTGCCGATTGAGATCATCGATGAGGATGCCGTCCGCGCCGAGGCAAACGCCGCCCGCGGCGCTGAGCTCTATGTGGCCAACGGCTGTCAGGTCTGTCACGGCGAGGTTGGCGAGGGGCTCGTTGGTCCCACAATCGCACAGACCGGGCTGGACATTCAGGGCGTGATTACGCAGTACCGCCAGCCGCGCGGCGTCATGCCCGAGCAGGACCCGGAAGACGTCCCTGTGTCCACCATCGCTGACATCTGGGCCTGGCTTCAGACATTGCCCGCCGTTGACCCGTTGGTCGATCCCGACAACAACGCGCTCGGCCACGAGAGCTATGGTCAGTGGGCGCAGTAGCCCGTTTCCGCTTCCTCTGCTTTTCCCTCCGCCTGGTAGCCGATCTGCAACCAGGATTCTGACGGCCCTTCCGGTGCGTCGCGCTGTGACGGCGTCTGCCGCCGGCTACTATCCTGAGCGCTCGAAGGGGAGGCGCGATATGGGGCAACACGCTACGCCAACAGCGGCCTACTGGTCGTTCTTCGAGCGATTCAACGCCAAGGATCCGGAAGGTTGGGCGGCGGCGATGTCGTATCCGCACGTGCGAGTGTCGGCGGCTGCGCCCTCGCGACAGCCGCGCACATCGTCGGGCATCTACCCCGTCGCTGCCGATTACGCCCGTATGGCGCGCGATGCGGGATGGGAGCGCTTTGCCGCCACCGGCTGGGTGCGGACGCAAGGCGTGACGCCGCGAGTCGTACATCGCTCGGACACGAAGGTGCATCTCGCGGGGGGCTGGACTCGCTACCGCGCGGACGGCTCGGCGATTATCTCCAACCGAGTCCTCTATGCGCTCACCCACATGGACGACGACGCTGAGGCTGGGGGCGGCTGGGGTATCCAGGCGCGGTTCGGCGTCGACAGCTTCACGGATGGCGATGTCTCTGCCTCGAGCGAGGCGGCGCTGGCGGCGTTGGAGCGCACGATGTCAACGTTGGCTGCGGGCGCGGTCGATGCTTGGCTCGATTGTTTCCATTTTCCCAATGTCATCGTTCTCGCGCCAGGTCAGATCGAGCGGTTCGAGACCCGTGAGGAAATGGACCGCGACTATCGCGACTGGGCCGCGCAGGCACTGCCGATCGAGCAGACCGCTGGGGTGATTGCCGCGGGCTCGTCGGGGGTGCTCATCGCCCAGGACATCAATCACGGTGACGCGTCCTTCCAGCAGGCCTTTCTGGTCACCGAACGCGATGAGCGATGGGCGGTGTCGGCCGTATCAGCGCTCGTGCCAGGATGACAGCGTCAGCGGCGACTGGAGATACGATAGCTCCGGCGCAGGGGATGGCGGAGAGGAAAGCGGCGCGTCCATTTCTGAAGTGGGCCGGTGGCAAGACGGCGCTGCTATCTGAGTTACTCCAGGTGGCCCCGAAGCAGATTGCGACCTACTACGAGCCATTCGTCGGCGGCGGCGCGTTGTTCTTTGCACTCCAGGCCGAAGGACGGTTCCAGCGTGCCGTGCTGTCGGATAGCAATAAGGAACTGATCAATGCATATATTCAGATCCGGGACAATGTTGAGCGACTGATCGGCGCGCTGTCGGTGCACCAACGCAAGTATCGCGCCGCCCCAGATCGCGCCGATTACTACTATGCGATTCGCAGCAAACGACTGACATGCAGCTTAGGCGGAGCCGCTAACCTGATTTTTCTGAACAAAACCTGTTTCAACGGTCTCTATCGGGTGAACAGTAAAGGACGCTTCAACGTACCGCACGGCCGCTACGATAACCCAACGATCTGTGACGAGACGAATCTGCGGGCGGTCTCCGCGGCGTTGCAGGGCGTGGAACTACTGGTAGCCGACTTCGGCGCTGCGCCGTGTCGGGCGGGCGCGGGCGATTTCGTCTATTTCGATCCGCCGTACATCCCACTCAGCGAGACTTCTAACTTCACGTCGTACACGGCCAACGCGTTCGGCCCAGAAGAGCAACGGCGCTTGGCTGAGACGGCAGTCTCGCTGGCCAGTCGAGATGTGTCAGTTGTGTTATCCAACTCCGCCCATCCGGATGTAATTGACCTCTATCGCGCAGACCGATTCGCACTCCACGAGGTCCACGCCCCGAGAGCGATCAACTCCAATGCGGCGCGACGCGGCCCGACACGTGAATATCTGATTCACTCTGTCAGCGCCTGATCGTCACCATTGAACATCAGCTCAGCTTGCATTGCGCGCTCCTCGGGCAGATCGAAGTAAAACCCGAGCCAGTTGGCTAGGTCCTCGAACTCGACCACCCGCCCTGAGGCGCGAATGAACGCACGGAAATCAGGAGAGAATCCCTTCCCGTGTACGACCACCAACCCGCGAATTGGCCATGCCTCGATGTCTGTGATGGTGAGCGGAATCTTCTCTTCCGCAGTGCCCGCCACGTTCTGAAACTTGCATTCGATTCCGAGTCGCTGGCCGCTGTTGGGGTGGCGCAGCACAACGTCAACCCGACGGCCACGCCCCCAAATGCGCTTGCCCATTCTCACTTGCGTCCGCGCCTCGAGCCCAAGGGCCTCGCCCAAGTTCGCAACACCCTGCTCAAGTTCTCTGCCCGACTTGATCTCCATGCCCATGTCTCAATCCTACTCCCTACTGCGGCCGCTTCGGGATCATTACCGCTCGGTGGAAGCTGAGGACTTCGACGCCGTCCTGATTGGCGGCTGTCGTGTGCACTGTGACGATGCCTCGGTCCGGCTGCGATTTGCTCTCGCGGACGTCCAGCACCTCAGTTTGCGCTTGTAGCGTGTCGCCGTGAAAGACCGGGGCCGTGTGGCGTAGATCAGTCGTCGCTAGGTTCGCGATCGCCTTGCCAGAGACCGTCGGCACCGTCATTCCGAACACGAGCGAGTAGACGAATGGACCCGAGACCACGCGCTGGCCGAACTGCGTGTCCTCGGCGTACTGCTTGTTTGTATGCAGCGGATGGTGATTCATCGTCAACATGCAGAAGAGTAGATCGTCGGCCTCAGTTACGGTGCGCGTCGGCCAGTGCTCAATTACCTCGCCCACCTCAAACTCATCCAGGTAGCGGCCGAATAGTTCCTTGGTTGGCATGATCGGTTCCTATCCTCACTGCGGTCGACAGCGCTGTGGCTAGTCGATGGCGTACAGCTCCAGCAGCCGTCGCGCAATCACGATGCGTTGGATTTCATTGGTGCCTTCGGCGACGGCCATCAGCGGCGCGTCGCGGTAGTAGCGTTCAACCGGTAGCTCCTTGGTGTAGCCGACGCCGCCGTGCACGCGCATCGATTCGAGCGTGCACTCGAGCGCGACCTCGGTGGCGAAGAGCTTGGCCATGCCGACATCGAGGTCGGAGCGTTGGCCCGCATCCTTCTTGCGAGCGGCATCGCGGGTCAAGAGGCGGGCGGCTCGAATCTTGGTCGCCATCTCCGCCAGCTTGAGCTGGATCGCCTGGTGCTGGGCGATCGGACGTCCCATCGTCTCGCGCTGCTGGGCGTAGACGATCGCCGCGTCGAAGGCTGCTTGCGCGACGCCGGTGGCGCGCGAGGCGACGTTGATCCGACCGATCTCCAACCCCGAGATCATCTGCTGGAAGCCGCGCCCTTCCGTCCCGCCGAGCAGGTTGTGGGCCGGTACGCGCGCGTCTTCGAGGAAGAGCTCGGCCGTCTCGGGACCCTTGTAGCCGAGCTTGTCGATCGTCCGCGCGACCGAGAAGCCAGGCGTGCCCTTCTCGACCAGAAAGGCGGAGATGCCGCGATGGCGCGGCTGCGCCGACGGATCGGTCTTGGTCATCGCCAGGTAGACGTCGCCGCGGTCGCCGTTGGTCACGAACAGCTTGTTGCCGTTGAGAATGTAGTCGTCACCGTCACGCGAGGCGGTCGTGCGGATCGCCTGCGCGTCGGAGCCGGCGTTGGGCTCGGTGATTGTGAAGCAGCCCTGCCGCTCGCCGCTCGCGAGGCCGGGCAGGAAGCGGTCCTTCTGCTCCTGGGTGCCGTGTGCGTCGATGATCCAGCCGTCGATCACGTTCGTGTTGATGATCCCCGCGAGCCCCATCCAGCCGCGCGAGATCTCTTCGATGACAGCCGAGTACGTCTCGAACGACAACCCCAACCCACCGTGCGACTCGGGAAAGGTGATGCCGAAGATGCCCATCTCGCACATGTCGGCGTGAATCTTGGTGGGGAACTCGCCAGCGTGTTCCAGCTCGGAGGCGTGGGGGATGACCTGCTCGTCGACCCAGCGGCGCACGTTACGCGTAATCTCCACGCCCATTTCGCCGTCGCCGGAGATGATCTCTCGCACATCACTCACACTGGCCATAGCGCACGCTCCTCGTTGGCAATCTCGGGTCAGTCTACGAGAGCGCTGCGATCTGGCTGGGCGGCGCCCCGCCCCTCGAATGTCGTCGAGGGGCGGGGGGGGGTGAGCGAACAGCATGGGTCTCTACGCCAGGGCGAATCCGGCGCCTGTGAGCCAGCAGCCGAGGACGAAGACGGCGACGGCGATTCGCCAGCGGGAGCGATGCAAGATGGCCGCGGCGACGAACCATAGCGGCGCGAAGAGCAGAAAGAGGAGCCCAAACCCGCTGAATGACGTGGCGAGTCCGAAGAGCGTCCAGAGGACGCCGAATGCCAGGATGCCGGAGGATGCTCGACGGCGCCATCCGGCCTGGGAGCTAGATGGGTTGGGTGTCGACTGTTGCGGTTCTACCGCGTGTGCTTTCACTGTTATCACCTTGCGCATTCAGACGCTGATGTGAACGCGTACGAGTTGGTCCATTGCAACTCGAAGTCGCAGAAGAATGCTCCATTTGACTCGACGTGCACTAATCGGCGCTCATGTGCGCTTGGCAGAGGGACAGGGTTGAGGTCTGCGCAAGCCGGGCTGGACGATGTCGAGCTGATGGGAGACTCGGCTCCAGCGGAACTGGTTCCGAGCAGAAACAGTGTGGCCGTCGCGAGCGCGACGGCCGTGGGTATATGGCCGCGGGGGTGATGCACCTCCTTGGCTGCTGGCGGCGCTGGTGGGTGAGGGTGGCGTGTGGGAACGTCATGGCGCTTCCCTTTCTGGCTCGCTGCGCTTTACGCTGCCTCTGCTAGCAGATGGTAATACGCAAACCAAGATAGTACGCCCAATCCAGCAAGTAGCCCGGTGCATGAGAGTGCAAAATGGGCCTTAGACGGCCAGATTAGTGCGCCGACGATCAAGAACGGTATCGCTCCAATCACCAGGAAGATTCCTATGCTCGGAAGGCTGGTCACTCCAAAGACTAACGTCACCAGGGAGGTGAATAGGACGATTCGAGCTATCCGTTTCCGAATCGGCATTCGGGCATTCGGCGTAGCCAGTTGAGCTTCTGTGGGAGGGCGGGCCTTGAAGGCGCTTGGCGGTACGATGGGCATTGTTCTGTCCTTTCTGCCCGACTTGCGTTTGTGCGGCGTGGCCGAGTTGCATCCAGGCGTAGCAGCTGCTCGTAGGCGTCAGTGCTTTAGTAGTCTGAGGCGCACTCCGTATCGAAATGCCAGAGCGGCAGGTTGGGGTCAAAGTATCCGCTGAAGCCGCAGGTAAACGCGCCTCCCGGTTTGGCGTTGATGCGTGCGGTTGTTCTTGCTGATATACCAACCTTGTTGTGATAACTGACGATGTTGCTGCTCTGGTACAGCGTGTCGCCGTGTTTGACGAGATTCGCCGATCTTCCCGTCACGCGCCAGAAGGTAAACCCGCGCGCCCAATCCGACGGGAAATGCGACGCACTGTTGACCGTAGTCAGCGTGTAACCCCAAGTCACCCGGGATTTGTTCCAGAATGTTGCCAAGTCGAGTTGCTCGTTGCCGGTGATCTTCGCGTACGCGGCTGCGTGGCCCGACAATGCTCCGCTCGCTCGGCTTGGTCCCGTCAATCGTGACGCGCCAACGTTGATCGACCATTGCGCCCTAACCGCGTCACAGTCACCACGGTGTGCGACCGCCACCCGCGCGCCCCGCGCGCCCAACGGACTTGGTGTGGCGGTCACTATGCAGGGTTCAGTGGATTTTTCGGATACTCTGCCGTGTGACGTCGATGAGCTGAGGCGCCGAACTTCGATGGAAAGGCTGCAGTTGCCAGATAAAGTGGCGCGGCTGGCGCTTGCGCTGCCGGTGTTGGCTGCGGTCACCGTCACCGCGGGGAGTTCTGTGCAGTTGTTGCTGGTCTTGGGCATTTCTTCGGCGCGGGCAACCCCTGCGGTCGTGAGAAACAGGACGGCCGTCGCGAGCGCGACGGCCGTCAGTATGAGCGCGGGGGTGATGCGCCTCCTTGGCTGCTGGCGGCGCTGGTGGATGAGGGTGGCGAGTGGGAACGTCATGGCGTTCCTCCTTTCTGGTGCCTCCTCAGTCCTGCCACTAACGTACGCTTCTGAGCGGGCGCTGGGCATGTATCCGCTGTTGCATCAAGCTGGAGTAGTTCATGACACAGGCTGAGCTCAACGTGCAGATTGTCGACTGGCATGAACGCATCGCCACAATCGCCGACACTCTGCGCGGCCAGTCGGAATCAAACGAGCAGCTGCGTCGTCTCTCGCCCGCCACCGAGGCCGCGCTGCGTGGTGTGGGCGCGTTCAGCCTCTGCTCGCCCGTCGAGGTGGGTGGTGTCAACGCGCATCCTGTGCTGCAGACGCAGGTGATCGCGGAGATCACATCGCACGACTCGTCCGCCGGCTGGTGTGCGCTAATCGGTGCGCACGAATCGGCCTGGCTCGCCTCGCGTCTGCCCGACCGCTCGGCTGAACGCATCTTCGCCCAGGCTGACGAGCGTTGGCCCGTGACCGCTGGATCCATCGCGCCGGAAGGCGAGGCGGAACAGGTCGAGGGCGGTTGGCTGGTCAACGGACGCTGGGGCTGGGCTTCCGGTATCCATCACAGCGACTACCTCCTGGCCCAATGCCGTATTCCCGCGCAGGAATCGCAACCGGGCCAGCCGCCCCCGCTGCTGCTCGTCGCTGCGCCCAAGTCGGACGTGGTCATCGAGGACACCTGGCACACGCTCGGTATGCGCGGCACCGGTAGCACGCACTACCGCTTCGACCACGTCTTCGTGCCCGAGGACATGTGCCTGGCCGGCTTCGAACGACCAGGCCTGCGTGGCGACGGTTGGTTGCAGCGCCCGACGGTGACGTTCCTGACCGCCGCCGGCTACGGATTCCCGCTCGGTGTGGCACGCCGAGCGGTCGAGGAGATATCGGCCTTCGCCAGTGCGCACACCCGCACTGGGCAGCGCGCCTCGATCGCCGATCAGCAGCACTTCCAGGGCGATCTCGGCCGCTGCGTGGCGCTGCTCGACGTGATGGAGGGCTACGCCCGCCAGCTCTTCCAGGAGCTGCTGACTGCGCCGATCCGCTCGCTGGGGGATGCGGTGCAGATGGACGATCGGGCGCGCGCTGGGCTGCGCTGGGCGCACCAGACCGCCGAAGCCATCGTGCGCACCGCTCACGAGCACGCCGGCGGTCCTGCCGTCTATAGCGACAGCGTCCTCGCCCGCCTCCTGCGCGATATTCAAACGGCCAGCCAGCACGTGATTCAGACGCAATCCGCCTACATTCGCCGCGGTCAACACCAGCTAGGCTTCGAGGTCAAGCCTGGTTTGTGATATCTGGTCTGTGACATCAGGCGGGAGGCTGGACGTGGCGCCTGTGATGAACAGTCAGATCGAGCGCGAGCTCGCCGACTGGCGTGAACGGGTCGAGTCGATCGCGCCCACGCTGAGCGCGCACAGCGCTGAATCGGTCGAGCGACGCGCACTCGCGCCCGCCTCGGTCGCCGCGCTGGAAACGATCGAGGCGTTCAAGCTCTCCGGTCCGCGAGAGGTCGGCGGTCTGGATGCGCACCCGATGACCCAGCTGGAGGCGTTCGTCGAGCTCAGCCGCGCCGATGTCTCTGCCGGCTGGTGCACGATGGTGCAGTCGATGGTCGCCGGTCTGGCCGGCGCGCATCTGCGCGAGGGAGCGGCGCTGGAGGCCGCCTTCGGTTCGTCGTACCCGCGCTTCTCCGGCACGACCAACCCTGAGGGATCAGCGCAGCCAGTCGCCGGCGGTTATCGCCTCAATGGCCGCTGGTCGTACGCCAGCGGAATTCAGCATTGCGATTGGGTCTTGGGCGGCGTGCGCCTGCTCGACGCGGGCGGACAAGCGCGGCTAGGCGACAACGGCGAGCCGCTCTGGACGGCGATGGCGATTCCGACCCAGTCCATCGAGATCGAAGACAGCTGGTACGTCACCGGCTTGCAGGGTACCGGCAGCCCTCACTATCGCGCGCATGACCTGGTGCTCTCAGAAGACCACGAGATGCCGTTCGGCGGTAGCGTCCCGCGTCGCGGCGGCGCCTGGTTCGACATTCCGATGACGACCTTCCTCGTCGTCGGCGTGGCGGCGTCCTGCATCGGTCTCGCCGAGCGCGCACTGGATCTATTCCGCGCGCACTCGACTCGCACGCGTTTCTCTACGGGCCGCGCGTTGGGGCAGCGGGCGACGGTGCGGCACGACTTCAGTGTCGCCGCGCAGAGCGTGGCGGCGGCGCGGGTCTATGCTGGGCACGTCCTGGCCGGCGCCTGGGATCAGCGTCAGCGCGGTCTGCCGATCTCCCGAGACGATGAGTCACGCATCAGGGCGATGGGCTCCTGGGTCGGCGACGTCTGCCTCGACGCCGTCCGCTTCTGCTATCGAGCGCTGGGCGCCGCGGCTAATTTCAGTGATCATCCGATGGATCAACTGAACCGTGACATGCTCGCGGCCTCCAACCATGTATTCATCTCCGAGATCAACTACGAGCTCGATGGCGCGCGCCGCCTCGCGTTCGACTAGCGTCGGTTGCCGCCTGCGCGAAGCTGCCACGTGATTGGAGGAGCGAGCATGAGCCGCGTCAGCCCGGAACGTCAGCGAGAACGAACTGAGTGGATCGAGCGCGCGGAATCGCTCGGCTCCACCTGCTCCGAGCACGCGGCTGCCTCTGCGCAGGCGCGGACACTCGCGCCGCCAGCCGTCGCGGCGTTGGAGGATGTCGGTTACTTTGCGATGGCCTCGCCGCGTGAGGTCGGCGGCTATGACGTGCACCCTGCGACGCAGGTCGAGGCGTTCGAGCAGCTCGCCGCCGCCGACGTTTCCAGCGGTTGGGTGGCCATGATCCAAGCTGAAACGGCAGGCATGGCAGGGTCGCATCTGCGCGACGGCGTCGGCCTGGACACGGTCTTCGGTGGGATGTTCCCGCGCGTGGCGGGCACGGCAAACCCCGAAGGTCGCGCGACCGCGCTCGCCGACGGCAGCTTCCGACTCAGCGGGCGCTGGTCGTTCGCCAGCGGCATCAAGCATTGCGGCTGGGTGCTGGCCAACTCTGTGGTGTTCACGGAAGACGGCTCGCGTCCGACGCCCGCGGACGGGCTGCCGCCGATCATCGGCGCGGTCGTCGAGCAGTCGCGTCTGACGGTCGAGGACAGCTGGGAGGTGATGGGTCTCGAAGGTACCGGGAGCTGTCATTACCAGGCGCACGAGGTGATCGTCCCGCCACAGTTTACGACGCCGTTTGGCGGCGTCCATGCGGAGCGCGGTGGACCCTGGCACACTAATCCCACGATCACGTTTCTGAGTCCAGGCCATACAGGTATTGCGCTGGGCGCGGCTCGGCGCGCGCTCGATCTGTTGCGGGACCAGGTTGGGCAGCGGGTTCGCTTCGGACAGGCCACGTCAGTCGCCGATCGCGGCGCGTTTCAGCGCGACTACGGTGAGATGTCGTGTCGCTTCGAGGCTGCGCGCGCCTATGCGCTGGCGACACTCGACGACGCGATGGCGCAGCGGGAGATCGGCATTGAGACGAGCCCAGCGCAAGACGCGCGCATTCGCTCTATGGTCGCTTGGGTCACGGACGCCTGCGTGGAGGTGGTGCGCTTCGCGCATCATCACGGCGGTGGCGCTGCGGCGTTCCTGGACCATCCCTTGCAGCAGGTGTTCCGCGACATGATCGTCGCCAGCCAGCACATCTATGTCGCCGATACCGCCTACGAGCGGACGGGCGCCTTCCGTCTGGGACGCACAGCGTCGGGTGCGCTGTAGCGGCGCTTGCGGGGTAGCTGCGTTAGTGCGCTGACTCCATAGCGTCGATCTGCTCGGCGCGGGCGAGCACGTGCTCCGCCTGTTCGAGGACGGGCTTGTCGATCATTTGACCATCGAGCGCCACTGCGCCGAGATTCTGACGCACGCCCTCCTGGTACGCGTCGACCACGCGGCGCGCCCAGTCCACGTCGTCGGCCGGTGGAGTGAAGATCGCGTTGGCTGGCGCCAGCTGGTCGGGGTGGATGCAGAACTTGCCCAGGAAACCGATCTCATGCATACGACGCAGCTCGTCTTCGAACCCGTGATGGTCGCGGATGTCGGTCCAGGGCGTGTCCAGCGGCGCGATCCCGGCGGCGTGGGCGGCGTTGACCGTCGCGCGTCGCGCGAACTCGAGCTCGGCTCCGCCCTTGGTGCGTCGCACGCCGATGCTGACCGCGTAGTCCTCACCGCCCACGCAGACGCCGACCAGCCGTTCGGAAGCGGCGCAGATGTCGTAGGCGTTGGCGACGGCGTGCGCGTTTTCGATCCAGGCCGCGATCTTGACCTGACCGTCGGCGAGGCCGCGCGCGCGCTCGAGCAGCGTGAGGTAATCGTCGATGCGTTCAATATCGCGTGCGCGCTCGACTTTGGAAACGCTGACGCCGTCGAGCCACGGATGTACAAGCGCGTCGAGCTCCTGCTCGATCAGGCCGGTGTCGTAGCCGTTGGCGCGGACGAAGATCTGTCGGCCGCGTTTGGGGAAGTCGGGCAGGACGCGGCTGAGCAGCGCCCGCGCGGCCGGCTTGTCGTCCCACGCGACAGAGTCTTCGAGGTCGAAGCAGAGTACGTCGGCCTCGGCCCCGCGCGCCTTCTCGATGAAGCGCTCGCGGATGCCGGGTACCGACAGCATGGTTCGCATCACGATGGCGGCCACTATGGTTCCTCTCCGTCTTCACTCGGGTCTGCTTCGGGGCGGTCGAAGACGGCGCGCAGCCGCGCCAGCTCGGATGCGTCGGTGGTGGCGCAGCCGCGACAGCCGAGCTGGTGCGCGGAGCCTACCGTCTCAGGATCGCCGTAGATGACCGGTAGGTCGTAGGCCGACGCGGTGAGGACGGCTTGACTGAGGGCGGTGGACACGGTTGTGCTGGTGGGATCAACGCCGAGCTGCTGGGCGAGCTCCTGGTGATTGAACGCGATCCAGGTCACCCGGTCGGCGGAGTCTCGCATAGTCTGCAACGCCTCAGCCATGATTCGCAGCGCGCGCGGATGTTCGAATCCGACCGCCATCGCCGTCAATCCTGGTCGGATGCCGACGCGGATCTCGACGTGTTCCAGTACCCCTTCGAGATAGCGCAGCTGCTCGATGCTCGTCGGTGGACGCGCCGCGACGCCGTAGACGCCGGGCAGCAGCAGCTGTTGGAGGTGCTCCTGCACCGAGCCCTGATCGAGCGGCGGCAGCGCCAGGTAGATGGGCGGTCCTAGCGCCAGCGCGGCCTCCACCCGCTGCGGTGCCAGCGCCGATGCGTCGGGCGGCGGGACGAGTACGATTGCGCTTGCCTCAGCGACGCGGTCGGGATTGGGCAAGGGAGCGTCAGGCAGGAGGATGAACAGGGCGCGGACGTCGTCCATGGGGGGAAGCCCTTGGCTTTGTGCTAGTTGGGGCTGAAGCCGAGCGTGCGTTCGCGCAAGGCGTCGAGCTGGTCGAAGGCGCCCACCACCGCGCTGGCCAGATTGCCACGGCCCATGATCCGCCGGGCGACGCGTTGGATATCGGACGGCGTGACCGCCTCCAGCCCCGCGATCGTCTCCTCGACCGGCTCGATGTAGCCGTTGGCGAGCAGCATCCCGCCAGAGCGGTGGCACCAGCTCGCCGCTGAATCGAGCCGCAGGCGGAAGGAGCCCAGCGCGTGCTCGCGGACACGCTCGAGCTCATCGTCGTCAACTGGGTCGCGGACCAGCTGTTGTAGTTGATCGAGGATCACATCGACGGTCTCGAGGACGCGCTCGGCCGTGACCCCGGCCATGATCGAGAGGTGGCCGGCGTCGTCGAACGACGTCGGGTGCGAGCCAACCGAGTAGGCCAGTCCGCGCTTCTCACGGACTTCGACAAAGAGGCGCGAGGTCATGCTGCCGCCCAGCACGTCGTTCAGTAGCCCCATCGCGTGGCGGTCTGGGTCCAGCCGACCAAACGAGCGCAGCGCCAGCGCGAGGTTGCACTGCTCCAATTCCCGTGGCTCGACGCGCGTGAGATGCTCGGACATCGCCGCCGCTGCCCCCGCTCGCGCAGGCATTGGCGCGTCGGCGGGCCAGTGCCCGCCCCAATGGCGTTGCGCCAGATCGAGCACGTCGTCGCGCTGGACGTTGCCCGCGACTGAGAGCACGATGTTCGATGGGCGGTACCATCGCTCGATGTGATCGACGAGATGATCGCGGGTGATGGCATCGACTGAATCGAGGTCGCCTGCGATCTCCCAGCCCAAAGGCTGGTCACCGTAGGTGGCGCCGCTGAGCAGCTGGCTGACGCGCTGACCGGGCTGATCGTATGCGCGGCGGATTTCGGAGAAGATCACGGTCCGCTCGCGCTCGATCTCCGCTTCCGTGAGCAGCGAGTGGCGGACCGAGTCGGCCAGGACATCGGCCGCGAGCGGCAGTCGGTTGAACGGCGCGATGTTCCAGTAACAGGTCAACTCGTGCGTCGTGAACGCGTTCAGCGTGCCGCCGGCACCCTCGATCGTGGCCGAGATCGCGGTCGGTTCCGGGCGCGATGCTGTGCCTTTGAACAACATGTGTTCGAGGTAGTGGGACAGGCCGAGCGTGGCCCGGTCCTCATCACGCGAGCCGACTCCGACATAGGCCGCCGAGACAGCCGCCTGCGAGTGGGGGATCGAGGTCACCACCACGCGGAGTCCGTTGTCCAGTGTGTCGACGGTTGGTTCGATCGCGGGGCCTGCCGTCATAGCACCTCCTGAGCGATTTCAGCATAGCCCTGCCTCTCTATGCTGATGCCGTCGCGTTGGCCGGTCAGAGAGGCGGCGGATGCAGATCTTCGTCGAGACCTCCTATGTGTATCACTGGTCGCCGCTGATCGGCTGTCTGACCGCCCTGCTGCCCCCAATCTCCGGGCGAGTGATCGGCGCAGTCAGTGGGCTCAGCTACCGAGCTCCGGATGGCCAGGCGTTGCCGGACTCGCTGGCGCCCGGACTCACAGCGTTGGGCGCAACGGTGCACGTGGTCGACCGCGAGCGGCCGAATCGGATCGATCACTTCCGCGCGCGTCAGCGGATTCGCTCCGAGTTGCGGGCAGGGCGCGCGGTTGCCGTTTTCGGTGTAGGCGAGTCAGCGTTCGGGCCGACCTGGGGGCTGCTCGTGGGCGTCGACGACGATCGCAGCGCGTGGCGGCGCGATGGTCCAATGACGGAGCAGGTGTCGCCCTGGTGGACGGAGTCTGCGCTGCGGCAGGCGGGACGGCTGTCGTTGATCACCGTGGCTCCGAACAGAGCGGCTGATCCATCGAGCTGGCCTATGCTGGCCGCCGATGCCTGGCGGGAGTCCGTTGGGGTCAGCGGGCGCCGGCTGCTGCGGCTGATCGACCAGTTGCAGAGCGGCGTCGAACTGGAACCGCAGCGCTTTGCCTACGACATCCAGGCGCTGGCGGCCAACTGGGGCGAGGCGGCCGCCTTCTGGCGCGAGCATCCCGACGAGCGCATCAGCCTGGCCGCGCAACAGGCGGCGCTCGCGCTCTCGCGCTGCGCGACGTTGTTTCCCTATCCGATGGGCGGCCAGCCCAACCAGCCTGGCGTCCGCACAGCCGCTGTGTCGATCCTGCGCGACGCGGCAGACATTCTCACCGACAGCCTCAACCACAACCATTGATACACTCGCTGCGAAGCAGCGAGGGAGTTCCCATGGCCATCAGCGTCAAACTGTTCATGACCCTCGTTCCGCTCTCTAAGTCGAAGCAGTCCAGTCTGTCGGTCGACTGGTTCGAGGGGATCACCACCCAGCACATTCTCGCAGCGGAGGAGTTCTCGAAGCAGGATCAAGAGGCCATTGCGGTCGTGATCAACTCGGTCCAAGCGCAGCCCGACGACCTGCTGCAGGACGGCGACCAGGTTGACCTGCTGGTCAACCTGCAGGGAGGTTCGCAGCGTCAGTGAGCACGGCAGGCAGCGGGGAAGCGCGCGTGGACGAACATCGCCCGAGATACATCTTCATCACCGGCGGGGTCATCTCCTCCGTCGGCAAGGGCATCACCACCGCCTCACTCGGACGCCTGCTGCAGTCGCGCGGTCTCTCCGTCACCGTTCAGAAGCTGGACCCGTATCTCAACGTCGACCCTGGCACGATGTCGCCCTATCAGCACGGCGAGGTGTATGTCACCGATGACGGTGCCGAGACCGACCTCGACCTGGGTCACTATGAACGCTTCCTGGACCAAAATTTGACTGCCGCGTCGTCGGTCACGATGGGCCAGATCTCGGCTGCGATGATCGAGCGGGAGCGGCGCGGTGACTATCTGGGCGGCACGATTCAGACTGTCCCGCACGTCACCGACCTGATCAAAGAGCGGGTGCGCGGTCTCGCCGAGCGCGTCGGCGTGGACGTGCTGATCGTGGAAGTGGGCGGCACCGTCGGGGACATCGAAGGCCAGGCCTTCCTCGAAGCGATCCGCCAGATGCGGTATGAGGAGCCTCGCCATGGCACGCTGGCGGTCCACGTCACGCCGCTCTTCTACCTGCAGACGACCAACGAGCTCAAGACCAAGCCCACCCAGCACTCAGTACGCACGCTGCGCAGCATGGGTATCCAGCCAGACGTCATTATCTCTCGTACCGACGCGCCCGCCGACCGTTCGATCACCGACAAGCTGGCGCTGTTCTGCGATGTGCCCGCCGAAGCCGTGATGACGCTGGAGACGGCGCAGTCGATTTACCAGGTCCCGGCGATGCTGGAGCAGGCCGGCCTGACCGACCTGACCCTCGAGCGGCTCGCGCTGCCGCCACGCCCCAGCCGACCAGGCCGTTCGATCGAGGACTGGCTCGAGTGGACAGATCGTCTCGCCCAGAGCGAGCGGAGCTGTCGCGTCGCGATCGTGGGCAAGTATGTGGAGCTGCGTGATGCCTACCTCTCGGTCAAGGAGGCGCTGATCCATGCCGCCGCTCAGCGCCGCGCGGCCGTCGACATCACCTGGATCCAGTCCGACCATCTCGATCACGCCAGCCAGGCGCAGATCGCCGCGGCGCTCGCTGACGTAGACGGCGTGGTCGTGCCGGGCGGTTTCGGCAAACGCGGGATCGAGGGTGAGATCGGCGTGGCCAAGTTCGCGCTCGAGCAGCGCATTCCCTACCTCGGCCTCTGCCGTGGGATGCAGAACATGGTGATCGCCTTCGCGCGCGAACGGCTTGGCTTCGTCGACGCCAATACGACCGAGGCCGATCCGCAGACGGTGGATCCCGTGATCGCCCTACTCGACGAACAGCGCGAGCTCACGCAGATGGGTGGCACGATGCGATTGGGGATGTACCCCTGCCAGCTGCAGCCCGAGTCGCGGGCGCACTCGCTCTACAGCGCGGAGATCGTCTACGAGCGCCACCGACACCGCTGGGAGTTCAATCCGCGTTACCGCGAGCGCTTCGAGCGCGTTGGGCTTGTCGCCTCTGGCACGTCCCGCGATGGGGCGCTGGTCGAGATCGCGGAGGTCGCTGAGCATCCGTTCATGCTGGGATCGCAGTTTCACCCTGAGCTCAAGTCGCGGCCCCAACGATCGCACCCACTCTTCCTCGGCTTTGTCGACTCGGTCCTGGCGGAGTCGGAGACTGTGCTGCGCCACCCGGTCGGCGCGAGCAGTCGCGTGGTAGGCATATGAGCGAAGATGACGTGTTTCGCTTTCTCACCACTGTGGCCGCGCTGGTCTATGCCGGCGGCGTGTCGGCGTTGACGCTGGCGCTGACCCGCGCCTGGCAGACGGACGACGCCCTCGAACGGGACGTGCTGTTCCGCTCGGCCGACCGAGCCCATACGCGGATGCTGCTGCCAGGCATCATCGCCACTGGGGTGATCGGCGCTGTCTGGGGGATCCGCGCAGAGTCGGTCGACCCGATCGCCACTGGCTGGCTGCTGGCGGTCGAGGTGCTCTATCTACTGTCGCTCTTCGTGTTCGTGCCCGGCATGTTCGCCGGTATCCGACGCGTGCGTCTGCTGTCGCTGCAAGCGCGCAAGACCGGAGAACTGTCGGCCGAACTGGAGGAAGCGTTGGCGGAGCGTGGGCCATTGGTCTTCGCGTTGCTGATGGCGCTCCTCCTGCCTGTCCAGGCGATGCTCGTTACCCTCCAACCATGACCGACGATCCGGGAGAATTGCGCCACCATGAACATTTTCCTCGACACCGCGCGCATCGACGAGATTGAGCAAGCCGCCCAGTGGGGTGTGCTGGCGGGTGTGACGACGAATCCGTCGCTGCACGCCCGCGCCGTCACCTTCGAAGGCGACGCGGCGCTCGGCTATCAGGATCGCATCCTGAAAATTGCCGAGCTCATTGATGGGCCGATCTCGGCCGAGTGCGTCAGCCGCACGACAGAAGCGCTGATCGATGAAGCGCGGATGCTGCGCGGGTGGCATGACCAGGTGGTCGTCAAGATTCCCATCGACGCCGCTGGCCTCGCCGCGATCCGGGCCCTCTCGCAGGAAGGCATCCGGATCAACACCACGCTCATCTTCACCCTCAACCAGGCGCTCCTGGCCGCGCGGGCGGGTGCTGCATATGTGTCTCCGTTTGTCGGTCGCCTGGACGATCGCGGTGAGGACGGGATCGGCCTCGTGGCTGACACCGTCCAGATGCTGCGCGACTACGAGCTTCCCACCGAGGTGATCGCCGCGTCGCTACGCAATCCGGCGCATGTTGCGGCGGCAGCCAGAGTGGGCTCGCAGATCGCCACGATCCCCTTCTCCGTGCTGCGCCAAATGCTCGACCACGATCTGACCGAGCAAGGCATCGAGGCGTTCCTCGCGGACTGGCGGAATGCGCAGAGCCAGCTCGAATCGCAGGGTGAAGCCGCCACACCCGCGGCGGCCTCGTAGTGCACGCTGAGTGTTGCGTGCGCGTTATCTATGGTTGCGTGGGTCTTGCGACTGGTCGAGGGCGTAGATACCATAAAGTTGTTCGAAACCTGAATGGTCGCTCTGCGCCGTGCCGGGCTGCGCTGCCGGTGCGTGGCGCAGTTGGCGCATTCTGTTGACATTGCCCCCTTGTGAACGTTCTGTGACCACGTCCACCCACGCCTGCTACCGATCCACCTTGTTCGCGCAACCAACTGCCGCGCTGACCGCCCTGCGCCTGTACCGCGGAAATGACCGAGGAAACTCATGACCACACTCAACGTCACCGAGCTGGAAGAGATGACGCGCGAACAACTGCTAGCGACCGCGCGCGATCTGGAAGTGAGCGGGCTGTCGGGGTTGAAGAAACAGGACATCCTGCTACGCCTGCTGGAAGCGCAGTCGGAGGCGCAGGGCCATGTGCTGGCCGGCGGAGTGCTGGAGGTCTTCGACGACTCCTACGGCTTCCTGCGCGGCGAGTCGCTGCTGCCGGCGCCGTCGGATGTGTACGTATCGCAGAACTTGGTTCGCCGCGTCGGGCTGCGCAGCGGCGACTACGTGATCGGCTCGGCTCGGCCGCCGAAGCAAGGCGAAAAATACTACGGCCTGACCCGCGCCGAGATGGTCAACGGGGTCAGCGCCGCCGAGGCCGCCACCCGAGCCCGCTTCGAGAAGCTCACCGCAGTCTTCCCGCACGAGCGGTTTGAGCTGGAGACAGACGATCCGTCAGAGCTCTCGGGCCGCGTGATCGACCTCGTCGCGCCGATGGGGCGTGGTCAGCGCGGTCTGATCGTGAGTCCGCCCAAGGCCGGCAAAACCATGCTGCTGCAGTCGCTGGCGAACGGCGTCGCGTCCAACCATACAGAGGTCAAGCTGATGGTGGTGCTGATCGGCGAGCGGCCCGAAGAGGTCACCGAGATGAAGCGCTCGGTGCGCGGCGAAGTGATCGCGTCCACCTTCGATGAGCCGGTCGAGGAGCATATCCGCGTCGCTGAGCTGGGCCTGGAGCGCGCCAAGCGGCTGATGGAGATGGGTCAGGACGTTGTCATCCTGCTCGACTCGATCACTCGCCTGACCCGCGCCTACAACCTCGACACGCCGTCGACTGGCCGTACGCTATCGGGCGGCATCGATCCGGTCGCGCTGTATCCGCCGAAGCGCTTCTTCGGATCAGCGCGCAAGGCCGAAGAGGGCGGCTCGCTGACGATCATCGCGACCTGCCTGGTCGAGACCGGCTCGCGCCTCGACGACGTGGTCTTCGAGGAATTCAAAGGCACCGGCAACTGGGAGGTGCGGCTCGACCGCAAGCTGGCCGAACGCCGCATCTACCCCGCGATCGACATCGCCGGCTCCTCGACGCGGCGCGAGGAACTGCTGCTCTCGGGTGAGGAGCTGCAGCGGGTCTGGCTGCTGCGACGGATGATGTCCGTGTTGGCCGGCTCTGGCGGCGGCGCGACCGAACCGACCGAGCGGCTGCTCGACCGCCTGGCGCGGACGAAGTCGAACGTCGAGTTCCTCGAGAATCTGACCGCCGCTGAGGCGTAGCCCGGCGGCTGTTCGCTCGGCCTGCCGCAACCCCAGCGCGCTGTTTGGAGCGAATCATGAACCGCGACGACGTGGCACAACTCTGCGCCTCGCTGGTCGGCGCCTGGCCAGACTCTCCCTGGGATGAGGACGATCTCGTCTACAAGCTGGGACCGCGCAACGCCGAAGGCGGCGGCAAGGGCGCTGGCAAGATCTTCTGTTTCCTCGGCGGTGGTACCACCGAGGGACGACCGCAGGCGATCACGATCAAGTGCGATCCAGCCATCGTCCCTGCTCTGCACCAGCAGTACGAAGCCGTCAAGCTGCCGCGCTACCTGAACAAGTCGCACTGGCTCGCCGTCACCCTGGAGTCGGACCTGCCCGACGACGAGCTCGAAGAACTGATCATCGACAGCTACCAGCGGATCCTCAACAGTTTCAGCAAACGTCAACAGCGGCTGATCGTGGGCAGCGAACCGCTGCCTCACTCGCCGTCCTAAGGTCGCGCCCCTAGGACCGCACGACTGACAGCTCCAGCCTGGAGGGATGCTCCACATTGTGATGGATTGTGTTGAGCGCGGTTCGGGTGTGGGTCTGCCGGCCGAGCGGCTCGCCTGTGTTGGGGTTGACGTCGAAGCGGGGATAGTTGCTGCTGCTCAGCTCCACGCCGATTCGGTGGCCGGCCGCGAACACATTGGCGGTGGGGTACAGCTCGATGGTCACTTCGACCACATCAGATGGCGAGACGAAGTCTTCGCGCGCGTAGCCATTTCGGAAGCGCAGCCGTTTGATGCTGTCCGAGATTCGCAGCGCGTACCCTTCGGGATAGTCCGCGTTGGGCGGATAGCAGTCCAGCAGGGCTGCGGTAAAGTCGGTGTCGGGCGCGTCCGAGGACACCCAGAGCCTCACGGTGAGGGGCCCGATCGCCTCGACGGACTTGTCGAGCGGCTCGGTGCGGAATGAGAGCACGTCCGAGCGCGACGCGGTCGGCAGATGGGGCGGTTCAGCGCCCATCACGTCGGGGCGCGTGCGCTGATCGGCGCCGCCGGGCAGGATCAGCTCTCGTGAGCGCTGGGTCGGTGGCCAGATCTGCTGTTTCAACGTCGGATCCTCCGGTGCGAACTCGCGCAGCGAGGAGACGTTCGCGGAGATCGATGGGACGGGCTGTTCAGGGTCGAAGAGGTAGCTCGACGAGCCGCCGTCTTCGCCGGGAGGCTGCGCGGAGAGTCCGCCGTCTCTGTGCAGGTAGTACTCCAGCGTGTCAGTGCGGTCCGGCGGCCACTGCGCTGACTTGCGCCACTCGCCGCCGTGATCCATCCGGCGGGACGCGAGCCGTCTGCCGGAGCCGCCGCCCATCACGAACATGGTGATAGCAGGCATGTCGTTCCAGCCTGTGTCCTCGCCCTTGAGCGCGTGGTCGAAGAATTGCCGTTGTAGATTGAGTCGCGAGGGCGCGAGATTGCCCGCGATCGGTGCGGTCGCGCCAAAATCCACGTCACCCGACCAGGTGCGGTCGAGGGTCACCTCGCCGTGCGTCCAGGGTCCCATCAGTAGGTACTGCGGCGACGACTTGGCCTGAGAGAAGGCCACGAACGACTCGGTCGTGGCGCGGGTGTAACTGTCGTACCAGCCGCCGGAGTAGACCGTGGGCACATCCGCAGTCTGCTCGACAAAGCGTTCGAAGTTCATGGACGGCAGTTGCCAGAGCCAGTCGTCCTCGCGCGCCAGCGTGCACAGATCGATCGCCCAGCGCTCATAATCCTGCGTCATCGAGAGCGGTGTGTCGCCAGGTTGCCAGGGGAGTCGGTCGAGGTATCCGCGCAGATCGACCGCGGCTTGATCGAGCGCGGCGTAGAGCGCTGGATCGCGAGCGGCTTCGGGACTGACCGGCGCATTCCAGAAGGCCCAGGCGAGCCAACGCAGCTCCAGCGCGCCGCCCTGTCGGAGCGACGAGGTGAGTCCGTTGAAGGCGCCCTGGTTGACCCACATCGCAGCGAGGTGCGGCGGCATTTGCGTCGCCGCAGCTGACTGCGTCCAGCCCATGTACGATGTGCCGACCGTGCCGACCTGACCAGTGGACCAGGGCTGCTGGGCCAGCCATTCGATCGTGTCGTAGCCGTCCTCCGCCTCGTTCTTGAGCAGGTAGAAGTCGCCCTCTGAGGCGAAGCGGCCGCGCACATCCTGGATCACGCGCGCGTATCCCCTGCACGCCCACCATTCCGCATCGCCGGCGAAGCCCAGCTTGTCGTACGGAGTCCGCGTCAGCAGTGTCGGCCAAGGGCTGTCGAGCGCCTCCCCGTCACGGGCTGGCAGGTACACGTCTGTGGCCAGGGAGACGCCATCGCGCATCGGCGCGCGCCGATTGCGCTGGATGACCACCTCGAATTGAGGCTGAGCTAGCTTCTGCGGCGGTTGCTCGGACATGTCAGGCTCCTCGTGCCAGCAGCGGCGACACCGTCGGCGTCAGCGGCACAGACGAGCGGGTGACGCTGATGTGGTTGTCTGTGGGTGGCTCAACGCTGACGCCCATCTCGCGCAGGAAAGCGGAAAGCGGTTCGAGTCCGGTCTGCACCTCGTCGGCCGCATCTGGCTGGTAGAGCATCGGAATGACCAGCGGCGCAGCGATGATGTTAGCGATCCCGGCCGCAGCATCGGGCGACAGGTGGCCACCGCCGCCGCATGGCAGCAGCAGCACATCGGCGCGCTGCAGCTCGTCCAGCGCCGACCGCTCCGGCGCCGCTTGCAGGTCTCCGAGATGGGCGATGATCACGTCGTCGATCGTGATCACGAAGGCGACGTTGCGCGACCCGTCGACGCCTGGCGTGCGAACACCTGTCGCGAGCACGCGTTTGATTTCATACTCGCCGGGCGCGTTGAGCGTCCGCTGAGCGCCGCCGCCGTCGAGCGCGACACCGTCGACAAAGCAGTGCGACGCATCGCTTGGCCGAGAGACCGTGACGATGTCCGCGGCCGGCTTGTTCAGACGAAAGCCTGTTTCGGGCGAGCACGGATCCATTACGACTGCGGCTTCGCGTCCGCGCAACCGGAATGCGGCGTGTCCGTACCAGGCGATGTCCATGCTGACAGGGTACGAACAGTGACCCTAAGGGTCACAGCTCCGCCGTCTGCTGGGGCGATCTCGCTATTCGGGCCTCGGCAGCGCAGATCAGACAGAGCGGGGGGCTAGCGCACGAGCACAGGGATTTCGTCGCCGGACTCAGCCTGGTGAGGGATCAGGATGACGGCCGCGTTTTGACCATGTGCGCCGTGTGCGCCGACGGCGGCCCCGACGATGCGATCCTCGAACAGATGCTGGGTGAAGCCGAGCTTGCAGGCGATGTCTAGTTCCTCGTGTGTCGCGTGTGGGGGGATCTGCTTGCGGTTGACGATCAGCGCGCCCGCCACCGCCGATAGCGCGCCCGCCGCGCCGATGGTGTAGCCAACGTTGGGCGAAACAGCCGCCGCGTACATATCCAGGGTGCGTCGCCCGAAGGCCCGCTCGATGATGTCGGTCTCGCGTTCGTCGCCCAGCTTGGAGCCGACGCCGGCGGTGACGAGCACATCGATATCCGAGGGCGAGATCTCACCGCTCAGCATGGCTTCGCCGTAGGCGCGTCGGGCGACCTCGATGTCGGTCGGCGCTTGGCCGTCGCCCATCGGACCGGCGGTCATCGCTTCGCCGCCGATCTCCGCGTAGACGCGGATGCCGCGCTGCGCGGCGAGCTGGCGGTCTTCGAGCATCAGCGCCGCCGCGCCTTCGCCCAGCAGCATGCCGGCGCGGCGCGCATCGAACGGACGCTGCGCGCGTGGGTCATCGCTGCGCGCGAGCAGCCCCGCCGACTCGTACGCGCCCCACGTTTCGGGGCGCAGCGGCGCTTCCGCGCCGATCGCGATCGCGGCTCGAATGACGCCTGAGCGGATCAGCTGCGCCGCCAGTACGACTGCAGCCAGTCCCGACGCCCCGCCGGCCGAGATGGTGAACGTCGGGCCGGCGATGTTCAGTCCTAGTGATGCGCCCGAGAGTCCAGAGCCGAGCGCCGACCAGCCAGCCCCGTGGGCGGGATGCGCGATGCCGCTGATCGCGCCGACGGCGAAGGCGGTCTGGTCGCTCACTTCGATGCGAGCATCGGATTGCGCCTGCAAGGCGGCATCCAGCGCCAGCTGTGAGGCGCGATCCAGACGCGCCAACAGCCAGCCTGGCGCTCCCTCGGGACCGCGCCAAGCTGGATCAATCTGTCCAGCAGCGGCCGCGCGCGGCGGGTCGAACGCGGTCAGCGGTGAGGCATGGACCTGCCCCTCGCTGAGCGCTGCCCAGAAATCAGCGACAGACCGTCCGGCCGCGGAGATGGCGCCGATGCCGGTAATCACGACGCGGCGGCGTTCGCCAGGCTCGCCGCCACGCACGCCCCGCATGGCGGGTTCGCTGGCCACCCCACTGCCTTCCTGACTGGTTGACTGGTCGACTGGTTGACTCATGAGCTGACTTGGCGAATTACTGAATGCTCGTTACTGACCATGCTTGTCAAGCTCCATCTTCGCAGCCCTGCTGGGTGGTGTCCTGTAACACGCGGGCGGGGTGCGGTCGGCTTTGCCGAATCCTGTCAACGCTGATACGATTGTGCTCGTTAGCACTCTCCCATTGAGAGTGCTAACGCTCAACCCAGTCCTTGCAGCGCTGGCCGCTAGATCGACCTGGACCTGAGCAATGCCTTCCGACATGCGATCCGTGCGCCTGTCTGATCGTCAAGCAGGCATTCTCCAGCTCGTGATCCAGGATTACATCGAGACCGCGACGCCGGTCGCCTCACGTCGTGTGGTCGAAAAGTACGCCCTGCCTGCATCACCGGCCACGATACGCCATGAGATGCACGCCCTCGAACAGGAGGGCTACCTGACTCATCCGCACACCTCGGCCGGTCGCATTCCATCGAATCGCGGTTATCGCCACTTCGTGCAGTCGCTGATGAGCCATGCCGAGCTGGGCATGGCCGAGCAAGCCTCGGTGCGACACCAGTTCTACCAGGCTGCGCCATCGGTCGATGAGTGGGTCGAGCTGGCCGCGGCCGTGCTGGCCCGCTCGCTGGGCCTGCTGGTCATCGTCGCGCCTCCCCATCCCGAGCGGTTGCGGGTGCGTCAGGTCGAGCTGATTTCGCTCAACGAGCTGCTGGTCCTGATGATCGTCGTGGTCCAGGAAGCGCGGATGATCCGTCAGCTGATGCCGCTGCCGCAGCCGATCGAGGTGGACGAGCTGACCGCGCTCGCGAGCAAACTCTCGTGGACGCTGCGCGGACGCTCGGCGCTCGACGCGCGCGACGCGGCGCAAGCGGCGCTCGAAGCTCCAGACACGCATCCAGTCGAGTACGTCGTGCTGGAGACGCTCGCGCAAGTGCTCGACCGTGACGCCCAACGCGCCGGCCTCCCGTCCATCGCCGGACTGAGCGGGATGGTGGCGCAGCCGGAGTTTCAGCACCAGCCGATGCGCTCGCTGGAGTTGATCGAGCTGGTTGACCAGCAGGCGGCGAAGGATTTAATCCCCGCGACGGTGCTCGACGAGGCGACGCAGTTCGCCGGCCAGGCCGATCTGCGCGGCGCCATGCACGTGCTGATCGGCGACGATCACCCGACCGAGCTGCTCCAGGACTGCTCGCTCGTGCTGGCACCCTACGGCTCCTCGACCGCTGCTCCGGATGCCCCCGAGATTCCTGGCTACGTGGGCATCATTGGTCCCACGCGGATGAACTATCCCCGCAGCATTGCCGCGGCGCGCTTCTACTCGCAGCTCCTGCAGGAGATGATCGACGCCGTCTATGGAGCGAGTCGATGAGTGAGATCAATGATCAGAATGATCAGGCGGCGTCAGCCGAGGAGGTCGCGCCGCCAGTGGAGCCGCCGGCTGATCGCGCCAGTGCGGACGACCTCGGGTCGCTGCGCGAGAAAGCGGCCCGCAACTACGCCGGTTGGCAGCGGGCCCAAGCGGATTATGAGAATCTCAAACGCCGCAGCACGCAGGAGGTCCGTGACCGCGTGCAGCAGTCGCAGCGCGCCATCCTGCTTGATCTGCTCGACCTCGCCGACGACTTCGAGCGGGCCAACATCGAATCGCCGCCCGATGAAGTGGCGGCCAACGATCCCTGGCGGCAGGGCATCGCGCAGATCTCGCAGAAGCTGACCGCGCTGCTGCAGCGCCAGCAAGTGAAGCAGATCGACACCGTGGGACAACAGTTCGATCCCGAGTTCCACGAGGCGGTCGGCCAACTTCCGGGACAGCACGACGAGATCGTGGCCGTGCTGCGAGCTGGATACATGGTTGGCGCGCGCGTCCTGCGCGCAAGCCAAGTGATGGTCGGCGATGGATCGATGGCCGCACCCGAACTCGACGCATCGGATGATGCGTCTTCGACAGACGACACAGCATTCACCCCATAGGAGGCCTCCATGCCTGGACGAGTCATCGGGATTGACCTCGGTACTACCAACTCCGCCGTCGCAGTGATGGAGGGCGGCGAACCGACGGTGATCCCCAACGCAGAAGGCAACCGCACCACGCCGTCGGTCGTGGCTATGACCAAGACCGGCGAGCGCATCGTTGGCACGGCCGCCAAACGTCAGGCCGTCACCAATCCCGAGGACACGCTGTTCTCGGTCAAGCGGCTGATGGGCCGCCGCTTCGACGACCCGAACGTGCGCGACGCCACCGGTCGGCTGCCATACACCGTCGAGGGGGCCGACAACCGGGACGCTCGCGTGCGGATGGCTGATAACCCATACTCGCCCCCCGAGATCGCGGCGATGGTTCTGCAGAAGTTGAAGTCGGACGCTGAGGCGTACCTGGGCGAGACGGTCAACGAGGCCGTGATCACGGTGCCCGCTTACTTCGACGACTCGCAGCGCAACGCGACCAAGGACGCCGGCCGCATCGCCGGACTCAACGTGCTGCGGATCATCAATGAACCAACCGCCGCTGCGCTGGCCTACGGGTTGGACAAAGAAAACGATCACTACATCGCCGTCTATGACTTGGGCGGCGGCACCTTCGATATCTCCATTCTCGAACTCGGTGAGGGCACCTTCCAGGTGCGCTCGACCAACGGCAATACCTTCCTCGGTGGCGACGATTTCGACCAGCGTCTGATGGATTACCTGGTCGATACGTTCCGCAAGGAGCAGGCGATCGACCTCTCGCAGGATCGCATGGCGCTGCAACGTCTGAAGGAGGCGGCCGAGCGGGCCAAGGTGGAGCTGTCGACGACACAGTCGACCGAGATCAACCTGCCATACATCACCGCCGACGCCTCGGGCCCGAAGCACTTCACCCACACGCTGACCCGCGCGCAGCTCGAGCAGCTGGTGATGAACCTGGTCGAGGGCACGCTGGAGCCTTGCCGCAACGCGCTCGACGATGCTGGCATCACCCGCGACCAGGTCGATGAAGTGGTGCTCGTCGGCGGCCAGACGCGGATGCCGCTGGTGCAGCAGAAAGTGCAGCAGTTCTTCAACAAGGAGCCGCACCGCGGCGTCAATCCTGACGAGGTGGTGGCCTTGGGGGCGGCCATCCAGGCCGGCGTCCTGCGCGGCGAGGTCAAGGACGTGCTGTTGCTCGACGTCACGCCGCTGACCTTGGGCATCGAGACGCTGGGCGGCGTCTCGACACCGCTGATCCCGCGTAACACGACGATCCCGACTTCCAAGTCGCAGGTCTTTTCGACCGCCGCCGACAGCCAGTCGCAGGTCGAGATTCACGTACTGCAGGGCGAGCGTGAGATCGCCGGCGGCAACAAGTCGCTGGGCCGCTTCATCCTCGACGGCATCCTCCCCGCGCCGCGCGGGATGCCGCAGATCGAGGTCACCTTCGACATCGACGCCAACGGCATCCTCAATGTTGGCGCGCAGGACAAGGGCACCGGCAAGGAGCAGCGCATCACGATCCAGGGATCGTCCGGTCTGACCGACGACGAGATCGCGGCGATGCAGCGCGACGCCGAAGAGCACGCGGAGGAGGACAAGCGCGTGCGCGAGCTGGCCGAGGTCCGCAACCGCGCCGAGACCACCGCCTACGAGGCGGAGAAGGTGCTGCGCGATCAGGAAGACAAGCTGGACGACGAGCTGAAGGTCGAGCTGCAGGAGAAGATTGACGCGCTGCGCGGCGCACTGGAGTCAGACGACCCAGTGGCTGTCCAGTCAGCGCTCGACGATCTCAACCTCAGCCTGATGAAGGTGGGCGAGAAGATCTACGGCCAGCAGCAGGCTGATCCGACCGACCTCGACGGAGCAGACGCGCCGCCGTCCGATGACGAGACCGTCGAGGGCGAGTTCCGCGAGGTCTAGCCGGGCAACTGCCGTCCGACGCTCGACTGCGGCGCTGCGCAGACCGACATCCGCCCCGCGTCAGGGAATTTCCGCTGTCGACGGTACGGATCGGTCAGATGGTTGAGCACAACGGTAATACCGAAGTACATCGACAGCGCGAGCGCCTGCAGCACCGTCGGCTCGATCACGGAGTACAGCAGCGCCAGCAGCGGGATGTACAGTACGTACAGTAGGTATATCCAGATGTCGGGCGGTCGCCACTTTGGCCAGAGCGAGACGCAAACCAGCGCGACAGTCAGCACGACGGCCAATGTAGACCAATGCGGGTTGTCGTCGATGTGGGCGAAGAGCGCCCAGAAGCCCAGCCCGAAGCTCCACTGCAGACAGAGCTCAACCAACCGGCGTCGGCGCCAATGGCGAATGCGTCCGCGCCAGATTTCCGCAGTGCGCATATCGCGATCCTACGGCAACGCCGAAGATTTCTCTTCCATCCGCGCACGTTGCCTCAGGTTCGCGCAGCGCCGACTCAAGCGCGTGGTCAAACGCCTTGAGTCGACATCGGCGACAATGCAGCCATCCCCGCCGTCGCACGGCGCGGCGTGGCGGCGTAGACGTTGGCGAGCGCGGCCTTGTTGATACCGTCAGCGCCCACGCGGCAGCAGCCGCTGCGTTCGCACCAGTAGATAGCCGCAGAGCGCGTCGCGGCGCCGATGTCCCAGCTCTTGCCCAGCTCGCTCCTATGATCCCGTGTTGACCGCCATGCAGGGTGCCGGCACGGGAGAGGCGTAGCTACCACCAATCTTATGCTCGACTGTGGCGTACACCTGGGTGTCTGAAGACAGGTAAGTGTTGCGGTTCGGGGGAGCCTGGAAGGTATACGAGCCACCTAGAGGGACACTTGTGAATGCGAGTGACCGGCGCAGCGCCCACGGGTCGTTTGGACTCGCCCTTCCGTACAGCCTTAACCGGTACCCACTCATCGAGGCACGGTTTGGAAAGCTGTAGCTGAGCCGTAGCACCCCGCCTGCCTGCATCACTAGTTGTGGCTCGTCACTCAGCACCGACAGACTCGATGCGGTTGACCTCGCGATCCACTGGGTTTTCGAGCCATCCGCGTACACGGCGCGCACCCACGCGACCATCGTGTCGGCGGCTGGGATACCGCAGCCTCGAGTCAGCGTGTGCTGCGTGCTTGTCGCGTCCGGCAGGTTAATGGTCGAGTTCCAGATCGGAGTGCTGTCGTTGAACCGCCCCTTCAGCCGGAGGTCGTAGCTCACCGCACCGGTTTCAGCCGTCCAACGGAAGGTGATCTCGTTACCATAGGGGTCAATCTCAGGCGCTTCAGAAGGACCAGTGTTCACGATCTCACCAGTCGCCAAGTCCATGCGATCTGATAGTGTCGACCACGTGCCGTACGAGCCGTCGCTCAAGATCGGAGCGACACGGATGGCGAGCAATACGACATCGCTCGGTACTTCTGATCGAGGGACGAACCCGTAAGAGTGGTAGTAAGTATCTGATCTCCACCAGGATCGCCACCGCTCACCGTCGGCCTTCCAGCCAACTGGACGCAGTATGTAGCGCCTCGCGCTCCCAATCGGTTCCCAGTTGATACCGATCTTGCCGTTATCCCTGATCTTCAGCGTGGGCGCGCGGGGGGGGGGGGGGGTCCTGTGCATCCGCCACCGCTCCTATCCCGATGCTTCCGACCAAGCACGAGACAACCAACACCAAGCAGAACATCCTCAACCGCGCAGTCATCTTGGTTCCTTTCGGCATCCTGGTGTGCACTGTCTCATTGACCGTTTACATGCTAGCCATGTACCGCATGCTGGGTAAAGCCGGACGCAGCGAGCGCATCCAGATCGTGCTGGAGGCCGTCAATCGCCCTGTGCTCAATCGTGTGCGCCGCTGTCATCAGCGCAGTCCTCCAGCCACTCGTCCTCCTCCTGCTCTCTGAGCGTCGGTACGCTGAGCAGATAGAGCAGCGGCATGATCGGGATGATCAAGGAGGCGATGCGCCAGAGCTCCGGGTCGCGCCCGCGCCGCTCCGCGACGCCGGCGATCACAATCGGCGGCAGGCCGAGAAAAACGACGAGCATCAATGCTCCGAACCCAATCAGGACGTAGTCGAAGACGGCCATCGAATCTCGGTTTCACTGAACTAGGCCGGAGACGGCGTCTCCGCTAGGAGACGCCGTCTCCGGCCTAGTTCAGTTCAGTCACGCTCCACGCGATCCTGGAGTGTCGCTATGTGCTCGACGTAGCCTGCGAAGGCATCGCCAGCCCACACTCCGAAAGCGGCTGGCTCTTGCGCGCGAAACCAATCCGTGACGTCATTGAGAACCGTGCGGGCTTTAGAATCCTGCACAGGCGTGGCGCCTGGCTGCTGCTCAGCGTGGGTGTGGCCGAGACCGTGGCGACCGCGACGATGGTCGCCACCAGCGCGACCGCGATCGCGAATCCGCGGACGACCGCTGGTTGGCATCGGTCCGATATGCTCATGGAGCGCTCCTTTCGCCTGGCTCACTGGTGCAATAGCGACGCCATGCGTCAGGAGCGCTACGCGTCAAGCGCTTGTTATGTGCAGCACTGATTGACAGCTCAGTAGGCGTGGCGCGGCTCGCACGCTACGCCGATCCGCTGCGGCGCGATATCCTGTCGGCTATGGCGCAATCCGACGACTTCTACGAGATTCTTGGCCTCAGCCGCGACGCGACGCAGGATCAGATCCGGCGCGCGTTCCGCAAGCTGGCGATGGAGCACCATCCCGACCGCGTGACCGATCCCGCCCGGAAGGAGGCCTCGGAGGCGACCTTCAAGCGGATCGCCGCGGCCTACGAGGTGCTCTCGGACCCGGAGAAGAAGGCGAAGTACGACCAGTACGGCTCAGCGGGCGCGTTCGCGCAGGGAGCGGGCTTCGAGGGCTTCGACTTTGGCGGCTTCGGCGATATCTTCGATGCCTTCTTCGGTGGACGCCGCGCCGCCGGCCCAACCCGCGGCGGCGATCTACGCCTGCAGATCGAGCTTGATTTCGAAGAGGCCGTGTTCGGCTGCGAGGAGGAAATCCGCGCCTCGCGACTGGAGCACTGCACGGTCTGCGGCGGTTCAGGCGGCGAGCCGGGCACGCAGCGCGTGCCCTGCGAAGTTTGCGGGGGTTCGGGGGAAGTACGTCGCACCCAGAGCAACGTCTTCGGACGCTTCGTCAATGTCGCCCCCTGCGAGCCCTGCGGGGGCGAAGGCTCGGTGATCGAGCATCCCTGTCAGGCCTGCGGCGGTATTGGGCGCGAGCAGCGCAACCGTCGATTGAAGGTCAAAATTCCCGCCGGCGTCACCGACGGCGCTCAGATGCGGCTTTCGGGCGAGGGTGACGCCGGTCTGCGCGGCGGCCCCGCCGGCAACCTCTACGTCGACATCGCTGTGCGTCCGCACGAGCGCTTCCTGCGCGATGGCAACGACCTGCTCTTGCCGCTGCGACTCAACGTCGCGCAGGCGGCGCTGGGCGCGACGGTCGAGATTCCCGGCATCAACGGCGTCGACCAGCCGCTCAGCGTCCCAGCCGCGACCCAGCACGGACACGAGTTCCGACTGCGCGGCGAAGGCGTGCCGCATCTGAATGGTCGCGGTCGCGGTGATCTGCGTGTGCAGGTCCTGGTCGACATCCCGACCAAGCTGACCAGCGAGCAGCGGGCGCTGTTCGAGCAGCTGGCAGAGCTACTCGACGAACCCGTCAACCGCCGCGACGACGATGACGACGGCGTCTTCTCACGCATCCGCGGGGCGTTCTCCAATTAGCCGCTCGACTCTGCTGCGTATCGCTCTGAGCGTCGAAGCGGCGGAGATCGAAGCGGCGATCGTTGTCTGGGAGCTGGTCGGCGTCCGCAACTCCAGCGTCGAATATCGAATCGACGAAGCGGCCGAGGAGCCGTGGCCGGGGCATGACAACCGCACGAACGCTGCTGAGGTAGTCGCCTACCTCGACGCTGGGCAGTGGCGGCGGCTGGAAGCGGCTGCGCGCACGACCGCCCGACGCATACTCGCGCGGCCGCTCTGGTCGGAATCCTCGATGCCCGAGCGAGACTGGCGCACCGCCTGGCACGAATACTTCGCGATCGTGCGCATCCCCGGTCCACGGCCGCTCGTGGTGCGTCCGCCGCACATCGCCTATGAAGCGACGGGGGACGAACTGGTCATCGATCTGACGCCTGCGCTGGCCTTCGGCACAGGGCAGCACCAATCAACGCGGCTCTGCCTGCGGCTGCTGTCGCAGCATGTGCGCGGCGGCGAGCGGGTGCTCGACGTCGGTACCGGCAGCGGCATCCTGGCCGTCGCCGCGGCCAAGCTGGGCGCCGATTCGGTGCTGGCCGTCGACATCGATCCGCTCGCGGTCGATGCCGCGAGTCAGACCGCGCGGCAAAATCAGCTCAGCGCACAGGTCGAGGTGCAGGAGGGTTCTGTCCCTGACGGTAGGCGGTTCGACCTCCTCACCGCCAACCTGACTGCTGACATCCTCCAGCATCTCGCGCCGTCGCTCAGCGCCGCCTTGCAGCCAGGAGGCAGGCTGATCGCCAGCGGCCTGATCGCCGCGCGCCAGGCGGATGTCGCCACCGCTTACCGAGCGCACGGTCTGCGTCTGAGCGAAGTGGAAGCGGAGGACGACTGGCGCGCGCTGGTGTTCGTCGCGTAACCGCGTTCTCCATGGGCAGCCATTGATTACCAGACCGGTGAGGCGCCGCCGTCGATGTTGATGGCACAGCCTGAGATGAAGCTGGCGGCGTCGGAGGCGAGGAAGACGATCATGTTCGCCGCCTCCTCGGACGTACCGATCCGCTGCACTGGGATTCGCGCACCGACGCTGTCCAGGAATTCCTGATACGTCGCGTCTGGCATCTGCGCCTGGTGGAAGCCGTGCCACTGCGCGGAGTCGACCGAGCCGATGCAGGCCGCGTTGACCAGGATCTGGTCGGCGGCGACCTCTTTGCTCAGCGCCTTGGTCATCGCCAGTCCGGCCGCCCGTGAGGCTGCGGTCGGCATGGAGCCAGCGCCTGGCGTCTTGCAGCCGATGTTGAGCAGGTTGACGATGCGTCCGCCGCCGCGTGCGCGCATCAGTGGGAGGCAGAGGCGCGTCAGGCGCAGCGCGCCGTACAGCTTGAGGTCGAGATCAACGGCCCACGTCTCGATCTCGTGCTGTTCAATCAGCCCGGACGATGATTGCCCGGCGTTGTTGATCAGGATGTCGACGCCGCCAAAGCGGTCGACCGCTGCCTGCACCAGCCGTTCGCAGTCGGCGTCGGCGGTGACGTCCATCGAGACGGCCAGGCAGTCGCCGCCGACCGCCTCCACCGCTGCCTGCGCTTCGTGCAAGGGACCGGGTCGCCGTGCGCCGATCACTACGGAGACGCCTTCTTGCGCCAGCAGGATCGCCGTAGCACGGCCGATCCCTTCTGACCCGCCGGTCACAATCGCGACCTTGCCGCCGAGCCCGAGTTCCATGAGCTGCCCCGTTCTTACTGAAATGTCTTACTGAGATGTGCTGTGCAGACCCACTCGCTGGCCGCTGGTCACCCACTCAGCGCCGCTGCCGAGCCGAGCGATGCGATACCGTAGCTGTCCCTGCTGAACGCTGCGGGAAGTCTACCGTCTGCAGTGGCGCGGCCGCTCAGGGCGACAGGTCTCCGCGATGACTCGACCGATCGACGATCATCCGCCACTCTCCTCACAATCCACGCCGCCGGCATTCGCGCCGCGTTATTTCCTGGACACATCGGCGCGCGTTGAGGCGGACCGCATCGTTGTGATCGGCCGTAAGGCGCACCGTTTGAAGCGGGTCATGCGCGTCCGCCGGGGCGATGTGCTGGAACTCCTGCATGCTGGCCACGACCGCCTGTATCGAGTTGAGGTGGAACGGGTCACGCGCGACGATGTTCACTGCCGGATAGTGGCCTGTCGTCCGTTACGGCCGCTGCCGCCACCACCGATTGTGCTGTCGGCCTCGTTGATTCGTCCGCAGCGGTACGACTTCATCATCGAGAAAGCGACCGAGCTCGGTGTCGACGAGATTCGGCCAGTCTGGTCGCAGCGGGCGTTGATTCGCGGTGATGCGACGACGAGGCTCGCGCGCTGGCGGCGGATCGCGACCGAAGCGGCCGAGCAATGCCGACGCGAAGACCGTCCTCAGATCCATCCGCCGGTTGAGGTGAGCGAGCTGGTGGCGGCGACGCCGCCGCCAGGATCGCTCTGCTTGCTGGCCTCCGCCCTGGAGCCTGATCGGCGCATCGCCGACGTCTTCCTCGCGCGCCAGCAGATGGGTATGCCTGGACCAGAACAAGTCCACCTGCTGATCGGACCGGAAGGCGGCTACACACCCGAAGAATCCAGCCTCGCCCGAGAACGCGGCTGGCAGCCCATCTCGCTCGGCAACCGCCCCCTCAGAGCTGAAACTGCGGCCATCGTCGCCGTCGTCCTCACGCTCGAAGCGCTGCGGGAGTGAGTGCGAATCCTCTTGGTGCACGGTTGTCGAGCGGGAGGCTGAATGTGACAGCGCGAGCGGGTTGACAGCGTGACCTGCTGGTCTCAGCCTCGGGTGAAGTTGGTGCTGTTGAGGGCGTTCGCTGGGTTGAGCTCCTGGTCCGGGTCGGGAAACTCGAGGAGGCGCAGCCAGGGCAGCGGATTGACCGTGATCCCCCGCACGATCATCTCCCAGTGGAGGTGAGGACCGGTGGCCAGGCCAGTCGCGCCCATCCGCGCGATCAGGTCGCCCTGCTCCACCACTACACCCGGTGTCTGGAGCAGTTCCGAGAGGTGGTAGTAGCCGCTGAAGACGCCGGCGCCATGGTCGATGATGATTCCGTTGCCGCGCCGCCGCGTCTGGCCGGCCCAGCTCACGATGCCGCTGTTGGCCGCTGTCACCGCTGATCCGGTCTCGCCGCCGAAATCGATCCCTGTGTGATACTCGGCAATCGGACCGCCGTTGAATGACCGCTGCTCGCCGTAGAGCGCGGTGATTCGACCCTCGGACGGTGGATCGAAGACACCGAGCCAGTGCAGCTGCGGGGTGAGGTTGGATTGATGCGGCACGCGCGCGGCCAGGTCGGCTGTGCGGATCGACGGCTCCAGCAAGGCGGCGTTGGGACCGTCGATTTGGATGTTATCGACCGTCCACTCGACCGACTCGATCTCGATCACCGTTTCCTGCCAGAGCAGTTGCTCGCTACCGCCCCCCCAGACGGCGACACTCAGCGCGTTCGGGCCGATCTGCGCATTGGCATCGATGCCGAGAAAGCCGAAGAAGCGGTCATCGCGGTGCAAGAGCGAGAATGCTTGCCCCTGCCAGAACATCGAGGCGGTCTCGGCGCCTGGCGCGACGACCAGCACAAGCACGGTCTCGCCTTGCGGGATGGGATTAGGAATGATGTAGACCAGCGGTTCGGGCAGCTCGATGAACTGCGCTTGCTGTACGGCCGTCTGTTGAGCGACCTGCTGCTGTTGTTGAGCGGGGAGCCCCGCGGGCGCCGCTGCTGCCTCGTCGACAGGCGTATCGGTTGGTGGCGTATCGGTCAGCGGTGTGGTGGCGAATGGATCGAGGTCGTCGCCGCAGGCGGCCAGCAGCAGCCCAGCGCCAGCGCTCGCGAACGCGCGCAGCACCGAGCGACGCGTGAGCAGGACGGGGGCGTTGACGATGGGCGGCGTGCGACGGTGTCCCATGGCGGCGCGTTCACTGTACACATATCGGCTAGGCTCACAGCAAGTGCGCACGTCACAGCTGCATCAGATGTCGGGCAGCCGAATCTGGAATGCCCCGAGAGCGGAGAGCTGCCGATGGATGATCCCCGAACCGTGCTGCTCAGCGTCGTGGCCAACGTCGAACGCGTCATTTTGGGTAAGACTCACGAGGTGCGCCAGGCCGTGATCGCCCTGGTCGCAGACGGTCACCTGCTGATTGAGGATGTTCCAGGCACCGGCAAGACGATGCTCGCGCGGGCCCTCGCGGTCTCGACCGGCTGCACGTTCAACCGCATCCAGTTCACACCCGACCTGCTGCCCTCCGATGTCACCGGCGTCTCGGTCTACAACCAGAAAACACAGGACTTCGAGTGGCGGCAAGGGCCGATTTATTCCCAGATCGTGCTCGCCGACGAAATCAACCGTGCGACGCCGAAGACGCAATCGGCGCTGCTCGAAGCGATGGAGGAGCGCCAGGTCACGGCCGATGGTGTGACCCGGCAGTTGCCGCCGCCGTTTATGGTCATGGCGACGCAGAACCCAGTGGAATACGAGGGTACGTTCCCGCTGCCCGAGGCGCAGCTGGACCGCTTCCTGCTCCGTATCCATCTTGGCTACCCCGACGCCAATGACGAGGTCGCGGTGCTGGAAGGCCAGCAACAGCAACATCCGATCCAGGCCCTGCAACCTGTCACTTCTCCCGAGGAGGTGCGCGAAATTCACCGCGCCGCACGCGACATCTGGGTCGACCCGCAGCTCAAGCAGTACGCCGTACAGCTGGTTGCGGCGACACGCTCGCACGAGGCGGTATATCTGGGCGCATCGCCGCGCGGATCGCTGGCGCTGTTCCGCTGCGCGCAAGCGTCGGCGCTGTTGGCTGGCCGCGATTATGTGATTCCCGACGACATCAAGTTGCTGGCCCAGTCCGCTCTGGGGCACCGCATCATCCTGAGTCCGTCGGCGCAGGTTCGCAACCAGGATGCGCGCACGGTGGTCGACGACGTGCTCGAACGCGTACCCGTGCCCGGCGCCCGAGCAGCCTCATGACCGGCCGCCGCGCTTGGCTCCAGTGGGCCGTGCAGGGCCAGCAGGATCGCGGAACGGGCTAGGACGGTGGCGGTCTCGTGAGAGCGCTGGTCAGCCCGTTGCGCTTCGCCGTCTGGGGCGTCTGGCGATTGATCTGGCGGGCGACCTTCGGGACGCGACGGTCGCTCTCGATCGTGGTCCTGCTCACGATCATCGCCTTCGCCGTCGGCTTCGCTTCCAACTACTGGCTGCCGCAGCGGCTGGGCTACACGCTGCTATTCGGGATCGCGCTGGCCGGGCTTTGGACCTGGTCGTCTGGACAGGGCGTCCGCGTGCGCATGTCCCGCTCGCGCGACCGCGTCCAGGCGGGCGAGTCGATCATCGAGCGCTTTGAAGTGATCAATGATTCTCGCATTCCCAAACTCTGGCTCGAGGTGGAGGAAGCGTCTGATCTACCAGGCCACGCGGCACAATTCGTGACTTCGCTCGGCGGAGCGAACCATCGCAACTGGCGCGTGCAGACTTTCTGCCAGCGGCGTGGGCTCTACAACCTGGGGCCGATTACAGTGCGCAGCTCCGATCCGTTCGACATATTTCACCGCGAGTTGCGGTTCGGACATCGCCGCGGATTGGTGGTCTATCCGCGCGCACTCGAGCTGCCGCGCTACTCCGCGCCGCCGGCCAACCTGCCCGGCGAGGGACGCTTCCGCCGCCGCACACACTATGTGACACCGAATGCATCGGGTATCCGCGACTACGAAGCAGGTGACTCAGTCAACCGGATCCACTGGAAGAGCTCACTGCGGACAGGCTCGCTCAAGGTTAAGACGTTCGAGCTCGACCCGGCCTCGCATCTCTGGGTGATCCTCGACCTCTCCAGCCAGGATCACCTTGGCGCGGGCGACGACGCTTCGATTGAGACCGCGGTGACGATTGCGGCGTCGGTGGTGCGGCTGTTCATCAACCAGAACCGTTCGGTCGGGCTGATGATGTTCGGCGAGCGGTTGGATGTGATCGAGCCGGATCGCGGCTCGCAGCACTTTGGCCGCATCCTGGAGTCGCTCGCCGTGGCTCAGCCAGTGGGCACGGTGCCGGTGGCATCCATCCTCTATCAGCAATCGCGGCGTTGGGGTCGGCACACGACCGTGATCGTGATCACGGCCTCGACCGATCCGCGCTGGCAGGGAGCGATCCGCACGCTCACCCAGCGCGGCGTCAAGACGGCGGTGGCCTTGCTCGACCTCGAGTCCTGGGGCGGTCGCAGCGGCGCGCGCGCGACCGCAGTCGAGCTGCGCGCACTGGGCGTGCAGGTGAACCTCATTCGTCACGGCGACCATATTCCTTCGGTGATGGTCGGGCAGATCCCTGGCGGGCGCGGTCCCTCTGGCGCTGGGTCGACGGAAGCGCCCTCGAACGGCGCCGCCCCCTCCGTCGAGGCGGCCGCGCATCTGGAAATGGAGGAAATGGCGCTGGAACCAGCTGCTGTCGCCGCAGCCACCGATTGGAGCGCGCGTCCGTCTGCCGACCCAATCCAGGACGAAACGACGATCCGATGAGCGCGCAACCGCCTAGTGAAGCCGCTGCCTCCGCCTCGACCACGCTGGCCGCTGAGGCCGAGCGGCGCTTCTTCGCCCGCCGCCAGAACCCCGAGACACTCGTCGTATCCGGTCAGGAACGTCCGCTGACGACCTTCCAGATGCTGCTGGAGTCGACGATCACCTTTGGCATCGTGCTGTTGGTAGCGCTCTCAACCGCCAACAGCATCTACATCGCCGGCTGGGTTGCGCAGATGCCCGACCTACGCATCACTGCCGCCGCCGCTGTGATCCTGGGGCTGGCGCTGGGACGGATCCGTCGCCTGCGCTGGTGGTTGGCGATGCTGCCAGGCGTCGTCATTGGCGGAATCATCATCATGGCGCAGATTACCCAGCTGGAGACGCTGGGTGGACAACCGCTCTTCTGGGATCGCTTCACGGACTTCGGTTTCCGTTTCCAGGACTGGTTTAAGCAAGCGTTCAGCTCTGGCTTGACGACCGATAACCTGCCCTTCGTCTTCTTTACCGATGTGCTGGTCTACCTGGCGGCGTTTCTGGGCGCCTATGCGGTGGCGCGCTGGCGCAACGCCTGGCTGGCGATGATCCTGCTCGGCGCGTTGCTGGCGGTCAACGTCTCCTATCTCTCGGATCGTCAGTGGAACCTCTCCTACGGCTTCTTTCTGACCGGCTCGATGCTGCTGCTGATGCGAGCCTCGCTACTGCGTCGGATCGACCACTGGCGTGCGCAGGGATCGGCCTACCCCGACTGGATTTCTGTTTCCTTCCTAGGCGCCACGATGCTCGCGATCGTGCTGCTGTTGACGCTGTCGCGGGTGCTGCCGCGCCCGGACGAAGCGCAGGCGCTAGAGGACGCGTGGGCGACGATCGCGGAGCCGTTCGAGGGCCTGAACGACGATTTCCGCCGCATCTTTAGCGGGATTGACTCGCGGCGCGGCGTGCCGGTGCACTCGTTCGACGATTTCCTGGTGCTGCAGGGCGATGTCGATCCTGGCGACGCGATCGTCCTCCGCGTCGCCGCGACCGAGTCAGGGCTGCTGCGCGGCGCGGCCTATGACGAGTACACGGGGCGCGGTTGGCGGCAGTCGCCGTCCGTCGCCCGCACCGTGGCCGAGTTGGCGCCGATTAGCGGCGCTGCTGCGTCGGACGAGACCTCTGTGCAGGACGCGAACGTGATCGCCAGCGAGTATCTCGAGCGCCGCCCCGTGGCGGCGCAGATTTCTGTGGAACGCTCGCCTGCGGTGCTGTTTTCCTTTGGCGCGCCGCTGATCGCCAACAAGGACACCCGTGTCGACACGCTGGAGACCGTCGAGTTCACCGTCGATTTTCAGGCGCCCGAGGCCTTCATCGGCACAGACCTGGAACCGGCGCTGACGGCGATTCTCGACCGCATCGCCGTTGGCGACGAAGATCCCGACGATGACCTCGAAGCGCCCGGCGCCGACGAAGTTTCCTCGTACGTGCCTGCGCAGTACCAGCTCATTCGTGTCGAAACGGACGCGCGCAGCGGTGCGCCGATCGGTCTAACGCTGCGCTCGCAGCCATCGGAGACGGACGTGCTCTCGCTGCGCCCGACGACCCGTCGCGTGCGGGCCGGCTTCACGTATCAGATCACCGGCACGGTGTCCGGCGCGAACGAGGATGCCCTGGCCTCAGCCGGCAGCGACTATGCGCTGTGGGTCTCGCAAACATTCCTCCAGTTGCCCGAGTACGACGCGGAGCAGCTGGCCAATCTACGCGCCATGCTGAACACGATTGCGCAGAGCTTCCAGCTCAGGCGTGATCCCGCGCGCGATGACGGCGGCTACAACCCCTACGCGATTGCCGCGGCGATTGAGACATATCTGCGCGCCGCGCCAGCCGTCGACGAGGACGGTCAGGTGGTCCGCGATGACGACGGCAACCCGCTCCCGCTCTACCCGCTGACCACCGATATTGAACTGCCGCCGGCGAAGTCGGACGCGGTCTACTGGTTCCTCTTCGAGAACCTGGAAGACGGCCGGCCGGCCGGTGGCTACTACGACTATCACGCGTCGGCGATGGCGGTGCTGTTGCGGCTGGCGGGAGTGCCGGCGCGGATCGCCACGGGCTTCGTGCTCAGCGGCAACAACTTCGATGACCGCACCCAGAATCACATCGTCCGTGGCCACGACGCGTACGCTTGGGTCGAGGTCTACTTCCCGGAGTACGGCTGGGTCGATTTCGACCCCACGCCGAGCGCCTCGGCGGACGAGACTCTGGCGTCCATCGCTGGCGGGGCGGCGAGCGGACGTCGAATCGCCGCGCAGCGTTTGAGTACGCCGCGCTTCGACCTTCGACCGGGCATCGGCGATACGAACCTGGCCGATGTCGTGCTCGACGACATCCTCCAGTATCTGGCCGCGGGTACGATTCCTGCCGAGAACCTGAGATTGGATCAGGCGGCGAGCCAGTGGTACTGGCTGGGTCCGCTGCTGGCCGTCGCGGTCCTCGCCGCGTTGACGCTGTTGTTCTGGCTGGCCTGGAGGCTCTCCCTGCGCGGACTCGAACCGACCGCGCGTCTCTGGGTGTCGGCAGCGAGGCTGGCCCGCTGGACCGGCATCAACGCCGACCCGTCGACGACGCCGCAGGAGCACGCGCTTCGGATCGACGCGGCGCTCGGAGGCGGTCCGCTCGCGCTGCCGCTGGCCGATCACTACACAGCGGCGCGTTTCGGGCGCAAGACGCTCAGCGAAGACGAGCAGGCGGAGACCACGAGCTTGTGGAAGTCGCTGCGGAACGGTCTGATCCGTCAGGCGCTGCGTCTCTCGTCGAAGCCGGCGGCCGCGCCATTCGAATCCGAGCCGCCCGCCTCCGCTTCCGCCCCCACCGGCGACTAGACCTGCAGTGCCGCCGACGCCTACCAGTCCAGCGGCCGGTCTGGTGAGCGCAGGCGGCCGGCTGCGAGACGCTCGCCGGGGACGGCGCGGAGTGCGTCCAACACCGCCAGCGCTTGCTCGAGGCTGGCCTGTTCGAGCGGCAGCGCCTCGAGCGCGGCGTCGAGCGCCTCGAGCGCGCCGTCGCGGCGGTCGAGATCAGATTGCTCATCCGCAAACGACGGCGCGCTGGGCGAGCCGCCCTCGCCGAGGCCAGACGCTTCGGTCGCCCCAGGTTCGGCCCCAGCTGCGGTTGCAGGAGCGTCGGGCGCGCTCGCGTCTGCCTCGGTAGGAGTGCTGCCGCTGTCGCCGGCCTCTCCTGAACTCTGGCCAGAGCTCCCAGCGGTTGCGCCTTCCTCCCCCTGGCTGCTCTCAGCGGCTGCGGTTTGCTCGTCCAGCGATCTGAGGATGCCGTTGACGAGTTCGAGGTTGACTTTTGCGTCGAACAGCGCTGGCCAAGCCCGTAGCGCTTCGATGTACGCGAGGCGCGCGCCCAGCAGGTCATCGTTGGCCCAGCGATGATTGCCGGCCTGGAACCAGGCCTGGGCGCGCACGCGGGCTTCGTCGGAGCGCAGCGCCGCCAACGTCTCGGTTTCAGCGCGATCGTACGCTCCCAGCTGGTGCAACGCGCGCCCGAGGTTGAGCTGCAGGCGAGACTGGGCTGCCCCGTCCGCGGAGCGACCCAGTCGCTGCAGGCGCTGGGCGTCGCGCCAGGACGCCAACGCTTCGCCATATTCGGCCGCCTCGTAGTGGGCGATGCCCTCGCGGTTCAATTGCTCGACGCTGTCGCCCGCGCAGCTGCCAGCCGTCGCGGCGCTCCCGACGATCAGTCCCAGCAGGGCGATACGACGTGTCCAGCGCAGACCGAAGGCGCGAGCTGCTGTCGAGGCTGCTAACGAGATCATCGCTGCAATGGCGAACCACTGGAACTGCTCGGCCAGAGCGGTCTCCTCCACGATGACGGGGCGGACGAGGTCGAGCGCGGCTAGGTCGGCGGACATGGCCGCCATGCGGCCCGGCGCATCGAGCTCACGGTAGCGTCCACCGCCAGCCTCGGCGACGCGGCGCAGCTGCTCGGCATCGAGCCGCGTCACGATCGGGCGGTTCGTGCGAACGTCCAGCTTCGGGTCGAGCGAGTCCTCTTGTGGGATCGTCGCTCCGCGGCTGCTGCCGACGCCGAACGTGAATACCTGCGCGCCAGCTGCGCGCGCGGTCGCCGCTGCTGCCGACGCGTTGCCGAAATGCGCCTCGCCGTCGCTGACGATGACGATGGTCCCGTGTGCGGTCTCGTCGCCGCTGTCGTGCAGCGCGGACGCGGCGAGGTCGATGGCTGCGGCGAGATTGGAACCGGGTGGGACCAGCGCCTCACCGGGCTGCAGAGCTTCGAGGACTTGCAACGCAGCCTCGTGGTCGCGGGTGAGCGGGAAGCGCAGATACGCCTCGCCGGCGAAGATGACCAAGCCAACGCGCCCTCCGCGACGGGCGTCAATCAGTCGGTGCACCTCCGATTTCGCCGCTGCGAAGCGGCTCACCGTTCGTTCCCTCGCGCTCCCCGCTGCCGCTGCATCTGGCACGTCCTCCGCCGCCATGCTCTCCGACACATCCAGCGTGACGACGAGCGCAGCTCGGGATTGGCTGAACGTTTGCTCGCCAGCGTTCCACATTGGCCGCGCTGCTGCGATAGCGAGCAGGGTCAGCGTCAGGACGATCAGCCAGCCTGACAGCGTCAGTCCGCGCCGGTCGCCCGCGACCACTGCTCGAACGGCAGCGTGGTGGAGTCGGCGGGCGCGCCAGAGCCACCACCAGCAGAGTCCGACGGCCGGGATGAGTGCCAGCATCGCCAGCATCGCGGGCGCTCCCAGTCCGATCGCATCCATCAGGGCAGCCTCCGCCAGAAAGTGGAGCGCAGCAGCGCCTCCAGCGCGATCAGCAACCCCGCCGCCAGCAGCAACCAGGGCGCGAGCTCCGCTGTGCTGAGGAACACCTCCTCGCCAACCCGATCGCGCTCCAACGCTGAGATGGAGTCATAGGCGTCGGCCAGTTCGTCGGCATCGGTGGCGCGGAAGTACACCCCGCCGGTCTCGTCGGCCATGTAGATCAGCGTGACTTCGTTGAATCCCACACCGACCTGTCGCACGGTGGTCGGCAGGCCGATGGTATAGAGGCGCACGCCGGTCGCGCGGGCGACGGCGGCTGCCTGATTGGGTGTGATGTCCGGCACGTTGTTCTCGCCGTCGGTTAGCACGACGACAATCCGCGAGGCGGCGTCGGAGCCACGCAGTAGGTCGATCGCCTCCATCGTCGCGACGCCGAGTGCCGTGCCGTCAGGAAGCAGCCCACTGCGCACGGAGACCTCGACCATCTCATCGATCGCCTGAAGGTCGAGCGTCAGCGGGCTGAGCACGAGCGCGCGACGCTGAAACATGACGAGACCGACGCGGTCTGCGCCGTGCTTCTGTCGCTCGGCGACGAAGTCGCGCGCGACTCGCCGCGCGGCCTGCAGGCGGGTCTCCTCGTCGCTGAGCTGCGCCGTGGCCATCGAGGACGATGCATCGATCACCAGGATGATGTCGATCCCGTCGGCCGGTCGCACGGCTTCGACGGTGGTCGCCTGAGGTCGCGTCACAGCGACGACGAGCAAGACCAGCGCCATCAGTCGCAGCCCTCCCAGCCAGTTCAGCGCCCGCAGGCGTCGACCTGGTGGCGCAGACACTGGCGGCGCGCCAACGAGCTGTGGCAGCAGATAGCGCGGTCGCGGCCGCCCGGACTCGCGTCGCAGCAGCCAGACGTACGGAATCGCGAGCGCTAGCAGTGCGAACAGAGCAGGTTCGTCAATCCTCAAGCGCAACCGTCCCATCCGACCAGATCGCATCTGCGAGCTGCGCGTAGCCGCTGAGCCGCTCGGCGGTCGGTTGCTCGCCGCCGTAGAGGACCCGGTCGCAGGCCTCCAGCAGACGCGTCACGCGCAGCACGACCACGCTCGGCGCGCCAGCCTGCGCGAGCGCCGGACCGATCTCCGCCGACGTCAAGGCTGCGGCGGGCAGCGACCAGTCCTCGGCGAGCCGCGCGCGCACGGCGGCGGCGAGCTGCCGACATTGTTCCGTGGCCGACAACGATCCATCCATCGCGAACGATGCTGGCGCGTTGACCTGGTCGGCGTCGCTCGCTGTCAGCGGCTCCACGCTCGGCCTGCGCAGACGTCGGCGTATGACCCGCGCCAACGCGAAACCGGCGCCGATTCCCACGATGGCCACGATCCACGGCATGAAGGTACGCTCTCCGCCGCCGAGCAGATCGGGCGCCGTGAGCGGTCGACGGTCACTGACGCCGTTCAGCACCGATGTCACGGAGACCGAGATCGGAGGTAGCGCCAGCGCGCCAACAGCGCCGTCGGTTTGCTGCAGCGACATCGGCGGCAGTTCGATATCGAATACGCCCACCTCGAAGGAACGGGTCTGGAATGTGACGAGCGTCTCGGTCTCGCTGGGCGCGGTGATGATCGCCGCCGACGGCTCCATGCCGCCCAGCTGAAACACTGACCCATCGATCACCACCCGCTCGCCAGGCTCATGCTGGACCCTGACGCGAATTTCGAGCGTGTCGCCCACGGTGAGTTCAGTCTCGGGCGAGACGGCAATGTCGACGATCGTCTCCTGTGCCGTCGCCGCGGCCGTCCAGCCCACAACCAGCATGCCCACAACCAGCATGGTCGAGCGCAGCATCCCCAGCGAGACGTCGGATGGCGTCACGGTCTGCTCCGACGTTGTCGGAACAGGGCGGTGATTATGGAGATCCAGTCGTCGTCTGCGGTCACCATCACCGCATCGCAACCGCAGTGGCGCAGTCGAGTGAGCAGCTGCATCCGCTCCTCTGCCAGCGCCCGTTGCTGCACATGGGCGCTGGCAGCGTCGGCGATCAATGTGTCGCTGCGCTCGGCGCTGCCCCAGTGGACGATCCCAGCGCCGTTCTGCGACAGCGCGGATTCACGCGGGTCTCGGAGGCAGATCGCCACCACATCGTGCCGACGGCTGAGTCGCGCCAGCGCCGGTATCCAGACGTGGTCGGGGTGCGTCTGGATGAAGTCGGAGATCACGATGACCACTCCGCGTTGGCGCAGGACGCGCGCTGCATAGCGCAGCGCCCGCGCCATCTCGGTGCGTCCGCTGGCGGGCAGCGTCAGCAGGTCGCGCAGCATGCGCAGGACATGGTTGGATCCCTTGGCGGGCGGCAGCGCGAGCACGACGTCGGTGGCGAACGCGGCAGCGCCGACGAGGTCGTTGGCGGCAGCGGCGGCGAGACCGAGTACGCCTGCAATTTCCACGGCGCGATGATGCTGCGATATTCCGGAGGCGGCATAGCCCATGGAGGCTGACACGTCGACCAGGATCAGGACGGTCTGCTGACGTTCCTCGATGTAGCGGCGCACGACCGGCGTGCGCAGACGCGCCGTCGCTTTCCAGTCCATCGCGCGAATGTCGTCGCCTGTGGCGTAGGGCTGCAGCTCGGCGAATTCGAGCCCGCGCCCGCGGAAGGCGGTGCGGTACTCGCCCGCGAGCGCATCCTGCAGTACGCGCTGCGCGCGCACTTCGATGCGCCGCACTTGTCGCCGAATGTCCTCGAGTGTTGGCGGTGGAGATTCGACCTCAGGCAAGGGAGGCGCGATCCACTCGCGGAGCTGTCGCAGGCGGGACATGCGTGGCCTATGGCATCGGCAGGGCCGTCAGCAGACCCGCAATCACGTCGTCCGCGCTCACCTCGTCCGCCTCTGCTTCGTAGGTCAGCACGAGGCGGTGGCGCAGCGCGTCGAGCGCGATCGCCTTGACGTCGTCGGGCGTGGCGTAGTCGCGTCCCGAGAGCCAGGCGAGCGCCCGGGCGCTCGCCGCCAGCGCGGTCGTCGCCCGTGGCGACGCGCCGTACTCGACGTACGCCGCCAACTCGCGCGTGTAGCGGCCCGGCGATCGCGTCGCGCGGACGACCTGCACGATGTAATCGCGCAGGCGTGGCTCCATGCGCACCGCCGCCGCCGATGCCCGCGCTGCCAGCACATCGGACACCGTCAACACGCTGCTGACGAGCGGGGTCTGGCGGGCGCTCCGACCGTCTCCGCTGTCGTCCCAGTCGCTGTCCAAAGCGCGGTCGAGCACCTCGCGTTCCTCTAACTCGCCCGGATAGTCGACGCGCACGTTGAGCAGGAAGCGGTCCAGCTGGGCTTCAGGCAGGGGATACGTGCCTTCCTGCTCGATCGGATTTTGCGTGGCGAGTACCAGGAATGGGGAGGGGAGCGAGAACGTTTCACCGCCGATCGATACCTGCCGCTCCTGCATCGCCTCCAGCAGCGCGGACTGCACCTTGGCCGGCGCTCGGTTGATTTCGTCGGCGAGCAGGACGTTGGTGAAGATTGGTCCGGTGCGCACCTCAAAGCGGGACACTGAGGCGTTGTAGATCTCCGAGCCGGTCAGGTCGGCGGGTAGCAGGTCGGGCGTGAACTGGATGCGTGCATAGTCGGCGTCGAGACAGGCGGCAAGGGTAGACACGGTCAGCGATTTGGCCAGTCCCGGCACGCCCTCGACCAGGCAGTGACCATCGCAGAGCAGGGCCACCAGCAGCCGTGTGATCAGCGTGTCCTGGCCCACGATGACGCGACCAATCTCGCGCCGTAGGTCGCTGAAGGGAGCGTCGGAGGGGATCATCGGCGTCGGGAGCGGCTGCGCGGCGATCGGAGCCGACGGCGCGCGCGCCGTCGGCTCAACTGTCGGCGGTCGATCGCCACGCGCCCACTGCGACACGCCATGCCCCCGAACCTGCCCCCTGAACCTGTCAGCCGCACACCGTGCAGTCTACCGACGAAGTCGTACCATTCAGCGAGTGCTGGCCCGGTCCGACCTCGCGACCGGGCTGCGCCTGGGCAGAGAGGAGTCTGGCATGCGCTTCGGTGTCACCGTCGGCAATATGAACGGCTTCAACGACGAGTCAGGTCCGAATGCCTGCATCGACGTCGCGCAGGCGGCCGAAGATCTTGGCTTCGACTCCGTCTGGACCAACGATCACATCGTGGTACCGACGCAGATCGAATCACGCTATCCGTACAACGATCTGGGCGAGTTTCCCGCGCCGGCGAGCATCCAGTGTTTCGATCCGCTGGCTGTGATGTGCGCGCTGGCGGAGGCCACCCAGTCGGTCGAGATCGGCTGTTCGGTCCTGGTGATTCCCTATCGACATCCAGCGGTCGCCGCCAAGATGTTGGCGGCGGCCGACCAGATTTCGGGTGGGCGCATCGTGCTGGGCGCTGGCGTTGGCTGGATGCGCGAGGAGTTCGAGGCGTTGGGTCTACCTGAGGTGTTTTATCGTCGGCGCGGCGCGGTCACCAATGAGTATCTGCGGGCGATGCGGGAGATCTGGACCAACCCTGGTCCGTCCTCATTCCACGGCCAGTTCGTCGAGTTCCACGATGTGGGTGCGTATCCCAAGCCGGTCCGTCGAGAAGATGGCGGGACGATCCCGATCGTGATCGGAGGAAACGGGATCAACGCCTGGCGACGCGCCTCACGCTACGGCGACGGCTACCACGCCGCGTTCCAGACTGTGGAGCGCCTCGCTCTGGAAGTCGACGGAATGCGACGCGCCTGTGAACGGGATCGCCGTGATCCCGATGAGCTGGAAATCCAGATGCTCCAGAATCTGCGTCCCTCGCTGAGCGCGCTGGACGAGGACGAGCGACCGTTGCTGCACGGCTCGCCTGACCAGATCGCATCGGACCTGCTCGCTCTCGGCCGTGTGGGTCTGGAGCATCTGATTGCTACGCCCATGATGGTTCAGCCCGAGGGCGACACCACGGTCGAGCGCGTCCTCAATAGCCTGCAGTTCGTCGCCGACGAGATCCTGCCGGCGTTTGCCTAGGAGAGACCATGAAGTTTGGCATCCCGATCGGAAACTTTGGCACGGCGGGGAAGCACGGCGACGTCAACGATGTGATCGACATCGCGGAGCGGGCGGAGCTGCTGGGCTTCGACTCCGTTTGGGTGCACGACCACATCTTCATGCCGGCGACGATTAAGTCGCGTTATCCATACAACGACTCGGGGTCGGCCGGCTTTGCTTATCACCAAGACATCATGGATCCGCTGGCCGTGATGTCGGCGTTGGCGGTGCGCACATCGGAGATCCAAATCGGTACCTCAGTGCTGATCGTGCCCTACCGCGACCCGCTGTACCAGGCACAGGCGATTGCCACGATCGACCAGCTCTCAGAGGGACGCGTGCTGCTTGGCATCGGCGTGGGCTGGATGGAGGAGGAATTCGAGGCGCTCGGTCTGGGCGGCGAGCGCTTCGAGCGCCGCGGCGCGCTCACCGACGAGTGGATGTCGATCGCGATCAGCTCCTGGACTCACGGTGTCAACCGGGAACCGATCACGCATGAAGGCCACTTCCGAGAGTTCGAGAATCTGGGCGGACTCTGCGCCTGTTATCAGCAGCCGCACGTGCCGATCTGGGTCGGCGGCAAAGGTCGGATCGCGGCTCGCCGCGTCGCCCGCTACGGCACCGGTTACCACACGATCACCTCAACACCCGAGCAGATCGCTGAGGAATTGACCATCGTCGCCGAGGAGATGGAGCAGGCCGGTCGCGACATGTCGGAACTGGAAATCTCGATGCTAGGCCCGCTCGTGCTGCTGGATGGCGAGACCGACGCGGTGCGTGGGTTCCCGGCGGTCGTTGGCGGATCGCGAGATGAGATCGTCGATCAGTTGGGTCAGTATGCAGAGGCGGGACTCGACCATGCGCTGACGATCCCCGCATACCGGACACCCAATTGGGACGTCCCGCCCGATCAACAGATGCAGGCCATGGCCGAGCTGGCGGAAATCGTCGACGAGCTGCGTTAGGACTCAGGTGAAGCGGAGAATGAGCACAGCCGCGGTGAGGAGCGCCGCCCACAAGGTGGTGAACTTGAAGAGCATTGAGTTCACCGCCAGGGTGGTGTCAGCGCGGATCAACTCCCGCAGCTCGTCCAAATCCGCCTTGGTTGCGACCTGCGAGAGTTCGTCCTGGAGCGCTTCTGCGAACTCCTCAGCGTCAGGCTCGCCGATGTGCGGGCGGAGCACCTTGACGAAGCGCAACTTGTCGATGCGATTGAATGTGGCCATATGTGCATGTTACTTACCTGGTTCGATGTTCTCCCGGTGGAACAGCGGTGAGTTCGAGGTTGCTCGACCATTAGAATGCTTGCCGGATGGAGGCTGGCATGTCTAAACCGGTGGTGATTGAAGCTGCAATCAACGGTGCAACGCCCAAGTCGCGCAACCCGCACTCACCGCGCTCGGTCGCGGAGATTGCGGCCGACGCTATTCGCACGCTCGACGCCGGTGCGGCGATTGTGCACAACCACAACGACGATGGCGTCGTCTCGGACGAACCGCGCCGCAATGCGGGCTGGCACAATCCGCAGCCGTACGTCGACGCCTGGCGTGAAGTGCTGGCGCAGCGTCCCGACGCGATCCTCTACCCGACGATGGGCTCGGGTGGGCCCGACACCGAGATCGCGGTGCGCTACTCGCATCTACCGGCGCTGCGCGCGGCCGGCGTGCTGGGCCAGGGGCTGATCGATCCCGGCTGCGTCGCGCTGGGTGGCGGTAACGCGCACGGCCTGCCCAATCCCAACGACCGCGTCTACATCAACACCTACCGGGACGCACGGTACATGTTCGAGACCTGCCAGCGGATGGGACGGGGCGCGTCGATCTCGATCTTCGAACCGGGCTTCCTCCGCGTCGTGCTGGCTTACCACACGCAGGGGCTTGTGCCACAGGGATCGCTGGTCAAGCTCTACTTCGGCGGTATGGAGCGCGGGCCGCTGGGCTTCGGCATGTTCCCGACTGAGCCGTGCCTGGACGCCTATCTGTCGATGCTGGATGGCACGGGTCTGGAGTGGTCGGTCGCGATCCTGGGCGGCGACTGCGTTGGCTCCGGCTTCGCCCGCCTAGCGCTCGAAAAAGGCGGGCACATCCGCGTGGGGCTGGAGGATTTCTACCAGGGACCGCGCACACCGACCAACACAGAGCTGCTCGAGGAGGCGGTCAGTCTGTGCGACGAAGTGGGCCGCCCGGTCGCGTCGCCGTCAGAGGCGCGTGAACTGCTGGGGCTGCCGACCGCGCAGTCCGTATAGCCCATGCGGTAACGGCCGGGTCGCGCCGCTGCTCTCGCCGATGTACTTCAGCCTCACCGCGTGGATGGAGCAGTGGGGAATCGACTTCTGGCTAGCGGCGAACAAAGCGCCAGATTTTTGCGACATCAATCCTCTGCAGCTTTCCGAGCGTGAATAGAATAGATAACAGAACTAACTGATCCTTCTCAAATTCCAGAAACACGGCAACCAACATAAATCCGAGAATGGCAATAGGCTCTAGTTCCAGCAGCAATATTCTATGAGTCTTGACAAATCGCCTGCGGCGAGCGTTCATCCTGAGCAAGCGGTCAATCATTTTGGTCATCGCTCCGGTTCGGCATCTATCCTATCAGGTATCTGGCGTGCAGTGATAGGCATGCGCTCCATTCCGATGCCGCCTCCACGCTGATCCAGCTTCATGCATCTTTGTCGGTGGTGAACCAGTTGATGATCGTGAGGATGGCCATTGAAGCGAGCGCCGTCCCCACCTGCCAAATGTCAAGGTGAAAACGAAGCGCATAATCGCTATCAGCATGAGCGCAAGGCAAATGTCTACAACGCCCCTCGTTCGGGTATTGCGCCACGATAGGAATTTGCGAAGCGGTTCGGTTATACCCATTATCGGCACTGGCGTCTCCTATCCATCGCTCCGCAGAGGGAGCGTTGGGGCCGGCGGAGTTACCAACAGCCCCCAACACCTCGTGCCTGCTGACAGTACACCATCCCGGAGAAGGTTGCGGAACACTGGCCAACGCGTCCATCTTCGTCACTGTCAAACTGCTGTTCCCAGCCCTGCTCGAGGGCGGTGTCTGCGGCAGGCAGGCACCGCCAAACCGAGCGGAACCGCGTGCGAATTATCGCCCCAGGTTAGCTGAGTGGAGGGCGCGTTGGCGAGTTACTTGTCGGAGCGCCCCAGCACGCGGCGAGCGATCGCGTGCCAGATTCTCTGGCGGCTGTAGCAGACTGTGAGGACTGGAACGCTGGCAATGAGAACCGAAAGCGCCCAAGTCAGGACGGTATCGCCGAGTGTTGGAACAAGAATTCCGTTCCCCAAGGCGATGGCCCCAAGTGTTACGAGGCCGCCCCAGAGGGCAGAGCCGGCCCATATGCGCTTGACCAGATCAGTGGTCCGCTCCATTATCGAGGTACCTTTCACTGTCTGGGGACACCCCTAGTTGCCAGGGACGGTAACAACAAAGGTGTTGTCGCGAAGGCGAGCTGAAACAGCGCGCGCCATGGATGGCAACAGATGATCTGTATGGCCTGAGACAGTTCCTGGTTCATGGCGTTTCCCGCTTGGACCAGCCGGACACTGACTGTTCGGCTGACCTTCAGCACCAGCCCTGCTGAATCATTGATCTTTCTTGGCCGAAAACCAGTTCACGATCATAACGATGCTGATCGATGTCAGCGCGGGCGCAATCTGCCAAAGGTCAAGGTCGAGGGTGAAGCTTAGGATAGCCAAGAGCACGATGCTTAGGCCGACGTCTACGAGCACTCCGGTCCGAGTTTTATTCCAAGATCGATATCGTCGGTGCTGTTTGATAAGAGTCGATAGCGACATCGATGCTCCATTCCACGAGCCGGGCGATGGGAGCTGGCGATGCCATCGCCAGCTCCCATCGCGCATCACTACTCGCAGGATACAGTGCCGGCGTAGGTTGGGACGCACCTCCCGACACGCCCGTCTCCGTTCGCGTCGTACTGCAGCTGTGGACCCTGATCGACAATCGTCACTATTGCCTTGGTGATCATGCGATCTACCTGCTTAGACGAGAGCACCACGGCCGTTGCTGCTCCAGCTCTAGCGCTGAATTTTTTGCCGACGGCAGCGGTCACGATGCCATTGACGATCGCTGTCGCGGTCCGTTGTTGGCCTGGGCTCATTCTGTCCCAAGCGGACTTGGGCTTCGGCTTTGGCGTGGCCTGTGGCTTTGGCCTGTGTGCGCAGCTGGAGTCGCCCTGAGCTTCGCAGTTGGCCACAGGCGGTGCCGGCTCTGGCTCAGCCTGTGGCGCAGGCTCGCTGGGGCAGGTGGAGTCGCCCTGCGTTTCGCAGGGATCCGCGAGGCTGACTCCGCTGATCGCTCCCGCCGCCGCAAGCGCGATACACACCGCCAGGATGGCGAGGGCGACGCGGGCGAGGGGGGAATGCACGTGTGTGAGAGACTGTCATGTGTGGCTCCTTTCGCCTAGCTCACTGGTGCAATAGCGGCGCTATGGAGATGTGCGTCATCATTCGTGATGACGCACATCTCGCAAGTCGAGCACCTGTACATTTCAATTAGACGGGTTGTTATTTATAGTTGTGATGTTGTGATTAGTAAGACCATGCAAATGAATAACAGATGCTCGACTTGCGAGATGCGGATCATCATTCAAGCCTGATTTGTAAACATTCTGTTAACGATGTCGATCGGCGATCGGCGCGCCGCACTGGCTAGAATGCCGACAGTGAATCGGAGGACGCGATGGCTCGGATGCGTGCGGAGATTTGGCGCGAGGTGCTGGAGCGGCCCCACAACGGCGTGCTCGCATCTCTAAGGCGGGACGGACGCCCCTACACGATCCCGCTCTGGTTCCTCTGGGATGGCGACGTGCCCGACGACGCGCACCCCGTCCGCAATCCACCCAGTGGGCGCCTCTGGCTGACCGGCACGCTGAGCCGCGTCTGGTGCAAGCAGCTGATGGCTGACCCGCGCATGTCGTTCTGCATCGAGGATGCGGGCCCGCCGGCGAAGCACATCGAGGTCGACGGCACGGCCGAGGCGTTGACCCTGCCCGACTTCGACATTTGGCCGATCTCGCGTCGGCTGGCGGAGAAGTACGTCGGCCGCGGCGACCCAGCGAACACTGACGCTGTCGATGCCTTCTTCGCCAACATGCAGACCGAGCCGCGCATGCTGTTCCGTGTCACGCCTCAGGTCTGGCGGGCGATCGACCTGACGGTCTATCGCGGCAAACGTGCCGATCGAGAATTTCAGGCTGAGCAGCCAAGCTCGGACCAGCGGACGCAGCGAAGGCAAGTGGAGTCGCGGACGGTGCGGTGAGCCTGCGGGCGGGTCGCGGCGCTGGGGGGCTGCTCGCCAACAGCGCATTCCGCCGCGTCTGGGCGGCCGGCGCCGTCACCGGCATGGTGCGCTGGCTCGACATGCTGGTGCTCACCCTGTTCGCCCGCGACCTCACCGAGGCGGCGGGCTTCGTCGCGCTGGCCTTTCTGGTGCGGATGGCGCCGCGCCTGCTGTTCGGCATGTTCGTGGGCGCGATCGCCGACCGCTTCAACCGCAAGCGCATCTGGATCGGCTCGCTGCTCATCCTCTCGCTGATGTACTTCAGCCTCACCGTGTGGGTGATGCTGCAGGGGATCGACTTCTGGCTGCTGCTGGGGTTCGTCTTCATCGCCGGGACCGTCTGGTCGGTGGAGTTCCCCACGCGTCGCGCGATGATCGCCGACGTCGTCGCGCCGCGCCAGGTTGGGCGTGCGGTCGGCCTGGATTGGTCGACTGACTCGATCGTGCGGATTCCAGGCCCGCTGATCGGCGCGGGGCTGTTGCAGGAGTTGGGCGCTGAGTGGGCCTACCTGTTCACGGCCTGCGCATTTATCGTCTCGGCGGCGATCGCCTCCACGCTGGACTACCGCGCGCCGTCGCGCGGCGGCGTCGCTGGGGGTGTCGGAGTGGAGCAGGCGCCGCAGGGGTTCGGCCAGGTTGCGCGCGACACCTGGCGCGATATCCAAGACGGGTTCCGATTCATCCGCCGCAGCGAGTTGTTGCTGGGCACATTGATGGTGACGCTCGCGTTCAACCTGCTCTTTCCCGCCTACAACGCCGCGCTCCCCGACATCGGTCAGGAGCTGCTGGGCGTCGACAAGCTGCGCATTGGCGTGTTGGAGGCGTTGGTCGGCGCTGGGTCGTTCGTCTCGGCGCTGGTCATTGCGGGCTGGAGCAGTTGGGGACAGTCGGGACGCATCTACTACCTGGGCACGGGCTGGTTTTTGCTCTGCGTCACTGGGATGGTGCTCTCGCCGTGGTATGAGCTCTCATTGCTGGTCTCGTTCTGCATGGGCTTCGGATTCTCGGCCTTTGCGATCATGCAGACAGCGCTGCTGGTGACGCGCACACCGCCCGAGATGCGCGGCCGCGTGATGGGCGTGCTCTCCATGGTGATCGGCATGGGTCCGCTCACGGGCCTGCAGGTCTTCTTCTTATTCGAATGGCTGGGGATTCAGGGCGGCGTGATTATGGTCGTGCTCGAGGCGGCGGGGCTGATGCTGCTCGCCGTGCTGATCTGGCCGATCGTTGTGCGACGCCTGATCGGCTCGGATCCGAAGGTCGCCGCGACCTTCGCCCCCCAACGCATTCGCTTGCACAAGAGTGATGGTTGACGCGGGCATCGTCGCGCATGGTGCGGTGGACCGAGCCAAAGACGCCCTACGCTGCGCAGCATGGGAGATGGTAGATGACCACCATGCGGCGACGGCAGCAGTACCGTGGAGAAGTGTTGACCACTCGTGGATCGCTGCTGACCGAGTGCTACGTGATCGTCGACATTGAAACGACGCGCTCCGGCGGCGTCCGCGAACGCTCCTGGCGTGGCAAGCTCTCCTCGCTGTCGAATCCCGAACACTCGCTGGGCGGCGTCTACCGCCTGCGTCCGTGTGGTGAGGACGGTGAAGGCGTACGGATCGACATCATCGACGGCTCCGACGAGCGGCTCGGCGTGACGTCGGACGAATACCGCTTCATCGGTTCCGGCGATCCACCGAACGCGCCACCAACTGCGCCCAGGAGTCGCAGTCGACGTTGACTACAGTCGGCGCCAGCCGGGTGGGACGAGTACAGGGTGGGACGAGCGCGAACTATCAGGATCGGACGGACATGATGGCGGTAGCGCAGGCGGTCGATACATCGGTCGAGCTGAGGCGACAGGTGGAAGCGGCCAAAGCCGCGTCGCCGTTGTTGGCGCGGGCGTCGCGCGAGCGGAAGGACGCCGTCCTCCATTACGCGGCCCGGTTGCTGCGGGAGCGTGCAGACTCGGTCGTGGCGGCCAATGCGGATGATGTCGATGAGGCGCGCGGCCACCTCTCGGAGGCGCTGCTCGACCGACTGCTGTTGACGCCGGGCCGCGTGGAGGCGTTGGCTGCCTCGTTGGAAGACTTGGCCCTGCTCGACGATCCGGTCGGCGAGACGATCGACCGCGCCAGGACGGACTCGGGGCTGGAGATCGAGCGGGTCCGCGTGCCGTTGGGGGTGATCGCGTCTGTCTACGAGTCGCGCCCGAATGTGACCATCGATATCGGCGCGATCTGTCTCAAGTCGGGCAACGCCTCAGTGTTGCGCGGGGGGCGCGAGGCGCTGCGCTCGAATCAGATCCTCGCTGAGGTGCTGCGGGACGCGCTGGCCGCCAACGAGCTGCCGGCCGACGCCGTCCAACTCGTGCGCAGCGCCGACCGGGCGCTGGTCGGCGCACTGCTGGCGATGAACGATCTGATCGATCTGATGGTGCCGCGCGGCGGCCAGGCGCTGATCAACCGTGTCCGCAAGGAAGCGTCGATGGCCGTGGTGGCGGGCGGCGTGGGCATCTGTCACACCTACATCGACGCCGCCGCCGACCTCGAGATGGCGTTGCGCGTGGTTGACAACGCCAAGCGCCGCCGCGTCAGCATCTGCAACGCGCTGGACGTCATGCTGGTGCACCAGGAGGTCGCGTCGCCGTTTCTCGCGGAACTCGGTCGCCGCTGGGCCGCCGACGGTCCGACGCCAGTCGAGCTGCGCGCCGACCGGCGCGCTGCGGCCCTGCTGGCGTCCACCGCCGCTCATGTACGCTCCGCTGGCGCGGATGACTTCGACACCGAGTTCCTCTCGCTGACAGCAGCCGTTGCAGTGGTCGACGACGTCGACGCGGCGTTGACCCACATTGCCAGGCATGGCTCTGGCCATTCGGAGGCGGTGATCACATCGAATGACGCTGTCGCCGAGCGGTTCCTGCGCGAAGTGGACGCCGCGGCGGTGTACGTCAACGCTTCGACCCAGTTCACTGACGGCGGCCAGTTCGGTCTGGGCGCGGAGGTCGGCATCTCGACCGGCAAGCTCCACGCACGCGGGCCGATGGGCCTACGCGAGCTGACCTCCTACAAGTGGGTGATCCGTGGCGACGGCCACATTCGCCCCGTGTAAGGCGTCCCCCATGAGTCTTGCTGCCGAGATGCCGAGCAGAAATGCCCTGTGTGAGGTGCTCGAATGAGCGAACGACCAACTCCGACTCGAACCGGCGCGGCCATGCGCGCCGCTGCGCTTGACTTCGTCAACAGCCTCGACGCCGCGCAGCGCGCAAAGACGACCTATGACTTCATGGATGCTGAGCGGATCTATTGGTACTATCCGCCGACCAATCGGCACGGACTGCCGCTACGCGATATGACGACCGTCCAGCGCGGCCTGGCGATGTCGCTGATGCGGGCTGGTCTCAGCGAGCGCGCGTATCAACAAGCTGCGGACATTATCGACCTCGAGCTCGTGCTGGGAGAGATCGAGCGCGCCGCCGCCCGCCAGACATTCCGTCGCGACCCGGAGCTCTACTACTGGACGATCTTCGGTGATCCATCGGACGAGGCGTTGCCCTGGGGTTGGCGCGTTGAAGGACATCACATATCGCTCAACTTCTCGCTCTGGGCCGACGGTCTGCTGTCGTTGACGCCGCTCTTCTTTGGTACGAATCCGGCTGAGATTCGGGACGGCCCACAGGCCGGCCGGCGCATTCTCGACCAGCGTGAGGATTTGGCCTTCGAGCTGATGGCTTCGCTCGATGCGACGCAGCGGGCACACGCGGTGATCTATCCCGAAGCGCCCTGGGATATCTTGACCTTCAATGCGTCCCGCGCCGTGATGCCGGCCTACGAGGGGTTGCCGGTTTCGCAGATGGACGCGGATCAGCGAGCGCTGCTGGACCGCCTGGTCGCGGTCTACATTGAGCAGGCACCGCCGGAACTAGCTGCTGAGCGGCGCGCCCGCATGGCCGCCGCCACCGCCCGCAATCCCGAGGAATCAGGCTGCATGCACTTCGCCTGGGCTGGCCCCATTCAGCCGCAGGATGCCCCGCACAGCGCCGCACGGGGGGAGCCGCATTACTATCGACTGCATGGCGGTTCCTTTCTGGTGGAGTTCGACAACCGTCAGAACGGCGCCAACCATATCCACTCCGTCTGGCGTGATGTCGACAACGACTTCGCGAACGACGCCTTGGGCGAGCATCTGATTCTGTATCACGTGCTCTAGCCGACGGCCACACCACCGCGCAGTGAGCGACGAGCCGATGTTTGACTATGAACGCGAGAGCCGTACGGCGCATTCTGAGTGCTTCGTGATCGAGAATGAAGCCGGCTCGCAGGCGCGAGTCGACCTGCATTTCGCCGCGCCGATCGTCTACGCGACCCTCTGCGTTCCTGAGTCCTGGGCCGAGGAGGACATTCAGGACGTGATCGCCGACCTCGATGACCGCTGGGCGATGACCGCCGATCCCTTGCGCGAGGACTTGATCGTCACGGTCTGGCGCGGGCAGGAAGTCGGCGTCTATTCACAGCACGAAGGAGAGGGCGATGGCTGACGATGACTGACGACGACCTGCGCACTGACGAGCCGGATAGCGAGGCTGACGAGGCTGATGCGACGGACGCCATGCAGATGCTGTTCGATGGCCACGTCGATGTGATGCTGCCGCCAGAAGAGCTTGAGGAGTTTCACGACTTCATCCGCGAGGAGGCGCTGATGCGTCGCCGCTTCGCTGTCTCGTTCCGATTGGAATGCCGCTGTCTGGCCTGGATCGGATACGCGCTCGCCAACGTCGTGACGCATGAAGACGGAATCGAGTTCAGGGCGAACCCGATGCAGACCTACGTGCCCGACCACGAGCCTGAGGTGGAGCATCCCGAAGGCGCGACTGAAGACCCGCCCGAACAGTTTCTCGATTGGCCCATCTGGCCGCTCGAGATTTATCAGGATGAACTGGAGGAGGCAGCGGAGGCGCTCGCCGATGAGGCGGCGGAGTGAGCGCCGCCCCACGCCGCTTCGCAGCCGTCTTCTTCGATCTCGACGGCACCCTGGTCTCCGAGCGCATCGGCGTCCGTGAGGCGCGGGAAGCCGTCGGCGCGCGGATGATCGAGCTCGGCCTCTGGCTGCGCCCCGCGGGCGCCTTCGCCGACACGATCGAGGCGGTGATCGCCGACATCCTCAAGGACAACGACTGGCAGTGGCCGCTCTGGCTGAGCGCGGACGAATGGCTGCGACGGGCGCTCAGCGCGGCTGAGGTGAACGTCGACGAGGAAGAATTCCGAGAGCTCGGACGAGTGTATCGCCGTGAGCGTTCGCATAGCGCCTCCGCGATTGCGGGCTGGTCCGACGCGCTGGCCGCGGCGCGCCGACACGGTCCGGTTGGGCTGATCACTAACTTCAACGATGGTCCCATGCAGCGTGAGAAGATCCGCGGCGCCGGTCTGGAAGGCCAGTTCGACGGTGTATTCATCTCGGGCGAGGTCGGGGTCTGGAAACCGGAATCCGGCATCTTTCAGCACGCCGCTGGAGGCCTTGGCGCAGATCCATCCAGATGCGTGCACATCGGCAACTCGATCGTCTCCGACATCGACGGTGCACTGGCGGCGGATATGCAGGCCGTGCTGGTCGAAGAGGATGCGCGTCCACGCCCGGACGGGCTGGACGACCGCGTGGCCTGGTGCGCGGACTTGCACGAAGTGGCCAGGTGGCTGGACGAGCGGCTCGAATAGGCCGCGCCCGTTCCGTCGCCTGCCCCCTGTCCCGTTGCCTGAATGGGCAGTGTTACTTCGCTACTTGCGCGCGATCGCGCGGCGGGCGGCCTCGATGATGGCCTGTGACGTCAACCCATAGGTCTCGAGCAGCGCTCGCCACGGACCCGACTGGCCGAAGGTGTCGGCGATCCCCACCTGCTCCATCGGCGTCGGACGCTGCAGCGCCAGCGTTCGCGCGACCGCGCCGCCGAGTCCGCCGATCACGTTGTGCTCCTCTGCGCAGACGATCGCCCCGGTCTCAGCCGCTGCACGGAGCACGCTGGCCTCGTCGAGCGGCTTCAGCGTCGCCATATTGAGCACCCGCGCCGAGACGTCATCCTCGGCCAAGGCAGCTGCGGCGCGGAGCGTCGGCTCCACCATGAGGCCGCAGGCGATCAGGGTCAGGTCGTCGCCATCGCGGAGCTGATCCGCCCGGCCCAGCTCGAACGTAGGGCCGTCGGCGTAGACGATCGGCAGCTTGGGACGGCCCAGTCGGATGTACCACGGATCAGAGTCATCCGCCGCGCGGCGGATGATCGCGTCCGCCTCCACGGCGTCGCAGGGGACAGTGACGTTCATGCCTGGCAGTGAGGTCATCAGCGCGAGGTCTTCGATGGCCTGCGCGGAAGCCCCGTCCTCGCCGACGGAGATGCCGCCGTGTGAGGCGATCAGCTTCACGTTCATGCGCTGCTGGGCGATCTGTACGCGAATCTGGTCGAAGCAGTGCCCAGGCATGAAGACGGCGAACGAAGCGGCGTAGACCGTCTTGCCAGTGGCGGCGAGGCCGGCCGCGATGCTGATCATGTTCGCCTCAGCCGCGCCGACGGTGAACCAGCGCTCAGGATGCGCTGCGGCAAGTTTGCCGCCGCCGGTCGAGGCGGAGAGGTCGGCGTCCAGCGCCACGATGTCGTGGCCGGCGTCAGCGAGCGCGACGAGCGCAGGCCCATACGCCTCGCGGGTCGCGGCGGGCGGCCGAGCGGTCGTGCTCATACGAGGCCCGTCTCGATCTCTTCCAGAGCCTGCGTGAGCTGCTCGTCCGAGGGTCCCTTGCCGTGCCAGCCAGCCGGATTCTCGGCCATGAAGGAAACGCCGCGTCCCTTGATCGTCTCGCAGATCACGACCTGCGGCGCGTCACGGCGGTCGCGCGCGGTGGACAGCGCGTCGCGCACGGCGGTGACGTCGTGGCCGTCGACGTGCTGCACTCCCCAGCCGAACGCGGCCCATTTTGCGTCAACTGGGTCGATCCGCATGATATCCTCTCCCGCGCCGTCGTTCTGGAAATGGTTGCGGTCTACGATCGCCGTGATGCGCTGGAGTCCGAAGTGGGCGGCGGACATGATCGCCTCCCAGTTTTGGCCCTCGTTCAGCTCGCCGTCGCCGACGACGACGAAAATCTGCCCTTCGTCATCTGCGAAGCCGCTGAGCCGATGCCCCAGCGCGATCCCGACGGCAAAGGACAACCCCATCCCCAGCGCCCCGCCCGACATCTCGACGCCGGCGGGCGTATTGCGGACGACGTGCCCCTGCAGCTGCGTACCCAGCGAACGGAACGATGGAATCTGCTCAGCGCTGAAATAACCAGCCTCGGCGAGCGTGCCGTATACGACCGGTGTGGCGTGACCCTTGCTCAGGATGACGCGGTCGCGCCGCTCCCAGTGCGGATTGGTGGGATCGTGTCGCAGGACGCCGCCGAAATAGAGCGCCGCGAAGATCTCGGTCGCCGACAGCGAACCACCGGGATGCCCCGACTGCGCGGCGTGGGTCATCTCAACGATGTGGCGGCGAATGCGCTTGCAGACATCGAGCAGAGCCGCGCTCTCGGCGTCGGACGCGGTTGATGTTGCGGACGAGGCGGTCATGCGGGCAGTCTCGGGTTAGATTCGGGTTAGGGCGAGATGAGGCTGGGCGGCGCTGAACATGGTTGACGGCGCGCACGCACATACTAAAGCTAAAGGTCGATCTTGGCAGCAGATACACCGTGCCGGCTGAGGCCTGGCGGAAGCATGGGACCAGCATGCGGTTGTTTGTCGAAGTCTCAATCGATCACGCGGCGCTTGATCAAGCCGCGGCGGTCGCTGGCCAGCTGCGCGACTTACCCGAGTCGCCCGCCGGCTGTGTCCGCTGGGTGCGGCGGGATGCGCTGCACCTGACGCTGCGCTTTCTCGGCGAGGTGGAACCATCGCGGCTCGATGATGTCTCGGCGGCGCTCACGGAGCTGCGGGGCGCGGGAGCCGCGCAGCTGCGGTTCACACACCTGGGCGCGTTCGGCGGTCGACACCCACGTGTGATTTGGCTCGGTTTGGAGCGAGATGAAGGCTTCCAGCGACTCATCGCGATGCGCGATCGGCTCGACGGCGCGCTTGAGCGGGTCGGCTTCGAGCGCGCAGCGGGCGCCTATCGTCCGCATCTGACGCTTGGGCGGGTGCGCCGCCAGGCCACCGCGCGACAACAGTCGCTCCTCCGCCAGTGCCTGGAGCGAGCCGAGCGCGTGGGCATCACCGCGCGGATGGAGCGAGCCGCGCTGGTTGAGTCGACGCTGACCCCGCAGGGTCCGCGTTACCGACGCCGCTCGCTGGTGGAGTTGTAAGCTGACTGATACCACCTGGTCATGCGCGACCGCTTGGCTGCGCAATCGTCGAGGTGAGCTTGAGGAGTGCGCGATGCAGAGCAGTCTCATCTCGAAGATTGAGAAGGCGCGAATCTACGCGGAACAGCCTGACCGATTCCGGGTCCAGACGCTGCGGATCGAAGTACGCGGCGACTCGACGATCCACACAACGGAGTTCGGACCCGACGGCTGGAGCTGTGACTGCTATTTCTTCCAGGATGCCCACACCTGCTCGCACACCATGGCCCTGGAGCGGATGCTCGACGAGATGCTGCCTGAAGCCTACCGCCCAGCCTGGTCATTGTAGGGACGCTGGGTCCGTTGGTGAGTTCGCTTGGCTCGTCAATGATCTAGTCGGTGATGCGGCGAAAGACGAGGCAGGCGTTCTGGCCGCCGAAACCAAATGAGTTCTTGAGCACGGCGTGGACCGTAGTCTGTCGGCGCTGATTCGGTACGTAGTCGAGATCGCAGTCGGGATCGGGTGTGGTGTAGTTGATCGTGGGATGGATGACCCCTTCGGCGATCGATTTGATGGCCGCGATCGACTCCAGCCCGCCGGCTCCGCCGAAGATGTGGCCGATCATCGATTTGGTCGAGGAGATCGGGATATCGTGCGCCGCTTCGCCCAGTGCCTGTTTCAGAGCGCGGGTCTCGGATGCGTCGTTGAGGGGCGTCGAGGTGCCGTGCGCGTTGACGTAATCCAGCTCCGCGGGCGCCATCCCCGCGTCCCGCAGCGCCCACTCGATTGCCCGAATGGGACCGGCGCCGTCGGCGTCCGGCATGACCAAGTGGTGTGCATCGGCCGATGAACCGAAGCCGGCCAGTTCGACCGCGTAATCGACTCCGCGCCGACGCGCCGAGTCCTCTGATTCCAGCACAATGACGCCTGCGCCTTCGCCGGGCACAAAGCCATCGCGCTCGGCGTCAAACGGACGCGATGCGGCGGTGGGGTCGTCGTTGCGTGAGCTCAGCGCGCGCATGACCGCGAAGCCGCCCAGCCCCAGCTGGCAAAAGCCGGCTTCAGTGCCGCCGGAGATGACGATGTCAGCGAGGCCGTTGCGGATCACGTTGGCGGCCTCGCCGAGCGCCTGTGTGCCAGCGGCGCAGGCGGTGACCACGGTGGTGTTGTAGCCGAGTAGTCCGAACTGCATGGCGATGTTGGCGGCAGCCATGTTGGGCAGCACCTTGGGCAGGAAGAGCGGATCGAGCCGCATCCCGCCACGCTCGAACAGGGTCGAGGCGGTGGCCTGGATCTCGGGATAGCCGCCCGCCCCGTTGCCGAGCACGACGCCGATGCGGCTCCGATCGAGGCTGTCGAGGTCCAGGCGCGCGTCGGCGACGGCCTCGCGCGCGGCGGCGACGGCGAACTGCGAAAAACGCGCCATGCGACGCGCAGACTTGCGCTCGATGAAGTCACGCGCGTCGAAATCGCGAATCTCGCCGCCGATCATGCAACTGAACCCGCTGACGTCGAAATTCTGAATCCGCTGGATCGCGCTCTCGCCGGCCAGGAGCTGGCGCCACATCAGCTCGATGCCCGGTCCAAACGGCGAGATGGCGCCCATGCCCGTCACGACAACTCGGGTGCGGTCGGACCGCTCCAGCGGAGGCGCAGTCATGTCGGCTCAGTCATAGCGTCGTGTCCTGAAAGGGCTCCTCAGTGAGATTTTCATGCTCCAGCTCGATCTCTGGCTGCGACCGCTGTTGCCGGGGATGGGTGAGGAGGGTCTGCAGCGAGGCGGCGAGTGAGAGGGAGCCCAAGCCGAGAATCAGGTCGTCGTCGCCCGCCTGCGTGATCGCCATGTCCAGCGCGGCGTCGACGTGGTCATGAATGCTGACCGCTCCATCCCAATCAGGATCGTGAAACGCGTCGGCCACCTGCGCGGCGGGCCGCGAGCGCGGGTGATCGGACGCGGTGACGTACACATGTGAACAGCGTTGCTGGATCAGCCTGGCCATGTCGGGGAGCGCTTTGTCGCCGAGTAGGCCGAAGATCACATGCAACCGCTCGTGGGGGAAGTATTCGCGGCAGGCGTCCAGCGCGCGTTCGACAGAATCCGGGCTGTGGGCGGCGTCGACCACGATGCGCGGCCCGCTCTGGTCTGCGCCCCGGCGATACCAGGACGGTACGGCGAAGGATTCCAGACGCGCCGGCCAGCGCACGGTCGCCAGCCCGCGTTGCAGCGCCTCGGACGTCACGGTGGCGACCTCCAACGCGTTGAGCGCGTCGATCACAGCGATGGCGGTGACAGCGTTTTCGATCTGATGGCGCCCCAGCAGCGGCAGCAGATGCATCGCCCGCGGCGACTCGCCCGGACGCGGCTGGCGACGCTCGAGTCGGAACCACTGCCCCCACGCTTCGACGCCGGCCGGCTCGAAGCGGTAATCGGCGCCGACGTCGACGAGCGGGGTCGGTACATCGTCAGCTGCAGCTCGGACCACGTCCGCGGCCGCGGGGAAGCGTTGTGGAGCGAGCACCGCCGTGTGGCAGCCAGCGTTGATGATCCCCGCCTTTTCCGCCGCGATCTGGGTAATGCGGTCGCCCAGGATGTCGGTGTGCTCATGCGATAGTGACGTGATCACGACGGCGTCGGTGCGGGAGAACACATTGGTGCTGTCCAGCCGCCCGCCCAATCCGACCTCCACAATCTGGACATCCACGTCGCGCTGGGCGAACGTGTGGAAGCCCAGCGCGGTCAGAATCTCGAATGTGCTGATATGGCCCGGATCGGCCGCCTGCTCGGCTTCGACCACTGCACGCAGTCGTTCGCAGACATCGGCGAACTCGGCGACGGGCAGCGGCTGGCCATCGATCTGGATGCGCTCGCTGAACGTGTGCAGGTGTGGGCTGGTGAAGAGGCCGGTGCGGAATCCGCCGGCGCGCATGATCGATTCCAGCATCGCCGCGGTCGACCCCTTGCCCTTCGAGCCGGCGACGTGGATGGTGATTCGGCCGTGCTGCGGGTCGCCGAGACGCCTCAGCAGCGAGCGAATCCGATCCAGGGCGAAGTCGGGCAGGGAGCGGCGGGGCCCCGAGCCACGCTCGAAGTCGGCGAACGACATCAGCCAGTCGTTCGCCTGCTGATCGTCGGTGATCGTACCCTGTGGCGCTGGTGGTTGGATCGGAGACGACATGCCGTCCCTGCTGATCAAATCGATGGCGGGCCTACCGGTCTGCGGCCTCGAGCGCCGCTGCGCATTTATCGTACGCCACTTGATCAGGCACGCCACTTGATCAGGCGGGAAGAGGCTGCGACGATCCGCGCAGAGCCGCTGTGCTAGTGCACAGCCGAGGGGCGGGATGCTGATGACCGATACAGCCCTCAAGACGTTGCGAGAGGTCGTCGCCGAAACGGCGCCCGCAGAACTGATCGCGGATGGCTTTCTGACCGTCGTCGGGGCGATCGCCGCGGGCGCCAAACGGGTTGACGGATTGACGCGGCGGGCGGCGCTCGCTGGCGTGCTCGGCGACACCGGCGAGACCAACGTGCAGGGCGAGATTGTGCAGGTGCTGGACGCGGCGGGTACGGACGCCTTCGTGTCGGCGCTGCGAGACTGCGGGGCGGTCGCCGCGCTGGCTTGTGAGGAACTGGAGGAAGCGGTCTTCGTCTCCAACGACGCCGACCATCCTTTCCTCGTCTTCTTCGACCCAGTCGACGGCTCTTCCAACATCGATGTGGCCGTCACGATCGGTTCGATCTTCGCGATCTACCGCCGCACGAACGACGCGCCGCTGACCGACGCGTCTCTGCTGCGTCCGGGCCGCGAGCAGTGCGCGGCGGCCTACCTGGTCTACGGTTCCTCGACCGTGATGGTCGTGGCGACGGAGGGCCGTGTGGATGGCTTCACGCTCGACCCGACATCGGGCGAGTTCCTGCACTCGCACGAGCAGATACGCATCCCCGCGCAGTGCGCGGCCTACTCGGTCAACGAGGGTAATCAAGGCAACTGGCATCCTGAGATGCAAGCGGCGGTCGCGGAGTTGCGCCAAGCGTACGGCTTGCGTTATGTCGGATCGCTGGTCGCCGACTTCCACCGCGACCTGCTCAAGGGCGGCATCTTCCTCTACCCCGGTGATGTCCAGACGCCCGCCGGCAAGCTGAGACTGGGCTATGAGGCCAATCCGCTCTGCTATATCGCCGAGCAGGCCGGCGGCGCCGGCTCGACGGGTGTCGAGCGCATCCTCGACGTTCGGCCCGAGCGCCTGCACCAGCGCACGCCGCTGATTGTCGGCAACGCAGATGTCGTAGAGCGCGTCGTCGCCAAGCTGGCCGAATAACCGCACCACCGCCACCGATAGCACGAGAGGCCTCCACCGATGAGCAACACCACACTCCACCAGACCGCGCGTGCGCTGGTCGCGCCCGGTCGCGGCATCCTGGCCGCCGACGAGTCCAGCCCCACCATCAAGCGACGCTTCGACACGATCGGCATCGCGTCGACCGAGACGAACCGCCGTGACTGGCGGCAGCTGCTGTTCACCAGCGAGGGGATCGGCGATTGGATCTCCGGTGTGATCCTGTTCGAGGAGACGTTGGCGCAAGATGCCTCCGACGGGCGATCGCTCGTTGAGGTGCTGACCGCCAACGGCGTGATCCCCGGGGTCAAGGTCGATAAGGGAGCCAAAGATCTAGCAGGATCTCCATCTGAGAAAGTGACCGAGGGGCTCGACGGGTTGCGCGAACGGCTTGCGCTCTACCGCGAGCAGGGCGCGCGTTTCACCAAGTGGCGTGCGGTGATCGACATCGCCCAGGATCGTCCGAGCGATTATTGTCTCGATGTCAACGCGCACGCGCTGGCGCGCTTCGCTGCGCTGTCGCAGGAGGCGGGCCTGGTGCCGATTGTGGAACCTGAGGTGCTGATGGACGGCGAACATGAGATCGCCGCCTGCGCCGCGGCAACGGAGCGGGCGTTGCGCGCCACGTACGCCGCCCTGGCGATCCAGCAGGTTGACCTCGCCGGCACGCTGCTGAAGCCGAATATGGTGCTGTCGGGCAAGAGCGCCGCTGACCGCGCCGCGGCTGAGGTCGTGGCCGCCGAGACCCTGCGCGTGTTCGCCGACACTGTGCCCGCTTCGGTGCCCGGCTGTGTCTTCCTCTCGGGCGGCCAGTCGGACGAAGAGGCGACGGTCAACCTGAACGCGATCAATCAGGCTGCGGCAGGCTCAGCGTCCGCGCCGTGGGAGCTCAGCTTCTCCTACGGACGTGGCCTGCAGGCGACACCGTTGTCGGTCTGGGCTGGTCGACCCGAGAATGTCGCTGCTGCCCAGTCCGCCTTCCAGGAGCGCGCCCGCTTGACCGCTGCCGCCCGCCAGGGCGAATACGCGGGCTAGCGGGACGTAGCCTGACCGGTGTCCCACCGACTGCTGATTGCGACTGGCAACCCCGGCAAGATTCGCGAATTCCGAGCGCTCTTTGATGCGCATGTGGACTCAGACTGGGAGCTGGTCGCGCCGGCGGACGTTGGACTTGCTGACTTCAGCGTTGTTGAGGACGGCGACACCTACGCCGAGAATGCGGGACGCAAGGCGCGAGCGTACGCGAACGCGTCGGGCCTGCCCGCGCTGGCCGATGACTCCGGGTTGGAAGTCGACGCGCTCGATGGCGCGCCGGGACTGTACAGCGCTCGATATGCTGGTACAGCGGCCGATGATGCGGCCAACCGCGCCAAGCTGTTGGCCGCGCTCGAGGGAGTCTCGCCGCCCGAGCGCGGCGCGCGATTCCGCTGCCTGGTGGCGCTCGCTTTCCCCTACACGACCAACGTTCGGTTGGGCGAAGGCGTCGTGGAAGGATCAATCGCAATGGATGAGCGCGGCGCGCTGGGCTTCGGCTACGACCCGCTGTTCGCCCTGACGGACGGTCGGCGCATGGCAGAGCTGACGCTGACGGAGAAGAACCAGTGCTCACACCGCGCCCGCGCCCTGGCCAGCGCCGCATGGGCGCTCGGTGTGATGGCGCGGACGCTGGACGCAGCGATATGACGATGTCGGACGCAGCACCTGTCGATCGGTTCGGACGACGCTTCGCCGATCTGCGCGTATCGGTGACCGACCGTTGCAACTTCCGCTGTCCCTACTGCATGCCGAAGGATGTCTTTGGCCCTGGCTACCAGTTCCTGCCGCGAGCGGCGATCCTCAGCTTCGAGGAGATTGTGCGGATCGCCGCGATCTTCGGCCAGCTCGGTCTGCGCAAACTGCGGCTGACCGGTGGCGAGCCGACGGTCCGCGCCGAGTTGCCGTCGCTGGTCTCGATGTTGCGCGAGGCGTTGCCAGCGGTCGACATCGCCATGACGACGAACGGTTCGCGCCTCACCAGCATGGCGCAGCCGCTGAAGGACGCAGGCCTGGACCGCGTCACGGTCAGCCTTGATTCGATCGACCCGGAGGTCTGTCGGCGGATGAATGGGGTCGACTTCTCGCATGAACGGGTGCTGGCCGGCATCGACGCGGCGGCAGCGGCCGGGCTCGGACCGATCAAGATCAACGCCGTCGTGCAGCGCGGCGTGAACGACGCTGGCATCGTTGAGATGGCTCGACGATTCCGGGGCAGCGGGCATGTGGTTCGGTTTATCGAGTACATGGACGTCGGCGCCAGCAACGGCTGGCGTCTGGATGAAGTCGTACCAGCGCGCGAGATCATCGAGCGGCTCGCGCAGATAGAAGGGCTGGAGCCGGTCGGCGCCGCGTACCGTGGTGAGGTCGCGCGCCGCTGGCGCTGGTCCGACGGCTCGGGGGAGATTGGCGTGATCACGTCGGTGACGGAACCCTTCTGTGGCGACTGCACCCGCGCGCGACTCTCGGCCGAGGGTTCGCTCTATACCTGTCTGTTCGCGTCAAGTGGGCATGATCTGCGCAGTCCGCTGCGCGCGGGCGCGTCGGACGAAGCACTACTCGAGCGGATCTCCGGCATCTGGACCGCGCGCGAGGATCGGTACTCGGAGCTGCGCGCCGCGATGACTGATGACCTGGCGAAGCTGGGACGAGTGGAGATGTCGCACATTGGCGGCTGAGAGCCCGGTCCCACGACCGCAGTCGGCGCTGAGCCACCTCGATACGGGGGGGCGGGCGCGGATGGTCGACGTGGGCGGCAAGGAGCTGACCGAGCGCCGCGCCGTCGCCGAGGGGCGCGTGCTGATGCAGCGCACGACGCTAGAGCTGATCCGTCAATCCGCGCTCCAGAAAGGTGATCTGCTCACCACGGCCGAGATCGCCGGCGTGATGGCGGCCAAACGCACACACGAGCTGATCCCGCTCTGCCACCCGCTGATGCTGTCACAGGTGCTGGTCGAACTGTCGCTGGTGGACGAGCCCGCGTCGGTCGCGATCCGAGCCGAGGTCAGCTGCGCCGGACAGACCGGGGTCGAGATGGAAGCGCTCACCGCCGTCTCGGTCGCGGCGCTCACTGTCTACGACATGGCCAAGGCGGTCGATCGCGGCATGCGCATCGAGACGGTGCGGCTGCGCGAAAAGGACGGTGGCCGTTCGGGCTCGATTCGCCTTGCATAGACACATAGACTAGGCGGATATCCCGAGTGAATACTCCGGGCGTCAAGCTCTGAGGCACGGCGACAAGACGCCGGTCAACGCGCGGGGGTGAGTGTGCCGGAGTGGAGGCGGCTGGGAAGCACATAGGTGATCTCACCACTGGTTTCATCGATCCAGGCGCCGCGCAGTTCCGACAACTCCGCCGACTGGATCTGGCCGACCACATCGCCGTCGGCGCCGACGGCGATGATGCGTCCCTCGCCGCGGTCGACCACGTAGACCAGCCCCGATTGCGCACCCAGTGAGATCGAAGCGGGGCTGATCAGGCTGTGGTTCAGCCCCGCCGCGAGTGCCAGCTCCTCGTCTGCGCTGAAGCGTTGCAGTCGACCGTCAGTCGAGGCGACGATGAACGCCACTGAACCGCCTGGATCGACGGTGGCGGTTAACTCGTGCGCATGCAACAGGTCGGTGCGACCGACTGCGCGCGACGGTTCGCTCAGCGATGCGCCCTCGACCGCGTAGCGCCAGATCGCGCCGCCGGCGCTGTCGAGCAAGTAGATGCTGCGAGCGGTCGCAGCGACGGCGTCGATCGAGCCCAACCGCGCCAGCTGCGGTATGGGCGCTAACAGTACGCCGGTTGGGGTCCAGCGATACAGGCGCGCGTTGGAGTCGAGTATCCAAAGCGCCGCGTCGCCCGCTGCCCCTTCCTGCCAAGTCAGCGAGATCGGCCGACCAGCCTGCAAGTCGGCCTGCAAGCCCAGCGGCTCGCCTTCCTGAAAGATGACGGAAGCGATCCCCTCCGCAGTGATCTGGAAGACGCGTCCGCCGGCGTCATCGAGGACGAAGACGCCCTCGCCGCCGCCGCGGATCGTCCCCAGCGCGAGCGCCGGTCCGTAGGACGCCAGGTCGCTCAGCAGCGACAGCGAACCAGGAGGCTGGACCAGGTCCAGCTCGGACATGGCCGATTCGATGTCGTCGCGGAGCCGGAGCGCGTCCGTGGCCAGCGGGTTGATCTCCAGCGCTGTCTCGACTTCGTGGAGCGCCTCTGCCAGCGCCAGCCGGGCGCTGGCGGGGTCAGCCTGGAGATGTGAGGCTGCGAGGCTGTTGCGCGCCAGTTCGACGCGCGAAGCGAACGCATCGTCGCGCTCGGACTGCAACAGGGACGGCCCCAGCAACGCCGCTGCGGCCACGGCCAGGGCGATCATCATCACCGCGAATAGCGCGCCGGCCCGCCGCACCGCCAGACGGCGCGAATCCGTCTCGCGACCGCGGATCTGGGGCGGCGTGACTGACGGCTCGCGCCAGTTCTCGAGCATCGAGGGGGTGACCGCGCCCAGTTTCATGATCGGGGTGCGGGTGGGCCGCATCGGTGGCTGGGGCGCATCCGCTGATGCCGCCAGCGTCTGCACCCGCTGGACGCTGCGGCTGACAAAGGGATTGGTCGGCCAGCCGGCGACCTCGAGCTCGCCCAGCGGCGCGAGCTCGAACCGCGCTAGCCAGGCCACGGCCCGGTCCATGGCCCGGTCGGGCGCTTCGGGCACAGGAGACGGTGGGCGATCGGTCGAACGATCGTCGCCAGCGTCCAGTGGGCGCACGTCGACCTGATCTGGGCCCACTGCATCCTCGACCGCATTGTCTCCTGCGGGCGCTTCGTCGCCTGGCTGTTCCGCGTCGGCCGATGGTGTGTTTGGCGGTTGTGCAGCGCTATCTTCCGCCGGGTCCCCGCCGATGGCGACGACCAGCGCCGCGGCGTCGCGCAGGTTGAGCAGGGCGGGATAGAGCAGTCGCAGCGTCTCCGCTGCTGGCAGTCGGCTCAGCGCCACCCGCCGTTCGGCGTTGAGCAGCGTGGCCGCGTTTGAGGTCAGCAGCAGCGCCCAGCCGCCAGCGCCTGACGGCGCCGCCGCGAAGGCGAGCGTCAGCGGCGCCTCGCCGCCGATCGGCGCGGCGACCTCGTCGGCGTGCTCAGAGAACGTGGGCGGCAGGTGCGTGTGTAGCTCCGTGGCGCGGAAGTTGGCCAGCCCGACGCCGCCCGCCAGGAGACCGACGGACGGGCCCGCTTGCGCCAACAGCGTCGCGCCGTCCTCACGTTCGAGCACGCAGGAGAGTCCATAGCAGGCGCGCTGGTTCCGCACGGACTGCTGATTCCAGGCGAGCAGTTCCTGGTGCGCGGTCTCGACCGCGAGTTTGAGCGCGCCGGTCAGCGAGCGCGCCGAGGGATCGAACAGCTTGGCGATACGCTGGACGAACTGGTCCATGAAGGTGCCCGCTCCGTCGGACGCCGATTCGGCCAGGATCGACAGCCGCACCAGCCGACGGGCGCCGTCCAGCGCCTCGGCCACGCCGAGCTGCGGCGCGTCTGCGACGGCCCGACCGGCGGCGATCCGCAGCTGGTAGCTCCCGTGTTGATCCGCCTGCGCCATGCGATCCTCATGCGCCATGCGATCCCCATGGATCCACTGGCCGATCTCGCAACGCTCCCGCGCCTCACCATCGTACTCGTGCACTCGGGCCGACTGGGCTAGGTTTCACCACTGCACAGGATGATCGGGGCTAGAGTGGCGTGTGGCGCTGGGTGTGCTGGGATCGGCGGATTGAACCGCCGTCCGTGCGTATACTCGTATTTCAGCGAAGTGAACTGTTTGCCGATGTCCGACGAGCAGACTCCCCGTGCGACGACCCAGCGCGATGTGCGGCTGCAACTGCGGCGGCGCATGGCCGACGAGGCGTTGAGCGCCGCCGCTGCGCAGGTAGAGGCGCTGTTGCGCGAAGCGGCGCTGGAGCTGCGCCCCTTTCCCCCCTTCCCCGGCGCCTTCTTCACGATGGGCGTGGAGGTCGAACCGGACGGCGTGCGCGACAAGGGCATCGGCTGCGTGATCGTGACCGAAGACGGCAGCCTGCGTGAACTGCAGCTGTCTTTCGATGACGAAGGCCCAGCTGCGCTGCTGGGCGCCAACGATCCGGTCTCGATGCGCGACGAGACGTTGGCGGAGCTCGACGGTCTGTCCGCGCAGGACCGATTGACGCTGGCGCTGAACGGGCTCGATGCCGTCAGCGGCTTGCTGGAACGACAACCTGCCGAACCCGACTAACCCGGACCTCGGCCAAACGAAGCGGCTCGAGTCGCAGACCACGACGCAGAGCAGAGGAGACCCACCTTGCAACTCATCACCACTGTCTTGCGCCTTCTGTTGCCCTGGGCGGCGATCGTCTGGATTTACCGCGCACTGCAGTCGCAGCAGCGGCTCGAACGCGAACTGACCGAGGAGCGCATTGATCACCTCGAGCTGCAGCTATCGAACGAGCGCTCGCGCCGCGAGCAGGCGGAACTGATGGCTCGGCAGATCGCGCAAGCGTCCGCTCCCGCTACCAGCGCCACTCCCGGTACTAGCGCGACGGTCCCGACGGCTCCGCCGCCTGCGAGGGTTCCGGCGGCTCCGCCGCCTGCGAGGGTTCCGGCGGCTCCGCCGCCTGCGACGGTTCCGGCGGCGCGACCAATTCCACCCGCCGCAATACCTCCCGCCCCGTTGGCCGCTGCGGTCTCCGCTCCGCCGCCGCCGCCAACACCTGTCTCCGCTCCGCCGGCCGCGGCCCAGCCGAGCCAGCCTCCGCCTCCCGCTCCGATTCCGCCTCCGGCGACGCCAGCCCCCGCCCAGTCGCTAGCAAGCTCGGTGGCTCCCGCCGTCGAAGACGCGACGCCGGCGTCGCCGATCCCCGCTGAGCGCAGCGCCGCCTCGTACCTCGACGAGGGCAACGCCTACTTCGGGGCCGGCAATTACGACGCCGCCATTGGCCAATACGCCCGCGCGATTGAGCTCGACGCCAACTCGGCGGCCGCCTACTACAACCGTGCCAACGCCCTTGTGCGGCTCGACCGCAGCGAGGATGCGGCGTCGGACTACGAGCGCGCCATCGAGCTCGCACCCGACGACCCGGATATCTATGTCAACCGGGGACTGCTGCGCCTCTTCGGCCGCGACTTCGACTCGGCTGAGGGAGACTTCCGCCATGCGCTGCGGCTGCGCCCCGACGACGGCGCCGCCCACACCAATCTCGGGCTGACACTGCTCTATGAAGATCGCGCGCAGGAAGCGCTGCAGTCGTTCCAGGAGGCGGTGCGGCTGGAGCCGGACCAGCCGGGCGCGCATTACGGCCTCGCCTCGGCCGCGGCCAAGCTGAACCAGGCCGATGCGGCCGTCGCCGCGCTGCGCCAGGCGACCAGCCTCAATCCGCGCTACGCCGAAGCCGCCGGCACCGACGACCATTTCGACAGCCTGCGCGGCAACCCCGCTTTCGAACAGCTCGTCAGCCAGAGCGGGTAGCGCTGGCGGGGCGGAGCGCCAGCAGGCGAGCCTGCGTTTCGCGGCTCGGCCAGAGCGCGACTCGTCGTACGAGTCGCGCCGTAGAGATCAGCGGTTGCGGCGGCATACGCTGACCTTGGGACCGACTGATCGGGAGGTTCGGATGGGGTTTCGAGTCTTGGCGTTGGAATCGTCCTGCGACGAGTTTGCCGGCGCGGTCATTGAGGACGGGGTGGATGTGCTGGCCTCGGTCGTCGCCTCGCAGGCGGGGATTCACGCGCGCTACGGTGGCGTGGTGCCGGAGGTCGCCGGGCGCGAACATCTGCGTAACCTGGCGCCGGTGATGCAGGCGACGCTCGAGACGGCTGGACTGGGCTGGGACGAGCTCGATGCGATCGCCGTGACGCAGGGGCCGGGGTTGGGTGGCTCGCTGCTCGTTGGCGTGAACGCCGCCAAGACCGCGGCCTGGGCCCGCGGGCTGCCGCTGATTCCGGTGCATCACATCGCGGGACACCTCTACGCGAACTGGCTGCGTCCCGCGCGCGACGATTGGGACGATGCGCCGCCACCCTTCCCGCTGGTGGCGCTCGTCGTTTCGGGCGGTCACACCGAACTCTTCTGGATGGAAGACCACGACCACGTCGAGCGGATCGGCCAGACCCGCGACGACGCGGCCGGTGAAGCCTTCGACAAGGTCGGGCGGCTGCTCGGCCTGCCGTTCCCTGGCGGGCCGGAGATCGAGCGGGTAGCGCAGCAGGCGACCACCGAGCGGATCGACGCGCTGCCTCCGCTGCCCCGCGCCTGGCTGCCCGGCACGCACGACTTCTCCTTCTCCGGCCTCAAGACGGCCGTGCTCAATCGCGTGCGCAAGATCGAGGCGTCTGGCGCGGAGCTGGACGTCCCCGCGATGGCAGCGCGGTTCCAGGAGTCGGTTATCGACGTGCTGGCTGCAAAAACAGCGCGCGCGGCGTCGGAGCTAGGCGCGAGCTGTGTGATCGTTGCGGGCGGCGTCGCAGCCAACAGCGCCCTCCGCGAAGCGCTGCGCGAGCGCTGTGCGTCGATCGGTCTGCCCCTGCGCGTGCCGCCGCCGAGTCTGTGCACGGACAACGCGGCCATGATCGGCGCAGCCGCCTGCTACCGCCGTAGCGAGGCGTCGCTGGACATCGACGTGTTCTCGACCTCTGGTCCAACGGCTTTCTCGCCGGCCCCGTAAGCGATCGTCGGTCTCGCGATCCTGTCGATGGACCTGTCGCGGGGCGGCGGCTCAGCGGGCCAGTGAGGCGAGCGGACAGATGCGGCAGGCCTGGTGACGACAGCGCGTCTGCTCCAATTCCAGCAGCGCCTGCGTCTGTGGATGCCGCCAGCGAACGCCGCCGCGCACTGATTTCCTACCCTCCCCTGCGCCAACCTGCACAGCGTTGGGCGATGCTGCGTCGGGCGAGAGACGTGCGCGGAGCGCGTCGGTGCGCTGATAGCGGGCGCCGGGCAGCCGCGACCAGGCCCGCCACGCCCCGCTGAATGGGTACACCGCGTCGGCGAGTAGCTGGAGTGCCCGTGCGCGGCCCAGCTGCCGAGGGATCTGCAGCGCCGCCGCCGCTTCGCTGGCGGGCAGCGTTGCCAGCTCGCGGAACGCGGTCGAGGGACGCAGCGGCGCGGTAGTCCAGCGCCGCACGAGCGTGCGGAGGACGATGCGCCAGCCGTCAGCAGAGCCGAGCGCGCCGCGTCCGCGCCGCCACGCCGATGTGTCGAGCTGGTCCACTGGCAAGTCGAAGGCGCTCCACTCCGTGGTCGTGGACAGGGCGCGGCGCATGGTTCGTTCGCCGAGAGATGCGTTGTGTGGTTGCCCCAGGGCGCGTGCGGCGGCGAGCGCCGCGCGTCGATCCTCCGCGCCGGCCGGACCACCTGCGCCGTCTGGCACAGCCAGTGCCCGTAGCGCGGCGACCTTGCGCTCGAATCGCCGTGCGGCGATTTGATGCAGCCGCGCCTCCACAGCGGGCGCGTCGGCGCGAGCTGCGAGCCTGGCGCAAGGTGGTCCGCGCAGCGGCGGCCCGCACAGCGCCTCCGGCAGTGGCGTCGCGGCCGGGATTCGTGGATCGAGCGTCTGGCGTGATCCATGTACATCGTGCAGTCGGTCGTCGTTGACGCTTGGGCGCACGATGTGCAGGAGGATGTCGCGGTAGGCGTCGTCGCCGGCATGACCATGCTGCAGCCAGGCCTGCGGCTCAAGGTGGAGCTCGACGTCGCCGCGCCGCGCGCGTCCGTCACGATCGAGGATCTGGGCGCCATGGAAGTCGGGCCCTGGACCGCGATTCCAGTGACCGGGCGAGATCACCCGAACCTGGCCGCCGTCGGGGGTGGACAGGAACGGGATGGGCCAACGTGATTCCGCCCAGCGCCGTTGCAGCGCCAGCTCGCTGTCGCGCTCCGAGTCTGGCGGCTGGAGCTCAGTCATCCGCCGGTCGCTCGACCTGCGGCGCGCCCTCGCTCTCGCCCTCGCTGTTGTTGTCACTAGCGCTGTTGCTGGCGCCGGTCGGACCGTCCGGTGCAAAGGGGAAGGCGACGTCCTCGGCTACGCGGGTCAGAAGCCGCGCGGCAGTGCCGCGTGGCGTGTACGCGCCGCGTTCCCACTCCGAGATCGTCTGCTGACGGGCGTTCAGTTCGTTGGCCAGCTGGCGCTGGCTGAGCCCCGAATGCCGCCGCAGCTGGCGGATCAGCTCAGCGTTCCAGCGGGAATCTCGGCGTTGGCGGTCTTCCGCGGTCCCCATTGCCGCGCCCTCCTCTTCTGCGGCCACTATACACGCTAACGTGTATAAAAAGAGGCGGGCGCGTCCGAACCCGTGCGCGCCGAATATGTGGAGCGGTCTAAAGCCGGTATTCGCCCAACGTGTTCGCCGACATGCTTAGTCCATCGATATGGCGCGCAGTGTGCGAAATGTGATCATGGTTGGTGTTGACGCAGCCGTAGGCGAACCGTATGATGCCAGTGACCCATGACCCAGATGTGCTTGTACACCTACGAGTTGCGCGTCGGCCGACTCAAGCGTGCCGTCTATCTCGGTGTGCTCGGGTTTCGCTTGGCATGCGGTGGCGGTAGCCATTGCTGAACGCTGACGACGCCGGCCGCACTGACCGCAGGCCTGCTTGTCGGGTCGCCCGCGTCGACAGTCGCGGTGCGCGTCGACATGTCCCCACAGCCGCCCAGCGGACTGTGGGCGTTGGCGCAGGTTGCGTGGATATGGACGATTGGGGCATGCACGCACACTGACCGGTCACTGACATTGCACGATCACTTGATCGAACAGCTGGAGGAGGAACGCTGATGGTGTTGGCGCCGCTTGAAGACCAGGCTGTGACCCGTGGCGATCGTCTGCCGCAGCGACCGGAAGTGACATACGCGCATGGCGGCGAGGCGCTGCCGCTGCCCAACCTGATCCAGATGCTGCACGACTCGTTCGAATGGTTCCTGACCGATGGGCTCGCTGCGCTGCTGGCCGAGATGTCGCCGATCGAGGACTTCACCGGCAACCGCATGGAGCTCTTTTTCCTGCCCGAGGGCGTCGGCGACCATAGCCGCGGGTTCCGGCTGCTCGAACCTGAACGCTCCCCGCACGAGTGCCGCCAGAACGACCGCACGTACGAGAGCGAGCTACGTGTGCTGGTCGGCTTGCGCAACATGAAGACCAACGAATCGAAGGTGCAGGAGCTCTACTTCGGTCACTTGCCCCAGATGACCGACAACGGCACGTTCATCATCAACGGCGCCGAGCGTGTGGTGGTCTCGCAGCTCGTACGCTCGCCGGGCGTCTACTTCGCCGCGTCGACCGATGCGGCGAGCGGCCGCAAGCTGTGCTCAGCGAAGTTGATCCCCTCGCGCGGCGCCTGGCTGGAATTTGAGACATCGAACCGCGACGTGCTCACAGTCAAGGTGGACCGCAAGCGCAAAATCCCGGTGACCACCCTGCTGCGCGCTCTGGACGACTCCGACGACCCACAGTTCTACGAGCACGGCGACGTCGAGGGGGGCAAGAAGCTGGAGCGACTGCTCGGCACCGACGAGCGGATCCTGGAGATGCTCGAGGGGATCGATCTCGAGGAGTCGCAGCACCAGTTTCTGGCCACCACGCTGGCCAAGGAGGCCCCCACGGTCCCCCCTGAGGAGCGCCACAAAGAGTGGGCGATGGTGGAGGTCTACAAGCGCTTGCGGCCCGGCGATCCGCCCACGCTGGATGCGGCGCGCGGCGCCCTCAAGGACATGTTCTTTGAGACTCGCCGATACGACCTCGGCCGAGTCGGGCGTTACAAGATAGACGCACGGCTGAGCACGCGGCAGGGCACGCTCGACGAGCGCTGCGCGCAGTTGGGATTCGAGCATGTCAGCGACGTCGCCGCCGACATGCGGAACCAGGCGCTCTACATGCGCGACCTGCTCGCCATCGTCTTCACCCAGGTGGCCGTCAACAACGGCGTTGAGAGCGACGACGACATCGATCATCTCGGCAACCGGCGCATCCGCGCGGTGGGCGAGCAGCTGCAGAACCAGTTCCGCACTGGTATGGCGCGCATGGAGCGCGTGATCCGCGAGCGGATGACGATTATCGATCCAGTCAACGCGGCGCCGGCGGCGCTGGTCAACATCCGCCCAGTGCAGGCGGCGGTTAAGGAATTCTTCGGCGGTCACCAGCTCTCGCAGTTCATGGACCAGACCAATCCGTTGGCCGAGCTCACGCACAAGCGGCGGCTGTCGGCGTTGGGCCCCGGCGGACTCAGCCGTGAGCGGGCCGGCTTTGAAGTCCGCGATGTGCACTTTTCGCACTACGGCCGCATCTGCCCAATCGAGACGCCGGAAGGTCCCAACATCGGCCTGATCGGTTCGCTCGCGACGTACGGCGAGCTGAACGAGTTCGGATTCATCCAAACGCCCTACCGAGCGGTGCGCTCGAAGCTCGAGCCCGACCATCCGGAGCTGATCGGCCGCGTGCTGGCCGATGACATCGACGGCGACGGCGACGCGCCGATCGCCCGCGCAGGCGAGCTCGTCACCGAGGAGCTGGCGGCGCAAATCCAGGTGCTCAATGATGCTGAAGTCTTGATCCAACCTTACGCGTCGGCAGAGGTGCGCCGGCTCTCCGCGGACGATGAAGCGAAGGTGGTCATCGCGCAGGCGAACGCGCGCCTGGACGATCGCGACAACCTGCTCGACGAGCGGGTCGAAGCGCGGCTCGGCGGCCGCTTCGAGGAGTTTCATCGCGATCAGATTCAGTACATGGATGTGTCGCACCACCAGATCGTTTCAGTGGCGGCCTCGCTGATTCCCTTCCTGGAGCACGACGATGCGAACCGCGCCCTGATGGGCGCCAACATGCAGCGCCAGGCGGTGCCGCTGGTGCGGCCGCAGGCGCCGCTGGTCAGTACCGGCATGGAAATGCAGGCGGCATCCGACTCTGGCCAGGTCCTGACCGCACTCGCCGACGGCCTGGTGGTCGGTGTCACCGCCGAGGACATCGAAGTGGAGTACGACGAAGCGCGCGGCGGCTCGAGGCGTCACCAGCACTCGTTGATCAAGTTCCTGCGGTCCAACCAGGGCACCTGCATCAATCAGCGGGCGATCGTATCAGTCGGTGAGCGCGTTGTGCAGGGGCAGCCGCTGGCCGATTCCTCCTCGACGGACCAGGGACGGCTCGCGCTGGGCCAGAACGTGCTCTGCGCCTTCATGTCCTGGGAGGGCTACAACTTCGAAGACGCCGTGATCGTCTCCGAGCGGCTGGTCCAGAATCACGCATTCACCTCGATCCACATGTCGAAGCACGAAGTCGCCGCGCGTGAGACCAAGCTCGGCGATGAGGAGATCACCCGCGACATCCCCAACAAGGCGAATGAATCGCTGGCCCATCTCGACGAAGACGGCATCGTCCGGATCGGCGCCGAGATCAACCCGCAGGACATCCTGGTCGGCAAGATCACGCCCAAGGGCGAGACTGAGCTGACCGCGGAAGAGAAGCTGCTGCGCGCCATCTTCGGCGAGAAGGCGCGCGAGGTGAAGGACACTTCGCTCAAGGCCTCGCACAGCACCCGCGGCGTCGTCGTCGATGTGCGCGTGTTCGAGAGCGACAATAAGAACGACGACCTGCCAGCCGGGGTCAAGAAACTGGTCCGGGTCACGATCGCTGAGCGGCGCAAGTTGCAGGTCGGCGACAAGATGGCCGGGCGGCACGGCAACAAGGGCGTGATCTCGACCATCCTGCCAGTCGAGGACATGCCGCATCTGGAGGATGGCACCCCGATTGATGTGATCCTGAGCCCGATCGGCGTGCCGTCGCGGATGAACCTGGGACAGATCCTAGAGACGCAGCTTGGCTGGGCGGCGGCGGAGCTTGACTTCACCGCCGTGACCCCGGTCTTTAACAGCGCGTCCGAGCAAGAGCTGCAGGACGCGCTCGCCCGCGCCTGGATCGCGCGCCAGGCGCGCAGCGATCGCAGCCTCGACGCCGCGGTCGAGCCGACTGCCCAGTCCAACGGGGCGAGTGAGCCTAACGGCGCGGCGTCGCTGGGCGATGGGCACGTCGATCCGCGCGTGGCCGCCTGGTTGCGTCGGCGTGGCTACGACGACGAGTCGATCGAGCAGGCGTTCGGCTTCACGGCCGGCGTCGCCGTCGACGGCAAGGCGACGCGCGTGGCGCTCTGCGAGTGGCTGATCGACCATGGCGAGACGCGCGGTGTCCGCAACTGGAATGACAGCACGATCGCAGAGCGCGCGACCCAGGTTGAACGCCAGCAGGGCGTCGCGCGACCGGTGTTTGGCAAGCAGCGCCTGTTCGACGGCCGCACTGGCGAATCGATCGACCAGCCGGTCACGGTCGGCTACATCTACCTACTCAAGCTCTCGCACATGGTGGAGGACAAGATCCACGCCCGCGCGACGGGCCCCTACTCGCTGATCACGCAGCAGCCGTTGGGCGGGAAGGCCCAATTTGGCGGACAGCGCTTCGGCGAGATGGAGGTCTGGGCGCTGGAGGCCTACGGCGCCGCCCACATCCTGCAGGAGCTGCTGACGGTGAAGTCGGACGACATGGTCGGCCGCACCCGCGCGTACGAGGCGATCGTCAAAGGTGAGCCAGTCACTGAAGCGAAAATGCCGGAGTCGTTTCGGGTGCTGCTGCGTGAGCTGCAGAGCCTGGGGTTGAACGTTTCCGTCCAGGACGACCGCGCACAAGAGGTGGACATGGCGACGCCGGGCCGCGACGAGATGGCGCGGCTGCCTGTCAACCTCAGCGGATACGAGCGAGAGGACGAGACTAGTGCTTGATTCCAACCGAACCGAGAAGGTCCGCATCACGCTGGCCTCGCCCGAACAGATCCGAGACTGGTCCTGGGGCGAGGTCACCAAGCCTGAGACGATCAACTATCGCACCCTGAAGCCTGAGAAGGACGGGCTCTTCTGTGAGAAGATCTTCGGTCCCATGAAGGACTTCGAGTGCGCCTGCGGCAAGTACAAGCGGGTGCGCTACAAGGGCATCATCTGCGACAAGTGCGGGGTCGAGGTGACGCGCCAGAAGGTGCGCCGTGAGCGCATGGGCAGCATCGAGCTGGCCGCGCCGGTCTCGCACATCTGGTACGTGCGCGGTACCCCAGCACGCATCGCGCTCCTGCTCGATATCTCGCCGCGCAAACTGGAGAAGGTGATCTACTTCTCTCAGTACATCATCACCCACGTCAATGAGGAAGAGAAACAGAAGGCGATCGAGTATCTCCGTCTCGACGCCGAAGACGCGGTCGACGATCTACGCGACAAGCTGAAGGAGACGCAGGAGAAACTGACGCAGGCGCGCGCGCGGCTGTTCTCCGAGATCGACCTGCGGACCGAAGCCGACACGGCCGAGGTCAAGGAACGGGTGCGCGCATTGGTCCGCGACCTCCGCGCCGACGCCGACTCGCTGCGCGAGCAGATCGCCGAGTTCGACGGCAAGAAGGCGCGCCGCAACCTGAAGCTGGGCGAGGACCTCTTCGCCAAACGTGGCGATCCGATCATCTCCGAAGTCATGCTCGACAACCTGGAAGTCGAGTTGACTGCCGCAGTCGCCAAACAGCAGGCGATCGGCGATGAGGAGATCAGGCAGATCGAGGCGCTCGCCGATCGAGACAAACGAGAGGTCGAGGCCAACGTGGACGAGCAGGCGCGACGCCTGCAAGATCAGCTCGACAATGTCGAAGACCGTGCTGAGGCGGAGCTCGAGCAGAAGATCAAGAACGACCTTGAGCAACTGATTGATCCAGTGGTCTCGGGCGACTTCGACGCCGCGATCCTGGCGGAGCAGCGGGCCGAGGAGTTGATGGAGAAATATCCTGGCGTCGTCCGCTGTGAGATGGGCGCTGAGGCGATTCTTGAGTTGGTCTCGCGGATGAACCTCGACGAGATCGCCGAGCAGCTCAAGGAAGAGGTCAAAACCAGAGCCGGCCAACGCCGCAAGAAAGCGATGAAGCGCCTCAAGGTCGTCGACGGACTGCGCAAATCGACGAACTCGCCGCAGTGGATGTTCTTCCGCGTCTTGCCGGTGCTGCCGCCCGATCTGCGTCCGATGGTGCAGCTCGATGGCGGGCGCTTCGCCACCTCGGACCTGAATGATCTCTACCGACGGGTGATCAACCGCAACAACCGGCTCAAGCGACTGCAGGAGCTGGGCGCGCCTGACATCATCGTGCGCAATGAGAAGCGAATGCTGCAGGAGGCGGTCGACTCACTGATCGACAACGGTCGGCGCGGCCGCGCCGTATCGGGATCCGGCAGTCACAAGCTGAAGTCGCTCTCGGACATGCTCAAAGGCAAGCAAGGGCGCTTCCGCCAGAACCTGCTGGGCAAGCGAGTCGACTTTGCCGGCCGCTCGGTGATTGTGGTGGACCCGAGCTCAAGCTGCATCAGTGCGGCCTGCCGCGCCGGATGGCGCTCGAGCTGTTCAAGCCTTTCCTGATGTACCAGCTGGTGCTGTTGGGCAAAGCGCCCAACGTGAAGTCGGCCAAGCGCATGATCGAACGTCAGCACGATGACGTCTGGGAAGTGCTGGAGACGGTGGTCAAGTCGCGGCCGGTCTTGCTGAACCGAGCGCCGACCCTGCACCGACTGGGCATTCAGGCCTTCGAGCCAGTGCTCGTCGATGGTTCCGCGATTCAGATTCATCCGTTGGTCTGCTCTGCGTTCAATGCCGACTTCGACGGTGACCAGATGGCCGTGCACGTGCCGCTCAGCCACGAGTCGGTGACCGAGGCCTGGCAGGTGATGCTCTCGACCAAGAATCTGCTGCTGCCCTCCAACGGTGAGCCTGTTGTGGCGCCCACGCTGGACATGGTGATCGGCTGCTACTACCTCACGCTCAACCCGGAGGCAGCGCCCAGCGCCGGTCGCGCCCGCAACGGGGACGCCGATGTTCGCATGTTTCCCTCCTTCGAGGAGGTGCGGCTGCAGTATGAGCTGGGCGGTGTGCAGCTGCATGAGCCGATCCTGGTCCGCGACGCCGAACGGACTGATGGCGAGCTCGTCGATACGACGCCGGGCCGGATTATTTTCGACGCAGTGGTGCCAACGCAGATCCCCTTCGCGGACGTCAACCACGAACTGCCGAAGAAGATGCTCAAGGAGCTGATCACGACGTGCTATCGGCTGTGTGGTCCCGAGGAGACCGCGGCCATGGCCGACCGCATCAAGACGATCGGGTTCCGCTTCGCCACCCAGTCGGGCACGACGATGGCGATCGACGAGCTGCGTCCGCCCGAGACCAAGCCTGCCTTGTTGGAGCAGGCGGAGCAGCAGGTCGAGATGATCCGCGACGACTACAGCCTGGGCTTGATGACTGAGGATGAGCGTTACTCAGCCACCGTCGACGTCTGGCAGAAAGTGACCCAGTCGGTCAAGGAAGGGGTCGACGAGCAGCTCAACGAACCCGGCTCGCTGCGGCTGATGGTCACCTCGGGCGCCAAGGGCAACCTCGCCCAGGTCACCCAGATGGCCGGCCTGCGTGGCCTGATGTCCGACCCGTCCGGTCGGATCATCGAGTTGCCAATCCGCTCGTCCTTCCGCGAGGGGCTCTCGGTGCTGGAGTACTTCATCTCGACGCACGGCGCGCGCAAGGGTCTGGCTGACACCGCGCTACGCACCGCTGACTCGGGCTACCTGACGCGTCGCCTGGTCGATGTCTCGCAAGACGTGATCATCCGCGCCCGCGATTGTTCCGCGGACGGGGAACAGATCCCCGGCATTGAGATCGAAGACTTCGAGGAAGACCGCGAGAAACTGATCACGAACTTCCGCGAGAGCGTTGTGGGCCGCTACACCTCGACGCCGGTGTACAACCCCAGCGATCCATCCGAAGAGCTGCTGGGACGGAACGAGCTGCTCAGCGATGCGATCGTCGGCCACCTGGTGGCTGAGTATGGCATCAACACCTTTAACGTGCGGTCGCCGATTGGCTGTCTTGAGGAAACAGGTCTCTGCCAGTATTGCTACGGGCAATCGCTCGCGACCGGTGAGCTGGTGGAAATGGACTCAGCGGTCGGGATTATCGCCGCCCAAAGCATCGGCGAGCCGGGCACGCAGCTGACGATGCGGACATTCCACACGGGCGGGATCGCCGGCGTTTCTGATATCACCACCGGGCTACCCCGTGTCGTGGAGCTATTCGAGGCGCGCACCCCGAAGGGGCAGGCGTTGATCGCGGAGATCGATGGCACGGTCGAGGTGCTGACTGACGGTGAGCTGCGCCGTCTGCGTCTGACGGCGCAGGAGCACCACCGCGATGAGTACCAGTTCGAGCCTCACACGCGGGTCTTGGTCAAGGACGGGGAACGGGTCGATGCTGGCCACGTGCTCGCCCGCAAGCCGCGCAGCGGCGAAGACGACGATGACGATCGCGAGGAGCGCCGGGTGCGCGCACGCGTCGGCGGCGTCGTAAGTCGCAAACGCGGGTCGCGGCTGCTGACCGTTGCCTGGGAGACGGCCGACGAGCGAGAGTACGAGCTGCCCAAGACCGCCCGCATGCGAGTCGATGACGGCGACTATGTCGAGGCGGGCGATGCATTGACCGAGGGTCCGCTGGACCCGCAGGACATGCTGCGCATCCTGGGCAACAAAAAGGTGCACCGCTACCTCGTCAACCAGGTCCAGGACGTCTACCGCGCGCAGGGTGTTGATATCCACGACAAGCACATTGAGGTGGTCGTGCGGCAGATGCTGCGCAAGGTGGAGATCGATGATCCGGGCGATTCCGAGGAGTGGCTTGCAGGCGAGCTGGTCGATCGGCACCAGTACGACCAGCGCAACCGCGTGTTGACGGCTGACGGCGCACAGCCCGCTTCAGCGAAGCCGGTCCTGTTGGGCGTCACAAAAGCCTCGCTGTCGCAAGACAGCTGGCTCTCGGCGGCCTCGTTCCAGGAGACCACGCGGGTGCTGACAGAGGCCGCGCTTACCGGCCAGGACGATATGCTCCGCGGCTTGAAGGAGAATGTGATTATTGGCAAGATGATCCCCGCGCAGGCGCAGATCGCTCTGCCGCCGTTGCCGGCGCCAGAGCCGCTGCCGTTGGCAGCCGGCCTGCCCGGTGCTGCTGCGGCCAACGTCTTCGGTGCCGACGAGAGCGAGCTGAGCGACTTCGGCTACGGTTTCGACGAAGAAGAGGATGACTTGGACGGCGCAAAGATCAGCGGCTACGACGAAGAGGGTGGCTACGTCGCCCTGCCGGAGTAAAGCCGGAATAGGTGCATGCCGCGCTGACGAGCTTGCGAATGCGCGGGCTCGTCAGCGCATCGAGTTCTGTCGGACGCGTCCGCCGATTGCTGAAGCTATTGGAGAACGAATACAGCCGCACCCCGACGCGCGAGGCGTCGAAGCGCGGCTGTTGGTTGTTCGGTCCGCTGTGTAGGCGGTGCGGTGGCTAGTAGTCCATCCCCATGTCGGGCGGCGGCATGCCGGCGGGCATCGTCGGCGCCTCGGGAATGTCAGCTACGAGAGTCTCGGTGGTCAGCACCATGCCGGCGATCGAGACGGCGTTTTCCAGGGCTGAGCGCGCGACCTTGACCGGGTCGACGATGCCATACTCGAGCAGGTCACCGTAGCGGTCGAGTTTGGCGTCATAGCCGTGCCGGTCATCATCGACCTTGCGGATGCGGCCGATCACGACTGAGCCTTCCTGGCCAGCGTTGAACGCGATCTGGCGGAGTGGCGACTCGAGCGCGGTGCGGAGTAGGCGGACGGCCGTGCGTAGGTCGCCGCTGGAGTCGTCCTCCATCTGCGCGAGTGCGCGGTCGGCGCGCAGCAGGGCGCAGCCGCCACCGACGACGATGCCCTCTTCGACCGCCGCGCGGGTGGCCGAGAGCGCATCTTCGAGCTTCGCTTTCTTTTCCTTGAGCTCGACCTCTGTGGGCGCGCCGACTTTGATGACCGCCACGCCGCCGCCGAGCTTCGCCATACGCTCTTGCAGTTTCTCGCGGTCGAAGTCCGAGGCGGTGGCGTCGATCTGGGCCTTGATCTCCTTCATGCGGTCCTGGATCGCCTCGTCGGAACCGGAGCCCTCGACGATCGTCGAGTCATCCTTGGAGGAGACGATGCGGCGGGCGCGGCCGAGGTCAGCGACCTGGGTCTGCTCGAGCGTGCGGCCGAGCTCTTCAGTGATCAGGGTGCCGCCAGTCAGGACGGCGATGTCTTCGAGCTGAGCCTTGCGCCGCTCGCCAAAACCGGGCGCCTTAATGGCCAGCACGTTGATCGTGCCGCGCATCTTGTTGACCACCAGCGTCGCCAGCGCCTCGCCGTCGACGTCGTCGGCGATGATCACGAAGTTCTTCGTGATCTGCAGCAGCTTCTCCATCAGCGGGACGACGTCCTGCACCGCCGAGATCTTGCGGTCGGTGATCAGGATGTAGGGGTCGTCGATCGCCGCCTCCATGCGTTCGTTGTTGGAGACGAAGTACGGTGAGACGTAGCCGCGGTCAAACTGCATGCCGTCGGTGAACTCGGTCTCCATGCGGATCCCTTGTCCCTCTTCGACGGTGATGACGCCGTCCTTGCCGACTTTCTCCATGACGTCGGCGATGATCTCGCCGATCTCTTCGTTGTCACCGGAGATGGTGGCGACGGCCGCGATCTCTTCTTTCTTCTCGACTGGCTCGGCCATCTCGCGGAGCTCATCGACGACGGCGCGGAGCCCGGAGTCGAGGCCGCGCTTGAGCGCCATCGGGTCGGCCCCGGCGGCCACGTTGCGCAGGCCTTCGGTGACGATCGCCTGGGCCAGCACCGTTGCAGTCGTGGTGCCATCGCCGGCGACGTCGTTGGTGCGGATCGAGACTTCCTTGGCGAGCTGAGCGCCCATGTTGCGGAAGGGATCTTCCAGCTCGATCTCGCGGGCGATCGTGACGCCGTCATTGATGATCAGCGGCGCGCCGAACTTCTTGTCCAGGACGACGTTGCGGCCGCGTGGGCCGAGTGTCACCTTGACGGTGTTGGCGAGGGCGTCGACGCCCTCGCGGAGGGCTTTGCGCGCGTCCATGTCGAACGCGAGTTGCTTGCCGGCCATGATGGTTCCTTCAGTCCTGCCGCCGACTCAGGTCAGGCGGCGCGCGCTGCGGTGTGCAGCGCGGTGTGCGGCGCGTTGATCAGCGCGTTGATCAGTCAGCGGGGCGGTTAGACGATCAACTTGGCGAGGACCTCGCGCTCTTCGAGCACGATCAAGTCCTCGTTGTCGATCTGAATTTCCTGGCCGGTGTACTTCTTGTAGAGGATGCGGTCCCCCATCTCGATGTCCAGCGGGATGCGGTCGCCGCTGTCGTCGCGCTTGCCAGGACCGACGGCGACGACCTCGCCCTGCTGCGGCTTCTCTTTGGCGGAGTCGGGGATCACGATGCCGGAGGAGAGCACCTGCTCCTGCTGGAGCGGCTTGATCACGAGGCGGTCGTTCAGCGGCTTGAGTTCGGTGGCCATCTGCGAGTATCCATTCACTGCTGTGGGCGGATGCCAGTGTGGGTGTTGGCACTCACAGCCTGCGAGTGCTAACACCTGCATCGTACGCAACGATCACGCTGTCCTGCAAGAGATTGGCTCCCTCCCACGCAGCGATTGCGCCACTCCGTAACCCATTCAACTAATCACTCCCTGTTCGAGCCCGGTTCGCAGCCAAATTCTGGTTCGCGCAAGTTCCTGTGGTGGGCGGAAGCCGAAACGAGGCGGGGCCCAGCGGTAGCTCGGCAGCTCGGCAGCACGGCCGCCCGGCGATCTGCATAACGTTCATGCATAATGTGCGCAGGCACAGGGCCGGTGCGGGCCTGTTGGTATTTTGCACTCCTACGCCTGAGCAATGGAGCAGCGACATGAGTCGGTTCGTTGGCGAGCCGGTGGTCTTTACTGGCAATGCGCATCCGCAGCTGGCCCGCGATGTCTGTGACTCGCTCGGCATCCAGCTCGGCTGCGCCAATGTGTTCGATTTCGCCAACGGCAACACCTTCGTCCAGTTCCAGGAGAATATTCGCGAGCGTGACATCTTCCTGATCCAGCCCGGCGCTCGCCCGGTCAACCACCACCTGGTCGAGTTGCTGATCATGATCGACGCCGCGCGGCGGGCATCGGCCGGACGGATCAGCGCGGTCGCGCCGTTCTATTCCTACGGGCGCTCGGACAAGAAGGATCAGCCGCGCGTGCCGATCACGGCGCGTCTGTTCGCCGACCTGATCCAGACCGCGGGCGCCGACCGCATGTTGACGATGGACCTGCACGCCGGGCAGATTCAAGGCTTCTTCCGCATTCCGACCGATGAACTCAGCGGGCAGCGGCTGCTGGTCGACCATTTTGGCGCGCAGGGGTTCGACGGCGTCGTCGTGGCGCCGGACCTCGGTTCGGCGAAGCGCGCCCGCGCCGCCGCCGACCGTCTGCAGCTGCCGCTCGCGATCACCGAGAAGCGCCGTAGCGGCAATGAGGACCAGGCGGAGGTGATGCAGCTGATCGGTGAAGTGCGCGGGCGTGACGTGCTGATTATCGACGACGAGATCGACACCGCCGGTACGCTCGTGCAGGTCGCTGAGCTGTTGCGCGCTGAGGGCGCGAAAGCAATCTATGGCGCGGCCACCCATGGCGTCTTCTCCGACCCCGCCCTCGATCGGCTGGCGGCGAGCCCAATCAGTAGGGTCGCGGTCACCGATACGCTGCCGTCCTGCCAGGCACGCTGGAGCGGACTCGAAATCGTCTCGATCGCGCCACTGCTGGGCGAGGCGATCCGCCGCATTCACGAAGGCGATTCCGTAGGCTCGTTGTTTCTGTAAATCAAATCCCGGTGGACACGCGGGAACCCAACGACGCTGCACTGTTGCGGCGCTGGCGGTGTTCACGTCCTGTGCGCACGATAGGGCCGCTGCCCGCGCCCGATGCACCCTTGCCGAAGTCTCGGCAGTTGTTCATGCGCTTGGTCCGGGACCTCAGCGTCTATCGCTGGGTCGGCGAGGATTGGCAGCCGTGGCGTTACTTCGGCGTGCGCACCAGCGATGTGCCACTCAGCGACACAGAGATCCGTCGGCCCTGCTCGTCGGAGGTGTTCGGCGCAGAACCGCCGCAGCGACCCGCGCTCCCCGATCTGCGAATAGCGTGCTGTTGCAGCGGGCTAAGCTGGAGGGGATGCCCTGCGCGACGAGCACGGCCCAGGCAGGTGGGACCGTTGGACGGGAGACCCAGGCATGGGATTGTTGGAACGAGCCAGGAAGCGGGCAGGTTCGCTGTTGGGCGACGCCAATGCGCGTGAGGTCAACCGGCTGCAGGGCGCGGTCGCGGCGGTGGCCGACTGGGAATCGCAGATGCAGCGCCTGTCTGACGACGAGCTGCGCGGCAAGACTGCTGAATTCGTTGCGCGTCTGGAGGACGGCGCGTCGCTGGACGATATTCTGCCCGAGGCCTTCGCGGTCGTCCGCGAGGCCGCCCAGCGGCAGGTGCAGATGCGTCACTATGACGTCCAGATCGTGGGCGGAATTGTGCTGCACCAGGGCAAGATCGCCGAGATGCGCACGGGTGAGGGCAAGACGCTGGTGGCGACCCTGGCGCTCTACCTCAATGCGCTCGAGGGCGACGGGGCGCACCTGATCACGGTCAACGACTACCTCGCCAAGCGGGACGCGCAGTGGATGGCCCCGATCTATCACGCGCTGGGTCTCACGGTGGGGGTGCTCCAGCACCGCGCCGCATTCATGTTCGACCCCGCAGCGGACTCGACCGTCGATATTGAGCGGCCGGAATCGCTCGACCCCGAAGAGTTGCAGCGCCGGCGTGAGCTGGGCGATCTCAAGATGTTGCGTCCGGTCACCCGCCAGGAGGCCTACCGCGCTGATATCACCTACGGCACGAATAACGAGTTCGGCTTCGACTACCTGCGCGACAACATGGTGATGCAAGCGTCAGAGAAGGTGCAGCGGCCACTGGCCTATGCGATCGTCGATGAGGTCGACAACATCTTGATCGACGAGGCGCGGACGCCGCTGATCATTTCGGGACAGGCAGAGGAATCGTTGGACACCTACCGCGTGTTCGCCAATCTCGTCCGTGGTCTGCAGCCGGAGGCACACTTCACGCCTGACGCCAAGTCGCGAACCGTCGCGCTGACCGAGGAGGGGATTGCGCGGGTTGAGGACTCGCTCGGCATCGACAATCTGTTCGAGGGCGAAAATGCGCGCCTGACCCGCTTCCTCGACGCAGCCCTCAAGGCCAACTTCATGTACCAGCGCGACCGCGATTATGTCGTACGGCAGGGCAAGGTGGTGATCGTCGACGAGTTCACCGGTCGCATGATGGACGGCCGCCGCTACTCCGAGGGCCTGCACCAGGCGATCGAGGCGAAGGAAGGTGTCTCAGTCGAGCGTGAGAGCGTGACGCTCGCCACGATCACCTATCAGAACTACTTCCGCATGTACCAGAAGCTCTCGGGGATGACCGGCACGGCCGCGACCGAGGCCGAGGAGCTGCACAAGATTTATGAGCTCGACGTGGTTGTGGCGCCCACCCACCGCGACATGATCCGCGACGACCAGGCGGACCTTGTCTTCCGCACCGAGCAAGCCAAGTTCGAGTTGGCGATTGAGGAAATCGCGGCTCTCTCGGTGTCTGGGCGGCCGGTGCTGGTCGGCACGGCGTCGGTCGAGACGTCGGAGCAGCTGTCGTCGATGCTCAAGCGCAAGCGCATTGGTCATGAAGTGTTGAACGCGAAGCAGCACGAGCGCGAGGCGCAGATCATCTCGCAAGCGGGCGAGCCGGGTGCGGTGACCATCGCGACCAATATGGCTGGCCGCGGTACGGACATTAAGCTCGGCGCCGGCGTCGCCGAGCGCGGCGGACTGGCCGTGATCGGTACCGAGCGGCACGAGTCACGCCGGATCGACAACCAGCTCCGCGGTCGCGCTGGTCGGCAGGGCGATCCTGGGTCGTCGCGGTTTTACGTCTCGTTCGAAGACGGGATCATGAAACGCTTCACGCCCGACTGGTTGCCAGGCATGCTCGAGAAGGCCGGGCTGGAGGACGGCTCGCCGCTGGAATCGGGCATGGTCGGCAAGGCGCTCGAGCAGGCGCAGCAGAAGGTGGAGACGTATCACTTCGACATCCGCAAGCACCTGGTCGACTACGACGACGTGATCAACCGTCAGCGCACGGTGATCTACGCCGAGCGCGACAAGGTGCTGACCGCGACCGACGACCTGCCCAAGATCATCGAGGACATGCTGCTGCACACGGTGGACGACCTTGAGTCCTCGTTCGCCGACGAGCTGTGGGATGAGACGACGGCGGAAGAATTCTGGCAGGAGGCGGCACAGGTGCTGCCGCTGACCGGGCTGGATCGAGACGAGTTGCTCGGCGCTGAGTTGGACGAATGCGTTGCGGCGCTGCGCGATCACGCAGCGCTGGAGCTGCAGCGGCTGGCCGAGCGGATCGATGCGGCGACCGAAGGCGCTGCGACGGAAGTGCTGCGACAACTCGTCCTGGGGACGATGGATCGACTCTGGATTCGCCACCTGACGGAGATCGACGGCTTGCGGCAAGGCGTCGGGTTGCAGGCGTATGGCCAGCAGGACCCGCTGGTGACCTACAAGCGCGAGGCGTTTGACATGTTCGACCAGCTGGTCGCCGCGCTACGCCGGGAGGTTGCGTCCTCGGTCATGCACGCGACGCTGCGCGTCGATCAGGCGTCGCCGTCCCGAGCACAGACAGCACAGACAGCACAGCGGCCGCAGCGGCAGTCACGAACCTCAACCCAGCCGAGACGCCCTCGCGGTGTGGCGCCGCCCTCGCATAGCGCCGGGGTCCGCGTCAGCAATGTGCGAGAGTCCGGCGGTGGCGTCGCTGTGGCGCCACAACCGACAACCTCGACCGGGCAGAAAGTGGGGCGCAACGCGCCCTGCCCCTGTGGCAGCGGCAAAAAATATAAGCGCTGTTGCGGGCAGGCGGCCTAAGCGGTGGCGGGGAGTGCAGTATGACAGCGTCGTCTGCGCCGGGAGGCGACATTCCGTTCCCGCCCGGTTTCGATCCAACCTCTGCTCGTAGTGGCCCGTTCGACACGGGGTTCTCGCTGGAGGAGGGTGATGAGCATGGCGCGGGCGAGGCGGCGCCTGTCCAGGGAGAGCTGATGGCGTCCGACGCGGACGCCTTGCTGGCCGCGTTTCAAGCGCAGGTACAGGCCGGGCGCGCCTGGTTCGACGCGCTGCTGGACTGCATCCGACAATGGGAGACGCCGCGCGAGTCGGTGGGCGGACGCGACTTCGTCTACCTGATCGAGCGGGAGGCGTTCGACTGGCTGCTGTTGGCTGAGCGCGTCTGCGATTCCGCCCCGCCTGGTCTGTTGCCGCCTGCTGAGGTTGAGGCGCTATTGATCGACGAGACGCCGCCGGCGCGGTTGAGCGAAGCGGAGTTTCAGGAACGACTGGGCACGGCCAAGTACTGGGCGCACTTGAACTTCCTGTACGGCGTCCGCGTCGAACAGGCGCTGCATCTGGCCATGGAGCGAACGGTGCAGAAGGAGCGTGGCGGCTGGGCGACCGACGGGTCGCGTGGTGAGCTAGAGCTCGACGTGTTCGGCCGTATCTATGGGGCGCGCCAGCGTGAACTGCTGCGTGAGTTCCGCCAGGCCGCGCAGCGGGCGGACGCCGAACCGGAGCGGATCGAACACGCTGAGTGGCAGGCCTTCACGTATTGGCTCTTCCGTCGACGGCTCGAACGCCAGGATCCCGCGCGGGTCGCCAGCGACACGCGGCGTGGGTTGGAGATGTTGTACGAGCTGGAAGCGGCCAAGCAGCGGCGTCAGCGGCGGTTGACGAAGCAGGCCGATCGCCGCAGCGATGACTCCGATGTGATTGTCGGCGTATTGGTCGGCGTAGGCTAGGTTCGGCGCGCCCTGCCTGCACCCTCAGCGCACGCCGGACCTCACCCGTTTGCCCGCGACCCCCACTGAAGCAAAGTTCTGCGGAGCTGAACCGTGACGACCGAATTCGACCTGTCCCGCTTTGATCAGCTCAGCGGCGCGTATGATGCGTCGCTGGTTGAGGATCCGATCTATGCCTTCTGGGAGGACAATGGCTGGTTTCGCCCGACTGAGGGCGCAGATTCTGACGCCGAGCCGTTCACCGTCATCATGCCGCCGCCGAACGTCACTGGCGTGCTGCATCTGGGACACGCAGTCACGCTGACGATTGAGGATGCCCTGATCCGTTGGCATCGCATGCTGGGCGAGCCGACGCTCTGGCTGCCTGGACTCGACCATGCGGGCATCGCCACCCAGAGCGTGGTTGAACAGCAGCTCGCCCGAGAGGGCTTGACCCGCCATGACCTCGGCCGCGAGTCGTTCGAGGAGCGCGTCTGGGATTGGGTGGGCCTGACGCGTCCGCGAATCACCGCGCAGGCGCGGCGGATGGGGGCGTCGTGTGACTGGGAGCGCACCGCCTTCACGCTCGATCCCACGCCGCGCGCCGCTGTGCGCCGCACGTTCGTCGACCTGTTTACCGACGGCAAGATCTATCGCGGCGCGCGGATCATCAACTGGGATCCGCAGATGCTGACGGCGCTCTCGGACGTGGAGGTGGAGTACCAGGAGGAAGAGGGGAAGCTGTGGCACGTGCGCTATCCCTTCGTGGATGAGCGCGGCCGCGAGCTCGATGACGGTGTGGTGATCGCGACGACGCGTCCGGAGACGATCCCGGCCGATGTCGCCATCGCGGTGCATCCCGACGATCAGCGGTGGCAGCCGCATCTGGGTCGTAGGGTGCGCCTGCCGCTGCGCGGGTTCGAGCGGTTGATTCCGCTGATCGCTGACAGCGGCGTCGATCCGAAGTTCGGTACCGGTGCGCTCAAGATCACACCGGGCCATGATCAGCTCGACTTTGAGATCGGCGAGCGACATGGCCTGGAACCGATCCGCGTGGTCGATTGGGACGGCTCGCTAACTGTGGAGGCTGGGCTCTACGCGGGCATGGACCGCGACGAGGCGCGCGTCCTGGTCGCCCAACATCTAGATGAAGACGGCTACCTGGTCCAGACCGAGACGCACCTGCACAACGTGGGGCACTCGCAGCGCTCGGGCGTCGTCGTTGAGCCGCTGGTCTCGAACCAGTGGTTCGTCGATACCGACGACCTGGCGGCGGAGGCGGTGCGCGTGGTGCGCGAGGGTGAAGTGCGCATCGTGCCTGAGCGCTCGACCTCGGTCTACCTGCAGTGGATGGACAACATCCGCCCCTGGTGCATCTCGCGCCAGCTCTGGTGGGGGCATCGCATACCGGCCTGGTACTGCCGTGTCTGCGATGCCGACGCGATAATCAGCGGGGAAGAAGGTCAGATCACCATCGACGAGGGTGCGCATCCCATCGTCGAACTGGAAGATCCGACGATCTGCCCCACCTGCGGCGGCGCTGACCTGGTGCAGGACCCAGATGTACTCGACACCTGGTTCTCATCGGGCTTGTGGACGCATTCGACGCTCGGCTGGCCGAATGCAGCTGGCGAGCCAGCCAACGATTTGGCGCGCTTCTATCCCTCGTCGGTGATGGAGACGGGCTACGACATCCTGTTCTTCTGGGTTGCGCGGATGATCATGCTGGGCTGCTACAACATGGGCGCAGCCCCATTCCGCACGGTCTACCTGCACGGACTCGTCCGCGATGCGCAGGGGCGGAAGATGTCGAAATCGCTGGACAACGTGATCGATCCGCTTGAGAAGGCCGACCAGTATGGGATGGACGCGCTGCGCTTCACGCTCGCGACGGGTTCGACCCCAGGCAATGACATGCGGCTCACGGATGAACGTCTAGAAGGTTCGCGCAACTTTGCGAACAAGCTCTGGAACGGCGCGCGCTTTGTGCTGGGCGAGCTGGCCCAGTCCACAGAGACCCAGTCCACGGGCGTGATGGGCGAGCTCGCGGATGCGTCGGCCCTCGAAGACCGTTGGATACTCTCGCGTACGCAAGCGGTCACCGAGACCGTCGACGAGCTCTGGCGTGGCTTCCAGCTGGGTGAGGCAGGACGGCAGATCCAGGACTTCATCTGGGGCGAGTTCTTCGACTGGTACGTCGAGGCGAGCAAGGTGCGGCTGCGCTCTGGCGACGGGTCGCCGCTTCCGGTGCTGACCCATGTGCTCGACTGCAGCCTGCGGCTGCTGCACCCGTGGATGCCGTTCGTGACCGAGGCGATCTGGCAGCAACTGCGACCGCATCTGGGACAGGCGGCGGACGCTGACGCGCTGATCGGCGCGCGCTATCCGCAGCCGGGCGACCGGGAGCGCGACCTTGCGGCAGAGGGCGCATTTGCGGCCGTACAGGAGATCGTGACGGCGGTGCGGCAAGTCCGCGCCGACTACCGTGTGCAGGCGGGTCAGTGGGTCGAGACGTACGTTGTGCCGCAGACTTCGATGATCTCGGACGTCGAAGCGTCGTCCGCGATCATCGAAGTGCTGGCTCGCGCGCGGCCGCTCAAGATCGTGGCTGAGCGGTCACAAGCGCCGCACGACCAGATCGCATCCGCTGTGCTGCCGCTGGCCGAGATCGTCCTGCCGTTGGGCGGCTTGGTCGACCTCGCGCAGGAGCGCACGCGGCTGGGCAAGGACCTCGATAACGTACTGAAGCGTCTGCGGGGCGCTGAGGCGAAGCTCGCCAATGCGGGTTTCCGCGCCAAGGCTCCCGCCAATGTCGTCCAGCAGGCCGAGGCGTTGGCCGAGGAACTCCAGCGTCAGCGCGACGATCTGGCATCGCGGCTCGCCTCGCTGGATTGACTCGATGTTGAGCTGTGCTGGCGCACAGCGAGATTCGCTCAGAGCGTCAGCTTGGACAGCGCCTCGCGAAACTGTGGGACGTCAGTGCGGAAGTCGTCGGCATTGACGCTGTCCTGCGCGGCGAGATGCGCGGCGAGCAGCTGCGCGGGCAGGACCGCGGGGATCGTGAGTAGCGCTGGCGAGAGCGTAGGCAGCACAAAGCGTCGCACGTCGGCTGGCGCAGGCGCGTCAGCAGGAGCGAGCCAGGCGGCTGAGCAGTCCATGTCCAGCGCGAGCTGTGTGATCGCGCGCGTCCGTTCGGCTGCCTGGTCGTCAGCGGCGAACGACAGGATGTGGTCAGAATCAACAATCTGCACCGCCGGTCCGTGCAGGAATGATTCAGGTTCCTGGTGACGCACGGCGCGCCGCGCCGCTTCGGCAATCTTGATATGCGCCTCTTCCGCTGCCGACAGCATCGGTCCCGCGCCGAGCGCAATGATCGCGCCGTCCGACCACTCGGCCGCGAGCTCGGCGAGTTCGCGCTCGAGTGTGAGCGCTTCGGCCAGCGCTGAAGGGAGGGCGGCGATGTCACCGAGCGCGCCAGGCGAGACAGCGTCGGCGAGCATCGCCGCGACCGTCATCGCGGTCGTGTGTGAGATCGTGTACATCGCTGATGGATCCTGCGTCGTGGTGTGTAACACGGTGACGCTGTCGGGGAGGGACGCGGTGTTGAACTCGGTGTCGACCTTGGTCACCAGCACCACGGGCGCGCCGCGCTCGACGCAGCGCGCCAGGGCCTGTCCGCTGTAGGTCTTGCGGCCGGTGTGGGCGAAGAGCAAGACGGCGTCGCCATCCGAGCGCACCGAGCGCGGCGGCCAGGTTGCGAACTCAAAGCTTGTCAGCGGCCGCGCCTCGAGTCCGGCCGCCCGAAGCATCCAGGCGGCTGCGTTGGCGGCGTTGAACGAGGTGCCAATGCCGACCGTCCAGACGCGTGAGGCCGCAGCGAGCGTCTGCGCAGCCTGCTCGAACGGTTGGACGCTGCTCAAGACCTTGGCGCACTCCGACGGTTGGGCCTGGATCGCTGGATACAGACGGTATTGCGCAATGTTGGGCATCAGGCTGACCTATCGAACTGAGTCCCATGTCGTACAGAAATGCGCGCGACCGATACATCGGTCGCGCGGCGCACTGTCGCACGCTGTTCATCGCGCCGTGCTCACTGCACTGTCCGGTGCGGACTAGGCGACCGCGCCGGCCGCTTTGAGCGCCTGGCCGTCTGAGCCGTTGAGGCCGATTTCGGTGAGGATCTCGTCGGTGTGTTGGCCAGGATGTGCGGGCGGACCCTGGATCTTCGACTCGGTCCGGCTGAAGCGTGGGGCGGGCGCTGGCTGAACGACGCCGGCGACTTCCTCGAACGCGCCGCGCGCCTTGGCATGCGGGTGATTCGGCGCCTCCCACGGTTCGAGCACAGGGCCGAAGCAAACGTCCGAACCTTCGAAGACCTGCTCCCACTCCGATCGCGTGCGTGTGCGGAAGATCGCTTCGACGCGCGCCTTGAGTTCGGGCCAGCGGGTGTGGTCCATTTGCGTCGGCAGCGCTTCGTTCTCCAGGCCGAGCAGGTGGAGCAGCTGGGCGTAGAACTGTGGCTCGATCGAGCCGATCGAGACGTACTTGCCGTCGAGCGTCTCGTAGGCGTCGTAGAAGTGGGCGCCGGTGTCGAGCACGTTGGCCGCACGCCCGCGTCGCCAGCCGCCTGTGGCCAGTCCAGCGTGCACGGAGGTGATCAAGGACGATGCGCCGTCGACCATCGCCGCATCGACCACCTGTCCCTTGCCTGAGCGCTGCGCCTCGATCAGCGCGCCCAGCATCCCCACGGCGAGGTACATACCACCGCCGCCAAAGTCGCCGACGAGGTTCAGCGGCGGCACGGGAGCCTGTCCCTTGCGCGCGATCGGGGCCAGCGCGCCGGCCAGCGAGATGTAGTTGATGTCGTGGCCGGCCATCTGCGCGTAGGGACCTTCCTGCCCCCAGCCGGTCATCCGTCCGTAGACGATCCGCGGGTTGCGCTCGAGGCAGACGTCGGGGCCCAGCCCGAGTCGCTCCATCACACCCGGCCGAAAGCCCTCGAAGAGGGCGTCAGCGTTTTCGATCAGCTTCAGCGCGACCTCGACGCCCTCGAGGTGCTTGAGGTCGAGCGCGATCGAGCGGCGTCCGCGCGCCAGTAGGTCGCCGGGCGGCTGCGTTGGCGGCTCGGCGGGCGCGCGGTTGGCGCGGTCGATGCGGACGATGTCCGCGCCCATGTCGGATAGGATCATCCCGCAGAACGGCCCTGGCCCGATCCCCTGAAACTCAACGATGCGAATGCCTTCGAGCGGTCCCATATTGTGCTCCTCACATGTCCGTGTGCCTGCTGGTCTGTACGCCTGCTGGCGCCAGCGGACATCGCTCATACCTCAAGCGCAGGGTAACGCGCCGTGAATGGTTCGCGTTGGCGAGGAATTGAGGTGGCCGATCGCACAGACGCCGCAGGCGTGATGGCGCTGATCGGTCGCGTCTTCGACGAGTACGGCTTCGACTGGTCTGCAGAAGAAGAGTTCTGGGACCTGCTCGACGATCACTTTCCCTACGAGTCGCCGCGCGGACAGATGTGGGTGGTGCGCGACGCTGGCCGCATCGTGGGTTCGGTGGCGGTCGAGCGACTCGATCAGGAGACGGCGGAGTTCCACCGTCTTTACCTGGACGCCGCGCTACGGGGGCAGGGCCACGGCCGGGCGCTGCTGCAGACAGCAGAACGGTGGGCGCTCGCACAGGGTTGTCGGCGGGCCGTGCTCTGGACGGATATCAGTTTCCACGACGCGCACCGCCTCTATGAGCGTCTCGGCTATGTGCGGACGGGCCACCGTCAGCTCACCGATCTCAACCAGTCAGTGGAATACCGCTATGAGCGATCGCTCGAGCCGGACGAAGCATAGTTGCCCACTCGGGTTTGACCCTGATTGCTGCGCGCGGGTACGATCTGTTCGCATCGGCGGCGTGGCGTGACCGTCGCGCTGGATGACAGCAGGTGAGTGTGTCTGAGCTGTTTGAGAATTATGGCGCGGTTCTGGTTGCCATCCCAGTCGGGGTCATGCTGGTGTTGACAGCGCTGCTGGCCTCGAAGCTGCTGGCGCCACAGCGGCGCACCGCGCTCAAGGGGCAGGTCTATGAGTGTGGGATGCTGCCGATCGGCCGTAACTGGGCACAGGTCCATGTGCGCTACTACACCTATGCGCTGCTGTTCCTCGTGTTCGACGTCGAAGTGGTGTTCCTGTTCCCCTGGGCGGTCTCGTTCCTCGGCCTGATGGGCGAGCCCGACTGGGGCAAGGTGATTCTCTGGCAGATGGTGCTGTTTATCGGCACCCTGTTGGTGGCGCTGGCCTACGCTTGGAAGAAGGGCGTCTTCGATTGGCAGCGGAACTAGAATGCGACTGACATCGCGCACATGAGCGACTCCGTAGGCGGAGCCGGGGCAGGAAGCGAGTAGCGGCGCATGACCCAACCACCGCACATGGGCGATCCGACTCCGGTGATCATCTCCCCTGAGTCGCTGCGCCTGCAGGCAATCGACGACCAGCCGCCGACCGTGCCTTACAAGGTCGTATTGCCGGGCGTGATGCAGGCGCCGGCCGAGGCGCTGATCTCAGCGGCGCGCAAGTCGTCGCTCTGGCCGATGACCTTCGGCCTCGCCTGCTGCGCGATCGAGATGATCGCGACCTACATGGCCAACCATGATCTCGACCGCTTCGGGATTGTGCCCTGGCCGTCGCCGCGGCAGTCCGACGTGATGATCGTCGCCGGCACGGTGACCAAGAAGATGGCCCCCGCGGTGAAGCTGCTCTACGAACAGATGCCGCATCCCAAGTGGGTCATCTCGATGGGCGCCTGCGCCACCAATGGTGGTCCGTACACCCAGTACGACCGTGTCGTGCAGGGCGTCGACAATATTGTCCCGGTGGACGTCTACGTACCCGGCTGTCCGCCGCGGCCGGAGGCGTTGATCGACGGTCTGCTGGCGCTGCAGGAGAAGATCGTCGAAGAACGCGCGCGCGGGTACTAGGGAACTCGAAGCGCTATGACCTCCCGCCGCACGCCCGCCACCACTGAGCCTGAGCGCAGCGAGCCGGCTCCCGGCTCGATCGCCGATGTCTACCGCGAAGTGTTCCCCCTCATCCAGTTCGAGGCGGCGCTGACCAAGGGCGGCGATGTGGCCCTGACGATCCCCGTCGAGGCGATTCACGATGTACTCGAACGTGGCCGCGACGAGGCCCGTCTGCAGATGAATCTGCTACGCAACCAGACGGCTGTCGACTGGGAAGAACGTGGCTTGGAGATCGTCTACCACCTCTACTCCATCCCCCTGCGTCAGGCAGTGACGATCAAGTCCTGGTTGCCGTCAGACGGCGCGGTCGTCGAGTCGGTCACCGACGTCTACGCCATGGCGGACTGGGCGGAGCGCGAGTGTCGCGAGATGTTCGGGATCGAGTTCATCGGTCATCCGGATCCGCGCAACCTGCTGCTCGACGAAGATCTCGACATTCACCCGCTGCGCAAGAGCCACCCGCTGGCGCCGATCGAGGTCGAGCAGGGCGTCGACGTTCAGTACTTCACCAAGCAACATCCGCCGCCCGAGCCTGAGCAAGCAGCGGAAGACAGCGCGCAGCCAGCAGCTGCGCCGACTCGCAAGCGGGCCGAGGACATGACCGAAGAGGAACGCGCGGAGCGTCGCGCGGAGCAGGCGGAGCGCGTCACGCGGGCGCGCGAGCTGGCTGCGGTGCGTCGCGCCGAGCGGCTTGCCGGTGCGCCGCCTGCGGGCGGCCCGCGCCAGGAAGGGGCTGCGCCTCCGACGCCCGCGCCGAGCGCACCTGCGACTGCAGAAGCCCCGGCCGCCGCATCGTCGCCGTCAGCGCGGGCCGCGACGGACGATCGACCGCCGGCCCCGCCAGCGCCCGAACTACCGAGCATCCCCGATGCCGAAGATGATCCTGAAGGCCGCGCCGCCGCCCAGGCGGAGCGTGTCCGACTGGGCCGCGAGCTCGCCGCCGCTCGCCGCGCGCAGTTGCGCGGTCAGTAGCAGAGCACGCGTCGCGCTGAGGCGCGAGCGGGGGACGAGGGAGGAACTCGCATGGTCCAGCGAACCGTTGAAGGTGACATCCTCACCGAGCCCGTCGTGATCGAGCGCGAGTTCGAGACGGTCGACATGAATATCAACATCGGGCCGCAGCACCCCGCCACACACGGGGTCTTCCGCATGGTGCTGACCGTCGACGGCGAGATTGTCAAGGATGCCGTCCCCTACATCGGTTACATGCACCGAGGTGGCGAGAAGCTGTCGGAGAGCCTCGACTACCGTGGTGCGCTGGGCTACCAGGACCGCACCGATTACCTCGCCGCCTTCAACTCCGAGTGGGTCTACGTCAATGCCGTGGAGCGATTGGCCGGGATCGAGATTCCCGAACGGTCCGAGTACGTTCGCCTGATTTTGGCCGAGTTCAACCGGCTGCTGTCGCACTTCATGTTCATGGGCGCGTTCGGCACCGATGTGGGCTACTTCGGCACCGCGTTCACCTGGACATTCAAGGAGCGGGAGCGCATCCAGGACCTCTTCGAGGCTGTCTGTGGCGACCGCATCATGTACAACTACTTCCGCGTCGGCGGTCTGGCCTGGGACCCGCACGAGACCTTTGTCGAGGACTCGCACTGGGTGCTCGACCAGGTGGAGACCGGGATCGGTGATGTCGATGAGCTGATGACCGACAATGAGGTCTTCGTGGCGCGTTGCCGAGACGTCGGCGCGATGTCGGCCGAGCAGGCGATCTCCTACGGCGTGACCGGGCCGATGCTGCGCGCCGCCGGCGTGCCCTTCGACCTGCGCGTCGACGAACCGTACTCGATCTACGACCGCTTCCACTGGGAGATTCCGGTCGGCGAGCGCGGCGACGTCTACGACCGTTACCTTGTGCGGCTGGAGGAGATGCGGCAGTCCGTCACGATCCTGCGTCAGGCGCTGGACCAGATGCCGACCTCAGGGCCGATCATGCCCGAGCGGATGCCGGCGCGGTTGCGTCCCGAGCCAGGCGAAATCTACATGCGGCAGGAGAATCCGCGTGGCGAGTACGGAATCTATATGGTCTCCGACGGCACGGACCAACCATGGCGGGTGAAGATGCGCTCGCCATGCTTCCACAATCTCTCGTCACTCAAACCGCAGGTGCTGGGCGGCTATCTGGCCGACGCGGTCGTCGCGCTGGGCTCGATCGACATCGTCCTCTGCGAGGTCGACCGCTAATGGCAGCAGTTCTGCCAGGCCCGCGCAGGTGCAGGTGCAGGCGGAGCGCTCGATTGCTCCGCGTCAGCGGCCATTACACCAGCGGCCATGCTGATGGGATGGGCGTAACCCGAAGGGCGTGTAACCTGCGTGAGCAGCTAAGGGTGGCGCGCTAAATGGTCCTCAGCGAGTTCGCCGGCGTCAGCATGCCCGACTGGGTCGATGCGCTGCTGCGCGTCGTCTTCATCGTTGGCTTGATGACGATCAACGCCTTCGCGCTGATCTACCTCGAGCGTAAGATCCTGGCGCGGCTGCAGGCGCGGGTCGGTCCAACCCGCACCGGTCCTGTGGGTACCCTGCAGTCGATCGCGGACGCGCTCAAGCTCGTCACGAAGGAAGACGTGCGGCCGATCACCGCCGACCGCTGGGCGTTCGAGCTCGCGCCGTACATCGCCTTTGTGCCAGTCTTCCTGATCTTCGTGCCGATCCCGTTCACCGAAACGTGGTTCATCCGCGATCTCAATCTGGGACTGCTGTACGTCTTTGGCGTACTGGGCTTGAACATTGTTGGCGTGGTGATGGCGGCCTGGGGGTCCGACAACAAGTACGCGCTGCTGGGCGGCGTCCGCGCGGCCGCGCAGGCGATCTCCTACGAGATCCCGATGCTGCTGATCATCGTGGCGGTCGTGATGGTCGCCGCCGGGCGGCTGGCTGTGGATGGGGACGCGTCGTTGGCCGGTTCGATCAACGCCATCGTCGGCGATCAGACGACCACCCCGTACATCCTGCTGCAGCCGTTGGGCTTCGTGATCTTCCTGATCGGCGCGCTGGCCGAGCTGCATCGTCCGCCGTTTGACATGCCGATCGCGGAGTCGGAGGTGGTCGGTGGTTATTTCGTCGAGTACTCCGGCATGCGCTGGGGGATGTTCTTCCTGGCCGAGTACACAGCGCTGTTCCTGATGGTGATGCTGGCCTCGTCGCTCTTCCTGGGCGGCTGGAACTGGCCCTTTGGCGCCGATGTGGGGCTGGCTTTGCAGATTGTGCTGACGCTGGTCAAGACGTCGGTGATGATTGTGCTCGTGATCGGCTCTCGCGCGCTGTTTCCGCGTCTACGGATTGACCAGCTCATGGCGTTCTCCTGGAAGGTGCTGCTGCCATTTGCGATCGTGCAGGTGCTCGCGAACGGGATCATCCTCGCCTACGGGGGAGCGGACTGGGTGGTCGGCCTGGTCTCATTCGGGCTGCTGGCTGCGCTGTTTGGGTTGATCCTCCAGCTGACACGGCAGCGCAAGGGCGAAGGCGCGCGCACCGTCTCTACCACGCCGGCGACCCCGCGCGTGATCACCGCGCCCGAGGTCACCCCACTCGAGGCCGGCGGCGACTAGCCGCGGCGCGAGCAGGACGAGAGGAAGAGGAAGCCCGTGGAGGACGGCGTCACCGCAACCCAGGTGGTGTTCTGGATCTTGGCTGTGGCTATGCTGCTCTCGGCGATTGGCGTCGTCACGGTGGGCAACATTGTCTACGCCGCGCTGTTCTTCATCGCCGCGCTGGCCAGCATCGCGGGCGTTTACCTCATTCTGACCGTCGAGTTCCTCGCCCTGGTTCAGCTGCTGGTATACGGCTCGGCCGTGGTCATCCTGATCCTCTTCGCCCTGATGCTGACCCGCGCCCGCGAACGACCGCAGGCGCTGTTCGGACGCTCGCGGCCGCTTGGCATCGCAGCCTCGCTGGGGCTGATGGCCGCTCTGATCGGCGGGATCGTCGCGACGACTTGGACCACGCCAGAATCCTCAGCGGCGATACAGCCAGTCGGTTTGCAGACGATCGGCGATGCCATCTTCACGATCTGGATCGTGCCCTTCATCATCGTCGGCGTGCTGCTTTCGATTGCCCTCGATGGCGCCATCATGCTCGCCTCTCCCGATGAGGACGACAACTGATGCCCGCGCTTGAGCATGTGCTGGTCGTCAACGCCATCCTCTTCGGGATCGGGGCGATGGGCGTCCTCACGCGCCGCAATGCGGTGCTGATTTTGCTCTCGGTCGAGCTGATGCTGAACGCGGTCTCGCTCAATATGGTTGCGTTTGCGGTGTACGGACACGTCGACTTCGGCAACATCACCGGCATCGTGTTCGCCTTCTTCATTATCGTGATTGCCGCGGCCGAGGTCGCGTTGGCGTTGGGGATCGTCGTGCGGACCTTCCGCAACCGGGCCACCGCCAACGTCGACGAAGTGAACCTGTTGAAGTGGTAGCGGGGAGGGCGCGTCGATGATCTGGGCTGATCACGCGTGGATTCTGCCGGCGATCCCGGCGATCTCCTTCGTGGTGTTGTTCCTGTTCGGCCGCAAGTTGCCGCGCGGCGGAGACTTCATCTCGGTCGGCTCGGCGCTGGCCGTGTTCGTGCTGTTCTTCTTCGTGCTTGAATCGCATCTGGACTGGCTCGGAGCCGGTCTTGGTGGGATTCGCAACGTCGGCACCGACTGGATCAACTTCGACAACTTCGTGGTGCGGCTCGGCTTCACGGTCGACTCGATCGCGATCGTGATGATCTTCGTGGTCTCGACGGTGGCGCTGATGGTCAATATCTATTCGACCAACTACCTGCGGCATCACGGCAAGCCCGAGCCGCGCTACTGGTGGTATTTCGCTGTGCTGTCGCTGTTCGTGTCGGCGATGTTGACGCTGGTCCTGGCCGACAATCTGCTGCTGATGTTCGTCGCCTGGGAAGGGGTGGGGCTCTGCTCCTTCTTGTTGATCGGCTTCTACTACGAGCGCCGTTCGGCCGTCGAGGCAGCCAAGAAGGCGTTCGTGACGACGCGCTTGGGTGACGTCGGGCTGTTCATCGGGATCATTCTCTTCTGGCGCGCGACGGGTTCCTTCCAGATTTCGGACATTATCGCCGCGGCCGAAGCGGGGCGCGTCAACGATCTACCGCAAGTGATGGGCGACGGCTACCTGACCCTGTCCACGCTGATGCTGTTCCTGGGCGCCGCGGGCAAGTCGGCGCAGGTACCGTTCCATGTCTGGCTGCCCGACGCGATGGAAGGCCCAACGCCGGTCTCGGCGCTGATTCACGCCGCCACGATGGTTGTCGCCGGCGTCTACCTGGTGGCGCGTCTCTTGCCTGTCTTCGAGGTTGCGCCGGGCGCGTCCAATGTCGTGCTGGCGGTGGGCCTGACGACGGCGCTGCTGGCCGGTGTCATGGCACTCGCGCAGAACGACATCAAGCGGGTGCTCGCCTATTCCACTGTCTCCCAGCTTGGGTTCATGTTCGTCGCCCTGGGGGTCGGCGCTGTCGGCATTGCGATGTTCCACCTGCTCACCCATGCATTCTTCAAAGCGTGTCTCTTCCTGGGTTCGGGATCCGTGATCCATATGACCGAAGAGCAGGACGCCCGCAAGCTGGGTGGACTCTGGTGGCGCATGCCTGTGACGGCCTCGACATTCATCATCTCGTCGGTCGCGCTGGCTGGGATCCCGCCGCTCTCGGGCTTCTTCTCGAAGGACGAAATCTTCGTCGCGACGCTCGGTGGCGCGAACACGGTGGTCGCCATCCTGCTTGGCCTGGCCGCGTTCCTCTCGGCGCTCTACATGGCGCGACTGGTGATCATCACCTTCTTCGGACCAGCCAAGGACCTCGCGGTGATCAAACGTGCCCGCGAGGCCGACCCGACCATCCTGATCCCGCTCGTCTTCTTAACCGTGCTGACCTTCCTCGTGGGTTTCGTGGCCTTCGACCAGGTCGGCGACGCGCTCGGCTTCCCCGGCGGGATCAACAACTACATCTACTTCCCCGAGCCGCACGACTTCCACTTCTCCAACTCGGTCGCTGCGGTCACGGGTACGGTCTCGCTGTTGGGGTTCCTGACGGCGTGGTGGTTCTTCTGGGGCCGCAATTCGCGTCGCGCGCAGGCCCTGCGAGACTTCCAGCCGCGGCTGGCCGCGGTCGTCGAGAACAAGTTCTACTTCGACGAGGCGTACCAGTGGGGGATCGACCGTGCGATCCTGCCCCTGGCGCGGCTCGTCTCCTGGTTCGACCGCATGATTGTGAACGACACAGGCATCAATGCGCCGGCTGATGCGACCCGTTACGCCGCCTACTGGCTGCGTTACCACGTCACCGGCCGAATTCCTGACTACGCGCTCCTGATGGTGGTCGGCGTTGCTCTCGCGGGCGGCCTGGCCTTCCTGTTGCGCGGATAAGTCAGCGGACGACGTAGAGAGAGGCGAACGGCGTGGACGCAGGCGAAGCACTCCTCCTGCTCTTGCTGATCCCCGGCGGAGCGATGCTGCTGACGCTGTTCGTGCCCTCGCGGTACGCGAACGTGGTGCGCGGGATCGCGCTCGTCGCCACCATCGCCACGCTGATCGACTCGATCTATGTGTTCGCGGTCTACGACTTCGCTGAGGGCGGCTACCAGTTCGATTTGCAGTACCCGTGGATCGAGAACATCGCTTTCCTCGGTGAGAACGGCATCTCGCTGCATCTCGCGGTGGACGGCATCGCCGCCCCGCTGGTGCTGCTCAACGGGCTGGTCGGCTTCGCTGGCGTGCTCGTCTCCTGGAAGATCACGCACCGGGTGAAGGACTTCTTCATCTTGTTCCTGGCTCTGTTCACAGGCGTCTACGGGGTCTACATCGGCCAGGATCTGTTCTTCTGGTTCTTCTCCTACGAGCTGGCCGTGCTGCCGATGTACCTGCTGATCGTGATCTGGGGCTCGACCAACAAGGAATACGGCGCGATGAAGCTGACCATGGTGCTGGTCGGCGGATCGGTGCTGATCTTCATCGGCATCTTCGCAGTCTTCGCAGAGGCCGGCGCTGGCACGTTTGACATGGCGGTGCTGCGCGAGGTCAACTTCGGACGCAGCTTCGCCAATACTTTCTTCCCCTTCTTCATGATCGGCTGCGGCATCCTGGCAGGTCTGTTCCCGTTCCACACGTGGTCGCCCGACGGTCACGTGGCTGCGCCCACGGCGGTCTCGATGCTCCACGCGGGCGTGCTGATGAAGCTCGGCGCGTTCGGCGTGATTCGGTTGGGCATGGAGATCCTGCCCGCCGGTACCGACTTCTGGATGCCGGTGTTGCTGGTGCTGGGCGGCGTCGCGGCTGTCTACGGTGCGATTTCCGCTATCCACCAGACCGACTTGAAATTCGTGATCGGCTATTCGTCGGTCTCGCACATGGGATTCGTGCTGATGGGGCTGGGCACGATGAACAACATCGGCGTCAATGGTGCGGTGCTGCAGATGTTCTCGCACGGCGTCATGACAGCCCTCTTCTTCGCTATGGTCGGCGGACTGTACGACCAGGCGCACACGCGCGACATTCGCGTCTTCGGCGGACTGGTGCGCAAGATGCCGTTATTCGTGATCTTCTTCGGCATCGCCGGTCTGACGTCGCTGGGACTACCTGGGCTGTCCGGATTTGTGGCGGAGTTCCACATCTTCGTTGGCGCGATCGATGCCTTCCCGCTATTCGCTGCGTTGGGCATCCTCTCCGCCGCGTTGACGGCGATCTATGTGCTACGGCTCATGGGTCGCGCCGCGCTGGGTCCGTTCAATCCGCGCTGGGAGAGCCTCAAGGACCTCTCGCGCTGGGAGATCGCCGCGGCCATCGTGCTGGTCGCCCCGATCATCGCGATGGGCGTCTGGCCCGACCCGTTTATCGACCGCATCGCGCAGTCCGTCGCTGATCTGCCCCAGGTGGAGCAGATTGGCGAAGTGTTCTCGCTCAGCTCGCTGACCGGACGGTGACCCTGATGGATCTCGAGTACTCGCTGATCATTCCCGAATTCGTCATGGCTGGCCTGGCCGTGGTCGTGATCGCGGCGGCGTTGGCGTTTCGGCAGGTCGACCAGAAATGGTTCGGCTACGCGACGGCGGCTGCGCTGGCAGCGATTGCGATCGTCACTGCGATCGCCTATTGGGACACCAACGACGACTTCGCCAACGTGCTCGCCGTCGACCACTTCACGGTGCTGTTCCGCGTGTTTTTCCTGGGGATCGCGTTCTTCACCGTGATGGCGGCGGTGCAGTTCGCCGGTGACCGACTCAAGAACCACGCCGAGTTCTACGGTCTGATCGTCTTCGCGACGCTGGGCATGATGCTGCTGGCGGCCTCGCGCGAGCTGTTGACGGCGTATCTCTCGCTGGAGCTGCTCTCGTTCAGCTTCTACATCCTCGTGGGGTTCAACAAACTGAATCCGTTCTCCAACGAGGGGTCGCTCAAGTACATGCTGCTCGGCGCGTTCTCGTCGGCCCTGATGCTGTACGGCATCTCGCTGATCTACGGGGTGACGGGGACGACGCTCTACTCAGGCATCGAGCCCGACGCGGTGGCGGCGGGTCGCAACATCGCTGAGCAGCTGGCCTCCTATGCCGGACTGAGTGGCGGTGTTGATCCTGATGCGACTCGACCCGGTCTGCTGATCGGGCTGGTGCTGATCACGGCGGGGCTGGGCTTCAAAGTGTCCGCAGTGCCGTTCCACCAGTGGACGCCCGATGCGTACCAGGGTGCGCCGCTGCCGATCACGGCGTTTCTGAGCGCCGGCGGCAAGGCGGCTGCGTTTGCATTCTTCCTACGACTGTTTTCCGAGGCATTCTTGCCTGCCGCCAGTGAGTGGGTCTGGTTCGTGGGCATTCTCGCCGCGATCACGATGATCGTCGGCAACCTGATGGCGCTGCAGCAGACGAACTTCAAACGCCTGATGGCGTACTCGTCGATCTCGCAGGTGGGCTATCTGCTGGTGGGGATTGTGGCCTTGAACGCGGCCGACATCAGCCAGTCGCACGACGCCGCCTCGGCGCTGGTGCTGCATCTGATCGGGTATGTGACGACCAACATCGCGGTGTTCGCGGCCATCATCGCCTTCTACAACCGAACCGGCCGCGACGACATCGTCGATCTGCGCGGCTTGGCCGAGCGTCAGCCGTTCCTGGCGTTTGCGATTGCCGCGGCGCTGTTCTCCTTGGCCGGGATGCCGCTGTTCGCTGGGTTCGCGACCAAGTTCATCATCTTCCAGGCGGCGTTCAACAACGGATTCCTATGGCTGGGCGCGCTCGGCGTGACTGCCTCGTTCGTCTCGCTCTACTACTACCTGATGGTGATCAAGCAGATGTACCTCTACGAGCCGGAGGGATCGGATCGCGCCCGCTTCCACGTCTCCCGTCCACTGGCTGGCGCGCTGGTCGTGTTAGTTGCCGGGGTACTGTTCATCGGCCTCTACCCGACGCCCCTGTTTGACGTCATCCACAGCTCGACCGAGGGTCTGTTCGAGCAGGCTGCAGCCCTGTCGGCAGCGGCAGTGGGCGAGTGAGCCGATTAGAGTTTGCGCGCACGCCCCCTTGTGGGGGCGCTGCAGCATGGCTACAGCGTGGCTAGGTAGCGGCGAAGTTCGTAGTCGGTCACGTGTGAGCGGTAGTCGTCCCACTCCAGGCGCTTGTTCTCCAGCACCGTCGCCCAGACGTATTCACCGAGCACGGATTTCATCAGGTCAGAATGGGCGAAGGCCTCGATGGCGCGTCCCTGTGTAGTGGGCATCTCGATGATGCCGCGCGTCTGCCGTTCCGCGTCGCTGAGCTGGAAGACGTTGTCCTCGGCCGCAGGCGGGGGAGTGAGGCGCTCGTCGATGCCCCGCAGTCCCGCGGCCAGGAAGACCGAGAAGGCGAGGTAGGGATTGGTCGCTGAGTCCGCGCCACGGTACTCGAGCCGCGTCGACTCCGCGTCGCTGGGGTCATAGTCGGGGATGCGCACCAGGTCGGATTGATTTGCGTGCGACCAGGTGAGGTAGACGGGCGCCTCGGTACCCGGCGCGAGTCGCTTGTAGCTGTTCGACCACTGATTGGTGATCAGCGTGAACTGCGGCGTGTAGGCGAGCAGCCCGGCCAGGAATGACCGCGCGGTGTCGGAGAGACCGCCGCCCTTCTGGTAGAAGAGGTTCTGCTCGTGGTCCCACAACGACAGGTAGACATGCAAACCAGAGCCGTTCACGCCGTTGAGTGGTTTGGGCATGAACGTCGCATGGACGCCATGCTTGATCGCGATCTCCTTGACCGCCAGGCGCGTGGTCATGACCTGGTCCGCCATCGTCAGTGCGTCGGTGTAGCGGAGGTCGATCTCATGCTGGGACGGCGCGGCTTCGTGGTGCGACGATTCGACGCCGATGCCCATTTCTTCGAGCGTCAGCACGGTTTCGCGGCGAAGGTCGGTCGCCGTGTCGAGCGGTGAGAGATCGAAGTAGCCGCCAGCGTCGAGCGGCGACGGGTCGTCGGGGGCGCGGAAGTAGAAGTACTCGATCTGCGGAGCGACGTAGAACGTGTAGCCGCGCTCCTGCGCCGATTCGAGTTGTCGCCGCAGGATCCTGCGAGGATCGCCTTCGAATGGCTTGCCGTTGCGTCGGTGGACATCGCAGATCATCCGCGCGACGCGGTGTTGTTGCGGCCGCCAGGGCAGCACGACGAACGTATCGGGATCCGGCCGCGCGACCATGTCCGATTCGTCGTGGCGGGTGTACCCCTCGATCGAGGCGCCGTCGAACTCCACGCCGCGTTCCAGCACCGAGGGCAGCTCGTCGATGGTGATCGCGACCGACTTGAGCTGCCCCAACAGATCGGTGAACCAGAGACGCACGAAGCGGACGTCATGCTCGCGGCAGGCCCGCAGCACGTGTTCATGCTCGGACGGTCGCGGCTCGCCGTCGCCGTTGAGACTGGTCATGGTTCCGGATCCGCAGCCAACGGGCGTTCAGACTCCTAGATGTGGTAGTAGTGGAAGAATTCCGCTGGGACCGGGTGCATGAACACGTCCCGCGCCTCTGTCACCTTGAAATCCTGATAGTGGTCGATCAGGTCTTGGGTGAAGACCCCGCCTTCCATCAGGAAATCGTGGTCGGCTGCGAGCGCTGCGAGCGAGCCCTCCAGCGAATTTGGCACGGAGGGGATGTGTGCTGCTTCTTCTTCCGAGAGCTCGTAGATGTCCGCGTCAACCGGGTCGCTCGGCTCGATCTTGTTCTTGATCCCGTCGATGCCGGCCATCAGCATTGCCGAGAAGGCGAGGTAGGTGTTGGCCGACGGGTCGGGCGGGCGGAATTCGATCCGCTTGCTCTTGGGCGAGGTTTCGTAGGTCGGAATACGCACCGCGGCCGAGCGGTTGCGCTGCGAGTAGGCGAGGTAGATCGGCGCCTCGAAGCCAGGGACCAGGCGCTTGTAGGAGTTGGTGGTCGGCGCGCAGAAGGCCAGCAGCGCCGAGCCGTGCTTGAGTAGACCGCCGATGTAGTGGCGCGCCGTCTCGGAGAGGTCGGCATACTGTCCTGCCTCGTAGAAGAGCGGCTCGCCGCCCTTCCAGATCGACTGGTGGCAGTGCATGCCAGTGCCATTGTCGCCGTAGAGCGGCTTGGGCATGAAGGTCGCGGACATATCGTGGGCCGTGGCGATGTTGCGGACGATGTGCTTGTACCACTGGGTCTCGTCGGCCTTGTGGCGCAAGGTGTTGAACCGCGTGGCGATCTCATTCTGTCCGCCGGTCGCGACCTCGTGGTGGTGGACTTCCGTCTGCATGCCGACGGCATCCATTGCGTCAGCCATCTCCCAGCGGATATTCGAGAGGGTGTCGAACGGCGCCGTCGGTGAGTATCCCTGCTTCGGCGGGATCTTGTAGCCGAGGTTGTTCTCGTCCTCATCGCGGCCGCTGTTCCAGTCCGCTTCACTTGACTCGACGATGTAAAAGGACTGGTTGATCGACATCTGGAACTTGACATGGTCGAAGAGAAAGAACTCGAGCTCCGGTCCAAAGAAGGCCTGGTCGCCGATTCCGGAGTCGAGCAGGTACTGCTCAGCCTTGGTCGCGACGTAGCGGGGATCGCGCGAGTAGCGGTCGCCGGTCATAGGGTCGTGGACGTCGCAGATGAACTTCAGCGTGGGGATGCGCTCTGTTGGGTCAATGCGGGCCGAGTCGAGGTCAGGACGTAGCAGCATGTCGGACTCGTCGATGCTCTGAAACCCGCGTAGCGAGGATCCGTCAAAGCCCTGACCGCGTTCGACGAGGTCTTCATCGACCCTCGACGCGGGGATGCTGAAGTGTTGCCAGCGTCCGATTAGGTCGGTCACGAGCAGATCGACGCGGCGGATCCCCTGATCCGCAATCAGCGCCTGGATGTCGCCAAGGGTAGCCATCGGTTGATGCCTCGTTTCACCGGGTCGTGCACTGCTGGAGTGTTGGACCGGTTGTCGCAGCGCAAGCTCTCGCGTCCGATCATCGTATGGTGCATTCGGCGCACGCCAGATGCCGTTGCGTTACAGATGGGTTACGCACTTTTGGGGCGCTGGCCGGCCGCCGCGTCGATCGCCGTCGGGTCGATCGTAGCGGTGAGCGCCACAACGATGGGCGAACGGACCGCCTCCCGCTAGCGCAGGGGACTAGCGCAGGGGAAATGCAAAGCGATACCCGACGTTGCGGACCGTTTCGATATAGCGCTGCCCACCCGACTCCAACTTCGAACGCAGGCGGCGGATATGGACGTCGACTGTGCGCGAGCCACCGTAGTAGTTGTATCCCCAAACGCGGTTGAGCAGCGTCTCGCGCGTGAAGACCTGCTGGTTGTGCGTCATCAGGAAGCGCAGCAGCTCGAACTCTTTGAACGTGAGTGAGATGGCGTGGCCGCTCTCGAACACCTGATAGTTGGATGTGTCGACGATTAGCTCGCTGGCCTCCAGCGCATGACGGGCCAAGGCGCGTCCGTGCCGCCAGAGGATCAACTCGACCCGCGCCAGCAGCTCGGCTTCGTGTACTGGGGCGAGCAGGAAGTCGTCGATCTCCAGCGTTGGTTTGAGCTGTTCGACGTCGATTGCGTGCAACACAGCGAGCCGTGTCGCCTCGGGCCAGGCGAGTGCCTCCGCGGGTTTGGCAACCGGTACGGTGCGACGCCAATCCAGTACTAACACGTCCGGCGCAGCGGCGGGATCTGGCTGGGCGCCCTCGGCTGGCAAGTAGCGCACGACCTGCAGCCCCGCCCGTTCGAGCGCCGGCTGCAACGGTGGAACGAGGTCGTCGTCCAGGGTCGATACGGTCAGGCGGAACATGGGCACAACATAGACCAGATAGACCAGCAGCCCACCTGCTCGTCCTCGCTGCCGCACGGCTGTGACGCGCCCTGCGTCTGTTCGGCTGCGTGTGCGATACGCTCTGAATTGGCGGCTATGCGGCCGGCGTAGCTCAGTGGTAGAGCAACGGTTTCGTAAACCGTAGGTCGAGGGTTCGAGTCCCCCCGCCGGCTCCATGTCCGTTTCCCATATCACCGCGACTGTTCGCTCTGTGCACGCTGCGGCGGGGACGGACCCCTGCAACGCGCGCCTGCTGCGGCTGCCGTCCCGATTCCGTACAGGAAGTCGACGCGATGTGGGATACACTCCGATAACAATTGGAGAATTCTGCGACGCTTGACCTCCAGTCGGCATTGCTTCGCCTTGCAGTGTTCGCCTTGCAGTGACTGTCATGTATGGACCACGACGGGAGCCGAAATGTTCAAAGATATGCTGACCGCTCGACGGTGCCCACTGTTACGGCTGGGATCGCTGCATTTGCTGCGAGGTAGCGCACGGCTCGGGTTGGCGTCGCTCGTGGCGTCGGCGTTGGTCTTCACTGCCTGCGACCTGGTCGGTGATGATGAAGAGGGCGATCAGCAGCAGGAACAGGTGGAGCAGGTAGAGCAGCAGGCTGAAGCGCCGGCCACCGCGCCCGCTGCGTCGGCGTCGCCGCCCGCGGCACAGGAAGCCACAGAACCGCCGCCGCCCGAGGCCGAAGGCGGCGGCGCAGGGGCAAACGCATACAGCATCGTGTTCCCGTCCCTCGCTTTCGTGATGACGTCCGAGCCTCAGGTGGCGACTGGCTTGGTCACCAACGATGGCTACGTGCTCGTGGAGGAGGGTGCGCTGGATGGCGGAATGTCCGCCGACGTGCTGCTCTCCAACGGTGATCTACAGGAGGATGTCGCGATCGTTGGCCACGACCAGTTCACCGGGTTGGTCTGGTTGGGTCCACTCGATTCGAACCTCGTCCGCCGCCTGCCTGGCGCACGGCTCGGCGATGGTGAGGCTGTGCGGCCTGGCAGTTCGGTCTTCGCGGTCGGTTACGCCGCCGACGACAGCGCAGGCGCGCTGCCCGTGGTGTACTCGGGGGTGCTGAGCGGTTTCGACGAGTGGACGCCCGGCCAGCGCACCTTCCTGCACACTGACGCCCGCCCGCCCGCCCCGACCGGCGGCATGATCCTCGTAGATAGCGGCGGCACGGTCATTGGATTCGCCTCCTCGACGATGGTCGCAATGGGTTGGTACGTGTCGACCGGAGACCTCGCCCGGAGCCTGCCGCCGGAGTCGGCGGCTGTGGCGCGCGCGCCCGATCCGATGAGCGCATCCACGGAACACACACTGAGCATCGGCGCCGGACACCCCAGTGGTGAGCTGTATCTCGGCGATGACCTGACTGGCCAGAGCGTGTCATTGTCCATTTCGGCGGACGCCCCCGCGTTGCTGCAACTCATCGATGCGGACGGCGAGGTCCTGCAAGAGTCAACGCTGATCTCGGGTGCAACCATCATCAGCCTCTCGCCAAGCACCAGCGGCCCGTACCGTCTGGTGATCTGGCCGCAGGTGGCTTCGGCGGAGGATGCGGTGGGAGTCGCGGACTCGAGCGCAGAGCCCGCCAGTTATCAGATCGTGTCGAGCCTGCCGCTCTTGGGTTCAGCTGAGGCGGATGCTCTGCTGTCGCTGCAGGTCAACACACCACTCGTTGGGGGCATCGATGTGCCTGGTGACGCCGACAGTTTCGACCTCGCCGTTCGCGCCGACGCGGTCTACGAAGTGACAGTCCAGAGCCTGCTGATTGATAGCTTGCTGCTCGTCGAGGGCGGCGGCCTGGACGCAATCGACGATGATGCTGGCGGCGGTCCGTTTGGTATCGATTCCATGCTCACGCTCGAGCCGACCGAGGATGCCATCGTCAGCCTGACGGTGAAGGACTTTTCCGACCTCAGTACCGGTCCATATGTTCTGACCGTCACGCAGATCAGCGGTGACCCACCGGTTGAGGAAGAGGCCGTGGCGGCTGACACGTCCGAGGCGTCAGAGGCAGAGGCCGTCCTGCCTGCTCCACGCGGCAATGCCAGCATGCGCGGTGAGATCATCGACAATCAACTCGTTCCTACCCTGATTGGAGTGGGGAGCGAGCTTGGTGAGGACAACTCACTGATAGTGCTGGACGCTGACGGCATCTTTGAGATCGTCGCCTCCATCGTTGGCGCGGACCAGGGTACCGCGAGGCTGCTCGTTTTCGATGCGAACGACGAGATCGTGGTGTCCGGGCGTGTGATTCTCAACTGCGCTGGCGCTGCGCCGTGTCTCGCGAGCGCTGTGTACATCATGCCGAGGATCGAGCCTGGCCCGCCAGGCATCTGGCGCGTTGTCCTGCAAGCCGAGGACGCAGACTCTGGTATCACCGACTGGCAGATCGACGTGTTCACTGTGGACCGGGGCGCTGGGGAGTAGTCCACCGCGCTGTCGCAGCCAGCAATCCGGGGCGCCTCCGCGTTGAGGCGAATGCTCGCCCGCGTCTTGCGTCCTGGATGTGCGGCGTTCAGCGCCTTGCGGATTTCTGCGGTCTCGCGAGGACCATATGCAGTGCAATGTCGACGGCACGCCGGACGCGCGTGCCGATGGGGCTTGGGGGGTCGATCGTCAGCTGCGGTAGCGCGGCGTCAAGCCAGCGTGGCATGTACCAATTGGCCGGGCCGGCGATTTGCATGAAGGCGGGCACCAACACCAGTCGCACGAGCGTTGCGTCGATGAAGATGGCGAACGCCATGCCCATGCCGAACTCCTTGACGGCACGCTCGTCACCGAAGATGGCAAAGCTGCCGAAGACCGCGATCAGGATGGCGGCCGCCGCCGTGATCACTCGCGCTGAGGCGCCGATGCCAAACGCGACTGACTCCCCAGAGTCCCCGGTCTCAAGCCAACGTTCGCGGATGCGCGACAGCAGGAACACTTCGTAGTCCATCGACAATCCGAACAGGATGGCGAACATGAACATCGGGATGAACGACTCGATCGGTCCGGTGCGGTCGAGGCCGATCAGCGAGAGTCCCCAGCCCCACTGAAAGATCGCCACGGTGAAGCCCAACGCGGCGCCGATGGCGAGCATGTTCATGAGCGCCGCCTTGAGCGGGACCAGAATCGAACGAAAGGCCATCATCAACAGCAGAATGGAGACACCGATCACGATCAGGAAAAAGTAGGGCAGCCGCGAGATCATCTTTGCGGTGACGTCTTCGAAGGTGGCAGTCGAACCGGCAATGAAGACGGCTGTGTCAGGCGCGGCGGCGGCCAACGCTGCGGGTACCGCCGTCTCGCGCAGGCGGCTGACCAGTGCGCGTGTTTCGACCTGCTGCGGGGCCGTGGTAGGGATGATCGAGATCAGCGCCGTCTCGCCGCTGCTCGTTGGGTCTGGCGGAAGTACGGCGGCAACGCCGTCGGTCTCGGCGAGCGCTTGGTGCAGTGCCTGCAGCTCTTGCGGGGTCAGCGCTTGCGTAGGATTGTCGACCACGGCGAAGAGCACGCCGTTCACGCCAGGCCCGAAGGCGTTGGAGATCAGGTCATAGGCGCGGCGCGAGGTGTATGAGCTCGGCCGGTTGCCTTCGTCGGAGACGCCCAGCTCCATCGATGCTACTGGCAGGGTCAGCGTGATCAGGATGGCCGAGGCCAGCACCAGGTAGAGCCAGGAGCGTCGCTCGATCCGTCGTGAGAAGTGGTACCAGCGTCCTCGCTCGCCGCCAGCGGTGTAGCGCAGGACGGGGATGGAGAGTCGGTCGATCCGTGTGCCGATCAGAGCCAGCATCGCCGGTAGCAGCGAGATCGCGACCAGCATCTCCAGCAACACGACCACCGCCGCGGCGAGGCCGAGGTTGGCGATCAGCGGAATCCCGATCGCAAACAGACCAATCAGGGCGACGACTACGATCGACCCGGCGAAGGTGACGGCCCGTCCAGCGGTGGTCACGGCAGCACGCACGGCTTCGCGAGGCTCGACGCCCTGCCCGAGCTGCTCGCGGAAGCGAGCGATCACGAACAGGGCGTAATCGATTCCCACGCCGATCCCCAGCATTGCGCCGAACGTCGGCGCGACCGTGGAGATGTCCAGCGAAGCTGCGGCGATCAGGATACCGATGGTGCCGACGGCCAGTCCGACGAGCGCCGAGACGATCGGCATGCCGGCCGCGAGGATGGAGCCGAAGCCAATGATCAGAATAATCAGGGCCGCCGCCAGCCCAACCAGTTCGGCTGCTCCAGGCGGCTCCGTCTCGTACTCGCGGACGGGTTCGCCGCCGAAATCGACCTGCAGCGTGTCGGAGCGGTAGCGGGCGCCCAGCTCGATCACCTCGCCGATGTTCTCGGGCGACAGCTCGTTGGCCATCTTGTCGAAGGCGACGCGGACGAGCGCCGTGCGGCCGTCCGGGGCGACGCTGCCCGGCCGTTCTTGCGGCAGGAACACGCGCTGGACCTCGTCGACGGCGGCGGCCTCGGCAGCGAACCGGAGCATCGCCGATTGCGCATCGGCATTCTGGATCGTTCCTGCAGGCGTGTGAAAGACGGCGCTGAGTTCGGAGCCCGAGCGGGTGGGAAAGCGCTCGCTCAGCAGGTCAAAGGCGGCCTGCGACTCGGTACCTGGAACCGTAAAGGTGTCGGTCAGCGTGCCGCCGCACTGGTTGAGCGCGCCTATCGCGACGATGACGGCGAACAGCCAGGCGGCAATGACTCGCCATGGATGCCGCGCTACTACCCCCGACCACCAGTCCATGGCTGCCCCTATCCGATCTTATGCGCAGCGTATCGGCGTCCCGGAAGTGGCGATATGTCGTAGCCCCCTCAGCCAATGTGAGGGTCTGTCGAGGTCTCTGTGAGTCAGCAGGGCTACAGGATGGAGTCGATCGAGGCGGGTCCCGCGCCCATGAGGATCAGCGCTATGCAGGCGAAGACGATGAGCACGTCGAGTTCGTAGCCCTGCTTGTCGGAGGATCCCTGGAAGGGGAGCCCTTCCTTGAATTTGTTGACGTAGGTAGCGACGATCATGTTAAGGGCGAGCGGGATGGCGATCCAGGGCACGATCAGCCCTGCGAGCAGCAGCAGGCCACCGCCCAGCTCGATCGCGGCGACGCCCGGTCCGGCCAGCTTCGGAAGCGGCACGCCGAGCGATTCTAGCCAGCCTGAGAATCCACCGATGCCGCGTCGGAACTTGCCCAAGCCGGCGTCGATGAAGATGATGCCCAGCGCGATGCGCAGCGGAATCGGCGCCCACTCAATGACTGCCGAGCCAAACGGCCCCGCGAACCAGTCGCCTGTGTCCATATCCGCTCCCCCAACTCGCGATTAGAGTGAACGCAGTGAATTCTAGATGAGCGGCGAGCCGTATGCGGCGGTCGCATCGAGGAGGAGTAGCGATGGGTAAGTTCGCTGAGGCGATTCGGGATCGGCGTAAGAGTCGTCAACGTCGCCTGGGATTCGGCGCCGCTGCAGATCCACGGCCGCCTGAGCTATTGCTTGGCACGATCGGCGTCGTTGACGGGGCCGACTTTTGCCTGGCGCCGACAGAGTCGGATGCGGAAGCGGCGGCGAGCGCCGACGTGCTGTGGGGTGCGCAGACGTCCGTGTTGACGCCTGAGCGGGTCGCTGCGGCGAAGGCGCAGGGAGCGGCCTTCATTTCGTTCACGCTCGACGATGCCCGCGCCGACGCGATGCTGGACGAGGATATGGACTACGTGCTGCGGCTGCTCGACGTGCCAGTGGATGAGTCGGAAGCCCGGGCGCTGGGCAGTTTGCGACCGGCGCTGATCGAGATCACGCTGCGAGAGCTGCCCCTGAGCCTGCGAGATGTGATCGGGCTGCGCCGCCTGTCGATGCTCGCTGCATCGCCGCTGGGGGCGATCTGCTCGCCCGACATCTCAGCCAGCGACATCCAGGCCCTGCGAGATTCCGGCGTCGCGGCGTTGGTCCTGTCGGCAGGAGCGTCGCCCGACGACGTCACCGCTGTCCACGGGCGCATCGCTGACCTACCTGAGCGTAAGACCCGCCGCGACGAAGACGCCGCTCCGCTGATCCCGACGGCGCGCTCCGCGACGGACGTTGCGGACGAAGGCTAGACGTACCAGCGCGGATGCAGAGTGGGAGTTGTTGGAATTATTAATTGCGGAAGATGGTGCGGTTCGTGGGCTCCAGCGAGCTGCGTGCGTTGCCGGTGGCCATGCGCAGGAAGTAGAGCATCGCGCCGGCGGCGGCAATGCCCAGTAGGATTGCAACCGTCCAGAGCACCATCGACTGGCTGGTCCTGGTGGTAGCGGGCGCTTCGACCGCCTCGCCGGAGCCAGATTCCAGTGAGTGATCGACAGTGAATTCGTAGGACGAGCGCACCTGTAGCAGCTCGCCGTCGCCGACGAGTAGGACGCGGTAGTCAACCGTGAGTCCGCCGTCGCCTCCGTGCAGGGGCACGATCAGGGTGCGCTGGCTGTAGGTGCTGATGTCGTTGTGGCCGTCGTCGAGCCGCGTGCCGTTGGCGTCGGTGACTTCGACGTGGTGGGCGTTCTTGAGCTGCGCGAGTGGCCGGTCGAAGGTGAGGACCAGCTGGTGCGGCGCTTCCGCGATGGTCGAGCCGCGTTCTGGCTCTTCTTGAATCAAATACTCGCTGGCACCCGTCGAGTCGAACGCTGCGAACCCGATGAGCGCCGCAAGCGCCGCGACGATACCAAGCCACGGTGCGAGCAGTCGTGCGCGCAAGGTCATAGTGTCTCTCCGCCCATGGTCCTACGAACGTGATCCTACGAACGGATCGCGCTGTCGACAAGACGCCGCGGCACTCGCGCCGCGATGCGCGTCAGCATCTCGTACGGGATCGTGTCTAGTCGTCTGGCGATCTCCCATGCGCTGATGGTTTCATCACCGTCGGTGCCGATGATCGTCGCCACGTCGCCCACAGACGCGTGGGGTATATCCGTGACCTCGATCATGGTGGTATCCATGCAGACTGCCCCACGAATGTGACAGCGTCGTCCGCGCACGATGAACGCACCGCCGTCTGAGCACGCACGCGCGAGGCCGTCAGCGTATCCGACGCCGACGACGGCGATGCGCACCGGGCGCGCGGCCGTCCAGCGTCCCGCGTAGGATACGGATTCGCCAGCGGCGACGCTGCGGACCGCGAGCACCATCGCCCGCCAGGAGAGCGCCGGCTGCAGATGGATGGCGTCGGCATGGGCAAGCTGTGGGGCGGGATCGATGCCGTACAGCGCCAGGCCGGCTCGCACCATGTCCAGCGCTGCGTTCGGCAAATGCAAGATGCCCGCTGAGGCCGCCGCGTGCCGCATCGGTACGTCGATCTGGTCGGCTGTGTGCAGTAATTGCAGCAGCGCGGCTTGCGATGCTGCAGTGTCAGTAGCGTCGGGGAAGTGGGTGAATATACCTGCCAGCTCCAGCTCGGGCATGGCCCGAATGAGATCGGCGAGCGTTCGCGCCGCCTCGTGCCGGACGCCGTATCGTTGCATGCCGCTGTCGACATTCAATTGCACTTGGATGGTGCGTCCAGACGCCTGTGCTGCCTTCTGCAGCCGTACGGCGGTGTCGGGCGAGTCCACGACCGCCGCAACGTCGTGTTGGACGAACGCAGGCGGATCGAGGGGCAGGACTGGTCCCAGGCAGAGGATGGGCGCGTTGATGCCTGCGTCTCGCAGTTCGATCGCCTCAGCGATGGTGAACACGCAGAGCGATGCTGCGCCGGCTTGGAGCGCGGCCCGCGCGACGGCGGCTACGCCGTGCCCGTAGGCGTCGGCCTTGACCACAGCGGCGACGTCCGTGGACCCTTCCCCTGTCCCAGCGATGCGGCGGAGGAGCCTGACGTTATGTCGGATGGCGGCGAGATCGACCTCAGCCCAACTGGTAGCGGAACGAACGGGCATCGCACTGTCCGAGCCTGATCAAGCCCCAGTCTGCCGCTGGTCAGCGCTGATCGCCTCGCTCCGTTCGGCGCGTATGGGGCTACAGTGAAACTGGTGGCGGGCGTCCTGGATCGCTGTGATATTACCCTCCCTGGCTGAGGCGGCCCGCGCGATCGTGCGCTGGCTGCTGATAGCGCTCGCCGCCGCCGCGCTCTGGGCCTGTTCGAGTGAGGACGCGCCTGTCGAGCAGACGTCTCTGATCCAGCCAACCGTCGGAGAGCAGGAGACGGCACTGGCGCCGATTTCGCAACCCGAACGCTCGCAATCTGAGCCACCGACGGCCCGACGGACTCCCGGCGATCCGGCGCATCTGCTGGTGTCCGAAGCGGCGGCGCTGGAGGACAACGGGTACTGGGAGCGGGCGTTGGCCGTGCGTCAGACGGCGATCGCTGCGGTCGGGAATCTGGACGCGACCGAGCTGGCGACGCTGCGGCTGGACAATGCCCGGTTGCTGCTGAAGCTGCGTCGTCCCGCCGAGGCGCGGTCGGCGTTGATGACCCTGACAGAAACGGGTGGGCTGACCCCCGGGCAGGAGCGCAGACGGCTGTTGCTCGAAGCGAGCGCCGCGATGGCGCTGTCGGAGACTGACGCGGGGCTCGCGGCGATGTCCGACTATGTCAACGGTGACAGCCCGGCGTGGGCTTCGATCTCGCTCGAGATCGCGCGCACGCTGCAGTCGGCAGGACGAGGCGGGGAAGCGATCGAATGGGCCGAGCGCGCGCTCGGTGGCGACTTGCCGTTCCAGGATCAACTGCGCGCCATCCATCTGGCGGCCACGGAGTTGGATATCGCTGGCGATGAAGAGCGTGCGCTCGGCCATTATGACGAGTTGTTTGAGCGCTCTCCCTGGCGTGACGATCAGGCGCTGGCGTTGAGCCGCTCGGCTGCCTTGCGGAGTGCTCGCGGTGAATCGGATGCGGCCTACGCCGCCTGGCTGCGGCTGGTCGAGAACTATCCGAGCTTCGCGGAGAGCTGGGAAGCGTTGGAATCGCTGCTCGAGGCCGGAGTCGAGGCTGGGCAACTCGAGATCGGTCTGATCCGCATCGAGCAGCAGCGCTGGCCCGAGGCGCGACAGACCATGCTCACTCTGTTGAGCGGCTCGAACGTGCTCGACGAGCAGGTTGCGGGCGAGTTCTACATCGCGGCGATCCACGAGGCGAACAGCGACCCGGCGAGCGCGGCCCTGGGGTATGTCGCCGTCATCGGCCGCGACCGTACGCATCCGCTCGCCGCCGAATCGGCGATGCGCCTGGCCGAGTTCGCAGTAGCCGACGGCGATCTGTCGTCGCCGCAGGACTATTGGCGGCAAGTGTTGCTCGAGCATCCCCAGCACGCCCGTGCGGTCGAGGCGGGCCGGCGCTGGGCAACGGCGCCCGCGCGGGCAAGCGACTGGACAACGGCGTCACAGCGGTTTCAGGAGGCCGCGGAGATCGCTCGCGAACACTGGTCCGATGCGGAACTCCAAGAGTTTCTCTTCTGGTCGGCGCTGCTCGCTCAGCAGGCTGGCGACACAGCGACGGCGGCCGAGTTGTTCGATGAGGTGCTCGCCATCCAGCCGGTGCGGTACTACGCGCAGCGCGTCCGCGCGTTGCGTTCACTGGATCCGCCGTCTCTGCTGGACATTTCGAGCAGCGAATGGCTGTCGCGGCTGACTGGGTCGCCGCCGCCCTCAGCTGCCGACCTGGACAGCGCTGCGGGTTGGGTTGCGGCGCTTGACCTGCGCCGTGGCGGATTCGGCAACGCCGCCGACCGCGTGCTCGCCCACTGGATCTCCCAGCTGGGTGATCCGTGGGCGCTGGCGCAGGCGGCTGAGTTTCTCGCTGAGCAGGGTGAGTGGACGGCGTCGACGCAGGCCGCCAGCGCCCTGCTGGATTGGTTCGGGTTGTACTGGACGGAAGCACCGGTCGGACTCCTGCGGCTCGCTTATCCGCAGCCGTGGCCGGACGTGATGGCGCTGCACTCGTCAGACGAGGCGGCGGCGGTCGACCCTCGCCTGCTCTGGTCGCTGATTCGGCGCGAGAGTCTCTACGATCCCGACGCGCAAGGCCTGGCCGGCGAGATCGGTCTGACCCAGGTGATTCCGTTGACGGGTTCGGACATCGCAGCGGGATTGGGGATCGAATACGAGCATGTCGAACTGGCCCAGCCGCAGTTGGCGATCCGTTTCGGGGCCTGGTATCTGGCACGCCAGCTGGATGGTTTCTCGAACGAGCCGATCATGGCGTTGGCGGCCTACAATGCCGGCCCCGGCAACGCCGCCCGCTGGGAAGATGTAGCGCTGCCCGTTGGCATAGACGGCTTCCTCGCGGCGCTCGACTTTCCCTCGACACGAGCGTATGTGCAGTACGTCATCGAGACGTGGGCGGTCTATCGGGCATTGGCGGCGGCAGAGTAGCGTGGATGCGAGTTGCGTCGATTGTGCATGACGTCGCAGGCAGACGTAGTGCTGACGTATACTGCGTGTTACTTGTCCTGCCTTCTTCGTCGAGCGGGCGGTGCGCCCCGCGGGGTGTGAGGGATGCGATGCCGAAACGCACATATCAACCGAAGCGAATTCCACGCAAGCGCGAGCACGGATTTCTCAAGCGGATGTCGAGCCGAGGCGGGCGCGCGGTGCTCAAGCGCCGACGCGCGCGCGGCCGACGGCGATTGACCGTCGTCTGATCCGATTCCATCCACCGCGCCCGTCGCTCGCGCAAGCTCACCGATGGTCGTGGCGAGCGCTGTCTGAGATCTCCGATGGATGACGCCAATAGATGATGACGCTCGATGACATTGGCGCATGACCAGCGCTTGCGCCGCCGGGCGGATTTCGACGCTGTGATGCGAGATGGCGTTCGCGCCGCTGCTGGGCCGCTTTCGGTGATTGCGCGTCCGCGCGAGGCGGCGGAGCGGAACCAGCCCTGCCGCTTCGGATTCGCGATCAGCCGGCGCGTGGGCGGCGCGGTCCAGCGCAACCGCATAAAACGCCGCCTGCGCGCCTCGGCCCGCGCGCTGAACGCGCGTGGCTGTCAGGCATGTCAGGGGCTGGATGTAGTCGTGAGCGCGCGGCCGGGCGCGGCTGAGGCAGCATACGAAACGCTCGATCGCTCGCTGGAGCAGACGCTGCGTCGCTTGCAACAGCGTATAGGCGGCGCGGTATGAATCTGGAGGCGCGCCGCGCGGGCCGGGTCGGTGGTGCCCTGAGGTGGCTGGTCTTGTCGATGCTGCGCCGCTATCAGCGGGACCTTTCTCCCATTGCTGGTGCGCTGGGGGCGCAGTGTCGCTTTGCACCGTCGTGTTCTCAGTACATGATCGATGCGGTCGAATCACGCGGCGTGGTCGCTGGACTCGGACTCGGTCTCTGGCGGCTCGTGCGCTGTAATCCCTTGCACGCCGGTGGCTACGATCCAGCGCCGTCCGATCCCAAGCGACGGTCGACCGGACAGGATGTTTCACGTGAAACTGTCTGAGCGCTGGGTACCCCAGTGGCAGCCGAAGCGACGCCTGCTGCTGGGGTTGTTGGGCTTAGCAGGGCTGCTGGCGTTGCCGCTGCTCGCCGCCTGCGACGTCGCTGATCAACCCGACGGATGGTCTGCGCCTACGCCCGACCCGATCGAACCCGAGACCCGCCTGATCGCTCCGACCGGCGAGAAGCAGGTAGTCGCTCTGCAGCTGCTCGATGGCAACCTGGGCTCCGCCGTCTGGTCCTTCCCTGACGACGACGGCAACTTTCCCGGGATCGAGGCGGAGATTGAGCCCACCGCCTTTTACGCGGATCCAGTCTGGGCGCCGATCACCGATGAGTGGCTCATCGCCGGCTACTCCGACGGTGTGCTCTACGCCGTCAGACGCGACGGCGAATCAGCTCGGGTGCTGTTTGACAGTGAAGATCGGCTGGTCGCCGACCTCGTGCTCGATGGGGACCGCGTCTACGTCGCCGATACGGGCTATCGCGTGCACGCGATCGACCTCGAACAGCCGGGCGCGGCGGCCTGGACCTGGAGTGGCGACTCTGATCTGCAGATTTGGAGTGGGCCGGTGCTGGTCGAGACCGCGCGCGGGCGGGTGCTGATCGTGGCCGGGCTCGATGGTCGAGTGACTGCAATCGAGGTCGATGGGGCAGAGGCTGGGGCATCGGTCTGGCAGCGCGAGATCGACAGCGGCATCGCCGGCGCGATCAGCGCGGCCGACGGCCTGATCTTCGTCGGTGCGCTCGATCGCTCCCTGTACGGCCTCGACGCCGCGACTGGGGAGCCGGTCTGGACGGCGCAGGCGGCGCACTGGCTCTGGGGCGCTCCGCTGATTCACAACGGCGTAATCTACGCCACCGACCTGCGTGGCAACGTGTACGCCTTCGACGCCCGCACGGGCGCGGCGCGCTGGCTGTCGCCGTTCGCGGTCGGCGACCGCATTCGGGCGCAGCCGCTCTACGTGACGCGAACCGCTGAGGACGGGACATCGAGCGGTGTGCTTGTGATCGTCGCGCGCGGCGGCGGTATCCACCAACTCAACGCGTCGGACGGTTCTCCGCTGCGGCAGTTCCAGCTGGACGGCGCCAAGGATCTGATGGCCAACGCAATCCTGCGCGACGACCGCATTCTCGTCTCTGACGAGGACGGCGTGCTGTACGCGGTCTTGCTGGGCGCCAATCAGGCCGTCCGACTCTACCCTCCGAACTAGGTTCCCAACTCAGAACTGAGTGCCGATGGACATCATCGACTTCGTTTGGAATGACATCCTGATCGGCCCGATCATGAACGGGCTGATTGTGATCGCCCACGCGGTCGGCGACAACTACGGCGTCGCGATCATTCTGTTCACGCTGATCGTGCGTGTGCTCACCTATCCGCTGACCCTGCGCCAGCTCCGCGTGACGCGGGCGATGCAGGAGATGCAGCCGCGGATGCAGGAGATCCAGAAGAAGTACAAGGATCCGAAGCGTCGCCAGGAAGAGCTGATGAAGGTCTACCGCGAGACCGGATTCAATCCACTCGGCTGCCTCTGGCCGCTGCTGGTGCAGATGCCGATCTGGATCGCGCTGTACCAGGTGCTGCGACGGACACTCGGGGACACGCCCGAGCAGCTCCTGCGGCTCTCCTCCGACCTCTACGACTGGTCGTACATCACATCCGCCATCCCGATCAACCGCGACTTCCTCTTTTGGGACCTCGGCGCGTCTTCGCTGGCGCAGTCGTTGCCGCTGGCGATCCTGGTCGGCGCCACGGCGTACATTCAGCAAAAGGTGTCGACTGCGCGAATGGGTCCGCGCGACGAGCGCTCGGAGTCGATGAACCGCACCATGCTGTGGATGATGCCGTTCATGTTCGGCTTCTTCACGCTGCAGGTGCCTGCCGGGCTTGGCCTGTACTGGCTGGTGACGTCGGTCTTCACGATTCTGACTTCCTGGTACTACTACTTCTACCGACAGGGGTTGCAGTGGTCGTGGAAGTGGCTGTTGTCGTCGGAGCCGCTGCCGACGCCCGCCGCGGCTGCCGCCGCGACTGCTAGCGTCGCGGCGGGCGCTACACCCGGCATCACCTCCGCAGATGACGGTGCGACGTTGGCTGCGAGCGACGATGCAGAGAGCGATTCGCCACAGCGGCCCGCGAAGCGAACGACAAGCGCCGCGCGTCGGCGACGTCAACGACGTCGGCGCGCGAATAGATCTCGGTGACGGCAGATGGCAGTCTGGCATAGGCACGGTCGCAGTGGATCAGCGCAGGGCTGAGGCCCGGAGCATGAGCCATTGATCCGTGACGCCCGATCGCCGACGGAGGAACCACTGGTTGGAGATTCGGCATGGTAAACGAGAATGCGATCGAACGAACGGGCCGTACCGTAGATGACGCGGTGCAGTCGGCGCTGCGCCAGCTGCGGCTCCCCCGCGCCCAGGTCGAGGTCGAAGTTCTGGAAGAGGGACGTACCGGCATCTTCGGCATCGGACATGCCGAGTCGCGGGTGCGAGTGACACCGATCGACAGGGCGACAGCAGAGGGAACCGCTTCCCCCTCGCTACCGCGCATCGATGACTACGAGGACCTGACAGAGGTGGAGCCGGGCCAGCGCGAAGAGTCGTCGCGCGGACGCTCCAAGCGATCCGGCCGTCCCGATCGGCGGAGCAGTCGCCGTTCGGGACGCGGAGGCCGCGCTGCGGCCGCGGAATCGGTGTCGGCGGCTGTTGATGCCCCTACGGAATCACCCGCGGAACCGACTGCGGAACCACCTGCGGAGCCGACGACTGAGAGCCAGCTCGACGTGCAACCGGACCATCGGTCCCGTTCGCGCACTGGGACACAGCCGCGCGGCAGGTCGGTAGGGCGCCGCGAGGGGGATGCCGGCCGCGGTCGAGAGCGAGGTGGAAGCCGAGAGCGGCGACGCGACGAACCCCGCGAGCGACAGGCGGCGCGTCCGCCGCTCGATCCCTTCGAGCTGCTAGCCGATCCCGACTTCGAACCGAACGAGGATCCGGTGGCATTCGCGACCGAGGTGTTGACCGACATCTCGCATCTGCTTGGCTTCAACATCGAAGTAACTGCGCGGAAGCCTGAGACGCCGATGGATGGCCTTGACCATGCTGAGGCGGTGCTCGATGTTGGGCCAGTCGGCGACGAGGACCTTGGTCTACTCATCGGACGGCACGGCGCGCATGTGTCGGCGTTGCAGTATCTGGTGAATGTGATTGTCAGCCGTGCGCTCGAAGGCAATCATCCCTTCACGGTCGATGTCGGCGGCTACCGCCGCCGCCGCGAGGTCTCACTGGTGGCGATGGCCGCGCGAGCGGCCGAAGAGGTGCGTGAGCTGGGCGAACCGGTCACGCTGGGTGCGATGCCCGCCGCGGAGCGCCGGATCATTCACCTCCAGCTGCAGGATGAGTCCGACCTGACCACGGAATCCTTTGGCGAAGGCGCGTCGCGTCGAGTCAGAATTCTGTACCGTGACGCGTAGCCTCTCATAGACTCGACGTAACGACTGGATCAGCCGCGAGGCGTCGGACAATGCAGGCTCAGTTGGAGGCGCGTCAGCGTGAGCGTGGTAGCGGTGGCCAATCAGAAGGGCGGCGTCGGCAAGACGACGACCACGATTAACCTGGCCGCGGCGGCCGCGGCAAGCGGCTGTCGCACGCTCGTGATCGATGCCGACGCCCAAGCGAACGCGACCTCGTCGTTGGGTATCTCCGCCAACGGGGCCTATCTCTACGACGCGCTGCTCGGACAGGCGCCGCTGCGCGACTGCATCGTGCCGACCGCCTGGGCGGATCTCGATGTCGCGCCCTCGTCGATGGACCTAGTGGCTGCTGAGATTGAACTGGCGCAGCGTCCGAACCGGGAGTATGCGCTGCGCACGGCGCTGCACGACGCCGCGGCGTCGTACGACCTGCTGCTGATCGATTGCGGCCCATCGCTGGGACTGATGACATTGAACGCGCTCACGGCCTCCGACGCGGCGATTGCGCCGGTGCAGTGCGAGTACCTCGCGCTGGAAGGGCTGTCCGCGTTGCTGGAGACGGTTCGCCGCGTGCAGACGCATCTACACCCCGGTTTGCATCTGCTGGGCGTCGTGGCGACGATGTACGACGGTCGCACACGACTGTCGCAGGACGTCGCCGCGCAGCTCCGTGCGCACATCCCGTCGACCTTTGAGACCATTGTGCCTCGCTCGATTCGGCTCTCCGAGGCGCCGAGCCATCAGCGGCCGATTATCGACTACGCACCGCATTCTCGTGGCGCCGATGCCTACCGCGAGCTGGCCGGGGAAGTCTGTCGGCGATTGGCGGCGCTGCCGCCTTCGTCTCTCTACGCCGACGCGTCGAGATGGGCGGAGCGAGTTTCGGCATGAGCGCCACGCCGTTGGAGGCAAATCGGAGCCGAGGCTTGGGTCGCGGGCTGGACTCGTTGATCGCCGCTGCACCCGAACAGCGGCATGCGCCGATCGAGGCGATCTCGCCCAATCCATCGCAGCCGCGCACTGACTTCGACGCTGGGCAGCTGGCCGAACTCGCCGCGAGCATCCGAGCACACGGCATCCTGCAACCGCTGCTGGTTCGGCCGGAGCAGATGGGGCGTTACGAGCTGATCGCAGGCGAACGCCGCTGGCGCGCCGCGCAGACGGCTGGCCTCAGCACGGTACCGATCATGGTGCAGGACGACGCGAACAGCGACGCAGCCGAACGCTTGAGCCTCGCGCTGGTCGAGAATATTCAGCGCAGTGATCTCAACCCGATCGAACAGGCGTCGGCGTTTGCACAGCTCGCCGACGGCGGCTGGACGCAGGAGCGCATCGCTTCGCAGGTCGGCAAGAGTCGCGCGGCGGTCGCCAATCTCCTGCGGCTCTTGCGTTTGCCCGATGCACTGCGGGAATCGGTGGCGCGCGGCGAGTTGTCCGAGGGGCATGGACGCGCGTTCGTCAGCCTGGCGCCGCCGGAACAGACGCGTCTGGCGCGGCGAACGGTGGCCGAGGGCTGGACAGTGCGGCGGCTCGAGGCGGAAGTGGCGGCACTGAAGCAGCGCCGTCGCCCTGCCCAGCGGGCTGAAGCGAACGTCTCGCCGGTGGTCCGACGTGCGCGAAATCGGTTGCAATCGGCATTGGCGGACCGTGTCGACGTGCAGGTCAGTCCGCGAGGCGTCGAGCACGGCGGACGCATCATCGTGCGCTGGCGCGACGAAGATGAGTTGCAGTCCCTCGTCGCTCAGATCAGCGGAGCGTCCGATCACTCCGATGCGGGCGGCGGCTGATCTGGCTGGTTGACCGCGCGCCGCGGCCGACGCCGTCGACGCGGCCGGCGCTGTTCGGCATCCGCTGATGGCGGAGCAACGGCCTCTCCTGCTGCCGGTTCCGACGGCTGATTCTGCTGATTGACCACCTTGGACTTGCGTCGTCGTCGTGACGGTCGGCGGTTGTTGTCGGCTTCTTCGGCTGATGGCGACGCGGCTGCGGCATCGGAGGCTGATGGCTTCCGCTTCCGCCGTCGCCGTCGGCGCGGTCGGTCTTCGCTGGAGTCATCGTCTCCGCTTGACGGCTGATCGGCTTGGGGTTGACGGGCGGGCGCGGCTGCGCGTCGCAGCGCTCGCGCCTGATCAGCCTCGAGCAGGGCCTCGTTCGGCGCATCTTCCGTGCGCACGGCGAGCCCAATCTCTGCCGCCGGGACATCCACGCGCTGTGGGTGGTCATCTAGCACGATCGTGACCTTCTGCTGGAGTACGTTGAGCTTGATCACCTTGCCCATGCCAGCTGGTGTGCTGACCCGCTTGCCGACGCGCGGCAGGGAACCGCGCATCTCGCGGTACACCTCATGCTCGAACGTGAGACAGCAGAGTAAGCGTCCGCAAACGCCGGAGATGCTGTCGGGGTTGAGCGGCAGGTCCTGGTCTTTGGCCACTCGGATGCCCACGTGTGGGAAGTCGGTCATCCAGCTGGAACAGCACAGGCGCAGCCCGCAGACGTCGTATCCGTCCACCAGCATCGCGCGCTCGCGCTGGTTCGCTTGCTGCATCTTGAGTTGTACGCCGTGCCGCGTTTCGATCTCGCGCAGCAGCGCTCTGAAGTCGACGTGCTCGGGCGCCTGGAACCAGGCGGTGCCCTGATCGCCGCTGAGATTCAGTTCGACCGCAATGGGATACAGCCCCAGCCCGTCACGGGTGGCGGTGCTGCGCAGCTCCTCCAGAATCTGCTCGCCGCGCCGAGCCTGGGAGGCGGAGCGATCGCGGTCGTCAGCATCGGCGAGCCGCATGATCGGTCGCACGTCGCGGGGCGCGTCCGCAGTGGGCGGGTCATCGGGGACTGTGACCACCCGCGCGAGCTGCGGACCCTGCCCGCGGTTGATCACGACGTAATCGCCGACGAAGACCTGCCCCCACGGCGCGGTCATGTGATAGATGCGGGACGCCTCGCGAATGCGCACCCCGATCACCGCCTCGACGTCTCCGTTCGCGGCAGGTTCAGCGGCGGCGGGCGTCTGATCGGCATGGTCGCCTGCTGGGTCGTCAATTGGTTCGTCGGTCGGTTCGTCCTCAGATTGGTTATTCATGGGGTTGTCCTGGCGCCGCTTGTGCGGGAGGGATTCGGAGCAGGAGTACGTCGAGCGCTAGCCGTGCGTTGACGCCGTTCTGGATGTGGGCGCGGGCCCGCTCGATCTGCTCCAGGAACTGGCTGATGTCCCGTTGATCGTACAGCCCCGCCAGGCGCTCGATCCGTTCTCGCTGGGAGGGGTGCGTCAAGTCCGCTGCGCTCTCCTCGCGGCTGTCCGACTGGCCGAGCTGCTGACTCAGCCAGAGGTCGCGCCACCAATCACTCCAGGCGTCGAGCAGCTGGTCAAGATCGGCCAGGGTCTGCGCGGTCATACCGCGGCCTACGGTGCGCTCGGACCATTGCAGTCGTTCGCCGCGCGAGGCGCTCGCGAGGCGCTCAGCCTCATCGATCTGGGCGGCGCGCTGGGCCACGGGATCACCGCTGCGCAGCGTCGTTTGGAGCCAGCCAGGCCGACCACGGGCGAGGCGGATGAGTTCCGCGCGTCGCTCCTCGTCATGCGGTAGCGAGACCCCCGCCTCCGCCGCCCAATCGCCGAGCCAGCGATCCAGCTGCGCAGCTGGCAGCGGCGTCAAGGGCAAGCTGCGGCAGCGAGAGCGAATCGTTTCCGAAAGCTCCGCTTCGCGTGCGCTCAGGAGGACGAAGTGCACGCGATCGGGCGGTTCCTCCAACGTTTTCAAAAAAGCGTCGGCCGCCTCCGACGTGAGTGCGTCGGCTGGGTCGATGATGATCACGCGCCGCTCCGCCTCGAACGGCGTCAGCGCGATCGCCTGTTCGATCCGCCGCACCACGCAGATGCCGATCGAGCGGGCATTGCGGTGGTCGTGGTCGGACTCTGCGCAGAGCGAGCCGGGCGCGACCAGCTCGATATCCGCGTGTTGCGGGGCGAGTTCCGGCTGCGATGGTTGGTGCAAGCGTTGGCAGGTGCGGCAGGCGCGGCACGGTCCGTCTGCGCCTGAACGGGCGCTCGCTCGCGACTCGCAGATCAGCGCCTGCGCGACTCGTAGTGCCAGGTCGCGCTTGCCGACGCCGATCGGCCCCGCGAGCAGCAGCGCGTGCGGCAACCGGTCGGCGGCGAGCATCGTGCTGAGCGCCCGCACCGACGAAGAGCCGGCGTGCGGACCCCAACGCGCTTCGCTCAACTCCGACAACATCAACGACCTCAGAGTTCCAGTGAGAGCAGGTCGTCGAGCGTCTGGCGTCGACGGACGAGGCGCGCCGTGCCGTCGCACACCATCACAATCGCCGGCCGCAGGGCGAGGTTGTAGTTGCTCTCCATGGCGATCTGGTAGGCCCCGCTGGCGGGAATCGCGATCAGCGCGCCTGGCTCCAGCGGCGGCAGCTGCGCGTCGCGCACGAGTACGTCGCCCGATTCGCAGAACTTGCCGGCGACGGTAGCGGTGAGCGTCGGCGTGGTGTGCATCTGCTCCGCTGCAGCCGCCTCGTACTGCGATTCGTACATAGCGGGGCGGATGTTGTCGGCCATGCCACCGTCGACCGTAACGTAATCCCGCGTTGCAGGGATCTGCTTGCGGCTGACGACCGAGTAGAGCGCCACCCCCGCGCGTCCGACGACCGAGCGACCCGGTTCGATGTGCACCTCGGGGATCGGCAGGCCGTGCGTGTCGCAGGCGGTGTGGATCGACTCAGCAATCTGGACGGCGTAGCGGTCAGTCCGGGGCGCGACGCGTTCGGCGGTGTAGGTCAGCGCCATGCCGCCGCCGGGCGAGAACTCGCGCCATTGATAACCGTGCCGAGCCTGCATATCAGCGGCGAACTGACCAATCGTGGCGATCCCGTCGGCGTACGGATCAATCTTGAATAGTGGCGAACCGAGGTGGATGTGGAAGCCCGTCACGTCGAGAAACGGCGCAGCCATTGCTCGCAGCAAGGCCGATTCCGCCTGCCCCGACGGTAGCGGGAAGCCGAACTTGCTGTCCCGCAAGCCAGTCGTCGTCTTGGCATGCGTCTGCGCATCGACGCCTGGCGTGATGCGTAGCATGATCCGCTGGGTCTGCGCGCGCGCGCGGGTCAGCGCATCGAGCAGCGACAGTTCGTCGTCGTTGTCGACGATGATTCGGCCGATGCCGCTGTCGAGTGCGTACTCCAACTCGGCGCGTGTCTTGCCGTTGCCATGGAAGCCGATCTGGGCGGGCGCCATGCCGCCGGCCAGCGCGACGTGGAGCTCCCCAGCCGAGACCACGTCCATACCGAAGCCTTCCTCAACCAAGATGCGCGTCAACGCGGGGCTGAGCCATGCTTTGGCGGCGTAATGGGCGCGCGCGCCTGGCAGGTGTGCGCGGTAGTCGCGCAAGTAGGAGCGGCAGGTCTCGCGGATCGTGCGTTCGTCATAGATGTACAGCGGTGTGCCGAACTCGCGGGTGAGCGTCCGCACGCTGCAGCCGCCAATCGCCAGCACGCCGTTGGCGTCGGCGGACGCGGTCAGCGGCAGCACCTCACGCAGCCGGGACAAAGGATCGGTGGTTGCCGAGCTCATGGGCGCTCCTCATCACTCCTGATCGCCTACTCACAGGCGGGCGCTAGCTAGACTGGACAGCAATCACGTTGCATCGGGACGCTGGGGGGTTGCCATGAGTATGGAGCTGCACGCAGAATCGCGTCTGTTGCGAGTGTATTGGCGCACAGTCGTCATGCAGATGTCGTGGGGACCGTTTGAGAACAACGCCTTCGTGCTCGTCGACAAGGGAACGGGCGACGCCGCCATTGTCGACGCCGTCGCCCAGCACGAGCTCGTCCGCGCTGGCGTCGAGCAGTCGGGCGCGACGCCGAAAATGGTGCTCTTCACGCATTCGCATCCCGATCACATCAAGTCCTATCACGAGCTACGTGAGTGGTTGGGTCCCAACGTTCCCTTCTACATGCACACGTCCGACACCGTCGCCGATGATCAGCATGCCTGGCTCGAGCGCGACCTAGACGTCGATATCCACCTGCAGGGCGGCGAGACGATCCTGCTCGGTGCGAGCGAGTTTGAGGTGCTACATACCCCAGGTCACACGACCGGGTCGGTCTCGTACTACATCGCCGACGCGGACGATCCCTACTGCGTCGTGGGCGACACGCTCTTTCCCGGCGGGCCAGGCAACACGCGCGGGATGGAACAGGTGACGCAGGAGGTCCGCTCGATCGTGACGAAGCTCTACCCCTTGCCCGAGCACACAGTCACCTTCAATGGACACGGTGACGACACCACGGTTGGCGCCTCGATCGACGAGTTCGTCGCCGGCGCGATGGGTCGCTCCATCGTTCGCGATGAGGCTTCGGGCGATACGACCTGGGGCGTGTCCTAGTGGCCACCGCCGCGGGCAGCCAGCAGGTCACCACGCTCGAGAATGGGCTGCGCGTGATCTGCGCGCCGATGGCCTCGGCCCGCTCCGCAGCTGTGTCGGTCTACGTCGGGGCTGGCGCCCAGTATGAGCGCGATGATCTCGCCGGGGTCTCGCACCTGGTCGAGCACTGCCTGTTCAAGGGTTCCCATGCTTATCCCAGCGCAGCGGACATCTCGACGGCCATCGAAGGCGTTGGCGGGTACATCAATGCTGCCACCGACCGCGAGCTGACGGTGTACTACGCCAAGCTCCCCGGTGCCGAGTGGCAAACGGCGCTCGACGTGATTTTGGACATGGTGTCGCGCCCGCGCTTCGAGCGGGAGGAGCTGGAGAAGGAGCGCCTGGTCATCCTAGAAGAGCTGGCGCAGGTCGAAGACTCGCCCTACCAGCTCGCCGGAGAATTGCTCGCCCAGCTGATGTGGCGGGAGACGCCGCTCGGCCGCGACATCGCTGGCACGCCCGAGTCGGTTCGGTCGATTCCCTACGCCGACACGACCGCCTACTGGCGTTCGCAATATTCGCCGTCCAACGCGCTGGTCTCGGTTGCTGGGGAGATCGATGCGGATGCCGTCTTGGCCAGGGTGTCGGAGCTGACATCGCATTGGGCTTTGTCTGAGGCGGCCGAGCGTCGAGCTGCGCCGCTCTCGCAGGACGGCGCCCGCGTGGCCGTGCGAATCAAAGAGACCGAGCAGGCGCAGATCTGCATCGGGCTGCCGGCACTGCAGGCGACCCACCCCGACCGTTTCGCGCTCGGGCTGCTGACCGCGCTGCTCGGCGACGGCATGAGCTCGCGGCTCTTCCTCAGGGTGCGTGAGGAGCTGGGACTGGTCTACGACATCAGCGCGACGCTCTCGTTGCTGCGAGACAATGGCGTGCTGCAAGTCTCGATGGGTGTGGACCCGGAGAACGTGGAGTCAGCGCTGCGGGAGACGCTGAGCGAGCTCGCGCGGATGCGCGACGGCGTGTCCGACGAGGAGCTGCAGCGTGCCAGACGTCTGGCCGCTGGTCGGATGCTGATGGGCATGGAAGATTCGCGCGCGGTCTCCGCCTGGAATGGAAGTCAGCTCTTGCTGCATGACTCCCTGCGCTCGGTCGAGCAGGTCAACGAGGAGTACCAGGCAGTCAGCGCTGAGGATATCGAGCGACTCGCGAACGAGATTCTGTGTGAGGAGCAACTGCGCCTCGCGGTCGTTGGGCCTGCAGGGAGCATCGACCAGTTCCAGCAGCTCCTGCGGTTCTAGTCCACGCAGCGAGCGAGCTGCGACGCCAGTCGCAGCCCCCAACCGCTACACGGCAGTGACGACGCGTCGGCGAACCGCCTTGACGACCTGCTGGAACCCACGCTCGCTGCCGGGCAGCATCAACAGCGTGAAGAAGCCGTGTATCTGCCGCTTGTGCCGCTGGAAATCGACCTCGACGCCCGCTGCTTCGAGACGCTGCGCGTAATCTTCGCCCTCGTCGCGCAGGACATCATGCTCGGCAGTCAGGATCACTGCCGGCGGCAACCCGGACAGGTCGGCGGTGTACAGCGGCGACGCATCAGGTTCCATCCGCTGCAAGGGGTTGGGGACATAGTGGTCCCAGAACCAGAGCATCGCCTCGCGGGTGAGCACGAGTTGATTCTCGGGATCGACGTAGGAGGGGCGGTTGAACACCGCGTCGGTGACGGGGTAGATCAGGATTTGCAGGGCGATCTCAGGCCCACCGCGGTCGCGGGCGCGAACGGCTGTCACGGCCGAGATGTTGCCGCCCGCGCTGTCGCCAGCGATGAACAAGGGCACCGTTCGACCGGCGATCTCAGCGATCCGCGCCGCCGTCCACTCGAGCGCGGCGTAGGCGTCGTCGACCGCAGTCGGATAGGGATGCTCCGGCGCTTTACGGTAGTCGACCATGACCACAGCGCAGGACGTGCGCTCGGCTAGTTTGCAGCCCAGGGTGTGGTACTCGTCGATGTTGCCGATCACCCAGCCACCCCCGTGGTAGTAGACGATCACACCGCCCGGCGGCTCAATCGGGACGAGCACCTGGACGCGAATCTCGCCGGCGCCGGTGTCGATGGTGTGGTCTTCGCTCCGCGCCATGCGCGGGGCCGGGCCGGCCATCTCCGCGAGCGCTCCGGCAAAGCCGCGCGCCTCTTGGGGAGACATCTCGTGCAACGCCTTCGCGTTCGGGTCGGCGTTTTCCGCCATTGTTTGCAGCAGCATCGCCGTCTGCGGATCCAAGACCATCTCAGCCTCCTGTCGATCGCGCCCAACAGCGCTGAGTATCGCAGACACGAGGGGTCAGGTCTGCCGGCGAGCGCTCAGTCGGTCTCTGTGGTGATGGGCGTCGCGCGCGCGGTCTTGGGCAGCATCAGGAAGCTGAGCAGTCCCAGCGGGCCAGCGACCAACAACGCGGCGAGAATGCCGATCTTGCTGTGTCGCAGCAATTCCGCGTCGCTGTAGGCCAGATCGGCGACAAACAGAGCCACCGTGAAGCCGATCCCGGCGACGAATCCGATCGCCACGATGCCGCGCCAGGTCACCCCGCTGGGCAGCGTCGCGCCCAACCGCACGGCGATCCAGGCCGCGCCCACCAGCCCGATCGGCTTGCCCAGTACGAGGCCAACAATGATTCCCCAGGTGACGCTGCTCGAGAACGCCTCGCTGACGCCTGGCGCGTCGAAGTGGACGCCCGCGTTCGCCAGGGCGAAGGCGGGGATCACGAGATAGGCGACCCAGGGATGCAGATGGTGCTCCATCCGGTCGACGTGCGGGATAGCTTTATTGCTGAGGTCGCCGAGGCTGAGGAGCGCATCGACCATCTGATCGTGTCCGAGTGGATTGTCGGTGTTGCGACCGGCGCTGAACCGGTCCAACAGCCGATGAGCCATGCGGACGAAGGAGTCGAGCGGCATCGGCGAGCGCCAGGGAGTGAGGAATCCTAGCACGGCGCCCAGCGTCGTGGGGTGCACGCCCGAGTCGACGATCGCGCCCCAGGCGACCACGCCAAGCACTGCGAACACGAACATGCTACGCACACCGACTCGGTAGAGCAGCATCATCGCCGCCACCAGCGCGACCGTCAGCAGGATCTGGAACACCTGTAGGTCGCTGGAGTAGAAGACGGCGATCACCAATACGGTGCCGATGTCGTCGACGATCACAAAGGTCAACAGCATCGCCCGTAAGCCCAGCGGCACCCGTGACGCGAACAGCGAGGCGATCCCCAACGCAAAGGCGACGTCCGTCGCCATCGGAATCGCCCAGCCGTGCCGCGCCTCGGAACCTTGCGTGATGAGCAGAAACAGCGCTAGTGGCAGCAGCATCCCGCCGATCGCGCCGGCCACCGGGGCCGTCATCACGCGTGGGTCGGACAACTCACCGATCGTGATCTCCCGTTTGATCTCCAGACCGATCACGAAGAAGAAGAGCACCATCGCCACTTCGTTGATCCAGAAGTGGAGCGATCCCTCCACTGCCCAAATGGCGAGATCGATGCTCAGTTCGGCCTCGAGCAGGCTTTCGTAGACGTCGCGCCAGGGCGAGTTGGCCCAGATCAACGCTGCCGCCGCGGCGAGCATCAGCAGCACCGAGCTGGCGCTCTCGGTCTGGACAAATTCTTGGACTGGCCGCACGAACAGAATCAGCCGCCGCTCGGCGATGTGTTCGCGCGGGTTCAGTCGCCGCAGGGCGTGTCGGATCATGTATTGACGTTACAGAACGGACTGGTCAGCATCTTCGTCCAGCCGTTCGCCCGAGACGTTGCCGTGCTGGGGCTCATGTTGGGGCTTTGGCCAACTCTTGCCGCTGTTCGGTAGCCTGCGGGCGCACGACAGTGAATGGTGGAACCAATGCCAACACTGAACCGTCCGCGTGGCGCTCACTTAGTCGGGAGTGTGCCGCTGGCCGACGGGGTCTCGCCCTCGCTCGCCGTCGCCCCCTTGCGCATCGTCCCGCACGCAGCGGTCGCTGATGCCGTACGGCTTGAGGATCTAGACGCATGACCTCCCAACCCGATCAGAGCGAGTGGCAGCGCACGCCCGACGGCATTCCGATTCCCCCGCCGTCGCCCGAGGATGTGCGGTATGAGTCGTCGGACGGCGTGGCCTGGATCACGCTCAACCGTCCGCTGGTGTTGAACGCGATCAACCGTAACGTGCTGCGTCTGCTCGACGCCGCGCTCGACCAGGCGGAGTCGGACGCTGATGTCCATGCGGTGATCCTGACTGGCGCCGGCCGCGCCTTTTCGGCTGGCGGTGATCTCTGGGCTTCGCTCTATCCCGATGATGACCCGGCCCCGGACTCGATTGAGGTGATGCTCCGCATCTGGTCATTCCCGGTTCCGGTGATTGCCGCAGTGCGTGGACATGCCGTTGGGCAGGGCTGCGAGCTGGCGGGCGTCTGCGATTTCACTATCGCTTCCGAGACCGCGCGGCTCGGTGAGATTCAGATTCGGCACGGATTCGGCGTACCCGTCCTGATCACCCCGTTCCTGGCGAATCAGAAGCTGGCTAAGGAGCTGCTGCTGCTGGGCGAGGTGATCGGTCCCGCAGACGCGTTGCGGATGGGACTGATCAATCGTGTCGTGCCTGACGATGAGCTGGAATCCGCCGCAGCTGCAGTGGCGCGCAAGCTGGCCGCGCTGCCGCCTGCCGTCGTGCGACTGAACAAGCGCCTGGTCAACCTCGTCTACGAGCAAATGGGTCTGCTCGAGGCGGTCCACTACCGCGACCATGATGCGTTGCGCGAGTTGCTCGAGGCCGACGATCGCGTCGGTGCCGGACGCCAGCGGATCCGTGAAGAACAGGGCTGGGCCGCCTTCAAGCGCGAACGCGATCAGGCCTACGACGACTAGACGCGAGAGAACGGAACCGCCCATGCCGACGATCGACTGCCAGGTCCACGCCTACGACCGCAATAACGCTGAGGAGAACTACCGCGCCGTCCTGGCCGGGCCCGAGACAGTGACCGGTGAGGAGATGGTCGCCGCCATGGACGCCGTCGGCGTCGATGGGGCGCTGCTGATCTCTCCATTCACGATCTACGGCTACGACTCCAGCTACTGCGAGGCCGTTGCCGGGCGTTATCCCGAGCGCTTCGGGCTGATCGCGCCGTTCGATCCCAACTCCGCGAGCGTGGGAGCGGAGATCGACGCGTGGGCGCAGCAGCCGGGCGTGGTGGGCGCGCGGATCGTGCTTAGTTTCGAGGGCGTCTCCGCCGATCATCCGGGACTCGACCAGGTGCTCGCCGCGGGCGCGCGGACGGGTCTGCCGATCAACGTGCTCTGCTGGGGGCAGCTGCCGACCTTGGCCCAACTCGCGCGACGACATCCGCAGACGCAGATTGTGATCGATCACGTCGGCCTGCGGCAGCCGTTCCAACCGCCGCCACCCGACGATCCATGGTCCGAGGTCGACCAGGTCATCGCGCTGTCGCAGTACGAGCATGTGGCGATCAAGATCTCGGGCGCCTGTACGCTCTCGCACGAGCCGTTCCCGTATCCCGATATTTGGCCGCCGCTGCTGCGCATCTTCGAGGCCTACGGTCTGCAGCGCTGCCTCTGGGGTACCGATTGGACGCGTGCAACCAATCTACTCACGTACCAGCAGGGGGTTGAAGCGTTTCGAGTGACCGATCAGCTGGCGGATGACGAGCGCGCCGTGTTGATGGGTGGGGCGTTGGAGCAGATATACAGCTGGTCGCCCGCTGGGTCGGCGAGTCGGTTGGACTGACGCTGCTGCGCCCAGGCGGCGCGGCACAGCTCAACCTCGTCAGCGCAGGAGCCGCGTCAGCCCGCACTGGACAGGAGCCGTGACGATGACCACTCACGTGCCCGACGATCTGTGGTACAGCGCTGACCACGCGTGGCTGCGCCGTGACGATTCTGCAGGCGAAGTGTCCTCAGACGAAGTGGTGATCGGGATCACCGATTTCGCCCAGGAACAGCTTGGTGACGTTGTGTATCTGGAACTGCCCGAGGCTGGCGCTGCATTGATCGCGGGCGAGCCCTTCGGTGAGATTGAATCAGCCAAGACCGTGGTGGAGTTGTTCGCACCGGTTTCGGGCGAGCTGCTCGAGGTCAATGCACGCCTCGAAGCACAGCCGGAGTTGGTCAACGAATCGCCCTACGACAATGGGTGGGTTGCGCGAGTGCGGCTGGCGGACGCGTCGGAGCTTGCGACGTTGCTCGATGCCACCATGTACCGCAGGCAACTCCCGGAGGAGTGACGCACCGGCGTCAAGGTTCGGGAACAGTCCCCCGCATGACCGAGCGGATGGTCATGCAAGCTGCTGCGGTTGACGCGGCCGCCTACGCGGCGACGGTATGTGCTTCGAGCGGCCGTGTGATAGAACGATGATGGTTCGCGCTCGTTTGCATTGCGGGAGGAACTCATGCGGCAATGCGCTGGAGTCATGGCGTGTCTGCGTTGGCGTGTTTGCGCGCTGGCGCCTGCGTTGCTTGCGCTCGCGTTGTTGGCGGCGGCTATGCTCTCCGCCGCCTGTACCGAGGACAGGCGGACGGCAGAGGGACCAGATGCGGCCGCAGCGCCCACAGAGCGGGCGACCGACGACTCCCAACCGGCTGCCCCGTCTGAGCAGGAGCAGTCCGAGCCACAGCCCAACCAACAGGCATCGACGGCAGCGTCGGTGCAGGCGGTCGAACAGTCCACTGGCCCATCACCGCAGTCATCGTCGCAGCAGGCCGCTCCAGAGGCGCCCCAGCAGGCGGCGCAGCAGGCGGCGCAGCAGGCGGCGCAGCAGACCGAACAATCCGCGCCCCTGACCCAGTCGGCCCAATCCGGTCCTCCGCTGGAGTCAGCGCCTGAGGGGACGCGGCTGATCACCCTGTTTGGCGATGTGACTGAGATTATCTACGCGCTTGGCCTGGAGGAGTACCTCGTGGGCCGTGACGCGAGCTCGGTCTACCCGCCCCAGACAGAGGCAGTGCCCAATCTGGGATTCGCCGGCGCGCTCAACGTCGAGGCGATCCTGGAGCTGAATCCGTCGCTGGTGATCGGCACGCCAATGGCGGGGCCACCGGGGGTGCTGGCGCAACTGCAAGCGGCCGGCGTCGAGCTGTTGATCATCGACGACTTCAACAGCCTCGACGCACCCATGATCAAGATCCGGGCGATCGGCGATGCGCTGGGGATCCCGCAACGCGCGGAGGCGCTCGCGCTCGACGTCGAGCAGCGGATGGCGCAGGTGACCGCGAGTGCGGCGGACGTTGAGCAGCCGGTGCGCGCGCTCATGCTTTACCTGCGACGCGGCGGGCTCCAACTGGTCTCAGGCGAGGGCAACAAGTCGCAGACGATCATCGAAGCGGCGGGCGGCGTTGATGTCGCGACCGCTGCAGGCATCGTCGGATGGCAGCCGCTGACGCCCGAGGCGCTCGTTGCCGCAGACCCGGAGGTGTACCTCGTCATGGATCTCGGGGTCGGCGCGATCGGCGGGCTTGACGCGCTCTGGGACATTCCCGGTGTGGCCGAGACGCAGGCCGGCCGAGGGCGATACGTCATCTCGATGCCTGATCTGTATCTGTTGGGATTTGGCCCGCGCCTGCCGGAGGCGATCGCTGACCTGGCCGCATACTTTCAGTCCATTCAAGGGGAACTTCGAGGCGAATAGCCATGGCGAACGGCCCGCTGGCGCAGCTCCGCGCTCGGCGACCCGAGTTTGCGGCTAACGTCGACGCGCCCTTGCCGCGCGTGGTCGAGCCGCTGGTCTGGGGTGTGCTGTCGGCGGGCCTGATCGGGATCGCGCTGGCCAACCTCGCGCTGGGCGCCTTCGACGTCGAGCTGTTGCGCATCGTCGGGCTGTTCTTCGACAAGCTCGGCATCGGCCTGGGGATCGAGTACACCGAGCGCGAGGAGGCGGTGGTCTGGGTGATTCGCCTGCCGCGCATGGTGATGGCGGCGCTGGTGGGAGCCGGACTGGGGATCTCGGGTGCGGCGCTACAGGGTCTGTTCCGCAATCCACTCGCCGATCCCGGTCTGATCGGCGTCTCGAGCGGGGCTGCATTCGCGGTGGCGCTCAGCGTGGTGCTGGGGATCACGAGCTGGGGGCTGTTTGTGCAGCCGTTGGCGGCCTTCAGCGGCGGACTCGTCCTGATGCTTTTGATCTACGGTTTTGCGCGTCGGAGCGGCCGCGCCCAGATGGCGACGATGTTGCTCGTCGGGATCGCAGTCAATGCGCTGCTCGGCGCGGCGATCAGCTTCATCCTCTCCTTCTCCAACGACGCGGAGCTGCGCGACATCGTCTTCTGGATGCTGGGCAGTCTGGCTGGTTCGCTGTGGGAGTTTACATACTCGGCTGGGCCGCTGATTTTGCTGGCGGTGATCTTCCTGGTGCGGCAGTCGAGCGCGCTGAACTTGATGTCGCTCGGCGATGCTGAAGCGAAACACCTGGGGCTACGCGTCCAGCGCACGCAGCTGTTCATTGTGACCGCAGCGGCGCTGGCCACCGGCGCTGGCGTGGCGGTCGCCGGAGTGATTGGCTTTATCGGGCTGATTTCGCCGCATATCGTGCGGCTGGCAGTGGGCCCCGATCACCGCCGACTGATGCCGGCGAGCGCGATGGCGGGGGCGATCCTGGTGCTGGGCGCTGACCTCGGCGCCCGCACGATCGCCGCGCCGGCCGAGATGCCGCTCGGCGTCTTGACCGCAATTATCGGTACGCCGATCTTCCTCTTCCTCATCGACCGTGCCCGTCGCAGTCTGGCGATGGTGATCTAGCGGTGACCTAGCCGCGACCATAGAGCGGCATCTTCGTCGCCATCACGGTGATGAAGGGCACGTTGGCGTCCAGCGGCAGATTGGCCATGTAGAGCACCGCATCCGCCACGTGGTTCACATCGAAGGTAGGTTCGGGCCTCCGTTCGCCGCTGGGCTGCGGGACGCCGCGCCCCATCGCGGCGGTCATCGGCGTGGCTGCGTTGCCGATGTCGATCTGGCCGGCGGTGATATCCCAGGCGCGACCATCGAGGATGGTCGATTTGGTCAGACCGCTCAGCGCGTGTTTCGTCGATGTGTACGGCGCGGAGTTGGGACGAGGCCGGTCGGCGGAGATCGACCCGTTGTTGATGATTCGGCCGCCGCGCGGGTCCTGCGCCTTCATGATCCGGATCGCCGCTTGTGTGCAGAGGAATGGCCCGGTGAGGTTCAGGTCGACGACGCCCTGCCATTGAGCCAGCGTGAGCTCCTCCATCGGGATGGCGGGCGAGCCGCCACCGGCGTTGTTGAACAGCATGTCGAGCCGACCGAACGTGTCGCGCACCTGCTGGAAGAGTGCGGCAATGGCGTCGGGCTCGGTCACATCGCAGACGATCAATTGGGAGCGCTCTGCGTCGTTGCCGGCCAGCCGCTGCGTCTCCTCGAGGCGCTCTAGTCGGCGCCCGGAGAGTGCGACGGACCAGCCGTCGCGGAGCAGCGCCAGCGCTGAGGCGCGTCCGACTCCGGAGCCGCCACCAGTGATCAGTGCGACCTTGCCGTTGTCCTGCTGGATCATCGTGGCTGCTCCTGTTCGTTCAGCGGCATTGTGATCCCGTACGGTCGCGCCCAGTCCAGACCTTCGCTAGTGCGGTGGCGCGGTCGATATTCACATCCCACCCAACCGTCATAGCCCAGCGCGTCGAGCCTCGCGAGCACGAAGGGATAGTTGATTTCCTGCTGCGCGTCTGGTTCGAAGCGACCGGGCACGCCGCTGATTTGGATGTGGTCGATGAGGTCGAAGTGAGCCGCGATCGTGTCGGTCAGGCGGCCTTCCATGATCTGCATGTGGTAGCAGTCGTACTGCAATCGCACGTTGCTGCGTTGGACCTGCTCGATGATCCGAATCGCCTGCGCGGTCGAGGTGAGGAAGTAGTCGGGGTGGTCGACCGTATTGAGCGGCTCCAGCATGACACGGACGCCGTGCGCCGACGCCGCATCTGCAGCCCAGCGCACGTTCTCGACGAATGTCGCTTCGGCGTTTGGGGCGTCGCTGGGGCCAGCCAAACAGTGCACGCGCGGACAGTGCAGCGCCGACGCGTACGCGAGTGCTCGCTGCCAGCTCGTGCGGAAGGCTGCTTCCTCACCGGGCACGGCGGCGAGCGCCGCCGGCGTGTTGATCAATGCCACAGAAACGCCCGCCGCGTGGGCGCATGCGGCCAGCGTCTCGGCCGACTCGCTGTACGGGGCCTGGATTTCCACCGCGCGAAAGCCAACCTGGGCAGCGAGCGCGAAGCGCTCGGGCAGCGCAGACTCGGTGAAGATCCATGAGACGCTGGCGGCGAGACTGGGCATGGCGTCATGCTAGACGGGACGGCAAGTCAGATACCCTGTGCCCACTAGCTGCGGATCGAGAGAGTGCCGATGCCACGACAGATCCAGTCCACAATCACCAGCGACGGTGAGCTTCGCTTGCGCCTCGCCGATGTTGACACGACGCCGCCCGCTCCAGACGAGGTCGTCGTGCGCGTCGAGGCGGCGCCGATCAACCCGTCCGACCTCGGCCTGCTGCTCGGTCCGGCCGATATGAGCCAAGCTGTTGCTTCGGGCACACCCGAAGGCCCGCTCGTGACCGCGCCGATTCCGCCGAATCTACTGGAGTCGCAGGCGGCGCGGTTCGACGAGCCGATGGCCTGCGGCAATGAAGGCGCCGGCGTCGTGATCGCGGCGGGCGAGTCCGATGCCGCGCAGGCGCTGATCGGCAAGACCGTCGCCGCTATCGCGCGCGAGATGTATTCACAGGAGCGCACGCTCAAGGTCTCGCAGTGCCTGGTCTTACACGAGGGCACGACGCCGGCCGAGGGCGCGTCGTGCTTCGTGAACCCGCTGACCGTGCTAGGGATGGTCGAGACGATGCGGTTCGAAGGCCACACGGCGATGGTGCACACGGCGGCCGCCTCCAATCTTGGTCAGATGCTGCAGAAGGTCTGCAACGACGAGGGCATCGACCTGGTCAACGTGGTGCGCCGTCCGGAGCACGTCGAGCTGCTGCGCGGACTCGGCGCGCGCTACGTCTGCGATACCAGCGCCGATACGTTCCGCGCTGATCTCACCGCCGCGCTGACCGAGACAGGCGCAACGATCGCCTTCGACGCCACCGGCGGAGGCAAGCTGGCGAGTCAATTGCTGTCGGCAATGGAGGCGGCGGCGCAGGCGAACTCGCCTGGCTTCAACCGCTATGGCTCCGACGTGCACAAACAGGTCTACATCTACGGTGGCCTGGATACTTCGCCGACCGTGCTGAACCGTAACTATGGGATGGCCTGGGGGTTGGGCGGCTGGCTGCTGACGCCGTTTCTGGCACGAGTCGGCCCGCAGGTCGCCGAGCGTCTGCGGCAGCGTGTGGCGGACGAGATCACGACGACCTTCCGCAGTGAATATGCGAAGGAGATCTCGCTCGCCGAGGCGCTCGCTCTCGACAACATCGCGGTCTACAACAAGCGAGCCACCGGCGAGAAGTATCTGATCAACCCCAACCTGTAGCGCGCGCCAGACAGTCTGCAGCTGGGAGCCACAGATGAAGACGGAAATTCACCCGCTCAGCGGCGCCACCTACACCGAACTCGGCGATGGCAATGTGCGGGTCGAGAAAGCCCATAGGTACGGCGTCTTCGATTGGCAAGGGCGTCACATCGAGGGCGACCTGCAGTACGCCGATCCCCACCTGTTGCAGTGGGTCGGCGGGCCCGAGCTGCCGCCGCGTCCGGGCAAGGCCAAGCGGGAACCTGCCGGGCGCAACACACTCGCCGCAGACCGCGATCAGCGCCGCGAGGCGCGGGAACGGATGGAAGCCAACGCCCAGGCGGCCGAGGCATCCTACGCCGGTGGCGCGGTTGCCACAGGCGGGATCGATGAATCGTTCACGCGCTACAGCGGTGATCCGGGCCGAGACACGCCCGACGGCCCGCGTTCGTCGGGCATTTCCTTCCGCGAGCTGCTGGAACTCGATCAATACCCAGAGCGCATTCCCGAGACGCTGCGGATGGAGCGCAGCCAGCCCGGTGGCGTGCGCACCGTACCGACCGAGCGCTACTTCGCGCGCAAGTGGCACGACCTCGAAGTCGAGCGGCTCTGGAAGCGCGTCTGGCAGATGGCCTGCCACGTCGACGACATCCCCGATGTCGGCGACTACATCGTCTATGACGTGGCGCAGCTCTCATGGATTGTCGTGCGTACCGGGTCGGACGAGTTCAAGGCCTACAACAACGCATGCCTGCACCGCGGTCGCCAGCTGCGTGAGTTCGACGGCAAGCAGGCGACCGAGTTCCGCTGCCCGTTTCACGGCTGGTGCTGGGAGCTGGACGGTTCGCTGCGCGAGATTCCGTCGGAGTGGGACTTTCCCGAAGTGCGTGCAGACGCCGGCCATCTGCGCGAGGCCCAGACAGCGACCTGGGGCGGATTCGTCTTCATCAACCCCGATCCCAATTGTGAGCCGTTCGAGGATTTCCTCGGCTCGCTGCCGTCCCACTACGAGAAGTACGACTATGAGACCAAGTACAAGCAAATGCACGTGGCCAAGATCGTGCGCGCCAACTGGAAGGCAAACCAGGAGGCGTTCATGGAGGGCTACCACATCATCGCGACGCATCCGCAGCTGATGATCTCTGGCGGCGACGGCGCCAATCATCAGTACGACAGCTTCGGCAACTGGTCGCGTGCGGTGACACTCGCGGTCAGCACGAGCCCGCATCGCAATATCCATCCAGCGCGCGAGGAGCTTGCCCAGTCGCGCAGCCAGATGGCCAACATGATGCGGGAGAGTCTGCGCGAGGTGATCGGCGACCGCGTCGACGTCTACTGCGATGCTGAGCTGATCGACGGTCAGTACAACAACCTCTTCCCCAACTTCCATCCGTGGGGATCGTTCAGTCGGATCGTCTATCGCTTCCGGCCCTACGGCGACGACCCGGACATGTCAATCATGGAGGTGATCTACCTCGCGCCGTGGCCATTCGAGAAGCCCAAGCCGCCCGCAGCGCCGATTCACTGGCTGGGCCCCGATGATCACTGGACCGACGCGCCGGAAATGGGCGCGCTCGCGCGAGTGCTCAACCAGGACAGCTACAACCTGCCCAAGATTCAGCGCGGTCTCAAGGCGAAGGTCGACCCCTACATCTACCTGGCCGCGTACGAGGAAGGCAAGCTGCGCCACTTCCACGACCTCTACGACCGCTGGGTCGCCTCAGACGAGGCGTGAACCTTACTCAGACCGATAGCTCGGAGTTGGCGGCGCAGTGGATGCGGCTGCTTCGGTCTGCGCCAGCATCATGCGGATCCGCGCGGCCGCGTTCGATCTCGCTGAGCGCGTAGGCGCAGGCCGAGATCCAGCCGGATCCGTTGACGCTGTGCGACCCCCACTGGATGACCAGGTCCTCGATCTCTGAGAGCGCCGCTGGCGGTACAGCCTTGCGCGGGAGCCGAAGCTCCGCCAGGCGCGTCCAGGCTGCGGCCAGCGCTGGCGCGGTCACGGGATCGGCGGTAACGTCCGATGCCGCTTGACGCAGTCGTGCGAGCGTCGGCGCCAATTGTTCGGCGCTGTATGCGATCGCTGCTTGCTCGCGGAACAGAGCGGGCAGGTCGAGGTTGTCGGACATCACTCAGCTCGGTCGAACAGCATGTGCAGGTCTTCCAGTCCGCGCAAGATGAAGCTCGGGACGTGCCGGGGGCTGGGTTGGTCGGGGTCGAGACGGAAGTTGGTCATCCGCGCGAGGACTTCCTCGAAGGCGACGCGGATTTCGAGTCGCGCCAATGCAGCGCCGATGCAGTAGTGCGGGCCCGCCGAGAATGCCACATGCCGCGCGGCGTTCTCGCGTGCTGCATTGAACTGCTCGGGGTCGCTGAAGGTGCATTGGTCTCGATTGGCGGCGCCATAGAGCAGCATCAGGCGCGCGCCCGCGGGCAGCGCGATCCCACCCAGCGTGGCCGCTTGCGTTGTCGTGCGGAATAGCGCGCGGACGGGCGATTCCATCCGCAGCGCTTCCTCCGCCATGTTGGCGATCAGCGACGGGTCGCGCTGGAGCGCCGCGAGCTGGTCGGGATGCTCGATCAGGAGCAGCATCGCTGAGCCGAGCAGATGCGCCGTCGTTTCTTTGCCGGCGACCTGAAGCTGCTGCAGGATGCTGAGAATCTCTGCATCGTTGAGCGGGCGGGTCCTGTCGTCGGTCTCGAGTTCAGCGCTGACGAGCGTGCTGAGCATGTCGTCCTGCGGATCGCGTCGACGCTCCTCGGCTCGCTCCAGAAAGTACTCCTGCAGCTCGATGCCGGCCGTCAGCACTGCCCGCTCTTCCGCGGGCGGGGTCGAGCGCTCAATGCCGCCGATGGCGAAGTCAGCGCGGCGTTTGAATTCCTTCAGCTCCGACCGTGGGACGCCGATCTGGTCCGCGATCACGGCCATCGGCAGCTCGTCGGCGAACTGTTTGGTGAAGTTCACCCGACCGTCGTCGACGAACCCGTCGATCAGCTCGGTCACCAGCTCGCGGACGTAGTCCTCCATAGCCATGATGCGGCGGGGCGCGAGCGCCTGGTTGACGAGCGAGCGGTAGCGCGCATGCCAGGGCGGATCGGCGGCGAGCAGCGTTGGTGCGCTGGCGCGCCCAAAGGTGCGGCGGAGCTCGTGGAGCTCGGCATCCGCGGTCTGTTGGCCGCTGCCGGGTAGGGCGGCGCTGGCGACCGCCATCGCCGACGAGTACGTCTGAGGGTCGTGCACGACTTCCTGCAGCAGGTCATAGCTGCTGACCAAGTACATCCCCAATGCAGGAACATGGTGGAGCGGCACCTCCGCATGGAGCGCCTCATAGAAGGGATACGGGCATTCGAGCGTATCGGGATCGAGTGGGTGGAAGTCGCGAACGGCCACGAACCAGGCTCCTCGCTGCATGGCTGGGACAGAGGCTGAGACAGGGCAAGTCTAGGGTGCAGCGAGTGGTCCGTTAGGCCCCGCGCATGCGGGGGTCGAAGATGTCGCGGATCGAGTCGCCGACGAGGTTGAATCCGAGCACCGCGATCGTCATCGCGATGCCCGGGAAGATGCTGAGGTGCGGATAATTCCAGAGTGTCCGCGCCTCCGTCAGCATGCGCCCCCAGGATGGATCGGGTGGCGGCACGCCGAGTCCCAGGAAGGACAGCGCTCCCTCAAACAGGATCGCGCCGCCGAGCAGCGCGGTGACGTAAATCAACAGCGGCGGGCCCATGTTGGGCAGGACATGCCGCCAGAGAATGCGGTAGGGCGATGCACCGATCAGCTGCGCGGCCTCGACATAACTTTCGGCCAGCGTGGCCAACGTGCTGGCGCGCACGATGCGTACCATGCTGACGGCAAAGATCAGCCCCATGCCCAACGCCACGGACTGCCAGTTGCGTCCGATCACCTGCGACAGGAGGAGCAGCAGGACCAATCCTGGGAAGGCGAGCAGCATGTCGATGATCCGCTGCAGGAACAGGTCGATCGCGCCCTTGGCGTAGGCCGAGACCATGCCCAGCACGAGCGCCACCCCAACGCCGATCGCCATCGCGCCGATCGCCAGCGACATCGACAGCCGCGCCCCAGCCACCACCCGGGCGAGGTAGTCGCGCCCGAGCCGATCGGTTCCAAACAAGTATTCGCTGCCGGGGTTATACAGGATGTTGGGCGAGATGCGCTCCGCGTCGCCGGCGATCAGCGGTCCGAAGGCGGCTATGAAGATGACGAACAGGACAATCAGCAGGCCAAATGCGCCCAACGGATGCTGTCGCAGCAGGCGGCGCGCGCGCACCATGCGCGGCGGCTGCTCGACCATCCCGTAGACGTCGAAGACCAGCTGCTCTTGATTGGGCTCCGGGTTCCTCATTGAAAGCGAATCCTTGGATCAAACAGGCCGTAGCTGAGGTCGACGAGGAGGTTGATCAGGATGAACGAGGTGCCGAAGATCAGCATCCAGACTTGGACCACGGGCAGATCGTTCGTCAGCAGCGCCTGTACCAGATAGCGCCCCATGCCCGGAATGGCGAAGATTTGCTCGACGATGACCGCGCCGGCGACGCCGTTGGCGAAGACGAGGCCGATCAGCGTAATCAGCGGGATCATCGCGTTGCGAAGCGAGTGTCGCAGGACGACGACATGTTCGTTGAGTCCCTTGGCGTAGGCGGTGCGAACATAGTCCTGGCGCAGAACTTCGAGCATCTCCGAGCGGGCAACGCGGCCTAGCACCGCAGCGCCGGCGAGCGCCGCGATGGCGGCGGGCACGATCATCTGCACCAGGTTTGTGCCGGGATCCTCCCACAGCTGCACGTAGGGCACCGGTGGTGCGTACCCCCAGAGCACGAGTGGGATCACGATGACCAACGTCGCCAGCCAGAAGTTCGGAATGGCGAGGAAGAGGATCGTGACCAGGCGGATGCCATAATCGTCCGCCCGGTTCTGGCGTATGGCCGACCAGACCCCTGTGCCGATCCCTAGCGGGATGTAGATGATCAGCGTCAGCAGCAGCAGCTCGACCGTCACCGGCATGCGCCGCCCGAAGTTATCGAGTATCTCCTCCTTAGTCAGCCAGGATGCGCCGAAGTCGCCAGTGAAGATCTGTCCAATCCAGGTGAGATACTGCTCGTGAACGGGCTTGTCGAGGCCAAAGTGCGCCTCCAGCTTGGCGCGGTCATCGGCGTCGGCGGTGCCGGGAAATCCCGCCGACAGGCGGGCGTCGATCACCGAACCCGGCACCAGCCGGATCAACCCGAACACGAAGATCGAGAGCAGCAGCACCGTCAACGGCAGGAGGAGCAGGCGGCGGAAGATGTAGTTGCGCATGCTTTGATGCCCTAGCTGGCACAGCTTCTAGCTCGGCGAGCGCATCGCTCCCAAGGGTGCTCTGGTTGCCACGGCCGCTACGACTGGGCGCCTGTGGGGGTGTCGTCGAACCACATGCCCCACAGGATCGCGTTCGAAGCAGTCGGGCCGGGCGTCGGTCGGAAGCCCTGTAGATACGAGCGGAAGGCGACGATGACGGTGCTCCAGGACCAGTAGAGGCGCGGGTTCCATTCGTTCAGCAGCCGATCTTGCGCCTCGTCGTAGATCGCCTTGCGCTCCTCCACATCGAAGACCGAGCGCCCCCGCTCGACCATGGCGTCGAACTCTGGGTTGGAGAAGTTGCCGTAGTTCTGGCCGCCGGTGGTGTGCAGGTCGTTGTAGAGCAGGTCGGGGTCGGATGCGCCTTGCTGGCCAAGCATGATCATCGAGAACTCACGATTCTGGCGGGCGGCCAGGGCGTCGTTCGTGGTCAGTTCGTTGATTCCGATCTCGATGCCCACCTCGCCGAGGTTCTGTTGCAACACCTGACCGTAGTCGGACGCGTCCGGCGCCCAGATGTCCAGCGGGGGAAATCCGTTCAGATCGACGCCGCTCGCATCGAGCAGCTGGCGCGACTTGGCCAAGTCCTCCTGACGGAGTTCGCCGGAGCGGTAGCCAGGCAGCTGCCGCAGTTCGTCCTCGGAGCGACCGTACGGCGCGATCGCGACGGCGATCGGACCGCCGATCACCAACTCGCCCAGCGAGAGGGCGATCAACTGCTCACGGTCGGTAGCGAGATGGACAGCGTTGCGCACGCGCGGGTCGGTGTACGGCTCGACCTCGCAGTGGATGTGGGTCGCCATGCCGTACGTCACCGGGTTGGGCACGCCGGTCACAGCGTCTTCGCCGAGCTCGGCAATGGCGGTGTCCAGGTCGACTGGGCGGCCGAACCACTGATAGTTGAGGAAATCGGTCTGTCCGTTGACGAATGCCGCGATGCGAACGGCGTCGTCGCCTAACCCGATGCCCCGGTAGCCGTCGAAGTAGGGCAGGCCTTCCCGATAGTAGTTGGGGTGCCGCGCCAGGTTGAGCTCGACCTCGGGCTCACGCGAGACGCCCATCATCGCGCCCGTGCCGATCTGGGCGTCAAAGTCGGTCGACAGCGCCTCGTCGCCGAAGGCGTCGACCGCGTCCCGCGAGACCATCAGCATGTTGTCCTCGGCGATCGCCGTGAGGATCGGGGAGAACACCTCACGCGCCTGCACCGTCATCGTGAACTGATCGGCCGCCTCAAATTTCTCGACCAGTGAGAAGCGGTCCTTGAAGACGAACTCGGGGTTGTCGAAGCCGAAGCGCTCCAGCCCGAAGACGGCGTCCTCGGCGGTGAATTGACGGCCATCCAGCGGCGGCTTGTCGTGCCAGTAGACGTTGGGCTTGATCGTGTAGATGAAGTTGAGCTCGTCGACGACCTCCGGCAGGTCGGCCATGCCGCCGGTGATCACGAAGCCCTCGTCGAGGTAGTTGATCCAATCATAGATTTGGTGGACGCCGGCGTAGGTGCCACCGTGGATCGCGATGGCCGGATCAAAGATGCCGCCGTCGGACATGACGATCCGGACGATGCCGCCCTGCTTGGGCCCGCTGGCCGCGGCCGCCTGTGCCGCCGCGGCCTGCTGTTCCTGCTGTTCCGCCGCTGTGTCAGTCTGCGCTTGCTGCTGCTCGGCTTGTCGTTCGGCCTGGTCTTGCTGTGTTTGAGCGACCTGCGCAGCGCCCTGCTGATCATCATCGTCATCGCCGCAGCCGACCAGGGCCAGCCCGGTGGCGCCGACACCGGCGCGGGCCGAGGCGCGCAGTAGTCCCCGCCGCGACAGACGGTTGCGGCTCATTCGCTTCCAATAATTTCGATCTGACATACCAACCTCTTTCACTAATGTGTAGCATCTGGTAAGAGACCAAAGGTAATATAGCTGCATCAGTTCAGGATTACGATCAGGGCGCTGGGTGCGGCCGTTGTTGACAGGAGTAGAGATGGAAATCGCCACGTTGGGGAAGTCGCCCCACGCTGACCCATTGGTTCAAACGATTATGGAACGCGACCTCGCGCGCCACATCGTCGAGCTCGACGCGTACGGCTTCACCGTGATTCCGCCCGAGAAACTGGGCACCTCGCCTGGATTCGCCGAGCGGCTGCGGGATGCGCTCCTGAACACCTACCAGCAGCGCCACGACGTCACGATCGACGACTGGCGCACGGCTGATCTGCCGGTCCCCAACGAGCGCGCCTGGCAGCTCGTCGACGAGGACGATGTGATCACCGAGGCGGTGCTCAACCCGGTCGTGCTGACGATGGCCCGCTGGCACTGCGGCCAGAGCGCGCTGCTGGGCGGGACATCATCGATCATCAAACCGCCGCACGAGCAGAACTACCTCGCGATCCACAACGACACGCACGGCGTGCCGCCGCCCCAGGCGGCCTACACCCACCTGGTCAACACGAGCTGGATCCTGACCGACTATTCGTCGCGCGAGGACGGTCCCACCGTCTTCGTGCCGGGCTCGCACCGCTGGGGCCGCGCGCCCGCTCCGCACGAGACCAACTTCTGGGAGTGGGAGGGCGAGGACCAGCTGTTCGAGCCCATCCCGATCGAGGCCAAGGCCGGTTCGCTCGCCGTCTGGGGCGGCAATACCTGGCACGGCGCTATGAATCGCCAGAGCACCGGGCTGCGCGTCACTATGGTGCTCGTCTGGATCCGCTCATACATGCAGCGTCTGAACATGTGGGACGACGGCGCGGTCTCGCCCGAGCGGCTGGAGCGCTACCCCGAACTGCACAAGATACTCGGCTACGACCACGTCTACCCATTCCGCGAGTACGTCGACAAGCCTGACAAGATCGTGGAGATGATCGCGCCGGGCCAGGATCAGTTCGCCTAGGCGAGACGGAGGCGGAAATTGTAGAATGGCCGGATTGATGACGACCACGTCCTGGTCTGCGAGCCATGCCTGAGCGAGCTCGACTAGGTGGCAGCGAGCAATTCAGAGGCAGGATGAGATTGGGAACGCGGATAAAACGCATGGAGTGCAACATGACACGGGTACGACTGGGATTGGCGATGTTGACGTTGACCAGCGGACGCGCAGCGAGTACCCCCCCCCCCCCCCCTCCCCCGCAAGGAGAGAGCAGGGGCACGGATACGACTGACAGGGTTGTTGGTCGCCGCGTTGACCGCGATGGCCTGCGTGGGCGTGGCCCACATGGCGAACGGCGATGCCGAGCCGCTGTTCAAAGCGTGGACTAGCTGCGATCCTGAGAGCCAGACCACGCTGAAGTTGCGAGCCAGCGGGCACGTGGCCATCAACTGGGACGAAATGGACTTGTGGACGGACTACCGGATGGTCTCGCACCTCTACCGCATGGACGGCACGCGCATTGACCCATCTCCCATTGGCGTGTACAAGGCCAGTGGCGGCGGCAGTTACCGCTTTCTCTTTCGAGGAGGTGTCAACCGCGTGAAGAACGCCGAAGCGGTGTACATGCGCTCGCAGGTCGGACTGGTCCACTGCGGCGAGGTCGTGCGCTGGGGCGAGCCGAGCGACTACCTGAACCTGTACACGGGCGAGGTGACGGAGACGCTCCCGTCCACAGCGGTCCCGTCCACAACGGTGGTGCAGTGGTGGTCTGCTGACGGGCGTGTGCTCACGGTCTTGGGTCGGGGCTCTCAGGCCACTGTCAAGGTGACGCCGATGCCGTCTGGCGGGACGCACAGCAGTGTCGCCGTGCACGTGAAGTGGAGCGGCAACGCGCTGAACGGCGTGAAGCAGCCGTTCAGCGCTGGGGTGAAACGTGTCGCGACTAGGGCATCGGATTGTGGAACTGGCGGTTGCTACACAGGCTGGGGGCCAGGCAGCCTGATTGGCCAAAGCGCAATCTCGGAAGCATCGTACGAGGCGCGGTCATCGCTGCCCTTCGGCCCAGAGCGACAGGACATAAGTCGGACCCGCCACTATATCTGGTCGGGCACTGAACTTGAGCTTGAAGTCGTGGCCGCCGCGGCCGCGTTCTGGACCATCACGTTCACTCGGCCATAGTGTATGATTGCGCACGTGGCCGCAACGACGCCAGCAGGATAAGTCCATTTAGCGAAAGTGGAGACGATATGAGCCTGATGAAGAAGCTGATTGCGCCGCTGGTGATTGCGTGTGTCGCGGCTGCCGGCGCGGCGGGGATTGTGTTGGCGTCGGGCGGTCCACCGGCGACCGACCTGACCGCAGATCACTACACGTATGAGAGCACGCTTCTGCCCGCGCCAGTGGTGGGGCTGAAGGCTGGCCACGCCGCCAACGGAGCGGTGAACAATTCGACGAGAATTGGCTCGAACTGGCCCGACGTCTGGGCTGGCGCTCGCTACCAGACGCGGGTGTCGTTCTACGACGAATGCGGCGTCGTCTCGACCAAGAAACCGCCCGTCTACGGCAGCAAGCGGGGATATCATAGCTCTTACAGCCGCATGACCGGCCTGTCGCGAGCGCTAGCGACCGACCCTGCGATTGAGTACACGCGTAGCCAGTACCGCATCATAACGCCGCACCACGCCGACATCGGCGGCGCGACGTATGGGCCGTGGTCGGACTACTCGCTCTACCTGCGAGTTCGCAACGACACGACGCCGGGTGACATCGGCCAGACGTACGGCCAGCCCATCAAGTTGGCGCGGGCCGAGTCGGGCGACTGCGTGGATTAGAAAGGAGTCGGGCATGAGTCGACCGAAGAAGCGATGGGCGAAATCTGGGCTGGGCGGGCGATTCAAGTAGCACAGTGATCGCCCACACCGCTGAGTGCTGGCGCATCGTCGGCGCGAAGGCGCTGAGCTTTGAGGACGTTCTCCGCTGCTGCGTCGGCTTTCGCGGTGCTGCACGCGGGCGTTACAGAATCTTACTCTGATGGTGCATGTGGGGCTCCAGCGGGGCTAGACGACTGCATCTCGGGCCTCAAGTGGGTGATCCGCGCAGGCGGAGACCTTCGGAATCGACGATGCCCGCATCCATCGTGGCGGGCGAGAGCGGTGGCGGCAATCTGACCCTCGCTGTCAGCTTGCGTCTCACTCGCGACGGCGACGCTGAGCTCGTTGCCGTCCTGTGCGCGATGTGTCCCTACATCGCCGACAGCTGGCCTCGAGACGATCTGGCCGTGCTCGCTCGGGGAGACTAGATGCTGCCGCCAGCTTGACTGTCGCAGCGGACACGCTGGCATGGGGCTGTAGCTGATACCTTCGTGTCTGACCTGGACCCCGCATGAGTCACGCTGTTTCCGACACGCCTGCGCCGACGGCTGCCAGTATCGGCTTTGCGCTGCCGCATCGCACGAAGATGCTGATCCTCGGCAGCGCCGTGGTGGCGATGTTCCTGTCCGCCGTGCAGCATTCGATTGTCGCCACCGCGACGCCGGTGCTCGCCGCCGATCTCGGCCGCATCGACCTGATCGCATTTATGGAGTCCGCCTTCATGGCGACGTCGGTGCCGGCTGTGGCGATCGCCGGGCGCCTCTCCGACGTGTACGGACGGAAACCATTTCTGCTGATTGGGCTGGTCGTCTTCTCGGTCGGCACGGTCTTGGCCGGGTTCGCCACGTCGATGGAGATGCTGATCGGTTTCCGCGCCCTGCAGGGCATCGGCGGTGGCATCCTGATGGGGAACACCTTCTCGATTTCCGGTGACCTCTTTCCACCGTCGGAGCGTGCCAAATATATGGGGCTCTTCGCGGCCGTGTTTGGCGTCGGCGGACTGGTCGGTCCGTTGTTGGGCGGCCTGATCGTCGATGTGTTGAGTTGGCGCTGGGTGTTCTGGTCGATTCTGCCGCTGGCGGCGCTGGCATTCGTGGCGATCGCGACGATCATGCCCTGGCTGCGGCCGCCGCCGCGCAAGGTGGTGATCGACTGGTTGGGCATCGGCGCCATGCTGCTGGCGTTGATGCCGGCGATGCTGGCGCTGGCGTTGGTCTCGACGGGCACCGCCTGGCTCGATCTCAAGACGTTGGCCTTGTTCGGCGTCTCGGGGTTGGGGCTGCTTGGCTTTGTCGGAGCCGAGCGGGGGGCGCGCGAGCCGATTCTGCCTGGCTCGCTCTTCCGCAATCACACCTTCCGTGTCTCAGCGCTTGTGATGATGGTGATCGGCGGCGGACTGTTTGGTGTTTCGTTCTTCCTGGCCTACTTCATGCAGGGCGTGCTGGGCTACACCCCGACCGAGTCTGGCTTGCTGCTCAGCACGGAAATCATCTCACTAGTTGTAATGGCGACCATCGCCGGACAGATCGTCTCCCGCACCGGCCGCTACAAGCTGCTCTCGATCGTCGCCTCACTCGTGATCGTGGTCAGCGGCTGGCTGATGACCCAACTCACGCCGCAGACCGACGCGATCGATGTGATCTGGCGGCTGGTGCTATTCGGCTGCGGTCTGGGGATGCTCTATCCGTCGCTGATGGTGGCGGCGCAAAATGCGCTGCCGCAGAGCATGCTGGGCACGATCTCGGGCGCCACACAGTTCTTCGAAGAGATCGGCGCAATCATCGGCGTGACGCTGGTCGGTGCGCTGGTGACGGGCCGGTTGACATCGGAGTTGGCAGCGCGGCTGCCGACCGACCTCGCGGCCGTGGCCGATCCCACGCAGCTGTTGAGCGAAGAGGCGAGCGGCGAGCTGCTCGCCGAGCTGGGCGAGGGCGGATTCCAGCAGGTGCTCGCGGCCCTGCCTGAAGCGCTGGCGGTGGCGATCGCCAGCAATTTCTGGATTTCGGTCGTGGCCGGTGTGGTGGCGCTGATCGCAGTGCTCACACTGCGTGAGCGTAAGCTCCGCACAGGCGAGCACGACCTGCCCGAGGTTCCGGAGGGCGCACTCGGACAGCCGAGAGCGTCCGAGGCTGGCCGTGCGTTGAACCAGGCGTCGAACGGAGTCGTCAGGAATGGCGTAGTCGGCGGCGGATGGACCAGCGACCCGACGCCGGTCGCCCGTATACGCCCGCAACGATCGCTAGCCGAACCACGAGTGCCCAGGTACTGAATTCGCGCGTCGCCACGCGCCTGATCTGCCGCCCCAGGAATACCCAGACCGCAACCTGCTCGTGTGCGTTCTACATATTGGGTAGCGGGCTGGGTACATTGCGGGAGTACTGAGTCAGGCAGTTGAGTGAGGCCTTGTCCGATGGCGCAACGAATCGACGCGTTTCCCGATCTCCAGCGCGATCTGCGCTTCTTTCCGCTCGGCGTGGATGAGCCGGCGCACATCTCGTCGGCGCAGATTCAGCAGTACAACGAGCGGGGCTATGTGTTCCCGATCGATATCTTCTCGGCGGCGGAGATCGAGTCGATTCGCAGCTACTTCGACGAGCTGCTGCCGAAAGCACTGGAGGCCGGCTGGAACAGCTATGAGCTGACCAATTGGCATAAGCACTGCCAGGGCGTGTGGGACATCGTCACCGACTCCCGCATCATCGACGTGATGGAGGACATGCTGGGCGACACGGTGATCCTGCGGCACAGCCACTTCTTCGCCAAACTGCCGGGCGACGGCATGCGGGTGAGCTGGCACCAGGACGCATCCTATTGGCCGCTCACGCCGAGCAAGGTCGTCTCAGCCTGGCTCGCCATCGACGACGTGGACCTCGGCAATGGGGCCATGCAAGTGATCCCCGGCTCGCACCTGAACGCCCAGGTCGAGTTCCGAGACAGCGCCGCCGAGGAGCGCAACGTGCTCAACCAGACCGTGGATGATCCAGCCCAATTTGGCGATCCGCCGGTCGCGCTGGAGCTGCGGGCAGGGCAGATTTCGCTGCACAGCGACTGGGTGCTGCACGGCTCGGAGCCGAACAACTCCCCCCGACGTCGCTGTGGCCTGGCGATGCGCTATCTCTCGAAGGACGTCCGCGCCTACGACGGCTGGAACGACAACTCGATCGTCTGCCGCGGCGAAGAGCCCAGCGGCCATTGGGCCAATCATCCGCGACCGCCAGGCGAGCTGATCCCGGTCAAGGATGCGGTCGACGACCCCACCGATGTCAGCATGAAGTCGCGCGAATCTCGCTAACGCCGAGCATGGCCAGAGGAGGCCCGGTATGGAACTGCTCTTCACCGGTGGGCGTGTGATCACGGTCAATGTGCTCGATCAGATCGTCTCAGGTGTTGCCGTGCGCGATGGCCGCATCGTCGCCGTCGGTTCGAGCGACGAAGCGCGCGCGGCGGTCGGGCCTGATGCGACTCACGTCGACCTGCGCGGTCGAGCGCTGGTACCGGGCTTCTGCGACCCGCACAACCATTTTTCCATGACGACCTTCGAGCCCTGCTCAGTCGACTGCCGAGTCCCCCCGTTATCTGGCAAACCGGCGGTGCTCGACGCGCTCGCCGCGGCGGCCGCGGGCAATCCGCCGGGCCGCTGGATCTGGGGGCTGGGCTACAGCGCACAGCACGCGCGCGGCGGCTGGCTGACCCGCTCAGAACTCGACGACGTTGCCCCCGACCACCCGCTGATCGTGATGGACTACTCCTACCACGCCAGCTACGCCAATTCGAAGGCGCTCGCGCTGGGCGGGATCGATCGCGACACGCCTGATCCGCGCGGCGGACAGATTCTGCGCGACGACCGCGGCGAGGCCACCGGGATGCTCTATGAGCGCGCCAGCGATCCCATCCACCATGCCTCGATGCGTTCGCACATCGACACACTTGGCCCGGAGACCGTCGCGGACCTGGTCGAGCAGAATGCCCTGCGGCACCTCTCGCACGGGGTCACGAGCCTCGGTGATGCGGTGGTGATGCCCGAGAGCGCCGAGATGTACCGCATCGCCGACGAGCGGGGCAAGCTACCGATCATGATCCACCAGATGCGCGGCGGTAACAGCTTCTTCGCCGCGCCGGAAGCCGCTGTGAACGGCGCCTTTCTGCAAGACGATGTCTCTGACCGTCTGCGCGGCGGCATCGTGAAGTTCTTCATGGACCCGGCTTACCCGTCCAGCGCAATGCGGAAGTGCCATGCTGACGGCAGCTTCGAAGACATCGGCGAGCCTTACTACGACCAGGAGGAGGTCGACCGGCTGGTCCTCAGCGCCGCTCGGCACGGTCTGCAGACGGCGATCCATTGTCTGGGCAATCGAGCCATCGAGCAGGCGCTCAACACCTACGAACGCGTCCTGCGCGAGGTGCCTCGCTCGGATGCCCGCTACCGAATCGAGCACTTCTTTTTCGCAGATCCGGGCCAGATGGAGCGGGCCGCGTCGCTCGGCGTGATCATCTCGCATCAGCCGGCGTTTCTCTACTCGGTGGGCGAGCAGTTCGAGCAGTTCGGCGAGCAGAACGGCCTCAGCATCCCGCCGCTGCCCTACCGTTCGTTCCTGGATGCGGGCGTCACGGTCGCAACGGGTTCGGACTTTCCTTGCGCGCCGGTGGAACCCTTGCTGGCGCTGTACGGTCTGACCGCGCGACGCACCCGCGACGGCCAGGTCGTCAGCGCTGAGGAGGCGATCTCACCGCTGGAAGCGCTCCGCACGCAGACCATCAACTCGGCGCAGGCGATGTTCCGCGAGCACGAAGTGGGCTCGATCGAAGTGGGCAAGCGCGCCGACTTCGTTGTCCTCAGCCACGATCCCACGCTGGTCGATCCCGAGTTCATCCGTGAGATAGCGGTGCAACAGACGTATGTCGACGGCGAGCTGCTGTATTCGGTCTAGATGCCGCCGTCAGAACGCAGCGGCATGGTCTGACGCACGCCCCGACGGCATTGGAGTGGAGAACGATGACCGCGCAAGCTCAACGTCCCCCATTGCTGCAGGGGCTCAAGGTTGTGGAGATCGCGACCTGGCTGTTCGGGCCGATGTCCGCCTGCATGTTGGGTGAGCTGGGCGCTGATGTGATCAAGATCGAGCCGCACGAGGGCGACCCAATGCGGGGGCTGATCCACCGTGTTCGAGACGATGTCGACTGGGTCTTCGAGCTGGCCAACCGCAACAAGCGCAGCATCGCACTCGATCTGCGGACGCCGGCTGGCAACGACGCATTGCGGGTGCTGCTGCGCGAGGCCGATGTGTTCATCGTCAACCTACGACGCGGCGCGCTGGAACGGTTGGGGATCGACTACGACTCCATCAGAGACGATCACCCGCGCCTGATCTACGCCCACGCCACCGGTTACGGGACGGAAGGCCCCGATATCGATCGACCGGCCTTCGATGAGCTCGCCTACTGGGCGCGCGGCGGCTTCATGTCGACGTTGGGGCCGGAGGGCTCGGAGCCGGTACGGCTCGTCGGCGCGATGGGCGACCTGCCGAGCGCGATGAACATCTCGGCCGCGATCTTCGCCGCCCTCTACCAGCGAGAGCTGACGGGGCGAGGCCAGTTCGTAACCTGTTCGCTCTACGGCGGAGGCATCTGGGCCAACGGTTTCGCGGTGCAGGGCGCTCTCTCGACGGGCGAGAACTTTCCCCGCAGTGACCGCTACTCGGCGTTTAATCCGCTCTATAACTCCTACCGCGCGTCCGATGATCGCTGGATGCAGCTGGCGATGATCCAGGAGGAGCGCTTCTGGCGTCCCTTCGCTGAGGTGACTGGGATCGCTGCGTTGGTGGACGATCAGCGCTTCGCTGAGCCGCAGAACCGACGGCGACACATTCGCGAGGCGGTCGAGCTGATCGAACAGCGGATCGCCGAGCATCCCCGTGATCACTGGGCGACGCTGTTTGACGCCAACGACTTCCCCTGGGCACCGGCCGCGGACACGGTCGAAATTGCGAACGATCCGCAGGCCTGGGCCAACGGCTACGCCCGAACGATGCAGCACAAAGAGGTCGGCGACTTCAGCATTCTGGGTGTTCCGTTCCGATTGGAGCAGGCGCCCACGAACAACTACCGCAGCGCGCCCGATCTCGGTGAGCACACCGAACTCGTGCTGGAAGAGCTGGGCTACGACTGGGATGCGATCAGCCGGATGAAGACGGACGGTGTGATCCCGTAAGTCGACCAGTGGAGGAGTGAGCCATGACTGAGTTGATCGACTTCCGCGTCACTCTGCCGCCGCGCGAATGGACTGGTAGAATACCTGCCAGGATGGAGCCGGAATGACAACGCTCGATGAGTCTAGGCCAGCGACAATCTCTGAGTTGTTCCTGGTGCGTGACCAGCTCAATCAGCGGATTGACGACCTCCAGCGCACGATGTTCTGGGGCTTTGGTTTGCTGGCAGGATTGCTGCTGATTCTCTTCGCCACGCTGCTGGGTGTAGTGCTCAGTGGAGCGGGATGATCCGTTCACTCTTCATGGCAGCTGGCGGAATCGCGATTCTGATGACCATACGCTGTGGATCGAGACGGAAAGTTGTCGCCTTACCAGAAAATAGTGAATTCGGCTTGGTTGCTTAGATATATAGTTCCCAACACCGTAACGTCTACATCGAGATCGGTGCGGTCGCGCCCAAGTACATCGGCACGCCGGGTACCGGCTGGGAGACACTATTGCATTACGGCAACACGTCATTGCTCAGCGACCGAATCCTCTTCGCAACCGACAACATGATTCCCTTTCAGCGCGCCGTTCGCGAGCTGCAGGAGCTGCCGCTCAAAGACCACGTCAAGGAAGGTTGGCTGGGGGCGAATGCCGCCCGCCTACTCGCGCGGGTCGCAGAGCGTCTACACAGCTGAGCCGCAGCAGCGCGCTGGAGCAGCCTCGCGGGGTACTCGCGACGCGTCGGCTAGCACATTCGTTGCGGCTGGCCAGATCGGACGTTGCTAGCCAACGACGCCCGACTGGCGCAGCTGAGCGATATCTGAATCGCTGCAGCCGAGCTCGGCCAGAAGCTCGTCAGTGTCCTGACCAAGCTCTGGCCCCAGACGCGTCACCTGACCCTGGACGCCGTTCGCGCGGACGGGTGAACCGACAATCCTGAGCGTGCCGAATCGTTCGTCCGCGTAGTCGACGATGTACTCGTTGGCGGCGGCCTGGTCGTCGGCTGCGATCATGGCGTAATCCTGGATCAGCGAGCTGGGGACTTCTTCTGCATCGAAGCGGGCGGGCCATTCTGCGGCGGGACGGCGGGCGATGGCCGACGCCACTTCCGCGCGCAGCGCAGCCATGTTCTCGTTGCGGCCGGCGACGTCCGCGAATCGGCGGTCGCTCAGTAGATCCTCTCGCTCCAGCGCGCGGCACATCGGCGCCCAGCGATCGGTGATGTAGCCGACAAAGATCCAGACGCCGTCCGCCCCCTGCGCCTGCAGGGTGAACATGTTCGCGATCGGCTGGTTCGAGGCGGTCGGGACGATGTTGCCGTTGGCGATCGCGTTGATCGCAGGCGCTTTGCCCCAGATCTGGCTGCCGTACAGGGATGTCTGGATGTGCTGTCCCTCACCTGTGCGCTCCCGCGCGACCAGCGCTGCGGCGATCGCGAAGGCGAAGATCATGCCGCCCGTCTGGTCGGGATCGGGCGCGCCGACGGTCGGTGCGGGCGTTCCATTTCGTACGCCTGCGGGCCACATGCCGCCTCCAGCCGCGCCCGCCACCGACGCCCATGAGGTCGACATCGCGCGCGGGCCAGCTGGCCCGAAGCCACTCGCCGAGGCGTAGACGAGTCGAGGGTTGCGGGTTCGCAGATCGTCCCAGCCGAGCGACAGCCGCTCCATTACGCCGGGCTTGAAGTTTTCGCTGACGATGTCCACGCGCTGCACGAGTTGGTAGATCAGCTTGCGGCCAGCCGGCAGGCGCAGATCGACCGCGATCGAGCGCTTGCCGCGATGGTGCGTGTGGAAGTATTGCGAGAAACCGTCGTCGCGTCGACCCACGTGCCGCGAGGGGTCGCCGACGCCGATGCGCTCGACCTTGATCACCTCCGCGCCGAGGTCCGCCAAGAGCACCGTGGCCGAGGGGCCTTGCTGAAATTGGGTGAAGTCGAGCACCCGGATGCCGCTGAGTAATTGGCCGGTCATGTATCCCGCCCGTCAGTGCCACACTCGCTGTGACGGTCTTGCTGCGCAAGTACGCGCCGCGCCACTGCGTTTCAGTCAGCGAGGGCTGGCTCGGCCGACTCGCTCATCTGGAACCCTTCGTAGCCGGCCGCGGCGATCTCGTCGCAGCGGTCGCGGTAGACGCCGACGCCGCCGGCGTAGGGCATGAACACGCGCGGTTTGCCAGGAATGTTCGCGCCCAGATACCAGGAGTCGGCCAGCATGTACATCGTCTGATCGGCGACGTCGTTGACGTGCTGCACCCAGTCGTCCTCGGCCTGCTGGTCAACGTCGACCACGTCGATCCCGCGCTCGCGCTGATACTCGACGAAGTCCGAGATCCACTCAACATGCTGCTCGATCGCGACCGGCATGTTGCTCAGCACGGAGGGTGAGCCGGGGCCGGTGATCATAAACATGTTGGGAAAGTCGGCGGTCGCGAGTCCCAGATAGGCCCTCGGTCCATTCGACCACTTCTCCTTCAGTTCCCGACCCTCACGGCCGCGAATATCCATCTTGAAGAAGGTGCCGGTCATCGCGTCGTAGCCAGTCGCGAAGACGATGATGTCCAGCTCGTGTTCGACGCCGTCGGCCGTGCGGAGCCCGCTGGGCGTGATCTCCTCGATGGGGAAGTGACGGATGTCGACCAGGTCAACGTTGTCGCGGTTGTAGGTGTCGAAGTAGTTGGTGTCGATCAGCGCGCGCTTGGAAGCGAACGGATGGTCACGAGGGAGCAGCTTCTCGGCGGTCTCCGGGTCCTGGACGATCTCGCGGATTTTACCGCGGATGAACTCAGCCGCGGTGTCATTGGCGCGGCGGTCGATGGCCAGGTCGAAGTACGACTGGAACATGAACTTGAAGCCGCCCTCCTGCCACAGCCGCTCATACGTGTCCAGTCGTTCCTCCGCGCTGACGTCGAGCGCTGAGACTTCGGAAAACTCGTATGGCATGCCGGCGGCGGAGGTCTTCGACTTGTGCATGATCTCGGCGTAGTTGGCCTTGACCTGCTGCAAAAACTCCTGGTTGACTGTCTCGTGTCGGGCGGGGATCGTGTACTGCGGAGTGCGCTGGAAGACGGTCAGGTGGCCCGACTCGCGGGCGATCACGGGGATCGCCTGGATGCCTGATGAGCCGGTCCCGATCACGCCGACGCGCTGACCGGCAAACTCGACGCCATCGTGCGGCCAGCTGCCGGTGTGGTACCAATCGCCCTGGAAGGAGTCGAGGCCGGGGATTTGGGGAATCTGGCCGGCCGAGATGCAGCCGATGGCCGTGATCAGGTACTGCGCCGAGACGCGGTCCCCCTGGTCGGTGGTGACCAGCCAGCGCTCCGCCGCGTCGTCGAAGTGAGCGGAAGTGACGCGGGTATTGAACTGGATGCCGCTGCGTAGGTCAAAGCGGTCGGCGACATGGTTCAGATAACGCAGGATCTCCGGCTGCTCCGGATACTTGCCGCTCCAGTTCCAGTCCTGCAGCAGGTCGTCGTCGAAGGAGAAGCAGTAGATGTAGCTCTCGGAGTCGCAGCGGGCGCCGGGATAGCGGTTCCAGTGCCAGGTGCCGCCGACACCGTCCCCGGCTTCATACACTTTGGTCGTCATGCCCAGCTCGTCGCGCAGCCGCTTGAGCATGTACAGGCCCGAGAAGCCGGCGCCGACGACGACGGCATCGACGCGCTCGGTGGTGGTGTCAGACATGGCGCAACCTCTTTCAGCTCAATCGCATAGTGCGCAACGGCGTTCAGCGGCAGTCTAGTACTTCGAGTACGCGAACTTCATCCCCAGTCAGTGCTCACGCCCGTGCGAAAGCAGGCGCCCTGAGGGCGCGCGCGTCACACTCAGGACGATCGCTCGATGTGTGGCTCGCACGGCTGGCCGTGGAGCAGTTGCCGACCGCTGCGCTACTTCACCTGCTGCAGCAGCGCTCGCAGGTGGTTGATCTCGCCGGCGTGGTAGACATCGTGCACAGCGATCGCGTCGAGGATGCGCCGCGTCTCCCACGCGGCGCCCCAATACGTCGGGCGCAGCACCGTCAGTTCCTCGTCGTCCGTCAGCTGGGCGACGTCCGTGATCACCTGTAGGTGCGAGTCGATCAGCCAATCCATCAGCTCTTCATAGGAGGCTTCGCTGACCGGTTCGCTCTTGGGCCAGGTGCTCCAGAATGTGAACGCAGCGTCGCCGAAGGCATGATTGGCGTGCATCCACTTGACCGCGGCGCAGTGGATGATCAGGTCGCGCATTGTGCGACCGCCGCCGGGTACGACCATGTCCAGATCGTCGCTGGTGACAGAGGAGAGATTGGCCAGCAGCGAGTGCTCTGGCTTGTCCCGAAATGACTGGTTGAGGCTCCAGATCAGGTGCTGCAGGACAGTTCGGGACATAATGACTTTACCCTCCGCCCTGTCTGGCCCCTTCTGGCGTGGTAGCTCAGAGCACGCTGATCAGTTCCTCCGACTTGGCGCGCCGCTGGGCAATCAGGTCACCCAGCTTCAGTTCGCAGAGCTGTGCGGCATGCTCCATACCGCAGACGTTGCAGCCGTTGCGACAGTCGGCGGTGGTGAGCTCTCGCCAGGTGCGCTGCCACTCCTTGCGCAGAAACGCCTCGGAGACCCCTGAGGCGATGTGCATCCAGGGGAAGCGTTCCCAGGGATCGCGCTCGCGGTGGCAGTAGAAGGCTGGGTCGAGGCTGTGTTCGGCCATCGCGTCCCACCAGAGACGCTCGCGCAAATGTTCGCTCCAGGCATCGAAGCGGGCGCCACGCCGCCAGGCGGTCTCGATCACTGGGGCGAGCCGACGGTCGCCGCGCGAGAGCACGCCTTCGAGGATCGACTCCTGCGGATCATTCCAGCTGAGGTCGAGCCGCGCGCGTCGGGTCAGCTGCTTGAGCAGCTGGTGCTTGGGCTCGAGCTCGGCTGGGGTTTCCTGGCGGGCCCACTGAAACGGCGCGTGCGCCTTTGGCACGTGGTTCGAGGTTGAGACTCGCACACGGGCGCGGTTGCCAACGATCTGGCGGCCGATCCGCTTGACCTGCGCGGCCCAGTCGACGATCCCTTCGACATCGGCCATCGTTTCAGTCGGTAGTCCGACCATGAAGTAGAGCTTGACTGAGGTCCAGCCCTGTTCGAAGGCGTTGCGAGCGGCGTCCAGGAGATCCTGCTCGTCGACGACTTTGCTGACGGCGTTGCGCAGGCGCTGTGAACCAGCCTCGGGCGCGAAGGTCATGGAGTGTTTCTTGCGCGGCGAGCAGAGCAGCGCGACGTCGACGGAGAAGCTGTCGACCCGCGTCGAGGGCAGCGAGATGCCGATCTGGTCGCCGAACTCGGCGCGCAGCGCCCGCACGATCGCCCGGATCTGTGAGTGGTCCGTGCTGCTCAGCGAGACTAATGAGAGGTCGTCGAAGCCGGTGTTGGCGAACAACTCTTTGGCGCCGGCGACGACCTCTTCGGGCGTCCGCTCCCGCAGCGGTCGATAAATCATGCCCGCCTGACAGAAGCGACAGCCCTGCGTACAGCCACGCTGAATTTCGATCCCTGCGCGGTCATGCACGGTCTGCAGATAGGGCACGATCGGCTTCGTCAGGATGGGCGGCAGCCCTTGCAAAAAGCGCTTGACGATGGGCACAGAGGCGGCGGCGTCGGTCGTGACGATCTCGGACGGAGTACCGTCTTCGGCGTAGCGCCATTCGTAGAAACGCGGCACGTAGACGCCCGGCGTCCGGGCCAGCGCGCGCAACAGTTCCAATCGTGACGCGCCCTGCGAAAGGCGTTCGTGCAGCAGCCTGTTGATCTCCAGGATCACATCCTCCGCCTCGCCGAGCACGAAGGCGTCGATGAACGGCGCGAGCGGTTCCGGCACGAGCGCGCCCGAGCCGCCGGCGAGGATGATTGGGTCGTCCTCCGCACGCTCGAGGCTGTGGATGGGAATGCCGGCGAGATCCAGCATTTCCAGGATGTTGGTGTACGTCAGCTCGTACGAGAGCGAGAAGCCGAGTGCGTCGAAGTCGCGCAGACTACGGCGGTTCTCGAGCGAGAACAGCGGTTGGCGATGTCTGCGGATGCTGTCGGCCATGTCGGGCCAAGGCGTGTAGCAACGCTCGGCCAGCGTGTCGGGAGTGTGATTGAGGATGTCGTAGAGGATCGACAGACCGCCGTTGGACTGGCCGATGTCGTAGAGGTCGGGGTAGATCAGCGCCCAGCGGACGGAGCGTGCGCGCCAGTCATGTTCGATAGCGTTCCATTCACCGCCGACGTAGCGGGCGGGCTTGGAGACGCCCCGCAGCAGTGGATCGATGTCAATGCTCGACATCAGCAACCCCCCGATCGCAGATTCACGCTACCAGAGAAATGGATGATGCCATCATGGTCGTCGTGATCATCGGTTCGGAACAGGCACCGGGTCGACGGGCGTGCAGATGTAGTACGATGTTGGTGCGTCTGCTGCTGTAGACGCCCGGATTTATCGAGCGGCTTTACGCTCCGAACTCATTGGCGGCCGTATGGCCGCCACTTTCGTTGACGGACACCATCGTGGTGGAGGCTGGACGACGGATGCTGGATTTCGCGTTGTGGCCGCTGTGGTGGCTGCGACGCGGGATTCTGCATTCGCTCTCGACGCTGGAAATTCTGCTGGGCGGCTTTGGGCTCGTCGCCGCGCTCGTGATCGCGGCGCTGCTCTCGCCAGTGCTCGGCACGCTGCCTGGCGCGGCCGGCGATTTCGCCCCCATCGGGATGGCGATCCTGCTCGCCCCGATTGGGATCGGCGTGGCGCTCAGCCGGCGACTGGAAGTGGAACGGTTCGTCAACACCGTGCGCGGTCGCGCCGACGAGGTCGCCGAGTCGGTGGCGTTGGTGCGGCCGTCGGCGCCCTCCGAGATCATTCTCGACACCTCGGCGATCATCGACGGTCGCATCGCGGAGGTGGCGCTCAGCGGCTTTCTGCTCGCTGACCTGCTCGTGCCCCGATTCGTTCTCGACGAGCTGCGTAGGGTGGCGGACAGCTCGAACGCGCTCAAGCGTGGCCGCGGCCGCGCCGGACTCGAACTGCTTGCGCGCCTGCAAAGTATGGAGACAGTGGTCACGGCGATCGTTGAGGATGACGTGAGTGATGGTGATGTCGATGCGCGGCTGGTGCGGATGGCGGTCACGCGCGGTGCGGCGTTGGCGTTGACCGACTCCAACCTCGCGAGAGTGGCGGAACTGGAGGGGGTCCGCACGCTCAATCTGAACGTGCTGGCCAACGCGGTCAAGACCAACGTCCTGCCGGGCGAGTCGCTGCGGGTGGAACTCGTTGAGCGCGGCCGCGCCGAGGGCCAGGCCGTCGGCTATCTGGGCGACGGCACGATGGTTGTCGTTGAGGGCGGCGCGACGGCGATCGGCGATGTGCGCGACCTTGTGGTCAAACGGGTCATCCAGACGCAGGCGGGGCGCATGGTCTTTGCGCAGCTCGCCGCCGAGGACGCGGCGTGAACGCTGGCAGAGTCGGTGCGATCATCCTTGCCGCCGGCAGCAGTCGACGGATGGGCGGCGGCGACAAACTGCTGGCCGATCTCGCTGGTCGTCCAGTGCTCGCCTGGACCCTGGACGCCTTCGTCGCGTGCGCCGCCATCGATGACCTCGTGGTGGTGACGTCGGCGACCAACCGCGCGGCGGTGTCCGCGCTCTGCCACGGCCGAGAGAAGGTCAGGGCGCTGGTACTCGGGGGGCGCGAGCGCCAGGATTCGGTCTGGTCTGGGCTGATGGCCTTACGTGCGGCCGAATACATCGCCGTGCACGATGGCGCACGCCCATTGATCACCCCGTTGGGCATCGCCGCCTGCGTCGAACGAGCTCGAAGCGGCGTCTCCGTGATCGCTGGCGGACCAGCGGTGGACACCATCAAGGTAGTTGGCCAGCCAGCTAGCCAGCCAGCTGGCGAGGCGGCCGACGAGGTGGCTGGTGGGGCTGAAACAGTCGTCGCGACGCTCGATCGTTCCACGCTGCGCGCCGTGGCCACACCGCAGGTGTTCCAGACCGGAATGTTGTGGCGCGCACACGAAGCCGCTCGACGTGATGGTGTCCTGGCCAGTGACGACGCCGCTCTCGTCGAGCGCTTGGGAGCGCGCGTCGTTGTGCACGATGTCGGCGCGCCGAATCCGAAGATCACCTCACCCAGCGATCTGATCGTCGCCCAGGCGCTGCTCGGCATCCGCACTGAACTGCGCGTCGGGATCGGGATCGATGCACACCGCTTCGCGCCCGGGCGTCGCCTCGTGCTGGGGGGCATTGAGGTTCCCCATGAGCTCGGACTGGCCGGGCACTCGGACGCTGATGTGTTGACTCATGCGATCATCGATGCCTTGCTCGGCGGCGGCGGACTGGGGGACATTGGCGCTCACTTTGGCATGTCCGATCCCGCTTGGGCCGGCGCGGACTCGGTCGAGATGCTGACGCTGGTGCTAGCCAAGCTCGCAGTGGTCGGCGCACGGCCGCAATCGGTGGACGCCACGGTGATCGCGGAGCGTCCGCGCCTGCGCCCACACATCGCGGCCATGCGTGAGCGGCTCGCGGCGGCGCTGGGGCTCGAGCGCGCGGCCGTCAACGTCGCCGCGACGACGGCGGAGGGCATGGGCGCGCTGGGACGCGGTGAGGGGATTGCCGCGCACGCCGTCGCGATCCTGTCGGTGTCCCGACCGGGCGCGCTCGGCGTATAGGCTGCGGCTATGGCAGGCCTGCGCGGTATCGTCGACTGGTATTGGTCATTCGTCGACGACGCCTGGGCGGATATCCAGTTCACGCTGGAGCGAGACCCGGCGGCGACGGTCTGGCTGGAAGTATTGCTGGCCTATCCGGGCATCCACGCGCTGATCCTGCACCGCCTCTCGGGTGCGCTGTGGCGCCTGAACGTCCCGGTCCTGCCGCGACTGTTCTCGCATCTGGGACGCTGCTTGACGGGGATCGAGATCCATCCCGGCGCGCAGCTCGCCTCGCCCTGTCTGATCGACCACGGCATGGGCGTGGTGATCGGCGAGACGGCGAAGCTCGGTCAGCGCTGCCACCTGCACCAGGGCGTCACCCTGGGTGGCACCTCGACCATGCGGGTGCAGCGCCATCCGATGTTCGGCGACGAGGTGCTGGTCGGCGCGGGCGCATCGATCATCGGCGCGGTCAACGTCGGCACGGGCGCGCGGATCGGGGCGGGCGCGGTGGTGGTGTCCAATGTGCCGCGGCATGCGACGGTCGTCGGCGTACCCGGACATGTGGTCGCCTACTACGACCCGGGCGATGACACCATCTTGCGCCTGCCCGACCCCGAACACGACCGCATCGAGGCCCTGGAAGGCGAGCTCGCTGAGCTACGCACCGATCTGCACCGGTTGCGTGAGCAGATGTCGCGTGCGCAGGTGCAGTCAGCGGAAGCCACGGCCGGCGAGTCCGCTGCGGGGTAGCACGGCGGCGAGAGGAAGGACCAGTCCGTGGAGTTGTACAACACGCTGACGCGGCGCAAGCAGCCCTTTGAGCCGCAGGACGATCCGATCTCGATGTACGTCTGCGGGATCACCCCCTACGACGATGCGCATCTGGGCCATGCGATGTCGATCATCATTTTCGACACGCTGCGGCGCTACCTCGAATGGCGCGGACGCCGCGTGCGGCTCGTCTACAACTTCACCGACGTAGATGACAAGCTGATCGCGCGGGCCGCGCAGGAGGATATCTCGGTCGCAGCGCTGGCCGAGCGTCAGATCGCATCGTTTATGGGAGAGTGGCGCGAACTGGGGATCGCCCCCGCCGACGTGCACCCGCGCGCCACTGAAGAAATTCCGCAGATGCTGGAATTGATCAGTGGCCTGATCGACCAGGGAATGGCTTACCCGGCCGGCGGCGACGTCTACTTCCGCGTGCGTGAGATGCCTGGCTATGGAAAACTCTCCGGACGTTCGCTCGCGGACATGATCTCGGCCGAGCCGACCGCCATTGGGGTCGAGAAGGAACACGCCATGGACTTCACCCTCTGGAAGGGGGCGAAGCCTGGCGAACCCCAGTGGGAAAGTCCCTGGGGTCCCGGCCGTCCTGGCTGGCACATCGAGTGTTCGGCGATGTCGAGCCGCTATCTCGGTCAGCAGATCGACCTACACGGCGGCGGCATGGATCTCATCTTCCCGCACCACGAGAACGAGATCGCGCAGTCTGAGGGATACTCGGGCCTCGAGCCGTTTGTGCGCCACTGGATGCATAACGCGATGATGCAAGTCGGCGGCGAGAAAATGTCCAAGTCGACCGGCAAGATCGTGCGGCTGCGAGCGGGACTCGATCGCTACGGCGCCGACGGGCTGCGCATGTTCGTGCTCGGCGGACACTATCGTTCGCCGCTGACCTACTCGGAGGAGTCGCTGGCCTCAGCCGCGCGGGGCGCTGAGCGTCTCCGCACCGCAGTGACGCAGCCACTGCTTGACGGCGCGGGCGAGATTGATCCTACCGCGACGCGTGAGAGCTTCATCGCCGCTCTGGAGGATGATCTGAACACACCGCAAGCGCTCGCGGCGTTGTTCGATCTGGCGCGCGAGATCAACCGCGCCCGTGCCCAGGATCAGCCGGCGGGGGCCGCCCGCGACGCGCTCGTCGAGCTCGGCGACGTGTTGGGTCTGGGCTTCGCCGGAATCGCGGCGACCGCTGGATCCGATGCCGCCCCATTCATCGAGCTGCTCGTGGAGATGCGCCAAGAACTACGCTCGGTCAAGCAGTATCAGCTCGCCGACTCGGTGCGCGACCGTCTGACCAAGCTCGGCGTCGCGCTGGAAGATACGCGTGACGGTACCCGCTGGCGGCGCGTCCTGGGGGAGCTCGACACGGATCTGGATGAGGCGGCCGACGAGGCGCTCGACCCGTTGGTCGAAAGCGCCCTGCGCTTCTGAAGACCCAGCCGATCCGCTAGTCGCGCGCCCGCTCACTGCGCAGCGCCCACTGACGTAGGAAGCCGGCGGTGAGCAGGATCAGCGCACTCGCGCCGACGGTGAAGAGCGCGCCCCAGTAGTCGTGAGTGTCGGCGAGGCCGCCGGTCCCGGTATTGGCGTATGACGGCGACGCTGCGCAATCGACGATCTCCATACTTACAGGGAGCGTTGCGCCGAAGCCCTGCAGCAGCTCCAGCGCCTCCTGCGCTGTGTAGCTCTGACCCAAAATCTCGATGCCCCGAATGCGGCCGCCGCCGCCGATGTCGAGCGCCAGGTCGTAGCTGCGTCCGCCGGCGCTGACCATCGCTTGGTGCGCGCCCGGCGGCAGGTTCAGGCAGGTAGCCACAGTGGAGTCCTCAGCGTCCTGCATCGCGCCGCCGCCTGCCGCCGCGTCGCACTCGACGATCATGATCCCGTCGGGCAATGGGTAGGCGTCCTCGCCGGTAAACACCTGGAGCACCGTCGCCGGCGGGATCGATTGTCCACCTGGCTCGGTGAATGCGGTCACGATGCCGCCCTCGGCGATGGTGACCTGGAAGCTGACCTCGCCCTCACGGTCGCGCGCGGGCGCGGTGAACGTGTGGTCGCCGGGAGGGAGTGTGAGGCAGACGGATGGACCGCCCTGTTGCGCGTGCGTTGGTTGCGGCGTCGCCAGCCCGATGGCGCCGACAACCAGTGCGCTACAGGCGAGGACGATGTAGAAGCGCGTCAGGGACATTCTGGGGCCTACTTTACTGGGACTTAGTAGGAAGTTGGTGCAGATGTAGGGTACGAACTGGATTGATTGCGTCAAGTGCAAAAAACCATGAGCGCCAGTGGGTCTAGGATCGAGATCCGCCCAGGTGGCGCAATGGCAGCGCAGCCGATTTGTAATCGGCAGGTTGGGGGTTCGAATCCCCCCTTGGGCTCCAAGCTCGTCGCTCGGCCCGTGCTGGCGAGGCAGGGTTGGGCTAGGTTGGTCGACACGCGCCTCATCTGTGTGCTGCTGAACAGAGCGCTCGAGTGGGCGGCGTCTCCTGGCTGTGTGGATCGGCGGTTGGCGCTCAGTGTGAGCTGTGGCTGGCGCTGCACTGAGCGGTGCAATAAGGCTAAGATGAAGGGCGTGTCGGGGTGGGTGAGTGGCTAATACCACCGGTCTGTAAAACCGGCGCCGAAAGGCTTCGCAGGTTCGAATCCTGCCCCCGGCACCAAACGTTGAGTGTGAACCGCCGCCCTGGACGACCGACTCGGCGGCTGGGCATTGGAGCTCGCCGATTACCCGCACGACCCCGCCCGCATAGCTCAGTCGGTAGAGCGCGTTCTTGGTAAGAACGAGGTCTCCAGTTCAAATCTGGATGCGGGCTCCAGCCGCCGCTGCGTGGCGAATGTAGCGCCCACAGCGACGAGTCAGACGTAGATGCGACGTTGAGAGGAGGCCGAGATGGCGCGACGGATGTATGAGCGGACGAAGCCGCACGTGAACGTGGGGACGATTGGGCATGTAGATCACGGGAAGACGACGCTGACGGCGGCGATCACGAAGGTGTTATCGCTGGGCGGGGAGGGGGTGACGTTTGCGAGTTTTGACTCGATTGACAACGCGCCGGAGGAGCGGGCGCGGGGGATCACGATAGCGATCGCGCACGTGGAGTACGAGACGGAGTCGCGGCACTACGCGCACATTGACGCGCCGGGGCACGCGGACTACATCAAGAACATGATTACGGGCGCGGCGCAGATGGATGGGGCGATTTTGGTAGTGGCGGCGCCGGACGGGCCGATGCCGCAGACGCGGGAGCATATCTTGTTGGCGCGACAGGTGGGGGTACCGCGGATGGTGGTGTATTTGAACAAGGTAGATCAGATGGAGGACGAGGAGCTGCTGGACTTGGTGGAGCTGGAGGTTCGGGAGCTGCTGAGTGATTATGAGTTTCCTGGGGACGAGATCCCGGTGGTGCGAGGTTCGGCGCTGTCGGCGCTGGAGTCTAGTTCGGGGGAGATGACGGCGGAGGAGTATGGGTCGATTGTGGAGTTGATGGGTGCGGTGGACGAGTACGTGCCGACGCCGCCGCGGCCGGTGGAGCAGCCATTTTTGATGCCGGTGGAGGATGTGTTTGGGATCAAGGGGCGGGGCACGGTGGCGACGGGGCGGATCGAGCGAGGGGTGGTGCATGCGGGGGAGGAGATTGAGATAGTGGGGGTGAAGGAGACGCGGCGGACGGTGGTGACGGGGGTGGAGATGTTCAAGAAGACGCTGTCGACGGGTGAGGCGGGGGATAATGTGGGGTGTCTGTTGCGGGGGATTGATCGGGAGGAGATAGCGCGAGGGCAGGTGCTGTCGGCGCCGGGGTCGATTACGCCGCACACGGCGTTCGACGCGGAGGTGTATATCCTGTCGAAGGAGGAGGGTGGACGGCATAGTCCATTTTTTCCTGGCTATCGGCCGCAGTTTTACATCCGGACGACGGACGTGACGGGGGAGATTGGCTTGCCGGAGGGTGTGGAGATGGCGATGCCTGGGGACAACGTGCAGATGCGAGTGCGGCTGATTTCGCCGATTGCGCTGGAGGAGGGGCTGCGCTTCGCGATTCGCGAGGGCGGCCGCACGGTCGGCGCCGGGGCGGTCAGCCGGATCATCGAATAGACCAACGCGCGCAACCGCGCGTACCAGTCGCCACACGCAGCAGCAACCAGGCAGCGAGAAGACCTATGGCATAGCGCTCCAGCCCATCTTCGTGCAAAGATGAGAGACAGGCATGCGGCTGCAGTGGCCGCTCGAGAGGGAACCTGGCCATGGCAAAAGGCGACCGCGTGTTCATCACGCTGCGCTGCCGCGAATGCCAGTCGCACACGTATCATACGACGAAGAATCGTCGCAATGATGCCGACCGTCTGGAGCTGACCAAGTATTGCCCGCACTGCCGTCAGCGGCGGGCGTACCGAGAGACGCGGTGAAGCGTGGCCCGATCGCGAGATAATCGGCGACGTCGCAACCGTCGCGGTGGCCAGGCGCGCGCAACTTCCGCGACGCCTCGCCCGACACGGCCACGCGCTACTGAGCCGCTCGAGTCGGGCGCCGCGGCAGCTGAGAGCGCGTTCGAGCCGCCGCCCGAAGCCGCGGCGCTGCCGGCCCGCCCACGCCGCGAGATCGCGGCCTCGCGTCCCACCACCGCAGACGCGCCGCGCGCCCAAAGCCTGCTCTACCGGCTCACCCATCCACGGGCGATCCTCTCGATCATCGACGAATTACGGAAGGTCGTCTGGCCCTCGCGACAGGAGACCGCAAATTTGACGGTGGTGGTGCTGGTGGTCGCGATCGCCGTAGGGATCTTCCTGGGCGTGATCGACTTCGGCCTCAACCGCGTCGTTGAGGAGGCGCTGCTGCCCTGATGACGACTCCACATGACACGCACGAGTTGGAACCGACGCCGCCCGCCGACAGCGGGTTCGCGCCACGCGGGTTAACCGCGGCCGAGCGCGAGCTGCAAGATGTGCTGGCCGCGGCGCGGGCCTTCGGCATCGAGACCGAAGAGCGTCCGCCAGAGCAGGAAGTCGACACCGCAGCGGCCGAAGCGCTGATTGAGCTGGGCCTGGACCGCCCGGTTGAGCGGGAGGCGACGCCAATCGCCTCCTTCCTGCGCAGCGACCAGCCGGAGGCGGAGGAAGCGGACGAAACACCAGCGCTCGAAAACGTCCAGGAAGAGAACGCCGCCTGGTTTGCGATCAACACGTACTCCGAGTACGAGTACAAGGTGCGCGATGATCTGGACGCGCGGATCGAGAGTATGGAGGCAGACGACTTTTTCGTGGGGCTGAATCCACAACAGGCGGCGATGGGTCCTCCACGCCGTGGCGAGATCAAGGACGTCCGGCGCGTGGTGCTCGTCCCCACGCAGCAGGAAGTCGAAATCAAGGGCGGCCGTCGGCGCGAAGTCGAGCGCAAAATCCTGCCTGGCTATGTCCTGGTCCAGATTCGGCTCGATTCAGACACCGGCGAGCTGCCGGACCGCTCCTGGTACGTGGTCAACGGGACGCCGGGTGTGACCGGGTTTGTCGGTTCGCGAGAGGATCAGCGCGATCGTCCGAGACCGCTGTCGCCTGAGGCGATTGCCAAGATCATCGGCCAGACCCAGGTTGACGAACCGCAGATTCGCGTCGGCTTCGCGGTGAGCGATGCGGTTCGCCTGACCGATGGCCCCTTCCTCGACATGATCGCCGAGGTGGAGGAGATCAACATCGAGAAGGGCAAGGTGCGAGTGCGGATCTCGATGTTCGGTCGGGAAACGCCGTTGGAGCTCGACTTTGACCAGGTGGAGAAGCAGTAAACGAGACGCCGTACGCTGAGCGTTTGCGCGAACGCGTCGTCGGACGGTTGGGCGCTGTAGAGGGAGCTGTTGCATGGCGAAGCGAGTTCGAGCAGTGTTGACGCTGCAGCTAGAGGCGGGCAAGGCGAGCCCGGCCCCGCCGGTCGGCCCGGCGCTTGGTCAGCATGGCGTTGGGATTATGGAGTTCGTCAAGAGTTATAACGAGCGCACCGCTTCCAGCGCGGGCGAGCTGATCCCCGTCCAGATTACGATCTACGAAGATCGCTCCTTCACGTTCGAGTTGAAGACGCCGCCGGCGTCGGACTTGATCCGGCGGGCGGCAGGGTTGGAAAAAGGCGCGGCGGAGCCGCGCCGCGAGGTGGCTGGATCGATCACCGCCGAACAAGTTCGGCAGATTGCTGAACAAAAAATGCCCGACCTGAACGCGAACGACGTCGAAGCGGCCATGAAGATGGTCGCTGGCACGGCGCGCTCAATGGGCGTGGAAGTCGAGGCCTGAACCATGTCCAAGCGAGGCAAGCGCTATCGCAGCGCGATCGCCGCATACAGCAAGGACACCCACTATCCGCCGGCTGACGCCGTCAAGCTGATCAAGCAGCTGGCAACAGCGAATTTTGACGAGACAGTGGAGCTGCACATCCGCACCGGGCTTGATGTTCGCCACGCCGATCAGCAGCTGCGCGGTACGGCGCGGTTGCCGCATGGGTTGGGCAAGGAAGTCCGCGTGGCCGTCTTTGCCGACGGCGACGCGGCCGCGGCCGCGACCGAGGCGGGCGCTGAGATCGTCGGTTCCGATGACTTGATCCAGCGGGTCCAGGACGGCTTCACCGATTTCGACGTCGCCGTCGCGCAGCGCGAGCTGATGGGCAGGGTGGGGCGACTCGGTCGCGTGCTGGGTCCGCGTGGGTTGATGCCGAACCCCCGCGCCGGCACCGTCGTCGACCGCAATAACGTCGCCAAGGCTGTGGCGGAGGCCAAGGCCGGCCGGGTCGAGTTCCGCACCGACCGCGAGGCGTCGGTGCACGTTCCGCTCGGCAAGGCGAGTTTCGACGCAGAACAGCTGCTCGACAACCTCGCCACGATGGTGTCCGAGATCGTCAAATCGAAGCCGTCGGGGGCGAAAGGGAGCTACATCCGCTCCCTCAATATCGCGCCCTCGATGGGGCCGGGCGTCAAGCTGGAGCCACAGGCGACGCTCGCGCTCAAGATTGACTGACACGGGCGCGACTGCCACGAGTCTGCGTTGTGCATTAGGCTGAAACACAGAGCAGGTGTCCGTGCCGCCCAAGACCGCTGGCGCGACCGTTCACAACGGTCGCCGAAGAGACCCAGCGCAGGCAGCAACCTCCCGCGGTTCGCGCGTAGCGCGTGGCTGCGTCGCGGTTGTCACGTCTGGTGATCATGGGGCTGGGGCGGTGGACGTGCGGCCAGACTGATTGCAGCAGACCGGTGACGCCGGCGGGGGTGTTATGGCAACGGAGCGTAAGCGCGCGCAGGTCGCCCTACTCGAGGAGCGTCTGAGCCGCGCCTCGATCACCATCGGATTTGACTATCGCGGGATCTCAGTTCGCGACATGCAGCGGCTGCGTCGCGGGATCTATGCGGAAGCGCCGGAGACCGAGCTGCGCGTGATCAAAAACACGCTCTGGCGGCGGGCCGCCGAGGGTGCAGGCGAAGCCGCCGCCGCCGATCTCGCACAGGAAGCGACGGCGCTGCTGTTTGGCTTCGGCGATCTGACCGAGGCGCCCAAGGCGTTGCAGAGATATACCAGCGCCGCGCGGCTCGATCTGCCGATCTATGGCGTGTACGTCGAGGGCCAGCTGCAAGGCGGTGACCAGATCGCCGCACTGGCTGATGTTCCCAGCCGTCCCCAACTGATGGCCAAGATCGCCGGTGGGCTGAACAGCCCCGTCTCTGGACTCGCGGGCGCGCTGAGCGCTGTCTTCCGTGATGTTGCCGCGATCGTCGAGGCGCGGGCGGAACAAATGGATCAGGCTGAAACCGCCGCCTCGTAAGTGGCGGAACGGTAAGCGGCGGAACGCAACGCAGACCACCGGTCACAGGACCGGGCTGGAGTGGAGACCAACATGTCGAAAGTTGACGAAGCATTCGAGCTGATCAGCGCGATGACCATCCTCGAGGCGCGTGACCTGGTGAAGCGGATCGAGGATGAGTTCGGCGTGACTGCCGCCGCGCCCGTTGCGATGGCGGTCGTGGGCGCCGACGGCGCGGCGCCCGCTGCGGAAGAAGTCGAGGAGCAGACCGAATTCGATGTGGTGCTGCAAGCCTTCGGCGAGAAGAAGATCAACGTGATCAAGGCCGTGCGCGCCGTCACTGATCTGGGTCTGCGCGAAGCGAAGGAATTCGTCGAGTCCGCGCCACAGACGGTCAAGGAGGCCCTCTCCAAGGAGGAGGCCGACCAAATCAAGGCCTCGCTCGAAGAGGCTGGTGCCACCGTCGAGATCAAGTAACGTTAGCGACCAGACTGCAGGCCGGGCTGGCGCTTCGAGGGTGCGACTCGGGGCGCGTTGTCAGCGGCTGCCCCGAGCGCTTCAGCAGCTGTACTATCCCAGAGGGAGTTGACAGAAGCTCAGACGTACTACTGGTATCACTGTACGTGCGTTTTGCTATGGATATTCCGTGTGCCAGGCAAGCCGCACTGCTACGCTGTCCGAGCATTCTGCTATGTGGTCACGCCATGATGACGCTTGGGTTACACCGCTCGCGAACTTTTCCAGCTGCGACCACTGCTGTTGGTCTCCTGGCGGTTTGATGGCGTCCAACATTCTGGCGTCAGACAGTGCTCGCCGACCGCGGTCGTACGGCGTTCGTCGGCTGGAATTGATCTGCGCAGTCGCCGTCAGCCTCGCTGTCGTACTCGTCGCAGCGCTGCACAGCCCGTCGGATACTGCAGATAGATCTCCAGCGGTCGCAATGCTGGGCGAGCAGATCCAGTCCGGCTCCTCTGCTGACAGCCCCGTTGCCCAGACGTTGGGCGAAACGGGATTGGCGGCGGAGTTTGCCGTCGCCCCGTCGCAGACCGGGATCATGTCCAGCCAACTCGATCGCAATGAACCAGCACGGCCGCCCGCACTGCAGCGGTACCAGGTGCAGCGCGGCGACTCGCTGCTGCACATCGCTGCGAACCACGGCGTATCGGTGGCAGATCTGATCGCCTGGAATCGCTATCTTGAAGCCGACACCGTCCTCATCAGCGGTGAGTGGATCTGGATTCCGCTACGGAATACGGCCGTAGAGAGCGCCGTCGTGGCCGCAGATGAATCGCCGCTAACCGCGGACAACGGGAAGAGTGGTCGTGGCGGCGGATAGGTTCGACCAGCTGATCGGCACGCAGGCGCCTGACTCGGATCGCGCCCGACGTAGCATCTTGCGCTCGATGGCGATCTGGACCCCCGTCTTCGCACTGCTCACTGCGGGCGCCGTCTACATGATGGTCGACGCGCTCGGGGGCAACGGCGGCGCCTGGTTTGGCTTCTCGTTGTGTGCGCTGATCGGACTGCTGTCGGGCTTCTCCGCCCTCTCCGCCTTCCGAGACTGGTTCACCGAGCCGATCGAAACCGCCGGCCAGGTGGCGCGCAAGTGGCGCAAGTTTGATCTGCTGATCTTCTTCCGCGCGCACTACGTCCTGGTCGCGCGGCGCGTCTTCCGTGTGCCGCGGCTGATGTTTGAAGAAATGCCTGAGCCCGGTGGCTGGGTCTATCTGCGCCACTATCCCCACACCAACGCGGTGGTCGCCTGGCGGCCGCTGGGCGAGGATGAACGCCCCAGCGATAGCGAGGGCGATGATGCTGATGCCGACGCCGAGCAGGCCCGGGAGCAGCGTCGCCGCGAACGCGCAGCGGAGGCCACGCAAGCGCGCGAGCGCGTCGAGCTGCCCACTTTCGGCAACAGCCGAGACGACTCCGGGACGCCCGCTTGACGAAGGAGCAGGACTTCGTCGCTGCGCTGGAGGCGGACTGGGCCAGGGAGGATGCTGAACGCGCACAGCAGGTAGCCGGTGCAGCCCTCAGCGAACCGATCTCCAGCGCCCCCGAACCCAGCATCCCCAAGCACGGACGCCGCATTGCTGATCTGGACCCCGCCGATCGACCGCGCGAACGGCTCTTGCGCAAGGGCGCTGACGCGCTCTCGAATGCGGAACTGCTGGCGATCCTGCTGAGCTCCGGTCGGCAGGGCGAGAACGTGCTCGACATCTCGACGCGCCTGCTGGAAGAGCGTGGACTGGTCGGATTGCTGCGCTCCGACGTGCGCGAGTTGATGAACGTCTCGGGACTCGGCGAAGCGAAGGTGACTCGCATCAAGGCCGCGGTTGAGCTCGCCGCGCGCGGCCTGGCCGACGACCAATGGGAGGCCCGCGAGGCGTTTCATTCCTCCGAACAGGTGTTTCGCCGCTACCGCGGCCTGTTGGGCGACCTGCTCCAGGAGGAGGTCTGGGTCTTGGTACTCGATCAGCAGCACCGCCTGGTTCGTGAGGAGCGGCTCTACAAAGGCATGGTGCACGGCGCCTCGGTGCGAGTCGCGGAACTCTTGCGGCCGGTCATCATCCATCAAGGCCCGGCGATGATTCTCGTGCATAACCATCCATCCGGTTCGCCGACGCCGTCGCGCGCAGATCAAGATTTGACGGCTGAGCTTGCCTACTCGGCGCAGACCATGGGCATCGACTTGCTCGATCACGTCATCGTGGCCCGCTCCGACTTCGCCTCGATGGCCAAACTCGGCTTGCTGACGGGCGCTGAACCGAGCCGCGCTGCTGCAGAGTCGCCGACCATCACCCGCTACATCACCTGATCGTTCATCGCGCGTCAGCAGGGTGCGCGTCAGCAGGACGGTGAGGCGCTCCTATGTACAGTGGCTCATGTGGACCATTCTGCGCTGGTCTTGGGGTTGAACTGGATTGACCTGGGCATCCTGGGTCTGGCGCTGGCGGTCGGCCTCTGGGGTTGGCGGTTGGGGATTCTGCGCGCCGCGGTCGCCTTGGTGGCCGTCGTGGTTGGGGTCCTGCTGGCGGGGACGTACCACGCTCGCGTCCTCATCGATCTGGCCATCGACGACGCCCCGAGCGGAATGATGCGGGCGATCAGTTTCGTCGTGATCCTTGCCTTGGTTTCCCTGGGAGGCTATGTCCTCGGGACATTGCTCAAAGGAATCGCGTCCCTGCTGCTGCTGGGCTGGGCCGACCGCGCGGCTGGCGGCATCTTCGGCGTGCTGTTTGGGCTGCTGCTGGTGCAGGCGATCATTGCAATCGTCGTCCTGGCTGGACTTGACGACGCGCACGGCGCGATCGGTGAGTCGCTAGTCGGCTGGCGGATGCTCGACAACGTCCCAGTCGTACGTGCGCTGCTGCCCGCGGAGTTCGACCTCGCGATCCAGGGGTTCGTCGCTGAGGTCGAAGCCTTGCGCGACAGTGTCGAGCAGATCCCGGGTCCGCGTGGCGGCGGATAACGTCGCGCTCATCATCAGCGCCTAATCAGCACCTGGCTGCGATGGTACGATCGCTTCGGCATCATGTCGGTCCTGCACAGGTCGGTCCTGGTCTTGAATCAGAACTATGAGCCGTTGCACGTTTGCAACGTGCGGCGGGCGGTCGTCCTGGTCGCGCGTGGCAAGGCTGAGGTGATCGACCGACTGGACCGCGCGAAGGCGCTGCTGCGCAGCGTCAGCGGCGAACACGATGTGCCCTCAGTGATTCGGATGGTCTACTTCATCCGCCGACCGCGCCCGGTCATGCGCTTGTCGCGGCGTGAGGTCTTCATCCGCGATCGCTTCGTCTGCCAGTACTGCGGACGCCGAACGACGTTCAAGGAGCTGACGCTCGACCATGTCGTTCCGCGCTTTCGCGGCGGAGCGCATTCATGGGAGAATCTGGTCTCGGCTTGCCGCGGCTGCAACCACCGCAAGGCTGGCCGCACCCCGCGTGAGGCGCGGATGACGCTCCGCACGGAGCCCCGCCGACCGAGCGTCACATCCGCCAGTCTGTTCGGCCAGTACCTCGAGAGCCAGCCCGGCTGGGCGCCCTTTATTTCCGGCGCAGAGCGCGCGCTGTTGCCCCACTGACACTCCTTGCGCAGCGGTCAGATCGGTTGACAGGCGCGACAGAACGAGGTCACGCGCCGGTTGGGCGCCACTTCGGAGATCGCCGCGCTGCAGCGTGGACAGGATGCGCCGCCCTGCCGATGGACGCGCAGAAAGTCTCGTGGCTTGCGGTCGATCTGCTCGCCGATCTCGTCCGCCGCCAACGCTGAGGCCCAGGCCAACGTGTCACGCATCGCCTCATAGAGTCGCTGTCGGCGCGCAGCGTCGAGCGTCGAAATCTTGGTGAACGGGTGGATGCCCGCCTCGAACAGGATCTCGTCGGAGTAGGCATTGCCGATGCCAGCGATGAACTTCGCGTTGGTGAGTGTGTTCTTGACCTGGCCACGGTAGCGCTTGAGTCGCGCCAGGAAGACCTCCAGCGTGAGCGTCGGGTCGAGCGCGTCGGGTCCTTGCTCGTTCAGCACCGGCACCTGGCCGAGCGCGTCGCGGTCGACGAGGTAGACCTTGCCGAGCATACGTTCGTCGATGTAACGCAGACCGAACGCTCCGCAGGTGTCGTTGAACTGGAGCGTGAAGCAGGTCCGGGCGTGCGCCTTGGCCGTACCGTCTGGGCCTGAGATCCACTGAAAGCGTCCGTTCAGCATCGGATTGACCGCTAGCACACTGCTGCGATCGGTGTGCCAGAGCAGGAACTTGCCGCGGCGCTCGACGTGCTCGATGTTCGCGCCCAGCACTCCTGCCTCGAAGTCCTCGCGCGGCAGCCGAATCACGATCGGCCGCTGGATGTCGACCAGCGTGATCGGCCGCCCCGAGAGGCGCTCAGTGAGCACGCGGGCAATGTGTGCGAGTTCAGGAATCTCAGGCATCAGTTCCAGGCTTCAGCACAGCGTCAGGGTTAACGTCACGGTCACGGTCAGGGGCGTGGGGCCCGGGGATAGCTGCCGATGATGCGCAGCCGCTCGAGCTCCGGCTCGAGCCGCGCGAGCGCCTCGGCGAGCGCCTGGTCGGTGCGATGCCCGTCACAGTCAATCAGGAAGAGATAGCTGCCGAGTCGCTCGCGTGCGGGACGCGACTCGATTCTGGTGAGATTGATGTTGGCGTCTGCGAAGCGCGCGAGTGCCCGCTGCAGCGCCCCAGGTCGATTGGCTGTGCTGAACAGAATCGTTGAGCGGTCGTCGCCGGTCGGCTCGTGATCCTCCTGCGCCAAGACGACGAAGCGCGTGGCGTTGCGGTGGTCATCCTCGATCCCCACCTCGAGGATGCGTGCATCGTGCAGCAGCGCCGCGCGGCGAGGCGCGATCGCTGCCGTATGGTCCCCCTGCTCGACCGCGCGCGCGACCGCCTGCGCGGTCGACAGCGTCGCCTCCGTGCGCGCCTCGGGGAAGCGACGGCTGAGGTAGCGCTGACATTGTCCCAGCGCCTGCGGGTGCGAAACGATCGTCGTGATCTCGGAGAGGTCCGCGTCGGGGGCGACGATCAGGCAGTGCTCGATCGGAATCACCAGCTCGTCGCAGATTTGCAGGTCGAGCTGATGGATGATCAGGTCGTGCGTCTCGCCGACCGCACCGGCGAGCGAGTTTTCGAATGGCACGACGGCGACGTCCGCCGCGTCCGCCGCGACCGCCTCGGCCGACGCGGTGATGCTGGAGAAGGGGATGAACTGCGCAGCGCTAACGTGATCCCCGCCGCCTGCGTAGAGCGCCGCAGCCTGTTCCGTGAAGGTGCCCGGTGGTCCGAGATAGGCAAGCCGCCGCGTCGCTTGGTCTGTGCTGCTGGTCTCGCTCATCTCGTTGGGGTCGCGCGCCATGCTAGCCCTCTCCGGTCAGCGCCGCACGCAAGGCCGGTGCGTGCTGTGATTCTGTCACCGCGATGACGACATCGCCCGCGTGGATCGTCGTCTGTGGGCCAGGGATCCGGGCATCTTCATCTTCGCGAACGACCAGCACGAGCAGTGCGCCGGGCGGCAGGTTGAGCTCCCGCACATTCCGCCCGACCGCAGCCGCGAGCGGCGGCACGATTTGCTCGGTGAGGACGAATGACGTCGAGGCCAACTGCGTCAGCCGCGCCAGACTCTCGATCCCCGCGTGGACTTCTTGCTCGATCGCGTTGACGATCGAGGTGGTTGCGGAGATGACGTTGTGAAAGCCGAGCGCGCGAAAGACGCGTTCGTTGCGCGGATCGTTGATGCGGGCGATCACCTTATTGGCGGCGAAGCGGATTTCAGCAGTCTGGGCTACGGCCAGGTTGGCCTGGTCGCGCCCAGTGCATGCGACAACGACGTCGGCGCGGTTCATGCCAGCCGCCTGCTGCACATGGACTTCGGCGCCGTCGCCGACGAGCGCGACCATCCCCATCTCGTGATTGATCGACCAGGCCGTGTCGGAGTCACGCTCGATGATGCAGATCTCGTGCCCGATCCGGATCAGGTCGCGGGCCGCGCCACGACCGACTTTGCCGCCACCGACGATGACGATGTACACGTCGCGTTCATCCTGTCTGGTTCGCGCGGTCGGGGGCAAAGGCCACTTCGCGGACCATCCGGTCGAGGATGGTGGTCGGGTTGACGACGTTGATGCCGAGTTGGCGGTACACCTCGGCCCGCTCGGGATCGTAGATGCGGGCGACGACACGCGGCGCGCCATGGATATGTTTCGCCACCTGCACAGCCATCGCGTTGCGATTGTCGCCATTGGCCAGCGCCAGGAACACCTGGGCATCGGGCACGCCGGCCGCGCGCTGGATGTCAGCATCTTCGCCCTGGCCGATCACTGTGTCTCCGCGGAAGTCGTCGTCCAGCCAGTTGAAGGCGGCGGGATCGATGTCAATCACAGTGACGTGATGGCCTTCCTGATCCAGCTCGCCAGCGAGGGTCGAGCCCAATCGCCCGCAACCCATGATCACGACCCGTTTCCCTGCGCGTCTGGGGTTGGACATTCACTGACTCCGCGGCGCTTGGCCGTGGCGTCCGGGTAGTGGCGTGCGCCCCGGCTTAGGCGGTTCCCGCACCACGATCACCTCGCAATGGGCGTGCGACAGAATGTAGTCGGCCGTGTGGCCGAGGTCGATGGCGGCGCCCGCTCCTCGCGCCAGCGCGGTCTGGGCGCCGCTGCTGTGTACGGTGTTGGCGTGCGACACGCCGAGCACGACCAGGTCGACCCGTTGCTCCAGCGCTTCTCGCACAATGGCCGGTCCAGCGTGCCGCGCGTGCAGAATGACGGTCTCGCAGGACACTTTCGCCTTCTTGACCGCTGCCTGCGCCTCATCGACACAGGCGTCCGCCCGAGAGCTCTCCTGCGGAAGGTGGTCGCTGAGCGCATATGCCCGGTCGACTTCCAGAACGTAGACCGGCAGAATCTGTGATTTGCGCCGATCGACGCGGGCGAGATTCAACGCGACCTCAAGCCCTCGCTTCGCTTCCGGCGATCGATCGTAGGGAACCAAGACAGAGATGCCGGCCATGTGCGTAGCGTATGCCCTGCAGCGGCAACATTGGTCGCGGCACCGTTGAGCAGTCCGCGTCTCCATGCCCCGCGCGTAGCCGCAATGCTCCTCGATGGCCCCTGAGGTGCCCGTGTATGTCTGGGCGCTAGTAGATATATTTGGGCTGCTTGCGAATGACGTGCGAGCCATCCTCATCCAGCTGTTCCAGCCAAGCGTGCAGCCGGCCGTGTTCAATCTCGATGAACCCCAGCGTGCCCAGTCGTGTGTCCAGGTTGCGTGGGTACATTGGGCTGCCGGGGTTGATCAGCAGCACGCCGCGAATCGTCTCGATCGAGGCGACATGCGTATCGCCATGTATCACGACCTGTCTGGGGCCGCTGAAGTAGTGCTCCATCATCGACTCGACCGTGCGGTAGGGCGGCCATTCCGGCAGCGCCATGTCATGGGTCAACCCGAACGTGAACCCATCGAACTCCAGGGACCAGGCCTCCCGCAGTCGTGGATCTTCGGGCTGCACGGGGCGCCCGCCCGAGCCGTCGTCGCCATTGCCGCGCGCGACATAGATCGGTGCAACCTCCTCGAGCTTGTCGATCAAGCCGATGTCGTGGATATCGCCGCCGTGCAGTAGCACGTCGGCCGTGCGGATGCGATCCCAAAGTTGGGGCCAGAGTTCAGTCCCGGCTTCTGGGACGTGGGTGTCGGAGATCAGTCCAATGCGCATGGTTGATAGCCTAGCGCGGCGTCCGTCTGTCCGTCTGTCCGTCTGTCCGTCGGGCGGAACTGAGGGTATGCCGATGCGCAGCATCGATCGACTGATCTACGAAGGCTGGGTGCGTTGGGCCATCTTGGCGGGCCTGATTGCGCTGGCCATGGTTGGCGCCTATGTCTGCCGCGTCGACCGCGATATCTCACTCGTGGCTGGTACCGGAGTCCTGCCGGCGACCGATATTCGCGTGGCCATGATTACGCATGGCGGGATCGGTGACCCATTTTGGGACGAAGTCGCCGCCGGCGCATTCGCCGCCCAGCGCGAGTTCGGCATCGAGCTCTTCTACGACGGCGACGGGAACGTGAACGAACAGGTGCGGCTGGTCGACAACGCGATCGCGCTGGGTTACGACGTGCTGATCGTGTCGTTGGCCGATCCCGACGCATTGGAGGATTCAATCCGCGCGGCGGTCGCGCAGGGAGTACTCGTGATGTCGATCAACTCGGGCGAGGAGCGTGGCCGCGCCTTCGGCGCGGTCACCCACTTCGGCCAGCCCGACGGCGTCGCCGGCCTGGCCGCTGGCGAGCGGATGAGCTCGGCCGGCGTGACGAACCTGCTCTGCCTGATTCACGAAGCGGGTAATGTGGGGCTGGAGGCGCGCTGCGCCAACGCCGGGCTGGCGATGGAGATCGCCAGCGGATCGCTAGAGCGCCTCTCCGTGACCGGCACCGCCGATCGCGTGTCGACGACTGGCGAGATCGCTACTGTGCTGCAGGCCGACCCGAGCATCGACGGCATCCTGGCGCTGAACGCGAGTATCGCCGAGCTGGCCATGGCCGCGATCGATACCTCGGGGGCGGAAGTGCAGCTCGCGACGTTTGACGTGTCGTCGTCGATCCTCCAGTCGATCGAGGCGGGCGACGTGCTGTTCGCCATCGACCAGCAGGCCTATCTACAAGGATTTCTGCCGATCGCCTTCGCCTACTTCCAATCGCTGGAGCCTGACGCGTCGACCATAGGGATCCTGTCGGGATTCGAGCGTTGGGCCGCGTCGGGGCGACTGGTGACCGGGCCGGGCTTTGTCGACCAGTCGAACGTGCGGCGTTTCCCACAGCTGGGTAAGGACTGATGATGCCGCTGCGCGCGCTCACCAGGCTGTTGCTGCTCGCGGCGCTGCTCCTGGGCGCCCTCTGGGCGGTGGGCTGCGCTGAGGCGGCGCGTGAACGTCTCCAACTGGGACTGGCCCCACCCATCTCAGTCGCGGTGATCGTCCACGGCGCTGAGGGCGATCCGTTCTGGCGCGATGTCCAGGACGGGGCCGCAGACGCGGCCCGCGCGTTCGACGTGAACCTCTTCTGGCGCTCCACCCCCAACGCCGACGAACGCGTGCGACTGATCAACGAGGCGATTCAGCAGGGCTTCGACGTGCTCGTTGTCTCCCTCTCGGACCCGGACGCGCTCTCGAAGGTGGTCGCTGACGCGGCGCTGATCGGGTTGTCGGTCTACGTGATCAACGTCGGTTCTGAATTGGTCACGGAACTCGGGGCTACGAGCTACTTCGGACAGGTCGAGACGGTCGCCGGGTTGGCCGTGGGCGATCGGCTGTTGGACCAGGGCGCCAGCCATCTCCTCTGCATCCGGCACGAACGGCGAAATGTGGCGCTGGAGACCCGCTGCGAGCGCGCCGGTTCGCGCCTCGAGCGGGTTACCACGCTGGCGATCGATCCTGCAGATCCAAGGGTCACGGAGATCATCGAAGCAGCCCTCATCGCCGACCAGAGCATCGACGCGGTCCTGACGATGACGACCTCGGTGATGACGGCGACCACGGAGGGGATCGCGCAGGCGCGCGCCCAGAGCCCCAGCGACCGCACGATCGTGCATGCGGTGTTTGAGATTAGCGCAGAGGTGTTGACCGCGATTGAGGAGGGCCGCGTGGCGTTTGCGGTAGATCAGCAGCCATATCTACAGGGCTATCTGCCGGTCGCCTACGCCCGACTGGAGCAGTATGCCCAGGTGAGCCAGCGCTACGAGCAGGGAGACGAACTGGCTGATGCGATGCTGCAATGGATCGCCGGCAGCGGCATTCTGCTCGGGCCAGGTTTTGTCGACAGCGCCAACGTGCACCTCGTGCGGGCATCGGCGGCGCGACCAAGCGACGAAGCACAGTAGCCTGCCATATAGCGCATAGCGAGTTGGGCAGATGTCCCAGGCGGGCGGCAGCAGCGGGAGAGCGGCGGTGTCCGGTATGCAAGGGGCAGTGCTGGCGCGGAATCGGCAGCGGATGCGTACCGCCATCCTGCGACCCGAGTTGGGGTCTGTAGTCGCTGCCTCGCTGCTATTCATCTTCTTCAGCATCGCCAGCTCGGGCGCCATGCTCGAGGTTGACACACTCGCCCGCGTACTGGACAGCGCCTGGCCGCTCGGGATCATCGCCATCGCTGTGGGGCTGCTGATGATTGGCGGTGAGATTGATCTCTCGCTCGGCGTCATGGTCGGTACGGCCGGGGCGCTGCTCGGCGTGATGGCCACTGAGTGGGGCATGAACCTGTGGCTGGCGGCGTTGCTGTCGCTGTTGGTCTGCCTGGCGATCGGGGTCTGGAACGGCGTGCTCGTGGTCAAAACGGGGATGCACTCGTTCGTGATCACGTTGGGCACGTTTTTCGGGTTGCGCGGCGCCAACGTCGCGCTGAGCAAGTACTTCACAGGCGATGCGCTGATCGAAGACGTCGACAGCGCCGCCGGCTACGATTCCATGCACGCCATCGTGGCGACGGTGTTCGGGACAGCGCCCGAGGACTTTCGCATCTCGTTGCTCTGGTGGGGCGCGTTCGCCGTCGTCGCCACCTGGGTGCTGTGGCGCACCAAGATCGGCAACTGGATTTTTGCGACCGGCGGCGACCGCGACGCCGCTCGCGCGGTCGGCGTACCGGTCGACGCCACGAAGATCGGCCTCTACATGTTGACGGCCAGCGCGGCCTGGTTCGTTGGCGTCAGCAACGCCGTGCGCTATACCTCGGTGCAGGCGGGGCAGGGCGTCGGTGCGGAGTTCTTTTACATCATCGCCGCTGTGGTCGGCGGTTGCCGCATGGCCGGCGGGTACGGATCGGCGGTCGGGCCCGCGATCGGCGCGCTCATCTGGGGCATCGCGTTCGTCGGGATTCCACACGCCGGCTGGAACTCGGACTGGCGCTGGGCCTTTCTTGGCGTGCTGCTGTTGGTCGCCACGCTGATCAACCACGTGGTCGGCGAACGTGTGCGTACCACCAGGTCCCGCTAGATCCGTCCGTCTGTCCGGGCGGGCGCGCGGGCAGGCAGAGGGAAGGAGTTGGGGCGGGCATGAGCTTAGACGCAGCGACGACACCTACTGCTCAAGGCGCTGGCGCGCCGGTCCACGTGCCGGGCGACGGGTCTGCAGATGTCCCGGTGCTGGAGACGCGCGGCTTGGGGCGGCGCTTCGGTCCCGTGGTGGCGCTCGAAGATGTCGATGTGCGGTTGAATGCGGGTGAAGTGACCTGCGTCGTCGGTGACAACGGCGCTGGTAAATCGGTCTTCATCAAGATGCTCTGCGGGCTGATTCGTCCGAGCGCTGGAGCGATCCTGCTCGACGGCGTTCCGACCGAGTTCTCTTCACCTCGAGCGGCGCGGGCGCAGGGGATCATCGCGGTCTACCAGGACCTCGCGATTGTGCCCTTGATGTCGCTCTGGCGCAACTTCTTCATGGGTGCTGAGCCGGTCAAGGGTTGGGGCGTGTTCCAACGCTTCGACGTTGGCTATGCCAAGCGTACGATGCAGTCCGAGATCGAAAAGCTGGGCGCGGATCTGGGCGATCTCGAGCGCGCCGCGCACACGATGTCCGGCGGCGAGCGTCAGGCGCTGGCCATCAGCCGGGCGCTCTACTTCGGCGCGCGGGTGTTGATCCTCGACGAGCCGACCTCGGCGCTGGGTTTGCGGCAGTCCGGCGCGGTGCTGCGATTAATTCGGCGCGCGGCGCAGCGTGGCACCTGCGTCATCCTGGTCACCCCGAAGCCGCAGCACGCTTTCTGGGTCGGTGATCGGTTCCTGGTGTTCCAACGTGGGCGGTTGATCGACGACCGGCGCAGCGAGACGCTGACGCTCGAGTCGCTTTCCTATCTGATGGCCGGCGCCGCCGAAGTGGACGAACTGGAAGCGGTTGTGACGTTGACCCCGTGATCGATGCGGAGTCCATACGGAGATCCATGCGGGCACAAGCCAGCGCCGCGGCTAGTTCCAGCGACAGCGCGTAGACTGACTGCGTCAGGGTATGAGAGGGAGGGCTCTAGATGGTCGTAGAGACGGCAACGCAAACGCTCAAGGCGGGGCTCGCGCAGATGCTCAAGGGCGGCGTGATCATGGATGTGGTCACGCCCGAGCACGCGCGCATTGCGGAAGAGGCCGGGGCTTGCTCAGTGATGGCCCTGGAGCGTGTTCCTGCTGATATCCGCGCGACCGGTGGCGTCGCTCGTATGTCCGACCCATCGCTGATTCGCGGCATCATCGACGCCGTCTCGATCCCAGTGATGGCGAAAGTGCGGATCGGCCACTTCGTCGAGGCTTCCATTCTCGAAGCGCTCGGCGTTGATTACGTTGACGAATCGGAGGTGCTCACCCCGGCCGACGAGTCCTTCCACATCAACAAGCACGAGTTCGCCGTGCCGTTCGTCTGCGGCTGTCGTGACCTGGGCGAGGCGCTGCGCCGCATCGCGGAGGGTGCGGCGATGATTCGCACCAAAGGCGAGGCCGGCACCGGCAACATCGTCGAGGCGGTGCGCCACATGCGCTCAGTGCAGGGTGCGGTCCGTGCGCTACAGCACATGGGCGACGAAGAATTGGTTTCGTTCGCCCGCGACATTGGCGCGCCGGTCGAACTCGTCCGCCAGACCCGCGAGATGGGTCGCCTGCCCGTTGTCAACTTCGCCGCCGGCGGCGTCGCGACGCCGGCCGACGCTGCGCTGATGATGCGGCTCGGCGCCGATGGTGTGTTCGTCGGCAGCGGCATTTTCAAGTCGGAGGATCCGCCCCGCATGGCCAATGCCATCGTCCGTGCTGTGACCCATTATGAAGACGACGCGGTGCTGGCCGAAATCTCCACGAAGCTGCCGCAGGCGATGTCGGGAATCGAATTGGCTGATATCCCGGAAGCTGAGCGTCTGGCGAAACGAGGTTGGTGACACGCCGGTGAGTACTGCGGCGCGCACAACGGAGAAGACAACGGACGGACAGCATGCATCCGGCGTCCAGGTGGGGGTGCTGGCGCTGCAGGGAGATTTCGCTGAGCACGCCGACGCGCTGCAGCGTGTTGGTGCCGCGCCAGTGGAGGTTCGTACGGTCGAGCAGCTGGCGCAGATCGACGGGTTGATCTTGCCAGGTGGTGAGAGCACGACCATCGCCCGACTGCTGATGGCCTATGGCCTGCGCGATCCGATCATCAGGCTCGGCCGCGCTGGGTTGCCAATCTGGGGCACGTGCGCTGGCGCGATCTTGCTGGCTGAACGGATCGTGACGCTGGATCGCCCGGCGCTGCATCTGCTGCCGATGGAGATCGAACGCAACGCCTACGGCCGCCAGATCGACTCCTTCGAGGCGGAGCTCGATCCGGCTGGGCTCGATCCAGTTGGGTTTGCTGGCGGCCCGCTGCGGGCGGTCTTCATCCGCGCGCCACGCATTCGCTCGGTGGGAAGGCGCGTCGAGGTTCTGCTGCGGCTTGGCGCTGAGCATGGGTGTGCGCCAGTCGCGGTGCAGCACCGCTCGATCATGGCGACGACGTTCCATCCCGAGCTCACCGACGACACGCGGCTGCACCACAGGTTCGTACAACTCTGTCAGCGGTACGCCGAGACGCGAACGCTGCAGTTTGCGCAGGAGGTGGGAGGATCGAGCCTATGACGCTCGCCGACCGTACAGTCATGATGCCGCCGGATAATGCGCCAAACGAACTCGACGATCTGAACGCGCTGCTGTCGACGCTGCCGACGGCGATTCGACGTGAGGTCGAGTCACACAGCGATGCGGACGCGCTGTTGGAGATCGTGCTCGACCTGGGGCGCGCCCCGTACGCGCGCTACCTCGACGGGGAAGTGGAGCTGCGGGCGTCAGAGGTCACCGATGCCGAGCTCCAGCTCGTCGTGGCGGCGCTAGGCGAGTTCGGCGCCGACAACCGCGCCGGCATCCCCCGCACCCTGCACCGGATCGCCTGCATTCGCAACCGCCGTCGCGACATCGTCGGGCTGACCATGCGCGTCGGCCGCGCCGTAACCGGTTCGGTCGCGGTCATCGAAGACTTCGTTACAGACGGCGCATCGATCCTACTGCTGGGACGTCCGGGCGTGGGCAAAACCACGCTGCTGCGCGAAGCGGCGCGCGTGCTGGCCGAACAAGGCAAGCGCGTCGTGATCGTTGACACCTCCAACGAGATCGGCGGCGACGGCGATATTCCCCACCTCGGCATCGGCCGCGCCCGGCGCATGCAGGTCGAGCGGCCGGAGTTGCAGCACGCGGTGATGGTCGAGGCGGTCGAGAACCATATGCCGGAAGTCATCGTGATCGACGAGATCGGGACGGAACTTGAGGCGCAGGCGGCGCGGACGATCGCCGAGCGCGGCGTCCAGTTGATCGCCACCGCGCACGGCAACACGCTCGCCAATCTGATGCTGAACCCGACGCTCGTCGACCTGATCGGTGGAATCCAAACGGTGACCCTGTCGGACGAGGAAGCCCGCCGGCGCGGAACGCGTAAGTCCGTACTCGAGCGTAAGGCGCCGCCGACGTTTGAGGCGCTCGTCGAAATTCAGTCCTTCAGCCGTGTCGCCGTCCACTCCGACCTGGACCGTACGGTCGACGCACTGCTGCGTGGCGAGTCGGTCGCCGCCGAAATCCGTGAAGTGGATGATGAGGGCGCAGTCCACACCTCGACTGACGCCATCGAGTCAGCCGTCGCGGAGACCACTTGGTCCGGCTTCGAATCGCTTGGTCTGGACACACACCACGAGCGCTCATTGTCGACGGGTGGTCGGCTCGTCGGCGGGCCGAGCTTCGGGAACGGCTCAGCGCACGAAGGTCCGCTCAGGCGCCGCGTCAGTGCGCGGACGCGTATGGCCGCGACCGCGCCGCACCAAAAGGTGTACCCGCTGGGGCTCTCGATTTCGCGCTTGCGCGAGTCGATCCGCGAGGCCGGGGCCAACGTATCGATTGCGGAACGGGTCGAAGAGGCGGACGTGGTGATGACCCTCCGCCCGGCTTTCCGCCGCCGCCCGCCAGAGCTGCGCCTGGCCGAGTCGAAACGGCTGCCGATCGTCGTGCTCAAGCACAACACCGTGCTGCAGATGGAGAAGAGTCTGCGCGCCCTGTCACGAGGCGCGTCGCCCAACGACGCGGTCACGGCGGCGTTGTCGGAGGCGGAGGCGGCTATCTCACAGATTCACGCTGGACGACAGTCATCAATCGACCTCGCCCCGCAAAATCCGTACATCCGCAAACTCCAGCATCAGCTCGCGAGCGATCAGGCGCTGGCCTCTGTCAGCCGCGGTCGCGAGCCGAACCGCCGTGTGCGAATCCATGCCGGCTGAGTCGGCGTCGGGACGTACGGGCGAGAGCGGTGTGTTTATCACCGTAGAAGGCGGCGATGGGGCTGGCAAGACGACGCTGACCCGCGCCTTGTGCGACGCGCTGCAGGCCTCAGGGCGACGCGTGCAGCTGACATCGGAGCCAGGCGGCAGCGCGCTCGGGAGGGAGTTGCGTCGATTGCTGCTGTATTCCGAGCTCTCCCTCAGCGACTGGGAAGAGACCTGGCTGTTTCTGGCGGAGCGCGCGTCGCACGTGGAGCGCGTGATTCGCCCCGCCCTGGCCGACGGTGCGCTGGTGCTCAGCGATCGCTACGTTGATTCCACGCTCGCCTACCAGGGGTACGGGCGCGGCCTCGACCTCAGCTGGCTGCGCCACGTCAACGCTGAGGCGACGCAAAGGCTGATGCCGCAGCTGACGCTGCTGCTTGACGTGCCGGCGGAGCTCGGCTTGCAGCGCGCGCGCAAACGCAGATCCACGCCAGATCGGATCGGCGACGCTGACATCGCCTTTCACAGCCGCGTCAACGCCGGCTTCCGCGCGATCGCGGAGTCTGATGGCGGGCGCGTCAAGGTCCTCGACGCATCGCGCGATGCATCGGCGGTGCGTGATGACGCTGTCCGTCTCGTAACAGACTGTCTGGCCAACCGTCGGTAGGCGCGTCAGCCGCCCCTCAGTCGCGTGCAGAGCGGGAAGCCCAACGATCGGCGTAGCATATGGAGGATGCCTACTGAGACTGCCACCGCATGGTCAGACGACAGCAGCGAGATCGAGCCGCTCGGCCCGATCACTGTGCGATTGCCGGCGACCTCCGCCAATCTCGGCACAGGCTTCGATGCCGCCGGCGTGGCCTTGCAGCGTTATGCGACTGTCACCCTCGCCATCGCCTCAGGCGAGGAAGGCGATCGCTCGCCGATGTCTCGACACGTTCGACGTGCGGTCCGCGAGGTCTACCGTGAGCTGGACTTGGCGATGCCGGAGATGGAGCAGATCGCAGTGGCGGTGGAGGCTGAGTTTCCGCTCGGACGCGGACTCGGCGCCAGCGCCGCCTATCGGGGCGCTGGGCTGGTTGCGGCCAACCAGCTCTTGGGCGCCCGTCTCAACGACGCGCGCTTGCTGGAGATCGGCTCCGAGATGGAGGGCCATGCGGACAATATGGCGCCGGCGCTCTTCGGCGGCTGCCAGATCGTGGCTATGGATGGGCCGGTCGTCACCCGAGTCGCACTACCGGTCGCCGACGGACTACGCTTCGTCGGCTTCACGCCCAGCTTCAAGATGTCGACCAAGAAGGGTCGCCGACTGCTGCCCGACACGCTCAGCCGCAGCGACGCGGTGCACCAGTCCTGCCGCTCGGCGTTGCTGGTGGCGGCGCTCTCCACCGGGTCCTGGGATGCGCTCAAGACCGCCGTCGATGACCGACTGCACCAAGCGCCGCGTTCGGAGCTGTTCCCTGCGATGTTCGAGCTGATCGCCGCCGCCGAGTCGGCGGGCGCCTACGCCGCCTACCTCTCTGGCGGCGGCTCCACCCTGATGGCGCTCTCCGACGACGAGCACGCTGTCCCCGTGCGTCAAGCCTTCATCGCAGCCGCCGCCGAGCGGGGCATCAGCGGTGAAGGCTTCGTCTCAGAGATCGACACTGCTGGGGCGCAGATTTTGTGACCATCGTTCAGAAGTACGGCGGCACTTCGGTTGGTTCCATCGAGCGGTTGCAGAATGTCGCCCGGCGGATCGCTCGCCGCGCCGCTGAAGGCGACGGCGTCGCCGTCGTCGTCTCGGCCATGGGCAAGTCGACCGATGAGCTGCTGGCGCTCGCGCGAGATGTCCACCCACGCCCGCCACGGCGCGAGACCGACCTGCTGATCGCGACGGGCGAAATGGTCTCCTCGGCGCTGCTGGCTATTGCGCTGACGGGCCTGGACTGCCCCGCGGTCGCCCTCACGGGCGCGCAAGCCGGCGTGTTCACCGACGAGACCTTCGGTCGCGCCCGGATCCGCAGTATCGATACCTCGCGTCTGGAGCAGGAGTTGTCGGCCGGCAAGGTCGTGGTGGTCGCAGGTTTCCAGGGCCAGAGCCCGCAGGGCGACTACGCGACGCTGGGACGCGGCGGTTCCGATACCTCGGCCGTGGCGCTGGGCGCGGCGCTCGGCGCGCAGCAGGTCGAGATCTACACCGATGTGCCGGGCATCTACACGGCCGATCCGCGGATAGTGCCCGAGGCGCGCTGTCTACGCGACATCGCCTCGGAGGAGATGCTCGAGGCCGCGCAGCAGGGCGCCAGCGTGATGCATCCGCGCGCGGTCGAGTTGGGGTTGTTGTACCAGGTACCAATCTTGGTCGCGTCGTCGCAGGCCGAATTCGGCGCCGGCGGCGGCACGCTGATACGGGAGCGTGTCCAGATGGAGCCAGAAAATCGAGTCCGTACCGTCGCCCTCGACCGCGACGTGGCGTCGGTCACGCTGCGCCACGTGCCGGATCGACCCGGCATTGCGGCGCAGCTCTTCGGCCCGCTGGCCGACGCTGGCATCTCCGTCGACACGATCGTGCAGAACGCGTCCGATCTGCAGCTGACTGATCTCACCTTCACCGTCACGCAGGACGACTGGGAACAGACGCAGGAGCTGAGCGGACCGCTCGCGGCAGAGCTCGGCGCGGCCGACGTGCTGTTCGATCACGACTTGGTCAAGGTGTCGTTGATCGGCACCGGGATGCAGTCGGGACCGGGCTACGCGGCCACCATGTTCCGTTCACTGTCCCACGCTGGGATCAACATCGAGCTGATTACCACGTCTGAGATTCGGATCACCTGCCTGGTCCGCGCGGACCGCGGCGAGGAAGCGGTCAGAGTTCTGCACACCGCCTTCCAGCTCGACGAGGAGGGCTGACGCCGCCCCTCCCCCTCAGTCTCTCCACACCATCCACGTTTCCGCTGTGGGTTCGCTTCGACAGCGCCCGATCTTTCGTGCATCGTGCGTCATGAAGCATCGAGGAGGCGTCGCGCGGCATGTTCGCTCACCTGCACACCCACACCGAGTACTCGGAACTGGATGGACTCTCCAAGATTGACGCGCTCACGGCGCGCGCGCAGTCGCTGGGCCAGCAGGCGCTGGCGATCACCGATCATGGCAATCTCTACGGAGCGGTGGAGTTCTACCGCGCCTGCGAGCGGGTCGGCATCCAGCCGCTGTTGGGGATGGAGGCGTACGTGGCGCCGGGCGATCGGCGCGACCGCTCGGCTGGGCGCGAGGCGGCCTCCAGTTCCACCCACCTGGTGTTGCTGGCGCAGAACCAGGTGGGTTGGCGCAACCTGATCCAGCTCTCGACCCGAGCCCATCTGGAGGGCTTCTACTATCGTCCGCGCGTCGACCGCGAGCTGCTGCAGCAGTACTCCGATGGGATCATCGTGCTGTCGGGCTGTCCGTCGTCGGAGCTACAGCGCGCCTTGGAGCGAGGTGACGAAGACGAGGCGCGCCGCGTGGTGTCGTGGTACCGCGAGGTCTTTGCGGACCGCTACTACTTCGAGATTCAACGACACCAGCAGCTACCCCAGTTTGAGCCGATGCTGGAACGCACCGTCGCGCTGTCGCGGGAGCTGGGTGTGCCACTCGTGGCGACGCAGGACGCCCACTACTGCGAGCCGGGCGATCACGACGCGCACGACCTGCTGCTCTGCATTGGCACCAACGCGGTCCGTAGCGACGAGAAGCGGTTCCGATTCGATGGGGAGGACTTCTACCTCACCTCAGAGACGTACATGTTGGAGCAGTTCGCGGACTTGCCCGAGTCGGTGACCAACACCCAGCTCGTCGCCGAGCGCTGCGACCTCACGCTGGAATTCGGGCGTCTGCGATTGCCCCAGCCGGAGATCCCCGAGAACAAGACTGCGCTGGAACACCTCACGGACATCGCCTTCGCCGGACTCGCACAGCGCTTTTCTCAGCCGCCGCAGACCCACATCGAGCGGCTGCAGTACGAACTGCATGTGATCGAGGAGACCGGCTTTGCCGAGTACTTCCTGATCGTGATGGATTTCGCGCACTTTGCCCGCGACCACGGGATTGCCCGCGCCGTGCGCGGATCGGCGGCGGCGAGCCTGGTGCTGTACTGCCTCGGGATCACAGACATCGACCCGATGGAATACTCGCTGGTCTTCGAGCGCTTCCTCAATCTCGAGCGTCGCGAGATGCCCGACATCGACATGGATTTCGCCGATCGACGCCGCGACGAAGTGATTCGCTACGTCGCGGAGAAGTACGGGCGCGAGCGGGTCGCGCAGATCATCACCTTCGGCACGCTGGGGGCCAAGGCGGCGATTCGAGACACCGGGCGCGCGCTCGGTCTGCCGCTGCCGGACACCGACCGCGTCGCGCGGATGGTGCCGTACCAGCTCAACATCTCCGTCGAAGAGGCGATCGAGCAGTCCAGTGAACTGCAGCAGGCGCGCCAAGAGAATCCGAGCATCGACGAGTTGCTCTCCTATGCGCAGCGTTTGAACGGGGTCGTCCGCAACGTCTCCACGCACGCGGCCGGGGTCGTGATCTCGCAGGAGCCGCTGGCCGAGAACGTGCCCCTGCGACGCCCCACCAGCGAGTCCTCGGACGACTCCTGGATCCCGATGACGCAGTGGGGGATGAGTGAAGTCGCTGCCGTCGGACTGCTGAAGATGGACTTCCTCGGTCTCGCCAACCTGACCATCCTGGAGGAGGCGGTCGCGCTCTGCCGCGAACATGCCAACGTCGAGATCGACACGCTCGCGCTGCCCGACGGCGACTCACGCACGTTCGAGATGCTGGCGCGCGGAGATACGTTCGGCGTCTTCCAGCTGGAATCGGGCGGAATGCGGCGCGTGGTCGCAGACCTGCAGCCGACCTCGGTGCGCGATCTGGCGGCGCTGCTGGCGCTCTATCGGCCCGGTCCGATGCAGCACATTCCGCGCTTCATTGACAGCAAGCACGGTCGGACCCCAGTTTCGTACCCCCATAACGACCTGGCCGAGATCCTCGATGAGACCTACGGCGTCATCGTCTACCAGGAACAGGTCATGCAGATCTCGCAGAAGTTCGCTGGCTACACGCTGGGCCAGGCCGACGTGATGCGTAAGGCGATGGGCAAGAAGAGCACGGAGGTGATGCAGGCCGAGCGCGGTCACTTCGTCGCGGGGGCCATCGCCAACCGCTACAGCGAACAGGATGCCCAGACCGTCTGGGAGCTGATCGAACCCTTCGCCGGCTACGCCTTCAACAAGGGCCATGCAGTGTCGTATGCGGCGATCGCCTACCAGACGGCGTGGTTCAAGGCGAACCATCCCGCGCCCTACATGGCCGCGGTGCTGCGCGCGGCCGCCGGCAACGCCGAGCGCGTGCGTGAGGCCGCGGCGGAATGCAGCCGACTCGGCATCCCCCTGCTGCTCCCCGACGTCAACCGCTCGGAGGCGACCTTCAGCCTGGAACAGATGGCCGACGGCCGCTCAGCCATCCGCTTCGGGCTGGGGACGATCAAAGGCGTCGGCCGCAGTGCGGTGGAGCCGCTGATCACCGAGCGCTTCGAGCACGGCCCCATCACGACTGTCGCCGAGCTCTCCGAGCGCCTGCATGCGAAATCGATGAATCGCCGCGCGCTGGAAAACCTGGCCAAGGCGGGCGCCTTCGACAACATCGCGGAGCGCGGCGCGATCGTCGCCGCTGCCGAGAGCATCATCAAACAAGCCCGACGCGCGCAGGAGTTGCGCGACAGCGGGCAGTCGTCGATGTTCGACATCTTCGGTGTTGAGGTGGAGACTCCGACGCCCCACGTCGAATTGGATGAGGGCCACGAGGCGACCCGGCATGAGCAGCTCAACTGGGAGCGTGAGCTGTTGGGCGCGTATGTCTCAGAGCATCCCCTGCAGCAGGCGGCCCGCGCACTGGACGATCGGGTCAACGCCCAGATCGCCGAATTGACCGAGGACATGGCGGGCAATACGCAAACAGTTGCTGGGCTGGTCGGCAGCATACGTCAGCTCACCACGCGCAAGGGTGATCCATTTGCCGCAGTCCTGCTGGAGGACCTCTCCGGGACGGCCGAAGTCACCGTCTGGCCGGATCAGTGGGCCGCAACCAAGGAGATCTGGCAGCCCAACCAGATCGTTGCCGCGACCGTCAGCATCCGAATGCGGGCGGATCGGCTGACCCTGGCGGTGGACTCGGTGGAGGCCTGGAACCCACAATCGGCCGACACCGCGCCGTCAGCGCCACCCGTGTCAAACCACCAGTTGGCGCAAGCGCCGGCGCCGCCCCCCATCAAGCAGGCGCCGCCCCCGCCCTGGATGGACCAACCGCGCGAACCGCTGAGCGGCGCTGCCGACGCCGCTGTGCCGCCTGTGGCGGCGGCCACTGTTCCCACGCCTGCCGCCGTGCCCGCCGCGCCGCCGTCCATCGTGTCCGCCGACGCGCCCATCCCCGCCGACACGGCTGCGCCCCTCGAGCTGTGGATCACCATCGAAGAGTCCGGCGAAGAGTCCTCCGATTTGCAGCTCGTTGAACAGCTCCAGGGTGGACTCGACTCGGCAAAAATGATTCACCCAGGTGCTGACCGCATTTTCCTGCGCATTCGCCAGGGGGAGCGGGAACAGCTCATGGTCTGCTCGGACGAGTGGATGGTGCAGGCGAACGAACAGGTGATTCGACTGCTGAGCAATTCGCTTGCGGGGGGAGGCTCGGTCGAGGTGCGTCCACAGGCATTGGCGTCGCCCGGGACTGCCGATAGCGCGGCCGGATTATAGCCACAGTATGTATGTTCTATAATGAGAACGTCTCGCGTGTATCGGGATGGGTTGGGCTGTGCGCCCGTGGTCGGTATCGTGAGGAGGTAGCGTCGATGGATCGAGCGGAGCTGACTGATGAAGGTTGTGTTCTTCGAAGAAGTCGAGGGGACCGCGTTGGCGGGCGAGATCAAGGAAGTGAAGAACGGCTTCGCGCGCAACTACCTGTTGCCGCGCGGTCTGGCCGGTCCCACGTCCCGCAACAATCTGGTGCGCGCGGAGCGGCTCGCCCAAGCCGACGCGATCCGGCAGGAGAAGCTGGACGGCGAAGCCACGCCAGTCGCGAAGTCGATCGCCGGCGCGGAGCTCACGTTCCAGGCGCGGGTCGGCGAGCAGGGACGCTTGTTCGGCTCGATCACCGCGCGCGACATCGCCGAACGCCTGACCGAGATTGCCGCGACGGCGGAGGACGGTGCGGTGATCGAACATCGCCAAGTGCTGCTGCCGCAGTCGCTGCGCGAGCTGGGCGCGGTCGACGTGCGTGTGCGCCTGACCCGCAACGTCTCGGCCGAAGTGCGTGTCCTGGTCGAAGCGGACCCCGACAGCATCGACCTGAGTTTCGACGAAGTCCTGGCGGCCGATCCAGAGTCGGACGAGTCGGACGAGCAGGTGGCTGGCGCGGAAGCTGCAGAATCCGTGGAGACGGTCGAAGCCTGACGCTTCTGGTCAGTGAGCTGACGGCCGCCGCATCGAGTCGAGGCGGCGGCCGTGACGACTAGCGACCCTGCCTACGACGATCTGCTCAACGGTGGTCCAGCGGCCTCCAGGTCCGCTGGCGGCGCCACTGGGTTGCCGCAGGACCAGGCCGCGGAAGCGGCGGTACTGGGCGCCATCCTCGCGGCCGAGGGCGTCTATAACCGGATCGCCGGGGCATTGGATGCTGGCGACTTCTTCGATCCGCGTCACCGGGCGATCTTCGCCGCGGCCGAGCGGTTGTTCGATCGCAGTGAGGAAATCGACCAAATCACTGTGGCGGCTGAGCTGCAGGCGCAGGGACGTTTGCAAGAAGCGGGTGGCCACCCCTACCTCAATCAGCTCGTCCTCGATCTCCCCTCCACCGTGGGCGCCGAGCAGTATGCCGAGCTCGTGCAGCGGGCCGCGACCTATCGCGATGTGATCAGCGTCGCCGGTCGGATTGGGGAAATCGGCTACGACGCCAGCCCCGACGTCGGCGAGTCGCTGACCCGCGCGATGGAACTGCTGTTCAGCGTCCGCGGCGCGGACCGGCGGCGTGATTTCACGCTGCTGCATGACATTCTGCCCAGTGCGTTTCCGCTGCCCACCGACCCCGACGCGCAAGGAGCGCCGACCCGAACCGGCTTTCTCGACCTGGACGAACAGCTCAACGGCGGCGTGCGTCCGGCGGACCTGATGGTGCTGGCGGCGCGGCCGGGCGCAGGCAAGTCCGCCTTGGCGCTGAAGCTCGCGATCAACGCGGCGTTGGAGCAGAAACTCGCCGTCGCCATATTTTCGCTCGAGATGACTGACCTGCAGATCGCTGAACGGTTGCTGACGGCCGTCTCGCGCATCCCTCTCACCCGGCTCAAGACCGTCAATCTGACCGATGAGGAGGATCGCGAATTCTCGCGTGCGCACGCGCTGCTTTCGCAGGCCCAGATCTACATCGATGACACCGCCGGGCAAACCCTGACCGAGATTCGCGCCAAGTCCCGCAACTTGCATAAACGGCTCGAAGACCAGGCTGCGCGCGCGGGTCACGGCGACGGCCGCGGTCGGCTGGGACTGATTATCGTCGACCATATGCAGCTGGTGCACGGCTACACCAGGATGCGCAGCGACGGCAACCGGGTCAACGAGATGTCGATCATCTCGCGTACGTTGAAGGAGATCGCACGGGAGCTGCACGTGCCGATGCTGGCGCTGTCCCAGCTCTCGCGGGCGATCACCCACCGTCATCCACCGATCCCCCAGTTGCAAGATCTGCGCGATAGCGGTTCGATCGAACAGGACGCGGACATTGTCACGTTCATCTACCACGCGCAATCCAACGATGCTGGCTTGGATGACGGCGAGTGGACGGACAACACCTTTGATCCGTCGCCGAAGCCGGTAGAGCTGATCGTCGCGAAGCAGCGGCACGGCCAGACCGGCAGCGTCGAAGTGCGCTGGGTGCCCAAGCTGGTCACCTTTGAGGACTTCTACGAATACGCCCCCGATGGCTCGGGCTTCTGATGTCGTTCAACGGATTTCCCTCAGGCGCTCCGGTGACCCCCCTGCCACAGGCGTTGCTGCGTGATCTGATGCCGATGATGTCCGATCCCGCTGAACTGCTGGTCACGCTGTACGCCATTGAGGCGCTGTCGCGGATACGCCGCTTTCCACGCCGGCTGGCGTTGAGCGACCTTGCGATGTCGCGACCGCTGATCGAGTCGTTGGCTGCCATGTGCCCCGCGCTGGAGTCGGCGGAAGCCCTCTCGCGTGGCCTGGATGCGGCTACCGAGCGCGGCACGCTGCTGCACAGACGCAGCGTGCAGGACCAGCGCTGGACGGACTGGATCGCGCTCAACGACGCTGACGGGCGTCGAGCGATGGCGATGGCATTGCCAGCGCCGGATCTGGCGCCAGATCCGGCGCCGCGCCTGGCGCTGGGCGGCAGCGCACCCCTGATCTGGGCAGACGCCTTCGGTACGCCGATGCCGCCGATCCTGGCCGACGAGGTGATCGCGGCCGAGTCGCGCCACGGCGCTGACACGCTGCACGCGGCCTTCGCCGAGGCGGCCGCCAACGGAGTGCGCCACTGGCGCTATGTCGCCGCCATCCTTGAACGGTGGGAAGCTGACGGCCAAAGTCGGGAAGGCGAACGTCATGGATCTGGATCCGCTCGGTCCGATACTGGCCAACTGGAGTCCTCGCGCTACCGACACCTCTTCCGAAGTTGAATCGCCCACACGCGCCCTGTGGCGTGAGCCAGATGCGCCCGAGTGCGATATCTGCGGTGGGGCCGGCTACGTGCGGCGCGCGCGGACTGTCGGGGATCCCGAATTCGGACGCGTGGAACCCTGCGAGTGTCAGCGTGCGCAGATCGAGGGGATGACCACGGAGCGCCTGCAGCAGCTGAGCAACCTCGGCCCGCTCGCGCAGCTGCGGCTCACCGACGAGCAGGCGTCCGCCGAGCCGTGGGCCACGGGATGCCGGTTCGCCGACGCCGATGATGAAGACCCAGGTCTGCTGCTGGTGACCGGTCCGGCCGGCTCGGGACGCACGCGGCTGTCGGCGGAGATGGCCAACCGACGCCTCACGGCCGGCCGACCGGCTCTGTACTACGTCACCGCTGATCTGTTCGATCGCCTGCGCAGCGTGATGAACGCGTCGGGCAACAGCGATTTCAGCTTTCAGCGGCTGTTCGAGCACGTGCGCGACGCGCACTTCTTGATTCTCGACGACATCGACCGCATCTCGCCCACGGATTGGGCGCGCGAGAAGCTCTATCAACTGCTCAATCACCGCCGCAACAGAGGTCGACGCACCGTGCTGGTCGCGGCGACGCCGAATCTGGCGAGCGTCGGGCTGGATGGATTCACGACACCCGTCGAGCGGCTGGAGTTGACTACCTCTGATGCGCAGACGTCAGCGGGCGCGCCGTATCGAGAGTTTGGCGGGATGACGCTGCCGGTATTGAAGCAGTACACGTTCGAGCGCTTCCGTGAACACGGGCTGGGCGCTCGCGGCGACGCTGAAAATCTCGGCAGCGTCAAGCGGATGGTGCAGGATTGGGCGGCACAGCCATCGGGCTGGCTCACATTGATCGGCGGTACCGGCGTGGGCAAGACGCATCTCGCCGCGGCTGTGGCCAACGAGCGGCTGGCCGCGGGCGACAGCGTTTGCTTCGCCGTTGTGCCCGAGCTGCTGGACGCGCTGCGGGCCTCCTACCGCGATGAGGGCGAGGCCTCGTTCGACGCCATCTTCTCAGCGATCAAGCGGGTGGATTTACTCGTCCTGGATGATCTGGGCGCGCATCAGGCGACCGAGTGGGCGAACGAAAAACTGTATGCGCTGTGCGCGTACCGATATCTGGGCGGCGCGGCGACGATGATCACGATGAACGTGACGCCCGACGAACTCGATCCGCGTCTGGCTTCGCGCATCATGGGCAGGGAGCACGGGATGGTCGTACCCGTCAAGGCCAAGGACTACCGCACGGACTTGTCGACCGAACTGATCACTCGGTCGCGTTCGCCTCACTCGCGTCGATCTCCGCGGCGGCGGTGAGCGACCCCTCGATCCACTCTTCGCCGTCGGCCCAGACCTCTTTTTTCCAGATCGGCACGATCGCCTTGAGGCGGTCGATGCCGTAATGGCAGGCCTCGATGCCCTCGGCGCGGTGCGCCGAGGCGACCGCGACCGCGACCGATGCCTCGCCGATCGCCAAGCGGCCGATGCGGTGCTGCATCGCGATCTCGAGCACATCCCAGCGCGCGCGGATTTCTGCCGCGATCTGTCGCATCACCTTGGTGGCCATGGCGGGATAGGCGTCATATTCGAGGAAGTCGACCTCACGCCCGAGGTTGTTGTCGCGGACCACGCCGACAAACAGGGAGACCGCGCCCGCCTGTGGGGACAGAACCAGCTCGTGCAGCGATGTTGGATCAAGCGGTTCGCGGGTGATGCGGAAGTATGGGTCGTCCTCAGCGCCGCCGCTGACCGGAGGAATCAGCGCCAGCTCGTCACCGTCGGCGACTGGGTGATCGGCTGAAACATACTCCGCATTGACGGCGAACATGATCGAGTCGCGCAGCGGCGCTACGTCGGGGAAGCGCTCCAGGAAGGCGTCCAGCACCGACGCCGCGGTGGGCGCCAGCGGCGAGACGTAAAGCTCGACCTGCCGTGCGCCGCAGGATTCAGCGAGATTGGCGAAGAGCTGTACGGTGAGCCTCATGAGGTCAGTCTACCCGCCATCGTCGCCGCTGCGGCCCGCTATCGCCGCCGCCCGATCGCACTGGGCGACGCTGCTCGATTTCCTGCTGCCGCCAAGCTGCGTCGCCTGCGGGGCGGCGGGATCGTTGATCTGCGCAGCCTGCCGCGAACTCATGTCCCCCGCTGATGGTGCGCCCGACGGTGGGATGGACGGCAGGCGCTGTCGGCACTGCTGGTTGCCGTCCGACGCGCCAGTCTGCCGTGACTGTCTGTCGCGGCCGTTGCCGCTGCGCGAGCTCCGCTCTGGATTCGTCTACGACGGACCAGTCCGCGCCGCCGTGCTGGCCCTGAAGCAGCGCGGCGTCAGCGACGTGAGCCGACTCCTCGTGGTGTTGGCCGGAAATGTGCAGCCGGCGTCGGACATCGATCTGATCGTCCCCATTCCGATCCCGCTGCTGCGCAGACGCCGCCGTGGTGGCAACCAGGCCGAGGGCATCGCCCATGCGCTCGCGGAGCAAACTGGATTGTCGCTCGACGCACGTGCGCTGCGTCGGCGGGGATGGTGGGGTCCCCGTCAAGCCCAGGCCGCCACACGGGAAGATCGGCGGCAACTGGTGTCCGGCGCGTTCGCAGCCGACGCCGTGCGCGTGCGCGGACGCGGCGTGCTGCTCGTTGACGACGTCGCCACGACCATGGCGACGCTCTCGGAGGCGGCGCGGACATTGCGTGCCGCCGGTGCGGTGGCGGTCGACGCCTGGACCGCCGCCCGCGCCGAGTAGGAACGAGCGCATGGTCGCTGCGGCTGAGTTCTGGCTGTGCCATCGCCCGTTCGAGGAAACCGCCGACGCGGTTCGCATGGTCAATCAGGCGCGCGCCGCCGTGGTCTGCGACACTGCAGCGGCAGCCGCTGGCGCTGGATTCGAACGAGTGCGGGTGTTCTCCACGATCGCTCTGCCGGGACTGCCGGTCGAGCGTACAGATGCGGCGCGCTACCTGGGCGAGATCATCGCCGCCGCGGCGCGAGACGCAGCAGGCGCCGTCTGCTACGGCGGCGGCGGTATGCCAGCGATGACCGCCGCCGATTGGTCGGACGTGCGCGAGCGGATCTCCTCCGGTCAGTGTGTGTCCAACCGGATGTTCTCCTGCGACTGGGTTGGCGCGCCTGACGGTCGCATGTTCGCCGTAGCCGACGGCGAGTCAGTCGACAACCGTTTCGCGCATCTGCTGCGCGATGTCGCTGGCCTTGACGTCTCGACGTTCCCGCAATCCGTTCGATCCCTGTTCGATCTCGATACACCGACCGACCTGGCCGTCCTCGCTGCCTGTGATGAGGTGCAATCGCTGGCCATCGGCCGGCACGTGCAGTCGGTGCTTGCAGATTGGCGCAGCTTGCTGGGGCCATTGATCGAGCGAGTGGTCAACGTCTCGGAGACCATGACCGTGCGTGATGCTGAGCTGTTGATTGCCGGTCGGGTGAGCGGGGCTGATTGGGCGCTCGTCGACCGCAACACATCCTGTCGCGTGCGTGCGTTGTCGGAGGAGCGAGGGCTGCAGGTGCGCGGTGGTCGGGCGCGGTCGCTGCTGGGCGCCCTCTACGACGCTGTTGGGGTCGACGCGCTCGTGGCCGCCATTGCTGAGTCAGGCGACGCGGCCATCTGGGATACACGGCCGTTCTGGTCCCACGTCGGATGGCAGCTCAGCCGCGCCGATCGTTTCCACGCCGATCTCGGTCTGGCAGAGCAGATCTCACATGAGCCGTCACACAGGTCGGCTCGCGCGTTGACGCGGGCGCTGGCCCAGCGGCAGGTGCTGAGCGGCGGACACTCACTCGTCGCGGGCGGCCTGCGCGCGGCGGTCGACCAAGCGTGGACCAGGCGTGAATTAAACGCGCGCATGTCCGTCGAGAGTTGCCTGGTTGACGTGAGCGACGGGTTGGGCTGAGTCGCGTGTAAGCTGAGTGCGAACGTGGTTCGTGTGTTGCCGCGCCGTTGCAGAGCGGCTCGGCGGCTCGGCTCGGCCGAGTCTCCAGAACGCGAATGGGTGTGAGATGTCGTTGACCCTGGCTGGTGCCGCGCTCGACGCGGTCGACCACGAAATTGCATCGGCGATTGAGCAGGAAGCCGGCCGCCAGCGCGACGGCCTGGAACTGATCGCTTCCGAGAACTACCCCTCCGAGCCTGTGCTCGCGGCCATGGGCTCGGTGCTGACCAACAAGTACGCCGAGGGCTATCCCGGCAAGCGCTACTACGGTGGCTGCGAGTTCGTCGATGTAGTCGAGGAGCTGGCGATCGCGCGAGCCAAATCGCTCTTCGCTGCTGACCACGCCAACGTCCAGGCGCATTCTGGCACACAGGCCAACATCGCCGCCTACTTCGCCCTGCTCTCGCCCGGCGACACCGCGATGGGGCTTGAACTCAACCACGGCGGCCATCTGACGCATGGCCTGTCGGTCAACATCTCCGGCCGCTGGTTCGAGTTCGTTTCCTACGGCGTCGATCAGGAGACCGAACAGATCGACTACGACGCGATGGCGGCCCTCGCTCGCGAGCATCGGCCGAAGGTGATCGTGGTCGGCGCGACTGCCTATCCGCGCGTGTACGATTTCGCCCGCGCCGCTGAGATCGCCGAGTCGGTCGAGGCAGTGCTGGTTGTCGACATGGCGCATATCGCCGGGCTCGTCGCCGGCGGGGTGCATCCGTCGCCAGTGCCGTTCGCGCCGGTCGTCACGACGACCACGCACAAGACGCTGCGCGGACCGCGTTCGGCGCTGATCCTAACGAACGACGCGATGTCCCGGCGGATCGACCGCGCCATCTTCCCTGGCACCTCGGGTGGACCGCACATGCACACGATTGCGGCCAAGGCGGTTGCCCTGAAAGAAGCGGCCACACCGGCGTTCGCCGCCTATGCGGCACAGATCGTGCACAATGCCCGCGCACTGGCCGACGGTCTGCAGAGCGCCGGCTGGCGACTCGTCTCAGGCGGAACAGACAACCATCTGCTCCTCCTGGACGTGGGCGTCAAAGGGCTCACCGGTAAGGCCGCCGAGTCGGCCCTCGATGCTGCCGGGATCACCGTTAACAAGAACACCATCCCCTACGACTCGCAGCGACCGACGGTGACCTCGGGTATTCGGATCGGCACGCCAGCGCTCACCACGCGCGGTATGGGCGAGGATGAGATGCGGCAAGTGGCGAGGCTGATCAGCCGTGTGCTGGATCAGATCGACGACGCTGCCGAGCACAGACACGTCCGCGCGGAGGTGCGCGCCTTGGCCTCGGGCTATCCCGTTCCAGGCATCGGTTAGCGGCTGGTCGGAAAGACGCACGACACTCAGCGGACGGATGTCCGAGCGGAGGAACGATATGGCGCAGGACGCGACGGCATACGAAATCATGGTGGTGCTGCACCCCGACATCGTCGGCGAGCAGGTCGAAGCGCGCATGGCGCACCTGCGCGGCACACTGACCGAGCACGGCAACGACGTGACTGAGGTGATCGATTGGGGTCGGCGACGGCTCGCCTATCCGATCAAGCAGGCGTTTGAGGGACACTATCTGATCGCCCACTTCGATGGCGGGGCGGACGCACGGCGGCAAGAGCTGGAGCAGGTGCTGCTGATTGACGAGCAGGTGCTGCGACATATGATTGTCCGCCGCGAGCGTTAGCCTGCACGGCGACGAGCCTGCACGCGAGTCACGCACCCACCGCGGAGAGAACAGATGGCCAGCCTGAACAAGGTCATGATCATCGGCAACTTGGGCCGTGATCCGGAGATGCGATTTACCGCGGGTGGCCAGGCACTCGCTACCTTTAGCGTCGCCTGCAGCCGCCGCTATACCACCCGCGACGGTGAACAGCGCGACGAAACTGAGTGGGTCCGCGTGGTCTGCTGGGCACGCCAGGCTGAAATTGCCGGTCAATACCTGCAGCGCGGCTCGCTGGTGTACGTCGAGGGACGACTGCAGACCCGCTCCTGGGAAGACCAGCAAGGCCAGACCCGCTACATGACCGAAGTCGTCGCCCAGCATTTCCAGATGCTGGGTAGCCGTGGCGGTGGTGCAGGCGGGGGCGGCGGCGGTGAGGGGTGGCAGGACGGACCGGCCGACGCCGGCGGTGGCCCCGATGCCGGCGACCTGCCCTTCGAATAGCCAGGAACGCGCTGCAGCGACGAGCGCATCTGTTTGAACAGTCGACGGGAGAGCGATTGATGACGACTGAATCGGAACCCAGCATCGAGCCAGCTCCGCCTGCGCCCTCCGCAGCGCCGCCGCGGATCAGCCCCGCGCCTGAGTCGGGTGAGCGACTGCCGCAGATGATCGAGCGCACTCGTCGCCGCGGTCGCCGCCGTCGCGCGCCGGTCTTCACACCCAAAGAGGTGAAGGAGATCGACTACAAGGATGTGGACCGACTGAAGAAGCTGATCTCCGACCGGGGACGAATCGAACCGCGCCGCAAGACGGGCTTGACCGCAAAAGATCAGCGCAAGCTGGCGCGTGAGATCAAGCGCGCCCGCGAGATGGCGCTGCTGCCCTATACGGCCGAGCACATGCGCCAGACCTCGCGGTTTCGCATGGTCGCCCGTATGGCGCAGCGTGCGATGCGGGCCGAGCTGGACGATGCGCCGCCGTCGGCGCCGGCCGAAGGCGGCGCGGCCAGCACCGCAGCCGACGCCCCCCCCCCCGAGTCGCCGCCCGCCGAGCAGCCGCCCGCCGCAGCGAGCACCGATCGGAACGTCGATGGGAGCACGGAAGCGGGCGACGCCCCGAATGAGGAAGCGACCTCCTGATGGCCGCAGCATTGGGCATCGGCCTGCTGGGCCTGGGCGTTGTGGGCAGCGGCGTGCTTCAGGCGTTGCAGCGCAATGCGCGCGCCTACCAGGCTCGGAGCGGACGACCGCTGAACGTCCGCGCCGCCGCGGTGCGCGACGTTGCGGCACGCCAGGACCTGGCCGACCAGGGCATCGCGGTCAGCAATGATCCGATCTCGGTGGCCGAGCGCGGCGATGTCGACATTGTGGTCGAATTGATGGGTGGCGAGGAGCCCGCCGTCAGCTGTATCGAGGCGGCGCTGTCGGCTGGCAAGTCGGTGGTGACCGCCAACAAGGAGGTGATGGCGAAGTGCGGCCCAGCGCTGCTCCGCCTCGCCGAGCAACACGGCGCTGAGCTGCGCTACGAGGCCAGCGTCGGCGGCGGCATCCCGATCATCGGCGTGCTGCAGCGAGATCTGCAGGCCAATGATGTGACCTCGGTGCGGGCGATCATCAACGGCACGACGAACTACATGATCACCGCGATGTCCCGCGGCGGCGTCAGCTATGCCGACGCGCTGGCCGAAGCCCAGCGACTGGGCTATGCGGAGGCCGATCCGGCCAATGATGTCGACGGTCTTGACGCCGCCTACAAGCTCGCGATCCTCGCCTCGCTCGCGTTCCATGCGCAGGTGTCGCCCCGCGACGTGCACTGTGAGGGGATTCGCTCCCTGGCGGCGCGCGACTTTGTCCATGCGGGCGATCTGGGTTATTCGATCCGGATGCTCGCCACCGCTCGGCGCACCGCGGCAGGGCTCGACCTGCGGGTGCACCCGACCCTCGTGCCCGCGAGCGATCCGATGGCAGCCGTCGACGGGGTGCTCAATGCGGTCGCCGTCTCAGGCGAGCCGCTCGGGTCCGTGGTGCTGGAGGGGCCGGGCGCCGGGGCCGGCGCGACATCCAGCGCGGTCGTCGCCGATCTATTGGAAGTCGCCGCTCGCCTGGCCGCCGGACAGACGCCCCGTCCGTTGCGGCCAATCCTGTCGTCGCCGCAGTTGGCGCCCTTGGCCGACATCGCCATGCGGACCTATCTGCGGCTGGAAGTGCCCGACCGCGCCGGCGTGCTGGCCGAGCTAGGCGCGATCTTCGCCGCACAAGGGGTCAGTATCGCCTCAGTGCTGCAGACGCCGCATCCGCAGCGCGCAGCACTGGCCGACCTGATCGTCACCACCCACGCCTGCCGCGACGGAGCCATCGACCGCGTACTGAGCAGTCTGGCGCGATCGAACACTGCGATCACGCTCGGCGTGCGGCTGCGAATTGAGGATCACTGTGGCCAGCGCTGATCCGATCGACAACCATGACGCGCGCTTGCGCCGACTCGACGAGGCGATCGGCGGCCTACGGAGTAAGGCCGCGGAACTCGTCCAATCGAGCACACGTGAGCAACAAGAACGGGCCGTGCTGGAACAGCGCATTCGTGAACTCGAAGGCCGAGCCATCTCGATGGCGGCCGAGATCAACGCCGTCACCCGGCAAAGCGAGGAGTTACAGTCGCTGCGCGAACGAGTCGGACGCTTCCACAGCAGCCTCGACGCGAGCTCCGAGCTGACCGAGACGTCGGTACGGCAGATTCGACAAGATCTGGAAGCCCATCGCGACACCAGCGCTGAGTCGGTGCGGCGGATCCAGGCCAGCGAGAAGGCGCTCCAGGAGCTACGCGACCGATACGCGGTGTTCGACGATGCCCTGCGACGCATCAACGCCGAAAGCGGCGAGACCGCACACCGTCTTGCACAACTGGAAAATGCACAAGGCGCAATTGGCGCTCGTATTTCTGCCAATACTGAGGGATTGCGCCGCGCCGCGGGTGAAGAAAGTGCGCTGGAGTCGCGTGTCGATGCGGTCGAGCTCAACACCTTCAGTCTGACAGAGCGACTCGATCTGTCGTACCAAAGCCTGCGCAGGGTCGAGGAGAACGCCGCACAGTGGGATGACCTGCGGAACTCGGTCGATGCCCTGCGCAGCCGCCTGGAACAGGTGATCAGCCAAGGCGATGCCGCCAAGCTGCAGACGGCATCTGTGCAGCGCGGAATCGAGTTGCTCGATGAGCGCATCGGCAATGTAGAGCAGGTGGGCGAGCAGCTCCGTGCGCGCGACGCGCGGCGCGAACGAGATGTCGCATCCCTGGGCGACCGATTCGAATCGCTAGGGGTCAAGTCCGCGCAGGAACAAGAGCAGTTTGTGGCGCTCCAGGAGCAGGTGCGGCGTCGGCAGATTGAGGAGCTGGAGCAGGAGATCCGCGAGCTCAAACAGTTCCTGCGAGTACGCGCCGATGAATAGCCGCGGCGCGAATGGTGCAGGACGCTGTGAGGGCGTACTCGCCAGGTACGCGGAGTGGCTGCCGCTGACCGAGTCCACGCCCTGCATCACGCTTGGCGAAGGCGGCACGCCGCTGGTGCGCGCTGAGAGCCTGGAGCGGGCGACTGGGGCGGACGAAGTCTGGCTGAAGCTGGAGCTGTGCAATCCTACGGGGTCGTTCAAGGACCGCGGGATGGTGGTCGCTGTGGCGAAGGCGGTCGAGCAGGGTGCGTCCGCTGTGCTCTGCGCTTCGACTGGCAACACGAGCGCCTCAGCGGCGGCATACGCCGCACGCTGTGGATTACGCGTCTTCGTGCTCGTGCCGGCCGGTCGGATCGCACAAGGCAAGCTCGCCCAGACCATCGCGTACGGCGCCAGCGTGCTCGCCATCGATGGTAACTTCGACGACGCGCTGCGCCTCGCCCAGGAACTCACGGCGCGGCTCCCGCTGGCGCTGGTCAACTCGATCAATCCCTATCGGATCGAAGGCCAGAAGACGGCGGCCATGGAGATCGTCGATGCGCTCGGCGACGCGCCCGATCTGCACTGCATCCCGGTCGGCAACGCCGGCAACATCACGGCCTACTGGCGTGGCTACGGCGAGTACTTCCGCGCCGAGCAGGCCTCGCAGCGACCGCGCATGCTGGGGGTGCAGGCGTCGGGGGCCGCCCCGCTGGTGCACGGACAGCCCGTCGCCGAGCCGGAGACGGTGGCGACAGCGATTCGCATCGGCGCGCCGGCGTCGTGGGACGGGGCGATCGCCGCACGCGACGAGTCCAACGGGGCGATCATCGCCGTCAGTGACGAGCAGATCCTCGACGCCTACCGTCTCTTGGCGGTGCGCGAGGGCGTCTTCTGCGAACCGGCCTCGGCTGCCTCGGTGGCTGGACTGCTCGCGCAACACGGTGACGGCTCACTGAGCGGCGCGCGCGTGGTGTGCACGATCACTGGACACGGACTCAAGGATCCCGAGCGCGCGTCGGCCTCGATGACTGCGGATTTGGTGGAGGTTCCCTCGACCTACGCAGCCGCAGCGACCGCGATTGAGGATGGGCTGCGATGAGCGGGTTGGTCGATCTGCCACGGGCGGAGTCGGCGGTGCGGGCGTTGCTGCTCGCGCTGGGCGAAGATCCCGATCGGGAAGGGTTGCGCGACACGCCCCGCCGTGTCGCCGCCGCGTTCGCGGAGACGCTGGGCGGACGCGATGTGGACATCCCTACGCTGCTCTCAGTCGGCTTCGACGAGGGGCACGACGAGATGGTGATCCTGCGCGACGTGCCATTCTTTTCCACCTGCGAGCATCACCTGATGCCGTTCCACGGGATCGCGCATATCGGCTACGTGCCGAACGGCCGGGTGGTGGGACTGTCGAAGCTGGCGCGCCTCGTCGACGCCGTCGCGCGGCGACCGCAGCTACAGGAGCGGCTGACCGCGCAGATTGCCGAGCTGCTGATGACGACGCTGCAGCCGCAGGGCGCAGGGGTCGCGGTCGAAGCCGAACATCTGTGTATGCAAATGCGTGGAATCAAGAAGCCCGGCTCGCGGATGCTGACCTCAGCCATGCGCGGCAGCTTCCGTGAACAAGAGGCGACGCGGGCCGAATTCCTCTCACTGGTTGGGATACAGCGGTTGTGAGCGGGAGGCCAGTCCGCGGGGGGTTCGCTGATCTGGGGGAGCGCTGGAGCGCGCTCTGCCGCCAGGTGGGCGCGATGCCCTTCTCGACGCCCGAATTCGGAGCGGCCTGGTGGTCAGTCTTCAGCGACGCCGTCGACGGGTGCGCACAGGAGCTGGAGTTGTTGGGCTGGGAGAACGATGCCGGTGAGCTGGTCGCGCTCGCGCCGCTGCGCCGCTGCGACGTGCACTGGAGCTTTGCCGGTGATCATGAGGTGTCGGACTACCTCGGCCCCGTCGCCGTGGCGGGGCATGAGCGAGCGCTGGTCAGGGCAGTGCTCGATCGGCTCGACGAGACAGGTGCCGAGACTGCGGAGTTCCGCGGCCTCGAACCGGGCTCGCCTTGGGAGGCGGCCTTCGCCGCCGCACTCGACCGCGGCTGGCGGATCGAGGCTTCGGACGAGGCCGTCTGCCCCACGGTCGCGCTCTCGCTGGGTGGGGCATGGGGGGACTACCTCGCCAGCCTGCGCTCGCGCGATCGACGCGAGGTCCGACGCAAACTGAGGCCGCTGCGCCAACTGCGTGGCGCGGTCTCCTTCGAAGCGGTCGAGTCGCCCCAGGCTGTCGCCGCCCAGATGCCGACGTTCATGTCCATGATGGCCGAGTCACGCGGCGACAAAGCGGTCTTTCTGACCGATGAGATGCGCCGCTTTTTCGAGCGCTTGAGCCAGTCGCTGTCGGAAGCGGGGATGCTGCGGCTCTATGTGATATCCGTTTCAGGCGAGGCGGCGGCGATGGTGTTGTGTTTCGTCGCGCGCAACCAGTTGCTGCTGTACAACAGTGGCTATGCTCCCAAGTTTCGCGACCTCTCGGTTGGACTTGCGTCCAAGGTGCTCTGCATCCGTGACGCCGTCGAACGGGGGATGTCGAGCGTGAACTTCCTGCGCGGCGACGAGCCGTACAAGTACGAACTTGGTGGGCGCGATGCGGTCGTGCGGCGGCTGATCCTGAGCCGTGCCGCGCAGACGGGCTCAGCCCCAACAGGCCCAGCCGCCCCAACAGGTGCCGCTCGATGACGCACCGTCGCCTGGCCGTCATGTCGACACATACCTCGCCGCTCGCCCGCGCGGGTACGACCAAGGCCGGCGGCATGAACGTCTACGTCGCCGATCTCTCCCGTCACCTGGCCTCGATCGGTTGGGAAGTGGATATCTTCACACGGCGAGATCGCCCCGACGCGCCCCAGCTCGAGTCGCTCGCGCCGGGCGCCCGCATCTTCCATGTTCCGTCCGGACCGCCGGTCAGCCTGCCGCCGATCGAGATCGCCGCGCACGTGGCGGAGTTCACCGACGGCGTGGATCGGATCGTGGGCGACGATCGGCCGTACGACCTGGTGCACTCGCACTACTGGGTGGCGGGAATGAGCGGGGTCGAGCTTGCACGGCGCTGGCAATGCCCGCACGCGGTGATGTTTCACACGCTGGGTGCGGTCAAAGAAGTCTTCCAGCAGCCGGAACCAGCGCTGCGGATCGCCGGCGAGCGCCGGGTGATCGCCTGCGCTGATGCGATCATCGCCGCGACCTCGCACGAACGCGCCTTTCTGATCGGCCAGTACGGCGCTGACGCGGCCCGCGTGCGGATTGCGCCCTGCGGCATCGATCTCGACGCTTTCCACCCCGCCGGCCGCGACCCCCAGCTCCAGCAACGCCGTCGGTGGGCGTCGTCGCTGCCTGGATTGGGACTGGACGAAGGCCCCGGCATTCTCTTCGTCGGACGTCTGGAGCCGGCCAAGGGGGCGGACATCCTCGTGGCGGCGTTGCCGTTGATGGCGGACGCGTCCGACGCGAATCTGTGGATTGTCGGCGGCGACGAACGCGACGAGGCTGAGCGTGAGCGGCTGCGCTCGCTGGCCGTCGCCTCTGGCGTCGAGTCGCGCGTGCGCTTCGTCAATGCGGTCCCGCGCGACCAGCTGCCCGACCTGTACCGCGCTGCCGATGTGTGTGTGGTGCCCTCGGCGTACGAGTCCTTCGGGCTGGTGGCGGTGGAGGCGATGGCCTCGGGGACGCCTACCGTCGCCACGCGGGTGGGCGGACTGGCGGCCACGATCGCGCACGGCAAGACAGGCTACCTGGTCGCCGATCGCACACCGCAGGCGTTCGCCGACGCGGTCGGCCGGCTGCTGCGCGACGACGGCCTGCGCGAGCGGATGGGCGCCGCAGCGGCCGCGGCGATGTTGCAGTACGACTGGTCCCGCGTCGCGCGGAGTATTCTCGACGTCTACGAGGACCTGCTGCACGACGGCGCCGCGTGGCGCGCGCCCTGCTGTCCAGACTCCCTGGAGTCGCTGCTCGTAGCGGCCAGCTGACGCTGAACGTGCTGAGGGGATAGGAACCGACATGTCGGATGCTGAGGCCGAGGCCCCTGCCGAAGCGCGCCGCGCGTTGGTGGTGATGGCGCATCCGGACGACATCGAGTTCACCTGCGGCGGCTCGGTCGCCCAGCTGTCCGACGACGGCTGGCAGGTGACGTTCTGCCTGGTTACCAGCGGCGATAAAGGCACCAAAGATCCAGCACTGGGCCCGGCCGACCTCGGCGCCCTGCGCGAGGCCGAGCAGGAACAGGCCGCGTCGGAGCTGGGCATCCAGCGCTGCATCTTTCTGCGTGTCCCGGATGGCCACGTCGAGGATGGGTCCGAGTTCCGCGGGCAACTCGTTCGCGTGCTGCGCGACGTGCGGCCCGAGCTGATGATCACCTGGGACGGCTACCGCGGTTTCAATCACCGCGATCACCGCACGGTGGGGATCGCGGCGCTCGATGCGGTGTTTCCGCTCTCGCGCAACGCCAACTCGTACGCTGAACAGGTCGCCTCGGGGGCCCAGCCGGTGCAGGTCAACACCGTGTGGCTTGCGGGCAGCAAGGAGCCCAACTACTTCGTTGATATCTCGGCGCAGCTCGAGCGCCGGATCGACGCCCTCTTGCGGCATGCCTCACAGGTGCAGGCCGCCGATCGAGACGAGCTGGTCAAGCGGATGCGTCAGCGCGCGGTGGCGGCGGCCCGCGCCGGCCGCTTACCCTGGTCCGAGGGCTTCCGCCGCCTGACCTTTGGCGGGGTCAGCGCGCCGCGCCGCCCGGACGCGCTCAAGGCCGAGGCGAAAGCCCACGCGCGGAAGTGCGAGCCTGAGGCGTCGACACATGGCTGAGGTCTCACTGTTTCTACTCTGGGCGAGTTTCGTCGCGGCTGGCTGCGCCGCCGTCGCGACCGTGGCCTATACGGTCCAGCCGCGTTTGCGCCTTCGAGTTCACTTGGTTCCGGCGTCGCGTCGTCTGCCCGCTACCGAGCCGCCGCTGTCTGTGGCTGAGGTCCCGCCGATGGCGGCCTCCCCGCAACTGGCCGCCCCCCTGCGCTCGCCGACGCTGGGCGGTGTGGCCACGCTCAGCGTCTGGACAGCGGCGCTGCTGGGCGTTGTCGGTCTGGCCATGCGCTCCATTGCGTTCAACCATGCGCCGTACAGCAACCTGTTCGAGTTCTCGATGTCCTTTGGGATCGCGATCGTGCTGTTGTACGGCATCTTCGAGCTACGCACGGGGACGCGGTTGGCCGGCTCGTTCGTGCTGCCGATCGCCTGTGGACTCTATGCGTCGGCGCTCGCCTTCCCCAGTCAGGGGCAGGACGTGCTGGTACCCGCGCTGCAAAGCCCCACGCTGCTGACGATCCACGTCGCGCTGATGATTCTGTCGTATGCGGTATTGGCGGTGGCCTTTGGCGGGGCCGCGATGCACCTCCTGCAGGGCTTCCCGAACCGCGTCGCGCGTCGCGGCGGTCGCTTCGCCTGGCTGCCGACAGCGGAGCGCTGTGACGACCTCACCTATCGCGCTGTCCTGGTCGGCTTTCCATTGCTCGCCGCCGGGGTCGCCCTGGGCGCATTCTGGGCCAACGACGCCTGGGGGCGCTATTGGGGTTGGGACCCGAAAGAGACGGCGGCGTTGGTCACCTGGCTGATCTTCGCCGTCTACATTCACGGGCGAGGGTTGCGGCAGCTGGGCGGCGCGCGCAAGGCGTGGATCGTCGTGCTGGGCTTCTTTGCCGTGATGTTCACCTATCTTGGCGTCAACCTCTGGATCTCGGGTCTGCACTCCTATGCCGGCGTCTGACTGCCCCGCAGGCGCACGCGTGCAGCGTCGATCCGCAAGACTCCATCTGACAGATGGGTAACAGACGATAGAGCGGTGGATCGCCTTGCGGTGCGGCCTCGTTCTGCGATAGCATGAGCGTTCACGCGTTGGTGTTGTACGCAACCTGACGTGCGGAAGGGTCGAAGCCGACGTGCGGTTGAAGACCACCGGCTGCTGCCGGTTCGTTCAACCTGCGGCTTGGACCCTGTATTTGTGCCAGCGTGCGGGCCAGTGGAGAGCGAGCGGATATGCCCACGATCAATCAGCTCGCCCGCAAGGGGCGGAAACAGTCCCGCAAGAAAGCGAAGGCGCCCGCGTTGCGCTTCCGCTACAACGCGCTGACCAGCCGCACCACACAGGACGCTGGCTCGCCCCAGAAGCGAGGCGTCTGCACCGCCGTGCGAACGGTGACCCCGAAGAAGCCCAACTCGGCGCTGCGCAAAGTCTGTCGCGTGCGGCTGACCAACGGGATCGAAGTCACGGCCTACATCCCCGGCGAGGGTCACACGCTGCAGGAGCACTCGATCGTGCTCGTGCGCGGCGGCCGAGTCCGCGACCTGCCGGGCGTCCGCTACCAGGTCGTGCGCGGCGCGCTCGACGCGATCGGCGTGGCCGATCGTAAGCGCAGCCGTTCCAAGTATGGCACGCGCAAGACGGCAGGACTGGCAACCGCGGCCACCCACTAACGGGTGGTCGCTTTCGTGATGCGGCCACTCGGCCACCGCCGAGCTCGCTGCGCATTGGAGATGGACGGACACGGTGCCGCGACGACGACGGCCGGACCGACACGACATCCGCCCAGACGCGGTCTATGGATCGCCGCAGGTGCAGATGGTGATCAACCGCCTCATGCGCAACGGCAAGAAGGGCAAGGCGGAAAAAATCGTTTACCAGGCGCTTGACATCCTCGAAGAGCGCGTACGACAGGATCCGCTCGACGTATTTGAATTTGCGCTACAGAACATCACCCCCGAGGTCGAGGTGCGACCGCGCCGCGTCGGTGGCGCGACCTACCAGGTCCCAGTCGAAATTCGGCACGAGCGACGTAACTCACTGGGGATTCGCTGGTTGGTGATCGCTTCACAATCTCGCAAGGGTCGACCGGCGCACCTGTCGCTGGCCGACGAGCTGCTCGACGCCTACAACAATTCCGGCGTCGCCGTGCGCCGTAAGGAAGAAACCCACCGAATGGCCGAGGCGAACCGCGCCTTCGCGCACTACCGCTGGTAACGCCAGTTCGCTCATCCCAGTAGTCCACACAGCAGCCACCCAGCAGCACTGTAGGCATCGCACAACCACACCATTCCGCATCCTTCCACGTCTCCCCCAGTCGCCCGAGCGTCTCGCCAAGCTGTGGCGTCGGCGTAGTTCCTGCACAGGAACGAGCGGCCAAAGCACCGCGACCAGAGAGCTGAGCAGAGGACCCCCCAGTCATGCCCGCCGACCCGCCTATCTCGTCGCTCCGAAACATCGGCGTCATCGCCCACATCGATGCGGGCAAGACGACGGTGACCGAGCGGATCTTGTACTTCACTGGACGCACCTACAAGATCGGTGAAGTCCACGACGGCACTGCCGTCATGGACTTCATGGAGCAGGAGCGCGAGCGCGGCATCACGATCATGGCCGCCGCCACCTCCTGCGAGTGGAGCGACCATCTGATCAACATCATCGATACGCCCGGGCACGTCGATTTCACCGTCGAAGTCGAGCGCTCGCTGCGGGTGCTGGACGGTGGCGTGGTCGTCTTCGACGCCGTCGCCGGGGTCGAGCCGCAGTCCGAAACGGTCTGGCGCCAGGCGGACAAGTACCATGTGCCGCGCATCTGCTTCATCAATAAAATGGACCGCATCGGCGCTGACTACTGGCGCACGATGGAAATGATTCGCGATCGGCTCGGTATGATCCCGGTGCCCGTTCAGATCCCGATCGGCGCCGAGGACAACTTTCAAGGCGTGATCGACCTGATCCGTGAGCGCGCCTGGTTCTTCAGCTCGGACCGTGACGCGCCGCCGATCGAGGGCGATATCCCCGAGCCCTACGCAGCCGACGCCGGTCGCTGGCGCGAGACCATGATCGAGCGCATCGCTGAGTTCGATGAGCAGGTCATGATCTCCTACATCGAAGGTCACGAGTTATCCGTCGATGAAATCCTGAAGGCCGTCCGACGCGGCACAATCTCCAATCAGTTCACGCCCGTCCTCTGCGGTTCGGCACTGAAGAACGTTGGTGTGCAGCGGCTGCTCGACGCGATTGTCGATTACCTGCCAGCGCCCGACGAGGTGCCGCCGGTCGAGGGTGTCGGGCCGCACGGCAGCGAGACCCGCCTGGCCGACCCTTCGGAGCCGCTGACCGCGCTCGCATTCAAGATCGTCACCGATCCGTACGTAGGCCGAATCGCCTACGTCCGCATCTACGCTGGCACGCTGAAGGCCGGTGCGAGCGTGTACAACTCGTCCCGCGACGAGAACGAGCGCGTGGGCCGGCTGCTCCGCGTCCACGCGGATGACCGTGAGGACATCGACGCTGTCTCGGCGGGTGACATCGCCGCCTTCGTCGGGCCCAAGAACACGTTTACGGGCGATACGCTCTGCGCGCGCCAAGCGCCGCTGCTGCTCGACCAAATCTCCTTCCCTGAGCCGGTCGTCTCGATCGCGATCGAGGCGAAGAGCACTGATGATCAGGACCGCTTGGGCGCTTCGCTGCGCAAGCTCGCCGAAGAAGACCCCACCTTCAAGGTCGAGTACAACGAGGAAACCGCTCAAACCGTGATCTCCGGTATGGGCGAACTGCACCTGGAGGTCATCGCCGATCGCTTGCGCCGCGAGTTCAAGGTGATGTGCAACGTGGGCCGGCCGCAAGTGTCTTACCGCGAGACGATTCGCCGCACCGCCCAGGCCGAGGGGCGCTTCGTGCGCCAATCCGGCGGACGCGGGCAGTTCGGCCATGTCGTGCTGCGAGTCGAGCCGAACGAGCCGGGTGGCGGCTTCGCATTCGAAGACGAAACAGTCGGTGGTTCGGTACCACAACAGTACATCGGCTCGGTCCGCAAGGGTGTTGAGGCCGCTATGCGATCCGGCGTCGTTGGCGGGTTCCCCGTCGTCGATGTCAAGGTCGCGCTCACCGACGGTTCCTACCATCAGGTCGACTCGAATGAGATGGCATTCGCCACCGCCGGCTCGATCGGCTTCCGCGAGGCGCTGCGCAAGGCGCTGCCGGTACAGCTTGAGCCGATAATGAAGGTGGAGATCTCCACACCGCGCGAGTACTTCGGCGAGGTCGCGGGAGATTTGACCAGTCGGCGCGGTGCGGTGTTGGGCGCCGAGGAGCGCGGCAGCGTGCAGATCCTGCAAGCGCAAATGCCGCTCGCCAACCTCTTCGGCTACACGACGGCGCTGCGCTCCATGTCGCAGGGCCGCGCCACCGCCAGCATCGAGTTCGACCACTACGAAGAAGTACCGCAGAGCGTCCTGGCCGCCGCTCGGTAGCGGATCGCGAGGCGTCAACGAGTCCAGACAGATCGGGCAGCACGAGGATCAGCAGGTAGGAGGCCGAGATGGCGCGACGGATGTATGAGCGGACGAAGCCGCACGTGAACGTGGGGACGATTGGGCATGTAGATCACGGGAAGACGACGCTGACGGCGGCGATCACGAAGGTGTTATCGCTGGGCGGGGAGGGGGTGACGTTTGCGAGTTTTGACTCGATTGACAACGCGCCGGAGGAGCGGGCGCGGGGGATCACGATAGCGATCGCGCACGTGGAGTACGAGACGGAGTCGCGGCACTACGCGCACATTGACGCGCCGGGGCACGCGGACTACATCAAGAACATGATTACGGGCGCGGCGCAGATGGATGGGGCGATTTTGGTAGTGGCGGCGCCGGACGGGCCGATGCCGCAGACGCGGGAGCATATCTTGTTGGCGCGACAGGTGGGGGTACCGCGGATGGTGGTGTATTTGAACAAGGTAGATCAGATGGAGGACGAGGAGCTGCTGGACTTGGTGGAGCTGGAGGTTCGGGAGCTGCTGAGTGATTATGAGTTTCCTGGGGACGAGATCCCGGTGGTGCGAGGTTCGGCGCTGTCGGCGCTGGAGTCTGGTTCGGGGGAGATGACGGCGGAGGAGTATGGGTCGATTGTGGAGTTGATGGGTGCGGTGGACGAGTACGTGCCGACGCCGCCGCGGCCGGTGGAGCAGCCATTTTTGATGCCGGTGGAGGATGTGTTTGGGATCAAGGGGCGGGGCACGGTGGCGACGGGGCGGATCGAGCGAGGGGTGGTGCATGCGGGGGAGGAGATTGAGATAGTGGGGGTGAAGGAGACGCGGCGGACGGTGGTGACGGGGGTGGAGATGTTCAAGAAGACGCTGTCGACGGGTGAGGCGGGGGATAATGTGGGGTGTCTGTTGCGGGGGATTGATCGGGAGGAGATAGCGCGAGGGCAGGTGCTGTCGGCGCCGGGGTCGATTACGCCGCACACGGCGTTCGACGCGGAGGTGTATATCCTGTCGAAGGAGGAGGGTGGACGGCATAGTCCATTTTTTCCTGGCTATCGGCCGCAGTTTTACATCCGGACGACGGACGTGACGGGGGAGATTGGCTTGCCGGAGGGTGTGGAGATGGCGATGCCTGGGGACAACGTGCAGATGCGAGTGCGGCTGATTTCGCCGATTGCGCTGGAGGAGGGGCTGCGCTTCGCGATTCGCGAGGGCGGCCGCACGGTCGGCGCCGGGGCGGTCAGCCGGATCATCGAATAGACCGACGCAGCACGTCAACCAAGCGCCAGAAGACCAGCACCAGCTAGGCAGCGAGACGACACATGGCTTTCCAGAAGATCCGCATCCGGCTGAAGGCCTACGACCATCGCCTGGTCGATGAGTCGTCCGCCCAGATCATCGACACCGCTGAGCGAACCGGCGCCAGCGTGGCAGGACCCATTCCACTACCGACCGAGATTCGCAAGTACACGGTGATACGCTCTCCGTTCGTGCATAAGGATGGTCGTGAGCAGTTCGAGATCCGCACCCATAAGCGTGTCATCGACATCCTGCAGCCGACCGGCGCGACTATCGAGCAGCTGCAGCGGCTGCAACTGTCGTCCGGCGTCGGCGTCGAGATCAAGGTCTAAGCATGGCCATCCCAGGACTGCTCGGGAAGAAGCTTGGTATGGTCCAGGTGATCGGCGCGGACGGCGCGGTCGTTGGCTGCACGGTGCTCGAAGTCGGCCCGTGCCCAGTGACCCAGATCATGACTGAGGCGCGCGACGGATTTTCGGGTGTGCAGGTTGGGTTCGGCGAGTCGCCCGCCTGGCGGATCAACCAGGCTGAGCGTGGACATACCGGCTCTAACGGACCACTGAAGCACCTCGCCGTCTTCCGCACCGAACCAGGCGAGCTGAACGAGGTGGAGGTAGGCACGGTCGTCAACGCGAGTGAGGTGTTCTCGGTGGGAGCGCGCGTCGACGTGCAGAGCGTCTCCAAAGGCAAAGGCTTCGCCGGCGTGGTCAAGCGGCATGGATTTCGCGGTGGGCCACGCACACACGGTCAGAGCGACCGGCACCGCGCGCCCGGCTCCGTCGGCGCTGGGACCACGCCGGGACGCGTACTCAAGGGCACCCGCATGGCGGGGCGCATGGGCGGCAAGGCCACCACATCGATGAATTTGCAGGTTGTGGAGATCAACCCCGATCGGCGCCTGGTCTTCGTCAAGGGATCGGTACCGGGCGCGACGAACAGTCTGGTCCGCATTCGGCAGACCAAGCGGCGAGGCGGCAAGCGATGAAACTCCCGCTGATCGACGCACAGGGCCAGTCGGCTGGTGAGATCGACGCGGCCGACTCCGTGTTTGCGATTGAGCCCAACCTCGCTGTGGTACACCAGGCGGTGACGGCGCAGCAGGCCAACGCCCGCCAGGGTACCCATTCGACCTTGAACCGCTCGGGCGTTCGCCAAGCCTCGCAGAAGACCGGCCGCCAGAAAGGCGGCGGTCGGGCGCGACTCGGTACGCCCTCGTCTCCCTTGCGCAAGGGCGGTGCCGTCGCGCATGGCCCGCATCCGCGCTCGTACCGACAGCGCTTGCCAAAGCGGATGCGTCGACTGGCGCTCCGCTCGATGCTCTCTCAGCGCGCGGCTGAAGGCGGTCTCCTGGTGACGGCGCCGGACGTCACATTCGACGCCAGCGCGTCAGTGATGTCGCAGCTGTGCCAGGCCTTCGGGATCGAGCGCCGCGCGCTCGTGGTGTCCGACGGCGTGGACGACGCGCTCGTGCGCGGGACGCGGAATCTGCCGAACGTCCAGGCGATGCCGGTGCAGACGCTCAGCACATATCTGATCCTGACGCACGACCAGTTGATCATGACCGAGGCAGCCGTGCGACGCTGTGAGGCGCTCTGGGCGATCGACACCCCCAGCAATGAGATACCTGGCAGCGAAACGCCCAGCGGCGAAACAGCGGTCGACCTGCTGGACGACGCTGGCAGCGGAGACCACCTGGAGGAGGCTGTCGATGCCTAAAGACATCCACCCGTTCGCTGTCGTGCGCCAGCCGATCATCACCGAGAAGTCGACTGAGCTCGCGGAGCAAGGCAAGTACGTGTTTGAGGTCGATCCGCGCGCGAACAAGCTGCAGATCCGTGAAGCGATCGAGATTGCGTTCTCGGTGCGGGTGCGCAAGGTGAACGTGCTCAATGTGCGTGGCGCCTCGCGACGCTTCGGCACGCGAGTCGGCCGCGAGCGTGACTGGAAGAAGGCGATCGTGACGCTGGCCGACGGCTACGAGATCCGTCTGTTCGAGGGGGTCTGAGATGCCACTGAAGAACTTCAAACCCACATCACCCGGCCGTCGCAATTCCTCAGGCCATACCTTCGAGGAGATCACCAAGAAGAAGCCTGAGAAGAGCCTGCTGGCCCCATTGAAGCAGAAGTCGGGCCGCAACAACACGGGACGTGTGACTGTGCGTCACCGCGGTGGTGGACACAAGCGCCGCTACCGCGTGATTGACTGGAAGCGTCGAGACCGGGCTGGGATCGAGGGTCGTGTCGCCGCGATCGAGTACGACCCCAATCGCACAGCCCGCATCGCGCTGATCTTCTACACCGACGGCGTCAAGCGCTACATCATCGCGCCCAATGGACTGCATGTCGACGACCGCGTGATGTCCGGGCCCGATGCGCCGATCGGAGTCGGCAACGCGCTGCCGATGTCGTCGATTCCCAATGGCACGCAGGTGCACAACGTTGAGCTGACTGAAGGTCGCGGCGCGCAGATGGTGCGCTCCGCTGGCGCATCGGCGCGGATTATGGCGAAGGAAGGCAACTACACGCTGCTGCGTCTGCCCTCGGGCGAGATGCGGCGGGTGCGCTCAGTCTGTTACGCCACGATCGGTCAGGTCGGCAATGTCGAGCACTCCAACCTCAAGCTGGGCAAGGCGGGGCGCAACCGACACCGCGGCCGCCGTCCGCAAGTGCGTGGATCGGTCATGAATCCGGTCGACCATCCACATGGCGGAGGCGAGGGTAAGGCGCCGATCGGCTTGCCTGGTCCGAAGTCACCTTGGGGCTGGTACACGCTCGGACGCCGCACGCGCGGCCAGAAGCAGTCGGACAAGTACATCGTTCGCCGCCGCGGGCGACGGCGCTAGGCGTCGAAGAAGGAGGAGGACGATGTCGCGATCGACAAAGAAGGGTCCTTTTGTGGACCACAAACTGATGAAGAAGGTGCGCCGTGTGCGCGCCAGTGGCTCGCGCACGGTCATCCAGACCTGGGCAAGAGCCTCGACGATTGTGCCAGATATGGTCGGGCTGACCATCGCTGTGCACGACGGTCGTCGTCATGTGCCGCTGTTCGTGACGGAGAACATGGTTGGGCACAAGCTGGGTGAGTTCGCGCCGACGCGTACCTTCCGCGGGCATATCGGCCGCTCCGATCGTGGAACGCGGGTGAACTGATGCAGGTCCAGGCTTCCGCCAAGTTCGTCCGCACCTCGCCACGCAAAGTGCGCCTCGTGATGCAGGGGCTGCGCGGGCTGCCGGTCGAAGATGCTCGACTGCAGCTGCGCTTCACGCCCAGGCCGATCGCCCGCGAAGTCGCCAAGGTGCTCGATTCAGCAGTGGCCAACGCCGAGAACAACCACGGGCTCGACGCGCGCAGCCTGCGGGTGCACGCCATCCATGCTGGCGACGGCCGTACGCTGCGCCGCTTCAAGCCGAAGGCGCGCGGTCGCGTCGGACGCATCCTCAAGCGCACCGCTCACATCACCATCGTCCTTGCCGATAGCGAAGACGAGCAGTCAACTTGATGGATCTGAGCCGACGAGGTCAACCGCGAGAAACAGCCGGGACGTAAAGGACGGATCGCCATATGGGTCAGAAGGTTCACCCAACCAGTTTCCGCATTGGCGGCATCTACCAATGGCGTTCGCAGTGGTACGCGGACAAGACCTACGCCGAGCTGCTGACAGAGGATCGGCAGATTCGATCCATGCTGTCGGCACGGTTGAGCGAGGCGATGATCTCGCGGATCGACATCGCCCGCGATGCCAACCACCTCGATGTCAAGCTGCACACCGCCAAGCCAGGCATCGTGATCGGACGAGGCGGACAGAACGTCGCCGAGCTGCAGCGCGAACTGGAAGCAATGATCCCACGCGACGTCAAGATGCGTCTGGACGTTCACGAGATCCGCGTGCCGGAGCTGGACGCCCAGCTCGTGGCCCGCAACGTGGCCGAGCAGATGGAGCGCCGGATCGCCTTCCGACGGGCGATCAAGCAGGCCGTCCAGCGGACGATGCAGCGCGGTGCTGAAGGGGCCAAGATCATCATCTCCGGCCGGCTAGGTGGCGCTGAGATGTCACGCAAGGCGCAGGAGATGTCGGGCCGTGTCCCGCTGCACACCCTCCGCGCCGACATCGACTACGGCTTCGCCGAAGCCAGGACCGTCTTCGGACGGATCGGCGTCAAGGTCTGGATCTACAAAGGTGAAAAGCTGCCCTACGAGGCGGAAACGGAAACGACGGGCGGACCAGCGCGGGCGATTGAGCCCGCGTCCGCTGGTCGTCGTGGAGGTCGCTGATGCTGCAGCCCAAACGAGTCAAATGGCGCAAGCATCATCGCGGACGGCGTCGCGGGATGGCGCAGTCGGGCAACTCCGTCGCCTTCGGCGAGATCGGTCTCCAGTCGCTGGATGCGGCTTGGATCGATGGCCGTCAGCTGGAAGCGGCGCGGCGCGCCATCACGCACTACGTCAAGCGCGGCGGCAAGGTGTGGATTCGGGTCTTTCCCGACAAGTCGGTGACCCAGAAACCAGCCGAGACACGGATGGGCAAGGGCAAAGGCGCACCGGACAAGTGGGTGGCTGTGGTCAAGCCGGGACGTGTGCTGTTCGAGTTGGCCGGCATCCCCGAAGCCGACGCTCGCGAAGCGTTGCGGCGCGCCAGCCACAAGCTGCCCGTGCGCACGCGCGTCGTCGCGCGCGAGGCGGAGGTGGTCTAGCGATGCCCAATCCACTGGCCGACGAGGCGCGCGCCATGACCGACGCTGAGCTGGGCGAGGCGGTCAATGAGGCCTACCGCGAGGTCTTCAATCTGCAGTTTCAGCGCGGTACCCGACAGCTCCAGAACCAGATGGCGATGCGGGCCGCGCGCCGCCAGATCGCGCGGCTGCGCACGATCCTGCGTGAGCGTCAGCTCGCCGTCGCGGCTGGTACGCCAATCGCGCCGTTGCCCCCTAGCGCCGCCGAGCGCAGCGACAGTGGGCAAGACGAACCACAAGACGAACAAACGGCGGCGCCGGAGCACGGCGCCGCGAGCGAGGAAGAATAGCCGATGACACGCAAACAACGTGTCGGGCTCGCCATCGCCAATGCGCACCACAAGACCGTGGCGGTGCGCGTCGAGCGAACCGTGCAACACCCGCTCTACAAGAAGATCATGCGTCGCCGCAAGCGCTATCTCGCCCACGATGAGGGCAACGACTGCAAGATCGGTGACCTCGTGGTGATTGAGGAGTGCCGCCCGCTCTCCAAGCGTAAGTCTTGGCGGGTGATCGAAATTCTCGAGCGCCGTGAGGTCGCCGACATCCAGCCGCAGGAGATCGGCGCGCCGCCAGTAGACGGGCCGCGGTCAGGCGCCGCTGGCTTGTCGGAGAGTGAGGGGTCGGCGTGATTCAGCAGGAATCGTCGCTGCGCGTCGCCGATAACTCCGGCGCGCGGGTGATCAAGTGCATCCGCGTGCTCGGCGGTACCAAGCGCCGCTACGCCTCGGTCGGCGACACCATCGTGGCGACCGTGAAACAGGCCGATCCCGGTCGCGAGGTGCGGGCTGGCCAGGTCGTGCGCGCCGTCATCGTGCGCGTCGCCAAACAGTACCGGCGCGTCGACGGCTCCTACATTCGGTTCGACGACAACGCCGCGGTGATCCTCTCCGGCGACGGTCAGAACCCGACCGGGACGCGCATCCTTGGCCCGGTTGCACGCGAGCTGCGCGAGCGCGATTTCCTGCGCATCGTGTCGCTCGCTCCGGAGGTGGTCTAGATGCGGCGCATCCAACGAGACGACCTGGTCGAGCTGCGGAGTGGCAAGGATCGCGGTCGGCGCGGCCAGGTGCGACAGGTTTTTCCCAGCCGCCAGCGAGTAATCGTGACTGGCCTGAATATGGTCAAGCGGCACGTCAAGCCGACCCAGATCGGCGAGCCGGCCGGGATCATCGAGCGTGAGGCGGCGCTGCACGAGTCCAACCTGATGGTTGTCTGCCCCGCCTGCGACCGGCCCGCGCGAGTCGGCTTCCGCGTGCGCGCCGACGACGTCAAGACACGCGTCTGCCGCCGCTGTGATGGGGATATCGACTGATGACAACCAACGGCGTGAACAGCGCGAACCACGGCACGACCAGCCAATCTCCGCGGTTGCAGCAGCGATTCCGGGATGAGATTGCACCCCGTTTGTTTGAGGAGTTCGGCTACGAAAACGTGATGCAGGTACCGCGCGTGGTGAAGGTGGTGGTCAACGCGGGCGTCGGTGAGGCGTTGGGACAGGGCGGCGCGGCGATCCTCGAGCACTGTGTCGCCGACATGACCACGATCACCGGCCAAAAGCCGATGGTCAACAAAGCCAAGAAGTCGATCGCCAACTTCAAACTGCGTGAGGGCAACAATGTCGGGGTTTCCTGCACGCTACGCGGCGCGCGGATGTGGGAGTTCCTCGACCGCACGATCAACGCGGCCTTGCCGCGGATTCGCGATTTCCAGGGCGTCTCCCGCACCGCCTTCGACGGGCGCGGCAACTACTCGCTGGGCATCCGCGAGCAGATCGTGTACCCCGAGATCGACTACGGCGCGGTCGACAAGGTGCGAGGGCTGCAAGTGAACATCATCACCACCGCCCGCAGCGACGCTGAGGGACGGCGGCTCTTGGAGCTGCTCGGTTTCCCCTTCGAACGCGCGCAGTGACGAGGATCAGAGCGACCGTGCCGAGAGCGACCGTGCAGAACATGCAAGAACCGCAGGAAACGCCATGCCAGTGACCGATCCCGTCGCGGACATGCTGACGCGCATTCGCAACGCCATCCACGCCGGACACCCCCGCGTGCAGATACCAGCGTCGAACATGAAAGTCTCCATCGCCAATGTATTGGCGGAAGAGGGCTTCATTCGTTCGTATCAACTCAGCCAGCGCGAAGGCCGCGCCGGCCGCGAGCTCGATGTCGAGTTGCTCTACGACGAAGACGGCGCCTCAGTCGTGACCGGGCTCAAGCGCGTGTCGCGCCCGGGTCTGCGCGTCTATGTCCAGAAACGCGAAATCCCGCGACCCTACGGTGGGCTGGGCGTTGCCATTCTGACGACGCCTCGCGGCGTCATGACCGGCGCCCGAGCGCGCCGCGAGAACGTCGGCGGTGAGGTTCTGTGCTTCGTCTGGTGATCAGGCGTGGGGAGAGGGGAGCAGGAGCATGAGTCGAGTCGGACGCTTGCCGGTGTCGGTGCCGACCGGTGTGAATGTTGAAGTGCAGCCCGGACGCATACTGGTCACGGGGCCGCGCGGCGAGCTGGAACAGCATGTCCACCCTGAACTACACATTGTGCTGGACAACGATGAGGTCGTCGTCACACGGCCCAGCGACAGGCGAGAGCACCGCGCCCAGCACGGCCTCGCTCGCGCGCTGATCCAGAACATGGTGACCGGGGTCTCGGAAGGGCACGCCAAAACCCTGGAAATTCAAGGCACTGGCTATCGCGCCGAGATGGACGGCGCGACGCTTGTGCTGCGCGTGGGATATTCCCATCTCGTGCGCAAGCAACCGCCCGCTGGGATCGAATTCGAGGTGCAGGGACAGCTGGTCCATGTGCGCGGGGCCAACAAGCAAGTCGTCGGCCAGCAGGCTGCGGAAATTCGCGCCGTGCGCCCGCCCGAGCCCTACAAGGGCAAGGGCATCCGCTACCAGGGTGAATGGGTCCGGCGCAAGCAGGGCAAGAGCGCGATCGGCTAGACCAAAGCGCACGCGGCGTTTGCCGCACAATCCGCTCAGACAGTCGACACGCAGACGTGGGGGAGGACGAAATGACAGCACGCCGCAAGCGCCGTACGACGCGCGCCGCACGCCATCGCCGCCACCTGCGTGTGCGTCGGCGCGTGCACGGTACTGCCCAGCGGCCACGGCTCTGCGTGTTCCGGTCTGCTAGCCACATCTACGGACAAATCATCGACGATGATGCCGGGGTGACACTCGCCAGCGCCTCTGATCTGGGGGGCAGCGCCGCCGCCGTGTCGGATGATGATGGCGAGGGCAAGCGCGCCCACGCCCGCGCGGTTGGTCGACAGCTGGCCGAAGCGGCGCAGGCCGCGGGTATCTCGACCGTGGTCTTCGACCGTGCCGGGTACCAGTACCACGGCCGCGTCCGCGCGCTGGCCGAGGCTGCGCGCCAGGCTGGACTCGTCTTCTAAGTTGCGCGCGGAAAGCAGCACAGCCACAGCCAGGAGCAGAGCATGATGCAGCAACGAGACGGTGGTCGCGGCCGCGGTCGGCGGCGTGACCGTGATGAACCACAAGACGACATCATCGAGAAGGTCGTCTCGGTCAATCGCGTATCCAAAGTGGTCAAGGGGGGGCGCCGCTTTTCCTTCACCGCTGTGGTGGTTGCCGGCGACGGCGCTGGACGCGTCGGGATGGGTATCGGCCGCGCCAACGAAGTGCCGGACGCCATTCGCAAAGCCGCCACCATCGCGCGAGGCGGGATGATCTCGGTCCCGATTCGCAACGGCACGATTCCGCATCCGATCACCGCACGATTTTGCGCCTCGCAGGTGCTGCTCAAACCGGCGGCGCCGGGCACCGGGGTCATCGCGGGCGGCGGCGCGCGCGCGGTGCTGGAGGCTGTGGGGTTGCGCAACGTGCTCACCAAGTCGCTGGGCTCGAACAACGTCGTGAATGTCGTGCAAGCGACCAAGAAAGCATTGGAACAGCTCCGCGACCCCGTCCAGGTGCGGCGTGAACGTTTGCGACTGGCCGGACGCATCCCCGCGGAACCTGTCTCCGAACCCGGTTACGACAACTCCGGCGAGTCAGCCGCGCCAGCTGAGTCCGAGTTGGCGACAGCGGGAACGGGCGAGTAGCGCCTCATGACATCGCTCAAGATCACCTACGCGAAATCGGCGATCGGATACCGCTCGGATCAGGGCCACACGATTCGTTCGCTGGGCCTGCGCAAGCTCGGCCAAAGCATAATCAAGGACGACACCCCCGACGTGCGCGGGATGCTGCACAAGGTGCAGCACCTCGTCAGCGTCGCAGAGATTGAGGACGTCTAATGGTCCTGCGACTGAACGATCTGCGCCCCCCGCCGGGCTCCCGCAAGCGGCGCAAGCGCGTCGGACGCGGCAACGCCTCCGGCAAGGGCACGTACTCCGGGCGCGGGCTCAAAGGTCAGCGATCGCGCGCTGGCCGAGACTACAACTCAGTCTTCGAGGGTGGCGCGATGTCGATGATGCGTACACTGCCGCGTCGCAAGGGCTTCAACGCGCCCTTCCGTGTCGAGACTCAGGCGATCAACGTGGTCGACCTCGATCGCCGCTTCCAGGACGGTGATACCGTCGATGCGGAGGCGCTGGTCTCGGTTGGCCTGCTGCGGCGGGCGTCCCAGCGATTCAAGCTGCTAGCTGGCGGCGAGATCGCGACTGCCTTGCAGATCCGCGCGGAGCGGATTTCCCCAGCCGCACAAGCGAAGATCGTTGCCGCCGGCGGCAGCGTCGAGGTGCTCAATGCAGAGAACGCAGACAGCGGCGGGGCCGACGAGGCCTAAGCTGCTGCAGGCGTTGGTCGACGCCTGGCGGCAGCCCGACGTTCGCCAAAAGGTCGCCTTCACGCTGGCCATGCTGGTCGTCTTCCGGTTGGTCGCGCATGTGCCGATCCCGGATATCAACCGCACCCAGCTGGAAAACGCGCTGGATAACAACCCAGTACTGGGATTCCTCAACCTGTTCTCCGGCGGCGGGCTCGACAACCTGTCGATTGTCGCGCTGGGCGTCTATCCGTACATCACGGCGTCGATCGTGATGAACCTGATGCAGCCGATGATCCCGAAACTCCAGGCGCTCGCCCAGGAGGGTGAGTCGGGGCGCAATCGCATTCAGCTCTACACCTACTGGCTCGCTGTGCCGATGGCCCTGGTGCAGGGCTACGGTCAGCTCCTGCTGCTGGAAAACGCGCGGGCGATCACTGGGATCGGCTTGAGCGGTGACGAATTGCTCCCCACGATCTCGGCGCTGCTCACGATGACCGCCGGTACCATGTTCCTGATCTGGCTGGGCGAACTGATCACCGAGAAAGGCGTCGGCAACGGCATATCGCTGATCATCTTCGCCGGTATCGTCGCCAGCTTCCCCACGCTGTTCAACTCTGTGCGACTGTCCGACATCGGCTGGTCGGGCATCGCGGTCGTGATCGCGATCGCGATCATACTGGTCGCGTTGATCGTCTTCTTCCAGGAGGCGCAGCGGCGGATTCCCGTGCAATATGCCCGATCGGTCTTCCGCGGCGGTCGCATGTACCGCCAGAGTGGGCAGTCCTATGTGCCCTTGCGGGTGAACTCCGCCGGCATGATCCCCTTGATCTTCGCATTCTCGATCATCATCTTCCCCTCCGTGCTAGCCGGTTGGGTCACCGGCGCCGCTGGTGAAGAGTCACAGACCCAGGTCGCGGTTGAGATGCCCTTTACGCGCGATGACGTCGACGAACCGCTCGCCGTCCTGCTGCCCGATCTGGACGCCTCGGGCGAGTTCGTGGTCAATGAGGGCGTCATCGCCTGGGACCGCGAAGCGGACACCTTCCAGGACGTGCTCGACCGTGTCAACGAGAACTCCGACTCCAACGTGCTGACGCAGATCGAGACGACGGCCGACCCGATCAGCGGCGAGACGCTGTACGCCTGGCGGCTGGACGCGAACGAAATCTCCGAGGAGCCGATTCGGCTCGCCGATCGCGACGGCAACTTCATCGTCGTCTCGGAGATCAAGACGCACGAAGATCCTATCGACAACCCACTGACCCCGGACATCGCCGAGGGTCAGACGCTGGGCGAGCGGCCAGGTTGGGTGATCCGCGCGGCCGACTGGGTGCAGCTCAACCTGTCGCCCGGCCGGCCGGCGTATTGGGCGCTTTCGTTCGTGCTCGTGGTGGGATTCACGTTCTTCTACACGTTCGTCACCTTCCAACAACAGAATCTGGCCGAGAATCTACAGAAGCAGGGCGGGTTCATCCCTGGCATCCGGCCCGGACGACCGACGCAGGACTACATCAATCGCGTACTCGCGCGCATCACCTGGGCCGGCGCGCTCTTCCTCGGCTTCGTCGCGGTCGTGCCGTTCCTGGCGACGGAGTTCATTCCCGACTCCACGGCGCTCACGATCTCGTCCACTGGTCTGCTGATCGTGGTCGGCGTGGCGTTGGACACTATGCGGCAGATCGAGGCGCAGCTGCTGATGCGCAACTACGAAGGGTTCATCCGCTAACCATGACCGACCAGCCTGCAGCGCAGAGTCAGCCCGCAGCGCAAAGTACGTACGTCATCCTGTTGGGGCCGCCAGGCGCCGGCAAGGGCACGCAGGCTGTGCAGACCGCTGAGCGCACTGGTCTCCTCCACCTCTCGACCGGCGACATGTTCCGCGAGAATCTGCGCAACGGCACCCAACTCGGCAGCCTCGCCAAGACGTACATGGACCGCGGCGAACTGGTCCCCGATGACGTCACGATCCGGATGCTGCTCGAGCGGATCAGCCGCGACGACGCGCAGTCGGGCTGCCTGTTCGACGGCTTCCCGCGCACAGTCGAGCAGGCGAGAGCGTTGGATCAGGCGCTCGCGGCGCAAGCCAACGAGATCGCGGTGACGGTGCTGATCGATGTCTCGAACGACGAGATTCTCCGACGTCTCGGCGGCCGCCTCAGCTGCGCCACGTGCGGCAGCGTCTTTCACGAGGTCTTCAATCCGCCTGACGCGTCGAACCCGTGCTGCGACAATGTCAGCATGATCCAGCGTGATGATGATAAACCTGAAGCGATCGTCAATCGGCTGCAGGTCTACGCCGATCAGACTGAGCCGCTGGTTGCCTATTACGCCGACACAGGCAAGCTGGCGACCGTCAACGGCGAGCAGGCGCCCGAGTCGGTTGGCGCTGACCTGCTGGCCACGCTGCAGGACCTCGGCGAGGGGATCCGGGACGACTGATGAGCACCTCACAGCGACCGCGTCAAGTTATTTTGAAGAGCTCAGCCGAGATCGAACAGATGCGCCCCGCCGGTCGCATGGTCGGCGAGACGCTGGCCGAGCTGAGCGAGATGGTCAGCCCTGGCCGCAAGCTGTCGGAGCTGGATCAGTACGTGCTGGATAAGTTTGAGCAACGAGGCATCATTCCCACGTTTCTCGGCTATCAGGGATTTCCGCATACCATCTGTGCGTCGATCAACGAGCAGATCGTGCACGGGTTCGCCACCGAGCGGCGACTCGAGGAGGGTGACATCCTCTCGATCGATCTGGGCGCCACGATTGATGGCTGGGTTGGCGATTCTGCGATCACGGTCGGCGTTGGCGCAATCTCGTCGGGAACGCAGCGGCTGCTGGATGTGACCCGTGAGTCGCTGGCGGCGGGCATCGACGCGGCCCGCATCGGCGCCCGCAAGGGAGATATAGGCGCAGCGATTCAGGAAGTGATAGAATCAGCAGGCTACGGCGTAGTCCGAGGATACGTCGGGCACGGCGTAGGTCGCGACATGCACGAACCGCCCAACATGCCCAACTACGGGCGTCGCGGCGCGGGGATGGCCATGCGGCAGGGCATGGTGCTCGCACTCGAACCGATGGCGACAGCCGGTGATCCGACCACCGCCGTGCTGGACGATGGCTGGACCGTGGTGACGGCTGACGGCAGCCTGTCGGCGCACTTCGAGCACACCGTCGCGCTACGCGAGTCGGGACCGGCCGAAATATTGACCCTGCCCTGAGCGGGCGCAGAGCACGTAACCGAGCAGAACGCAAGCAACGGGGGTTCGGTGGCGAGAAATCGAAGCAGCGGTGGAGGACGGCGCCCGCGCCGCGCAGCGGCGCCCGCGCCGCCGCCCAAGCAAGACAAGATCGAGGTCGAGGGCGTGGTCAGGGAACTGCTGCCCAATGCGACATTCCGTGTCGAGCTGCCCAACGGCCACGAGGTGCTTGCGCACCTCGCCGGCAAGATGCGGCAGCACCACATTCGCGTCCTGCGGGGCGACCGCGTGCTTGTGGAACTGTCTGAATACGATCTGACGCGCGGTCGGGTCGTCTACCGCTTCAAGGGCTGAGCTCAAGGGCTGAGCGGCGCGAAAGGACCAGCGCATGGCGAGAATCTCGGGCGTGGACATCCCCGACAGCAAGAAAGCGCCGTATGCGCTGCGCTACATCTACGGCATCGGGGCGACGCGAGCCACAGAGATCGTCGACAAGGCGAACATCGACCCCGACCGCCGCATCCGCGAGCTGTCCGACACTGAACTCGCGCGGATTCGAGAGATCGTCGATCGCGACTACCTCGTCGAAGGCGACCTGCGTCGTGTCGTGCGCAGCAACATCCAGCGCTTGATCGATATCAACAGCTACCGCGGGCAGCGGCATCGACGCAACCTGCCGATGCACGGTCAGCGCACTCGCACCAACGCACGGACCCGTCGCGGCAGCAAGAAGACCGTCGCCGGTCGTCGCCGAGCGGTGAAGCGCTAAACCCCCACACGACACAGCATCACGGGCGATCAGAGGGAGTCGGGATGAGCAGTAACCAACGACGCGAGCGAACCCGCCGCCGCCGCGAACGTAAGAACGTTCCGCATGGCCGCGCCTACATCCAGTCGACATACAACAACACGATCATCACGATGACCGACTTGGCCGGTAACACGGTCGCTTGGGCTTCGGCGGGCAGCACGGCCGCGACCCGCGGCTCCCGCAAGGGCACGCCGTTCGCCGCCCAGCTGGCAGCCGAGGACGCCGCCCAGAAGGCGATGAGCCACGGCATGCGCCAGGTGGACGTTCACATTAAAGGTCCCGGCCAGGGTCGGGAGTCGGCCGTGCGGGCGCTGCAGGCGCAGGGGCTCGTGCTGCTCTCGATCCGTGATGTGACGCCGATTCCCCACAACGGCTGCCGGCCCCGCAAGCGCCGTCGTGTGTAGCGCAGTCACAGTATCCACCGCCCGAGAGACTGCCAAGACTGCTACAGAGTCGGCCGCGCGTTATATGTTGGCGTTGTAAGTTATAGGAAGACTGCTCATGGCGAGATACACCGGACCTGTCTGCCGCATCTGCCGCCGCGCTGGCGAAAAGCTGATGCTCAAGGGCGAACGCTGTGTGGGCCCGAAGTGCGCGATCGAGCGACGCAACCAGCCGCCTGGCCAACGCTCGCCGCGCCGACGCAAGATCTCCGACTACGGCGAGCAGGTCAAGGAGAAACAGAAGGTCCGCAAGACCTACGGCGTGTTGGAGCGTCAGTTTCGACGCATGTACGCCGAGGCCAACCGCCGCCCTGGCGCGACGGGAGAAAACCTGCTGCAGATGCTTGAACTGCGATTCGACAACGTGGTCTACCGACTCGGCATCGCCGAGTCGCGGGCGCAGGCGCGACAGCTCGTGCGGCACGGCCACATCACCTTGAATGGGAAGAAGGCCGACATCCCCTCCATCGAAGCGCGGATCGGCGACACGGTTGGCTGGACCGACCGAGGGCGAAAGAGCAAGTTCTATGAGATGGCACGCACCTGGCAGGGCTCGCGCCAGGTACCGGGCTGGTTGCGCATGGACCCGATCCAGCTCGAAGGCGAGTTGACCGCGGTACCGGAACGCTCGGATCTGGATATGCGCGTCGACGAGAACGCCATCGTCGAGTACTACTCGCGCTAACGTCGGCGAGCTGGATCTACCGAAACACTGGGAGGGACGCGACACTGTGATCCTCGCGATCGACACCCCGAAGCTCACGATCGAAGACCAGCGCGCCGATTTCGCGCGCATCCTCGTCGAACCGCTCGCGCGTGGGTTCGCGCACACGCAGGGCAACGCGCTGCGTCGCGTGCTGCTCGGCGGCATCCGCGGCGCAGCGATCACCTCGGTGCGCATCGAACAGGTCCAGCACGAATTCTCGATGATCCCCGAGATGAAAGAGGACACGACTCAATTCCTCCTCAACCTGCGCGAGATTCGGCTCCGTGCGCTCGCCGACCGCCCGGCTGAGATGCGCCTCAACGTCAGCGGGGCTGGCAGAATCCTCGCCAAGGACATTCAGGTTCCGGGCGATTACGAGATCGTCAATGGCGATCACTACCTGGCCACACTGAACGGCGATGACGGCCACCTCGATGTGGTGATGGACGTGGAAACGGGCTACGGCTTCCGCCCCTCGGAACGCAGCAAAAACGGCGAGGAGCCGATCGGCGCCATTCCCCTGGACGCGGTCTTTACCCCGATCCGCAAGGTGCTGTACGAGGTCAATCCAGCATCCGGCGGACGCGGCAGCCAGTATGAACAGTTGCTGATCGAAGTCTGGACGGATGGCTCGATCGGCGGCGTCGAAGCGTTGCAAGCCGCCGCCCGAGCCCTGCGCGGCGAACTCGAACTGTTTGAGACCATGGGCCAGCCAGTCACGGCGCGTCAGCTTCCCGCCTACGTACAGGTTGGTCTGACGACCGCTGAACAGTACGACATGCCGCTCGAGGACCTGCAACTCTCAGTGCGCGCTCACAACTGCCTCAAGCGCAGCGGCCTGATGGTCATCGGCCAGATCCTCGAGAAGAACGACGACGAGCTGTTAACGTTGCGCAACTTTGGCGAAAAGTCGTACATCGAGCTGATTGACAAGCTGCGTGAGCTGGAACTCATCGATGAGGATGACCCACGGGTGCGCCGCGCGCGCGACGGCGTCTTCGCACCCAGCGTCGATGAGCCGCTGACCACGTTGCCGCCGCCAGAGGATTCACCCGCGTCGCCGTCACTCAGTGCGCCGCCGCCCTCGTCAGAACCTGAGCGGGTCGGCGGCGACGCAGCCGGCGAGACGGGTGAGGCCACCGGCTCGTTGGGCGCCGCGCTGCTGCAAGCGTTGCGAGACTCGGGCGGCGAACCGAACGACTAGCGCCGCCTGTCGGCGTGCGCGAATGACGAGGAGCGGCTGATGAGGCATCGAAAGAGTGGTCGGGCGCTCAGCCGTAGCCGATCACATCGCACAGCGCTGGTGCGCAATCAGGTCACGGATCTGCTTCGTCACGAAGCGATCGTGACCACAGAGGCCAAAGCCAAGACCATCCGGCCGGTTGCGGAGAAGATGATCACGCTAGGTAAGCGTGGCGACCTGCACGCGCGCCGACAAGCCAGCGCCGTACTCACCGACAGGCAAGTGCTGCGGACACTGTTCGACGACATCGCGCCGCGCTTCGCCGAACGCAACGGCGGCTACACCCGCATCATCAAGCTGGGCCCGCGTCGTGGCGACGGCGCGCTGATGGCGCACATCGAGTTGGTCGAGCGAGCCGCTCCCGCGGTCAACTCAGACGCAGCCGCCGGCGATGACAGTGGCGTGGACAGTGCGAACGAGTAAGCCCGCAACGTGACGGGGCCTGGAGCACACGTCAGTGAGCCAGCGCTGGGCGCTACTGCTGCAGTACGACGGGACGGAGTTCGCAGGGTCGCAATGGCAACCGAATCGTCCCACCGTGCAGGGCGCGCTGCAGGACGCGCTGACGTCATTGATCGGCGCGCGGCTGACGGTCTCGCTCGCCGGGCGCACCGACGCCGGTGTGCATGCGACCGGCCAGGTGGCAAGTTTTGCCAGCAGCGACGACGCTCACTCCATGTCCGCGGCTCGTTGGGTGCGCGGCCTCAACCACTTCCTGCCAGACAGCATCGCCGTGCAGGACGCCGCGCCGGTCAGCGATGCCTTCGACCCGCGCCGCGATGCTGTGTCGCGAACCTACGAGTACACCCTGCGGGTATCGGCGCAGCGCCAACCGCTGTGGCGCCGACGAGCCTGGACCGTTGCGCCGCCGTTTCGAGTGGAGTTGGCTCGTGGCGCGCTTTCGGCGTTGCTGGGCGAGCACGACTTCGCCGCGTTCACTCCACCCACGTCCGATCGCTCCACCAGGCGGTTGATGCTCGAGGCGGCCCTCAGGACCAGCCCGATGGACGACGTGGTGGACGACGTGGCGCCGGATGGATCGGAGATCCGCATCACGCTGCGCGCCGATGCGTTCCTGCAGCGCCAGGTGCGTCGTATCGTGGGTGCGACGGTCGAGGTCGCGCGTGGTCGGTTGGGGCTGCAGGAGTTCTGCCGCGCGTTCACGGCGGCGGTACCAGGCTCAATGGGACCGACCGCGCCAGCGCAGGGGTTAGCCCTGACGATGGTGGAATACGACCCACCACCGTTCAGCACGGCGAGACGGACTATGCCAACGGCACACACTTGTCAGCGGGCCTCCCAGCAGGCTTGCCCAGGGGATCGTGAGGGAGACTGAGGATGTCGACAACTGTTCTGGGGCCACATCAGGTCACCCGTCGGTGGCGCCTGATCGACGCTGCCGATCGACCATTGGGTCGAGTCGCAACTGAGATCGCCACCCTGCTGCGGGGCAAGCACAAGCCCGCCTTCCACCCGTCGCAAGATGTCGGGGATTACGTCGTCGTGATCAACGCGCAACACGTGGCGGTCACGGGGCGCAAGCTCGAGCAGAAGATGTACTACCGTCACTCCGGGCATCTTGGCCGACTCAAGCAGGCGACGCTAAAAGAGATGCTGGAGAAGCGGCCGGAGCGTGTGATCGAGTTCGCCGTGCGGGGCATGCTGCCGAAGAATCGGCTCGGTCGGACGCAGTACAGACACATGCGCGTGTACGCCGGACCGGATCACCCCCATGCCGGCCAACTCAGCGCGTCACACAACGAAGCGGAGTAATCAATGACCACCGCAGGGCGCTATTACTACGGACTTGGACGGCGCAAGACAGCCATCGCGCGAGTGCGGCTCTACCCCGGCAACGGCGAGATCACCGTGAACGGTAAGGACGCGTCGGAACTCTTCAGCCGCCCTGAGCAGCGGCGGCTGATCGAGGAACCGCTGCGCCACATCGGCGTCCAGAACAGTTTCTCTGCTGTGGTGCGCTGCAGCGGTGGCGGCGTCAACGGTTGGGCCGGCGCTATCCGACTGGGCATCGCCCGAGCGCTGCTCGCCAGCGATGAGACACTGCGCCGTCCACTGCGTCAAGCAGGCATGCTGACGCGCGATCCACGGGCCAAGGAACGCAAAAAGCCAGGTCTCAAGCGAGCCCGCAAGGCACCGCAGTACACCAAGCGCTAACCCAGCAGGCGCTCACCTGGCGCGACCTCGTCGATGCCCGCCGCGCGGCGCAGGGATTCTACTTGGTCGACGGCTTCCCACGAGAACTCAGCCCGGCCGAAGTGGCCGTAGGTTGAGGTGATGCCGTAGATCGGCCGCTTGAGCTTGAGCGATTGGATGATCGCGGCGGGACGCAGGTCGAAGTGGCGTAGCACTAGCTCGGTGAGCTGGTTGTTCGACAGTCGCCCCGTTCCGAACGTCTCCACCGCGAGCGAGGTGGGCCTGGCCCTGCCGATGGCGTAGCTGATCTGCAGCTCTACTCGCTCCGCGAGGCCTGCGCCAACGATGTTCTTGGCGACGTACCGCGCCGCATACGCGGCGGATCGGTCGACCTTGCTTGGGTCCTTGCCCGAGAATGCGCCACCGCCGTGTCGCGCCATGCCGCCGTAGGTGTCCACGATGATCTTGCGACCGGTCAGCCCGGCATCGGCAAGCGGCCCGCCGATGACAAAGTGTCCGGACGGGTTGATGTGCATCTCGGTGGCGTCATCGATCAGCTCCGGTGGGACGATCGGGCCAATCACCTCGCGGCGGATACCGGCTGCGATCTCCTCCTGCGTGACAGATTCCTCGTGTTGTGTGCTGATCACGATGGCATCGACGCGGGTCGGTCGGCCGTCGGCGTACTCGACTGTGACTTGAGACTTGCCGTCGGGTCGGAGCCAGGTCAGCGCGTCGCTGCGACGCGCATGTGCGAGTTGACGCGTCAGGTCGTGCGCCAACGAAATTGGCAAGGGCATCAGGTGTTCGGTCTCGTTGCAGGCGTAGCCGAACATCATGCCCTGGTCGCCTGCACCCTGTTCTTCGGTGCCCTGCTCGGTGCCGAAGACGCCTTCGAATATGTCGCTGGACTGGCGGTTGATGCTCAAGAGCACCTTGCAGGTGGCGGCGTCGATTCCCCAGTCGCTGTGCGTGTAGCCGATCTCCCGGAGCTTGTGCCGCACGATCTGTTCGATGTCCAGCGAGGCGCTGGTCGTGATCTCGCCAAAGACCACCACGAGGTCCGACGAGACGGCTGTCTCGCAGGCGACGCGGGACGATGAATCCTGGGCCAGGCAGGCATCCAGCACCGCGTCCGAAATCTGGTCGCAGACCTTGTCGGGGTGGCCTTCCGTGACCGACTCGGAGGTCCAGAGACCTGAGAGGCGCTGCTCTGCGCGGTTGGGAGCGCTGGGTGGTTGGCTCATGTGCCCTCGTCCCAGGAGTTGAGGTAACGCTGCTGTGCGGCAGTCAGCGTATCCAGCTCGACGCCCATACTGGCCAGCTTCAGACGGGCGATGTTCTGATCAATCGCCGTCGGCACCTGGTGTACTCCAGGCGCCAACGGCGGATCGGCCTGCAGCAGATGTTCGACCGCGAGCGCCTGGTTGGCGAACGACATATCCATCACGCTCGCCGGATGCCCCTCCGCGGCGGACAAATTCACCAGCCGACCTTCAGCCAGCACGAGCAGCTCCCGACCGTCGGCGGTGACGTGCGCGGTGACATACGGCTTCAGATCGTGACGGTGCTCGCTGAGCTCCGCTAACGCCTCGAGGTTGATCTCGTGGTTGAAGTGTCCGGCGTTGGCCAGAATCGCCCCCGACTTCATGCGCGCGAAGTGCGGTTCGTCGATCACGTGGATATCGCCGGTGACTGTGACGAAGATGTCCCCCTCGGCCGCGGCGTCGACCATCGGCAGTACGCGAAATCCATCCATGACGGCCTCGAGCGCGCGCAGCGGGTCGACCTCGGTGACGATCACCTGCGCGCCGAGTCCGTCTGCGCGCGAGGCGACGCCGCGGCCGCACCAGCCATAGCCCGCGACCACGACCGTCTTGCCGGCGAGCAGCACGTTCGTGGCGCGAATGATGCCGTCCAGTGCGCTTTGCCCGGTGCCGTAGCGATTGTCGAAGAAGTGCTTGGTCGCGGCGTCGTTGACCGCCATGATCGGGTAGGCCAGTGCTCCGTCTGCGGCCATCGCGCGCAGACGCACGATGCCCGTCGTCGTCTCCTCGCAGCCGCCGATGACGTCGGGCAGCGCTGGGCGTCGCTCGCTGTGCAGCGTCGAGACCAGGTCGGCGCCGTCGTCGACCGTGATCTGCGGCCGCGTATCGATCACGCGGTGGATGTGCTCGTAGTACATCTCGTGCGGTTCGCCCTTGACTGCGAAGACGCTGATCCCTGCCCGCTCGACGAGCGCAGCGGCGACGTCGTCCTGGGTCGACAGGGGATTGCTGGCGCAGAGCGTCACGTCGGCCCCGCCCGCCTGCAGGGCGAGAGCCAGGTTGGCTGTTTCCGAGGTGATGTGCAGGCAGCCGGCGATGCGCAAGCCGTCGAACGGTTGCTGCGAGGCGAAGCGCTCGTGGATCTGCGCCGTCACTGGCATCTCTCGCGCGGCCCAAGCGATCCGCTGGGCGCCGTACTCGGCCAGGCGCGGATCGGCGATCTCGCTCGCCACCGGCTGGTCCGCGTGCGGGACGGAGACACTCACGTGCTGACGACCTCCCGCGTGCCGTCGGGGCCACGCTGTCGCGCGACCCACCGCCGGAACGCAGTGATCAGCGTACTGGTGCGGCGGCTTGCAGACGCCTCGATAATCTCGCCGACCGCTCGGTAGCCCAACTTGTGATAGGCATGCACAGCCGCGCCGTTGTCCGGATCGACAGAGAGCACCACCTCGTCGACCTCTGCCAACAGCGCTGCGGTCACCGCCGAGGTGACCGCTGTCGCATGGCCGCGGCCGCGAAATCGCGGATGGGTAAAGACGTTGCCGAGAATGGCGATTCGGTGCGTGCGCCCAATCGCGTGCGTGCCCGCGATCGCCACCAGGCGCTCGTCCTCGACCAATCCCCAATAGCAGCCCTCGGCGATGTGTTCGGATCGATAGTAGGTGGGCTCACCCTCAGCGTTGTAGAGTCGATTGATCAACGGCACATGCGCGCCCAGCATCGGCTGTAGCTGGCCGCGCACCGGCTGCAGGTACTCGACTGGCTGGAAGCTGTCGCGGCCAACCAGCATCCGCGACATCCGCTTGAGCTGACGGAAGTCGTAGACGCTCCGCAGCGCATCAACGTGCTGTGGATCGCCGATCGTGAAGGTGCTGGCGAAGCCGGGATGGAGCCGCAGGATGGCCTCGACGCCGTCGGCTGGTCCCGCCAGCGTGGTAGCAAAGCCGAGTCCGCCGCGTGAGTGACAGACGAGCGCTTCGCCGTTCGCCGTCTCGCAGCTGAAATACTCGGCCGCGCCCCAGGCCGCATCGTCGAGCTGCGCCAGTGCGTAGGCGGCGTTGTAGCGATCTGCCTGCAGCCGCTGAGCGAGCGCCGCGCGATCGTCCACGTGGCGAATCTCCACCAGTCTCCGTGCGTCGCCAACTCGAAGTGAGAGCGCCATGCTGGCACACTAGCGGCTGGCGCGGCGGCGCGGAGACAGCTGGGTGTGGCAAGGTTGAGCGTGCGCGAAGTTTGTGAAGTCGGCTGGGACGCCGTTCACTGTGATCTGTTGGGCACGCGTCATGACCTGCGCTGATTCCGTATGGCTGAGGCCCGCGATGCCGAAGCGCTCGATGGCGAATGAAGCCACCGCGCAACCCCAGACAGCGGCTTGGGTTAGTTCCGCGTCGCGCGCCAGCGCGCTGAGCAACGCGCCGATGAACGTATCGCCCGCGCCGGTCGGATCGATCGCGGCCACATTTGGGACCGCGCTCACGAGAGTACGGCGCCCGTCCTCGAATATCTCCACGCCGTGCGACGCGCGCTTGTGGATGAACACTGACGGTCCCAGCCGGCGAATCTCGCTCCAGGCGGCTGGTGGCAGCCGGGGATCGTCCAGCGCGCCAGGCCATTCGATCAGGTGCGACGCTTCGAGCGTGTTGATGGAGACGATGTCCGCGTAGTGGAGCTGGGCCCGGAATTCGTCGAGTCGCTCAACGACCTCGCGCTCAATCGTGTCCAGCGCGACCAGCTTGAGCGTTTCGATCTGCTCCATGGCCCGCTGGTTCTGGTCAGGGTTGCCAGCGGTCAACAGTACATAGCGCGCTCGTCGCAAGGCGTCAGCGACAACGATGGGATGGCTGTCGTAGACCCCGCCGTGGGTGTAGAGCGTCTCTCGCACATCGCCGTCGGTCGAGTACTGGCAGCCCCAGCGGAAGTTCGGCCCCTCTACCTGATCGATGCCGTCCAAGCGCACGCCCCGCACCCGCAGCACGTCCAGCATCGACGGAGTGAAGTCATCGCCGATGACTGAAATCGGCGCTGCCTCCGCCAGCAGAGACGCGGCCAGGCTCGCGTAGACCGCCGAGCCGCCCAGTTCCTGCTCGACGTCACCCGCGCTGCTGTGAATCTCGTCGAGCGCGATCGCCCCCACGATCGCCAGGTCAATCGGTGCGGCAGCTGATGCAGACGATGCCGCTGCGCTCATGGCAGGCGACCGTCTAGCAGCAGCGAGTAGCGTTCCAGAGACTCCACAGGAATGTGTCGACGCTCGGTCATGACTGCGCCATGCAGCGCGCCGGCGGCGGTCGAGGTCCAATCGGCGGGGAGCTGGGCGACTACATCGGCGACGATCGCGCGCGCCGACTGTACGTTCTGCGCGACGACCTTGGCCACATCAATCGCGGTCACATCGGCCTCCGTCTCGTGCCAGACGTCGTAATCGGTCGCTGTCGCGAGCATGGCGTAGGCGAGCTCGGCTTCGCGGGCGAGCTTGGCCTCCGGGATGGCCGTCATCCCGATAATTGATGCGTCCCACGAGCGGTAGAGATGCGACTCGGCGCGGCTGCTGAACAGCGGGCCTTCCATCGCGATGTAGGTCCCGCCGTCGTGGACGCGCTGGCCGACGCGTGCGGCGCTCTCGACGAGGCGCGCGCTCAGATCGGCACAAAACGGGTCTGCGAAGCCGACGTGCGCCACCACGCCATCGCCGAAGAACGTCGTGGGGCGGCCGCCGCGGGTTCGGTCGATGATCTGATCAGGCACGACCATCTGGCCAGGTACGATCTCCTCTTTGAGCGAGCCAACGGCTGAGACGGCGAGGATGCCCTGCACGCCCAGCGCCTTCAGCGCCCAGATGTTGGCGCGAACTGGGATCTCGTGCGGCATCAGTCGATGGCCGACGCCATGGCGTGGCAGGAAGGCGACCCGCTGCCCGTGCAGCGTTCCGATCACGATCGCGTCGGAGGGATCGCCAAACGGCGTGTTTGGCTGCCACTGCTCGATTTGGCTCAGCCCCGGCATGCGATAGAAACCGGAGCCGCCGATCACGGCGAGATGGGCGCGAGGGCTACTGTGAGGCATGGCAGTGGTCGCTTTCAGTACGACAGCAGGCAAGCGACCTCGACTGGTTCCAGCCGCTGTCGCCCGCGCAGGTCATGGAGCTCAATCAGAAACACCGCCCGCGATACCTCGGCCCCAGCCTGGAGCGCGAGCTGGATCGACGCCTCCGCAGTCCCGCCAGTCGCGAGCAGGTCGTCGATCAGCGCAGTTCGCTGACCAGGCTGTAGAGCGTCGGCGTGCATCTCGAGCGTTGCCGAGCCGTATTCCAGGTCATACGAGCGGGACAAGGTTTGCGCGGGCAACTTGCCCTGCTTGCGGATCGGCACGAACGGCAGGCGCAGTCGTTGTGCCACCGGCGCGCCCAGGATGAACCCGCGCGATTCAATCCCGACGAGCACGTCGGCGCCGTCACACTGTTCCGTCAGCCAGTCCAGCGCCGAGCCGAACGCTGTTGGCTCGGCCAGCAGCGGCGTGATGTCGCGGAACAGAATGCCAGGTATCGGGAAATTGGGGATGGCGCGTATATATTGCGCTACCAGGTCGGCGGTCGTTGGCGTGTCGGTCATACCACTCAGAGTACTCATCTATGCGCTGATACCCTGTACGCACGTCGCGTAGTGGGTCAGCGGAGGCCGCGGTGGACGATCCCCTGAGCTGGACGGGCGACGATCAGGAGTGTGCGTTGCGTGCCATCGCGCCCTGGTACGACCTTGATTTCGGCCCGCTGCAGGAAGATGTTGACATGTACCTCGAGCTGACCAGGCCAGGCCAGCGCGTGCTCGAGCTTGGCGCGGGCAGCGGCCGCGTCGCCGTGCCCCTGGCTGAGAGCGGTTGCGAGGTGACCGCCGTTGATTCCTCGGAGGCGATGCTGTCCCAGTCTCGTGCACGGATGCGAGCGGCCGGTGTTCGCGTTGAGCGCGCCGACATGCGTGACCTCAGGCTCGACGAGCGCTTCGACTGCGTGATCATCGCGCTCTCCACGTTTCAGCATCTGCTGCGGCGCCCCGACCAGCTCTCCGCGCTGCAGGTCGTCCGTCGACAGCTGGACGCGGGCGGTTCGATGATCCTCGACTGGACCGCACCGCGCGCCGACGACATCGAACCAGCGCCGCCGCAGATGCGAATCGAGTGGATCCGTCAGGCGACGTCGGGTGAGATGGTCACGAAGAGCGCCTGTCAGGAGTTGGCGGTCGACCGTCTCTACGGTGATGGGCTCGAGCGCGCGTCGCCAATCGCCTGGATCACGTATCAGTACGACGCGCTGGACGCGGCTGGCGCAGTACGCCGCTCATTGGCCCGATTCCCGTTGCGCGTCAACCTCAATGCCGGAGAGATGGCGGGGCTCCTGTGCCTGGCGGGACTGCGCCCGATCGACTGGTTTGGCTCCTGGAACTTCGCTGGCGCCGGTGAAGGTGATCGGCTCATCGTGATCGCCGAGGTAGCCGGTGGGTGACCTGCGGACACGTATCACGCTATTGCTGTCGGCTGTATTGCTGGCGGTTGTCGCTGCCCTCACGCTGGTCAGCTGCAGCGAGAACCCGAACGAGCAGCTGCAGTCGAACGAATTCTTCCGACCCACCGCCACGTCGACGTTGGATGATGAGCAAAGCGCCTCAGCGTCTGAACAGGCAGCGCAAGCTGATCAAGCCCAGCAGGGAGTCGAAGCGGAGCAGGATGAGCAGGCGCAAGACTCGCAAGATTCACAAGCGACCGTGCAGCAGCAGCAAGAGGGTCAGCCGTCGTCGCCGCCTGCAGCGGCGCAGTCCGCGTCAGACGCTGAGCAGTCACAGCAGAACGACCAAGCGCGCGCGCCACTGGAAGTGTCATCCGACGTCATCCGACGTTATGCGAACCCTTCGTACGGATACTCATTCGAGCTCGTCTGCTCGCCATTTTGCGAGCCCAACTCCAGCGGTATCGAGCGGGTGTCGTTTCTCGCGGAGACCAGCCGCGCCTTGATCGGTGTCGACGTAGTGCTCGACGACGGCGCAAGCACTGAAGCGCTGGTGCGCTCGAGCCTGTCGCTCGCGGACAATGTCGAGTTCAGCGCGCGAACGGATACCACGACAGCCACTGGCGAACCGGCCGAGCGATTCGAGTGGGAGGAGGATCGACGCGCGACGGGGGGCTTCCAGGTGCGTTGGTCGGCGTTGGTGATGCGGCTCAGCGACGTCGTTGTGCTGCTCCGCGCCGGAGCGGTGCTGGAGGACTACGAGGCGGTCGCGCCCGCGCTCGAGCGAGCGCTGACCTCGTTCATTTTGCCGCAGGAGATCACGGCCAGACCAGGTCGCTACGAGCGGTTCGGCTTTGTCATCGCATACGACCCAGCCGACACCGCGCAGGAGTTCGGCCAGCCGACCAGCAATCCGTCGAGCCGCGAGTCAGGCGTGTTGGTCTTGCAGTCAACAACATCACTCAAGGCGGTACTGACTTGGCAACTCCTGGGTGCGGCGTTCTATGACGGCGATACGGCGATCACACAGTCGCTGGAAGACTCGCTGACGGTTGAGAACGTGGTCAATCTGCGCGACTGGGGAGAGGTCGACGGCCGGGCGGCGCGCACCGGCGAGGCTGAGACGCAGTTCGGTGAGGGCGTACTCCAGATTCGGTCGTTCGCCTGGTACTGCGAGGACGGCGGACGCGAGTTCTCGCTGCACGTCCTCGATGCCGACGACCCAGAGTCGGTCGCGTTACCGTTGCTGCAGAGTTTCCGCTGTTCGGCAGACGCTGAGTAGGCGCAACAAAGGACCAAGGCGGTATGGCATCGAGGACGAGTGCGGGATCGGAGCGACGGCCGATCACCGTGGCTCTAGACGCGATGGGTGGCGACAACGCGCCGGCTGTCATCGTGCGGGGCGCGTTGAGCGCCGCACGCGAGCTAGACGTAGATATCGTCTTGGTCGGCCGCGGTCGTGAGATTCGCAGTCTGCTGCCGGCGCCGCTGCGCAACCTGCGTATCTACGAAGCGTCTGAGGCCATCGGCATGGACGCGCCCGCGACCGCCGTGCGCCGCATGCGCGACTCGTCGATCATGGTTGGACTCCGTCTGCTCGCCGATGGCGAGGCGGACGCGTTTCTCTCATTCGGCAACACCGGCGCGGTGATGGCCGGTTCGTTGTTCACGCTCGGCCGCGTGCCAGGCGTCGCCCGTCCGGCGTTGGGCGCACTCTTCCGCAATGGACGCGGGACGACCTCGCTGCTGCTCGATGTGGGCGCCAACGCTGAGGCCCGTCCACAGCATCTGGCGCAATTCGCCACCATGGGCCGCGCCTACGTCGAGCGCGTCCTGCGGCACCGCAACCCCAGCGTCGGCCTGCTGAACGTGGGCGAGGAAGAGTCCAAGGGCACCAGCCTGCACCAGGAGAGCTATCGATTGCTTGAGCGCCAGGAGACCAACTTCGTCGGCAACATTGAGGGCAACCAGATGGTCGCCGGCGCAGCCGACGTGATCGTTTCCGACGGGTTTACCGGCAACGTCGCCGTGAAGTTGACTGAAGGAATCGCCGAGCAGCTGTTCGGCGAGCTGCAGCGCAACATCCAGGTGAACATGATCCATATGGCCGGCGCCTGGCTGATGCGCGGCGCGTTCCGTGGTCTGCGCGCGCACTGGGATTACGCCAAGGTCGGCTCGGCCCCGCTGTTCGGGATCGACGGCGCGGTGCTCGTCGGACACGGCCGCGCCAACGCCGAGGCCGTCACCAGTGGGATCCGCTCCGCCCGCAGCGTCGTTGAGGCGGGTGTGGTCGACGCGATCCGCGACGCCGTCGCCGGCACGGCGTCGATCGACGATGATGATCCAAGAGAGAGCGACCAGCGATCGCGTCGCCAACCGCGTGAGAGTCAGGTAAGCGACACTTGGCGCTACGAGCGGCGCTAGCCCAGGCGTTCGCTGGGAACAGCGGTGTTCGCACATACGGTACCGTTGAGAAACGGGCACGGTTCATTTCCCACACTGGAGGACAACGATGGCGAAGCCACAGGAAGTGACGGACGCAAGCTTTCAGGGAGACGTGAAAGACAACGAACTGCCGGTGCTGGTGGACTTCTGGGCCCCCTGGTGCGGTCCCTGCCGGATGGTTGCGCCGATCGTCGACGAGCTCTCCGAGGAATACGACGGTCGCGTCGCCTTCTACAAGCTCAACACCGACGAAAACCAAGGCATCGCCACTCAGTACGGTATCCGCAGCATCCCCACGCTGCTGGTCTTCAAGGACGGCGAAGTCGCTGGCCAGATCGTGGGCTTCCGCCCCAAGAGCGATCTCGCCGCACGGCTCGACGAGGTCTTGGCGTAGACCTCTCGCTCCTTCTGCGCTTCCCACGCCCTTCGAAGAGGGATCAGCCGCAGGCTGAGATCGGTCTCAGGCGGCGTCTAGCGTGCGCCCGCGCACGGATGTCCCTCCGGCGGCGTCACGTTCGCAACGGCGTTCACCTATCCTGCACGCAACGGTGCTGTCCGCTAGTTGCGCGGACTCGAGATGAGGTACTTCTGATGAAGGTCGGCGTTCACTTCAACTTCCAGAACTACACCGATTGGGATCGTTTTGACGCGCAGGCGGTCAGCGATGCCCCGCCGGTTAGCGACCAGCAGGTCTATGAGGAGGACATCCACCTCGGCGGCCTGGTCGAGCCGCTGGGCTTCGACTCGTACTGGTGCATCGACCACCACTTCTCGCCTTACATCATGACCTCGGGCGCACTGCAGAATCTGACCTACTTTGCCGGCAAGACGGAGCGGATCGACTTCGGCACGATGGTGATCGTGCTGCCCTGGTACGACCCCGTGGCGATTACCGAACAGATCACCGTGCTCGACAATATGCTGCAGGGCCGCAAGCTCACGCTCGGGCTGGGTCGTGGCGCGGCCAAGCGCGAGTTCGAGGCCTTTCGCTCGCCGATGGGCGAGTCGCGCGACCGGTTCATGGAGTCGCTCGAAGTCGTGCGCAAGGGCCTAACGCAGGAGTTCTTCTCGCACGAGGGCGACTTCTACACGATCCCCGAGACATCCATCCGCCCGCGGCCGCGCAACCCGCAGCAACTGCTCGACTCGATGCGGGTGGCCTGGATCTCGCCGGAGACGCTGGAGATCGCGGCCAACGCCGGGCTCGGCATGCTCTTCACCAACTCGAAGCAGTGGCATGAGTACCAGGCCGATGTGCAGCGCTTCAACGAGATTCGTGTGTCCAACGGCTGGACGCCGCGCCAGCCGACCGTGGTCGCCAACGTCGCCTGCTTCGACAGCGAAGCAGAGGCTTGGGACGTGATGCTGCAGCACACCGGCGAGTTCCAGGAGAGCGTCGAGCGCCATTACCACTTCTCAGAGTCGGCCCGCTTTGCGTCGACCAAGGGTTACAAGTACTACGCCGAGTTCGGCAAGACCAACGAGAAGACCACGCCGGAGCAGCGCGCCCGCTACGCCGCCACGCCGCAGGCCTGGGGCACGCCCGACCAGGTGATCGACAAGCTCAAGCACATCCAGCAGATGACAGCCGCCGAAGAGCTGATTATGAACTTCCGCATCTCCGGCGGGATGCCGGCTGAGACCGCCGAGCGCAGCATGCGTCTGTTCGCCTCGGACGTGCTGCCTGCCATCCACGAGCTTGAGAGTTCGCTGCCACAGGAACTCTCCGGACACAGCGCCACTCGTGTCGCCGAGCCAGTTTCGGCTGACTAGCGGTATGGCTGGCATCACTGTGCACGGCGATTGCGATCCGCGCTTCGGCAACGTCCGTGACGCCTTCGCCGCCAACTGGTCGGATCACGGTGAGGTCGGCGCGTCGCTCTGCGTCATCGTCGGCGGGGAGACCGTTGTCGATCTCTGGGGCGGGCACGCGGACGCGGCGCGCTCCCGCACCTGGGATCGCGACACGATCGCCAACGTCTACTCCACGACGAAGGGCATCGCAGCACTTGCCGCGTTGATGCTGGTCGACCGTGGTCAGCTCGACGTCGAGCGTCCGGTGCTGGAGTACTGGCCTGAGTTCGGCAAGCCCGAGGTGCTGGTGCGACATCTGCTGACCCACGAGGCGGGATTGTCAGGCATCGACGAGGCGTTGCCCGACGGCGCGGTGCTCGACTGGGAACACATGGTCGGCACGCTCGAGCGACAAGCGCCGAGCTGGACGCCAGGCGAGCAGATGGGTTATCACGCCATCACCTATGGCTGGCTTGTCGGTGAAGTGATCCGCCGGATCGACGGACGGACCTGCGGTGCGTTTGTCCGTGATGAGATCGCGACGCCGCTTGGAGTCGACCTGTTCATCGGGTTGCCCGAATCGGAGGATGCACGCACAGCGGATTTGCTGCCTGCGCCGGGCGCTGGCCCGATCGGGGTCGGCGCGCAGGACACGCTGGCAGCCAAAGCGCTCGGTCTCGCAGCGCCTCGGCTTGCCGGGAGCGTGAACTCGCGAGCCTGGCGCGCGGCCGAGCTGCCCGCCGCGAACGGTCATGGCAACGCCCGCGCACTGGCGACGCTCTACGCTGTGCTCTCACAGGGCGGAGGCGAGCTTGCGTCGGCGAACACCATCGCGTCGTGCGCGGCCTCCGAGTACGCCGCACGCGATGACCTGGTACTGGGCTTCTTCGTGCGGCGCTCCCTGGGGTTCATTCTCAGCACCGCTGGCGGGCGCTATGAGTGGGGTCCGAATGCGCGCAGCTTCGGACACTCTGGCGCGGGCGGTTCGCTCGCCTTCGCTGATCCCGACGCCCAAATCGGGTTCGGCTATGTCATGAACCAGATGTCCGCTGGACTGGGCGCCGATCCTCGCTGGCGGCCGATGATCGACGCTGTGTACGCGAGTCTCTAGCGGGGAGTCATGCGGCACGTTGTCGAGTCGCCTGTCGCAGGCAATGTTGTAGCTCCTGTTTGACCTGTTCTCGCCGCCTCTCCGTCCAGCCGACTTCCCTCGCAATGGCGAGCGCCGGTTCACGCGTGCCCGACGCGAACGGACCTCTGGTCTCGTGAAACGTGTTGATGTGGACGCGTGAGACTCCGCTGTCGATGATTCGCTCCGCGAACGACTGGGCGTTGTCGAGCGGTAGCAGCGGCGCGACGTTGATCGATGTACGCAGACCGGCCGCGCTGAGCGCATGCACGGCCTCGAAGCGACGATCAATGCTGGCGCACTGCGGCTCAAACCGCTGGCGCACGGCGTCGGAGTCGGTCGTGATGCTCAGGGTGACGTTGACCTGCTCGAACTGCTGGAACAGATCGATGTCGCGCGTGACCAATGGGCTGCGGGTGAGCACAGCGAGGTGCGCCCCGCGCTGCGCAAGGATCGGCAGCAGTGAGCGAGTGAGTTCGAGCTTTGCCTCGATCGGTTGGTATGGATCAGTAGCGCTGCTCATCAGCACGGTCCTGCCGCGCAGGTCCTGTCTCGAGTTGCGTAGCTTGGCGATGGCGTTCGATTTCACTCGCACCCACCGTCCCCAGCGTTCGCGGCGCTCGTCCTCGGCGACGAAGAAGGCGGCATAGCAGTACGTGCAGGAGAATGTGCACCCCTGGTAGGGGTTGATGACGAAGTCCAGGCCGGCGAGCCGTCCGACGGGTCGGACGAGGATGGCAGATGCGTCAGCGTAGATCACCTGGGCAGTGCCCTGCGCATCTGGTCGGTCGTTGGCGGGATTGGGGTCGAAGAGGGAGAGCTGGGTCATGCCCGATATAGTACATGGGTTCTATTATTTGTTCAAGCTATCGACCGTCGCTCAGGTGGTCGCCGTCGCAAGCGGCGCGGCGGCAACGCAGCCCATCTGCACAGGCGGAGAATCCGCCGCCTATGGCGCGAGTCTCTCTACAAGAGACTCGCGGGGAGCTCTGGCGTCGCTCGTGGATGGCTCGCTAGCGCGCGCCGCGGATGAGCTGACCGGGGCGCGCGCCGGTCTCCTCACCGTCGCGGCTGATCACCTCGCCGCTGACGATCGTGGCGACGTAACCACGCGACTTCTGGATCAGCCGCATCGCGCCCGTCGGCAGATCGTGCACCGCTTCGGGCTGTTCGAGCTGGAGCGCGTCGTAGTCGATCACGTTGACGTCGCCCTTCTTGCCGACCTCGAGCGTGCCACGATCCCTGAGTCCATAGAGCTCGGCTGTGTCGTTCGTCATCCGCTTGACGATCCATTCGAGCGGCAGCTTCTCTCCTCGGCTGCGGTCGCGCGTCCAGTGCGTCAGCATGAAGGTGGGCATGCCGGCGTCGCAGATCACGCCGCAATGAGCGCCGCCATCCGAGAGCCCCATCGCCACGCGCGGATGCAGCATCATCTCACGGGTCGCGTCGAGGTTGCCGTTGGCGTAGTTGAACAACGGCGCGAACAGGACGTGTTCGCCGTCGTCTTGGCAGAGGAAGTCATACGCGAACTCCAGCGGCGTCCGCCCGGCGGCCTCCGCCAGTGCTGTCACCGACTGGTCTGCGGCTGGCTCATAGTTGGGCGGGTCGGTCATCGGAAAGAGCTTGTCCCACATAATGAAGCCAAGCGCGGCATCAGGCGCGTCGACTTCGCTCAGAATGCGCTCGCGGCGCTGCGGGTCTCGCATGGCTGCGGCTCGCTCTGACCAGTCGAGCTGGTCCAGCTCGCGATAGCTGGGCGAGTGGATGAAGGGATGCCGACCGCGCAGCGTGAGCAGCAGTGAGATTCCGCGCGCCGCCACCTGTGGATACAGCTCCGCGCCGTCCTCCAGCGCCTCCAGCGAACGATCCAGCGCATCGCGCCAGGCATCGGGGTCGTTGTCGTACTGCACCATCGCGAAGCTGACCGGGCGGTCGATCTCGGCCGAGAGCTTGCGCATCCAGGCGATCTCCAGCTCAGGCGCATTCGCATCGTCGCCGGTCACGCCAGCCGGGGCGACTTCATAGATGCCCGTGCCTAGATCTTTCAACGCCTGTCCGATGCCGAAGAGCTCATCCTCGGCGGCGAACGTACCGGGTACTGGTTCGCCGTCAATCGCGCGGTGCGCGAGCGTGCGCGAAGTCGAGAACCCAAGCGCGCCCGCTTCGAGCCCCTCCCTGACGATCGCTGCCATCTCCTGGATGTCCTCTGGGTTGGCGTCCTCGTTGCGTGCGCCGCGGTCGCCCATCACGTAAGCCCGCACAGCCCCATGCGGGACCTGGGTGCCGATGTCGATGGCCTTCGGCAGACGCTCGAGGAAGTCGAGATATTCGGGAAACGACTCCCAGCCCCACTCCATGCCTTCGGCGAGCGCGGAGCCAGGGATGTCCTCGACACCCTCCATCAGGCCGATCAGCCAGTCGCGGCGGTTGGGCGCGGCCGGTGCGAAGCCGACGCCGCAGTTGCCCATCACCACCGTCGTGACGCCGTGCCAGAACGAAGGCGTCAGCAGGGGATCCCACGTCACCTGGCCGTCGAAGTGCGTGTGAATGTCGACGAAGCCAGGCGTGACTAGCTTGCCCGAGGCGTCGAGTTCCTCTCGACCGAGGTCGTTGACCTCGCCGACTGCTGAGACGATGCCGTCATCGATGGCGACATCCGCCCGACGTGCCGTCGCGCCCGTGCCGTCGACGACGAGTCCGTTGCGAATTACGAGATCATGCATGAGGGTTCCAATCCTGCTTCGAGCTGACTGCGATGTGGCGTGACGAGCGCGGTAATATCTACAGCGTCATGTCTTGCAGTGCAATGTGCGCAGTATGGCAGATCAGGCGTCAACCTCGTGATCGTTCGGGCGCTACGGCGAGGAAGGGGAAGAGGGCGATGAATGTCAGCAGGCTCGCGATGCCCCAGCGGATCGGGTCGCGGCCCTTGATTCGCGCCAGCCAGGCTGCCAGCGACGCGTAGCCGAGCCACAGGACCGCCCAGGTCCAGCCCGCCCTGTCCGCGAAGTCGTTGCGTTCCTCATCCACGGTTGGTCCGATGTCCGGTGCCTCGCTGTGCTCGTCGGTGGAGACGGCGAGCTGCACGATCAGGGGAATCCAGATCAGGTACAGCAGTAGCGCGACCGCTAGCCGGTTCCTGGGCCAGAGTCGGGCTCGAACCGTGGCCATCGCGCTAACGCTGATGCACCAGCCGCTCGCCGGGGATCGGCGAGCGCGCGTGCACCACGTAGTCGCTGCGGATCGAGCCGATGTACAGGTCGCACATGTCGGCGCCGCCCCAGCTCACGTTGGTCGGCGCCTGCATGATCTCGCCTTCGAGGTCTTCGAGCATCGTCACGACTTCAAACTGCGGTGTGATCGCGACCACCTTGTTCGACATCGGCAGGGTCACCCACAGATTGCCTTCCTGGTCGAAGCCGCAGCCGTCGGTGAGCCCCAGCTCGCCGCGCTGTTCGGCCGTCAGCGGACGCATCGCGTCGAGGTCCGCGACGGTCTTGCCGAGCTGTGGGCCGTAAACCTCGCGCTCGCCGAGCGTGCCGTCGGCGTGAATCGGGAAGCGCAGCACGTGGCAGCCGGTCGTCGAGCAGACGTAGGCGTTCTCTTCGCGTGGGTCGAGTGTGATCCCGTTGGCGAACTCGATCTCCGTCGCCAGCATCGTCAGCGAGCCGTCGGTTTCGATACGGAAGAGGAACCCGTCAGGCTCGCCCGAGAATGCATCGCCGCCGGAGCGCGAAGTTGAGTGCGTGACCCAAATCCGCCCCTGAGAGTCGACATGCGGATAGTTGGATGCGAGCAGCGGAACTCCATCGATCTGGTCAGCCAGCACCTCGATCTCGCCGCTGTCGATGTCCAGCCGCTGCACGGGTCCTGAAGTGCCGCCGCCGTCGAGCCCGCCAACGTTGGCGATGATGATGCGGCCCTCGAGGTCCATGTTGTTGCCGTTGGGCGAACCGCCGGCGTTGCCGACGCGGTTGAGCGTACCGTCGGGCAGCGCCTCGGCCGCCGCCGAGGCCTGATCGGACATCCAGACACGTCCGTCGCGCGAGACGACCACATCCTCGGGACGCTGCACTCCGACCCCGACTTTGCTGAGTTGGTCCTGGCGAATGGGTGTCAGCGGCATGTTCTTGTCCTTTGTACCGATTCGGAAGCGAGTGCCGTTCAGACGATGACATCGTCCCAGACGCTGAGCTCGGGACCGCGCCAATCGTGCTCGACACGTGGCTGCGCGCCGAGCACGATGATCGGTTTCGTCTCGGTGTCCCAGAGCGGGGCTTGCGCAGCGCTAGCGCCGGGAGCGCCCTGCCGAGCGAACGCGAGCCACGTGTCCATGGTGAGCTCGGCGAAGGCGTCGGCTTCATCTCCCGCCCCGGCAAACTCGGGAACGGCGCCGTGCGTGCCGAACACGAAGGGCAGTTCGAGCGCATGGCACGATCCGAGCGCCCCGCCCATACCAGGCGATTTCCAGTCGAACAGGTAGGCGTAGGTCGGCGCGCGCGAGGCCTGCGCGTCGGCCAGTCGCAAGCCCGGCACGCGTAGCATGATGTCGCCGATCGCCGCGATGAAAATCTCGTTCGGCGAGTCGTCCTCGCCTCGCTCTCTTCGTGCAGCGCGGTACGCCGCAAAGGCGCCCGCGGCGTCGGGGTGCATCATCCCGAACATGGCCACGACCGCCTCTTCCGACATCGGTTCGGCCGGTCCTGCGGCGTTCAGCAGCTTCAGCTCCTCGTCGAGCGCGCCGACCAGCGTCGCGACGCCGTCAGCGGAGCCTTCGCGGATGTGTTCGATCGGCAGCTTCGACAGGAACGCGCCGTCGATCACGGGCTGGAAAGGCATCTGCGGCGTCGGCGACGCGCCCTCGCCGGCCATCTCCGTCGCTGATTCCGCGCTGGCGATCGGGTCGACTGCGATGGAGGCGGCCAGGATGTCCGCTACGTCAGCGGCGCGCAGAGCATCCGCGTCATCGGGGTCGATCGCGAGGTGCTCGCAGACCTTGCGCGCGGTGGCGTTGGTCTCCTCGGCGCTGAGCGCGTTGTGTGCAGCGCCGCTCTGCGGGATCGCCTGATGGAATAGGCCCGCCGCCTCGGGTGAGGCCATCAGCGAGCCGACGCTCATGCCGCCGGCGGACTCGCCGAAGATCGTCACGTTGTGGGCATCGCCGCCGAAGTTGGCGATGTTGTCTTGCACCCAGCGCAACGCCGCGACCTGGTCGCGCATTCCGAAGTTGGTCTCGCCCAGCGACGGCAAGTTGAGAAAGCCGAGCGCACCGAGTCGGTAGTTGATCGTGACGACCACCACGTCGCCGCGCTTGGCGAGTCGCGCGCCGTCGTAGTACGGCTCGCTGCCCGAGCCGATCGTGAACGCGCCGCCGTGAATCCAAACCATGACCGGCCGCGCCGCGTCGTCCAGGCCGGGCGTCCAGACATTGAGGTAGAGGCAGTCCTCGGACTGCGGTTGCGGAGGATCGGCCGGCGGCAACAGCGCCTCCAGCATTTCGTTCGGCGCTTGCAGCGAGATCGGTCCGAAGGCCTGGGCTGAGCGGACTCCTGGCCAAGGCTCAGGCGGCGCCGGCGCGCGAAATCGCCGATCGCCGATCGGTGGCGCTGCATAGGGAATACCACGAAAGACGCACAGGCCATCCTCCAACGTCCCCGCCACCATCCCCGCAGTCGTTTCAGCTACGGCGCTCATGTGTGGTCCCTTTCGCTGAGGTCGAGACGCGTAGAGGCTACAGCGTTGCAGCGCGGTTCGATGCTCCCGCGTGCGTGCATCGCGCCCGAGTGGGGCGCAGACGCTAACTCAGGAACGCATCTGCACCTGGACAGCGGTCGACGAGCACACAGTCGCTGCAGCGCGGGCGTTGCTTGTGGCAGACGCGTCGGCCGTGTCGAATCAGCGTGACGTGAAAGGCGTAATAGCGCTCGGGCGGCATCTGCGCTTCCAGCAAGTCATGCGCGGGCACCGCAGCAACCTTGGCGCCGATCAGCCCCAACCGTTGCGCGACACGATGCACGTGCGTGTCGACCGGTAGCGCAGGCCGCCCCAGCGAGAAGAGCAGTACGCATGCGGCGGTTTTGGGGCCGACGCCGGGCAGAGCGGTGAGCCAGCGCTTGGCCTCGTCGATCGGCATGTCCGCGAGGCGCGATGCATCCCAGTCGCCGCCCAGCTGCTCTCGAAGCTGCGCGAGCAACGCCTGCATCCGCGGCGCCTTCGTGCGCGCGAGCCCGCCTGGTCGGATCGTCTCCTCCAGCTCCGCCACCGGCGCGGCCAGCACGGCGTCCCAGTCGGGATAGCGCCGCAACAGCTGTTGGAACGCTCGCCCTGAGTTGGTGTCTGAGGTGTTCTGCGAGAGCAGCGTCAGGACCAGCTCCGTCAGCGGATCGTGCGTCGCGCGCCAAGGGGTGAGCGGCGCTTCCCTGACGAGGCGGTTGATGATGGCGCTGGGTCGGAGCGGTGTTGGCGTTCTTCGTCTCCTGCTCGGCATCAGACATGCCCGCTCAGCGCGCGCGTCAGCGAGCCGCTCACTGGCAGCACGGACAGCTCATGCGCGTAGCTGCTGTCGCCGCGCATGACGCGAAAAAACGCCTGCCAGAGGTAGTCGATGTACTTCGACGTGCTGAGCGCGAGCCAGGGCCAGGCCGTGATGCACCAGTAGTAGATCCGCGAGATCGTGCGCGCGGCGTCCAGCTCGGGCTGGATGACTCGGTTGATGGCGGTTGTGTAGGCGTCGGCGGAGTTGTCTGCGTTCAGCACGGCATCGGCGGCGAGCTGGGCCGAGTTCACGGCGTAGGCGATGCCCTCCGCCGTGAACTCGTCGGCGAGCCCGGCGGCGTCGCCCAGAAGCAGCGCGCGACCTCGAGCGACCGGTTCGCGGCGCGAACGTCGATAGCGAATGGGATGTCCCTGCACATGAAGTACTTCGGCCCCTGCCAGTCCCAACCGCGAAATGTAGCGGTCCGTATGTGCGCGGATGCTGCGTCCGCGCTTGGGGGCGCTGACCACGCCGACCGAGAGCTTACCGTGCTTGGGAAAGACCCAGCCGTATCCCCAAGGTCGGTAGCCGACATCAACGTTGGCGGCGCATCGCCAGCGTTCGAGTGCCGCCGCTGGCGCCGCCAGCTCGACCTCATAGGCGGCGCTGCGCGTCGGCGCTGCGTCGAGACGCAGCCAGCGCGCAGTCGGGCCGCTCGCCCCATCTGCAGCCAGGAGGTGATGCGCACGCTCGCGACCATGCGGTGTCTCGATTGCGAAGTGGTCGACCTGCGGCTCGATCGACTGCACCGGACTTGCGTCGCGGATGTCAACGCCGGCACCCGCAGCGTGTTCGACCAGGAACTGGTCGAATCGGTCGCGCATCACCATCCAGGCGAGCGGTCGCTGTGAGGTCTTGCGAAACTGGTATCGGCCAAAGCGAGAGATCTCAATCGTATCGACCTGTCCCTCAGCGATGGGGGCGATGTCGAGGCCATCTAACAGTGCGGTCGTACGGGTCGGGACGCCGCCGCCGCAGACTTTGTAGCGTGGCAGCGACTGTTTCTCCAGCAGCAGGGTCGAAGCGCCAGCGTCGGCGAGCCGTCGGGCGGCGGTCGCGCCAGCTGGGCCAGCGCCGATCACGATGACATCCCAGGTTCGGCTCATGCGAGCAGCCTACTCAGAAGCGCCTATACTATCTGCGCTGATAGCGCCTGGATAACGCCTTGATAGCGAAGACGCAGGAGTGACCGATGGACTATCAATTCACGGAATCGGACGAAACCTTCCGCACGGAGGTCAAGGACTTCATTGACAACAACTGGGTACCAGCCACCGGTACGAATGAGCCCGGCGATGACTCGTACTACGAGGCGGAGCGAGCCTTCGAGAAGCGGGCGGCGTCCAAGGGTTGGCTGACCATGGCCTGGCCGGAGGAGTACGGCGGCCGTGGCGCTAGCCACATCCAACAGATGATCTACCGCGAAGAGGCGGCCTATCGCGGCGCGCCCGGCTCGGGCGGACAGGGCATCTCGATGGTTGGCCCCTGTCTGATGCTGCACGGCACCGAGGCGCAGCGCCAGGAGCATCTGCCCCGTATCGCCAACGCCGAGTCTTACTGGGCGCAGGGCTTCTCAGAACCAGGCAATGGCTCCGACCTCGCCGGCTTGCAAACTCGTGCTGTGCGGGACGGTGATGACTTCGTAATCAATGGCCAGAAGATCTGGACCTCCGGTGCCCATCACGCCGATTGGATCCACGTGCTCACGCGGACGGACCCTGAAGCGCCCAAGCACCGCGGCATCTCCTACTTCCTGCTCGACATGAACGCGCCGGGCATCGAGGTGCGACCGCTGATCAACATGCTCGGCGAACATGGCTTCAACGAGGTCTATTTCACCGATGTGCGCGTGCCGGCCTCCAACATGCTGGGCGAGTACAACCGCGGCTGGTACGTGGCCGCGACGCTGCTTGATTTCGAGCGTTCGGGCGTGCAATGGTCGGCCACCTCGCGCAAGAGCGTGGAGCTGATGTCGGAGTACGCGGCTGAGCGCCCCGGCCGACGCGGCGGCGCTAGGCTGCTCGATGACCCCGGTGTCCGCAACGGCCTCGCCAACCTCATGGTCGAGTCCGAAATCTCGCGCCTGATCTCGTATCGCGTGGTCTGGATGCAGTCGCAGGAGCTCGTGCCAAACCATGAGGCTTCGATGTCGAAGATGTTCGGCTCCGAGCTTGGTCAGCGCGTGGCGCAATTCGGCGTCAACATGATGGGGCTGCACAGCCAGCGGATCGATCCAGAGGATCCGGCAGCGCCCATCGCCGCCCGCATCGGCCGTGCCTACATGTCGACCGTGCCCAGCACGATCGCCGCCGGCACCAGCGAAATCCAGCGCAACATCATTGCCACGCGAGGCCTGCAGCTACCGCGGCAGTAAGTCACGCAGAAGAAGTCAGGGGGGCGACACATCCGCCGCAGGTTCAGCTGCCTGAGCCTCGGCGTGCACCCCTCAGCAGGTCGTCGACATGTTCGCGGACGTGCCCGACAGCGACGCTCGCCAGCACCTCGAGCAGCGTGCCTTCGACGCCGCCAGCTGACTTGGTTGGCTGCCCCAGCAGCACCGCATCCGCTGCGCGGACAGCGTCGATGGTCGCCGCTCGGTTGCGGCGGAACTCTGTCAAGAGCTGCTCGATCGGCTGGTCGGCGCGGCGCTCGACCTGTCTGGCGTTGTAGGCGTCCATGTTGAAGCCGGTGCCGCCGCCCTGTGGAACGTCCGCGCCAGAGGCCCGCTGCTCGGCGCGCTCGATCAGGCGGGGGTAGGTCCATTCGATGGCAGCGAGGTGTGCGAGGAGTTGGCGGGCGTTCCAGCCCTGTTCGTAGACGCCGCGCTCAAAGGCCCGCGCAGGTAGCTCGGCGATGGCCGCTTCGAGGTGCGCTCCATCGGTGATGAGTGACTCGATCAGCTCAGCTCGGGTGACGACAGTCATGGATCGGCTTCAGACCTCAGGCCATTGCGCGGCGCTGATCTCATTGCTGGCATCCCACAGTTTCGCCGCCGCGTCGGCGTTCTGGGCATGCGACGACGGATCGCGGCGTCGATGACGACTGAAGTACGCGCCGCTATCCGCGCGTCGGTCCGGGTGAACCGCTAGCTCAACCAGCGGGGCCGCGCCGCGTTCGGGTGAGAGTATCACCGGTCGAAGAACCTTGAGCAGCCAGCTCATCGGACCGCTCATCATGCCATTCTGTCCGAAGTTGGTGCGAACGGCTCCCGGATGGACGGCGAACGAGGCGATCCCCTCGGCGCGGTAGCGACGATGCAGCTCGTTGCTGAAGAGGATGTTCGCCAGTTTGCTGACGCCGTAGGGATAGAACGTGCCCCAGCGACGCTCGAGGTTCAGGTCGTCGAGCGGCATCGCGCCGGCCTGCTGGTGAATCACCGAGGTCACGTTGACGACCCGCGCGTCCTCCGACTCCAACAGCCGCGGCAGCAGCAGCGACGTCAGCAACACGTGGCCGAAATGGTTGGTCTGCATCATCGTCTCGAGGCCATCGGCGGTGAGGCGGCGTTCCGAGAGGTTTAGTCCTGCGTTGTTGATCAACACATCCAACTGCGGCGCGCGCTCTAGTGCGTCTGCTGCCGCGCGGCGGACGCTGGCGAACGAAGTCAGGTCCAGGTCGACGGCCTCGATCTGCTCCGTGCCAGTCCGCTGACGAATCTGCTCAATCGTGGTCTGCGCGCGCTGTCGATTGCGGGCGGCGACCAAGACGCGCCAGCCGGCCTCGGCCAAGGCGTGCGCGGCAGCGCGACCGATGCCGTTCGTCGCGCCGGTGATCAGCACGGTCTTGCTCATGCGGGCAGTTTAGACGGCTCGATGCCGTCGCGAAACCAGCGAACCGCGTCCGTGAAGGCCGCCTCGATCGGTGTCTGGGGCAAGCCGAGTTCATCGATCGCCCGCCGCGGCGTAAACCACTGCCGCTGACGTGCCAGTCGGACACCGGCGACCGTTGCGCGCGGCTGCGCCCGCATGATGAGGCTGAGTAGCCATTCGTCGACCACGGCCGCCGCGTAGGCCACAGCTGTCGGTATGGCGAGTCGCGGAGGGCGTGCTCCGCTGAGCCTCGCTACGCGCTCGATAATCTGGCGCAGCGTCAGGTTGCCTTCCTGATGTCCCAGGATGTATCGCTCGCCGACGCGCCCCAGCAGCGCCGCCTGGATATGCCCGGCAGCGACGTCCCGTACGTGGACGATGTTCAGCCCCGCTGTGCGTACATAGGCCGGCATCGATCCCGTGGCGGCGTCGCGAATCAGGCGGCCGGTCGGTGTGGGTTTGCGATCCAGCGGGCCGATCGGCGCGGTGGGCAGCACACAGATCGCTGGCAGCGACTCGCGGCGCACCAGCTCATGCACCAGCCGCTCGCTGACGATCTTGCTTTCCTCATACGGTCCGGGCGCGTGGTCGACCGAGGCCCATTGCGATTCATCGGCTGGACGTAACGGATCGCGAGGCGGCCCAATCGCGGCTACGGACGAGGTGTGCACGATACGGTCCACTTGCGCTCGCAGTGCAGCGAGCATCAGATCGCGGGTACCGTCGACATTGGCGCGCATGGCGTCGGCGCGGGCGCGTCGGCTGAGGTCATAGCGGGCGGCGACGTGAAACAGCGTGTCAGCGCCGTGCAAGGCACGGCCGAACGATGCGGCATCGGTCAGGTCGCCTTCGGCGATCTCAACGGGCAAACCGTCGAGGTTGCGTTGGTCGCTCTGCGGTCTGACCAGGACGCGGACCTCGGCGCCCTGCTCGAGCGCCGTGCGGACGACGTGGGCGCCGATGAATCCGGTACCGCCAGTGATCAGGACTCGCTTCACGCCGTTGGCAGCGTCTAGCTGGCCTAGCTGGCCTGCGGTGGTGGCGCGGCCTGTTCGGCGGTCACGGCCTCCGCCGGCGCGAGCGTGGGGATCAGCAGTGTCATCGCGCGCTCCAGCACGCTGAGCGCAGACTGGCGCTGTAGGCCCAGCGAGACCAGCTCGGGCAGCAGGCGCGGTCGACGCAGCGCGCCGATGGCGATGTCCAGGGCCGACGGCTTGCCGCCCCACTGCACCACTTCGTTGGGGATGTCGTCGTTGAGCGCGTCCATCACCACCCGCACCGACACAAACGGCACGCCAGCGGCCTGGCAGAGCTCGGCCCAATCGGCGTCTTCCATCTGGACAATCTGCGCGCCTGTCTCGGCCGCTGTGCGCTTCTCGGACTTCGTGAAGAGAATCTCCGCGGTCGTCATGCTGACGACCGACTGCCAGGGGATGTCGGAGCGGTTCAACAAACGCACAATCTGCTTGCGGAGGTCGTCGTCGGGTCGGAAGGCCGCGCCGTCGGTCTGGCGCACGATCTGGTCGGCGATGGTGATCGAGGGGCGGCGCATGTTGTTGGTGAGTCCGCCTGCAACCCCAATGCTGATCACCTGCGTAGGCAACTCCCCCTCGAGGGTCTGCTCCGCCATGTCCCGGGCGCGATCTGGCCCAACGCCGGAGGTGATGATCCGTACGCGGCCGCGGCCGGCGATCGCCTGTCCGGCTCGCGCGGCCTGCGACTCCCAAGACAACGCAGCGGTGATGGTCAGCATGGCTGTAGTCTACGCCAGCCGAGATGCACGCTACCGCGCGGCGCGCCTTATGACATTACCGTTGGATGCTCATCGGATCCCCACGCTGGATAGACTGCACACTATCCAGCCGCATGGAACGAACGAAGGACGCTTGATGTACGAGACACTGCTCTACGAGGTCGAGGACGGGATCTGCACCATCACGCTGAATCGGCCGGAATCGCTCAACGCGCTGAACGGCGCAATGCTGACCGAGCTGCCGCTGGCCTGCGAAGCGGCCGCGGCCGATCGCGACGTACGCGTCGTGATCCTGACTGGCGCGGGACGCTTGTTCTGCGCCGGCGGCGATCTGAAGGACACTGGGCGCGGCGACATCCGTAATCTCGAGCAGAGCATCTACGCGCTGACGAACCAGGAGCGCGCGTCGGTGCTGCTGCACGAGATGCCCAAACCCACGATTGCGGCGATCAACGGCGGCGCGGCTGGCGCTGGCTGTTCGCTCACGCTCGCCTGCGACCTGCGCTACATGTCGACGACCGCGTATCTCTACACCGCCTTCTTGCGGGTGGGGTTCTCGGGAGATTTCGGCGGCACATGGACGCTGCCGCGACTAGTGGGGATGGGCAAAGCGCGCGAGATGTACCTACTGCCCGATCGTGTCCAGGCCGATTCAGCGTTGTCGCTGGGCCTGGCCAATGGTGTCTTCGATCCAGAGGATCTGATGCCGAACGTGCTACAGATCGCGGCGCAGCTGCGCGATTCGCACCCCGGCGCGATGGCGGAGATCAAGCGCAACCTCAACGACGCCTTCACGATCCCACTATCTGAGGCGGTGCGTCGCGAGGCCGATCGCATGCGGCGTGTGGGCGAGAGCGAAGATTCGATCGAAGCGCGCCGCGCCTTTGTGGAGAAGCGGCGGCCCGTATTCACAGGTCGCTAGTGCGCCATGCGCAGCCCCCGAGCCGGGCGCAACCCCCGAGCTGGCTGAGCTGGCTAATCTGATTGGGCTGACTGAGCTGGAGGGAGCGCGCGATGCTGCGTATGCGTCAGATCTGCTTGGTGGCTGAGGACCTGGACATGATCGAGACGCACCTGCGTGGCGTCTTCGGGCTCGAAGTCTGTCATCGCGACCCCGGCGTTGGGCGGTTCGGCCTGCACAATTTCCTGATGCCAGTCGGCAACGCGTTCCTCGAGGTCGTCTCGCCGATGCGGCCGGGCACGGCCGGCGGCCGCTACATTCAGCGCCGCAGCGGTGATGGCGGCTACATGGTGATCATGCAATGCGACGATATCGCCGAGCGACGCGAGCACGTCGTGCAGCTCGGCGTCCGCCTGGTCCTCGACTCGGCGAACGAGGAGACTGACGGCATCCAGATGCACCCCCGGGACGTGCCAGGCGCGATCGCCGAGCTGCGCTGGAATCGTGATGGTGACGCGCCCGACGGCGAGTGGAACCCCGCTGGTCCGCGCCAACATGTCATCAGCGCCAAGCGTGAACAGGTCATCTCGGCTATGACCGCAGCCGAGCTGCAGAGCGATGATCCACCGGCGATGGCCGCCCGCTGGTCGGAGGTCCTGCAACGACCGATCGCGCCCGACGATGACGGCCATCCCAGCATCGCGCTCGACGACGCGACGCTCCGCTTCGTCACGGCGACGGACGGGCGTGGCGAGGGACTGGGCGGCATCGACGTCGCCTGCGTCGACCGTGAGCACGCGCTCCTCACTGCCCGGCATCACGAGCTCGTGGTGTCGGAGGATGAGTCGACCGTGATGCTCTGCGGAGTCCGCTTCCGTCTGCGCTAGGCGACTGGTCGAGCGAGAGTGGGCGCGCTCAGCGAATCGCGCCGATGAGGCTACGCCAGCCGGCCTTGAGGTTCGTCGTCGCGTCGATCACCGCGGAGGCCTCGTAGCCTGAGTGCACCATGCAGTCGACGCACTTGGGGTTGCCCGACGCGACGCCATAGCGCTCCCAGTCGGTCTCATCGATCAGCTCGCGGAAGCTGTCGGCGTAGCCCTCGTCCATCAGGTAGCACGGCCTCTGCCAGCCGAACACGGTGTAGGTCGGATTGCCCCAGGGGGTGCAGTCGTACTCGATTTCGCCCTTGAGGAAGTCGAGGAAGAGCTGCGAGTGATTGAAGTTCCAGTGTTTGGGCGGATCCTGGAGGATCTCCTGGAACAGGTCCTTGGTCTGGTTGCGGGCCAGGAAGTGCTCCTGGTCGGGGGCTTTCTCGTAGGGGTAGCCGGGCGAGATCATCAGCCCGTCCACGCCGATCTCCATCAGTCGGTCGAACATGGTGCGAATACGGTCAGGCTGGGCACCGAGGAAGAACGTGCTGTTCGTGGTGACACGGAACCCACGCGCCTTGGCCGCCTCGATCGCGCGGATCGCGACATCCCAGACGCCGTCGCGGCAGACGGAGTCGTCGTGGTCCTGTTCCAGGCCGTCGACGTGGACAGAGAATGTGAGGTATGGATTGGGTTCGAAGTCCGCCAGCTTGCGCTCGAGCAGGATCGCGTTCGTGCACAGGTAGACAAACTTGCGTCGCTCAGTGAAGCCGTGAGCGATCTCGACGATGTCCTGGTGGATCAGCGGCTCGCCGCCGGCGATGGCGACGACGGGTGCGCCGCACTCCTCGACGGCGTCCCAACACTGCTGCGGGCTCAGGCGGCGGCGCAGAATCTCGGTGGGGTGCTGGATCTTCCCGCAGCCGGCGCATTCGAGGTTGCACTGGAGCAGCGGCTCCAGCATCAGTACGAGCGGGTAGCGCTCCACGCCACGGAGGCGCTGTCCGACGACGTACTTACCGACCTGTACGGTCTGTCTCCAGGGGGTGGCCATATGTGTCCACTCTACGTGCAGCGCTCGTTATGCGCGCTCTGTATATTGCACCATCTGCAGTTTACAGCAGCTCCACCGCCCGCCGGTATGCCTCAGGCGTGTTGACGTTCAGCGTCACCAGCGGATCGTCCATCTCCAGGAAGATAGTGCGATCAGCGTAGCGCCGTCGGACACTGCGCAGCCCCTGCGACTGTTCCGTCACCTGCTGTAGCTCCGTAAGCAGCTCCGAACGGACGATCGGTGGGTGGCCGTTCTGCCCGCCATAGCGCGGAACCGCGATCTGCGCCTGAGGGTCGGCGGCGAGTGCGGACGCCGTTCGCGCGACGATTGCGGGCGTGGTCGGTTGGTCGACGGACGCGATGACGACCGCGTCGAGCCCGGCTGGTATGCCCCGCGCGCCCGCGCGGATCGAAGACGCGCGCCCACTGCGCCAGGCGTAGTTGGTCACGACCTGCACGTCGGCCTGCGCGGGCAGGCGTCGTCGGATCCGCTCACGGTACGCGCCGAGCACGACTATGACGGGTCGACAGCCTGCTGCCCGTAGTGCGGCGGTCTGCGCGGCGACGAGCGGTTGTCCGCCCCAGTCCAGCAGCTGTTTCGGTCGCCCCATGCGGGACGACTCACCAGCGGCGAGCAGGATCGCGGCGATGCGGAGACTGACCATGTCGTTGCCGCTGCAGTTCATCCGAGTCCATGCGTTCGCGGAGGCGTCGGCACAGGCGGCGGACCGCGTCCTCGACTAGGTCGACGGCGACGCCGTCGGTCAGCTCGCCGATGCCATACGGCTGGGCTTCGCTGCGCGCAGTCTGCGCGGCGACGTCGATGATCCGGTCGCTGAGTGGTCGTCCGCGCACGACTGACTCGATCTGCCGTGCGCGGACGGGGTGCGGCGCCACACCGACCAGCATCACAGCCGCGTCGCCGTTGAGCGAAAGTCGGGCGGCCGCGCTGATCTCGGTGTCCGCTTTGGCAGACGCCAGCGCCGACTGTGCGCCGCGCGGCAGACGCGGGATTAGCAGCTCTCTGGCCGCTGCTGCGCCATCGCGACCGTCGAGGTCGATGCCACCGTCCGCGAGCAGTCGCTGATCGAGCCGCGCTGAACCGCCATCGACCAGCGCCACTGACGCGTCGAGCGCGATCAGGGCGGCCGCCAGCGCTTGTTGGTAAGGATCGGCCAGACAAATGCGAATTGTAGAGACCGAGTCGCCGATCGAGAACCAGTCTGTCAGCGCGCTGCCGAGTCGTCGATCGTCCGTCGGTCGATCGTATTGCCGGTCGTGTAAGTCGAGCACCGACTGGTGTAGATCGAAGCGACGTATGGTCACGCGGAAGCGCCTGCGGCGGCCTGCGCGTGGAAATCGGCCAGCGCCTGCTTGAGGGCGGCCGCGGCCAGCACCGAGCAATGTATCTTCGCCTTGGGCAGTCCGCCGACCGCCTCGACGAAGTCGCGTCGTTGGAGCTGCGCCGCGTCGCTGATCGACATGTCGGTCAGCATCACGGTCGCCATGCTGCTGGTCGCGATCGCGGCTGGACAGCCTCGCGTCTGGAAACGGGCTGCGGCGATCACGTCGTGCTCAATGCGCAGCATCAGTTTCAGATGGTCGCCACAGACCGGGTTGCGATCCTCACCAACAGCGTTGGCATCGTCCAGCACACCCGCGTTGCGCGGTCGCTGGAAATGGTCAATCACGATGTCGCTGTAGGCGCGCAGGTCGTCAATGGGCATGGACGTAGTCTAGCGAGCAGCTCTTGCCTGATTGGGCTGGCAGAGATCGAGCAGGATCCGCGTCAACACCCGCAGCGAACGGCTGCGATCGGTTGGGTCGAACCACTCGCGCACGCTGTGCTGGTTGTCCGAGCGTCCGCCCCAGCTCATGGCGATCGCTGGGACGCCGGCGGCGATGGCGGCATTGGCGTCGGTCGATGCGGCGATCAACCGAGGCCGCAACTGCTCCGCCTCCAGCGCACGCTGGGCAGCCTGGACCAGGCCTGCATCGGGCGGCGTGATGCCGGCGGGACGATCGCCGATCCGCTCAACGATCGGTTCCAACGCCCCGTCACCGCGACGCTGCTGCTCGCGGTGATGTCCGCAGCGCAGCGCGTCCTGAAATGCTTGGTCGAGTTCGTCGAGCTGGGCCGGCGATTCGCTGCGCAGGTCGACCTCCATCGTGGCCGATTCGGGAATGGCATTCACCGCTGCTCCGCCTGCGACAACGCCGACGTTGAAGGTCGTGCGCGGGCTGCGGGGTGCGCGCCACTCGGCCAGTCGGTCGCAAGCAGCCGCCAGCGCGAACGTCGGGGAGTAGCGGCCGAAGTGCGCCCAGCTATGGCCGCCGCGGCTGCGGTACTCGGCTCGATAGCGGCGCGAGCCGATCCCGCGATTGACGATGGCGCCAGCGTCGGAGTGATCGATCGTGATGAACGCCCGCGCCGATTTGCCCAGCGCTGAGGAGAAGAAGTGCCGCGCCCCGCGCAGGTCGCCGCGCCCCTCTTCGCCGACGGTCGCCACGAACAACACGCACGCAGCCGCAGGCGTCGCCGACAGTTCCCGCGCCACAGCGAGCATCGCCGCAAGCCCAGCCGCGGCGTCGGAGATGCCAGGCGCGTGGTATTCACCGGGCGGTACGATCTCGTCGCGCCGATATGGATTGACTTCACCGGGTCCCACGACGTTGACCGGTTGATCGGGACCGAAGACGGTGTCGAGATGCGCGCTCAGCACGATGGGCCGCTCGGGAATGGACGCCGCCAACGGATGCTGCGCAATCACGTTGCCGACTTCGTCACGACGCGCACGGTACCGCGCAGCGGACAGGGCGGCGGTGACCATAGCTGCGCGCGCGCCCTCTGCTCCCGTTGGAGCAGAGATCTCACAGAGGCGGATCTGCTCAGCGAGGATGACCGGTGCCTCGGCGTCGAACTGGTCGAGCATTTACAGATCCAACCCCAGCGCCTCGAAGACCGCCTGGTAATGGTCGAAGTTGGCTGGTTGGTAAAACGGGATCGCGAGCTGTACGACGCCGTTCGCGTCTGCCACGAAGGCCGCTCGCCGTGCTTGCTTTCGCTCCAGGTCAGCGACGCCGAACGCCGTCGCCGCACTGAGGTCAGAGTCACTGAGCATCGGGAACGGCAACTGCTGCGCCGCGCGGAACTCCGCCTGCCCGGACGCCTCGTCGCTCGACACGGCGACGATCGCTGCGCCTAGCTCCTCCACCATCTCATAATCGTCCCGGAAGGCGCACAGCTGCGCCGTGCAGAGTGGTGTGTCGATTTCGCTGATGAAGAGGACGAGTAGCGGTCCGTCGGTCAGATGCGCGCGCAGGTTTAGGTGTGTGTCGGGCAGTTGGTCGCCGCGCTCAATCATCTGTCGCCCAGCCCGGCATTTGTCGCCCAGCCCGGCAGCGGTTCGGTGGCGCCGCGCCTGAAGCCCATGACCGCAATTCGCCCCAGACCAGCTGGATCAGTCAGCGTCTCGACCGCCCGACGAGCACTCAGGTAGTCGGTATAGGACGTGGCGTCGGCGACGCTTGATCTCTTGGCGTCGGCGACGCTTGATGTAGTGGCGTCGGCGACGCCGGGCAGCACAGCGGCGCCGAGTCGGTGCAGCCATTCGGCTTGCGACATGACCGGCAGCGGCGACAGCCCAGCCGCGCCGGCCGCCTCGCCAACCTGTTCTATGTCGATGTGGCAGGTGATGTCCCGCTCTCCCGGCCGGTCGAGTGGATCGTCACCGGGGGTGTGTCGGTGGAAGGTCATGAGCGTGCCGTCACGCCGCCAGGGCGCGTACAGCCGCGAGCGTTCGTAGCCATAGTCGAAGAGCAGCAACAGTCCACCGTCGCTGAGCAGATCGGCGAGCGCGCCCACGACCGCGCCACGCTCGGGCGCAACCTCAGCGATCTGGCCCTCCTGCGCAGCGACGCCCGCTAGCGGCCGCAGCACGGCCGGATCTGTGACCTCGGCGTACGCATACTCGAAGCCACCGGCTGGGGTGTGATCGACCAGCGTCTCGAGCCATCGCCCCGCTCGCAGTACGAGGCGGTGCACGGGCAGCGCGTCGAGCAACTCGTTGGCGACGACCAGGTGCGCGTCTGACGGAGCCTCCGCGATGTCGGCAGCGTGATGCAATCGGCTGACGTCATGGATCGGAGACAGGCGCGTGCGCTGTTGGGCTGCGGGGACAGGATCGGGCTCGACGAGCGTGTAACGCGAGATCGACGCCAGCTCAGGCGTCTGCGCATGCCAGTGCCGCAGGATCGATTCTGCCAGCGCTCCGGTGCCAGGGCCAACCTCCACCACGTTGAACGGCTGTGGCCGGTCCGCCTGCCGCCAGAGCGCGCTGGCTACGTGGGCGATGGCGGCACCGAAGATCGGATGCACCTCGGGGCCGGTCAGAAAGTCGCCGTCGCGCCCGACCGTCGCCGCGCCGCGTCGGTAGTAGCCGTGTAGCGGGTGATAGAGGCAGGCGCGCATCCACTCGGCGAATGAGATCGGTCCAGCGCGCCCTATGCGATCGGCGAGGAGCTGCGCCAGCGCTGTGTCGAGCGTTGGCCGCTGGGCGACGATCAGTGGGTCGAAGCCGGCGAGGCCGCGCCGAGTCATGCGCTGCGTCATGTGCTGAGTATACGAACGGCCACCCCTGCGAGCTGCGGAAGCCAGCGAGCGTCGGGATGGCCGTTGTTGGGGCCTGGCGATGAAGTGGTGTGGATCCTTAGTCGTTGGCGACTCCGAGCACGGTGACGCTCACGCGGCGGTCTCGCGCCTCGTCGAGTTCGACCAGAAAGATGGACTGAAACTCGCCGATGTGCAGATCACCGTTGAGTACGGGGATGGTCTCGGACGTGCCGAGCAGCATGTGCTGGACGTGCGAGTGACCATTTTCGGGCTCGTCCTCGTGCATGTTGACCGTGCGGATCTCGAAGTCGTTGTGGCGGTAGTACGCACCGGTCGGGGCCCATGCCTGGAGCCGGTCGCGCAGGTCGTCGAGCAGCAGCGGCTCGTGCTCCTGCAGGATGATGGCAGCGGTCGTGTGCTGCGAGAACACAGTCACCTGGCCGACGACGATTCGCGCTTGCTGCACGATTCCGCGCACCGCGTCCGTGATGTCGCGGAACGACGGTCCATCTTCCGTGCGGTAGCGAAGCTCGTCGTGCAGATAGCAGAAGGCGTCGGTGTGGGTCCCGTTGTTCGACACAGGCGCATTGACCCTGCGCAGGGCTGTTGCGTTGGCCATTCCCCTAGGTTTCTCAGGCTGCGAGATGATGGATAGAAATGAATGCGAACGGGACCGACAGTCGCAGCGTGTCCGACGGCCGCCACTATCCAATATAGCGGAACCACTGGCGCGAACAGCCGCAGTGCGCGGCCCACGGTTGTTCAGGCGCTGTCCGCGAGGCGGCTGCGGACGCGCTCCAGAAAGTCGGCCACGCGCTCCTGATCCGGCGCGTCGGTGGCATGGTGCTGATACTGCTGCAGATCGTCCAGCGCCTCGATGTACTGGCCCGTCTGGTAACACAGCAGCCCGCGATCGCGGCGCTCCTCCAGCGACCATGGCGTCATGGCGAGTAGAAAGTCGGTCGCGTGGATGGCGGCGTGGTAGTCCTGCTTGCGGACGCCCGCGCCTTTGAGATTGGTCAGGATGCGCTGCAGTATCTGCCGCTTGGTGACCGCCGCGAGGAACGAGTCAGGATTCGGCCCAGTGCCGCGATTGGTTGCGCGTAAACGCTCACTCAGCGCTGCGCGGTCGATCTCCCGTCCCGCATGGAACGGATCGAGGAAGTGCTCGCGGCCGCTGTCCGGGTTCCAGTATTTGACGAGGAAGTGGAATGGAGCGCCGACGCCGTGCAGCTCGATACCGACGCGGCGCGCGACCTCGATCATCACGACCGCCAGGGTGATCGGCATACCGCGTCCCTCAGCGATGGTCGAGTGGAGGCAGCAGTTGGCGGGGTTGTAGTAAGTATCCGTGTCGCCGCGGAACCCCAGTTCCTCGAATAGCACTTGGTTGAGTCGCGCCACCAGGGGGGCAGGTTTCTTTTCGGCAGCGCTGACCTGCGCCGCGATCTCGTCGAGCCGCGCGAGCGCGCTGAGCTGATCGAAACCAGGATCGACGATCCGGCCGATCAGCAAACAGCACAAGTCCAGGCGAACCGCGTGTTCCGGACCGCGCGCGAGCGCACCAAACTGTCGCGCCCAGTGGAACCAATCGGCGTCGGTCAGTTCTTCTGACCTTACGTAACGTTTCACTACATCTTCACCCATTGGGCGAGGCTAACAGGCAGTGTTGAGAGCTGCGTCTTATGATGAGCTCACAGACAGTCGGACGCGGTTTAGAGCGGAGAGCGTGTTGGCTGAGATGCCAAACGACGGCGTGGATAGCAATAGCAACCATAAGAGCGGCGCAGGATCAGTGAAGCAGGCGGCAAACAGAGCGGCGGCGCCCGAGCGGGCGACCAAACCAGAGGGGCGCTCGGGGCGGAAGAAGCGGAAGAAACAGCAGCTCTCGCGAGCCGGACAGCCGATTGACCGACGCCAGCGTCTGCGCATCCCCCCACACCACGTGACCAAACAGACCCCCTACGACCGCGTCCACAACTGGGACGAGGTCTACTACGGCTACACCGCCGGGCCGGCGATGTTCGAGGCGCAGCGCTGCATTCAGTGTCCGGCTGCGCCCTGCATCGTCGCCTGCCCGATCGACAACGACATTCCCGGCGCGCTGGCCTACCTCGAACTTGGTCAGCTGGCCGAAGCGGCGGCCGTCTTCCGTCAGACCTCCGAGATGCCGGAGTTGTGCGGGCGCCTCTGCCCGCAGGAAGCGCTCTGCGAGGGCTCCTGTGTCGTCGGCAAGAACGCCAAGCCCGTTGCAATCGGCAAGCTCGAAGCGTTTCTGGGCGACTGGGATCGCCAGCAGCGCGGCGGCTTTCCGATTCCCTCACCTGCCGCCGAGACCGGACAGCGAGTTGCGATCATCGGTTCGGGGCCAGCCGGTCTGGCGGCCGCTGAGCGCCTGCGTAGCGCCGGCCACGCGGTCACCGTGTTCGAGGCCTGGCCCAAGGCCGGTGGCGTGCTGCGCTACGGAATCCCCAACTTCAAGACCGCCAAGGACATCGTCGACGAAAAGGTCGCCGCGCTGCAGGCGGCCGACGTCGAGTTTCGGCTCGAAACGCGCGTGGGGTACGACATCGGCTGGGATGAGCTGTCGCAGTGGGACGCGGTCTTCCTTGCCCACGGCGCGAGCGTGGGCAAGCGACTCGGACTCGACGGCGAGCGCCTGGCGCGGGTCTACAGCGCGACCGAGTTCCTGGTCCGCGCCAATCTCAACGACGACGCGCTGCCAGCGGCGCTGCGCGGCACGCCCGATGTCGGTCGTCGAGTCGTAGTGGTCGGCGGCGGCGACACCTCGATGGACTGCGTACGCTCGGCGATCCGACTGGAAGCGGCCGAGGTGACATTGCTCTACCGCCGCACCGAGAACGAGATGCAGGGTCGCGAAGAGGAGCGTCGCCACGCCCGCGAGGAGGGCGTCAGCTTCGAGTATCTGACGACGCCGGTCAGTCTGGTCACCAAGGATGGCGCGGTTGTTGGGGTCGAGTGTGTACGGATGAGTCTCGGGCAGCCGGACGACAGCGGTCGTCGTCGTCCGTTGCCGCTGGCCGGCTCCGAGTTTGTGCTCGATTGCGACACCTTCGTGGTCGCGGTCGGCTATGACGTCGCCCGTGATCTCTACGAAGCCTCGGGGATCGACGTGAACGATTGGGGCGAAGTGCTCGTCGACGCGCAAGGCCGCACCTCACGGCCAGGGGTCTTCGCGGGCGGCGACAACGTGCTGGGCGCCGACCTGGTGGTCACGGCGCTGCGCAGCGCGCACACCGCCATCGACGGTATGTTGGGCTATCTCGAGACCCTGCGCAGCGAGCGCGCGCTGCCGATTGCCGCTAGTTAACCGCTGGAAACCGCCTATGCCTTCGGCGAACAGCCGGGCGCGCCGGGAACATCAACCTCCGAGACAATCTCCTCCGCTGCGTTGCGGCAGAGCACGACCTCAGCGTCGCGGTCAGCGCGGGGATTGCTGATCTGATGGATCGCCCGCGGCGGCACGTAGAGGAAGTCGCCCGTCTCGCACTCATGCACGTGCTCGAGTTGCTCGCCGTAGGCCATCACGACCGGCCCCTGGAGGATGTACATCGCGGTCTCGCAGTTGACGTGCCAGTGCGGTGTCGAATACATCCCCGGCGGAATCTTCTGACGGGTCATGAAGACTGCTTCTGAGCCCGACTGGTCGCCCGAGACGCCGAACTGGATTGACATTCCAGAACGGTGGTTGGACCATTCAGCCGCCTGGCCGTCGGTCATTACGATCACACCGTCCAGCGCCCCATCCGAAGCATCGGTCATCTATCGCTCCCAGCGAGATTGGCGACATTGCTTGTCAGCGTGACGATACCAGCAGAGTGGCCAGAGAGTGGGAGCGACGCGCAGGTGGTGGTTCGGTGAGTTCGGCGCGGTTGTGGCTGAGCGTCGGTTAGCTGGGCGGGCCCATGCTGTGTGCCCAGTCGTCGACCAGCCAGCGGCCGGCGAGCTGGATCAGCTCGAAGCGCATCCAGTCGGTCTCGTCCATCTGGAAATAGACGCGCCCGCGCGCGCTGTTGAGCACGTCGCCGTAGGCGATCGATTGCAAGATTTCGCCACCGAGATCGATCGATTGAATCTTCTGGATGTCGCGACCGACATCGCCAGCGTCATCCCAGCCCCAGATCGTCAGCGCCTCTGGTCCCGCGAGCGCGAGGATGGTGGCCGTGTCGGCGTCGCGCAGCGCCTGCAGGAAGGTTAACGCGACTCCAGCGAGATCGCTCGCGACCGCTTCGTTGATGGCGCTGGTCGGCAGCCCGGCGCGGATGCTAATGCGATACGCGCCGAGCAGCTGACGCTGCTCCTCCTTGTTCGCGGCCGGCCAGACCTCGACCCGCCAGAGCCCGGTCGCGTTCGCGACGAAGTACATCTCTGCGTCGAGCCCGTGGCCGCCGTCGTCGTCTACCTGCAGCAGATCGCCATCGGGATCGAAGACCTGTGCATAGACGTCGACGCCCAGGTCACCGTCGACGAGGATGAAGACCTGCTGATCGGACGCAAGCTGGAACTCGAATACGTCTACGTCGTCAGGTAGATTCAGGCGGCCGTCGACGCTGGAGCCCAGGGTGGTCACCGCATTGTCGTCGTCAGCCCCAACTGTCCAGTTCTGCACCTGGATGATGAAATCGCCAATGCTGTTGGCGTCATACGGCTGCACGCGGATGTACTGGAGCCCCGCTGTCGGGACCTGAGCGATGATCAGCGAGTCGCGGTTGGTGCTGGACTGATCGTCGTTGACCGCAATCTCGACGCCATCGGGGCCGAGCAGTGTGGCGATGGGATCCATGCCGCCTTTGCCGTCGACATGGATCCGCAGCCAGGCCCCCGCGGCCGCTTCGAAGCGAAACTGCCGCTCGGTGTCGCCCGGGTCGATCGACGAGGCGAACTGTTCGCCTTCCAAGAGAATGTCGCGGTTCGGATCGCTGGCTACGGTTTCCTGTTCGCTCTGCTGCTGGGGCGAATCTGTGGTGGGTGCAGATCCCTGCTGGACCTGCGCCTGGTCCGTCGGTTCGACCTGCGCCTGCTGTTCGTCGGCTGCAGGCGCCTCGCTGTCGGCCTCGCTGACGGCAGGCGGGGCTTCAGCCTGGTCTTGCTGCGCGGCGTCGATCGGTGCAGTTTGCTGGGCTTCAGCCGCTGCCGCCTGTGTGACGATGGGTTGGGCGGCTTGCTCAGGCTCATCGCCGCCGCAGGCGCCGACTACCAACGCCGAGGTGATAGCCAATGCGGCGAGCGCCCGCAGAGGAGTTCGGAGAACATGCGCAAGAATCAGAGACATCGTACGCCCTTCCCCACCGCGTTCTCACTATACGAGCAAACCACCATGCTGATCTCCGTGTGGGCAGGTGGGTGAGGGTCAGGCGGATTGAATAGCGTGCAGGCGCGTGCGATACTGATTGGGCGTTTGGCTGAGCGCATGAAGGAGTTGGCCGTGGTCTACGAGATCGTTGAAACCTGCATCGGCTGTACGGCCTGCACCAACCGCTGCCCCACCAACGCTATCTGGGGCGAGCGCAACGCGATTCACTACATCGACCCGGCGCTCTGCATCGATTGCGGGGCGTGCGGCGCGGTCTGCCCGGTCGAGTGCATCCTGGATGACGACGGCGATATCTGCCGCAAGTTCGCGAAGAAGGAATGGCCCAAGGCAGAGGTCGACCCGCACAAGTGCATCGGTTCGGGCTGCGAGCTGTGCATCAACGTCTGCCCCTTCGATGCGCTGGAGCTGAATTTCACCGACGAAGCATCGGACTTCTTCGGTCAGGCGGTGGTGATCGAGAAGAACTGCACCGGCTGCCGACTCTGCGAGCAGTCCTGCGGTTGGGACGCGGTGCACATCTTCCCGCGTCGTCCAATGCTCAAGAAGCTGCACTACCCGGGCGACAAGCCCACTCCCGGCCAGGAAAAGTTCCTGCGCACGCGCGCTTAACCCCCGCGCCTAACCCCTGCGCCCGCTCGTAACCTCTGTGACCTCTGCAGTCTCGCTGCGAAATCAGAGCGCCCCCGCGCAGGCGGGGGCGCTCTGTTAGCTGTGGGCCGGTCGCTATGGGCTGAGCGCTCAGCGGTGGACGACTTCAAGCGCGGAGCGGTGCAGCGCCGCTTCGAGGTCTACGTCACTGTCGAGCGCGTCGTACTCCAGGAGGATGTCGGTCAGGGCGCGGAACTGCTGTTGGGTGAACCAGCCAACGCCGTTGGCCCGCGTCAGGTCGCTGACCGCGTTCTTGATTTCGGTGTCGAGGATGAAGCGTTCGTGGACGAGGTCCGGGGCCGGATCCTCGGGCAAGAACTTAGCCGTTGATTCGATCGCCGCCGCCGGATCCTCCAGCGCGAACTCGAAGGCGCGGGCGGTCGCGCGGAGGAAGCGCTCTAGCTTCTCCTGGTTGGCCTCGTCCTCCAGAAATTCCTCGGTGACCACGTAGACCACGCCGAGCGTGGGTACGCCGTAGTCGGCCGCTTCGAAGACGGTGATGTCCTGGTTCAGATTGCGCGTGAGCGTATCCGGCTCGTTCGAGAGGAAAACGGGATAGACCTCGACCTGTTGCTCGACCAGGACCACGGGGTTGAAGCCGACGTCGAGCATGTTCATGTCTGCGGTGGTCAGGTCATGGGCTGCAAGCATCGCGTGGAACTCGGCCTGGACAATGCCCTTGAAGCCCACGTCGCGGCCAGCGAAGTCGGCCGGTGACTGGATGTCTGATTCCTGTAGGACGGCGTAGCCGAAGTCGCCCCGCTGCCCGAAGAGCATCACAGCGACGTACGGCGCACCCGAGTTCGCACGCACCTGCAACATCTCCGACGCGGGCAGCGTCGTGATGTCAATCTCGCCGGCGAGAATCAGGCTCTTGTGGCTGCCGGTGAACCCGGCGTGCTGGATCTCGACTTCCAGGTTCTCGTCGGCGAAGAAGCCGCGATCCTCAGCCACGTAGACGGTGACGAACGGCAGGTTCGCCTGGGGCTTGAAGCCGGCGCTGAAGCGCATCGTGAGGATCTCGTCCGAACTGGCTGAATCGTCGCCGGAACAGGCGGCGGTCCAGATCGCTGCGGCCACGACGAGCAGCGCCAAGACAATCAACAGCGGGCGGGGCAGTCGGGACGTGGAAAACATGGGCAGGTCGCTCCTGAGGCTGGTCGGACGCCGGAACATTCTGTAACCGGGCCGGCGAGCCGGAGCCGCTTCCACGGGATCACCGCAGCGATAACGACCACCACTAGCGTAAGAATGGACTACCTATCAGGCAACCAGCGGGCGCCGAGCGCTGCCGCCGCGACAGCTGCTGAGCCAGTCCCCGCGCTAATCTTCGTGCTGCAGCGGGCGCGGCTCCGCGAGCACGGCCGACTTGTACCACCAGCCGTCGACGGCATCGCGCCGAAACTCGGCAATCAGACGGTGTTCGCGGCGGACCTTCAGGTCCGTGCCGAGATCGACGTCGTCGCCCTCCAGCTCCAGGACCAATCCGTCGCTGGAGAACTTAATTACCACCGCATCGGCCTCTCGCTGCGCCTGACGTTCCGGGAGACGGTGGTCGGTGCGCTCGCTGCCGGCGGATGCGTTACCGGCTGGTTCGTTGGAAGCAGAAGTGGTCATGGCGGCTCCCCGTTCGACCGTGATACCAGCCTTGAGCTTAGGAGGCTGCAACAGGCTGGTCGAGACGCCAGGAGAAGACCCGCTCCGCGGCGACCACGGCTGTGGACAGCGTCACACCGATCAAGGTCAGCATCAACACCGCGGCAAAGACCCGTTCCAGGCGCAGGTTGTTCTGCTCAATCCAGATCAGTGCGCCCAGTCCACCCTGTCCAGAGAGGAAGAACTCGGCCACGACCGCGCCGATCAACGACAGGGTGACTGAGATCTTGAGCGACGCGAAGAGGAACGGCACCGCCGCCGGCAGCCGCAAATGACGGAAAATCTCCCACGTCGACGCGTCCACCGAGCGGAAGAAGTCGTGCATGCGCGGGTCGACGTCGCGGAATCCGGCAATCGCATTCACCAAGACCGGGAAGTACGTGATCAGCGCAGCGATCGCAATCTTCGGCTCCACGCTGTGTCCGAGCCAGATGATGAACAGTGGAATCAGGGCCACAACCGGGGTGACCTTGACCATGATCGCGATCGGTAGCACGGCGCGTTCCAGGAGCTGTGAGTGCGCGACGCCGGCGGCGATGATCGTTGCGGTAGCCGTGCCCACCGCAAGTCCGGCCAGCGATACGCCTGTGGTCAGCAGCCCTTCTTGGAAGTAGAGCCCGAAATCTGAAACGAACGCCTCGATGACGGCGGTCGGCCGCGGCATCACCCAGATCGATACATCCGTGGCCCGCGCCCAGATCTCCACCCCGATGGCGAGCAGCAGCAGCGCGATCAGCGGCGGCATGATCCATGCCAGCAGCGGACGCAGGTTCGGCAGCGGCAGCGCCGCTCGCGCCCTTGTCGGCGCTAAGGGAACATCGAGCTGGTCCACTGTGCGAATCGGATCGGAGACCATGGCCACTCGCTCTGTCCGTTCAGGCCGCGTCCAGCGGCACGGCTGGGGTGGTGGGGGAGCGCAGCGCGGCCCGCACGATCGCGCAGTCGTTGATGAATCGGTCGGAATGCTCGTGCTCCGGACGACGCGGCCGCGTCGTCGCGATCGGCACGTCGGCGATGATCCGGCCGGGCCGCACCGACATCACTAGGACGCGGTCGGCGATGGCGACGGCTTCAGCGACCGAGTGGGTGACGAATACGGCCGAGCGCGGCGGGTCCTGCGGATTGTGCGAGACGCCCCACAGGCGCAAGAGCTCATAGCGCATGTGTTCGCGCGTCATCTCGTCGAGCGCGGCGAACGGCTCGTCGAGCAGCAGCAGCGGTGGATCGATCGCCAGCGCCCGCGCCAGCGCGACGCGCTGCTGCATCCCCCCAGAGAGCTCCGCCGGTCGATATCGCTGGAAGCCAAGCAGACCGACCATCTCGATCAGTTGCTCGACGTTGTTGCGCGAGTGGTTCTCGCGTGGGTTCAGTTCCAGGCCGAGCCGAATGTTGTCCTCGACGCTGCGCCAGGCGAGCAGCGCGGGTTCCTGAAACACGAGTCCCAGCCGCTTGTAACGCTGCGCCTGCTTCGGCGTCTGGCCGAACACGAACGCCTCGCCGCTGGAGGGCGGCTGCAGCCCGGCGATCACCCGCATCAGCGACGTCTTGCCGCAACCCGAGGGACCGACCAGGGCGACAAACTCGCCGGCGCGAATCTTCAAGGTGGTCGGTCGGACCGCCTCGAGTCGCGCACCGGCGGTCGTTTCATAGGTCAGGCTGACACCGCACAGCTGCACCGCTGGCTCAGCCTCCGGTTCGATGGGGTGCTTGATCACGGTCGGCGCGACGTGAGACGGAAGGGGCATGGCGCCATTCGAGGGTGTCGGGGGAGTGTTGGTCGGGCGTTGTCCAGTCGTCGCGTTAGCCTTGAGGCTCAGCAGCTTCAGTGTACGCGTAGTTTGGGAGTGGGTATGGCGACCATCGGATTTATCGGCGGCACGGGACCAGAAGGCTTGGGGCTGGCGATGCGGCTCGCACTCGCCGGCCAGCGCATCAGCATCGGTTCACGGAGGATCGAACGGGCGGAGGAGGCCGCGCAAACCGTCCGCGACGCCGTCAGCCAGGCCGGCGGCACGGCCGACGTCAGCGGCGGGGTCAACCGTGATGTGGTCGAACAGTCCGACGTGGTCGTAATCGTCGTCCCCTTCGAGGGCCACCAGGCGACGCTCATTGATCTGCGTGAGGCGATCGGCGACAAGCTGGTGATCGACGCGGCTGTCCCGCTGACGATGGAGAACCGCGTGCCAGGCATTGCCGACGTACCCGAAGGTTCGGCGACTGAGCAGGCGCAGGCGCTGTTGCCCGACGCGAAGGTAGTCGGCGCATTCCATAACCTCTCTGCGCGCAAACTGCAGAAGCTCTCCGATCCGATGGAGGGCGATGTGCTAATCACCGGCGACGACGAGGACGCCAAGCAGGCGGTCGTCGAGCTGGTTGGCCAGATGCCAGTTTTACGGGCGATCGACGCCGGGCCGCTGTCGATGTCCAAGTTCGTCGAGGACCTGACCGCGCTGATTATCGGCATGAACATGCGCTACAAGACCCAGGCCGCCGTGCGCATGGTGGGGGTCGACTGATGGCCGCGCCCTCCGAGTATCGCGTCTTCGCTGTTGGCGGCATCCCCGAGGTGGGCGAGGGCGACAATCTGGCCGACTTGATCCACGACGCCCTGACCGCCCAGGAGACGCCGCTGGAAGCAGGCGATGTGCTGGTGGTGACGCAGAAGATCATCTCCAAGGCGGAAGGCCGTGTGATCCGTCTGGATGACGTCGCCGCCGGCGATTTCGCCCAAGAGTGGGCGGACGACTGGGAGAAGGACGCGCGCGCCGTTGAGCTCGTGCTGCGGGAGTCGAAGCGAATTGTCCGAATGACGCGCGGGTTGATTCTCTCGGAGACTCGGCACGGCTGGGTCTGCGCCAACGCCGGCGTTGACCAGTCCAATGTCGGCGGCGGCGACGCGGTGGCCCTGTTGCCGCTCGACTCGTCCGCCTCTGCGGCGATCATCCGCGAGGGGCTGGTCGCACGCGGACAGGTGGATGTGCCCGTGATCGTCAGCGACACATTCGGGCGCCCCTGGCGCAACGGGCTGACCAATATCGCCATCGGCGTCAGCGGGATGAATCCGATCCGCTCATACGTCGGAGAGGTGGATGCCGAAGGCTACGACCTGCGGGTGACGGAGATGGCGATCGTGGACGAGCTCGCGTCGGCTGCCGAGCCAGTGATGAACAAGCTCGACGCAGTGCCGGTCGCGGTCGTGCGCGGGCTCAATGTGCCTGTAGAGGACTACGATCACCGCTCGCTCGTGCGGCCAGCCGAGATGGACCTGTTCCGCTAGAGCACGCACCACGGCAAGGAGTCTGAGCCATGTCGTCCACATTCGAGATCACCGCTGACTTCGACTGCCCGTTGGACCAGCTCTGGGCATTCGTCTCACATGTGCCCAATCAGGATCGTTGGGTGTTTGGCATGTCCGACTCAGCGCTAGTCGGCGAGGGACCGATCGGCGTTGGTTCAGAGATCGTTGGGACATCGACGGAGCGCGGCAGATCGCTGCGGGTGACCATGATGATCCGGGAGTTCGACCCGCCCCGCCGCGTCTGCTGGGAGAACACTGACGGTCACACCCCCTTTCGCACCGAGATCACGTGCTCCGGCGACGATGCATCGTCGCGCCTGCGCTACCAGGTCACGCTGTATCCGAGCCAGTGGCTGATGAAGCTCGTTATGGGACCGCTGCGTCCACTGGGGCGAGTCGTGGCGAACCGGATGCTGCGCGAGGAGATCGCGCAGCTCCGCGCCGCGCTGGCTGAGAGGGCATGATGGTCACGTTGCACACATCTGTCAGCGAGGTCATCGATCGCGATCCCGGCGACGTCTGGCAGTACGTCTCCGATGTGAGCAACCAGGACGACTGGGTGGACGGCATGTCGAACTCGGAGGTGGTGGGCGGCGGCGCGGTGCGACGTGGCTCACAGATTCGCGCGGTCTACACGACGGGCGGCAGCGAGACCGACGTGACGATGACCATCACCGAGCTGCGCGAGGGGCGGGCCGTTGCGTTTGAATCGAGCGATGGGCCGTTCCCCTTCAGCGGGCGTCTGCAGATCGAGCGTCAGGGTAGGGCGACGCGCGTGACGAACGCGATGACGGTCGGCAGCGATCACATCTTCACCAGCCTGATGTTCACGCTGTTGCGACCGCTGACAAAGATGTTCATGACCCGGCAGCTGCGCAAAGAGCTTGGACAACTCAAGACCAATCTCGAGCTGAGCGGGGACGCTGGCTAGGGCGCGCGTTCATCGCGGAACGCGATCTGGAAGTCATCGAACAGCGCGGCACTCGTCGTTGCGGCCGAGCGCGTGCGCTCGTGCGCAGTTAGAAAGGTCGCGCGGTCGTTGTCCTGGAGCGCCGAGAACTGGGCGTGGTACCCGCTGTGCAGCAGCGACACCGCGGTCAGATAGCGCTGATGCCAGTCCGCCGCCGCCTCAGGCGGGTCAAGATCGAATAGGGCGTCGCGGAAGCGCTCGCTGGTCGGCAGGCCGACCCGCAGGTTCTCGCGATGGAGGCGGCAGTCGGTGTTGTCGTCGACGCAGCGGGCCGCAGTCGCTGGCTCGATCGTGGTCTGGATCTCGAATGATGCCTGTGCGACCAGGTTGCAGAGTCGATCGAAGTAACCGCCCGCGGGGTAGTCGCAGGCGGACGTCAGATCCGGCTCGACCACTGCTGGGTCGCCCTCGAAGATGTCGAGCTCGCGCAGGAGGAAGAGCGCCGCGACGAAGCCGATCATCGCGCCGATGATCGGAATCAGCAGCGATGACCGTGGTCGCTGCCGCTGGTTCGGCTGCTCGGAGGGCTCAGAGGACATCGTCGAGGAATTCGCCTACGGCGTCGGCGAACGCCTCGGGCTGGTCGCCGGCGACGGAGTGTCCCGCGCCGGCGATCGTGACGAGCCGCACGGCCTCCACCTCGGAGGCGAACTGTTCGGCCTGTTCACGCTGTAGCACGGGGCTGTTCTCGCCGTGCAGCAACAGCGTGGGCACAGTGAGGGCGCGGGCGGTGTCCCAGATGCCTGTGCGCGCCTCAGCGACGCCGTGAAACTCGGCTTGGCGGAACCGCTCATCGAACATTTTCGCCATCTTGCCCTCGGGCGTCTTTCGAAGCGAGACCGCCAGCCGCTTGCGGATGCCCTCCTTGGAGCGGAACGGATAGTACTGGTGCGTCATCTCGACCCAGTCCTCGAGCGAATCCATCTCGTATGGCCCTTGGACGAATTGCCGCACTTGCTGGACGCCGTCGACGCTGACACCGGGGCCCACGTCGATCAAGACCAGCGCACGCAGCTGGTTGGGATGCGCCGCAGCGAAGGTCATCGCGTTCATCCCGCCCATCGAGTGTCCCAACACGACGGGCCGCTCGAGGCCCAGCTCGCTGATGAAGCCGCGGATGTCGTCGGCCATGTGATCGCGTGAGTAATCCGCGAGCGCGACCGCGCGGTCAGAGCGGCCGTGTCCGCGCTGATCGAGGGCGAACCAATGCAGCCGATCGGAGAGCGCTGGCCCGACTTCGTCGAAGGAATGGCAGTTGAGCGCAAAACCATGCAGCGCCACGGCGCTGACCGCTGCCTGGCCGCCATGGTCGATGTAGTGCAGCGAGAGTCCGTTGACGGTAGCGTTGAGTTCGGTGGACATAGATACCTCCCCGCACTCCTCTGGATCGCGAGTGCCCCTGGATCGTGAGTGATTGTCCGGCATCGGTCTGCCGTTGTCAGTAGATTACGCGCGAGATGAACCGGTCCGCCTCGTTCATGAGCGACCGTCAGCCCATCTCTGGATTGGTTGCGGACAGTCACGTTGCTTGACCGCGCGGCCTCCTGGTTGACGCTGCCTGACGAAGCGCTTCTCGCGCAGTGCCGAGTCGAACGGTTCCGAGTGTCAGGGCCCGGCGGACAGCATCGCAACAAGACGGACTCGGCAGTTCGTCTGACGCATGAGCCGAGTGGGGTCGTCGGCTACGCGTCTGAGCGCCGCTCACAACAGCAGAACCGAGTGCAGGCGTTGGCTCGTCTGCGCCGCGCGATCGCGCTGGAATGCCGCGCGCCGGTGTCGTTGGAGCGCTACCATCCGTCGCCCGCGCTGCAGCGAATCCTGCCGCGCTCGGTCGCGGCTGATGTGGCGGCCAGGGAACGGGTCGGACGGCGTCACCGCGAGTTCTGGACGGGTGCGGCCGAGCTGCTCGATCTGTTCGAATCCGTTGGCGCCTCCACGTCTGACTGTGCATCGTTGATTGGCTGTTCGTCGAACCAGTTGACGAAGCTGCTTGCTTCGGATCCTCATCTGTGGGCCGCGGCCAACGCGTTGCGCGAGCGACGCCAGCTCAATCCGCTGCGTCGATGATCGCTTCCGCTCCGATCTCGACCAGCATCTCAGGCTCGGCCGCCGCCGTACCGCTCGAAGAGGGGAGTGGAATATGTGCGGTGTCGCGCTGTCATCGGCGGGCATCCTACTGCCCGAGGATGTTGGCGGCCGCCGCGTGACCGCTGCGCACTGCGGATTCCATTGTCGCCGGCCAGCCGGTCGCCGTCCAGGCGCCAGCCAGCGCCAGATTACGGATCGGCGTACCTGGGTGCAGGCGGTGGGCATGCATGCCCGGCATGGGGCGGAACGTCGCCTCCGACTCCTTGACCACGCGCGCCGCCAGCAGCTGGGCGTCGGCGCTGCGGCGCAGCGCTCGACGCACGGCGCGCTCGACCCGTTCGACGATCGCCTGCTGCGGCAGATCGATCAGCGCATGCGCGCCGCTCAGGGAGACGGAGATCCAGTGTGTATCGAGCCAACCGTGGATCTGCGAGCGGTTGAAGATGAATTGCGCGTCGGGATCGAGTACGGCGACGAAGTCTCGGCGCATCACTGCTCGATCCCAACGCATGTGCACATTGACGATCGGGCTGACCCTGTGCTGATTGAGCCGCCAGAACGGCTCGCGCCGACGCCAGTCGGGTGGAATCAGGCGCTGGGTCTGTTGCGGCGGCAGTGCCAGCACCATAGCGCTCACCTCCAGATCCTGCCCGCGTCCGAACTGGACGGCTGAGACCTCGTCGTCGTCGACCGTGAGCGTGTGGACGTGGGCGCCGAGCTCCACACGAGCCCCGAGCTCACGCAGACGATCGAGCGCCGTCTCCGCCACCTCTCCGAGCCCGCGGGTGAAGAGGCCGATGTCTGCGGCGGCGAGATCGCCGCTGAAGCCCTCCTGGAACACCTGGATCGCCTGCGCCGCCGAAACGTCCACGCAGCGGTCGTTGCAGGTGGGCAGAATGATCAGGTCCCAGAAGCGTTCGATCACGCGCGCGCTCTGATCACGCGCGCGCAGCCAATCAGCGAACGATTGATGGTCGAGCGCCTGGCGCTGCGAGACGTTCATACGTTTGATTGGAGCGAGGGCCAGCGGCAGCTTCGACTTCTCAGCGGTGCTGAGGTGTTCGTAGGTCAGCAGCGATGGCGTCAGGTGCAATGGCGCCAGGTGCGGCGCCGGCAGCCCCCACCGCTTCGGAAGATTCGGGAGCAACGACCAGAGATGAGGGACGCTCGCGGCCAGCACGCTGACCTGGCGGCCGCGGCTGTCTGGGTCGACCACCGCAACTTCCAGGCCACGCTGGTAGCGGACGATGTCGGCGCAGCCGATCCGCTCGAGCAGGGCCTGCAAGGCGCTGCAGCAGCGCATCGTGATGTGCTGACCGTTGTCGAGCCTGACGCCGTGCTTGGGATCATCGAACGAGTAGGCCTTGCCGCCGACGTACGGGCGGCGCTCGAACAGCGCGACCGAACGGCCAGCGTCGGCGAGGTCGAGGGCTGCGGTTAGGCCAGCCAATCCGCCGCCGATGACGGCAATCGGCGCGTCGGCGGGCGTCGTCGGCACGGCGCGATCAGCAGGCGTGTTCAACCGGCGTACTCAGCTGACGCGGGCGATGTTGGGCAACGCGCCCAGCAGCCACAGTTCCAGCATGCGCCGGGCGCGTCCCGAGCGCGAGGGCGAGACGCGCTGACTCAAGACGTCGTACTCGTGCTCGACGATGGCATCCAGGATCATCCGGTACACGCCTTGCAGACCGTTGCAGCAGGCGCGGCTGCGCGGCCCGTCCAGCAACGGAATCAGTTGCTCGCCCTCGTGATAGAGGCGGTAGGCGCGCTTGGCGTAGTCGGACATCAGACTGCGAAATTCGCTGTGGTAGGCGTTACCGAGAATGTCCTCCTCCGAGACGCCGTGCCGTGCGAGATCCTCCTGTGCTATGTAGATTCGTCCGCGCGCGGCGTCCTCGCGCACGTCGCGCATGATGTTTGTGATTTGCAACGCTTGCCCCATGGCGATGGCCGAGCGGATCGCGCGTTGCGTCTGGCTGTGGTCGTAGCCGAAGATGCAGATGCAGATCAGGCCGATCACCGACGCGGCGCGGTAGCAGTACTGTTCGAGCTCGGCCCAGGTCGCGTAGCGGGTGACGCTGAGGTCCTGTTCCATGCCAGCGACCAGCTCCTCGAAGTGCTCGCGGGGGATGTCATAGCGGCGTACGGCGTCGGCCAGGCCCCGCGCGAGCCAGATCGGCTCGGACGCCGCGTTGCCTTCCCCATACGCCGCCCGCAGCAGCCCGTGCGCCTGCTGCAGCGCGGCGGCCCGCTCTGCGTATGTGCCGGCCTCGTCGACCGCGTCGTCGACGGTCCCGGCATAGGCGTAGGCGGCATAGATCGCCAGCCGCTTGCGCCGCGGCAGCGCCGCAAAGGCAATGTAAAAGTTGGTCGCCCGCTGCCGTGTGAACGCCTGACAGCGCTGGTAGGCGTCGGCAGTCTGCGGATCGAGGCCTCGCTGCATGATCGACATGGTGCTCAGAGTAGTTTGAGTTGCGCCGCTGCGCGCAAGGCGAGCCAGACGCGGGTCCACCGGCCGACCCGCGGCCGCCGTGACAGCGTGTCGTAGCCCTGCCGCTCGATCTCCCGCAGCACAGCGCGTCCGCCGTCGGTGAACAGCCGCAGATCGATGGCGAGCTGCGGCGGCACTTCGTCGAGCAGACGCTCTCCCTTGCGGAAGTAGGCCTCGGCGCGGTCGACCTGGAAGCGCATCATTTCGCGATAGGCGTCGGGACAGCGCTTGCTGCGGATGCCTTCGGCAATGTCGTCTTCGCTCAGCTCGAACGTTTGCAGGTCTTCGAGCGGCAGGTAGCAGCGACCGCTGTCGAGCCAGTCTCGGCGCACGTCCTGCCAGTGGTTCGAGAGCTGCAACGCGGTGCAGGTCGCGTTGGAGAGGTCGAGCCGATAGCGTCCCTCGGCGGTGGCGGTATCGATCTCCCAGAGCGCCAGCACCATCTCGCCGACCGGGTTGGCTGAGTGATCGCAGTAGCTGAGGAGCTTCTGAAAGGTCTCGTAGCGGGTACGCTGCTGATCCCTGCGATTGGCCTCGATCAGGCGTCGGAAGGGGTCGATGGTCAGCGGCTTGGACGCGGCGACGTGCTGCAGCGCCAGATGGATCGGATGCTGTGGCTGGCGAGAGGGAGCGAAGGCGCGCTCCAGGTCATCTTGCCAGGTGTTGAGCCGCTGGAGCCGTTCTGCCGGTGTGGCGTGGTCGTCATCGCCCAGATTGTCCGTGAAGCGGCAGAAGGCGTACACCGCATACATCGGCGCATGCAGCTCGCGCGGCAGGAACCAACTGACGACCGTGAAGTTTTCTCCGTGGCGGCGGCTGTAGCGCCGACACCAGCGCAGCGCCTCCGCGGGGCTGCTGGTCGGAATATTGGTCGGGCTGCTGGCCATGGCTGGCTCGGCGTCAATACCTCCCGCTGGCATCACGATCCGCTCCCAGGCGTCCATGCAGCCGCCCAGGCGAGCCGCCTGTGGTCCACTAGCCGGCGCCGAGTTCCAGATCGCTCAGTTCGTAGCAGGACCAGCAGAGCTGCTTGCCCTGCATGGGAATCAGCGTGAGGACATGCTGGCCGCATTCTTCACAGGTCATTCGCTGCTTGGTGTCGAATCGCATCACAACGAGATCGTGTAGTTCGCCGTCGGCGGAGGCGACGTGGCGGGTCAGCACTGCGTCTTCGACAAAGCCCAGCCGCTCGAAAATCTTCCGCGCGCCGACCTGGTCCGGCGTCATCTGCGCGATGATCTTGGCGACATCGTCCGAGAGCGCACTCTCGAAGGCCAGGCCCAGCAGCACATGCCCGAGACCGAGTCGCCGTGCGTCCACATCGACCATGACGCGAATCTCGGCGACGTGCCGCGTCCAGCGCAAGCGGCCACGCTCGATGGTCGCATAGCCGATGATGATTCCGCCCTCTTCCGCCACCACCGTGCGGATTCGGCCTGCCTCAGTGTCGTGAATCCAGTCGCCGATGTCTGCGACGCTGGTGATGTCGCGCTCCTGGAACAGCAGGTCTTCGTTCGGCTGGCGGCTGCCGAACTCCAGCAGTTTGTTGCCGTCGCTGTCGCCCAGGCGGCGCAGGTGGATGATTCGATCGCCGCGGCGCAGATCGAGCGGGAGCTGGCGCATTTCGATATCAGCGCCGCTGTCTTGCGTCATCATGTTGGCCCCTCTCTGCGCGGACACTCTGTGGGACACTTTGCGCTGCAATGCTAGCTGTTTGCTGGCGCAGGCTTGAGGGGAAGCGTCGCTGCTGCTCAGCGCGGCGCCAGGGCGCGCTGGTAGCGTCCCAACGCCATGAGCGGGAAGTAGTGGCGGTACAGGTGGTAGTTGATCATGAAATCGGCGGGAAAGCCGGTGCCGGTGAACTGTGGTTCGTTCCAGCTGCCGTCCCCCCGCTGCTGCTCAACGAGATAGCGGATGCCGCGCTGGACAGATTCATGCTTCGCTTCGCCGGCGGCCATCAGCGCCATCAGCGCCCAGGCGGTCTGGGAAGGCGTCGACGGCCCCAGTCCGCGCAGCGAGGGATCGGCGTAGGTATCGCACGATTCACCCCAGCCGCCGTCAGGGAGCTGGTGGCGGAAGAGCCACTCGACCGCTCGTCGCACCGACGGCGCGGCCATCGGTTCCCCGAGCGCGGCGAGCGCCGGCAGCGCCGCTCCCAGTCCGTAGATGTAGTTCACACCCCAGCGCCCCCACCAGGACCCGTCTGGCTCCTGCAGGTGGTACAGAAAACGCAGACCGCGGGCCGCGGGCGGATATTGCCCGCGATAGCCCAGTTGGCCGATGTACTCGAGCGCGTGCGCCGTCACGTCGGCGGTGGGTGGGTCGAGCAGCTCGCCGAAGTCGGCGAAGGGAATCTCGGCGAGGAACGCCTTCTCATTGTCAACGTCGAATGCACCCCAACCGCCGTTGGACGATTGCATCGAGAGCATCCAGTGCAGCCCACGCTTGAGCGCGAGCTGACGTTCGGCCTCCAGCGTGGGCATCGGGATTCGCTCGAGCGCCATCAGGACGACGGCGGTGTCGTCGACATCGGGGTAGACATCGTTGTCGAACTCAAAGGCCCAGCCGCCCGGCGGCGTGTCGGGATTCTTCACCTGCCAATCGCCGCCGGCGAGCACCTGTTCGCGCAGCATCCATTGGGCGGCCTGCTGCAGTGCCGGATGCTGCGGGTCGAGCCCAGCGTCGAGCAATCCCACTGTGGCCAGGCACGTGTCCCACACGGGCGATTGACAGCTCTCGGTCCATATCTGCTCACCTGCTGGGCCGTCCTGTTTCCAGGTGAAGCGATCGAAGCCGGCGAGCGCACGGACCAGGACGGGATGATCGAGCGAGTATCCCATCGCCCGCAGCGCCAGGATCGCATAGACCCAGGGGGGCTGGATTCCGCCCCAGCCGCCGTCCGCCTCTTGCCGATCGAGGAGCCAGCGCTCAGAGAACGCGAGCGCGCGATTCTCGAACGGTCGGATGTTGTGGCGGTCGAGGAAACGCAAGACGATGTCGGCGAGGCAGAACATGCCTGCGGCGGAAAATGGGCTGCGCGGCGTTGGCACGGCGAAGCGGCGTCGATCGGAGGGCCGCGCCCAGAGCTCGGGGACACCCGCGCCAGCCGGTAGCGCAGCGGTCGGGCGCAGGGTCATGATCACCGTGATCCCCACGATCGTCGCGCGCGCCCAGCTCGCGAACTCGTAGAGGTTGATCGACAGCCAAGACGGCAGCAGGTTGATCCAGGGCGGCATCGCCGGCAACCGATCCCAGTCGAACTCGCCGAACAAGGCCAGCCAGATCTTGGTAAAGACCCGAGCGCGGACGATCCCGCCCTGCGACAGAATCCATTCGCGGGCGCGTGTCATGTGCGCCGAATTGGGATCGTCACCGGCTAGCTTGAGCGCGAAGTAGGCCTCGACGGAGGTGGAGACGTCGCCGGGCCCCTCCAGATATTGCGCCCAGAATCCTTGCGGGCATTGCTGGGCGCGCAGGTAGCGGGCGATTCCATCCCACTGCTCGCGATCGGCGATGCCGAGCTGATGGGTCAGCAGCAGATACTCCGCCGTGATCGACGGGTTCGCCTCCAGCTCGCCCCACCAGTAGCCGGCCGGATCCTGCTGTTCGAGCAGCCATGCGCTGGCCCGCTCGATCGACTGGGTGAGCTCGTGGTCCGAGAGGGTGGATGCGGGCGGCATGCGCGGATGCTACCGATCCCGTTCCAGCGTGAAGTGTGCCAGCGCTTCGAGGTCGTCGGACGCCGCCGCGCGCGGATCAGCAGCGGCGAGCTCGCGCCGAAACGCTTCGTATTCCTCGCGGGCGGCGCGGTCGGTGGCGTGGTCCGCGCCGAGCTCGCCCAGCAGCGCGTGCACCCAGTCGACCTGGTCCTCGGACATGTCGGCACCGCTGTTGCGGGGCGCATAGAGCTGCCTCAACTGGCGTCGAATATCGGCGGGGGCATGGTCCAGGGCGTAGAGGATGGGGAACGACTTCTTGCGTCGGCGGATGTCGGCATCGGTCGGTTTACCGAGTGCGTCGGGATCGGCCCAGATGCCGAGCCAGTCATCGCGCATCTGGAAACAGCGGCCTAGCCGCCGCCCGGCCCGGTCTAGGGCGTCGGCCTGTGCCAGCGAGGCGTCGGCCAGCGTCGCGCCGATCGCCAGCGAGACGCCCATCATCGCACCGGTCTTCCGCTCGACCATCGCAAGATATTCGCCGATCGTGACATCAAGGCGCTGTTCGAACGTGATGTCGAGGTACTGTCCCTCGATCATCAGCATCGTGGCCTGGTTCAGGCGGCGCATCGCTTCCAGCGCCGTGGCGGGCGTCGCGCCGTGCGTCACGGCGCGGAGCAATGCGCGATCGGCCAGCTCACGCATCAGATCGCCGGTGTTAATCGCCTGGGCGACGCCCCAGAGTTTCCATACGGTGGGCCGGCCGCGCCGCTCCACGTCGCCGTCTTGCACATCGTCATGCACCAACGAAAAGTTGTGCACGATTTCGACCGCGGCCGCTCCTGCGGCGGCGCGGCGCTCGGTGCTCGGAGCGTCGCTGACCGCGGCGGCGCCCAGCATCGTCAGCGCTGCCCGCGCGCCCTTGCCAGAGGCGTTGGCTGGGCGTCCTTGCTCGTCTTGCCAGCCAAGCGCATAGCGGGCGAAATCGTAGATGGGCTGCGCCGCAAGCGACGCGGGTGGAAAGCTGGCGCGCATCTCCGGCAGGACGAGCTCGTGGTAGCGGGCCAACGCTTCAGGGACCGCAATCATGGCGCTCGTTCCGATCTGCGGACGATCGGCAGGTCATGCTGTAGGTCATGCCAGGCCATGCGCGGTCAGCCTGCTTCCTGGTCGGACGGCGATGACGGCGATGGCGACGAGGGTAGGGAGGACGGAAAGAAGCTGATGCTACCGGCGGCGATCCGCCGCGGCGGGGCTGAGCCATCGGCGGGCACGATGTAGCAGCCGTTCTGCGGCCCGAAGCCGCGACGCCCCGATCCGCCGTTGCCGAGCGCCAGCCCCGCAAACGTCAGCCAGCGCCCGCACGGACTGACAACCTGGTGCGAGTGCGCGAACTGGTCGTGAAAGGTGAGCATCGTTGCAAATTCGGCGGACGGTTGGAATCGTGCCAGGCGGACGCCAGGTCGCATACCAGCGACCTCGCCCGGTTCGCCGAGGTCGTAGCGCGTCAGGGCGATCATTGTGCTCGAGGGCTGCGGCTCCCAGGCGAAGAGCGCGCGGCCGTCGGGCGACCAGGTGACGCCGCTCATCGCCCGGTCCGCGACCGCTTGTCGCACGCCGCTGTTCGGGTCGAGGATGCTCAGCTCCCGCCCCTCGCTGTCGTTGGCCGCCAGTCTGAGCACGGCCAGACGGTCATCGCAGCGGGAGGCGACGAATGAGGCGGCCCCGTCGAGCTCCATCAACGCTTCGTGCTCGCCGCTCCCACCCACTTCGCGGCGGCGGGCGCGCATGATGGTCGAGCCGCCGCCGGGCCTGGGGCGGGCGAAGTAGAAGCGCGAGCCGTCCTGCGACCAGGCGGGCGAGCGAAAGCTCGGTCGGCTGCGCTGGATCTGGATCGGCCCCTCCGAGCCAGCGCTGAGGTCGAACAGGACGAGCTGAGCGGCGCGGTGGACCACGATGGCCCGCCCGTCGGGCGCCCAGGCGAAGTACAGGGGCGCACCGTCGACCAGCCGTCGAGTGCTGCCGCGACCATGCGCCGCGACCAGGTTGACGGCCAGGCCGCTGCCGACATTGGCCACCACCGCCAACGCTCGATTGGCGGGCGACCAGCTCACGTAATGGGCCAGCCCGGCGGCGATCACTTGTCGGCCGTCGCGCGGATTCTGAAAGATGGAGGTGGGCGACCCCTGGGATTCCTGGTGCGGTTCCTGGACTGCGCCAGGCGACGTGGGTTCGTCGTCCAGACGGAGACGCCAGAGCTCCAGCCTCGGATCCTCACGGCGTTGCGACGATGCGGATACCACGATCTCGTCGCCCGACGGCGACCAGGTCGGCCACATGAAGACCATCCCCCGCGCGGCCATGTCCAGCCTGGTCTCAAGCTCGGCCGACCAGTCGGCGCCCTCGCCGTGGATGCGAGCCACGGCCAGCGAGGCGTCGTCGGTGATCAGCGCCAGTGGCGCGGACTCGGCGGCGCTCATGAGCTCGTCCGAGAGCGGATCGGTTCGATCCCCGATTGCTGCTCCTCGTACCGCGCGAGGTCGAACAGCACGGACGAGGCGCGGTTGAGGTAACGAATCGTGTGCTCGTTGACGGGATGCCCGTGCCGGCGGAGACGCACGGTTTCACGTTCCGCGCGTCGAATCGTGGTGCGGGCGAGGTCGAGCGCCGCCGATCCGGCAGAGCCGCCGGGCAGGACGAACTCGGTTGGCGGCGGAGCCAACCGTTCCAGTTCAGCGGCGAACGCCTCCAGCTCGTCGATGTCGTCGGCACCGGTGCGGAAGTCGTCGGGGACCAGCTTCCCAGCGGCGACCGCCAGCTCGGCCATGATCAGATAGAGGCGACGCTGAATCTCAATCGCGATCTCGCGGGTGCGAGGATCGGTCGAGAGCGCGCGTCCCAGCCCCAATGCGGACGAAGCCTCATCGATGGCGCCATACGCCTCGGGCTGCGGATGATCCTTCGGAATACGTCCACCGCCCCAGAGCGTGGTAGAGCCGTCATCGCCTGATCGCGTGTAATGCGGCATAGCAAGAGTGTATCCGCCGCCCGCCTGCGGACGGTCGCCGAGATGGAGCGCGGCCTATGCTATCCGGGTGCTATCCAGGCGCGGTTCAGTCAGCGGCGACGGATTGCGGCTCCGATAGCTGTGACCATGCGCCCAGCAGTTCGGGTGTGGTACTGATCCCGAGCACCAGGTAGCCCTGCTTGCGCGGGCGACGGTCGTCGACGAAGCCGAGGAATTGGAACAGGACCTCGCCGCGGTAGTCGCGCAATCGCCATTGACGGTCGGGCGCGTCGGGATCCAGCAGCGGCGAGCCGGCCTCGTCGGCTGGGTCTGTCTGGTCCGGTTGGGCGATCACTCGGCCCTGGTCGACTCCGCAGCCCGCTGGTGCAAAGCCGGTCCACTCCACATCGCTGAGCGATGTCACGGTCACCCACTCGCAGGCGCTGGCCTGGAGCGGCATCTGCGACTCACGCTGCACCTGCAACTCGCATTGATCGATTCGCCGCGACATGAGGGTCTCCTCGACTACGACTCAGCGGTCACGCGCTGGCGGGCCATGTGCTGTCGGGCCACGTGTTGTCGGGCTACTTGCTGGAAGGCCTCGAACGCTTCGTGGTCGAAGAGGACGAAGCGTAGCGTGCGGACGCTGCGGTTGGCACCGGAGTGCTCCTGTGAGACGGCGAGCATGATCTCGGCCGCCTCACGGTAATCAAAACCTCCGACGCCGGTACCGAGCGCGGGAAAGGCGACGGTGGCGAGCCCCAGTTCCTCGGCTCGTTTGAGTGAGTTGTTGGTTGCGTCGCGGATATTGTTGGCCGAGGTGATCAGGTTCTGGCCCATCGCCGCAGCGTGGATGACGTGTCGGCACTGCAGGTTGCCGGGTCCGGTGACGATGGCCTCGCCGACCTCGATCGGCCCCTGGCGGATCGCCTCATCCTCGATCTCGCGGCCGCCCGCGCGAACGATCGCGCCCGCGGTGCCAGCCCCCATCCAGAGGTGGTTGTTGGCGGCGTTGACGATCGCGTCGACGTTCTGTTGCGCGATATCGCCCTGGATGATCTCAATCTGGGTATCCGTCATCTCGGCCCACTCCGAGCTGTTGCTGGGTATGTGCGTTTGTAGGGTAATCGCCACGGTCTGAATTGATTTGGCTAGCTCTTGGCTATTTTATTGCGATGCCGTTGGGAGGGCTGCCCGTGCCGCCGCTGACATTGAGTGGCGCTGCGGCGAAGAAGCTTTCGTAGACGCCGTCTGCGGCGCAGTCCTCGGCCAGTGCGTCGAGCGTGAACATCTCGCCAATCGCCATGCCGAAGCGGCCGATGATCCAGTGGTGCAGGAAACCGTCTGGATCAGCGAAGTTGGGCGGTGGCCACGCTTCGAGCGCCGGGTTGTCGGAGCAGACCGCCACGGGGTGATGGTCGAAGAGGTAGGCCGCCATCTCCTCCGAGCAGCCAAGCCCGGGGAAAGCGAGATTGGGCATCTGCGAGAGCGCCTGTCGCTTCATGAAGTCGGTCTGCTCGTACCAGCCGATCCAGCCGATTCGGATCAGGAGCACGTCGCCAGTCTGTAACTCGACGCCCTGCGCTACGCGACAGGCCTCAAGTTCGTCGGGCGTGATGGGCCGATATTCGTCCATCGTCAGTGGTTCGCCCTGCGACTCGAACCAACGGCCCAGGTCGAGCAGCACTGCACGGCCGGCGATGCCGCGACGCGCCCAGTGCTCGATCCCCAGCTTGGGTGCGTCTCCGTGCTCGAGCAGCCACTCGTTGGTGACCCCGCCCCAGAAACCGTATTGGAAGTCGCCGACATGCGTCAGCGCGTCCCACTGCGATGACTGCTGGGTGTAGAAATTGTCAAGCACGTCGTCGCCGTGGTGTCCGAAGCCGGCGCGCCGGAAGACGGTGTGTCGCACGGCGCCGCGGTTGTACAGCGGCGGCGAGGGCAGCGACTGGTCCCAGTTCATGGGGAACATCCTGCCCGTGCGCACCAGCGATGCCGCCTGCACGACCCGCTCAGGAGTCTGCAGGTTGAACATGCCAACCTGGTCATCAGCGCCGAAGAGTCCCCAGGCAGTTTTGGGTGGGTTGCCGGGTTGGACGGGCAGCTGGTCGTAGGTGGGGAGTTGTGCAGGCAGTTCAGCCATGTCTTGTCCAGGAACGCTGAGAACGAATGTGGAAAGAGTCTAACTGTTCAGTCGATCAGGCCGGGGTAGAGAATCTGCTTGATCTGACCGCGGAAGTTGAAGGTGCCTGAGGGCATGAATTGGGTCAAGAAGATCACGATCATTTGCTCGGCCGGGTCGACCCAGAAGATCGTGCTGGCTGCGCCGCCCCAGTAATACTCGCCGACTGAGCCGACGTTCTGAGTGCGCGGCAGGTCGGTGATCATGGCGAAGCCGAGCCCAAAGCCGACGCCATCGTTGGCCGTCTCGGAGAAGCTGCCCAGAGCGCGCTCGGAGAGCTCCTCGCCGTTGGGCAGGTGATTCATCGTCATCAGCTCGATCGTTTTCGGGCCCAGGATGCGCGCCCCGTCGAGCTCGCCGCCGTTGAGCAGCATCTGACAGAAGCGGTGGTAATCCTGCACGGTCGAGACGAGGCCGCCACCGCCCGAAAAGAACGTCTGCGGTTTTGCGTATTGGCTCGTCGCAGGATCGTCGAGCAAGCGCAGCTGGCGGTCGGGGCCGCGTTCGTAGTTGGCGGCGAAGCGCTCGATCTTCTCCGGCGGCACATCGAACGCAGTGTCGACCATGCCCAGCGGTTCGAAGATCTGCTCCTGCAGGTATTCATCGAAGGGCTGCCCCGAGATGACCTCGACGAGGTAGCCGCAGATGTCGGTCGAGACGCCGTAGTTCCAGGACTCGCCGGGCGAGAACTTGAGCGGCAGCTGAGCGAGGCGGTCAACCAGCGCCTGCAAGTCAGGCGAGGGCATTTCGGCGGCGCGGTTGGCTCCGGTCTGGTTGTAGGCCCGTTCCAGCGCCCCCTCCATGAAGCCGTAGGTCAGGCCGCTCTGATGCGAGAGCAGATCGCGTACAGACATCGGTCGGTCCGGCGGGCGCGTCTCGAAGTCGGGCCACTGCCCGCCGGTCATCACCTGCAGGTCGCGCCACTGCGGGATATAGCGCTGCACCGGATCGGTTAGCTGAAACATCCCACGCTCGTGCAGCTGCATCAGCGCGACTGAGGTGATCGGTTTGGTCATCGAGTAGAAACGAAAGATGGTGTCGACCGACATCGGCTTGCCGCGTTCACGATCCATCTGCCCCATGGCCGAGAGATGCGCGATCTGCCCGCGCCGCGAGATCAGCGTCAGGCAGCCGGCGATCTTTTGTGGCTCGATGTAGCGGGAGTGGAGATGCCGGTCGAGTCGCTGAAGGGCGTCGATGCTAGTACCTGTGTCGCCAATAGTGGCTGTCATGCTTCGCCCCAAATTCGATGCGCGCGCTGTTCTTCCCGAGAGAGTCTCCACAGAGGGTAAACGAGCGCGGCCAGAGCGGATTAGGCTGCAGCTGAACGGCACGTCTGGGAGAGGATGCATCTGATGGCGGAAATAGTTCAGACCAGCTACGGGCGCGTGCACGGCGCTGTGCAACACGGGCTCAGTGTGTATCGAGGAATTCCCTACGCTCAGCCGCCGACGGGAGATCTGCGCTTCCGCGTCGCGCGTGCGCATCCCGGCTGGGGCGATGTGCTCGATTGTGGGTCGTTCGGACCGATCGCCCCGCAGATTCCCAACGAGGCGCTGGATGCGCTGGTCGGCGGTGCGCCGCAGGAGCAGTCGGAAGACTGCCTCTACCTCAATGTCTGGACGCCCGGCGCCGATGATGCCGCGCGACCGGTGATGGTCTGGATTCACGGCGGCGCGTTTACGATCGGCTCTGGCAGCGACGGTCTGTACGACGGCGCCATGCTCGCCGAGCGCGGCGATGTGGTGGTGGTCACGATCAACTACCGGCTGGGCGCACTGGGCTTCCTGCATCTACCGGCGCTGGGGGAATCGAACTTCGGTATGCGCGATCAGGTGGCGGCGCTGCGCTGGGTGCGGGAGAACATCGCCAACTTTGGTGGTGACCCCAACAACGTGACCATCTTCGGTGAATCCGCCGGTGGTATGTCGGTGTCCTCGCTGATGGGCTCGCCCGAAGCGGTGGGACTGTTCGACAAGGCGATCCCGCAGTCTGGCGCGGGCCATCACGGCATGGTCGACGATCAGGCGCTGGCCAACGGCCGCAAGTTCTGTGAGCTGCTGGGCGTCGATCCGACTGACGCCGGCGCGCTGCGCGCAGCGTCAGTGGAGTCAATCCTCGAGGCGCAGGGGCAGCTCGAAATGGAGACCCTGTACCAGGCGATGGAGCGTGGCGAGCAGCCTGAGATGCCGTTCCGACCGATCATCGACGGCGAATTCCTGACCGCGATGCCGATCGACGCGGTGCGCGCAGGACAGGCCGCTGGCGTGGCCGCGTTGATCGGCTGCCTCGACGAGGAGAACAAACTCTTCACCGCGATGGCCCCGTCTGATCCGCCCAACGAGGAGGACGCGGTCGCGCTGCTCGACGGTTTGCACGGCGACGGTCGCAAGCTCTATGACCTCTATCGCGCCACACGTGAGGCGCGGGGCGAGGACACGTCGCCATACGAAATCCACACGGCTGCTGGCGGCGATCAGCTCTTCCGCGTGCCCGCCCAACGCCTCCTCGACGCGCAGGCGCAGCACAGCGAGCGTGTGTACTCGTACCTGTTCGACTGGAAGTCGCCGATGCTCGACGGGGCGCTCGGCTCATGTCACGCGCTGGACATCCCGTTCGTCTTTGGGACGCACCGGGTCGCGGCAGCGTTTGCTGGCGAGGGCGTGGCGGCCAACGCTCTGGCGGAGTTGACGATGGACAGCTGGCTCGCCTTCGCGCGCAGCGGCGACCCATCGACCGAGCAGATGCCCTGGCCACGCTGGGGCGCCGATTCCCGCCAGACGGTGGTGATGGGCGAATCAGTTCGGGTGGAGGATGACTACCGCGGCGAGGAAGTCTCGGCCTGGGCTGGCCTGCTGTAGGCGTGAGGCGCCATGCTGGGCGTTCGCAGGATCGGTGCCTCAGGCGATGATCCCGCGTGTGCGTAGGTCTGCGAGATCCTCCGCGCTGTAGCCAGCGCTGGCGACGATCGCGTCGGTGTCGCGGCCCAGCGGCGGTGATGAGCCTTGCGCAGCTGTCGGTGTCGCGCTCATCTTGAGCAGCGGCCCGACCTGGCGCTGGGGCCCTGAGAGGTCATGGTTCAGGTCGACGACCATCTCGTTGGCCAGAATCTGCGGCTCGTCGGCGAGTTCCTCGGCGAAGTGGATCGGTCCGTTGGGGACGCCGTGGGCGTCGAAGCGTTGCAGCCAGTGCTCGGTGCTCTGTTGGCGCACGCGCTCCTCAATCTCGCGCACGCTCTCGACCGCGCGGGCGTATTGCTGGGGATCAGTCGGGTCGAGCTCGGGGTCGGCGAAGCCCAGGAAGTCTGTCTCCAGCGCGGCCCGCACTTTGGCCCAGAGCGATGCGGAGAGTGCACCGATCGCGACCGCGCCGTCGCGGGTCTCGTAGCAGCGGTAATAGATGTTGAGCGCGCCCTGGGCACCGCGATCCTTGTAGGCCTCCTGGATGTCGGCATAAGACGCGCCGCTGGCGCGGAGCTCGTTGATCTGCGCCATCTTCGCTTCGGGGATGGCGTCAGCCGCGGGTAGCCGCATGACTGAGCTGCCCTGCATCGCCAGGGCGGTGTTGAGCAGCGTCGTCTCGACCATCTGCCCCTCGCCCGTCTGCGCGCGGTGGAAGAGCGCGGCGCAGACGCCCAGCGCAATCGTGATGCCCGTGCCGTAGTCAGCCACCGGCGACGAAACCGGCGTTGGCGCGGTGCCGTTGTCGTCGAGTTTGCCGTCGAGCGCCATGAGTCCTGAGACGGCCTGGGCGACGATGTCGTAGCCGGGCCGCTGCGCCCACGGACCCTGTCGCCCGAAGGCGGTGTTATCGACATAAATCAAATCGGGCCGAATCGCGCGCAGCGTGTCGTAGTCCAGCGCCAGCCGAGCGGCCACATCGGGCCGGTAGTTGATCACGACCACGTCGATCTGCGGGATCAGTCCATGGACGATCGCCTGCGCCTCCGGATCGCGCAGGGAGAGCGCCAACGAGCGTTTGCCGCGATTGAGCGACTGGAACCACTTCGACTCGCCTGGCATGAACTGCGAGAATTGGCGCCAGGCCTCGCCGTCGGGCGGCTCGACCTTGATCACTTCCGCGCCCATGTCGGCGAGGTTCTGGCAACCGAACGGGCCGGCGATGATTTGCGAGAACTCGAGCACGCGGATGCCGCAGAGCGGGCCACGATGCGCTGCGCCAGAGGCTGTCGTGGGATGGTCGCTCGTCGTTGGACTGGTCATGGTCGTTACCCTTTCGTTCATAGTGGGCGGCGCGACCCGCCGTCACGCAGCGTGACGCTGGGGGACAATGGTTGTGCAATCAGTATCAGTGATGAGCGCGTTACGGGTGTGGGCTGTGCTCGCTGCAGCGGCCGTGGTCGCCTGGCTGGCCTTGGCCTGCGCCGACGACGTTCCGACAGCGCCCGTCGCCGTGCGGGCGGTCGAACCGACCGAGACGATCTTCCGCGACGCGACAGCGGCGGCTGGGCTGTCCTACGTGCAGCATATGAAGAATCCGCCAGGCGACTGCCTCTTCGATAATCTCTCTCGCGCGACGGTGGCCGAGCAGCAGGGCTCACTCTGCGATGCGGAACGGATGACCGGCGGCGCAGCCGCAGCCGATTTCGACGGCGACGGCGCGATCGACCTGCTGGTCACGCGGTTGGATGGCGCCGACCTACTCTTCCGCAACCGCGGCGACGGCAGCTTCGAAGATGTCTCGGCAGCGGTTGGCTTGACCGAGTGGGAGCTGGCTTCCAACGGAGCAGCCTGGGGAGACATCGATAACGATGGCGACCTCGATCTGTTCGTGACCACCGTCGGTGACACGCGCCACTACTTGTTCATCAATGAGAATGGCGTCTTCAGCGAAGCGGGCGAGGAACGGGGCGCAGCCGTCACGACCAGCAACCGTCGGATCGGATTCTCGGCTACATTCGGCGACTATGACCTCGATGGCTACATCGACCTCCACGTGACCGAGTGGCGGCCGTCGCAGCTCGTCGGTGAGGCGGTGGCCGGCGTGCGGCTGCTGCGCAACCGCGGCGCTGAGGCGCCAGGCTACTTCGAAGATGTCACCGAGCTCGCGGGCGTTCAGATGGAAGGCGTGCTGTCGCAGACGCAGGCGCAACTGACCGAGGGCACCTTCGCGTTCGGTTCGACCTTCGTCGATCTGGACGACGATGGCTGGCCTGAGCTGGCTGTGGCGTCGGACTTTGGTACGAGCCGTTTGTTCTGGAACAACGGCGACGGCACGTTCTCGGATGGCACCCTCGATGCGCGTGTCGGCACGGCGCAGAACGCGATGGGTACGACCTTCGGCGACTACGACCTCGACGGTGACCTGGATTGGTTTGTGACGTCAGTGTTCTCGTTCAGCAGCGGCAGCCCGGGCGGCGCGCAGGAGGGTCTCAGGGACGGCAATCGGCTGTTCCGCAACGACGGCGAGCGTCGCTTCTCCGACGCCACCGATGCCGCCGATGTGCGCAACGGCTCCTGGGGCTGGGGCGCCGCCTTCTTCGATGCAGACAACGACGGCGACCTCGATCTGACCATGACCAACGGGATGGAAATGATGCCCGGCTTTGATGCCGACGCGATGCGCTACTGGGAAAACGACGGCCGCGGCGCGTTCGATAGCCGCGGCCCCGAAGTGGGACTGGATGACATCGAGGACGGCAAGGGTCTACTCATCCTTGACGCGGATAGCGACGGTGACCTCGACGTGTTCGTGGTCAACAACGCTTCGGAACCGCGCTTCTACGAAAATCAGTCACGCGCTCTGGGCCACTGGTTGCGAGTGTCGCTGGTGGGTACGGTCAGCAATCGGCAGGGGCTGGGCGCGCGGGTCACGGTAGACGCGAGCGGCCTGCGCGCGCAGGTCCGCGAGATGGGCGTCGCCAGCCATTTCCTGGGTCAGAGCGAAGACACGCTCCACTTTGGCCTCGCCGGCGCCGCCAGCTCCGACATCCATATCCGCTGGCCAGCCTCTGGCATGGTCACCACGATCAACGGAGTCCCGGCCAACAGCTGGATCCGTGTGGTCGAAGGGGATTCCGGCTACGAAGTGGTGCAGTAAGCAGTGATGCGATACCCGCTGTAGAGCGCCCACTCGGCCAGTTGCAGCGGATGCGATTGTGGCTCGCGCAGGTCTTGCTGGGCCTCGCGTAGGCGCGCGTGGGTTAGGTGTCGGACTCCGCGTTCAGCTCGCCGACGAGATGCATGAGGCGCTCGAGGTTGTGGATTCGATCACTGACCGTCTCGCCCTCGACGCCAGCCCGAAGCGTGTTGACGCCAGCGTCACGGTAGACGCGCAGACGATCCTTGATCTCGATATCGTTGCCGATCAGGTTGACTTTGAGCGCCAGCTCGACCGGGACGCGCTGGCGGGCGAGGTCGCGCTCGCCTGAGATCCAGAGCCGCTGCACCTCTTTGGCGGCGTCGTCCCAACCTTGACGGCAAAAGGCGTCGTTGTAGAAGTTGGTCGTGGCCGAGCCCATCGCACCCAGCGTGAATGCGATCCCGCGTGCGTGACGAGCTGCGTCGCGCTCTGGATCGTCGCTGAAAACCACGCCCGCCGCCGCTTCGAGATCGATCTCATCCAGCGACCGTCCAGCACGTTCCGCGCCGCGTCGGATGTCGTCCAAGAAGACATCGGCGGTCTCGGGGATGAAGGAGGTCCCCAGCCAACCGTCGGCGACTTCGCCGCAGAGCTCGAGGCTGCGTGGCCCCAGCGAGGCGAAGTAGACGGGTGGCGGTTGGATGGGCGGCGAGCCCGAGCGGATCGCTTTGCCCTCGCCGCCCGGCAGGGGCAGCGTGTAGTGGCGGCCTTCGTAGACCAGGCGCTCGCCGTTGCAAACCATGCGCACGATCTCAGCCGTCTCCTGGAGGCGCGAGACAGCGCCGGCGAAGGGGACGCCATGCCAGCCCTCGACCACCTGCGGCCCCGACGTGCCTAGCCCCAGCATGAAACGCCCACCGGACATCGACTGCAGGCTCATCGCGGTCATGCCGACCAGCGCCGGTGTCCGTGTGCCGCCCTGGATGATGCCCGTACCGAGCTTGATCGTGTCCGTCTTGCCGGCGAGGTAGGCGAGCGGGCTGATCCCATCGTGGCCCCAGGCCTCGGCCGACCAGATCGAGTACACGCCTAATCGCTCCGCCGCCTGCGCGTAGCGCACAGCGGAGTCCCAGTTGTCGACACCGTCGCGGTGTAGTCCGACCGCGACGCGCAGCTGGCCGGCGCGATGTTGGGTTCTGCCAGGCTGGTCGATGCCGGGCTGGGTCATGCCGGATAGCCCTCTGTTTCCTTGATCGCGTTGACCTGGCCGACGTGGTCCAGGTCGTGAACGCGCTGGAACATGAACCAGCCGCGCGAATGCAGCGGTCCGAAGAATGGATGCGCCGGACGCGGTTGCCAGGCAGGCGGCTCGGGCAGCCCATCGATCACGTTCGCGAGCAGGCGCGAGTCATCGCGCAGAGCGTCGACCAGCGAGGGCCAATCGAACTCGGCCGCGCGCTGGGCGGGATCAATGGCGCCGATGCCTTGCGGTCCCAGGCTGGGATCTTGGCCGACGCTGAGGGCTCGGATCATGTCCTGGTTGCGGCGGGAGCCGTCGAGCACGTGTTGTGCGACCTCCTCGACGCTCCAGTCTTCTGGGCCCGGCTTCCAGGCGGCCTGTTCGGCCGAGACGCGCTCGAGCGTGTTGAGCAGGTCGAGCCGCGCGGCCACGACGCGCGGCCAGAGCTGGAGCCACGAATACTTCTCCGCCTGGCCCAGCAGATAGCTGCTGACCCGCTGCATTTCGTCCTGGTTGATCGTTCGTTGCGGCATGGCTAGCGTCCCTGGAACTGCGGGTCGCGCTTCTCCATGAACGAGCGCACCCCTTCTTTGAAATCGTCCGACTGGAAGAGCGGCAGCAACTGCAGATAGATGTGGTCGACGGCGGCTTCGAAGGGTTCGTCCATGCCCAGCCGCATCATCCGCTTGGTGGCCTGGACCGAGAGCGGTGCGTTGGCCGCGATTTCGTTGGCTAGCTCCATCGTCCGCTCCATCAGCTCGTCGTGCGGCACGACCTCGTTGACCAGGCCGACGTCGAGCGACTCCTGCGCGTCGAGCACGCGCCCACGGAAGGCGACCTCGGCCGCGCGCGCCCAGCCGAGCAAGCGCGGCAAAATCCAGGTACCGCCCGACTCCGGCAGCACGCCGCGGCGAGCGAAGACGGCGCCCATCTTGGCGCGGTCGGAGGCGATGCGGATGTCAGCCAGCAGCGCCATGTCCATGCCGTAGCCGGCAGCGGCTCCGTTGAGCGCGCAGAGGACGGGCTTGTCCATGCGCTGCAGGACGACCGGTGGAGCGTCACGCAGGTCGAAGAGCGAATAGCCACGCGGCGCAGCGCCGTTCTCGCCGCCAGACATCCGCTGTTGTTGGTCGACGAGGTCGAGCCCGGCGCAGAAACCGCGTCCAGCGCCGGTCAGGACGATGACGCGGATCTCCGGCTCGCGCTGGCAGGCGATCAGCTGCGCCGAGAGCGCCTCGAGCATCTCGCCCGAGATGGCGTTGAGCCGTTCCGGTCGGTTGAGGGTGATGATTGCAACGTGTCCACGCTCTTCATAGAGCAGTGTTTCGGTCGCGGGGGCGGTCAGTGTGGTCATGCATCCTCCCGATACGTCAGACACTCAGTGATCTGGGTCGATGACGTGAGTGTAGCTGTCTGCCTCCCGCCGCCATGTCCGCTTGAGCGGGAATGACAGAGGAGTCTAGTTGGGGCCTAGGCGGGAGTAGCGATGGCGGCTGGGCGGAACGTGTAGCCGCCATCGGCTTCGCTATAGCCGACCTCGATCTCGGCGCCCAGCTCGAACTCACCGGCGAGCAGCAGCTTGCTGAGCGGGTTCTCAATCTGGCGCTGGAACACGCGGCGCAGCGGGCGCGCCCCAAAGGCTGGGTCGTGGCCATCACGGGCGAGTTGCCGACGCGCTGCGTCGGTCAGACGCAGCGCGCGCCCCATCGCGGAGAGCCGAGCTTGTTCCTCCGCTGCGATCAGCTCGACGATCTGCAGCAGTTCCTCCTCCGAGAGCGGATCGAAGACCACGATCTCGTCGACGCGATTGAGGAACTCGGGGCGGAAGAATTCGCGCAAGGCGCGCTCGGAGTCTTGGGCGCGCTGGTCGTGACCGCCGGCGAAACCAAGCCCGCTGGCTGGACGCGCGGTTGTGCCGAGGTTGCTGGTCATAATCACAACAGTGTTGCGGAAATCGACTGTGCGGCCCTGCCCATCGGTGATGCGCCCATCATCAAGCACCTGCAGGAGCAGGTTGAAGACATCGGGGTGCGCCTTCTCAATCTCGTCCAGCAGGACGACGCGGAAGGGGCGTCGACGGATCAGCTCAGTGAGGCCACCGCCATCGTCGTAGCCCACGTATCCTGGCGGTGCGCCGATGATGCGGCTGACCGTGTGCCGCTCCTGATATTCAGACATGTCCAGTCGCACCAATGCGTCCTCGGTGTCGAAGAGGTATTCAGCGAGCGCCTTGGCCAGCTCGGTCTTGCCGACGCCGGTTGGGCCGACGAAGATGAACGAGCCGATCGGCCGCGTTGGGTCCTTGAGCCCCGCGCGGGCGCGTCGGATCGCGTCAGAGACGACGGTCACCGCCTCGGCCTGGCCGATCACACGGCCGTGCAACTCCTGCTCGATTCGCAGCAGGCGCCCCTCATCGTTGGCGAGCATGCGGCTGACCGGGATGCCGGTCATCTCACCGATCAGCTCGGCGATGTCCTGCTCGGTGACGGTGTCGCGCTCAGCCTGTTGCGCCTGCTGGGCGTCCCAGTCGTTTCGGCTGGTCTGCGCTTCCTGCTGGATGGTGAGCAGCTCCTGCTTGATCCGAGCTGCAGTTTCGTAGTCCTCGCGCTGGGCGGCGTCTTCCTGCTGCGAGCGCAGCTCAGCGACGCGCTGACGCAGCGCGACCACGCGCGCCGGCGGCAGCTGATTAGCGATCACCAGCCGCGATGCGGCTTCGTCGATCAGGTCGATCGCCTTGTCGGGTAGGCGTCGCTCCGTCAGATAGCGCTGCGACAGCCGTACGGCCGCCTCAACCGCGTCGTCGGCGATCTGCACGCCGTGGTGCGACTCGTAGCGCGGCTTGATGCCCTGCAGGATCGCCACCGCGTCCTCGGCGGACGGCTCGTCCAGATAGACCGGGGCGAAGCGACGCTCGAGCGTCGAGTCCTGCTCGATGTGCTTGCGATACTCGTCGAGTGTGGTCGCCCCGACGACCCTCAGCTCGCCGCGCGCGAGCGGCGGCTTGAGCATGTTGGCGGCGTCGATCGCGCCCTCCGCCGCGCCGGCTCCGACGACCGTGTGCAGCTCGTCGATGAAGAGGATCACCTGGCCTTCAGAGTCGCGTACTTCGTCGATTACCGACTTGAGACGCTCCTCGAACTCGCCGCGAAACTTGGCTCCGGCAAGCAGCACGCCCATGTCGAGCGACATCAGCCGCTTGCCGCGCAGATGCTGCGGCACGTCATCGGCTGCCATGCGCTGGGCCAGCGCTTCGGCGATGGCCGTCTTACCGACGCCGGCCTCGCCGATGATCACCGGGTTGTTTTTTGTGCGCCGGTTGAGAATCTGCAGCACCCGCCGAAGTTCAGTGTCTCGGCCGATCACCGGGTCCAGCTTGCCCTCGGCGGCCAGACGCGTCACGTCGGTGGCGTAGCGATTGAGCGCGTCGTAGTGGGATTCCGCGTCGGGCTGGTCGACTCGGCGCGAGCCGCGAATCTGTTGTAGCGCCCCATAGAGCCGCTCGGCAGTGATCCCGTGTGCGCGGATGATCTGCGCGGCAGGGCCGCCGGTGTCGCCGCTGAGCGCAATCAAGAGGTGCTCGACTCCTACGAAGTCGTCGTTGAGCCGCTGCGCTTCGACGTTGGCGCGCTCGAGCAGTTGCACCACACGCGGCGTGACGGTGAGTTGCACGACGTCGTAGCTGAGCTTCGGAGCCGCGTCGATCGCTGTGTCGGCGTCGGCGCGCAACCGCGTGCGGTCGATCCCGAGCGTCTGCAGTAGGTCGTACGCCAGGCCGTCCTCGACGCGGGCGAGCGAGGCGAGCAGGTGTTCGACGTCCCATTGGGCGTGGCGCTTCTCGCGCACCAGCTGTTGGGAGGCTTCCAGCAACTGCTGCGCCTGTCGGGTGAATCGGTCTCGTCGCATCATCGGTTTCGCTCCTGTTCATCAAAGCGGAACGGCTGGACGGCCAGCAGCCGCTGGTCGCGCAGCCGCTGAATCTCGTGGCGCAGCTCCTGGTTCTGGGACTCGAGCTCGCTGATCCGCTGGCGCAGCCGCAGGATGATGTCCGCGCCCGCGAGATTGACGCCCAGTTCGTCGATCAGCCGTCGAATCACGAGCAAGCGCTCGATGTCGGCCTGGCTGTACAGCCGCTGGCGGCCAGCTGTGCGCGCGGGAGTGAGGAGGCCTTCACGCTCGTAGGTGCGCAGAGTCTGCTGGTGCACGCCGACGAGCTGCGCGGCGACGCGGATCGTGTAGACCGGGCGCTCGTTCATGCGCTGTCGCCTTCCTGCTCGGATTCCAGCGCGCGCAGCCGACGGAACAGCTCGGTCTGCGCGGGCGAGAGCGGCTCGGGCATGCGCAGGCGCACCGCTGCTAGGAGGTCGCCGCGACCCTCACGCTTGAAGCGCGGCATGCCCTGCCCGGTGAGTCGGAACACGCGCCCGTTCTGGGTGCCGGCGGGAATCCGCAAGGCGAGGCGTCCGCTGCCGCTCAGCGAACGCACGGCGACCTCGCCGCCGAGCGCCGCGGTGGTCAGGGGCACGTCAACCGGCGCCAGCAAGTCGTCGCCGCGCCGCTCGAAGACGGGGTCGTCGTCGACCTGCACGGTCAGGTAGAGGTCGCCATGCTGTCCCGACGGCGCGTTCTCGCCTTGGCCGCTGAATTTGAGTCGCTGGCCATTGCCAATGCCCGGTGGAATCGTGACCTCGAGCTGCGCTCCGTTGGCGCCGCGCCGCAGCATCCGCGCGGCGCCCTGACAGGCCTCGCGCAGGGAGATCGAGATGTGGTGCTCAACGTCGCGACCGCGCGCCGACGCCCGCGACGGGCGTCGGCCAGAGTCGCCGAACAGTCCGCCGAAGATGTCTCCCAGATCGCCGAGATCGCCCAGGTCGTCGGCGCCGAGGCTGCTGAAGTCGAACTGCACATTGCCAGCGCGAGCGGAGCGACCGCCCACGCCACCGAATCCGCCCGACCTGAATGCACCGTGTTGGCGCTGCATCTCTTCGAGCTGCTCGGCGTGTTCCCACTGGTCGCCCCACTTGTTGTAGGCGGCTCGCTTTTGGTCGTCGGAGAGGACGTTGTGGGCGGCGTTGATCTCTTTGAAGCGGGCCTCGGCTTGCGGGTCACCGCCGGTCACGTCGGGGTGGAACTGTCGAGCGAGCTTGCGGTAAGCGGAGCTGATGTCGCGCTCAGACGCGTCGCGAGGCAGGCCGAGAATCTGGTAGAAGTCAGCTGGCATGGGAACCCTTTCTTGAGCCTGAGAATATCAGGTTCTCGCATGGATTCAGAACAATGTTCGCTGAGGCACAGTAATGCAATAGATTTTCTGAGTCTATAGATATAAGGTTTTGTCATGAGGTCGGAACAGCAACCGGTTGGCCGACCGCAATGCTCAGAAAGGAACCAGCCATGAGCAGCATCCTGATCCGCGACCCCTTCGCCGACTTCGACCACATCTGGCAGCGCGCGCTCGGCGCTCCCCTCGGGCGACGGCGACACAGCGCCGCCCCCTCGGAGAACTGGCAGCTGCCGGTCAACGTCTTCGACAGTGACGCGGGCATCGGCATCGAGGCCTGGCTGCCGGGCTTCTCGGAGGACGAGATCGCGGTCACGGTCGACGACGACCAACTCCGCATCCACGCCGAGCATGTCAGCGACGCCTCGACCGAGGGCAAGCCAGCGAACGGCGCAAACGACGAGGGCAAGGCAAGCGACGCGAACAAGGCGAGTGATGCAGGCAGCGCGGGGCGCAACTACCGCCGCCGCGAGGTCGCCAGCACCGTACTCTCGCGCAGCTTCCGACTGGACCCCTCGTACGACGCCTCCCGCATTTCGGCCCGGCTGAGCAACGGCGTGCTCGAGCTGACGCTGCCCAAGGCGGAGCAGCCGGAGCCGCAGCGCATCAAGATCGACGCCGGCGCCGTCTAGCGCTGGCGTCCGCCCTGCTCGTCCGCGTCCGTACCCAGAGGCAACGGCTCCCTGGCAACAGGCCAGGGAGCCGTTGTGGGTTAATCTCTACGCATGGTGCAACGCATGCTGGCGCTGGTCCCGGATGAGCAGGCGCGCGCACAGATCGATCTGCTGCGCGCCCTCTACGACCGCGCACACGTCGATGCGATCCCGCCGCACATTCCGCTCACCGAGGGCATCGACGATCCCTACGGTCTGGCAGAGCTCGAGCAGCTGCTGGAGATCGTGCTGGGGTTGTTCCATCCCTTCATGCTTGAGCTGGGCGCCCCACAGGCCTGGTACGACGACGGCGAACATCTGCTGCAGATGCTCGCCGAGCAAGGCGAGGACGACGCCCAGCGGATCGCCTCGATCGTCTACCGCGACATCTTTCCCGAGCAGATGCCGGACGCGCTGGTGCGCTCGCGCTCGCCGCTCGAACGCACCGCGCTGACGCTGGGCCGCTTCGGACGCGAGGCGGAGGCGCAACAGGCGGCGAGCTCGCTGGCCGCGCAGCGTTATTTCCTCGTGGTCACGCATGTTGGCGTGTTCGACGCGGTGACGCAGGCCGAGGGACCGAACGGCTGGACCTTGCGGCGCTCGCTGCCGCTGGGCACGATGCGCGTCGATACCTAAGCGCCCCCAGCAGCAGCGAGCGCAGAGTGCGCGCCCCCACACGTTGGAGTACGCGTGGAGTACGCTGGGGCTGTGGATTGACCCGTTCCGCACCATGGGCCGCACGCGGGAGGTGGGCGATGCCGGTCGTGACCGTATCCAGCCAGTACGGCGGCGGCGCCCGCGATGTGGCGCGCCACCTGAGTCGCAGCCTGGGACTCGAGTACATCGACCAGACTGTGCTTGTCGATGCCTCCCGCCAACTCGGGCGCACGGTCTCGGAGGTAGCCGAGAAAGATGAGCGCACCGACTCGCTGCGGGCGCGCTTGGGCCACTTCCTGCAGCGGGCGCTGGAGCGCTCAGCGGCTGGCGGGGCGATCGATCCGATGCTCGGTTCGGGCAACCTCGAGCTGATGCTGTCGCAGAGCTACCAGGAGCTGACCGATAGCGGCTCGGGCGTGGTGGACGACCGCGCCATCCTGCAAACAACCTCGCAGATCATCGAGTCGGTTGCGCAGCGGGGCAACGTCGTCATTCTGGGCCGCGGCAGCCAGATGATCCTGCGGACCGTGCCCGATGCGACGCATGTCCAGCTCGTCGCGGAGCCGGCCACGGCGCTGGCGCGGGTGCAGGAGTGGGAGGGCCTCGACGAGTTGCAGGCGGCGCGCTCGATCGAGCAGTTCAACAAAGGCCGCGCCGCCTTCCACCGCAAGTTTTGGCATGTCGACGTCTGGTCGCCGCTGCTCTACGACATCGTGATCAACACCACCCATCTGACCTACGCCCAGGCAGCGGAGCTGGTCGGCGCGGTGATTGAAAAGAAGTCCCTGGCGGCTGTCGGAGCGAACTGAGCGACCGACGACGGTTCGTCGCTAGCTGACGAGCGCGCGCAGGACGCCTTCGGCGGCGATGAGGCGCGGGGCCATGCCGTACGGGCCGTGAATCTGCAATCCCTCGGCGTCCAGCGGCTCGCGCAGGCCGATCGCCTCGCGGTAGCTCGCGATGAGCGGGTGATCCTCGCCCACCGTGTCAGCCAGCAGCTCGTCTGTGGCGTCGCGCCAGCGCATGAAGTCTTCGGTGGTCGGCCCGATTGCGCGGATGTAGCGCGAGCGCTCCAGCAGGTGTTCGATCTGCTCGTTGAGATTCATATCGCCAGCATATCGCAGGCGCCGAGTAGCAGGTTCCCGAGTACCGGGTCCGTCGCTTGCTCAGCGCCAGCGCTCCTCGCTTGCGCCACCGCGATCGTCCCAATGCAAGAGCAGCGCCCCGACTGGCGCGATGGCGGTCGGAGTGGCGCTGCTCATCAGGATGCCGTCCTCGACCGGGTGGTCGTACAGCCGCCGCCGAACCTCCTGCTCGACAAATCCGCGTGTCCGATAGAGCGAGCGTGCGACGGTGTTCGATTCCCGCACCTCCAGCTGGATGGTGTCGCAGTGCAGCCGCTGTGCGAGCCGGAACACGCACTGCAAGAGCAGTGCGCCAAGCCCGCGCCCCTGCGCGTCTGGATCAACGGCGAAGGTGCAGAGGTGCAGTTGTTCGACGATGTGCCAGACGCCGAAATAGCCAATGATGCGTCCGCTCTCGTCCGCTCCGCCTGTCTCGAAGATGGCCTCGCAGAGGACGCAGAAGATGCTGATCTTCGACTCTGTCAGTTCACCTTCGAAGTAGCGGCGGTTCCAGCCTGCTGGGCCGAAAGCGCGGGCGTCGAGCGCCGTGACGGCGTCGAGATCGTCGAGCGTCATCGGTCGCAGCACGTAGTTGCTCATCGCTGTTCCCCAGCGTAAGCCGCTGAACAGCGCGGATAGCGGCACCCTCTATACTCATGTCAAACTATGTACGCGAGTGAGTGGCGCTCAGACGCCAAAGACCGGCGAACGATCGAACTGGTCGGGAGCCGAAGTTGACCGCAATCGCTGCGAACCCAGCCTCCCGTCGCCGACTGCGTGCGCCGGTCTCGATTCTTGTGATCGGGCGCGTGCTGCGCTTCGCCCTGCCGTACTGGAAGGGGCTGACGATCACGGCGATCGCCATTCTGACGACCGCCGGCTTCGCGATGGCGACGCCCTGGCTGCTGCGCTGGGCCATCGATACCGCCATTTCGACCGAGATCGTCAATGGCGACACGGTGATCGCCATCACCGGCTGGCTGGTCGCGGTGGCTGGCCTGGCGCTGGTCGGCGCGGCGGTCTTGCGCGGCGCTTCGATGTTCGTGCAGCGCTACCTGGCCGAGTGGGTAGGACAGACGGTCGCCTACGACCTGCGCAACGCGATCTACCAGCGCTTGCAAACCCTCTCCTTCCGCTTCCACGACGGTGCCGAGACGGGCCAGATCATGGTCCGCGCGACGCAGGACGTCGAGGTGGTGCGGATGTTCATTAACTTCGGCGGCGTGCAGCTCACCTTCACGCTGGTCTTGGGCATCGGCACGCTTGTGATCATGCTGGCGATTAACTGGCAGCTGGCGCTGATGGTCTGGGCGCTGATGCTGATCATCGCTGTGCGCTCTGCGTTCGTGGCGCGCCGCCTGCGACCGATCTGGAACGACGTGCAGGAGTCTCAGGCGCAGCTCGGCACCGTGCTGCAGGAGGCGCTGTCCGGGATCCGCGTCGTCAAGGCCTTTGGGCGCGCTGAGTTTGAAGGCCGGAAGTTCGGCCGAGCCGCGAGCTGGCTGCAGGAGCGTTCCTACGACGCCTCCATGGTGCAGGCGGTCAACATGCCGCTGATGACCATGCTGGGCGCGGCGGCGATCGTGGTCACCATCTGGTACGGCGGACGCGAAGTGGTCAACGGCAATTTCAGCGTCGGCGAACTGACCATGTTCCTGATGTTCCTGACCATCCTCCAGATGCCGATTCGCGGGGTCGGCTGGATGGTGATGATGGTTCCCCGTGCCGCAACGGCCGGTGTACGCATCTTCGAAATCCTCGATCAGGAGTCGGAAGTGCAGGAGCGCCCTGGCTCGGTCGCGCCAGCCTCACCGCAGGGGCACATCCGCTTCGACCGCGTCAGCTTCGCGTACGACCCGCGCTCGCCTGTGCTGGACGGGATTGACTTTGAGGCGAAGCCGGGCGAACTGATCGCCCTGCTCGGCCTGACCGGCAGCGGCAAGTCGACAGTGGTCAACCTGATCCCGCGCTTCTACGACGTCAGCGCGGGAAGCGTCACATTCGATGGCCAGGATGTGCGCGACTGGCCGCTGGAAGAGCTGCGCCGACAGGTCGCGATTGTGCAGCAGGAGGTGTTCCTCTTCGCGGCGACGCTCAAAGAGAACATCGCCTATGGTCGCCCCGACGCCACCGACGAGGAGATCGAGGCGGCGGCCAAGCTGGCCCGTATCCACAATTTCATTAGCCGCCTGCCCGATCAGTACGACACGTGGGTCGGGGAGCGAGGGGCCAACTTCTCCGGTGGACAGAAGCAGCGGATCGCGATCGCGCGGGCCTTGCTGATGGACCCTCGCGCGCTGATCTTCGACGACTCCACCTCGTCCGTCGACGCGGCCACCGAGTTTGAGATTCAACAGGCGATGGCGGCGCTGATGCGTGGCCGCACGACGTTTGTGATCGCGCACCGCCTCCGCTCGCTGCGCGAGGCCGATCAAATCCTGGTGCTCGATCAGGGTCAGATCGTGCAGCGCGGCAAGCACGATGAATTGTTGCAGCAGGGCGGTCTGTACCGAGAGATCTACGAGTTGGAGCTGCGCGACCAGGAGTCAGCGCAGACGTCAGCATTGGAGCCGCTTGAAGCCGTCGCAGCGGGTGGAGGCAGCTAGATGGGCATGATGGGCGGCGGTATGGCGGGGGGCTGGAGCTCCAATCTCGGCGGCGGCGGTCACGGACCGCGCAGCTCCTGGGCCAGCTCCGCTTCGATGGCCGACGGCTGGGACCAGGAGTACGGCACGCTCTACAACCCCCGGCTCGTGCGACGCTTCGGCCGCTACATCGCGCCGCACAAGCGCCCGCTGATCGCAGCGATCGTGGCCAACGCGATCTTCGCCGTGGCCTTCAACATTCAGGTCTTGGTTGTCTACGAGGCGCTACAGGGAGCGCTGGAAAACGGCGTCTTGTCGCAGCTGGACGAGATTGCGCTCTACTTCGCCATCATCGTCGCCGTGTCATGGCTCTCCGAGTTTCTGCGCCAGTGGCTGATGGCCAATGTCGGACATCCCATCCTGCGCCGCATGCGCCAGGATGTGTTCGAACACTTAATGCGCTTGGAACACCGCTTCTATGACCGTGGTGAAGTGGGCGCGATCATGTCACGCGTCACCTCGGACGTCCAGGTGCTGCAGGAGATGCTGACCTCCGGTGTGCTGACGGTGATCGGCGACATCTTCGGCCTGGTGATCATCATGGCCGTGCTGTTGTACATCGACTGGCAGCTGGCGCTGGTCTCGTTTGCGGTGCTGCCAATCCTGATTGTGTCGATGGCCTGGTGGAGTAAGCGCGCACGCAGGGCGTTCCTCGAGACCCGCGTCGCCATTGCGGCCGTGAACTCTACGTTGAACGAAGATCTCAACGGCGTGCGCGTGGTGCAGAGTCTGAACCGCGAGTCGGAGAACGCCCGCCGCTTCGACCGGATCAACAACTGGAATCTGCGTGCGACCCGCCGCGCGGGGCTGCTCTCCGCTGCGATCATGCCGCTGGTCGAGATCCTGATTGCCTTAGCGACAGCACTGATCATCGTCGTGGCCGCTATGCGTCTGACCGACGGCTCGCTCGACGAGGCCGCCGGCGTCGCCGCCGTGATTGCCTTCGCGATCGGGATTCAGCGCTTTTTCGATCCGGTTCGCGATCTCGTGCTGCAGTACACGATGTTCCAGCGTGCGATGGCGGGGGCGGAGCGGGTCTTTGAAGTGCTCGACACAGAGCCCGAAATCGAGGACATGCCCGACGCCCACGACCTGCCGGACATCGCTGGCCACGTTCGCTTCGACAACGTTTCGCTGGAGTATGTCGACGGCGTCCGGGTGCTCTTCGACCTCGACCTGGAAGTGCAGCCCGGCGAGACGGTCGCGCTGGTCGGCGAGACCGGCGCTGGCAAGACCTCGATCACCTCGCTGATCACGCGTAACTACGAGGTAACTGCGGGCGCGGTGCAGATCGACGGCCATGATGTCCGCGAGGTCACGCGTGCATCGCTCGTCCAGCGGGTCGGTGTCGTCCTACAGGATCCCTTCCTGTTCTCCGGTTCGGTGCTGGACAATGTGATGTACGGCAACCTCGAGGCGACACGCGAACAGGCGATCGCCGCGGCGCGGGTCGTTGGCGCCGACGAATGGATCGAGCGGCTACCGCAGAGCTATGACACGCTCCTGGCTGAGCGGGCTCAGAACCTCTCCATCGGCCAGCGCCAGCTCATCGCCTTCGCCCGCGCGATCCTGAGCGATCCGCGCATCCTGATCCTTGATGAGGCGACGGCCAACGTAGACTCCCAGACTGAAGCGCTGATCCAGCAGGCGATCGCCAGGGTGCTGCGCGGTCGCACCGCGTTTGTGATCGCCCACCGCCTCTCCACGATCCGCTCTGTCGACCGGATCATCGTGCTGGAGTACGGGCGCATCCTCGAGCAGGGATCGCATGACGAGTTGTTGGCGATTGATGGTCACTACGCCAAGCTCTACCGCATGATGTACGCGGCGCAGGAATCGGTCGAGTTCGACGAAGATGCAGCGCTCGCGGTGCTAGATAATATGCGAGAGCGAACAGGCGCAAATGGCCGCAACGGCGCGAGCGCCTCGGCCAGCACCGGCGGACGCGCCCCCGCGCTGGCGCTCGATTAGCGGCGGGGTGCGTGTTGATCCAGCAAGACGTGAGTGGAGCGGTTTGCCAGGAGTGCGGGGCGTCGGTCGCGGACGGGGCAGCGTTTTGCAGTAGCTGCGGCGCCAGCCTCAGTACCACCGCTGCCACTGCTGAGGCGGATGCCGAGCGTGGTTGGGGGCCGCGAGCCGAGCCGCGTGAGCGACCGGTCTTCAGTCGAGAATGTCCGCGCTGCGGCGCCATCAACGAGCCCGACGGGCTTGTCTGCCTTTCCTGTGGTCTGCGTCTGGAGGACCATGCCTCGTTCGGCACGCTCGCGCAGGGTCTGCGCCCGGCCGGGTTCTGGATCCGGTTGGGGGCAGTGATCATTGATGCGGTGCTGCTCACTGTTGCGGTCCTCATTCTGCGCGCCGTGTTGAGTGGCGATCTTTCTTGGCTCTTGTTCCTCGTTGGGTTTGGCTACCAGACAGTGATGGTGGCGGTATATGGCGCCACGCTGGGCAAGCGGATCGTTGGGATCAAGGTGGTTCGTCCGGACGGGGCGAAGGTCGGCTTCGGACGCGCGCTCGCACGCACGCTCGGACACATTCCTTCGAGCCTACTTCTGTACGCCGGGTACCTGATGGCCGCGTTCCGCCAAGACAAGCGCGCCCTGCATGACCTGCTCTGCGACACCGCGGTGGTCCATCACCGCGATAGCCTGGATCCTGTCACACCGCACCGTGGCGGGCCCAGCGGCGGGGACAGCTATGGCGGGCGCCTGAGGGGCATCTGAGCCGACTGGTCAGGCTGGTTGGGCGGGAAGAGCATCGCCTGGTCCGGTGCTTGGTGTGGCGGAGCGAGCCCGAGGTGTCGCCAGGCGGCGGGCATGGCCACGCGTCCGCGCGGAGTGCGAGCGAGGAATCCCACCTGGATCAGATAGGGCTCGTAGACATCCATGACGGTGTCGGCGTCTTCGGCGATGGCGGCGGCGAGTGTGTCGAGTCCCACCGGTCCGCCGTTGAAGCCGTCGATCAACGCACGTAACAGCCCTCGATCATGCTCGTCGAGGCCGAGCGCGTCGACGCCCAGGCCTGTGAGCGCCAGGTTGGCGACCTGGGCGGTGATCACCCCGTCGGCGCGCACCTGGGCGTAATCGCGCACGCGGCGCAGCATTCGATTGGCGATGCGCGGCGTGCCGCGTGAGCGTTCGGCGAGCGTTCGCGCCCCCGCCGGTTCCAACTCCACCGCGAGCGCTTCAGCCGATCGCATGACCACGAGTTCCAACTCGTCGGTGGAGTAGAAGTCCAGCCGCTGCACGATCCCGAAGCGGTCGCGCAACGGTGGTGAGATCATCGCGTAGCGGGTCGTCGCGCCGATGAGCGTGAACGGTTTCACGGCGAGCTGCACGCTGCGCGAGGCGGGGCCGCTGCCGAGCATCATGAATAGCTGGAAGTCCTCCATGGCCGAATACAGCACCTCTTCGGCCGCGCGCGGGACGCGGTGGATTTCGTCGATGAAGAGCACGTCGTGCTGTTGCATCGTGGTGAGGATTGCCGCGATATCGCCGGCCCGCTGAATCGCTGGGCCGCTGGTGGGGCGCAGGTTGACGCCCAACTCCCGCGCGACGATCCGCGCGAGCGTCGTCTTGCCCAGCCCTGGCGGGCCGTAGAGCAGCAGGTGGTCGAGCGGCTCATTGCGCGCGCGGGCGGCGTCGACGGTAATGCGGATCGCCGTGTGCACGCTCGTCTGCCCGACGAACTCGTCTAGCCGGGTGGGGCGCAATGCACGATCGTGGACGCGCTCCTGGGCGTCAGGCTCGGACGGTGCTGCGTCGACCACGCGTCCGACGGCTGATCCCTCGGCGAAGTCGTCGCTCGCCGGCTCGTCGCTGATCATTGGGTGCGACGCAGGAACGCGTTGCGGCTGACCACGGCGAGCGGATGCAGCGGTTGACCGCTCGCGAGCTGGCTCCCCATCCGCCGCTCCAGGAAGAGGCACGCGGCAGCATGCAGATCGTGCTCCGCCGCCGCTGCGACCGCGACCAGGCCCGGGTCGCGTCGCATCTTGCGCGGGTCGATCTTGTCGGCCAGGAAGACCGCCAGTGATTCGCGCGAGAACTCTGGATGGGCGGTCGTGTGGTACGCGATCCCGTGCAGAATCTCCTCGTGCCGCACTTGCATCGTCTCTCGGGCGTACGCGGCGGCGAGCGGACCATGCAGGACGATCGGCGCATCCTCTTCCGCCTCACCGATTGGCGTTCGGTAGTGGCGCGCGAGCGCCAGGAGCTCGGCGTTCGTGCAATGGCGGAATAGATCATGACCGGCCGCAGCCGCGGCGCAGACGTCACGGTCGAGCTCGTGGATGGCGGCCAGCCGCCGTGCACCGCGCTCGACTCGCTGGACATGCCGTCGCAGCTTCTCCGGCCGATCGCACATGGCGGCTAGAAAGCGCTCGCGGATGGCGACAGGATCGGTCACCGTGGCGGTCATCCGGTCCTCCGTCGGCGTTCGCCGGCGTCGGGCTGGGTGAGCTCGATGCCGATGAAGTCTGATACGGTCGTTCCGATCTCGAGCGCCTCCGCCTCGGTGGTCACCCGACCGATCCGCAGCGTGCCGCCGTCGGCGAAGACGAGATGGACTGTGAACGTCGAGCTGAAGCGCAGCAGCAGGAACCTGGGCGGCTGGCGTTGGATGGTGACGGTTTCGATGTCGTACAGCTCAATGCTGGCATCGGGCGCGGAGACCCAGAGCAGCGACTTGCGCACTCGCGCCAGATCGCCCTGGAGGTCGAAGTCCAGCTCGAGCACGTCGCCGCCCACCACGCCGAGCACTGCCCAGAGGATGCCGCCTCCGAAGTAGCCGACTGCGAGCCCCACGATCATTGCGCCGAGCGGGTCCTCGCCACCGAATCCCAGCACGGCGATGACGGCTGCGATGACCGCTGGAATTGCGCCGTAGGCCCAGTTTGGCAGCGGCGACCAGAAGGTGCGGAGGCGCATCGTATCCTGATCGGGATAGGAGAGCCGCACAATGGATGATCGCGTGCGCGGCGCAGGCGGCGCGGCCGGTTCGGGCGCGTCTATGGGTCGGCGGCGGGGTCGGCGGCGTCTGCGTGTCATGCGCAGAGGCTATCGGATAGCTCGCTGGACGGCGCTGTACGCCGCTCTCGTCGCCTGGTCGTTGTGGCTCAGCCCGGTGATGGCTGAGAGTGGCAGCCGCTACTCCGCGCCGCTCTGGACATGGATCACGGCGATCGTCGTGTCGGCGGCGCTGAGCGTATTGGGGCTGGCGATCGGCGTCTGGTTCCTGCGCAAACGCAAGCGCTTGGACGAGTTGGACTGAGCTGGGTTGTGACCGTCGTAGATACGGCGAAGCGCGCCCCGTGCGGGGCGCGCTTCGGGTACGCCAGCTATTCCTCTATTCGACAGCCGTTCGCGCTAGATCTCGAGCAGCTCGGCGACCTTCTCGCGGTGGTGATCGGCGTCGCCCCACATCAGCTCGGCCATCTTCTGACGGCGGAAGTAGAGCTGGATGATGTATTCCTTGGTGAAGCCAATGCCGCCGTGAATCTGCTGGCCGTGCGCGACCACGCGGCGGGTGGCGTCGGAGCACCAGGCCTTGGCCATCGCGACCTGCAGGTCGGCGTCGGACTCGTTCTCGGTCACCGCCCAGGCCGCGCGGTACATGATGAAGCGTGAGCCGTCGACGTCGGTGATCATGTCCGCCGCCTTGTGTTGGATCGCTTGGAATGAGCCGATCGGGCGGCCGAACTGGATCCGCTCCTTGGCGTAGTCGACCGAGATTTCGAAGTCGCGCTGAGCCAGGCCGACCAGGTAGGCGCAGTAGGCGACGGTGAAGTAGCGCTTGGCGAGCTCGATCATCGCCCAAGCGGAGCCGGCCTCGCCGAGTAGCGCGTCGGCGCCGACGCGGACGCCGTCCAGCTTGACCTCGCACTGCTTGTCGGCGGCGATGGTCTGGAGCACGGTGGTCGTGAGGCCCTCGGCGTTGCCGGGTACGAGGAAGAGCGAGACTCCCTCATCGCCTGCGGAGCCTGGCGCGCGCGCGGCGACCAGGATCGTGTCGGCGACGTGCGCGTCGGGGGTGAACAGCTTCGTGCCGTTGAGTACGTAACCGTCTGCGTCGGCCTCGCAGGTCGTCTCGATACCGGAGCTGTCGAAGCGGGCCGAGGGCTCGGTCAGCGCGAAGGTCATCACGTGCTGGCCGGCCGCGACGGCGGTACAGTACTGCTGCTTCTGCGCGTCGGTACCGATCGCCTCGACGAACCCGGCGGTGAGCACGGTGTTGAGGAACGGTCCCGGCACCAGCGCGCGACCGAACTCTTCGAGCAGCACGCAGAGGTCGAGGAAGTTGAGCCCGGCGCCACCGAGTTCTTCGGCGGTGATCAATCCCATCCAACCCTGGTTGGCCATCCCGTTCCAGAGGTCGTCGGTGTAGCCTCGCTCATCCTCTTCCATGTCGCGCACCAGTTTTTCGGTACACTCGTTGGTCAGGAAGTCGCGCGCGAAGTTCTTCAGCAGTTCCTGCTCTTCGGTCAGTCCCAGGTCCATGTCATCCTCCGTGTCAGCTCGGCGTACCTTGCTTGGCGCGTCTTGTCGGATCCGTCCAGGCCGTGCCCAATTGGGCGCGGACGCGCGCATCGCGTATGAGGCTATCGGATACGGGCGTATCGCGCCAGAAGCCGCGCCCGGGACGACGTGGTCCCGCGAAGTTGCGCTGGCTGACCTGGTCCACGGAACTACCACGGTGGGCTGAGTGTGCCACTGCGGGAGAGAGGGGGCATAGACACAATTGTGCACAACGATTTCCAGTGCACGGAATGATCGTTACCGTGAAAGTGATACGCAGGCATCGACGCTCTGTACGGCAGGGCGCTACATCTGAGCAAGGGAATACTGACGTGCTCGAGCCACCTACACTCGATCACCAGCGCATCGTCCCCTATCTCACCTACGCTGACGCGCCGTCGGCGCTCGAGTTCCAGTCGCCGAATAGCGGATAGCGCACGACTTGGGCGTGTGCGGGAAAGGACGAGATCATGGTTCAGAACCCTCCGGCAGGCAGTCAGCGAATCCTGCCCTACCTCAACTACGCCGATCCCGCTGCGGCGATCGAGTTCATCACGACCGCCTTTGGATTTGAACAGGGCTTGCGCTTGGACGGCCCCGACGGCTCGGTGATGCACTGCGAGCTGCTCCATAGCGGCGAGACGTTGATGCTGGCCGGCGAGTTCGCCGAAGGCGGACTCAGCAGCCCCAAGTCGCTGGGCGGCGTACACGCCTCGGTGGTCGTCTATGTCGATGATCTCGACGCGCACTACGAGCAGGCCAAGGCGGCTGGGGTGCAGATCGTCCAAGAACCGACCGAGCAGTTCTATGGCGACCGTACCTATCGCGCGCTCGATCCCGAGGGGTTGGGCTGGGACTTCCACCAGCACGTGCGTGACGTGACGCCTGAGGAGATGATGGCGGCGATGGCCGAGATGCCGCAGGAATAAGACGATGACGGACGAGTTCGCCACCGCTCCTGGGTACCGTCAGCGAGTCGTGCCGGCGCTGTCCTACGACGACGCCCCGATGATGATTGAGTTCCTCACGCGCGCCTTCGGATTCGTCCAGCGCTCTCGGCTCGACATGCCCGACGGGAGCATCGGCCATGCTTCGTTGCTGTACGGCGACAGTGAGCTCACATTGGCGTCGGCGTACCCCGAGGGCTGGTTGGGCGGACCGGGAGAGCTGCCGCACCGGCACGCCAGCATCATGGTGTACGTCGACGACGTTGACGCGCATTACGCACGCGCGGTGGCCGAGGGTGCGGTGATCGCGCAGGAGCCTGAGGATCAGTTCTACGGCGACCGCACCTACCGCGCCGTCGATCCCGAAGGCGGCGTCTGGTGGTTCCACCAGGAACTGCGCGTGGTGAGCGAGGACGAGGCCCAGTCGTACCTCGATGCGCAAGCGGAATAGCAGTGAGCAGTCGTTCCTGCTGGCACGGCTTCCGTCCGTGTAGCGAGTCCCGACCCGTCGGGTGCGAGGCGGCTAGTTCACTCGCTTACGTGTCCGCACGCGAATGACCACGCCGCTCATGGTCTCTTCGGCGGGGTAGCGCTCGAGCTGCCAGTAGAGCGGCGTGAGCTCGTCGAGCAGCTGGTGGTCGTCGACCTCGACGATCTCCGCTTGGCCGCGTAGCTCAACGTAGCGGTAGGGATTCGCCTCGTCGTGGATGCTGACCGCGATCGCAGGGTTGCGACGCAGGTGCCGTGTCTTGACGGCCTCGGCGCCGGTCCAGAACTCGATGTCATGGTCGCCAGCGGTAGAGCTTGACGAGCGCCGGTGCCAGACCACGGATGATCGCGGCTGACCGTCGCGGCTGACCGTCGCGACGTGGGCGAAGTGCGGTGGATTGAGCAGGTCGGAGTCGGCTGCCGGGCTGGCGACCGAGGGCGGTGCAGCGAAGTCGCCGCTCGTGATTGAGCGCTCAATCTCCACCGTCACGGTGTAGCCGTCTGCGGTTGGGCCCTTGTACGGGTAGTCCGTGCCGAGATAGGTGTGGGAGATTTCGTCGATGTCGGTGAAGTCCGTGCGCTGCTCCAGCACCGCGCGCCCGGTGATCTCGAGTGTGCGGTATGGATTGTCGTTGTCGTGGATGGTGAGGGAGACGCGCGGTTCGCGCTCCATGTTGAGCGACTTGCGATAGCCGACGCCGGTGCTGAAGCGGATCGCCGCTACGGAGCCGTCGTCGGCGACGCGCGTCGGCATAATCCAGATCGGCGAGGACTGTGGCGAGCTATCCGGGTTGACCGTGACGAGGTGGGCGAAGTGCGGCGCACCACAGAGGTCGGCGAAGTCGGCGGGGACGGATCCCATGAGGGCGCTCCTTGCTCGTGGGGCAGCGAAATGGTGGGGGACGCTTCGGCATGTAGCGGTGCCCCCGACTCGGGGGCACCGCGCACAACTAGCGGCTGAGGGTGGCCGAGTAGCCGCCGAAGCGGGCCTGGCCCGGCATCGCGTGCTGCTCCACCTCGACATTGACGACGGACGGCAGACCTGAGGCCATCGCCCGCTCGATCGCGGGGCCGATTTCCTCGGGTTTGGTGACATGCTCGCCGTGGCCGCCGAGCGCGATCGCGATGTCTTCGTAGCGCTGGCCGTAGCCCAGCGGTCGGCCTGGCGTGTCGTTCGAGCCGGCGGTCCAGCCGGCGTTGTTCGAGATCACGATCGTGCCTGGCAGGTTGTGCCGCACCATGGTGTCGATCTCTTGCACGTTCATCAGGAACGAGCCGTCGCCGACGAAGCCGATCACCTGGCGGTCGGGCGCGGCGGCCTTGGCACCGAGCACGAAGGGCAGGCCGACGCCCATGCAGCCGTTTGGGCCTGGATTCAGTCGTCCGCCCTCGACGTACGAGGGGATGTACTGGCGGGCCCAGGCGAGCGTCGCGTTGCCATCGACGCAGACAATCGCGTCGCGGTCCATGCGCTGCACGATCTCGTCAGCGAGCCGCAGCGGGTGGATCGGTACGGCTGTGGAGTGCGCCATCTCGAGGTATTGCTGACGGCGACCGTCGTCCGACTCGCGTAGCTCGGCGATCCAGTCGGTCTGTGGTTGCAGGTTGGCTTCTTTGGCGGCGGCGGTCAGGGCGACCAGCGCGCGTTTGGCGTCGGCGACCATGCCGACTGTGGACTCCTTGTTGTGGCCGATCTCAGTCGGGTCGGTGTCAACATGGATCACCTTGAGATCCGGCGACCAGCGCGGCGGCAGACCGGAGCCGATGACGAAGTTGAGTCGAGTGCCCACGACTAGCGCGACGTCAGCCTCGCGGAAGGCCTTGGAGCGCGCTGCGAGGAAGCAGAGGTCGTGATCTTCAGGGATCACACCACGCCCCTGCGGGGTCGTGTAGAAGGGGATCTGCGCAGTGTCAACGAACTCCTGCAACTCGGCCGCCGCATCGGACCAGAAGATGCCCGTACCGGTCAGGACGATCGGCCGCTGGGCCTGAGCCAGCAGCTCGATCGCTTGCTGGACTTGGTCAGGATCGGTCCCGGGCCGTGAGCGTTCACCGCCCGTCTCGGGGAACCAGACCAGTTCGTCGTCCGACTGTTGGTAGAGCGTGTCGCCGGGCAGGTCGAGATAGGTCGGGCCGGGCTTGGGGCCTTGCGACTCGCGATAGGCGAGGTTGAAGAACTCGGGCATCCGCGCCGAGTGGGTGACGCGGCTCGCCCAGCGGGTGACGGGCATCGCCATCGCGAGCTGGTCGTACTCCTGGAAGTCGTCGCGCTCGAACGAGGAAAACGCCGCTGCGCCGCCCAAGGCGACCATCGGTACGCCGTCGAGGTATGCGTTGGCGACACCGGTCAACAGGTTGGTGGTGGCTGGCCCCGAGGCGGCCATGCAGACGCCAGGCACGCGCTTGACGCGAGCGTAGCCGTGCGCAGCCATCGCCGCACCCTGCTCGTGGCGGCAGTCGATCGTGCGGATGCCGTGCTCGGCGGCGAATCCGGCTGCCTCGATGATCGGTCCGCCCATGATGTAGAAGAGGTCCTCGACCCCCTCGTTCACCATCTGGCGGGCGAGTAATTCCGAGCCCATCTGATCAGGCATAATGCGTTCCTTTCGACTTGTGCCTCTCGTCGCGGGAAGGGGGCAGCGGTTCGCTAGTCCGCTACCTCGTAACGGTGCAGCGTGGGCCGCGCGGTTGTGAACTCGCGGATCCCGGCCATGCCGGCCATCGCCTGCGACGTGCCGTGCGCGGTCAGGTCTGCCTCGCTCGCCCAGTTCTCGAACAGGAGGTAGCGCGTGTCGTCGTCGACTGAGCGGAAGAGATCGTAGTTGTTGCAGCCGGCGTCCTCCGCCTTGACCTTGGCCGTGGCCCCGGCCATGAACGTCTCAAACGCTTCGTTCTTGCCTTCCGCGATAGTGAATTCCACCGTCAATCCGATTGCCATCATGTGCTCCTGATGCTGCGTCCGAGTAATACCTGCCGACAGCCATGTACTGGCCGATCAGTGTGTTCGGGCAATCATGGTAACGCGCAGCCGTGAGACAGCGCTGACGTAGACTGCGATCATGCTGGAATCGTTGCGGATGGACGGCAAACGGGTGATCGTGACCGGTGCCGGGCGCGGGTTGGGTCGGCAGATGGCGCTGCATCTGGCCGAGGCTGGCGCGGATATCGCCTGCGCCGCTCGCACGACATCGCAGATCGCAGCGGTGGCGGAAGAGATTGAGGCGAAGGGTCGCCGTGCGCTGGTGATTCCGACCGACGTCAGCGATTCCGCGCAGGTCGATGCGATGACGACGCGGGTGATCGACGAGTGGGGCGGGTTCGAGGTGATGATCGCCAATGCGGGCGGCGGCGGCGCAGCCTCGCTGAAGCACGTCAGCGAAGTCTCCGACGATGATTGGCGCGACACGGTCGACTTGAACTTCTCGAGTGCGTTCTATTGCGCCCGCGCGGCGGCGCGGCATTTCCGCGCGGCGCAGCAGCCCGGCAACATCATTACGGTGGCCTCTGGCACCGCTCTGCGTGGCGACGCGCGTCTGTTTGTCTACGGTGCGGCCAAGGCAGGTGTGATCGCGATGACCCAGGCGCTCGCCACGCAGCTCGCGCGGGAGCAGATCCGCGTCAACTGCATCGTGCCTGGCTTCGTGCTGCAGCAGACGCTGGAGCATCCCGAAGAGATAGAGAGCGCCCACAATCAGGGCGCACGGATCCCGGTCGGCCGTGTGGGTGAGGCGTGGGAGCTGGGCCCGCTCGCCGTCTACCTGGCCTCGGACGCCTCGGCCTACATGACGGGCGAGGCGTTCGTGATCGACGGCGGCGGCCTCGCTGGCGGCCTCGCGCCGACCGGCTGGGACGTACAGTCGGGGATCGGCGGCATAGCGCGATGAGTGGCCAGGCAGATGGGCCGCCGCGCAATCCGCTCGCGCCGCCCGACGTCGCGCCGGGCGCGCTGCCGGGCTTCGACCTGAGTGACCGCCGGGTGATCGTTTACGGCGCGGAGAAACCAGCGGCGACTGCGATCGTCGAGGCGCTACGCGAGGCTGGCGCCGTAGTCGGCGTGACCAGCGCTAACACCGACGGCGCGTCGCTCTTCCGCCTCAAGAAGGTGGGCGCCGACGGCCCGACCGAGGCGGTCGACCTCGCTAATGGGACGAACGTGCAGGTGGCGACGCGCAAGATCGTGAAGGAGCTGGGTGGCCTCGACGCGGCGCTGGTCGCGCCGGGCCTGTACTTCGCCTCGCCGATCCGCAAATCGCTCGACGCAGACATCCAGCGGGTCCTGATGTCCAATCTGGGCGGGACCTACGCCGCGTTCCGCAGCGCGTCGCGCGAGTTTCGCGGTCGGCCGGGTCGGCTGATCGCTGTGCTCGACGCCTCAGCCGTGCGCGGACTGACGCATCTCAGCCTGTACAGCGCCGCGCAGTCGGGCGTGGTCGGGCTGGTGCGTGCCCTGAGCCAGGAGCTCGCGCCCGCGGGGACGACAGTGAATGCGATCGTGATGGGCTGGACAGACACCTCGCCAGGCCGCGGACCGTCGACGGTCGACGAGAATCTACTGCTGCGCTTCATTCCCATGCGGCGCTTTGGCGTGGGCGCCGATGCAGCGCCGCTGGCGGTCTATCTCGCGTCGGAAGCAAGTGGCTACATCAGCGGCCAGGTCATCCAGGTCGATGGCGGTGTGCTGAAGCATCTGTAGACGCCAGCACAGCAGCGCTGACTACGTGCTGCCGCCGAGCGCGAAGCAACGGCCATCCTGATCCTTTCATTAGATTGCGGATAGCAGTTAGTTGTCAGCTATCCTTTGCTTAGCGTATTCGGAGAGCAAAGGATCCGTGCGAGGCCGCTATCTCACGCAAACCTGGCGGAGCGATCCGACGTTGTATGCGCCGCGTCGGTACCGGCGGGCGTGCCAGTACCTCGCCTTCATTCCCGACCCATTGCCGCTGGACGAGCAGGCGGAGGCGTTCGCGCTCGACCTGGACCTCAGCGCGGCGATGTCCAACGTCGAGCGGTCCCTGACCGAACTGAACCGAATCGCCGATCCAGCGTTGCAGGCGCTATCCCGCTTACTGTTGCGCACCGAATCGATCGCATCCTCCAAAGTCGAGGGTCTGCAGGCCGACGCGCGATCACTGGCCATGGCCGAGGCTCGGCGTCGGGCGGGGCGCAGTGTCGGACAGCAGGCGCGGGCGATTATCGCCAACATCGACGCGATGGAGCGCGCAGTTGAGCATGCCGCTAGCGCGGATCGGTTTGGCGTTGGCGACCTGTTGGACATTCACGCGGTCTTGATGGAGCACGCCCCGCTCGGTCATCGCGTCGGCGCACTGCGCGACGACCAAAATTGGATCGGAGGCAACGACTACAATCCCTGCGGCGCTGACTATGTGCCACCGCCCGCACAGCTCGTGCCCGATCTACTGGAGAACCTCTGCAATTTCTGTGAGTCGGACCAGGCGCCGCCACTCGCGCAGGCGGCATTGGCGCATGCGCAATTCGAGACCATCCACCCGTTCGACGACGGCAACGGCCGAACAGGACGGGCGCTGATCCAGATGCTCCTGCGACGGCGAAGGCTCGCGCCCAGCTTCGTGCCGCCGATCAGCGTCGTGTTCTCGCAGCGTCGCGATTCGTACATTCGGGGGTTGGTGGATTTCCGTGAGGGTCGCGAACGGGACTGGTTGTTTCAGTTCACGTCGACCGCTGAGCGGGCGGTGCGACTCGCGAATCGCTATCGCGTGGAGATAGCCGAGCTGCAGGGATTCTGGCGAGAGCGGCTGCGCACAGCTGAGCATCCGCGCGCGGACGCGGTGGCGTGGGAGTTGATTGACGCCTTGCCGGGGATGCCAGTGTTGAGCGTCCCGACTGCGGTCGAAGCGACCGGCCGTAGTCAACCAGCGGTCAATAACGCGGTTGGCCAGCTGGAGCGGGCCAGGGTGCTCGGACGCATCGGTACCTCGTCCCGCTATCGGGCCTGGGAGCCGCAGGGGTTGCTCGATCTCATGGTCGACCTCGAGAGTGAGGCGTTGGCGTGAGAGGTGTGGGTTTGAGCAGCGCACTGCGGTGTATGCCGCTCGGCTAGACTGCTGGCGATATAAGTCTGGACGGGAGACCTGTGTGACTGACTTTGAGAACATCTCGTACCGCGTCGAGGACCGCAAGGCCTATGTGACGCTGAATCGGCCTGAGAAACTGAACGCGCTCTCCATCGCCCTGCAGGATGAACTCTCGCAGGCCATGTGGGAGGCCGACAACGATACCAGCGTCCACGTGGTCATCCTCAGCGGCGCCGGACGCGCGTTCTCGGCCGGTTACGACCTGACCGGCTCCACCCGCGACTCGCAGGAGACCTACGATAAGGTCTACCGCGGTCGGGTCACGTTTGACGACGACACCTGGGGTATGGAGAAGGCGCAGCGGGCGCGCATGGCGATCTTCGACATGCACAAGCCAGTGATTGGCAAGGTGCATGGCTATTGCCTGGCCGGTGGGACTGACCTGGTGCTGCTCTCGGACATCATCATCGCCGCCGAAGACGCGGTGATTGGGTTCCCGCCTGTTCGCGCGATGGGCGCGCCACCAGCACATATGTGGCTTTATCACGGCGGCCCCCAATTCGCGAAGCGGATGCTGCTGACCGGTGACTCGATCTCCGGCTCAGAAGCCGCGAAGCGCGGCCTCGTCTACGACGCCGTTCCCGCCGACCAGCTCAACGACGAGGTCGAAGCGCTGGCCAACAAGATGGCGATGATCGACCACGAGCTGCTCTCAGCGAACAAGCGGATCGTCAATCTGGGTTTGGAGATCATGGGTGCGCGGACGTTGCAGCGGTTGGCCTCCGAAAACGACGCCCGCGCCCACCTCGCGCCGGCCGTGATGGAGTTCGGCAAGATGTCGCGCGAGAAGGGGCTGAAGGCGGCACTCGAGTGGCGCGACAACCGCTTCGGCGACGGCCGCGGATCAGCGGCGGCGCAGCAGCGCAAAGCCACATCGAGCCAGTAGGGCGCTGTCCCGATGTCTGATCCGATATCTGGCCCGGCGCCGACGCTTGACCGCTTCCGACTCGATGGACAGGTCGTGCTGCTGACCGGCGCTGGGCGCGGGTTGGGGCGAGCGATGGCGTTGTCGTTCGCCGACGCTGGGGCGAAGGTCGCTGGCGCGGCGCGCACGATGGCCCAGCTCGAGGAGACCGCCGATCTCGTCCGAGCGCGTGGCAGCGAGGCAATGTCAATTTCGACAGATGTGTCCGACCCCGCGGCCGTGCAGCAGATGGTTGATGCGACGCTTGACCGCTTCGGACGTGTTGACGTGCTGATCAACAACGCGGGCGGCGGCGCGGCCGGCGATGGCGCGCCGCTGACCGAGCTGTCCGACGAGCAGTGGCGCTGGGGCATCGACATGAATCTGACGTCACAGATGCTCTGCGCCCGCAGCGCTCTGCCGCACATGACCGAGCGCGGCTCGGGCGTGATCATCAACGTCGCGTCGGGCTTCGGTTTACGCGGCGGCCGCGACAACTGGATGTATGTCTCGGCCAAGGCGGGCGTGGTCAACCTGACCCGCTCATTGGCCGTGACCTACGGACCGACCGGCGTGCGCACTAACTGCATTGCGCCTGGCATCTTCCCGCATACGCCGCAAGCGCTCGAGCGTTGGCGCGGCGGACGCTTCATTCCCGTCGGACGCGCAGGTCTGGCGTGGGAGATGGGTCCGCTGGCGGTGTTTCTCGCCTCAGACGCGGCTGCCGGCATTAGCGGCGAGACGATTGCCCAGGATGGCGGCGGCCTGGCGGCGATTGGCCCGACCGGCTGGGCGCCGCGCGTGCGTGTGTCCGAGCCGACCTGAGGGGCGAACCTCATGCCTGACGAGTTTGTTCCGACCCCGAATCCAGAGCGCCCTGACGATCCCTTCCTGCTACGCGGGCGAGTCGCGCTGGTCATCGGCGCGGGCGACCCACTTGGCCGAGCCGCCGCTGTCGCGCTGGCTGAGGCCGGCGCCGATGTCGCCGTCGCCACGCTGCGGCCAGGTCCACAAGAGGTGATGCGGGTCAACTCGGTCGCCAATCAGATCTGGTCGCTGGGACGCGGCAACGTCGCGATCACGCTGGACGCCACAGACGCCAGCAGCGTCGACAACGCGGTTGCGCGCACGGCTTCGGAGCTGGGTGGACTCGACCTGCTCGTCAACGCCGCCGATCTGCCCGCCGCCGCGCCGCTGGATGAACTGACGACCGACGACTGGGAAGCGATCCTCTCCGCTAATCTGCTGGCGCCGGTGCTGACATCGCGCGCGGCGGCACGATTGATGCGGCTGAATGGCTTCGGTCGGATCATCAATCTGGTCTCGGTGCTCGCTGCGAGAGGCGTGGCCAATACCTCGGCATATGCCGCAGCGCATGCCGGTGTCCTCGCGCTGACCCGTTCGCTCTCCCAAGAGTGGGCGCGCAGCGGGATCACGGTCAATGCGCTGCAAGTCGGTATCTACGAGGGGCAGCGTGGGTTCGGCGACGATCCCCACACCGTCGAGCAGATCGCACGAATGCTGCCCGCCAAGTCGCTGGTGCGCCCAGCCGACGTGGGTGCGGCGGTGGTCGCCCTGGCCGCCGATTCCGGCTTTATCACGGGCGAGACCATCGCGGTCGACGGGGCGGCGACCGCACGCGTCTAGTCGCGTCTAGGCCCCACTCAGCAGCGAGTGCGCCACAGCGTCGATCCGCTCCCGCTCTGGGATGCAGTCCAACCAGCGCTGTGGAATCGCCGATAGACCGTACCGCGCGCCGAGGACCGCGCCAGCGACAGCGGCGTTGGTATCGGTGTCGCCGCCGGCGCTGACGATCCGGATCAGCGCCGCCTCTAGGGAAGCGTCGGTGTCGAGACACCACAGCGCGGACTGCATCGCGAGGTAGGTGTGCCCGCTGACGCGCTCTTGCTCGATGCGCCGCTCGATCTCGGGTGGGATCTGAGCGATCCACTGGCCGAGCTGTTGTGGCGCGCCGTCGGCGAGGGCGGCCTCTGCGAGCTCACGGCACCGGGGCTGTCCACCGTGCAGCAGGATGGCGATGGCGGTGTTGACGACGATGCACGACCATTGCGCGGCGGGCGCGAAGTGCGTCACCGCGCAGGTCTCGGCGCTCACGCGGATCAGAGCGGCTGGGTCGTTGGCATGCGCCAACGCGACAGGGGCGCAGCGCATCAGTCCACCGTTGGGCTGCGTCTCGGGCCGCCCCTGAGCCTGCCAGAATCGTCGCGATGCCTCGTGTGGGTGAGTGTGCTGCCCCAGTTGGTCGATCAGCTTCTGGGTCATGAGACCGATGCCTCGCCCATTCGCCTGACGCCAGCGCCCCAGCCGCTCAGCGAAGTCGGACGACACATCAGGCGCTGAGGCCAGCGACTCGGCGAGGTCGACGGCCTGGGACAGATCATCATCCATTGGCCGTCGCCGCTCGCGCGGATCGATCTCGCGAACGCCGTCGGGAGCGTTCCTGCGGATCGCGTCGGCGGACCAACCCTCGACCGACAGGCCGAGCGCGTTGCCGACGGCGAGTCCGAGCAACACGCCGTGCGCGCGATTGTCGTCCAGTGGCACGTCGCACGAACGCTCGATGAGCGCCGCGAGCCGCGGCGCGCGGCGAACGATGTCGGAGGTGCCGGCGTCTGGCATGGTGCGATCACGGTAGTTCCACAGCTACCCTGTGGACGACTATGACTGCGATTGGCGTACTGGTGGGAGGAACATTCTGTGGTACTGCCCAATGATTCCTGGGGGCTCCCCCTGAGCACGTCCGACGAAGCGGCCGAGGCCTACCGCGATGGGGTCGACCGCATGCTCGCCTATCGGCTGGGCGTCGAGGAGGCGCTGGGACGGGCGATCGAGTCGGATCCCGACTTCGCGCTCGCGCATGCGCAATTGGGGCTGTTCCACCTCTTTCGAGGAGAAGGCCCACGGGCAGCGGCGCTTGCCAACCGCGCGCACGAATTGGGGGAGCGGGCGACACCGCGCGAGCAGCGGCATGCGGCGATCCTGGGCGCGGCCGCGCGCGGCCAGGCGGCCTCGGCGCCGGCGCTGATCGATGAGCATCTGCGCGCGACGCCGCGCGACGCGCCGATCGTGCTGCAGTGGTTGGGCGGTAACTTCTACGGCGGCGGTGTGCAGAAGCGCGAGCGGATGCTGGAGCAGTTCGACCATCTGGCGCCGTCGTTCGGAGATGATTGGTGGTTTCTGAGTTGGCACGCCTTCGCTAATCATGAGATGGACGAACTCGAGACCGCGCGTCGCTTGGTCCAGCGTTCGCTCGATCTGCGCCGCCAGAATGGCCAGGCCGCGCACGCGATGTCGCACGTGTTCTTCGAGAATCACGACATCGCCGGTGGAGCCGACTTCCTCGGCGAATGGCTACAGGACTTCCCCGAGCGAGCGGGTTTTCACCGGCATCTGACCTGGCACCAAGCATTGTTCTTGCTGGCCGATGGTCGCCGCTCGGATGCCTTGTCCCTACACGACGAGACGCTCCGTCCCGGCGCTGACGTACAGGGCGATGCGCTCGGCGGCGTCGCCGATGCGGCCTCGTTGCTCTGGCGCTGCGGGTTGCATGACACCGTCGGCGGCGACCGTCCGGCGCATCCCGACTGGGGCGTGGTAGCCGAGCTCGCACAGACTGCCTTCCCGAGGCCTGGTACGGCTTGGGTCGACGTGCACTACGCGATGGCGTTAGCCGCGCTGGGTGACGAAGTCGGGCTTGGCGCACTACTCGACGGGCTGCGGGCCGCAGCCGAGCGTGGACACGCGACTGCTGCCACAGTCGTGGCGCCGGTCGTCGAAGCGCTGGCCGCCTTCGCAAACGGCGACTATGAATCGGCCGCAGACGGGTTGTCCAACGTGCGAGACCTGCTGGTGACGCTGGGTGGATCGAACGCGCAGCGCGACGTCTTCGAGGAGACGCTGGTCGAGGCGCGCCTGCGCGCTGGCCAGACTGAGGCAGCGCTGGTCCTGCTGCGCGAGCGGCTCGATCGTGGTGCGACGCCGCGCGATCTGTTCCGCTGGGGCCGCGCCCAAAGCGCTGCGGGCGCGCTCGACGAAGCGCACCAAGCATTTCAGCGCGCGGCCGAGCTCTGGGCCGACGGCGACAACACCGCGCCTGAGCTACAGACGCTGCTGCAGATGCGAGAGCGAGCGGCATGACGACCCAGCCCTCGCTGCCGCGTCCTGATGTACTCGTCGAGGAAGACGTCGACGCCGAACGCGGTTCGGAGCTGGAGAAGCGGTACCACCTCTTTCTGCACGACTCTGACGATCACTCGTACGAGTACGTGATCGAGATGCTGGGTGCGGTCTTCGGCTATTCGAAGGAGAAGGCGTTTGCGATCGCCTCGATGATCGATGGGCACGGGCGCGGGATCGTCGAGACGGCCGATTACGAGACCGTGCGCAAGCATCAAGAGCGGATTCATGGCTGGGGACCGGACCCACGTATTGCCCATTGCCGCGGTTCGCTCTCCGCCACGATCGAGGAAGCGCCGTAGGCGCTATGCGGCCCAGACGAGGAAGCTGATCATGGTTCGACTGAATGACTTGCACCCCGAAGAGGCGCATCACATGCGCAATATGGGTCAGCGGTTTGCCCAGCTCGAGCTGCCGCCAGATGCCTGGGTAACGCCTCCGCCCCTGTCCGAGGCGACGGTGGCGCTGGTCACCTCGGCCGGACTGCACAGACGGGACGATCCGCCATTTCGCTTCGGCGACTACGCCTATCGGCTGATCCCGCGCGATGTCGATCCCGCGGAGCTGGTGCAGGCGCATGTCAGCGTTAACTTCGACCGCACCCACTTCCAGCGCGATGTCAACGTGGTATTGCCGCTGGACCGCATCCGCGAGCTTCATGCGAGCGGCGAAGTGGGGGGCGTGTCGGCCTGGCACTTTTCGGTAATGGGGGCGAATCCAACGCCAACGCGCCTGGCCCCCGCGGCCCTGGACATGGCGCAGCGGATGCGCGAGCTTGGCGTCGATTGCGCAATGCTGACTCCGGTTTGACCGGCCTGCACGGGCACCGTTGGTGTCCTCGCGCGTCTACTCGAAGCGAACGGGATCGCCACGACCAGCGTCAGCCTGATCCGTGAACACTCCGAGGTGGTGCGGCCGCCGCGAGCGTTGTGGACGTCCTTTCCACTCGGTCGACCGCTCGGCGTCGCGGACGATCCTGCGTTCCAGACCGACGTTCTGCGCTCCGCTCTGCGCCTGTTGGAGACGGCGCACGCACCGATCATCGCTGACTATCCGCACGACGCCCCCGATCTGGTCGACGGCAGCGTCTGGGCCTGCGCGGTCGAGCTACCGGAGCCGAACCTGAGCGATCTCGAAGCGGCTCTGCGAACCGAGGTCGATCTGCTGCGGCCGTGGTATGAGGAGTCGCGGCGTCGGCGTGGACGCACAACCGTTGGGATCAGCGGCGCCGCGCCCGAGCAGATCGATGCGGTGGTCAGTTTTGTCATTGCCTGCGCTGAGGGCGCTGGGTTTGCGGATGTTCCGGCCGACGCGGTGGGGCCGTCGTGGCAGCACCCCATGCCGATTCTGCTGCGGCATGTCGTTGAAGATTTGCGCGCCTACTACCAGGAGGCGGTCGCGGCTCGGCCGGGTACCCGCCCGCCGACCCAGCGCGAGATGCACTCCTGGATTTTCCAGGAGACCGCACTGGGCCGAGCCTTGATTGAGATCGGCCATTGCATTGCCGAAATCGGCGATCGGCCGTTGCTGATGATGCGTGGATTCATCATTCCTGAGGGGTTCTGGGCGGATGGCCCGTCCTGGGGCGCGGCGGCTCGCGAGGCCGAACCCCAGCAGTCGCCGCAGGACTTCTTTCGCTACGCGCAGGCCTATCTGGCAGGTGAACAAGTCATCGATTAATCCGACAACCGAAGGGCACATCGCTCGCTTCTAAGTCCAGTGGGGCGCTCGGCTAGCATGGCGCTGGAGGCTCTCGTGGCGTTGTCTGAGACGATTGAGAAAATTCAACACGACGTCGCGACTGACATAAGCCAGATCACCGAAGCCGATGCGAAGACCGCCTGGATCACACCGATTTTGTCGATGCTCGGCTGGCAGGGACTGCGAAGGCTTCGCTCGGAGTACCAGGTGGTCAATAGTCGAGAGCGTCTGGATTACGCCCTGATTGGCTTAGACGACCGTCCGATTGCCCTGATCGAAGCGAAAAAGCCGCGTGAAACACTCGACAGGCACGTCACACAGGTGCTCGGCTATGCGTTTCAAGAGGGCGTCAGTTTGTGCGTGCTCACGACCGGTGTGAAGTGGTGGTTCTATCTACCAAGAGAGAGAGGTAATCCGACAGATCGGCGATTCGCTGAGCTCGACCTACAGCATGATAATGCGGCAGCGGCGCTGTTGGAGCGATACCTAAGCTACGAGGCGCTGACCAGCGGCACGGCCGAACGACACGCCAGGGAAGCGCTGAGCACACGACAGATCGAGTGGCAGATCGAGCAGATCTGGCAACGACTGATCGGCGGCCCCGCCGCGTCGCTGGTTGCACTGATTCAGGAAGAGGTACGGACTGCGTTCGGCAGCGTGCCAACCGATGAACAGGTCGCGGAGCATCTAACACGCGCGGCCAGCGCCCCGTCCACTGCTGAGGCGGCAAAGACCAGCGCAAGCCCGTCGCCACAGCCTGGAGCGGCCGCAGCTGAGCTTCAGCAAGCGCCGGCGCAAACAGTCGAGCCTACAGCGAGGCGTCGTGGTAGCCGCGCCCCCAAGGCCCCTGTTTACGGCTACCGCCTATTCGGCGGCGAGCTTCGGCGGGTAGTTAGCTGGGTTGATCTTTGGAAAGGTACCGTAGATGATTTGTACTCACGGTTCGGCGACGAAGAGGAATTTCTGAAGCGTGTATCAAGTTCGAGCATGCTTATGGGTCGGCAGAAGACGTATTTTGGCCGCTCGAACGACGGAATACGCAAGTCGTACAGGTTGGCTAGTGGCAAATTGTGGATAGAATGCAACTTTAGTTCGAAGGATATCGTGCAGCGAAGCCATGAATTGATTCGTGTGCTCGGCTATGCCCCTGACGATTTGGAGATTGTGCGTGAGCTGCCGTCATGGTCTCGTTGAGTTTGGACGATGCGTTAGCGCATCACTATGGATACGATTCGTTTCGCCCCCAACAGCGTGAGACTATTGCACATGTTATCGACGGCGGCGATGCGCTCGTCTTGATGCCGACCGGCGGCGGGAAATCCCTCTGCTATCAACTGCCCGCGCTCATGTCCGATGGTCTGACCGTTGTCGTCTCGCCATTGATCGCCCTGATGCAGGATCAAGTGACCGCGCTGCAGCGCACCGGCGCCCACGCGCAGTACCTGAACAGCACACTGTCGCCTATGGAAGCGACGCAGGTGGAGCGAATGGTCGTGGACGGCTCGGTGCGGCTGCTCTACGTCGCGCCTGAGCGTGTCAACACCGACGGATTCCGCGCGCTGCTCGAGCGCCGTTCGCCGAGTCTGATCGCGATCGATGAGGCGCACTGCATCTCGGAATGGGGGCACGAGTTCCGCCCTGATTACCGCGTCTTGCGGCGGTTGACCGAGCGCTTCGTCGATGTGCCGACCGTTGCCTGCACCGCGACGGCGACGCCGCAGGTGCAACGCGACATCGTCGAGCAGCTTGACCGCCCCCGCATGCGCACCTTCATCACGAGCTTCCTGCGCGACAACCTGACGCTGCGGATCGCGCCCAAGCGCAAGGCTATCGAGCGCCTCGCCGACAGGCTGCGCGCGGCGCTGGGTGAATCGGCCATCGTCTACAGCGGTTCCCGAAAGAGCACGGAGAGCACTGCCGAGCAGTTGCGCCAGCGTGGCATCCCGGCCGAGTTCTACCACGCTGGGATGGCCACGGGGGACCGTACAGCGGTGCAACAGCGCTTCCTGACAGGGCGAACGCCAGTGATCTGCGCCACGGTCGCGTTCGGCATGGGGATCGACAAACCCGACGTCCGCCTGGTCGCGCATCTGGACATGCCGCCCTCAATCGAGTCGTACTACCAGGAGATCGGCCGAGCCGGACGCGATGGGGCGCCGTCGGAGTGCTTGCTCTTCTACACAAAGGGCGTTTGGCATACGCAGATGCATTTCATTCGCCAGGTGGCAGACGAGGCGGAGCGCGAACAACGGATTCAGCGGCTGCGGACGATGATGAACTTCTGCGAGCAGTCGAGCTGCCGCTGGGCGAGGATCTTGCAGTACTTCGGTGAGCAGTCCAGCGGGCTGCAGTGCGGTCACTGCGACAACTGTCGGGGCGAAGGAACGGCCGAGACGCTGCCCACGCCGGTAGTCAATCCCCGTGATCCGCCCGGTCCGCCGGGCCGAGCTGGGCTGCAGCCGCTGACGCCTGCGGAGGATGAGCTGTTCGAGGCGCTGCGTCAAACGCGGTTGCGGTTGGCGCAGGAAGCGGGTGTCTCCGCATACATCGTAGCCAACAACCGAGAGTTGGAGGAACTCGCACGCACCCGTCCATCAACTGACGCGGAGCTGCTCGCCGTCAAGGGGTTTGGCCAGCGGAAAGTGGAGAAGTATGGAACGGCGTTACTCCAGGTGATCGCTGAATACTCGGACAACGTGGCCTCAGCTGCGTTCCAGCCAGAGCAACCCAAGCAACCCGAGTTGGCGTTGTCCGCCCCGGCGCCGCCATTGGACGCTGATGAGGCGAAAGAGCCACCGGAAGCGTGGCAACAGCGGTTCAACACACTCGCTACGTGGCGGAGCCTGATCAGTGAGCAGGAATCCTGTGAGCTATCGGACTTGCTGACATACGCCGCGATGCGTCAGCTGGCGCAGGACCCGCCGCAGACCATTGCCGAACTGGGGCGCGTCGAAGGCGTCGGTGCGTTGGTCACGGAGCGATTCGCTGATGAGGTCGCTCTGATCCTGGGCGTCCCACAGCTGAGCGTTTCGCCAGAGGCGCCCGCGCTGTCGGAGGCGCCGCCATCGGATCCAGCGCAGCCCAGCTGGCGGATCAGTGTCGACCTGTATCAGGACGGCCATACCGTATTGGCCATTGCGGAGCGTCGCATGCTGTCGCCCGGTACCGTCGCGACTCACCTGCTGACCGCACTGCGCAACGGCATCGTGGTCGATCTGGAGCGATCGTTGCCGTCGGCCGTGCACGTCGAAGCGGTACGCCGAGAGCTGCAGCGCGAGCCAGAGGCGAGCGTCTCTACGTTGCACGAGCGTCTGGAACACCGACTCTCGCGACCTGAGCTGACACTGACGCTGGCGCACCTATGTCCGCCCGAGCCGAATGTGGACTAGTCAGCGGCAGCGGCTACCGCCGGCGCTGGCTGCGTCGGTTCCAGTGGGACGCCGTCTTCGAGCACGAGTTTGGCGCCCAGCCGCGCTGGCACCTTCTGGCCCGGCAGCAGGATGCCGACCAGGTTGCAGGGGTCACTGGCGGCGATCGTGATCCGTTCACCATCGGCGGCGCTGCGCCGCACCGTGCGTAGCTGATCGATGGCCTCGGGTAGGGCGAACTGTTCGCCGATCAGCCCTTGGATGAAGCGTCCGCCGCGAATCTCGCCGCGCGCTTCGAGTCTGCGCAGCGCGCGGAGCACGTCGCGCCACTGCAGCGTGAGGCTTTCGCGTCCCTCCCGCATCGCGAGCTCTCGCGAGACGACGCCATATCGGCGCAGGAGAATGACAGCGATGCGCTCGGCCAGCGCATCAGCGTCGAGCGGATCGTCGGGCGGGGGAATCGTGGGCGGTAGCGCGGCCCAACGACCGGCGGGGCCCTCGCCGATGAAGACTCCGCCGCCCCCGTAGCGCGGACGCCGCGTGCGCCGCTTCGGTCGAATCAGCTGGCGTAGTCCCTGGAAGCCGTCGGCGTGTACGAGTCCGCAGGCGACCAGTTCGCGCAGGCCGCCTTCGACGTCGGTGGCGAGTCGGCGGGTGGCGTCGACGATTTCGTCGAAGAAGAGCGCGCCGCGTTCGTCCAGCAAGCGCAGAATCTGGCTGGCGGCGCCCCCCTCGGCGTGCAGCTGTTCAGCGGTGTCGGGCGTTGGCTCGGGCGCGGCGCGACCGCGCGCAGGCGGGATCGGCGGCGGACGACGCACCGCGGCGAGCAGCACGCGGAAGTCGCGGCGCAGGGCGAGAGCGATGGGTGTCGTTTTGGTCGGCGCGCGCCGCGCCGAGCGCGGCGTCAATCGCGCCCAGGCGACGTCGCCAGCGAGACAGAGTTCGTCCAACCACGCTTCGCGGTAGTCGGCGACGCGCGCGGCGATGAGGTCGCGCTCCCAGGCGGCGGCGGGCGCTTCGAAGCCCTGCAGCTGTTCGATCACGGCGCGCACGCCAGCCTTGCCCGCGAGCCGTGTGTCGGGCGTCAGATGCTGCCAGCGCAGCAGGAAACGAAGAAAGTGCTGCACCGAGACTGGTTCGATCTCCGCTCGCAAGCGGGCGATCGTGTAGCGATGGATGCGCGCCAGTAGACGGCGGTCGCAGAATTCCTCGACCTGATCGGGCGATGGCGTGGGGGTGAACTGTCCGCGCATGATCTCGCCATACGCTTCGAGCTGGGCGAGCCCATAGCCGCTGTCCGAGGCCGACAGTCCGCAGCGGGCCGAGAGCTGCTGAGCCGTGATCGGCCCTGAAATCTCCAGGTGTCCGCGCACTAGCTTGAGGCGTGCGTCCTCGCGGTCTGCGGGCAGGATCAGCGCCGACTCCGGCACGCTGAATCCCGCCTCGACGGCGTGGTCGGGGAAGAGCTGGCGGATCGATTCGAGCTGCTCGGCGGCGAACCAGACGGAGCCGTGGGGACCGTGCGCGCTGGCGGCTCGGCCCTGCGCCCGCAGGTCCTCCAGCCATAAGCTGTCGAGCGCCGCCCAGCCGTCACGGACGGCGATCAGCGAGAGCAGCAGCTCGTGCAGCTCTTCCGCGTCGCGAACCGGCGGGGACGCCTCTTCCTGTACCCGCTCGATGGCGCCCAGATCGAGCTGGCCGAGGTCGCGCTGTTCGTTCGGCAGCGTCCGCCGCGACATCACGGCACGGGCGCGACGCTCCTCCAGCGGCGCGTCGTCGAGAAAGCCGTAGGGTCCGACATTGAGGACGCTCTGCGCCATCGCCGACGGCGTCACGGTGTCACGCGCGTGGAGGCGAATCTCGCCGCGCTCGATCCGCTCGAGCACGCCGATCAGCGCGTCGGTGTCGACCGCCTCGTGCAGACAGTCGTCCATCGTCTGCGCGATCAGCGGGTGGTCGGGTACTTCGAGCGGCCCGGCCAGGTTCTCCTGGCAGCCGACCTGGGCGGGGAACACGGCGGCGAGCAGGTCGTCGGCGATCATCCGCTGCAGGTATGGAGGCACTGCTTTGCCAGCCCGTCGACGTGGGACCGCCAGCGCGCGGGTCGCCGCCCAGCGCCAGCGCGTGTTCCAGAATGGCGCATAGAGCACTGCCTGGCGCAGCGACTGCTCGGCGTTGTTCGCTTGCAAATACGCGAAGGCCTCTTCGAGTGGGAACGACTGCGTTGGGCCGAGTGAGAGTAGGATGCCCTCCTCGTTGGCCGCGGCCTGCAGCTCGAAGTCGAAGCGGACGCAGAAGCGCTTGCGTAGCGCGAGCCCCCAGGCTCGGTTGACGCCCGAGCCGAATGGCGCATGCACGACGAGCTGCTGTCCGCCGCCTTCGTCGAAGAACCGCTCGAAGACGATATCGGTATCGGAGGGCATCACCTGCAGCGCGGCCTGGGTGTTGGCGAGATACTCCACCATCTGTTCGGCGGCGATCGCTGACATGTGGCACTCACGCTGCAGTGTCATCGACGCCGACTCTGGATCGTCCGCGAGCGCGCCAACCTCGCGGCGCAGCAGGCCGACCTCGGCGGAGAGCTCGATGCTGCGGCCCGGCGCCTCGCCGAGCCAGAAGGGGATTGTGGGCGGCGCGCCGTGCGCATCTTCCACGCGGACGACGCCCTTGTTCTCGACGCGGCGAATCCTCCACGACGTGCTTCCGAGCAGGAAGATGTCGCCAGCCGCGGTCTCGATCGCGAAGTCCTCGTTGACTGTGCCGACGAACGTGCCCTCCGGCTCCTTGATCACGCGATAGTCGCCGGTCTCGGGGATCGTGCCGCCATTGACGATGGCGGTCAGCCGCGCAGCGCGGCGCGGTCGCACCACGCCGTTGATGCGGTCGCGATGGATCAGCGGTTGTGAACGTCCGCCAGCCTCGCCGACGCCGTTCGCCAACATCTCAATGGTCTCGTCGAAGGCTGCACGGGCGAGCGTGCGGTAGGGCGCTGCGCGTCGCATCAGACTGTAGAGGTCGTCTTCGCGCCACTCGTCTGCCGCAGCCGTCTCGGCCACGATCTGCTGGGCGAGCACCTCGATCGGCGCGAACGGCTGTCGGATGCGGTCGAGCGCGCCGCGCTCAACCGCGCGGACCATCGCCGCGCACTCGACCAGCTCGTCCAACGAAGTCGGAAAGAGCGCGCCGTGCGGCACCAGGCCGAGTGCGTGTCCCGAACGTCCGACACGCTGCAAGAAGGTGGCGATGCGGCGCGGCGAACCGATCTGGCAGACGAGGTCGACCGAGCCGATATCGATTCCCAGCTCCAGCGAGGCCGTCGCCACCACCGCCCGGAGGTCGCCCGATTTGAGCCGCTGTTCCATCGCATGGCGGCGTTCCTTGGAGAGCGATCCGTGATGTCCCGAGACGTGTTCCTTGCCAATGCGGAGTCCCAGTTCGTGCGCCATTCGCTCTGCGAGTGAGCGCCGATTTACGAAGATCAGCGTCGTGCGATGCTGCAGGATCAGTTCCGCGAGGCGGTCGTAGACCGCGCCCCAGTGCTCGTGCGTGGCCAGCGCCTGCAGGGGCGCGTCTGTGGTCTCGATCCACACGGTCAGTTCACGGCGATGCCCCAGGTCGAGGATGCGGCAAGGTAGCGGCTGCCCGGACTGGTCCAGGCCGGTGAGAAAGGCGGCGATCTCCTCCATCGGCTTCTGCGTCGCCGAGAGGCCGATGCGCGTCGGCCGGCGGTCGGCGACGTGGTCAAGCCGGGCCAGCGATACGGCCAGATGCGATCCGCGCTTGTCGCGCACGACGGCGTGGATCTCATCCACGATCACGGTTCGGACCGTGCGCAGGATTTCGCGCGAGCGCTTGGCGGTGAGCATCAGGTAGAGCGACTCGGGCGTGGTGATCAGAATCTGCGGGGGACGCTTGACGATCGCCTGCCGCTCAGCCTGGCTGGTGTCGCCAGTGCGCAGCCCCATGCGGATGCGCGGGAGGTCGACGCCGCGCTCTTGCGCGAGCGAGCGGATTTCGGTCAGCGGCTCCTCAAGGTTGCGACGGATGTCGTTGGACAACGCTTTCAGCGGCGAGATGTAGAGGATGCGTACTTCGTCGGGCAGCGCGTCGCGCTCACCTTCGCGAATCAGCTCGTCGATGCCCGAGAGAAAGGCGGTCAGCGTCTTGCCCGATCCGGTCGGCGCGGCGATCAGACAGTCCGCGCCCGAGCGAATCGCTGGCCAACCGTCGACCTGGGCAAAGGTCGGCTCGCCGAAGCGCGAGGCGAACCAGTCTCGCACCAGATGGTGGAAGCCGTCGAGCACAGTCGCTGAGGCTGTGGTCTGGATCATATGTTCCGTATCGTAGCGCCTTCCATATACGCCGAGTTGGCGCGCCGCACTCCACGAACGGCCTTGCCTGCGGCCACGTCCGCTTCCGACGCCTGTCCCGTTACCCTCCGAATCAAGGAGAAGCAATCCATGACCACGAGCGGTGTCGGCAATAGCGCGATCAATTGGCAAGCGACGTTCGACGAGGCGTTGGAATGTTTCGTCGCGTACCTCCAGATCGACACATCGAATCCGCCGGGCAACGAGAAGCCGGCGGCGCGCTGGCTGGGCGGCATCCTCGCTGAGGCCGGGATGGAGGTGGAGTACGTCGAGATCCAGCCCGAGCGTGAGGCGGTCTTCGCCTGGCTGCGGGGCGACGGCTCCAAACGGCCGATGATGCTCTGCAACCACACCGACGTCGTCCCCGTCGAGGATGCTTACTGGACCAAGCCGGCCTTCGAGGGCTATATCGAGGACGGCAAGATCTACGGGCGCGGCGCAGTCGATATGAAGGGCTGCGGGATCATGCATCTGATGACGATGCTGCTGCTGAAGCGTCAAAACGTAGCGCTGACGCGCGACCTCGTCTTCTGCGGCGTGCCGGATGAGGAGGCCGGTTCCGTGTGGGGTATGGACTGGCTCTGCAAGCACCGCCCGGACCTCGTCGATGTGGAGTTCGAGCTGTCGGAAGGCGGCGCCGGCTCGACCCAGCTGATGGGTCAGGAAGCGAATATCTTCTCAGTCGCCACGAACGAGAAGGACATCTGCTGGCTCAAGCTGACCTCCGTGGGGACGCCCGGACACGGTTCACGGCCGCACTACGACAACTCGGCCGTGCATTTGGTCAACGCGCTCGCGAAATTGGCCGCCTGGGAGCGACCGGTGACAATCACGCCCTCGACCCAGATCTGGCTCGACCGACTGATCGAGGAAGGGCATATCCCACCCGTCGAGGACGCCGACGAATTGGCGGCGCTGATCACCGACCATCCGGGGACGCACGCGATGTTCATCAACACGCTGAACGTGACGATGATCAACAGCGGCATCAAGGCGAATGTGATCCCGGCCAAGTCGGAAGCTGTGATCGACTGCCGCCTGCTGCCAGGCCAGGACCGCGAAGATTGGCGCCAACAGGTCATCTCGGTGATCGACGACGAGCGTATCGAAGTGGAGTTCTCCGGTTGGGATCAGGATCAACCCGTCGAAGTCGATTGGGATACCGAGTTGTATCGGACCATCGAGGCGGTGGTGAACGAAGCGGTCGAGGACGCGACGGTCGTGCCCTCGACCTGTGTCGGCGGGACCGACAATCGCTTCCTACGGCAGCAGGGAATCCCCGCCTATGGGTTTATCCCCGTGTTATTGAGTCCGGAAGAGGCAGCCGGCTTTCATGGCAACGACGAACACATGACGATCGAGAACCTCAATATGGGCGTCGAGCTGACGTATGAGATCGTGCGTCGGATGGTTACGTAGGCAGCTGCACGGCTACTGCAACTTCGAGTAGGGCAGCGGATTGAGGAAGTAGATTTCTTCCTCCGGCGCATGCGCGCGAAGCGGGCCGATGATCTCGTGGAGAGGATCGCCTGGCCGGTACTGCAGCATCGCAGCTGGTCCCTTGGGGATGATCCAGAGGTCGGTCAGCTCGCCCGATCGACCAGTGCGTGAGGCGTAGGCGGTCACTAGCTGCAGCGCGTTAGCACTCTCCATGCGGTCGACCAGACCGTCGACGCCTTCAATGGTCGGAAGCAGACCGCCACTCACGGTTTGCAGCACGGCCAGCATGTATTGGCGCGACTGCTCGGGAGCGGCGTTGCGGGCGGCGTTGAGCCGTGTGTCCGTCGCGTAGGAGACGCTGTTTGCGAACTTGGTGGTCTCCTCAATCTCGAGTTCGCCCCGCAGCTTCTCGACTGCGCCCCAGAGCGCCCGGTCCTGTCCCAGCGCGTTGAGGCACTCCTCGGCGTGCGCCATGCTCTCGTAGCGGTGGAGTGAGATATCCCAGCCCATTTCGCCACCGGTCATTTTCCAAGCGCCGATCAGGTCGATGCCGTGGCGATCCATAGCTGGGACGACGGTCTCGGCGTAGAAATCGACGAACAGATCGAAGGCGGTGTTGGTGATCGGCTTGATCCGGTGTCGGACTTCGAGGTAGACGGCCATGCGGTGCTCCTTGTTGGCGACGTGTTGGCGACGTGAACTCTGAGGCACAGGCTAGCTACCGCAGACTGGGCGCGAGCGCGGCCAGGAATTCTCGCGTACGGCGGCGTTCAGCGGCGTCGATGCCTTCGCAGGCGGCGAAGAAGTCGGTCACGCCGATCTCACGCCAGCGCAGCAGCTCGCGCTCGACTTCCTCTTCGGAACCGATGATGGAGACGCCGGCTGGGTCTTGGGCACCCGAGCCCTGGATCACGCGTTGGTAGGAGGGCAACGTGTTGTACATCGCGTATGCGTGGGCGATGCGCTCGCGGACGCCGTCGTGGTCGACGGTCACCGCAATCGGGACGCCAGCGATGATGCGTGGGTCGGGTTTGCCCTCCGCGCGGGCGGCGCCGCCCAGTTCCGGGATCACGACGTCTTTGATCCACTTCGGGCCAGCCAGCCAGAGCGCCGTGCCGTCGGCGAGGCGACCCGTCACCCGGAGCATCTGCGGACCGAGCGCGGCGACGACCACCGATGGCGGATCGCAGTCCGACAGAGCGACCTGCGCGCGCACCCGGAACGCTTCACCCTCATGCTGGACGACTTCGCCTCGCATGAGCGGTTGTAGCACCTCGAGGTACTCGCGCATGTGTTGGACGACGTTGGAGAAGTCGAGCCCCCAGGCATCGTCGATCACCACTTTGTGGGAGAGTCCGAGTCCCAGTGTGAAGCGCCCGCCCGCGGCGGCGTTGGTCGCCAGCGCTTGCTGCGCCATGGCCACCGGATGCCGCGTGTAGGTCGGCACGACGTATGTGCCCAGCTCGATCTCTGAGGTGACCTCAGCCGCGAGCGCGAGTACGGTCATGGCGTCGTGACCCATCGAGGACAGAAACGCGCCGGCGAAGCCGTCGGCTTCGAGCGCTCTGATTGCCTCAATCTGGCCTGCCAGCGTGGCGGCGTTGGGCGGAGCGAGTAGGCGCATGATGGACTCCTCAGTGACCTGGCTCTGTGGCCTGGCTCAGTGACCTGGAATGAACGAGATCGGCTGATGCAGCAAGTTCGAACGTGCACAGTATCGCGCACGGACATCGCTAGCCTACGCAGCAACGCGAATGATCAACGATGAAGGAAGGCGCTCATGGCATCAGCGGAACTGCAGAAGGTGTTGGGGCTGCTTGCCGAGCGCCCGTTGGGACAGGGTGATCCGACGCTCGAGGAGATGCGCGCGGGTATGGAGGCGAGCGCGTTCCCGTCGACGGAGGCGGCGACGATCGCCCCCGTCGACGCTAATGGAGTCCCGGGCGAATGGGTCACGGTGGCGGAGTCGGATGCGAAGCGGCGCCTGCTGTATGTCCACGGCGGCGGCTATGTGATTGGCTCGCCGGTGACACATCGCCGCCTGTGTGAGGACATCGCCCGGGCCGGCGGCTGCGCCGTCTTGAATCTCGATTATCGGCTCGCGCCCGAACATCCCTTTCCTGCCGCGGTGGACGATGCGGTCGAGGGGCTCAAGTTTGTCCAGACCAATGGTCCCGACGGGCCTGGCGCGGCGGACGCGGTCTTCGTTGCTGGCGACTCGGCCGGCGGCGGCCTGACACTGGCGACGCTGCTGGCAGCGCGCGAGCGCGGCCTCGAGCAGCCCAACGCGGCGATCGGGATTTCCGCCTGGACCGACCTCGCCATCACCGGCGAGACCATCCAGACTCGCGCTCAGGCCGACCCGTTGATCACCGACTCCGGCATGGTCGCGGGGATGGCCTCGCAGTACCTGGCTGGCGCGGACGCTGAGGATCCGCTGGCCTCGCCGCTCTACGCCGATTTCGCCAGTTTGCCGCCGCTACTCTTGCAGGTCGGCGACGCTGAAGTGCTGCTGGCGGACACGACTCGAGTCGCCGAGCAAGCCCGAGCAGCCGGCGTGGATGTGAGCGAAGAGGTGTGGGACGAGATGTTCCACGTCTGGCACCAGTTCGCGCCGATGCTGCCGGAGGGGCGGCAGGCGATCGAGCGCATCGGCGAGTTCATCCGTCAGCACGCCTAGCCGGCCCAGCCCGTTGCTGGCTGCGGGCGGCTGCGACAGCGGCTGAGACTGTTCAGGAAAGGGACGCCATGCCTTCGCAGGAGTATTACCAGGTCGTTGAGGCTATGCGCGCACAGGCCACCGCCATGATCGACGGCGCGCCGTCGCTCGAAGCGCAGCGCGCGGCTATGGAGGAGGGCTTCGCCTTCCCAATGCCAGACGATGTCATGCTGACCGCCGTCGATGTCAATGGCGTGCCCGGCGAGTGGACGACGCTGCCCGGCGCCGATCCTCAGCGGCGGTTGCTCTACGTGCACGGTGGCGGCTACGTGCTGGGATCGATCCGCACGCATCGGCGGCTGGTCGCCGATATCTGCCGCGCGGCCGGCTGCGTGGCCCTGAGCCTCGATTATCGGCTCGCGCCCGAGCATCCCTTCCCGGCAGCGGTCGACGACGCCGTCGCGGGACTGGAGTTCGTCTGGGCGAACGGCGCTGACGGCCCGTCGGAGGCGGAGGCGGTGTTCGTTGGCGGCGACTCAGCCGGCGGCGGTCTGACGCTGGCGACATTGATCGCCGCGCGGGAGCGCGGCGTCCGCCAGGCGACGGGCGGTGTCTGTCTGTCGCCGTGGGCCGATCTCGCAGCCAGCCCCGACGAGCTCAGGGCGTTCGGTCACGACGACCCGACGATTCCCGATAACTCGGTGGCGATTACCGCGTCGCAGGAGTGGGCCGCGCTGTACGCCGGCGAGGCCGACCGCCGCGACCCGCTGCTCTCGCCCGTGTTCGCCGAGTACACCGAGATCCCGCCGCTGCTCTTGCAGGCCGGCGCGGTCGAGATGATCGCTCGCGACACGACGCGCGTGGCCGAACGGGCCCGCGCCGCCGGAGTCGAGGTCGTGGATGAGCTGTGGGACGACATGTTCCATGTCTGGCAGGCGTTTGCGTCGATGCTGCCGGAGGGACAGCAGGCGATCGAGCGCATCGGCGAGTGGGTGCGCGAACATGCCTAGCTGTCTGGCTGTCTAGCTGGCTAGGGGTAGAACAGCCGCTGCGCTTCGCGGCGGAGCTCGGCTCGGAAGTCGGGGTGCGCGATGGCGATCAGTTCGTCGGCGCGTTGGCGCACGGTCTTGCCCAAGAGGCGCGCAATCCCGTATTCGGTCACGACCGTGTCAGCGATGTCGCGCGGCACGGTGACAATCTGGCCAGGCTCGAACTGTGGCATGATCGTCGAAATCGCGCCGTCGCGGCTGGTCGACGGCATCACGGTGACGTAGCGGCCTGTGGGGGCGAGGTAGGCGCCCATCGCGAAGGCGAGGTGTCCGCCAACGCCTGCGTATACGCGCGGGCCGATGGTGTGCACGCCGATCTGGCCAGACAGGTCCATCGTCAGCGCGCCGTTGATCGCCACGATGTTCTCGTTGCGCGCGATCTGACGCGGGTCGAGCAAGTACTCGATGCTGTAAGTCTCGAAGTGTGGGTTGCGGTGGACAACCGCATGTTCGTCGGGGGTGTTGCCGATCACCGTGGCGACGAACTTGTCGGGATGCGTGTCGGAGTACTTGCCGGTGATCACGCCGCGCTCGACCAACGGCACCAGACCCTCGACTGTGAGCTCAGCGAAGTACGAGAGGTTTTCGCGCTCGTCGAACGCGCCCAGACGCGGCAGGGCGCCGGTGTGCGAGCCGACGCCCACCTGGATGCAGTCGCCGTCCTGCACGAGGCTGCTGACATAGTGGGCGATGCTCATATCGACCTCATTGGGTTCGGGATGTTCGAGATTAACCACGACCGGTGAATCTGCCGGGACGAAGCAGTCGATCTCTGACACATGTAGCCAGGAGTCGCCGAAGGACTCGATCACGTTGTCGTTGACTTCGGCGATCACCGTCTTGGCGCGTTTGGCTGATGTGACGCCATCCCAGACCGAACCGCCGAGCGAGACGTAGCCAGCCTCGTTGGGCGCTGAGCAGCGGATCTGCAGTACGTCGATCGGCCAGGCCTCGCCGTCGCCGCGCCGCGCGTCCCAGGCCTTATGAATGCCGACCAGCCAGTAGGGGTGGTAGTCGGCGACGCGGCTGTTGACGGCGTGGCGGTCGAACAGCGTGCCGAACTGCGGCGCGAGTTTGAAAGCCTCCATCATGTCTTCGGTGAACCAGCCGGCGTCGGGCACGATCACGGCGCGCACCTCCACATCTGCCAGTTCGTCCTTGCGCCCCGCCAGGGCCTCCAGGATCGGCAGCGAGGCATGACCCGGTGGCATCCAGAGGTGGTCGCCCGACTGGAACCGAGCGGCGGCCATTTCCGGCGTCGCCAGGCGCGATGCGTACGCATCGCGCCAGTTGAGCGTGGGATCGAAGCGGGTGGTGCGGCGTTGGTAGTAGGGAGAAGTGGTCATCTCGCGCCTGCTGTCTCCGACAGGTGGGGCTGTGGTTGCTCGGTGGCTACACTCGTGCACAAGGTAACGCCGACTTGGTCGGCGCAGGAGCCCAGGCATGTCAGGGGGACGAGATGGCGACGAATGGACGAATGGACTTCGGTATTTTCATGGCGCCCTTCCACCGCGTCGGCGAAAATCCGTCGCTAGCGATCCACCGCGATCTGGAGTTGATCGAGTGGCTCGATCAACTGGGCTACGACGAGGCCTGGATCGGTGAGCACCACTCGGCCGGTTGGGAACTGATCGCATCGCCTGAGGTGTTCATCGCGGCGGCGGCCGAGCGCACCAGCAACATCAGGCTCGGCACAGGTGTGGTCTCGTTGCCGTATCACCACCCGCTGATGGTGGTCGACCGCATGATCCAGCTCGATCATATGACTCGCGGCCGGGTGATGATGGGCGTCGGGCCAGGCGCATTGTCGTCGGATGCGCGGATGATGGGCATCGACCCGCTGCTCCAGCGCCAGCGCATGGACGAGTCGATGCAGGCGATCTTCGCGCTGCTCCAGCAGGACGACCCGGTCAACATGAAGACGGACTGGTTCGAACTGAACGACGCGCGATTGCAGCTCTCGCCCTACACGAAGCCGCATTTCGAGATGGCGGTCGCTTCGACGGTCAGCCCGGCTGGCCGTGTGACCGCGGGCAAGTACGGGATCGGCATGCTGAGCATCGGCGTGTATCTGCCCGGCGGCCGTTCCAACCTGGAAGGTCAGTGGCAAGAGGTCGAGCAGATTGCTGAGCGCGAGGGCACGCTGGTTGACCGCAACAAGTGGCGACTGGTGATTCCGATGTATATCGCCGAAACCCGTGAACAGGCGTTCGCCGAGTGCCGCGAAGGCTGGCGCGCCTGGCAGCTCGATTACTTCCGCGACACGCTGGGCGCCGTGCTGCCGGGTACGGCCGAAACGCCTGAGGGCGCTGTCGCGACCGGCGGCGCGATCATCGGCACGCCCGACGACGCGATCGAGGCGATCGAGGCCCTGCAGGAAAACTCAGGCGGATTCGGTGGGTTGATGATGCTCGCGCATGAGTGGGCCAGCCGCGAGGGTATCCGCCGCTCCTACGAGCTCTTCGCCCGCTACGTCGCGCCGCGCTTCCAGGGCCAGATCGAGTCGGTGCGGGGCACACAGGAATGGGTCGCGTCGGGCGGCGGTGCGGTCTCGTTCAGCCGTACTGACGTCCTTGCCAAAGCCTTCCGCGACGCTGGCCAGGAGGTTCCCGCATTTCTGCAGGAGCCCGCCGCCGAAGCCGCCTCGGACTGACATACGCCGCTCCTGCGCTGGAGCGACGAAACTGCGCTACCAGATCAAGCTGTCCTCGATCTGACGCAGTGCGCCACGCTGGTCGGCATAGTCGGGCAGATGAGAGGCGATCAGCCGCCAGAAGGCGGCGCTGTGGTTGGGCTGGTGGAAATGGCAGAGTTCGTGCACGACGACGTAATCGACGATCTCGAGCGTGGCGAAGATCAGCCGCCAGTTGAGACTGAGCGTGCCTCGCGCTGAGGCGCTGCCCCAGCGCGTTTTCTGATCGCGTACCTGCAGACGCTGCGGTCGGGCGTCAACACACGGCGCCCAGTGCTCGACGCGGTCCTGGAAATGCTGGCGGGCGAGCTGCCGCAAGCAGGCCTCGGCCTGGGACGTCGGATCGGGCGCGGCTGCATCCACGAGCAAGTGGTCAGCTTCGAGCCGACTCGGTCCGTGACCGAAGATGACTGGAGTGGACACGCCTAGCAGCGGTAGTACGCCGCCGTCACGGATCTGATCGCGTAGGCGCGGCGGTGTCTGTGCATCCAAGCGCTGCAGGATCCACTCGGTGCGCCGCTGGAGGATCTCGTCGAGGGCGCGCAAGGTCGTGCGTTTGGGTGCGAGTACGCGCAGGTGTTGCTGTTCAACGATGAACGAGACGTTCTTGCGTCGTCGCGGACTGCGATGCAGTTCGTAGATGATCTCGCGGCCGTCGAGCAGCGCGCGGCGCGAGGATGGTTGGCCGCAAGACACGGTGGCGCTGCGACGGCTAGCGGCCGTTGGCGGCGCGGTGGAATGCGCGGCCCAGACGTTCGGCGGCATCTTCCAGCGACGACGTCGGCGGCCAGGAATAGGCCAGCCGCAGCGACTCACCGTCCTCGCCGCCGTTCCCGCTGGGGTAAAAGCGGTTGCCCGAGGCGAAGCTGAGCCCATCGCGCGCCGCCTCGTCGCGGACGAGGTCGGCGCTCAGGCCGCTGCGCAGCCGCAGCCACAGGAAGAATCCACCCATCGGCTCGGTGACCTCGTAGTAGGGCTCCTGGTACGGCTCGAGTGCCCCAGCGAGCGTCCGCGCCTTGAGTGCATACAGTTGGCGCATCTCCTCGACATGCGTGTGGAAGTCGCCGCGCACCATGTATTCGTGCAGCATCCGATGCAGCAGGGGGCTGTTGCCCATGTCGAAGCGGGCGGGGACCATCGCCTGCACCCAGTCGGGACGGGCCTGCACCCAGCCGACGCGCAGGCCGGTCGCGATCACCTTCGAGAACGTGCCCACGCTCAGGACGCCGTAGCCGTCGGTCAGTTCGGACAGCGTGGGCGGTGGTGGAGCGGCGAAGTGGAGCTCGGAGTAGGCGTGATCTTCCATCAGCAGGACACGGCGTCGCGCCGCCAGCTCAATCAGCTCCAGCCGTCGCTGTAGGGTCATGGTTCGGCCGGTCGGATTGTGGAAGGTCGGCTGGGTGTAGATCAGCTTGACGTTGCGACCGTCGGCCTGGAGCCGAGCGAGCGTCGATTCGAGCATGTCCAAGCGAATGCCCTCGTCGTCCATGCCCACCCCGACGACTTCCGCCTGCTTGCCGCGCATTGTCCGTAGCGATCCGGCGAAGGTGGGAATCTCGGTGATGATCACATCGCCGGGGTCGATGAATGCAGCGCAGATCGCCTCGATCGCGCCGGCCGCGCCGTTGGTGAGCAGGTACCAGTCGGCACCGGGCTGAGCGGGATGGTTGCGGGCGAAGTAGCGGCCGATCTCCTCGCGCAGCGGTTCGAATCCTTGCGGACCGCCGTATACCAGCGGAGCGTCGCCGGGCGTGTCGAGCACCCGCTGCATGGCGGCGAGCAGTTGGCCGCGGGGCTGCGTATCCGCGTCGGGAATGCCGCCGCCGAGCGAGATCGGCGGCAGATTGCTGAGCGGCGCCTGCTCCGAGAGTCCCCAGGCTGTGGCATTGCTGGCCGGCGCGTTCTGGGTCATGGCGTTGGCCGTGTGCAGGGCTGGAAAGCTGTCCCACGCGTCGCGAGCGGCGTTCGCCGCACGGCTGCTCACTGGAACCGTCGGCATGGTCGGGGCGTCGGACCGTTCGGTCATGGTTGACTCCAGAATGGGGCGATACCGCTTCAGCTTAGGCGAGCCTGGTGCTGGACGGCTTGTGTGCAGTTGTAGGCTGCGCTCATGGCCAACGCGATTCGGCTCGGCGTGCTCGATCAGATTCCGATCCGTGACGGCGGCTCGGCAGCGGACGCGATCAATGAGACGTTCGCGCTCGCCCAGGCCTGCGATCGGTTGGGCTATGCGCGCTACTGGCTGGCTGAGCACCATAACGCTGGCTCGCTGGCCTGCGCCTCGCCCGAAGTCTTGATTCCGCAGGTCGCCTGGCGGACAGAGCAGATCCGCGTCGGATCGGGCGGCATCATGCTGCCGCACTACAGCTCGCTCAAAGTAGCCGAGAACTTCCGCACAATCACCACGCAGTTCCCCGGCCGCATCGACCTGGGCGTCGGGCGCGCGCCAGGCTCAGATGGCCGCACCGCTCGCGCGCTCGTGCACGGGCCGGGCGCGCTGGGGATCGACCACTTCCCCGAGCAGCTGCTCGACCTCTACGGCTGGCTGGCCGACGATCTGCCGCCCGATCATCAGTACCGCGAAGTGCGCGCGGCGCCGCCCGGCGCGCCGATGCCTGAGCTCTGGTTGCTGGGCTCGTCGCACTACGGCGGACACGTCGCAGCCGAGTTGGGCTGGTCGCATGCTTCGCGCACTTCATCTCGCCAGAGGGCGGCGAGCAGGTCGTGCGCAAGTATCGTGAACGCTTCCAGGCGTCGCCCGTTAACGCCGAGCCGCGCGCCTCTCTGGGCGTCTCGGTCACGGTCGCCGAGACGGACGAGGAAGCGGAGCGGCTCTGCTGGAGCCGCTGGTGCTGGCGCATCAAGGGAAACCGCGGCATGCGCGGCGGAATTCCGTCCGTCGAAGAGGCGCTCAGTTTTCCCTACTCGCAGCCGGAGCTGGACTATCTGGGCTACATGCAGACGCGTAGTATCCACGGCTCGCCAGAGCGTGTGCGGGAGCGGCTGGAGCGTCTCGCCGCCGACTACGACGTGGACGAGTTCATCGTGCTGACGATCACCTACGACTTCGCCGCCCGCGTGCACTCGTACGAGCTGTTGGCGGATGCATTCGAGCTGCCCCGCCCGAAGGCGGCGGAGTTCAGAGCAGCGGTGGCTGACTGAGTAGCGGCGATGGATCGAGTCCGTGCTCCGCGAGCAGCGCGGCGGCCAGCCGCTGCGCGCGTTCATATCCATCCAGGTTCGAGGCTTCCACCACCACTGTCAGATAGGGGGTGGTGTTGGAGGCGCGGACCAAGCACCAGGCGCCTGGCGTTTCCGCAGACAGATCGATGCGCGCGCCGTCCAGCTCGTTGGTCGGCCAGCGCTGTCTGGCGGCCTGAGCGACCGCCGCCGCTGTGATGTGTTTGACGGCGTCGGCGCAGGCGATCTTCACTTCTGGCGAAATCGGATAGCGCGGAATCGCGTCCAGCAGCGGCGTCAATGGTGTTCGGGCGGCGAGTTGCGTGATCCGACAGGCGGTTCGGACGGCATCATCCGTGATCTGCGCCGGCCGCTCGAATTCGTTGAGTCGATAGTAGTAATGAGTCGAGGCCTCGCCGCCGAAGTCAATGCCGCGCTGCAGCATCGCGTGCTTGGCGAGCGAGTGTCCGACTGGGCCGAAGACGGCGCGTCCGCCGAGCGCGTCGATGTGTTCGATCACGGCTCGCGACGTCTTGACATCGACCTGGATGGAGGCGCTGGGATGCGATGCCAGCCAGTCCTGCGCGAGCAGCGCCAGTACCAGGTCGGGAGCGGCACGGCGGCCGAGCCCGTCGACCAGCCCTAGCCGGTCGCCGTCGCCGTCGAAGGCGAAGCCCAGCTCAGCGCCGCTGTCCTGAACGAATACAGCGAGCTGCTCGACGTTGGCGGCATGCTGCGGATCGGCTGGATGCGGTGGGTGGGGTTCATCTGGATCGTCGTTCAACGCAGTGACATCTGCCCCAATCACCCGCAGCGCGCGCTCAGCCGTCGCTGAGGCAATACCGTTGCCAGGATCGATGGCGACCAGCATCGGTCGCGCCAGCGCGAAGCGCTCAGACAGGCTGGCGAGATAGTCGAGCTTTGCATCCCAGGTCGAGCGATGACCCCGACCTGGTCTCGGGTGCAACCCGTGCACCACCCGCCTGGCGATCGACTGGATCGCGTCCGGTAGCAGCGGCAGGCCGCCAGGCTCGAGCAGCTTGAGCCCATTGTCGCTGAGCGGATTGTGGGAAGCGGTGACGACCACACCGCCCGTCGAGCGCTCTGGATGCAGTCGAGCGGATGCCCAGTAGACCAGCGGTGACGGCGCGCGCCCCAACTCGACTACATCGATCCCGCCGGCTAACAACCCCTCGGTGACGGCCTCCATCAGCGCCGGCGTGGTGGCGCGTTGGTCACCGCCCACGACCGCCCGCGCTGCGGGCGGGAGGTAGTCGGCGTAGGCCAGCCCAATCTGTTTCGCCAGCTCAGGCGTCAGCGGCGCGTCCCCGCCCACGGCGCGGCCGCGAATGTCGTAGGCACGGAAGATCTCCAGGGGCACGCTCGTCAACGGCAAATCCCTCACTGCGCCGTACCGTTCGCCTAACCTACCGCCATGTTCCGACCAGCGTCCGAGATCGACCTGCAGCGGTCGCTGTTTCGCTTGCTGACGAAGTCCGCCCGCCAGGGGCGGGCAGCGGACCCCGCTGCGGCCCGTCGGCGTCTGGCTGTGCTGTCGGATCATTTCGATCTGGACCGTGTGGCGGACGGGATGCAGCGTCGGCTGGCGAGGCGCGATCCCAATGCGCCGGATTTACGCCTGCTGCTGGAGTCGGGCGTGCGTGATCATACGCGCGACGCCGTGCATGTGGCGCATGGAGCGCATGGCCGGTTGTCGGCGATGCAATCGTACGACTGGGTCTCGGTTGGCATTTACGCCTTCGGTCTGCCACCGACCAAGACGCAGGCGGGCACGCCAGAAAGCTCGGCGCATCGGGCGCTCAAGGAGTGGGCGGCCGCGCATGGCGAGGTGCTCGGTGCCCCCGTCGGTGCGCTGGCTCACACCGAGTGGTGGTTTCCCTCTGGCCATGAAGCGGATGTGGCGTTCATCGGCGCGCACAGCGCATTGCCAGACGCATCGCCAGACGTCTTGATCGTAGAAGTGCGGCCGCGCGGCGTGGAGCCGCACGAGCTCCGTCAGGCGGTATTCAGCTTGGTCGCTATGCGAGCTGTGCTGGAAGCTGAGCAGTCTCTGGCCGCCAACGTGACGGCCGTCCGGATGCAGCTCGTGATCGAGGACGAGCCGCCTGTAGTGATCCGCGAGTTGGCCGCCGCGCTCTCAGTCGAGCTGTACGTCAGATGATCGGCTGCGGCCCCACTGTAGGCGGGGCATCGATCTGATCAACCCCCGCGACGATCTGATGTTGGGCCAGCGCCGCCTGGATCTGCTCCGCGAGCTCTCGGTAGGCCGCCTCGCTGGTGGCTTCGAAGCGCAGGCTGAGCGCTGGCGCTGTGTTGGACGCTCGTGCGTGTAGCCAGCCGTCGGAGAGTTGTACGCGCGCGCCGTCGCTGGGGTCGATGATCGACCCTGGGTTGCGCTCGGCGAACCAGTCGCCGACGGCGTCAGCGATGCTGGCCTTGCGGTCGTCGGGACAGGGCAAGCGCAGTTCAGGCGAGATCGGACGCGGCTCAATCTGCGCCATCTCCTCGGCCAGCGTGTGTCCGCGCGCGGAGAGGTAAGCCAAGAGCGAGCAGGCGGCGTAGACGCCGTCGTCGATCCAGGGCGCGTGCTCGCCCGCTCGATAATCGGGGCCGAACATGATGTGCCCACTGGTTTCGCCGCCGAAGCCCAGCTCCTGTTCGCGCATTCGATGTCGGAAGAACGAGTAGCCCGTGCGCGACAACAGCGGCTCGCCGCCGCGTTGGCGGATGTCGTCCACGACGCTGCTGCTGGATTTCTGGTCGAGCAACACCGAGGCGCCGGGGCGGCGGGCGATCATTGGGCGAGCCAGCACGGCGGTGAGCCAGTCGGCTTCGTAGCGGCGGCCGAGATCGTCGAGTACGCCGATACGGTCGCCGTCACCGTCCCAGGCGATGCCCAGCGCCGCGTCCAGCGCGCGGGTGACGCTGGCCAGCGGACGCAGGGTCGCTGGGTCCTGTGGATCGGCGGCGACGCCAGCCAGCGGACGCGGCGTCGCTCGGATCGCGTGCAGTCGCGCGCCCGCCGCGAGCAGAGCCTGCGGCGCCGTGAGCCCCGTGACGCCGTTGCCGGGATCGATGGCCGCCACGATGTCGGTCGTGCGGCCGAACCGCTGCCACAGCATGTCCAGGTACGGCGCGATGGAGTCGATCTCGAATCGACGTCCGCGAACGGTCGACGCCTGCAAGGGGGCGAACGCAACGGTTGCAATCTCGTCGGGGAGGAGCGGCGCGGCGCCCTCGGCGAGCAGCTTGCAGCCGTTGAACTGGGGTGGGTTATGACTCGCGGTGACGATCAGTCCGCCGCCCAGCCGCATCCGATCCACTGCCCAACCGATCACGGGCGTCGGCGCGAGACCGGCCGCGTGGACATCGATGCCCGAGAGTCGTATGCCTTCGATGGCGGCCTCATAGAGCGTCGGCGAGCTGACCCGCGCGTCGCGCCCAACGACGGCTGAGCGGTCGCCGCGTGCGCGCAACCACTGGCCAAAGCCTTGTCCAATGCGCCGTACGACCGATTCGTCGAGCTGGTCGGGCACGACGCCGCGAATGTCGTAGGCGCGGACGATCGACGCAGGCGCAGATTGCATGAGTCCACTCTAGGCTGCGCGTTGCCGCAAGCTGTGGTCAAGAACGTGGAGGGCGTGGAGATGGCGTCGTCCGGACAACGCGAGGAGTGGCAGGCGGTGTTGTCTCGCTGGCACGAGGCGAGACTGCTCGACGATGCCGCGGCTGATGCGATTGTCGCGTGGGAGCATTCGCGCGGCCCGGCCAAACGTCGCGCGAGCCGGCTCGCCGATGCGGGATCGTACTTCGGCGTGTCGATCCTGCTTGTGGGCGCGCTGCTGTTGACGGCGCTGGCGCACGACGGCGGTGCGCTCTGGTGGGCGTTGCCGCTGCCGCTGGCGATGGGCACGGTCTCCGCTGGGCTGTCATGGTGGACGGACCAGGCGGATCAGCGACCGCTGTCTGACGGCTTCGCTGGGGCGGCGATCGTCTTGGTGGGCGTGGGCGTTGGACTCATGCTCGACGAGCTGGGCAATGCGGACCAGCAGGCGCTGGGCGCGTTCATCGTCAGCGCCGTGATCGCCCTGCTCGGTGGCGGGCTGGTGTGGTTGGTGAGGTCGCCGCTGGCGATGATGGCGGCATCATTGGCCGTCGCGCAGATGCCGCTGGCCATCGCGATCGAGGGCCGCGCGTTCGACGTCGGCATCTACGGGTATGAGTCGTCGGACGTGCTCGACGTCGGCGCGCTGTGGGCAGCGCTCGCGGCGATCGTCGTGGTCGCAATCCTCTGCTACGCGGCGCTGGCCCGCATTGGTGATCGCATGGCTCGCCGATCGGGCCGCCGATCGGGTCGCCTGTTGGAGCAGTGGGGTCGGCTGGGCGCCTCACTGGGCGCGGCTGCCGCCCTGTTGTCGCTGGTGGGAGCATCGCCGCAGCCGCTGTTCGACTGGGTCGCGCTGCTCGCTGGTTGGGTAGTGACCGCCTGGGCGCTGCGCAGCCAGCGGATTGAGCTGCTGCCGGCGTCAGCGCTGTTGCTGCTCGGTTCGCTCGCCGGCGGTCTCTCCGACCTCGACAACGCGCCCCGTATCGGCCTGACGGTGGTGTTGCTGTTGACAGCGCTCGAGCTGACCGCGTTGGGGTTGGCGAGTCCGCGACTGCTGGGCCGCATGGCCGCGCACTGGTTGACGCCGGTTTGGGAGTCGGCGCTGCTCATCGGCGGCGTTGCAGCTGTTGCGCTGATGGCCGATGACAGCGACGTACTGGCGGTGGTTGGTGCGCTCTGGGCGATGGGGCTGCTCACCGCCGGTGTCGCGCGACAGCATCGCCCCGCGCTGATCTTCGGTGTCATCGGCGTCTATGCGCTGGGGTTGACACTGGTGCTCGGACGCTTTGAGTCCAGCCTGGGCGCGGTGCTCGGCACCCTCATCTTTGGGTTGCTCGTGGTCGTCGTCGCGGTGCTCTGGCGACGGCGTCAGCGAGCGCGTGGCGGAGCGGGTTTCAGCGGCGATTCGTTTGACACTGGTTGAGGCTGACTCATAGCCTTGTCCGTGTTCGCCGCAATGTGTTCGCTGTGTGCGTTCCCGATGATGCTGCGCCGCTCTGGAGGTGTCTGAATGGAAGACAAGACCGTTTCGCTCGTGAACGGCCGCTTCAACGTGGGGTACATGGAGGCGGGCGAGGGACCCGATCTGCTCTTTATCCACGGTGCCGGCGGACTGATCTGGGACCCGTTCCTCGATCAGCTCTCGCAGCACTATCACGTGATCGCGCCAAAACTGCCCGGTACCGCCAACTCGAGCGGCGTCGAGTGGCTGATGGATCACCACGACGTGTTCTATTTCTACTGGGACTTCCTCGACGCGATGGGTGTCGAGGAAGCGATCGTGGTTGGGCACTCGATGGGTGGCTGGTTCGCGGCGGAGGTCGCTGCGATGCAGCCGGGCCGCGTCTCCAAGCTCGTCCTGATTGCACCCGTTGGTCTCTGGAACGACGACTACCCGGTCGCCGACTTCTTCACGATGATGCCGCACGAGCTGGTGCCGGCGCTGTTCCACGACCAGGAGCACCCCGGCGCCAAGATGATGACCGCGGCGCCGCCGTCCGATCCCGACGAGCTGCGCGCCGTCACGGTCGAGCGCGCCAAGATGATGCAGACCGCGGCTCGATTCCTCTGGCCGATCCCCGACAAGCGCCTGGCCGAGCGTATCCACCGGGTGACCTCGCCGACGTTGATTTGCTGGGGCGCTTCCGACGGTCTGGTGCCACCGCAGTACGCCGAGGACTTTGGCCGCGCCATTGCGAACTCCGAGGTCGCGATGTTCTCCGCTTCGGGTCACATGCCGCAAGTGGAAGAGCCCGAGGCGATCTTGCAGAAGATCGGCGCCTTCCTGACCGCCTAGGCGGGACCGGGACCACGCTTGCAATGGCGTCGCGGGGCAATCTCGACGCGCCAAGCGCTGCGCACTACCGGGACGTGTTTCACCGCTTCGCACGGGTGGAAGCGCCCGACCTCGCCTCGCCGCTGTATGCCGAGCTGTCGTATGGCGTGTCGCTGGACGATGAGCTGCTGGCCCTGGCGGCGCAGAAGCAGCGCCGCCAGCCGGCGCCGAACCTGCTGTTCGCCGCGGTGCAGTATTTGCTGCTTAGCGGTGGCGTGTATGCGGAGCATCCGCTGGCGGCGCACTATCCGATCGTATCTGGCGACGAGCGCCCGATGCAGCCGGCGTTTCCCGCGTTCCGCGACTTCTGTTTGCGGCATCATGATCGCGTCCTGGAGCTGATCCGTACGCGTCGCACGCAGACGAACGTGGTGCGGCGCTGCACCTGTCTGCTGCCCGTGTTCTCGATCGTGCAGGTGGAATCTGGCCTGCCGCTGGCCTTGATTGATATCGGGGCCAGCGCTGGCCTCAACCTGAACGTCGACCGCTACCGCTATCGCTACCTCCGTGGCGGACAGGAAGAAGCGATCTGGGGACGCCCAGAGGCGCGAGTCGCGCTGGAAGCGGAGCTGCGCGGGGCAGGCGTTTTACCGCCATTGGCCGAGCGGCTCGATGTGCGCTTTCGTGGTGGGATCGACATCAATCCAATCGATCTGAGCCATCCCGACGAGCTGGGTTGGTTGCGAGCGCTGATTTGGCCCGAGCACGTCGAGCGGCATCAGCGCTTGATCGACAGCGCCGCTGAGTTGGCGCATTCCCCGATCGATCTGCGTCGCGGCGATGCCGCTGACTTGCTCCCAGCGATGATCGCCGACGCGCCCGCGCAGGCGGCGCTGACGGTCTACTCCACCGTGGCGCTGTACCAGTTCACGGCAGCTGGTCGGGAACGGATCATCCAGACGCTGGTTGAGACGAGCGATGAGCGCCCGGTCTGGTTGGTCACGCTGGAGTTGCAGATCGAGGACTTGGACGATCCGCAGGCGCCAACGCTGGCGCTGACCCGCTTCGCCAACGGCGAGCGCCGCCGCCAACTCCTGGCGAACGCGTCCCCGCACGGCTGGTGGATCGAGTGGCTGAGGTGAGCGGCTAGCTGCTGGCGGTCTCCCTCGCATTTTCCGACATGCGCCACTCCGCAGCTTCAGGATGTTCGCTGAATTCAGTCAAGACTGCAGATTCGTGTTCTTCGATTGCTGTTCTGACTTCACTCGGTTCCGCGTAGAAAAATTCTCGGCGCAGATTCACCAAGTTGACGCGTCGGTCACTGAATTGGTTGTGCAAGCCCTGTTCGAGAGCGACTGCGTCTTTGGAGAATATCAGTGCGTGGATGTCATACCCGAATGGGACAGAGGCATCGCCGAGTTCTTTGACTCGGTCGAGCGGATCTAGGCGACGGGTCATACCGATTTTGACAACCTGGTCGCCTAATGCACCGACATTGGAAATGACGTACACATGACCCGCTCTGGTATTGGCGGCTCGTTCTTCGACAGTCGCAAATGAGTCGTCGATTTCTTTGAGCACCTGTTCTTGCTCAGCGGCTTCCGCTTCATTCCCATCCTCACGCAGTTTACTCACGAGCGCCAGGTAATGAGCACGCTCCTTCGTCAGCCGTTTCCGTTCATTGTCGATTTCTTTGCGCGCCTTCGCTTCCTCCCTGAGTCGGGCCCGCTCGGCTTTGGCTACTTCCCGCTCTTCCTCTTTCTTCGCCAGCCAATCGGCGGCCAGTTCTAGTTCCTGCAGTCGGAGACGGTGGTATTCGCCTGTGATCGCGATCTCCATCGGTTGCGCGCCGAGTTTGTTGATTGCCCCTCGGGATTTGTTCAGTTTGGAGAGCGCAGCTTCCAGTCGGAACGGACGTAGTTTGTCGACGAGCGTGTCCGCTTCATTGTTGTAGGCCCGTAGCAGTAGCTTCGATGTGTCCCGCACCATCTTGCGGCCTTCCGACTCGGAATCGTTGACCGTCCAGGTGGACGTCGTCGTGCTGACCGCCGCTCCCGTTCGCGCGAGCGCTTTGTATTCTTTGCGCAGTTGGGCAAGCGCTTCTTTGTATTCGTCTGCGGTTTCCATCGGATGCCGATAGTCGTACACGCCGACTTCTTGGAGGATCGCTTCATCTCGCATCTGCACGACCTCGCCCTGCAAGCGATCGTGCTCTTGCGCGGTTTTGGCGAGTTGGCTTTCTTCGCGGTCGTGGCGCTCTGCAAGCTCCTGGTGCTTTGCTACGAGATCGTCGTGTAGCTTGGCTAGCTCTATATGCTCTATAGGGAGAGCTTGCAGTAACACGTCGTCGATAAAGCGGCGGAGTTCGGTGATTTCCGCCTGCATCGATTTGCGCCCGAGTAGTCGACCGTGCTCCCGTGCTGGGGGAACGTCCAAGCCGAGCGAGGCGAGGTCTTGTTTAAGCGTCGCCATCGTTGTTCCTGTCTGGCTGCGCGTCGGGGCGGCGCTAGCCTTTGAGCGCTTCGAGGATCTTGCCGAACTCGTTGGGGTCCTGCTCCATCACGTTGACGCTGTGCAGCGTGGCGCCGGCGGCGGCTTCCTGCTCGAGGCGGGCGACGCACTCTTCGGTCGTGCCGACGAAGCCAAACTGCTCCAGCATCTCGCCGGGAATCGACTGGGCTGCGGCCCCGCCGCCACCGTCCTTCCAGGCCAGCCGGGCGGCGTTGGCTTCGTCCTCGTAGCCCTGACGCGACAGCTGGCGGTAGTAGAACTCGCCCATGCGGGCGCAGTAGAAGGCCAGCGTGCCGGCCTGTCCGGCGCGGGCGCGGGCCTGCATCTCGGGCGTGTTGGCGACCGTGACGCCGCCGGGCGCGCGGACCGTGAAGTCGGCCGGGTCCTTGCCGGCTTCGCGCACCCAGTCGTTGATCAGGCCGATCTCTTCCGCGAGCCGGTCCATCGGGATCATGATCGGCAGCCAGCCGTCGGAGATTTCGGCGGTCATCTTGACCGATTTGGGGTTCAGCGTCGCCAGGTAGATGGGCAGATGCTTGCGGTAGGGCTCGAAGCGCAGGGTGAAGCCGCGCTGCAGCTTGAAGAGGTCGCCGTCGTAGTGCAGCGGCTCGCGCGAGAACAGGATCTGCATGATCTCAACGGTCTCGCGCATGCGCTTGAAGGCCGGCTGGAAGGGGACGCCGTGGAAATGTTCGATCACCTGCGGTCCAGAGTTGCCCAGTCCCACGATCACGCGGCCTTCGGAGAGCTCATCGATCGTCGCGAAGTGCTGCGCCAGCGCAGCGGGCGTGCGCGAGTAGATGTTGACGATGCCTGTGGCGACCTGCACGTTGGTGGTCCGCTCGGCGAGTTGCACGAGGGTCGTGAAGGCGTCCTGGCCCCAGGCCTCGGCGACCCAGAGGGAGTCGATCTCCACCTCATCGGCGATCTGCGCCCGATGCAGCGCGGTCTCGCGGTCCATCGATCCCTGCCAGTCGAATCCCATGCCAATGCGTCGGCTCATGCTGGACTCCTCATGCTTGCGTGCACTCAGCGCTACCCCCCTGCAGCGTAACGCGCTCACTATGGGTGTCGGATAGCCTGCAACGGCCACAGGACAGCGGACGAAGGGGGCGCAAGATGGCGGTGACGTATGAGCTGACGGGGCGGATCGCGACGATCGTTCTCGATCGGCCCCAAGCGCTGAATGCCTTCGATCGCGAGCAGTACCAATCGTTTGCTGAAGCATGCGTGCGCTTCAAGGACGATGATGACGCCTGGGTAGCGATCATCACTGGTGCGGGTGAGCGCGCATTCTCGGCCGGCGCTGACCTGCGCGACATGATCCCGGCGCTGATGGATGAGCCGTCGAAGGAACGCTTCGAGCTGGCGCCGTCGATCATGCGCGGGATGTACATCGCCAAGCCGCTGATCGCCGCGATCAACGGGTACGCCTTCGGCGGCGGACTTGAGGTGGCGCTCGCCTGCGACCTGCGGATCGCGGTCGAGGGCGCGCAGATGGGTCAGCCGGAAGTGGGGCTCGGCCTGTTACCGGGCTGGGGCGGCACGCAACGCCTGCCACGCTTGCTGGGCGAGAGTCGGGCCATGGAGATCATGCTGACCGGCGATCCGCTCAGCGCCGAGCGGGCGCTGGAGATCGGCCTCGTCCATCGAGTTGTGCCCGCCGACCAGCTGATGGATGCGGCGCGATCTCTGGCGGAGCGCATCTGCCGTAACGGACCGTTGGCCGTGCGCGCTTGCAAGTCGGCCGCAGTGCGCGGAATGCAAACGTCGCTCGATGAAGGTCTACGGATCGAGCAGCTCTACTTCGAGCGCCTCGCCTACACCGACGATATGCGTGAAGGCGTGGCCGCCTTCAACGAGCGCCGCACGGCAGAGTTCTCGGGTCGCTAACGCTCACCGCCGGTGTCCCTCTGCTCGCCACCTACTCGCGGTCAGACTGGTGGTTCGCCTCTTCCCGCCCGACTTCGGGGTGCGCGCTCCAGGTCTCGAATGGCTCGTCGGAGGCGGGCAGGCTGACTGCGATCGATTGGCCGGGCGCGAGGTCGGTCGGCGTCGTCGGACCGAGTTCGATCCCGTTGGAGAGGTGCACCTCGATGCGGACCCGATCGAGGCGACGATCGGTGGTGTTCTCGACCGTGCCGCGGAACTCGTTCTGCTCGGCGTCGTAGCGCAGGATCAAGCGCGCGCCGTTGCGTGTGTGGTCGTATGTGTCGTCCGCTGCGAGCTGTGCCGCCGATTGTTCGCCCTCTTGGCCTGCTTGTCGGCTCCGGTCGTGCTCGGACTCGCGGCTCTGGCCGGCGTGTTCTTCACCCTCGCCGGATTGATGGCCGTTGCGCTCGTCGGAACAGGCAGTGGCGAAGAGCGAAGCGGCCAGGACCAGCGTGAGCGCGAGCAGCGCGTAGAGAGATTTCTGCTTGAGGTTCTGTGGCATTGGTCTCCCCGTGCTGAACTGGCTAGAACCGCCAACGCGTGGCGTTGCTGGGAAAGTCGGCTGATCCCCAGGCGATCACCTTGTGGTGGTGGAGCCGATAGGCGGCGAATTCAGTCGCGACCGGCGGCATGTCGTATTTGCGGTGGAACGCATCAAGGACCGTTTGGGTCAGGTTAGCCGGTTCGAAATCTCCGAACAGCATGACCACGTCTTCGCCGTTTTCGAGGTGCACCTCGGAGGCTGGATTGTGAGCCAGGTTCTTGGCAGTCAACGACTTGCGATCGGTGAGGAAGCAGAAGGCCTCTTCGTCCCAGACACCCCAGACGGGTACGGAGTGCGGACGTCCGGAGGGCCTGACTGTGGCGACCCAATAGTTCGGCGCTTCGGCGACCCGTCGGATCACGTCTGCCCAGCGCAGCGGCTTGAACTCGTACTGCGGGTCGCGCAGGCCGAAGCTGTCGGGCATCTGCGGTCGGTCGGGTTGCGGCGCGCTCATGATGCAGGCTCGACCAGCGGATCGTAAGTGCCGAGATGCCAGTGGTTGCCCTCATAGTCGGCGATGGTGAAGGCGTGCGATCCGTAATCGGTGTCCTCCAGAGGCTGTACGACGGTCGCGCCAGCGGCGATCGCGCGCTGGTAGACCTGCTCGACCTGCTCGGCCGACTCGGCCGTCATGCTGATCGAGCCGTGCTGATGCGGCAAGTCGAACTGATTGCCGTGCAGGTCGCCGAGCATGATGAGCGACCCGCGCCAGGCCAGCTGGGCGTGCTCTACGCGGCCTGCTTCATTGCGCACGACGAAATGCTCGGTCAGACCGAGTGCGTCGTGCAGCCACGGGATGGCTTGGTTGGCGTCTTCGTACCGCAGTGTGGGGATTACGGTCTGATGGCTCATCAGCGTTCCTCTCGTTCTGTGCACCGCACGATGGCGCGTGCACGGTGATCTGCTGTCTCAGGCTGACTGTATAGGTCGGCAGGCTCAGGTGGGCAGCGGTTCATCGAGGGCGCGCCTCAGCTCGTCGACACTGTGGACTGGCGCCGAGCAGGCGAACGCCTGACAGACGTAGGCGGTCGGTCGGCCGTCTCGCTGCGGTTTGTCCACTAGCTGGGGGATGACGGTCTGTTCAGTGGACCGATGCATGATCATCATCGGACGCGGCGCGCCCGACCAGAGGTCATGGCGCATCTTGGCGAGCTCTGGATCGTCGGCGCTGCCGATTAACGCCACGGAACGGTGCTGGACCAGCCAATCCTCGACCGAGACGAACAGCCCCATCATCGTCGGCGCTTTGCTGAGGTAGGCGGAGAAGGTTGAGCGCATCGCCTCGATCAGATCGGCGTAGCGACCGTCGGCGGTGAGCGCGTAGATGCGCGCGAGCGCCCGCGCGGCCAGGGCGTTGGCGCTCGGCGTGGCACCGTCCTGGGTAGGCTTGCGCTGCGCGATGAGCTGCTCGCCACGTCGTCCGACCGTGAAGAATCCGCCGCCCTCGTCGTCCCAGAAGTGGTCGATCAGCTCGTCGACCAACGATTTCGCCTCCAGGTACCAGGATTCGTCAGCGGTCGCCTCGTAGAGGGAGATCAGGCCGTCGGCGAGCGCGGCGTAATCCTCGCTGAAGGCCTCGATCGAGGCGCGTCCGGCGGAGTGGATCCGTAGTAGCGTCCCATCGTCCGAGCGCATCTCGTGGAGGAGAAACCGCGCCGCTCGGGAGGCGGCGTCGACGAATCGCGGCTCGCCGAGCACAGCGCCGGCGCGCGCGAGGGCGTCGACCGCCATGCCGTTCCAGGCGGTGATGATCTTGGTGTCGGTGGCGGGCGGGATCCGCGATGCGCGATGCTGCAGGAGCGTCTGGCGGCTGCGTTCGAGCGACGCCTCGACCTCGGCGACCGACAGATCGAGCCAACGCGCGACATCGGCGGGTGGCTGTGCGGCGGTCAGGATCGACTGTCCCTCCCAGTTGCCCGCCAGGTCGACGCCCCAGCGTCGGCAGGCGATCTCGGCATCGCGCTCAGGCAGCAGCGCGTGCAGCTCGTCGCGAGTCCAGACGAAGTACTTCCCTTCGATCCCCTCAGAGTCGGCATCGGTCGATGCGTAGAAGACGCCCGCGGGCGACCGCAGACCATCGAGCAGGTAGTCGGCGGTCTCTCGCGCGATGCGGTGGAAGAGCTGAGCGTCGTCCGCTTCGTCCGCGTGATCGCAGAGGCGGGCGGCGTCGAGATAGAGCGGGATCAGCAGGGCGTTGTCGTAGAGCATCTTTTCGAAGTGCGGCACGAGCCAGATCTCGTCGACGGCGTAGCGGTGGAATCCGCCCGCGAGTTGGTCGTAGATGCCGCCTGCAGCCATCCGGCGGAGCGACAGCGCGAGCTGGCGGCGGGCCTCGCTGCGGTTCTCGGCGCGCTCGTCGAGCGCCTGCTGGACGAGCAGCTGGAGATAGAACGGCTGCGGGAACTTGGGTGCGCCGCCGAATCCACCGTGCGTGCGGTCGGCGGCCTGCAGCAGCGCCGACGCCGCCCGCGCGCGCAGCTGGGCGGGCGTTTCCGAGAGCTCCTCGCCGGCCAGTTCCACGCGCAGGTTGAGGTGTCGGGTGAGTTCCGTCGCCTGCTGTTCAACCTGCTCGCGCTGCTCGCGGTAGGCGCGAGCCACGCCCTGCAGGACATCGGTCCAGCCGGGCATGCCAGTGCGACGCTGGGGCGGAAAATAGGTGCCCCCGAAGAAGGGGCGACCGTCGTGGGCGCAGAAGACGTTGAGCGGCCAGCCGCCGTGTCCGTGCAGCATCTGCTGGGCGTCCATGTAGATCTCGTCGACGTCGGGGCGTTCCTCGCGGTCGACCTTGATGCTGATGACGAGCTCGTTTTGCAATGCGGCGATCTGCTCATCCTCGAAGGACTCGCGCTCCATCACGTGACACCAGTGACAAGCGGCGTAGCCGATGCTGACCAGCACCGGCTTGTCCTCTGCGCGAGCGCGGGCCCAGGCCTCCTCGCCCCATGGGTACCAGTCGACTGGGTTGTGCGCGTGTTGGAGGAGATACGGCGAAGTTTCGTGGGCGAGGCGGTTTGGTTGGTGGGACATGCCTCAACCTTAACAGCGCGTCAACGCCCCGCTTCAGACCCGCTGCTAGCGTTTCGCTCGAAGCCAGGTGGACAAGGGAGTCACTGTGTCTGCGAACCGCAGTCCGCTGGAGCACGCACTCGCGCCCGCCGAACGCGCCCTACGGCCGCTGCTCGGTCGCCTGCAGCTCAACCAGACCGCTCAGCAGGCGATGGCGCGGCGGCTGATGGCGGAGGTGCTGGGGACGTTTGGCCTGGTGCTCTTCTGCGCTGGGTCGGCGCATGTCGATTGGTGGTCGGGCGGACAGCTGGGTGCGCTGGGCGTGGGTCTGGTCAACGGTTTTGGCGTCGCGGTGATGATCTTCGCCTTCTGGTCGATCTCCGGTGCGCACCTCAACCCAGCGGTGTCGCTAGGGCTCTGGCTGACCGGCCAGCTGTCTGGCCGACGCCTGACGCTGTACGTCGCGGCGCAACTGGCGGGTGCGCTGATTGCCTCGTCGGTGATGCACGGACTCTTCCGCAACCACACCGGCGAAGGCGAGTCGTGGTTGGGCGCGAATTTCTCCGAGGGCCCGCTGATCCAGGCCTTCGGTACCGAGATCGTGATCACATTCTTCTTGGTCTACGCGATTCTGTTGTTGGCCGAACGCGGACGTGGCGTGAGCGTGTTCGCGGTGGCCGTGGGCCTGTACGTCGCCGCGGCGGTCACGCTGGCGGGCGGCGTCTCGGGCGCGTCGATGAATCCGGCCCGCGCCTTCGGTCCGGCGGCGATCGCCTGGTTCTGGGATGACCACTGGGTCTATTGGCTGGCGCCTGGCGTCGGCTCGCTGATCGCGGCGACGTTCTGGACGCTCCTGCGCGAGCCTGAGTCCGCGTCAGCCGACCAATCCAGCTGACGAAGCTTGCTCGGTGCTGATGCCGTGGGCGCGCAGCGCAATGCGCAGGGCGCGATAGTTGTTGCGCGTGAAATGGAACCCGCGCATCCCCACGCGCTGGGCGCCGAGCACATTCTGCTCGAGATCGTCGATGAAGAAGCAGTTGCTGGGCGGTACCCCAATCTGCTCGGCGGCAAACTCGAAGATGCGAGCTTCTGGTTTGCGCATACCGACCTCGCCCGAGACCACGATCGCGTCCCAGTCGACGGCCACTGGCAGATTGCTGAGGAAGCGTTCGCGTAGATCGTCGGGCGCGTTGGAGAGCACGCCGATTTTGTGCCCCGCCGCCTGCAGGTCACGGGCGAGTTCGAAGTTGGGTTGGTGGTACTGCCAGGGCTGGGCGTACCAGGCGTCGAGCAGGGCCTGCACTTCAGTGGCGGGATCGCCCTGCAGGTATGGCGCGAGCCGTTGCGCGACGCCGCGTTGCCAGGTCTCCCAGTCGCCCCGCCCGGTCTCGATCGCGTGCCATTCGGGGGTCATGTAGAAGGCCTCGATCAATGCGCCCGGCGGCAGGTTCCAGCGGCGGCCGAAGTTGTCGTAGCCGTCCCAATCCATGCGGATCAGCACGCCCCCGAAGTCGAATAGTACGGCTCGCTGGCTCATCGCCACACTCCGTTGCGGATCAGGTTGCGTCGCTGTGAGCGAGTGTACGGGCGATCGCGACGAGGCGGCGCGCCGCCTGGTCAAATGGGTGTCGCTGACCCCATGCCGCGGCCTGTGCGCGGTAGCTGGTCAGCTCGCGCGTCTCGTCGGCATGCAGGATGCGGCGAATGGCGGCGGCGAAAGCCTGGGGCGTCGCTTCGGCAATCCAGCCGCGTTCGCTCTCCAGCGTTGCACGGGCGCCGCCGTGCGGCGCGGCGAGCACCGGCGTCCCGCTGGCCAGCGCCTGCGCGATGGTCAGCCCGTATGCCTCGTAGTAGCTGGGCGAGCAGAAGGCGTCGGCGGCGGCGAATAGCCGCCACTTCAGATCACCGCTGACATATCCGGGAAAGTGGACCGCGACTCGCGACAGTCCAGCGGCTGCTCGCTGGAGTCGACGGTGATAGGAGGCGCCGCCCATGTAGGCGGGCGCGCCGGCGATGACCAGCTGCAACCGCTCAGCCGTCGTCGGCGATTGACGCTCGATCAGACGGAGCGCATCAAGCACGAGTTCGATCCGCTTCTCGGGTGAGATGCGACTCAGCGTCAGGAGGGTGCAGCGATTGGGGTCGGCGCCGATCGCGCGTAGCGTGTCCCGCCGATCAGCGCGCAGCGACGGAGCGGGCGCTCCGATCACGCCCCACGGCACGATCTGCATACGCTGCATGACGCCAGCGCTCGGATAGCAGGCGTCGAGAGATCTGGCGACCGTCGCTGACGGTGCGATCAGCGCTTCGACGTGTTGCGCGAGGGCAGCCTCCTTGGGCCAGACCAGCCTGGCGAGATCGGGCGCCAACTGTGCGAGGCCAAACCGCTCGAGGCGTCGCCAGAGCGCGGCGAGGTGGCGTCCGCGGACCGGCAGACCGGTCGGCTGGGCGATGTATCGGCGGCTGAAGAACTCCGCCACGATCACGTGCAACAGCGCCATCTGTCGGAAGCCGTTGCGATGCAGCGTCGCAACGGGCGGGCCTTCCGACGTGTCGTTGGCCAGCACCATGCTGTCGTAGGGGTCGATGTCGGCGAAGTAGTTGGCGAGCGCCGCCTCCCACTCCAGCGCGAAGCGCGCGTATGCGCGCGCGTTCAGCCGCAGGATGCGTTCGGCGCGCGCGTCCGATAGCGCAGGCACAGCGAGTTGTTGCCGGATGCCTTCACGGTGGTCGGTGGCGCCTGGGGTGAGCAAGGTGATCTCGAAGTCCGCCGCGGCCAGGTACGGGATCAGCGCCTCGAGCACGGTGACGCCGCCGCCGACTGGCGCAACGTCGCTGGCCAGCGCTCCGGTCGCGCTGGTGAGAAAGATGCGTGGCATGGCGTGATCGTAGGCTGCCAGTATCGGATCGGGTATCGGATCAGGCCGAGGTTGAGCTGGAGGCGGGCGATGACACTGGCGTACGAGCGGTTGGACGGTCTCATGGCGGCGCAGGTGACGCCCTTCACGGCAGGCGGGCGCGATGTCGACACGGACTGGATCGGACCGCACATCGACTGGATGCGCACGATGGGGATCACCGGCATCCTCACGCTGGGCACGAATGGCGAAGGGCCGTCGGTCGGGCTGGACGAGCGCCGACGCGTCATCGAGGCGGTCAAGCGGGCGGCACGCGGGATCGGCGGCGGATTGCTGGTAGTCGCCGGCGCGACCTGTCCGTCACTGACCGACACCATCCGCGCCGCCAATGATGCGCTCGATACGGGCGCCGACGCGGTCGCTCTGTTACCGCCGTATTTCTTCAAGAACGTCGATGCACGCGGCATGATTGACTGGTTTTCGGCCGTGATCGAGTCGCTGCCCTCGCAGGGGCGAGCGCTGCTCTACAACATGCCGGCGCAGGCGGGCATCGACATCCCCGATGACGTCGTGCACGGCGTGCTGGCGCGGCATCCGCAGCAACTGATGGGGATCAAAGACTCGGGCGGCGACGCTGAGCGGACGCAGCGGTACCTGGCGCAGGTTCCATCGACCGGGCCAGGTTCCGAGTTTCGTGTGCTGGCTGGTTCCGACGCAGCGCACGCGGCGCTCTACGGGGTTGGCTGCGTGGGCGGCGTTTCGGGCATGGCGAATGCGGCGCCGGCTCTGGTCAAGACGATCCAGTTCGCCCACCGCGCAGGGGGCGAGCCGCAGCGTCCGCAGGATCAGCTCAATGAGTTGCATGGGATTTTGAATGCGTTTCCGCGGGTTGGGGCGCTCAAGCAGCTCATTCAGATCACGAGCGGCCTGCCGCTGACCCACACCCGCCCGCCGTACCGTGACCTGGATCCGCCCGAAATCCGCGCCCTGGAAGAGGCCGTCGGCCGCTACCTCATCGGCCAGGCTGAGTGACGTCTCTCAGTGGTTGCGGCGACAACGAAACCACGCGCCCTGCGCTGCCCCGTTAGAAGTGGTTCATGCAGTGCATCGCGTACTCGGTCGCGAAGAGGTGGTCGGCCCGCAGCAGGGCGGACCGATCGGCGGCCTCGATTCTCCCGAGTCGGTGGGCGTAGGTCGCTGACAGCGCGCCGCTGGCCAGGTGGGCGAGCGTAAACACGTCCAGCGTCAGCTCGGGAGCGGCATCGACTTGGCGGATGTGGGCGCCCTCGGGTCCCGTGCTCAGCTTCCAGGTGCCCTGATTCCACTCGCAGAGTTCGTCGATCACGCGGAAGGTGAGCTCTGACTCGACCGTGTAGCGCCGCGTCATCAGTGCGCGGGGCAGATCGACGATGCGGACCAGGATGCCGTCCATCACGCGCGTGCGCAGGGTGCGGGGGTCGCGGGCGAAGTGCTGGATCGGATCGTCTGCGGGGGCGTCGTTAAGCAAGATGCGCCAGGTCAGGTCCTGTCCGGCGGCGTACTGCCAGAGCGCGACGTAGGCGGCCGCTGTGAGCCAGCCGTACTCGCGGATCACCATGCGATGGTCGCGTTGGCCGGCGCTGACTTCGTTCAGTTCACGGCTCTCCATGCTGGTGAAGACCATGTACCCCAAGGCCTCACCGTCTTCCTCGTAGAGCAGGACGCGCACCGGGCCTTCATGAATGTCCTCCGGCTCGGACAGGACTTCAGCGTTCCAGAGGTTGAGGCCACGGTGCAGCAAGCCGTTCCGCGGCTGCATGAATTGGCGGTAGAGGTCGCGGATCACGGCTGCGTCGTCGGCCAAGTCTTTGGCATTGGCGATGCTGAGCGTGCCGCTGGGCGTCGGCGCCTGGATAAAGCTGAGGTCGCGCGGGTCCAGCTCATAGCGGACACGTTGCGAGCAGACGGCGTAGCCGAAGCGTTGGTAGATGCCGGCCTGCGAGGCGTAGAGCGCCGCCAGCGACTGCCCGCGCTCGTACTGCTCATCGAACGAGTGCTCCATCGCCAGGCGCAGGTAGCCGCGCCGCCGCTTAGTCGGGTCGGTGCCGACGGCCGTGACCCCGGCGACGTGGGCGCGCTCGCCGTTGAAGCGCATCGAGAAGGGCCAGGCGCCGAAGGTCGTGGAGAGCGCGCCGTGCTCGAAGACGCAGGTCGACCACTCGGGTTGCAGAAAGGTGACCGGGTCGCGGTTGGGATTGCCGTGTTCCTGCAGGGCGAGGTTGGCGATGAAGCGGAAGTCCTCCATCTCCTCAGCGTTGGCGGCTCGGACTTCCACTCCAGCGGGGATCTCGCGTCGGGGCATGAGTGTCTCCTGAGGGATCCGGCATCGGCTGTGACAGTGTGAGGGTACCAACGTCGTGTGCGCGGAGGGGTTCGTCCTCGCACGACGCTGCTCAGGTCCTATAGTGAAATTCGGTTGGCTGGCTGGCGGAGCACCATGAAAATTCTCATCGCTGACGATGAACCCCACATTCGCGAGCTAGTGCGCCTCTACCTGTCGCGTGAGGGGTACGAGCTCGAATTCGCGTCGAATGGCCGCGAGGCGCTTGAGAAAGCGCTGATGTTGCGTCCCGACCTCGTCGTGCTGGACCTGATGATGCCGGAGCTAGATGGCTTTGACGTCACCAAAGGCATTCGCCAGGACTCCGATGTGCCGATCCTGATGCTGACCGTCCGCCGTGAGGACGCTGTCAAGGTGGCGGGGCTCGAACTGGGCGCGGACGACTACTTGACCAAGCCCTTCAACCCGCGTGAGTTGGTGGCGCGCGTGAAGGCGATTCTGCGCCGCGCCGACGGCATCGCCCGCTCCGGCGCCAAGGTGGCGGTGGGCAGCCTGATCCTGAATCGGCAGACTCGCGAAGCGATCCTGGGCGACACTCCGCTGAAACTGCGGACGAAGGAGTTTGACCTGCTCTTCGCTCTGGCCCAAAACTTGCAGACCGTGATGTCGCGAGAGCAGCTGCTCTCGCTGGTCTGGGGCTACACCTTCAGCGGCGAGACGCGGACGGTCGATGTGCACATCAACCACCTACGCCAGCACCTGCGTGGCAGCGATCTGCAGATCGAAACGCTACGTGGGGTCGGCTACAGGCTGGCCCTGCGCGCGGCATCGACTGAGCCAACGTCAGAGTGCCCCCCCCAGCCGAGTGGAGCATCGGCCGCGGGCAACGCCGGCTAGCCGCGACCGGTGGACTGGCCGCTGTCCGCTAGATGATGCTGGTTGGCAAGTCAACGCTGGGCAGGCTGCATCGATTCGCCTGGCTGCGCCGCGCAGCCAAGCCGACGCGGCCAAGCTGGCCACGGCTGGCGCCGCTCGGCTCGGGCGTCGCCCTGTCGCCGCGGATGCACCTGCGCTCGATTCGCTCACGCATCTATGTGACCCTGGTTGCGATTGTCTTGTTGACGCTCGTGGTGGCGGGATTGGTCAGCTTCCTGCTGTTGGGCGGCTATCAAGATCGGGTGGACCAGTCGCGTCTGCGGGAACTTGCGGCGGTCTGGGATCCAGTTCTGTTTTCCGAAGCGCAGGGCAATACCGAACTGGACCTCGACGATTTCATCGTCTCGCGCAGCTTGCGCGGTTCGCTGGCCGGCGAACTTGACGTCCCGGTCTTCGGCCTCACCTCTGGCGGCGAGGTCGTCCGGGTCTTCGAGAACGGCGACCGCTTTCTCGGTGTGACGCTGCCGCTGGACTTCGCCGGACTGCAGGCCAACCGCGTTGTCGAGGGCGTCGTCAGCACCGCGGACGGAGAGCGGTTGGCGTACGTGCTGACCAGCCTGCCGGTGGCTGAAGTGCAGCGCCAGGGTTATTGCTGCGTCGCCGTCGGCCTGATCGGCGAAGGTCGCTCCGCGGTGGTCGGCGACCTGGCGCCGCAACTCGCGCTCGCGGGCCTGATTGCGTTGGTCGTCGCCTCGCTGGTCGGTTTTCTCGTTTCCCGTTCGATCTATCGCCCCATCCAGCGGGTCGCGGCGGCTTCTCGCAGCGTGGCGCGGGGGCAGCTGAGCCAGCGAGTGCGGATCGGCGGGTCGCAGGAAGCGCAGGAGCTGGCGCGGTCGTTCAACCAAATGACCGAGGAGGTTGAGCGCCAGCAGACGGCGCTGCGCGATTTCCTGGCGAACGTCTCGCACGATCTGCAGACGCCGCTGACCTCGATCAACGGCTTTTCACAGGCGTTGCTGGACAACATCGTCAGCGACAGTGAGCGCGGCAATGCGTACCGCATCATCGAGGACGAATCGCGCCGCCTGCTGCGGCTGGTGGAGGGTTTGCTGGACCTCTCGCGGATTGAGGCCGGCCAGGTGCACGTGGAGTCGAATCCGGTCGATGTGGCGTTGCTGCTGGAGCATGTCGGCGATCTCTTCACCCTGCGCGCGCAGGAGCTCGATGTGCGGCTCGTCGTCGCCGCCTCCGATGTGGGCGAGGTGCTGGGTGATTGGGATCGTCTGGACCAGGTGCTGGGCAATCTGCTGGACAATGCTCTGCGCCACACCCCGCCGGAGGGCGAGGTCGTACTGAGCGCGCAACGCGAGAGTGAGAGCAGCGTTTCCATGGCCGTCGCCGACACCGGTGTTGGCATTCCCGAGGAGGCGATCCCCAACTTGTTCGATCGCTACTACAAGTCCGATCGTCCGGGCGCGCAGGGCGGTACCGGACTGGGGTTGGCCATCGCCCGGGAACTGGTGCGGGCGCAAGGTGGCGAGATCCGCGTGTCCAGCGAGCAAGGCATAGGCACGACGTTCCATATCATGCTGCTCGCCGCTCGGGCGGATGACGTCGAGTTTGACGCGGCTATGGGTCCGCATTGGGATGAGCGGGGCTGAGGTGAGCGGATGGGGATGGATCGGCAGATCGCGGTGGGCGGGCTGGGTCTGGCCGCTCGCGGCGCTGATTAGCATCGCCGCGCCCGCGGCTTGTGGCGGCGAGCCCAGCGCGTCCGACGAAACGCCGCAACAGACCCAGACGCAGCAAGAGCAGGCCGAATCGCAGCTCGAATCGCAGCAGGCGTCGGCCGGTCAGCCGGCCGTGCGCGAGCGGGTCTTGAACGTCACCTCAGCCGAGGTGGGCGCGCATTTGCGCAAGGCGCCCTATGACGTACCGCTGCCGTCGTGGCTCTTGGCGTTGGACGACCCGATCTTGCAAGACCTGCCGAAGCGGGCGCTCGCGGAAAGCGGCAACTTCTATTCGAAGGCCGACGATAGCCCCACAGGTGAATCGCTCTGGCTGCACGTGTTTACCGACGAGTCGCACGAACAGGCGAGCGACTGGGTGCGCTACCTGGCGATGCAGCCGTTGGCGCTGTTCGAGTTTCTCCTGGTCGAGGAACAGCAGCTCTTCGCCGCCACATTCTTGCCCGACCCGAACATCGGCGATGTGGCGCTGTCGATCGAGCTGCTGCATGGACACAGCCACATCTGTCTGCGTTCGCACTTGTTGGTTTTCGCCCAAGATGGTGTGCTGGTCTTCCTCTTCACCTCGCTGGAGCTCACCGCAGTGAGCCAACAGTCCGGGGTGAGCCGGCAGTCTGGTCAGAGGCGGCCTGTGGGCGGCAATCCGGCGGAGCAGTGCGACCGCTCGCGCGCGGCTGCAGCGCTCACGGACAACGTCGCGATCGCGCGAATCATCTCGGGCTGGTTGTCCGAGGATCCGTCCGCGTCCACATCTTGAGGCGTGGAGTTGTCGTGGAGCTGTTCGCGGAGTTATGACCGTTGCTAAGATTGTGCGATAGGCGAGTGGGTCGCATGAGCTCAGGAGGCCACGGGGCGTGCATTGGGTTCAGCGAATGAGACGTCGATGGCCGCTAGGCCGGGTCGTCGGCGCGGTCTGCTGGATCGCGCTCGCCGTCGGCCTGCTCGCTGTAGTGCTGCGGCAGACGGTGTCGCTGGAACCGGTCGTGTTCGCGCCGTTGGGTGGGGGCGCGGTGGTCGCCCTCTTCACGCTGGCGCGCCGCTGGTCAGCGAGCTGGGGCCTCCTGCTGGCTTACATCGTCGCGATGTTCATCTTTATTCAGCTCCGCGATGCCGCCGACGAGACTGGTCTGCGCGTACTAACGGCGTACGTGATCGACTGGGAGCTCTGGATGTTTGCGGGTGTGACGCCCTCGGCCTGGCTGCAGGCGCGGATCGGTGGGGCGGCTTCTGATCCGGGTATCGCCGCGGTCTTCGCTGCGATCGTGCACTGGACCTGGTTTGTGTTCCCGCATGCGGCGGTCTTGGGCGCCTGGCTGTTCGCGCGCCGATATGCCTGGCGGGCGACGCTCATTGTCACCCTCACTTTCTATCTGGGTCTGACGCTGTACTTCACTGTCCCGACAGCGCCGCCCTGGATGGCGGCGGAGCAGGGCTTGATCGAGGGGGTCGTGCGCGGCATGAACGCCGTGGGTCCCGCGTTGTTGGGCGAGGGGCTGTATGGCTGGGCGTTCGAGGCGATGGCGGAGCCCAACCCGATCGCGGCGATGCCGTCGCTGCACTTCGCCGCGTCGTTCGTGGTCGTGGCGGTTGGCATCCTGCTGCGTTCGAGGTGGGTGGTCGGTGTAGCGCTGCTGTACTCGGCGTCGCTGACCTTCTCGCTCGTCTACCTCGGTGAGCATTACATCGCCGATATCATCGCCGGCGCCGCTGTCGCGCTGATCGCGTGCTGCATCGTCGAAGGCGGACGCTATGCGTATGGCCAGCTCGCGCTGCGACGAGCCCAGATAATCCGCTGCGGACAGCGGGTGGCGCAGTGGTTGCGTGAGGCGCTGCGCTTGCCGCCCTCGCGGATCGAGGCCGGCTAGCCTCATCCCCTGAGGCGGCAGCGGCGACTCAACCAGCGGCCCGCTTATGGCGGAGCGGTGCATGCCCGTGCGGATTCTTCGAGCGCCCGGCTGGATGACGGGGTCGACGGCGCGTCTGGCGCTGGGGCTGGGCGGCAGCACCGCGTTCCTCGTCCTCTTCCTGCGCCACGCCGACTTCCAGCAGGTCGGACGCGCCTTCACCGATGTCTCGGCCTGGTGGATCGCGCTGGCGTTGATCGTCTACTTCGTTGGCGTCGCGGCGCGCGCCTGGCGCTGGCATTGTCTGTTGCTGCACATCAAGGATGTGGCCTGGTGGCGATTGTTCCCCATCGTGGCGATCGGGTTCGGGGTCAACAACGTGTTGCCCTTGCGCGCCGGTGAGTTCGTCCGCGCGCACGTGCTGTACCAGCGGCACGACATCTCGCGACTGACGGGCTTGTCGAGCATCTTCATGGCCCGTGTCTATGACGGGCTGATGTTGACGGCGTTTCTGGTTGTCGGTGTCAGCTCGAGTGTGCTCGGTCTGTGGGGCATGAGCGATGCCGGCGCCGAGCTGACGGCCGCGATGGCATTTCTGATCTTCGGGATCATCGGCGCGTTCCTGGTCTTCGGGGCGATCGCCCAGCGGCCCGCGCGCGCCGAGCGTGTGATCGGCGACATCCTGCGCCGGCTACCGGGGCAATCCAAGCGATCCTGGTCATGGTTGGGTCCATTGATCACGGGGATGTCGGCGCAGGCCAACCGCCGCCAGGTCGTGGGCGCGCTGGCCGCGAGCCTGGTCGCCTGGTCGCTGGAAGCTGTGGTGTACTGGATGGTTGGCGAGGCCTTCCATCTGGGCCTGCCGTTCACAGTGTATCTGCTGGTCGCGGCGGCGGCCAACCTGCTGATCACCGCGCCCTCGACCGCCGGTGGGGTGGGCCCCTTCGAATGGGCGACGAAGGCGACGCTGTTGATCTGGCTGCCGACGCTCGGCGCAGTTGAGGGCGCCGCCGCCGAAGCGACGGCTGTCGCCTATGCCGCGGTATTGCACGCGCTGGTGATTATCCCTATCTCGTTGATCGGGTTGAGCTGCCTCTGGTTGTTCCAGGTCTCGCTACGCGGGTCTCGCGCTGTGGGCGGGTCTCGCGCCGAGGATGGCTCGCCCCAGTCGCCTAGTCTGCACCCGAAGGGAGATGCGCCATGACGTCGCTGGATGGGCCGCTGGACGGGGTGCGCGTGGTCGACCTGTCGGCGCTGGCGCCAGGACCGTATTGCTCAATGCTGTTGGCCGATATGGGCGCCGAGGTCATTCTGGTCGAACAGGCGGGCCGTCCGCGTGGGCGGCGTGACCTGTCGCGCGACCCTAACGAGGAGCGACGGCGCTTCTCCTCCTATGCGCTCGGCCGCGGCAAGCGCTCGATTGGCCTCAATCTCAAGGCTGACGAGGCGCGCGAGATCTTCTATCAACTGGCCGATCGCGCCGACGTCGTGCTGGAGGGCTTTCGGCCTGGCGTGGTCAGGCGGCTGGGCGTGGACTGGGATACGCTCTCGGCCCGCAATGCTCGCCTGGTCTATTGCTCGCTGTCGGGCTTTGGACAGACGGGGCCATACGCCGCACACGTGGGGCATGACATCAACTACATCGCGACCGCGGGCGTGTTGGGCATGATCGGCGACTATGCGGTCGGCGGCCGACCGTCGATCCCGGTCAACATCATCGCCGACTTCGCTGGTGGCGGGCTGATGGCCGCCTTCGCGATTGTCTGCGCGCTGCAGGCGCGGGAGCGCACGGGCGCTGGTCAGTACATCGACTTGGGCATGTCGGACGGGGCGATGTCGTTGATCACGTCGGCGCTGGCGGGCTATGAGGGGGCCGGCGCTGATATGCAGCCAGCGCGACACGTGCTCAATGGCGGCGAGCCACAGTACCAGGTCTATGAAACGTCCGACGGACGCTGGTTCTCCGTCGGATCGATGGAGCCATACTTCTACGCCAATCTCTGTCGGGTGCTGGGATTAGAGCGATTTATGGACGATCAGGGCACGTCCGATACGGCGCGTCGCCAGGAAATCCGCGACGCGTTCACGGCCGCTTTCCAGACCAAGACGGCGGACGAATGGCACCAGCTGTTGAATGATGTCGATGTGTGCGCCAAACCCGTCTTGTCGCTGGAGGAGGCGCTACAGAACGAGCACAACGTCGCGCGCGGGATGGTGGTGGAGACGCCGACGCCTGAGGGCGGTGTGATGCGGCAAGCGGGCATCGCCCCGAAGCTGTCGGCGACGCCGGGTCGCGTGCGCGGGAGTGCGCCGATGCGTGGCCAGGACACCGACGCGTTGCTGGAGGAGTTGGGCTACCGAGACCAGCAGGTCCAGGCGCTGCGCGAGCGGGAGATCATTGCCTAGCGCTGACCACGTCGACCATGCCGACTACGCGAGGGTGGCTCAGCGCGCTGTAGGCGTGTCGCGGTAGGCGAGCGCGGGTTCGGGCTCCCGCCCGGCGGGATGGTCCGTTGGGCGGCTGTTGATCGGGTGGAAGATTGAGGGTGCGATCGGCGCGCCCTTGCCGGTGGCTAGGCCGTTGCCAGCTGCACCGGTACTCGCGGTGCCGTTGAACTGGCGTCCGAGTGCCTGCGGGGCGCGGCGGATACTGATGCGGCGCAGCGAGTCGGCCTGCTCGCGGCGGTGCGATCGCCTCCAGAACACCCAGAAGGCCATCCCCGCCGTGAGCACCACGCTGATCGACAATCCGTGGGCGAACCGAAAGTCGATGCTATCGGCGGAGGCGGAGATGAGCGGCACGATCAGCGCCATCTGCGCGGCCATCATGAGCTCGAAGATCGAGAGTACCGTGGCCCGCTGGTCGGAGCGAATGCGTCGGTTGATGTAGCCGGTCGCGATCGGTCGAATGGCGGCGTGGATGCCGCCGAGCACGGCGATTGGCGCGAGGATGCTGATGTGGTCGAAGAGCAGCAGGGGGATGAAGAGGAACGCGCCGCCGCACATCAACAGCGGAATCGCCCGACGCTCGCCGACACGCGCCACAAACGGGGCGGCCAAGAGCGAGCCGGCGGACATCGCCGCAAAGCCGGGCACGATCAGCGCGCTCCAGGTTACGCCGTTCAGTAGCCCGCCCGAGGGGCTGAAGTCGTGGCTCCGTAGGAACGGCTGGACGAAGAAGTTGGGCATTTCGTAGGCGACCGTGACCACCCCGGCCAGCAGGATGATCCAGAGAATTGGTCGCTGCCGCAGCACGATGCGGAAGCCGTCGAAGATGTAATGCACGAGGCCGCCGGAGGTCGGCTCGAGGGCGGCTGAGACTGGTCCGCCATGCAGGCCGTCGGTGGCGAATGCAGTGGCGAACTCTGACTCCGTGCGCGGCGGTTCACGCAGCAGTAGGGCGATCAAGCCGGCTCCGGCCATGGTCCCCGCGCCGATCAGGAAGACCGTTTGCAGGCCCCAGAGTCCTGACATCGGCCCACCGAAGAGCCCCGCGCTGAGCAGTGCGCCGGTCATCAGCGCTTCCGAGCGGCCCATGTGTTTCTCATACTCGCGTGTGCGCCCCAGCGCGCGCAGGCTGTCGAACAGCAGCGCCTGCCCCGAGCCCGAGTAGAGCGTCATCGAGAACGCCATGATCACGTAGCTGATCGCGAGTCCGACGAAACCTTCAGCCAGGACGAAGGACACGGTGCCGCAGGTAAAGAGCAAGCCGCCCAAGGCCAGCGAGGTGCGACGGCCGAAGCGATCGGCGATGGCCCCAGTCGGCACTTCGAACAGCATCATCGAGACCCAGAACACGGCCTCCATCATCCCCACTTGGGTCAGCGACAGCCCGCGCTCATCCTGCAGGAAGATGATCCAGACGGGCACCCAGATCAAAAAGCCAGTCGCGAACTGGAACAGGTAGTAGATCGGGACGTTGCGCGCGTAGCGCTCGTTCTGGTTCATTGGTTCGCGTGGGGCTACACGGCGCTGCGGCTGGCGGGCGTCAGCATGTGGGAAGATGGAGGGTTCTGTGTGTATCTGTACCTGAGCGTATGGAGTGTCGCCGATCGGTGCGCGGCGCACACTGCGCCGCGCTGATGGTCAGTCCAGGTTCTGCACATTTTGGTACAGAGCGGGGCGCGCTGTCGCGCTGGGCGAGCGCGTCCCGTCGCCGTTCGCGCCGTTCGCCCTGATCTGCGGGGCTTGCGGTTTGCTGATCGACATGGACCAGCGTTGCACCTGCGCGGCCTGATCGCGCTGATGAACTCGACGCCACAGCAGCCACAGGGCGACGCCGAGCGTGGCCGTGACGAATAGCGCCAGTCCGAAGGCGGCCGGAAAGCCGATCGCGTCGGCCGCAGGGACAATCCCCAGCAGCACCACGCTCATGGCGCCGGCGAGCGCCAGTGCGAAGATCGAGAGTACGGTGGCGCGCTGGTCGGATGTGATGCGTCGGTTGATGTAGCCAGCCACAATCGGTCGGAGCGCCGCCTGAGCGATGCTGACCATGAAGATCGCCCCGAGTAGTCCGAGATGGTTCCAGATCATCAGCGGGGCGAGGAATACCGCGCCGAAGACCAGGATGATCGGAAACGAGCGGCGTGCGCCGACGCGGCTGAGCAGCCAACCCGCGCCTAGCATGCCCAGCATCGTGCCCAGATAGGCCGGGATCAGCAGCGCCGACCAGATGAAGCCCTGGTCAATGCTGGCGAGCGGGTCGATCCCATGCTGGGCGACATAGGGCTGGGTCAGAAAGCGGGGCATGTCGAACAGCGCTATCAGCACTGCCGCGAACGGCACGATGTAGCGCACCGGCCGGATACGCCAGACGATCCGAAAGCCGTTGGCCATCTCGCTCAGGATCGGCCAGCCGCCACCGCCAGGGTGGGTGTGAGAGGCGTTCGCCGCTGGCGCAGACCAGTGCTCAGCGGGCAGGGGCCCAGCGGGCAGAGGCTCGGCGGGAAAGTCGGACTCGCGTCGGGGCGGCTCACGCAGGAGCATCGCCGTGACTGCGGCCGCCAACATGAAGATGGCTGACAACCCGATGGCCAGTGAATAGCCCAGTACATATGCCAGTGGGCCGCCGACCGCTGTGGCGACGACCATCATCAGCCAGAAGAGTCCATTCGCGCGGCCGCTGTGGCGCTCGAACTCGCCCGTGCGTCCCAGCACCCGCAGGGTGTCGTAGAGCAATGCCTCCAACGCGCCGGAGTAGAGCGTCATCGCGACCCCCATCAGCAGGTAAGAACTGAGCAAGATGGTGAAGCTGTCGGCGAGTGCGAAAATCAGCATGGAGACTGCAAACAGACACGAGCCCAATGCCAACGAGATCTTGCGTCCGAACCGGTCGGCGATCGCGCCCGTGGGCACTTCAGCCACGATGATCGTGAGCCAGAAGAACGACTCGAACACGCCGACTTCGGTCAGGCTGAGGCCGCGGTGGTTGAGCAGGTAGATGATCCAGATCGGCAGCAGGATCATGAACCCGGTCAGGCCCATGAAGAGGTAGTAGACGCGAATGTTGCGCCGATAGTGGGCTGGGTCGTAGGTGCGCGGCGGGTCAGGCGCAGCTGGCGCGGGCATAGCGCTCACGATACGGCGCTCAAGATACGGACTGCGGTTTGCTGCGGTCGCCGACCGGCGGACCACGCCGGATCTGATGCCAGCCACGGGGATACCGGGGTTCGGTGTGGCGCTGTTTGATGGCAACCAGCATGTCCGGTGGTGGATCAATCGAGGCGAGCTCGGCGCCGAGGACGCGTGCGGTCGCTGCGAGCATCCGCCGCTGCTCCAGCGGCAGTTCACCAGTCCAGATGACGGCGACGCCTCCGATCTGCAACAGCGGAACGAGCAGCTCCAGCGCGGCGGCTGGCGGCGCAGTCGCGCGGCTCAGCGCGACTGCGCCGCGTTCACGCAGCGTGCCGTGTCCGGCCGTCTCCGCACGCTCGCAGCGGACGCTGATTTGTTCCGTGCCCAGATCGCGCACGACGGCGTCGAGGAAGCGCACCGCAGCCTGCCGCGCGTCCAGCAGGAGGGCGGGCCGCAGCGGTGCGCAGAGGGCGATCGGCAGGCCGGGCGCGCCGTTGCCGCTGCCGACATCGATCAGCAAGCCGTGCGGCACGGACAGATCTGCGGCCAACAGACGGCGCCACCCCCTGAGCGGCTCGATCAGATGCTTCTGCAACGCGGCGTCGGGCGTGCGCAGCGCGGTCAGGTTGTGCGGCGCGGCGAGCATCAGGTTGAGCCACGCCGCCGCCTGTGCAGCTAGGTCGGGGTTGGCCATCTGCACGTCGCGTAGCTCTGCCGCTTGTAGTGCGCTGCGGACTTGAGCCGAGTCAATCGGGTGCGGCATCAGGAAGGCATCGCCGAATGTGTGGCTGTGAAGGGGTAAGATAGGGGATGTCGACACCGTTCGCCGCCAGGTTCGACAGCGTCCTCAAGCGACGCTGTCGAACCTGGCGGCGAACGGTGTCGATGCTAGCCGCAGCAGGCAAGGATACGCAGGGCGGAGACAGCCGATGCCATTATTGGGCGACGATATCGACAACAATCGGTCAGCGACCGACGTGGTAGACGAAGTGGACGACGTCGTGGAAGGCGACGATGATGGCGACGTCAGATGGTCGGCTGTGGCTGTCTCGGTGAACGGCGGCGGCGTAGACGTTGCGGACGGCGAGAGCGTAGCGCTCGATCAGGCGGTGCTGGAGTACTTCAGTCGCGAGGCGGAGCGCCAGGAGAAGCGAGGACGGCGGAAGTCGTCCGAAGAATCGCCGGCGCGCGCGCGGCGCGGCGCGTTTGAGCTGGACGAGCCCGCCCGCCAAGCGATCAATCGATTTCTCTCGCACTTCGGCCCCTCGACCGCGCTGTCGGAGCTCTCGCCCAAGGGCGTTGAGGGATTCCAGGAGATCATCGGCGGCAATACTACGGACCTCGAGTCTCGACTGCGGCCAGTGAAGGAGTTTCTCCGCTATTGCGCCGAACAGATGTACACGACCAAGCCGGGCCTTGATGCTGACGGCCAGGCGGTTGAGCTCAAACACAATCTCGGCAACTATCTGCGGATCAAGAGGTCCACTAGCGGTCAGCGGGCGGCAGCTGGCTTTACGCACGAAGCAGCAGATACGTTCGAAATGACCCCGCAGGGTCTGCAGGCGTTGCAGCTGGAGCTGAACGGAGCGCAGGCTGAAATGCCGGCCGCGATCCAGGCGGTCGCCGCCGCCCGTGAGGATAAGGACATCCGCGAGAATGCCCCGCTCGAGGCGGCGCGCGAATATCAGGAGCGGCTGAAAGCGCGGATCGATGAACTCGAGTACCGCATCGCCCACGCAGTGGTGCGGGAACGCGGGAACAGCGACCTGGCGCGGATCGGCAGTCATGTCGAGGTGGTTGAAGTCGATGAGACCGGTGCCGTCGTCGGCGAGCCGAGAGAGTACACTCTGGTCGGGACGACCGAAGCGAACGCCGCCGAGCGCAAGATCTCGACGGAAAGTCCGCTCGGGGCTGGCCTCGTGAATCAGTCGGTGGGCCAACAAGTCGTGATTGATGCACCGAGCGGCCGCAAGCAGTTTCGTCTGCTGGCCGTGGACTGACCGATCGGTTGGGTTGTCTCGGCGGGTGAGTTTGCCAACGAGCGAGAGCAGCCTACAGCCCTGTGCGCACCGGGACGTGGCGCTGTCGTAATCATCTGTGGTGCGCGCTGGGAAAGTGATGCCTGTGTCTGAGCTTCCGACGATCGAGTTCACGATCACCAATAACCACCTCGATACGGGTCTGCGCGGTTATCCGGTCGGGACCTGTGAGACCAGCTATGTCGATCCGCAGGAGGGCGTCTCTTACGTCGGCTACCCCATCGCCGAGCTGGCATTCCTCCAGGCTGAGGACATCATCCACCTGCTCTTCAACAAAGAGTTGCCGACGGATGCCGAACGGCAGGGCGTGATCGACGACATCGCCGAGCGTTCCGAAGTGTCTGCGGAGGCGATGGCGGCGATCACGGCGCTGCCGATGTCCGGCCACCCGATGGATCTCTTCTGCGCGGCGATCCAGGTCCTCGGCATGACCGGTAAGACTGATGACTACTACGAGGACGCGCTCAACCTGGTTGCGCGCATTCCCACGGCGCTGGCGGCGATCTTCCGTCTCCGCGAGGGCTGGGGCGAGTTGATCGCGTCGGAGCCGGGGCGCGGATATGTCAATAACTTTGTCCACATGCTAGGCATGCCCGGCGGCGATGAAACGGCGCTGACGCGGCTGCTCTCGGTGTACTACAACCTGCACGCCGACCACGGCGGGGGCAACCTCTCCACCTTCACGGGGCGTGCCGTCGCTTCAGGTCTGGCCGACATGTATCGCTCAATGGCGTCGGGCATGAACGCGCTGGCCGGCCCGCGACACGGCATGGCCAACCAGGATGCTTTCAAGATGGTCCACGAGGTTGATACAGAGGACCCGGAAGAGGCGTACCAGGCGCTCAAGACGCGGCTCGAGAGCGGCGGCTTGATCTTTGGGTTCGGCCATGCCGTCTTGCGGCAGGAAGACCCTCGCGCCCAGGTACAGCTGGGCGTCGGTGAACAGCTGTGCCCCGACGATCACTGGTTCAAGGTGGTCAAGGCGGTGCGCGAGGGGGGGATTCGCGCGCTCAAAGAGAATCCCAAGGTCTCGAACCCGTACCCCAACGTCGATCTCATCTCCGGCAGCCTGGTCAACGCGCTCGGCTTCACCGATCCGGACTACTATACGACGCTGTTCGGTTGGTCGCGGATCGCGGGCATCGGCGCGCAGATCGTGGACGAGCGCACACGCGCGCGCAACGGTCGCGGCGTCGCCATTTATCGCCCCCGCTATATCCCGGTCAACCAGGGCGCGCGCTCAGTCATTGGCTAACGACCGCATGGGCGGGCTCGCGCCGGTCGCGGCGCCGCCCAGCCGCGCGCGTGGTTCCCACAGACCACGAGGGATAGCCCCTGTCGCAGGGCTGGGTTAGGATCGGAGATCGACCGCGCTTGGTTGTCGAGCGCGGCTGAGCGAGAAGCGAGCAGACGGCCATGCCCACGCTGGAGTCGGCGAGGCAGAAGCGGCACTCCGTTCTCCAGCAGATCGCTGAGGCCGCCTACGGCTATCCCAACGACGAGTTTCCCGATCGCGAGGTGACGCTCAACTTCCCCGCCGAGCAGATGGGTGTGCGGGTCCGCGACAGCGGCTGGTTGTACCCGGACCTGCTGGTGACGGACGAGCCGGGTCACTTCATCGCGCTCGTCGGCGACCTCGCATTGACTCACGAAGTGAGCAATGAGACCGCACTCGAGCGTTGGCAGCCGCTCGCCCAGGCAGCGCCGCTCGTGCTCTACGTGCCGATGGGCCAGAGTGGCCGCGCCGTCCGCCTCTGTCGCATGAATGGCATCAAGCTGCACAAGTTGGTGACGTATCGACAGCGCCCCGCTGGATTCGGGATCGATCTGCAAGAGGCGTACAGCGGTCCGGACCTGTTCCAGCCGCTGGCTGGGCTGCTGCCCCCGGCGCTGCGTCCGATGGCGTACCGCAATGAGCGCAAAGTGGTCTCGGACGGCTATCTGCAGCCACTGCCGGCGGCGCGCAGCGGCGACGTGCCCGCTCTGGCGGCGCCGACACCGCAACCGTCCGCCACGCTGGCGCTGCCCTCAGGGTTGGCGGAGGCGCACAACGACGAGGGCCACGACTCGCCCGAGTCACACCTGCCGCCGCCGAGCCTCGCGCCCGTGCTGTTTGCGCTGGGGCTGATCATGCTCGCCGCGGGCGCGGTCTTCGTCGGCGAGTTGTTGAGCGTCGGGATCACCCTGATCGTGCTGTCGGCAGTGCGCTGGTTCCTGGAAGACATGGGCTACTTCGAGGCTGGCGGACCGGCGGAGTACCGCCAGCGTCCGCTGCAGGTGATGCCCGACGTGTCGCCACCGCCGGGCGTGCACCTGCCGCCGCCGAGCATCTCGCCGCTGCTCTTCGCGGTGGGGCTGATTATGACTGGCGCCGGTGCGGTCTTCACGGACCAGGTGCTGGGTGCCGGGATCACGCTGATCGTCTTCGGGGGCGTGGGCTGGTTCCTGGAAGACATCCGCTACTTCGAGGCGCCGGCGCACGATGACCATCATGATCCGCACAGTGGTGCGCATAATCCACACAGCGGCGGGCATGCGCCTGACGCACCACTGATGGACAGCGCCGATTGAATCGGCTAAGCGACACGAGTGAGCGCCGCGAGTGAGTGGCGCAGATTGCAAGGCTGGGTCAGACAGGGAGTGAAGGGAGCGGGCGTGTGAGGGCACATCAACGGCTGTGGCGAACCCGGTTCGGCCGGCTGACGCTGATCATGGGGGCGGCCGGCTTGGGGTTGCTCGCATTGGCCGGCCTGACCGGCGTCGCCGGCGCCCAGGTCGCGCTGCCCGAGGCGGTCTCCGAGCAAGGGGACGCGATCCGTGATCTATTCTTCGTCGTGCTTGCTATCGGCGTCCTGGTGTTCATCATCGTCGAGGTGATGATCCTCTGGGTCGTGTTCCGCTACCGGCGGAAGTCGGACGACGAACTGCCGACTCAGGTTGCCCACCACACGACTGCCGAGGTGCTCTGGACTGGCATTCCGACGGTCATCGTGGTGGTGCTCTTCCTCGTCTCGCTCTTCGTGCTGCAGGACATTCAGGCAGCAGCCGATGAGGATGAGCCGGTCGTCGTGGTCGATGTTCAGGGGCGGCAGTGGGCCTGGGCGTTCAACTATGCCGTCCCGCTTGGCACCGAACTCGCTGAGGACGTCTCGAACGACCCGGCCGAGACAGAGATTCAGCTCAAGGATCCATCTCTGGTGACGCCGTTCATGACGCTCAAGTTCGGTATCGAGCACATGCGCGTGGTCGCGCGCGCCGGCGATGTCGTCACCGTGGAGCGGGCGGTCAATGGCACCGTGCCGATTGGCCATGCTGCGGGAGCGGCGGTCATGCGCTCCTTCAACGGCACCGACACGGTCCCCGAAGGCCGCATGCAGGCCGCCGACAATACGCCAGTGGTGACCGTGCCGGTAGGCACGATGATCCGTTTCAACATCGCATCGGCCGACGTGCTGCATGCGTTCTACACGCCGCAGTTTCTGACCAAGCTTGACGCGGTACCCGGTCGCGTGCAGACGCTCTGGGTGCGGATCACCGACGAGGGAGATTTCAAGAGCCAGTGCGCCGAGTTCTGCGGGCGCGACCACGCACGGATGATTTACACCGTCCGCGCACTCGATCCGGACGCGTACGAGTCCTGGTTTGAGGACAAGGCGGGGTCAGCGCCAGAGCCGGTCGATGGCGACTTCGGCGGCGAGGAAGAGGTTGAGCAGGAAGAGGGCGCTGTTGGCAACCCGACCAACGGACAGAACCTCTTCTTCGCACTCGGCTGCAACGTCTGTCATGGCGACTTCGGCGAGGGCCTCGTCGGCCCCACGATCGCGATGACGATCGTCCCGCTGGATCGGGTGATCACGCAGTACCGCGAGCCGTTGGAGGCGATGACCGCGTTCCCCCCCGACCAGGTGTCGGACGAGGACATTGCGGACATCTACGCATGGCTGCAGACTGTGCCGCGTCCGCCGGTGGCTGCCGAGATTCCCAGCAAACTCGCTGAACTGATCGAGGCCGGTGGCTAGCCCAGCCAGAAGCCCAGCCAGGACGGACACCACGGGGACTCACAGAGGGAGGATGCGAGATGGCGACACTGGCGGGGGCGCAGACGACCACCTACGCAGGCGCGAACGTCTGGCGCGCCGTGCTCGAGTGGTTGACCACGGTGGACCACAAGAAGATCGGCATCATGTACCTCTGGGCGGCGGGGGCGTTCGGCCTCGTCGGCATGGCGTTCTCGCTCGTCATGCGCACCGAGCTGGCCCAGACCGGCACCATCATCTCGGCCGAGACCTACAACTCGATCTTCACGATGCACGGCAGCGTGATGATCTTCCTATTCCTGCTGCCGATCGGCGCGGCGTTCATGAACTACTCGATGCCGCTGCAGATCGGCGCGCTCGATATGGCCTTTCCGCGCATCAACGCGCTGTCGTTCTGGATTTTCCTGTTCGGCGGCGCGCTGTTGGCGCTCAGTTTCGCGGTCGAGGGGGGGACTGCCTCGGCTGGCTGGACTGCGTATCCGCCAATCACGCTGGACACCGGCAACAACGCCGAACCGCCCGGCGCGGGGATGGATATGTGGCTCGTCGGAGTGATCCTCCTCGGCCAGGCCTCGATTTTCGGCTCGGTCAACTTTTTAGTGACCATCTTCAAGATGCGCGCGCCCGGCATGACGATGTGGCGGCTGCCGCTGTTCACCTGGACCACCTTGGTGACCGGGCTGCTGATCCTCCTCTCCACCCCGGTGCTGGCGGCGGCGCTGGTGCTCGGCTTCATCGACCGCAACGGCGCGGAGGGCGCGTTCTTTGACCCCGCCGCTGGCGGACAGCCGCTGCTGTGGCAGAACCTCTTCTGGTTCTATTCGCACCCTGCCGTCTACATCATGATTCTGCCGGCGATGGGCATCGTCTCAGACGTGTTCGGCGTCTTCACGCGGCGGCCGATCTTCGGCTACCGCTCGATGGTCTTGGCGCTGGTCGCGATCGGGTTGCTCGGATTTATCGTCTGGGCGCACCACATGTTTACGACGGGCGGCGTCTTCCTGCCCTTCTTCATGGGCGCCACCTTCCTGATCGCAGTGCCGACTGGGGTCAAGATGTTCAACTGGATCGCGACCATGTGGCGTGGCTCCAACATCTTTCCCACGGCCATGCTGTTCAGCGTGGGCTTTCTGATGCTCTTCCTGATCGGCGGCATCACCGGCGTGTTCCACGCAGCGGTGCCCGTCGACTTCGCGCTGCACGACACCTACTTTGTGGTTGGACATTTCCATTACACGATGTCGATCGCGGCGACCTTCGGATTCCTCGCCGGCTGCTACTACTGGTTCCCGAAGATGTTCGGCAAGTTCATGAACGAGGGGCTGGGCAAGCTGCATTTCTGGTTGCTGTTCATCGGCGTGAATCTGATTTTCTTCACCCAGCTCCTGCTCGGCCTCGACGGGATGCCACGTCGGATCAACGACTACGTCGCCAATCCCGGCTGGGAACTGATGAACATGCTGACCACGATTGGCGCGTTCGTCTCGGCCGCTGGCATGATGGTCTTCCTCTACAACGTGTTCTACTCGCTCAAATGGGGCGAGCGCGCTGGTGCGGATCCATGGGAAGGGACGACGCTCGAGTGGGCGACGACTTCACCGCCGCCGCCGCACAACTTCGACTCACTACCGGAGATTCGCTCGGAGCGACCGCTGTTCGACCTTCGCTTCGGCGAGCGGCTGCAGGATGACCCGCACTACCACGTCAACAACGGCCACAGCGATCCGAAGGGTGGAGGCGGCTCCCAACCCTCCGCGTCGGCGCGAGAGGAGGGATAGCGATGGCGGCCTCAGCTGTACCGCACAAGCGGGTACACCCGGTCCGCAACTTCCTCGTCGGCGACGAGCCGATGACGACGGGCCTGTGGGGAATCATCTTCTTCATCTTCTCCGAAGTCATGTTCTTCGCCGGCCTGATCGCAGCGATGCTCGCGTTGCACTCCGACACCCTGCTCTGGGAGCCGACCAACGGAGCGCATCGACTGGAAGGTGGTGAGCTTCGGCCGCTCTTGTTCACCGCGCTGTTGGTAAGTACATCGATTCCGATGCAATTCGCGGCGTTTGCGATTCGTAAGGGCAATCGCCGGGCGATGCTGATCAATATGAGCATCGTGCTGGTGATCGGTGTCGCCTTTATCATCAACCAGTACTTCGAGTGGGAGCACGCCGGGTTCAGCATCTCCGACGGTCCCTATGCTGCCAGCTTCTACACGCTGACCGGTTTCCACGGCGCGCACGTGATCGGTGGACTGCTGTTCATCTTCGCCCAGTGGCTGCGCGGACTGCTGGGACACTTCGACGCGAAACGCAACACCGCGATCGAAGCCGCGACGCTGTACTGGCACTTCGTGGGTTTCGTCTGGTTACTGGTCATCTTCCCCCTCGTCTTCTTCCTCAGTTGACGCGGACTAGCTGGTGAACCTGGCGCGGCTGGCGCTCCTCGCAGTCGCTGGCGCGTGCGCTCTGGCATGGGCGCCGTCGACCCTGCACGCGCATGACGGGCGTTATGCCGAGTCGGGCGATCTCTTGACCGCGCTCGGCGTCTGGAGCGTCGATGCGCCGGGCCTGGCGCTGGTCCTGGTCGTGGGTGGCTTGTACGCCTGGGGCTACTACCGACTACGGCGCGACTCGCCCAACTTCAAGTTTCCCCGCTGGCACGCCTGGAGCTTCGGCGCTGGTTGGCTCTGCATGCTGATCGGTCTGATGTCGCCGGTGGACACCTACTCCGACGACCTCTTCTGGGTGCACATGATCCAGCACGTGTTGATCACGATGCTGGTGGCTCCACTGATGCTGCTGGGTGCGCCAGCGACGCTCGCGCTGCGCGCAGCGTCCCCGCGGGTGCGCGCGACGTACCTGGTGCCCGTCCTCAACTCGCGGCTGGTGCAGACGCTCACCTATCCGCCCGTGACGCTCGTGATCTTCATCGCGAGCGTTTGGAGTTGGCATTGGCCCAACGCCTACGACGCCGCCATCGCCAATGAGGCGGTTCACTTCGTTGAGCACGGGATCTTTCTGTTCGGCGCGGCGCTGCTCTGGTGGCTGGTGATCGGCGTCGATGCGACGCGGCTGCGCCCGCACCACGTCTGGCGCTGCGCCGTGCTGGTGGTCGCGATTCTGCAGAACATCGGGCTGGGGCTGATCCTGATCAACGTCAACGATGCGCTCTATGAGACGTACGCAATAGCGGCCGCGGTGCGTGAGTGGGGGCCGACGGCGCTGATCGACCAGCGGATTGGCGCGGGCATTATGTGGGTACCGGGATCGATGATGTTCGCGCTCGCAATCATCCTGACCGTCTATTACTGGGCTGAGCGGGAAGGGTTCAAGGATCGGCGCAACGATGCTGTGCGCAACATGCAGCTGCGTGTACACGGCGAACTCGACACACTAGGTCCGCGACCGGGAGAACGCTGACGTGCAAGCGGCGACCAGTTGGACGCGGACGCAATGGCTCGGTCTGGGCATCGTGCTGGGCTTGCTCGCCCTGACGACGCTCGGCGGCGTGGTGCGCGTGACCGATTCCGGTCTCGCCTGCCCCGACTGGCCCGGCTGCTATGGCGCGGTGATTCCCGCGGGCGATTTCGGCGAGCATGCGGCCTATCAGGTCTGGCTGGAGTGGACGCACCGCCTGGTTGCGATGCTGATGGGCTTCGTCATTCTGGGCTGGGCGTTCTACACGCTGCGCCGCTGGCGTGCGCTGCGGCGCGTCTGGATCCCGGCCGCCGTCGCCGTCGCCTTCCTGGCCGTGCAGGTGGTTCTGGGCGGACTGACCGTTACCGAGCGACTGGAAGACGAGATCGTCACCGCGCACCTGGCGACGGCGATGATGATCACCATGCTGATGGCCCTGTCCTGGCTGGGCACATGGGATTGGCGATGGACGCCCTCGGCCGAGCAGGCGCGCCTCGACGTGGACTCGGCCTCGCAGGCGCGACGCTACGCCTGGCTGGCGATCAGCGCAGCGGTGCTGACGCTGGCCGTCGTCGTGGTGGGCTCGTATGTCACGCACATCGATGTCAAGCCCGAGGCTGGCGCACAGGTCGGACCCGGCGGGGGCGCCTGTTGGCGTCAGTGGCCGCTCTGCCACGGCGATCTCTGGCCGACGGGGCTGTATGCCCGCTGGCACATGTCGCACCGCCTGATCGTAGTGCTGGCTGGCGCGGCGCTGTTCGCTTGTGCGCTGGGTGTCGTGATGCTGCGACCGCGCTCACGCGCGGCGACGGCGATGATGCACGGCGCAGCGTTGCTCTATCTGGGGCAGATCGCGTTGGGCGCGGAGATGATTCGTCTGGAGTTCGATGCCTGGTTGCGTGCGATGCACCTGTCGGTCGGCGCGATCACCTGGCTGCTGGTGTCGGGCTCGGCGGCAGTAGCGTGGTATCGGGCCTCTGCGCAACCCTTGCCGATGCCGTCTGCAGAGCCTGAAGCGCCGCCAGAGGCGATACTGAGCGCATCGAGCAGGCAGGAACCGGGCGAATCGCCATGACCGAACGCACCGCCGACTCCAGCATCGCGCGTGCAACTGCGAGTGCTACGACGAGTGCCGCGGATCCCCATCCGACCTGGCAAGCGGGATGGGTGAAGGCGCGCGCGTTCTGGGAGTTGACCAAGCCAGGCATTATTGGGCTGCTGCTGGTGACCACCGTGCCGACGATGATCGTCGCGGCTGATGGCTGGCCGCGAGGCAGCTTTGGCGACGGGCTGGCGCTGATCGCGTTGACGCTGCTCGGCGGCATCCTGACGGCCGGCGGCGCGAACACCTTTAATCAGTGGTTCGACCGCGATATTGACGCGATCATGCAGCGCACCGCGCATCGCCCGCTGCCCTCGGGTGCGATCCAACCGTGGCAGGCGCTGGTCTGGTGCCTGTTGCTGGCAACGCTGGGGGGCGTCCAGCTCGCGCTGACGGTGAATCTGTTGGCGGCGCTGCTGGCTGAGGCGGCGGTGCTGTTTTATGTGTTCGTCTACACCATTTGGCTGAAGCGCTCGACGACCCAGAACATCGTCATCGGCGGCGCCGCCGGTTCGATCCCCCCGCTGGTTGGCTGGGCGGCGGTGACCGGTGAGGTCACCTGGACCCCGCTCATTCTGTTCCTCGTGATCTTCATGTGGACACCGCCGCATTTCTGGGCGCTGGCGCTGAAGTACCGCGACGACTACGCGCGCGCCAACGTGCCGATGCTGCCAGTGGTCTCCGGCGAGCGCGAGACTCGCAAGCAGCTGCTGATCTACTCCGTCGGGCTGGTCGCGATCAGTCTGCTCGGTCCGCTGGGCGGACACCTGAGTTGGTGCTACGAAACGATATGCGCGATTAGCGGCGCGGTGTTCATCTGGATCGCCTGGCAGGTCTGGCGTGAACAGGCGCCGCCGATGCGTTTGTTCTTCGCCTCCATTGCATACCTGTTCATGGTCTTCGCCGCCGTTGGACTCGACGTGCTCGTCTAGCGCCTAGCGACGCACCGCCTCAAGCGCCTGCTGAAGTTCCGCGGTCTCTACCACGATCCCAAAGTGCGCGGCGATCATGCCATCGCGGTCGACCGTGAAGAGTTGAGGCTCGGCCTCGATGCGCCAAGCCTCATTGGCGGCGTCAATCAGCGCCTGTAGCGTCGGCTGGCGCGGGCGGCCGAATGGCTCGACATGGATGACGGCGATTTCGCCTCGCTGCAGCACCTCGATGGCCTGCTGCAGCGCGCGCGCACAGGCGAGACGTCCGCCGCAGCGGTCGGCCGAGGTCCAGACGATCAGAAACGGTTCGCCAGCAGCGAGCAGCTCCGCCGCCGAGCGTGCGTAGAGCGCTCGGAGCTCGACGGATTGCGGAGCTAACCGTTCGAGCACGTTGTCGGTGATGGTGGGAGTGTCGATGAGCGGCGCGGGGTCTCCTGGGCGGAGTCCACGCGGCGCGTCGGACACCTGGAACGGGAGGCGGGGCGAGCTCTCGGCGCCGCCGTCGGGCAGTTCCACCGTGACCGCGAGCGCCCATGCTCCCGACTCGATGAACGGTGGCGCTTCAGCGATCAGATAGCGCAGACCTTCCACGTCAATCGTCGACAGCTCCGCCTCCGAGTCGAAGCGGATGCCGTCCTCGGTCGGTGCGAAGTAGCGGATAGTCAAGCGGGCGTCTTCGGGGAACTCTGGTTGCCCGTCGCGTTCCAGCAGCGTCAGGACGATGCGTGGTACGCCGACGTAGATGTCGGACGATTCGATCAGTGGCACGAACGTCGCTTCCGACGATGTGACGACGATCCGTGCTTCGTCGTCGCCACAGGCGACAGCCAGCATGCTGGACAGGGCGGCGAGCGGTATCACGAGGATCAGCGTGACCAGTCGGCGAGGCATGGTCAGACTGTCCGCGGCGCGCGTCGCAGGCCGACAGCGAACAACAGCAGCGCCAGGCCACCCAGCACAAGCCCGTCGATCAACGGGCCGATCAAACCGTCCGGCGAGTCGGCGTAGGAGGCGTAGTGCAGCAGGTCGACGGCGTAGGTGAGCGGATTGATGTAGCCGATCACCTCCAGCCAGGCCGGCGTCTGGTCGAGTGGAAAGAAGGCTCCGGAGAAGAAGAAGAGCGGGAAGAGCAGGAGGTTCATGATGAGGTGAAAGCCCTGCATCGTCTGAATCCGAACGGCGAGCAAGAGCGACAGCCCTGAGAGCATGAAGTTGAGCGCCAGCACGGCGGCCGCGACAGTCGCGGCGCCGCCGAGCCAGCCGAACTGCCAGGCCAGGTCGATGCCAGGGATGATGACCGCAACCGCCAGCACAAGCAGCGCTTGAGCGGAACCGATCAGGATTGCGGCGAGCGCCTTGCCGAGCAGAATGGTCTGCGGACTGTGCGGGGAGGCCAGGATGGCACGCAGGAGACCACTTTCACGGTCTCGGTAGAAGCCCGCGCTCGAAAACGTTGACGAGAAGAGCGCCGTCATCGCGATCATGCCCGGCGCGAGGTACGAGGTGTAGTCACCGTCGAGCACGCGCGGCGAGGTCGGCGCGAGGCCGCTGGAAACGCCCGTCCCCAACAGCGCCAGCAGCATCAGCGGGAACAGCAGAGACGAATAGAGCTGTGAACGAGACCGCGCAACCGCTCGCACGTCGCGCGACAGCAGCGCCCACAAGGCCCAGGCGGTATCGATCATGCTTCGTCGTCCCGCGGCTGGGGCAGCGGTTGGCCGACTATCTGGAACCAGGCGTCGCGCAAGCTCGATTCCCGAATCTTGAGGCCGCGGATTTCGGCGCCGAAGCGCTGGAACAGGCGCGGCGCGGCTGCCGCCGAGTTGTCGACGATCAGCAGCAGCCCGTGTTCTGTCTGCAGCACTGAACCCACGTCATCCCAGGCTTGCAGCTCAGCGAGGTCTGCGTTGGATGGCGCAGCCCATTCCAGCTCGATCGCATCGCGGCGCAGGCCAGCGGTGAGGTTGGCGGGAGCGTCGTTGGCGACGATGCGTCCCGCGCTGACGATGACAACGCGGTCGGCGTACGCCTCCGCCTCTGTGGTGTCGTTGGAGCAGACGACGACCGCTGCGCCGCTGGCGGCGCGTTGCCGCAGTGTGTCCCAGATCGCGCCACTGGAGTCAGGGTCGAGCGCGAGCGTCGGCTCATCGAGCAGCAGCAGCTGGGGGTCGTGCAGCAGTGCGCGGGCGAGATCGAGGCGGCGGCGCAGACCGCCCGACAGGGTCTGGCAGCGGTCGTCAGCGCGGTCGCTGAGTCCGAGCGCGTCGAGCAGCTCTGCGCAGCGAGTCTGTAATCGCCCACCGCGTAGACCACCGCCTAGCCCGAAGAGGCGGCCGTGCAGCTGCAGGGTCTCGCGCACCGTCATCAGGTCGTCGGTGCTTGGCTCTTGCAGGACGAGACCGATTCGCCGCCGTGCCTGGCGGCTGTGCGGCGCGCCAAAGATGGTGACCGAGCCGGAGTGGGGCGTGATCTCGCCGCTCAGCAGCTTCAGGATTGTCGACTTGCCGGCCCCGTTCGGCCCCAGCAGCGTCACGATTTCTCCGCTGCCGATCCGTAGCTCGATCCTGCTGACGCCGCGTCCACCGGGCCACGCGTAGGCGGCGTCGGTGAGCGCAGCGGTGAGATGCGTTGTGCTAGTGGACACGGCTTCGAGGATATCGGCGGTGCGGTAGGCTGCGGCTTATCAGTGGGCGCAGGTGAGGAAAACTACGTGCGACGGTTGCGCGTGTCGTTGGCGCAGATCAACTCGACTGTGGGCGATCTGGCCGGCAACGCGGACAAGATCATCGATCGCATCCACGAAGCGGAGTCCCAGGGCGCTGACCTGATCGCGTTCCCCGAACTCGCGCTGACCGGCTATCCGCCCGAGGATCTCGTTCTGCGACGCGGCTTCGTCGAAGACAACCTGTCGATGCTCGGACGGGTGGCGGAATCCACGCACAGTCTGCATGTCACGGCTGTCGTCGGGTTCGTTGATTACGCGCACGACATCTTCAACGCGGCCGGAGTGATCCACGACGGACAGCTCGCGGGCGCGTATCACAAGCAGTACTTACCCAACTACGGCGTCTTCGACGAGGCGCGCTACTTCCGACCTGGTCGTGGCGTGCAGCTGTTCGATATCGCCGGCGCTCGTGTCGGCGTCACGATCTGCGAGGACATCTGGTACTCGTCCGGGCCGATGCAGGAACAATGCCTAGCGGGCGCAGAGGTGGTGGTCAACATCAACGGCTCGCCGTTCCACGCTGGCAAGTCGCGGCAGCGCGAGCGGATGCTCGCCACGCGCGCCGCCGACAACGCCGTGTTGACGCTGTATTGCAACCTGATCGGCGGCCAGGACCACCTGATTTTTGACGGCGGCTCGACCGTGTATGGACCTGGCGGTGACCTGATCGCTCGCTCGCCGATGTTCCGTGAGCATCTGCTGACCGTCGACCTCGATGTGGAGGAGGTTCGCCAGACACGCTTGCACGATCCACGCCTGCGACGCCTGCCTCAGGCCCAGGCGGAGATCGCTGCGGTATCTCAGCCGCGGAGGAATGAGGTCGTCGAGATACCGTCCGCGATCCTCGCCGATGAGCTAGCGGACGACGAGCAGGTGTACGAGGCGCTGGTGCTGGGGACGCGCGATTACGTGCACAAGACAGGCTTCGCGGACGTCGTGATCGCGCTGTCGGGCGGGATCGACTCGACGCTGACGGCGGTGATCGCCGTCGATGCGTTGGGCGCGGAGCACGTGCGCGGATTCTCGATGCCGTCGCGTTACTCATCGGAAGGCAGTGTCGCGGATGCGCGGGCGCTGGCTGAGAATCTCGGCATCGAGATGGATGTGCTGCCGATCGAGGGTCCGTATCAATCCTATCTCGACACGCTCGCGCCGCTCTTCGAAGGTCTGCCGGCGGACGTGACGGAGGAGAATCTGCAGGCGCGCATCCGTGGCGTGCTGATGATGGCGGTCTCGAACAAGACCGGCGCCTTGGTCCTCACGACCTCCAACAAGAGCGAATCCGCGACTGGCTATACCACGCTGTACGGCGATATGACGGGTGGGCTGGCGGTGATCCAAGATGTGCCCAAGCTGCTGGTCTACAGGCTCTCGGAGCTGGTCAATGAGCGCGCGGGCCGAGAGATCATCCCTGTGTCCGTGCTCACCAAGCCGCCGTCGGCGGAGTTGCGACCAGACCAGTTCGATGAGCAGTCGCTGATGCCCTACGACCAGCTCGACCCGATCCTCGAAGCGTTTGTGGAGGAAGATCGCTCGCTGGACGAGATCGTCGCGGCGGGATTCGGCGAGGCCGCAGTGAAGCGGGTGATGTCGCTGGTCACCGGGGCCGAATACAAGCGTCGACAGGCCGCGCCGGGATTGAAGATCACCCCGCGCGCGTTCGGGCGCGAGCGCCGCTTCCCGATCGCCAACCGCTACCGCGGGTTCTGAGTCTGCGATGACCGCTGCGGACTGGCAGTCGCTGGCGGAGCGGATCGGCGCGCGGCGTCGCGGACAAGACTCACTCGTGCGTGGAGTTGGCGTCGTGGGGGATTACGCCCGTAACCAGATCTGGGACGCTTCGCTGCTTCAGATCATGCTGTTCCGGCACCGCGCTGAGCCGCTGATCGATGAGGGCGCAGTGACTGAAGAGAACGGGCTGGCGGTCACGGTGGATTCCATCACCTCAGGGGTCCTCGTGGAGCTCGAGGAGCTGCTGTTACAGGAGCCGCTCGCCGGTCAACTCGCCGATCTGCACACGTTGCGGATGGCCGATCCGACACTACGCGAAGTGCTGGCCACGTTCCGCGACCGCTACCACTCGGCTGAGGGGCGACATCAGCGGGCCGGGCGCGCGATCCAGCGCGCCCGTGTTGGGCTCAATGACTATCGAGCGACCAGGCGACCGATTGACGCCGTCGATGCGGTGCGACTGGGCATGTTGCCGTCGGTCTGCGCGCTTGTCGGGGAACCGGTCGACTGTGTGCGCGCGCCACGCCGACTCCGCGCGGGTGGACGGCTGTTGAAGCTCCCGATGCTCTGGCCGAGCATCAGCGAAGCGCTTGAACTGGAGCACGGCACCCTGGCGGAACGGCGGCGGGCGTTGGAGTCGCTGTATTCGCTGGCGCGGTCGCATCTCGATGCTCGGATGCCAGAGGTGGGCGCGGCGCTCGTGCCGCGATTGGAACGAGCATTGTTCTCGGCGCAGCGCGGCAGCGAGGCGCTCGCGGCGGCCGCTGACCATGACGGCGCGATCTGGACGGTGTGTTCGGCAGCTGCGGAGCTGGATGGGCTGATCGAGGCCGCGTCGCCGGGCTGGCGCGAGCGGGACGACTACCGCCGTCGCGCGGCGGATGTCTACGGCTCGCCGAACGAGGAACCGCTGCGACGGCTCTGCATCGAGTTGCAGTCACGAATCAGCTAGCGCCCGTCGGCCAGCTAGGTTCCGTCGGTCAGGGCAGCACGACGAGCGGATCGATGTACCAGTCGTCGTGCCGCACCTCGAAGTGCAGGTGCGGGCCGGTGCTGTAGCCGGTGTTGCCGTTGTAGCCGACAACCTCGCCGCGACTGACGAGTTGCCCCTGTTGTACCTCGAACTCGACCAGATGCGCGTAGGTGGTCGCCCAGCCGTGCTCGTGTTCGATCTCGACGTACCAACCCAGACCGAGATTGGGGTCGCCGCCGACGAACGTGACCAGGCCATCAGCGGCTGCCACGATCGGTTCGTAGTAGTCCAGCGCGATGTCCAGTCCGTTGTGTCGGTAGGAGCAGTCCCAGCTGCGGCAGAGCCCGAAGGGATCCGTGATCTCGCCGCTGCTCGGCCAGCCGAAGCTGGGCATCGCGAATGGCAGGATGATTTCTTGGCCGATCACGATGGCGTTAGGGTCTTCGACTCCATTCGCCGGATCGGCGAGGATGTCATCGATCGTGACGCCGTGCGCCGCGGCGAGCGCGCGCAACGTGTCGCCGCCTTGCACGGTGACGAGCAGACCCTCACGCAGTGGCAGCCGCCACGGCGTCTCGGCGCTGAGCCATTGGTCGTTCTCGAGCCACGGATGGTTGGCGAGCAACGTGCGCGGGGTGACGCCGAGCGACGCGGCGGCGTATTGCACCAGGTCGGCTTCCTGGAGTGTGCGTGTCTCCGCGACGACGGGCGGATCGATGGTGCCGTGCAGGTACAGCAGCTCGCCCAGGACGATGAGGTCGCTGGGGCGTAGCGGGTTGAGTTCTCTCAGCTCGTCGAGCGTGAGACCGTGACGCTCCGCGATGCTGGCGAAGGTGTCGTCGCGCTGCACGCGATGCATGCGGCGGCGCACCTCGACCGCTGGCACTGTGCCGGCCGCCAGATCGCTTCCCATGCGTGACCATGGCACGATGATCTGCTGGCTGGGGTGAATCGTCGATGATAGATCGATACCTGGATTGAGCTGAAGCAGCTCGCCAATGGTGAGGCCGAAGTTGTTGGCGATCTTCGTGAGGTTGTCACCCGTTTGCACGTTGTACCGATCGGTCAGCTCGTGTACAACGTCGGCTGGGTCGAGGGCCGGTACGCGATAATCGGGGAACGGAATGTTCAACTCCTGGCCGGGGTGGATCGTGTCCAGGCTCACATCGGGATTGTGCTGGCGCAGCAGCTCGAGCGTGACCCCATGGTGCTCGGCAATATCAGACGCGTAATCGCCCGGCTCGACGATGTACTTGACGGTGCGAGTCGCGGGTACGCCTAATTCATGGGTGCGCACACCGGCGTTGAGGGCTTGAGCGCCGCCGTCCGATGTTCTGTCGGATGAGTCGATGGGCTCGCTCGCTGAGGTGGCCGATGCTCGGGTTGGTGTCTGGTCGGAGGTTTCACTCTCGTCCTCGTCGCGTTGGATGACGAGTTGTGTGCCGATGTGCAGCGCATTCGGCTTGATGTCTGGATTGAGGGCGATGATCGATGCGACGTCTGTTCGGAAGTCGCTGGCGATCTCGAAGAGCGTGTCACCAGGTTGAATGCGGTAGGCGAGTGGGCTGCGTCCGCCACTGGCAGGCGTTGCTGGGTCGGAAACTGTGGCGTCAGCGTTGTCCGAAGGTACGGGCACCGCGGCGTTGTCGGGAATCTGGAGGTCCTGACCTGGATAGATTGAGTCGGGCGAGGTGATCTGCTCGTTCAGCGCCAGGATGACGGAGATATCGATCTTGAGGCGTATGGCGATGCCCGAGAGCGTGTCGCCCGGTTCGACGCGATAGGTATCGGCCGTCGTCCGTTCCCAGCCGAGGGTCGCGGCGAGCGCCCCGCTGCCGATCGCGCCGCCGATCGCGATTGCGAAGGCCAGCAGGCACATCCTCATAGAGATCTTGCGAAGGTGGGTCGCTGATCGGGTCATAACGCACTCTAGGCACGCTGCCCTGTGGTTTTGGGTCGGTGAACATCAAGGGAGTGATAACTTCTCTTGTTGTGACATAGTCTCACGCTGAGAGCGGCCCGAGAGCAAAGGAACACAGGTATGTCGTACGAGCTGATTGAGGTCGAGCGGCGCGGGCACGTCGGGATCATTCGCAAGAATCGGCCCGAGAAGCTGAACGCCTGGAGCCGTGCCATGGCGGCCGAAGAGCAGGACGCGGTTGCCACCTTTAATCAGGACCCGAACGTGGCCGCGATCGTGCTGGCCGGCAACGGCCGCGCTTACTGCGCCGGGCTCGACCTACAGGCGCAGCAGGCGGAGGTCGAGAGCGGTGAGGCCGCGCAACGCGCCGGCCGGTCGGCTGACGAGCACGACGAGTCCTGGGTCGACTTCTGCACCCGCAGCAAGCCGATCATTGCCGCCGTGCATGGTTACGCGGTTGGCGTCGGCGTGACGTCGATCCTGCCGTTCGATTTCCGTATCGCCGGGGAGAGCGCGCAGTTCGGCTTTCGCTTCGTCAAGATGGGATTGCTGCCGGAGGCTGCCTCGACGACGTTGCTGCCCCGCTTGGTCGGCGTCGGTCGCTCGCTGGACTGGTGTTTGACGGGTCGCTTCATCGGAGCGCAGGAGGCGCTGGCGGCCGGGTTGGTAAGCGACGTCGCGCCCGACGACGAGCTGGTCGACCGGGCGGTCGTGCTGGGCGAGACGCTGGCGGAGAATCCAGACTCGATCATGCGTCGAGTGAAATCATTGTTTTCGCAAAATCAACTGGAAACTGATATTCACCTCGTGCAACAGCGGGAGGGTGAGGCGCTAGAGTGGGCGATGCAAACACCGGAGCATGCGGAGGCGATCGCGGCGTTTCTGGAGAAGCGCCCGGCAAAGTTCCGCTAGTTCCAGCCTTCGGGCAACTCGGCGGCGGGGTGACTCGGTTGGGAGTCCGAGATGTCCCTGCAGGAATTTACGTCATCGGGACCGTTTGGCCCGCAGGCCAGACCAGACCAGGAGCGGTCGTCCCCCGACTCGCCGTTCCAGGAGACGCTGGATGAGCCAGCGGCGCAGGAGCAGGCCGAACAGGCTGATCTGACGAGCGCCAGCGGCGTCTACGACGCGGTGCCGGATGATGCTGCGACTGGGCCGGATCTGCGTGCCGCGCGGCGACGCGCCTGGTCTGTGATTGGTCTGGCGATAGTCGTGCCCGCCGCAGTGGCCGCACTGGTCGCGTGGCAGCTGTTTGGCGGCAGTGACGATCCAGCGCCCACGATCACCCGCGTCGCAACGACACCCACGGCGGCGGTGGCCGAGCAAGTCAGCGTCGCTGACGCGGCTCCGGTCGCCACTGCTACGGCTTCAGCCGCCTCTGCCGCAGTCGCCCAGCCGACGGAGTCTCCCGCCGCCTCGACGACGGCCAGTGTCGCCACAACCGAGACGACCGAGACGACGAGTGAGGTGGCCGCGCCCACAACATCGAGCCTCGTCGAGACTACGGCGGCTGCGAACGTCTCTACCGAGCAGGCAGTCGATCTGAGCGCGCTGGATCCAGCCGCGCGGCTCGCCGCCTGGACCGACGTCCAGATGATCGAGGTGCTGCCGGGCGAGACGCTCTGGCTGATGGCACAGAACTACGACACCACGGTTTCGGCGATCGCCACGCTCAACGACGTCAGCGACCCAACGTCCCTGAGCGTCGGCCAGGTGCTCAGAGTGCCCGTCGGCTTCGCCGAGGAGATCGAGCCGCCGGCGGACGTTGTATCCGCCTCAACCGAAACGACCGAAGCGGAGTCGGGCGGCGCCAGCGTTCAGGCGGTCACGGCTGCTGCGCCGTCCGCGCCAGACGCGTTGCGCAGCTGGCACACGATGGCATCGCTGGTGATTGAGCCTGGCGACAGCCTGGCATCCATCGCCGAAGCCAACAACACCACCGTCGAGGCGTTGATGGCGCTCAACGGCATCGCTGAGCCGGACAAGATCTTCGCCGGCGTCGCGCTGCTCGTGCCTGTCGGCTACCAGGGCGCACTAGACAGCACCGCCTTTGTGGCGGACGCGGCAGCGGACTCCTCGGTCGCGGCTACGACGGACGACATGTTGGAGGAAGAGACAGCCGTCAACAATGGTGACATGCTGGAAGAGTGAGCTGCATGCTCGACCCGTGCATGCCTTCAGCAGCTACCACCCAGAGGTCCCGCAGCCGCGCTGCGGGACCTCTGCATCATGACCGTACGCCTGCCGGGCTAACCCTTGGCGTCAGGTGTGACGCTGCGGCTGGTGAAGCGCCACTGTCCGTCGATCTTCTTGAGCGTGTCGGTGTAGACGCCGGTGATGATGCTGCTGCCGCCGTCCTTGGACTGCATGAGGTTGAGGTAGCAGGTGTGGCTGGCGTCGTCGCCATCGCCGTCGACGACGTGGTTGTTGGTCCAGTGGCGGGCGCCGTCCATGTTGGCAGCGAAGCCGGCGACGAACTGCGCCAATGCTACGTGGCCAGTGACCGGCTGCGGTCCGCCGTTGAAGACGCCGTCTTCGGTGAAGGTGCCGGCCCACGCCTCGCCGTCGCCGAAGTCGATGGCGTGGTTGTAGCGTGCCGCGAGTTCGAGGATTTCCAGCTTGTCCGCAGCGTCGAGTGCCATGTCGAGTCCTTCCGATCTGGGTTCAGGGAATCGTTTGTAGGATAGCGAGGTCACGCGCAACCTGGTCCAGCGATCGGTGTACGCCGTGCTCGAACAGCAGCAGCGTGATCAGGTTGAGCGAAGGTATCCTGCCCCCGTCGCTGATGGTCCCGTCGCTGAGGCGGTAGCGCTCCCGTACCCATGCCGCCTGCGCGGAGGCGGGGGCGTCGGCGGGAAAGTCAGAGCGCGCTGACTCCACTTGCGCCAGCACGGTCGGCAGGCGTTCCAGCTCCTCGGGCGTCAGGTGCAACTTCGGTGGCATGTCGCCAGGCTATCCTGCTGCGACACCGACATCACGGAGCTGGCATGCCGGGACCGCTCGACGGCTACCGCATCCTCGATTTCACCCGTTTTCAGCAGGGGCCATATGCGACCGTGCTGCTCTCGGACCTGGGCGCTGAGATCTGGAAGGTGGAGCCGCCCGGCGGCGATCCCGGTCGAGCGTCGGATCTGTCGAGTGATGGGTTCTCCCGCTACTTTGAGGCGCACGATCGCGGCAAGCGTTCGATCGTGCTGAATCTGCGCGAGCCGTCGGCGGTGGAGGCGGCCTTGCGGATGGCGGAGCGTTGCGATGGCGTGATCGACAACTATCGGCCGGGCGTGATGGAACGTCTGGGCCTCGGATACGAGATCTTGCGGCGGCGGAATCCCAGCATCGTGTCGGTCTCCGCCTCGGCGTTTGGTGCGGTTGGTCCGCAGGCCAGCGAGCCTGGCTATGACGTGATCGGCCAGGCGACGGGCGGGGTGATGACGCTGCAGGCGCTGGAGGAGCAGGGCGACGGCGCCGAGCCGCGCACGCTGCCCGGCGGCTTTGCCGATCAGGTCGGCGCCATGCAGGCCTGCATCGCGATGCTGGCGGGATTGATCGCAGCCAAAGATTCGGGCGCGGGTCAGCAGATCGACGTTTCGCTGTTGGGATCGCAGATTGCGCTGCAGTCGGTGTACATCACCGGGTTTCTGCAGAACGGCGTGCAGCCGCACATGCGGCGTCGGCGCATGCCGACCTTCACCTTCTACCAGGCGTCAGATGGAGCATGGTTGGTGATTGGTGTGGTCGACGCGAAGAATTGGCGGGCGCTGTGCGGGCTGCTGGGACACCCTGAGTGGGCGTCGGACGAGCGCTTCGCGACCGCGGCCGCGCGACTGCGGCACTCGGACGAGCTGGAGTCGCTGCTGGAGCAGTGTTTCGCCAGCTCAGACCGCGAGGAATGGCTGCGTCGATTGCGGGCGTCGGACATTCCCGCCGCGCCCGTCAACGACTACGCCGACGTCGCCGCGTCGGAGCAGGTCTGGGCGAACGGGTACCTGACGGAGATCCCCGATCCACGCTACGGCGCACGTCGCGTCACCGGCTTGCCGTGGCGGTTCTCGGCGACGCCAGGCGCGGTGCAGGGCCGTGCACCGGCGCCCAACGCCGACGCCGACTCGATTCTGTCGGCATGCGGCTATAGCGTGGATGCCATCGGCCGCCTGCGGCACGCAGGCGCGTTGGCGGACTGAGCGAGGAGACCCATGAGCGATACCCCCGCCGAGGTGATCGGCTTCTTCGCGAACCAACTGGGTGTTGACGAGGCGGCGGCGGAGTCGGCGCTGAGTTCAGCGCTCGGACGCGGCGGTTCGTTCGCCGAGCTCTACTTCGAGCACAAGCGCTCGGGCTCGCTGAGCTTTGAGGATCAGCAAGTCAAGTCGACCCAGTCATCGTTGTCGCAGGGCGTCGGCATTCGTGTGGTCGAGGGCGACGCGATCGGCTACGCGTACACGGAGGACCTGTCGCTGGACGCGATGCGGAGCGCGGCGGCGACCGCCGCCCAGATCGCGCACGGCGGCGCCGAGGCCGAGCGCGTCGATGTCACTGCCGAGTCTTATCCCGCCGATCGCTACGCGATCGACTCGCCCAGCACCACGATCCTGCTGTCGGACAAGGTGGCGCTGTTGCGGCGCGCGGATGCGGCGGCGCGCGCGCATCACCCCAGCATCGCCCGCGTCGATGCGTCGATGGTGGACGAAGAGAAGCGGGTGCTGATTGTGCGCTCGGATGGCCGCATGGTGGCGGATTATCAGCCGCTGCTGCGCTTCAACGTGTCCTGCCTGTCGGAGGTCGAGGGCGAACGGCGCAACGCACGCTGGGGCGGCGGCGGACGCATGGGCATGACCTATTTCGACGAGCACTCTCCCGAGTCGCTGGCTGAAGAGGCGGCGCGTCAGGCTGTGCTGCAGCAGGAGGCGCGCGAAGCGCCGGCCGGCACGTTCCCGGTTGTGCTCGCCGCCGGCGACTCTGGCATTCTCCTGCACGAAGCGGTTGGGCACGGTCTGGAAGCCGATTTCAACCGCAAGCAGACATCCAACTACTCCAACCGCGTCGGACAGTCAGTGGCGTCTGAGCTGGTGACCGTGATCGACGACGCCACCCTCAATCTGTCGCGTGGTTCGGTCAACGTCGACGATGAGGGCGAAGTGGCGGGCAGCAGTCTGCTGATCGAGAACGGTCAGCTAGCCGCATACATGCAGGATCGCATCTCTTCGGAGCATTTCGGCGTCGCGCCGTCGGGCAATGGCCGCCGTCAGTCATTCCGACACGCGCCGATGCCCCGTATGACGAATACCTACATGACCGCTGGCGAGGATGATCCCGAGGACCTGATCCGTCGCGTCGAGTACGGCATCTACTGCAAGGCGTTCAGCGGCGGTCAGGTCAACATCAGCAACGGCGACTTCGTCTTTTCGGTCACTGAGGGATATCTGATCGAGGGCGGCCAGGTCACGGCGCCGATCCGCGATGTCAACCTGATCGGCAATGGCCCTGATGTGCTGTCGAAGGTGACCGGTGTCGGACACGACCTGGAGATGTCGGACGGTCGCTGGACATGCGGCAAGTCGGGGCAGTCGGTGCCGGTGGGCGTGGGGATTCCGACGGTGCTCGTTTCCGCCATGACGGTCGGCGGGACGCAGATGCGTCCAGGCGCTGGGATGTCAGCCTGATGGCGGGGTGGTCGACCGAACCGCTGGAGCTCGCGTCGCAGCTCCTGGAGCGCGCGCAGGCCGCCGGCGTGGACCAGGCTGACGCCGTCGCCATCGCCTCCACCGACGCCGCGACGACTGTCCGCAAGCAGCAGATTGAGAAGGTCTCCGAATCCACCTCGCGATCGGTCGGGCTGCGAGTGATCCTCAACGGCCGACAGGCGACAGTGTCGACCTCGGATATCAGCGACGGCGCGCTTGACGAAACCGTGCAGACGGCGATCGATCTGGCCCGCGTCTCAGAGCCGGACCCTGATGCCGGCCTCGCCGATCCCAAGCTGCAAGCGCGTCAGGCGCCTGCGCTCGCGCTCTTCGACGAGCAGATTCCCCACGTGGACGGTGAGTATCGCCTGTCACAGGCGATGGCCTGCGAGGAGGCGGCGCTGGCGGCCGACGCACGCATCGCTAACAGCGGTGGCGCGACGTTCAGCACCAGCGTTCATACCTTCGCGCTGGTCGACTCCAACGGTTTCGCCGGTTCCTACGCGGGTACGTCTGCCTCGATCTGGGTCGAGGTGATGGCGCAGGAGGCGGACGGTCAGCTGCGCAATGCCGGTTGGTCCAGCTCGGAGCGCAGTTTGCACCGCGTGGATGATCCGGCCGACGTCGGCCGCGCAGCGGCGGCGCGGGCGCTGCGCCAGCTAGGAGGCGTGAAGGCGGCGACGTGCGAAGTCCCAGTCGTCTGGGAGCCTCGCATGGCGGCTGGTTTGGCCGGCATCGTCGCTGGCGCCGCCAGTGGGGACGCGCTCTATCGACGCGCCACCTTCCTCGCCGATCGCCAAGGCGAAGCGGTGGCGTCGCCGCTGCTGACCATCGTCGACGATGCGGCGCTCAGCAATCGGCTTGGTTCCCGCCCGTTCGATGGTGAAGGGGTGGTGACGCGGCGCAACCCTCTGATCGACGACGGCGTCTTTCAGGGGTTTCTCTTCGACTCTTACAATGCGCGCCGACTGGGCGCGGTCAGCACTGGCTCAGCCTGGCGCGGCGTCGGCGGCCTGCCGCAGATCAGCGCAGGCAATCTCTCGATCGCGGCGGGGGAAACGCCGCCTGAGCAGATCATCGGCGAGGTCGAGGATGGGCTCTATCTCACGACGCTGATGGGTTTTGGAATTAACTACACGACCGGCGATTTCTCGCGCGGGGCGGCGGGGATCTGGATTCGCAACGGCGAGCTGGCCGAACCGGTGATGGAGATTAACGTCTCCGGCAACCTGCTGGAGATGTTCAGCCGGATTGATGCCGTCGGTGAGGACGAGCAATGGTTCGGCGCCACGTCCGCGCCGACGCTGCGGATCGCGCGGATGACCGTCAGCGGCGTCTGACGCTCAGTCTGGGTTGGGCAGCCTGAGGACCGCCGACGAGCGCACGCTGCGGTCGCCCGTAGCCTGTTCGATCCAGAGCTCGAGGTGTACCTCGCGGCCGAGTTCGGTCTGCTCGACGCGCGTGACCTGTCCGCCGATTGTGAAGCGGTTGCCGTGGTAGTCGGGGCGTCGGAAGCTGGACTGCAAGCGCAGAATCCGACCGTTGGGCTGGGTGAGCTGGCGCAGGTAGGCCAGCAGAAAGGCGGACTTGTACTCGGCCGGGATCAGGGGAGCGTCCAGGCCGGTGTTGCGGGCGGCGACTGGGTCGAGGAAGATCGGAATCGCGAAGCCGGCCGCGCCGATGAACTTGGCGACGTCCATAATGTCGGGCGCCAGCTCCCGCGTTGGCAGCAGGGTCCCTTCGTCGAGCTCTCCCAGATCGGACAACGGCGGCAGGGGCACTGATGGTCTCTGCTAGTCGAAGGCGATCGACGCTGCACCGCGCACCGAGCGGTCTCCCTGCGGGTTGTCGATGTGGACTTCCAGGTCGATCATGCGGCGGCCGTCAATCTCGTAGGTACGGGTAACTTCGCCGCCGATGGTCATCTCGGCGTTGTGTACATCGGGGCGGCGGTGGTTGAGTTGCAGCCGGGTGATCTGGTTGCGTCCGAAGTGGCGGCGTAGGTACTGGTCGAGGAAGCCTTGTTTCATGTTTCCGGGGATGATCGGTCCGGGCAGTCCCATCTTCTCCTGGGCGAATGCCGGATCGAGGAACTGCGGGCCGGCATTACCTGTGGCGTCGCAGAAGGCGACCACTTGCTTGGTCGTTGGGGTACGTAGCTCGCTGGGCAGCTCGATGCCCTCGTGCAGCTCGTCATATTGCAGTGCCATGTCTGTTTCCCCCTCTGGCGACTAGGGTTGCCCGGCGCTACTCGCCAGTGTGGCGGGCCTGGAAATGGGTGACTGTGCGGCGCACGCGGGCAACCTCGATGTCATGCTGGTTGGTGTAGACCCATTCGTGATGGATAAAGAGCGAATGTCCGACGCGGCCGCCGATCCGTTCTTGTATGTCGGCCAAACGCGGCACGATAGTCATGGTGTCGCCGAGATGGATGTCGCCCTTGACCTCCCAGGCGTCCGAGGCCATCAGCGCTCGTTCCGGCGCGTCGGGTACGTTCAGCTGTCGCTGCGAGGTACTCGTCGTGAGTAGCGCGTAGGTAGGGATCGGGTACGAGCGGTCGCCCGCTTCGACGGCGGCCAGCAGATCCGCGTCATCCTCATCAAGCGCGTGCATCAGGCGCTGGACGAGCTCTTTGTCAATCGTCACCTGGCGCGGTTCACCCTCTGTGCCGACGGCGGCCTCCATTGCGGGCGTAATCAGACTGTCGTCGTCGCTCATGGTTGACTCTTTTCCAGCGCCGAAACGGTGACCGTGATTGGCTCAGTATCGCCCGCGCCTGTCTGATGCGCCAGAGGATGCGTTGTCGCTATGCAGCGATCGCGGCGTCGCCGCGCGCGCCGCTCAGCGCTCGTGTTCGCCGCCGAGGTAGACGTCGAGATCATCAGCGTGCTCGACGTAATGGTGGGTGACGACGCCCTCGACCATGCGATTGATCGTCTTGCCGTCGCCGAAGCGGTTGGGGTCGACCACGCCAGTGGCGGCGGTAAAGGCGGCGTGGGCATCGTCGAAGTCGGCGCGCGCCTCGGCATAGGTCTGCTCGCCGCGAGCGGCGACGAAGCCTGGGTTCCACGCTGCTGGGTCGGAGTAATCGACGCCGTCTGGCGTCGGGCGCTGACCGGCGTTCATGCGTTCCACGGCTACCATCATTTCGCAGAGCCAGCCGGTCAGATGCTGGAGCAGGTTGACCACTGACCAGTCACCGACGGCCCCTGCCCAGGCGCCGTGCGCCTCGTCAATACGGTCGAGGCGCGCGTCGAGGCTGGCTTTGACTTCCGCCATAGCCTGGAGGGTGGTCTCGCTGTCGCTCATAGCCGTCTCCGTCTAGCTGGTTATCTGAGTCAGCTGGGTGAGTTCGGCAGGATGATCCCGCCCGGCGTGCGCCGTTCGCCGGACGGTCGACCCTGCTGCTCGAGCGTTTGCAGGATGAAGGGGTTCTGCGCTCGTTCTGCGCCTAGCGAGGTTTGGTCCATGTGTCCGGGCAGAACGATCGTCTCGTTGGGCAATACGAGCAGCTTGTCGACGATCGAGGACATCTCCTGGCTGAAGTCGCCGCCGGGCAGGTCGGTGCGGCCGATGCTCTGCTTGAACAGCGTGTCGCCAGAAAAAAGGACGCCATGTCCATAGAAGCAGACCGATCCACGTGTGTGACCTGGCGTGTGGATCACGCGCAGCTCGACGCCGTCGACCTCGACCCGCTGCGCATCCTCGATGAAGTGGTTTGGGTCTGGCGGCTGCTCGACCTGCATCCCGAAGCGCGCAGCTGACTCTGCTGCGCCTTGCAAAATGTCCAGGTCGTCCTGGTGCAGCAGGAACTGCGCGTTGTCGTCGGCCTGCACGCCACGTACGCCGAGCACGTGGTCGAGATGCGCGTGGGAGTTGGCGATCAGCTTGATCGTGACGCCCATCTCCGACGCCATGTGGAGAATATCGTCGGCTTGCTCGCCAGGGTCGATGCAAATCGCCTCACGCGTGCGTCGATTGCCGATCACCCAACAGTTCTCCTGGAAGGCGCCAACGATCAGGCCGCGCACCTCAATCTCGTTGACGTAGGGCTGTTCCGCGGGGGTGGAGTCGTCAGTCATAGCTAGCAATCCATGCGGTTGGCATCCATGCGGCCGTTGGAGTGGGGAGCGAGCGCCTCAGTCGGCGTCGCCGCGCAGGAGGCGGTTCACGGCGTCCATCACGTCGTCGCTGTCGAGCGCGGTGGGTTCGGAATCGGTATCGCTGCTGTGGCTGCGGTCGTACTGTTCTTCGAGATTGCGGATGTAGTCGCGGATGTCGGGCTTTTCCTGAAGCGCACGGTCGATTTGCGTGCGATAGCGTTCTTGCGCGCTGTCGAGGCTGCGCAGATCAAGGTCGAGTCGGAAGACGCGGTCGAGTTGGGTGAGGAGTGCTTTGGTCGCGCCGGGGTTGTGCCGTGAGGTGACATAGTGCGGCGCTGAGGCCCAGAACCCCATGTGTGGGACCTGCGCGATTCGGCAGGCGTCACCGATCGACCCCACGATTCCGGTCGGTCCCTCGTATTTCGAGGGCTGGAAGCCGAACTGACGCTGTCGCTCGGGATTGGACGAACCGCCTGAGATCTGCGTCGGGCGGGTGTGCGCGACGTCGGCGAGCAGGGCGCCGATGGTGACCACTTCCTCGACCCCGGCCATGTTCGCGACTTGCATGACTGCGCGCGTGTAGCGCCGCCAGCGCAGGTCGGGCTCTGTGCCCAAGCCGATGAGCAGGTCGTGGTCGGACTGCGGGCGGCGCAGCACGGTGAAGTCAGTCACCGGCCAGACGACTTCGCGGCGGGGGTGATCTCCGTCAACCCACTTGACGGTCGGTCGATGCTCGGTGAAGACGAAGAAGTCGTCCGGATCCAACGAGGCCACGGCCGCGGTCTGGTCGAGGTTGCGCAAGAACTTCGCCGCGTCGGTGGCCGCTTCGGCGGCGTCGTTCCAGCCGAAGAAGGCCAGCAGCATGATCGGACGACGCAGATCGTCAGGCAGTCCATCGATGGTCAGGGCGTCGTCGATGCGGTCGGTGCTCATGGTCTGAGCGTAGCTGACCCGCCGCGCCGTGCGGTCTAGAGCTCAACCGCGCCGTATTTTTCGCGCAATGCGGGCACCACTTCGGAGATGTATGCGGTCAGGGCTTGATCGCTCCAGGGCGCGCGCAAGGCGACATTGACCCCGGCGGCACCGGCGTCGATGTACATCGAGACGCGTTCGAAGGCTTCGTCAGGCGTGCCCTGCAGCGCCCCTGCGGAGACGCGCTCGGCTTGCTCGCCCCATTGTTCTTCGAGTTTCTGTCGAGCGAGGTCGGCTTCGGCCTGGGTTGGGCTGAGGTTGAACTGCAGGTTGATGGTGCGGTCGATCGTGGTGGGGTCGCGGTCCTGTTCAGCGCAGCGCACATCGAGCACACCCGAGAGGCGGGCGAATTCTTCTGGACCGATGTAGGGGACGTTCCAACCGTCGGCGTATTGAGCGGCCATGCGCAAGGTCTTGCGCTCGCCGCGTCCGCCGATCCAGAGCGGCACGTGCTCCTGGACGGGGCCGGGCTGGTTCGTCGCGTCAAGCGCGTTGTAGTGGACGCCCTCGAAGCTGGTGCGCTCCTGGGAGAGCATGCCTTTGATGATTTGGGTACCCTCTTCGAGCATTTCGAAGCGGGTCTTGAGGCTGGGCCAGCCATAGCCGAAGCCCTCGAACTCCATCTGGTGCCAGCCTGCGCCGAGGCCCGGCTCGATGCGACCGTTGGAGATGTGGTCCAGCGTCATGAGCGACTTGGCCAGGTAGGCGGGGTTGCGATAGGGGACACAGAAGACGAGGCAGCCGATGCGTACGCGCTCGGTCTCGGCAGCGATCGTCGCCATACAGGTCAGCGCCTCGAAGTGCGGCGACATCCCGTCGACCGGCGGCGCTTCATAGAAGTGGTCCCAGACGGAAATCCAGTCCATGCCCTGTTCGTCGAGCCAGCGCCACAGTTGGCGCAGGTCAGGCATCGTTACATTCTGCTGCCCGGTGTGCACGCCAAAGGAAACGGCCATCACTGTCACCTCCAGTTCGCGACGGATCGGTCGAGCGCCGCCGCCCCGAGAATAACGCGCCACGCACCAAGTGCGGGGTACCTGCCAACGTTGCTCAGCGGGTTGCCTAGTCGGGTAGCGCGATGGGGATCACGTCGCGCCAGCCGGGAATGTCCATGCCGTAGTAGCGGGCGAGCAGCAGGATCGCGATCTTCTGCTTGGCCGGGCCGATGCCGGGAATGCCACCGAGCCGTTTCATGATCGCCTTCGCGTCGGGTTGGCCATCCCAGATGTTGTCGGCGCTGTTGTCGTAATCGTCGCGGACGACGGCGCAGGCTGCTTGCACGCGCTTGCCCATGGAGGAGGGGAAGCGGTGAATCGCCGGCTTCTGGCGGAAGATTTCCAAGAAGGCGTCCTCGTCCATCGCGGCGATGCGTGCTGGATCGAGATGTCCCAGCCGCTGTTTCAGGTCATAGGGGCCTGAGAACGCCTTGCTTGCCGCGATCTGTTGGTCGAGCACGATGGCGACCAGCAGCGCGTTAGGATCCGATGCCAGCAGGGCGTTGGCTTCGTCGTCGTTGCTGAAGTGGATGATCGGTTCGCCCGCAGCGCTGAACTCGGGCGCGAGGTCGATGTACATTTCTGGATTGCCCATGCTGCGTCTCCTGCTCGGTGGTTAGGGGAAGAGTCCGAGGTCGATGTAACTCCGCGCCACCAGTTCGATCGAGTAGAGGTAGGCGGCGCTACGCAGGTCGGGCAGCTCACGGTCGCGCTGGAGCCGCGAGATGCGGTCGTACGATTCCGCCATCGTCTGCGCGAGTGCGTCGTAGACGATGGCGCGCTCGGACGGGCCCCGCTGCACCAGCGCACGCCGCTGGGGGCTGATGGCGGCGCCCGTTTGCTGCTCGATCGTGTCGAGCAGCCGCTGCGCCTGCATCTCCGTGTTGCGCCGCAGCATGCGATCAAAGGAAACGTGTGAGAGGTTCTTGATCCATTCGAAGTATGAGACGGTGACGCCGCCCGCGTTGAGGTAGAGGTCGGGAATGATGGTGACCCCGCGTTCACGGAGGATGGCATCGGCGTCGGGGGTAGTGGGTGCGTTCGCCGCTTCGGCGACGATCCGCGCCTGAATGCGAGGTGCGTTGTCGGCCGTGATTTGATGTTCTAGCGCTGCCGGGATGAGGATGTCGCAGGGCTGTTCGAGCGTCTCCAGCGAATCGGCGAAGACCTGTGCGGCTGGGTACGACGCGACGCCGCCGTGCTCGCGTCGGTGGCGCGCGACGTTTTCCAGGTCGAGACCGTTGGGATCATAGATGCCAGCATCGATCTCAGCGATCCCGACGATGCGCGCGCCATGCTCGCTCAGCTCATGTGCTGCGTGGTATCCGACGTTGCCGAGTCCTTGTATGATCACGCGTTTGCCATCGAGGCCCTGTCCCAGCCCATGCCCAATTGCGGTATCGGCAAGGCACTGCATGATCCCGCGACAGACGCCGAGGCCGGTCGCCTCGCGGCGGCCAGGGATGCCGTGTAATGAGAGCGGTTTGCCGGTGACGCAGCCCCAATAGTTGATGTCGTCGGGGTTGAGCGTGCGGTAGGTGTCGGCGATCCAGGCCATCTCGCGCTCGCCCGTGCCATAGTCGGGCGCTGGGACGTCGACCGCGGGGCCGATGAAGTTGTGCTGGTTCAGTTCGATCACGAGCCGACGCGTGACGCGCTCGACGAACTGCGGCGAGCGTTGGAAGGGGTCGATGCAGACGCCGCCCTTGGCCCCGCCGAAGGGCACATCGACGATGGCGCACTTGAAGGTCATCAGGGCGGCGAGGCCCTTAACCTCGTCGGCGTCGACCATGGTCGAGTAGCGGATGCCGCCTTTGGTCGGCAAACGGTGGTGGCTGTGCTGGGCGCGGTAGGCCTCGATGACCTCGAGCGTGCCGTCGTCGTTCTTGACCGGAAAGCTCATCTGGTAGACGTTGTTGCAGGTCTTGACCTGCTCGAGCAAGCGACGGTCGAGGCTGGAGAATTGAGCAGCCTCATCGAAGTAGCGGCTGAAGTCGTCGTAGATCGAGGCCATGGGACGCTTCCAACCGCTGCCGGCTTGCAGAAGTAGACGCGAGGCGCGCGAGCAGACGACTAGGCGCGCGGCAAACCGAGTCCGCGCGTGGCGATGATGCCGCGCTGAATCTCGGACGATCCGCCGGCGATCGTGGCCGGCACCGAGGACATGTAGGTCTCGGTGAACCAGCCCTTCATCTGCGCGTAGGGATCGCCCTTGCGGACGGCGCCGTAGCTGCCCATGGTGTTGACCCCGAAGCGCGCGAAGCGCTGCGAGAGCTCGGAGGAGAACATCTTGGCCACTGACGCCTCGTGATTCGGCGCGAGCCCACCCTGCTGCATCGAGAGCACGCGCAGCGACAGCATCCGCGAGACCTCGATGTTGATCGCGGTGTCGGCGGTACCGAGCTTCGCTTCGCGGGTCTTGGTCGGACTCTCGTTGAGGTAATCGATGAAGTCCTCGAAGTTGCGTCGGATGGCTGCGGAGCCGGAGAGCGCGGAGCGTTCGAAGTCCATGGTCGCCATACCGACGTACCAGCCGCGGTTTTCCTCGCCGACGCGGTTCTGCACGGGCACGCGGACGTCCTCGAAGAAGACTTCGTTGAAGCCGTGTCCGCCGAGCATGTTGATCAGCGGTCGCACAGTGATGCCAGGCGTGTGCATATCGACCAGCAGATAGGTGATCCCGCGGTGCTTGGGGGCGTCGGGGTCGGTGCGGACCAGCGCGAACATCTGGTCAGCGCGGTGCGCGTTGGAGGTCCAGATCTTTTGTCCGTTGAGCACATAATCGTCTCCGTCGCGGACGGCGCGGGTCTGGAGCGAGGCGAGGTCGGAGCCGGAGCCGGGCTCGGAGTAGCCCTGACACCAGGCGGCGCGGGCGTTGACGATGTCGTCGAGGTACTTCGCCTTCTGCTCCTCAGTGCCGTAGACGAGCAACGTCGGCCCGACGTAGCCGACGGAGATCAGGTCGGGCCCGGGCACGCGGTGGTAGGCGAGTTCCTCGTTGAAGATCGCCTGCTCGGCGAAGGAGAGTCCCATGCCGCCGTGTTCCTGCGGCCAGGCGGGCGCGGTCCAACCTTTCTCGGCGAGCTTGGCGCGCACGCCTTGTGAGAACTCCCATGCCTCGTCCGAGCCCTCCTCGTCGTTGGAGACGTCGATCCCGTTCCAGTCGGAGCCGAATTCGTTGCGGATCCAACCCTGGATTTGGGCTCGCCACGTTTCCTGTTCGGCGCTGAATTCAAAGTCCATAATGCATCCCCGCTCTCGCGTGCGTTGGCTGTATGCAGTGTAATCGCAGCGGTGCTAGAGAACGGCCGCTGAGCGAGCTACTCGGAAGGAGGGGGCGTGCGCGCGTCGTTCGTCCCGGATGATCGTTAGTCCCGGATGAATTGATAGAGGATGTCGTCTGACGAGGGCGTCTCGGCTTCTCGGTTGGCGGGGTCGTCGCGGGAGACGGTGAAGCCGAAGACGGGGTCGGCGGACTCGAGCAGGTTGGGGTTGATGTACACCGCCGCGCGCCCTTCAGCGTCGCCGTCGAAGATCGGTCCCGCTTCGACCGTGCCCGACTCCCGCACCAACCACAGCTGCCAGCGTTCGCCGCCGTCGAGCTCGGGCAGGCCCCAAAAGACGAGTGCGAACAGCCGATCTTCGTAGCGTGGTAGCAGGACCCCGGCGCGCCCGTCGTCGCTGAGGGCCACGGCGTGCCCGCCGATCGGCTCGTCGGGGCGAAAGGCGATCAGACCGAACAGCGTGGCCGTCGCGACCGCCGCCGCCAGCAGCACCCAGACGAATCCTCGCCGCGCCCGTTGCAGGCCGCGGTGGGCGCGCACGACTGGTGGGCGTGCGATCCGCGCGCGTTGGATTATGCGCTGTTCGAGTTGCGCGTGGACTTCGGTTGCATCGATCGCCATTGCCGCGATGGGGATCGCCGCGGCGGCGCTGGGCCAGATCGCCGTCCGCTGTTGCAGCTCGGGGTCGGTGCGGATGCGCTGCGCGACCTCGTCGCGGGTCTCGGCTGTGGAGAGGCCGAGGAAGAAGTCGCTCAATTCTTGGTCGTTGTCAGGATCGGTCATCGCGGTCGACGGATCGCTGCGGCTGGGAGCTAGCGCGCTGCTGATCCATTCGAGCGCGGCGTCCAGCGGCTCTGTCGTCGGCGCCTGGTTGAACCAGGCGTCTTCCAGCACGCGCTGTTGTTCGACCGTCAAGCGCAACAGGGCGCGTTGCAGTTCGTGCTGGTCTAGCTCGTGGACGATGTCGGGGACGTCGGGGTCTGGTGTGATCGGGAACGGGGCGATGCTCTGTGCAGCGATCGATGCGGCGATCCCGCGGCGCCAAGTGGCTAACGCGAGGTCCCGTGTGATCCGCAGCACATGGACGTCAAGCGCCTCTGAGGCCCAACGCTGCGGCTCGCACCAAATCAGCAAGAACGTGGCCTCGACCACGTCGTCAGCGTGCTCCGCGCCGACGATCCGCTTCGCCAGTGCATGGGCCGTCCCGCCGTAGCGCCGAAATGCATCCCGCAACGCCGGTTCGTCGCCTGCGACGATGCGTTGGTAGGTGTCGGGGCGCGACACGGGACTGCGCTCAGCCGTCAGCGGGTTCGAGGCTGGGGGCGGTCTGGACGGTGCGGCCGTAGTCGTCATCGAGGCGCACGATATCTTCGTCATCTTCGAGTGTGTGCGAGGCGATCTCGAGCAGGTCTGCGCCGTCTGCGCCGGCTTGCAAGCGATGGATCGAGCCGGGCGAAATCTCGATCACCGCTCCCGCGCGCAGCGGCAGCTCCTGCAGACGTTCCAGTGACGGCCCCAGCGTTAATATTGCGTCGCCGCGCACCAGCAGGATCGTCTCTCGCTTGCGTCGATGAAACTGCAGTGACAAGCGCTGACCGGGAGCGATGCGCAGCGCCTTGAGCAGGCTGTGGGCGCGGCGTGAGAGGATCAACTCCTCGCCCCACGGCTTGCAGATCCGTTCGAGCGGGTCGTCGGCGCGGACGTGAGCTGTGCCAGACGCTTCGCTCACCGGTGCACCTCTTCGGTTTCGTTGTGCGTCGCTCCGCCACACGGAGCGCTCACTAGAGTGAGGGTACGACGCGGATACGGTCGATGACCAAACGCTCGCGTCAACGCCCGTGCGCGAGCTGTAACGGAGGGCGTGGTTGATCGATCGATGGCTGGTTGTGGTGGCGGCGCTGGCGATTGCGTCGGCGGCGATCGGCGCTGGCGCAGCGTACCTGCTACGACCAGCGGATGGCGGTTCGACCCCACTTGGGGATGGGGCAGCTGTCTCAGCTGTTGTGACGCCCGTGTCGAGCGAACCCGCTCCGGCTGAGCTTGCAGATCAATCGACGGCCGTCCAAGCTCAACCAGCCGAGCCGTTGCAATCGGATGAGGGCGCGCTGGTTGCATCGGAACCGGATCGTCCGGATGCGGTTCAGGCTGCGCAGTCGCCTGAGTCGGTCGAACCTTCAGCGCCAGCGGCGCAGAGCGTCGCGGACGAGCGGGAGCCGCCGACTCCGCCACATGCCTCAGCGGATGACGACGAGCCGCTGGTCGTCGCGCTGCCGCTGGTCGAAGTGTCGCCGGATGTGATCACGCAGGGCGAAGCATTCGCCCTGACCGTGGAGGGCGAGCAGGCGGCGGCCGTGACCGCGGTGGCGACCGTCGGCGGTCGCAGCTGGAACCTGCGGCCGAGTGCGCATGGTGTGTCGAGTGCGATGGGTGTGTGGTGGGGGATCATCGCGATCCCGCGCGATGCCGCTACTGGCCTGGTGGATGTCGTGGTCGATCTCTTCGACGAACATGGCTGGCTGCAGGCCAGGACGGTCCAGGTGCTGGTGCTGGCGAACGCCGCGCCGCTCGAGGAGATCACGCTGGGCAGCGACAACGGGGCGCCAGTGGATCCAGAAGAACTGCAGCGTGATGTCGATGTGCGCTTTGTCCACCACGTCGCGGTCACGGGACTGCCGCGCTGGGATGGTCCCTGGCAGCTGCCGGTCGTGGGCGAGGTCAGCGGCCTGTTTGGCGCCCGGCGATCATACGACGGCGTGCTTTCCAGCGAATGGCACCACGGGCACGACATCGCGGCCATGCACGGGGATCCGATCGCCGCGCCGGCCGCCGGCGTGGTTGTCTGGAGTGGCGAGCTGATCCTGCACGGGATGGGCGTGATCCTCGATCACGGCGCGGGCGTCTACAGCGGTTACTGGCACATGTCGCTGATCGCGGTGGGCGAAGGCATGGAGGTCGCCGCGGGCGACTGGCTGGGCAACGTGGGGACGACCGGTCTCTCGACGGGACCGCACTTGCACTGGGAGGTGATTGTGCAGGGGATCGACGTCGACCCGGTCCAGTGGTTGGGTGAAACGCAGCCACCGACGCCGTCGCTGGCGGAGTCCGTGGGCGCTGAATCGGCCGATACACTCGACTGATGTCCACCCAGTCCGTGAGCGGCGAGCGGGCGCAGGAGTACGCCTTTCTGCTGGGCGCCGAGTTCCCTGCCGATTTTCCCGCCGAGTTGCCTGGTGTGGCGGATGCACAGGCGGGGGCGCAGTTCGAGATCTGCGCCGAACCGGATGCCAGCCTCGCTCGCGTGAGCTGGGAGGAGTGGATCGCCCTCTTTCCACAAACTGAGGCGGCGGCGCAGCGTCTGCGGGTCGTGACCAGGATGATGCCGCATCTACGTGGATTCGTCAGCCCGTCAGTTCCGATCTGGGAGCGCTCCAGCGTCGCGTTGGACTGGCGGCGACAGTGGGCGGCCTCGCGGAGGCTGGAAGGTCGGCCGCTGCAGCCATCGTTGATCAACGATCAGAATCGCGAACGGCTGGTGCGCGGTCTGGCTTCGTTCTTCCATGAACTGCATGGCTTTTCTGTTGAGCGCGCGCGGGGGCTGGGGCTCTCGTCTGCGCGCGCGTGGCGTGAGGAGTGCGAGGCGTTGTCGCGACAATCGCTGGCGCTGCTGCGCCCGCGGCTCAGCTGGTCGCAGTTCACTTGGGCGCGCCGCTGGTGGCGATCTGTGCTCGAAGACGACACGGTCTGGCAGGGTCCGCCGAGTGTGGTGCACGGCGGCATCACCGTCGAGCGCCTGTTGGTCGACACATTGGTCCAACAGCTCACAGCGGTCGACGGCTGGCACGGGCTGCGGGTCGGTGATCCCGCCCTCGACTTCGCCTCGCTGGTCAACGCCTATGGAACAGAGCTGACCTGGCGCATCGTTGAGGTCTACGGAGAGCTGGGGTCTACGGCGGATGCGGGGTTCTTCCGCCGTATCCGCTTGCAGCAGCAGGTCCAGCGCTTCCGCGCGGTCGTGCGTGCGGCCGAGCGCGACGGTGCAGAATCCGAATCGATGGCGGAGGCGTTGCGGCAGTTGCGCTGACACCGCTCCATGTAGTGAGTCCATACAGCTGGTCCATGCAGCGGGCGCTGCTCTTTTGGTACCTTGATCCGAAACCATCCGATGATTGGAAGGACGCGCGCCATGACAGACGCACCGACAAGTGCACCAGCCAGCGCAATGACCCCAGTTGGCGTGAATCATCTGGTTCTGAACGTGCGCGATATTGAGGTTGCGCATGAGTTCTGGACAGAGGTGATGGGGTTTCGCCACATCGGCTCGCTGAAGCCGCGCTCCGAGCGGTCGATGACCATGCGCTTCTACAACGGTCTCTCGGAGAGTCACCATGATCTTGCGCTGGCCGAGATCATGGGCGGTTCCGAGGACGCCGGCGATTGGTCGATGGCGCCGCAGCGGCCGGGTCTGAATCATCTGGCCGTGCACTACCCCGACCGCGACTCCTGGCTGAAGCAGATCGCCTTCCTGCAGGCCAAGGGCGTCAAGTTCAACCTGCGGATCAATCACGGTATGACGCACTCGGTTTATATCAATGATCCCGATGGGCATGGCATCGAGGTTCTATACGAGCTCCCGCGCGAGCAGTGGGAAGCGGACATCGACGGGGCGCTGAACTACGCCGATCTGCTGCCCACAGATGGCGACGCGGCCTTGGTGGACGAACCGACACCCGTCTTCACGGCCGCCAGCGGCTAGCTCGACTGCTCAGCAGCGAGTACTGATCCGAGTACTGATCATGGCCATGCGTGATGGCGCGGCATACCTCGCCGGGTTGCGGGACGACCGTCGCGTCTACCACAACGGCTCGCAGGTCGAGGATGTCACGGCTGCGTCCGGTTTCGCCAACACGGCGCGCACGATCGCCGCGTACTACGACTTCCAGTGCGCTCCGGAGCGGCGCGATCTGATGAGTTACACGGATGAGGATGGCGAGCGATCGCACTGGTCCTTCATCACGCCGCGATCGAAAGAGGATCTGCGACGACGAGCGGCCGCCTACGCCGCCTGGGCGGAGCACACGGGTGGGCAGATGGGCCGTGCGCCTGACTACATGAACGCGGCGATGGTCGCGGTCGCGGCGGCGAGCCATCACTGGGGGCAGAACGATCCGGCGTTGGGACAGCATGCGCAGGCGATCCTGCAGCGACTGCGCCGTGGCGATGTCTGCCAGACCCACACCTTCATCACGCCGCAGATCGACCGCAAAACGCCGCTCGGCGAGCAGGAGCCGTATCTGAATGCCGGCGTCGTGCGGCGCACGAGCGATGGCATCGTCGTGCGGGGCGCGCGCGTGCTAGGCACGATGGCTCCCTTTAGCGACCAGAACTCGTCGTTCGGATTGCCGATCATCAGCGGTGAGGCCGAAGCGAAGTACGCGCTCGGCTTCATGGCTCCCGTCGACGCTCCTGGTCTGCACTGGGTCTGTCGTGACTCGTTCGACCCCGATCGCTCGACGCAGGACTATCCCATCTCGGGTCGTTTTGAGGAGCTCGATACGGTGGCCATCTTCGACGATGTCGAGGTGCCGTGGGAGGACGTCTTCGATTACCAGGATGCCAAGATTCACAACCGCGCCTTGCCGGCGATGCATTTCCACGAGTCGCTGGGCCACCATGTACTCGTCAAGAATGTGGCCAAGTCTCGGTTCATGTTCGGGCTGGCCCATCTGATCGCGGAGACCTCGCAGACGAACGCCTTCATTAATGTTCAGGTGCGCCTGGGCGACATGCTGATGATGCTCGAGACGATGGAGTCGATCGCCACGGCCGCGGTTGAGGACGCCTTTGAGGATCCGCTCAACGGTGTCTGGTACTGCAACAGTCGGGCGGTCAGCGCTGGCCTGCGCTTGTTCCCGGAGTTCTATGTGCGGATGGTGGATCACATCAAACAGATCGGTGGCAGCAACTTCATGGCCGCGCCGTCGGCCGATACGGTCGATGCGCTGCGCGATGCGCTCGGTGATGTGATCGATCGCTACTTCGCGGGCGCTGTCGACATGTCAGAGGACGGCGTGCAGAAGGTGCCGCTCTTCCGTCTCGCCTGGGATGTGGTGGGGACCAGCTTCGCGGGGCGCCAGGAGCTCTACGAGCGCTTTTTCTTCGGCGATCAGCAGGTCTCCAAGTCGCAGCAGTACATGCGCGTCGACAAAGCGGAGGCCGTTGAGATGGTCCGGCGGCTGCTGGATCCGTCGTTCCTGAAGCCGTCGTAGCCGTCGGCGAACCGGTTGCGCCATCCAGGCTCAGCGCTCTCGATTGACGCTCGCTGACTGGCGCACCTAGCCTCCGGTCAGCTGAGGAGGTCGTTATGGGACATCTGGATGGCAAGGTGGCGTTGGTCACGGGTGGAGCGGGCGGTATGGGCTCGCATATCTGCCGTGTCTTCGCGGAGCAGGGCGCGGCCGTCGTCGCTTGCGATACGGGCTTCGACGTTGAAGGCCGCGCTGGGATGGACCCTTCCAGGATCGAGGCTGTGGTCGAAGCGATCATCGCCAAGGGCGGACAGGCCACGGCAGTGGCTGGCGACATCGCCGATATGGACACCGCGGAGCGCGCGGTGCAGACGGCGATTGAGACCTTCGGGGACCTGGACATCCTCGTCTGCGCGCACGGCGTCCTGCGCGAGCGGATGGTCTTCAACATGACCGAGGACGAGTGGGATGAGCTGGTGCGCATTCACCTGAAAGGCTGCTTCGCGCCGACCAAGTTCGCGGCGATCCACTGGCGAGCGAATCGTGACAAGGGCAATCGCCGGATCATCTACTTCAGTTCTACAGCTGGGATCCGCGGAGAAGCGGGACAGCCAAACTATTCCGCCGCGCACGCTGGCAAGATCGGACTCTCGCTCTCCAACGCCGAGGCGCTCGAGCGCTACGGTGTGACCAGCAATTGCATCTCGCCCGACGCCTCCACGCGGATGACCGATCGGAACCGGGGGGTCGACCAGTCGTCTGAAGCGCCCAGTCTCAGCGCCGCCGGCAGCGCGTTGGACCCTGACAACGTCACGCCGGCCGTCACGTTTCTCGCGTCTGACGCTGGTGCCGAGATCAGCGGACGTGTGGTCGGTGCCAGCGGCAACAAGATCACGGTCTGGAAAGAGCCCGAGTGGGAGGCCACGATCTGGAACGCTGAGCCGTACTGGGATATCGATACCCTGTTCGAGCTGATGCCGCAGACGCTCGGGGTGCAAGGCCTGGGGCCGCCTCCGTATCAGATCCCCTGACCGGAACCTCGGGAACCCATGCAGCAGCGAGAGGAGGCGGCTATGGCCCAGCATCTACAGGGACGCATCTGCATCATCACCGGTGGAGCGGGAGGCATTGGCTCGAACCTCTGCCGCGTCTTCGGCGAGCAGGGCGCGAAGGTCGTGGTGGCTGACACCGGTTTTGATGTCGAAGGTCGATTCGGCATGGATTCGTCGAAGGTGGAAGCGGTCGTAGCCGAAATCCGTGAGGCCGGTGGCGAAGCGGTCTCGTTCGTGGGCGATGTCGCCGAGATGGACACCGCCGAGCGGATGGTACAGACGGCACTCGACGAGTTCGGGGGGCTCGACGTACTGGTTTGCGCGCACGGCATCCTGCGGGAGCGGATGATCTTCAATATGACGGAGGACGAGTGGGATAGTCTGCTCCGCGCGCACCTCAAAGGTTGCTTCGCGCCGACCAAGTTCGCCTCGATCTACTGGCGCGCTCACCGCGAGGGGCGGCATCGGCGGATCATCTACTTCACGTCCGACGCCGGCATTCGCGGCTCGGCGGGGCAGCCCAACTACTCGGCGGCTCATGCCGCCAAGCTGGGCCTCATGCGCTCCAACGTCGGTGCGCTGGGACGCTACGGCGTCACAACCAACTGCATCGCGCCTGGGGCGTCGACACGCATGACCGACCGCGGGCGCGGTGTCGAGCAAGAGGGACCAGCGCCGTCGGAGCTAGCGGTGGGGACGGCACGCGACCCCAAGAACGTCGCGCCGATCGTCGCTTGGCTCGCGTCTGATCAGTCGGACGCGGCCAACGGCCGCATCTTTGGCGCCAGTGGACATCGGATATCGCTGTTCTCCGAACCAGTGCTGGAGCGCTACCTGCACTTCGACGACCACCGCATTGAGCTCGACAAACTGTTCGAAGTCTGGCCGCAGACGCTGGGCGCCGGTGGATTTCCGCGCAACAGCATCCGGCCCGGGTTGGTCTAGCGGCGATTGTCGGGCACGGTCCCGGTCCGTCGCCGCGAACGATTGCGCGAGCACCTGCGGACTCATAGCCTGACTCCAGTCAGGAGTGATGCTGATGCGGCGCTGTCTGGCGGCTGTGTTGGCGTTGATGGCTGTGTGGGCGCTTGGGGCGTTGGCGGTGCTGCTGGTTGGCTGCGGGAGCTCTGAGCCAGATGATCAGCGGCTGCTGGTCGTGACCACCGTCGCGCCGTTGCGCAACATCGTTGAGGAAGTTGGCGGCGACCGCATCCGCGTCTTCGGGTTGGTGCCGGAAGGGGCCAACAGTCACACCTTCGACCCGCCCCCATCGGCAGTCGGCGAGCTGGAGCGAGCCGATCTAATTGTGCTCAACGGTCTCAATCTGGAGCTGCCGACGCTCGAACTGGCGGAGGCCAACGCGTCCGACCAGACGCCGATCGTGCTGCTCGGTGACCTGGCGGTGTCGCCTGATGAGTATGTCTTCGACTTTTCCTTTCCTGAGGAAGACGGCAACCCGAATCCGCATCTGTGGACCGCGCCGCACCTGGCAGTGGAGTACGCGGAGATTGTGCGTGATGCCCTGTCGGCGATCGATCCCGATGGGCTGGCGTACTACTCGGCCAATGCGGAGCGCTTTGTGGCGCGGCTCTGGGAGTTGGACGCAGCGGTGGCCGAAGCGACGGCGACCATTCCGCAGGAGTACCGCAAGCTGATCACCTACCACGATTCGTTTCCCTACTTTGCGCCGCGCTACGGGTTGGAGATCATTGGCGCGATTCAGCCGTCGGACTTCTCGGAGCCGTCAGCGAAAGAGGTGGCGGCCCTGATTGCGCAGATCCGCGAGGCGGGTGTGCCGGCCATCTTCGGCTCGGAAGTGTTTCCCTCGGAGGTGTTGGCGACGATCGCGGACGAAGTTGGCGCGGTGCAGGTCTCGACGTTGTCTGACGATGACCCGCCCGGCGAGCCGGGCGATCCGGAAAACACACTGGTGGGGATGATGGTCGAGAATGTGCGGACGCTGGTGACCGCACTGGACGGCGACGCTTCAGCGCTCGACCGCGTGGAAACAGGCAGGACATGGCGGGCGTGGGAGTAGACGGGCTGGTTCGGCTGGAGGGTGTGGCGCTCGGCTATGAGGGTGTGGTCGCCCTGCGCGACGTCGATCTGCAGATTCAGCCTGGAGAATTGATCGGCATCGTCGGCCCGAGCGGCTGCGGAAAGACGACATTGTTGCGCGCGCTGTTGGGCGAGTCGGAGCTCTATGCGGGCACGGCCGAGGTCGCCGATCACACCCGCGTCGGCTATGTGCCGCAGGTGGAGACGGTCGACTGGAACTTTCCCATCACGGTCGCGCAGGTGGCGCTGCTGGGCAGCTGGCGGACGCGTCGCTGGCTGCCGTGGCGCAGCCGCGCCGAGCGTAGCCAGGCCCGTACAGTGCTCTCCCAACTGGGGATCGCCGAATTGGCCGACCGGCCGATTCGCGCGCTCTCGGGAGGCCAGCAGCAACGTACGTTCCTGGCGCGGGCGCTGATCCGCTCGCCCGATCTGCTGCTGCTGGATGAGCCCACGTCTGGGGTCGACATCAAAACGCGGCATGAAATCCTGCACCAGCTGGCGTCGCTGAATTCGGCGGGTGTGACGGTGGTGTTGACCACCCACGACCTGAACGGCGTTGCTTCACATCTGCCGCGTCTGATCGCCCTGGGCGAGCAGACGGTGCTCGCCGATGGTCCGCCGTCTGTCGTGCTGCAACCAGGCATCCTCGAGCGGGCCTACGGACAGCCGATGCTCGTCGTGCAGAGCGGGCATGAAACCTACGTGCTGCCGGTGCCCGAAGAGGCGCCCGGCGCGCACGGTGATGTCCTGCCGCCGGCGGAGGTGATCAGCGTGGTCGGAGGGCCGGACGACGCTGATGCTTGAGCCGTTCGAGTTCGGCTTTATGCAGCGGGCGATGATCGCCGCGACGCTGGTCGGCGGCGTGACCGCGGCGGTCGGCGTGTTTGTGATCCTGCGTCGGTTGGCCTACATCGGACATGGTCTGGCGCACAGCATCTTCGGCGGCGCGGTGGTCTCGTTCACATTGGGGATCAACTTCTTTTTGGGCGCCAGTATCTGGGGCGCGTTCTCCGTGTTTCTGATCAACCAGGCCGCGCGACGCCGTCAGATCGGTGGCGACGCGGCGATCGGGATCATCACGACGGCCGCGTTCGCGATTGGGATTGCGGTAATCTCCCGCGCGCGCAGCTTTACGCGCGACTTTGAGGCGGCGCTGTTCGGCGAGATTTTGGGCATCACCGCTCAGGACCTCTATGTGACCGCGGGCATGATCGTGCTGATCGCCATTGTGCTGTTTACGCTCTGGCGGCCGCTGGTGTTTATCACGTTCGACCATGACGTGGCGTCGTCGTACGGGATTTCTGTCCGCTGGGTGGAAGCGGCCTTTTCGCTGGCGCTGGCGGCTACGGTCGTGGCGGCGCTGCAGGTGCTGGGGGTGACATTGATCGCAGCGGCGCTGGTGATTCCACCGGTGGTGGCGCGCATGCTGACCGATTCGTTCCCACGCTTGTTCATGATCGCCGTCGTGCTGGGTGCGGCGACGGGCTTTCTGGGGGTCTACCTATCGTGGTTTGTGGACGTGTCGTCGGGGGCGACGGTGGTGCTCGTGCAGGCGGCGATGTTCGTACTGACGCTCGCCTGGGGGCTGTGGGACGCACGTCGCGGGCGTTCGGCGGCGCGCCGCGCCGAACGGCTGGCGGGACTGGAACGAGCGCTCAACGACTGATGGGACGGAATCGTGGTACGCGCCCTACTGACAGCCTTGCGTACAGTTGACGCATGACCACGCCTGCCGCAGACGATGCTGCTCAGCTCGCTGAAGCGTCTCCGCAGTTCGACCTGGCTGCGTTGGAGGAAGGGCAGCCGCCGCTCGATCCGGAGAGCCTGGCGCGAGTGACCGAGGCGCTGGCGGAGATTGAGGGGCGGACGGAAAGCAGCTGGCTGTCGGATTGGCCGACCGAGCGTTCAGCGGCGGCGGCAGGCGTTCGGACGCCCCCTCCGCTCGCTGCGGCAGCGTCTGCGTCTGCGTCTGGGCCGTTGTCTGCGTCGACTGCGCCCTCGTCGCAGACCGCAACGCCACCGCGCGCCGAGCTGACTGAACCACCGGAGCTGGTCGGCCTGAGTGACGCGGAGGTGGCGCAGCGGCTGGCGGACGGCCGCCTCAACCGCGACACCTCGAAACAGCGGTCCGACCTCGATGTGGTCATCTCCAACGTATTCACCTACTTCAACCTGATCCTGTTTGGATTGATTGGCATCCTGCTCGTATTGGCGGTGACCGAGCAGAAGATGGATCACCTCCAGGATGCGGCCTTCGTAGGCATTGTGGTGCTGACCAATGTGCTGGTGGGAACGTTCCAGGAGCTGCGGGCCACCCGCAAGTTGCGCCAGCTCGTGGCGCTGACCGCGCCGACCGCCACCGTCGTGCGTGGCGGCTACGAGCGGGATGTATTGGCGACCGAGGTTGTTGCCGATGACCTGCTCGTGCTGCGTGTCGGCGAGCAGGTGGTGGCGGACGGGCCGATCGTCTGGGACGAGGCGGAGCTGGACGAGTCGATCCTGACCGGTGAAACGAGCTCGGTGCGGCGTGGCGTCGGTGACGATTTGGAGTCGGGCGCGTTCTGTGTCGGCGGTTCGTGCTACTACCGGGCGCTGCGCGTGGGCGACGAGTCGCGCGCGGTCCGTGAGACGCAGGATGCACGCGAGCTGACCCGGACCGAGACTCCGCTGCAGCTTCGCTTCAAGCGCATCCTCGACGGCTTGATCGTGGGGACGTTCATTCTCGGACTGCTGATCTTGATTTCGTTCCTGATCACCGGTCGCGAGTTCGACGAGGCGGTCAAGGCGACGATCGCCACAGCGACGTCGGTGGTGCCCGAGGGACTGATGCTGGGGTTCACGGTTGCGTTCGCTGTGGGCGCGTTGCGCGTCTCGCGGTTAGGCGCGATCGTGCAGGACAACACCGCGGTTGAGGCGCTCAACTACCTGGACATCATCTGTCTCGACAAGACCGGCACGATCACCGCCAACCGGCTGCGGGTGGATGATGTCCGTTGGGCGCCTGGCGGTCGCGCCTTGGCTGGCTGGTTGGGCGCGTTTGCGACGCTGACCGAGGCCAACAACAAGACCGCGGCGGCACTCTCCCAGGCGTTCGCGCCGCAGTCGAATGGGGCGCTGTTGGTCGCTGACGAACCGTTCAATTCGGAGCGCCGCTGGAGCGCGGCGCGGCTGCGTTTGGGCGGGGAAGAGCGCGTCTGTGTGCTGGGCGCGCCCGAGCGAATGCTGCGCGCGTCGGGTGACGGCGATGATGATGTCCGCGGGCAGTTGCTGGCTGAGTATGAGCGGGCGGCGCAGCGTGGGCTGCGAGGGATCGTGTTCGCCGAGGCCGCGACGATGCCTGATGCGGAGCAGGACCGCCTGCCGCCGCTGCGCACGGTCGCGTTGATCACTGTGGCCGATGAGCTACGCGCCGAGATCGCCGAGGCCTTCCGCATGATGGATGAGTTAGGGATCGAGCCCAAGATCATCAGCGGCGACAATCCGGCGACGGTCGCGGCATTGGTGCAGCAGCTGGGGATTCAGCTGCGCGGCGGTCTGACCACAGGCTCGGCTCTGGAGCGCTTGGGTGAGGACGAGCTGGCCGACGCGGTTGAGGCGAACTCGGTCTTCGGACGCATCGCGCCACAGCAGAAGGAGCAGATCGTCGCGGCGCTACAGGCCAACGGCCACTATGTGGCGATGGTTGGTGACGGCGCGAACGATGTTCGCGCGCTGCGGCAGTCAGATGTCGGCGTGGCGATGGAGTCGGGCGCAAGTACGGCGCGGGGCGTCGCCTCGATTGTGCTGCGTAACGACTCCTTCGCAGCGCTGGTGCGCGGCGTGGAGATCGCACAAAACGTGCTGGGCAACTCGTCGCAGCTCTCGAAGCTGTTCGTGACGAAGAGCTTCTACGCGTTCCTGATCATCTTCATCTCCAACATGATGGGGCTGGAGTTTCCCTTCCTGCCGAGGCACGGTTCGCTGACGGCGTTGTTCACGCTCGGCGTGCCGGCGGTGTTCATCACGCTGACGCGTCCCCCGCGCTCGGCGGGTCGCGATTTCCTCTCGTCGACGATGCGCTTCGCGATACCCGCTTCGCTGGCGCTGGCGGTGGCGGCGGTGTCTGTGCACCTGCTGACCGAGGGCATTCTGGGGCGGCCGGTCGAGGACGCGCGCACGCTGGTCTCGACCACGATTGGGATCGTGGGGCTGGCCTACATGGTCGAGGTGATTGGCTATCAGGGTGCGACGCGAGATCACCTGATGCGGCCGGTGCTGGTCACGTTCTTCGGCGTCGCGCTGCTGGGTGTGTTCGTGCTGACGCTGTATACGCCGCCGCTGCGGAGTTTCTTCGACTTCTCGCCGTTGTCCGCTGCGGAGTGGGCGATCGTGATCATCGCCACGGCTGCGGCGGTGTCGGGCAAATGGGCGCTCTCGACGTACTCCGCTCAGATCATGCGGCGTCTGACTGGTCAAGCCTACGAAGAGGCTGCGGCGCGGGGTCGGGCGCACTGACGCGTTAGTGCGCGTAGAGCTCGCTCAGTTCAGGGTCTTTCGCGGCGAGCATCTCGGCCAGCTCGATCAGCACCTGGCATTGCTTGTAGGTGGCGTCGTCCTGCATTTTACCGTCGACGACGGCGACCCCGCCCGAGCCGCCGGCTTCCTGCATGGCAGCGACGACGCGTCGGGCGAACGCGACTTCATCGGGATTTGGTCGGAAGACGGCTTTGGCGATCGGAATCTGGTTGGGGTGCAGCGTCCAGGCGCCGACGCAGCCAAGGATGAAGGCGGCCCGGAACTGATCCTCGCAGCCCAACGGGTCGGAGAAGTCGCCGAAGGGTCCGTAGAAGGGCGAGATCTCGTTGGCCGCGCAGGCGTCGACCATCCGCGCGAGGGTGTAGTGCCAGGGATCCTGGATGTAGGGCGTGCGCGGAGCGTCGGCGTCGGGATCGGCGTCGCTGCGGACGACATAGCCTGGATGTGGTCCGCCGACGCGGGTGGTCTTCATCCGCCGCGAGGCGGCGAGGTCGGAGGGACCGAGGCTCATCCCCTGCAGTCGCGGACTGGACTGGGCGATCGCCTCTACGTTGGAGACGCCCTGCGCGGTCTCCAGAATGGCATGAATCAGGATCGGCCGGGTGAGGCCGTTGCGCGCCTCGAGTTGGGCGAGCAGCAGGTCGAGGAAGCGAATCTCCTCAGGGCCATTGACCTTGGGCAGCATGACGGTGTCCAGCGCGCCGCCGATCTCTTGGGTCAGTTCCAGCATGTCGTCGAGGAACCATGGGCTGTCGACGGCGTTGACGCGGGTCCAGAGCTTCGTCGCGCCGAGATCTAACGATTGCCCGATCTCGATCAAGCCTCGACGCGCGGCGTCCTTCGCCGAGGGCGGAATCGCATCCTCAAGATTGCCGAGCAGGATGTCGACGGTCGGCGCGAGCTGAGGCAGTCGGGCGCGAATGCGCTGATTGGATGGATCGAAGAAGTGGATCATCCGCGCGGGGTAGGTGGGGATCTCGCGAGGTGGCTGGGGCGCGCCGAGCACGAGCGGGCGCAGGAATTGTCGTGGAGTGGGCATGTCAGCCTCCGCAATGCTGAGCTGAGCGTATGGCGAGCCCAAGCTACGCGCAGGTGGAGCGCTCTGCCGTGTGCAGGCGGGCGAATTACGCAGCTATGATCGAGTCGCTACGGCTACCTGGACTACCTGGACTGCTGCAGGTTGCTGATTATGAAAGGCGATGATCATGGCGATCGATCTGACCATGGGCGCAGTGCTGCCGACGAATGAGATCGGCGCTGACCCGGGGGCGATCCGCGATTTCGCGCAGGCGGTCGAGGGACTGGGGTTCGATCACCTGCTGATCTACGATCATGTCTTGGGTGCCGATCCGTCGGTGCATCGCCTGACCGGGCCCTACACGGATGAGCATCCGTTTCATGAGGTGTTCGTGACGCTAGGGTTCATCGCCGCACACACCCGCAATCTGGGTTTGGCCACAGCTGTGCTGGTGCTGCCGCAACGCCAAACGGCGTTGGTCGCGAAGCAGGCGGCGCAGCTGGCAGTGCTGTCGAATAATCGCTTCCGACTGGGGATCGGCAGCGGTTGGAACCATGTCGAGTATGACGTGCTGAATGAGAACTTCCGCAATCGCGGCCGCCGCCAGGAAGAACAGATCACACTGATGCGCGCGCTCTGGGGAGAGCGCCTGGTCGATTTTGCGGGCGAGTTTCACACGGTCCGCGCGGCTGGCATCGAGCCGCGCCCGTCGCAGCCGATCGAGGTCTGGTTCGGTGGCGGACACCCCAACCAGCTCGAGCGCTGCGCGCGGATCGGCGATGGTTGGTTTCCGGTCGGACCGCCGAACGCTGACTCGGCGGCGATGGTCGAGACGCTGCGCAGTCACTTGCGCGCCAACGGTCGTGATGCGGAACAGTTTCCGATGGAGCCACAGGCGCAGTTCCGCGGCGGGAATCCCGAGCTCTGGGTGGGGCACGCTGAGCGCTGGGCGAATCTGGGCGCGACCGCGATCTCGGTCGCCACGATGAATGCCGGTCTGCCCGATATCGATGCGCACATCGAGGCGGTGCGTGAGTACCGGGAGGCTATGGTCGAGGGTCAGTGAGGGCTTAGCGGTCGGCTCGGCCTTGCGCAGCGACGACGGCGGCAGCTTCAGCGGCCGCCGCTGCCCCGGCGAGGTAAGCGCGCTGCAGGACGCGGAGGTTCGCGTCGAGCGTGTAGGCGAGCGGCATGCCGGTGGGGATGTTGAGCTGTGGGATATCCCCGTCGGCGATCCCGTCCAGGTGTTTGATGATGGCGCGGATGCTGTTGCCGTGCGCCACGACGAGCAATCGCTGTCCGTCCCGCAGCCGCGGCGCGATGTCGCCGTTCCAACAGGGCAGGACGCGCTCCAGCGTGAGCAGCAGCGATTCCGCCGCTGGCAATGATTGGGTAGGGATGCCAGCGTAGCGACGGTCGAAGCGTGGATGGTCGGGGTGATCGGCGTCCAACGGCGGCGGTAGGATGTCGTAAGAGCGTCGCCAGATGTGCACCTGCTTGTCGCCGTGTATGGCCGCGGTCTCGGCTTTGTTCAGCCCCTGCAGGCTGCCGTAGTGCCGCTCGTTGAGTCGCCAGTCGCGGCGCACGGGCAGCCAGGCGGCGTCGCTCTCGTCGAGCACGATCCAGAGCGTGTGGATGGCGCGCTTGAGCATTGAGGTCCACGCCGCGTCGAACTCGATGCCGGCGTCGCGGATCTGCTGACCGGCGCGGTGGGCTTCCGCGCGGCCTGCGTCGGTGAGCGGCACGTCGATCCAACCGGTGAAGCGGTTCTCCAGGTTCCACTGGCTCTGCCCGTGGCGCACCAGCACGAGGTTGGGTGTGGGGTTAGGCGCAGGGTTGTCTGTGGCGGCAGTGCCCGGCATCCGCACAGGCTACCCTGAGGCCGCGCAGGAGGCAGCGAGGAACAGCATGGTCGACCGTTTCGACTTCGACGCGGCTGAGCGGTCGTCGGATACGATCTTCGGGGCGATTGTGCGGAGAGAAGTGCCAGCCGACATCGTCTATGAAGATCAGCACTGCGTGGCGTTCCGCGATGTGACACCGCAGGCGCCGAGCCATGTGCTGGTGGTGCCGCGCATACCGATCGTAGGGTTGCAGGAGGCCGATGAGTGCGAGCCCGCGCTGCTGGGCGCGCTGCTGCGCGCCGCGCAGCAGGTCGCGAAGCTGGAAGGATTGGAGGAGTCGGGCTGGCGAGTGGTGGTGAACGTCGGCGCGGACGCGGGCCAGACCGTTGCGCACCTGCATCTGCACGTGCTGGGCGGCCGCCAGCTGAGCTGGCCGCCAGGCTGAACCATCGGGATGAGTGAGCAGGCTGAGCGATTAGATGTCCGCCCTGCTGGATGTCCGAGCGCTGGACAAGTACTTCGGCGGTCTGCGCGCCTGTGAGCGAACGACGTTTGGGATTGAGCGTGGCGTAATCGCCGGCATGATTGGCCCCAATGGGGCAGGGAAGACGACCGCCTTCAATTGCGTGGCGGGATTCCTGAAGCCGGATGGCGGCCGGGTGTTCTTCAATGGCGAAGATGTCACTGGGCTGCGGCCGCACCAGATGTTCGATAAGGGCCTGGTGCGTACGTTTCAGATACCGCAGGAACTGCACACGATGACCGTGCTGGAGAACGTGATGCTGGCCGGCGAGCATCAGTCGGGTGAATCAGTCTGGCGCACATGGTTGACGCCGCGACGCCTGCGTCGCGAGGAGGAGGCGCTGGAGGCGCGAGCCCACCATGTGCTCGAGCAGACGCGGCTGGGGCACCAGGCCTATCTGCGGGCCGGCGCGCTCTCGGGTGGGCAACGCAAACTGTTGGAGTTGGCGCGGGCGATGATGGCCGATCCGAAAATGATCTTGCTCGACGAGCCGGGTGCAGGCGTCAATCCGTCGCTCATCGTGCAGCTGTCGGAACACATTCGAGATTTGCGAGACCGACTCGGATTGACCTTTCTGATCATCGAGCACAACCTGGACTTCGTTCGTCAGCTCTGTGATCCGGTGGTGGTCATGGCGCAAGGGCGTGTGCTGGACATTGGCGCGCCGGGCGCAGTGCTCTCCAATCCCGAGGTGCAGGCGGCCTATCTGAGTGGTCAACGTGCATGACCACACCGCAGCCCGAGCTGGTGCGTCAGCCGTTGTTTGAGGTGACGTCCTTCAGCGGTGGGTACGTCGAAGGTATTGAGATCATTCACAGTGTGGAGCTGGAGGTCTACGCGGATGAGATCCTGACGATCATTGGTCCAAACGGCGCTGGCAAGTCGACGCTGCTGAAGGCGCTCGTCGGCGCGCTGCCATACGAGCGCGGGCGAAGGAAGTTCCGCGACGAAGACGTGAGCGGCTGGCCGACCCCGCGCATGATCGCCGCGGGGATCGGATACGTGCCTCAGGTCGACAACGTGTTCACCTCGATGTCCATCCGTGAAAATCTTGAGATGGGTGGCTACATGCGCAAGAGCGGCCTCAGCGAGCGGGTCGCGGAGGTGCTGTCGATGTTCCCCGACCTGGAGAACCGGCCGGGCGAGCGCGCGAGCAGGCTGTCGGGCGGGCAGCGCCAGATGTTAGCGATGGCGCGCGCACTGATGCTCGATCCAGTGCTGTTGTGCCTGGACGAGCCGACCGCGGCGCTGTCGCCGGCTGCGCGAGGCGAGCTGCTCAGTCGTATCTATCGCATCCACATGGCTGGCGTGGCCGTGGTGATGGTCGAGCAGAACGCGACCGAGGCGTTGGTCTGGTCAGACCGCGGAGTGGTCATGGTCGACGGCGAGAAAGCACTGGAGGGTAGTGGTACTGAACTGCTCACGAGTCCTGAAGTTGGTCGCGCCTTTCTGGGGCAGACGAAAGGCGGGAGCTTCGCTATGGATGACGAGTTGTAATCATAGAGATCGCACAACTCGTCACGGTGGGGATCATTGTTGGTTCAATCATCGCGCTGGGCGCGATGGGACTGACGCTGATTTATGGGGTGCTGGGGATCGGGGAGTTCTCGCACGGCGACAAGATGGGCTGGGGGATGTTTCTCGCGTTCTTCGTCGTGTCGGCGGAGGGCGCCAACCTCGGCTTCGCTGGCGGACGCTTCGGTTCGTTGTCCTTCGGTTGGGGCCTCGTCGTCGGACTGTTGGTGGCGATGGTCGGTGTGGCGCTGATCTCAGTGATCATGGAACGGCTTGTCTATCGGCGGCTGCGTGCTGCAGGTGGCAGTTTTTTCATCTTTGCGATTGCCTCGCTGGGGATGTCGATCATGCTGCGGGCAGCGATCCAGCTGATCTGGGGGCCGTCGAACTTCCGCTACACGCCTGGCATTCATCCGGCGATCGAGATCTTCAACGGAATCAAGGTGAAGCCCGATCAATTCTTCATCGTTGGTGTCGCAGTGCTGGCGGCGGTGCTGCTCTATTGGCTGTTGTATCGAACGCGGTTCGGCAAAGCGATGCGGGCGACAGCCGACAATCCGGGCTTGGCTGAGGCGTCGGGGATTGACACGAATCGGATTCGGATGGGGACGTGGGTGGTCGGCGGCATCCTGGCGGCGCTGGCCGGCGTAATGCTGGGGCTGCAGGCGGAGGTCCGGTTCGACGCAGGCTTTCGTCTGCTGCTTCCGCTCTTTGCGGCGATGATTCTCGGCGGAATTGGGAATCCATGGGGCGCGTTGCTCGGCGGGCTTACGGTCGGCATCGCGCAAGAGGTATCGACCCAGTGGATCAACACCGGGCTCAAACCAGGGATCCCGTTCGTGATTGTGATCGTGGTACTGATGCTGCGTCCGCGCGGCCTCTTTGGGCAGACGCGGTAGGGGGGCGCGTGGGATGGATCCGCTGATCGTCACCCTCGTCACGTTCGACGGCGCTGTCAACTGGACGGTCGGGTTTCTGACGACGGTCGCGATCTTCGCGATCCTCGCGCTGGCGTTGAATGTGCAATGGAACGTGGGCATTCTGAACTTTGGCGTGGCGGCGTTTTTCATGGTCGGCGCCTATGTCTCGGCAGTGCTGACGCTGCCGGCCCCGGAAGGGTTGGAATCGTACGTCGCTGGCTGGGGACTGCCAGTGCCGGTTGGTTGGTTGTTCGCTGCCGCCGCCGGCGCGGTGTTGGCGTTGCTGCTCGGCATACCGACGTTGCGGTTGCGCGACGATTTCCTGGCTATCGCCACGATTGGCGTGGCGGCGATCCTGCGCAGCATCGCCAACTCGGTTGAGGGGTTGGTCAACCGTAGCCGCGGGTTGAACGGCATCGACGGCTTCCTGGAGTCGGAATTCGCAGGTGGTGGGTACCGCTGGGTTGAGCTGGTGATCGCGCTGGTGGTGCTGGCCGCCGTGTACTGGCTCGTCTCACGAGGAACCGCGTCGCCGTGGGGGCGCACGCTGCGCGCGATTCGCGACAACGAGGACACGGCCAAGGCGTCGGGCAAGAACACGGTGCGCTTTCGCATGAGCGCATTCATGCTGGGCGCGATGTTGATGGGGCTGGCGGGCGCGGTCTATGCACATCGCAGCGGCACGATCTCGCCGCTGACCTTCTCGGACCTGCTGGGGACGTTCTTCGTTTGGACGATGCTGATTGTCGGTGGCAGCGGTAACCATCGGGGCGTGGTGCTGGGTGCGGTGGTGGTGGGGTTCTTCTGGTTCGGCACGCCGCTCATTCAGGAGAGCCTGCCCGACTGGCTCGGTAGCCGCGTGCACCAGGTACGCCAATTGCTGATCGGCCTCTTGATCGTTGTCTTCCTGCTGTGGCGACCGCAGGGACTGCTGGCGGAGCGTGATCGGGTGAGCCGGTTCGTCACTGAGGGACCGCCGAGTGGGCACGAGGACGAGCGGCGCGTGTGGCGTGAGCGGTTGCGCAGCGCCCTGCACCGCTGAGGACGCCATTTCAGACGGCAAGGTCTACAGCGCGCTCTGCCATGGATGCGCGCGCGATGACCGCCATCCCGTATCGAGGGCTGACAACGAGCGGCGGCCGAGCACACTGACTCGGCCGCCGTTGAACGCGTGCAGCGACGCGGCAGTCGCCGCGGTCGGTTAGTTCAGGTCGAAGGGGACGACGCTGACCTCCGCGATGGTGCCGTCGGCGTACTGCCAGATGCCGATGTAGCCGGAGGTGATGTCCCCGTTCTGGTCCCAGTCGAGCGATGTAGCGGCGCCCTGAATGTTGACGTTGACGCTGTAGTGGATCGCGTCGAGCGCGCGCGCTACGCCGTCGCCTCCGCCGATCGCGAACTGTTCACCGTCCGGCGCCGCGACCGTGCGCAAGGCGTCGCGGATCGCAGATGGGTCGGTCGTGCCGGCCGACGCAGCGGCGAGGCCGATGGCAATGGTGGCGTCGTAGGCTTCGACGACAAAGGGCAGCGGTGAGAGCTCACCGTACTCGGCGATGTAGGCGTCTTTGAAGGCGCGCAGCGAGTCGGACTCGGGGCCAGGATTGGGCGCGGTGCCTTGCATGCCGTTGAGGTACTCGCCGCCGATCGCGTCAATCAGGTCTTGGCTCTTGGTGCCGTCGACGAAGAGGAACTGGTCGAAGATGCCTTGTTCCAGGGCCTCGCGGATGAAGACTGCGGCCTCGACGGGGAAGCCGATGGCGACCAGCGCCTGGGTGTCGTTGTCGGCGGCTTGCTGCAGCTCGGCGAGGTATGATGCCTGTCCGCCGGTGTAGGCGACGAGGTTGATGCCGCCGCTCCAGGCAGTGGCGAAGGCTTCGGCGAGTCCCTGTCCGTATGGGTCGTTGAGGTAAAGCACACCGACGTTGCTGAAGCCCTGCTCGGCGGCGAGCTGTGCCAGGACAGGCCCTTGCGCAGCGTCGGAAACTGTGGAGCGGAAGAGGAAGTCGTTGTCGCTGGCGCGTGTGAGCATCGGTGACGTCGCCGAGGGTGAGATCACAGGGATACCGGCGTCGGCAGCGACTGACTCGACCACTGCGAGCGTGATCGAGGAGGACAGCGGTCCAACGATGGCGTGGACGCCTTCGACCTCGATCAGTCGGCGCGCCTCTTCAGTGGCTTGTGTGGGGTCGAGGCCAGTGTCGCCGGTGATCAGTTCGATCGGTTGTCCGAGGATGCCGCCGGCATCGTTCATCTGCCGGATGGCGAGCTCAACGCCGGTCATAATGGCGGGGCCGAATTCGGCGAGGGCGCCGGAGAAGTCAGCGAGGAAGCCGAGGCGCAGCGGTTCGGTTGTCATCACCGCCTGCTGTTGGCTGGCATCGCTGGTGGCGGGCAGCGCCACGACCGCGCCGCCGCTGAGGTCGAATGCCGTCACGCTGACTTCTTCGATGGTTCCCTCGGCGTACTGCCAGATGCCGATGTAGCCGGAGGTGATGTCGCCGTTCTGGTCCCAGTCGAGCGATGTGGCGGCACCGGCGTAGTCAACAGGGTCGCCGTCGCGGATGGCTTCGAGCGCACTGGCGATGCCGTCAGCGCCGGCGGAGTATGAGTCGCCTGGAGGGGCGGCCACACTGCGCAGCGCGTCGCGGATCTCGGTGGAGTCTGGGCTGCCGGCCAGCTCGGCGGCAAGGCCGATGGCAATGGCGGCATCGTAGGCCTCGACGATAAAGGGCAGCGGCGAGAGCTCACCGTACTCAGCGAGGTAGGCATCCTTGAAGGCGCTCTGGGAGTCGGACTCGGGGCCTGGATTGGGCGCGGTGCCCTGCATGCCGTTGAGGTACTCGCCGCCGATCGCGTCGATCAAATCCTGACTTTTCGTGCCGTCCACGAAGAGGAAGTGGTTGAACAGTCTGAGCTCCAGCGCCTCGCGGAGGAATACTTCGGCCTGGACGGGGAAGGCGATGGCGACCAGCGCCTGCGCGCCGTCCTCCGCTGCCTGCTGAAGTTCAGCGAGGTAGGAGGCTTGACCGTCGGTGATCGGGACGAGGTTGGCTTCGCCGCCCCAGGCGCTGGCGAAGGCTTCGGCGAGTCCTTGGCCGTAGGGGTCGTTGAGGTAGATGACGCCGACACGACTCAGCCCCTGCGTAGTGGCGAGTTGGGCCAGGACGGGACCTTGCGCCGCATCGGAGACCGTGGAGCGGAAGAGGAAGTCGTTGTCCTGAGAGAGCGTGAGCTGGGGCGAAGTGGCGGATGGCGAGATCACTGGGACGCCAGCGTCGGCGGCGACGGACTCGACCACGGCGAGTGTGATGGAGGAGGCCAGCGGTCCGACGATGGCGTGGACGCCTTCGACCTCGATCAGTCGGCGCGCCTCTTCGGTGGCTTGTGTGGGGTCGAGGCCGGTGTCGCCGGTGACGAGTACGACGTCGCGCCCCCACACGCCGCCAGCGGCGTTGAGGTGCTGGATCGCAAGCGCAGCGCCTGTCTGGATCGCGGGGCCGAACTCGGCCAGGGCGCCGGAGTAGTCGGCCAGGAAGCCGATCTTGAGCGGCGTGGTCGACGCGGCCGCGCGCTGCTCTTGCTGTTGCTGCTGTGGCTCAGCGGCAGCTGGTTGCTCGCCTTGCTGTTGTTGCTGTTCGGCGGCGGACTGCGCTTGTTGCTCTTGTTGCTGGGTGTCGTCGCTGCAAGCGACGAGCAGCGCGAGGGCCAGCGCTGCCAGGAGCGCTACCGCTGCATTGCGTACGGTGGAGACTGTCATCGGTTGCATATCTTTCTGTGCGCTTCATCGAACTGAAGCTGTCGCTCTCTCTACGTATATAGGAGATCGACAGAGCGTTCTGCGGCCGTTAGGCGTCGAAGGCGCTCAGCACGAGCTCGTCGAACTGTTGGTAGAGGCGAGGGTTGTTGGGGATCGACTCGAACACGAAGCCTTCGATGCCTAGCGCTTCGTACTCCTGGAACAGCGTGATCAGGTGTTCCGCGGGGCCGATCGGCAGGCGCTCGCGCTGGGCGTCCGACATGCCCTCGCCGTGGATCTGACGCAGGCGGTCAATCTTGGGTTGTTCGGTCACCAGTGCGGGGCGCATCACGGTGGTCAGCGTGATCTCGGAGAAGTCGCGACCGGCGTCGGCGCAGTGCTGGTGGATCACGCTGATTTTGTGGGCGACCTCCTCGGGCGCGCCGCGTACGTTGCAGATGTCGCCGTAGCGGGCGAGCGTGCGCAGCGTGCGGCGCTCGCCGTTGCCACCGATCATGATCGGGATGAAGCCTCGTGGATTATCGGGATGGGCACGCGGCGCGAACGGCGCGCGGTCGGTGCGGTAGAAGCGGCCCTCGAAGTGGACGGGGCCTTCGGCGTGGAAGAGCGCGCGAATCAGGGCGGTGGCTTCCTCGAGGCGGTCGGAGCGTTCGCGCAGCGCGGGAAAGTCCCAACCGTAGGCGGCGTGTTCACGCTCGTGCCAGGCGGCCCCGAGTCCGAGGATGGCGCGGCCGCTAGTGTTGTGGTCGAGCGTGGCGGTCATTTTCGCGAGCAGCCCTGGGTTGCGGTAGGTGACGCCCGAGACCAGCGTGCCGAGCTGCAGGGTCGAGGTCGCCTCGCCCAGCGCGGCGAGCGACATCCAGCCTTCGAGCGAGTCCTGCGACTCGTCCATGAATGCCAGTGGTGGGACGAAGTGGTCATAGGTCCAGGCCGACGACCAACGGGTCGCGTCCATCGTCTGCGCGACGTCGCGCATCAGGGCGAAATCGGTCGAGTTGCCGGGAATCTGCGCGCCAAAGCTGAGCCGCATAGTCATTGCCATCCTGTTCGTTGGTCCACGCCCCCGCCAGGGCGGGGGCAGTTGTTCTGGGCCTGCGCGAGTTTGTCTCGTGCCCTACGTCGCACGTTGGTCGTGCTTTGCGTGGGTTGGGCTTTGCGTATTGTATGCAGGGTAGTTGCTTAGTTACCGCGATAGAGCGGCGGTCGCTTGTCGGCGAAGGCTTGCGGTCCTTCTTTGAAGTCGTCGGTCTTGCGGATATGCGCGGAGAGCAGTTCTTCCAGGCGGATGCCCTCGTCGAGTGGCAAGGAGAGTCCGCGGATGGCTGCTTCCTTGATGGCGCGTTGGGTGAGCGGCGCGCCGGCAGTGAGTTTCTCGGCCCAGGCGCGGGCGGTGGGCATGACCTCGTCGGCTGGGACGACGCGGTTGACGAGGCCCACTTCGTAGGCGCGCTGGGCGTCGATGTGTTCGCCCATCAGGAGCAGTTCCATGGCCGTGGACCAGGGCAGTTGTCGAGTCAAGCGCTGGGTCGCGCCGAGCGTGGGCACGATCCCGCGAATCACCTCGGGTAGTCCGAACTGGGCGTGCGCCGCTGCGATGCGCAGGTCGCAGGCGGAGAGCAGCGTGAGGCCAGCGGCGAGGCAATAGCCGTTGACTGCGGCGATCATCGGCTTCCAGATTTGCATGCCTCCATCGATGGTCTGCCGCGCGGAGGGCTGAAAGACGGGCCAGTGGACCGCCTGAGCGCCGGGTCGCGTGGGAATGGTCTTTTTCAGGTCGGCCCCAGCGCAGAAGGCGCGGTTGCCGGCGCCGGTGACGATCCCGACCCAGATCTCAGGGTTGTCGCGAATCTCGGCCCAGATGTCAGCCAGTGCGGCGATCGTCTCTGGGTCCAGGGCGTTCATCGCTTCGGGGCGGTTGAGCGTGACGGTGGCGATGCGGTCGGCGAGTTCGAAGCGGACGGTGTCGGTGGTCAGGTCGGGCATGGTCTGGGCAGAGTAGCGCGCGGAGGCGGAGCTGGAGCTGCGCGGCTCATATACTCAGAGCGCGAACGCTCCCGCAGAGACTCCCGCAGAGAACGGAATACCGATGTCTTACGACAATGTCCTCTATGAGACCGACGGTCGCGTGGGGACGATCACGCTGAATCGACCGGAGAAGCTGAACGCGCTCTCGAACGAGCTGCGCGGGGAGATGTTTCACGCGCTGAAGGCGGCGGAGGCCGATGCCGCGATCGGTGTGGTGATCGTCAAGGGCGCCGGACGCGCCTTCTCGGCCGGCTATGACCTGCAGCCCTCGCCTGATCTGTCGAATCCGCATACGAACGAGTGGACCGGTCTGCCCGACACTGGCACGACGCATCCGCAGCACTACGATTGGTCGCGGCACGCGGTGATGGGCAATTTCGTCATCTGGGAGCTGGCCAAGCCGGTGATCGCCCAGGTGCACGGGTACTGCCTGGCCGGCGCGACGGAGCTGGCCTCGGCCTGCGACCTACGGATCATCGCCGAGGACTGCCAGGTCGGTTATCCGCCGGTGCGGGCGATGGGCACGATGGACGCGATGTGGGCGCCGTGGCACTTGCCGCAGGCCAAGGCGCGCGAGTTCGCCTACCTGGGCGATCCGCATTCAGGCGCGGACATGTACCGCTGGGGTTGGGCCAACTACGCGCTCAGGGCTGAGGATCTGGATGAGTTCACGATGGAGTTCGCGCAGCGCATGGGGCACATCGACAATCACCTGTTGATGTATTCGAAGCGCTCCGTGAACCGCGCCTACGAGATCCAGGGCTACAAGACGGCGATGATCTCGGGTACCGACGTGGAGGCGATGTCCAAGCACCGGCCCGAGGCCGGGGAGTGGGGCGAGCGGGTCCGTCGGGACGGGCTCAAGGCGGCGTTGGAGTGGCGCGATGGGCCGTTCCGTGACTTCCGTGGCGCGCGGACCAACGCACCACATGAGCGCGAGCTGATGCGCGGCGCGGCGGGTCCCTCGAAGCCAAGCTGGGACTAGCGGCTGGAGCTAGCTGGTAGGCGGGTCTGGCGCGGGCGGTGCGGATGCGCGGCTTCTGCGACGGCTCGCCGCATAGCGGCCGTGGCCAGTGTAGAAGTCGAACAGCGACGTGGCGATTGCCGTGAGCGGTACCGCGACGAACGCGCCCAGAATCCCCCACAGCGCCCCACCGGTGGCGACAGCCAGAATGACCAGGATGGGGTGCAGTGAGATCGAGCGCCCCAGGATGAACGGGGCCATCACATTGCCCTCGATCTGTTGAACGGCGAGCACTAGGCCGCCGACGATCAGCGCGGCTGTGACACCTTCGGCGGCGAGCGCGATCAGAAAGGCCGCGAGCCCGGCCAGCACGGCACCGATCACGGGAATAAAGGCGCCGAAGAATGTCAGGACGGCGAGCGGCAGCGCGAACGGGATCCCGATGATGATCAGGCCAACGCCGATCAGGAGCGCGTCGAGGAAGGCGACGACCGTGACGCCGCGAAAGTACCGACCGAGCGTATCGAAGAGCCCGCTGGTGAGCACCAGGAAGTCTCGTCGGTGACGGCTGGCGAGTCGTCGCGCAAGGGCAGTCTGCATCGACTCGGCGTCCTTGACCAGGAGGAAGGTCAGTACGGCCAGCAGCACGATGCCGGCGAGCAGCTCGGCCGCGAGCCGCACACCTGAGAACACTCCGCCGGCGATCGTGCTCGCGTTGCCGCGGACGCTTGCCAGCACATCGTCGATGGCGTCATCGATCTGCTCCTCCGAGACGCCCGCCCAGTCGCCGACCGATTGCACTACTTCGGTGAAGCCGGCTTCGATGTCGACTTCGAGTTCTTCGAACTCGGATGTCAGGGTGGTGACTGTGAAGTACCCGATCGAGCCCAGTACGGCGAGGCCGATGATCACCACCGTGATGGCGGCGAGCGTGTTGTTCAGGCCGCGCTGGATCAGCGCGTGTTTGGCTGGCAACAATGCGGCCGACAGAATGAGCGCCGCCAGCAGTGGCAGAAAGATCAGCCGCAGTCGCTCCATCGCCAGGCCGAACAGGATCAGAAATCCAGCCACGATGAGTACGCGCAAGGCGAGCTCGGAAACGGTTAGCAACCAGCGTGGCGCGAGCGGCATACGGCAAGCTCTTCCACTGCCCTTGAAGAGGTCGGGCGGCTAGCGGCCGGTCGACCCCTTGTGGAGACGTGCGCCGATCATAGGGTGGATTGGGGCGGTGGCTGGTCAACGGACGGAGTAAACCCCGCGCAGCGCCGGACCGGCAGCGACGGATACCTGGCGAAGCGCGCGTCCCCGTCCGAGCGGCCGCAGCGGAGAAAGCGGGAGCCCCGCTGCGTCAGGACGATCCGCGCCCAGAGGCAACTGGCGCAGAGTCCAGCGGGCGGAGCAGGCGGAGGTGCTGGGTCGCGCGTCATGGCTCAGTCACCGCGATATGTCCTGTGCGTATGTCGTCATCTGTGTTCTGACGCACACTTGACAGCAGGGCGGTGACGGCTCTGTCTACGCTCGCGTGAACAGCGTGCGGGCGCGCTCCGCCGCGCCGTTGTCGGCTGGCTCTCTGAAGGTTGTGAGTGCTATGCGCCTGACAGTGCTGGGCTCGGGGGCGGCCTGTGCCGGGGCCGGCGGCAATAGCTCCGGCTATCTCGTCGAGGAGGCGGGCGTGCGAATCCTGCTCGACTGCGGGCATGGGGTCGCCAGCGCGCTGGTGGGGATGACCTTGCCGGCAGAGATCGACCACATGTTTATTTCGCACATGCACGCTGATCACTTTATCGATCTCTTACCGCTGCGCTTCGCGGTGAGCAAGGACATGCAAGGCGCGCCGAGCCCATGCGGAACCCTGCACCTGCCGCCGCGCGGCCGCGCGGCGCTGCGGAAGATTCTGGAGGCGGTCTGTTTTCCGCCCGACTTCTTCGACAGCGTTTGGCAGGTGCGGGAGTATCGCGATGGCGAGACCACTGATTTAGGGCGAGGACTCTCGGCGCGGATGGCGGGCGGTGTGCATTACATACCCGGCTGGGCGATCCGCATCGATGGGGACGCCAGTCTGACCTATACCGGCGATACCGCCCCGTCGCCGGCGGTTCGAGCGCTCGCCGAGGGAACGAAGCTGCTCCTGGCTGAAGCGACGCTGGACGAGCCGGAGCATGGGGTAGTGCGTGGGCACCTGACTGCGGTGCAGGCGGCAGAATTGGCGCGGGCGGCGTCGGTTGAACGGTTGATGCTGACACACTTTTGGTATGACGCCGACCGTGAGGCGGCGCTGGCGGCCGCGAGCCGTTGCTTCGACGGCGAGATCCTGGTCGCTGCTGATGGCGCAGTGGTGGAGTTCTAACGCTCGCGGTCAGGCACCGCATGGCATGGGCGACATGGCATGGGCGACGCGTAACCAGCGGGCTGGGCAGGTACCCTGTGGACATGCCCCGAACGACCTCGACACCTGTGCCTGCATCCGATGCGTCCGCGCCCGTCCTGCGTGGTGAGTCGCTCACGGTGCAGATCGAAAGCAAGACGCTGCTGGACAGCGTCAGCGTCGGGATACACGGGGGCGAGCTGTTGGGCGTCGTCGGTCCGAACGGCGCGGGCAAGTCCACGTTGCTCCGGGCGCTCTCAGGCGACCTGGCGCTCGCTGCGGGTGCGGTGTTCATCGACGAGCGGCCGCTCAGCGACTTCGACCCGCGTGAGCTGGCGCGTCGCCGCGCGGTGATGCCACAGAGTTCGTATCTGCCCTTTCTCTTCACTGCGCGCGAGGTGGTGCGGATGGGTCGGGCACCGTGGGAGGGCGAACGCGGCGAACGGGAGCATGGCGCGCAGCTGACCGAGTATGCGATGGGGTTGACCGACACACGTGATTACGCGGTGCGCGCGTATCCGACGCTGTCGGGCGGCGAGCAGTCGCGGGTCACGCTGGCGCGGGTGCTGGCGCAGGAAACGCCGATTCTGCTGATCGATGAACCGACGGCGCATCTCGATTTGCGACATCAGCATCTGGTCCTGCAGTTGGCGCGGGAGCTGGCTTCGGAGGGGGCGGCGGTGATCGCGGTGCTGCACGACCTGAATCTGGCGGCGATGTACGCCGATACCGCGTTGGTGCTGCATCGCGGCGAGTTGGTCACCTGCGGTCCGGTCGAGCAGTCACTCGCCCCCGATCTCCTGGGGCCGGTGTTTGGGCTGGAGTTTGTGCTGCAGCCGCATCCCGAGCTGGATCGGCCATTGCTGGTGCCGCTGCCGAGATCGGTCTCGCGAGCACGGACCTGAGCGCTGTTGACATCGGTCGCGTGTGGGCAGCTGTGTGTGGGCAGCCGTTGTGGGTTGCATCGCAGGTGGCAGAGATGAACGCTGGGTGCAAACTAAACGGATTCGCACCAAGTGTGGGTTATTTTATGAATATATGCGGAGATTGAGATAAACTAACGACGTTGGACATCCACACCCTCGCAGGTGTCCGACCGCTGCCAACGCCTTCAGTGCGCCGTTCGAGACAGGAGGCTCTGATGAGGCCCCACGAGACCCGAACGACGTTGTTGGAGCGCGTCGTTGCACACGGCGGCGCCACCGTCGCCCAGCTGTCAGCCGAGTTCGAAATCTCTGGCGCCACGGTGCGCCGACACCTCGATCGGTTGGAGGCTGAGGGATTCCTGCTGGTCGAAGCGCTGCGGCGCGGGCCGGGCCGTCCCTCGTACCTGTATCGGGCGACGGAATCGGGCGTGCGCGCGGTGCGCGATCATACGCCCGAGTTGGCGGAGCGCCTGTTGTCGGAGATGGCGCGCCTGCAAGTGGAGCAAGGGGCGATCTCCGAGGCCCTGTCCGACCAGGTTGCTGCGGCGCACCGCAGCGAGGTTCCGCCCGGTCCCCTGGAGGAACGCGTCGTGGCGGTGGTCGACGCGCTGCGCGGCGAAGGCATCCTGGACCACTGGCAGCGCAGCGAAACTGAGCTCAAGCTGGTCAATAACGCTTGCCCCTACCTGGGCGCAGCGACCATCAACCCTTGTGTCTGCGACGCTGACCGCTTAGCCATCGAAAAGCTGCTCGGCGTGTCGGTAGAACAGTCGGAGCGTCTGGCCGAGGGCGATGACGGCTGTGTGTACATCGTGCCGTTGGAGCCGGTGCCGCTGGAGCCGATCGCGTTGGATCTGGAATTTCCCCAGGCCGTGTGATCTCGCGCCGTCGCTGCGTTGGCATGGCAGTGGCGGTCGACACACTCGGTCGACATACCTGAAGGAAGCGTATCCATGACGGCATCGTCGCCGCTGTTCGAGATAAATGACCTGCAGGTCTCGGTCGCGGATAAGCAGATCGTCAACGAGCTCTCGCTCACGCTAGAGCCGGGCGAGGTGCACGCGATCATGGGCCCGAATGGCTCGGGCAAGAGCACCTTGGCCAATTCATTGATGGGACATCCGCGCTACCGCGTCCACGGCGGCGACATCCGCCTGAACGGCGACAGCATCATTGAGCTGGCGCCGGACGAGCGTGCCCGCGCCGGTCTGTTTCTGGCCTTCCAGTACCCCACGGATATTCCCGGCGTCTCGATGATCAACTTTCTCCGCCGCGCGATGAGTGCGCGACGGGGCGCTGAGATACCGGTGCGTGAGTTTCGGCGCGAGTTGAACGACGTGCTGGGCCGTTTGCAGATCGATGAACAGTTCGTGCGCCGCTACGTCAACGACGGGTTCTCGGGCGGCGAGAAGAAGCGCGCCGAGATTCTGCAGCTGGGACTGCTGCAGCCGCTCGTCGCCGTGATGGATGAGACCGATTCGGGGCTGGACATTGACGCCCTGCGCATCGTGTCGGAAGGCATCAACACCTTCCACTCCGAAGAGAACGCGATCCTGCTGATCACTCACTACCAGCGCATTCTGCGCTATGTACAGCCGGATCACGTGCATGTGCTGATCGATGGCCGCATCGTCGAGTCGGGCGACGCGAGCCTGGCCGAGCGGCTGGAACAGGACGGCTACGAGCCGTTCATGGAACGAACCAAGGAAGGGGCTTTGAGCTCATGACGACCGTCTCCCAGGATGCTCCGGTGACACGCCGCAGCGAGTACGAATACGGCTTTCACGACGACGTCGCAGCGCTGCTGAAGCTGCCCAAGGGGCTGTCGCGCGACGTGGTCCACGCGATTTCCGACATTAAGGAGGAACCTGACTGGATGCGTCAGCTGCGGCTCAAGGCGCTCGATCACTTCAACGCTCGTCCGATGCCCGAGTGGGGCGGGGCGTTGGACGAGATTGATTTCAACGACATCCATTACTACGTCCGCGCCACCGACCGCGATGAGTCGTCCTGGGACGATGTACCCGAGTACATCAAGGACACCTACGACAAGCTGGGCATTCCCGAGGCCGAGAAGCAGGGGCTGTTGGCCGGGGTCGGCGCGCAGTATGACTCTGAGGTCGTCTATCACAACATCCGTGAGGACCTCGAGGAGAAGGGGGTGCTGTTCCTCGGGACGGACCAGGCGCTGCGCGAGCACCCGGAGTTGGTGCGCGAGTACTTCACGACGGTGATTCCGCCCAACGACAACAAGTTCGCGGCGCTGAACACTGCGGTCTGGTCGGGCGGGTCGTTCATCTATGTGCCACCGGGCGTGACGGTCGACATTCCCTTGCAGGCGTACTTCCGCATCAACTCAGAAGACATGGGGCAGTTTGAGCGGACGCTGATCATCGCCGATGAGGGCTCGCAGGTGCACTACGTCGAGGGCTGCACGGCGCCGATCTACTCGTCCGACTCGCTCCATTCAGCCGTGGTCGAGATCATCTGCAAGCGTGGCTCCAACGTGCGCTACACGACGATCCAGAACTGGTCGAACAACGTCTACAACCTCGTCACGAAGCGCGCGACCGCCTACCGGGACGCAGTCATGACGTGGGTCGACGGCAACCTCGGCTCGAAGCTGACGATGAAGTATCCGGCCGTCTACCTGATGGAGCCCGGGGCGCACGGCGAGGTGCTCTCGATCGCCTCGGCCGGACAAGGCCAGCACCAGGATGCTGGCGCCAAGATCGTCCACGTAGCGCCCCACACGACCTCGGTGATCACCTCCAAGTCGCTCTCGATGGACGGTGGCCGTTCTACCTACCGTGGGTTGCTCAAGGTCTACGACGGGGCTGAGGGCTGCCGCTCCAACGTCCGCTGCGACGCGCTGATGTTGGACGAGCATTCGCGTTCCGATACCTATCCGACGATGGAGATCGACGAGAAGCGGGTCGACATTGGCCACGAGGCGACGGTCTCCAAGGTTGGCGACGAGCAGCTCTTCTACCTGATGGCGCGCGGACTCTCTGAGCAAGAGGCGACGAAGATGATCGTCAATGGGTTCGTCGAGCCGATCATCAAGTCGCTACCGCTGGAGTACGCGGTGGAGATGAACCGGTTGATTGAGCTACAGATGGACGGCGCCATCGGCTGAAGCGTCGACGCTGAAGTGGGTGCTGTTAGGGGAGAGGCGATGACCCAGGCGACGCTGGAGATGCCGCAGGAGTTGGAGATCAAACCGGACGAGCTGCGCGCGCAGGTCTCGGCGCTCAGCCGTGCCACCGGTGAACCCGACTGGTTGTTGGCGTTCCGACTGGCCAGTCTGGAGCAGGCCTTGACGATGGAGTGGTGGACCGGCCAGGAGGAGTCCTGGCGGCGGACGCCGCCCGAGCGGATGCCCCGCCGCGCGCGGGTTGGCCGCGTCGGCGGGGTCGTCAACGGCGCGCCGATCGCTGTGCCACCCCATGTCTTCGCGCCACAGGCGCACGCCGGGCTGGTGCATCAGATCGATGGACGCGTGGCCACGACCGACCTCTCGGATCGGGCCGCCTCAGAGGGAGTCATCATCCAGCCGCTCTCTGCCGCGGCGCGTGAACACCCGCAGCTCGTCCAGCAGTGGCTGGGCGCGGTGGGCTCACCGCTCGATCGCTACGACGCCTTCGGCCGAGCGCTCTGGACGCAGGGCGTGTTCGTCTATGCGCCACGCGGGGCGGTCGTGGAGGATTCGCTCTTCTGCCTGGTCACGCAGAATGTGGCGCAGGGCGATCACTGGCACTATGCCTTGGTGGTGGCCGAGCGTGAGGCGCAGCTCTCGCTGATCGATGCCGGAGACGCCAGCGATCGCGCCAGCGAGCTGGATGAAGCGCCATTGATCCACACCTCGGTCGAGTTGCTCGCGGCGGATGGGGCACAGCTGCGGTTCGCCTCGGTTCAGCGTTGGCACCGACAGTCCGCAGCGATCTCGACGACGCGCGGGCGAGTCGGCCGCGACGCCTCAATTTGGATCACGACCGCCGCCTTCGGCGCGGACCTGGATAAGCAGCGGATCGACGTTGATCTATCGCAGCCGGGCGGCTCAGCTGAGATCCGCGGTCTGTTCGTTGGCGATGGGCGACAGCAGATCGAGCATGTTACGCGGCAGCACCATACGGGCGCCGGCGCGAACAGCAACTTGCTGATCCGCGGCGTGCTCACGGAAGAATCGCAAGCGGTGCAGTACGGACTGATTCGGATCGAGCCGGAGGGCCAGCAGACGAGCGCGCACCAGACGATGCGCAATCTGCTGCTCGATGACGGCGCTGGGGCTGATCCGATTCCGATGCTGGAGATCGAGGCGGACGACGTGAAGTGCTCGCACGCCGCCGCTGTCGGGCCGGTCGATCCGGACCAGCTCTTTTACTTGCAGGCGCGCGGGATTCCGCCCAAGATCGCTGAGCGGCTGGTGGTGCGCGGGTTCCTGGCCGAGATCGCCGATGCCGTGCCCGATGCGCACATGCGTGAGGTGATCGACGAGCTCGTCGAGGGGCAACTGCATTCCCATGATGAGCAGGCGCCTGACGATCGGGAAGGGCACGGCTGATGAGCTTCGAAACGGTGGCGCGGATGGACGAGATCGAGCCAGGCTCGGCGCGCGTGGTTGAAGCGGGCGGACAGAGCATCGCGCTCTGCCGTACAGACGATGGAGCGCTGTACGCGATTGAGAATCGCTGTACGCACGATGACGGCCCACTGGGCGATGGCGAACTGGACGGCGATCGGATCGAGTGCCCGCGTCACGGCGCGCTGTTCGACGTGACGACCGGCCGCGCAGTGACGCTGCCGGCGATTGGTCGCGTGCGCTGCTTCACGGTCACCGTGGAAGGTGATGACGTGCGGATCGAGACGGACTGAGATGCCGCCGGCGACGAGCCTCGATACAGCCGCGATCCGCTCCCAGTTTCCGATCCTTGCACGGACGGTGCATGGATGTCCGCTGGTCTATCTCGACAACGCGGCCACGACGCAGAAGCCGCAGGCGGTGATCGACGCGCTGGCCTCGTACTACGCGACGATGAACGCCAACATCCATCGCGGCTTGCACACACTGGCTGAGGAGGCGACCGCCGCATACGAGGGCGTGCGTCGTCAGGTCGCTGGCTTTATCGGCGCCGGCAGCCAGCGGGAAGTGGTGTTCACCCGCAATACGACCGAGTCGCTCAACTTGCTTGCGTACACACTTGGCTCGCGTCTGCGTGCGGGGGATGAGATCGTGCTGTCGGCGGCTGAGCATCACTCCAATCTCGTCCCCTGGCAACTCGCGGTGCAACGGACTGGCGCCGTGCTGCGGTTTATCGAGCTGAACGACGACCAGCAGATCGATGTCGACAGCGCCCGCGCGGCGATCACGCCGAATGCGCGGATCGTATCGGTCGTGCATATATCGAACGTGTTGGGCAGCATCGCGCCGGTGTCGGAGATCGCGCAGATGGCGCGCGATGTGGGTGCGACGATGATCGTCGATGCGGCCCAGAGCGTGCCGCACGTCGCTGTCGACGTGCAGGACCTGGGCGCCGACTTCCTCGCCTTCTCCGCTCACAAGATGCTCGGCCCGACCGGTGTCGGTGTGCTCTGGGGTCGCCAGGAACTGTTGTCCGACCTCGATCCATTCCTGGGCGGTGGCGAGATGATCTCGGTGGTGACGCGTGAGGAATCGTCCTGGGCCTCGCTGCCGCACAAGTTCGAGGCGGGCACCCCGAACATCGCCGATGTGATCGCTTTTGGCGCGGCGCTGGATTTGCTCACGTCGATCGGCATGGACGCCGTCGCCGCGCACGACGCCGAGCTGACGGAGTACGCGGTTGAGCGGCTGTCGCGGTTGGAAGGTCTGGACATCTACGGTCCGGCGGATCCGGCCGAGCGCTCTGCGGTGGTCGCGTTCAACTACCGCGATATCCATTCGCATGACATCGCGACAATCCTCGATCGCTCGGGGATCGCCGTGCGCGCGGGGCATCATTGCGCGCAGCCGCTGATGCGCGCGCTCGGCGTGCCGGCGACGGCACGGGCATCGTTCTATCTCTACAACGAACGCTCGGAGGTCGACGCGCTCGTCGACGGTCTGCTCGAGGCGGGCGAGCGCTTCGGCTTCGAGCGGGAGGTCTCAGCCGGAAGGTCTCAGCATGGCCAGTAATCAGGAAGCGCGGAATGCGATCGGCCTGGATGATCTGTATCGCGACGTGATCCTCGATCATTACCGTCGCCCACGCAATCGCGGCATACTCGATGATGCGACGATCAGCGCCGAGGGATTCAACCCGTCGTGCGGCGACGAGATCCAGCTCTCGGTGGCGCTCGCGGGCGCGACGCTCAGGGGGCTGGGATTCGGCGGCAGTGGCTGTTCGATCTCGCAGAGTTCCGCCTCGATGATGACCGAGGCGCTGGCGGGCCGCAGCCTGGAGTCGGCGCGGGAGATGTCGCGGCACGTCCAGCAGATGCTGACCGACGACCGCTTCGATCTTGACGCGGTCGACCTGGGCGACCTCGAAGCGCTCTCGGGCGTGGCGCAATTCCCGGTGCGGATCAAGTGCGGCCTGCTGGCCTGGAAGGTGCTCGATCAGGCGTTGGCCAACGCAGTCGGCGAGGCCGTGGACGACGATAGCGACATTCCTACCCGCGTTACTAGCGGCTGAGGAGGAGACCACTATGGCGACCGAACAAGATGTGCTCGAAGCGCTGAGGACCGTCTTTGACCCGGAGATCGGGATCAACATCGTTGATCTCGGCCTGGTCTACGCGGTGGAAACGCCGGATGAGGCGAGCGTGAAGATCGATTTCACCCTGACCTCGCCGGCCTGCCCGGTGGGGCCGATGATCAAGGCGCAGATCGAACAGGCGGCCTCAACGGTCGCGGGTGTTGATCATGTGGAGTCGGAGATCGTCTTCTCGCCGCCGTGGGATCCGCGTGAGATGTGCTCAGACGAAGCCAAGTTCGAACTCGGCATTTTCTAGCCTGGCTCATCTGTATCCTGCACGTAGGCACTCAGGACCGACGCGAGTGTTGCGGCGCTGTGCACCGTCGTGCCTGCGCCGCCGTTGAGTGATTGGCGCTGCGGTTCTGAGCGTGCTACCAGATTAGCGAAGAGCGGTCGGATAATGGCGCGCGCCGATGGGCGGGGAATGCGCGGCTTGGGGATGTAGTGCGCGGCGGTGAAGAAGCCCATCGAGGCGACCAGGCAGACCGCGAATGTGACCAGCAGGTAGTCGTAGGCGCCGGTCAGGTCAAAGATCGCCCCGCCGACTGTTGGGGCGAGGAACTGGCCGATCGTCTCGATCATGAACATCGTGCCCATGATCGCTCCGAAATGGGCGAGTCCGAACACTTTGGGCAGGATCAGCGGTTCGAGCACGGGCCCGCCGGCTGAGCCGATGAACCAGCAGAAGATGAACAGGCCGATCGCCAGGTAGAGCGCCGGCCCGTGCAAGATCAGCAGAATCACCATCCCGATGGCCATGATCGCGGCCAGGCCGACAGAGGCGAGCTCGATCGACGGGATCCGCTCGGCCAGGAGGCCGAAGGTTGGGCGGGAGATGATCCCGCTCAGTCCCTGCACCAAGACGAGATTCGAGATCGTCTCGCGGGAGATGCCATAGGACTCGTAGACGGGCGGGCCGTTGATCATCCAGCCGAACATGCCGAAGAAGAAGGTCATGAAAGCGAAGGCGATGATCCAGAAGTTGGGGGTGCGGATCGCCTGGCTGACGGTCAGTCCGCTCATCACTGCAGGGCCGCTGGGCGCTCCGGCGGGTCGTGGCGCACCATCGACTTCGAGCCCCTTCTCGCTGGGATGGTCGCGGACGATGAACAGCCCGAGTGGTAGGAAGCTGACAGCCAGGATGGCGGCGGCGAAGATGAAGGACCAGTCCCAGCCGACATTGTCGATGATCCGCTGCATCACTGGTACCAGGACGACCCCGAGTGAGAAGCCCATCGCCATGATCCCCACGGCGCGTCCGCGCTTACGGTCGAACCAGCGCGAGATCAACACCTGAAACGGGATGTAGAACATAAATCCGCGGAAGAATGAGTTAATCGAGAAGTAGAGGTACCACTCGATGAGTGAAGAGGTGGTGGCCAGCAGGATGTAGGAACCGCAGGTGAAGACGGTGCCCCAGATGATCGACCGTCGTGGTCCATAACGGTCCACCATCTTGCCTGCCAGTGGCGAGGCGATCCCGCTGACCAGTAGCGAGACGGAAATGCCCGTCTGCAGCAGCGTGCGCGACCAGCCGAACTCCTCTTCGAGCGGCGTGACGTACAGGCCGAGCACCCAGAACGAGACACCTGAGGCGATGGCCATGCCGATCACGGCGCAGATCAGGAGATACCAGCCGAAGTAGGCGGTGCGGAGTTTCTTGACCACTCGGGGCTCAGCAGCGTCTCGCTGCAGTCATACCGACACAGGTGTTTGGGGAGGATTGTATCGTGTCTCGTCTTCGATCCCGGTTGCGGCCGGAGCTGTGCTGGTCAGGCGCCAGGTAGCTCGATGTTGGTGGCTGCTTCGATCACTTGCCCTTCGACCGCCGCGACGGCCGTGATCGGGTTCGCCGAGCGCAGCTGGATCCAGGGATGCTTGCGGGAACCGCCCTCGTAACTCAAGGTGCTGGCGCGCGACAGCCAGGCTTGTCGCACGTCGTGCTCGCAGGGAATCTCGGACGCCGCGTCGTTGCCATTGCGTGGCTGCACGACTAGTAGCGGGTCGTATCGCACGATGGCGACCGCCGCCGCTTCGGTCGTCGGGGAGTGCAGTGTGACGGTGAGTCCATCGCCCGCGTCGAAGTGCGATTCGATTGCATCGTCGCTGTGCTCGATATCGATCTCGCCGAGGCTGGGCAGGTACCGCCAGTGCGCGGCGATAGCGTCGCGGGCGGCGGTGGAGTTGACCACGGCAGCCACGACATACAGGGCCGGGATCATGCCGACGCGGCAGCCGACCATCAGCAGCGCCTCGCGGTAGGGGCCGACGGGGCTGTCGGCGCGGTCGATCACGCTGACCCGCGCGTAGGTCGGGGCGGAGCGGGTGACCACGTCTGGCAACGCGCGGCGGGCGTTGGGCACAGGTACTTCATATGTGATGTGCTGGACGACGGCCTCGCCGATGGTCCAAGGCGGCGCGGGGGCGTCGCTCTCGGCGCTGATGACGGGCAGGCTGGCGCTCTCGATCAGACCAGTCTCAGGCATGATGTTCCCCCCAGCTCGTCGCGAGGTGTCCGTCGATGGGCGTTCGACACGATCACTCGGCCGTCCGCCCGGCTGGCGCTTGGCAGAAGCCGAGCCCCCAGGCGCCGGCGCCGAGCAGCCCGCCGACGGTCGGTCCGAGCTCGGTGACGTGCAGTTCGTTGATGTTCAACCGCGCCATCGCCTGTTCGCGCAGACGCGCCGCGCCTTCAGGATTCAGCGCGTGCGTGACGACGGCGATGGCCGGCTGGCCGTCGAGGACGTTGGCCGCCCGATCGAGCATCGAGGACTCTGCCTGCGCAACGTCGTCTGCGAGGTCGACCGCCTTGATGCGGTCGCGCGCGCGGAAGACTGGCACGCCGAAGTCGAGTGGCCCAAGTCCGCTCTGTGACTGTACGGCGGACAGCTCGCCCGCGCGGTCGAGGCCGTCCACGTCGGGCGCGAGCATGAAGATGTCGGCGCTGGCGCTGACTGCGTCCAGCGCGTGCTCGACCGCCTCGCGGTCGGCGCCGGTCTGCGCGACGCGCGCGACGGCGAGCGCGATCGCGGCCTGCCCGGCGGTCGATCGCGGCGTCTGATGGATGCGCACGTCCAGCTGGTGGAAGTGCTCCAGCCGTCGTGAAGCGTACTCAGCAGCGTCGAAAGATGGGCTCGACGAGCCGAAGGCCTGACAGAGGCAGAGCAGGCCGTCGTCATCTGCTTCGGCGGCGGCTAGAAAGGCCGTTTCCCAGTCCTCTGCCGTGACACCGTTCAGGGTCAGTTTTCGCCCCTGCGCGAGCGCGTCGTAGAACTCGGCGTGGGACTGGTCGCCCTGGCGGTAGTAGGACGCGCCGAGGCTGTAGCCGACCGGAGCCGTGCGTACACCGCGCGCCGCGAGCAGCTCTGCTGGCAGATCGACGGAGGAATCGCAGACGATGGCAACCGACATGACCGCTCCCGTCGCAGTCTCAGCTCGATGGGCACGCGCGCAGAATGCTAGCATCTTCGCCAAGCAACCACCGTGCTGAGTTGTCAGCGCAACCAGAGGCGACAGCAGCTGCAGCTCGGTGGCCTGAAGTAGTGAGTTCGACATGAAATTCGGCATCTTCTACGAGCACTCCGTGCAGCGTCCATGGTCGGAGATTTCCGAGTGGCGGGCGTATCACCAGGCGCTGGAACAGATCTGCCTGGCCGACGAGCTCGGCTTCGACCAGGTCTGGGAAGTGGAGCATCACTTCCTCGAGGAGTACAGCCACTCGTCAGCGCCCGAGGTCTTTCTCTCGGCCGCGGCGACGATGACCGAGAATATTCATATCGGTCAGGGGATTGCGCTCTGTCTGCCGCAGGTCAACCACCCGGCGCGGGTTGCGGAGCGTGCGGCGGCGCTGGACATCATCTCCAACGGGCGACTCGAGTTCGGCACCGGCCGCGCGGCGACCTGGACCGAGCTGGGCGGCTTCCAGGTCGAGCCAGATGACACGAAGGACATGTGGGATGAGGTGATCCGCGCGATCCCGCACATGTGGACCAATGAGATCGCGGGTTGGGACGGGAAGTATTTCTCGATGCCGGAACGCGCCGTGTTGCCGAAGCCGGTGCAACAGCCGCATCCGCCGATGTGGGTCGCGGTCTCCAGCCCCGAGACGGCGATCCAGGCGGCCGAACGCGGGATGGGTCTCCTCGGCGTCTCGATCGGCACGCCGGCGCAGTATGAACAGCGCATCGCCGACTACCGCCGCGTGATCCGCAACGCCGACCCGGTCGGCAAATTTGTCAACAACCAGGTGAACGGCGTCGGCTGGATGTTCTGCGGCGAAACCGACGAGGAGGCGCGAGCGCTGGGCGGGGCCGGCGCGATGGCGTTCATGAACGCCGCCGCGCATCTGGTGGGCGTGGGCAGCATCTATCCGTCGCCCGCCTACAGCTCGCAAGCTTCGGCGATCCAGCTGCGCGACCGTCCGGGCGACGTGATCAACCCGCTGCAGCAAGGTACGCCGATTGGCAACCCCGACACGGTCATCACCGCGCTGCGGCAGTGGGAGTCGATCGGCGTGGACCGAATGGTGTTCCTGATCAACTTCGATCAGGTCGTGCCGCACGAACGAATTCTGGCCTCGCTGAAGCTATTCGCGCGCGAGGTCATGCCGGCCTTCGCGGAGCCCGAGCGGGCGCCGCTGACGCGGCTGCCCGACTTCGGCGCGGTCGCCGAGGTTGGGCTGTTGGCGGCCGCCGGCGGCGACTGAACCTCAGCATTGAGTAGCGGGATCCTGTGCGATCTCGTGCCCATAGAGACTTGAAGGAGCGCAGTATGGAACGCAGCAGCGAGCGGAATTACTGGCAGCGTATGCGTCGGTCGCGGATGAGCCGTCGCGCCCTGCTACGCGCTTCTGGCCGGGCCGGCGTCGGCGCGGCGGGTCTGGCTCTGGTTGGCTGTGGCGATGACGACGACGATGCGCAGCCGCAGGTTGCGCAGGCGGAGCCCCAACAACAGCAGCAGGCGATGCAGCAGGCGCAGCCACAACAGCAGGCCCTGCAGCAGGAACAGGCTGAGCAGCAGGCCGAACAGCAAGCCCAGCAGCAGGACGCGCAAGAGGACGGTCAGCAGCAGACCGTCCAGGTGCAGTCGCAGCAACAGCAAGCGGCGGCCGTCGGCAACCGCCAATACGGCGGCAACTACTCGATCTCGACAGCCCCGAACTGGGACGGGTTCGATCCGCATAAAACTAATCTGGCGCATCCGTTTCAGGTATGGAACGACTCGTTGGGACGGTTGATCGAGAACTACGACAATCTGGGTCCTGTGTATCGCTCAGATCTGGCGTCCTTGCCTGAGATTCCAGATAGCGAGACCTATATCTTTCGTTTTGACCAGGGCGCACACTTCTGGGATCGCTACCCAACCGAGGGAGGACGCGCGTTTACCTCGCTTGACGCTTCCGCAAATATCCAGCGCCAGATCGACGCGCTCGACCCGGATGGCGTGCCCGATGCCCGGTTCTGGCGGGCGGCGCTGTATCAAGAGACCGCATCGATGGATACCCCAGACGAGGAGACGCTGGTCCTGAAAACAGACGGCCCCGACGCGACGTATCTGGAAACGACTCACATGGGGTATTCCTTCCTCACGTCGGTGGAGGCGCTTGAGCTATGGGATCAGACCTGGCTTGACGAACAGACCAACGTCGAACTGGTATCCGGTACTGGACCATTCATTCCCACGTCGTTCGATCCTGAGCTAGCTCTCCGCTTGGAGCGTAATCCTGACTATTGGAAATCCAAGGACGGCCAACAACTGCCGTTCCTTGACGGCATCACCTGGAACATCCTGCAAGACTTGACCGCCATCGAAGCCGCGTATCGTGGTGGTTCGCTGGATAGCACCAGCTTGCTGGCGCCACAGATCGAGGGAATTCATAGTGACTTCCCAGACCACGTACGTTTCGAGCGCGCCGTCGTCCTCCCGCTCTCAATGCGGTTTAACTTCAACACGGAGTGGGAAGACAATCCATGGCTGGACCGCCGCGTTGCGTATGCGTTCCATGTCGCGATGGATCGAGATGGTATCGTCGATTTCGTCTACCTCGGATTGGGCAAACCATCTGCGGTCCAACACATTAATTGGTATCACGGTTGGGCAATTCCAGAGGAAGAACTTCGTGCCTACGCAGGGTTCAAACCGAACAAGGAAGACGACATCGTCATGGCGCGTCAGCTGCTTGCTGCCGCGGGTGTTGAGCCAGGTACCGAATTTCCGATGATCAATGCGGATATCTTTGAGGGTGTCTATCCAGGCTCCTCGGAGTACTACGTCAACATGTACCGAGAAGCGCTTGATGTTGAGATAAAGATTGAGTTGACACCCTACGACGGTATCACGCAGCGACTGGTCGAGGGACAATTTCCAGGCAACGTGCCGATCTGGGTGGGCGCCGGTACCGGCGACCCGACAGGTGAATGGAACTCGCGTCTGGTCTTCGGCGGGTCCGGCAATCACGAACGCTACAATTTCGCGCCGGTCGAAGAGATCGTACAGAAGATGAAGGTGACGCTGGATCCGGAGGCCAGGCGAGAAATGGCCGATGAAGTGCAGTACATCCTGATTGGCGAGGATGATCGGTACGGTCTGGATGGCTTCGCCGCCTACGCCGTGGCGTGTAACGGTATTGACACGTCAATCCACTGGCCCTACCTGCAGCTGCCAGACATATCCAAGCAGGTGTGGGAGCGCGAGGGCTGGCACTGGCGCAAGGAAATCTGGATGGACACGGCTCACCCTGATTTCCCCAGCGACCGCACATAGCGGGCGAGCGTAAACTGGGCGATGCTGGCTGCGCGGCGTTCCCCGTGCTGCGCCCTATCCTGTGCGGAACGCGCGTGCACGGCTCGTGCAGGATTTCACATCACGAGTCGTAGGATTGAAAGAAGCTCGATCCCATGGCCCACACCACATCCGACGCCCAGCCGCAAATCGCCGTGCGCTACCCGCGCTCGGCCTCCTTGCGCGACGGGCACCGCATCACCCTGCGGTTGATGGAGCCGGGCGATGAGGACCTGGTCCTCGACTTTGCCCGCTCGCTGCCGGCCGACGATCTGCTGTTCCTGCGCCGCGATATCACCCAACGCTCTGCGGTCGACGCCTGGATGCAGGAGATTGCGGAGGGGCGGACGTTTACCGTGCTCGGTTTCGACGGGGACGATCTGCTCGGCGAGGGGGATCTAAACTACTCCTCGGCCGATTGGACGCGTCACCTGGGCGAGATTCGCCTGCTGCTCTCGCCCATGGCGCGCGGGCGCGGTCTCGGTCGTGTCCTGGCCGAGGAGATCTACTCGATCGCCCAGCTGCTCGAGCTGCAGCTCCTGACCGCCCGGATGGTGCTCGACCAGGCGGCGGCGCAGTCTGTCTTCCGGCGACTCGGCTTCCAGCGTGAAGCGGTGCTTTGGGACTACGTGATCGATGCCGACGGCAAGACGCATGATCTGCTGATCGCGACGCGTCGGATGAAGTCGCCGCGTTCCGGCTCATAGGCGGGCGATCTCGGCCGCCTAATCCATCAGGCCGTGTAGGCGGTTGACGCCGAGATGGCGTTCCGGGTTGAGGTCTCGTCCTGAGAGGCCTGCGTAGTCGCCGTCGTAGCGCCAGGCTCTGAAGACCCAGTTGCAGTTGTCGCCGCGTTGCTTGACCTGGAACGGCGACACCCACTCCCAGACGACGCGGCTGCCGCCGTCGATCTCGAAGAGGCGCCCGGCTGCGCCCTCGGTGACCAGATAGTTCCCGTTGGTCAGCTGCGAGACGCCCGAGATGTGGGCGGAGAAGAACTGCTCGCGCGGCTCGCCCTGGTAGACCACCTCGAATTTGTCGGTTTGCGGATCGATCAGCAGGATGCGGGAGTAGCAGAGGTCCTGCAGTCGGTGCATGCCGTTGTCGTAGACGAGCACGCGACCATCGGCCTGCCAGGTCGCGTGGTGTTGGTGCGAGAGTTCAGGCGCGCCGAAGCGCCAGCGCAGCGTCCCCCAGCTATCTGAGTCTGTCGCGGGGGGATCGACGATGCCGATCGTGCTGGTGTTGCGCGACGAGAAGAGCAGGCCGCCGTCGGGGATCTGCTCGATGCTGTTGACGTGCGTCCACTCCCATCGATTCTCCAGCGGACAGATGACCGCGTCTGCCGGAGTCAGCACGCGCCAGAGGCGTGTACGGGCGACTTCGTTGCCGTTGGCGTCGATCTCGATCACGTCGTCGCCCATCATGTTGGGCGGCATCGGCTGGCCAGGCTGGTGCCCGCCGCCGAGCACGCGGTCTTCGACGTCCTTGGTGGTCGGGACCCATTCCAGCGCGATGGTGTGTCCGTTGTCGAGGCGGTGGAAATCGTGGTGGATGCCGAGGTTCTCGTATTCCCAAACGACGCGGCCGTCCCAGTCGAGCTCGCGTAATCCGCTACTGCGGCCTCCGAGAAAGTCGAAGAGCCCTGGTGGTCCGCCTGGGTCAAGCGAGAAGCGGGTCGTCTGCTCGCCGCTGCGCGGCGGGGGTGGCGCGTCGGGCGCGACCAATGCGAGGAGGTGTCCGTTAGGGAGCAGCTCGACATTGAAGAGGCGTCGATCGGGGACGCGCCAGAGATGGACGACGCGGCCCTGCATGTCCAGTAGTACGGCTTCACGGGCGCCGGTGCCACACATCAGCGTGTAGCCCTTCGATGACCGCGATGGTTCATGGTGCGTGAGACCGGTTGGACGGTGGATCGGCCAGCCCATGGTCAGTCCCCTGTCGCGCGGGCGGACATGGCGCTCAGGACACGCGGGATGACGTCCGCAGCGATTCGTTCCGCTTCTTCCAGATGTGGATAGGCGGAGAGGATGAACTCGTCGAAGCCCATTCGCCTGTAGGCGCTGAGCTCGTCGGCGGCTTGTTGCGGCGTGCCCACGATCGCGGTGCCGAGGTTGACCCGCACGCGAGAGATGCCGTTCCAGAGCCGCTCACTGAGGCGGTCGTCTTCGACGCGGCGGGCCTGCGCGGCGGCGCCGACCATGGCGGTGGCGCGCACTGTGTGAGCGCGTTGGGCCATCACGTCCGGGTGCGCCTCAGAGAGCAGCGCGGACGCCGCCCGCCAGGCCGCTGCCTCGCTGTCGCGGATGACCAGATGCGTGCGCAACCCAAGACGGGGGCGTCGTCCGACAGCAGCGAAGGCGTCGCGGGCGCGGGCGAGCAACGCGGACATGGCGTCGGGCGGCTGGATCCAGCAGAGCAGCACGTCGGCGCGTCGAGCGGCGAGCTGGAGCGCGGCGTCGGACGCGCCACCGAGATACCACTGCGGCTGCGGCGCGGCGGGCGTCGGCGAGACGATCGCCCCGTTGAGCCGCAGCGACTGGCCCATGTAGTCGAGCGGTCCGCCCGACGCCCAGAGCTGCGTGCAGGCGTCGATGGCCTCGTCGGCGAGGGCATAGCGATCAGCGTGGGAGCCGCTGATGCCAAGCCGTTCGTTGTCGCCCTGAATGCCGCCGGGGACGATGTTGATGTCGATGCGGCCGCCGGAGATCTCGTGCAATGTCGCAGCCTGTTGAGCGAAGAGTCCGACTGGGGTGATACCCGGCCGCACGGCGATCAGCAGGCGGATGCGTTCGCTGACCGCGCAGAGGGCGGAGGCGGAGGTCCAGGTCTCGGCCAGTGGGGCGGCTTGCTCGAAGGAACCATTGGCGAAGCGCGTGGGAATCAGCAGGGAGTGGAAGCCCAGACGCTCGGCGTTGCGGACGACATCGCGCAGATAGGCGAAGGAGGGCGCGCGTTGCGCGCGCAGGGCGCCGATGCGGTCGCCGTCGCCGTCGATGGGGACGAACCAGCTGAAGCGGGGAGCGGGTCGGTCGGTGTCCATGCGCCGATTCTAGATGCGGATGCGGAGCTTGCGTGTTCTCCGTCTAGGTGTTTGGGTTGCGACGCGCTGGACGCGTCTAGTGGGACAGGAAGATATTGACCTCGCGGAGGAACTCGTCGAGTTGGTCATGGTGGACCCAGTGGCCGGCATTGGAGATGCCGACGGTCCTGGCGGTCGGGAAGGTGTTGGTTCGCTCGTCCTGGTTGGGGTCGCCCTGTGATTCGAGACCGCTGATCAGTAGTGTCGGCATCGTGACGCGCGACCAGATTTCCCCAGCGTCGGTTTCGTTGAACGGATAGGGCGAGTTGCCGCGGGCGTAGTTGTCGAACTTCCAGACGAATGTACCGTCTTCATTCTGGTGGACGGCGTGGGTAGTCAGATGCCAAGCCTGTTCGGACGAGAGACGGGGGTTCGCCTCACGCATCCGCTCGACGGCGTCTTCGAGTGTTGGATAGCGGCGCGGCAGACGATCGGCGAAGCGATGACGCTCCGCAATCCACTCGGACATGCGCTGATGCGCTGGCATCGACGCATGTGTGTCGGTCGACGAGCGCGATGGCCCCAGTCCCTCGATCGCGATCAGTTTCGCTACGCGCTCCGGGTAAACACCGGCGTACTCGAGGCAGATGCGCCCGCCGAGCGAGTGGCCGAGCAGGGTGACCGGCGCGAGGTGTTTTTGGCGGATGAGCTGGGCGAGATCGTAGACATAGTCGATCATCGCGTAGCCCGAGCCGTTGACCCATGCCGAGTCGCCGTGGCCGCGCAGGTCGGGGGCGATCACGTGGAAGCGGGCCTTGAGCGCCAGCGCGACCCAGTCCCACGAGCGGCAGTGGTCGCGGCCGCCGTGCACGAGGATCAGTGGCGGCGCCGTCGGATTGCCCCAATCGACATAATGCAGTCGCAACCGTTGAGAAAAGAAAATCTGCGAGGCTGGATAGTCGGCGAGCGCATGGAGGTCGCTCATGAGTTCATGTTCTTAATCTAGCTGGGGCAAGAGTGCGAGGTTGTTACGGTGTACGACTTCGGAACCGTAGCTGAAGCCCAGCTCGGCGGTGATCTCCGATGAACGTTTGCCGCGAATACGCGCGGTGTCATCCGAGGAATAATTGCTGATCCCCACAGCGATGGGAGCGCCGTCCAGGTCGCAGAGCTGAATCACGTCGCCGCGCTCGAAGTGTCCCTGAACGCGTGTGACGCCGATGGGCAGCAGGCTGCGTCCCTGTCGGGTGAGCGCTCGCACCGCGCCGGGATCGATATCCAGGCCGGTGCCGTTGTGCAGGCCGGCGAGCAACCAGCGCGCGCGGCTGTCGCGGGCGCTGGTGTTGGCTGGGATCAGGGTGCCTAGACGCTCGCCGCCGACGATGCGTCGGATCGCGTCAGGCTCGCGGCCGGAGGCGATGACGACGTCGGCGCCGCCGTGAGCCGCGCGCTGCGCCGCCGCCAGTTTGGCCTGCATCCCGCCCCGACTGCGCTCGCCGACCGCGCCGGCGGCCGCGAGCATCGGTTTGGGCTGACTCAGCAGCGGGATGAGCTGTGCATCTGCATGCACTCGTGGATCCCTGTCAAAGACGCCGTCGACGTCGCTCAGCAGGATGAGCAGGTCGGCCTCGATCAGGTTGGCGATCAAGGCGGACAGGGCGTCGTTCTCGCCAAATGCGCCGCCACGCAGCTCCTCGTCGGCGACGACGTCGTTCTCGTTGATGATCGGCACCACACGGTATTGCAGGAGCCGCAGCAGCGTGTTGCGGATGTTCAGGTACCCGCGTCGCTCGGAGACGTCGCGGCGCGTGATCAAGGCTTGCGCGGCGGTCAGACCATAGCGCTGCAAGAGCGAGTCGTAGTGTTGCACGAGCTGTGCCTGTCCGATCGCCGCTAGTGCCTGCCGCGCGCCGACGGATGAGCGTGAGTTGCTGACTCCTACTCGGGCGCGGCCGGCGGTCACGGCGCCAGAGGTCACGATCGCCACCTGCACGCCGTCCTCGATCAGCTCGGCGACCTGCCGCACCACTGAGTGCAGGACGGTGATGTCGAGTCGGTCGCCGCCCGACGTGAGCAGGTTGGTGCCAAGCTTGCAGATGACGCGTCGTGGCGCGGCAGCGGTCATGAGGCGAGGCGATCCTTCCAGCCTGCAGCTGTAGGCCGATAATAGTCGTATGCGTACTGGTCGTATGTGGCTGCGAGTATCGTTCGACGCTGGCCGCGCACGGCGCTGGCTGACGCTACATCTGCGCTGGTGGATCGGCGATCTGTGGCTGCTGGCGCGACGCTCCGTGCAAGAGTTTATGGACGATCACGTGCCGCAGCTGGCGGCGTCGATGTCGTATTACATCTTCTTTTCGTTGTTTCCGCTGGCGATTCTGATCGTCTCGATTATGGGTGTGCTGTTAACCGACGACGGTCTGCGCGAACAGATCGTGGATTCGCTGTTTGATCTACTGCCGGCCGGGGCTGGGCGCGAAGACCTCGAGGCGCTGCTCGAGCCGATCGCGCGGGGACGCTCGGCCATCGGCGTGATCTCGGTGCTGGGCTTGATCTGGGCGGCGAGCGGGATGATGTCTGCGCTGCGCTTCAGCCTGGACTCGGTCTGGGATCTCGAGTTTCGACGGCCGTTTGTACGCGGCAAGCTGGTGGACCTTGTTCTGGTGCTAGGCGTCGGCGGCTTGCTCGCGCTCTCGATCGGCGCCACGGCGGTGTTGCAGGTCGGACGCGATCTGTCGGTATCGCTATCGGACAGTCTGGGGCCGTTCGGTTCGGAGGCATCGGGGCTGTTCAACGTCATCGCGCTGCTGACCCCGGCGCTGCTGACCTGGCTGACGTTCACGATCATCTACACGGTGGTGCCCAGCGTGACAGTGCGAGTGCGCGACGCGGTCGCGGGCGCATTGGTTGGGGCGCTGTTGTTCGAGCTGTTGAAGTTCGGTTTTTCGGTCTACCTGCGCAACTTCTCTGACTATGACGCTGTCTACGGATCGTTGGGCGCTGCGATCGCCCTGCTGTTCTTCGTGTATCTAGGGGCCTGCGTGCTGCTGTTCGGCGCGGAGATTGCGTCGGAGTGGCCGCGCGTGATGCACGGCCATTACGACGACGAAGGTGAGAGGTCGGCGTCAGAAGCGTCTGGCGCTGGACGCGGCTGGGCCACTCGGTTGGTCGGCGTGGCGCAGCGTCAACTCCTGCATCGCGAGCCTGTTCCCACGAATCTGCCCGGTCGCGAGACGCAGGCCGCGCGGCAGGCACGCCGCGCGAGTGAACGCAACGAGCGACTCGGCGGTGAGTGATCTGCGTCAGGCGCGGACAAGCGAGAGCGCGATCGCCGAGCCCTCAATCTCCGCCTCAGACTGGTGCACCGATGCTGCGACAATGGCGTCATCAACGGCGACGTGTGTGGCGAGTGTTTCGGCGGCGATCAGCGCCTCAAATTGTGATAAAGCCGAGGTCAGGTCGGTGTCAGGGGATGCCAGCTGCAGCAGAATGCGGTCGTCGGGGTTGAGCCCGGAGTCGCGTCGCAGCCGCTGGACGCGGTTGATCACCTCGCGCGCTTTGCCCTCGGCGATCAGCTCCTCGGTGAGCTGCGCGGTCAGGCGGACGGCGCAGCGCTCGTCCTCGGCCGCAGCTGTCTGACCGGCGGCTTCGGTGTCCAGCTCGATCAGCAGGTCGGCGGGCTGTAGTTCGATGCCTTCGATCTCGATGGCCTGGCCGGCGTTGGTGGCTTCAGCGATGTGCGTGGCCAGTTCGGGCGCGAGATCGTTCAGCGCGTTGCGGAGCGTGGGCAGACGTTTACCCAGCCGTGGCCCGAGCGTGCGCAGATTCGGCTTGATCCGATAGCGGCGTGAGTCGGATTCGGCATCGAGCAGCTCGACCGCCTTGACATTGAGCTCTTCTGCGATGGTCTCGCGATGTCGTGCGACGGCTGCCGCGTCCTCGGGCGACCGCACGGAGACGCTGACGGCGGCTAGTGGCTGCCGCAGCTTGATCGCGGCGGTGCTGCGGGCGGAACGTCCCAGTGATGCAACCCGCTGGACGAGCGCCATCTCGGCATTGAGCGACGTGTCGATCAGTGCGGGATCCGCCGTCGGCCAGTCGGCGAGGTGGACGGACTCCGGCGCGGCGGCGTCCAGCTCAGCAGCCAGATTGCGCCAGATGTCTTCTGCCAGGTATGGGGTCATGGGGGCCAGCAGGCGGGCCAACGTGGTCAGTACGTGATAGAGCGTCTGATATGCGCTGCGCTTCGCGTCGAGATCAGCGTCGGCGCCGAGTCGCGCCGCCGACCAGAAGCGTCGCCGGCTGCGGCGCACGTACCAGTTGGAAAGCGTATCGACGAACGCATCGAGTTCCCGCGCGGCGCTGGTGGGGTCGTACTCGTCGAGCGCGTTGCTGACCCGGTCGATGAGGGCATGGAGTTCGCTGAGGATCCAGCGGTCGATTTCGACCGTCGGCGGGGCCGCCGCAGGTTCGGGGCGCCAGCCGTCGATGTTGGCGTACGTGACAAAGAAGGAGTAGGTGTTCCAGAGCGTGTGCAGGAAGCGTCGCTGCGTCTCGGCAACGAGGCGCTCGGAGAATCGGCGTGGGTTGCCAGCGGGCGAGGCGATGTAGCAGTACCAGCGCAGGGCGTCCGCGCCGGACTGGTCGAGCACCGACCAGGGGTCGACGACGTTGCCTCGCGACTTCGACATCTTTTCGCCGCCCTCGTCGAGGATGTGTCCGAGCGAGATCACGTGTTGGAAGGAGATCGGCTCTGGCACGGCGTTCGCCTGGTGCAGCAGGGCGGCTTCGGCGTGGAGCGAGTAGAACCAACCGCGCGTTTGGTCGACCGCTTCGCAGATGAAGTCAGCTGGGAAACGTTCCTCGAAGCGGTCGTGATTCTCGAATGGGTAGTGCCACTGCGCGTAGGGCATCGCGCCAGAGTCGAACCAGGCGTCGGCGACCTCTGGCACGCGCCGGGCGAGGCCGCCGCAGACGGCGCAGCCGATCTCGATCTCGTCGACGTACGGGCGGTGCGGATCGGAGAGGTCAGGCTCGACGTCGCTGCAGTCGCGCGCCCGACGGCGCAGCTCGTCGAACGATCCGATGCAGTCGACTGCGCCGCAGTCGCTGCAGCGCCAGAAGGGCAGCGGCGTTCCCCAGTAGCGCTCGCGGCTGACGGCCCAATCGACGTTGTTCGCGAGCCAGTCGCCGTAGCGTCCGCTGCCGGTGTGGGCGGGGTACCAGTGGATCTGTTCGGCGTTCGATTGCACCAGCGAGCTCTTGGCCTGCGAGGTGGCGAGATACCAGCTCGGCTTGGCGTAGTAGAGCAGTGGCGTGTCGCAGCGCCAGCAGTAGGGATAGGTGTGCTCGTAGGCCTCGCGCTTCAGCAGCATCTCGCGCGATTCGAGGTCAGCGATGATCATTGGGTCGGCATCCTTGACCCACTGGCCCACGAAGCTAGGTGCGCCGGGCGCATTGGGATCGCCGAGGATCTGGCCGCTGAGGTCGACGGGTTGGCGGAACAGCAGCCCGACGTCGCGTCCGAGTTGGTAATCGTCCTCGCCGAAGGCGGGGGCGATGTGGACAATGCCGGTGCCGCTCTCCATTTCGACGAAGTCGCCCGCGACGACCCGCCGGGCCGGCGGGGAACCGTCTTCGGCGCGCCGCTCGACCAACCGTGCGCCGTCGAACCGGTAGGTCGGCACGCCCCATTGTTCCGGCTCATAGAGCCCGTCGTAGGTGACGCCAACGAGCTCAGCGCCTGAGACGATGGCCACGACGTTGGGCGAATCGATGATCCCGTCGAGCGCCGGCGCGAGCAGTTTTCGCGCCAGGATCAGGCGGTGTGCCGGGTCGATCTCGACGACAGCGTAGGATTCGTCCTCGTTGAGCGCGAGGCCGGAGTTGGCGGGCAGCGTCCAGGGGGTCGTGGTCCAGGCGAGGAAGTCGGTGGCGCCGTTCCAGCGCAGTCGTGCGGGCAGGGATTCGTTGTGAGCGCGGAAACGCACCGTGACCGCCTGGTCGCGGACGCCTTCTTTCATCCCCAGCGAGAGTTCGTGGCTGGAGAGCGATGACTCGCAGCGTGGGCAGTGCGGCGTGGTGCGGCGCGCCTCATAGACCAGTCCGGCATCCCAGAGGGTCTTGAAGATCCACCAGCACGACTCGATGTACTCGGGCGTATATGTGCGGTACGCGTCGGACATATCGATCCAGAACGCGACGCGTTCGGTCATGTCTTCCCACTGTTCGACGTACTGCATCACCGATGCTCGGCAATGGCGGTTGAACTCGGCGATGCCGTATTGCTCGATGGCCGGCTTGCTGTCGAGGCTGAGCATCTTTTCGACCTCGATCTCGACGGGCAAGCCGTGCGTGTCCCAGCCGCCCTTGCGGGGGACGCGCTTGCCGCGCATGGTCTGATAACGCGGGAAGAGGTCTTTGAAGACGCGTGAGAGCACATGATGCACACCCGGCGCGCCGTTGGCTGTGGGCGGACCTTCGTAGAAGGAATAGATGTTGTCGGCAGGGCGTTCGTCGATGGAGCGGTGGAAGATGTCGCGCTCGCGCCAGAAGTCGCGCACGCGCGCTTCCAGTTCGCGATGCGGCATCAGTGAGCCGACGGGACGGAAAGCGGGTCGCGGTGAGCTGTCTGGGTGGGCGGGTTGGCTGAAATGGTCAGGGGCGTCAACCATCGGTGGGGGCATCCTCAGGGAATCGGGCCGCGATCAACGGCTCGGCGAGCTCGGCGATGCGGTCGCGGGCGGGTGGGTCGAGGAGGTCGGCAGCTGCATCGAGCTGCGCGAGAATCCATCCGCGCGCCTCGCGCGCCGAGGCTGCCTGCCCCTGCCGGCGCGACTGGTCAACGAGCGCCTGAGCGGCGCGTTCGGGGTAGCGGGACACAGTTTCGGCGACCTCGTCGCTGCTGGGCGGTCGAGCGGTGGGACGTCCTTGCGCGCCCATCAGGCGCATCCATCGCTGCGCCGTCGAGTCGGGCATGTGGTCCTTCCGAATGGTCTCGGTGGGGGACGATCAGGTGCGGCTGCGCTCGATCTCGGGCAATTCGACGCCAGGCTTGGCTGGGATCAGGTTACGTCGCAAGTCCTGGTTGATGCCTTCAGCCTGACAGGGCCGCACACCCCATCGCTGTTGGATTTCATCCATCTGATACCCCAGCGTCATGATGCGTTTGACGGTCGTGCAGAAGACTGGGCGGTCACCGCGCGGCATGAAGGGGACTTCGATCATGTCACCACACATGGCGCACCCGGCTGGGTGCATCTGGCGGGGGACGCGGCCGCCAAACGATGCGGCGCCGTTGTAGCGGACGTAGCCGGCTTCCGCCTCTGGTGAGCGTTGACTGGACTTGCGCACCGAGCGGCATTCGGGGCAGCGCACGGGGTCGTTCTGCAGTCCTTTGGACTGATAGAACTCCTGCTCACCAGCGGTGAAGACAAAATCGCGTCCGCAGTCGCGGCATACGATTGATCGATCCTGCAGGGCCATGGTCTCTCGCAACGGATTTGCAGCAGTGGTGTGCGGCAGCGGCGGATTTGGAGTCACTGTATCAGAGCGGTGGTGGGGCGCGGTGGACGGGTGGTCTCGCTCAGCGCCGAAGCACGCGTGAGAATGCTGTCTCAATCCGCAGCACGAGCAGCTCGGCTTCAGCTTGACGCATCAGCAAACTGAGTGCGAGGTACACGACGACGCCTCCGACGACGCATGTGGCAAGTGTCAGCCAGGAATTCCGTGCGATTTCGAGCGATACCAGAACCTCCAGCGCGACGTACACCAGCTGCCCCACAAGTAGGGTCGCGATAGCCGTCTTGAGCGTCGACCACCACTCGATCCGTGAGAGCAGCGCGCCGCTCAGTCGATTGTTGAGGAACAAGAGCAGCAACAGGAACTCGAAGATCGCTGAGATCGATAGCGACAGGGCGAGGCCCTGTAATCCCATCGGGCCGACCAACAGCGCCGAGAGGATGATGTTCAGCAGCATCGAGGCGATCGCGAGCGCGACCGGGGTGCGCGTGTCGCCCAGTACATAGAAGCCCCGTGAGACGATCTCGATCGCTGCGTGCGCGAATAGTCCGATGGAGTAATAGAGCAGCGCATCGCTGACCAGCGCAGAGGCGGCCGCGTCGAAGGCGCCGTGTTCCAGCAGTGTGGCGACGATCGATTCTCGCAGCAGCAGCATCCCGACTGAAGCGGGAATCGAGAGGAAGAGCGTGAACCGCAGGGTCTGCGAGACCATCTGTCGGACTGCCGCGTCACCGCCCGAGGCGGCGCGCTCGGCGAGGCTGGGAAAGATCGCCGTGGCCAGCGACATCCCAAAGATGCCGACCGGGAACATCAGCAGCAGCCAGGCGAAGTTCAGCGCGGAGATCGATGAGTCGCCGACCATGGAGCCGAAGACGGTGAGCACGATCAGATTGATCTGCGCTGCGGCGAGTCCGAGTGTTCGCGGGGCCATCAAGCGCAGTACTTCGCGGACGTCACGGTTGCGTAGGTCGAAGTGCAGTCCGAGCTTGCCCCCGGTTGCCCTTAATGCTGCGGACAATGCGGGTAGCTGGATGATGAAGTGCAGTCCGGAGCCGGCCACCACTCCAATCACGAGCGCCTCGACGCCGAGCTCGGAGGGCAACAGCAGCGCGCCGAGGATGATGGCCAAGTTGTAGAGCATTGGCGAGATTGCGGGTAAGAGGAAGTGTCGTCGAGCGTGCAGCATCCCCGTCAGCATCCCGCTCGCTGCGAACAGGATCGGCGATAACAGCAGCACCCGAGTGAGGAATACCGCGTCATCGGTGATGGCGTCCTGGATGCCGGAGTCCTCGCCGAGTCCGGGCGCCAGCGCTGGCACGATCCAGTCCGCGGCGAGGAAGACGATGGCGGCCAGCGCGAGCGTGCCCAGCAGGACCCAGTTCAGGACGACGCTGGCGAGCCGCCAGGCTGTCTGCTCACCGCGCTCTTGCAGCACTCGCGCGTAGACTGGGATGAATGCAGAGGCGAGGGTCGCGCCGGCGAGGAGCTGGAAGACCAGGTCGGGCAGGCGCATCGCGACCCAGAAGGCGTCGAGCTCGACGCTGGCGCCATATTGGTCGGCGATCACCACCGCGCGCGCGGCGCCCAGTAGACGTGAGCCGAGGAAGGACAGGCCGATCAACAGCACAGCGCCCAGCACGCTGTTTCGGCTGGCGAGGAGCCGTGTACCGACGCGACCAGGAGCTGGTCGAGGCAAACTCACGCTCGCACTGTTGCAGACTGCGTGCTGAGGCGCATCGCCGCCGCCCAGCGTTCGTCGGTGGTGGACATAGCGGTAGTAGACACACATTCACTGGCTGATAGGATGAATCCGATTGTGAAAGAGGGGTTGTCGTGGCGAACAAGGCTGCCGCTGTCAAGTATTTGCGTCAGAGCCAGAAGCGTCGGATGCGCAACAAGCCTGTCCGTACCTACGCGCGCGGCTCAGTACGCGCGGCGCTCGACGCGATCGACGATGCCGTAGATTCCCAGGAATGGTCGGACGCAGATGCAGCCATCCAACGGGCGGTGAGCGCGCTCGACCGTGCTGCTCAGCGTGGAGTGGTACACGCGAATACAGCGGCGCGACGGAAGTCGCGACTGCTCCGTCAGTATCACAGCTCGCGCCACCCCAACGTGACGCGTCGCCCGCGCACGCGTCCGCCTGAGCCCGCGCGGACACCAGAATCCGGGCTCACGATCGGTTGAGCCCATGCGAGCGCTGATCTTCGACCGACCCGGCGCGATTCGGGTCGGCGAGCTGCCGTCTCCGCAGCCTGGTCCAGGTGAGGTGGTGATCGAGGTGGAGGCGGCGAGCGTCTGCGCCTCTGACCTGCGTGTCTACCGCGGTGAGAAGTACGCCAAGCCTGGCGTGGTTCCCGGTCACGAATTCGCCGGGTGCGTGGTGGCGTTGGGGAGTGGCGTCAGCGATTTGGCGCTGGGCGACGGGGTTGCGGTCTATCCAATCATCGCCTGCGGCGGCTGCGAGTTCTGCCGACGTGGTCTGCGCAACCGCTGCACCGCGCGGCGGACGCTGGGGTACGACGCGAACGGCGGCTTGGCTGAACAGGTATTGCTGCCGGCGTCGTTGGTGGCGCAGGGACATGTCGTCAGGTTGCCTGAGGGTACTGACTGGGGCCGCGCCGCGTTGACCGAGCCCACGGCTTGCGTGCTGAATTCCCTGGAGTCCTGCCGTTTTCGAGCCGGCGCGACGGTCGCGATCCTGGGCGCGGGTCCGATGGGGCTGCTGCACGTTGTGCTTGCACGGGCGCTGGGCGCTGGCGCGATCATCGTCGCCGAACCCATCGCCGCGCGCCGCGAGGTCGCCGCGGAGCTCGGCGCGAGCGTCGTCTGCGGCGGCGACGCCGATGAGCTGCGGGCGGCTGTGGACGAAGCGACCGGCGGCAGCGGCTGCGACATCGTCGTCGTCTCGGTCGGACTGGATGGGCTTACTGAGACCGCGCTGCAGGTCGCCGCGCGCCAGAGCTGCGTCAACCTGTTCGCTGGCTTCCGACCCCAGTCGACCGCGGAGGTTGATGTGAACGACCTGCACTACCGAGAAGTCTCGCTGACCGGCACTCAGAACGCGACGCCCGACCAGTTCCGTCGCACGGCGGCGCTGTTGCCGTCACTCCAGGCTGTCGATCGGATCGTGACGCACCGTTTTGCGCTGATGGATGCCGATCATTCGTATACATCGAGGTCCGATCCGACCGTGTTGAAGACCGCGGTCTACCGCCCAGGTTCCTCCGCTGAGCCAGGTTCTTGATCAAGATGGCGCCGTGATGGGCAATGAAGACGGATTGATCGGTATCGGCGAGGAGCTGCGCCAGGCCCGAATTCGACGTGGCCGCTCGATCGCTCAGGCGCACCAGGCGACGCGGATCGCGCGGCATTATCTCGAGGCGTTCGAGGCCGAGGAGTGGCGGCGGATGCCGGCGGCGCCATTCGCGCGAGGATTCCTCAGCTCCTACGCGCAGTATCTAGGGCTGGACGAGGGTCCCTTGCTCGCGCGTTGCCCCTTCGAGCCGAGCGTTCCTGGAGAGGGGCTTGCGCTGTCGGAGGAGACGGCGGAATCGTTCCAGGCAGTGGAGCGCAGCGACTATCCGCGAGAAGATCTGCGTCCCGCGCGGGTGCATCTCGGTCCTTGGCTGGCGGCGGCGGTCGTGGTGCTGGTGATCATCGCGGGTGTGGTCGCGGTGGTCAGTCTGCGCGACGAGGTAGAACCTGTCACTGAGGCGCGCAGCGTGCCGGGTATTGACACTTCGACCGAGACGCTGGAGCAGATCAGGGCCGCGTCCGCGCCGGACAATATGGATACGCCGATGCTGCCTGATCTACGCGAGTTCAGCTCGCGTGAGGCGATCAGTTACATCAAGCGCCTCAATGCGCCCTATGTGGTCGTGTCGCTCTACGATGACTCGCCCGTGGGCACACTGCTCGAGCAGTCGCCAGCGGCTGGCATTGAGCCGGCCGAAGACGCAGTGATCACGCTGATTGTCAGCCGCGGGCCGCGGCCCGGCTCGGGCGCGGCCAATGGCTCGGGCGCGGCCAATGGCTCGGGCGCGGCTAATGGCTCGGGCGCGGCCAATGGCTCGGGCGCGGCCAATGGCTCGGGCGCGGCCAATGGCTCGGCGAGTGGTTCGGATGGTGGCTGATGCGTTATCAGATTGTCACGCTGGGTTGTCCCAAGAACACGACCGACTCGGATCGGATCGCTCGTGAGCTGGAGCAGGCTGGTCATCGCGCCGCCCCCAGCCGCGTAGACGCCGATCTCGTCGTCCTCAACACCTGCGGGTTCATCGACGATGCCCGCGACGAGTCGCGGCAGGCGGCGGAATGGCTCGCCGCCGAGCGTTTGCCCGGTCAGGAAGTGGTCGTAACCGGTTGCTGGTCGCAGATCGAGCGTGATCAGGTGATCGAGATCGAGGGGATCGGCGCGACCTTTGGGATCGAGGCCTGGCAGGCGATTGCCAATCATGCCGACGTGCTCGAAGCGGAGCGCGACATCCCTGAGACTTCGCTGCCCGACTCGATCCGTTCGGTGGGACCGTCGGCCTATCTGAAGATCTCCGATGGCTGCGCGCGGCCGTGCACGTTCTGCAATATCCCCGCAATCAAGGGTCGGCAGTTTCGCAGCGTGGAGCCGGACGTACTCGTGCGGGAGTCGCAGGCGCTGGTCTCCAGCGGCGCTCGCGAGCTGGTCCTGGTGGCGCAGGACAGCACGGCCTACGGCGCAGAGTGGGGCGACGCCAATGGGCTGGCTCGATTGATCGAGCGCCTGGCGGCGGAGTCGGGCGCGGACTGGCTGCGGCTGATGTACGCCTATCCAGGATTTGTCACGCCCAGCCTGATCGATGTGATGGCCAGCACACCACAAGTCTGCCGCTATCTCGACATGCCGTTGCAGCATGGCTCTCCGTCCGTGCTGCGCCGAATGAAGCGTCCGCACAACACGCGCATGGTCTGGGAGACGCTCGAGCGCCTGCGCAATGCGATGCCCGACATCGCGCTGCGCACCACGTTCATCGTTGGCTTCCCGGGCGAGACGGACGAGGAGTTCGCTGAGCTGCTGGAGTTCGCCGACGGAGCTGCATTCGATCGCGCAGGCGCGTTCACCTATTCCCCGCAGGCGGGCACGCCGGCTGCGTCGATGAGCGAGCAAGTCTCAGAATCAGTCAAACAGCGGCGCTACGACGAGCTGATGACGCTGCTGGGCGAAGTCGCGGCCGAGCGGAACGAGCAGCAGGTCGGGCGCAGCCTGTCGATGTTGGTGGAGTCGGAACCCGGTCAAACGACCGACGACGGGGCGCCGATTATTGCCGGCCGCACTTACCGCGAGGCGGCTGAAGTGGACGGGTTGGTGTTCGCGCTGGGAGAGGCGGCGCCGGGCGACTTTTGCCAGGTGGAGATCGTTCAGGCGCTCGGGCACGACCTGTGGGCGGAGCTGATCGATCAGAGCGCGATGGATTCGGTCGAGACCAAGCCGAGCTGACAGTCCAGGCGCAGCGACTCGATGTAGCTGAGGACCCGTTGGGCGGTAGCGTGAGCAATCTGCGCGTCGGATGACACTGCGACCACGGCGAGTGTCGCGCGGCTCGGATCGTCCTGGTCATCCACTTCAGCGGTCGCGACGGGAAACTGGTTGCGCGTGCGTTGGATCACCTGTCGAACCACCGAGCGCTTGTCCTTCAGTGAGGCGGACTCGAAGATCAACAGTTCCAGCGTGAGCACCGTGAGATGCGTCATCCCAGCAGCAGGCCCACCAAGCGGTCACCGTCGACACGTTCCACGCGCACGCTGCGGATCTGGTTGGTGAGATCGAGGTCCGCCTCGATCCGTACGGGTAGATAGGTATCGGTCAGGCCGGCGCGTGCTGACTCGAAGAGAATGGAATGGATAGCGCCGACCTGGTCGCGTATCGCCGCCCGCCGATGCGCTTCACCCAGCGCTCGCAGCTCGGCTGCTCGCTCGCGCTTGCATTGGATCGGAACGTCGTCCGCCAGCAGCGAGGCCGAGGTACGCGGTCGTGGCGAGTATGGGAACACATGCACGTCAGTGAAGCGCACCGATTCCATCAGCTCGACGGTCGCGCGGTGGTCGGACTCGGTCTCGCCGGGAAAGCCGGCGATGATGTCGGTCGTGATTGATACGTTGGGCACCGCGGCGCGAATGCGCTCAACGGCCTCGCGGAAGCCTGATGCGTCGTAGCGGCGGCGCATCCGTCGCAGCACCTGGTCCGAGCCGCTTTGCAGGGCGAGGTGGACGTGGCGGCAGAGTCGTGCGTCCTCCCAGCAAGCGAGCAGGGCAGGCGTGATGTCCTGCGGCTGGATCGAGGAGTAGCGGATGCGCGGCGCGTCGGTGCGGCTGAGCAAGGCCTCGATCAGCGCCGCCGCGGATGCGCCGTCGGAGCGGTCGCGGCCGTAGGCGCCGGGCTGCGTTCCCGTCAGCACGATCTCCTGCAGGCCAGCGTCGATGAGCGATTGCGCCTGCGTCACGATGTCGTCGATCGGCAGCGCTCGTTCGCGTCCGCGCACATGCGGCACGATGCAGAAGGCGCAGACATCGTCACAGCCTTCCTGAATTTTCAGAAAGGCCCGAGTGCGGCCAGCGGTGTTCAACGCTGCCGAAGCGAGGGTCTCCGTTGTGGTGGCGGTTGGCCCTCCGAAGCGCCTGTCCAGCTCTTCCAGCACTGTCTCTGCCGCCGCGTCCTTGCGCTGATTACCGATGACGCGCACGCGCCCCAGCTGGGCGACCGCGTCGCTATCGCGCTCGGCGTAGCAGCCGGTCACGATCACCGGCGCGTCTGGCGATAAGCGCTGCGCCATGCGGATCAGACGGCGCGCTTTGCGGTCGGCGACATGCGTGATCGTGCAGGTGTTGATCAGGAAGGCGTCGGCGCTGGCGGGGCGGTCGGTTGTTCGGCAGCCTCGTCTCTGCAGCTCGCGCGCGGCCTGTTGAGTTTCGGCCTGGTTGAGCTTGCAACCCAGCGTCAGCGTTGCGACAAGCGGTGGAGATGCGGTGCGCTGGTGCAGCTGCGACATAGGACACTACGATACTCATAGGCGTCTGGAGCAGGTATCTTGTCTGCAGCGGAGGAGTCCGTGGATGGCGACGGGAGGCCGCAGATGGTTGAGATTGGCTTGGCGATTTTGTTTGTGAGCATCCTCGTGGGCGCTGACCGCGGCCGCTACGACACGATCAATGAGAAGATGCGGGATTTCGTCGATTGGCTCGACCGCCCGGAGGATCAGGCTTAACCCGGAGGCTTGCTGGCGCTGTCTGTTGACAACCTAGCACATGTGCTCTACGTTGTTCTAAGAACAAACGTACGAGTAGATCATGGCCACCTCGCTTCGACCCAAGCACTTCGCGCATGGCGTCCAGTTGGCGATGACGCTGCCGGTTCTGCAACCCCGACGCCATCGGACGGAGGCGCCGCGCTGTCCGCGGTGTGACGGGGCGATGGGCTCGGACGGGCGCTTGCGGGTCTGCGTCGTGTGCGGACTGGGCGCTCGACAGCTGGCGGCGCGGAGCGGGCACAGGCGGCGAGCTCGGGCCGGTCGGCGATGATAGTCGTACAGTACGAGGGTGAACGGCTTTGTGCTGGCGGTGCTCGTGTTGGCGATCTTCACCCTGTTCTGGATGAAGGGTTGGATCAACGTTGGGGGTGTGCTGTCGCTGTACCGCAAGATCCGACTGGCTGCGTTGCTGTGGGCTGCGGTCATTCTGACGATCGGCATTCTGCGCATCCTGGGCGTCGGCGGCGAAGGTTTCTGAGCCCGTGCGCGTCGTCGTGGCGCCGCAGGAGTTCAAGGGCAGCCTGACTGCTGTCGAGGTCGCCGCGGCGATCCAGCGGGGACTCCAGTCCCTCGTCCCGGCTGTTCAGATCGATGCCGCCCCCATTGCTGACGGCGGACCAGGCACGGTTGAGGCGATGCTGCGCTCGGCCCAGGGGCGGAGTTCGATTGCCCGGGTCGATGGGCCGCTCGGCGCTCCCGTCGACGCGCGCTGGGGCCGGATCGGTGGTGGGGCGACAGCGGTGATCGAGATGGCGGCAGCGTCGGGGTTGACGCTGCTGCGTCGCGATCAGCTGGATCCACGGCGCGCCTCGACCTATGGCACTGGTCAGTTGATCCGGCATGCGCTGGACGCGGGGGTCACGCGGATCCTGGTCGGCGTCGGCGGTAGCGCAACCAACGATGGCGGGGCGGGTATGGCTGAGGCGCTCGGAGCGGTCCTGCTGGATGACCATGGTCGGCGACTCCCGCCAGGTGGAGCGGCGCTCGCCGATCTGGCGCTGATCGACACGGCCGGGCTGGACCCGCGCCTGGCCGACGTGGAGATGCGCGTGCTCTGCGACGTCCGAAATCCGTTGCTGGGCTTCGAGGGGGCGAGTGCAATTTACGGCCCGCAGAAGGGCGCGGACGCCGCCTGCGTCGCGGAGCTGGATCGGGCGCTGGCTAACTTTGCCGCGATCCTGGAGCGTGATCTGGACGCGCGCGTGGCCGATGTGCCGGGCGCCGGCGCAGCCGGCGGGCTCGCCGCGGGGTTGATGGCGTGCTGCGGCGCGCAGCTACAGCCTGGCTTCGCGGCGGTGTCCGACGCCGTCGGGCTGCGCCAGCGCATCGCGATGGCGGATCTGGTGATCACCGGCGAAGGGCGGTTTGACCGTCAATCGAGCTATGGCAAAGCCACCGCCGGGGTCGCCTCGCTGTCGGCCGAGGCTGGTGTGCCCTGTATCGCGGTCGCTGGCTTGGTCGAGGGCGATGGGGCGCTGCCAGGTCTGGTCGACGTTGAGCAGACCGCGCCCGAGGGGATGCCGCTGGCCGAGGCGATGTCACACGCGTCGGAGCTGGTGGAAGCGGCGGTCAAGCGGGCGCTGCAGCGGCGATTCCGAGCATCCCGACCGTTCGGCGCTTGAACCGCAACCCGGCGCTGTGGCGGCGGGAGCGGGCTATTCCAGGTACTGCTGGCGATGCTCGCGCTGGTGAATGGCGCCTCGGATGTAGCGGCGATCCTGAGGCGGCGCGATGCCGATTTCATCGAGGCGCGCATCGTCGATGCCGAAGTGGTGCGCGACCTCGTGCAGGACAGTCTCACGCACTTGCTCGACAATGTCGTCCTCAGTACGGCAGATGCTCTCGATCGGCTGCTGATAGATCATGATCCGGTCGGGCAGGGTCTCGCCGTAGAATCCGCGCTGGGTGAGCGGTTGTCCGACGTACAGGCCCAACAGCGTCTGGCGCGGTCCCAGACCCAGCGAGGCCAGCTCTTCTGCGGTCGGCTGGTTGCGCAAGAGGACGACGACGTTATCCATGCGCCCGGCGAGTTCTTCGGGGATCTCGTCGAGCGCACGCTGGACCAGTCGACGGAATCGGGAGCGACGCATGAGCGCAGGGTAGGCGCTCAGGGAACCCAGCCATTGAGGATCGCGCCTTCGAGGATGCGCCGCACGATGGGGCCGGCGTCGTCGGAACCGGATTGTCCATCGTCGAGGACTACGGTGACGACAAGCTGCGGCTCCTCGAAGTTGGCCCAGGCCGAGAACCAGGCGTGGGTCGAGTATGCGCCAGGCACTGGCGGTTGCGCCTCCTCTTCCGCCTGCGCTGCCGATTCCTGCTGTTCCTGCTGGCTGTTCAGTTCGACTGCAATCGGTTCGTCCTGCTGTGCCTCCTGCTCCTCCGCTTCGTTCACCTCGGCCAGCGCCTCGGCGTCAATGACCTGGTCTTCTGCGGTTCCGGACTTGCCGGCGATCCGCAGGACGCTTCCGCGGAAGACGTAGAAGCCAGTGCCGTAGGGCTGGGACACCGTCGTGCGCAGGGCGGCTTGCAGCTGTCCCAGCGTCTCCTTCGAAACGGGCAATACCGAGATCGAGCGGCGCTCGATCAACTGCGGTTGGGCGCCGTCCGCCTCGATCGACAGCACGATGATCGGCGTGTTCACGACGCCGTTCGTTGCGAGCGCGGCGTAGGCGTTGGCCATCTGCAGCACGGTCACCGCGACGAATCCCTGTCCAATGCTCATGTTGAGCGTGTCGCCCGTGTACCAGGAATCGTTGAGCTGCGCGATTTTCCAGTCGGGGTCTGGATTGACGCCGAGTTGCTCGTCGAGACCGATGATCCCGGTCGCCTGGCCGAAGCCAAAGCCGTGCGCGGTGCTGGGTAGCAGCGCGTCGTCGGTTCGGTCCAGCTGCAATCCGATGTCATAGAAGACGGTGTTGCAGGACTCTGCCAACGCCTGGGAGAGGGCGATCCGACCCTGATTCGCATCCTTCCAGTTGCGCAGCGGCTGGTCGCCGACCTCCATCCAGAGCGCTGGGCAGGAGACGCGATCGGTGATTGCATAGCCGCCGCCCTCCAGCGCGGCGGCCAGTGTGACCACCTTGAATGTCGAGCCAGGCGCATATACCTGTTCGACGGCGCGGTTGATGAACGGTTGTCGCTCGTCGAAGAAGTAGGCCTCGTACTCCTCCTCGGTGACGCCGTCGACGATGGTGTTGGGGTCGATGCGGGGGTAGGAGGCCATGGCGAGCACATGTCCGCTGCGCGGATCGATCGCGACGATTGCGCCTGGTTGCTCCGTGAGGGCATCTTCGGCGAGCTGCTGGACTCGGACATCGAGCGCCAGCCGAACGTTGGCGCCGTCCACGGCCGGTCGGTTGATGATTTCGCGCACGGGTCGGCCGATCGGGTCGATGATCAGCAGGCTGCCGCCGCGCCGCCCGGCCAGCACGGGTTCGAACCCTCGTTCGATGCCGCTGTTGCCGACCCAGTCGCCGGCGCGGTAGCCGTCGATGTACCAGGCATCGAGCTCTTCGGCGTTGATTTCGCGCAGGTAACCGATGACGTGCGCGGCGGTGTCACCATATGGGTAGAAGCGCCGTGTTTGGCGGGACAGCAAGATGCCCTGAGCGGCGAGCTGTTCGAACTCGTCGATGACGTCTGGCGAGGTGTCGAGCGGCAGTACCGCGACGGGAATGAACTGGTAGGCGGGCAGGTCCTGATAGATCAGCGTGCGGACGTCAGCCTCGTCCATGCCCAAGCGCTCGACGAAGAAATCGAGGACCCAGGCGTCATCGGTGACACGCTCCCAATGGACGCCGACGATCACGATCTCCGTCTCACCAGCGAGCACGGAGCCGTTGCGGTCCAGGATCAGCCCTCGCTGCGGCTTCTCGACCTGTACGTTGATGAGGTAGCCGGGCGCACCCAGACCGCTGAAGATCAGATCGGGTGTCCAGTAGATCACCCAGTGCGGCTGGCGCAGGACTGGCGCGTGGACGATCTCCTCCAGCTCACCGAAGTAGGTCGTCTGGTATCGCAGGATGACATCGTGCGATGAAGCATTCTCGTCCGCTTGCGGTATGACTTCCCAGCTGAATCCGCGGATCGTGGCTTCAGCCCAGATGTCGCGGTAGCGCTGTTCGAAGGCGTCGGCGCTGATCAGTTCTTTAGTTTCCGAGGCGGTGCGCTCGTAGGCGCCGCGCAGATCGCCCGTGGCGACAAGATGGAAGAAGCTTTGCACTGCGAACCGCGATGTGCGCGGCGCCACTTCCAGGTCCTCGAGGTCCGCTGCGGGCGGCGTGGCCGCGCTGCCCTCGCCCGAGGCCGTCGCCCCGCTTTGCTCGCCGCTGGCTGCCTGGCGGTCCGCTTGAGCCTGCTGGGGCGGCGGCGGGAAGTACTCCGCCAGGTCTTGGTCAGACTCGCCGCCGAAGACACAGGCGCTTCCCAAGAGGCCTGCCAAGATAGCCGCCAGCGTCGTCAGGTAGAGATAGAGGAGTCGTCGTGGCAACGGCGGCACGTCCGGCATGTGCGACTGACTCACTCACCCCGCTTACGCTCACAGTACCAGCAGGAGTGGCGACCGGTGTTGCGCGGTGGCTGGCCGTCGACCCGTTAGATCGACCCGTTAGACTGTGCGCAATGCCTAGATTTGGCGTGAGGGGACTTATCGGATGGATTACCGCGAGGAACAGACGATCGTTGACTTTCGCGAGGAAGTGCGCAGCTTCATAGACGGCAATCTGCCTGGCGACTGGGGCTCGCGTCCGCAGGGCGAGGGTTACGACCCGCAGGTGATGCAGGTCACTCGCGCGTTTCAGTCGGAGATGGCGAAGCGCCGCTGGCTGACGATGGCCTGGCCGACAGAGCACGGTGGGCTGGACGCGCCGCATCAGCAGCAGATGATCATGGCCGAAGAGATGGCCTACCATCGCGCGCCTGGCGCCGGCGGCAATATGGGCGTGCAGTGGGTTGGCCCGTCGCTGATGCTCTATGGCACGGACGATCAGAAGGAAGAGCATCTTTCTGGCATTGCCGACGCGGAAACCTGGTGGTGCACGCTCTACTCGGAGCCTGGCTCGGGTTCCGACCTGGCTTCGCTCCAGACCCGCGCCGTCAAGGATGGCGACGACTACGTGATTAATGGCCAGAAGATCTGGACGTCGGGCGCACACGTCTCCGACTGGGGCTGGCTCGCAGCGCGCACCGACCCCGACGCGCCTAAGCACAAGGGAATCACGATGTTCATGCTGCGCATGGACACGCCCGGCGTGACGGTTCGGCCGCTGATCAACATGGCCGAGGGGCATGGATTCAACGAGGTCTTCTTCGAGGATGTCCGGATTCCGCAGACCAACGTTGTTGGCGAGGTCAACCGTGGCTGGTACCACCTAGCTGTTGCGCTCGACTTCGAGCGCAGCGGGATCGGCGCCTTCGCCGGCGGTCGCCGCACGGTGGAGGAGATCACTGACTTCGCGCGTGACCACAGTCACCTGCTCGACGCCCGCCCCAACAGCCGCTACGAGCTGGCCGAGCGCCACATCGAGGTCGAAATCGGCACAATGATGGCGTACCGCATCGCCTACATGCAGGAGCACGGCGTGGTCGCCAACCACGAGGCGTCGATGTCGAAGCTGTTCGGCTCCGAGCTGGGCCAGCGCATCGCGAAGACGGGCATGGAGCTGATCGGCATGAGCGGCAACATCTGGTCGGACGGCCCCTACGCGGCGTTGCAGGGGCGGCTGAGCCGCAGCTATGTCAGTGCGGTCAGCGGTACGATCGCCGCCGGCACCAGCGAGATCCAACGCAATATCATCGCCACCCGAGGGCTCGGACTGCCGCGCGGCTAGGTTCGGCTCGACATGCCCAATGCGCGTACCGACGTGTATGCCGAACGTGCATGCCGAAGCGGAGTGGCCATGCACGCTCTCCGCTGAAGTGAACTTGTCTTGCCGTCGAGCGCGACCAACATTGGCGGGTAGTCGGGAACCTTGCCGGAGACGTGCGCGTCCTGTCTAGAGTGGGATGATGTTCACCATCCCGACATGACAGGAGTCTCCTGTGCGACTGACATCGAATCGCCGATGGTTGTGGAGCCTGCCGCTGGTCGGAGCGCTCATCGTTAGTTTGGTCGCTGGTGCGCTGCTGAGCAGCCGGTCAATATCAGCCTCCACGCCGTTGCACGGATTCGAGAGCTGTGCCGACCTGCGCGTCTACTACCAGGACCGTGCCCGCGCCCTCAGCAACCGCTACGACAACTACAACAAGGAAGCACAAGAGGAGGCCGCCGTAGAGGAGGCGCAGTCGGATTCAGATTCGGTCTCCGCATCTGATACCGAACCACCCATGCCGCAAGCTAGCGCCGCTGACGCTGAGGGGGATGCAATAGCCGACGGGGGCGCCATCTCGGAGTCCGGCACCAATGTGCAAGAACGCGGCGTCGATGAGCCGGACATCATCAAGACGGACGGCTCTTACCTCTACGTCCTGCGGCCGCAGTCGCTATTGATCGCCGAGATCGTCGACGGCGGCGGACCGGTCGAGGTTGGCCGCATCCATTTTGATGCCTTCGCTCACCGGCAGGAACTGCTGCTTGGCGCTGGCAAGGCGCTCGTCGTGCGCCAGCTCGACGAGCTCATCGCGGCCTATGACCTCGAGTTGCCAGACGACGTCGTTCGGCCGAGGCACCAGCCGAAGTTCTATCGCTCGCAGTCGGAAGTGCTGGAGATCGACGTCAGCGACCCGAGCTCGCCCGCGCTCGCCCGTGAGCTGGATCTCCACGGTCACTTCGTCAGCGCCCGAATGGTCGACGGCGCGGTACGCATCGTCTTCGAGAACAAGGCCTCGGTGCTACAGATCGGGCCGTGGCACTTTGACGGCAACGGCGACGCTGGCAAATGGGCGGAGCGGTACAACGAAGCGGCGATTGAGGCCTCGCAGCTCAGCAGCTGGCATCCGCTGTTTGGCCTCAAGGACTACGTGTCCAACGAGTTTAGCAAGGGCTACGCACTGGCCTGCACTCAGACGTTTGCGCCAGAGATCGAAGACAGCCCGCCTTGGCAGAACGGCATGTCCTACCTCGTCTCCTTCAACCTCGCCACGGGCTTGGGGGAGCGTGGCAGCGTGGGGATTATCAGCGACAATTCGATGCTCTACGGCTCTCAGGACGCGCTCTACCTGGCGACGCCAACCGCCAAGTGGGCCGACACCGCCATCCATCGCTTCGACGTGACTGACCCGCTCGCGCCCAGCTACTTCGGCTCGGGCGAGGTGCGTGGGCAACTGCTGTCGCAGTGGGCGATGTCGGAGCACGATGGCTACCTGCGTGTCGCCACGACGATCCACGACCGTTGGCCGACGCTTAGCAATGTGTTCGTGCTTGAGCCAGTCTCGGATGGTGAGGGCCAGCGACTGGATCAAATCGGCCTGGTCTCCGGGCTGGGCGTGACTGAGACGATCTTCGCCGTGCGTTTCGCTGGCGATGTCGGCTACGTCGTCACCTTCCGCCAGACCGACCCGCTCTACGTCTTGGACCTCTCCGACCCCACTGATCCGCAGGCCGTCGGCGAGCTGAAGATTCCCGGCTTCTCGCGCTATCTGCACCCACTGAGTGGTGGACTATTGCTCGGTATCGGTAAAAACGCAGATGAGCGCACGGGTCGCGAGCTGGGTCTACAGGCCAGCCTGTTTGATGTCTCCGATCCGTCCAATCCGCTGCGCATCTCCGTGCTCGATCTGGGCGCAGACGCGCGCAGCTCGGTTGAATGGGATCACCGCGCCTTCCGCTACCACGACGGGATCGCCTGGATCCCAGTCGCGCCTACGGACTGGCGCTACTACGAAGACCATGACGGTGCATTCTTTGGCGTCCGTGTGAGCGCGGAGGGTCTGCGGCACGAGTCGACGCTACGGGTGCAGGGAGAAGCCCAGCGCGCGCTGCCGCTCGGCGAGCAGATTCACCTGCTCTCGACCGACGAAATCCGCACGTACGCGCTCGCCAGCGGAGAGAGCCAGGGCCGACTCGACTTCGCCGACGAGTGGGATAACCGTTGGCTACCACTGATGCCGCCGGAGGGCGATGGCTAGAGCTGCTCGCCCCAGCGGCCTAGACCGTCTTCGATAGTACGTTCCAGCCAGGACCGGAATGATTGTTCAATCGCCTCAAACTGAGTCGTTTCCGCCCTGAACATGAAGGCGCGCTCAGGAATTTTCTCAGTCTTCCATCGCCGTGAGTCGGAGCTCCCGTCCACGCTCAGCGGGCTGGTGAGAAACGCAGTCACTGCGTGTAGATCGCCAGAGCGTCCGACCGCGTGAAATGAAATGATGAGATGCACCCGACTCTCGATGCTCGGCAATCCTAGTCGCAGCGAAACCCAGCGTCGTGGGCGATCGAGTTCGGCGAAGTACCCGTGTGCTCGTGCTGCCTCGACAATTTGCCATGACCACCAGTCGTAGTTCTCCGTCCTGTCAATACCGATCTGAGCTTGTACTGCGATGCCAGTATCACCAAGAGCCCGTTCAAGTTCGGCCTCCGCTTCCTGCAGCCTCGTCGTAGCGACCTTCAGCAGATCGTTCATGATGGCGGAGGCTTGATTTTCTACGTCCTCGATGCGCTGTTTTGCTCGTTCGGCGATCGAATCGATCGTTTTGATTAATGTCTGCCCTCGCAGTTCCCGTAGAGCCTTAATAGCGTCCCGTAAGTCGTTGATTTGAATATCGACAAACAGATCGACTAGCGGTCGCAGATTATCGCGATCAGCCGCTTCGAGCGCGTCGAGGTACCGTTCGCGGTGTTCTTCATCGCGGATCACGAGTACTAGGTAGTCAGCGCGGAGAAACACTGCGCTCGTGATCGATCGCGCGACCCGTCCGTTGCCATCTTGAAACGGATGGATCTGCGTGAATCGGTGGTGTAGCCAAGCCGCTTCCACCTCCGGACATAGGTCTAGTCGCGCATGCGCTGCGTGCCACTTCAGGAGCTGTTCGATCTCGTCTTGTACAAACTCGGGTGGACAGTACTCATGCATGGATCCATCAAGCCGCCGTGGGTTGTTCGGTTGTTTTTTCCAACCCCCATTGATCAAGGGAACGCTTATGATCTTACCAAATTGATCCTCGGCCTCTGTGGTCGATTGGCTCTGTGTCAAGCAGCTCTGTAACTCCTTCAAGTATGATACCGATAGCTCGCATCCACCGCCGACTAAGTCCATGACCATCTCTAATGCTTCACGTTGATCCGTGATGAGCGATCGAGCATCTGCCGTCACCTCGTGTGCATGAAATTGGCCAAGCGCTTCTAGTCCCGCTTCAAGAATTTGTACCGTGACACCCTGATCGATTTGATAGATATTCTCTATCATTCCAGTTTCGATAGCCCAAATATCTTCTAGTTTCTTCTGGAATTTTTCGAGCTTCGAGTGATCCTTGATCAATTTGCGATCATCTTGCCACTGGCGGTGCACCGCATGTAGATCTGTTCGGCAAAATTCCCTCCAGTTGTCTGGCAGGTCTTCGATCCGTTTCCATTCGTATGCAGTGTTGGACACGGTCGCGTTCCTTTCCTCTTTCCTATGGCGAGTTTCCTTACGGCTATGGTATCATATCGTCACCGCTTACGGCCATGTTTCGTCACATCTGCGCGGACGCCCGCTAACCTAGCCGCAACACTGAACTGTGGAGAGAGACCGATGCCCCCGCCGTTGACCGACACCCGTGTGCTGGATCTCTCGATGGGGCCGGTGGGCGGAATGGCCACGATGGTCTTGGCCGATTTTGGGGCGGAAGTGGTCAAGCTCGAACCGCCCGGCGGCGACCCCTGGCGCTCGCTCACCGCCGCGCCGATGTGGCTGCGCGGCAAACGCTCGGTCGAGCTAGACATCGATTCTGAGCGCGTGCGCCTGGAATCGCTGATCCGTGAGGCGGACGTGGTGGTCTCGACCGACTCCCCAGCTCAAGCGAAGGCGCGGCGGTTGACCTACGCCGACGTGCAGGCGCTCAATGAGGCGGTCGTCTTCTGCTCGATCACGGGGTTTGGACCAACCGGACCGTACGCGGAGTACCCGGCCTACGAGGGTGTGGTGTCGGCGAAATCGGGGCGGATGCTGGCCTTCGCTGGGCAACGGCTGCGGGAGGGACCAGGCTTCGCGGCGGTGCCGGTCGGGTCGCATGGCGCGTCGCAGGGTGCGGTGCAGGGCGTTCTGGCGGCGCTGATCGAGCGCCAGCAGAGCGGGCGGGGGCAAATCGTTGAGACCTCGCTGCTGCAGGGTCTGATGCCCTTCGACCTGCTGCAGCTCCTGCTCACCCAGCTCGCCGAACGCGAGCCGCAGACCTATCCGCAGCTCTTCAACATCGGCGGCGGCATGCCGACGCTCAACTACCACCCGGTGATGACGCGCGACGGTCGCTGGATCCAACTCGGCAATTTGCTCGAGCACCTCTTCTACGCCTTCATGGATGCCGCCGACCTGACGTTGCTGTTCGCTGAGGAGCGTTGGCAGGGCGCCCAAGCGGAGTGGACGTCCGAGGCGCTGGAGGAAATGCGCGACCGCATCCTGGAGCGGATGCAAGAAAAAACCCGCGACGAGTGGATGGATATCTTCCGCGCCCAGGGCAACGTTGCGGCCGAGCCGTTCACGCCCACCCATGATGCTGTCGACAACGCCGACATGGCCGCTAACGGCGATGTGGTGACGATTGATGATCCCGCCCTCGGACCAGTCAAGCAACTCGGTCCGATCGCCCATCTGCGCGAGACGCCGGCGGAGATCATACGTCCTGCGCCAGTGCTGGGCGAGGCCAACGGCTTCTGGTGGTCGCCGCGCGATGGCCGCGATGGCGTCAGCGCGATCTCGACTGCGGCCAACGGCGCTGCGCCATCGGGCAAACCGTTGGCCGGCTACACGATCCTGGAGTTGGCCACGATCATCGCCACGCCGATCGGCGTCTCGATGCTGGCCGACCTGGGGGCGCGAGTGATCAAGGTCGAACCGATCGGCGGCGACCCATTCCGCGAGATGGGCGGCGGCCCTTTGCGCGGCTTGCTGGCGTCGAAGACCAACGCAGCCAAGGAGTCGATCTGCATAGACCTCAAATCCGAGGCGGGACAGGCGGTGGTGGCCGAGTTAATCGCGCAGGCGAACGCCATCGTGCATAACTATCGGCCCGGCGTGCCCGAGCGGTTGGGGATCGGCTACGAGACGGCGCGGGCGATCCAGCCGAACATCGTCTGGGTGTCGGCCAATGGCTACGGTCCCGATTCGCCCGGCGCGCGACGTCCGTCGGCGCACCCGATTCCCGGCGCAGCGATCGGCGGCGCTCTTTACCAGGCCGGTGCGGCCATGCCTCCGTCAGCATGCGAGACGATTGCGGAGATCCGCGAGGCGTCGCGTCAGTTGATGCGCGCGAACGAGGCGAATCCCGACCCGAACACTGGGGTGTTGGTAGCGTCGGCGACTCTGCTGGGTCTGTACGCGCAGCGTCGGTATGGCATTGGTCAGGAAGTCTACGTCAATATGCTGACGGCGAACGCCTACGCCAACAGCGATGATTTTATACAGTATGAAGATAAACCGCCGCGCCGCCCGGTCGATGGTGAACTCTACGGAACGGCGCCGTGGTATCGGTTGTACGAGACGTCGGACGGGTGGGTGTTTTTCGCGGCGTTGACCGAGGCTGAGTGGGCCGCGTTCTGCCGCGCGGCGGCGCCGCAGCTCGCCGATCGATCTACTATCGATGAGAATTCATTGAGCGTCGCTATCGCCGAGATATTTGCCCAAGCCCCCGCGACTGAGTGGGAAACACGGCTCACAGCGGTCGGTGTCGGCTGCGTCCGTGCCGATGCGGCCTCGTGCGGTGAGTTCTTCGCCAAAGACGAGCACGTGCTTGCAAATAACTTCAGCCCACTCGTCAGTCATGCGCGTCTGGGCGAGTTGCGTCGTTGGGGCGCGCTGACGACTATGGCCGGTGGTCGCGACGACTATGGTCCGGGTGTGTTGGCGGGGCAGGAGACGGACGCAATCTTGCTGGCGCTCGGTCGAACAGTGGAGGAGATCGCCAGGCTTCGTTCGGATGGCGTCGTCTGGTCAGAGCCAGTCAAACTGACCGACTAATCATACGCTCGGCTGCTGTATTTTCCGCTTGTTTCGGTGGTCTGGTTCTGGGACGGCAGTATATCGCTCAGTGGAACCTGGAGCGAGCGCGATGCTGAAACTCTTGTGGATATTGGCGGGGATCGGCTTGCTGGGAGGCTTGGCTTGCTCTGATCCTGTGCCCGAGGTTCCGCGCGCCGCGACGGAGGCGGAGGTGTGGGTGGATGTGCTTCGAGATGATACGCCGCTCGATTTCACAATCTACTGGCCCTACCTGCTGAGCGGGCCGTATGCAGGAACTCCAGGCATAGAGACGCTGCACGCAGGTGCGCGTCGCGTTGCGCTTGCCCGATTACCTGGCGATGAGTGGTTGCGGATTCCCGAAGGCTGGATCCGCTCCGATGCGGTTCGAGTAATTGATGGTACGTTTGAACAAATTTCTATCGTCCTCACCCGCGGCCTCTGGTTGCTATCGTCGGATGGCGGCCACGATCCTCTACAGATCACCGAATCCGCGGCTTGGAACAGCTGGCAGTGGGATCCGCAGGGAGGCGCGATCTGGTATCGGCGTCCCGCTATGGGTTCGAGCGGTCGGGACGTCGGCAAGATCAGTCGCTATGTCGTTGGCGGCGATGGCAGTGAGCGTAAGACTGGGCGGATCGATTACCAGTTGGCTGGCGATCTGCTGGCGGCGCCAGTCGGCGGCGGAGTCTTGGTCAGAGAACATTCGCCGCAAACCTACCCGATCGGCAACGTCTACATCCTCGATCATGATGGATCAACTCACCTGATCGGCTCGCAGTGCTACGTTCACTTTTCCGATAGTTATCACCCCTTCGGTTTGGACGCCGCCTGGTCTCCCGACGGACGCTATGTTGTACTGAAGAACCGCACCGGTGAACTGTGCGGGAGCGCACAAACGTCCATTTATGATCGCTCAGGGTTGATCGTCAGAGACTTGAGTGATCACGAAAATCCATACCGTCAGCCCTGGAATGTTCCTCCCGCGTTCGCCGATCAACTGGGCATGGATTATGAATGCTGGGAGATTCCGCCGCGCGCCCATCTGAGCAGTCGCAGCCGATGCCTGTGGTCGCCCGATGGTCGGTGGTTCGCGACGATGCCCGGTTTGGTGGATAATCCCCACATCGGCGAGCTGCTGATCGACTCGAGTGACGGCGTGCTGGTTCGTCGTCTGTTGGTGCTCGGTTGGCCGTGCAACGCATTCGCCTGGTCGCCCGACAGCCGCTGGCTCGCCTACGGCGGCCCTTCGGGCTGCGCCTAAACTGTTCCTGAACACGGAACGGAGCGGAACATGGGTTTGCGCGGCGAGGCGGCGATCGTCGGGATTACGGAGTGGCGACCGGAGCGGCGGCCAACTGCGCCTCCGATGTTCACACTCGAGCAGTGGGCGCAGCTCGCGCGTGAGGCGCTCGACGACGCCGGCATCGACCCCGCAGAAGTCGACGGCATCTGCGCAACCAATATCCGCGAGTCCGACTCGTTCGTGCCGTCGACGATCACTGAGTATCTCGGGCTGCAGGTCAACTTCGCGGAGGTCACTGACCTCGGCGGCGCGTCGTGCGCGGCGATGGTTTGGCGGGCGGCGGCGGCGATTGAATTGGGCCTCTGCAACGTGGTGCTGATCGCCGCGCCGTCGTGGCCCTCGCCGCCCTCGCCGATGCCGCGCAGCGGGCCGAATCCATGGCGCTACGGCGCATCGTCGGCCAACTACGGATCGCCCCAGGCCGAGTTCGAGATTCCCTACGGCAACGTGGCCCAGAACTGCGGCTACGCGCAGATCGCGATGAAGTACGGCGCCGAATACGGTTACGACCCTCAGGCCCTGGCCAAGATTGCTGTGGACCAGCGCATCTCCGCGAACCACAACCCTGACGCGGTCTTTCACCACGTGCCGATCACAGTTGAGGATGTGCTCAATTCGCCCATGATCGCCGACCCCATTCACATGCTCGAGATCGTGATGCCCTGTGTCGGCGGCGCGGCGATTGTGGTCGCGGGCCAGGATGTGGCGCGACGCTCGAAGCATCGGCCTGCCTGGATCACCGGCTTCGGCGAGCGGGTACTGCACAAGACGCCGACCTATGCCGACGACCTGCTCGCCACTGCGCTGATCCCTGCTGCCGAGCAGGCCTTCACGATGGCCGGGCGCACGCGCGAGGAAGTAGACCTGATTTCGGTCTACGACTGCTACACGATCACGGTGCTGATGACGATTGAAGATGCCGGCTTCTGTCCACGCGGCGAGGGTCAACCGTTCGTACGTGAGCATGATCTGTCCTTCCGAGGTGACTTTCCCTGCAATCCGCACGGTGGGCAGCTGGGGTTCGGTCAGGCGGGGCTGGCGGGCGGGATGTCGCACATCACCGAGGGGGCGCGCCAAGTTATGCGCCGCGCCGACACGCACCAGGTACCCGACGCCGACGTCGCCTTCATCACCGGCAACGGCGGGTTGATGTCGGAGCAGGTCGCGCTCATCCTGGAGGGCGACTAATGGCCGCAGAGCTGCGTCCCCCGCTGCCGACGCCGACCGAGCGCACGAAGCCGTTCTGGGATGGACTGCGCGAGGATAAGGTGTACATTCAATATTCGCCCTCCAGCGATCAGTGGGTGTTCTACCCACGCTCGCATGCGCCGCTGACGCTCGCCGACGACCTCGAGTGGCGTGAAATCTCCGGTGCGGGCCGGCTCTACACCTACACCATCGCACGCCGACCGACCGCGCCAGATTTCACGGGAGCGGAGCCACAGATCATTGCAGTGGTAGAGCTCAACGAGGGGCCGCGTCTGACTTCGACGTTGGTCAACGTCGACGAGCAGGCGATCGAGGTAGGGATGCGCCTGCGACCAGTGTTTGACCACATCGCTGACTCCGAGACGACGCTGCTGCGCTATGAACCGGCTGGCTAGCGCGGCGCTGCTCGTCGTCGGACTGCTGGCCGCCAGCCTGTCTACGGCCTGTGTCGGCGGGCAGCCCTCGGGCGGGCAAGCGTCGGGCGGACAGGCGCCTTCGGCTCAGGAATCGTCGCCCACCGAGCAGCCGACGCAGGCTGAGCAGCCGACGCAGGCTGAGCAGCCGACGCAGGCTGAGCAGCCGACGCAGGCTGAGCAGCCGACGCAGGCTGAGCAGCCGACACAGGCCGAGCAGCCGACGCAGGCTGAGCAGCCGACACAGGCTGAGCAGCCGACGCAGGCTGAGCAGCCGACGCAGGCTGAGCAGCCGACACAGGCTGAGCAGCCGACGCAGGCTGAGCAGCCGACGCAGGCTGAGACGGCGGCGCAGGAAGAACCGTCTGAGACAACCTCTCCCCCACCGGCGTCAGACCCTTCCGAGCAACAACAAGAAGCGCAACGAGACGCCGCTGGCGATGGCAACGTTGCGTTGGCCGTCGAGCGGATCCTGGACGGGAGAGTGTTCGAGCAGCCGATTGAGTTGTCCGCGCTGCCAGATGGCTCGCTCCTGATCGCGGAGCAACGTGGTTCGATCACGCGCTACATCGGCGATGAGGGAGGGATCGAGCAGGTCGGTGTGCTCGATCTGACAGACCGCGTCAGGTTCGGCGGAGAGAACGGATTGCTCAGCTTCGCGTTACATCCCGATCTGCAGGCGGTGCCGTATATCTATGTCTACTACTCGCTGAACAACGCAAACGCCACGCGCCTGTCACGGTTTCGAATCGTCCAGGGCGCGGCGCTACTGGCGAGTGAACTCGTGATCATGGAGATCGGGCAGCCCTACGCTAACCACAACGGCGGCGCGGTGCGGTTCGGTCCCGATGGGATGCTCTATCTGGGGCTCGGCGATGGCGGTGCGGCGGGGGACCCGCAGGGACACGGCCAGAATCGCGAGACGCTGCTGGGCTCGATCATCCGGATCGACGTCGCGGACATCGACACGTCGACGCCGTATCGCATCCCGACGGATAACCCATTCCTTGGCGTCGCCGATGTGCGGCCCGAGATCTGGGCGTACGGGTTGCGCAATCCTTGGCGAATGACGTTTGACGTTGCGACCGGCGACCTCTGGGTCGGCGACGTTGGCCAGGATCGACTGGAAGAGATCGCGCTGGTCCGCGCGGGAGAGAATCACGGCTGGAACGTTTTCGAAGGCAACGAGTGCTTCCGGTCGCCAGACCAATGTGACGCACTCGGCAATCACACCCCGCCAATTGCGGTGGTGCAGCACCCGGCAGGCTGCTCGGTCACCGGCGGCGTGGTCTACCGCGGAGCGGCGATTCCAGAGTTGAGCGGCCACTACATCTTCGGCGACTACTGCGCCGGCATCGTGTGGAGTATCGCTCCCGACGGGGTCGTGACTGAGCGGTTGCAGCTCGATGAGGCGATCGCATCATTCGGCGTCGACCTGGATGGGGAGGTCTACATCTTGGTCTTCCGTGGTCCTCTGCTCAAGCTGGTCACGGCGCAAGCGTCATGATGATCGATCTCTCTTGAGCTTGTCGGCGGGACGCGGAGCGCGGCGAGTAGTCTGAGACAGTGGCCTAGATGAATAGAGTGTTTGTATGACGACCTCACGCGCTTTCGGCAAGACGCCTGCACCGGAAGTCCCGACTGGCATGACCTGGCTCAACGCCGGACGAGAGCTTTCGCTCGCCGACTTCCAGGGGCGGCTGTTGATCTTGCATTTCTGGACCTACGCTTGAATCAATTGTCTGCATGTACTGCCGCAGTTGCGGCGGTTGGAGCGTCGCTACGCCGACACCCTGCAGGTTGTGTCCGTCCATTCGCCCAAGTTCCCCACTGAACGCGAGACCGAGAATCTGCGCCAGGCGATCCTGCGTCTGCGGATTGAGCATCCGGTGCTGAATGACGCCGACTTCAAGTATTGGCAGACGTTCGGCGCGCGCGCCTGGCCGACCATCTACTTCATCGATCCCAACGGTCATGTGATCGGGCTGCACGAAGGCGAGCTGACGGAGGAGATGGCGGCGCCGCTGATCGATGGCTGGTTGGCGGAGTATGAGGATGCGTCGCTGTTGACGCGGCGGGACCTCGGGCTGGTCCGCGAAACCGGAGCGGAGAGCGCGCTCTCATTCCCTGGCAAGGTCGCCTGGGACGATGCGTCGGAGCGGCTGCTCGTAGCCGACAGCAACAACGACCGCATCATCATCGCCGACCTTGAGGGCAACGTCTCACAGGTGATCGGCGGCTCGGCGGCGGGATTCGTGGACGGCTCGGCTGCGGAGGCGCAGTTCAACCAGCCGCAAGGCGTGACGCCGTACGGCGACTATGTGTTCGTCGCTGACAACGAGAACCACGCGATCCGTCGGATCGATCTGCGCGACGGCAGCGTCACGACCGTTGCCGGCACGGGAGAACAGGCGCGGACGATGCCGCAGGGGCAGCCAGCGACACAGACAGCACTCAGTTCACCCTGGGACGTCGCCGTGCACGACGGTGATCTGTACATCGCCATGGCTGGCATCCACCAGATCTGGCGCCTGCCGCTGGGGTCCAATGCCGGTGAGCGTTCCTATGTCGGTCCATGGGGCGGCAGCGGTCGCGAGGGCATTGTTGACGGGCCGCGTATGCAAGCGGAGCTGGCGCAGGTCTCAGGGCTGGCGCCGGGACCGTCGGGACTTGCCTTCGCTGACTCTGAGTCGAGCGGTGTCCGAGAGGTGACGTGGGAGTCCAACGGAGTGGTCAAGACGTACATTGGCAAGACTGGGCAGGGCGGGCTGTTCCACTTTGGTGACGAGGATGGTGGTCGCGCGCAGGCGCGGCTGCAGCATCCGCTCGACGTCGCCCGTGTCGGCGATGATCTCTACGTTGCGGACACATTCAACCATAAAATCAAGCAGGTCTTCCCGCTGACCGAATCAGTCTCCACGCTGGTTGGCAGTCATGGCGACGCGCTGGGCGGTTTCAGCGGGCTGCAGTTGGATGAACCAGGCGGCCTCGCGAGCGGCCCGGGCCGCTCCTTGCTCGTCGCCGACACCAACAATCACCGCATCGTCATGCTCGATCTGGCAGCGCGGCAGGGGCGTGAGATCACGCTGGAGTTGTAGCGGTCAAAGGGAATCTAGTCGGAGATGGTGAAGAGCAGCGAGAGAGAATCGGTCTCGGCGACGAGTGAGTAGGTTGCATTCGCTTCGAGCAGAACGCCGTCGCCGGTCGCCAGCGTGTCGTTGTCGTCGAGTGTGCCGACGGCCACTGCGCCTTCTGCCACGATCAGGGCGGTGGGGCCGGTCGTTCGTCGGTTGAGGGCGCTCTGGCCGGCTGGCAAGCGGATGGCCTCCGAGGCCAGCCGCGCCGCATCGGGCATGTTGGCATCAGACATGTTGGCATCAGACATGGTGGCCGCGCCACCCCCGCCGAAGCTCGCAGAGAAGCGCCGAAGCGGCATGGCTAGGTCACGCCAGCGTTGGCGAGATAGTCGAGCAGGTCCCGCACCGTGCGAATTTCGGCGGCGTCTTCTTCGGGAATCTCGAGCTGGTTCTCGGCGCTCGAAAACTCCTCCTCGACGGCGATCGTCAGGTCGACGATGTCGAGCGAATCCGCATCGAGATCGTCGATCAAGTGCGCATCCGGGGTGACCTTCTCGGGCGGTTGCCGTAACTGATCGGCGACCAGCTGGCAGATGCGGGACTGCAGGTCTTGGGAGTCAGACACTGGCGGCTCCTGTCTGGTGATCAGCGGCTGGCCGGGGCGCTGCCGGTTGTGAGCAACAGGCTAATGGTCGTGCGGGTTAGTGGTCGTATGCGGCAGCAGATTGTCGAGTGTCTGGATTGCCGGCGCGGTTCGCAGCTGTGTGCGGCTCGCAGCTGTGACTGTCAGGGTTGGATGCGGGCGAGCGCGACGACGCCGTTCTGACCGCCAAAGCCGAAGCCGTTGACCAGCGCCGCCTCGACCGCGCAGTCTCGCGCTTCGTTGGGGACATAATCGAGGTCGCAGGCTGGGTCGGGCGTGTCGTGATTGATCGTGGGCGGCAGTACGCCGTGGTACAACGCCAACGCCGTCGCCGCGACCGAAACGGCGCCCGCGGCTCCCATCAGGTGCCCGGTCATCGATTTCACGGAGGAGACGGCGAGTCTGTCGGCATGGTCCCCGAAGACAGCGCGAATGGCGCGGGTCTCGATGGCGTCGTTCAGCGGAGTCGAGGTGCCGTGCGCGCAGATGTAGCCGACCTCGTCGCGGTTCAGCCCCGAATTGCGCAATGCGCTGGACATGGCGCGGGCGGCGCCGTCGCCGTTGGGGTCGGGAGCGGTGATGTGATAGGCGTCAGCAGTGCGACCGCCACCGAGCACCTCCGCGTAGATCCGCGCGCCGCGCGCGCGCGCCGAGGCCAGCGATTCGGTCACGCACACGACCGCGCCCTCGCCGAAGACAAAGCCGTCGCGGTCGCGGTCGAACGGGCGCGAGGCAGCGTGTGGATCGTCGTTGCGCCGGGAGAGCGCCTGCATGTTGGCGAGTCCCGAGATGCCCAGCGCGGACACGTTGGATTCGGTGCCGCCGGAGAGCGCCATGTCCGCTTCGCCGCCGAGCAGGAGCTGTCGGCTATCAATGAAGGCGTAGATGCTGGCCGCGCAGGCCGCCAGCGAGGTCAGCGCGGGCCCACGCAGTCCCAGCTCAATCGAGACCTGGCAGGAGGCCATGTTGCCCGCCATCATCGGCACGAACATGGCCGAGACCCGGTTGGGGCCTTTGCTGTTCAAGATTTCGGCCTGCTGGGCAATCGTGGTGACGCCGCCGCCACCAGTGTTGATCACCGCCGAGGCCCGCTCAGGATCGCAGGCCTCGAGGTCGAGCTCGGCGTCGGCGATAGCGAGACGGGCGGCGGCGACGCCGAGCTGGGCAAAGCGCGCCATCCGCCGCGCCGCTTTCGCGTCCATATAGTCGGCGGGCTGGAAATCGGCGATGTCGGCGGCTATCTGCACTTTGAGCCCAGCCTCAACCAGTTCCGGCACGCGCCGCGCGCCCGAGCGGCCCATCACGAGGGACTCCCAGAAGGCGTCGACGCCGACCCCGATCGGCGTGACCGGACCGATCCCGGTGATGACGATGCGCTCATGTGGCGGTCGGTCTGAGGGCCGTACTGATACTTGCGGGGTGCTCATTGAGCGCTCACTCGTCGTAGCGCTTCAACAGGACGGCGGCGTTGTGACCGCCGAGACCGACAGAGAACGAGAGCGCGGCCTCCGTGTGCAACTCGCGCGCCTGGTTGGGGATTACGTCGACATCCAGTTCGGGGTCGGGCGTGTGGTAGTTCAGCGTTGGCGGGGCGATGCCCTCCTTCAGCACGAGCGCTGCGATGATCACCTCCAGCGCGCCCGAGGCGCCCATCATGTGGCCAGTCGCCGGCTTGATCGATGAGAGCGCCAGGTCGTCGACGTGTGAACCGAACATCCGCCGCATCGCTGTGACTTCGACCAGATCACCCAGTCGAGTGGCGGTGCCGTGCGTGGAGACGTAGCCGATGCGAGCGGGATCAATGTCGGCCTCCGCCAGCGCTTGCTGCACGCAGACCATCAGGCCCCGCCCGTGCGCCTCCGGTTGGGCGATGTCATGGGCATCGTTGGCGGAGCCACCGCCCACGACTTCGGCATAGATCGGCGCACCTCGAGCAAGCGCATGCTCCAGATCTTCGATCATCATGGCGGCTGCGCCCTCGCCGGGGACGAATCCATTACGATCAAGATCGTATGGCGAGCAGGAGGCGGTGAGCGGCTCGGATGGTGAGGCGAGCACGCCCATCCGCTCGAAGCAGATGTGGAAGAGCGGCAGAATGATCGCCTCGGTGCCGCCGACCAGTAGCGCATCGGCTCGCCCCGCGCGGATGTGCAGGAGGCCATCGGCGATGGCGTTGGCGCCGGTGGCGCACGCCGAGGTGGGTGAATAGTTGGGGCCGGTCGCGCCCGTGGCGATCGAGAGGTGGCCGGAGGCGGCGTCGGCGATCAGGTTGGGCATGGCGAAGGGGGAGACGCGCCGTGCGCCGCGCCGCACCAGCGTGTCCTGCCATCTCGTGACGAGTTCCATCCCGCCGCCGCCGGAACCGAAAATGATTCCCACGCGGTGTCGGTTGTCGGCGGTGATGGCGAGGCCGGAGTCGGTCAGCGCCTCCAGGCCGGCGGCCATCCCATACTGGGCGTTCAAGTCCATGTGACGCAGCGCTTTGGCGTCGGGCAGGACCGATTCTGGGTTGAAGTCCTTCACTTCTGCCGCGATTGGCGTGCGCACGCCCCATTCGTCGGGTTCGAACCGCTGGATGCGGCCGACACCGCTCTCCCCGGCGATCAGATTGCGCCAGGTGCTGGGCATGTCGTTGCCGACAGGCGTGACCGCGCCGATCCCCGTGATCACCACGCGGCGCGATGAGCTTGACCGCGCCCGCTCCCCGATGTCGGTGGAGTTGGGCACTACTTGGGGATCCCATCGCTCTGGTCCGGGTAGTCGCGCTGCGACAGACCGTGATCGTCGTCCGACAGCGGGAACGTCCAGGAACTGCGTGAGATGCGCCGCACCAGTTTAGAGAGGACGTCGCCGGGGCCGGTCTCGACAAACATGGTTGGGCCTTGGGCCGCCATGGTCCTGACCGCCTGCTGCCACTGGACGGGCGCCGTCAGCGCCTCGGAGAGTTCGTGCGTCAACTGATCCTTGGTGTGCATCAGGCTGCCGCTGATGTTGCTCACGACCGGCACGACCGGGTCGCGCCAGGAAACCGCCTGGACGGCTTCGGCGAAATGCGTCTGGGCCTCGGCCATCAGCGGCGAGTGTGAGGCGATCGAGATCGGCAGCCGCACGACGCGTCGGGCGCCCTGCTCGTTGGCCATGCGCATCATCCGGCGGAGTGGCGCTTCGTCGCCCGAGACGACGGTCTGGCCGGGGCAGTTGTCGTTCGCGACGACCAGCGTGCCGTCTTCCGACGCTTCGCCCACGAGGCGACGCAGGACGCGGTCGCGCAGGCCGATGATCGAGGCCATGCCGCCCGGCCGCAGGTTGTCGGCTGTGTGCATCACCTCTGCGCGCTGTGCGACGAGCCGCAGGGCATCGTCGAATTCGACAGCGCGGGCGGCCAGCATCGCCGTGATCTGTCCCATGCTGTGCCCCGAGACCACCGTTGGGGACAGCGTGCGACCGACGCGCTGCCACTTGTGACGCAGCGCTTCGAGCCAGGCCACCGAGGCGACGAAGATCGCTGGTTGCGAGTGGGTCGTCTGGTTCAGCTCGTTGCTCGGGCCGTGCTCAATCAGATGCAGCAGGTCATAGTCCAGCACCTCATTGGCGCGCGAGAACCAGTGCTGGGCATTGGGGTAGACGCGCAGTACTTTGCCCGCCATGCCGACCGATTGCGAACCTTGTCCAGGAAACAGCAGCGCGTAGTCGTCGTCGGACAAGGCCGGGTATTCGCCGCCTGGTGGTTCATCCACCTGTTCTTCGGGCTGGTTCAGGGTGTCCATCTCGGCTCCAGGCCGTCAGCGCGGCAGGCGCGCGTCGACGGGACGTTCAGCTGAACCTAATTCTACCGACTCCCACACAGAGTGGTACATGGCGCATCACACGGTCTGCTGTGATCTGCGATCCACTGAGTATACTCTAGTCATCCAGGTAGGCTCGAACGCGTCCACCTGCCGTTGGTCAGACGGGTTGGTCAGCCCATGACCATGCCGCCGTCGACATGGATCACTTGCCCGGTGATGTAAGCCGCGCCGGGGCCGGCGAGGAAGGCGATCAACGGCGCCACATCCGCTGGATCGCCCAGTCGTTGCAGAGGAATCCGCTGCTTCACGCCGTCGATCACGTCCTCCGAGAGACCGGCGGTGATGTCGGTTTGGATGAACCCGGGCGCCACCAGGTTGACGGTGATGCCGCGTGAGCCGAGCTCGTGCGCGAGCGAGCGGGTCATTCCAGCGAGCCCAGCCTTGGCGGCGGCGTAGTTGGCCTGCCCAGCGTTGCCAACGGTGCCGATCACCGAGCCGATCGTGATGATTCGCCCCTTACGCGCGCGCAGCATGCCGCGCAGCACGGACTGCGTCGTGAGGAACGAGCCGGTTAGGTTGGTGCCCACGACCGCGTCCCAGTCGGCCGACTTCATACGCATGGCCAGCATGTCGCGGGTGATCCCGGCGTTGTTGATCAAAATGGTCGGCGCGCCCAACTCCGATGTCACGGATTTGGTCATTACCGAGACTGCGTCGGCGTCCGAGATGTCCGCCTGGATGACGCACACGCGCCGACCGATTGCCTGGATTTCATCGGCGACCGCCTCGGCGGCCTGGGCCGAGGCACTGTAGTTGACACCGATGTCAGCGCCCTGCGCGGCCAGCTCCAGCGCGATCGCGCGACCGATCCCGCGTGAGGCGCCAGTCACCAAGGCGATCTCGCCAGCGAGCTGGAAGTGATCGGGCCGCTGCTGGGACATGGAGAGAGGCTAACACTGACGCGAGCGCCAGCTGTCATTCGAGCATCAGCGGTCCTCATTGTCATATGTCTGTAACAAGCCTGCCGTTTGGGCGCGCGAAACTGTGTGGACTGGTCTAGCTGGTGGGCGGCGCAGGGCATGGCTTCTGCGCGACGTCTGGCGTGGGGCGCTCGGACACAGCCTCTGTAACGTGCGTCCGAATGAGGGGAATTGTGTATGGATTCGGGAAACACTGCCTGGCTCTTGATGTCCGCCGCGCTGGTGCTGTTGATGACGCCTGGCTTGGCCTTCTTCTACTCAGGCCTGGTGCGGACCAAATCCGCCGCCGCCACGATCATGCAGTCGTTCGTGATGGCGGGGGTCGCCACGCTGATCTGGATCATGTGGGGGTACTCGCTCGCCTTCGGGACCGACATCGGCGGTTTTGTAGGCAACTTGTCCAACTTCGGTTTGCGCGGACTCGAACCGACGGCGGAGGGTCTGGGGTTCATGGTCTTCCAGATGATGTTCGCCATCATCACGCCGGCGCTGATCACTGGGGCATTCGTCGAGCGCATCTCGTTCAAGGCGCTGCTGGTTTTCACGGTGCTCTGGCTGACCTTCGTCTACGCCCCGCTCTGCCACTGGGTCTGGCACGAGGACGGCTGGTTGCTCACACTCGGTGCGCTGGACTTCGCCGGCGGTACCGTGGTCCACATCAACGCAGCGGCGGCAGCGCTCGCCGGCGCGCTGTTCGTGGGGCGCCGCCGCGACTCTGTCGCGGAAACTCGTCCGCATGACGTATCCAAAGTGGTGCTCGGCGCTGGGCTGCTCTGGTTTGGCTGGTTCGGATTCAACGCCGGCTCGGCGCTCGAGGCGAACGCTTCGGCGATCAACGCCTTTGTTCAGACGCAGATCTCCGCTGCCGGCGGCCTCGTCGCCTGGATGCTGCTCTCCTGGCGCTACACCGGTCACCCTTCGATTGTGGGTGCGGCGACGGGCGCGGTGGCGGGGCTGGTCGCGATCACGCCCGCCGCCGGCGCGGTAGGGCAGTGGCCGGCGAGCGACGGCTTCCTCAACTTCTTCCCGGCGCTCTGCATCGGCGCCGTTGCTTCGATCCTGGGGTTCTACGCTGTGCGCGCTCTGCACAATTGGCGCGACATGGACGACACGCTTGACGTCTTCGCCGTGCATGGCATCGGCGGTATCTGGGGCGCGTTTGCGATTGGCATCTTCGCGGTATCAGAAGTGACCGGCGGCCCCGATGGTCTGATCGGCGGTTCAGCCGAGCTGCTCTGGCGGCAGATCGTCGGCATTCTGGCGGCGCTGGGCTGGTCGTTTGTGTTGTCGGCGATCCTCTTTGTGCTCGTGCAACGGTTGATGCCGCTGCGGGTCAGTGAGCAGGAAGAGATGATCGGGCTCGACCGCAGTACGCATAATGAGCGTGCATACGAGTTCGACGAGATCGGCTTCGGCTGGGATGCCAGCGACGCGATCGACCAGGAAATCCCGTCTGGGGCTGAAGCGCTGAGGAGGTTGCTGCCATGACAGCCATGAAGAAGATCGAGGCGATCGTCCGCCCGGAGTCGCTGGAACCGGTGAAGCGCAAGCTGATCGAGGCGGGCATCACCGGGTTGCACGTCGAGCGGGTGGCTGGACATGGGAATCAGGTCGGGATGGTACAGGCCGGGCGCGGCGGGCAGTTCTATGTCGTCGACATGATTCCGAAGGTGAAGATCATCACCGTGATCTCTGACTTCAACGTCGAGCCGGCGATCGAGGCGATCATCGCCGGAGCCCGCTCGGATCGGACCGGCGACGGCAAGATCTTCGTCACGGACGTGGAGGAAGCCGTCCGCGTCCGCACGGGCGAGCGTGGCCGCGAGGTCCTGTAGCGCCCTGCTCGCCGCTAGAACATCGCGATCGGGTTGATCGGCGAGGCCGTCCCACCGACGAGTCGCAGCGGCGCGATTGTGAGTAGGAACTCCCAACGGTTGCGCTCCGCGCAGGCCGCCGCGAGCGGCCCCAGCCGCGCGTTGTCGATCAGGTGCACGCCCATGTATGTGATGATCACGTGGTGAATCGGCAGTGGCGAGTCGGTCACGTTGGAAGGGAGCACATCCGAGACTCCGTCGCAGCCGAGGATCGCGACTTCGCGCTCATGGATCCACGGCAGCGTCTCCATCAGCAGGCCGGCGAGGCCGTTGAATGGCGGCCAGGCACCTTCCGCCTCCCGGCGGGTGTCGCGGCCGGTACGGACCAGCAGGATGTCGCCCGAGCGCACGGTAACGTCCTGCGCCGCCTCGGCTGCCTCAAGCTCGGCGACCGAGATGCCGTCGCCCGGCTCGAGCCAGTCGACGCCGGTCAGGCGAGGGATGTCGAGCAGCACGCCACGCGTCGCGATGCCCTGTTCGGCAGCCAGGATCGAGTTGCGGGTGGCGCCGGTCGAGAGCACGTCGGAGGCGGGAAAGCCGTTGTACATCTTGCCCTCGTCGAGGATGTGGCAGAGGGCGTCGATGTGCGTGTTGGCCATTCCGTGCGGTGAGATCATGAATCCGTCGCCGGTCGCTTCGAGCCCTCGGATGCGTCCTTGGGCGCTGACATCGCCGGCCCCGGTCATGAAGTGCATCACGGGCGTCGGATTGTCGGCCGCAGGCGTCTTGGCCAGCTCGAGCGCACAGCTGACGTTGACACCCTCGGTGACCAGCGCGGCTGCGGCGGCCGAGGCCTGGGGCGTGATGAAGTTGAGCGCGCCGCGTTCGTCGTCGGGACCCCAGCGTCCCCAGTTGGAGAGTCGCTGCGCGAGCGCATCGACATCTGCGCGGGTTCCAGTCTGCGTGGGCATCGCGACACTCCTGTCAGGTTGTAGTGCGCTCTGGTGGCAATCTCGCGCAGTATGCCAGAGCGCAGCGCGTCAGGCGGTCTACAGCTAGAGTGAGCGACGGCGATGGAGGAAGTCAGCGGGTGATCGCGGGGTTGTTCGGCAAGCGACGCAAGATTTTCTACGGCTGGTACATCGTCGCCGGCGGCATCGTCATCAACATGCTCATGGGCGGGCTGATTATGCACGCCTTCCACTTTTACGTGGCCGAGCTGAAGGCGGAATTTCTCTGGCCGGCCACGATCTTCGGCCTGGCGTTCATGATCACGCGGATCGAATCGGGCGTACTCGGGCCGATCCAGGGCTGGCTGATCGACCGCTTTGGCCCGCAGACGATGATGCGGCTGGGGATCGCGTCGACCACGATCGGCCTGCTGGCGTTCTCGCAGCTGAACAGCCAGGCGACGTTCATTGGTTTCTACTTCATCGTCGCCATCGGCGCGTCGGTCGGTGGGTTCATGACAGTCTCGGTGGCGGTCGTGACCTGGTTCGAACGCTTGCGCTCACGGGCGTTGGGCTACATGTCGACCGGCTTTGCCTTCGGGGGCTTACTCGGGGGACCGGTGGGGGTGATGATCCAAGAAATCGGCTGGCGCCAGGCCGCGCTGCTCTCGGCCGTTGTGCTCTTCGTGGTCGGACAGGCGCTAGCGTTCATGTTCGTCCGACGGCCCGAGGATCGCGGCTTGGTGAAGGACGGCGCGGCGCCAGAGTCGCAGCAGCCTGCCGCCGGCGACCGGCGGCGCTCCACGGTGAGTCCACATCGGCACCGCGACTTCACCGTACGGGAAGCGCTGCGGACTCGCGCGTTCTGGGGGCTGGCGCTGGCGCACGGCGCACCGCTGTTGGTGGTCTCGGGCGTCTTCGTGCACTTCACCTTGCTCGTGACCGAAGTCGAGGGGCTGACGTTGGCGCATGCCAGCGTCGCCTATACGGCGATGAATGTCGCCCAGCTCGCCGGACAGCTCGGCATGGGTTATCTCGGCGACCGCTTCTCCAAGCGACTGCTGCTGATCCCAGCGATGTTCGGACATTGCGTCGCTGCGATCCTGCTGGGGTTCGCGGCGTCGTACGAAGCGATCTTGCTCGCGGCGGTGATCAACGGCCTCGCCTGGGGATCGCGGGCGCCGCTGATTACCGCGCTACGGGCCGACTATTTCGGCGCCAGCAACTTCGGCCAGATCATGGGATGGTCCTCGATCGTGATGTCGGTCTTCATGACGGTTGGCGGATTCCTGTCGGCCGTGTTGTACGACGCGACCGGAAGCTATGAGCTTCCGTTTACTGTGCTTGGGTTGGGCGCCGCCACCGGCGCGATATGGATCGTGCTGGCGTCGCGGCCCAAACTGCCGGGCGTGAGCATGTCGAGCATTGTCAACGTCGTGCGACCGGCTGCAGCTTCACTGCTTCGCTCGGCTCCGCAGCACTCGGAGTCGGCGCGGCCCTCGCAGCCTGGTTCGACCACGTAGGCGCCGGTCTGCGTACCACGGAGCGTCTAGGCTCGTGGGGAGATCTGGTGCTATCGCCTACGCTCTCTGAGTTCAGGAGGCTGCGATGGAGTACGACGTCATCATTGTCGGAGCCGGATCGTCGGGGGCGGTGCTCGCGGCGAAGCTGAGTGCAGACCGCTCGCGGTCGGTGCTGCTGCTCGACGCGGGGCCTGATTATCGATCGCTGGAGGATCTGCCTGCGGATGTCAATAGCATCCACGAGCCATCGGTGGTGCAGCACGATTGGGGACTCGATGCCACGTTCGTGCCGGGACGCACCGCGCCGCTGCCGCGTGGTCGGCTGGTGGGCGGTTCGTCGGCGATCAACACTGGTGTCGCGATTCGCGGCGCGCCCGGCGACTACGACCGTTGGGCGGAGCTGACGGGCGATGCTCGTTGGGCATGGTCGGAGTGCCTGCCATTCTTTCGCGCCCTCGAAGACGACCAGGACGAGCGCGGCGACTTTCACGGCACGGGCGGCCCGATCCCGGTGCGTCGCTGGGCGCGCGAGGAGATGGAGCCAGTCCAGCGGGCCTATTACGACGCCTGCGTCGCAGTCGGCTTCGAAGAGGCGAGCGACCAGAATGACCCTGAGTCGACTGGGATTTCGCCATTGGCGATGAACCGCGACGGTCCAGAACTGATGACCCGCTGGTCGGCGAACCTCGGCTTCCTTGCGCCGGCGCGCCAGCGGCTCAACTTGACCGTGCGCGGTCGTTGCCTGGTCGACCGCGTGCTGGTCGAGGACGGCGGCGCCGTGGGACTCGTCGTCGAGTCGGGCGGCGAGCTGCAGGAGGTGCGCGGGCGCGAGATCGTGCTCTCGGCGGGCGCGATCATGAGCCCAGCGATCCTGCTGCGCTCGGGCATCGGGCCGGCCGATGAATTGGACGAGCTCGGTATCGCATCAAGCGTCGACCTGCCGGGCGTGGGCAAGCATCTGATGGATCATCCAATGACCCCGATGCTCTTCAGGCCCGCCGACGGCGTGGTCGATCCGGATCGTCCGCTGACGCAGGCGCTGCTGCGCTACACGTCGGTGACCGGCGAGTTCAATGACATGCAGGTCTACCTGCTGGGGCATGTCCAGCTTGGTCCCGCCGCGCGCTTCGGGGCGTGGATCGCTGAGGGAGCTCGCGAGCAAGATCGCCAGCAGCCGGCGGAGTGGGCCTTCGGGATCGCGCCGGGCGTGCAGCTGCCCAACTCGTTCGGCTCGGTAACGCTGGCCAGCGCAGACTTCCACGATCAGCCCCTCATCGACCTCAAGTTCGACGAGAGCGAGGTCGACCGTGCGCGGCTGCGCGAGGGCGCACGGCTCGCCTGGCAGCTGGCGCATTCGGAGGATCTGGCGCCTTTTCATCGCGGCGCGCTGGACATCAACCAGGAGATCATTGACGACGACGGACGGCTCGACGAGTGGATTCACACCACAGCGACGAGCATGGCGCACCCGACATGCACCTGCCCGATGGGCGACGACCCTGCTGAGGGCGCGGTCGTCGATAACGAGGGGCGGGTCTACGGCGTCCAAAACCTCCGCGTCGTCGATGGATCGATCATGCCGACGATCATCCGCGCCAACACGAATTTCACCTGCATGATGATGGGCGCACGGATCGCTGACTGGATGGCGGCAGCGGGCTAGCTCAACGCGCCGGCCATGGCGAGCTCAGCGATTTCCGCTTCGCTGAGGCCGAGTAGCTCCTGCAGGATGCGCTCGTTGTGCTCGCCATACTGGGGGGCGGGGCGTGTCGGTTCGAACGGCGTGTCCGAGAGGATGTAGCGCGGCGCTTCGATCACGGTTTCGCCGTGCAGGCTGTGCGACAGCCGTCGGAAGTGATGCCGATGCGCAAGCTGAGGGTCGTTGGCGGCATCCTCGCTCGTAGCCAGTCGGTGCGCTGAGATGCCCAACGCCTGCAGCGTCGTTTCAACCTCGGCTGCTGAGCGTACTGATGTCCACTCGGAAAGTGTCGCCTCGATTTCGGACTGATGCTCGCGTCGCAGGTCCAGCGATAGTTCGGCGTCGGCGCTGATTAGTTCCGACAGTGCGCGCCACTGCTCATCGGAGCCAACGGCGATCGCCACCCACGACTCGCCAGCGTCGCTGACCGGTCGGCAGGAATAGACGCCGTGTGGACACATCTGCGGATCGTCATTGCCGCGTCGCTCGAGGGCGGTGCCGCCGTTCTTGACGTGGATCAGCGCGGGCGCGAGCAGCTGCAGCGTGCCCTCGGCCTGTGCCTGGTCGATGAAGATGCCCTCGCCAGTCCGACGGCGATGGTCAAGCGCGGCCAGTAGCGCGGTCAGGGAAAAGCGCGGCGCGGGATAGTCGGTGAATGGACCATAGGGACCAGCCGGTGGACGGTCGGCCCAGCCGGTCAGGTCCTGGATGCCAGACATCCCGGCGCCCTGACTGCCAAATCCGCTGACCTGGTTGTAGGGACCGGTCTGACCCAGCAGGGTGCTGCTGAGCATGATCAGGTCTGGCTTCAGTTGCCGCAGATGCTGGTAATCCAGGTCCCAGCGCGCGAGCACGCCGGCCGTGAACGACTCGCAGACGATGTCGGACCACAGCACCAGCCGCCGAAACAGGTCCTGCGCCTCGGGCACGCGTAGGTCGAGCGTCAGCCCCCACTTGCCCGCGTTGACGTTGCCGTAGAGCCCCGACAGCTCCACACCCGGCTCGTCGCCATGGAACGGCCCCACGACCCGCGCCGTGTCGACGCGTGAGGGCGACTCCACCCGAATCACTGTGGCGCCGTAGTCGGCCATGGCGCGTCCGACCGTGGGTCCAGCGACGATCCAGCTGAGGTCGAGCACGTGCACGCCGGCTAGCGGGCCGATCCCATCGGGCAGACCTGGCAGGTCGGAGCGCGTCATATGATGCCGTCCGTTCGCAGAGCGTGCAGGTCGCTGGTCGACAGGCCCAATTCGCTGTAGACCGCTGCATTGTGCTCGCCCAGAGATGGCGGTGGCCGTCGGCTGTAACCCAGCGGTTGGCCGTCGACGACGATGTTGAGTGGCGGACCGGGATAGGTCAGGCGGCGGCCGTCGGCGTGCTCGAGCTCGTGCCAAAAGTTGCGAGATTCGAGTTGGCGACTGACCGAGAGGTCAGCGACCGCCAGCACCGGTACGAGCAGCAGGTCGTATTCGATCGAGATGTCGAGCATCTCTTGCTTCGTGCGCGTTGCCACTGCTGCTCGCATCGTGTCCTGGAGTCGTGGGAACAGTTGCGGATCGGCCTGGCCTGTGGCGGCGCGGTCGGCGTACGTGACCAGATCCTCCTCGAGCGCCTCGATGGGGAGGGCGCCGATGTCGACCAGCCAGCGCACGGCGTGGTTGGCGAAGTGCCCGACGGCCGGGCCCGGCGCCATGAGCAGGACGATGTAGCCGTCGGCCACGTCGGCCGTACCGCGTAGACCGACGCCGCGCACCTTGAACCCACCGCCGTAGCGCTCCGGCTCGACTGCGCCGAGCTGGTAGGCGAGCACCTGCGACAAGGTCGCTTGCGCGGCTGAGACCTGCGCAGAGACATCAACATGCTGCCCGCGTCCGCTCTGATATCTGGCGTGCAGCGCCAGCATCGCGCCGCCGGCAGCGTCGGCGGCGGCGTGCCCCCAGGCTTGCGGCTGCGACACGCGCACAGGCGCGCGGTCGTCGTCGCCGGTCATCAGCAACGGTGTCCCGGCAGCCCAGATCGCGAGGTCCGAGCCGATGTAGCGCGCCTTGGGTCCCGTCTGGCCAAAGGCCGAGATGGATGTGTAGATCAGGCGTGGCAAGCGCTCGCGCAGGCGCGCGTCGTCGAGACCCAGCTCCGCCATCCGTCCGACGTCGGCTGATTCGATCAGGAAGTCAGCCGTCTCGAGCAGCCGCAGAAACAGCTCGCGCCCCGCTGGTTGTGTGAGGTCGCAGGTGATCCCGCGCTTGCCGCGTGTGTAGGCCGCCCAGTAGATGGATTCGTGGGGGTTGTCCGCGAAGAACGGCGCGACGCTGCGTCCTGACGAGCCGCCCGGCGGCTCGACCTGGATCACGTCCGCGCCGAGATCGGCCAGCATTTGGCCGGCCAGGACGCCGCGTTCGTCGGTCAGATCGATCACGCGATACGGGGACAGCATGAGTGGAGGGTAACGCGAGATCGTTACGCGTTTTGCTGCGGCCGACCTTCGCCGGGTGGTCCCGCGAATGCCTGCGCGACCTGCAGGAACTCCTCCGCCGCGCCCGCGCTGTATTGCAGTGCGGTGTCGCGGTAGTGGATGCGCTGCGTCACGACACGGCAGAACTCGGTTGCCGTCCCCACAATGCGGTGCGGCGCATCCGCCTCGCCGCGCGACCAGTCCGCGCCCGACGGCAGGGCGAGCTCGACCCGCAGCGGCTCCGTGTTCGGCGTCATGCTGCGTGTCTGGTATGCGAACGAGCGCGTGATGTATCCCAAGTGCGCGATGTGCTGCAGCCGGTCGGAGTCGACCGCCGCGATCCTGGCGCCGTCGAGCGCATCGAGTCCGTGTGACCAGCATTCCATCAGCCGAGCAGTGGCGAACGAGCGCGCTGACATCGGTGGTCCCGCCCACGGCAGCCGCGCACGAGCGTCGAGCGGGCGCAACGCGTCCTGCAGACGCCCGCGCGCCGCGCGCCACCAGTCGACCAGCTGCCTACGGGTCAGATGTCGCGATGACTCTTGCAATGCCGAGCGGGTTCCGTCGGCCGAGCGCTCGCCCCCCGCCATTTCGCTCGCTACGCCCGAAGCCACGGCCGCCGCTGAGTCATCCACCTCTGCCAGATGGGCGACCACATCGCGAACCATCCAACCGCGGCAGGGCGTGTCGAGTTCGAATGCCGCGTCGGGCAGCCGGGACAAGGCAGCGTCGAGGTACGCCTGTTCCGCCGCCAGGTCATCAAGCAGGGATTGGTACAGGTCAGGCATTGGCGCTCCTGGTCGGTCGTTCGCCACAGGATAAGCGCGACGCCGAGTCGGAGCTGATCGCTCAGGTCGATGAACCGCAATTCGCTCGGGGTTCTGCGGAAACGCCACTCGTCAGCTCAGGTCAGATGCGAAACGTGTCCGGGGTTTCTGGCGGCGGGCGATTCACATAGGTCTCCCGTCGCGTAGGCTGTCGTTGATGGCTGACGGCAAGACGCTCCGCGAAAGGAGGTCATGTGGCGGATTCGCTCTCGTTCATCAGCGACGACGATTTCGACACAGCTGTTGCGGAGCTGGTCGAGCGAGTCGCGGCTGCACGTACACGTAGCGAACAGCGCAGGCAGAACTCCGTGCGAGACCCCTTTTTCTATGTTGCGGCAGCTTGTGTGCTAGGACTTCCCGCTGCCAATCTCGGGTCCCTGAGCACAAGTCAAACACTCGCTCAGGCTACTTCAATGGCGATTGGCACGCTACATCAACGGATTATCAATTCGATGCCTGGCTGGCAAGACCCCAATGCGTCAGTAGATGCGGTGAATGAAAGGCGTAGACTGGTCGCGGAGATTAAGAATGCACATAACACGATGAACACAAGTGACAAGAATGCGAACATTCGCAAACTTGAGGATTACTTGAAGTTCAGACGCTGGAATGCGACCGGCAAGGCCTACTTGGTTATGGTGCTGCCTCGCCGCCCGCTCCGGGAAGAGTCACATCTGCAGAACGGCGTGTACGCCATTGATGGGAGATCGTTTTACGCTTTGGCGTCGAACGTACCTGATGCATTGGAGCAAGTCTTTGAACAGCTACCCGCACGGATCATGAAGCACCTGCCGCAGTCAGCGGTTGAGCAGGTTGATCCTGATGCGCTTGACCTCTGCAACGCGCTGTTCCGACAAGTCCACTTGGGATTGGAATAGGAGGAAATGGTGTCTGGTCCATCACCGATAGTTCTTGTCGGAGACTGCCTGGAAGAGCTCGTCCGTGTCCCTGAGAACTCCGTAGACTTGATTATTACATCGCCACCATATGCCGATGCCCGTGCCCGCACGTACGGCGGAATTCGGCCAGATGTGTATGTCGATTGGTTCTTGCCACGCGCTGAGGAATTCCGTCGCATTCTTTCTCCAAGCGGCTCATTCATCTTAAACATCAAAGAAAAATGCGTCAACGGCGAGCGGCACACGTACGTATTAGAATTGATTCAGGCGCTTCGATCCGAATGTGGCTTTCGTTGGGTCGAAGAGTACATTTGGCACAAAACAACAGCTGCGCCAGGCTATTGGCCCAATCGCTTCCGTGACGCCTGGGAACGCTGCCTTCATTTTACAGCGGCGAAGAAGTTCAAGATGAATCAAGACGCAGTTCGAGTACCGATCGGTGATTGGACTGAGAAGCGGATGAAGAATCTGAGCGAGAACGACCTTTCACGACATGATAGTGCCACCGGTAGTGGAGTCGGACGAAACATGGCGAACTGGACAGACAAGAAACTTGTACTGCCGACGAACGTTCTGCAAGGTTCGCCAGTGGCGCACAACACGGGGCATTCGGCTGCTTACCCTGAGTGGCTTCCGGCATGGTTTATAAAGCTGTTCACTGACGAAGGCGATTTGGTACTCGATCCGTTTGTCGGTTCAGGTACAACGCTCCGGGCGGCACAGAGACTGAAGCGTCGATCTATTGGCGTCGAGTCGCACCCTGAGATTGCAGCTACGTTGCTGCAGGAGTTCGGACCAGCCGCGGACGGTTACGCGCAGGAGCGCGTGTCGACGGAAAACCTTCAGGCAATGCTGTTGGACAGCGATCCCGTCGAGTACTCGGCCTAGCTGGCCGAGTTGGGGGCGCCGAGTGGCTTGAGTTCGTCCATTAGCCAGCTGAGGCGGTCGGGGTCGAGCTTGCCACCTCCCCGACTGGGGCGGCTGCCACCTGAGCCGGGATAGCGGAAGCTGCTGCGTTCGCCCTGTTCGCCCTGGGCCTGCACATATTGCCCTAGCGAGATGCGGCCGGCGTAGCCCAGGTTGTTGCGCACGTATTTGGGGAGGTCATCCCAGGTTGTGGCGTGCGCCATCTCGGCGGCGACTTCGAAGTTGACGGCGTCGGCCATCTTGTCCCACTCGCCGCGTAGCGATAGCTCGTGCAGCTGCATGCCCAGTGAGTCGAAGCCGTGCGCCTCGAAAATCTTGTGGTACGTCCGCGTCGAGCCGTAGAAGGAGATCGGTGTGCGCAGCGCGTCGATCGCCTGCTCGACCTCCGACTCGGTCTCGCCGAAGGCGAGGAAGCCGCCGACGGAGATGTCGATCGCTTCGAAGCTGCGGCCGGCCCGCGCGGCGCCCTTCTGCACGGCGGGCAGGACGGTCTCCTGCATCACCTTGTGGGTCATGAAGCCGTGCGGGCGCAATCCGTCGGCGCAGGCCCCGGCGACCTGCGCCATCAGCGGTCCGACGTTGGCCAGCGAGATCTTGGGTATCGGGTAGTCGATCGGGCCTGGGTCGAACATCGGGGTCATCAGCGTGTAGGTGTAGTTGTCGGAGATGAACTCGGGCCGCTCGCTGGTCTGCCAGGAGTGCCAGACGGCGCGCATCATGTTGATGTAGTCCTCCATCCGCTTCGCGGGTGGCGACCAGCTGCCGCCGAAGCGTCGGACGTTGTGCCCTTTGACCTGTGAGCCGAGTCCGATGTTGATCCGTCCCTGAGACAGCTCCTGCAAGTCCCAGACCGCCTGCGCCATGATCATCGGCGTGCGCGGGAAGGCGATCGTGACCGAGGAGGCGATCTCGACGCGCTCGGTGTGTTCGGCCGCGAGCGCCATCTGGAAGAGTGAGTTGTGCTTGGTCTCGGGCACGACGATGGAGTCGAAGCCCTGCGCTTCGAGCGCTCGGACCTGCTCGGGAATGCCGCCGAGCCAGCCGCCGCCGAATCCGGTTTCGATTTTCATCAGAGCGGTCCTCTCCCCTGCCTCGCCTCTGTTGGTTGCAGTCTATCTGTCTGTGCGAGCTATCCGCCGGTGCGGGCGATCTCGCGCGGGGCCAGCGAGGCCCAGAACGCGCGCTCCTGCTCGCCCGGCGCTTCGACGACGGCGCAGTCATGGTTGACCGTCATCACCGAGCGTGTATCGGATCGATACGTCGGCCAGTCAGGTAGCTGGTCGTTGTTGGGATTGCCCGTCTTGGCGAAGGCGAGCCAGGTAGACATCATCGTCTCGGACAACGCCGCCAGCTGGGGCGAGGCCTCGCCGCAGAAGCGCTTCATGTTCTCCGCCTGATACGTGCCCCAGATGAAGGGGATGTCGAGCGAGTGACAGGCGCCGAGTCGGCCGTCGTAGGCGGGCGAGGGGTAATCGAAGCGATAGCTCCAGACCTCAGGCGTGTGCCGCCCCTGCGCCTCGGCCGTGCGCACGGCGGGGATGCGGAACATCGAGTCGGTCATGATCGCATTCCAGACCGAGCGGTGGTCGGCCGGATCGCCGCGTGCGTCGCGGGCGCGCTGATAGCAGTCGACACCCTCGGCCGCGCGCATCGCGCCAAAGGGGGCCGTCGCGGCCGCGAGTAGATCATTGTCCGACATCGCATTGGCGTCGGGGCTGGTCGAGCTGAAGAGATTGAACTCATCTTTCGTGTGGCCAATCAACAGGGGCATGCCTTTGGTCTGGATGCCAGCCCCGATCCGCGTTTCCGCGTCGAGGCCGAGAGCATAGCCGTCGGCGACCGGTCCAAAGCGGGCGCCGCCCAGTCCGCCGCCGCTCAGCTCCACCTGGTAGTCGAGCAGGTCGTTGGCGTCGACCTGCCGCATGCGCGCGGGATCGTCCCAACCGCCGAAGCGCAGCAGAAACTTCTCGGCGACGGCGCGCGCGTCCACCTTCGTGATCGTCTCGATCAGCGAGCCCGACATCGGGATCGCCTTGTCGAAGGCGCCGGTGGCGGCTGGCATCGCCATCAGGTGCGCGATATCGAATCCGCCGGCGGATTGTCCGAAGACCGTGACGTTGTCCGGGTCGCCGCCGAACGCGGCGATCTCGCGCCGCACCCAGAACAGCGCCGCGGTCTGGTCCAGCAGACCTTCGTTGCCGTAGGCGCCGAGAATCGGCGCATGCAGCCAGCCGAACAGGCCGAGTCGATAGTTCAGTGTGACCACCACCACATCGCCGGTCAGCGCCAGATGCTTGCCGTCGATACGTGGTTGCGTACCTGAGCCGACGACGTTGCCGCCGCCGTGAATCCAGACCAGCACGGCCCGCTTACGGTCGTCGCAGGCGGGCGTCCAGATGTTGAGGTAGAGACAGTCCTCCGATTGCGTCTGGGCGGGGATGCCGATCAGGTCGCCGACGTCGCCGGGCAGTCGCCGCTGCATAGCGGAGGCGGAGAACTCGCTGGCCTCACGGACGCCGGTCCAGGCCGGCAGCGGTTCGGGCGGCCGCCAGCGCCGCTCGCCAACGGGCGGTTGCGCGAACGGCACGCCGCGAAAGACGAGGCAACCGTCGTCGGTGTCCCCCGCGAGTGCGCCGAGTGTGGTGGTGACTTGGGGCATGATCATCCTCGGTCCGTTGCCAGTGTCGCCAGTCTGTCGCCAGTCGCCTCGACGAGGCTAAAGCCGATTCGGGCGGATCGTGATGCCCGTGCAGACGAGCACCGGCCGTCCGTTGCGTGGCTGGATCTCGCGGGCGTTGGGCCCGTCGGCGAGGCATCGTAGGGATTCGCATTGGTCTGGGGAGAGCGTCGGCGCGGCGGCGCTGACGTACCACAGCACGGGTTCATGAAACGGCTCGGCCGTCAGCGATCCCGTGTAGTGCCAATAGCGCTGCTCTGCAGGCAGCAGCGTGCGGGCGACGACCGATTGACCGTCCAGACCGCTCTGGGCCGCGTCGATCAGCGATTGCAGGGCGGCGTTCGCCTCGCCCAGTTGATAACGGATGCCGAAGACCGCGAGCTCCTCGTCGGCGTCCTTGTGGACGAGATGTAGCTCCATCGCGGTGCCCGCGCCGTCGACGGTGTGCTCGGCGGGCACATGCCAGTGCAGCTGCACGAGCCGCCACTCGCGATCACCGATTATCAGGCGGTGGTCCTCGGCGAACTGAAACTGCATCGGCGACGCTTCGCGGTCGATCGCCACAGGCGCACCGTCGTAGTCGAAGATCAGCGGTGGCGCGTCGGCGTCGAGTGCGACGCTGAAGTCAATGGGCGATTGATACGGCATTCGTGTGTCCACGCGACTCACTCAGGCTGTAGGTACAGTACCTTGCGCGACCTCGCGCGTGATATATCTTGCGCGTGATATCCACTCCCGCGCCGCGCGGAGACGTTCACTTGGCGTCGAGATGGCAGAGTCTGGGACAGAGATAAGACATGGCAGAGTATGAGACGTATGACCCGGCCAAGCATCGCCGCGACACGCCCCAGTCGACCTTTGGACCCGTCGTCACGGTAGACAAGCTCGAAGGTGGCAGCGTCTATCTGATCACCCTGAATCGGCCGCACCGCCTGAATGCGATCGGCGACGGCCTGAGCGACGCGCTGTATGACGCGTTCGTCGAGTACCGCGACGACCCCAATGCGCGCTGCGCGGTGCTGACCGGGGCGGGGCGCGCGTTCTGCGCGGGCGCTGACCTGATCAACACCGCCGAGACGCGTGAGGCCGAGCGTGAGGGACGCGACGGCCCAGCGTCGATCATCTCACGCCGCAAGAATCCCGTGCCATTGTCCGAGTCGCTCAATCTCTGGAAACCGACGATCGCCGCGATCAACGGCTGGGCCGTCGCTGGCGGATTCATGTACGCGATGCAGTGCGACATCCGTATCATGTCGGAAGAGGCCAAAGTGGGGATCGCCGAAGCCCGCTGGAACATGGGCGGCGCGGGCTGGATGGCCCCGCTGACCCGCCAGCTGGGGCTCGGTTCAGCGATGGAGCTGACGCTCTGGGGAGACACCCAGTACGACGCTGAGCGCTGCTATCAGCTCGGCTGGGTGCAGCGCGTCGTGCCGCGCGAACTCGTCCTGGAGACGGCGCTCGCCTACGCAGGGCGGATGCTGTATCTCGCGCCGCGCGCAGTGCGCAACATGAAGCAGGCGCTCTATCGGGGCTATTACATGGAACCGCTGATGGCGCAGCAGTTCGGCTCGGCGATCGAGCAAAATCTGCAGGGCATGAACGACTCGATCGAAGGGCCGAAGGCCTTCTCAGAAAAGCGGCGACCGAATTTCACGGACACCTAATCCATGCGTACCCAGCATCCATGAACACCCTGCGAATTATTTGGCACGCGCAAACCTCCGACTTCGGCCAGCCGATGATGTGGTTTGGGTCGTGGTTGTTTGGCGACGGCGCGTCGGAGGGCGACTGGTTTCACTCCGCTCGCGGGGCGGCCGAAACGGAGCATGCGATCCCCGACCGCGCCCTCGCGGTGCGGCTGCGCTTCTGGCCCTCGGAGGGATTGGATCCTGAGTACATCGATCTGCCAGTGCCGGAGAGCGGCGTGATCGAGACGAGCGCCCTGGACTATGATCATCCCGGTCCGCACTCACGGCTGGAGCTGACCACCGCGCCACCCAGCGGAGTAGACTCCGTCTGATGACGTCGCGCAGGATGGTGTCGAGCAGCGACAGCCTGCTACATACGGAAGGAATTGCAGATGGTCACTGCTGAACGCTCCTCGGCTGATCCGGTTGGATATGAGATTCCCGCACACCGTACCCTGACGCCAGGGGCCGAAGGCTGGGCGCGCAGCGCGCGACCGGGCGACCCCAACAAGTACTTCATGGTCTCCGCCGATTGCCACGTGCACGAGCCGGTCGACCTCTGGGAGCGACGGATCGACCAGCGCTACCGCCACCGGCTGCCGCGCATCGAGGTCGACGAGCACGGGGTCCGCTGGCAGGTGACTGAGGGTCACCGTCCGACGAAGATCCGCGACCTCAAGCTGGCCGGCGAAGACCTCTTGCGCGACAAGCACGGCAACGCCTTCCCCGAGGAGCGCGCCCGCGATCTGGATCGCGATGGCGTCGACGCCGAGATCATTTTCCCCAACAAGGGGCTCTCGATGTGGGCGACGGCCGATCCCGTCTTCGCCAACGCGATGTGCGCGGCCTGGAACGACTGGGCCTGGGAGACCTTTGGCGACACCTACGATCGTTCCTCGCCCCTGGCCTGCGTCGCCACTGGTGATATTCCCGGCGCCATCGCTGAAATTCAGCGCTCGGCGGAGCGCGGCTTCCGCGGCTTCTCCTTCCCGGCCAAGCCCGTCTGGGGACCGACGGGCGAGGATTCTCGCAACTACAATCTGCCCGAGTTCGACCCGCTTTGGGCGGCGGTCCAGGAGACGGGGCTGCCGATCACGTTCCACGTTTCGACGGGCCGTGACCCGCGCGGGGCGCGCGGCAACGGTGGCGCAGTGACCAACTACGTCTTTCACTCGCTGGCCATGACGATGGAACCGATCATCAACATGTGCGCCTCGGGTGTCTTCCAGCGCTTCCCCCAGCTGCGGGCCGGAACGATCGAGGCAGGCATCGGCTGGATCCCGTGGGCGCTCACCGCGATGGACGAGGCCTATCACAAGCACCACATGTGGGCCTTCCCCAAGCTCGAGGGGCTGCCCTCGGACTACTACCGCGCGCATTGCTTCGGCTCCTTCCAGGACGACGCGCCGGGGATCGACCTGGCGCGCAAGTACGGCCTCGTAGACAACCTGTTGTGGGCCAACGATTACCCCCACCATGAGGGCTCGTGGCCGCACTCGGCTGCGGCGATCGAGCGAACGATGGGAGACCTGGAGGACGACGAGCGGGCCAAGATTCTCGGTCTCAACGCAGCCCGACTGTTCCATTTCGACGTGCCGGCATCGCAACGCTGACCGTTTCGGCGAGCATGTCAGCAAGAGGCGGGGCCGCGCGCCTGTGTATACTCGCCGCAGAGCATGATGCCGTCGTGCTGCACGGCGGCACGGAGCGAGCTGTGAAAGGCAGGCCGAACGTATGAGATTGCCCACACTGAAAGGACGCAGGCTGACCAGCGCGCTGCTGTTCGCCGGTGCCGCGCTGGTCGCGGGCGCGGTGATTGGCGCGTGCACGTCTGATGACGATGATCAGCAGGCGCAGGCGACCGAACAGCAGCAACAACAGGTGACGCAACAGCAACAGGATCAGCCCTCGACGCAGGTCTCGGGCGAGCCGCGCGGCAATACGGTGCAGCTCGTCAAGGATCGCGGCGCTCTGAAGTGCGGCGTCAAGCAGACCCAGCCGCTGTTCGGATTCCGCGAGCCCGACGGGGCGGTCGTCGGCTTTGACGTTGATTTCTGCAAGGCGATCGCGGCGGCCATGGAGGTCGACCTGGAGCTGGTCGACGCCTCTGATGCTTCGACCCGGTTCGAGCTGCTGGCAGACGGCGAGATCGACGTGCTGATTCGTACGACCACGATCACCGCGTCGCGCGACCGAGAGCTGGCAGTCGACTTCGCGCAGACGACCTTCTACACCGGCCAGGGATTTGCGGTGCACGCTGATGCGGGCATCGGCTCCACCGCGGACATGGACGGCGCCACCATCTGTGTGCAGTCCGGTACGACCACCGAGCAGAATCTCGCCGATCACTTCACGGACATCGGTCTGAGCTACACGCCACTGGGCGGCTCTGACCAGGAGACGCAGGACGCGTTTATCGCTGGTCGCTGTGACGTCTGGACGGCTGACCAGTCCAACCTGGCGTCCCGCATCGGCGTGCTCGAAAACGCGAGTGAATTCGAGATCCTGGGCCAGCTGATTTCCAAGGAACCGCTCGGCCCAGGCGTCCGCGACTACGACTCCGAGTGGAAGGACGTCGTGAACTGGGTCGTGCACGGCCTGATCACCGCCGAGGAGATGGATGTGACCCAGTCGAACGTGGCGGCGCTGGCGGCGAACCCGCCGAACACGGCGGTCGCCCGGCTGCTCGGCGTGTCCTACGAGGGCGCTGCCGCCTCGACGCTCGGCTTCGACTCAGTTGGTGCGCAGTTCATTCAGCGTGCGATCGCCGAGGTCGGCAACTACGGTGAGATCTACGAGAACAACGTGGGCAGCGCCGTACCGCGCGCTTGCTCGCTGAACGCCCTCGCCTCGGAGGACAAGCGCAACTGTCCGCCAGGTACCGGCGGCATCCTCTACGCGCTGCCGTACCGCTAAACCGCGCGCGTTTTCGGCAGACCTGAAACGAGAGGCCGCCCGCAAGGGCGGCCTCTCTGCGTTCGTCAAGATCCGACCCTCCCTGGCGTCTGCGCCTGCTCGGTCAGATTCGGTCCGAAAGGCGCCACTGCTCGAGTAACATATAGCGGAGCTGCGCGCGCTCGAGCAATCAGGCACGGAGAGATATGTCCGCACAAGCTCCCGCGCCGCCGCCGAGCTCACGGCCCAGCTCCTCCAGCGACGTCCCGCTGTTTTACCGGCGCGGGTTCCGTAATGTGCTGCAACAGGCGCTCTATGTCGCGGCGACGGCGGTCGTGTTTTGGTACGTCTATACCTCCCTGGACCTTGGCGAATTCGGGTTCGGATTTCTGAACGAGCCGGCTGGGTTTGCCGTTGGCTCGCAGTGGCTGACCGATGTCGATGGCGTCACCAATTCCCGTCTGACGATGTATCTGGTCGGCGTGTGGTCAGCACTACGCGCCGTGGTCGTGGCGATCGTGCTGTCCACGATCGTTGGCGTGGTCGTCGGCGTCGCGCGGCTCTCATCCAACTGGCTGGTCGCGCGGATGGCGATGCTATTCGTCGAGATTTTCCGCAACACGCCACTGCTGGTGCAGGTCGTGCTGTGGTATGCGATCCTGCTGGTCGGCGCGCCGATCATCCAGAACGTCCTCAATGTCGGGGACTTTTTCTTCCTCTCGAACCGCGGCATTGCGATTCCCTGGCCGGTGCCGTCGGCCGGATTGTGGGGCGTGCCCGACTGGTTCGTCGGCGTCTGGGTTATTGCGTTGCTTGCAGCGGGGCTGGTTGCGATGCGGATTCGCTCAGCCAGACAGGAGCTCGAACGCGAAACGGGACTGCCTCAGTTTGCGAACCGTTGGGCACTCGGCATCTTCTCGGGCGTAGCGCTCGTCTCATTTCTGCTGCTGGGCGTCGTCGTCTCGATCGACCGTCCGATCATCGAGGGGACCCAGTACGCCGAGGGCATGGTGATCAAGCCGGAGTTCGCCGCGCTGGTGCTGGGGCTGACGGCCTACACAGGTTCGTTCATCGCCGAGATTGTGCGCGCTAGCATCCAGGCGCTGCCGCGCGGGCAGACGGAAGCGGCCAATGCCATCGGCCTGTCGGGCTATCAGCGACTCAGCCTGATTATCTTGCCGCAGGCGCTGCGCCAGATGATTCCCTCGGTGACCAACCAGTATCTCAACGTGAACAAGAATTCATCGCTGGCCTATGCGGTGCTCTACGACGACCTGTTCCGTGTGGCGACGATCATTCAAAACAAAGCCGGACACGCGCTTGAGATGTTCTTCGTGATCATTGTGACCTACATGCTGATCTCATTTGCGATCTCAGCGGTCATGAATCTGCTCAACGCGCGCGTCACTGCGCATCGGTTGTGAGGCGGGGGCGATGACCAACATTCCCGCGCAGAATCCAGCCCGCGTCGTGCTGCCGCCGCACCGCCAGCGAGCGCGGCGGCCGTTCAGTGTCAAGGCGAGGGAATGGATCCATCGCAACCTCTTCCCCTCAGCGGGTGGGACGTTGCTGACGATCGTTTCCGCCGGGATCATGGGTCTCCTGCTCGCTGGAATCATCTGGTTCGTCTTCTTCGAAGCCAACTGGAAGGTGGTCACCGCCAATCGCTGGCTGCTCTTCGCCGGTTCGTTTCCGCGCGAAGATGCCTGGCGGCTGTGGGTCAGCATCGCTGTGGTCATGTTCCTGATCGGACTCGCCTACGGCACCTGGTCCAGCCTCGGGCGGCGGGACAATCTCTTCGTTGTCTTGACCGGTGGGTTCGTCGTGTTCCTGATGGCGCACGGCGGCGCGGCAATCTGGTCCTCGATTTGGTTCCTCGCGGCGATCGGCCTGCTCTACGTGGGCTATTTCCTGACTGTCTGGATGCCGCGTGAGACATCCGTGCGACGTAGCTGGCAGCAGCGCGTCGTTGGCGCACTACTGGCGTTGTCGCTGCCGATCGTGCTCGTCATCCTGATGGCGGCCGGTGGCGCTGCGGCACGTCAGTTTGACGGCTTCGTGCTGAACCTGATTCTGGCGCCGGTCGCGATTGTCGGCGGTCTGCTCGTGGCGATCCCGCTCGCAGTGGGTCGCGCCTCGTCGATGCGGACGATCAAATGGACCTGCACGGCCTACATCGAGGTGGTGCGTGGCGCGCCGTTGCTGGGCTGGTTGTTCGTCGCCCTGTTCATTCTCGACGACATCATCGGCGGTGAGTTGATCGTCCGCACGATGGTCGTGCTGGCGGTGTTCACCGCGGCCTACATGGCCGAGTACATCCGCGGCGGGCTGCAGGCGCTGCCGCAGGGGCAGTACGAGGCAGCGCGCGCCGTCGGACTCACGAACTGGCAATCGATGCAAACGATCATCCTGCCCCAGGCGCTGCGGATTTCGATTCCGCCGATCGTCGGGCAGGCCATCGCGATCTGGAAAGACACGACGCTGGTGACCGTGATCCTGACTTTGCGAGAGCTGAAGGGAAACGCTGACTCGGCGATCGCGCAGTCGGAGTTCATTCCCGACCGGATTGAGGCCTACGTGTTCGTCGCCGTCGTGTTCTGGGTCGTCGCGTTCATGATGTCGCGCATCTCGCAGCGCGTCGAGCGCGCGCAGGGGATCGGCGAACGCTAAGGGCACGCGCTAGGATTTCAACAGTCGCCGCAGCTGAAGGATGAGCGATGTCAAACGAGCTATCGCCGGTGGACATCATTGCGGAGCCGGCAGGCCTCAAGGCTGCGCCGCCACCGACTGAACCTGCCGCCACCGAGCTGGTTTCGCCGCGGCTGGCCGATGCGCCGGACATCATCGTGACCGAGCACGTCGACAAATGGTTCGGCGATTTCCAGGCGCTCGACGACGTTTCCCTGAGCATCAAGGAGCACGAGATCGTCGTGATTCTCGGTCCGTCCGGCTCGGGCAAGTCCACCTTCATCCGCTGTCTGAACCGGCTCGAGGAGCATGACGCCGGCCGCATCGTGATCGACGGCATCGAAATGAACGAGGACGTGCGTGCGCTCGCGGCGGTCCGTTCGGAAGTGGGGATGGTCTTCCAGCAGTTCAATCTGTTTCCGCACCTTTCTGTCCTCAGCAACATCACGCTGGGTCCACAGAAGGTGCGGCACCTGCCGAAGCTCGAAGCTGAGACCCTGGCGATGCAGCTGCTCGAGCGCGTGGGCATCCCCGAACAGGCGGATAAATTCCCCGCCCAGCTCTCGGGCGGGCAGCAACAACGCGTCGCGATCGCGCGGGCCTTGGCGATGCAGCCGCGGATCATGCTGTTCGACGAGCCGACTTCGGCGCTGGACCCTGAGATGATCAAGGAAGTGCTCGACGTCATGCAAGAGTTGGCCAAATCGGGCATGACGATGCTGGTCGTCACGCATGAGATGGGATTTGCTCGGGAAGTGGCCGATCGGCTCGTGTTCTTCGACGAAGGCAAGCTGGTTGAGCAAGGCACGCCCGAGCACTTCTTCACCAATCCGCGCGAGGAACGCACGAAGCTGTTTCTCAGTCAGATTCTGTAGTCGACCGATGCCCAACGACCTGAGCAGCGTGCGCGCCCTCACCTTTGACGTCTTCGGCACCGTGGTGGATTGGCGCTCCTCAGTGTCGGACGAAGTCGCGTCGTTCCTCACACGTCACAGCGTCGAAGCGGATGCCGGCCTGTTCACCGATCGCTGGCGGCGCGAGGGGTACGCCGGTGGGATGCGGCTCGTCCGCGACGGCGAGCTGCCATTTCAGACGGCCGATCAGTTGCACCGTCGCATGCTCGACCTCCTCCTCAGTGAGCTAGGCGTCGAGGCGGATGAGGAGGCGGTGCGGGAGCTGAACCGCGCCTGGCATCGGCTGCGTCCATGGGCGGATTCGCCCGCAGGGTTGCAGCGGCTTCGGTCGCGATTTGTGGTATCGACGCTGTCCAACGGCAACGTGGAGCTGCTGGTCAACATGGCTAAGTTTGGCGGACTCGCGTGGGACTGCGTGCTCTCGGCGGAGCTCACCGGCGCATTCAAGCCCGAGCCGCAGTGCTATCAGCGCGCGGCCGAACTGCTCGGATGTCGCACCGACGAGGTGCTCATGGTCGCTGCCCATCAGGGCGACCTGCTGGCGGCCGCCGCGACAGGCATGCGCACTGCCTTCGTGCCCCGTCCTGAGGAGTCAGGCCCGAACTTCCCCGCAGACCTCACACCCGATTCATCCTTCGACATCGTTGCGGATGACTTCCACGACCTCGCGGCGCAACTCGATTGCTAACAGCCTGGAGATGATCGCATGACCCTGGATCCTGACGCCTACACGACGATTGACATCGCCACACGCTCGAACGGGGTGACCGTGGCGACGCTGAACCGACCCGAGAAGCTGAACGCGGTCAACTCGGCGATGCACCGCGAGCTGGCGACGCTGCCGCTCGACGCCAACCGCGACCCCGCGGTGCGGGTGCTGGTCTTGACCGGCGCCGGCCGCGCCTTCTGCGCCGGCGGAGATTTTTCCGCCGACCGCGACGAGCCGATGGGCGGGCGTTATCTGAATCGAATGAACGAAGCGCGGCTGATCGTCGATAATTGGCTGGACTGCGAGAAGCCGGTGATCTGCGCCGTCAATGGCTACGCGCTCGGCCTGGGCGCGACGGTCGCGCTGCTTGCGGACGTCGTCTACATGGGGCGCTCAGGCGTCTTGGGTGACACGCACGTCAACATGGGGATCAGCGCGGGTGATGGTGGCGGCGTGATCTGGCCGATGCTGGTGGGGCCCTCACGCGCCAAGTACTTTCTGATGACCGGTGAGCACATCCGCGCTGAACAGGCCCAGGCGCTAGGTCTCGTGCACGATGTCGTCGAGGACGATGAGCTGATGGCCACGGCGTTGGCGCTGGCCGAGCGCCTATCGAACGGTCCGCTGGCTGCGATCTCCGCTTCCAAGGTGCCGATCAACAAATGGATCAAGCACGTCTCCAACCTGGTGCTGCCGTTGTCGCTCTCGATGGAAGAGGCGACGATGTCTGGCCCTGACGCGGCTGAGGCGCAGGCGGCATTCCGTGAGAAACGCCAACCGCTCTATCGGAGGTAGCCCCTACACGCGACCTGTCGATACGCTAATCGCCAGTCACGGCCGCGCGGTGGCTGCTGAGCGAGTTGTGTGATTGGCATGGGATCCATAATGCGAATGCGTCTCATGCGCTCGTTGCTCAGTGCGCTGCTCGCCGCTGCGATCGCGGCGACCGCCTGCAACGAAGAAGCTGCCGACGCGCAGCCCCAGCAGTCTCAGCAGCAGGAGCAGTCCGCTGCACAAGAGGCCGGGACCGAACCGTCCGTCCAGCAGTCCCAACAGACCGAACGAGAATCGCAGACCCAGCAGGCTAGGTCGCTAGACGTACCGCAGGCTGACGCGACCGAGGACTCGGCGGAGGCTCGGCAGGGCCAGCCAGCCGAGCAACAACGATCCGCCTCCGTGCCGCAGTCAACGGCAGCGCAGACGGACGCGCAACAGACGTCAGGCCAGCAGGCACAGGGATACGGCGCTGGCGCCTACGGCGGGCAAGAGCAGATGTCTACCGGCGAACAGCCCTCGGACGCGGGGGATAGCATCCCCCCGGTCCGGCGCTGGTTGGCTGAAGGCGTCGCGCTCACCCCCAGTCACCCGTCGGAGCGAGACGAGTATGGCTGGGGGGCGGCGATCGAGGGCGATGTGCTCGCCGTGTCAGCGCCGTATCACGACGCACAAGGTCCAGACACTGGTGCGGTCTTTGTCTTCGAGCGCATCGATAACGTCTGGTCTGAGACCGCATACCTGGTTCCCGAGTTTCCCGACCCCCATGGTTGGTTTGGCCGCTGGCTGGCGTTGGGCGACGGTCGCCTCGTGATCGGTGCGCCGTATGAGGACGTCGTCGGGATCGACGGGGTGAAGCTCGAAGATTCGGGGGTCGCCTACGTCTACGAGAAGATCGGCGGGGAATGGCGTCGCACAGGCACGCTGCTGCCGGAGACGCCGCGCGCTGGCGCGTCGCTCGGCTGGAGCGCGTCGATCTCGGGCGATCGAATCGCGATCGCGGCCTGGCAGGATCCGATGGCGCTCGCATCGGGTGAGCAGGGCGAAGTTGGTTCGGTCACTGCCTATGTGCAGCGCAAGGGTTTGTGGCAGCCCGAGGCGGTCTTCCGCCCGAACAACCCCAGCGACCGGCACATGTTCGGACGCGATATTGAGCTGTACGACAACATCCTGGTCGTCGGAGCGCCGGGCGACGACACGATCGCCGAGGACGCGGGCGCGATCTTCGTCTGGCACTTCTACAACAACACCTGGAATTTCACCGGCAAGCTCCTGGCATCGGATGGCGCGGCGGCGGACCGTCTGGGTTCTCAGGTGGCATTGCACGGCCGCTGGTTGGCGTCGGGCGCGTATGACCATGATCAACCATCCTGGAGCAGCGGCGCCGTCTACGTCTGGAAGCTCGACAACCTCTGGAATTTTCACACGAAGCTGCAACCCTCCGATTTACAACCAGGCGACTGGTTCGGCTACTCGCTCGACGTCAAGGGTGACCTGATGGTGGTGGGCTCGCCGCACCGTGCGCACCCGGAGTCTGGTACGTACCGCAGCGGCGCAGCCTACGTGTTCGAGCTGATCGATGATCAGTGGGTTGAACTCGGCGTGCTTGGGCCCGTGAGCCCGATTGAGGCTGGCGAGCGCGCAGAGTTTGGCTGGGTCACGGAGGTCGATGGCACGACCGTGGTCGTCGGCGCATGGTTGGCGAATGCTGAGGCGGGCGAGGATGCAGGCGACGCCGCAGTGTATGAATTGCCGACTGACTTCGAAATCGAAGACTCGGAATAAACGTCAGCCGAGGGCTCGCTAGCGATCAGGTCCGCGGACCGTGACGCCGCCGTCGACGGGCAGGATCACTCCGGTGATGTACTTGGCCTCGTCGCTGGCGAGATAGACGGCAGCCCAGGCGATATCCCACGGTTCGCCCTCCCGTCTGAGCAGGCTCGCGTTCTTGCGGCGTTCGCGCAGTTCGTCGGGCATACCAGCGGCGTAGACCATCGGCGTGTAGACCGGGCCGGGCATGATGCAGTTGGCGCGGATACCGTCGCGGCCGTGGTCGACCGCCAGCGCCTGCGTCAGCGTCGCGACCGCGGCCTTGCTCACGCTGTAGGCGGTCAGCCCGCGTGGGCGCAGGGCGGCGATGGAGGAGACGTTGATGATCGCGCCGCCCCCGTTCTGTCGCAGGGCGGGCACGGCGTGTTTGCAGGTCAGCATCATCGACGTGACATTGACGCGCTGAACGTGATCCCATTCCGCTTCCGAAATCTCCTCGACCGTGCCCCGTCCGCCGATTCCGACGTTGTTGTGCAGGATGTCGAGCTTGCCGTAACGGTTGACAGCCTCGGCGACGATGTGGGCGCAATCTTCGGTTAAGGTGACGTCGGCGACGGCAATGGCGGCTTCATACCCCTCAGCGCGGATCATCTCGAGCGTCGCCTGCACAGCCGTCTCGTCACGATCAACGAGTAGCAGATCGGCCCCTTCGCGGGCGAAGCAGATGGCGGTGGCGCGTCCGTTGCCGATGCCCTCGGCACGCGATCCGGCACCCGTGATGATTGCAGACTTGCCGGCGAGTCGGTTGGCCATCGGGACATCCTCTCATCAATCAGTCGAACTGACTGTGCTCGGCGCTGGTGCGGCGCGTTGCTGTGGTTTCCAGAACGCGGCGGGCAGACGCCCGTTCGTTGCGATCGGCGCGGACCCACAGGATCATGATGATCAACAGCAGCGGTCCATAGAACGCCGCCAGGCCGAGAAACACGGTGGGCAGCGAATAGGCACCGACGGCGTGTCCGAAGACTGGCAGGAAGGGCAGCATGATCAGCGCCCAGCCCATGTGATTGAGCGACAGCGCCGTGGCCCGCAGATGCGAGGGGATGCGTCGGTTGAGGTACCCCTCCATCAACGGCATCTGCGCGCCTCGCGCCAGACCGAGAATCACGAACAAGGCGATCGCGCCCAGGTGGTCGAACAATGCAATCGCGCTGTAGACCAGCACAATCCAGAACGGCATTGAGGCCAGCGTGCGCACGATCCCGAAGCGCAGCGCCAACCAGAACGCCAAGGCAGCCGCGAATACCGTCGCGATTCGCGCTGGCGCCTGTAGCGCGGTGAAGACCCAGCCCACCTCCACTCCTTGATTCTTGAGGAAGGGCTGCAGCAGGTAGAACTCGGGTACCAGCGAGGCGATCAGTAGGGCGGTGAAGATCAGCGAATAGCGAATCGTCGGTGTGCGCGCGGCGAGTCCCAGCGTCTCGCGCATCAGGCTGAGATACGACGGCGCGGGCGTCGCACCGTCCCCTGCGTCACGCGGCGGCTCGCGAAAGCGGATCGTGATGGCGAGCGCGATGGCGGTCCCGATCGAGCCCATGATCACTGTCGCCTGAGTACCGATGAAGTCGGCGATCACGCCGCCGCCGAAGGTCGCGAGCACCATCGCCACCGCTCGCACAGCGAAGGCGCGACCGGCTGTTCGCTCGAATTCACGGCTGCGCCCCAGCGCCTGCAACGTGTCGTGCAGGAATGCGCTGTCTGTGCCAGTCAGCATGACCATCGCCGTGCCCCACAGCGCCCAGGCGACGGCCGCTTGCCAGAATGACCCTGCGAACGCGAACCAGAGGATGAAGACGATGTAGATGACCAGCGATGCGCGTATGATGCGCAGCCGCCCGAAACGATCGGCGAGCGCTCCAGCCGGTGGTTGCCCGAAGGAAGTGATGACATAGAACGCGGGGCCGATCGTGCCCACCTCCGACCAGCTCAGTCCGACGTCGTCAATCGCAAACACGATCCAGAGCGGTAGCCAGAACTGCAGGTCGTGGAAGAAATAGAACCACGGATACAGCTGCAGGTTGCGCTGCCAACGGCGTTGCAGGTCGGGCTCAACGGTGTCCACGCGTCGCAGAGTAGTCGCTCGCGCGTGCCCGCTGGCGTGCGGCGTCGCGCTCAGCCCAGCGTTGGGACGGCGCGGTAGAGGTGGACCGGGTCGGGAATGCCCTTCATGATCACAGGGCCAAGCTCCTCAAACTCCACCTGGCGGTGGCGCAGGTCCAGCTGGTTGCGGGTAGCTTCCGACAGCAGCAGTTCGGCCGCGCCGGCCTCGTTGGCGATGCGCGCGGCGAGGTTGACGTCGTGGCCGATCAAGTCCGAGCGGCGACGGGTCTGGCGGCCCCAGTGGATACCCATCCGCACCCAGAGCGGCTGGAGTGTGTCGATTGAGTGCCGCTCGAACCGCTGCATGAGCTGTAAGCACGTTTCGAGGGCGGCATCCGCACTGGCGAACCAGAGCATGAGTCCGTCGCCCAGCTCTTTCACCAAGCGCGCGTCGGCTGGGAGGAGGTCGTCGACGATCAGCTCCTGTGCCGTTAGCAGCTCGTTGGCCGCTTCGTCGCCGGCGACGGCTGTGTACTCGGTGAAGCTGACGATGTCGGTGAAGACGACTGCGCCCACGACCATGTTGGTAGTAGCGGCACTGGTAGTAGTAGCAGCGGCGGCTGGCGTCGGTGTGGGCATTTGTCTGACGCTAGTGAAGTTGGTCGACTGTGATCGCACCGGAGACGCTCGCGACGTTGATCGTGAGGTCGTCGCCCTGCGGACAGCGGACGTTGAGATGGCCTGACTTCCGCTTGGCGCGGACGCGTGGGGCGCGGTCGGTGGGGACTCGGACCTTGACGCTACCTGAGACGGTACCCACGTTGATGTCACCGGCTCCGTCGGTGTCGACCTCGACGCTGCCGCTGACGCTGAGCGCGTGGGCCGTGCCGACGATCTGCTGCAGCTTGATGCGTCCGCTGATCGACATCGCACGGGCGGTATGGGCGCGTTCCACATCGATGGCGCCTGAGGCCGATGCAGCCGAGACTTGTCCGTGCACCCCCGCGACGCGGATGCGGCCGTTCTTGGTGCGGACCTCAGCCGAGCGGGCGCGGTCGACCTTGATCTGGCTGCTGGCGCTGCGCAGTCGGACGTCGCCGAAGTCGCCCCGCAGCTCGACCTGACCGGAGTCGCTACCGGCGACCACGTCGGTGCCAGGCGGACAGCGCACAGTGAGCGCCTGGCTGCCGTTGCGCGAACGGATGTGCAGCCGCTGGTTCTCTCGCCACACCTGACGCTTGCCGCCACGCTGATTGGCGTCGCCTGGCTTGGCATCGACGAGGCCGTCCACTGCAACATCGACGCGGCCGGCCTCGGTCACGATCAATAAGTGGCCGGAGCGGCTGGTGATCTCGAGACCACGGGCGTCGCGCAGTTCGACGGTGCGAGTGACGGTGCGTGTCATGTGCGAATACTAGAGAGCCGAGCATGCCTGCGATGCGCCATCGACACGGTCAGGCTGTGGCCTGTCAACTGCGCCATATAGACTGCTCAACCGACGACAAGCTGCACAAAGGAAGTGCGTCCCATGAGCTACGAACAGATCCTGGCCGAGACGATCGGCCGCGTTGGGGTGATTCGCCTCAATCGACCAGAGAAGCTGAACGCCTGGACCGATCAGATGGCGACCGAGATGACCGAGCAGATCCAGGCCTGGAACGAGGCCGATGGGATCGGCGCAATCCTGATCGCCGGCGAGGGCCGCGCCTTCTGCGCCGGCGCTGACCTGCAGGGATTCAACCAACGCCTCGCTGACGACCCTGAAGCGAGTGGCCGCGCCGGCCGTGCGGTCAACTGGACGCAACTGATCCGCGAGTCGAAGCCGGTCGTCGTCGCGATCCACGGCTATGCCGTTGGTGTCGGACTGACCCTCGCGCTGCCGGCAGATGTCCGCTACGCGGCGGAAGGCGCGAAGCTCTCGATCCGCTTCGTCCGAGTGGGGCTCGTCCCTGAGCTGGGTTCGACACGGCTGCTGGCGCAGCTCGTGGGGCTTGGCCACGCCACCGACATCTGCCTCTCGGGCCGAATGGTGCCAGCGGAGGAGGCGTACCGCATCGGCCTCGTCTCGGCGGTTACGCCCCAGGATGAGCTCTTCGATACGGCTCTGGCCAAGGCCGCGGAGCTCGCCAACAACCCGACTGCAGTGGTGCGCAAGATCAAGACGCTGCTCAACGACAACGTCAGCGAGCCGGACCTGTCGCGGGTGATGGAGCGCGAGGGCGCGCGCGACCGCGAGTCGCGTCGCTTGCCGTCGCACACGGAGGCGGTCACCGCCTTCCTGGAGAAGCGCGAGCCGGTCTTCAATCAGTAGCGGAACGAGTAGCACGCCGTGCAGCGCGATGGTGCAGCGCGGTCGTGCTAGGCCAACAACAGCCGTTGCACGGCGGCGAGGTTGTCGGCGACGTGAGTCGCGCCCTGGCGACGGAGGAAGTCAGCGTCGCGTACGCCCACAATGCCGATCACGCCGGCGAAATCGGCGTTGCGCCCGGCGCCCATGTCGGACTCGGTGTCACCGACGATCGCTGTGTGCTCGGGCGCGCCGTGCAGGATGTCGAGCGCGTGCAGCAGCGGCGCGGCGTGCGGTTTGGGATCGCTGGCGGTATCCGCGCCGACGATCGTGCGGAAGCGGTCGCCCCAGCCGAGCAGATCAACGGTCTTGCGGCCAGCATCCTCACGTTTGTTGGTGACGATGGCGAGCGGCACATCCGCATCGCGTAGCGCGTCGAGCAGTGGTTCCGCGCCTGGCAGCGGCGTCGTGCTGGGCATGTAGTCGGACTCGTATCGGCGCAAGTAGTCGAGGTAGATCGGCTGCGCCGCTTCAGCGCCCAGTCCCAGCATGTGATGCAGCATCACGGGCAGCGGCGGACCGATATAGCGCAGCAGCTGCGCCTCGTCGACGGCGTGTCCGTGCGCGTTGATGGTCTCCAGCATGCAGCCGATGACTAGCGGTTCGGTGTCAGCCAGGGTGCCGTCGAGGTCGAAGATTACCGTGCGGTAGCGGGGCTGGGGTCGGCTCATGGCTGTTTCACAGCAGGCGGAGGCGCCAGTCATCCGAGCCTGGCCGGTCGCGTTCCGCTACCGCGAACTTGCCTCCGACGAAGACGCTCACACTGAGCGCCGGGCCGGGGATCGTTCAATCGCGCGCCGATGGTCGCTCCGCTTCGGCCGCGGCCCGGCGGATCTCGTCCAGCAGCGCGTCTGCGTCGACATCGATGAGCTCAGCAGCGCGGCTGATCGTGCAGGTGTCAGTAGGTGAGGCCATGTCTGCAGGGTAGCGTAGAGAAAGCAACGCGCTGCGCTCGGAGAGTCAGACTGTGGTTGAGTACTTCGTTTTGCTGGTGGGGCTGCTGGCGCTTTCGGCATTCTTCTCGAGCGCCGAGACGTCATACCTGTCGATCGAAGGCGTGCGGATGGAGCATGAGCGTCGCCGGCGCCTGCCTGGCGCTGATCGCGCAGCCGCGCTGCTGCGTGAGCCGCGGCGGCTGCTGGCCTCGATCCTGATTGGTAACAACCTCGTCAATACGGGGGCGGCAACGGTCGGCGGGGTGATCGCGCAGGATCTGGTCGGCGGCGGTGGTGGGCTGAGCATCATTGTGGCCACCGTCGCCGTGACGGTGCTGTTAGTCATCTTCGGTGAGATCGGTCCTAAGTCGGTTGCGCTCCAGCACAACCTGTCGGTTGCGCGGTACTACTCGCTGCCGTTGACCTGGTGGTCGCGGTTCACGACGCCGGCCGTGATCGCGCTGGATTGGACGTCGCGCATCTGGCTGCGCATCGTTGGTGGGGCGGCCGAGGCTGGCTCGGCGCTCTCGCTGGGCGAACTGCGCACGGCGATCGTGCAGGCGCGGGAAGAAGGCGAGATCGACGGCGAGGATACGTCGCTTCTGCTGGGCGCGCTGCGTTTGGGGGAGACGCAAGTGCGGCGGGTGATGACCGCGCGCACTGCCATTCGCTCGATTGACGCGCAGGCCACGCTGGAGGAGGCGGGACGGGTGTTTGGCGAGGCGGGCTTTCTGCGGCTGCCCGTCCGCTCAGGCTCGGCCGACGGCTACATCGGCTACCTGCATGGCTCGGACGTGCTGGCCGAGCTCGCGCGGGGCAACCAGGCGGAACAGGTCCGCGCGGTGATGCGCGAAGCGCCGGTGGAGTCGGAGCGCGCTTCACTGCAGCGCGTGCTCAGCGAGATGCAGACCAGTGGCCAGCACCTGATGCTGCTGGTCGACGAGTTCGGCGTCATGACGGGACTGGTGACGTTGGAGGACATTGTCGAACTGGTCGTGGGCAACATCCGCAGCGAGACGAGAGACGGCTCAGAGCCGGTACCGGTGCGGATCGCGGGAGAACAGTTCGTCGAAGGTCAACGTGGTTTGACCGATCTTGGTGCGGAGCTGGAGTTGGACTTCTCAGAGGAGGAGTCGGAGACAGTCGCTGGCATGCTGCTGCAACGCTTCCGCCGCTTCCCGCAGGCGGAGGAGTGGCTGGATCTCTATGGCTACCGCTGGACGGTCGTCGACGCCGATGACCGACGTATCCGCCTCGTTCGCTTCGCGAAAGTGAAATCGACGCGCGCAGCCGCTGCAGCTGGGCAGGGGTAGCAGCAGGGCTCTCTGATGGCAGCAGCGTCCTGTACGATCATGGCGTGCCGAGGTGGCGGAATGGTAGACGCGATGGTCTCAAACACCATTGGGCGCAAGCCCGTGCCGGTTCGAGTCCGGCCCTCGGTACCAGGTTCCCACCCATCGGACGTGCTGAGTAGCTGCGACCGCGTCGATTGCCGAGTGGTGTAACGGTAGCACTAGGGACTTTGGATCCCTCAGTTCAGGTTCGAATCCTGGCTCGGCAGCCACCCGACTCGCGCACGTCCGACCCGTGTATGCCAACTCGCAATGTCGACCGCCCCTGTTGCCGAGCCTCCACCATGTTGATGACGACGCAGTTGATGACAGCGTGTGGGAGCGTCTGGCTGCCCGGGCAGGACTTGAACCCGCAACCTAGCGGTTAACAGCCGCTCGCTCTACCAAATTGAGCTACCGGGCATCGCCACCACCAGCGTAGCGGCTCAGACGAAACCGATCACCCCGATCAAATTGGGAGGATGCGGCTACTAGTGACCGGGATGCAGTTCGCTGTCAATATCGATCGGATTGTCGGCTGACGGATCGCTGATCCGCAGCCGTACCTTCCCATTGAGTGCTTGTAGCAGGGGATCTCCGCAGACCTCGCGCCGCCAGCCCTGGAGCAGCTGCGGGCGCTGGTCATCGGGTTGTCGGTCGTTGTACCAGGTGATCAGCGCACGCAACTGGCTGGCGCCGCCAACGAGTTCGGGGGCGACGTTGCAGCGCGCGCAAGCCGCCGCCAGGACGCACTCCAAGAACGACACGAGCATCGGCGAGCGTTTGGGACCACGCTGGCGGTTCAGCGCCGGCGGCAACGCAGCATCGGGCAATGCGAGGGCGGTCTGCACGGCGTGCAGTACGTCAGGGCGGTGTGTCTGCCTGAGTCGTTCGATTCCTCGTACGGTGGCGAGCTCGGCAGCCGTCGTGGGATGCGCGGCGGCGATCGCGAGCAGCGTGTCGTCCGGCGCGACGCGGCGAATCGGCACGTCGCGTTCGGCGGCGACCTGCTCGCGCCAGCCGTGCAACTCACGGAACACCGCCAGCGCGCGGGGGCGCAGCTTGCCGATGCCTCGCACCCGCCGCCAGGGATCCACACTGCCTTGACCGAGCCTGGTCAAACGTCCGCTGAGTTCCTCCGACAACCAGCTGGCTGGATCGAACTCTTCAGCGTGGCTCCAGCGCGAGAGAAAGCGGTCGTACAGTGGAATCAACCAGCGAACGTCGTCACCCGCGTACTGACGTTGCGCGTCAGTCAGCGGACGCTGCGTCCAGTTGGTGCGAGATTGCGATGGGCCCATCGATCGTTTCAGTGCGCTGCGCACGAGTTGGTCGTAGGCGATCGGAAAGTGGTAGCCGCTCAGTCCAGCGGCGAGCTGGACGTCAAAGAGGTCGCCAGGCCGGTTTCCTGTCCGCTGCAAACAAAAGCGGGATTCTTGCTCGTGCGCATGAACGATCGTGCGCACCGCTGGATCGGCCATCGCGTCCCAGATCGGCTGGTCGGTCGGACCGTCGGGATCCGAGACCAGCGGATCAATCAGGTAGACGCCGTCCGTCGTGGCGACCTGGACCAGCGCGAGTTTGGGACGATAGCTACGCTCGGAAATGAACTCGGTGTCCAGCGCCATGATGCCGTCGGTGTGAATCTGCTCGGCGAGGGCCTCGACATCGGTGCGGCGCTCGATCCAGGTGCGAGTCGGCGCATGGGCAGGCGTGTGGGTAGGCGCATGGAGTAAGGGCATAGCCGTCGACGTCTCCGGACGTTGTGCTGAGCATAACCGCAGCCGACGAGTCCACTAGTGATGGAGCGGGACATGGGCTTCGTCTGATCGTGCTGGGTACGAGCGTCACCGCATCCGCGACGCGTGATACGATCTGCCGCAGCGCCACCGATTCGGAGCCTCTATGAAGGTCAGAACCTCAGTCAAGAAGCGCAGCCAAGACGACCAGATTGTCCGTCGCAAGGGCCGCGTGTACATCATCAACAAGAAGAATCCCCGCAACAAGCAACGTCAGGGATAATTCTGCGTCCGAGTCGATGACTGACCACGCGTGCGCCCGCGCGCAGGCTGCACTGTCCGCGTGCGGAGCGCCGGGCGTGGTCGTTCGCGTGGTTCCGCTCGCCGGTAAATCACACGTGACGTGGCGCGTCGAGCGCGCCAACGCGCCGACGCTCGCCCTGCGGATGGAGCCGCGCCGAGGCATTCTGCCTCCGTATGATCTGCCTGCCGAGGCGCGCCTGCTGTCCGCGTTGCGCGGGTCCGGGATTCCAGCGCCGCGTGTGCTCGGCGCAACTGACTCGCTGACGCCTGACGCCGCGACCGGTCGTGGCTGTCTGGCGGTTGAGTGGATCGAGGGTGAGCGGTTTTCCGATCGACAGGTCGGCGAGCATGCAGCGGCGCGCTATTGCGAGTTGCTCTGGCGGATTCATACGCTCGACTGGCGTGCCGTAGGGCTGGGCTGGATGCCGTTGCCCGCGGGGTCGGATGCCGCTGGGCGGGAGCGGTCGGAGATCGCAGCGCGGCTGCGGCAGTTCGGCATCGCCGAGCTGCCGCACATCCAGCGCTTGCGCAGCGCGCTCGACGATCTTGGCCGGTGTCTGCCCGATCGTCGGGCGCCGATGCTGGTGCATGGCGACGTGAACTTCGGCAATTTCATCCTGCGCGGTCACGGCGGTTCGTCCAGAATCGTTGCGGTGCTCGATTGGGAACAGGCGCATCTCGGCGATCCGTTGTCCGATTGGGGTCGCCTGGCGGCTGAGGATCTGTTGGCGAATCTCGACCTGTCGGCGGGCGCCAGGCAGGTGATGCGCGAGGCCCAGGAGCGATACGGCCGGAGTGAGGCTGATCTGCACTATTGGACGCTGCACCAGTTGTACAAGCACGCCTCCGCGACAGGCGCGCTCAGCGTGCGGCACGGTTGGGAGATCGAACCAATTGCGCGGATGTACGCCGAACCGACGCAGCGACTGCTGTCGCCGGACGGTGCGAAGTCGGCCCGACTGTAGACTTTGCGCATGCCCAACGACGTGCACTACCTCGTTCCGCTGGCTGACATTGAAGAGCGTTACGGGGCGAACTCGCTGTTCGGTGAGCGGTTCGTCGAGATTGAGCGCGGCCGCACCGTGCTCGAGATGCCGATCACGCGCCACACCGCCGGCGGAGCTCGGGGCGGCGTGCACGGTGGCGTGCTGGCGTCGCTGGCCGACATCGGCGTTGTCGCTGCCGTCCTCTCCACATGCCGCGTCGGTGAGCAGATGCAAGGCACGTCGGAGCTCAATATCTCCTATCTGCGGCCGGCGGTCGGCGCGCTGGTGCGTGTCGAATCGACCGTGATCAAGAAGGGCCGCTCGCTGGCGGTCGGCGATGTCGATCTGCTCAGCGAGCGCGGCAAGTTGATCGCGAAGGCGCGTGTGACCTACTCCATCACGCAGAGCGGTTGAGACGATGGAACCCAGCTTGACGCCAGCGCTGGCGAGCGAGGCCCTGGCCGCCGCCGGTGTGAACGGTTCGGCGGTCGCCGCTGCTCGGCTGGACGGCGGCGTGTCCAATCTGACCTGGTGGGTCGAGCGGCGCGGCGATGCGCCGGTGGTCTTGCGGTTGCAGCGCGAGCGAGGGATCTTCCAGCCCTACGACGTCTTGCGCGAGGCGCGGGTGCTCCGCTGCCTCGCGCCGTCGGCGGTGCCAGTGCCGCAGGTACTGGGCGGCGTCGATGAGCCCTCGCCGCTGGGCGCGCCCTACGCCCTCCTGTCGTGGCTGGACTTTCCCCACATGGGACAGACCGCCATGAGCGGCTCGGTGGTTGACAGCTACCGCGCGACCGTGGAGACGATCCACTCGCTGGACTGGCAGGCGCTCGGCCTCCAGTTCCTTGATCCGCCCTCGCCCGGGCCTGAGGCGGCGTTGCGCGATTTGGATGCCGTCCAGGCGCGTGCGAGAGACTTTGGCTGCGACGCGGTTCCGCTGATCGTTCGCCTCGCGGGGGCGCTGCGTGCGTCTTTGCCCGGTAGTCCGCCGCCGCGCCTGTGCCACGGCGACATCAACGTCTTCAATTACCTCGTCGGTCCCGACGGCAACATCGCCGGTGTGGTCGACTGGGAGCAGGCGCAGCTTGGCGATCCGCTGTCCGATTGGGGGCTGATCGCGGCGCTGGCGTCACTCAAGGGGTTGGAAGCGCCACCGGAAACGCATCCCCTGGTTGCGCCCGCCTTCAAACGTTCGGGCCGCGAGTCTAGGGAGCTGCGTTACTGGATGCTGCACCAGATGTACAAGTTGGCGGTCATTCACCGCATTTGGTCGGAGATCGGGGACGCGCCGCCCTGGTACACATGGGCGGAGGCGGAGCACGTCGCCGAACGCGCGCTGTCGTATCTCGCTGGGGAGTAGTCCGAGCGTTCGGCCAGTCGAACGTTAGGTCAGAGATTCCAGATGCTCGACGGCGTGCAGCATGCTGCGTTCGTTCGGCGCGGCGAGCGAGACCAAGCGGTCCGCTCCAGCTTCGGCGTACTGTTCGATCGCGTCCGCCGAGAGCCGTGCCGGCGGCGTGATCGTGATCTCCAGCTCGCCCAGCTCGGCTGGCCGACTGACCCTCTCCGAGAGTTCACGGAGGCGTCGGACGGCGTGAGTGGTCTGCTGGGGATCCTGCATCCAGCCGTACCAGCCCTGACCGCGCTGGGCGGCGCGGCGCAGCGCCGCTTCGGAGTGACCGCCGATATGAATCGGCACACCGCCTGCGGTCGTTGGACGTGGGTGTGCGTCGATCCCGCTGAATTGCCAGAACTCCCCCGCGAATCTGGGTTCGGCCTGGTTCCAGAGCGCGCGCATAACGTCGATCGCCTCGTCGCTACGGCGTCCGCGTTCTCGGAAGGGCGCGCCGAGCGCGCCGAACTCTGACTGCAGATACCCAGCTCCGATCCCCAGGATCGCCCGTCCGCCGGAGAGTACGTCGAGCGAGGCGAATTCCTTCGCCAACACCAGCGGGTTGCGCTGTGCGATCAGGACAATGCCCGTGCCCAGCTTGACGGTTTCGGTGCAAGCTGCGAGATAGCTGAGGACGACTGAGGGGTGCAGGAAGTCGTGATCGGGCTCGGCGGGAGAGGGCGCCGCGCGCGGCTTCGGCAGCACGACGTGTTCACCGCACCAGAGCGATTCCAGCCCGGCGAACTCGGCCGCCTGCGCGACTGCGCGCAGCGCAGCGGGATCGGAAAGCCCCGTGCCCATGTTGAAGATGCCGAGCTTCATGCGACTCCTCTGATCATTACGACTGCAACAGCGTGTCGGCGAGGGTGACGTCGTAGTCGCCATCGCGGAATGGTTGCGTCGTGAGGATGCGTTGGAGGAACGGTACGTTGTGCTTCAGCCCCTCGATGCGGGTTCGTTGGAGCGCCTGTTCGAGCCGTTCGAGCGCTTGTGGTCGATCGTCGCCGTGGACGATCAGCTTGGCCATGAGGGGATCGTAGAAGTGCGAGACTGCGTCGCCTGAGGCGACGCCGGCGTCCAGGCGGAGCCAGGGCTCGTCTGGCACTTCTAGTACATCGATCGAGCCGGGGCTGGGCAACAGCGTCTGGGGGTCTTCGGCGTAGATGCGGGTTTCGATCGCGTGGCCGGCGCTCGGCGGCGGATCGCCGAAGCCGGGCAGTTCCGAGAGCGGTTCGCCCGCGGCGATCCGCAGCTGCCACTCGACCAGATCCAGTCCGGTGACCATCTCGGTCACGGGGTGCTCGACCTGCAGCCTCGTGTTCATCTCCAGGAAGAATATCTCGCCTGAGGCGTCGAGCAGGCACTCGACGGTGCCCGCGTTGCGGTAGCTCAGGCCGCCGACAGCGTCGCGGACCTGTCGATAGAGCCGCTCGCGGACGTCGTCGGTGAGCTGTGGCGCGGGCGCGGGCGCTTCTTCGATCACCTTTTGGTGACGGCGCTGGACGCTGCATTCGCGGTCTCCGAGTACAACGGCCCGACCTTGGCCGTCGCCGAATACCTGCAACTCGATGTGGTGCGGCTCAAGCAACAGCCGTTCGAGGTAGACCTCGTCCGAGCCGAAGGCGCGCTGCGCGGAGGAGCGCGCGCGGCGCAGCGCGCGGCTGAACTGATTTGGACGGCGCACGGTCGCCATGCCGATCCCGCCGCCGCCGTAGGATGCCTTAATCAGCAGGGGAAAGCCGACTGAGGCGGCCACGTCCTCGGCCTCATCGTCAGCGACGGTCGCGGCGGAGCCGGGGATGACCGGCATGCCCAGTTCACGCATGGTGGCTCGTGCCTGGTTCTTGTTGCCCATCAACTCCATATGCGCGGCGTCCGGGCCGATGAAGGTGATCCCGCGTTCTTCGCAGGCCTGCGCGAAGTGTCCGTTCTCCGAGAGCAGACCGTAGCCTGGGTGCACGGCGTCGCAACCGGCCTGGACGGCGGCGTCGAGCACCGCCTCGATATTGATGTAGGACTCGGCTACGGGCGCGGCGCCGATATGGGTGGCGCCGTCGGCCTCGCGAACGTGCAGCGCGTCCGAATCGGCGATGGAATACACGGCGTGAGACTCAATGCCGAGCCGTCGGCAGCTCCGCGAGACGCGGGCGGCGATCTCTCCGCGATTGGCAATCAGGACGCGCTGAAACATAAGGCCGCTGCGAGCCCCGGCTATTCGCTGAGCGTGACGAGGACGTCGCCTTCCTGCACCTGGTCGCCTTGCCCGATGTGCAGTTCGGAGACCGTGCCGCCGCTGGGCGCTTCGACCGGAATTTCCATTTTCATCGACTCCAGAATGAGCAGCTCGTCACCCTCTGCCACCTCGTCACCGACAGCCGCGATGAGTTCGAAGATCGTGCCGGCCATCGGTGACTTCACCTCTGTCATGGGTATCGCTCCTTCGATCGGGCGTGAGTAAACGTACTGCGTCGCGCGTTGCCATACAGTATTGCAGAGGTTCGATTGCGGTCTGCTCGCAGCGCGCTGTGCGGGTAGCAGATGGAAGCGGCGGTGTGAGATGCGACGGGAATTGGTTGAGCAGTTGGTCTGCCCAGTCACGAAGGATCAGCTGCGACTCGAAGTGCTGCGCGAGGATGAACAAGGTGAGGTGATTGAGGGAGTGTTGGTCTCGGAGCGGATCAACTTCCGCTATCCGATTGCAGACGGCATTCCCAACCTGTTGCCGCCCGATATGCAGCGTCGCGCCGGCGGCTAGCGACCTGCGCTCCGCGCTGCGGCGCGCGGCATCTTCGATGCGGTCATGCGTCCGCGACCGGATGCGTGTCGGGTATGACAGCGCAACCTGTGCGGTGGTCGTTACCATCTGAGCAACCCAGTTGGACTTTAATCCGGTCCGGTGAGGCCGGGAAGGTCAACGAGATGCCGCAGACGCTTCTGCCCGTATCCGCGTACCCCGTCCGGGGCAGCGGCGGATGATCTGCATGATGACCGGCGCGGCGATCGGTCGCGCGGTGGCGCGGATCGCCCATGAGATCGTGGAGCGACATCCCGCCCCCGATCCACTGATGCTGGTCGGGATGCGCACCCGCGGGGCACCGCTGGCCGAGCGTCTCGCGCTGCAGATCGAAGGGATCGACGCGCGTCGTGTCCCTGTCGGAGCGATCGACATCTCGTTGTACCGCGACGATCTGGCCCAGCGACCGCATTCGCGAATGCAACCGTCACGGATTCCTGAAGACATTGACGGTGCGGTGATTGTGCTCGTCGATGACGTGCTCTTCACTGGCCGCTCAATCCGCGCTGCGCTGGATGCATTGATTCATTACGGTCGTCCGGCCGCCATCGAGCTCGCGGTGCTGATCGATCGTGGTCACCGAGAGCTGCCGATTCGGGCCGATTACGTGGGCAAGAACATCCCCACCCAGCGCGGCGACGATGTGCGCGTGTCTCTGGCCGAGACGGACGAGGTCGACGGCGTCGAGGTGTTCAGGGCAGGCGCACCAGATGGTCGTTAACCCATCGATCGACAGGGCGCCGGACATCAGCCCCCGGCCTGCGGTCTCACCGGCACCGGGGCCACGCGCGCCGTTTGACGATTCGGTCGTCGACTGGCGCCGCAGGCACCTGCTGGATGTCGACTCCTTCTCTCGGGAAGAGATCCTGCAGGTGCTGTCAATGGCCAATGCGATGGCAGAAGTACTGGAGCGTCCGGTCGCTCGGACGCCGGCGCTGCGCGGGGTGACGGTCTGCAATCTGTTTTACGAAGCGTCGACGCGAACGCGGTCGTCGTTTGAGTTGGCGGGCAAGATGCTCGGCGCGGATGTGATCAACGTCAGCGGCTCGGGATCGTCCGTCGAGAAAGGCGAGTCGCTGGTTGACACGCTCCGCACGCTGTCAGCGGTGGGCGCTGATGCGGTCGTGATCCGGCATCACGCTTCGGGCGCGCCGTGGCTGGCGGCGCAGACGATCGATGGACACGTGATCAATGCGGGCGACGGTCAGCACGCGCATCCGACGCAGGCGCTGCTCGATGCGTATGTGTTGCTGCGCGAATTTGGCGACCTCAGCGGCCGCCGCGTGGTGATCGTCGGCGACATCTTGCACTCGCGAGTGGCGCGGTCGAATCTGTGGTCGCTCACGACGCTGGGCGCCGAAGTGACCGTGGTCGCGCCGCGACCGCTGTTGCCGCCGGCGTTGGCTGCCAACGCGCCAGAGCCTAGCCACCATCTGGCGTTGCCGCGTGTGCGCGTGGAGTCCGATCTCGATCGCGCCATCGTCGGCGCAGACGCGGTGATGACGTTGCGGATCCAGCGTGAACGGCTGCGCGGTCAGCTGTTGCCCTCGACCGCCGAGTATGCGCGCCGCTATCAGCTCACCGCTGAGCGTTTGGCGGCGGCATCGCCTGCCGCCATAGTGATGCATCCGGGCCCGATGAATGCAGGCGTCGAGATCGCGGTTGATGTCGCCCGCAGCTGTCAGAGCCGCATCGAGCAGCAGGTCAGCGCTGGACTCGCCGTGCGCATGGCGGTGCTGTTTCTGCTGATTCGAGGCGGGGCGTGACGGTGCGCGGTGCGGCCGCCGGTAACCGTCTGATCGTTCGGGGCGGACGTGTGATCGATCCCTCCGCTCGCGTCGATGCGCGGCTGGATCTGCGTGTGGTCGATGGCAGAATTGCGGAGCTCGGCTCGGAGCTGACGGACGGCATGGACAAGGTCATCGAGGCAGGCGGGTTGATCGTTGCTCCCGGATTCGTCGACCTGCACACCCACCTGCGTGAGCCGGGCCAGGAACACAAAGAGACCATCGCCAGCGGCGCGCGCGCGGCGGCGCGCGGCGGCTTTACCACCATCTGCGCGATGCCGAACACCGAGCCGGCGATGGACACGCCGTCGATCATTGCGGGCGTGCTCCAGCGTGCGCGCGGTGCGGATTGTCGTGTGTTGCCGATTGGGGCCGTCAGCCATGGGCGACGCGGCCAGGCGCTGACCGAACTGGCGGCGCTGGCCGAGGCCGGCGCGGTCGCCGTCTCGGACGACGGTGACGCGGTCGCTGACGCCGCGCTGGCCCGCCGCGCGTTCGAGTATCTGTCGGACATTGGCATCCCGCTAGCGGAGCACTGCGAAGATCGGTCGATCTCGCAGGGGGGAGTAATGCATGAGGGCGCTGTCTCAGCGCGGCTCGGATTGCGCGGACAGCCGGCTGCGGCGGAACTGTCGACGGTCCAGCGGGACATCGCCTTGGCCGAGGCGGCGGGCTCGCAGCTGCACTGCTGTCACGTCTCGACGGCGCCCGCCCTGCAGGCGATCGCCAATGCGCGCGCGCGCGGTCTGTCGGTGACCGCCGAAGTGACCCCGCACCATCTCTGGCTCACGCACGACGCGGTCGCAGGCCGTGATGCGGGCCAGGGCGAGCTGGCCTATGACACCAACGCCAAGGTCAATCCCCCGTTGCGTACGCAAGCTGATGTCGAGGCTTGTATCGCTGCGCTCGCAGAGGGTGTGGTCGATGCGGTGGCGACCGATCATGCGCCGCATGCCGCCGTCGACAAGCAGTGCGAGTTCGACGCGGCCGCCTTCGGCATCGCTGGGCTGGAATCCGCCTGGGCCGTCGTCTGTTCGCTGGTTGAACGGGGGCGGCTGACGTTACCCGATGCCATTGCACGGCTGACGATCGGTCCCGTCCGTGCCTGGAACCTCGATCGCGGTGGGCTGGCCGGGCTGGGGACGCTGCAGCTCGGCGCGCCAGCGGATATCACGCTGTTGTCGACGGATGCCGAACAGACGGTCGATCCATCGCGTTGGGCCTCGATGGGAAAGAACACGCCGTTCGCCGGTCAGACGCTGAGCGGCGTCGTGGCGGCGACGATCTCGCAAGGTCGCCTCGTCTGGGATGGTCGGGAGCAGTGATGCGCGAACAGACGGAACAGAGCGATGCCGCCCCGGAGGCGGTCGCGGAAGCGGCCCTGGTGCTAGCCGATGGAGCGGTCTTTCGCGGCACGGCGCTGGGCGCCACCTCCGACACCTGGGGCGAGGTCGTCTTCAACACGTCGATGACCGGGTACCAGGAGATGCTGACAGATCCTTCCTACGCCGGGCAGATTCTGGTTCTGACCTATCCGCTGATCGGCAACTATGGGATCGATCCGCCGATTGACGAGTCGCGTCAGGTACAGGTACGCGGTCTGATTGTGCGTGCCGAGTGCGAGTCGCCGTCGCATCCACGCGGTGGCATGCGGTTGCATGACTATCTGGCGTCAGCGGGGGTTCCGGGTATTGCCGGCGTCGACACGCGGGCGATCACGCGACGGATTCGCCATGAGGGCGTGATGCTGGGGATGATCGTGCCAGCTGCTGAGGTCGAGGCGGCGCAGCGTCGCTTGCGCGAGCTGCCGGCGTACGACAGCCAGGACTTCATTGGCGTCGGTGCGGAGCAGTCCTACGCCTGGGTGGATGGCGCCCCGCGGCCGCTGGCGGGGCGCTCGGATGAACCGGGCGCTCACATCGTGGTGCTCGACCAGGGTCTGAAGTACAACATCCTGCGCCAGCTCAGGCGGCGCGGCTGTCTGGTGACCGCCATGCCACCATGGTCCAGCGCCGAGGATATTCTGGCGCTCAATCCGCACGGTGTGCTATTGGCGCCCGGTCCTGGCGACCCGCAGCTGCGCGAGCTGCAGGTGCAGACCGCGACCGCGCTGATCGGCAAGCTGCCGGTCATGGGCATCTGTTTGGGGCATCAGGTGTTGGGACGTGCATTCGGCGCAGACACGTTCAAGCTCAAGTTTGGGCACCGTGGCGGTAACCACCCGGTCCTGGAGGTGTCGACCAGCCGCATCGCGATTACGGCGCAAAATCATGGCTACGCGGTTGATCCTGCAGGATTCTCGGCCGACGTTGACGTCACACACATCAACCTGCACGACCAAACGGTCGAGGGATTGGCGCATCGGACGGAGCCGGTCTTTTCGATTCAATACCACGCGGAGGCGTCTCCCGGTCCACTGGACAACGGACACCTCTTCGATCGTTTCCTCGGCATGATCGATGAAGACCAGGGCGGGCAAAGAGGTTGAACGGAGGCTGAGATGTCGCACGCGAGTGGATCAGCAAACGCCAGCGCACACGTCTACCGGCTGGCTGTGTCGGACGATGCGGCCGCCATCGCTGACGTCATCCGCGATGTGGTCGAGGGGCCAAACCCCGTGGTGTTTGATCGCCCCTGGAGCGTCGATGAGGTCTCGATGTGGCGTCGTCGGCTGGGCAACAGCGGCGCGATCTATGTCGCGCTTGATGCAGGCGAGTTGATGGGATTCGGCGCGCTGGATTACAACACGCGCCAACCCGAGACATGCACGCTCGGCGTGTGGTTGCGTTCGGAGTGGCGGCGTTGCGGGATCGGCACAGTCCTGGCTGAGTACCTGCTGGCGCATGCGCGCGAGCAGCAGTTCCGCCGCGTCGTGGGGTCGCTGCCCGAAAACAACGAAGCGGCGCTCTCATTTCTCAGCGCGATCGGTGCGTTGGCCCCGCTAATTAACCCCGATTCGCGGTTCGAGCTGCCGCTGTGACCGGGCCGAAGACTGGGCTGCAGACCGGGCAGAGCCATGTCGCTGCGACGTGGGGTGCTGGTGGGGGCGACGGTGGCGATCGCAGCTGCCGCTGGCTGTGTACTGCTGGCCTGCTGCTGCTTCTGGGGTGTTGTGGAGGCCGGTCCGTGCGAGCTGTGGCTCCTGGGACCGTTCACGCTCCTGCCACTCGGTGTGGGGCTGGCGCTGATCGGACGCGCGGCGGGGCGCCAGCCGGCAGCGTCGGAGCTGTGTGAAGCGGAGGGATGCGGTGAGTGTGCAGAAGCCTGAATCCGTCTTGATCATTGGCAGCGGACCGATCGTGATCGGTCAGGCCGCCGAGTTCGACTACGCCGGCACGCAGGCCTGTAAAGCGATGGTTGAAGAGGGCGTGCGCTCAATCCTCGTCAACTCCAATCCAGCCACGATCATGACCGACGAAGGCGTCGCCGACGCGGTCTACATCGAGCCGTTGACGGTGCCGGTGTTGCGCCGCGTGATCGAGCGCGAGCGTCCGGAGGGGTTGCTGCCCACACTCGGCGGGCAGGTGGGCTTGAACCTGGCGGTCGAGCTGCACGAGGCGGGCATTCTGGATGAGTTCAACGTGCGCCTGCTGGGTACGCCGATCGACTCGATTCGACGCGCTGAGGATCGCGCGTTGTTCCGCGACGCAATGCGCGCCATCGGCGAGCCGACGCCGCCCTCGGCGGTCGTGCACACGCTGGACGAGGCCCGTCAGGCGCTGGAGACGATCGGCCTGCCGGTGGCGATCCGACCGGCCTACACGCTGGGCGGCACCGGTGGCGGCTTCGTCCGCACGATGGACGAGTTTGAGCGAGTCGTGCAAACCGGCCTGGACGCCTCGCCGATCACGCAGGTGTTGATCGAGCGCTCGCTGCTCGGCTGGAAAGAGGTTGAGTACGAGGTGATGCGCGACGGCGGCGACACGTGCATCACGATTTGCAACATGGAAAATCTGGACCCAATGGGCGTCCACACGGGCGATTCGATCGTGGTCGCGCCGTCGCAGACGCTGTCCGACAAGGACTACCAGATGCTGCGCTCGGCGTCGTTGAACATCATCAGATCGTTGGGTATCGAGGGCGGCTGCAACGTTCAGCTGGCGCTGGCGCCGCGACAGGACGTGGTGGCCTGGCCAGCAGAATCCATGCGGCCCGCCGGCGGCGTCGGCGTACCGCACGACGAACCGCTGCCGTATTACGTGATCGAGGTCAATCCCCGCGTGAGTCGGTCTTCCGCGCTCGCCTCGAAGGCGACCGGTTATCCGATTGCCCGCGTCGCCGCGAAGATCGCGGCCGGCAAACGTCTCGACGAGATCGCCAATCAGGTCACTGGACGGACGCAGGCGGCATTCGAACCGGCCCTGGATTACTGCGTGGTGAAGATTCCGCGCTGGCCGTTTGACAAGTTCGAGGCGGGCGACCGCGTCTTGGGCACGCAAATGAAGGCGACCGGCGAGGTGATGGCGATCGACCGCACATTTGAGGCGGCGCTGCAGAAGGCGGTGCGCTCGCTCGAGGTCGGTGGGAAATCGGTGCTTTGGGAGGATGCCGACGCCGAGGCGGAACCGCTCCGCGCTGCCGAGACGCCGACCGACGTGCGCCTCTGGCATCTGCTCGGCGCGGTCCGTCAGCGTCTGCCGCTGGATCAAATCGCGCAACGCTCGGGGGTCGACCCATGGTTCCTGGAGCGGCTGGACGCCATCGTGCGGATGGAGCGGCGGCTGCTGCAGGAGCCGATCACGCCAGCGCTGATGCGCAGCGCGAAGCGGATGGGATTCGCCGACCAGCAGATCGCCAATCTGGCGGGCAGCGTGGACGAAAAGGTCCGCGCGCAACGGTTGGAATGGGGCATTCGACCGGTCTACAAGATGGTCGATACCTGCGCCGCCGAGTTCGACGCGGTGACGCCGTACTTCTACTCCACGTATGAAGACGAAAACGAAGCGGAAGCGGAGCCAGGCCGACGCGCGCTGGTGATCGGCTCTGGGCCGATCCGGATCGGTCAGGGAATTGAGTTCGACTATGCCTCGGTGAAAGCGGCGCAGGCGCTGCGGGCAGCCGGCTGGGGCGCAGTTATGGCCAACAGCAACCCCGAGACCGTCTCGACCGACTTTGATACATCCGACCGCCTCTATTTCGAGCCGCTCGACGAGGAAGCGGTGCGGGACATCCTCGAGAACGAGGACGGCGCGCTCAACGGCGACGGCGATACGAACGGCGATACGCAGGGGAGGGTCGCGTCGATCCTGCAGTTTGGCGGGCAGACCGCGATCAATCTCGCTGGGCCGCTGACCACCGCCGCTCGGCCGATTCTGGGATCGTCGGCGGACACGATCGATTTGGCGGAGGATCGCAAGCGGTTCGAGCGGTTCCTGGCCGACCTCGGCATTCCACAGCCGCCTGGCACGGCGGTCAGCAGCGTGAATGAGGCGGTCCTGGCCGCCGACGCGATCGGCTACCCGGTCCTGGTGCGTCCCTCATATGTGCTGGGCGGGCGGGCGATGGAGATCGTGCAGGCCGTCGGCGACCTGGCGCGCTACGTGACGCAGGCGCAGGCAGCAGCGCCGGGCCGCCCGATCCTGATCGACAAGTATCTCGCTGGCATTGAGGTCGAAGTCGACGCCATCTGCGGCGGGCCTGCCGACGGGTCAGTCCTGATTCCAGGCATTATGGAGCACATTGAGCGCGCCGGCGTGCACTCGGGCGACTCGATGGCGGTTTATCCGGCCCCCAATCTGCTGCCCGAAGAAGTGGCGAAGTTGGTCGAATACACGCGCCAGATCGGCATTGGGCTGGGTGCGACCGGGTTGATGAATATTCAGTACGTGATCATGCGGGAGTCGAACGACCGGCCGGGCGACGTCTTTGTCCTGGAGGTCAATCCACGCGCCAGCCGCACCGTGCCATTTCTGAGCAAGGTTACCGGCGTCCCAATGGTGGAGGTCGCGGTGCGGGCGATGCTGGGCGAAACGCTCGCCGAGCAGGGCTACCCCAACGGCCTGTGGCCCGCGACACCGCTTGTGGCGGTCAAAGCGCCGGTCTTCTCCATGTCGAAACTGTCGGGAGTAGACACGCATCTTGGTCCCGAGATGAAATCGACCGGCGAGGTGATGGGCGTCGATGTGGACTACGAGCGAGCGTTGAGCAAGGCGCTGGTCGCCGCTGGCATGGCGGTGCCGCCGCACGGTCGGGCGCTGCTCAGCATCGCCGACCAGGACAAGCCAGCGGCGATGTCGCTGATGCGCGAGCTGGGCGACGCTGGCTACGATCTCTACGCGACGCAGGGTACGGCCAACCTGATTCGCGGATTGGGCTACGAGGTGGAGGAAGCGCCAAAGCGTGAGGTCGGCGGCGACCCGGATGTGATTGACCTGATCCGTTCCGGGCAGATCGATCTGGTGATCAACACGCCCGAACAGATCAGCAGCAACATCCGCGACGGCTTTCACATCCGCCGCGCTGCAGCCGAGCAGCGGATTCCCTGCTTCACATCGATCGACACGGCGCATCACGCGGTCGTCGCGATGCGTGAGGGGGGCGCGGACTACCATGTCGCGCCGCTGCCTGATTACAAAACCGGCAAGCTCCGCTCGGTCTGATGGTCCATATGCGCCGTGTCGCCGCCCGCATCATCGAGACTGAAGAGATATACCACAACACGTTCGTCACCTGGTACGAGGCGCCGTCCCTGTCGCAGCGCGCGCAGCCGGGCCAGTTTGTGATGGTCGATCCCGGCGCGGAGCTGGGATCGGTCGATCCGCTGTTGCCGCGCGCATTTTCCTACTACCGCTTCCGCTACGCATCGACCCGGGCATCGAATCGGGACTCGACTCGAGTACCGGCCCGAGACTCCGAACGAGAGTTCGCGCTGCTCTACACAGTCGTCGGACGTGTGACCGAGCGAATGGCCGCCCAGCAGCCGGGCGAGCGCGTCTGGATGCTCGGTCCGCTGGGACGCGGATTCGACGTGCGGCGTGCTGCGTCCAATCTGCTGCTGGTGGGCGGCGGCGTGGGCATCGCGCCGCTGGTGGCGCTCGCCGACGCGCAGCTCGATCAGACCAGCCGTGCGCGCTCGCTCGTGCTCTGCTTCGGCGCGCGATCAGCTGACGGCGTCTATCCAGCTGAGTTGTTGCCGCCGCAGGTCGAGTATCAGGTGGCTACCGAAGACGGCTCGATGGGCACGCAGGGGTTCGTGACGGATCTGTTTGCCGACTATCTCTCGTGGGCCGACCAGTCCTTCGCCTGTGGTCCGACGCCGATGTTCCGCGCGATGTCCCCGATCGTCCAGCGCGATGGTCTGAATCGGCCTGTGCAGATTTTGATGGAGACGGAGATGGCCTGCGGTACCGGCCTCTGCTATGGCTGCGCGGTCTTCACCCGGCGAGGCGTCAAACTCTGTTGTACAGACGGTCCTCGGTTTGAGCTGTTGGACGTCTATCCGCACGGCTGATCCGGGGCTGGCGCACTGGTGAGCGATCTGCCGCTCGCCTAGCATCGTGCCATCAGCCAACGAATGATGGGAAAGCCACATGGTCTCGGAAGCGCGTTTGGTACTCGACAGCCTCGTCTTTCCGGAGGGTCCGCGTTGGTTTGAGGGTCGCCTGTGGTTCTCGGATATGCACGCGCACGAGGTGGTGGCGGTGACTCCTGAGGGCGAGCGCGAGACCATCGTGGAGGTGCCCAATCAGCCGTCTGGGCTTGGTTTCCTGCCCGACGGCCGCTTGCTGGTCGTGTCGATGACCGATCGCAAGTTGCTGCGGCTGGATCCAGATGGACTCTGGGAGGTAGCGGACATCTCGCGCCTGGCGCCCTATCACTGCAACGACATGGTCGTGGACAGTGACGGCAATGCGTATATCGGCAATTTCGGCTTTGACCTCACCGACGGCTCGCCGCCACGTGAGACGACGATGGTGATGGTCACACCGGATGGCGAGGCGTCGGTGGTGGCTGACGCTCTACAGTTCCCCAACGGCACGGTCATCACGCCCGATGGGCAGACCCTGATCGTCGCTGAGAGTTGGGGGCAACGGCTGACCGCGTTTGACATCGAGGCCGGCGGCAGGCTCTCGAATCGGCGCGTGTGGGCGGAACTGGGGTTTCCGCCAGACGGCATCTGCCTCGACGCGGAGGGTGCGATCTGGGTCGCGGTCCCAACCAATCCCGGCGCCTTGGCGCGAGTCGCTGCAGGCGGTGAGGTCCTGCAGCGGGTCGAGGTGGATGACATGGGAGTGTACGCCTGCATGCTGGGTGGCGAGGGGCGAACGACTCTGTTTTCTCTGGAAGCGCCCACGTCGAATCCGCAACCATGCGATCCACGACGTGGACGCATCCGAGCGTTCGACGTCGCGGTCGGCGGCGCGGGGTTGCCCTAGCGGTGGACGGATGAGCGATGGCCGGGTCGGACAAAGCCACGCTGCGGCGTCGCTTGCGGACGGCGCGCGAGCAGTTGCCGCATGAACTGGTCGAGGGCTGGTCGGCGTCGATCGCGGCGCGGCTCTACGAGCTCGATGTGTGGCGATCGGCTCGAGCTGTGCACTGCTATGTCGGCTCGCTGGCGGGTGAGGTGCGGACGGACGCCGTGATCGAGCGGGCGCTGATCGAGCGCAAGCGCGTCATCTGTCCGCGGGTGCGGCCGCACGGACATCTCGACCACTGTGAGGTGTCCTCGCTCAGGCAGCTCGTCGAGTCCGCGTTCGGCCTGCGCGAGCCTAATCCCGAGCGGTCCCCGCTGGTTGATCCAGCGCAGGCGGATCTGATCATCCTGCCTGGTCTGGGGTTCAGCGAGGATGGATCGCGGCTGGGGCTGGGACGCGGATACTACGACCGATTGCTTGCACAGGTTGGGGCGACCGCTGTGGGTTTGGCGTTCGAGATGCAGTTGGCCTCCGAGCTGCCTCGCCATCCTCATGATCGACCGGTCGACCTCATCGTGACAGAACTGCGAGTGGTGCGATGCCGCTGATCTCGCAGCTGCCGCGCCGTTGACGCCGCTCGAGTTGGGCGGCTGCGCCGCGGGCATGATCGATCACTATGGTCCCTATCTGTTCGATGACTTTCGCCGCAGCCAGACGTCGTTGGAGGCTCAGCTCACCGCCGCTGGACGGAGGCCCGCCGGTATGGTGATCGAGCGTTACCTCACGGTGCCGGATGAGGAAGCGGACCAAACGAAATGGCATACGGAAATCTGGTTGCCGCTCATCTAATCTGTGGGTAGGCCAGTTCCCAGTCGAGATCGGGAGTGGAGGTCTGTCATGCCTGAGATCGTCCAGCTGCCAGCGCGTCGCGCGGCGGTGATGCACGCGACCGCGTCGGCCGCGGAGCTGCCGTCGACGTTCGAGCGAATCTTTCCCGCGGTCCACGCAGCCCTCAGCGAGCAGGGGGTCAGCGAAATGGGACATGTCATCGCGGTCTATCATTCGATGGACGCGAATGTGATGAAATTGTCGGCGGGGATCGAGATCGGCGCGGACGTGTCGTTGTCAGAGCCGTTGCAGCTGTGGGAGCTGGCAGCGGGCGATGCGGTGAAGGCCGACCACTTCGGCCCGTACGAGCAACTCGCGCAGATCCACGAACAGGTCTGGCAGTTTGTCCAGGCACAGGGGCGAACACCAGTGTCGGGGCCGATCGAGCGCTACATCACCGATCCCGGCGCAGAGCCGGATACGTCGAAGTGGCACACGGAGATTTATCTGCCCCTGCAGTAGGTCGTCGGCGCAGGCGGTCATTACGCGGCAGTGGGCGTGGACTGGCGCAGGACTCTGATGGAGCTTGGAGCGGGGGACGGGATTCGAACCCGCGGCCACCTGCTTGGAAGGCAGGAGCTCTACCCCTGAGCTACCCCCGCTCGCGCCAGTCTGCTCCGCAGCTTAGACCTTGAAGGCGTCCTGGATGTCCGGGTCTTTCTGCAGGATGCGGAAGATTTTGGACAGGATCTGGCGGATCCGCTCGCGCGTCAACCCCAGCTGTTCGCCGACCTCGTTGAGCGTGTGCGGGTTGCAGCCGAAGCCGAACCGCAGGCGCAGCACCTGAGCTTCACGCTCATCGAGGCGATCGAGCGCCTGGCGCACCAAGCGGGTCGCTTCCTGGTCCAGCACGAGCTGATCTGCTGGCTGCTGATTTTCGTCAGCGAGGAAACTGAGCAGACCGGTCTCTTCGTCCTCGTCCGAGATGTTTTTGTCGAGCGAGGTGGGCTGCAGGGCGAGTTCGCGGAATTGGCGAATCTTGGCTAGAGGCGAGTCCATCTCGTCAGCGATTTCCTGGTCGGAAGGTGATCGCCCGAATTGCTGTTCGAGCTTGCGCTCAACGGCCCTGAAGCGGTTGATTAGCTCGCTCGTGTGGACCGGCAAGCGGATCGAGCGTGCGGTGTCGGACAGGGAGCGGGTCACGCCCTGCCGAATCCACCAGGTCGTGTAGGTGGAGAACTTGAAGCCTTTGCGATAGTCGAACTTCTCAACCGCGCGCATCAGGCCCAGGTTTCCCTCCTGGATCAGGTCGAGCAGGCTGAGTCCACGGTTTTGATACTTCTTGGCGACCGTGACCACCAGGCGTAGGTTGGAGTGGTACAGCAGCCGTTCGGCATCGAAGGCGTCGAAGCGAACCTGATCGAGGCGTCGTTCGAGCCGACGCACCAGGCCGGTGTCTGCGGAGAGCAGCGGCTCGGCGTGATCAGACAGCGGCCCGTCGATCTCGCCGCCGCCCAGTGCTTGCTGCGAGCGCCGCAGCAGCCTCGGCGTGATGATCGCGGTGACGATCGAGAGCCCGTAGATCCAGCCCCGCGCCAGCTCCTCCTCGATCTCGAACGCATCCGCGATGTGTTGCAGGAGAGGTTTGTCGACGGCGCCGTCGACCGCGCTTCGGAAGCGCTCGTGGCTGAAGAGCTCGTCGAGCGGCAGCATGTGTAGGTTGAGGAAGTGTGCCGTGAGGTCAGTCAAGCTGCGCATCCCGGCCAGTTGGTCGAGCAGCGCCGTCCAGATTTGCAGCGCGGTCGGTCGCTCCACGCGGCGTTCCACTTCAGCCTGTTCGATGCCATAGATCCAGCGTCCCCGCTCGAGCGCGGCGCCGATCTGCTGCTCCTGTTCCCCCGTGAGCAGTTGCCAGCGGGCGATCGTGTTGAAGTAGTCGCGCACAGCGTCGACGTGGTCAGCGCCTTCACTGCGGCGCTTGCTCGCTTTCCGACGAACGGTGGTCTTGACCGCGGCCGCTGTGCTGGCGGTTGGGGTCTGATCTGTCGGGTCGGCCACGTCCGCCAACTCGATCTCCTTGAGTTCATGGGCGACGTTGAGCGCGAAGTGCCACTGCTCGGCGTTGGTTGGGCGCGCTGCCGGACGCTGGGCAGACTGCAGCTCCCGCCGCCAGGCGGCGGCGGTGATCTTGTCGGGGGCGCGGACGCTGGCGATGTCAAAGTCGGCCAGCGGCAGCAGCCTGGTATCGGCGTTGGCGCACGCCGACGGCATCACTGTGGCAGCCACTGTCTGTGCCTGCGTTGTTTGGTGATTGCACATCGTCCGTTCCCCCGTTCAATGAGAGGTGACCTCGCCCAACGCATGGGCGCCTGCGAGATTTCTGGGTCACTTACAGTACGGATCGGGGAGCGGGTTGGTTCCCGCGCGGGGCCCGAATGCAATCTGGGACGCGTTTGGTCTGCACAGCCGGAGACGGCTGTTGTGTGCAGTCGTGAGATGTGGGCGTCGGTCGGCTGGCCGCGGTTAGTCGGCCAGGGCAGCGAGCGCCTCCGCTGCCTGTGCGCTGGCCGCCTGAGGCGCGTGGCGGACATCGTGTGGTCCGAGCGCGCGAGTCCAGGCGGCGAACTCAAGCATGATTCCGTCAGGGTCGTAGAAGTAGACGGAGCGCACGAAGACGCCGTCGTGCATATCGCGCGCGATCCCGCGCGGTGAGTCGTCATGGTTGAGGATCGGCGTGCAGCGGACGCCGGACGCTGTCAGACGCTCCCGCAGTTCCTCGATCTCATCGGCGTCGACATTGAAGGCGACGTGGTTCATCGAGGCCACGGCCGTGGTCAACTCGGCGGCAGGGTCGAAGAACGTGCCAGGGTCCGGCGACGAGATGCCGGGCACGGCGTCAGGCGCGTCGGGGAAGTTGAAGAAGGCGAGGCAGTCGCCGTTGCCGATGTCGAAGAAGAAGTGCTGCCCCATGCCGCCGGGCAGTTCGATCGTCTTGACCAATGGGAAGCCCAGCAGTCCCTCGTAAAAGTCGACCGTGCGCTGCATGTCGCGGCAGACCAGCGCAAGGTGGTTGATTCCGGAGACGTTGAAGTTGCCAACCCGACCGCCGCTCTCACTGACGGGCTGTTCGCGCTGTTGTCGCTGGTCGATGCTGGACATGGCAGATGCTCCTCGCGCTGGTGTTCACTCTTGCACGATACTCTGAGGGGCTCTCGGCACTCTCCAGTGCTCTCTGCACAGCGGGGAAGTATCGAGTGGTTTGCACCAGGTATCGAAAATCTTTATCTGATACTCAGTCGCTATTGACGCTTCCTACCGAAAGCCTACCTTAATCCAACGTTCATAGTTCCACCTTGCGGGTAAGCACCCGCGCGGAGACTGGGCAATCCGATGACGACTAATACTGAGATCAGCACCCCCGACGGCGTCGAAGTCGTTGGCGCATTGCAGGATGGGTTCGAGGAGATTCTGACCGCTGAGGCGCTGGCATTCGTGGCGGGGCTGCACCGCGCCTTGAACGCCCGCCGTCGCGCGCTGCTCCAGCGCCGCGCGGAGCGGCAGGTCGAGTTCGATCACGGTGGATTGCCGGACTTTCTCTCCGACACCGAAGCCGTGCGGTTTGGCTCCTGGCAGGTGGCGCCGACGCCGCAGGATCTGCAGCAGCGCTGGGCCGAGATCACCGGGCCGGTCGACCGCAAGATGATGATCGGCGCGCTCAACTCTGGCGCCGACGCGTTCATGGCTGACTTTGAGGACGCGCTCTCTCCGACCTGGGAGAACGTCGTGCATGGTCAGATCAACTGTCGCGACGCGGTCCGCCGCGAGATCACGTTTGAGAATCCAGATGGATCGGTCCGCGCGTTGAATGACGAGGTGGCGACGCTGCTGATCCGTCCGCGTGGCTGGCACCTGGATGAAAAGCACGTGCTGGTTGACGGCGAGCCGATCGCCGCGTCGCTGTTCGACTTCGGGATGTACATGTTCCACAACGCGGCTGAGCGGGTCGCGCGCGGCACGGGACCGTACTTCTACCTGCCCAAGCTGGAGTCGCACCTGGAGGCGCGGCTCTGGAATGACGCGTTCATCCAGGCGCAGGACGAGCTCGGCGTACCACAGGGCAGCGTCCGCGCGACGGTCTTGATCGAGACGCTGCCGGCGGCGTTTGAGATGGAAGAAATTCTCTACGAACTGCGGGATCATTCCGCTGGCTTGAACGCTGGCCGCTGGGATTACATCTTCTCGGCGGTGAAACGGTTCAAGTCGCAGCCGACCTTCACGCTGCCCGACCGCGTCCAGGTGACGATGACTACGCCATTCATGCGCGCCTACACCGAATTGCTGGTGCGCATCTGTCACAAGCGTGGCGCGCACGCGATGGGTGGGATGGCCGCGTTCATCCCCTCGCGCCGTGACCCCGAGGTCAACGAGATCGCGCTTTCGGGCGTCCGCGCCGACAAGGAACGAGAGTCGACTGACGGGTTCGATGGCACCTGGGTTGCCCATCCAGACTTGGTCTCAGTCGCCCGTGGGATTTTCGAAACCAACCTGGGCGGCGCGCGCAACCAGCGTGAGCGGATGCGTGAGGACGTGACAGTCGGCGCCGGCGCGCTTGTCTCGCTGGACCAGTCGGGTGGAACGGTCAGCGAGACGGGGCTGCGGCTGAACATCTCAGTGGCGCTGCAGTACATCAACAGCTGGCTCAATGGACAGGGCGCAGCGGCGATCAACAATCTGATGGAAGACGCCGCTACGGCTGAGATTTCGCGCGGACAGCTCTGGCAATGGATTCGCCACGCGGCCGAGCTCGACGATGGCCGCTCGGTCACGGCGGAGCTGTATGAGTCCCTGCGCGACGAGGAGCTCGACTCGCTGGGCGGCGTCGGTGAGTCGCGCTACCGCGACGCGGTCGAGATTCTTGACCAACTTGTGCTGAACGAGGAGTTCACAGAGTTCCTCACGCTGCCGGCGTATGAGTACCTGGACTAGGGCAGGACACGCCGCTCACGACGGGCATCACGGCTGAGGCCAGCCGCCATACGTGCGCCGACGCCACGGATCGGTCACGAAGCCACGGAGGATTCCTGATGACGACGAATGGCACGAACGGGACCGGGGGTTCGCTGACCAGCGCCGCCGCGCTCGAGCGCGAGTGGGCGACGAATCCGCGCTGGGAAGGCGTGCAGCGGAACTATACGGCTGCAGACGTCCTCAAACTGCGCCCCTCGCTGCTGCCAGAGTCGGCGATCGCCCGCAATGGCGCGGAGCGACTCTGGAACCAGATGCAGACTTCGGACTTTGTGCGCACCTTTGGCGCCGTCACGGGTGCACAGGCCGTGCAGATGGCTAAGGCAGGCCTGCAGGCGATTTACGTCTCGGGCTGGCAGGTCGCGGCCGATGCGAATACGTCCGGGCACACCTACCCGGACCAGTCGCTCTACCCCGTGAACAGCGTCCCCTCACTGGTCAAGCGGCTCAACAACGCACTCACGCGCGCCGACCAGATCGACCGCCTCGAGAATCGCGAGAGCGTGGACTACTACCTGCCGATCGTGGCTGATGCCGAGGCCGGCTTCGGTGGCCCGATCCATGCCTTCGAGCTGATGCGCAACATGATCGAGGCCGGCGCCGGCGGCGTGCACTACGAAGACCAGCTCGCCGCCGAGAAGAAGTGCGGCCACATGGGCGGCAAGGTGCTGGTCCCGACCGCCCAGCACATCCGCACGCTGCAGGCGGCGCGCCTCGCCGCCGATGTGATGGACGTCTCCACGATCCTGATGGCCCGCACCGACGCGCTCTCGGCGACCCTGATGACAACCGACATCGACGAGCGCGACCGCGAGTTCACCACCGGCGAGCGCACAGCCGAGGGCTACTTCGGCGTCACCGGCGGGATCGACTCGGCGATTGCGCGAGGGCTCGCCTTCGCCCCGCACGCAGACCTGATCTGGTGCGAGACTTCGGTGCCGGACATCGGTGAGGCGCGCGACTTCGCGCAGGCGCTGCGGGCGGAGTTCCCGAACAAGATGCTCGCCTACAACTGCTCGCCCTCGTTCAACTGGAAGCGACATCTCGACGATGCGACGATCGCCAACTTCCAGGAACAGCTGGCTGACATGGGCTACAAGTTCCAGTTCATTACACTGGCCGGCTGGCACGGGATCAACTACCACACCTTCAACCTGGCCTCGGGCTACCGCGAGCGCGGCATGGCCGCCTACGTCGAGTTGCAGGAGGGCGAGTTCGAAGCCGAGACTTTCGGCTACACCGCGACCAAACACCAGCGCGAAGCGGGCACGAGCTACTTCGACGAAGTCCTGCTGACGGTGACCGGCGGTGACGCCGCCACGACCGCACTGAGCGGTAGCACCGAAGCCGCCCAGTTCAGCGAGGAAGGCGTGACCGCGCACTAGACGTGATCGTCCGCGCGCGGTCATCAGTGGTCATCGCGAAGCCCCACCTCGCTGGGGCTTCGCTGGCGCTGGATGCGGTGCTGCCGCATTCGATTCCCGCGGCGGTTCGGCTGCTGCTAGCCTGACCGCGCACACCCCAACGCGAAAGGCCTCCCGATGAGCAACTCTCCGCATTTCGGCGTGATGGTTCCGCAGATTAAGCGGTCTTGGCAGGAGTCGCAGCGGGCGGCGGCAGCGTTTGAGGAAATGGGCTTCGACTCGCTCTGGGTCAACGATCACCTCTACGGGCCACAGTCTCCCGCGATCCCGATGCTCGAGGCCTGGACGCTGGTCGCGGGCCTCGCCGCGATCACCGAGCGCGCGGAGATCGGCACGCTGGTCACCCCCGTCGGCATGCGCAACCCCGCGCACACCGGCAAGATGATCGCCACGGTCGACAACATCGCTGGCGGACGCGTGATCCCCGGCTTCGGCTCAGGCTGGATGCCGCGTGAGTTCACTGACTTCGGCATGCCATTCGTCAGCACCCGCGACCGCCTGCGCCAGCTCGAAGAGGGCCTGCAGATTTTCAAGGGCATGTTCGACCCCGAGCAGGACGAGTTCTCGTTCGAGGGCCAGTTCTTCCACACTGAGAATCTGGTCACGCAGCCCAAGCCACCGCGCGACATGCCACTGCTGGTCGGCGGCGGCGGCGAGCAGGTGACGATGCGCATCGCGGCGCAGTACGCCGACATCTGGAACAACTCGGCCGGCTCGCAGGACCACCTCGAACACAAGGTATCGGTGCTGCGCGGCCACGCTGAACGGCTCGATCGCGATCCGTCGGAGATTCGCGTCTCGCAGCAGTGTCTGGTGACGATCGTCGAGGACGACGCGAAGGTCGGGCCGATGGTCGAGCGCGCGCAGAAGATCTTCGGCGGTCACATGGGCAACCCGGCCGGTGAGATGGCGCTGACCGGCACGCCCGAGATGATCGTGGAGCGCGTCAACCGCCATATGGATCTGGGTTGTGACATGTTCATGATCGAGTTCTTCGGTCGCGATACGATCGAGCCGGCGCAAATGTTCGCCGAAACGGTCATTCCCGCGTTCCGCTAAAAGTACATGCTGTACGTTTCGCTGTCTGTTACGCGCTGAGCGACTTGGCTACGCGCGTGTCTCCTCGCTTTGTTGTTGGGTTCGCCGTCGCTGTTACCGCTGTTATTGCTGCGCTGGGTATGGCACTGGCGTTGGCGGACGCGGAGACCGAGCAGGTTGAACAGTCAGCGCAGGTTGAGCAGACGGATCCCTCGATCCTCACGCTCGAGGCGGGCGAGAATCTCGTCGGTTGGGTCGATGCGCCACAATCGGTCGAAGCGCTGTTGAGGCAGGTCCCAGCGATTGCGTCGGTCAGGGCATGGGATCCACTGTTGCAGGCGTTCTACGAACCGGACACATTGCGGCCTGGGGAAGGGTTCATCTTCGTCTTGCCCGAGGGCGAGCGTGCGCGCTGGCAGCGTCCGCTGACGCCAGTGAAGAGTCGCGTGACGCTGCGGCGCGGCCGCAATCTGGTCGCTTGGTTGGGTCCCGACGATTGGACGATCGAGCGCGTGACGCAGGGCATCGGGGCTGCGCTGGTGCAGGCCGAGTGGCAGGCGGCGCGGTACGTTCCAGGCGCAGGACCGAGGCTTGCATCGCAGCCGACGCTGAAGCGCGGCGATGCGCTCTGGCTGGAGCTCTCGCGTACGGTCAGCTGGCTTCAGCCGGCTGGGGTCATGCCAACGCTCCGATTCACTGGCGAAGTCTCAGCCGAGCTGCAAGCGGTGGTTGAGCGCGACGCGCTCGATGTGATGAACTACTTCGCCGCCGAGTTTGGTGTGCAAGTGGATGGGTCGCTGCTCACGGTATACGTCGCGAGTGATCTGACTTCGCTGATCGGTGCGCTGGAGCAGGATGGAAGAGGCACGAACGTACATTTGACGTGGTACCGCTCGGGCGGCTGGGCAAACCCGAGCGGGTACATCGTGGTCAAGCTAGCGCACTGGCAATCGCAGGAAGCGGAATTGAATAGGAGCGATACGGTCGATCCGCACTATACGTACGGGCGGTATGTCATGGCGCATGAGTTGTTCCATGCCGTTCAATATCAAACTAAAGGCGGCACCGCCGCCGCTTCCTGGTTGGTGGAAGGCACCGCCGATTGGGTGGAAGCGCGGCTGCGCCAGCGCGATCATGCATCGGCGATGGATACGGAGCTCGCCGGGCAGCGTCGGTCGGCGTTGAAGCGAACGGCGCCTCCGCTGGATCACACTGAGCTCAATACGGAGGGCTGGCACTATACGTTGGGGGCGCTGGCGTCGGATCAACTTGTGCAACGTAGCGGACCCGACGCACTGCTAGAGTTTTGGCGCGCACTGCGACCGCAAGCGCTGGGGCCGCTCGGACGCTGGCGCTCGACCCCGCCGTGGCAGAGCGTGTTCGCGGATGTGTTCGGACTCACGCTCGACGATTTCTATCAGCGGTTTGCGAGTTGGCGCAGCACGCTGGCCCCGATCACATTCCGCGGGCGAGTGATCGGCCCGGATGGCGAAGGGCTTCCATACGTGGAGGTCACCACGCGTAGTAAGCAGCTGGAGAATAGTCATACTAGTTATTCTCACGTCGAGTCGCTCTACACCGATGCTGATGGTTCATTCTTGCTCACGTCTGCTGCTGTGGGCGAGCTCATACTTGGCGTCAATTTGGACGATGCGTGCACGATGTACTATAGCGCGCGCGGGATGGTGGCGGAGCTGGGCCAGGCCGATGCCTTGAGCACGGTGCATGTGAACGGAGAGCATCCGCAAGCGCTGCGTTTGCAAATTACTGATCAGATGTGCGTCTGGCGGGTCAGCGGGAGGTTGTTGGACGCGGGCGGCAAGGCGATCGCCGATGTCTGGGTCGGGGCTCATAGTGATGGCGCGTATGAATCCAGCAAAACCGACGCCGAAGGTGTCTTCAGTATCACGCTGCCGATAGCGGGCGAGTATCGTTTGAGCACCAGTATCGACGGTTGTAGTGTCTACTATCGAGCGGGGTCTGCCACGGGGAAGTACAATGCGGCGGAGATGCTGAAGCTGGCCGGCGCTGACATCACAGGTTTACGCTTTCAGCTCGCGTCGGGAATATGCGAGTTGCGTATTGCCGGTCGAGTGCTAGACGCCAATGGTTCCCCAGTAGCCGACGTCTGGGTGAGCGCGACCGGCGACGGCGACGCGGGGTCTGGCGGTGGTCGGACTGATTCGGACGGGTCGTTTACGTTTACGGTGTCGAGTGCGGGCGAGTATCGTTTGCGCGTCAGTATCGACGGTTGTGGTGTCTACTATCGAGCGGGGTCTGCCACGGGGAAGCGCGATGCGGCGGAGATGCTGAAGCTGACCGGCGCTGACATCACAGGTTTACGCTTTCAGCTCGCGTCGGGAATGTGCGAGTTGCGTATTGCCGGTCGAGTGCTAGAGGCCAATGGTTCCCGAGTAGCCGGTATCTGGGTCAACGCGAACAGCGACGCGGGGTATGGCGGTGGTCGGATTGATTCGGACGGGTCTTTTACGCTTACGGTGCCGAGTGCGGGTTTATACCGACTGCACATTAGTATCGACGGTTGTGATGTCTACTATCGAGCGGGGTCTGCCACGGGGAAGCGCGATGCGGCGGAGATGCTGAAGCTGACCGGCGCTGACATCACAGGTTTACGCTTTCAGCTCGCGTCGGGAATGTGCGAGTTGCGTATTGCCGGTCGAGTGCTAGAGGCCAATGGCTCCCCAGTAGCCGGCGTCTGGGTATACGCGAACGGCGACGCGGGGTATGGCAGTGGTCAGACTGATTCGGACGGGTCTTTTACGCTTACGGTGCCGAGTGCGGGTTTATACCGACTGTACACTTGGCTGAGCGCGAGCGACTGCATTGTGTACCTGGGCGTGCGCGGCCCTGTTCGCAGTTCGGGGAGCGCGCTGCTGCTCCGCGTTTCGAATCGGGATGTGGCGGAGATCGAGTTCCGACTGCCGGACAACCCATCAACCTTCTGCAGCTGAACCCGCCGAGGCGTCCGTCGCTGGGTTGGGCGTGCTGGCCTGGATGACGTAGAGCGGGTCGCTGCGCCCCTTGGCGGGGCTGATGTCATGCCATTGGGGTGGCTGGAATGCACCCGAGTAGTGAAAGTATGCGCCGACCTGCTGGATGTGGCCTTCGTCGCCCATGCCCTGCCATAACCAGACCGCCTTGGTCGGGAAGCAGCGGTTGGAGAACGAGACGACGCAGACCCCGCCCGGCGCGAGCACGCGGCCGATCTCGCGGAAGACCTTGAGCGGTTGTGTCATGTACTGCACAGAGACGGCGATCGTGACGGCGTCGAACTCGGCGTCACCGTAGGGCAAGGTGGGATTCGCGTTCAGGTCATGGACGACCCACTCCGAGAGCTGTGGGTTGCGGGCGAGCTCGTCGGCGTTCATGCCCAGGCCGGCGGCGCGGACAGGCTCCAGCTCGTGGGGCCAGTGCGAGACCCAGGACGACATCAGGTCGAGCAGACGGCCGTGCTGCGGCAGCGCGGCACGGTAATGCGCGGTGAGCGCGGCGATGGCTTCGTCGTCGATGTGTGTGACGAAGCGTGGTTCGGCGTAGAAGCGCGCGTCGTTGGACTCGTCGGCACGCTGAAAGTGTCCGTCCTCAAAGGGCGGGTCGCGTGGCGCCTGACTGGACATCGGGCGCTAGAACTTGGGCGGTTTGGGCAGGATGTAGGCGGCGGACAGTCCGACGAGTATCGTCGCCAACGCGATGCCGATCGCGATGGCGACGATCTGTCCGGTATGCAGTCCACCACCGCTTTCACCAGCGGCCGCCAGCGCCGTGCCGCCAAGCAGCACGGCGGCGAGCAGCGACAATGCGGCGGACGTCAGTCTGAGCATGAGGCGGTTCCCTGGCTTAGAAGGGGTTGCTGATTTGCGCGGCGTGGTCGGCCAGGTGCCAGAGATCGGCGATCATGAGTGCGGCTACAGGCAAGCCAGCCAAACCCTCGCCGCCAGCCGACTTGCTGAGCTCGTCATCCTGGACGTGATTGACCTTGCTGTCGCAAGCGGCGCTGACAGCATCGAGCGCCGCGAGCGCGGCGTCGGCCGTGGCGAATTCGGTGCTGGTGAGAGGGTTCTCGGGCCCGTCGTAGCCGCAGGCAGCGCAGATGCCGCCGGCGAACATCACCTCGGACGGGATCACATGCTCGGCGGCCTGGCGCGGAGACCATCCGGCCTCGCCTTCGTCGGCCGTGCCTTTTGGCGTGTCCCAGTTGTCGCTTGAGGCTTGGATCGCAGCGCGCAGCACTGCGCGTCCACCCGCGATTCCCGCTCGCAGCTCATTGGCAGTCGGCATGGTGTTCTCCTCGGTACAGGTTGGCGCGTGTGGCACACGTTGACGCACGCGGTTGTTTCGACGTCCCCCGTAGCATACGGCAAGGGTCGTTACTTTCACGTTGCCAATCGGTGATCAGCACCCTGCCAGGGCGAGAGTACGGGCATGGCGAGGAAATGGAGACAGCGATGACATTTGGCATCGGACTGATCGGTGCTGGCGGCAATCAGCGACTGCGGCATATCCCAGGCTTCCAGGCGATCGACGATGTAGAGATCGTCAACGTAGTCAACCGCAGCCGCGAATCTGGACAGCGGATCGCCGACGAGTACGGCGTCGCCGCCGTTTCGGAGTCGGTCGAGGAGCTGCTGTCGGATCCGTCAGTGGACGCGGTCAGCATCGGCACCTGGCCGTACATGCATCTGGAGTACACGCGGGCCGCGCTGGAGGCAGGCAAGCACGTGCTCTGCGAGGCGCGGATGGCCTCGAACGCCGACGAGTCCGAACAGATGCTCGCCGCCAGCCGCGCGCACCCCGAGCTGGTCTCACAGCTCGTCCCGGCCCCATTCGATTTCCGCCTCGGCGCGACGATCAAGCGGCTCTGCGCGGACGGTGCGCTGGGTACGATTCTGGAGGTGCATCTGACGCTGCTGAACGGGTCGGGGCTCGATGCGTCGGCGCCGCTGCACTGGCGTCATCGCAGCGACTACTCGGGACACAACATGATGCAGCTGGGCATCTTTAACGAGACCATCCAGCGCTGGCTGGGCGATACCTCTCGGGTGACAGCGCAGGCCCGCACGTTCGTGCCCAGTCGCCGCGATGCGGAGACTGGCGAGTCGTACGAGATTGTGATCCCGGACAGCCTCGGCATCTTCGCCGATATGGCCAATGGAGCCCGTTGCACATACCGAGTGAGCGCCGTGACGCAGGGCGCGCCTCAGCCGCCGACGATTGATATCTACGGCTCGGAGGGTCGCCTGCACTGGCGCTTCGGCGACACGGGCGAGTGGGCTCGGCACGGCGAGGAGTTGCAGGACATTCAACCCGATCCTGGCACGGCCCACGACTGGCGGGTGGAGGCCGATTTCATGCACTCGATCCGAGAGGGCGCCCCCGTGACCCTGACCAGCTTCGCGGACGGCGTCCGCTACATGCGTTTCACCGAAGCAGTCTGGCAGTCCTGGAACGAAAGCCGCAGCGTCGAGGTCGCGGCGCTGTAGCGGCGCGTGTAAGCAACTGAGCAACTGAGCATGCTGTGTCAGCCGTGTGACTCGCGCGTGTACGGTCGCATCCTGAGATGCCTCAACTCTTCGGTCTGGGCGATCAGATATTCCTGGGGACGGTCGCCCTTGACGCGGTTGCAGTGACCGCACAACAGCTGCAAGTTGTCGATATGGTTAGTACCGCCCCGTGAGCGGGGTATGATGTGGTCGACCTCGAGGTGTCGGAATTCGAATGATGTCTCGCAACCGCTGCAACGTCCCTCCTGGCGACCGAACAGGATGTGCTTGTTCTGGCGATAGTTCTTCGGCGTGTCGATATCGGTGCGCTGCGGGATGTCCGTCCGATTAGTGACTAGGCCATGGTGAAAGAGGTTGCCCATCGTTTGCTGTAAACGAATGTTCACTAACTCAGCAGCCTTTGGTGAGATATCGATTCCGACCCACTGCCGTCCCAGCATCTCAGCGGCGACGCAAGCGGTTGCGCAGCCACAAAACGGGTCGAGCACCATGTCCTGCTCATTCGACGAGCTGAGAATAATTCGTTCGAGCAGGCGGATGTGTTTCTGCGTTGGATAGCCGATGTAGTCTTTGGCCGCTGGCTGGATCGCTGGAATCCGCCAGACGGCATCGACTTTCTTGTCATTGACGACTCGATACATGAGATTGCCGTGCGCGTCCCGTTTGTTCTTCAATACGCCGTCAACATTCTCACGTACGAGCTGCTTGACAGGTGCGTCGCGCTGCTCTCGCTGAGGATGAAACGTATAGTCGCCCAGCGCATACCAGAGTACTTGGTCATAGCTGCGACCGAATACTCTGGTACCTGGCGCAAATTTGTTGTAGTAGTTCCAGATAATCTCATTGCGAAAGTTTCGGCTGCCGAAGATCGCGTCCATGAGCAATTTAAGGTAGTGACTGGCTGTTGGATCGCAATGTAGGTAGATGCTGCCATTGCGCGACAGCACCCTGCGCAACTCCAGGAGGCGGACCGCCATCATGGTCAAGTACGCCTGCATCCCGGCTGAGTGCGTGCGGCCGGCTGCATCGAGTAGATAGGCAATCGCGGGTTCAGCTTCGGCGATCAGCCCGCGCCATGCCACGTCGAGGTCAGTCAGCGTCCAGACATCCTTGAACTCCGCTCCTTCGGCGGGGGACCCCAGCGGAGCCATATAGTTGCTGTTGGAATTGAATGGCGGGTCGAGGTAGATCAGGTTGACTGATTCAGAGTTCATCCCTCGCAGAATGTTGAGATTGTCAGCGGTCCACAGCGTGCGGCTCGCGAAATTCGCTGGCAGGGCTGTGCGGGGATGATGAACCATTGGTGGTTCCGTCGTTGTCAGGTGGTCTCTGGATCGGCCAACGCCTACAGCGTTTGTAGCCAGCTGACGAGGATGCGGTTGAGTTCCTCGGGTTCTTCCTGCTGGGTCCAGTGGCCGCAGTCTTCGATGTGGCCTCGGCTGAGCTTGGGAATCCACTCTTCCATGCCCTCGGACATCGAAGGCAGCAACACGCCGTCCTTGCCGGCGGTGACCATCAGCGCGGGCTGCTCGATGGTTTGGCCGTCGACGGTCGCGCCCCACTCCCAGTTGCGACCGTGGTTGCGGTACCAGTTGAGTCCGCCGCGGAAGCCGCTGCGCTCAAAGGCGTCGACAAACGTCTGCAGGTCCTCTGCAGTGAGCATGATCGAGCGCTCGGCGGCGTCGGGCAAGCCGACTAGCAGGCCACCACGCGCGCGCACGCCGGACGTCATCCCGATCACGTCGAGCTGATCCTCAGACTTGCTGGTGCGCAGCATCAGCGTCATGGTGCGGCGAACATCGGCGCCCAGCTCGGCCTCGGCCACGCCCTCATCCTGGAAGTAGAGCTGGTAGTCGAAGCGTCCGGGATCCATCTTCATCGCCTCGAGCGGGTTGATCGGCGGCCGACGGCCGGCCGGCGTGTTGATCCCCGCGACGGCTCGGCAGCGATCTGGATGATGCTGTGCCATGTTCCAGACGACCGCGCCGCCCCAGTCGTGTCCGACGAAGACGGCATCGTCGATGCCCAGGGCGTCGAGCAGCGCGACCATGTCGTCGCAGATGCGCTCTTGCGTGTAGTCCTCGACGTTGGGCGGCGCGTCTGTGCCGCCGTAGCCACGCATGTCGGGCGCGATCGCACGGAAGCCGGCCTCGGCGACGACCGGCAGTTGGTGTCGCCACGAGTACCAGAGCTCGGGGAAGCCGTGACAAAAGACGACGGCTGGGCCTGCGCCGGCTTCGGCGATGTGCATGTTGATGCCGCTGGCGAGTTCGATCTGGGCGTGCGAGATATCGGTCATGGCAACCTCAAGTCTGCTCTCCGGAGACGTGTGCCCCAGGTGCGCTTGAATGGATCATACGCAGTGCGTGTCGCTGCGAGTACCGTAGCCGCACAGGAGTTGGCCGATGACCATTTCGACGCCGAACTGGGCCGCGATAACCGCCGAGGACATTGAACGCGGCGTGGACGACGCGATTCGCACGGCGGAGCAGCTCATCGACGAAGTGGTCTCGACGCCGGACGCGCGCCGAACGTTTGACAACACCGTGTTGCCCCTGGACGAGATCAGCGATCTGCTTGCGCAGGCGTCCGGGCGCTACGGATTTCTCTCACATGTCTCGGCTGACGAGGCGCTGCGCACGACGGCGCAGATGCATGAGGAGCGGCTGAACGTATTTGCCACCGGAATCGGGTTCCGCGCGGAGCTGGACCGCGCGTTGCAGGCCTACGCATCGCGGGCGGAACTGGAGGCCTTGCCCGACGACGCGCGTCGCCTGCTGGAGTTCGCCCTGCGCGACTATCGACGCAACGGGCTCGGCCTCGACCAGGCCACGCGTCAGGAATTGCAGGCGTTGCAGGAGCGCTTGGTTGCGCTCGGCATCCAGTTCCGCAAGCGCATCGACGACTACGAAGACCACATCGAGCTGAGCCGGGCCGAACTCGATGGACTGCCGCAGTCGTACATCGAGCGGTTGCGGACCGTCGAGCGCGGCGGAGCGACGCGCTATCTCGTGGGACTCGATTATCCGGAGCTGCATCCGTTTCTGAGCGCGGCGCACGACGCCGAGCGCCGACGCGAGCTGTTCTACAAAAATCACAACAAGGCCGCCGACACGAACGTGGCGCTGCTCGAAGAAGTGCTGGGTCTGCGCGCCACCGTCGCTGAGCTGCTGGGCTATCCGTCCTGGGCGTCCTATGCGCTGGAAATCAAGATGGCCAAGCAGACCGACGCGGTGTTGGACTTTCTCACCGACCTCGAAGCGCGACTGCAGCCGAAGCTCGCCTCGGATCTCGCACTGCTGCGCGCGCAGCAGTCGCGTCGCAGCGGCGCCGATCGACCAGTCGAGATCGCCGACTGGCGCTACTACACCAACCAGCTCATCCAAGATCGGTATCAGGTCGACCCCTTTGAGGTCGCCGCCTATTTCCCGCTGGATACCGTGCTGGAGGGGATGTTCGGTGTCTACGAGGAATTGGTGGGTGTCAGGTTCGTCGCGCGGCCGGATCAGGTCGCCACGGCCTGGCACGAGGATGCGCAGCCGTTCGACATCGTCGATCCCGAGACAGGCGACGCGCTGGCGCGGTTTTATATGGACCTGTATCCACGCCCCGGCAAGTTCGGACACGCCGCCGCGTTCAATCTGCGCGGCGGCCGCCGCCTCGCCGAGGGCTACCAGCGACCGATCGCTGCGATCGTCGCCAACTTTACGAAACCCACCGCATCCTCGCCCTCACTGTTGCAGCACTCCGAGGTGGTCACGCTGTTCCATGAATTCGGACACATTTTGCACCAGACGCTGACGACGTCGCGCTATCAGCGCTTTAGCGGCACGCGGGTCGAGCGGGACTTCGTCGAGGCGCCCTCGCAGATGCTGGAGCATTGGTGTTGGCGGCCTGAAACGCTGGCCGGGTTCAGCCGTCACTACGAAAGCGGCGATCCGCTGCCCAGCGGACTGATCGCGCGGATGATTGAGGCCAAGCACACATCGTCGGCGATCACCGCGCTGCGCCAGGTGTACTTTGCGCGTCTCGATCTCGCCTACCACGGTGAGCGCCACCCAGCGTCGGGCGAGACCGATCAGATCGCGCGTGACCTGCACCCAATCACGGGCTTTCCGTTTCCGCAGGGCACGCACTTCCAGGCTGGCTTCGGACACTTGATCGGCTACGACGCCGGCTACTACGGATACCTCTGGGCACAGGTCTTCGGCGACGATATGTTCACTCGTTTCGAAGCGCCCAGCGCGTCCATGGCGAGTGTGGGATCGGACTACCGCCGGCATATTTTGGAGCCAGGCGGCAGCGTCGACGCAGAGCTGCAGATCCGGCGCTTTCTGGGCCGCGAACCGAATGCCGACGCGTTCTTGCGCGAAATAGGGATACAGGACGCCTGACCGCCGGCCTGACCGCCCACCGCGAGGCAGCAGGTACACTGCCGACGATACTGCGCCGCGCCGCTTTGGCCATGACTCGACGAGGAGAGGAACCATGCCCACGATTGACACCATCGACCTGGCGAAGCAGCGCTTCGGCGAACTGTTGGAAGCGCAGCAAGCGCGAGTGGACGCCATCAAAGCCACAGGCGAGCCGACCGACTTCACACAGCTCGACCATATCGAGATCGGCGTCCTAGGCGGCGACGGCATCGGCCCCTCGATCGCCCACGAGTCGCAGCGCGTATTGGAAGCGCTGCTGGCCGATCCGGTGGCCTCCGGTCGAGTCAGCTTCCGTACGATTGACGGACTCACCATTGAGCGTCGCGCCGAGGAGCTGGCGGCGATTCCCGAGGGTGTGCTCAAGGAAATCCATGAGTGCGACGTCACGCTCAAGGGGCCGACCACGACGCCGGAGCAGGGCGACGGCTGGCCCAACATCGAGTCAGCCAACGTGGCGATGCGCAAGGTGCTCGACCTCTTCGCCAACGTCCGCCCGGTGCGCGTCCCCGCCGAGGGCATCGACTGGACCTTCTTCCGCGAGAACACCGAGGACCTCTACGCCGTCGGTTCGGAAGGCTTTTCGATCGGCGACCTCAATATCGACTTTAAGATCCTCTCCAACCCAGGCTCAGAGCGAATCATTCGCGCGGCGTTCGACTATGCCAAAACCAACGGCAAGCGCTCGGTCACAGTGGTGACCAAGGCGAATGTGGTCAAGACGACGGACGGCGCCTTCCTCGACGCGGCGCGCAAGGTCGCGGAGGATTACGACGGAATCGAGTGGGAGGGCTGGTACATCGACATCATGACCGCGAAGCTGGTGGACCCCAAGCGCCGCACCAACTTCGAGGTGTTCGCGCTGCCCAACCTCTACGGGGACATCTTGACCGATGAGGCGGCGGAGTTCCAGGGTGGTGTTGGCACCGCCGGCGCTGCCAACATCGGTACCAAGACTGCGATGTTCGAGGCCATCCATGGGTCAGCGCCGCGCATGGTGCGCGAAGGCCGTGACATCTACGCCGACCCCTCCTCGATGCTGCGCGCAGGCTCGATGCTGCTCTCCCACATCGGCTTCCCTGAGCTCGGCGGCAAGCTTGACAAGGCGATGGACCTCTGCGGCCAGTACGAAAAGGAACTGGTCATGACCGGCCGCGACAGCGGCGCAACCACCGCCGATTTCGGCGACTATGTCCTCGCGACAGTGAACGATTCCAGCCTCGACGATCGCTGGACGGCCGCGATCGAAGCCGTCCGCGTCGGCGCCTAGCCGGATCATGAACAACGACGGATCATGAACAACGAACTGCGCATTGAGCGTGCCCGCACGGAGCGCGCCGAGCAGGGTCGCAACACCGCCGTCGCTCGCGCGGATGTGCTCGAAGCGCGCGCCCGCCAGGCCGAGAAGCAGTCCCGCGACCTGCGCGTGCATCTCGACGATCTGGCCGACCGTCTGGCCAAGGCCGGCGGGGAGCTGGACCCGCTGCGCAACGAGCTCCACGAGGCGAAGAGCGAACTCGCGACGCTGCGGGAACAGGCCGCCGCCGCTACGCAAGCGGCCGAGACGGCTACGGCGCGCCTCACGGCGTTCACTGAACGCGCAGAGTCGGCGGAGCGAGAACGCGATCAGCTGCGTGTCGACCACCAGGCGTTGACTGAGAAGTCGAGCTTCTACGAGCAGGCGGCCAAGGACGCTTCATCGTCGTTGGCCGCGGCCTCGGCGGCGCAGGTCGAAGCGGAGGCGAAGGCCACAGAGTTGCAGGTGGCGCTCGATGAGCGCCACGAGGAGCACCGGCAGGAACGCAACCGACTCAGCCGCGAGAATGAGCGCCTGGAGAAGCAAGTTGCTCAGCTTGAGACGGCGCTGGAAGAATCAAAGCGCGGGATCGGCGACACGTTGCGGCGGCGGTTTGGCAGATAGCCTCCCGCAACGCACTCACCGGCAACCCCACTCGCCTGCCCGACGCGGCGCCAGCTACGATCAATCGATGCAACGCTCCCCCTTCATGCAGCGGGTGTCCGAGGGTGTCGTCGTGCTGGACGGCGCGACCGGCACTGGGCTGCAGCTGCTCGACCTATCGTTGGCTGACTTTGACGGCCTCGAGGGGTGCAATGAGATCCTCAATCTCTCGCGTCCCGACGCGGTCGAGGCGCTGCATGCCTCGTACCTCGAAGCCGGCGCCGACGCGGTGCTGACGAACACCTTCGGCGGTTCTGCGATCACGCTGGGCGAGTACGACCTGTCTGAGCGAACGCAGGAGCTCAATCGCGTTTCGGCCCAGCTCGCGCGGAGCACTGCTGATCGAATGTCGACAGCGGACTGGCGCCGCTACGTGATTGGCTCGCTCGGGCCAGGGACGAAGCTACCGTCGCTCGGACAGATCGACTTCGACGCCCTGCACGCCGCCTACCTGGATCAGGCATTGGGGTTGATCGAGGGCGGTGTCGACGCGCTGCTCGTGGAGACGGTCTATGACCTACTCCAGGGGAAGGCCGCCATTCTCGCCTGTCGGGACGCGCTGGCGCAGCTGCGCAGCGGCATACCACTGTTCGCCACCGTGACGATCGAGACCACGGGGCAGATGCTGGTCGGCAGTGAAATCGGCGCGGCGCTCACCGCCTTTGCGCCTTTGCGGTTGGACGGCATCGGACTGAACTGCGCGACCGGCCCCGATCTGATGCGGGAACCGTTGCGGTACCTGTCGCAGAGTGCCGAGACGATGCTGCTCTGCTCGCCCAACGCGGGCCTGCCTCACACCGAGGATGGGCAGATGATCTACGACCTGACTCCCGCCGAGCTGGCCGCTGCGCAGCGTTCGTTCGTGCGCGAGCACGGCGTCGCGATTGTCGGTGGCTGCTGCGGCACGACGCCCGAGCACGTCCGCGCGCTGCGTGAAGTGGTCGGCGGCCTCCAGCCAGCCGCGCGCCAGCCGACCAGCCAGCCGTCGGCGGCTTCGCTGTTTCTGTCGACCGCGTATCGGCAAGACAGCTCCTTCCTGATCGTTGGCGAACGCGCCAACGCCAACGGCTCGCGGCGCTTCAAACGGCTGCTCCAGAACGAGCAGTGGGAGCAGATGTCGAACGTGATCCGCGACCAGGCCGCCGAGGGGGCGCACATCGCCGATGTGTGCGTTGACTTCGTCGGCCGCGACGGCGTGCCGGACATGGCGGAGTTGGCCGCCCGTGCACGCGGCGTCTCGACCCTGCCGCTGATGCTCGACTCAACCGAGCCGGCCGTGCTCGAAGCAGGCTTGAAGCAGCTGGGCGGCAAAGCGATCGTCAATTCGATCAACCTCGAGGACGGCGGCGAACGACTCGACCGCACGCTGTCCACTGCGATTCGGTTTGGCGCGAGCGTCGTCGCGCTGGTGATCGACGAGGCGGGACAGGCTCGAACCTGCGAACGCAAGCTGGAGATCGCACGCCGTCTGTATCGCATCGCTACTGAGGACTACGGCCTACTGCCCGAAGACCTGTTCTTCGATGCGCTGACGCTGCCGGTCAGCACTGGCCAGGCAGACTTGCGTCGCGACGGCCTGGAGACCTTGAACGCGGTCGAGGCCATCACGCGCGAGTTCCCTCGCGCGCAGACGATTCTCGGCGTCTCTAACATCTCGTTCGGTCTGAACGGCGCCGCACGGCAGGTGCTCAACTCCGTCTTCCTGCATGAAGCGGTTGAGCGCGGCCTGAAGGCCGCGATCGTCCACGCTTCGCAGATTCTGCCAATCCACCGCCTGCCTGAGGTACAGCTCAACGCCGCACGGCGGTTGATCTTTGACGAGTGGCTGGACGGCGTGGACGGTCCCCTCGACCCGCTGCCGGCGTTCATGGCGCTGTTCGAGGACTCGCAGCAAGTGACACAGGAGCGTGAGCGACTTGCTGATCTGCCGCTGGAGGAGCGTCTGCAGCGGCGCATCGTCGATGGACAGAAGGAAGGGATCGAGGACGACCTCAACGAGTCGCTTCAGGCTCGCGGCGCGCTTTCGATCATCAACGAGCTGCTGCTACCGGCGATGCAGGAAGTCGGCGACCTGTTCGGCTCCGGCCAGATGCAGCTGCCGTTCGTGCTGCAGTCGGCCGAGACGATGAAGCGCGCCGTCGCCCACCTGGAACCGCACATGGATCGGCTGGAGTCGGCCAGCAAAGGCAGGATCGTGCTCGCCACCGTGCGCGGTGACGTCCATGATATTGGCAAGAACCTGGTCGAGATCATCCTGTCCAACAACGGCTATGCGACGGTCAACCTGGGCATCAAGCAGCCGATCGCCAACGTGATCGATGCGGCGATGCAGCACGAGGCCGATGCGATCGGGCTCTCGGGGCTTTTGGTCAAATCCACACTAGTGATGAAAGAGGATTTGGAGGAGCTGAATCGCCGCGAACTGGCTGAGCGCTGGCCAGTTCTGCTCGGCGGCGCAGCGCTCACCCGCAAGTATGTTGAGTGGGACTTGCGCAACACGTTCCACGGTGACGTCTATTACGGTCAGGATGCGTTCGACGGGCTGCGGATCATGAACGCGCTCACTGACGGTGTCGTACTCGACGCCCAGCCGGTTCAGCCCAAGCCGGCGCCGGCGCGGACACAGCCGTCGGTCGCTGAGCAGGCGCCACTGCGGGTGCAGCCGGCCAAGACGGTTCCGACCCCGCCCTTCTCTGGCGCGCGGGTGGTGCGAGGGCTGCCATTGACCGATCTGTTCCCGTATCTCAATCCCACGGCGTTGCTGCGCGGGCAGTGGGGATTCAAGGGCCGCGATCTGGAGACCGCTGAACAGGCAGCGCATGCCCTCTCGACGGTGCAGCAAGAGGCGCTGCGGATGGGCGTTCTGCAGCCAGCGGTGGTCTACGGCTACTTCCCGGCCCAAGCTGACGGCGACGATCTGATTGTCCACGAACCGAACGGCACTGGCCGCGCCGCGATACGCTTCCGCTTTCCGCGCCAGCACGGCAAGCAGGGACTCTGCTTGTCCGACTACTTCCGCGACGCGCAATCCGGCGAGATGGACGTGATCGGCTTGCAGGTGGTCACGATGGGCCCGCAGGTGGCTGATTACGCGCAGGAGTTGTACGACCAGCACCGTTACCAGGAGTACCTCTACTGGCATGGCTTCGGCGTCGAGATGGCGGAGGCGCTGGCCGAGTTCTGGCACCGACGGATGCGTCAGGAGTTACAGATCGACGGTGCCGACGGTGCAACGCCAGCGGAACTGTTCAAGACCGAGTACCAGGGCGCGCGCTATTCCTTCGGGTACCCGTCCTGTCCCAGGCTGGACGATCAGGCGCTGCTCTGGCGTCTGCTTGAACCCGAGCGGATCGGTGTGCGGCTGAGCGATGAATTTCAGATGCACCCCGAGCAGTCGACATCGGCCATGATCGTGCACCATCCCGATGCGCGCTACTTCAGTATCTAGCCCTGATCAGCGCAGCAGCGCTCCCGTGACGCGCGTAGGCGTGGGTACGGGAAGCTGCGTGCGCAGGGCGATAAGCTAGCGCGGCTAGGCAGGACTGCGAATGCAGCGGCAAGTTGGGCATGAGGTTGGGCATGGCTGATCGGTATGGCTGATCTCTTTCGTCCGCGCTGGCGTGAGGGCAGCGATCCGTTTCGACGGCTCGTCGTGGGCCCCACGCTGCGCTTTATGGAGGTCGAGGCGGCTGGCGGGATTGTCCTGGTCATCGCCGCGGCGATCGCGCTGATTTGGGCGAACGTCGACGTTCAGGCCTACGACTCCTTCTGGCACGCGCACATCAAGCTGGACTTCGTCATCTGGTCATTCGACCAGTCGCTGCAGCACGTGGTCAACGATGTGCTGATGGTCGTGTTCTTCCTGGTGGTGGGCGCGGATATCAAGCGGGAAGTCACGCACGGCGAGCTACGCAGTCCGCGGCAGGCGGCGCTGCCAATCGCGGCCGCGCTGGGTGGGATGCTGCTGCCGGCGGGACTCTACGCGGCGCTCAACGCAGGCGGCGCGGGCGGCTCCGGCTGGGGCATTCCCGTGGCCACCGATATCGCCTTCGCGCTCGGTGTGTTGGCGCTGGTGGGGCGCAGCGTGCCGGTCCAGCTGAAGGTCTTCTTGCTCACCCTGGCCGTCGCCGACGACGTGGGCGGGATCCTGATCATCGCCATCTTCTACTCGGAATCGATCCAGGTCGAATGGCTGCTGGGGATGGTCGGCGCGGTCGCCTTCTTGCTGCTACTCAAGCAGATGGGCTTCCGACACTTCGGCATCCATGCAGTCGGTGGCGTCTTCCTCTGGCTGACGCTCTGGGAAGCGGGCGTCCATGCGACCCTGGCGGGCGTGATCCTGGGGCTGATCGTGCCTGCCGATGCCCTCTACGGACGGCAAGGCACCAGCCGCCGCATCGATTATCTGCTGCAGCGGTTGCGGCACGTTGAGGTGGACCCAGATCCAGCGGTGCGCGAGCAGGACGCGCATGAGGCGCTGCGTCAGATCCGCCACGTGTCGCACGAGGCGATGAGTCCGTTGGAGCGCCTGGAGGAGGCGATGGCGCCCATCGCCGCGTTCGTCGTCGTGCCCATCTTCGCGCTCGCCAACGCCGGCATTCATATCACCGGCGACAGCATCAGCGCGGCGCTCAGCTCGGAGATTGCCTGGGGCATCTTCCTGGGATTGCTGGCCGGCAAGTTTGTGGGCATCGTGGCGGTCGCCGCGCTGGCGGTCCGGCTCGGCATCGCCTACAAACCGCCGCAACTCTCCTGGCCGCAGCTGGGCGGAGCGGCGTTGCTGGCCGGGATCGGATTCACGGTTGCCATCTTCATCGCCAACCTCAGCTTCACCGCTGGCGACGGCGAGCTCTTGGAAGAGGCCAAGATCGGCATCTTCGCAGCCTCGATCGTGGCGGCTGTGCTGGGCTACGCAGTGTTGCGCGCCGTGAAACCGCGCCCATAGCCCCTCCCGCATATCGGCCCGTTGAGGCGTGCGGTACACTCTCTGTGGCCGCTGCCGCCCCGCACTCCGTTCAGCGACAGCCGGCTGTCCCGATAGCTCGATGGGCGCCGAGTGGCGCTCGTGTGGAGGAGGCGGATTACGTGCAAGCGGTCAAGTATGCCCGCGCTGGAAGCGTGGACGAAGCGGTCAGGTTGCTGCAAGAGGGTGGACACGGGGCGTACCCGCTGGCCGGTGGCACCGATGTCATCGTGCAAGCCCGCGAGCGCACCCGCGATATCAACCTCTTCGTTGATCTGAAACACGTTCCCGAGCTGATGGACATCGAGCACTCGCCCGAAGGTCTCACGATCGGCGCGGCGACACCGTGCTACCAGATATACGGCGACTCGACCATCCAGGAACAGTATCCCGCCCTGGTCGATTCGACCTCGCTGATCGGCGGGACTGCGATTCAGGGTCGCGCTTCGCTGGGCGGGAATCTCTGCAATTCCTCGCCAGCGGCCGACGGCATTCCCACGCTGATCGTGCTGGAGGCGCAGGTGGAGATCGCCGGGCCGAACGGCCGACGCACCGTTGCGGTGGAAGATTTCTGCACCGGTCCTGGGCAGAACGTGCTCGCGCGTGGTGAATTTGTGGTCAAGCTGCGGTTCCCCGCGCCCGCCGAGCGTTCGGGCGCACGCTTCCTGCGCTTCATTCCGCGCAACGAAATGGACATCGCCGTCGCCAACGCCGCCTCGCAAGTGAGGCTCGACGGCGACGGCGCGGTTGCCTGGGCCCGCGTCGCCATTGGCGCGGTCGCGCCGACGCCGCTGCTGGTCTCCGAGGCGGCCGAGGCTATTGTCGGCCAACCGTTGAGCGAGGAGACGATCGCCGCCGCTGCCTCTGCCGCTCGCGCGGCGGCCAGTCCGATTACCGACATGCGCGGCAGCATCCGTCAACGCGTCCACCTGGCGGGAGTCTTCGCCGAACGCACCATCCGACAGGCCGCCGAGCGCGCCGCCTGATCCATCCGGCTGAGTTGAGGGAGCTTCTTCGCTATGGCTAGTGAACACATCGTCGTTACCTGCACGATCAATGGTGAGCAGCAGGTCTTTCTCGCGAACGAGCGGGACTCGCTGCTCGAGGCGCTGCGCGACCGGATCGGCCTGACCGGTGCCAAGGAAGGCTGCAACAACGGCAATTGCGGCGCCTGCTGCGTCAACATGGACGGCCGCATCGTCAACAGCTGTCTCGTGATGGCGGCCGAATGCGAGGGCGCCGAGATCGGCACGGTCGAAGGCCTGGCCACTGGCGACCAGCTCTCGACGCTGCAGAATGCCTTCCTCGAGCAGGCCGCCCTGCAGTGCGGCATCTGCACGCCGGGCTTCCTCGTCGCCGCCGAGGCGCTGCTCGAGCAGAATCCAGATCCGACCGAGCACGAGATTCGCTACTGGCTGGCCGGCAACCTGTGCCGCTGCACCGGCTACGACAAGATCATCAAGGCGGTCCAGCAGGCCGCCGGTCAGAACGTCGCATAACTGCGCCTCACCCCGATTCCCACTCATCGCACGCGAAGGGACGCCCCACATGGTCACCGCCCAATCCCAGCAAACCGAGCAGTACAACGTCATCGGCACGCGGCCGATCCGACACGACGGCGTCGACAAGGTCACCGGCGCGGCTCAGTACGGGGCCGACCTGAACTTGCCGGGCATGCTCGCGGGTCGCGTCCTGCGTAGCCCGCATGCGCACGCGCGGATCGTCAGCATCGACACCAGCAAAGCCGAAGCGCTGGCCGGTGTGCTGGCGGTCATCACCAACGCGGACTTCCCCCGAGCCGCCGATCAAGAGATCGACACGGGCGAGGGATCTGCCAACCTCAGGTGGGTGCTCGATAACGTGATCGCCTCCGACAAGGCGCTCTACAAGGGTCATGCGGTAGCTGCTGTCGCCGCGACTGACTATCACATCGCCGAGGACGCCCTGGAGCTGATCGAGGTCGAGTACGAGGTACTCACGCCGGTGCTCGACGTGCGCGATGCCATGGTTGATGGCTCACCGCTGCTGCACGACAGCCTGCACACCCGTGAGCTCGACGGCTCCAGCAGCGACAGCGCCTCGAACACCGCCTCGCACTTGCAGTTCAGCAAAGGCGACGTGGAGGAGGGCTTCGACGATGCTGACGTGGTCATCGAGCGCGAGTTCGAGACCTCAATGGCGCACCAGGGCTACATCGAGCCACACAACGGCTCGGCCTATTGGCGCGCTGACGGCACGCTCGACGTATGGACCTCGACGCAAGGGGCGTTTGTCGTCCGAGACTCGGTGGCGCCGCTGCTGCAGCTGTCGCCGTCACAGGTCAAGGTGACGCCGATGGAGATCGGTGGTGGCTTCGGCGGCAAGATTCCCGTCTACCTCGAGCCGCTGGCGGCGCTGCTCTCACAGAAGACCGGCCGCCCAGTCAAGCTGACGATGAATCGCGAGGAAGTGCTGCTCGCGACTGGCCCCACTTCCGGTACATACATGCGCGTCCGTATGGCCGCCAAGCGCGATGGCACGATCACTGCCGCTGACGTCCACCTCGCCTTCGAAGCGGGCGCCTACCCAGGTTCCCCGGTCGGTGCCGGGGCGATGTGCTCGCTCGCGCCCTACGACATCCCCAACCAGAAGATCGACGGCTACGACGTGGTCGTCAACAAGCCCAAGACGGCGGCCTACCGTGCACCCGGCGCGCCGCAGGCCGAGTTCGCCACCGAGTCAGTGTTGAATGAGTTGGCCGAAGAGATTGGCCTTGACCCGCTCGAGATGCGGCTCCAGAATGCCAGCGTTGAGGGGAACACGACCGCCGCCGGGATGCCCTTCGGCGTGATCGGCAATGTCGAGTGCATGCAGGCCGCGCAGGACTCGCCGCACTGGCAGTCGGAGCTGGAGGGGCCGAACCGCGGTCGCGGCGTCGCGCAGGGCTTCTGGTTCAACATTGGCTTCGAATCTTCGGCGTATGCGCAGGTCAACGGCGACGGCACCGTGCCGCTGGTGCTGGGCTCGACCGACATCGGCGGCACCCGCGCCTCGATCGCGATGCAGCTCGCCGAGACGCTGGGGATCTCGGCTGAGGACGTCCATCCGCATGTCGTCGACACCAACTCCGTGGGCTACACGCAGGTGACCGGCGGCAGTCGCACCACCTTCGCCGGCGGCTGGGCCGCATACGAGTGCGCCATGGACATCCGACGCCAGATGGAGGAGCGCGCCGCGCAGCTGTGGGAATGCGAGGCGTCCGACGTCACCTATGGCGACGACGCGATCGTCCGCGGCCCAGCTGACGAAGACGGCAATGAGCGTCAGTTCACGTTCAGGGAGCTGGCTGGACAACTCGCCTCGTCGGGCGGCCACATCGTCGGCCGCGCGGACGTCAACAAGACGTCCAGCGGCCCCGCCTTCGCCACACACATCGTCGACGTCGAGGTCGACCCCGACACCGGCAAGGTCGACATCCTCCGTTACACGGCCGTCCAGGATGCGGGCACCGCGATTCATCCGGCCTACGTTGAGGGACAGATGCAGGGTGGCGTCGCGCAGGGCGTCGGCATGGCACTCAACGAGGAGTACTACTACGACGAGTCGGGCGACCTCAAAAACGCCAGCCTGCTCGACTATCGCATGCCTACGGCGCTGGACCTGCCGATGATCGAACCGATCATCGTCGAGGTGCCGAACCCGGGCCATCCCTACGGTGTGCGTGGTGTTGGCGAGGTGCCGATCATTCCGCCGGCGCCGGCGGTGCGGGCGGCGATCGCCAACGCGATCGGCGCGCACATGACGCAACTGCCGATGTCGCCGCGCGCGATCCTCGAGGAGACGGCGCTGAGCGGCGACTAGGCGCGTCAGATGCAGCAGCGCGGACAGCGCGGATGGTCACCGTCCTGATTCCTCAGTCGCTCAGGACCCTCACCAGCGGTGAGGCGGTCCTGGCGGCTGAGGGACATAATCTGCGAGCGGTGATCCGAGATCTCGCGCCACGTTATCCTGCGCTGGCCGAGCGCCTGGCCAACGACGGACGCATCGGTCGAGGTCTCTCGCTCGCCATCAACGGCGACGTGGTCAGTACTGGGCTGATCACAAAAGTGCCTGAGGGGGCTGAAATCTCCGTTGTCCCCCAGATCAGCGGCGGCTCAAGGCTAGGTGCTCGGTGACTGGCGACCGTCCGCCGTCAGGACGGCGATCGAGGCGGTGAAGCCGTGCAGATAATTCTCTCCGCCGACGGGTCCGATTTCGCCGTTACAGAAGAAGCCGGCCGTGGGGACCGGTCCGAAGGCCTCCAGCAGTGCGGTGGCGTCGTGGTCGGGTTCACCGAAGAGTCCGCGCCCGCGGCCGTTGCAGGAGCAGAGCAGCGCGCCTAGCACCTCCTCATCGGGCTGCAGATCGCCTTTCAGCGCCGACAGCCGTGAGCGCAGATCGTCGTCCGCAGCCTGGGCGTCGCGGAACTGGAACTGAAACGTTTGGCCGACGCGCGGAACTGCGTTGATCGCGACAACGCCCGAGTCGCGATCGGCGCCCATCACATTGCGGATCAGGAAGTCGCCGCGCTCGTGCGATTCCTGATACTCGTTCATGGCGAGCCCCACGAGCAGATTGCGTAGCGCTCGCTCGCGGGTGGCGTCGTCGAGATCCTGGAGCGTTTCCTGGAGCACCTCGAGCGCTGGCCGCGAGCCGAGCGCTCGCACGACATTCGCATCGCATTCCGTGACGATCCACGGTTGGCCCAACGGTTCCGCGCCCTGCGCGACGACGGGGTGTACGTTGACGCCGCTGAGGCCGAGCATCGCCGCACCGCGTGGGAGCACCTGCTCGTCGACGAAGACCACGCAACCTTCACGCTCCAGGTGCGAGGAAGCCATCCCGCCGAGCAATACGATGTCAGGTCGCAACTGTTGCAGATGCGAGACCAGCTGGTCGGTCACAATCGTGAACGGATTGCTGAACATCAGCCAGACATCCGGGCCAGCCTGGAGTGGCGCAAAGAGGTCGTCTGGTATGTCTTGCGGGTCAATCGCGAGCGGGGTGAACTCCGCGTTGGGCACAGACAGCCCGAGCACAGCGATGGCGGATCCTTCTTCCGCCTCGAGCGCAGAGCCGATGACGCTCTGTCCCGAAGCGCCGATCAGGTGTCGCGCGCCGCTGTGGCCTCGCAGATTGGTGATGATCTCCTCGTAGTGCGCAGCGAAGCGGGAATCGACGAATACCATCAGCAGATCCGGGGGAGTGCTCAGCTCCAGCCCACGCAAGGCGGACGCGCAGGCGGACTCCCAGTCGGCTTCGAAGCCCACCGCTGCCGAAGCCGCCGCCGTCGCGGTGCGGACGGTGGCCTGCCCTGGCCCGCTCGAACGTCGGGTTGGATCCTCTGGCGTTGTCGTTTGCTGAGACATAGTCCTGATCCATTCCCGCGAGTGCGACTCGGTGAGGTTCATAGCGCCTTCGCAGGGTACTCTGCAGATATGATCGAGCTGTCGGAACCGTCCGAGCCGCCGCTGCCGGCTGCTGAACTCGCCGAGTGGGCGGAGGCGGCGCGGGCGCTCGCACAGCAGGGCGGCGAGATCTTGCTGGAGGGGTTTCAGTCCACAATTGAGATCTCGTTCAAAGGTCAGCGCGCCAATGACCCTGTGACGGAAGTTGACCACGCAATCGAAGACTGCATTCGGGCTGAAGTGCACCGCCAGTTTCCATCGCACGGTGTGCTCGGCGAGGAACGGGAGAACGGCGGACCAGCCGACGCGGATGTGGTCTGGGTGATCGACCCGCTCGACGGCACGTCGAACTTCATTAACGGCATTGGTGTGTTCGCCTGCTCGATCGGGGTGCTGCACCGCGGTCGGCCGATCGCCGGCGCGCTGTGGCTGGCTTCGAACCGAATGATGCGGCCGGGCATCTATCACGCCCAGGTCGGGCAGCCGCTTCACTTCGATGGGGCGCCGATCGACACTGCTTCCTCGACGCTGCCCACCGGCTCACGGTTGAGCGCCGTGCCGGCTGGTACCGGTGGTACCACGGGTCCTGCGGGCCGCCGCTTTGGCATTGCGCGCACCTTTGGCAGCACCGCCAGCGAGCTTGCACTGGCCGCCGAAGGCTCGGTGCAGATGGCGCTGTTTGAGGGGGCGCGGATCTGGGATGTGGCTGGTGGCGTGGCGCTCTGTCTGGCGGCCGGGCGCGCGGTCTACCAAAAGTCGAAGCGGAGTGATGCAGGGTGGCGGCCGTTCACCCGATTCTGCGACCAGCTCGATGGGCCAGTCACGATGGATGCGCTCCGCCGCTGGGGCGACTCGCTCGTGGCTGGCGACGCGCAGCTGCTGCCGGGCTCGGCGAGCGATCTGGGCCGAGAGCAGGGTCTGACCGCCTCAGCGAAGCGCGCCGCGGTCAAGAGCGTCAAGCGCGCATTCCCGGGCCTGCCCCTGCCACAATATCCCTAGACAGTAACCCGAGGTGGTCGCTCCCAAGCAGTTGCGGAACCTTGGCTCGTCCCGCTCGCTAGGCGTGGACGACGGGTAGCACTTCGTCGAGCAGACGTTCGGTCTGATAGATGATTGGCTCGTCGCCGCGGGTGACGGGGCGCATGATGAACTTGCTGACCCCGGCCGCGCGGTATTCGTCGACTTTGCGCAGGATGTCTTCGGCCGTGCCGACCGCGAAGTACGTGTCTGGGTCGACCTCAGGAATCCGTGCTTTGATCCCGGCAATACTTGCCTGCACATCTGCGTCGTCCCATGAGCCGAAGTGGTATGCGAAGCCGGCGCCGAAGTGATCGGGTTCATAGTCGGTGCGACCGGCCTCGGCGAGCGCAGCCTTGATCTGGCGAATGATTGGTCCGACCTCATGCGCCGACTGCACACCAGCGACCCAGCCCGTACCGATCTGCGCGGTGCGACGAATCGCCGCCTTGCTGTGGCCGCCGATCCAGAGTGGCAGCGGATCCTGCACCGGGCGGGGCGAGATGGCCGCATGGTCGTAGTGGAAGTGCTCGCCGTGGAAGGTGACCGATTCCTCGCGCCAGAGACGGGAGATGATCTCCAGCATCTCATCGGCGATCGGGCCGCGTCCGCGCATGGTGCGATTGGTCACACGCCATTCGGGCGCAAACGATCCGCCGACGCCGAAGGCAGGCAGCATGCGGCCGTTGGAGAGGAAGTCGATCGTCGCGCACTGCTTGGCCAGCACCAGCGGGTCGCGGAAGCCGACGACGACCACATTCATCCCGAACTTGAGCCGCTCGGTGCGGGCCGCGAGCGCCGCCATGAACGTCATTGACTCGAGGATGGGCTGATTCGAGATCAGCCGATCGGTCTGCCAGATCGAGTCGACGCCGCGGTCCTCGCAGAGGTCGATCCAGCGCCACATCGTGGCGACGTCGGAGAATGGGAAGTTCGCCAGCCCCATGCCAATGCGATCGCTCATGGTGGTTCCTCCAGATCGACATGCGCAGCAGCGAGCAACAGCCCCCTGAGGATATCAGGAGGCGCGTCAACTCTGGAGGTCGGCGCGCTGGTGCGCTACGGGCTGAGACTGAATGGCGGGTAGCGGTCCGTGATCAGCATCCAGCCGTAGGCGGAAACGCGGAAGCCGTAGCGATTGACCCCGACCACGAAGTCGAACAGCTGGCGCGGATATTGCCCCGTGAACAAGATCGCGAACCAGGAGATCACGATGGCGACGACCGCCAGCACGAGTAGGATGGCCAGCACTATGTAGTGCGGGAGTAGCAACAACCACTTGACGATTGGCAAGAAGCGGTTGAGCTGTTCGGCGTCGGGATAGTCAAATTCCAGATGCACCGACTGTGTTTCGTCGGTCGCGGGGTAGGCGTCGGTCAAGAGGTCGAGATAGGCGCTGACACGCGCCTGGAAGCGAGACAGTTCGACCAGGAAATCGAACCACCAGCGGGGATACTTGCGCCGAAACAGGAGCATCAGGGCCAGCGGGAGGAAGAAGGCCGGCGTTGTGACCGAAGTGCTCACCACCTGGCCGGTCGGCATCAATGCGGTGATGATCCCGATCGGGATGCTGAAGGGGATTCGTAGAAGTGTGCTGAGGCGGTTGAGGCGCTCGGGGTAATCCACTTCGTATCGAGCGGGGTAGTCACTCCGCGTGCGTTCCACAGTGGCCTCGTTTCAGCGGATTTCGCAGTCGGCCCTGATCGCACCGCCGGGGCGGAGGCTCACGGGTCTTACCTCTCGGATAGTAGCAGTGCGGCCTCAGGGTCCGTCGACCTCCAGGCGCAGCGGTCGTTGCCAGATGCCCACGTCCCAGTACTGGTCGAACTTGCGGCCGGCTTCCTTCCAGACGCCTGACAGCGCGTAGCCTCGGCTCTCCGTCAGCGCGACGGATGCGTCGTTGGGCAGCGTGATCAGCGCGAAGAGCTGATGCAGCTCATTCACTGTGAGCAACTCCTGGTACAGAGCATCCCAGAGGCGCGTGCCGAGCCCTCGTCCGCCCTGATCGGGCAAGAGGTAGACGCTGGTCGTGACGCTGCTGCGGTACGCCGCCTTGGGATACAGCGGGCTGGAGTACGAGTGGCCGACGATGCGTCCATTCGCCTCGACCGCGACCATGACGCGGTAGGGACCGCTATCGGCGTAGCCGGCGAACCACTGGCGCTTCTGCTCGATGCTGTGCGGCTCGAGATCGAATGTCGCCGGCGTCGCGCGGATGTAGTGGTTGTAGAGGTCGGCGAGCTGTGGGACGTCGTCGTCGACGGCGGCGCGGATCGTCAGGTGGTCGGCCACGACGCAACCTCAACTGATGTCGGTCCAGAGACGGGCAGGCGACGGATCACACGATCCGCCGCCTGTTTCTCGGGACGCGTATGAGCGCGTGCGACTAGCCGAACATTCGGCTGCCCTCGACGGCCGGCTTGAAGACGCGTTCGATCTCCTCGGCGGCGTGCTCGACCGACCACATCTCGGTACCGCTGAGGTTGCGGATCACCTCGTACTGCGAGTAGAGCCCGATGTCGTAGCCCATTGCGGAGATCACCTGGCCGTTGAGCCAGTCCGACGCTTCTGAGGCGATGTAGACCAGCGGCACGGCCACATTGGCAGGCGAGCGGCGCGGATCGACGATCTGCTCTGAGTCGTCCATCGCGACGCGTCGGCGCTCTTCGGGCACCGTGTCGGTCATCCGCGTGGAAGCGCCGGGGCCGATCGAGTTGGAGGTCACCCCGTAGCGCCCCAGCGCGTTGGCGCAGCTATAGGTGAAGCCGACGATGCCGAGCTTGGCCGCGGCGTAGTTGGGTTGGCCGGGCGCGCCGTGCAGGCCCGAGCCCGACGTGAAGTTGATCAGCCGGTAGTGGCCTTCGCGGTTGGCGCGCCAGTAAATCGAGGCGTACTTGGTCGTATTGAAGGTGCCTTTCATGTGCACGTCGACGACCGCGTCCCATTCCGCCTCGGTCATGTTGAAGACCATCCGGTCGCGCAGGATGCCGGCGACGTTGACGAGCACGTCGAGGCGGCCGTATTCGTCCAGCGCTTGTTGGATGATGCCCTCGGCGGCATCGTAGTCAGCGACTGAGGAGTAGTTGGCGACGGCGGCGCCGCCAGCGTCGCGGATCGCGGCGACTGTGTCGTCGGCGGGGCCGGATTCGCCGCCGTCGCCGTCGACCGAGCCGCCAAGGTCGTTGACCACGACCTTGGCGCCCTGCGCGGCGAATAGCTTAGCGACCTCTGCGCCGATCCCGCGACCGGCACCAGTGATGATCGCCACACGATTGTCAAGCATGCCCATTGTGGAGTTCCTTCCCGAAGTGGAGCTCAGCCGTAGCGGCCACCGCCGCTGACGGCCGGCTTGAAGATCTCTTCAATTTGGTCGGCGGCGCCCTCGACTGTCCAGCGCTCGGTACTGCGCATCTGTCGGATCACCGCTGGTGTGTTGAAGAGTTGCAGGTCATAGCCCGACGCGCCGATGATCTGGCCGTTGAGCCAGTCGGACTGTTCGGAGGCCATGTAGACCAGCGGTACAGCGACGTTGGCTGGCGAGCGGCGCGGATCTTCCTCGGCCGAGTCGCCGATGTCGTTGCCGGCGCGGCGGCGCTCTTCGGGCACGGTGTCGGTCATCCGCGTAGAGGCGCCGGGCGAGATCGCGTTGGCGGTCGCGCCGTAGCGGCCCAGCGCGTTCGCGCAGCTGTAGGTGAAGCCGACGATCCCCATTTTGGCCGCCGCGTAGTTGGGCTGGCCGGGCGCTCCGAAGATGCCGGAGACGGACGAGAAATTGATCAGTCGATAGTGCCCTTTGCGGTTCGCGCGCCAGTGGATCGAGGCGTACTTGGTCAGGTTGAAGTGCCCCTTGAGGTGGACCGCGATGACCGCGTCCCACTCTGCCTCGGTCATGTTGAAGATCATCCGGTCGCGCAGGATGCCGGCCGTGTTGACGACGATGTCCAGGTCGCCGAAGTTGTCGAGCGCGTCGCGCACGATGCTCTCCGACGCATCGTAGTCGGAGACTGAGACGTAGTTGGCGACGGCCTCTCCGCCGGCGTCACGGATCGCGGCCACGGTCTCGTCGGCTGGCGCTGCTGCGCCGCCGCTGCCGTCCACTGCGCCGCCCAAGTCGTTGACGACGATCTTTGCCCCTTCGGAGGCGAACAGCTTGGCTGTCTCAGCCCCGATGCCACGTCCTGCGCCGGTCACGATCGCGACGCGGCCGTCCAGCATGCCCATGTGTGTTTCCTCTCAGCCCGTTCGCCAATCGAGCGCGCGGGATGTTTGCATAGTGTTCGGTAGGATATCACCGCCTGTCGCCGAGATACCGACAGCCAGCGCGGACAGCCAGGCGATCGCCTCGTGGTCCGACGGAGCGGGCCGTAGAGAGCTGTCCAATCAACAGGATGAGCCGTGGATGAGTGGATATGACTAGTGGCGTGGGCCGCGTCGGTTGGGGTCGGGAGCGGTGCTGGTCACCTCACGAGCGTCAGGCGACTGGATGATGACGGGTTCGTACAGCCCCAGTACGGGTGGTCCCTGTAGCACGCCGGCCATCGTGCCCTGTGCGTGCCCTTTGCGGAATGCATCCGATTGCGTCCAGGTGTGGAAGGCGGCGGCGTCTGCCCAGACGGAGTAGGAGATGTAGTCGCCGGGCTCGGCGCCTCTGAGCAGCATGAACTGCACGAATCCAGGCACCTGCTGCAGATAAGTCTCGCGATCTTTCCAGATCGATTCCCATTCGGTCTCCCGCTCGACGTTTACGCGGAAGCGGTTCATGGCGAGATACATGACGTCCCTCTGATCAGCAGGTGCGGGAGCATCCGCGAGCGCGTACCGGAGCCTCCCCAGAGCATCCCTGCGTGCATCGTATTGCATCCATCGGATGTGCATCTTGCGCTCCGCCAGTTGCGCCCCGCCAGGGTGGGGCGCGTAAGCTGAGTGTCCCGGCAGCCAATCGGGCATGGCAGGACCTGGTGAGCTTGGTGCGATCTGTACAGTCCGTGCGCGTTGTGGCAGCCGTGCTGGCGCTGAGCGCCGTCGCTCTCTGGCTGAGCGCCTGCCGACCGGCGCTCGAGCAGGACATCGATGACTTGCAGGTCGATCTGGCGCGCCTCGAGGAGCTGAACCAGCGGGCGCAAATCCTGGCCGCGCTGACGCGGCTCGACCCGCTGCATTATCACTCGCTGGACGCCGTCGTGCGGAACGACGGTCGGATTCCGGCTGACGCCGTCATCTGGGCGACGCGTGCGCGCGAGACGCTCTTCTGGGTGGCCTGGCCAGCAGAGCTGCAGGCGCATGTCGACCAGTACGTATCGTGGCTCGATTCGCTGTTGGCCGCATTCCGCATCGATAGCGCCACCGCTGCTGAGGAACCGTCGCGCATCGTCCATGCGCTTGCGCACACCTTCGAAGCGGCGCTGGAGGCCTGGTTGAACCGCGAAGCGCTGCCGGCCGTGCCCTCCCTCGCGGGTCTGCAGCCGCCGTCACACGACGAGGGCGGGATGTCGATGAGCCAGGATGAGGATCACGCCGACCGCTCGGAATAGGCTCCGCAGACGTCTGCGCCTGGCTGGTCTGGCGCTCGCCGGTTTGGCGCTCGCGCTGGCCGCTATCGGCTGGCCGCTGCGCGCGACGGAAGTCTGGGCGCATGCCGCGTACGTCGAGTCGTCGCCCGGCTTCGCCGAGACGCTGGATGACCGACCCGACGAAATCTCGCTGCGCTTCAGTCAGGAGCTCTTTCGACGCGATGGCGCCAACACGATCACGCTGTCGCGTGACGCCGGCGGCGGCGCTGCTTGGACGGAGATAGAGGCGCTCGGTCCGCTCCAGATCAACAATGCCGACCGCAAGCGGATGTCGGTGACCGTGCTCGTCGACCTGTCGCCGGGTCGGTACCGCGTGTCGTGGACGAACCTGTCCGCTGAAGACGGCGATGTCGATGCGGGATGGTTCCCCTTCTACATCGAACGCGGACCGACGGCGGCTGAGCAAGCGCGTGATCGCGCGCAGGCGCAAGCGCTGCTGATCACGTATGCCGATGATGCCCCGTCAGCGGTTGCAGGAACAGTTGATCCGGCGCCGCCTGTCGTTGCGATCGTTCGCGCGGACGCTGCGGCAGCGGCCGGCCTGAGCGTCAGCGCCAGCGTCTGGCTATGCGTCGGAGCGGCGTCGGCGCTCGCGCTGCTGGCGGCGCTCGGTATCCATGTCCGACGCACTCGGGTAGTCGGATGAGTTCGCTACGTCAGCTGCTGATGGCGACCATAGCGACCATAGTGACCACGGCGACCATAGCCGGCGCGCTCGCTGGTTCCGGTTGCAGCGACGGCGCTCGACAACAACGCATCCCCGTGCCGGGACGGATCGTGTACACATCCGGCGTGGATCTCTGGGTTCAGGACGAGCAGGGCGCCAGGTTGCTGATCGAGGCCGAGCAGGATCAGCAGCTGCTGCATCCCGCGATATCCCCCGATGGCTCGCGCGTCGCGTACGTGGTTTTTCAACTGACGCAGGACGAGGGTGTGACGATCGGTACCGACTTGGCCCTCTCCAGCCTCGATGATCCACGGACGGAGCTGCTGGTCCAACATACGCGGCCGGCGGAGTTCGTCTGGAATCCGCGCTGGACTCCCGACGGCCGCTCGCTGATCTTCACACATGAGCCTGGCGATGGCTCGATCCGTATCGTGCGCCTGGTGGTCGACCAGCGGGCGGTGGAGATCCTACGCGACGGCGCGCGCGACGCTGACATCTCCACCGACGGCGCGCGCCTCGTGTTCGTCAACGCGCCATACAGCGGCGATCCACACCTCGTCGTGCGCGATCTGCGTGTCGGCACGGAGCGGGCGCTCGATCCCGAACGTGACTGGCAGCCGCGCCCGTACCGGATTCCCCAGTTCACCCGCGATGGCCGGTCGATCGTCTTTGCGTCGAGTCAGTACTTGCCGCAGGTGTCGGCGAGCGTGCGGGGCTGGAACGGCCCCGAGGACATCTGGCGGGTCGATCTGCAGACGGGAGAGCTGATCCAACTCGCCGCGATCGGTGAAGATCAGCCCGATTTCGCGCTCTCTGATGATGGTCAACACGTACTCATTTTCGGCGCGTTCGGCGTCTATCTCGTGGGAGTGACGCCGGGCGACCCTCCCTTCGCGATCGCGCCGGGCGAGTTTCACGGCAGTATTGACTGGAGTGGCCAACTCAGTGAGGCGGATTGGGCGGCCATCCGCGAACGGGTCGTCGACCCAACCGACGGCGCCCCATGACGCGTGGGTGGCCGGTCGTAATCGCCGCGGCGATCGCCGTCGCGATCAGCATCGTGGCGGCGGTCGCGCTGCTGTCTCCGCGCGTGGAGGCGCATGCACTGTTGGCGCGCGCCGATCCACCGATCAACGCCGCCCTGCGCGAGTCGCCCACGCGGATCACGCTCTTCATGACCGAGCGGCTGCAGCGCAGCCACAGCTCGGTTGAGGTGCTCGATAGCGCCGGTCGGCGGCGGGATATCGGTGAGACTGAATTCTCCACGAGCGTAGCGACGCAGATGAGCGTCCGCGTGCTGCAGCTGGAGCCCGGCGTCTATACCGTCGCCTGGCAAACGCTCTCGGAAGTCGACGGCCACACCTGGAACGGGTCGTACGTCTTTTCTGTCCTGCGCGCCGACGGCTCTGCTCCCTCAGGAAGCGGTGTGGCGATCGATCTGGCTCGGCCCGGACCTCCCACCGCGGCGGACGCGGCGGTCAAGGCGATCGGCCTGGCCGCGCTGATCATCTTCGCCGGAGCGCTCTTCAGCGTCTGGCTGCTGCGCATCGGGCTGGATGTGCTGCTTACCTTCCTGGCCGCAGCGGTTGTGGTCGGTCTCGCGACGACGGCCTACGAAGCGATCGCCGGCGCATTGCGGTTGGGTGACGTCGGATATCTCGGCGATCTGCTCTTCGACACCGGCAACGGTCTCTGGATGCAGCAGCGTTGGTACGCGCTGATCCTAGCTGCGCTTCTCCTGAGTCTGAGATTGCTGCACCCAAGCTGGCGACCGAACCAGCGACCAAACGGGCGAATGGAGCACGCCCTGATGCCGCTGCTGAGCCTGGTCGCCGTCGTCTGGTTGGCGTCCACAGCGGGGATCTCGCATGGGGCGGCGATCGGCTCGGGCTGGGTCTGGGGCACGCTGTTCGACGCGCTGCATTTGGCGGCGGCGGCGCTCTGGATCGGCGGCCTGCTCGGCCTGCTCGTCGCCATCCGGCGTGGAGCGGTCGAGCGGGTCGACGCCGTGCGCCGATTCTCCATCGCCGCGGCGGTTTCCGTGCCGGTCCTCGCGTCGGCAGGGCTGTTGTCGGCGCTGGTCCAGGTTCCCAAAGCCAGCGGATTGGTTGAGACCGACTGGGGGATCGCATTCCTGGTCAAGGCGGCGGTGCTCGCCGCGCTCTTCGCGGCGGCGTCCCTCAACGCGTGGTTCTTGCGTCCCCGAGACGCAGCGGCGCAGGGCGCAGACCCAGCGCTCGCAGCTCGCTTTGTCCGCCTGATGCGCATCGAGGCAGTGCTGGGCCTGGCTGTGATCGCCGCCTCGGCAGTGCTAACGCAGCTGCCCTCGCCGGCGAGCGCCCAGCCGGAAGTGGAACAGAAGGACAACACGGTCGTGCGAACGGTGGCCCGCGGCGAGATCGTGGCCGCCGTAGAAATCTCACCCAATCTGGTTGGCTTCAACACGTGGACGGTCACGGTCAGCGGCGACGACGATCGCCCGGTCGAGGCGCTGCTCTTGCGCTTTCGCTACGCCGACGCATCAGTCGGGCCAGTCACGGTGGCGACCCAATCACTGGGTGGCGGGCAGTTCCGGTTGGAGGGCGCGTACTTCGGGTTGCCCGGCGGCTGGACCGTCGAGCTGGAGTTGCGTCGAGCATCGGGCGATGACCTCATCGCATCGGTGCAGACGAACGTCGAGTCGGGGTATCAGGCTTCGCCCTTCGCCGTCGATGCCGGCGGCGCGCTGGCGTTGCCGCTGACCCAGATGGACTGGAACGGCGTCGGCGCGCTGGGGGCGTTCGTGCTGGCCGGCTTGGCCTGGATCAATCGACCGCAGCTCAGGCGTCGCTGGGGGCCGCGCGGCGGCGACGCTGCCTTCGCCGTCGGCCTGCTGGGCCTGATCGCAGCGGTCGTGCTGCTGACTGGGCTGCATGTGGAGCCGGGCAGAACGCTCGCCAACCCAGTCGAACGCAATGCAGCGTCGGTGGAGCGCGGCGCGGCGCTCTTCGCGACAAACTGCGCGTCGTGTCACGGCGAGACCGGCGCCGGCGACGGTCCCCTGTCCGACTCGCTGCCGGCCCCGCCTGCCAACTTCACGGTCCATGTGCCGTTTCATCCCGATGGCGTGCTCTACGCCTGGATCAGCGAGGGCATTCGCGGGACGGGGATGCCCGCCTGGTCGCCGCAGCTTTCTGACCAGCAGCGATGGGATCTGGTCAACTATCTGCGCTCGACGTTTGACAGCGCCGCCCCGTTCTCACAGTCAACCAGGCCGCCGTAGCTGATAGGCTGTGCACAACCGCATCAGATCGATGGCGCGCCAGGCGGGCTTTGCGCGTCGTCCGTTTCGAGAGGAACAAGCCATGGTCACCGCGATTGAGAACCCGGGCCTCAACCTGGACTGGTTGAATCTCGAGACTGATGAGGATTTCCACATCCAGACGGGCCGCAAGGGCGTGACCTTGCAGTCGATCAACCAGCGCATGGCTGGGGCCGACGGCATCGATCAGGCGGATGCACGCTCCTTCGCGCCACGCGGCATCGAAGCCGACCCACGCTCGAACGCGCACGCGCGCCAGTACCGCGACAAGGGTGACGTCTGGTCGGAGTCGGCGATGCTGCTCTACGAAGAGGCGCTGCAGCGCCAGTGGTCGTCGGCACGTGATATTCCCTGGGAGACGATCGGCGACCAGCCGGACGACATCGAGAAGGCGATGTGCACGCTCTGCACGTTCCTGACGCAGGTGGAGTTCATCGCCGGCGACGTGCCCGGCCGCTTCCTCGAGTCTGTCCACCCGGACTTCTTCGAGTCGCAGCTGTTTTTGGGTACGCAGCTGATGGATGAGGCGCGTCACCTGGACGTGTTCCGCAAGCGTGTGCTGGTCAACGGCGGCGGGATGTCTCCTGCCGGGCTCGGCGCGGTCGGCCTGCTGGCGCTCGACGATTTCACCGAGATGACGGCGATCCTCCATCTCTTCGCCGAAGGCCTGGTGCAGTCGCTCTTCCGCATGGGCGAGCTGATCGGTCAGAACGAGGCGGAGAAGCGGATGTTCCGCCTGTCGGCGCAGGATGAGTCGCGACACCTCGCGTTCGGTGTGACCCACACCAAGTACACCGTCGAGACGCAGCCCTGGCGCAAGGAAGAGCTGCACCACTACCTGGACATCAACGAAACCGTCCAGAATACGCAGGCTGGCCTGACCACGAATCCGATCACGGGCGAGGCACTGGCCGTGCTCGCGGGAGGCGGCATCGAGTACCTCGACGAGGGCTACAACCTGGTCATGCTGATGCGCAAGAAGCAGATCAACGAGTACTATCACCGCTTGCAGGTGGTTGGCCTCGGCGACCGGCTCGATCGCATGGCCCCCGAACTGCGAGAGCTGATCACCGTCTAGGGGCGTTGAACAGCGCTCGGCCTGTGCCGTGTATAGGCCCAGGCTGTGTAATCCAGGACCGCCGTCGGCCGTGAGCTAGCGTGCGCGACAGCGGCCCCACGACAGAGGAGCCATTGATGGCGCAACTCACCCCAGCGTTGAAGATGCGCGCGCAGGTGCGCGGCTGGTCGGCGGAGCTGATCGAGCGTGTCGAGTCCTCCACCGCATCTACTCGCCAGATCGAGAACCTGCTCAACATCTCGCTCGCTCCCGACCGTATCGATAAGTGGCTCGCGTTCGTGGAGCAAAACCCCGAGCATCCATTCGCCGGCGCCCAGTTCATCATGTTCCAGGACGGTGGCGAGACTGGCCTGAAGCCAACGGCGTCGGTGGACGGCATGCGCCTCTCTGACGTTGACATCGGCAGCTACGGCGAGGTGCCCGACATTTGGAAGTACCGCAACGACCTTCCGCGCGGCACACGCCCGGTGCAGGGTCTATACATGCCCGCGGGCTACGCAATCTACGACAAGACCGAGGTCTGGGCGCCGAGCTCAGCCGACCTCTATGAGGACGCGATCCGCGACCGCTGGATCCCCGCGACCGACCTCGACTGGGAGGGCCGCGAAGAGCTGTCGCCCGAGGTCGAACGCGCGACCGGGCAGATCTGCGCCATCTATTCCACCTACGGCATCGCCGAGCAGAAGGTGATCTCGAAGTGGCTGGAGGAGATCTCCTACGGCTTCCACGAAGTCAAGCTGTTCCTGGCGACGCAGGTCTACGACGCTGGCCGCAAGGTTGAGGCGCTGCGCAAGCGAGCGCTGCACGGTAGCGGGATCATCGGCAAGGCGCCGCTCTCCGACGTCTCGGAGTCGTGGTACAACGCGCTCACGTTCACCGATATGATCGTGGCGCTCAACGTGGTCTACAAGTCGTACGAGCTGACCGCGTTCGAGCTCGCGGGCGATTGGGCGCGTTCGGATTTCGACCGCGACCTCTTCGCGCGGCTCGCCCAAGACAGCCGCCGCCACCTGCAGTATGGACTCGAGCACCTCGAGTGGTACAACCGCTATGCCGAGCGAGCGGAGGAAGAGATCAGCATCTTCCTGGCCAAGGCGGAAGGTGGGCTGGCCAGCGAGATGGCGCAGTCGCCGCTCGAGCGCGAGGCGCTGGCCGTGCTCTACGCCGACGGCGTCGAGCGACTCGACGCGGGCGTCGAGGGCCTACGCAAGCTACGCGAACAGCAGTACCAGGACTATCTGATGCGGCTGCATGGGGCTGGCATCCACCGGATCGGTGAGACGATCGGCATCCTGCCCCTAGCTACGCAAGATCCGCTGCTCACCGCACTCAACCCGGAGATGCTGGCCGAAGGTCAGGCGACTGGCGGCAGCGACATGATTCGCGAGAACTAGGAGACGCTCGCCCGCCCGGTTACACGACGTTGCCAGGGCGATGACGATCGATCTCGCACACGACATCTCCGGCCCGCCCGAAGCGCCGTCCGTGCTGTTCGTGCACGGCATTCTGACTTGTCGTTCGCACTGGATGTTGAATCTGCCAGCGTTCCATGCGGCGGGCTTCCGCACTGCGGTCGTGGAGTTGCTGGGACACGGCCGCTCGCCGTCCCCAGACGAGTTGACGCTCTACCACCCCGAGGCCTACGCCGATCGGTTCAGCGCGCTGCGCGAGTCGCTGGGCGTCGCACGCTGGTACGTCGTGGCCCAGTCGTTGGGCGCTGGAATCACGCTGCATTACGCGCGCTCGCGGCCAGACGAGATCATCGCGCACGTCGTGACGAACTCGCACTCCGCGTTTGGCGACCCCGTGCGCATGCGCAATCCTGAGGGCGCTCGTGAGCGGGCGCAGTTGATGGTCGACGGCGGGATCGACGCGGTGATGTCTCATCCGCTGAATCCGCGTCGCGCCCGCGCCTTCAGTCCCGAGCAGCGCGGGCAGTTCGACGCTGACATGCGCCACAGCACGCCGGTGGGGATCGCCCGCACGATGCTGCACACCTCGCCCTACACGTCAATGCGTGAGCGCCTGGCCGAGAACACGGTTCCCACTTTGCTGATCTCGGGCGAGCGGGAACAAGCCTTCGCCCCCGCGCGCGAGTGGGTGGAGGCGCATGCTGCCAACTTTCGAGTCGAGCGAGTCTCGGCCACGCACGCGGTGAACATCAGCGCCGCGTCCGATTTCAACCAGCTGGCGGTGTCATTCTTGAATGAGCACCGCTCGCGGTAGTGTGCCGCTGAGCAGCGGCGAGCTGGTAGAAGAGGGCAGCGATGAGTGAGGTCGCAGACCTGGCCTCTGTACTGCGCTTGGCGCTGCTCACGGAGGAGTCCGTCGACTTCACGCCGCTGCTGTTCGTCAGCGTGTTGGCGGTCATCGTTCCGGTTCTCGCCTGGCGTCTGACCGGCGGATTGTTGCCGGCGGTAGTGGGCGAGGTGTTGGTCGGCGTGCTCTTCGGCGAGCCGCTACTCGGCATCATCAAGCACGACAATGTCTGGCTCACCTTCCTGGCTCTGTTCGGATTCGCCTATCTGATGTTCCTGTCGGGGTTGGAGATCAATCTCAGCGTGCTGGTGCGCTCGCCCGGCCGTCGCTGGTACGTGCCGAATGTAGCATTGCGGCATCCGCTGGTCTCTGGGGTCGCGATGTTGCTCACGGTCGTGGGGCTGACCTACCTCGCGCTCGAACTCATGCAGCGCGCTGGCCTGATCGAGTTTGTCCAGATTCCGATGCTGTTGTTCATCCTGATCGCTACGGCGGTCGGCGTGATCGTGCCGGTGCTCAAGGATCGTCCCGACCTTGGCCGTATGGCGCAGGCGCTACTGGTGGGCGGTTTCCTCCTGGAGCTGTGTGCGATCATTGGCGTGGGGATCGTTTCGGCGTTAGAGCGTGGCGGCATCGGATGGCGGATGGCGCTGCTGCTGGCGATTCCGGCGGCCTTGGTTCTGCTGGTCTGGGGCACACGCGTGGGGACAGCGCGTCTCCCGCTGATCCCGCGCACGATCCAGGAGCTCACGCAGACGTCCGCGCAGATCAAGATTCGTGCGTCGCTGGCGCTGTTGGTGGTGTTTGTAGCGCTGTCGCAGGTGGTTGGCGCCGAGCTTGTGTTGGGCGCATTCATCGCTGGGCTGGCGGTCACGTTCGTCTCGCCCAAACACGGCACCGTGCTCCGAGGCAAGCTGGACGCGCTTGGCTACGGCTTCTTCGTTCCGATCTTCTTCATCCACGCCGGCGCAACGCTGGATCTGTCCGCCGTCTTCAACTCAGGGGAATCGCTGATTCTGGTTCCGGTGCTGTTGCTGGTCGCCTTCGGGACCAAGATGCTGCCGGCGCTGATCGGTCTGGCGCCCGCCTGGGGCCTGCGCAATGGGATTGCGGGTGGGTCGCTGATCAGCGCCAATCTCTCGCTGGTGCTCGCGGCTGGCGCCATCGCGTTGGATCTCGGTTTGATCGAGCAGGATCTATTCGGCGCGTTGCTCTTGATGGCGCTGCTGACCACCGTCCTCGCGCCGCTCTTGTTCTCGCTGATCGGCGGTCGCGCGCCCCAGCGAACCGAGGGGCACACGCTGCTGATAGGCGGCGACGCCTTGGCCGAGACTCTGGCGGCGCGGTTGCTGGCCGCGGGCCGCCATGTCATCGTGCTGGACTCAGCCGCGGGCGATGATGCCCGTTGGCAGGCGATGGGGGCAGAGCACGTCGTCGGCGACCCACTCGATCCAGTCTCCCTGAGGGCGGCCCGCGTCCTCGCTGCGGACGACGCCGTCATTGTGGATGCGAACGACGCGGATCGGGTGATTGCGTTCGCCCAGGCGATGCGGCGCATTAATCCCGCGCTGCGCGTCGTCACCTGGGCGGCAGAATCGGATTGGCGGTTCGATCAGCATGAGATCGAGGCGTACTCCGTCGCTGATGTGACCGCGTTGGCGCTCGAGGAGGCCGTGCTGCGTCCCGCGCTGCACCACGCCCGGAGCGATCCGGATTCGGGACTCGTTGAGGTGACCCTGCGTAACAAAGACTTGGACGGTTTGGCCCTCAGGCAGATCGACTTCGAGGCTGAGGTACGGGTGCTGATTGTCATGCGAGATGGCGAAGCGATGATCGCAACTGGGGACACGACCGTCTTCCTGCACGACCGTCTGACCCTGGCTGGCGAACCTGACGCGGTCGCGCAGATGGCCAGCCAGATCAATCAAGGCGCGCGCAACCGCTGGCCCATCGATCTGCGAACTCCCCGCCACTCGCCCAGAGCGCGTTGACCCTGAGGACTATCGAGCGCGGAGTATGCGCTCGGAGCCGATTCCCGCCAGGTGGCCGAGATAGATCGGCACGAGCGGCAAGACACAGGGGCTGATAAAGCTGACGAAGCCAGCAGCGAAGGCGATCGCAGCTGAGCCAGCGTGCAGGTCCAGCATGTCCGTAGAGGAGCCGTCGGAGCCGACCAGGATTTCGACGCCGAAGCTGCCCAACGCTTCATTCAGGACGAGCACGCGGTCCAGCGCGATCAGCATGCCGACGAACACCAACAACACGCCGGAGACGACACTGATCAGCGGCATCCAACGGTTCAGCTTGCGCAGGAATCGGGTCGACGCGCCAAACGTGGCGCCCACGATCAGGAAGGGGATGCCAAGCCCGGCGGCGTAGCAGATCAGCAAGATGATCGCCTGCAGCAGCGAAGCGGAATCGAGCGCCAGCACGAGGATCCCAGCCAGGATCGGCCCCACGCACGGCGTCCAGCCAACGGAGAACGCGACCCCCACCACAGTGGAGCGCGCATAGTCGGCGAGGGCCCGCGTTCGTGAGGGTTCGACAGACGCCGTGGCCGGTCCGCCAGCGCCTCTGACCTGGAAGCTGCGATACAGCAGCGGGATCGTGATCACCTCCGCCAGATGCAGTCCGAGAATGACGAGCAACGCGCCGGCGACGCGCTGGAACCAGATCAGCTCGTCCTGGAACGCGGCGCCGAGCGCGCCCAGCAGCGCGCCCAGCGCCACAAAGACCACGCTGAAGCCCAGCACAAACGCCGCCGCGTGTAGGAACACCACCCGCCGCGCGCTGGATACCTCCGCCGTGCTCGCGACGGTCGTCATGGCGCCAGCCTATGCGGGTCTATGCGATAGCGCACCGAGCGGCGTCGGTCTCGAATGGACCGTGGGGTTCGGTCTCACTCCGCCGCCGATAGCCCGGCGTCTTGTTCCATCGATAGGAGCGTCGCCATCACGGACTTCGTGCCCAGACCGCGGTGTTTGGCGCGGTTGAGCGTGTCCGAAGCTGCGCCGGCCATCGGCGAGGGGATGCCGATCTCGCGCGCCGCTTGCACCGCCAGCGATACGTCCTTGGCCGCCCACTGGAGGAAGAAGGGGGCGTCATCGAAGTTGCGTTCTAGCAGCGTCGGCATCATGCCGACATAACGCTGCGCGGAGGCCACGTTCATCACCTCATAGGTTTGCTGCGGATCGAGCCCGGCCGCCTGCGCCAGCACCGTCGCCTCGATCAGCACTTGCATGGAGCTCAGGCCGACCATGTTGTTGACGATCTTGGTCATGGCCCCATTGCCCAACGCGCCGAGGTAGAAGACGTGGTCGCCAATGCATTCGAGCACGTGCCGGTAGCGCTCGAACGCCGCCTCGTCGCCGCCAACCATCACGGCCAGCGTGGCGTCGATCGCTCCTTGTACGCCGTTCGAGACCGGTGAATCGAGCAAGGTCACGCCCTGCTCGGCCGCGCGCTCCGCGAGCTGACGCACCGTCGAGGGCAGGTTGGTCGAGAGGTCGAAGCAGACCAGCCCGGGTTCAGAGCCAGCGAGGATGCCGTCCACTCCACGCAGCACGGCGCTCACTTCGCGCGGGCCTGGCAGCGAGGTCAGCACGACCTCGCTCTGAGCGGCAACCGCGGCTGGGGACTCGGCCCAGACGCCGCCCAGCTCGATCAGGTTGGCGGCATGTTCCTCGACCAGATCGTGGACGACGACACGGTGCCCGCCCTTGATCACATTGGCGCACATCGGATTGCCGATGTTGCCTACGCCGATGAAACCCACGTCCGACATACTGGCGTCCTCTCTGGTAGCACGTCCGCAGTCAGCGGTGCGGCGACAGTCATTGCGGTGGCTGTTCTCAGGGCTCTGTCCGCAGTCCGTAGGGTAACGGAGCGGGGGTGGGGGGCGCAGCTATTCTGCATCGGTGCTCGAACGAAGGACAGGCCCTCTGGACGGTGTGCGCGTGCTGGAGCTGTCGGAGACGGCAGCCGGTGCGTACTGTGGGCGTCTGCTGTCAGGTTTTGGCGCCGATCTGACGCTCGTGGAACCGCCGGCCGGCTCAGCGCTGCGGCGTCAGGGACCGTTTCGCGACGATACCCCTGACCGCGAGGGGGGCGCGTCGCATCTGCATCTGAATCGACACAAACGCTCTGTACGGCTGAACCTCGAAACGGCGGCGGCGCGTCGGTTGCTTGACCGCCTCCTGTCGGAGACAGACGCGCTCGTGCTCGACCTCGAGCGCAGACGCTGGCCGGCGTTGGCCATCGATCCTGAAGAGCTGCACGCCCGATACCCCAAGCTGCAAGTCTGCGTGATCACGCCCTACGGCCTGGCGGGACCCAAGGCGCATTGGCGTGGCTCGGAGCTGACGCTGTACGCCTCGGGCGGATACCTACGCATCGGCGGCGAAGCGGATCGTGAACCAGTCAAAGCCTGGGGCGAGCAGGGACATCTGCAGGCGGGCTTGCATGCAGCGTTGGGCATCGTCTCTGCGCTGTTGGCGGGAAGCCAGCGCGGACAGCTCATCGACACCGCGGTGTTTGAGGCGCTCGCCTTTCTGCTCGGCGGCGGATACCAGCACGCATGGTTCTCCGACGCTGAACCGATCCGCAATGGCGCGCGGCTGGTGGGGTTCGGCGCGGGACACCTGTACCCTTCGACGCTTCGGCCGTGTCAAGATGGCTGGGTGCATGCGCACTGCAACAACCGCTACCCCGAGACCATGTCCGTCCTCTTCGACGAACCGCGCCTGGCTGAGCCAGAGCTGTTAGCGTCGCTGTTCGGCCACGCGGACACCGTTGACGCGCTCATGGCTCCGACCCTCATGCGAACGCCGCGCAGGGATGTCGTGCACCGAGCGCAGGAGCTGCGCATCCCGTTCACGGAAGTGCTCGCGCCGTCGGAGGTGCTGGCTGATGCCGATGGACACCACGCGGCGCGTGCATTCTGGCAACGCACACCCCACCCCGACGGAGGCGAGTACCTCGCGCCCGGACCAGCGGTGCGATTCGGCACGACGCCGTGGGTCGACGGCACGGCGCCTCGGCTGGGCCAGGACAACGAACGGTTGGGGTCGCCGTCGGAGCTGGTTCGCTGGAGGCGCGCCGGTGTTGTCTGAGGCACATCTGGAACCGTTCGCCGAGTCGCCCGCGCGGCCTCTGGACGGTGTGCGAGTGCTCGATCTGACCACCGCCGTCGCGGGACCGGTCGCCGCGCTGCTGTTGGGAGCATTGGGCGCGGAAGTGCTGCGAATCGAGACGCCGTGGGCACGGCCGCAGCGGCCAGCATCGGCATTGCCCTATCGCGGCGAGGGGCCAGACGAACCCTGGAACCGCGAGGCGAGGCTCAACGAGTTGGCGAACAGCAAGCGCTCCGTAGCGCTCAACCTCACACATGCCGACGGTCGCGCCGTTTTTCTGGACCTCGTCGCTCGGTCGGATATCGTGCTGGAGAACTTTTCTCCTCGCGTGATGGGCAACTTCGATCTCGAGTGGGATGTGTTGCGCGCGCACAATCCACAGATCATCTATGTCTCGATGCCCGCGTTCGGCAAGGCGGGGCCGTGGCGCGACCGGATCTCCTACGGACCTGGCATCGACGCGATGAGCGGATTGTCCTGGTTGACCGGCTACGCGGGCGGCAGTCCCTTGAAACCGGGTAATTTCTATTGTGACCAGAATGCCGGTCTCCACGCCGCGCTGGCCGCGGTCGCCGCGCTCGTCGCGCGTAGGCGCGTTGCTGGACAGACCGTCGAACTGGCGATGTTGGAGGGCGAGCTGCAGCTCATCGGCGAAGCGCTGGTGGGACAGCAGCTCAGCGGGCGCGAGCCGATCCGGATCGGCAACGAGCACTCGTCGGCCGCGCCGCACGGCGTCTATCCAGCCGCGCCGTCGCTGGGCGACGCAGATTCCTGGATTGCCATCGCCTGCCGCGACGATGCCGAGTGGGCGGCGCTGCTCAGCGTCTGGAACGATGACGCGCTGGAGTCGGACGATCGATTCGTGACCGGTCTGCGCCGCTGGCGACACCGCGCAGTCCTGGATGAGCTGCTGTCCGAGTGGACGGTTGAATTCGACCCGTTCGAACTCGCCGCACGATTGCAACGCGCCGGGGCGCCGGCAGCAGCAGTCGAGGGGGCGCGGTCGCTGCTGCGCGACGAGCAGGTGCACGCGCGACAATCGGTCGGCGGCCTCAGCCATCCGCAGACGGGCCTGTCGCCGGCCCCGCAGGCGGCCTTTCGTCTGTCTCGGACGCCCGCGCCGCCGAAGAATGCCGCGCCGCTATTCGCCGCCGACACGGCGGCTGTGTTGCGCGACATCTTGGGCTACTCCGAAGAGCGCATCGCCGCGCTGATCGCGTCAGGCGCAGCTAGTGACCGTCTGCGTGATCGTCCCTGAGGACGACCTTGAGGATGAGATGGAGAGTGAGGTGAGCATGCCGATTCGCAAACCCTGGACACATCCCACGCCCGAATCGATCCGCGCGATCCCGGCGGTGCTCGGTGTCTATGAGATCGCCGACGCCGATGGTGCGCTGCTGTACATCGGACAGGCCGGCGGCCGCGAGCCCTTCGGCCTGCGCACACGGATCGCGCTGCATTTCGGTGGCGACGACCCGAATCCCGTCCTGCGCGAGCGGGCCGCGCAGTTTCGTTGGGAAGCGAACCAGCAGTACACCAGTAAACGGCTGGAGCTGCTCATGCAGTTCCAGCGTGACGAGGGCGTCGACTGGCCGCCGGCGCATCCCGCTGGTGACTGGCGCGATACACCACAGCTCGGCCGATTGCGTCGCTCGTCGCAACGTTCCTAGCCGTTCGGGAGGAGGAGCCAGATGGATGTTCTGATGTCGGAAGAACAACGGATGATCACGCAGGCGGTGCGCCGCTTCGTGCGCGAAGAGGTGCAGCCGTTGGAGCGTGACCTCGACCCCGACGCCGTGGAACTGCCGCCGGGCCAGCTCGACCGACTGAAGGGCATCGTCCAGCAGATGGGGCTGTACCACATCGACGTACCTGAGGAGTACGGCGGCCCCGGTCTGCCCCTGACCACGCGCGGACTCGTGGCAGAGGAGATGTCGCAGCATCGCGCCGGGTTGTACCTGCCCTGTTACGGCGCGTTTGGTTCCGCTGGTCTGGCGCAGCTCTATGACGCCTCGGACGAGCAGAAGGAGCGCTATCTCTATCCGATGCTGCGCGGTGAGAAGCGCGCCTTCTTCGGCCTGACCGAACCCTCAGGCGGCTCCGACCCGGCCCGCGCGATCCAGACGCGCGCGGTCAAGGACGGCGATGACTGGATTCTGAACGGCGCCAAGCTGTTCAGCTCCGGCGCTGACCGCGCCGATTTCGGGCTGGTCTTCGCGCGCAGCGATCCAGCGAAGGGGCGTCGCGGCATCTCTGCCTTCCTGGTCGACACGGACTCGCCCGGCTTTGAGGTTCGGCGCGTCGTGCATACGCTGCGCTCGGCGAACTACGGTACCGAGCTCTCCTTCGACGACGTCCGGGTGCCGGCCGCCAATCTGCTCGGCGTAGAGGGGGGCGGCTTCTCGCTGGCCAATAACAACCTCACACGCCAGCGCATCCCGTACAGCGCTTCCTGCGTCGGCGTGGCGGTGGCGGCGCAGGAGATGGCGATCACATACTCGCAGCAGCGCGAGACGTTCGGCGCGGCGCTCGCCTCGCGGCAGGCCATCCAGTGGATGATCGTCGACAACGAGATCGATATTCGCACTGGTCGGATGATGTACCTCGCCGCCGCCGAGAAGGCCGAGCACGGCGATCCCTTCCGGTTCGAGGCGGCGATGGCGAAGTTAACCACGACCGAGGGTGCGAGCCGCGTCGTCGACCGCGCCATCCAGATCCACGGCGGTATCGGCGTGACCAAAGACTTGCCGCTCGAGCGTTGGTACCGCGAGATGCGCATCCGTCGCATCGGCGAAGGACCATCGGAAGTGCAGCGGATCATCATGGCGCGTGACCTACTCGGACGCGGTAGCAGCGGCTAGCCTGCGCCTGTCGAGCGATGATGTGGCGATACGAGGGGGAGACCAGATGAGTGAGATCATTGATGTCATGGTCGATGGTGCGGTGCGCACGGTGACGCTGAATCGTCCTGAGAAGCGCAACGCGCTGAACACCGAGATGCTGTCAGCGTTGCACACAGCGTTCAGCGGCGCACCGTCGGCCGACGAGCGCGTCGCCGTGATCCGTGCGAACGGCCCCGTCTTCTGCGCTGGACTCGACCTACGCGAGCGTGAGCAAGGGTTACCGGGCGGCGACGTATCGATCGAGGACATGCTCGACGCGATCCAGCACTGGCCGTTGCCAGTGGTCGCCGTCGTGCAGGGAGACGCGATCGCGGGCGGCAACGAGCTCGCGCTGCACTGTGATTTCGTGGTGGCGGATATCGAGGCGAAGTTTGGTATGTCATTGGCGCAGATCGGCCTCGCGCCGTCGTGGTTCCTGGCCAAGAAGCTGCTGGAAGTGGCCGGGCCCGTCGCAACGAGGGAGATGTTGCTGCTCGGTGACCGGATCCCTGCCTGGCGAATGCATGAGTGGGGCGTCATTGCCCGCGTCGCCCGTACGGAAGAACTCGAGGAGTCCGCCGAACATGTCATCGATCGACTGAGCCGCAACGCGCCGCTCAGCCTGCGCGCGATGAAGGCGTTGATCGTGCGCGAGATGGACTTCCGTGACCATATTCCGCATGAGGATGTAGATCAGCAGGTCGCCGCTGCGCGCAACTCCAGCGACGCGCAAGAGGGCATCCGCGCCCTCTTCGAGCGCCGTCCCGCTCAGTTCACCGGGCAGTAGTCACTGGACAATAGCCGCACCGCTTCGTGTTCGTCAGTGCGAGTGATCTTCGGCGCGCGCGCTCTTCAGTGCGCGTCGACCGCAACCGCGCCGGCCTTGGCGACGAAGACGGGTTGGTCGAGCGCGCGGATGTCCTGCGCGGGGTCTCCGCGAAAGGCGGCGAGATCGGCTGCGTAGCCTGCTGCGAGCCGACCGACTGCTGCGCCGACGCCGATCGCCTCGGCGGTCTCGCAGGTCATGATCCGCAGCGCCTGCCACTCCGAGAGTCCGATGTCTTCGACGAATGCCCAGGCCTCAGCGGGTGCTCGGTTGAAGTCGGCGTAGGCCATGCCCATATCGAGGCCGGAGGTGAAGCGCGCGCCGCGAGCGCGCATGTCGCGTAGGATCTCCAGCCCTTGCTCGCGCGGAGACGGTCCCTGCAGGTTCGGATTGCGTCGCGGTGTCGCGGCGCCGCGTTCGCGTGCCTCTGATGCCAGCAAGCCCAGCCCGATCGTCGGGTTGACCCAGATACCCTCATCGACGATTCGCTGCGCCAGCGCGGGGTCATAGCGAAAGCCCTCGTCGGGATTCGCGGAGAGCCAGCGGCAGTGGATCAGATGTTGCACGCCGCCTTCGACGGCTGCGCGGATGCCCTCGGCGGCGTGCGTATGGGCCGCGACGTCGATTCCAACCGCGCGGCCGGTGTCGACGATTTCACGGATCGTTTCTGGTGGGTACTGCCGCTCGCGCGGGTTGGAAGTTGGCGTGAAGTTCCCGCCCGACGCCATCACCTTGAGTACATCCGCGCCGTCGTCGACGTGGCGCTGCGCCATGGCGCGGACGGCCTCCGGCGAATCGGCCTCGCCGCCCCAGAACCAGCAGTGATCCATCGTCCGCGTGATCGGCGCGCCCGAGGCCAGCAGGCGTGGCCCCGGAATCACGCCCGATGCGATGGCATCACGGACGGCGAACACGACCTCGTTCTTCGAACCGAGGTCGCGCATCGTCGTGATCCCGCTGCGCAAGGCCAATCCGACCGCATGCGCCGCGCGCATCAGGGCGGGCTCGTTCGGTTCTGCGGAGATGATGTCGAATGCGTCGACGCGCGGCGGGCAAGGGATGTGCGTGTGTCCCTCGACCAGGCCAGGCAGCAGTGAGACGTCGCCCAGGTCGATGGTCTCGGCTGCTGGTGCGTCAGCGGCGGGCAACACGTCGATGATGCGTCCGCGCTCCACGCCGACCGCGTGGTCGGGCAGCCAGCCATCGAGTTGGGTGTTGGCGACACGCGCAGCCCGATAGAAGTGGCGTTCAGTTGGCATCGGACCGGTTCCTATTGCGCCGACCAGGCTGGCGCCCGCTTCTCGCGGAACGCCTGTGGACCTTCTTTGGCGTCGGCGGTGTCGCGGGCGACGCGGCGCATCGTCTCGCCAAAGCGGATCGCCTGAACGAACGGCAGCTCCTGTCCGCGGTGGGCGACCTCTTTGGTCGCACGGACGGCCAGCGGCGCGCCCTTGCAGAGGCGTTGCGCCAGGTTGTTGGCGGCGGCCATCAGGTCGTCGTGCGGGACGATCTCCCAGATCAGTCCCATTTCCTTCGCCCGCCAGGCGTCGACGCGGTCGCCAATCAACAGCAGCTCCATCGCGTAGTGCCAGGCGATCCGTTTGGGCATTCTGATCGAGCCTTGGATGGTGGGTACGCCGATCTGCACTTCGGGGAAGCCAAACTGCGCCCGCTCGGAGGCGATCACGAAGTCGCAGGCGGCAACCAAGGTCAGCCCGAAGCCGAGCGCGTAACCGTTGACGGCGGCGATGGTCGGTTTCCAGACCTCCATGCCCGATTCGAGCGAGGTCAGCGAGGGTACTTCCCAGAAGCTGTGTTCTTCGGGCGGCGCGGGCGAGCGTAGGTCGGCGCCGGCCGAGAACGCGCGTCCTGCACCCGTGACGATCCCGACCCAGGCCTCGTCATCGTTGCGGAACGCTTGCCAAGCCGCGTTGAGGTCTGAGCGCAGCTCGTGGTTGATCGCGTTGAGCGCTTCAGGTCGGTTGTAGGTGATCGTGGCAATCCGCCCGCTGCGTTCGTACGTCACGGTGTCGCCCATGCAGGCCTCCTGTTCTGTGTATGGCTCAGGGTACTTGGGCTGATCGCTAGAGCGGCTCAGCGCCCTCGCTGAGGATGTCGATGTATTCGCCGTAGGCGAAGAGTCGGCCGCGGCGACGTCCGGTGATCTCTTGCGCGATGCCTAACTCCGCCAAATGCTCGACCGCTGAGGCTGTGGCCGAATACGACATCTGCGTGCGTTGCTGCATGGCCTGGATCGAGAGGATCGGACGTTGCTTCAACGCTTCGTGTGCACGCAACGCAGATCCAGTACGGCGTTTCGCTGCCGTGATTGTGGCGCGGTCAGTCTCGAAGCGCTTGTTCAGCTTGCGCACGGTCTCGACACCGTCGCGCGCTGTGACCGCAACACCTTCGAGGAAGAAACGGAGCCACGCTTCCCAATCGCCATCCTCGCGCAGTTGATTGAGCAAGGAGTAGTAGTGGGTTCGCTGCTGTTTGAAGTACAGGCTGAGATAAAGGATCGGTTCGCTGAGGATGCCGGCTTGGTGCAGCACGAACGCGATCAGCATCCGACCGATTCTGCCGTTGCCGTCGAGGAACGGGTGGATCGTTTCGAATTGGGCGTGCACCAGGCCTGCGCGTACGAGTGCAGGTAGCCCGTCATCTTCTGCATGAATGAAACGCTCCATGTCGCCCATGCAGTCTTGGACGAGATGCTGCGGGGGCGGTACGAAGATCGCCTGACCAGGACGGCGCCCGCCGATCCAATTTTGCGTGCGTCGGAATTCACCGGGCAGCTTGTCGCTGCCGCGTCCGCTCTGTAGCAGTAGCCCGTGCATCTCGCGAATGAGTCGATTGCTCAACGGAAATTCACTGCGCATGCGAGCGAAGCCGTGGTTCAGCGCGGCGACATAATTGGAAACTTCGGTCACGTCGTCATCGATTGGCAAGCCGGGCGCTTGTTCGATTTCGTGTCGGAGCAGGTCCGACAACGAAGACTGGGTTCCTTCGATCTGCGATGAGAGCACTGCTTCGCGACGGATATAGGAGTAGACCAAGAGGTCCGGATCTGGAAGCTGTGAGATGACGGCGTCGAGGCGTCCAAGCTCGGTTGAGGCGTGCGCAATGAGCTGGACGAGGTCCACGAGATCAAGCGCTGGCTCGGGTGGGAGTGTCGACGGCACGAACGCCCGGACCGTTTCCTCACCGACGAAGGTGGTCTCATATCGCCCGCTCTGTGGTCGTTTCACTCTGCTCGCCCGCTTGTTATTCGCGAAATCGGGATAATCAACCACGTTATTCTGTTTTTCCAACAAAATCAGAATAACATACGGGCTAATTTCAAATTCCGTGATTACGCTTGAATTTCTCACCCAGCCGATCAGCAGAGCGACGCTAGCCGCTCTGCAAGGCCTGCAGATGCTGGGTGGCGAACTTGCTGAGCACCGACTCCGCGTCGGCCGCGGGGTGGAGGTTGGCGATGGCGTGGTTGAAACCCATCGCCTTCATCTCCGACAGCGTCTCGGCCGCTTCGTCGATCGTGTCCTCGCCGATCTCCGTGATGCGGTTGATCATCAACTGCAGCGCCGACGCGTCGCGGCCGTGCGCCTCCGCCTCCGAACGCACCAGCGCCCAGTCGTCGTCGAGCGTGTTGAGCATGGCTGGGTTGGCGAGGTAGCCGTCGGCGAAGCGGCCGGCGCGACGCAGTTGGCGTGGGTGGTTGCCGCCCAGCAGGATCGGCACGCGTCGCGGCGGTTGCGGTCGGCAGTACCAGCCCGTGGTGTTGTAGAACTCGCCGGCAAACGAGCCGACTGGGTTCTCCCAGAGGTCGCGCAGGACTTGCAGGTACTCGTCCATCCGCGCGCCGCGCCGATCGAAGGGCATCGAGAGCGCCTCGAACTCCTCTTTCCACCAGCCGACGCCAGCGCCGAGGATCAGTCGTCCGCCGGCGAGGTGGTCGAGTGTGGCCATCAACTTGGCGTGGAGCACGGGCGCGCGCATTGGCGCGACCAGTACGGCCGTGCCCAGCTCGACCCGCTCGGTGACTGCGGCGGCATAGGTCAGCAGCGTCAGCGGCTCGAGGAACGCAGCCTCGGCCGGGACCAGAAAGCGTCCGTCCTCCGAGTAGGGGTAGTCCGAACCCTGATCGGGTCGCAGCACGACATGGTCGAAGGTCCAGAGCGAATCGTAGCCGTTAGCTTCGACGGCGCGTGCGACGCGGCTGACCTGCTCGGGACTGGCGGCGCCGCCCACTTGTGGCAGGTAGATGCCAACCTTCATGGCTCACTTCCCTCCGCTTGACTGCTCACGGGTTTCCGGCGCTTGGGCGATACCCTTCGACAGTATGTCCGCCTCCAGACGCCGTACGTCGCATAGTATGCCGCGCCCGACGCGGAAGTGGCGGCCGGGGCCGTGAGCGAGGACAACGAGCATTCGGCATTTTCGCGTCCGCCGCTGCGGCGCTTGTTCGCGATCCGCGACTATCGCGTGCTCTGGGCGGCCGCGTTGTGCATGATCATCGCCCAGCAGATTCGCTTCATCGCCCTCCCGCAGTGGTTCCTTGACCAGACGGGCGCTGAATCGTTCACGGAAGTGGCGATCATCGGCGTCGTGCAACTGCCGATTCAAGCTGGTGCGGTGCTCTATGGAGGCGCGCTCGCGGACCGCTTCGATCGCCGCTGGCTGATGGCGTCGGCGAACGTGAGCGTGCTGGCGATCCTGATCGGCGTCGCGGCTGCAGCGACGCTCGACGCGCTCGAGTTCTGGATGGCCTGGGTCGCCCTGGGGGCGCTCGGCGGCTTGGCTACGTTCGTCGCGCCGGCGCGCGCCACGATCACGCCGCGCGTCGTGCCGCCCCAATATCTCAGCGCCGCGGTGACGCTGGACACCAGCACGCAGATGAGCGGTTGGATCCTCGGTGGCCTGATCGTCACGGGCCTGGCGCTGGTACTCGACGCCGTGGGGATGCTCTGGGTGGCTGCAGGATTCGCTGCCGTATCGGCGGTGATGCCGCTGTTGATCCGCACCTCCGCGCGCGCCGTCAGCGAAGGGCAATCGACCGTTCGGATGGTGATCGACGGCGCGCGATACGTTCTCCGACACCCGATCCTGCCCGGTCTGTTCATCCTCGACTGGGGGATCACGGTGATTTCCTACTACCGCGAGATCCTGCCGCTGCTCGCGACGGGGCTGTTCATGGCGGGCGTCGGCGCGGCCGGCGCGCTGAGCACGGTCAACGCAGTGGGTTCGGCTTGTGGGATGCTGCTGGCGCTGTTACTGGTCAACTATCGAGCCAAAGGCGTGATGGTGCTGGTGGCGTCGGCGGTCTACGCGATGTTCTTGTTCGCGCTTGGCGCGGCCCCCTGGCTGTGGCTGGGGATGATCGTGATCGCGTTGCTGGGCGCCGCCGACGCGGTCACTGTCGCCGTGCGACAGGTCACCGTGCATCTGACCACGCCCGACGAGATGCGCGGTCGCGCTTTCTCGGTGATGGTGCTGATGGCGCAGACGGCGAACAACCTTGGCATTATCTGGGTGGGATTCTGGGGCAACGAAATCGGCGTGGACCGCACCTATCTGCTCGGTGGCGCCATCGGGCTCGGCGCAACGCTGATGATTGGACTCTTGTGGCGCTCGATCAGCCGCTACCGCGCTCCTGATCATGCGCCCGATACCCTCCAACATTAATCCAACATTAAGTGGTCACTGAGCGGGGATGGCATGGTCTTCACAGCGGAGCTGATCGACTTTCTGGTTGAACTGTCGGCCAATAATGAGCGGGCCTGGTTCCAGGCGCGGCGGGACGTGTACGAGTCCGTCTTGCGTGAACCGGCGCTAGAGTACGTTCGCGAAGTGGGCGCTGGGCTGAGCCTCATCTCTCCGCATATGCGCGCGTCCGACCGCAAGCAGGGCGGATCGCTGATGCGTATCCACCGTGATGTCCGCTTCTCGCCCGACAAATCGCCCTACAAGACCAATGTTGGCATTCAGTTTCGTCACGAGTCGGGCAAGGACGTCCACGCACCGGGCTGTTACGTCCATATCTCTGTCGACGAGTGTTTCATTGGCGCTGGTAGCTGGATGCCCGATCGCGACGCGCTAGCGGCCTACCGACGCACCATCTCCGAGCATCCTGCGGAGTGGACTGCGCTGAAGGGAATCGCGACGCCGCCTGACTGGACGTTTGGCGGTCACGACGACGCGCTCAAGCGTCCGCCGCGCGGATTCTCAGCCGACGATCCGATGATCGCGGACATCAAGCGCAAGCACTTCATCCTCACCCACCAAATGGATATCGAGGACGTCACCGCGCCCGATTTCGTCGACTACAGCTTGGAGCGGTTCAGGGAATCGAAAGACTGGATGGCCTTTCTCTGCCAGGCCCTCGGTCTGCCGTTCTAGAGCTCTGCCAAATGCGTAGCGCTTGGGCGCGCGTCTCGCGCGGGTACCCTACATGGCGAGCATGACACGGTGAGTACGACACGGCGAGCATGACGAGGAGGAATGCGATGACCGAACAACGATCTGAACGGGATATGCCACCTGTCGCGCCGCCGCTGGCGGGCGAGCCTGTGCCTCCGCCCGATGATGCTCGCTTCATCGTCAAGCCGATCGCCGATACGCCGGTCTCGATCGGTCGGAACATCCACTCGCGGCGGATGTTCACCGCTGCGGAAGGCCGGTTTGAGAGCTCGTTTCAGTTTGTCCTGTACAACGTGCTGCCAGTCGGCGAGACGAATGTGCGCCATGTCCACGAGGACATCGAGAAGGTCTACTACTTCCTTCAGGGCAACGCCGAGATTGATTGCGGCCCCTGGCGCACGACGGCGACCGCCGGCGATTTCCTCTTCTTCCCAGCCGACATCCCGCACCAGATATACAGCCAGGGCCCAGACGACCTGGAGTTCATCGTCTGCGCTGCGCAGACCGTGGGTCAGGCACGGGGCCTGTCGGACGGTGGACTGCTGGAAGCGAACGGCGACTGATGGCCGATCAGGACGCGGTGGAGATCGTCCCGCTGGCGCCGCTGCGGGATTTTGGCGCAGCGGTCTACGAGGCCTGCGGTGTGCCGCCGGACGATGCTGCGTTCACGGTCGAGATTCAGCTCAGCGCCGACCTACGGGGCGTCGACACACACGGATTCCAGCGTCTGGGCTGGTATGCAGAGCATTTGCGGGCCGGCCGCTACAACCCGACGCCCAGCCTGGCGGTGCTTCAGGAGACACCGGTCTCGCACGTGATTGACGGTGACGGTGGGATCGGGCAGCTGGTGGTCGCGCGCACGATGCAACGCACGATCGCCAAAGCGGCCGAGACTGGCCTGGCGCTTGGCACGCTGCGCAACTCCAACGATTGGGGCATGGGCGCTTACTACCCGATGATGGCGGCGGCTGAGGGCTTCGTCTCGTTTTGCACGACGACCAGCGTGCCGACACTGGCGCCGTTCGGCTCGCGTACGCGGATGACGGGAAACAATCCGATGGCGTTCGCTGCCCCGCGAACGTCAGCACCACCGCTGGTGCTGGATATGGCGCTGACCCCAGTCGCCCTAGGCAAAGTGATGCGGGCGCGCGCTGAGGGCCGTGAGATCCCCGAGCAGTGGGGCTTCCGAGACCTTGAGGGATTGCCGACGACCGATCCCGACACTGCCATGCGGGGGATCATTCCGGCGCTGGGCGCTGTGTCGGCCTACAAAGGCTCGGGTTTGAGTCTGTTCATGAACCTGCTCGCGGGAGCGTTACCGGGTGGCTATCACTCGGCTGATGTGAACATTGGCAAGCGCGGACAGTTCCTGCTGGTGATCGATCCCGCCGTCTTCGGCGATGCTGCTGAGTTCAGCGCCAAAGTGGACGAGATGGTCGAACAGATCAAGGCCGCCGAGCCGCTGCCGGATGTTGACGAGGTGTTCGCGCCTGGGGAGATAGAGCAACGCGCGTACGACCAGCGGATCGAAGCGGGCCACGTGGTGTACCCGACGTCGACGCTGGATGATCTGCGCAAGCTGTCATCAGCGATGGGTATTTCCCTGCGCCTCTAGCGCTCGCAGACGACGCCGTCGCTGTCACCGTCGCGAGCTGAGGGGACGGACGCAGCGGGGTAGCCTCGACCGCTGCCGCTTGTGCCGACTTGGCGCTGCGCGCCGGCGGCCTGGGCGGCATCACACGAGCTGTAGACCGTGCCGCTGCCACCACTCGTGTTTACCGGGGTGGCAGTGTCTGAGGATTCGGTCGATGGCGTTGTGACCACGCGCGGGCGGCGATCTGGATGTTCAGCGAGGCGCGCGTAGTCGCTGGGGCAGGTTTCGAGCATGATCCGCAGCGCTGCGACCTCAGCCTGGTCGACCGTCAGCGACCAGTGGGCCTTGACCGCGATCCAATCGCGCGCGTACTGGCACCAGGCTTCGCGCAGTGGTGGTTTCCATTCGGCTGGGTCGTCGGCGCCCTTGGCGCGGTTGCTGGATGCCGAAACGGCGGTCAGCGCGGCCGCGAGCGTGAGGTCGTTGGCGAACGCTGACTTTCGCTTCGCGGACCATGCTGCCGCACCAGAGTCGTGCGCCTCAGCCAGCGGCACGAGATGATCGATGTCCAGGTCGGAGGGATTTGTCAGTCGTCGTCCATCGAACCAGGAGTGCCAGACGCCATCGACCGGGCGGCAGCGGCGATCGATCTGGCTGATGGAGATGGCTTCAGCGATCAGTACCCGCTCACGTACGCTGCACTCGGCGCGCTCCGTCATCAGCCAACCGCGTGGCATGTAGTCGTCACGGTCGTAGTCGATACCGCTATCTGACTCAGCGGCGATGGTCAGTTGGGCGAGGAGCGGTTCGACGTGCTCTGCCGTTGTCTCCGCTGGTTCCGTCTGCGCCTGTGCCGCATCTGTCTCGCGGTCTGTTTGCGGATCGGCCTGTGCTGGTTGGCTCTGTGCTGGTTGGGCCTGTGCTGGTTGGGTGGGGCGGGCTGGTTCGGGTTGGGAGGGTGATTCTTGCGGTTCGGGGTCGCCGTCGCCGCACAACGATGCGATGATACCGAGCAGGATCAGGGCGGCCAGGATCAGGCCGAGGCGTTGTCGGGTCGTCGTGCTCATCGTCCGACTCGTGGTCTATGTCGCGTTCAGCGTCCGTCCTGACCGAATGTATCCCACTATCCTGAGTGGATAGCGAGAGGACGTATTCATGGTCAGCGAGATTGTTTACTCCTGCGACTCCCACGTAGTCGAGGGCCCCGAGGTCTTCGACGGCCTGGTTGAGAAGTACGGTGACCGCGCGCCGCGCGTGGTGGAGGGCTGGAAGGGGCGTGAGGGCGTCTACCTGGCCTGGCCCTCGATCAACTTCGCGATGCTGGTCGGCCGACTGGGGATCGCGGGCGCGAACCTCAACCTGCCCGAGACCAAGGAGAAGATGCAGCGCGGCTGGGATCTGATCAACCCCGGCGTCAAGGACCCAGTTGCCCGCCTGACCGAGCAGGACACCGATGGCGTCGTCGGCGAGGTCATGTACCCCTCGATCAACATGCTCACCTACATGGTCGATGACGTCGAGGTCGTGAACGCGGTCTTCCAGCGCCACAACGACTGGATCCGCGACTATTGCTCGCACAATCCCGAGCGCCTGATCGGCGTCGGCTGCATCACCCTGCGCGACGTTGAGACGGGCATCGCGGAGCTGGAGCGCTGTGCCCGGATGGGGATCAAGGGGCTCGCCATCCCCTGTACCGCACCCAAGGACAAGCCGTACTCCGATCCCTATTACGAGCCGTTTTGGACGGCGGCGGAAGAGGTCGGGCTGCCGCTGACGATGCACATCTTCTGCGGTTCAGAGCCCGGCATGGGGTTGCCTGGCGAGTGGGACGAGGTGGTCAGCTATACGCTCGCCCATGCCGCCGCCTGGAACACCATTTCGAACCTCGTCACCTCAGGCGTCTGCGAGCGCCACCCGAACCTACGCTTCGTGATGGCGGAATGGGAGACGGGCTGGATCGCGCACACGCTCGAGCGTTGGGACCACGCCTACTACCGTGCCCGTGCGGTCGACCGCACGCCCGAGCTACCGATGTTGCCGACGGAGTACTTCCGCCGCAACTTCATGGTGACGTTTGAGGACGACGCGATCGGCGTGCAGACGCGCGAGCGGATTGGCGTCGACAACCTGCTCTGGGGCAACGACTACCCGCATCACGATGCGATCTGGCCGAACTCACACCGCATCCTCGGCGAGATCATGGACGGCGTGCCGAAGGATGAGGTCGACAAGATGGTCTGGGGCAACGTCCAGCAGCTCTACAACATCGACGTGAGTGCCCTGCCCGTGTGAGCGGGCGGCGAACAGAGTCTCGCTGCCACTTGTGTGGTTGAGTGCGGCCAGAAGATCGGATCGCCGCCATGTCTACTGGTACGTTTCGCCTTTCGATTCGGGCAAAACTATCTCTCTCCGAAACAGCCGCGGCTGTTTCTCACTTCAGTGCGCTATTGTCTGCGCTCTCTGAGCAAGTGGTGTCGACGACAGACGTTGACTGGGATGTGGACACCCTGGCAGTCGGCAGTCTCGCGATTGGCGCTCGGCCGATCGCAGTGGGCGAGGCTGCGCGTGACCAGCTCGATTCCGAATACCTAGCAGCAGCGAGGCGACTGCAGCACTATCCCCCTGACGGTGCATGCGCGTCAGCTGCTGACGAGCAGATGGCCCGCCTGAGCCACTTGCTTGCAGACCGACCTTCAGGGCTACGATTCGAGACAGCTAGCGGCATAGTCACGATCGGTGATCCGTCTCTGTGGCCGGCAGACGAGCCTGACATTGCTCCGACCGAATCGCTCGGGAGCATTGAGGGGGAGGTGCAGACCTTGAGGAGTCGAAACCGTCTCCAATTTACGATTTACGACGCATTGACAGGCAGCGCGGTGCAATGTTCCCTTGCGAAAGGCCAACAAGAGAAGATGCGTGATATCTGGGGGAAGCGTGCATCCGTCAGTGGACTGGTGAAGCGCGACGGTACTACCGGGCGTCCGACCGAAGTTCACAGCATTACGGAGTTCAGGGAGATTGAGCTGGTTCCACCGGGAACCTATCGGGAGGCTCGAGGAGCGTTGCCAGGTGACGGCGACACTCCGCTAGCAGAGGATGTTCTTCGAATGCTCCGTGATGCCGAGTGAGCCGGACAGGGTCTACTGGGACTCCTCGGTGTTCTTGTCTTTCATCAACGGCGAAGTGCTGACGTTCATGGATGTCACGTTGGCCGTTGCGCGACGTGCCCGTGACTTGCAGCGTGATGGTTTATTTTCCGACCGTCTTCTGAAGCCGATGGATGCTCTGCACATTGCTACTGCCACGCTCTTGGATCCCTTGCCGAAGGCGATCCATACCTATGACACAGAGTGGTTGAGGTGGTCAGACTCCATCGATATCCTCATTAGCGAGCCGTCCACAGAGTCACCCCGTATGCCCTTGGGCGAGGCCTAGGAGCTGACCATGCGGCAGATCTTTGTCGATGTGGCAGTGGCGCTGTTGATTCTTCTGATCAGCGGCGCGATCTTTACTCGTCTCGCCGGCGTCGAAGAGGGCGAGGCGGAGCCGGCCTGGGTGTCGATCATTCCCCTGTTACTGGCCATGGGCTGGCTGTTCTGGCGGACCATGCGCCGCCGACGAGCGCAGGCGTCTGGATCGAATGACTCGCCGGAGGCGCGGACGGCAGCGGACGAGCAAGCCGCCACGGCGGAACCCGGCGAACGCTGGCTTGATCCCGACGATGCAGCGCTCGATGGCGACGCGTTGGATGCTGACGTGATCGACGAGCGCATCTGGCATCCCCGAGTAGAGTCGGCGATTCGCAGTTTGGGCCGTCATGCCTTCGAACAATTCACGCTGCGCATCCTCGCCGCGCTTGAGCTGACCGACGTTCGGGTCGTGCGGATCGCCTTCGATGGCGCGGTTGAGGCTCTCGCGGTTGCGCACAATCCCGAGCAGACCACGGTCTACGCCATCTGCCGACGCGCATTCGGTTCCTTGGGTGGGAACCAGGTACGCGATCTGCGGCAACTGATGGAAGGTCAAGCGACGGAGGGGCTGTTCATCTCGAACGGTGAGTTCGCCAACGCAGCGGTCTCGGAGGCGGAAGGCGGAGATCCGCCGATTGAGCTGATTGACAGGACCGAACTGTTGGACCTGATGCATGAGCATCAACTCGGTCTGGTCGTGAACGAAGCGGGATTGGTCACCGCTGTTGATGAAGAGTGGTTCCGCGACCTCGACCGCGAGGGACATGAGCTTGGAGGCTAGCGATGAGCGATCCCGCGTCCAGCGCAGCGACCGTTGGCGTCGTGCCTGGCGACGACGCTGCGCCAGAGGCGGTGCATGCCTCGCTGGCCGTGTTGCAGGCGATGGAGCTACCGCTCGCGTATGAGGTCGTGCCGGACGGCGTCGATCTGGCGCGAGAGCTGCCACGCGCAGAGGCCGAGCGGCTGGTGATCGAAACCGCCGAGCGCTGCGACACAGTGCTGTTCGGCTCGACCAGCGGCCAGACGCCGGGTGTGGGCTGGTTCCGCTGGGGCAAGCAGACCTTCGCCAATGTGCGGCCGATCAAATGGCGTCCCGGGTTCCGTTCGCCGCTCGCGCAGCCGCAGGGGATCGACTACATCATCGTGCGCGAAAACCTGGAGGATCTGTACGCCGGGATTGAGGGCGATCTCTCAGAAGTCGCGGCGGCGGGGCTGGCGGACCAGCCGCGCGTTGGCGGTGTCTCGCGGACGCGGCTGCCGGGCGGCTTTGCGCACTTCGCCGAAGCCGAGGGGCGCTATGCGATCAAGTACTTCACGCGCGCAAACGTGGAGCGTGTCGCGCACTTCGCCTGTCGACTAGCGCAGCAGCGCAAAACAGAGGGCTTCGCTGGCAAGCTGACCTGTTCAGCGAAGACGAACGTACTTGCTCGCACCGACGGCTGGTTCGTCGAGATCGCGGCGGAAGTAGCCTCGGGCTACCCCGAGATCGAGTTCGAGTCGTTCATCGCCGACGATTTTGCACGGCGGCTGGTCGCCTCTCCGCACGATCTCGATGTGGTGCTGCTGCCCAATCTCTACGGCGACATCTTCTCGGACGAGGGCGCGGGCACGATCGGTGGGCTGGGGCTGGCGCCGTCCGGCTGCTTCGGCGATGACTGGGCGTATTTCGAATCGGTGCACGGCACGGCGCCGGATATCGCGGGGCTGCACCGCATCAATCCGACCGCGACGCTGCTCTCAGCGGTGATGATGCTGCACCACCTGGGACAGCATGTGCAGGCGTCGGCGCTGGAATCGGCGATCGAGCTCGTCTATGCGGCCGGCGAACAGCTGACGCCCGACCAGGGCGGCGTCGCGACGACGGAACAATTCGCTCAGGCGGTGATCGACGCGCTGTAGGGCGCATACACAGTCGGCGGCCGGACGAGCTGGCGGGAGCGCATGGGAGTCGAACCCACCCGAGACGGTGCGGACCGCCCCGCATCAGTGTTGAAGACTGTGGAGGACACCGGTCCCCTTCCGCTCCCCTGCGCACAGGCTAACGGGGACTAGCTGACGAAGAGGTCGGCCCGCGCCGGTGCGACCGCTTCGTTTAGCGCCCGCTGAAACTCGCCCCAGCGATCGCCGTAGTTGGAGCGTCGGAAGCGTAAGTGCAGGCTCGCGGTGTCCGACGTCTGCGATGCCGATTCCGTCGCCAGTCCGCGCAGGTTGGACTGTAGGAAGCGAAGTAGCTCCGTTTCGTGTTCGGCGTATTCGGCGGCGGGCATGGTGATGATCAGGTCATGGCCGCCTGGCAACAGGGAGGTGAGCGAGGTCCGCGAGAACAACCGCTGTACGGCCAACACGACGAACGAGAACAGCAGCAGCAGCCCGATCAGCTCGTAGTTGTACGTCGCCGCGGCGACCGAAGAGCCGATCAGCACCATCAGGTAGCCGATCTCAGCCGGATCCTTGATTGGCGTGCGGAAGCGAACGAACGAGAGCGCGCCCAGCAATCCGAGCGAGAGCGGAATCGAGAACTGAATCGAGATGAACAGCGCAGTGATTGCTGGTCCCGCCAGGATGAAGACGCGGTGGACGCCGGCGCCGCGCTCCCAGTCTCGGTAGAACCAGACGTACAGCGCCCACAGCAGCACGGATGCCGCCAGCGAGATCAGCATCGCGAAGAGGAACTCTTCCAGCAAGATCTCGGAAGTTGGACCGAAGAAGTCGGGCATCAGCAACCCTTTCGCGGTTATGCCGTCCGCGCGCGGACGCCGCCCAGCAGCTGTTCGACGGCGAGGACGTACTTGGAATGCGCGGTGCGCAGCAAACCGAATCGCTGCAATCCGTGTAGACGGAGCGGTAGGGGGCCTGTCGATTTGAGTTCCAGCACCGTGCCGCGCGGCAGCGGCCGCCAGGCGCCCCCTGCGACAGTCGGCGCGATGCGCACTCGACTGTCCAGCGAGACGCGCAGTCCGCTCGCCTCATCCCGCCAACGCTGCCGCTCGTAGCGAATCAGGATTGTGGGCTCGACGCTCGCCGCTAGCGACGGATCGAGCTCCGCCGCGTAGCACGCGAGCGCCCGTCGCTCGGGGAGGACGAGTCCGCCGCCCAGATTGGCGCCGCGCAGCGCGTCGGAATCGAGCCGAATGCGGCGCTTGCTCGACTCTGCGCCGTCGCGCTGCTTGACTTCAATCCAGCCCCCCGACCAGGCCTTGACTGGGTCGCCGTACCAGCGCATCCGCAGTTTGGATTTGACGCGCTGACCATCGACGGAGTCCCAGTAGGCGTCCAGCGCGGGGGTGTCGAAATAGCAGGACGTGATCACGCCGACGGGATACTGCGGATCGGGCCTCAAGCGGGCCCGCAGCCATGCCGCCAGCAGAGGCGCGCGCGGCTCCGGCACGGGGTACTTGCGCTCCTCGCGCGAGTCGGACGGCTGGCCTGGACGCCGCAATCGCTCGTGCTGCGGTTCGTACTGTTGTTCGTACTGTGCGGTCGGCTTGGACTGGATCGACATGGGCGTATCCTAACGCGGCGTTTACATCGATTTGGGACGGATTTGGGGACTGTGATGGGCGGACGAAACCGGCGTGTCGCGTTGGCGACGATATGTGCGGCCGCTGCGCTGGTGCTGGCCGTTGTGTACGCCGCCCGAGGCGACGGTCCGCCGCCACGCGAGGTCGCGACGGGCGGCATCGCCACCCTCCTGCCCTCCTTTGGGGCCGCGCAGCAGACCGACCCAGACGGCGTCGTGTTCGATCTCGAGACCATCCGCGTCTACGACCTATCGCTGTCTGAGGAATCGTTGGCGAAGCTCAACGCCGATCCGCTCGCGGAGCGGTACGTACCGGGCTCGGTCAGCGTGGATGGCGAGACGTACGCCAACATCGGTATCCGCTACAAGGGGTACTTCGGAGTCCTGCGGCAGTGCTTCTTCACGGGCGAGAACACCTGCGCCAAGCTGGCCTGGAAGCTCAAGTTCAGTCACTACGAACCCAACCAGCGGTATCACGGTCTTAAGCGCCTCAACTTCCATCCGATGAGCGGCGATGATGCGCAGATGCGGGAGATCCTCACGTATCGCACCTTCCGCGAGTCCGGGGTGGTCGCGCCGCGCTCGGTCTACGCCGAGCTGCGGCTGAACGGTGAGCTGTTGGGGCTGTTCACGCTAACGGAGGACATTGACGATCGCTTTATCGCCGATCGCTTCGGCGACACCGGCCTGGGCGTCTTGTACAAGGAAATCTGGCCCAGCGACCTCTCGATTCTGCCGTCCCTTGTGGAGCGGCTGGATCAGACCATCGCACGTGGACCGAACGACGACTCGGGCTTGCGCGCATTCGAGGCGGATCTGCGGGTGGCGAGAACGGCGGATGACCCTGCGGCCGTCCATGCCGTGCTCGATACGTACATCGATGATTTGGACGTCGTCTACCGATATCTCGCCGCCGATCGGCTGTCGGATAACTGGGACGGGATCGTCGCTTGGTACTGTACGCCCGAGTGCTTCAACCACAACTTCTTCTGGTACGAGCGTCCGCGCAGCGACACGTTCATTCTGATCCCCTGGGACGTCGAGCAGAGCTGGCGGGGCTCCAGCCCGATCCGCGAGTATTACGGCATGCCCGACTGGGATGAACTGGAACGCGGCTGCGAGACCGTCACCGTCTTCTGGCAGATCGAGGGTCGCCCCCCGTACTGCGATCCGATCATGCATGCGCTGGCGACGCAGGGCTGGGCACGGTACATCGAGGCCTCGCGCGTGTTGATCGAGGATCTGATGCCGCTGCCGACGCTGCGGGAGCAGGTGCGTACGCTGGCTGCGCTGATCGACGGGCGCGTCCGAGCTGACCCGAACGGCCCCGGCTACCGCGCCTGGCAGGAGGCTGTGCGCGCGCTCGACTGGGAGATCGAGCAGCGCTACCAGTACATTGCCGACAAGATCGCCGCCTGGGATGCAAACGGAATGGCCCCAGCCAGTGGCTGATCTGATCCTACGTGGCGGCAGCGTAATTGATGGCACTGGCGCGCCCACCTTCACTGCCGACGTCGCCGTCGACAACGATCGGATCAGTGCAGTTGGCGACCTGTCGGCGATGACCGCCGCACGAGTGATCGACGTATCCGGGCTGACGGTCGCGCCAGGTCTGATCGACACCCATGCCCACTCCGACGGCGTGCTGCTGCGCGATCCCGTCCACGCACACGGGCTGGTGCAAGGGGTAACGACCGAGTGCATCACCCAGGACGGGCTCTCGTACGCATTGCTCTCGGACGAGCAGCTCGACAGCTATGGCCGGTACATCGCTGGGCTGTACGGCCCGCCACCGCGAGGACTCGACGTATCGACGATGTCGGCGTTTCTCTCGCACTATGAGGGCAAGGGTTGTAACGTCGTCGCCCTGGCGCCGCATGGGCCGGTGCGGCTGGAGAGCGTCGGGTTCGAAGACGTACCGCTCGCAGGCACCGGTCTGGCCGCCGCCGAGCGCATGGTCGCGGAGGCCATGGAGCAGGGCGCTGTCGGCTTTTCGACCGGACTGTCGTACTACCCCAACTCCTATTCCGACACCGATGAGTTGGTCGCGCTCAACCGCGTCGTGGCGCGCTACGGCGGTGTCTACGTGACCCATATCCGCAATCACAACGACGACCGCGCGCCCGATGGCTCTGGCATCGTCGAGGCGATGAATATCGGCCGTCGCACGGGCGTCAAGGTGCATATCTCGCACTACCGCACGTTCCCCAGCACTGCCGGCGACATCGATTCGATCATGTCCGAAGTCGATCGGGCGAAGGCCGAGGGAGTCGATGTGACGCTCGAGTGTTATCCGTACGCGGCGGCGGCGACGGTGCCGGGCTACTTTCTGCGCGGTGAATGTCACATTGGCGGCGTCGACCGGTTGCTTGAGCGGCTGGGCGATCCAGCCTGGCGCGATCGGCTGGTCGATTCACTCGAGCATCTATTCCCAGGACGCAGCGACGCTGCGGCCTGGACCTGGATCGGCGCCGACCAGTTCAAGCATCTCCAGGGGCGTTCCTTCGCCGATTCCGCCGCGCTGCTGCAGATGTCGGTGTCGGAGATGATGCTGGCGGTGATGCGCGAATCGGGGTTGCAGTGCGGCTTCCGCGATGCAGCGCCGACCAGCGGTGTGGTCACGCGGCAGATCGAGGCGGACGTGATCGCGTTATTGTCCCGCGATGATTACATGGTCGGCTCCGATGGGATCCCCTTCGACGAGGGTCTGCCGCATCCGCGCGCATACGGGACCTTTCCGCGCGTCCTCGGTCGCCTGCGACGCCGTCTCGGCGTCTCGCTGGAACACCTGGTGCGCGGCATGACGTCGCTGCCCGCCGAGCGGTTTGGCCTCGCCGATCGCGGAGTGCTCGCTGTGGGCAAGTTCGCTGATCTCGTTGTCTTCGACGCAGGCATCGTGACGGACACCGCTGAGTTCCACGACCCCCGGACGCCACCGGTCGGTATCCCCTATGTGCTCGTGAACGGCCAGGTTGCGGTCGACGCTGGCCAGGCGACGGGCGCACTAGGCGGCCGAGCGCTGTCGTCGAGTTACTCGACCACGCCCTCGATGATCAGCTGCTGAAATTCAGATTCGCTGTATCCACAGAGCTCTCGGTAGACGTATGCGGCGTCCTCGCCGAGCAGCGGCGCGCGCCGCGGTCTCGGTGGCGGCGTGTCGCTCAGGCGCCAGGCCGGGCTCTCGTAGGACATCGCGCCGATCGTCGGGTGATCGCTCGGCCACCAGTGCTGGCGATGGGCGAGTTGCGGATCCTCGTGTGCGTCGCGGACGCTGGCAGCGCGGTGCGCCGGCACGCCGACGGCTTGCAGCAGTTGCTCAACCGCGTCGACCGTGCGCTGCGACGTCCAGGCGCTAATCTCGGCGTCGAGCTCGTCCTGCGCCGACAGTCGACCAGTGGTCTTGCGCAAGGTGGCGGACGACAACCAGTCGGCGCGATTCATCGTCTGCGCTAAGGCGCGCCACTGCGCGTCGGTCGTGATCGCAATGGCGACCCAACGATCGGAGCCGCTTGGATCGTCGGCGCAGGGATAGACGCCGTGCGGCGCGAAGCGTGTATCGCGGTTGCCGAGTGGTCGTGCGGTACGGCCCGTGTTGGCGGCGTCAATCAGGCCTGCGTCGAGCACCAGCGTCGACGCCTCAAACTGCGAGAGGTCGATGTACTGCCCCTGACCGCTGCGCCGACGGTGATCGAGCGCGGCCAAGATGCCGATCAGCGCGACATGCGTCGCGACCCAGTCCGTGTAGGCGACGCCGGTCCCTACGGGTGGTCGGTCGGGCCACCCGGTGACGCCAGTGATGCCGGTCGTCGCCTGCAGGGTGAGTCCGAAGCCGCGAAACTTCGCGTGCGGACCGGTCTGGCCCTCCATCGACATCGAGCACATGATGATGTTCGGCTTGATCTGCCGCACTGCGTCGTAGCCGAGACCGATGCGCTGCATGAATCCCGGCGCGAACGACTCGGTCACGATGTCGGAGACAGCGATCAACCGTGCCGCCACCTCGGGGCCACGCGGGTGGGCGAGATTGATTGCCACAGAGCGCTTGCCGCGATTGAACTTCGCGAAGTACGCCGAGCCGTCGAGCGAGCGGTCGTCCGTCGGGCGCGGACCGCCTGAGCGGAACGTGTCGGGGCGCTGCGACGATTCCACGCGGATCGCTTCCGCGCCGTGAAACGCCATCTGCATGCTGGCGTTCGGACCGACGCCGACCCAGGCGAAGTCCGCGATGCGGACACCATCGAATACGCGCGCGCCGGGAGTGTTGCGATCGGTCATACCGTGAGCTGTTAGCGCCGCTGGAACTGCGGGTCGCGGCGCTCGGCAAACGAACGCGCGCCTTCGCGCGCGTCGAGCGATCCGCGCAGCCACGATTGATACAGCTCCTCGAGCTGGGCCTGCTGTGTGGCGTCGTTGTTGAGTGCGGCGTAGATCGCCCGTTTGGTCAGCCCCGTCGCCCATGGCGCGGCCTGAGCCAGGCGATCGGCGAACGCCAGCGCTTCCGACATCAGCTCCTCGTGCGCCACAACGCGGTTGGTGAGTCCCAGCGCGAGCGCTTGCTTGGCACCGATCGGATCGGAGGTCCAGAAGAGCTCCATCGCGCGTGAGTGACCGACCAGCCGGGTGAGCGTCCACGACGCCGCCCAGTCAGGTCCGAGTCCGATCTTGAGAAAGCCGGGATGGAATCGGGCGCGGTCGGACATGATGCGAATGTCACAGGCCAAGGCGATAGCGAAGCCCGCCCCCGCCGCTGCGCCGTTGACCGCGGCGATCACCGGAAGCTCGAGCTGCTGCAACTCGGCTGCGAAGCCGTAGCGCAACTGCGTCGACTGCAGGCCGGGTTCAGCCTCCGCCGCGACCCGCGCCTCACGGTTCGAGAGGTCGGCGCCTGAGCAGAAGCCGCGTCCAGCGCCCGTGATCACCAAGGCCCGTGCACCAGGGTCGCCGTTGAGTTCGGCGGCCAGCTCGCGCAGTCCCGAGCGGATCTGCTCGGAGAGCGCGTTCAGCACTTCGGGACGATTCAACGTGGCGACCACGACGCCGTTTTCGCGGCGCTCGATCATGAGGTGGTCATTCGGCATGGTCAGGCTCCTTCCTGATCTGGGCCAGCTCGTCCAGGATCTCGTCCTGATCTTGGCCTCTGGTCGGCGCCGGACGCGTCTGCCATGGCGTCGCCGACATTTGCAACGGCGCGCCCGGCACGGTGAGGCGCCCGAGGGCCGGATCCTCGATCTCGCAGAAGAACGCGCGCGCGGCCAGCTGCGGGCTATCGACAATGTCCCGCATCGTATTGACCGGGCAGATCATGACGCTGAAGCTCTGTCCCGACTCATACAGCTCCTGCGCGCCGCGGGCGATGAAAAAATGCTCAATCTCGGACTCCAGCGCCTCAATCTCATCGTCGGACGGCAGGCGGTCGCCGGCGATCGAAACGCTGGCCCAGTATTCGGCGTCGAAACGCGGCTCGGCGCCGACCGCGGTCATCCAGCGGTGCAGACGCGGCATCGAGGCCGGTACGCGGACGAATGCGACGTAGCCGTCGGCGCAGGGATAGATGATTCGCGTGGCGCGGTCGGCGAATGCGCGTGCGCCACCGGCGCGTTTGGTCAAGATCTGATCCATCTCCCAGTACAACCGAGCATTGCCCAACGTATTGGCCATCGCTGCTTGCATCGACACATCGACGTGCTGGCCGAGACTGGTCAGATGTCGTGCGTGCAGTGCGATCATCGCCGCGGAAGCCGCGTTGAGCGCGGTGATGTTGTAAGCCTGCTCGACTGACGGTCGCAGCGGCGCCCGATCAGGGTCGCCGACGAGCGAGCTCAGCCCGCCCGAGACGTGGCCGATCAGGTCCGACGCCGCCCAGTGCGCCTTGGGTCCGTCCTGACCGAATGGGGTCAGCGAGACGTAGATCAACTGCGGGGCGCGCTCGTGGAGGTTTCCGTAGCCCAGACCACGCGAGGTCATGACGCCTGGCGCGTCGGATTCGAAGAGGAAGTCGGCCGTTTCGCTGAGCGTGCGTAGGTGCTCGCGGTCGCCGGCGTCGTCGAGATCGAGCGTGATTGAGCGCTTGCCGGCGTTCATCTGCGCCCAGTAGAGCGACGATCCGTCGTCGTCGCGCAGCATGGGTCCGCGGCGGCGGGACGGATGCCCACCGGGCGGCTCGACCCGAATCACGTCCGCACCGAGTCCGGCCAAGACCATCGTCGTCAGCGCTCCGATCTCGGCGGTCAGATCGATGATGCGGTAGGGAGCGAGCGCGCCCTGTATTTCGTGTGATGCATCCTGCGACATGTGTCGCAAGGTACGACAGGTGCGGACAGCAAGATGCCCAATAAGACGGCCAGCACAGCCAAACCAGTGGCGCACGCGGTATCTTCAGCCTTTCAGCCAGGAATGGAATGGGTAGTGAGCACGACAGTCGGTGGATCGCCGATCCGAGCGGCGATCATCAATGCAACGGGATATGTCGGCGCGGAGCTGGCGCGTCTGTTGGCGCAGCATCCGCGCGTGGAGATCGTCTGCGTGACGGGTCGTTCCGAGGTGGGCAAGCGATTGCCCGACGTGTTTCCGCATCTCTGGTCGCTCGATCTGCCGATCGTGGCGGAGGTCGAACCAGAAGTGGATGTGGTCTTCTCTGGCTTGCCGCACGCCGCCGCCGCCGAGCGCCTGACGCCACTGATCGAGCAAGGCGCGCCCGTGATCGATGCCTCGGCCGACTTCCGCCTCTATGACGAAGCGACCTACGAGCGGTGGTATGGCGAGCATCCCTCGCCACATCTGTTGCCCGAGTCGGTGTACGGCCTGCCGGAGTTGCACCGCGACGCGATCGCGGAGTCGCGACTGGTCGGCGTGCCGGGCTGCTACCCGACTTCCGCCATCCTCGCCCTGGCCCCGCTCGCGGCAAAGGGCTGGCTCGAGGGGCGCACGGTCGTCGACGCGAAGTCGGGCGTATCTGGGGCCGGCCGAGCGTTGAAGCTAACCTCGCACTTCTCGGAGGTCGACTCCAACTTCTCCGCATACGGGCTGGGCGGTCATCGGCACCAGCCCGAGATGGTGCAGGAACTGTCGACGCTGCAACGGTCGGCTGCTGACAGTCTCGACGGCGGCTTCGCAGGCGGCGAGAGCGAGTTTGCGCTCACGTTCGTGCCGCATCTGGTACCGATGACGCGCGGCATCCTCGCGACATGCTATCCCTCGGTCGCTGCCGGCGTCCTGCCCGAGCGCCAGGACGAACGCCGTCAGGCGCTGCGCGAGGTCTACGAGTCCTTTTACGCCGACGAGCCGTTCGTACACGTCGCGCCGTCCGCGCCCTCGACCAAGCAGACGCTGGGTTCGAACGCCTGCATCGTGCACCCGTGGGTCGACCCTGTGACTTCCGAGATCGCGGTGATTAGCGCGCTCGACAACCTGGTCAAAGGGACGGCGGGTGCGGCGGTGCAATGCTTCAATCTCATGTTCGGTTTGCCTGAGGAGCTTGGTCTCAGCAAGATCGGGGTGTACCCATGAGTGCGCACAGCTTCGCGGCGCTTGGCGCCGACCCGTCGGCCACCAATGCACTGACGCGTGCACAGGGATTCTCAGCGTGCGGGTACACAGCCGGGATCAAAGAATCTGGCTTGCCAGACCTGGCGTTGCTGGTTTCCGATCGCCCCGCGACGGCCGCCGCGGTCTATACGCAGAGTTACAGCGCGGCGGCGCCGGTCCAGCTGAGCAGGTCGCACACGGCGAACGGCTCGCTGCGGGCGGTGATCGTGAACTCGGGCAACGCCAACTGCGCGACGGGACCTCGCGGTCTGGCCGACGCGCGTGAGATGACCCGGCTGACGGCCGAGCTGCTCGACTGCGCGGTGACGGACGTGTTCGTCAACTCCACTGGCATCATCGGTCACTACCTACCGATCGCTCGGTTGTGCGCGGCGATCCCGCAGATGTCCCCGTCGGCAGATGGCGGTGCGGCGTTCGCAGGGTCGATCATGACCACCGACAGCTTCGTCAAAGAGGCCGTTGCGACGTTCGACGTGGATGGCGTTCGCTACACGGTCGGCGGCTGCGCCAAGGGTGCGGGCATGATCCACCCCGATATGGCGACCATGCTCGCCTTCCTTACCACAGACGCTGCGATCGCTGCAGACGATCTCGATCCGCTCTTTCGATTCTGCATGGACCGCAGCTTCAACATGGTGACAGTAGACGGCGACACCTCGACCAACGACTCGGCGGTCATCTTGGCCAACGGCGGCGCGGGCGGTCGGACCCTGTCAGGACCCGGGCTGGATGCGTTCCGCGAGGCGCTCCTGACTGTTTCGACACAGCTCGCCAAAATGATGGCGCGCGATGGCGAAGGCGCGACCAAGCGAATCACGATGACGGTCTCGGGCGCGCGCACGTGGGAGGATGCCCGCGACATCGCCCGCAACGTCGTGCGTTCGCCGCTGTTGAAGGCGGCGCTGAGCAAGTACGACCCTAACTGGGGGCGCATCCTGATGGCAGCCGGCTACGCCGATGTCCCCTATGATCTGGACCAGATCAGCGTCTGGATCGCCGATCTCTGCGTCTTCGACGGCACATCGACCGGCGTGCCTGAAGCAGTGGCGTCGGCCAAGACGCAGGGCGAAGAGGTCTTCCTGCGCATGGATTTGGGACAGGGCGAGGCCGAAGCCATCGCCTGGGGCTGCGATCTGACCGAAGAGTACGTACGCTTCAACGCCGACTACGTCACCTGATGCTTCGAGGTTGGGCATGGCGGTTGGGGATGATGTTGGGCATGATGCTGGGAAATGAGCTCGCAGGGCGTGCAGCCCTGCAGGCGACGAGATCGAGCTGGACGATATCGGCGAGCGCTAGCTGGATGTCGAGTAGGCTTGTTGGTATGAGCTCAGCAACATGAGTACGGCGCGCGACGGGACAGTGGTGATCAAAGTTGGCGGCTCCACCCTGGGGGCGCATGACACCTCGCTCGCCGACTGCGCGCAACTGCAGCGTGAGGGTCGGCCAGTGGCGATCGTGCACGGCGGCGGCGCTGCAGTGACCGACTGGCAGCGGCGCCTGGGCGCTGAGGCGGCCTGGGTCGACGGGCTACGGGCCACGACGCCGGAGTCGCTGGAAGTGGTCGTCGCCGTGTTGGCTGGATTGATCAACAAGGAACTGACCCGTCAGCTGCAATCGATCGGCGCGCCGGCTGTGGGAGTCAGCGGTGTGGACGGAGGCACGCTGTGTTCACCGATCTCAGAGCGGATCGGCTTGGTCGGTGAAACGCCGCGTTGTCATCCAGCAACACTGCAGCGTCTGCTCGATGCGCAGCTGCTGCCGGTGATGGCGCCGGTCGGCTTGGCCGACGATCGGTCGACGCTGTTGAACATCAATGCCGACGCCGCGGCCGGCGCGGTCGCTGCTGCGCTTGGCGCGCAGGCGTTGATCTTCCTCACTGATGTCCCCCAGGTGCTGGACGGCGACGGCGCTGGGATCGACTGTCTCGATGCAGAACAAGAGCGTGCGCTGGCGGCGGCCGGTGTGATCAGCGGGGGCATGCTGCCCAAGCTGCGAGCCGGCCGCGCGGCCGCGGCCTGCGGGGCTAGTGTGCGGATCGTCGACGGACGCGTGCCAAACATCGTGCGCGATGCAGCCGACGGCGCCGCGCTGGGGACGGCGCTGATATGAGTCGCCGATGGTCCGAGTGGATCCACCGCACGCAGGGCGAGTGGCGCAACGGCAACGACGGCCCGCAAGACGTGCCGCCGTCGGACGAAGGGCGGTCGGGTCAGCTGGGACCGCCGCCGCCCGTCTTCCGCGAGGGACTTGGTGGGGGCGGCAGTGAGCCACCGCCCTACACGGCCGCAGAAGGACCGCCACCGCCGAGTGGTCGCGCCTGGCCCCGTATTGTCGTCGTCGGTGTCGCTCTGCTGGTGCTGCTGATCCTGCTCAACATCGGCATTGACATCTACGTGGACCGGCTCTGGTTCGGCAACATCGGCTACCGCGGTGTCTTCGATCTGCGGATTGTGACGCAGGTCTGGTTGTTTGCGGTGGGCGCCGCGCTGGCTTTGTTTGCGCTCGGCGCAACCTGGACCATCGCCTGGCGCGTGCCGATCGAGGCCGTGGCGCCGGCGGTAGACGATCCGCGCCTGGTGCGGGTGATCCAGATCATCGCCGCTGTCGCGATGATCCTGCTGGCGATCATCTTCGGCTCCGTCGCGGCTGGTCAGTGGGAGCTGATTCTGCAGTTCCTCAACGCCAAGCCGTTCGGTGAGACCGATCAGCAGTTCGGCCGCGACCTCGGCTTCTACGTGTTCGAACTCGAAGCGTTGCAGTTCATGAAGGGTTGGGCGACCGGCCTGGCGATTATGGTCATGCTGACCACCGCCACTGCATACGGGGTGCGGTTGTTGCTGCATCAGGGGCAGGCGCGCTCGACCGTGGCTGTACGGCTGCACCTGGCGCTGACCATCGCTGCTGTGATGGCGCTGTTCGTCTGGAGCTACTGGCTGGCGCGGTTTGAGCTCGCGCTGAATCCGGGCGGGTTCGTCTTCGGTGCGACCTTTACCGACGACAACGTCCGCTCTCCGGTGCAGATCGTCAAGATGGTGGCGGGGGCGTTGGTGATCGTCGGTGTGCTGTCGTGGCCGTTCCATGAGCGGTTGCGCTACGCCATTTCGCCCATCGCGCTGCTGATCGCCACCTCGATTGTGGGGGGCGCCATTCTGCCGGCGGCGGTCCAACGGTTCACCGTCGAGCCCAATGAGCTACAGCGGGAGACGCCGTACATCGAGCGCAATATCGCCGCGACCCGCGCCGCCTTCTCGCTGGACACGATCGAAGAGCGGGAATTTGCAGCCGGCGATGCCGTTGGCGAAGCTGACCTGGAGCTGAATCCAGAAGCTTTGCTCAATGTGCGCCTGTGGGATCACCGTCCGCTGAACGACACGCTGAACACGATCCAGACGATTCGTCCGCTCTACGTCTACAAGGATGTCGATGTTGACCGGTATCAGGTGGGCGGTGAGGAGCACCAGGTCTTCCTGGCGGCGCGCGAGCTGTCGCAGGCGAATCTGCAGTCAACCCAGCAGGGCTGGGTCAATCGGCGCCTGCAGTTTACGCACGGCTTCGGCGTCGTGATGACTCCCGTTGACGAAGTCTCACCGTCAGGCGAGCCAGTCTTCTGGGTCTCGAACATCCCGCCGGAAGTGACTGAGCAGACGTCGTCGGGGCCGCTCGAATTGGAGATCGTGGAGCCTCGGATTTACTACGGCGAAGTCACCGACGCATACATCATCGCCAACAGCGAAACTGAGGAGTTCGACTATCCGCTCAGCGGTGAGGAAGCGTCGGGCGAAATCAGCCAGGCAACGACGCGATACTCCGGCGAAGGCGGGATCGAGCTGGGCGGACTCTTCCGACGGCTGGCGTTTGCCTGGTCCTTCGGCGACGCCAACATTCTCATCTCTGGTTCGCTCGATGGCGACAGCCGCATCCTGTTCCGTCGGCTGATCCAGGAGCGGGTGACCGAGCTCGCGCCGTTCCTGCAGCTCGACGCCGACCCCTACGTCGTGGTCGGCGACAACGGGCGGCTCTACTGGATCCAGGATGCCTACACGGTCACCGACCGATACCCCTACTCACAACCGCACAATGTCGGCTACAACTATGTGCGCAACTCGGTGAAGGCCGTGATCGACGCCTATCACGGTACGGTCGATCTGTACATCGTCGACGAGAGCGACCCCATCATTCAGGTCTGGGCGGACATCTTCCCCGAGCTGTTCATGTCGGCCGATTCGTTCCCGTCCGACCTGAAAGCGCACTGGCGCTATCCGCAAGACTATTTCCAGATCCAGGCCGACCAGTACCTCACCTATCACATCGAGTCGGCGCGCGGCCTGTTTAACCGAGAAGACCTCTGGGCGATCCCGCAGGAGCTGCTGCGCCAGCAGGAGATCGCGGTCGAGCCCTACTACGTAACCTTGCGCCTGCCCGACCAGGCGGAGCCGGAGTTTCTGCTGATCCTGCCCTTCACGCCACGCAACAGGCTCAACTCGATCGCCTGGATGGCTGGCCGCTCGGACGGCGAGAACTACGGCAAGCTGTTCGCCTTCCGCTTCCCCGCCAACAAGAACGTCGACGGGCCGAAGCAGATCGAGAACCGCATCGACCAGGACGTCGCCGTCTCACGCCAGTTCACGTTGCTGGGCCAGCAGGGGTCGGAGGTGATTCGCGGCAACTTGCTCTTCATCCCCGTCGGCGATTCATACGTGTACGTCGAGCCGATCTATCTGCAGGCCGAGACCGGGCGTTATCCGCAGCTCAAAGGTGTGATCGTTGTCAACGGCGATCGTATTGCGTTCGAAGACACCTTCGTGAGCGCGGTCGAAGTGGCCTTGGGGAACCGCCCGGCACAAGGTCTGTCATTCATCGGCGGCGCCTCCAGCGAGACGCCCACAGCCGAGGATGCTGGCGGGCTCGCTGAAGAGGAAGCGCCACGCGCGCCGCTGACGTTGTCGGACGACGCAGCGGAGCTCACGCAGCAGGCGCAGGACGCCTTCGAAGAGGCGTTGGAGCGTCAACGCGCTGGCGACTGGGCAGGCTACGGTGCAGCGATCGAGCGGCTGGGGCAGATTCTGGAACGGCTGGCAGTAGGTTCGGATGAGTAGCGGTCGCCTGTTGCCGGGCGGACGTAGCTTCCTCGATGAGCGCTGTGAAGCGCTGGCCGGCAATGACCTTGAGACCGCCTGCATAGACGCGTGTGACGCGCTCGCTTACGCTGAGTTGACTGCTCTTGCTATCCGGCTCTGCTGGAGGACTGACCATGGCCACTACTGCTGAGCGCGAGTCCGCTGTGTTCATGATGTCGGCGGGCCGTCTGCCGGTCACCCTGGTCCGCGGCGAAGGCTCGCGAGTCTGGGATGACGAAGGGAAAGCGTACCTGGACTTCGTCGCGGGCATTGCCGCCGATAACCTCGGCCACTGCCACCCACGCATCGTCCAGGCGATCCAGCGGCAGGCTGAAACGCTGCTGCACGTGTCCAACTATTTTTATACCGTGCCGCAGCTCGATCTGGCGGACATCATTCTCGAGCAGTCGGGCATGCGCCGCATCTTCTTCTGCAACAGCGGTGCCGAGGCGACCGAGGGCGCGATCAAGATCGGCCGCAAATGGGGGCAAACTCGGCGCGATGGCGCGAACGAGATCATCGTGATGGACGAGGCCTTCCACGGTCGCACGCTGGCTTCGGTCAATGCGTCGGGCAATCCGCGTTACCGCGAGCCGTTCGGTCCACTGGACGGCTTCCGACATGTGCCGTTCAATGATGTGGACGCTGTGCGAGCGGTGGTTGGTCCACAGACGGCGGCGATCCTGGTGGAACCGTTGCAGGGCGAGGGCGGCGTCAACGTCGCCGATGACGGATACCTGGCCGACCTGCGGGAGATCTGCGACGACCACAACCTGCTGCTGATGCTCGACGAAGTGCAGACCGGCATCGGCCGCACGGGCAAGCTCTTCGCTTGGCAGCACGAGGGCGTGCAACCCGATGTGATGGCGCTGGCCAAAGGGTTGGGCAGTGGTGTGCCGATCGGGGCAATTGTCGCGAATGAGCGCGGCGATATTCTCGAACCGGGCGATCATGGCACGACCTTCGGTGGTCAGCCGTTCACCGCGTCGGTGGCGCTCGAAACGCTGCGCGTGATGGTTGAGGAAGACATCCCAGCACACGCGTCTGCGCGCGGCGAGCAGCTCACCTCGGGGTTGCGCGGGCTGGAGGATCGGCATCCGCTGATCGACCACGTGCGCGGTCAGGGTCTGCTCGTGGCGGTCCAACTCAGTGAGGATGTCGGCCCCGCGCTGGTCACAGCCATCCGCGAGCGCGGGTTGCTCTGCAACGTGGTCAAGCCGAACGTTCTGCGGCTCGTGCCGCCGCTCACCGTTTCCGAGGACGAGATCGATCAGGCCATCGGGGTGATCGACGATGCCCTCACGTCGATTGGCGAGTAGCCAGACGGGTCAACCAGCCGAGCAACCAACGAACCCAACCGATCAGAGTGTGCAGGGAGAGCCGGGTGCCGAAACGAACGGATGAAAAACGCGTGGTGCTGGCCTATTCGGGTGGACTGGACACCTCCGTGGTGACCCGCTGGCTGACCGAGCGCGGCTGGGAAGTCGTTTGCATGACGGCAGACATGGGTTTCCTGGAAGCCGACGAAGAGCTGGAGACGCGCGCCTACGCCGCAGGGGCGGTAGGCTTCGAGATGCTCGATCTGCGAGACGACTTCACGCGCTCATTCTGCTTTCCTGCGCTGATGGCTGGGGCGCTCTACGAGGGACGCTATCCGCTGGCGACCGCGCTGGCGCGGCCGCTGATCGCTAAGGCGCTGGTCGACGTCGCCCGACGACATAATGCGACCGCCGTCGCGCACGGCTGTACGGGCAAAGGCAACGACCAGGTCCGCTTCGATGTTTCGGTGCAGGCGCTCGCACCGGATCTGCGCATCCTCGCGCCCGTCCGAGAGTGGGAGCTGACCACGCGCGAGTCGGAGATCGTCTACGCGCAGGCGCACAGCATCCCGATCACCGTCTCGGTCGACAAGCAATACTCGACTGATGAAAACCTCTGGGGCCGTTCCATCGAAGCGGGGGCGCTGGAAGATCCCTGGACCGAGCCACCCAACGACGTCTGGGACTGGACGGTCAATCCGGAAGACGCGCCCGACGAGCCGACCTATCTGGAGGTTGGCTTTGAGCACGGCCGGCCGACCTCGCTGGACAGCGAAGAGCTGGACCCGGTGGACCTGGTGAGCCGCCTCCATGAGATCGCCGGGGCGAATGGCGTGGGCCGCATCGACATGGTGGAAGACCGCCTGGTGGGGATCAAGTCACGTGAGGTCTACGAAGCACCCGCCGCGACCACTCTGCGGGTTGCGCACCAGGCGCTGGAGACGCTGACCCTCTCAAAGAGCCAGATTCGACTCAAGCATCGCCTGATGCAGGATTACGCCGATCTGATCTACGACGGCCTCTGGTTCACCGGGGTCCATCAGGACCTCGCGGCATTCACAGCGTCGATGCAGCGCCACGTGACCGGTGTCACACGCTTGAAGCTGTACAAGGGGCAGGCGGTCGCCGTCGGCGTTGAGAGCCCGAACAGCCTGTACCAATACTCGCTGGCGACGTACGACGAGGGTGACGTCTTTGACCAGACCTCGGCGATCGGCTTCATCGATATCTTTGGCTTGCCGGTACGCGTCCAGGCCGAGAAGCAGCTCCTGCGTCAAGCGGGCGGTGTGCTGGACGTATCATCGGGACGAACGAGCTAGTCGATGCAGTCCGGCCAGCGAGCTGGAACGAGGGCAGACGCTGATGACGACCGACCCAGCTGACCTCGAGATCGCAGTCGAATACGAAGCGGCGGTGCCAACGGCCGGTGGTCCTGACGCGGCAGACTTTCAGATCCGCCGCCCCGGCCACGCAACGCTCGAGTGTGCGCTGTATCTGGCGTTGGACGCCAAACGCGCTTTCGAAACCGCCTGTGGTCCACTCGACGCCGATGACGTGCAACGAGTGCTTCGCGCGTTGGCCGACGGCCTTTATGCGGCGCACATCGAGAGTGGGCTGGCGCCGCCGGCGATCCACACGATCCGCGCACGCGACCTCTCGGTCGCGCAGATCGACAGCGCGATCGCGGTAGCAGGGCTGACCAGGCTGCCGTCGGACGCATAGCAACATGTCCGACGATATAGCTGAGGCCGAATCTGCAGCGAACGCAGGCTCCGACAGCTCCCAACGACTTTGGGGCGGCCGCTTCGAGGAGTCGCCCGATGCGCTCGTTCAGGCCTACACGTCGTCGATTCAGATCGACCTGCTGTTGTTTCGACACGACATCGCTGGTTCGCGCGCGCATGCGCGGATGTTGGCCGCGCAGGGGATTATCGCCGACGCAGACGCCGCGCGCATCCTCGATGGACTTGATCAGGTGGAGTCGGAGATCGAGTCGGGCGGCTTCGAGATCAATCACGAGCTGGAGGACATCCACACGCACGTCGAAGCGCGCTTGGGCCAGATCATCGGCGCCGACGCCGCCGGTCGGCTGCACACCGCACGCTCGCGCAACGATCAGGTAGCGTTGGACACGCGGATGTTTGTGCGGGACGCGATCGTGCAGTCGGTCGGCGCGGTGCGCGGGCTGCAGGCGGCGCTGATCGAACTGGCTGAACGCTCGCTGGACATCTACCTGCCCGGCTACACGCATCTGCAGCGCGCGCAACCGGTGCTGCTCGCGCACCATTTGCTGGCGTACCTGGAGATGTTCGACCGTGACGCGGAACGGCTGGTCGACGCCTTCGTGCGCGCAGATATCATGCCGCTCGGCAGCGCCGCACTGGCCGGCGCGGCCTATCCGCTCGACCGCCAGGCGGTTGCCGAGGAGCTGGGATTCGAGCAGCTGTCGCGCAACAGCATAGACGCAGTCTCGTCGCGCGATTACATCCTGGAGTTCCTCGCCGATGCGGCGATCTGCATGGTCAACGTCTCGCGGCTCTGCGAGGATGTGATCTTGTGGAGCTCGGCCGAGTTTGGCGTGCTGCAGTTCGGCGACGCCTTCACGACCGGTTCGTCGATTATGCCGCAGAAGCGCAACCCCGATGTCGCGGAGCTCGCACGTGGCCGCAGCGGTAAGGTCGTCGGACATCTGACGGCGTTGCTCACGACGCTGAAAGGTCTGCCGCTCGCCTACAACCGTGATCTGCAAGAGGACAAGTCGGGGCTGTTTGACACGGCCGAGACGCTGATCGGTACGTTGCACGTGCTCGCCCGGGCGCTGCTGACGGCCCGCGTCAATGGAGACCGCGCCCGTGCGATGGTTGACCAAGACCCCCTGATCCTCGCCACCGACTATGCCGACTACATCACCCGCAAGGGTGTGCCGTTTCGTGAGGCGCACGGAGTCGTAGGCCGCCTGGTGCGGCTCTGCGAGGAGCGTGGCTGTGGGCTTTCCGACCTGTCGCTGCGAGAGCTGCGAACGCAGCATCCGGCATTCGAGTCGGACGCGGTCGGGATGACCGCGCAGGCGGCGCTGGCGGCCCGGGATGTGCGCGGCGGGACTGCGCCGTCGCAAGTGCGTGTGGCGCTGACTGAAGCGAAGCAGCGGTTGCAGCTTGAGCCGGTGGCCCGCTCGGTCGAGCCGTCGCCCGCTGGCGACGCGCCGCTGGAGACCGGACTCAACCGCGCTCAGCGGCGAGCCGCGCAACGCAGCGCCGCCAAGGCGCAGAGTCGGCGAAATCAGTAGGCGCCCGCGATGACGCTCCCGGTCCAGATTGCGCCCTCGATCCTCAGCGCGGATTGGACGCGGCTCGCCGATCAGATCGGCGAAGTCGAGGCGGCGGGCGTCGACTGGATCTCGCTTGACGTGATGGATGGCAATTTCGTCCCGCCGATCACGTTCGGCGCGCAGATGGCCGCGGCGGTCAGGTCGCTCACGGCATTGCCCATCGAAGCCCACTTGATGGTTGCCTGTCCGGAAGATCAGATCGACGAATTCATCGACGCTGGCGTCAATTGCCTCACGATCCATATCGAGGCGACGCGCCATCCGCATCGACTGCTGCAACGCATCTCGGAGCGCGGCATTGAAGCGGGCATCACGCTCAATCCTGGCACGCCGCTCTCCGAGCTCGAAGCGGTAGCGCCGATCTGCGACCGCGTGCAGATCATGAGCGTCAATCCCGGCTGGGGTGGGCAGCGCTTCATTCCTGAGTCGCTGGCGCGGATCCAACAGGCGCGGTCCATGCTCGACGCTTGCGGACGCCGCGCCGCGCACGTCGCGGTGGACGGCGGCGTCAATGAGTCCACGATTCGTTCCGTCGTCGAGGCCGGGGCGACCTGGATCGTCGCTGGGTCTGCGGTGTACAACGATCGGGAGTTGGTCTCGGCGGCGGTGCAACGACTGCGAAACGCGCTCGTCCGCTAGGTGCAGGCCCATCGCAACCTTGACGGATACGCATTGTCCAGATGCCGACCTGTGTGGCAGGCGTGAACGCCGGCTCAGCAAACACCAGCGGCCAGCGCGCGATACGACTGGTGGGCGCGGGTGTCTGGACGTTCCGCTACAGAGGTTTCTCGTAGATCCGATAGACCTTGTAGACCTCAGCGTCGGTGCGGTTGAGCGCATGGTTGAGGAGATGGTTGTCCTCGAGCACCCAGCCGAGCTCGGCCCACTCGTAGCCATGCTGGGCGCCGCGCACGTGGATCTCGGCGGTCAGCATCAGTCCCAGCGTTGCAAACTCGCGCGTTCGCCACTTTTGTCGAACGCCCAACAGCATCACCCTGCCACTGCGGGGACCGCGGCGCAGTCGCCACAAGAGCTTTGCCCAGCCGAACGGGAATAGTTGCCCGTTCAGATCGCGTGCGCATTCGTTCAGATTCGGAATGGAGATCACCATCGCGGCCGGGTCGCCGTCGATCTCAACGATGGCGGTGAGCCTGGGGTCGGCGAATTTGACCAGATCGGCTGCCAACCGATCGGCTTCATCGGCCGTGATCGGCAGTGAGCCCCAATTGTCGACCCACGCGTCGTTGAAGATCTCAGCAGCGATCCGGACATCGCGTCGCAGATGGCGCTTGCTGAATGTTCGTACGTGCACGCGTGGGTGCTCGATGATTCGCTGCCGTGCTCGTTCACGCCGCTCGCCGAGTGGGGCGGCGACGGGATAGCGGTAGGCCCAGAGGTCTTTCACCTGCTGATAGCCGTTCGCCTCGATCAGGTCGGGAAACCAGCGCTGGCCGTGCGGCATGGCGACCATCGGCGGCGTGTCGAAGCCGTCGACGAGGCAGCCGGACTCGTCGTTGATCGTGAAGTTGAACGGGCCGCGCGCGAATGCCGCGCCGCGCTCGCGCAGCCATGACTCGGCCGCCTCGAACAACGCGGTGGCCGCCTCCTGATCATCGCAGCAGTCGAAGTGACCGAAGAAGCCGGCCGCCTCGCCCCACTTTTCGTCGTGTAGCGGGTTGAGCTGCGCCGAGATACGGCCGACCGCGCGTCCATCGCGTTCGGCGATGAACAGCTGTGCGCGTCCATATTGGAGGAATGGCGCGCGCGCGGGATCAAGCCGCTCGAGCTGAACTCGGCGGAGCGTGGGGATCCACGCCGGGTCACCTTCGTGGATGCGCCAGAGCACATCCACGAAGGGTGCCGCTGCGCGTCCGAAGCCGAGTTCTCGGACTCGGACGCCGGACGCCATTGCGGCTGCAGCTGAGTGAGACGAGGCCGTGCCTAGTAGCGTCGGCCGCGGTCGCCATAGCTGTCGCGTCCGGCGCGGTCATCGCGGTAGCCGCCGCCACCACCGCCACCGCCACGGTAGCCGCCGCCACCACCGCCACCGCCACGGTAGCCGCCGCCACCACCTCCACCGCGGTAGCCGCCGCCACCACCACCGCCACCACGATCGTCGCGGTAGCCGCCGCCACCACCACCGCCGTCGCCACCACGCGGTCGCGCCTCGTTGACGCGCAGCTGGCGACCGTCGAGGTCGTAGCCGTCCAGCGCGGAGATGGCGACGCGCGCTTCCTCGTCGTCCATGTCGACGAAGCCGAATCCGCGCGAGCGGTTGCTGTCGCGGTCGACCGGGATCACGCAGTCCTGGACTTCGCCGTGCTCGGCAAAGAGTTCGTGCAGCTCCTGCGAGCTGGTTCGGAAGGGGAGATTACCAACGTAGATTCGCATGTTCCTCGGTCTCGGTGTGTCAGAAGGGTCTCGGCGGTCAGGTTCCCGCGGTATCAGGGGCAGGCCGGTCGAGCAGGCAGATGGTCAGGTGCGGATGCTTCATCCGCGGTTCTGGCTTGGAGGCGGTGGTCTGTCCGATCTCAGTCTTCAGCTGGCACCTTCGGGGCACTGCGATCAACTCAGCTGGCGAGCCGCTTCATCATCGTCCGCAGGCAGCCGGTGCATACGTTAAGCCGTTGCAGTTTACCGTCAATAGTTATTTTGTGTCGGTGAACATTTGGCTTGAAGGTGCGTGAGGTGCGGGGCGCCTTGCGCTTCCAGCGGCCTGAGTGCTTGTGGCGGATGTTGCGGCCGAATGTCGTCCGCTTAGCGCAGAGGTCACACTTGCCAGCCATCGATCCGTCCCCGATCCGTCGTCCACGCACACACCAGCTCGGCCGAACGGTGGCGCGTACGTCACAGCATATCAGCACTGCGGCCGCGTTCATCCACAGTCTCCGCTGTGGACCGTACACTGGACTATACGGGAGGCAACAGATGGTGGAACAGCGTGCGAGCGCGACCGGCTTGAGCGGCGATGAGATTCGACTGATGATGCGCGGCGCTTCCGGCTGGGTCGCGTTGCACCGCGAGGCGCTGAATCAGATCAACGTCTTTCCCGTGCCCGATGGCGATACCGGCGCCAATCTTGGGCGAACGCTGGCCACCGCCAGCCAGGCCGCGGACTCTGCGCCGTCAGGCGCCGAGGCACGCGAGATCGCGGCTGTCGCGGCTTCAGCCGCCTTGATGGGGGGGCGTGGCAGCTCTGGCGTGATCGGCGCGCAGTGGCTGCGCGGTTTCGCCGACGGATTGTCCGAAGCCGCGCTGTTGGCGGACGCCTTCGCGCACGCCGCCAGGTTCGCCCACGACGCCGTCGCCGATCCGCGTGACGGCACCATGATCTCTGTCGCGGCCGACATCGCCGCCGCGATCGATGGGCGGGCGGACGATCCGCTGCCCTTGCTCGAGCGGGCCGTCGCAGCTGCGGCAGCCTCGGTGGAGCGGACGCCGGAGCTGAATCCGGTGCTGAAGGAAGCGGGTGTCGTCGATGCGGGCGCGCGTGGGCTGGAGTTCATGCTGCGCGGGATGCTGGGTGCGCTGGCCGGTGCACCGATCCCCGAAACGCCAGCGGAACTGGGCGCGATCGATCCTGCCTGGCTCGCTCGGCGTCTCGACGCGGATGCGGACTTCGATGGGTTCTGCACCGAACTGGTCGTGGCCGGCGTCAGCGACCTGGATCAGCTGCGCAGCGCGCTGGAGGGCGACGACGAGAGCGTGATGCTCGCTCCCGACGGCGACGATCTGCGTGTCCATCTGCACACCAACGTCCCCGCGGACGCCTATGCCGCGGCAGACGCCGCCGGTCAGATTCGCGCCTTCCGCGCTGTGGATATGCGTGCCCAAGCGGCGCGCACGCATGAAGCGGAATCGGACGCGCCGGTCGTGGCGGTGGCGCAGGGCAAGGGATTCGTCCGCATCTTCACCGAGCTTGGGGCTGCCGCGATCGTTTCCGGTGGGGCCGCCGATAATCCATCGGTCGAGATGCTGCTCTCGGCGGCGGAGTCGGTCAAGGGTCTGGACGTGATTGTCTTGCCCAACAACCACAACGTCACCCCGGCCGCTGAGCGGGCGGGCGAGCTCGCCGCCGCCAGCGAAGCGCCGCAGCGGTTCCACATTGTTCACACAGACAGTCAGGCGGAGGGCGTCACGGCGTTGGCATCGATCATCGGTGGGGTGTCGGCGGAAGATCTGGCGGCCGAGATGGCGGCGTCCCTGGAGCATGTACGGATCGGCCGCGTGGCGCGCGCCGCCCGCGACTTCGAGGGCGAGGTGCAGATCACCGAGGGTCAGCCGTTTGCGATGCTCGATGGCGAGATCGTCGCCGCTGGCGACGAAGTCGACGCGGTCGCTATGGATCTCGCCCGACAGATGTCCGAGTCGCTCAGCGGCGCGTCGCTGTTCACCGTGTTTTACGGCGATGGCGTCTCCGCCGCGCGAGCGGATGACTTGGGCCAATCGATCGTGGACGCGACTGGTCTGGAGGTTGACCTCCTCGACGGCGGCCAGCCGCACTACCCTTGGTTGCTGTCGCTGGAGTAATGGCGCTGAGCGCACTTGAGCTCGCGACGCGGACGGCGTAGATTGGTACGTATGTTCACGGCAGTGCTCACTGATTCTGCTTCCGATCTTGAGCAGGGGCAGGTTGACGGTATCCGCGTCGTACCGTTGCATCTGTTTTTTGGCGACGAGCGGTACGACGATGGAGTGACGCTGTCGAAGCCTGATTTCTGGCAACGGCTCAATCGCGCCACCAGCGAGGGCGGCGCGTTGCCGACCACCTCGCAGCCTGCTCCCGGTGTGTTCCGAGACCACTACCAGGCGCTGATCGATGAGGGCGCGGACGGGATCATCTCGGTGCACTTGAGCGGCAAGCTCTCGGGCACGCTGAACTCGGCTCAACAGGGAGCGGCGCTGCTGGATCACGCGCCGCCGATCGAGTTCGTCGACACCGGCACCGCCTCGGTCGCGGTGGCGTGGGCGGCGGAGTCGGCTTTGGTGGCGTCGCACGCTGGCGCGTCGCTGGCGGAGGCCGCCGACGCCGCGCGTCAGATCGCCGCGCGTTCGCGCACCCTGTTGTTCGTGGAAACCCTCGACTATCTGCTGCGCGGTGGCCGCATCGGCCGCGCGCGACACCTCGCCGGCCGACTACTACGGATGCGTCCGCTGCTGGAAGTGATCGATGGCGAGGTCGTCGACATCGAGAAGCCGCGCACTCGGCGCAAGGCGCTGGAACGGCTCTTTGCGCAGGTCATGTCGGATGGACCGCCGGAGCGGGTCACGATCTTGCATGGCCAGGCCGAGGCCGACGCCCGTGCGCTCGCGCAGCGCGTCTCCGACAGTAGTGGTGGGATCGAGGCGCCGATCGTGCTGACCAGCCCCGTCTTGGGCGCACACGTCGGACCGGGCACGGTTGGCGCGATTGTCCTGCCGCGCCGCTGAGTGTGAAGCGCTGAGCGCCCCATGACTGTCCCGTGACCGCTAAGCGCCGCCCGACGCAGACGCTGCAATCGATGTTGGCCCTGGAGGCTCAGCTCGGCTATGCCGACCGCGCTGTCGCGGGCGGACTCGATGGATATCTGCGCAACGTCCTGCGCGGCAGCGAGCAGCGGCGCTTCTTCACTGGCATCGTGGCGAAGCTGCCCCAGCAGGGGTACGGTTCGCTCTCCCCCGCGCAGCGCCGAGAGTGGGCCGATGGCGTGCTCCGTGTACTGCAGTCCAAGTCACGGCAGTCCGATGCGTCTGGAGACGCGGTGACCGCTGTTCGAGGTGCCACGACCGAGCCGTCGGCGCGGTCCGAACCCCGCAAGCCGCGACGCTCCCGAGCGACCCGGCGGCGTCCACCGCCGAGCGTCGCTGACGATGACCCGCTTGCGCGGAGTATCTCCAGATTGGGACCGATCCCGCCGATCTCCCGCAAGGCATTCACCAATCTGGGCATCGAATCCGTTTTCGACCTGCTCTGGCACCTACCCCGTCGATACGAAGACTGGCGCAACCTGCAGCCAATCGCCGACGCGCCCATGGATGTGGACGTGACCGTCGTTGGCGAGATCGCGAGCATCAACGTCAAGTATCTGCGCGGCGGCCGTACGGCGACGGAGGCGGTCGTGCGCGATGGCTCCGGCTCGCTGCGCGTCTGGTGGTGGCGGCAGCCGTATCTCAGTAAGACGCTGCAGCCCGGCATGCGCGTCGGGCTCTCTGGCAAGGTGGCGAGCAAGGGACGCCATTTGCAAATGGACTCGCCAGAGTGGGAGCGGCTCGACGACCCCGACGACGACACGGTCCATGTGGGGCGGCTGTCGCCGGTGTATCCGCGCAGCAAAGGGTTGCCGAACCGTACGATTCGGCGTCTCGCGCACGCGGCGGTGCGCGACTACCTGCCGCTGCTGGCCGATTCGCTGCCAGCGGAGATTGTCGCGGACGAGGGGTTCTCCTTCGAGTCTGAGGCCCTGCGGATGCTCCACTTTCCCGAAGAACTGGCAGAGGTCGACCGCGCCCGCGCGCGGATCGGGTTTCAGGAAATGCTGGGAATTCAGCTCGCGGTGTTGGCGCGCAAACGCGAGGCCCGCCGCCGCGCGGACGCTCCCAGGATTGAGATGTCGGGCGACTTCCTCGACAGCTTCCTGGCTGCTCTGCCGTTCCAGCTGACCAACGCCCAGCAGCGCGCGCTGACCGATCTTCGCTTCGATCTGAACAGCGACGAACCGATGGCGCGCCTCCTGCAAGGTGACGTCGGCTCGGGCAAGACCGTGGTCGCGGCCGCCGCCATGCTGGCGACCGTCAAGGCCGGTTGCCAAGCTGTGCTGATGGCCCCCACGGAGGTGCTCGCCTCGCAGCACTACGACACCTTTCAACGCCTGTTTCGCGGCGATGATCTGGCCGACAGCGGTCCGCTGTTCGAGCGCTATTCGCTGACCCCGGCGCTGGGCCGCGGGGTGCGGATGGCGCTGCTGACCGGCAGCGTCCGCGCAGCGCGCAAACGGGACATCCATGAGCGAATGGCGAATGGCGAGCTGGATCTCGTCGTTGGTACGCACGCGTTGATCCAGGAACAGGCCAACTTCCGAGATGTTGGACTGGCTGTCGTCGACGAGCAACACCGCTTCGGCGTCCTGCAGCGGGACTCGCTGCGCAGCAAGGGGCGCAGTCCGCACTTGCTGGTGATGACCGCGACGCCGATCCCACGCACGCTGGCGTTGACCGTGTATGGGGAACTGGATTCGTCGGTGATCGACGAGTTGCCACCGGGCCGTCAGCCGGTACAGACCAGGATCGTGCCGCCCTCCGCACGCGCAGAGCAGGTCTATGCGCGCATGCTCGCAGAGGCGCGGTTGGGTCGGCAGTCGATCGTGATCTGCCCCCTCGTCGAAGAGTCCGACAAGCTGGAAGCGGAAGCCGCTACCAAGCAGTACGAGTTCCTGCGCGCCGGCCCACTGAGGGAGCTGGCGCCGCGTATTCGGCTGTTGCACGGACGGATGTCGTCGAAGGAAAAGCAGGCGGTCATGGCTGACCTCAACAATGGCGACGCGGATGTGTTGGTCTCGACCATCGTGGTTGAGGTCGGCGTTGACTTGCCCCAGGCGACGGTGATCGCGATTGAGGGCGCTGAACGCTTTGGACTGGCACAGCTGCATCAGCTACGTGGCCGCGTTGGGCGCAGTGACCTGGAAGCGATCTGCTTTCTGATTTCGGACACCGAAGTGGAGCAGAGTCAGCGTCGGCTTGAGCTGATGACCACGACGTCGAATGGATTTGAACTGGCCGAAGCCGACCTCGAGCTGCGCGGCCCCGGCGAATATTTTGGTACCCGCCAGTCGGGTCTGCCGGAAATGCGGGTCGCCAAGCTGACTGATCACCGAACGCTGACCAAGGCGCGCAACTGGGCCAATCGGATCCTCGACCATGATCCCAATCTGCGTGCGCCCGAGCACCAACTGCTCCGCGCCCGCGCTGAGCGCCTCAACGTCGATGGTGCCACGGCCGTGCACTGAGTCGCTGAGCGCGACTAGGCTTCGTCATGGAAGCGTCGGTTGCCTGACCGACACTGAAGCTGCGAAGTCGGCATTATGATGCATGTTTGCCGTCTGTGTGATCGTTGGCGGCAGAGGTGTGGCGGATCATGGCACGTGCGACGCGAGACCTGATTAGCGATCTGGTGCGCAACGCACTAGAACTGGCGCAGGCCGACGAGGCGCTGCCGCCCATTCCGCCCATCGAGCTGCGGATCGAGCGTCCGAAGGACCGCGCACACGGCGACTATTCCTGCAACGTCGCTCTACGCCTGGCTGGGGCCGTTCGGCGGCCGCCGATGGAGGTCGCTGCGACGATCGCGCAGCGAATCATGCGCAACCAGCCGATCGCCGAGGTCCACGTCGCGCCTCCCGGGTTTATCAACATCGAGCTGGATCGAGACTGGCAACGCGGTCAGCTGCTGTCGGTGATCGCTGCTGGCGATCAGTGGGGGCGGACCCAGGACGGTGCCGGACAGCGGGTGCAGGTCGAGTTCGTGTCAGCCAATCCAACGGGGCCGCTGCAGGTGGGCAATGGACGCGGCGCGGTGCTCGGCGACGCGCTGGCGTTGGTGCTCGACGCCGCGGGCTACGAGGTCGAACGTGAATACTACGTCAACGACGCCGGCGCACAGGTGCGTCTCTTCGGCCGCACCCTCATGGTGCGTTATCAGCAGCAGTTCGGCCGCGAAACGCCGCTCCCCGAGGGCGGCTATCAAGGCGCATACATGGTGGATCTGGCGGCGCAGATCCAAGCGGAGGTCGGCGACCGCTGGTTGGACGGCGGTGATGATTCAGTGGTCGACCTCACCAACCGCGGTCTGGAGCTGATGATCGAACAGATCCGCACCGATCTGGCGATGCTCGGTATTCATTTCGATCGCTGGCAGCGAGAGTCTGCGCTCTATGAGGGTTCAGACGGAGAGTCGACGTACGACGTGGCTATGCAGCGTCTGCGCGATGGCGCACACGTCATCGAGAAGGAGGGTGCCGTCTGGTTCCGCTCCGACTCGCTGGGTGAGGACAAGGACAATGTCCTGATCCGCTCTTCGGGGGAGCCAACCTACTTCGCCTCCGATGTCGCCTATCACTACGACAAGTTTCTGCTGCGCGAGTTCGATACGGTCATCGATGTCTGGGGAGCGGATCACCAAGGGCACGTCGCGCGGACGCAGGCGGCGCTGTCCGCCGTTGGCGGGGACGGCGCGGCGCTGGAAGTGCTGCTCTATCAGCTAGTGCACCTACGTCGCGGCGCAGAGCGGGTGCGGATGTCCAAGCGCACGGGCGAAATCGTCACGCTGCGCGAACTGGTCGAGGAAGTCGGCGCCGACGCCGCACGGTTCTTCATGCTCCAGCGCTCGGCCGACGCGCAGATGGATTTCGACCTGGCCGCTGCGGCCTCGGCAGATCCGCGCCAGAATCCCGTCTCCTACGTCCAGTATGCGCACGCGCGTTGCGCCAGCGTCATACGAGCGGCCGCGGAGGCCGGGCTGTCTTCATCTTCCGACCATCTGGATCTGCTCCAGACCGCTCAGGAGATCGAGCTGATCCACGAGATTCTGCGTCTGCCGGAACTGGTCAGCGAGATGGCCTCCTCGCGGGAGCCGCATCATCTCACGTACTACGCGCAAAGCCTCGCCGCTGCGTTCACGCAGTTCTACGATCACTGCCGCGTCGTCGTGCCGTCGGAGGCTGCGCAATCGGGTGCGCGGCTGTTGCTGACCGAGTCGGCGCAGGCGGCGCTGGCCGCTGCGCTGCGGATCCTGGGCGTGACCGCGCCCCAGGCGATGTAAGAGGCGATGTAATCTGAGAACGGGCCTACCGTTCGGGCGGGAGATCACGATGCAGGATCGCGTGTTTGCGGGGATCCGCGCGACCGGTCGGCAGCACATCGGCAACTATCTCGGCGCGATCCAGAACTTCGTCGCGCTCCAGGATCGCTACGAGTGCATCTACTCCATCGTCGACCTGCATTCCCTGACCACGCTGACGGATACCCAGCGGTTGCGCGATCACGTGCGAGAGACCGCGCTCGATCTGCTCGCCGCTGGCATTCGTCCCGAGGAGACGATCCTCTACGCGCAAAGCCATGTGCCGGAAATCTCGGAGCTGCACCTGCTGTTGTCGATGGTTACCCCGATCGGCCGGTTGATGAATGTGCCCACCTTCAAGGAGAAGGCGAAGTCACAGCCCCAGAACGTCAACTACGGTCTTGTTGGCTATCCCGTCCTGCAAACGGCGGACATCGTGCTCTATCGAGCGAACAAGGTGCCGGTCGGCGAGGATCAGTTGCCGCATCTGGAGCTCGCCCGCGAGATTGTGCGACGCTTCAATCACATCTTCGGCGACACTTTTCCGGAGCCGGAGGCGGAGTTGACCAATGCGCCGATGGTGCTGGGATTTGATCGCCGCAAAATGTCCAAGTCCTACGGCAACGCGGTGGACATCGCCGCAACCCCCGAAGAGACCTGGCAGGCGATCCGCTCGGCGATCACAGACCCGCAGCGCATTCGCCGTAGCGACCCGGGTGACCCGAGCGTCTGCAACGTCTTCAGCCTGCATGGCTTCTTCGGGCCGCAGAAGCAGGCGGAGATTGATTCGGGCTGCCGCTCGGCGCAGATCGGTTGTGTCGATTGCAAGCGACAGCTGGCGGAGTCGGTCAACGACTACTTTGCGCCCATCCGCGCGCGCCGCGCCGAGCTGGCGGCCGCCCCCGACGCGGTCGACGAGATCCTGATCGATGGGGCACGACGCGCCCGCGTGATCGCCCGCGAGGTGCTGGCCGACGTCAAAGACCGCATCGGTCTGCCACCGCCGCTCGACGAATGAAGCGGGGCGGCCACGCACGTGGAGCTGCGCTAGCAGTGACCGACCGATCCTGGTCGCCCTGACCGGCCCTGAATCGGTCCTACTTCCGCTCGAGTACCACGAGCGGGATCTGGCGGCCGGCGCCACCGGCGCGGATGGCGTAGTCGAGGTAGGGGGCGAAGTCCTTGGCCATGAGGGCGAAGAGTTTGTCGCGTTCGGCGCCCTGGGCTGTGCGCGCGGTCGCCTCGAACTGTTCCGTGCCCACCATCAGCTGAACGTCGGGGTTGGTGTCGATGTTCAGATACCAGGCGGGATGACTCTTGTGTCCGCCTTTGGAGGCGACGATCAGATAGGCGCCGTCGGATTCGCCGTAGATCAGCGGCAGCGTGCGCCACTCGCCCGAACGGCGGCCCTTCGCCGCCAGCAGCAGACACGGAATGGGCCCCGACCCGTCGGGACGATCCCACATATGGCCTTCCGCGCCGCCCGAACCGAGATATTGCTCCGTGTGCTGGCGGATCCAGTCGGGCAGATTGGGGTCAACAGTGAAAATGTCGGACATGCTGGTTCCTTTCGCTGAAATGTGGCATCTAGAACGCTGTCAGTCTAGGGCCGCGCGCCGACTTCAGCGGGTTTGTGGATGCTCTGCACCGAGGTGGCGGACTGTTTGTGCAACCCAGCTGATCGGTCTAGCTGATCAGGCTGAGGCGGCGGCGCCTAGCCACATTATGGGTAGCAGCGGTAGCAGCGGCAGAATCAGACTTCGCTGCAGCCGCAGGCGAATCTCGGTGAGCCGTCGCATCAGCATCCTGATGCAGAACAGGCCCACCAGGATCAGGTAGAGCAGTGGGGCCAGCAGCCAGGCGAGGTTGCCGCCGGACACATTGATCGATGACGCCGCGAGCGCCATCGCGGCGGCCAGCACGGCCCAGCTCATCGCGATGGCCGTATCGACCCCCAACCAGTGCAGGATCGAGCGTGAGCCGTCGACATCGTCGACCTCGTAGTCGGGCAGTTTGTAGAGCATGAACGCGCCGGCCCCGCTCAGTGCGCCGATTGGGATCACCCAGAACGCGTGCGCGCTGGGGAACCCGCTCTCGACGAGTACGATCGCCCCGGCCGGGAGCAGTACGCCGAGCAAAGCGAATGCGGCGACGCCAAACGCCGATCCGCGCCAGCCCCAGCTGTACAGCGTGCACGTCGCGAGCATCGCGATTCCGATCACGGCCACCCGCCAGTCCGTCGCGAAGCCGATCGCGCAGCCAAGCGCGGCTGGGATCGGCGCGGCCAGCAGCGCGGCTCGCGATGAGAGTCGGCCGGCCGCGATCGGCCGCATCAACCGCGCGTGCGCGTCGATCTCGGAGTCGAGCGCGTTATTGATCAGCGCCGCTGCATAGGCGAACGCCGCTACCATCGCGCTGTACAGAACGGGCAGGTGCCAGTCGATCGACCCGCCAGCGGCGGTCAGCACCATCAGGGCCGAGCTGCCCTGCAGCCAGAGGCCCGTGCGCGGTCGGCACAGCGCCGCCCAGGCCGCGAGCCTGCTGCGGGCGAGGCGAATCCTCCAGTTGGCCTGTGGCTCGAGTTCCGACACATCCCGCAGCGTAGTCGCACGCTGGACACCTATACTCATCAACACATCGAGCGGGCAGGCGGTGAAAGATGAGGAGTGTCCGATGGCCATTCTGAACATGGTGCGCGACTACGAAAAGATCGCCAAGTTCCAGCTCGGCCGCTTCGTCGGTATGAAAGGGCCGGGGCTGGTCTGGATCATTCCGATCATCCAGGCCGGCACCAAGGTCGATATGCGCGAGCAGTACTTCGACGTGCCGCCGCAGCGCAATATCACCCGCGACAACGCCGGCGTTGACGTGGACTTTGTGGTCTACTTGCGGGTGATGGATCCGCAGAGCACGGTGCTGGAGGTTCGCGACTACCTGGGCGCGGCCCGACAGCTCGCCACGACGACGCTGCGCGCGGTGGTCGGTGAGATGAATCTCGACGAGGTGCTCTCGCGTCGCGACGACATCAACGACATGATGCAGGTCAAGCTTGACCAAGTGACCAACCGCTGGGGGGTCAAGGTGACGGCGGTCGAGATCCGCGAGATCGAACCTCCGCCCGCGATCGCCGAGGCGATGACCAGGCAAATGTCCGCCGAGCGGACCCGCCGCGCCCAGATCACTGAGTCAGAGGGCTCGCGCGACGCGCAGATTAACGTGGCCGAAGGTGAGCGTCAGGCGGCGATTCTGGAGGCTGAAGGTGAAAAGCGGTCGCAGATTCTGCGCGCCGAGGGGCACCGGGAAGCCCAGCTGCTGGAGGCCGAAGGCTACGCCAACGCGCTCTCGACCATCAACGGCGCCGCTCAGGACGCGCACGGCAACACGATGGGCCTGCAATACCTCGACGCCCTCCGCACGTTGGCGACCAGCAATAGCACCAAGTGGATCGTGCCGATGGAGCTGACCAACGCGGCCCGTGCGATCGTCGAGCGACTGGGCGTTGGGTCAGCGAACAGCGGCACGGGGAGCGGCAGCGGGTAGCGCCGACCAACGCACTGCCTCCGCGCTTCGCAATCGGCATCGCTGTGCGTGGAGGTAGCTGCGCCGTGACCCGTGGTGGAGAAGTCTTGCTGCGCCTCGCTACCGTCCTGGCAACGATCGCTGTTGCGGCCAGCGCGCTGGTCGCTCTGAGCCAGTCGGCCAGTGCTGATGTAGCTGTTCTGGTTGTCGCACGACAGCTGGACGATGGGCGAGTCGAGTTTGCGCTGGAGCAAAACGACGAGCGGATCTATCCGCGCCGCCGAATGTTTCCAGCTGATGCTGAGCACTCGCGTTGGCTCAAGTCCTCGAGCGTCACGCTTCAGGCGACGGATGCGGCAGAAGTCGACGCCCGAATCGCTGCACGGCAACGCGACGACGGACGCGTCGAGTTTGCGCTGGAGCACGACCGCGAGCTGTTCTACCCGCGCCTGCGATTGTTTCCAGCGGACGTGAGTCATTCGCGCTGGCTCAAATCCTCGAGCGTCACCATCGAAACACCGCTTGCCGCGTCTGTGGGGACGGACGCCCACGCGAGCGCCTGCGACATGGAATCGGCGAAGCTCGCTGTTCAGCGGAGTACGGTCAAAGTGGTGACGAGATGGGGAATTGGCAGCGCGTTCTACATTGGTGGTGGCGAGTTTGTCACAGCCGCGCACGTGGTTGAGGATGCCTCTGCTATCAGATTGACCTCCGCGCAGATGCCTGCGACCTCCGCCGTGGTTGTGGGTTATCTGCCTGATTCGGACGTGGCGATCCTGCGCGCGAGCAGTAGCCTGCCCGCCCTGACCTGGCACAATGACGAGACGTCCGTCGGCATGGCGGTTGGCATCGCGGGATATCCCGCGGGGTTGGGCGATGTCGCGTCGATCTCGACAGGGGTGGTCTCACGCGCGTTCACCGGACGCGGCGTCTCCTACGTTCTGACCGACGCCGCCACAAGCCCGGGCAATAGCGGTGGGCCTCTCTTCGACGCTTGCGGCCAGGTGATCGGGATCATCAGTTCGAAGATCGGCGGCGGATACTACGAAGGCATGGTGCTCGCTGTCGCGGATCCGTCACTGTCAGAAGCGCTGGTTGAGATTCGTCGCCTCGAGTTTTGGATCGGTTTGTGGAACATTGCGTCTGACGAACTTCGTGTGGATATCTACAGTTTCTTCGATATTGATGCGTATGGCTTGGATGTGCATGTATCTACATACCACGGGCACACGACCGATTTATTCAATATAGACACGGTGCAGAACAGGGAGCCGGCAGCATTGTCTAGAGTGCACGGTGCGCTGCAAGCGCCACACGCCAGTGTGAATTACGTTTGGGCATCCGTCGACAGCGCGCACACGCGCCAGCGGGGAGATTCCGAGTATCGCTGTACTCGCCATGTCGATAGCACGCCAAGCGTGAGCTATTGGAGGTGTGTACTGGGCTGAGTCGTACTTCCCGGCCGCTGGTGGGAATGTCTATGGTCCGATCGGGCCGGCGTGTTCGTGGATGAACTGGTGCATCTCTGACATTACCGTATCGGGATCCTCGGCCAGACCGTGGCCGCCGTCGGGAATCAGGACGAGCTTCTTGGGTTCCTGTGCGCGCTCGTAGATGTCTTCCGAGGCCATGTGGTGCAGGATGCCGTCGGCGGCGCCGTGGATCAGCAGCAGCGGCTTCGCCATCTCGTCGACCTGGCGCGTGCCGAAGAGCTGTGGCGACAGTGAGATCACGCCGCGGACCTGCGGCATGATCTGGGCCGTCTTGATCACAACCGCGCCGCCGAAGGAGTGTCCCGCGAGCACGATGCGCTCCGCTCCGACGCCGGACAGAAAGGAGCACGCGCCGAGCAGATCGAGGACGCATTCCTCGAACTCGCCGGCCATCCGGTAATGGATGCGCAGCGTGGAAACGCCTTCGCCGGGCAAGCGCTCGGCGAGCCGTCGGTAGACGCTGTCGGCTGGCCCGCGCGTCTCGTGCTCACCGCCCATCGCGCCGGAGCAGGTGATCAGCGCTCCGGTCTGACCTTCGCAGACGTCGAGCAGCGCACGAATCTCGCCCCGCGTCGTGCCGAGTCGTAGCTCGAGCTGCGCCGGATCAGGCGCGATGCCCTCCGCCTCGCGCGGACGCGCCTGCACGCCGGTGATGCTGAGGGTCAGGTCATCGGGCTCAGATTCGCCCGCTGGGGGGGTGAGTCGGAAGGTCATGCCCGCAGGCTAGCGGGTGAGGTCCGCAGCTGGCGGGGCGCGAGCAGTCTCGATCGGTTACTTGGCTAGCGGGGCCTGGCTGAGGAAGCGTCCGATGCGTTCCAGCGCTTCCTCGATCTCCTCATAGCTGGCGGCGTAGCAGGCGCGGACGTGTCCGGCGCCGGCTGCGCCAAAGGCCGAGCCTGGCACCACAGCCACCTGCTCCTGCAGCAGCAGCTGCTCGGCGAACGCCTCGTCGTCGTAGCCGGTCTGCGCGATGGAGGGGAAGGCGTAGAAGGCGCCGCGCGGTTCCGCACACGTGAGCCCCAGCTGGTTGAAGCCGCGCCACATGAGCTGTCGGCGGCGGTCGTACTCTTCGCGCATCGCGATCACGTATTCCTCGCCCGCGCGGACCGCTTCCAGCGCGGCGTGTTGGGCGATGGTCGGCGCGGACATCATCGAGTACTGATGAATCTTGAGCATTCCGGCGAAGAGGTCGGTCGGGGCCGCCGCCCAGGCCACTCGCCAGCCGGTCATGGCGTGCGACTTGGAGAATCCGCCGAGCGTGATTGTGCGTTCATGCATGCCAGGCAGCGTCGCGATTGGCGTGTGTGGGACACCGTAAACCAGGCGGTCGTAGATCTCGTCCGAGATCACGATCAGATCGTGTCGCTGGGCGATATCGGCTAGCGCTTCGAGTGTCGGGCGCTCCAGCACCGCGCCGGTGGGATTGGACGGATACGCGATCAGCATCGCTTTGGTTCGAGCGGTGACGGCGGCCTCGACGTCGCGCGGATCGAGCGCGAAGCCTTGCGCTGGGCGGGTCGGAATGGGGATCGGGAGGCCGCCAGCCAGGACGACCACGGGCGCGTGCGCGGCGTACGACGGGTCGGCCACGATCACCTCGTCGCCGGGGTTGATGATCGCGCGCGCGGCGAGATCGAGACCCTCCGATACGCCGGTCGTGATCAGCATCTCCTCATGCGGGTTCCACTCGACGCCGTAGCGGCGGTATTGATCGGCGGCGATCGCCTCACGCAGCTCGAGCAGGCCGAGGTTTGAGGTGTAGTGGGTGTGCCCCTGTTCGATCGCCCGGATCGCGGCCTCCGAGATTGGCCAGGGGGTGACGAAGTCGGGCTCGCCGACGCCTAGCGAGATCACATCGTCCATCGTGGCGATGATGTCGAAGAAGCGGCGAATGCCCGAGCCCGGCACGGCCTGCACCCGTTCGGCGATACGCGCCGTCCCAGCCGCCGTTTCAGTCGCCGCGCTCGCCGATGCTGGCGTTCCGACCCGCGACGGCGAGCGCTCTCGGGAAAAGCGGCGGTCGTTGGATGCGATCGGCATGGGTGCGTTCGAATCTCCCAGCTGTCTGCGTCGATACTCGCTAGAAGACGACCTTCTGGCGGTCGTTTTGCAGGTCGTCGTCGATGTAGACGCCGTCCTCTTTGTAGCGACGCATCAGGACGCGCGTGGTCGTGCCCTTGACGCCCGACATCGTGGCCAGCCGCTCGCCGACGAAGTCGGAGATGCCGCGCATGTTGTCGGCCCGGATCATGACCAGGAGGTCGTATGCGCCTGAGACGAAATAGACGGTTTGCACTTCATTGAAGCGGGCGATGCGTCGTGCGACAGAGTTATAGCCGACGTTCGGTTGCGGCTCGACAGTGACCTCGACGACGGCGTAGACGGTCGAAAGTCCAAGCGTTTCCCAGTTGATCTTGGCGCCCCGGCTGAGGATGATGCCCTGCTGTTCGGCCTCTGCCAACGCGGCGGCGACCTCCGCTTCGTCGGCCTGGAGGCTCAAGGCGATCTCGGCGGCTGAGAGGCCAGCGTCACGGGACAGTTCGCGCAGCGTCAGTTCCAGCAGCGATGTCATAAGAGCAATGTCATAAGAATTGCACTGTAGCTCCACCGCTTCGTTCTGTCAGCGGCCGATCAGGAGCGCGAGGGATCGATTACGTTCAGTCAACAGTTTCAACAGTTGTGGGGCTGGTGGGCCAGTCGGCTAGGCGGTGGTAGGCGTTGGCGACGCCGAGCAGCGTTGGCTCATCGAGCCGCTGGCCAACGAATTGCAGCCCGATCGGCATGCCGTCTGTGCCGAAGCCGCCCGGCGTCGAGATGGCGGGCAGGCCGGCGATGTTGGCGGGGATCGTGAAGATGTCGTTGAGGTACATCTGGTAGGGATCGGTGATGGCGCCCTGTCTGAAGGCGACCGATGGCGCGGTCGGCGCAACGATCACATCGTGCTCGGCGAAGACGCGGTCAAACTCACGACGGATCAGCGTACGGACCTTCTGCGCCTGTACGTAGTAGGCGTCGTAGTAGCCGGCCGAGAGCGCGTATGCGCCCAGCAGAATGCGGCGCTTGACTTCGCGCCCGAAGCCGTGCCGGCGGGTGGCCTCCATGTCGGCCCACATCGACTCGCCGCCGCGCGCGCCGTAGCCGTACTTCACGCCGTCAAATCGGGCGAGATTCGCGGAACACTCCGAGGGCGCCAGGATGTAGTAGACCGGCAGCGCCATGGGGATCGAGGGCATCGACGGGGAGCGGTCGATCAGCGCGCCGTGCGAGGCCAAGAGGTCGAGCGCGGCCTCGGTGGCGCTGGCCACATCGTCGTCCATGCCGTCGCCGAAGAACTCGCGCGGGGCAGCGACCTTGAGACCGTCCAGCCCGTGTTCGAGCTGCTCGGAGAAGTTCGGGGCGGGAATGTCGTAACAGGTGGAGTCCAAGGGGTCTGGTCCGGCGATCGCCTGCAGCAGGATCGCGGCGTCCTCGACGGTTCGGCTGAAGGGGCCAATCTGGTCGAGCGAACTGGCGAAAGCGATCAGGCCGTAGCGCGAGACGCGCCCATAGGTCGGCTTGAGTCCGACCACGCCGCAGAAGGAGGCGGGCTGACGAATCGAGCCGCCGGTGTCTGAGCCGAGCGAGCCCAGGCACTGGCGCGCCGCCACCGCCGCCGCCGATCCGCCCGAGGACCCGCCAGGCACACGCGCCAGATTCCAGGGATTCGCGGTGGGGAACCAGGCCGAATGCTCGGTGGACGAGCCCATCGCGAATTCGTCCATGTTGGTCTTGCCGACTGAGACGGCGCCAGCCGCCTGCAGGCGACGAACTACCGTGGCGTCGTAGGGTGGGATCAGCGCGTCGAGCATCCGTGAGCCAGCCGTAGTGCGGATGCCGCGGGTCATCAGTACGTCTTTGAGCGCCAGCGGCAGACCACTCAGTGGGTGGACCGCGTCGCCGCGCTGGAATAGATCGTCGGCCGCGTCCGCTTGCGCCAGCGCTTCATCCCGGGTGACCGTCACGAAGGCGTGGATCTCGCCGTCGGTGGCCTCGATGCGGTCGAGACAGGCCTGGGTCAACTCGCGTGAGCTGATCTCGCCGGCGAGCAGACGCCGCCGCGCTGCGGCCAGCGTCAGATCGATCAGCTCACCGGCGTTGCTCGCTGCCGCGTTGCTCATGACTGTTCCAGCACGGCGTGGACACGGAAGTAGGCATCCTCACGCTGCGGTGCGTTGGCGAGGATCTGTCCGCGCGGCAGCGACGGACGCGCAGCGTCATCCGATTGCACGTTGAGCAGGTCGGCTCCGTTGTTCGTGGGCGGCACGTCCGTCGTGTCAATTTCTGAGAGGGCGTCGATGTGCGAGAGGATGCTCGCAAGCTCGGTGCGGAACTCTTCAACTTCGGCATCCGTCAATTCGATACGCACCAACGAGGCCAGATGCCGCACCTGGTCGGAGGTAAATCGATCCGGTGGAGAATCGGACATGTCGTGAGCTCGCGGCGGCGAAATGGGATTGCCAATTGTGGTGCAGTGTGAGAAAAATTGCTATGCCTAGCTTATCGCGCCCGCCGCTTCCACTGCACGTGGCCTGAGGTGGCATCGTGAGTCGGCATAGTGTGGGGATATGAACGAATCGGAACGTCGCCTGGGCCTGGCCACACGGTTGGCGATGCGCGCCCGCCGCAAGCGGCGCGGCGGCGCGGATGTCCGCATGCGCACCTGGATGATCGCTCTGGTGATCCTGCTCGGCGCGCCGATCGCGATGCTGGGCGCTGCGGCTGGAGCGGCGTATCTGCTCTACACCGACTTCGCCAATGAGCTCGCGCCGCCGGATCAGATCGAGGACACGCAGCGGTTGCTCGGCAGTAGCCGCATCTTCGATCGCTACGGCGAAGCGGGGACGCTGCTGTTCGAGTACGCGCGCGCCCATGATGGGTTGCGCGCGCCGGTCCGCTTGCACGGCGTGTCGCAACACGTCATCGACGCCACCGTGGCGACCGAGGATGCGTCGTTTTGGAACAACCAGGGGATCAACCTGCGCGGCCTGATGCGCGCGGCCTGGGAGAACTTCGGTGTCGGCAGCGCTGAGTTCCTGGGCGGTTCCGGCGGATCGTCGATCACCCAGCAGCTGGTCAAGAACGTCTTGATTCCGCCTGAGGAGCGCTCGGGGCGGACGCTCAACCGTGCACGTGGCAAGATCAAGGAGACGATCCTGGCGGTCGAACTGACCGACCGTTACAGCAAGGAACAGATTCTCGAGTGGTACCTAAACTCGATCTACTACGGAAATTTCTCCTACGGGATCGGCGCGGCGAGCCAGCGCTACTTCGGCAAGGCGCCCGCGCAGCTGAGCCTGGCTGAAGCGGCGGTGCTGGCTGGGCTGCCGCAGGCGCCCTCGAGGTACAATCCGCTGGTCAACCTGGATGGCGCCAAGGCGCGCCAGTGGCAGGTGCTCTCGCTGATGGCTCGGCACGGCTACATCACCCCCGCCGAGGCCGCGGGCGCGTACCGGGAGAAGCTCGAGTTCGACTCCGCCGAGTTTGAGATCGTCGCCCCGCACTACGTGGTCTATGCGCGTGAGCAGGTCGAGCGATTGTGCGAGCTCGGTCGCTTCGTGCCGCCGTCAGGAGCGGGCGGCTGCGCCAAGTTGATGGAGAACGGCGGTCTGCGCATTCGCACCTCGCTCGATCTGGCCGTGCAGGAGCGGGCAGAGCTTGAACTACGTTCCGCCATCGCGGAGTTCGAGGTCGAGACCGGTGCGCACAACGGCGCGCTCGTCGCGATCGAACCGGCTAGCGGCCAGATCGTCGCGATGGTCGGCAGCCGCGACTTCTTCGATGAGTCGATCGACGGGCAGGTCAATCTGGCCACCGCGACGCATTCGCCAGGTTCAGCGCTGAAGCCGTTGACCTATCTGACCGCATTCCAGATCGATCCACGCGCCTGGCATCCAGCCTCGGTGCTCTGGGACGTGCCCACGACGTATGTGGGGTCCGACGGCGCGGAGTTCCAACCAGTCAATTTCGATGGCGTCTACCGCGGCCCGGTGACCATCCGCAGCGCGCTCGCCAACTCAATGAATGTGCCCGCCTTCACGCTCGCCGATCAACTGGGCGTCGGCGCACTGTTGGACACGATGCACCAGCTGGGGATCACGACTATGCACGACCCCAGCGCGTACGGTCCGTCGCTCACGCTGGGCGGCGGCGAGGTGTCGCTGCTTGACCTGACGTTCGCCTACGCGGCGCTCGCCAACCTTGGGGAGATGAAGGGCCATCCGACCGTGCTGGCGCTGCCGCAAGGGTTTCGCGATCTCGACCCGGTCGTCGTGTTGGAAATTCGCGACGCGGCGGATCGACTGCTGTACGAGTGGTCGGCGACAGGCGAGCCGGAGGTGCGGGCGGTCGCCCGCGCCGCGCAGGTCTACCAGATCACTGACATCCTGTCCGACAATGTCGCCCGCTCGCTGCTCTACGGACTGAACAGTCCGTTAGCGCTGGAGCGACCTGCCGCAGCCAAGACTGGGACGGCAGGCGATCCTGGCCGTGATGAGTTGCGCCGCGACTACTGGACCATGGGGTACACGCCACAGCTCGCGCTCGGCGTGTGGGTTGGCAACGCCGACGACTCGCCGATGACAGGCGGCGCGTCGGTGAGCACCGCTGGGCACATCTGGAACCGCGTCATGCGCGCTGCGCATGAGGGCGTCGTGGTTCAGGACTTCACGGAACCCGACGGTTTACATCGGGCTGAGGTCTACGCGCCGGCGGTCACGCCGCTGCTCGGCCCACCCGCTGCATCGGCGACGCCCAGCAATCCCTGCACCGCGCCGCGCCTGGAGATATTTGTCTCGGTCCGTGTGGCGCCGCCGCTGGATAACTCCGTCTGTTATCGCGTCGCCGTCGACCGCCGCACGATGCAGCGGGCGACCGTCGAGACGCCGCCCGCGTTTCTGCAGGAGGGCGTCTGGCTGGAACCGCCAGCGATCGCCCGCGCGGGCGCGCGACTTGGCGCTTCCGCGCATGATCCGGTCGTAGTCCAATGGCTGCGGGCGAACCGGGTCGCCTACTTGCAGCCGGGCATACTGGACGCCGCGGATGCGCCAGCGCGTCTCGACACGCCGCTCGCCGCGGCGATCGTGCCGCGCGGCAGCGTGCTCATTACTGGCCATGCGAACAGCGCCGAGATGATCGGCTGGCGTCTCAGCGCGGCCCGACTCGGCGACTCGTCGCAGATCCCGCTCGCTGAGGGACGTCGAGCGGTGTCGGGTGGCTTGCTTGCCCGCTGGGATACCAGCGACGCACCGGGCGGCGTCTACCGGCTGAGCCTCACGGTCCTGGATGCCTATCTGGGAGAGGTCGTGCACGAGATTCTGATCGCCGTTCCAGCCGAGCCGACAGCGTCGGAGCTCGAACGGTAGCGAGGGCCCGCGCCCGCTCCGCATTAGCGCGGGAGCAGAGCCTCCGCCTCGTCGCGCGAGCCGATCGCGCGGACCGAGGCGAGGAATGTGGCGAGGCTGTCCGACTGCGCGCGGTGCGCGAACAAGCGGTCGCCCCATTCGCTGGCCGAGGATGGGCTGGCGCCATAACTCCCGCGAAAGGCGAGCGCGGCTTGGTTGAGCCGCCGCAACGGCCGACCAAGATCGACCAATTCGCTCCGCACGTCCTCCATGATCGTTTCCGCCTCAGCGATGCGTCCGTCCGCGAGTAGCGCGTCGACGTCCAGCCGAAGCTGGCGCAGGATCGGGTCTGTTGCAGCGCGGATCTCTGCACGTCGCTGCGCCGCGTCGGCGTTGGCCGGTGGTCGCCAGCCTGTTGAGCTGATGGCAGCTGCCGCGGACTCGGCGATTTCGTCGCCAGCGATGTCGGCGATCGTTTCGTTGATCGTGCGCATGTCCGCGTCGCGTCCGTAGGCCAGCCCGAGTGGGTGGAAGGCGAGGTAGTGGTGCACCCACTCGTGGGCGATGATCTGCAGGATCGTCTCGAAGCTGCGTCCTGCGACGACCTGCGCGGGGTAGAGCGCCACCCCACCGACGGTTGTGACCCAGGCCGACCACTCTCCGCTCGCCTCAATCACGCGCTCCATTTCGGCGGACAGGGTGGACGGTCGGTTCTCCTTGAGCAGCACCGTGCCGACCAGCCGTACTTCGTCCCGCCGTGAGATAGCCAGCACCGCGAGCGGTTCGCTCATGTCGATGTCGACTGGCGGCCAGATCAATCTGGCGTCGTTGAACAGTGGGAGCGCGGTGCTCAGGTCGAGCGACGCCGCTGCGGCGCTGATGCGTCGTTCGAGATGCCACTCGGCCGACTGTCGCGCCGCTACATCGCCGCGACCGAACCATCGGTCGTACGCCTCAGCCTCCGACATCGGCTGTTGGCCGAACCAGGACGCGGCTGTTTCCAGCCAGCGATTGGGGAGATGCGTCAGCTCATACTGGGTAAACGAAAAGCGCTCGCCCGCAGTCGCCTGCAGGATGGCGTCTGAGGGGTCTGAGTCGGATTGCGCCCGCAGCGTGGAGTGAACGAACAGCGTGGTCGCCGACATCGCAGCCAGCGAGACCAATGCCAGCGAGAGCAGGGCCAGCGGCCATCCTGTGAGACTGCTGCGGCGACGGTGGCCGGGGATCGATCGCGGTGGCATGCCGCCGATGGTACGCTCAGGCCGCCGATGCCTGCCTCCGCTTCCTCCGACCTGCAGCTGCAGCCCGCTCAGCACGCCCCATCTGCGCGGCGCGAAGCGCGCGCGCTTGCTGGCGCTATTGATCTGCTCGTTGTCGCCGCACTCGGAATCCTCTGCGCCGTCGCGGCATTCGTCGCGATGCGGCTGCAGGTCGATCCGTTCGAGCGCGATCCCAGCGATGGGGAATGGGCCGTGGGCTACAGTGTCTGGCTCTGTTGGATCCCGCTCGCCACGGTGTACGCCGCACTCGGATCGCGGACGCTGGGCGCACGGCTGACAGGCCTGCGCGTCGTCGGCGCAACGCCGCTGCGGTTGGCCGCTCGCGGCATGATCTGGTGGCTATCGGCGCTGCTGCTCGGGGCCGGTGTCTGGTGGCCGTGGCTGGATCCTCGCGGACGCAGTCTCGCCGACATCGTCAGCGGCACGCGGACGCTCGAATCCGTCTGGGTGGACCGGGTCGATTGCTCGTGAGCGGGCGGGAGCATGCGCCGCGAGCGGTTGCGCGCAACTGGCGACGCGGGCCCATGGCGCTCACCGTCCTGTTCGGCGCCTGCGCGGCCGTCGCGGCGCTGATCGCGCTGACGGCGGTGCAGTTGACCACCCGTACGGCGGCGCTGCCGCTGCTCGAACGAGCGGCAGACTCGCTGCTGGAGATCGACCGCTACATCGCATACGCCTGGCCGGCGCTGGTCGCTGGCGCGGCGGAGGGCGCGCCGATCCCGCTTGCGGAGTTCCCAGTCGCGTTGCAGCTCAATCCTGGCGCTCTGGACAACGGACCGGAGGCGGTCGCCTCCGCGATCGCAGCGGCAACCGCCTTGCTGATCTACGACGATGGGGTTGCCGTCCTGTCGCCATCGGATCTGTCGGCTCAACCAGTCACGCGCTCAGTAACGCGTGGAGCGGCCTTCGACGCGACCGTCGGGCGGTTGACCGCGGGTGGGCACAACATCGCAGTGGGCGCTCTGATCATCAGCGGTGGGATTGCGCTGCTGCTGGCCGGCGCAGCGGCGCTCCAGGCGCGGGGGCTCTGGCGGTTCTCAGCGCCCGCGTTGACGCTTGGTTTGGGCTCGGGAGCGGTCTGGATTGCGATGGCTGTCGTGCAATCGATCTTCGAACGTCGCGCTGATATGGGGCTCGACCCGTTCGCCAGCGAGATGTGGATGCTGGCCGCCGACGCCGCGTCGATGCTCGTTCGCAACGCCGCGGTCGTGGGGATCGCCTGCACGGCGCTCTTGGCGGCGGCGGCCGCTGGCGGCGTACTGCTCCGCGCCGTCGAAGGGAGTGCGGAGCAGCACGCCGCTTCGCTCCGCTGACGATCGCGTCCCAACCCAACAGCGTTGGCGTGTACGATGCAGTCAGGCAGTCCGCCGACGCGACAGCGGGCGCTGCGGGAGTAGCTCAGTGGTAGAGCATCTGCTTCCCAAGCAGAGGGTCGCGGGTTCGAATCCCGTCTCCCGCTCCAGAACGGTTCGGCGCTGGAACGACACAGGTGATGGAGGAGATTAGGCATGGAACTGCGATTCTCGGAGGCTGAGGAAACGCTGCGCACCGAAGTGCGTGATTTTCTGGTCAACAACATCCCTGAGTCGGCCTCGAGTGAGGGCCCGGGAGGCGCTCGCGAGAACGAGGAAGATTTCGAGAATGCGGTCGGTTTTAACCGCAAGCTCGCCGACCGCGGCTGGATCGCTCCTGCCTGGCCGAAAGAGTATGGCGGCCTCGGCGCGTCGATCTACGAGCAGATCGTCTTCAATGAGGAGTTCGGCTACCACGGTGCGCCGGATACCGGCACGCGAGGCTTCGGCGTGGGGATGATCGGCCCGACCTTGATCATCCACGGCTCCGACGAACAGAAGTCTGAGTATCTGCCCAAGATTACGTCGGGCGAGCATATCTGGTGTCAGGGCTACTCCGAGCCGGGCTCAGGCTCGGACCTCGCTTCGCTGCAGACCCGCGCGGTCCGCGACGGCGACGACTACATCATCAACGGCCAGAAGATCTGGACCTCGGGTGGCCACCGCGCCAACCAGATGTTCTGCCTGGTGCGCACCGACCCCGATGCGCCCAAGCACCGCGGCATCTCGTTCCTGTTGATCGATGACATCAAGAACACGCCTGGCCTCTCGGTGCGGCCGCTGGTCAACATGGCCGGCCGGCACCACTTCAACGAGGTGTTCTTCGAGGATGTTCGGGTTCCGGCCAGGAACCGTATCGGCGAAGAGAATCGCGGCTGGTACGTCGGCATGACGCTGCTCGATTTCGAACGCTCGGGGATCAGCACAACGGCTGGTCAGCGGCGCACGCTGGAGGGCATGACCGAGGAGCTGCAGAGCGCCTCGGCTGAGGAGCGCGACCGCTATCGCATGGGCCTCGCTGACCTCGTCGTGGCGAACAACGTCGCCAAATATCTCGGTTACCGCATCGGCCACATTCAGGCGACGGGTAACGTGCCCAACTACGAGGCGTCGGTGATCAAGATCTTCCAGTCTGAGCTCGGTCAGCGGATCTACAACTATGGGATCAAGATGTTTGGCCTCTCGGGCCAGCTGATCCCGGAGGAGCCGACCGCTCCCTGGGGCGGGGATATGCCCGAGCAGTACCTGCTGTCCGTTCCCAGCACCATCTACAGCGGTACCAACGAGATTCAGCGCAACATCATCGCGACGCGCGGTCTGGGACTGCCCAGAAGCTAGGCGCGGGTTACAGCGGCTGGGGCAGAACCCTCACCTGGTGTGCGCGCGTGCTGAATTCGATGGCCCGTCTTCATTGGCGCCGCGTTGTAGCGAGCGTCTGTGCGCTTGTGTTCGTGTTGCTGTTCGGTGGATTGGCTTGTAACGACCCGTTGGACAGCTCATTGGATAGTGAGGCCGAGCAGGTTGCTCCTGTTGCTCAGATAGAACAAGAGCGGCCAGAGCGTCAGGAGCGCGTGAACGCAGCAAGCGGGAGTTCGGGTGCGGACGCCACAGAGCGTGTGGCGCTACCAATGCCGTCTACGTTGCGAATGTCCGTGTTGCTGACGGATATCGAGATCGCAGTGGCCGCCGCTGAGGCTGTGGTGGCGCGCGTGCACGATGACGTCGAGGGGGGGCGCTGGGAGATCGGGCCAGGTTGTTGGAGTCTGCTCGCTTATGGGTCAACCTGACACGATGGGCGCTGCAGAGTTTCCCCTCCGATTTAGACCTCGCGGCGTGGGATGAAGCGTACTTCGATGATCTACGAGCGCGTCTCGCGAACGAGTTGATGGAGTTTGGCGGATGTCTGTATGCGATGCAGTCGGATGAGTCCCGCGCGAACAGTTCGCCCTGTGACGTCGATCTGGATATCGAGATCCGTGCGATGTTCAGAGTGCTATGGAGGGCAGAGCCTCCGTCGGACCCGCTCAGTCAGAGGTTGGCTGGGACAAACGGGGGGTTGGCGAACGCTTGCCGGGCTGGCGCAATTCGAACGCTCACTATTGGACAGCTGTCTGTTGGTGGCTTGTTATGGCAGCACGGGCGCGTCGCCGGGAGAACCGCTCCCCGCGGCTGACAAATGGTATGCGGCGTACCGACTTGAGGCGGTGATGGATACCTATGTTGGCGCTGCGCAGGCGGTGCGCGGGTTGGATTGCGCGGCTGAGGTCGGTATTGCTCAAGTGCCCATGTTGCGTCTGCTTGAGCTGTGGGCGGCCTGGCTCAGGCGCTACGCAGAGCCCAGCCAGACGGGCGGCGAGCTGGGTCAGGTGTGGCAGGTGTGGAATGATCCAACGACCAATGGCGTTGCCTTGAATGCACTGCGAACGTTCAGGACCATGTTCCTTGGTTGCGTGCTGGGCGAGGGCCGCTTGTTTGGCGCCGCCTGAGCGGCCTCCAGCGTCGTCGCCGATTATGGTGAGCTGGTACGCTCCAGCCACAGTTTAGGGAGACCAATGACCGACGCGATGCCTCCGTTGCTCTACGAGAAAGACACTGCCAATCGGCGCTGCGTGATCACATTCAATCGGCCCGAGCGGATGAACTCGATGTCGCAGGATCTCCTGCGGCTGCTGCGTGAGGCGACCGAGGATTTCAACAGCGATCCTGATATGTGGGTTGCGATCCTGACCGGCGCTGGTGAGCGCGCGTTCTGCGCCGGCGCCGACCTCGGTAGCACGATTCCCGCCAAGTCGGCCGGCGCTCGGGACAATCCGTTGCGCGTGCAGGACACGCGTAATCTGCATCAGGTCTTCAAGCCGGTGATTTCGGCGGTCAACGGGTACTGCATCGCCGGTGGGTTGGAGTACATGCTGGGCACGGATATTCGCGTCGCTGCTGAGCATGCCGAGTTTGGTCTGCAGGAGGTGCGCTGGGGCATCGTGCCCGACCAGGGCGCGCACATTCGCTTGCCTCGTCAGATTCCCTGGGCCTGGGCCATGGAGTTGCTGTTGACCGGCCGCCGTCTGTCGGCCCAGGAGGCGCTGCATTGCGGACTGATCAACCGCGTTGTCCCGCTCGACGAGCTGATCCCGACCGCGCATGGGATCGCCGATCTGATTTGTCGCAACGGCCCGCTCGCTGTGCGCACCGCTAAGGAGATCGCCGTACGCGGCGCGATGGGAATGTCCTGGGAGCAGGCCTGGAGCCTGGAATCGTTGCTGGGGGCACGCGCCTTTGGCTCTGAGGACGCTATCGAAGGGCCGAAGGCGTTCATGGAAAAGCGAACACCGCAGTTCACGGGCCGCTGAGCCAGGGGGCGCTCAGCGACGGCGCAGAGATTGCGATCACACGATGAGCCGCCACACCGCTGCAAGCGCCGATGCACTGGACCCGCGCATCCGTTCCCGCATGGTCGAGGGCGTGAATGGTCTCACGGTGCGCATCCTTGAGGCTGGTGATGCCTCTGCCCCGCTCGTGCTGTTGCTGCACGGTTTTCCTGAGCTGGCCTACTCCTGGCGGAAGGTGATGTCGCCGCTGGCCGAGGCGGGCTACTACGTCGTCGCGCCCGACCAGCGTGGCTACGGCTGCACGACTGGCGGTTCGACGGCATATGACATCGACCTGCGTGAATATGGCATGCTCAACCTGGTGCGCGATGTTGTTGGGCTGGTGGCGGCATTGGGGCGGGAGTCGGTCGCTGCAGTGGTCGGCCATGATTTCGGCTCGCCCGTCGCCGCCTATAGTGCGTTGATTCGACCCGAACTGTTCCGCGCCGCTGTGATGATGAGCGGGCCGTTCGCGGGACCTCCGCCGCTCTCGGGCGAATACCGAGGCTCGGGCGCGGCCGGTTCGTCCTCGATTGCCGACGCGCTGGCCGCGCTGCCGCGTCCGCGCAAGCACTATCAGCTCTATTACTGCACGCGCGAGGCCAATGCGGACATGTCAAACGCGCCGCAGGGCGTGCACGATTTTCTCCGTGCCTACTATCACCACAAGAGCGCCGATTGGAACCAGAACCAGCCCCATCCGCTCGCTAGCTGGACGGCGTCGGAGTTGGCGAAGCTGCCGACCTACTACGTAATGGATCTCGACGAGGACATGCCGACCACCGTGTCGCACGAAATGCCTCGTGCAGCCGAGCTGGCGGCCTGCGACTGGCTGACCGAGTCGGAGCTGGCGGTCTACGCTGGTGAATACGAGCGGACCGGATTTCAGGCTGGCCTCAACTGGTATCGCGCCACCCGCGATCCGCTCTGCGTCTCTCAGCTGCAACTGTTCCATGGCCGCACGATCGACGTGCCGACGATGTTCATCGGCGGCGCGTCGGACTGGGGCGTTTATCAGTCGCCAGGCGCCTTCGAGCGGATGCTGACGGCCTGCCCGGGCATGACCGGGAGGCATCTGGTGTCCGGCGCTGGGCATTGGGTGCAACAGGAGCAGCCCGAAGCCGTCGTGGAGCTGTTGCGCGATTTCCTCGCCACCGTGCCGAATCGCCGCAGGCCTGAACAAGCTTGAATCAGGGCCGTGCGGCCAGCGCCAAGACCGCTTGGCGCTCCAGAGAAGAGCAGCGTCTCAGCGCGTGCGATGCAGCCGCGCAGGAACGTTATATTCACCGCAGAGTCCCCCAAGCAAGCAGGTTCGAATGGAACGAGGGCGTCGATGAGCGCATCTTGGCAACGATTACGGCACAATCGCCTGTCGCGGCGAACGCTGCTGCGTGCGTCGGCCCGTGCCGGGGTCGGTGCTGCTGGACTGGCGCTGGTCGGCTGCGGCGACGATGACGACGACAGTCAGCCGTCGGCGGCGCAGGCACAGCAGCAGACTGAACAGCCGCAGCAGCAGTCCCAACAGCAGACTGAGCGGCAGCAACAGCAGCAAACGGCGGAACAACAGGCGCAGCAGGTGGAGCAGCAGGAGCAGTCCGCTGCCGAAGCCCAGGCGCAGCAGCAGGAGCAGCAGGCCGCCGCCGACGACAACGTCGACTACAACGCGACCGCCATCGGCGGCTATGGCGCATTCCCCCAGATCCTCGATCAGGGCAGCGCGCTGGCGCGTGGCGGGCAGTCGGCTTCCAATAGCTACCACTACGGCGCAGTGTTCCCGCTCGACCCGTTTGGCCAAGCCGTGACGGGGGGCGTCGCGGAGTGGGAGTTCGTCGGCGCTGAGTCGCTGATCGTCCGGGCGAGCCCTGGCCGCACGTTCCATAACGGCGAGCCGATCACTGCCGAGGACATCAAGTTCACAATCGACCGCCTCACGGGCAAGGCGGCATACAACCCGGAGTACAACTCAGCCTGGACGGGCGAGCTGAGCTGGACGGGCGACTCGGAACTGGTCGATGACAGCACGCTGCGGATTGAGCAGGCGAACCCGAGCGTCGACGCGGCCAACAGTATGGCGGTCGGCGGCTTCCCGCTCTTTCCCAAGGCCTACCTGGAGGAAGCTGGCGACGAGCAATACGGCCAGTTTCCGATTGCCACCGGCCCCTTCAAGTTCGTCGAGTGGTCGCCCGATGAACGCATCCTCAGCGCGCGCCACGACGACTTCTACAACGGCCGTGACTATGCTCATGCGCCTCGCTTGCCCTACCTGGCGGGGTTTGAGGCGCGGCTGATCCCTGAGATTGGGGCGCGGGTGTCGGCGCTCGAAGCCGGTGAGATTGACCTGGCCAACTCGATTCCACCGGACTTGGCCGTGCCCTTGGGGGAGACGGGCGAGTTCAACGTCTTCTATCACCCCGCTCAGCGTGGGCTCCATCTCAAACTGCCGATGACCATCGAGGAAGACCCCTACAACCCAGGCCAACCCAATCCCTGGCGCGACAAGCGCGTTCGGATTGCGGCCAACCTGGCGGTCGATGTCGATGCAATTACCGAGAACATCATGACCGGACGAGAGGACTACACGTACACGCTCTCCTCGGGTCAGTTCGGCTTCCCGTCAGAGTTGCCCGAGCAGCGCTGGGGTTATGATCCCGAAGAAGCGAAGCGTCTGCTAGCCGAAGCGGGCTACGCCGACGGCATTGAGACCGACCTGCTCTATCTGAGCGGCCTGTACACCAACGACCAGCTCTTCATGGAGGCGATCGCCGAGATGTGGCGAGAGGTCGGCTTTATCGTCAACCTGATCCCGGAAGACATCTCCAAGTTCCTGGGCGAGGCGCGCAACAAGGAACTGACGGCGCCCTACCTCTTCCCGCAGTCGGCCGGTTTCACCTCGCTCGGCTCCTTTGCCATCTCGGTCGATAGTCAGGGGACCTACGAGCATCGCGCCGAGATCGTTTCCGAGGAACGCCAGGAGGTCGACCGCCTGATTGCGGAAGCGAAGACGGAGTTCGACGCCGACCGCCGCCAAGAGCTGATCTCGGAGCTCGTGCGCATCCACTACCTCGACGCGGCCTGGGTCTTCCTCTTCGAGCTGGTGCAGACGCACGTCGGAGCCTCGCGGCTGCACTGGGACCCTTACTTCCTGCAGCCGCCCTCGGTCGAGCTGTGGAACCTCAAGTCGCTCAAGACCTAGCTGAGCACGGAGGTCTCTGATTACCTCACAGCGGCGGAGCTGGCGATGGCCGCGCACCTGATTCCGCGTCTGCTCCAGTCGCTCGCAGTCGTATTCGTCGTCGTCTCGCTGGTCTTCGTCGGCAGCCGCTTGATCGGCGACCCGATCGAGGCATACCAGGCGCAGAACGCGACCCAAGAGGCGATCGACGCGCAGCGTGAGCGGCTCGGTCTGCTCGATCCGTTGATTGTGCAGTACGGCAACTTCCTCGCCGGTGTCGTGCAGCTTGACTTCGGCGATTCCATCTTTACCGAGCGTCCGGCGTTAAACGAGGTGACCTCGCGGCTCTGGGCGACCGTGCAGCTCAGCATCGCGGCGTTTGTGCTGATCATCGCGATCGGCGTGCCGGTGGGTGTGCTGGCCTCGCTGCGGCGCGGTTCCGTGCCTGATCTGCTCGCACGGTTGTTTGCGCTGGTCGGTCAGGCGATGCCCAACTTCTGGTTGGGGCTGTTGCTGATCTTCCTCTTCGCTGTGCAGCTCGGTTGGCTGCCGACGAGCGGGAAGGGGGGATTCGATCATCTGGTTCTGCCGGCGATCACGCTGGCTGGGTTTGGCACCGCCGCGACGATGCGCTTAACCCGCTCGGGTTTACTGGAGGTCTTGAGCAACGACTACATCCGTACGGCTCGGGCGAAGGGCTTGTCTGGTCGCACGGTCATTCTGCGGCATGCGCTGCGCAACGCGCTGCTGGGGTTGATCACCGTGCTGGGGATCATGCTGGCGCAGCTGTTGGCAGGCTCGATCATCGTTGAGGTCGTCTTCGCCTGGCCTGGTGTCGGACGTTTGATCTTTCGCTCGATCTCGCTGCGCGACTTCCCAGTGATCCAGGTCGGTGTGCTGGTGATCGCCCTCTGGTTCGTCGTGGTCAACATCCTCGTTGACTTCTCGTACAACTTCCTCGATCCGAGGATTCGCGTCGGCGGCGGGACATGAGCGCCCAGCGCGGTGCGGCTGTTGAGCCAGTGCCGGTCGAAGCGCAGCGACGCGGCTTGTGGCCGCGGCGGCTGCCACGCGGCTGGCCGCTGTTGTCGTTCTATCTGGCGATTATGGCAGTGTTTGCGTTCGCTGGCATCTTCGCTGATCTGATTGCGCCGCATGATCCTACCGACCAGAACCTGGTTAATCGATTGCAGGATCCAGTCTGGCAGGCTGAGGGCAGTGCTGAGTACCTGTTCGGTACGGACGGTCTGGGCCGCGACATCTTCAGCCGATTGATCAAAGGCAGCCAGACTTCGTTGTTGGTGATTGCGACGGTCATTCCTGGTTCGCTAGTGCTGGGGACTGGGATGGGGCTGCTCGCTGGCTGGCGCCGAGGCTCCTTCGACTCGTTCGCGATGCGCCTGGTCGAGGTGCAGCTGGCATTTCCGGCGCTGCTCTTCGCGCTGCTCATCGCGGCCATGCTGGGGCCGTCGCTGCGCAACGTGATCATCATCCTGATTGTGTTTCTCTGGGCCTCCTATGCGCGCTTGGTGCGTGCGGAGGTGCTGAGCTTGCGTGAGCGGGAATTTGTACTGGCCGCGCGGACGATCGGCGCCTCGGACCTGCGACTGATGGTGCGCCATCTGTTGCCCAATGTGGTCAACTCGGTGGTGATTTTGGCGACATTGAATGTTTCCATCGTGATCATTGCCGAAGCGTCGCTCTCGTTCCTCGGAGCTGGCGCTGGTCCTGACACGATCTCATGGGGCAAGATGGTTGCGGAGGGGCGCGACCTGCTCAAGATTCGTTTCTGGCTGACCGGCGTCCCCGGAATCACGATCATGATCGTCGCCCTGGTCGGCAACCTGCTCGGCGACTGGCTGCGCGACTATCTCGACCCGCAGCTGCGCAATCTGGGCTGATCGGCGCTGCGATCGCACTGAATGAGTACTGAGCCCCCGCGCTAGCCCAACTGCGACATCACGTCTTGCGTGAAGCGGACGCTGGATTCTGTGTCGGGGTTGGCCGGGTCGAGTGGCGAGCCGCGCAGGATGAAGCGGTCGATTCCGATCTCAATCAGCTCGCCCAAGCGTTGGACGCAGTAATCGGGTGGCCCAAAGACGCCGAAGGATCGTTCAAACTCGGTGGGGATGACCTCGGCCTGGGCGCTGCCCGGCCGACCATGACCGTGCATGTCGTAGTGGTCGTGAATGTCCGTCAGCACCTGCGCCTGCGTGTTGGTGGTCGGCCCGACGATGCTGCCGTACATGTTGGAGAAGCGAGCGAAGAGCGCGACCTGTCCGGCGCCGATGCGCATCGCCTGTTCCGGGTCGTCGTGGACGGCGAGCGGCAGATAGGCGGCGAACGGGATGTCGGAATTGAGCCCCGCTTTGGCCCGCGCCTCGCGGGCGACATCCATGCCCCAACGGGTGCGTTCGACGTCCGCCCCGAGGTTGAAGCTAATCCGATCAGCGTGCCGCGCCGCGGCCTGGATGACGCGCGGCCCGGTCGCGGCGACATCGACGGGCACCTTCGGCCCCATGTGCGGCATGTAGGCGATGCGGCTGGTCTGTGGTGTGTCGGCTAGCCCGAGCGCCTCGACGTCGGTCTCGTCGAAGCTGACCTCCTCGCCCCGCAGGTAAGCCTGGAGCTGGCGCAGGTAGCGCTCGAAGGCGTCGACGCTGTGTGGCGCGTAGCCGAGCAGCGCCAGCGCCGAGTCACCGCGTCCGATGCCCATGTGGGCACGGCCGCGGCTCTCCGCCTGAATGGCGGCGATCGCGGAGGCCGTCACGGCTGGGTGACGGGTGAAGGAGTTCGTGACGCCCGTGCCCAGCTGGATCCGCGAGGTTGCGTGCGAGGCCAGCGCCATCGACACATAGCAGTCGGGGACGATGTTCTGACTGTCGACCCAGACGATCCCGTCATAGCCCAGCCGTTCAGCCTCGACTGCCATCTGGACGCCGTCGAAGACGGCAGGGTCGTCGCTGGCGGGGCGGCCGCCGCCCATAGTCCAGAATTCAGTAGCCATTGCGCGCCTCCCGGTCATGGCGGATCGGATGGGTCATTCGCTGGAGGCTAACTCCTCAGGCGAACGGCGCTGGCATTCATACATAGATTCGATCCCACAGGACATCATGATGGTTCAGGTGCGCGATGTGACTAGCATCGCTTGGCGGCTGGTTGCAGCACTCCCCACCGCAACTCCGACAAGCTGAGGAAGCAGGGATGACTATGAGCTGGCAGGCCGAGCTGGATGAGATGGAGCGTCGCGCCGCGCTGGCGCGGCAGATGGGTGGAGCCGACAGCGTCGCGTTTCATCATTCGCGGGGCAAGCTGACCGTCCGTGAGCGGATCGATCTGCTCGCCGATGTCGACGGTTTCCAGGAAACCGGTGCGCTCGCCGGCAACCCCGAGTGGGCAGGCAACGAGCTGGTCGGCCTGACGCCGGCCAACAGCGTGGTCGGCGTGGCACGGATCAATGGGCGCAAGGTTGCGCTGCAGGGCGACGACTTCACGATTCGCGGCGGCTCGGCCGATGGGTTCGTTGGACAGAAGGGGACGTGGGCGATTCGCCATGCGTACATGAACCGCATCCCCTTCGTGCGGCTGCTCGACGCGACTGGAGGCAGCGTGCGCCATTTCGAGACGATCGGCCGTACGTACGTCGTGGGGCCTGAAGTCGGCGGCGGCACGGGTGTCGACGACATCCTCTGGTATGTGCCGGTGGTCAATGCGGTGCTGGGCTCCGTCGCCGGTGCGCCGGCGGTGCTCGCCTGCGATGGACACTTCAATGTGATGGTCCAGGGTGTCAGCCAACTCTTCGTTGGCGGTCCGCCCGTCGTCCAGGCGAGCCGCGGCCTGGATATCTCGAAGGAGGAGTTGGGCGGCGAGCAGGTGCATGTCTACGGTAGCGGCGTCGTCCAGAATTTGGCTGACTCCGAAGCGGACGCGATGCGGCAGGTGCGGCAATTTCTCAGCTATCTGCCGCAGAACGTGTGGCAAATGCCGCCGCGTACGGATCCGACCGACGATCCGGAGCGCGGCGATGAGCAGTTGCTCTCCGTGATTCCACGCAACCGCCGCCGCATCTACAACCCGCGCAAGATTCTGGATGCGGTGCTGGATCGCGACTCGTTCTTCGAGATTCAGCCGCACTGGGGCAAGTCGCGCATTACTGGGCTGGGGCGCGTGGACGGATACCCCGTGGGCGTCATGATCAACGAGCCGCGTGAGAACGGCGGCTCGCCGAACCGAGCAACGTCGGAGAAGATCATTCGCATGATCCAGCTCTGCGACACGTTCCACTTGCCGCTGATCTACTTCTGCGACGAGCCAGGCTTCTCGGTCGGACCGGCCGATGAGCAATCGGGGGTGATCCGGACTGGCGCCCGCCTGATGCTGACCAGCCGGCTATCGCGCATGCCGTATCTGGTCTTCATCACGCGCCAGGCCTACGGGGTGGCGGGCGGGCTGCAATATCGGCGTGGGGACGCGTTGTATCGGCGCTACGCCTGGCCCTCGGCGCACTGGGGGTCGATGCACATCGAAGGCGGCGTCTCGGCGGCCTATCGGCGCGAGATCCGCGAGGCGGATGACCCCGAGGCGAAGCGCGCGGAGATCGAGGCGCGGCTCAACGAGGTCCGTTCGCCTCTGCGCACGGCGCACGCCTTCGGGATTGAGGACATGATCGATCCCCGCGACACGCGGCGACTGGCGGTCGACTTTGTGCGCGACGCGCAGGCTTACATCCAGACCACGCTCGGTCCGACCACACGGATCCCGTACATGCCGTAGGTCTGGCTCAGCAGATAGCTTGCCTCGGGGATGTGCATCTCAGAAGGGTGGCGCTTTGTGCGCTTCCACTTCGGCGATCGCCGTGCCGCTGAAGCCTAGCTCTCTCATGATCTCGGCGGTGTGCTGTCCAAGTTCTGCGAAGAGTGATTTGGGTTGTACCGCCGTTCGGCTCAGTCGGATGGGTGGGCCGGCGACCTTGCGACGACCGATGTGGGGGATGTCTTTCTCGACGATGTAGCCGTTGGCGAGTGCCTGCTCGTCATCGAGTACGTCCTGGTAGTGCTGGACGGGCTGTGCGGTGATGCCGTTGGGATGCAGCTCGAAGAATGCGGTCCATTCCTGGCTGGGTCGGCTCTGCATGATCTCGGCGATGAAGGGGCGAACCTCTTTCGCGCAATCCATGGCGTCTTGCTCGCGGTAGGGGTCGCGGCCTTCGCGGTGGTTCCAGCGCGGGTCGTCGGCCAATTCTGGTTGGCCGCCGAATGCGCAGAACGCTCGCCAAGCCTCATCATCGCGGATGCCCAAACAGAAGGCGCGGCCGTCTGCGGTCTCATAGAGACCGGTCGCGGCTGAGACCACTGGGTGAAACGAGCCGTCGCGTGTGGGCAACCAGCCGGTGGCGGAGGTGTGGTTGATCTCCCATGCCTGCATCCAGATCATGGCCCCGTACGACGAGCTCTGCACGCGCTCACCCAGACCGTCGCGTTGACGCGCCAGCAGCGCGGTCAAGATGCCTGCCGCCAAGGTCATCGCGCCGGCCGTGTCGGCGATGATTGCGCCGGGAATCAGCGGCGGGTCGCCGGGCGCGCCAGTGACGCCCGCGATGCCGCTGCGGGCCTGCGAGAATTGATCGCTCATTCGGCTTTCCCGCTCAGGGCCGTCCGGGCCAAAGCCGTTCGCTGTGGCGTAGATCAGCGCGGGATTGCGCTCGGACAGCCGCTCGTAACTCATTCCGATGCGGTTCAGCGCTGGCTGGCGATAGTTGCTGAGGAAGACGTCGGCGGTGTCGACGAGGCGGTCGACGAGTTCGAGTCCGCGTTCGGTGTGAATATCGACGCAGACTGAGCGCTTGCCGTGGGAAGCGCCGATGAACTGTGTGCCGACAGCGTCCTGGGGCAGCGAGTTGTTGGCTCCGCGATACCAACGGTTGGCATCACCCATCGGCGGTTCGACCTTGATCACGTCTGCGCCCATATCGGCGAGGAATCCAGCGGCTGCGGGTCCCTGCACGGCGATCGACATCTCCACCACCCGAATTCCTGTTAAGGCTTCCATAGCGAACCTTCTGCAGTCTCGGTCGCGCCCGTGTTCGTCGCCCTCGTTAGTATGGCGCAATCCAAGCAGGCGGAGTCTCAGATGATCCTCCCACTCGATGGTGTCCGGGTACTTGACCTTGCCGATCAGCGTGCGGCGCTGGCCGGTCGGCTGCTCGCGGATCTCGGGGCCGAGGTGATCCTCGTAGAGCCACCGGGCGGCCAGGCGATTCGTCGTCAGGCGCCCTTTCTCGACGATCAGCCGTCGCTCGAGCGCAGCTATCAGCACCTCTACTTCAACGCCAACAAACGGTCCCTATCGCTCGATTGGCGTAGTGACGACGGGTTCAGGCGGCTGCTCGAGCTCGTACAGACGGCTGATCTGCTGATCGAGTCGCAGCAGCCAGGTGAGTTCCCAGTGAACGGCGTGCGCGCCGCAAATCCGCACCTGATTGTGGTCTCGGCCTCGCCTTACGGACAGCGCGGGCCGAAGTCGCGCTGGCGCGCGACCGACCTCACGGCGACGGCGGCGGGCGGGTTGCTGCAGGTCAGCGGCGAGCGCGCCGATCCACCAGTACACGGGGCGGCCTTTCCCGCCTATACGATGACGGGCTTGACTGCCGCCTCGGCGGCGATGACCGCGCTGCACGGTCGCGATCGTACGCCTGGACAGCCGGGCGCGCAGATCGATATCTCGATGCAGACCGCGACTTCGTTTCAACTCGTCCAGACCTCGAATCCGTGCGTCTGGCGCTGGCGCGGAGAGGCGCCCTACCGGCCCGCTCTGTCCCAGGTGATCCGCTGCGCCGACGACCGCTGGATGGGCTGCAACATCTCGCCCAACAAACTGCCGGAGTTCATCGAGATGCTGGAGGAGGCCGGCATTGCGCACGACCTCGACCCGGAGAACTGGGAGGTGATCCATCGCGGTGACCGTGCCGCCTGGCAGTATCTGGAGAATCCGCTGCAAGACCTGGCGCGCGAGCTTGCCGCGGTGTGGCCGCGTCAGCAGCTGCTGGAGCGGCTCTGGGCCGTGCAGATTCCAGCCATGCCGACCCTGCGGTTTAGCGAATTTGACGATACCGAGCACTACCCCCACGCAGGCCAGTTCAGAGAGCTTCAGACACCCGCGGTCGAGCGGACGCTGAGCTACTCGCGCAGCGCGCTCGATCCCGTGCAATCGCCGTTGCCGCTGCGTCCGGCGCCCACGATCGGTCAACACAACGCCGAGCCAATGCCCGCCAGGCGCGCTTGGCCGTCCGTGTCGCCGTCTGGGCCGTCACCCGAGCATCCATCGATGCCGTTGGCTGGGATCAGCGTTCTCGATCTGACGTGGGTGGCGGCCGGTCCATTGACGACTCGGCTGCTGGCCAACTTTGGCGCGGATGTGATCAAGGTGGAGTCGTCGGGTCTGCGGATGGATCCCGTCCGCCAGCAGCCGAGTCAGGGAGAGTTCCAGCCGGACATCGCCGACCTCTTCAATGACGCCAACACTGGCAAGCGTTCGGTCACGCTCAACCTCACGCATCCCGGCGGTCAGGATGTGCTGCGTCGGCTCGTCGCTGAGTGCGATGTGCTGGTCGATAACTATTCCGCCGGTTCGCTCGCCCGGATGGGGTTCCCCTGGGAGACGTTGCGCCAGATCAACCCGCGTCTGGTGCTGCTGCACTTGCCTGGTGTCGGTGGCGCTAGCCCCTGGCGGTCGCTGCGCTCGCTTGGCAACTTGCTCAAAGCCGCGTCGGGGATGAACTTTCTGATGGGCTTCCCGCATCAGCCGCCGCGCGGTATGGGTGTCGCCTACCCGGACTTCACGACGCCGCACATCGGCGTCACGGCGGTGCTCGCTGCGCTGCGGGCGCGTACGCGGAGTGGAGCGGGGCGCGAGATCGAACTGAGTCAGCTCAGTGCGACCGTCGCACTGCTGGGCGCCCAGTGGATGCAGTTCCGCCAACTCGGCGAAGACCTGCCGCGACCTGGCAACAGCGATCCCAACATGTGTCCCCACGGCGTGTATCCCTCAGCAGGTGAAGACCAATGGATCGCCGTCGCGCTGGAGTTCGACGAGCAGTGGCCGTCGCTCGCCGCCCTGATCGGCCATCCTGAATGGGGAGACGCGGCAGCGCTGCGGACGTTGCCAGGCAGACGCGCCCAGCAAGCCGAGATCGACGCTGCGATCGGCGTTTGGACCGCGCGACGATCCAAGTGGGAGGCAGCGGAGGCGCTGCAAGCTGTCGGCATCGCCGCCAGCGCCGTCGAAGACCTCGCCGAGATGATGGATGTCGACGAGCATTTCCGCGCTCACTACCAGCGCGTCGAGCAACCGTCGAAGCCGGGATTTGATGTCTGGATTGACGGCGCGCCGTGGGAGTTCGCCCACCTGGAGCCGCGAACCCTGGAGCGCGCGCCGATGCTGGGCGAGCACACTGATGCGGTATTGCGCGAACTGTTGGGCATGGGTGACGCCGAGATCGCTCGTCTGGCCGCAGACGGTGCACTGGAATGAGGTGATGGATGACGAAGTATGTCCTGCTGCCGCCGATCGACGCCGCGCTCCGAGGATGGGCGCAACGGTTGCGGGATGAGTTCCCGGGGCTCGATGTCGTGCTGGTGGAGGACGATGCCCAGGCCGCGCGAGAGTTGATCGACGCGGACGGCGTCTACGGCTGGGTGCCGCCAGATGTGCTGCCGACGGTCGAGCGCCTGCGACTGCTGCAGAATCCGTTTGCCGGCCCGCCGCTCGGTTGGTACTACCCGGAGCTGGCGGAGCACCCCGTCACAGTCAGTAATCCGCGTGGGATTTACTCCGACCACATTGCGCAACACATCTTGATGTATATGTTGGCCCTGGCGCGGGGACTTCCCTACTACGCGGCCGCGCAGGCTGAGGCTCGTTGGGATCCGCGCGCGCGCCGACGTGGCTATGTGGACCTCAGTCAGTCGACGGTGCTGATCAACGGCGTCGGCGGGATCGGCGCTGAGACAGCCCGCCTCTGCAACGCGTTCGGCTGCCGAGTGATCGGCGTCGACCCACGCGCCGAATCGAACATCGAGGGCGAGCTGATCCCGCCCTCCGAGCTGGACCGACGCCTGCCAGAGGCCGACTTCGTCATCACAACCGTCCCGCATACGCCGGAGACGGAGTTCATGTGGCAGGCCGCTCGATTTGGGGCGATGAAGCGCTCTGCTTACTTCATCAACATCGGGCGAGGCATGACCTGCAGGCTGGACGATCTGGTGAGGGCGCTGGAGGATCGCGAGATCGCTGGGGTCGGGCTGGACGTGTTCGAGCTCGAACCGCTGCCCGCCGGTCATCCGCTCTGGTCGATGGAGAATGTGATCATCACGCCGCATATCGCCGTCGCCGATGCGGACAACCTCGATGATCGCCGATTTGCGCTGGTGCGCGCCAATGTCCGCGCGCTCTTGTCGGGCGGCGAGTTCGTCAACGTCGTCGACAAGGAGAAGTGGTACTGAGCCGCCGCTCGCCCGCTCGTATTGGCTTGACGAAGTTGTTAGCTTTTGCGTAACCCACGGCATGTAAGGCGCGATGCAAAGCGCGTTGGCGGAAATCAGAGGGCTGGAATGGCAGACAGACAAGAGATTGCGCTGATGGCGCACCTGATGCGTCGGGCGGGCTTCAACGCCGACCGTGACGAGCTGGAGCGCCGCGCCGCGCAAGGTTACGCGCAGACGGTCGAGGAGCTGATTGACCCGCCCGTGCATGCGCTCCGAGCGGATAGCAACCAACTCTTCCGCTATCAGCCGTCGCTGGAGACGGGCGGCCCGGCGACGCATCCCGGCGCGGCCAACTGGCTCTACCACATGGTCAATACGCAGCGACCGCTGGAAGAGAAGATGGCGCTCTTCTGGCATCACGTGTTCGCGACGGGCAACTCGAAGGTCGACAACGACAACCACATCATTGCCCAGATCGATATGTTTCGGGATCACGGGATGGGCAACTACCGCGATCTGCTGATCATGCTGGCCCAGAATCCGGCCATGATTTACTGGCTCGACAACCACGAGAATCACAAGCGCTCGCCCAATGAGAACTGGGGACGGGAGCTGCTGGAGCTGTTCTCGATGGGGGTCGGCCACTATACGGAGCGGGATGTGTTCGAGTGCGCGCGGGCCTTTACGGGCTGGACGCTGGGGCCGAAGATTCCACGCGTGCCCAACCACCGCTTCTTCTTCCAGTACGAGTTCCGACCTGAGGAGCATGACTACGGCGAGAAGGAGTTTCTAGGCCGCAGGGGCAATTTTGACGGCTTCGACATCATCGACATCATCCTCGAGCAGCCGGCCTGCCCGCGCTTCATCGTGCGGCATCTGTACAACTTCTTCGTAGCGGACGAACCGCAGGTGCCGGCCTGGAACATCGAACCGCCTCGCGATCCCGAGGCGATCGAGTATCTCGCCCGCGTGTTTACCGATGCCAACTTTGAAATCAAGCCGGTGCTGCGCGCCCTGTTCAACGCCGACTTTTTCAAAGCGGCGATGTTCCAGAAGGTCAAGAGCCCGGTTGAGACCGTCGTCGGCACGCTGCGCCTCACCGGCGACCTGCAGGGCCCGCAGCTCGAATTGGTCGAGGTCGGCCAGGAGTCGGCGCATATGGGTCAGAGCCTGCACAATCCGCCTTCCGTCGAGGGCTGGCAGACTGGGCGCGACTGGATCAACAGCGGTGCCGTCGTGCAACGGATCAACTTCGTCGCTGATCGCGTCAGCAACCTGGAGCTGCCCGGCGTGCAGCGAATCGTCGAGCGTGTCGCAGCCGCCAATGGGGCGCAGATGGCCCCCGCTGAGCTGGTGGACCATTGCCTCGACCTGATCGGCCCTCTGGACGTGGCCTCCGAGACGCGCCAGGAGCTCATCGAGCACGCCTCGGAGGAGGGTGGCGTGTCATGGTCTGACCGCGCGGGCTACGCACGCGCTGCCGAGCGGGTCGGTGAGATGCTGGCCCTGATCGCCGCCACTACGGAGTATCAGTTCGGATAGACAGTGCGTGCAGAGCGGTCTGCGACTGCAGCTGCGTCTGCAATCTCGATCCCAATCTGACTCGATCCCAATCTGAACCGGCACAGAAAGACACCGACATGACCACCGAGACCCGCGCCGCAGACCCTGTCCTGGTCATCATCCAGCTGTCTGGCGGCAACGACTACATGAACAGCGTGGTGCCCTATGCCGACGGGCATTACCACGACGCCCGCAATGGCGGGCTCTGTATCGGTGAGGACGAAGTGCTGCGGATCGACGACGAGTTCGGTCTGCACCCGACAATGGCGCCGCTGAACGAGCTCTACGACCAGGGCGATCTGGCGTTGGTTCATGGAGTCGGCTACCCCAACTCGCCGCGCTCGCATTTCCGCTCGATGGACATCTGGCACACGTGTGAACCGACCAAGGTGGGGACTGAGGGCTGGGTGGGCCGCGCGATCCGCGACCTCGATCCGGCTGGCGTGAACCCGGTCACGGGCGTCCATATCGGGCAAGGGCTGCCGCGGGCGCTGGTCGTGCCAGGCGTGACGGTCGCCTCGGTTGCGGATCTCTCCACCTACGGCTTGCTGACCGGCGTCGAGCAACAACGCCAGCGCGAAAAGATGCTCGAGCGCTTCGTCAACATGTATGGCCGCGCGATCGGTACCGGCAACGTTCAGGAATACCTGGGGCGCACCGGGCTGGATGCGCTGAAGGGCGCTGACATCCTGAAGGAAGGGCTCGGACGTTACGAGACGTCCGTCGAGTGGGGCACGGAACAGATCTCCCGCAGCCTACGCGACATCGCGACGATTCACTGCGCCGACCTCGGTACACGCGTGTTCTACACCCAGTTGATCGGTTTCGACACGCACGCCAACCAGAAGCCGGTCTTCGAGAAGCTGTGGACGGACCTCTCGCGCGCCATCGCTGACTTCTGGGACGATCTGCGCGCGCATGAGCGTGATCGCAACGTGGTCATGTTCCTGTTCACCGAGTTCGGTCGTCGCGTGCGGGACAACGGCTCCGGCTCTGATCACGGCGCAGGCGGTGGCTGCTTCGTGATTGGTCCGCAGGTCACTGGGGGGATGCACGGGGAGTTCCCGAGCATCAACCCGAAGGATCTCGACCAGGGTGATCTTGTGCCGAACCATGACTTTCGCGGCGTCTACTCGACCCTGCTGGAGGACTGGATGGGTCTGGATGCTCAGCCGATTGTGGACGGCAAGTTTGAGAAGCTGCGCTTCGTCGAGCCGTTCTGAGGCGTCGCCTGACTGTTGTCAGCGAGTCGTCAGGCGGTCGTCAGGGGTCAGCGAGTAACTGAGCGAGACGCAACGGCGGAGAGGGGCAATCATGCTGACCAAGTCAGTGGCCGGGCGCACCTGGCATTTCAGTCACTCGATTGGACACTTCGTCGGTCCGCAGGGGTTCACCTACCCCACACCGATCGCGTCCAACGTCGCTGGCACGATGTACATCGCCGACACCGGAGCGGCCGAAGGGTTCGCGCCGGCGCGCATCTTCAAGTACCGCGTCGAGGATGAGTATCTCGGTGAAATGGGGCAGGGTGACCTGATCTGGCCGCAGGGGCTGGCGCTGTCTCACGACGGTACGGTCTGGTGCGCTGACTCCTACAAGCACCGGATCTACGGCTACGACGCCGAAGGCGCGCCGATCGGCGACTGGGGTGAGTTTGGTTCAGGACCTGGCCAACTCAACCGACCAGCCGGGCTCGCCTTTGATGCCGACGATAACTTGTTCGTCGTTGACAGCCTCAATCACCGCGTGCAGCAGTTCGGCAAGGATGGTTCCTATCTCGGGGCGTGGGGGTCGGAGGGTTGCGCAGCGGGACAGCTGAATCAGCCGTGGGGCATCACCATCGCCCCGTCGGGCGCGGTCTACGTCGCCGACTGGGCCAACGACCGCGTGCAGAAGTTCGCGCCCGATGGTGAGCCGCTAGCGGCGTTCGGCTCGCAGTTCGAGGGGATCGACGACGGCGGCGCGCTCAATCGGCCGGCCGACGTCGCGGTGGATAGCGAAGGTGACGTATACGTATGCGACTGGGGCAACCGGCGCGTGCAGATTTACTATCCCGACGGTGACATCATCTGCGGGTTGTACGGCGATGCACATGTGTTTTCGCAGGCGGCGCAGCGGGTGATGGACGTCAATCCTGACTATATGCGCGCCTTCCAGCGGGTGACACCGCAGGAGTTGATTAAGTTTGGTCTGTTCGATCGCCCACGCGGGATCGCGATTGACGGCCAGGATCGGATCGCGATCAGTGACGGCGGGCGTGGCCGCGTCCAGGTCTATGCCAAGGATCACGACTACCTGATTCCTCAGTTCAACGCCTGAGGTCGACTCCTCGCTCGATCTGTTCGTAGAGGTCTAGGTTCAGTCGCCAAACATCCCGCCTTGGGTGCCCTGTTCTCGGACGTGTCGCGGGGCGCGTTTGAATGTGCCGGACGCCGCGAAGCGAGGGTACTCAGGTTGGTCACCACTCAGCAATTGTTCAATTGTGAGGATTTGCACTTTGGGATACTGGTTGCCTGACAGCCCACCCGGTTCGTAGAAGCCCGCCGCGATGGCCTCCTGCAGCATCGGCTCGGTTGGCGGTTCGAGTGTGATGAAGAAGCCAAGCGCGGCGCCCTCGCGCTCCATGTCGCCTTTGAGCGTTGCGATCATGCTGCGATTGACGTGCCCGCTTTTGACCTGGACAATGATCCGTCTGGCCTTGCCGGAATTATCGTCGAAGAAATTGATATAGCCGTCAACCCCAGAGTCCGCGCCCTTTTTGCCGGTGGACGGGCGCGCGTCGACCAGGCCGAGCGCCCAGTATTCGAACTGGTAGCGGCCGTCATGCTCGCTCTCGGTCGCGAGCGCGCGAGCGCTGGCGACGTCCTCGGGCAACCCAATCACGCGATAGGGCGAGAGCTCGTCGCCGAATGTGTCGTGCAGCCGATGTTTCATCAGCGAGATGGCGAGGTGGGTGAGGTCGATGCCGATCCAGCGGCGCTTCAGGCGCTCGGCGACCGCGACGGCGGTGCCGCAACCGCAGAACGGATCGAGCACGACATCACCCTCGTTACTACTGGCCTTGATGATGCGTTCCAACAACGCCTCCGGCTTCTGCGTCGGATAGCCGAGTCGCTCTTGGTCGCGAGGCGCTAACCAGCGCACCTCAGCATCGATGCCATCAGCAGTACCGAATACCATCTGTTCAGTGTAGGGCTGATATGCCCAGATATCTGATAATGCCGGTCCGTCGTCAGCCGTAATGTAATGTTGGTAGATTGGCCATGCTGCGCCTGGCTCGATCTTTATGTAACCCAATTCGTACAGCCTGTCTAGTTTCTCATGCTGAGTGCGATGGGTTAGATCTTCATCTACTTCTGCCAATAAACGACCAGGGATCGCCCAGTGCCTCCCTTTCGCTGACGGGTCAAAACCTCTCCAAGGTTTTCCTGATTCGCCTTGCTTTGTGATGCCAGATCCCGTAAGGACATTTCCGTAATAGTTGGTTCGCCAACCCTGTTCGTCCTTCACGAAATAGTCATTGACGTGGCCTTTCATGTAGCGGCCTTTCGGCTGCCTCCATATGTAGTTGGGGCCTTTTGTATAAAAGAGAAGATTATCGTGGATTGGCCCAAATCGGCGTGCATTTCCGTGCGCCCCTGTTCGACGCCAAATGATCTCATTGCGGAAGCGTTCGGCTCCAAACGTGGCGTCCATCAATAGCTTCAGATAGTGGCTGGCGGTGGGGTCGCAGTGTAGGTAGATGCTGCCGGTGGGCTTCAGCACGCGGTGCAATTCCGCCAGGCGCTGGGCCATCATCGTTAGATAGGCCATCATGTCATTCTGGCCCAGGAATTCGCGTAGCGCTTGAAGTAATCTGCTGAGCTTGTCGGGTCCCTGTGTGACGACCTCGCGATACGCACGCTCTGATTCGATCGTCCAGTGCCAGGTGTCGTCGAAGGCGGTGATCTGCGCGGCTGACTCTTCCCCGGATCCTTCCTTGAAGAGCACGTTGTAGCTGGCATTGGAGTTGAACGGCGGATCGAGGTAGATCAGGTCTACCGACTCCGCCGCAATGCGCTCGCGCAGCACAGGCAGGTTGTCGCCGAAGTAGAGCTGATTGGTCCAGTCAGACATCGAATGCTCCCCGATGCCGCTGGCGCGATCGATGCTCGCGCGGCGGGATTCTGCACTAGGCTAATGCGACCTGGTAAAGGAGATCGCTCTGATGGCCGTGATGAGCAACACTTTCCGCGAGAAGCTGGACGCCGGCGCACCGACGATTGGTACGCACTTTCTGTTCAACGACCCAGACATCGCTGAGCTGATCGGCGACACAGGACAGTTCGACTACGGCGAGTATGTCGCCGAGTATTCGACGTTCGACATGAAGACGCTCTACCACCTGGCGCGGGCGGCGCAGTGTGGCGGTCTGCCGCTGATGATCAAGCTCGACCAGGCCAACCAGACGTTCTGGGCGCAGGCGGCGCTCGGCGCAGGCTTCAAGGCCGTGCTCTATACCGACATCCGCACGCCGGACGACGTCGACCGCGCGCTCGAAGCGATTCGTCCCGACAAGCCCGGCGTCGCGGGCGGCGTCGGGCAGATGGGCGTGAAGACGCGGCGTCCAGCTTTGGCCGGCTATGCCGCGGGCGATTATGGCGCCGACCTCGAAGGCATAGTCACGGTGATCATGATCGAGAAGCGGGTCGCGCTTCAGGACATCGGCGCGATCCTGGAGCGCGCCGCCGAGCTTAAGGTCGACATGACCCAGTGGGGACCGTCGGACTACGGCTTCTCCTTCGACGAGCGTCCGTCGCCTGAGGAGCTCCGCGAGGCGGAGGAAACAGTGATCGCCCAGTCGATCGCCTACGGCGTCGCGCCGCGGATTGAGATCGGCGCGGTCGCCCAGGCCCAGCGTTACCTCGACCTGGGCGTCAAGCATTTCTGCATCGGCTGGGACCGGTTCCTGCTCAATCAGGGCTACACCGAACTGGGCCGCGGTCTGCGCGAGCTGATGGGCGCTTAGGAGCGCGATATGGTCACTGACAACTTCGACTGGCTCGCCACCCACGTCGAGCCGGCGCTCGATCCCGAGCAGAAGATCATCGATCCGCATCACCACCTCTGGGATGCGCGCCCCGGCGGGCCGAGATTACGCTACTTCCTCGACGAGCTACTGGAGGACACGCGCGATCTCAATGTGCGCCAGACCGTGTTCATTGAGTGCGGCGCGATGTACAACGCGGACGCGTCGACGGCGATGGCGCCGCTCGGCGAGACAGAGTTCGTCGCCGGCATCGCCGCGCAGAGCGCGAGTGGACTTTATGGAGATATGCGGGCGAGTAGCGGCATTGTGGGGCACGCTGATCTGTTGTTGGGCACTGCGGTCGGGGAGGTGCTGGACGCGCACCTGGCGCTCAGCGACCGCTTCCGCGGCATCCGCCACCATGCGAGCTGGGACCCGTCGCCTGACGTGCCCAATTCCCGGATCGTGGATCAGCCGCATCTATATCTGAACGAGACTTATCGCGAGGGCTTCGCCGAGCTCGGCCCGCGCGGTCTCAGCTTCGAGGCCTGGCTCTACCATCCCCAGATTCCCGAGCTGACCGACCTGGCCCGCGCATTTCCCGAGACCACGATCATCCTCAATCATCTCGGCGGCCCACTGGGGCTGGGACCGTATGGCGGCCGTCGCGACGAGGTCTTCGCCGAATGGCGGGCCTCGATCTCAGAGCTGGCCACGTGCGACAACGTGGTCGCCAAGGTGGGCGGAATTCAGATGATCGTCAACGGCTTCGGCTGGCACGAGCGTCCGACGGCGCCGTCATCGGACGAGCTGCTGACTGAGAACCGCCGCTGGTACGAGCACACGATCCAGTCCTTCGGACCGCAGCGCTGCATGTTCGAGAGCAACTTTCCCGTCGACAAGGCCTCGTGCAGCTACACCGTGCTCTGGAACCAGTTTTTCAAGCTGGTCGCCGACTATCCCTCGGACGAGCGCGACTTGATGTTTCACGACACCGCCCTGCGGGTCTATCGGCTCGAGTAGCAGTAGCCGACTACCCTGCGGCTAGCCCAGTCACGCCCCAGTTACAGCCAGTTACAGCGAAGCGAGGAACGTATGCCCACCATCGTCCAAGCCGTACCGATCGAGGATGAGCTGCATGACATGCTGGCCGCCGCGGGCGATGTGCGCGTCGTTGATGGACGCGACCGCGGTGCGTTCATCGAGGCAGTGAAGGATGCCGACGGTGTGCTGCTCTCGCCGATCGTGCGCGTCGATCAACAGATCCTCGATCTCGCACCCAAGCTCAAGGTGGTGGCGACGACCTCGGTCGGCTTCGACGCGTTCGACGTGCCCTTGCTGACGGCCAACGGCGTCGCGCTGTGTAACACGCCAGGCGTGCTCTCGGCCGCAGTTGCTGACCTGACCATGGCGCTGCTGCTGATGCTCTCGCGCCGCTTGATGGAGTTTGAGGCCTATGCGCGTTCGGGGGGCTGGGGGCGGCGCGAACCGTATCCGGCTCTGGCCAACGATCCGCTGGGCAAGACGATTGGCCTCGTCGGTTTCGGACGTATCGGTCGCGAGGTCGCTCGCCGCGCCGTGTTCGCAGGCATGAAGGTGCTCTGGTACGACATTTTCGATACGTCGCCAGCCGATGCGCCGCCAGCCGAGCGGCGAACGCTGGACGAGCTGCTGGCGGAGTCGGACTTCGTCAGCATTCACACTGACTTGAACCAGTCGTCGAGACACATGATCAGCGCGCGGGAGATCGGTTTGATGAAGCCGACGGCCTATCTGATCAACACGTCGCGCGGACCCGCCGTCGACCAGGCGGCGCTGCATGACGCGCTGGTTGCTGGTCGGATCGCTGGCGCTGGCCTGGATGTGCTCGAGCAGGAACCCCCCGATCCTGAGGAGCCGATCGTGAAGCTGTCCAACGTGATTACGTTCCCACACATCGGCACTGCGACCGAGGAGACGCGCTACGCGATGCGCGCCCTGGCGACCCGCAACGTCGTCAACGTGCTGGGCGGCAACCAGCCCGAGGCGATTGTCAATCCTGAGGTGCTTGGCTGAGCAGTCTATACACTGCAGGCACTGGATGAGGACCTCAAATCATGGTCGCAACCGATCCAGTCGGAAATCCCGTCACCGAAGATCTTGAAACAGATCTGATCGAGGCAGGGCTCGAGGAAACGCAGGCGCGCGTGCTGCGCCAAGTGATCGATCGCGCCGTCGACCGAATGGTCAGCAGGTTTGCGACTCGGTCCGAGCTGCACGCAGCCCGCGATGAGCTCCGGACTGAGCTGCACGCGGTCCGCGATGAGCTGCGGACTGAGTTCCGCGAGTCGCTCGGAGCTACTGAGCGGCAAATCAGCGTCCAACTGAAGATCATGTGGGCCGTGATGATGCTGATCGGCGGCGGGTTGTTTGCCTTGATGGCCGCAATCCTGGCCAAACTCTAAGCGCCTCCGGCGGCAAGCGACCACGGTCGGCGCTATCCTCGATCTGTTGACGCTCTGTAGTGCTGTAGTGAAGGTGTATCCCCATGTCCTGGCGACCCCGACGAATGAAGTTCGGCTTGTTTCTGGCGCCGTTCCACAGCGTGGGAGAGCACCCCACGCTGGCTATGCAGCGCGATGTCGAGCTGATTGAGCACCTCGACGATCTTGGCTATGACGAGGCCTGGATCGGAGAGCATCACTCGTTTGCCCGCGAGTTGATCTCGAATCCAATGATCTTCATCGCCGCGTTGGCCGAGCGCACCAAGCACATCAAGCTCGGCACCGGCGTCGTCTCGCTGCCGTATCACAACCCGCTGATGGTCGCTGACGATCTGCTCCAGCTCGATCACATGACGCGTGGCCGAGTGATGCTCGGCGTCGGGCCAGGCGCTCTGACGTCGGACGCGGTGCAGATGGGAATCGAGCCGACCACGCAACGCCGCCGCATGGCCGAATCGTTCGAAGCGGTGATGCAGCTCGCGCGGTCGGACGAGCCGGTCACGATGGAGACCGACTGGTTCTCGCTGACGGAGGCGCGGCTGCAGATGGCCTGGTACTCGGATCCACACCCCGAGATGGCGGTCGCGGTGATCTTGACGCCCTCAGGTCCGCAGCTCGCCGGCAAGCACGGAGCGAGCCTGCTCTCGGTCGGCGGCGCGGACTCTGACGGCATGCGCAACGTTTGGGACTGGTACGCCGAGGCGGCTGAGGAGCACGGGCACGACGTCTCGCGCAAGAACTGGCGCGTCGTGATTGCTATACACATCGCCGAGACTCGGGCGCAGGCGATCGAGGACGTCCGCGCCGGATTCCTGAAGCGCGCCTATGTTGGCGACGTTCGCGATCCCGGCCGTCGCGGCGGCATCGCCTTGCAGATGGCGGACACGATTGAGGAAGCGATCGATAAGGGCATGGTGATCGTCGGTTCCCCAGACGATGCAGTCGATCAGATTGAGGCGCTGCATGACCGTGCCGGCGGCATCGGCGGGTTGCTCTCCATGCACCACGAATGGGCATCGAGCGAGGCAACGAAGCGTAGCTACGAGCTACTGATGCGCTACGTGGCGCCCCGCTACCAGGGTCAGCTTGACAGAATCGTGGCTTCGCGCGACTTCGTCGAAGATCGCCAGCTTGACATCTTTGGCGCGGGCCAGAAGGCGATGGCCAAGGCGTTCGCCGACGCTGGCAAGGAATTGCCGCCCGCCTTCCAGCAGGCGGCCGCCGCCAGCCAGGCGCAGTCTGCGAACGGCGCGAGCAGCGGAGCTGAAGCCCCGGCCGCCCCCGAGCCGGTCGCCGACTAGCGACGCTGCAGGGCGTCGTGCAGGCCGTGATCGCGCTGGCCGGGGAGATTCACGACTCCCCGCTGGTGCGCTCGGCGCTCGACGGCGCTGGATTGATCGTCGCTGCGGACAGCGGTGCGAACCGGCTGCGGCAGCTCGGCATGTTGCCGCACGTCGTGATTGGCGACCTCGACTCCCTCGCTGGGGACGATCTCTTCCACCTCAGGTCGGTGGGTGTCGAGTTTCAGCCGCATCCGGCACCGCAAGAGCGCACCGATGGTCAGGTCGCGCTCGAACTCGCTCTGCAACGGGGGGCGACGAGCGTCATCTTCGTCGGGCTGTTCGGCGGTCCGCGCTACGACCACGCGGTGGCCAATCTGTATCTATTGACGCATCCCGACTTGCGCCAAATCCCGACCTGGTCCGTCAATGGTTGGACTGCGCTGACGGCGCTCAACGGCGACGGTGTGCGGCAGGCGCACTTCCAGGGGCAGATCGGAGACTACGTCAGCATTACCGCCGTCAGCGAACGGGTTGAAGGGATCACGACGGTCGGGCTGAAATGGCCGCTGCAGGACGCGACGTTCACTCGTGGACTGAACCAGGGGGTCTCCAATGAGTTGATCCACGAGCGCGCGATGGTTCAGATCGAGCGTGGCGCTGCATTCGCGTCGCACCACTTCCGCAGTGAACGATTGCCATAGTCTCAGCGCTGCTCGGCCCCCGCGCCGGTGGGCAGACAGGTGCCGAGATTAGCGGTTGAACATGTCGCGCGCGCCGTGGCGGCTGGAGGATGCGGCGAAGGTGAAGATGCCGCGCGCCATGGACGACTCCTGCTCAGCAGCGCGCGCCTCGTAGATCTCGGCGCGAAGCTCATGGACCTCTGGCGAGTTGGGCGCGGCCAACGCCGCACCTTCGATCAGGTGGCAGGCGAGTTGCAGATTGCCGTTCTGCATCTGCGCCCGCGCCCGCTGGAGTACGGGCGGCACGCCGCCGGCGAGCGTCACCCACTCCGCCGCTTCCGCTGAGCGCGGAGCGGGCAGCAGGCGGTCGGGCTCTCCCTCGTACCAGCCGCCGAAGAAGCGCCAGACGTTGCGCACGATGAATTCGGGGTGGTCGTAGGCCGAGCGCAGCCATGGTTTGTCCAACAGCCGTCGCGGCAGCTCCACGGAGTGGAGCACGCGGTCGAGCGTGTAGCCCTCGTTCATCAGCGCTAGCGTCTGGCTCTCAATCTCGTCGAGCAGGTCAGCGGTGTCGTTGAGCGCCTCGGCGATACGGTCGGCGCCAAAGATTGGGAAGCCGTGGCCGGGGATCATGATCTCCGCGCCCGTGCCGGCCATCTGGCGTAGACCTTCGGCCCATTCCCCCGCCCAGCGCTGCACCTTTTGCGGATTGCCGGCGTTGGGTACGGCCCAGATGAACAGGTCGCCGGGAAACAGCAGTTTCCGTTCGGGTACCCAGGTCCAGGCGGCGTCTTCGGTCTCGCCGCGGGTGTGCGTGACCTCGAAAGTGAGTTCGCCCACGCTGAAGCGCACGGCGCGGTCGAAGGTGACATCGGGGTAACGAAACTCGCTCGGCCAGGGAATCCGCATGGTCGCGGCGTCACGCCCGGGCGGGATGAATTGCCGGGAATTGATCGCTGTGTTGTAGCCGACCGTGCGCTGGTAGCGGTCGAAGTGTTGGGCGATGTGTTGCTGGCCGTAGACGGTCGGCCGCGGGCGTCCCTGGGCTGCGGCCTCGTCGTCGAAGCGGCCGACGCCGAAGATGTGGTCGACGTGGTGGTGGGAAAAGACAGCAGCACGCAGCGGCACGCGGGGCCGCCAGGCGCGGACGGCCTGATAGAGCCCCTCCGAGTCGCGGGCGGTACCGGTGTCGATCATGACCAACCCGTCGCCCGTATCGAGCGTGTTCATGGAGGCCGCGGACTTGATGTAGAGCAGCCCATCGTCGATCTCCTCCGGCTCTCGATCGTTCCAAGGTGAGGAGACAGGGTGAGCGTCGAAGATCGTGTCAATCTCGCCGCGCCAGAGCTGGTCGCAGAAGTCTCGGATGTCGGGCATGGATGCCTCCTCAGTCATGATGAGTCCGGGCGCCACCGTCGTAAGATATGACCGACCGCCCATTGATGCAGTCTTACGCTCGGGAGGAGTGAACCTATGCCGATGTACGAATACAAGTGCGCCGCGTGCACGAACGTGTTTGACCTGCTCGCCAAGATGGGGCAGGCGCCCGAGTCCGCTGCCTGTCCGGCCTGCGATGATGGCGTTGGCGCCCGTGTGTTCGGGGCTGGCGTTGCGATCCATACCGGCTCCTCCGCGTCGTCGTTCGATGATTTCAGCATGGACGACATGCCCGATATGGGTGGCGGCATGCCTGGTATGGGCGGCATGGGCGGACACGATCATGGCCACAGTCACGACGACTTTGGCATGGGCGATTTCGGGATGGACGACTTCTAGCCGTCACGTCGAGTGCGTTGGCGCCACCCCTGCTGCCCATGCCGCGCCTGCTCTACGTGCTGCGCATCGAAGGTGATTCGATGTCGCCAACGCTGCAAGCGGGCCAGGTGGTGCTGGCGCTCTCATCGCGATGGGTCAGGGTACGACCAGGTCGGATCGTCGCCTTCGAGCGAGGTCGCACGCTGTTCATCAAGCGCGCGCTGACGCAGGAGTCGGACGGCTGGTTCGTGGTTGGCGACCAGCCGGCGCGCAGTACGGACAGCCGTCGCTTCGGTCCCGTGCCCGTTTCCGCGATTCGCGCCGTCGCGGTGATTCGATTGCGTCCCCTCGCCTGGCTCCTAGAGGGGGCTCCTAGAGGGGGTTGGGCAGGCTTGTAGCGGATTTAACAGCGGTTGAGAGCGCTGCAGATCGCAGTGTCAAATCATGCCCACAGCACTTGCGTTGTCGAGGGATGTTCGACACAATGCATGTGTTGGCACTCTCGTACTGTGAGTGCTAGCGTCAACAAAACTCGCACCATTTCCCCGTAACTTCGCGTAAGGAGACCCGCACATGGCCAAGGCACTGCTCTTCGACGAGGAAGCGCGTCAGGCGCTGCGTGACGGCATCGACGCGCTCGCCGATGCGGTCAAAATCACGCTCGGACCGAAGGGCCGCAACGTCGTGCTGGCCAAGACGTTCGGCGCACCCACGATCACCAACGATGGCGTCACGATCGCGCGCGACATTGACCTCGAGGATCCTTTCCACAATATTGGTGCGCAGCTCGCCAAGGAGGTGGCCTCGAAGACCAACGACATCGCCGGTGACGGCACCACCACCGCGACCGTGCTGGCCCAGGCGATCGTCAATGAGGGGATGCGCAACGTAGCCGCCGGGGCCAACCCGATGGCCCTCAAGCGCGGCCTCGAGCAGGGTGTCGAACTCCTCTCGGATGCGATTCGCGAGAAGGCCGTCCGCGTGACCACCCGCGAGCAGATGTCGCAGATCGCCGGTATCTCAGCCGCCGACCCGAACATCGGCGAGCTGATCGGTGAGGTCATGGAGAAGGTCGGCAAGGACGGCGTGATCACCGTCGAAGAAGGCAAGGGCATCCGCTCTGAGGTTGAGTACGTCGACGGGATGCAGTTCGACCGTGGCTACATCTCGCCCTACTTCGTGACCAACCCCGATCGCATGGAGGCCGAGCTCGAGGATCCCTACATCCTCGTCACTGACAAGAAGATCTCTGCGGTGCAGGACATCCTGCCGCTGCTCGAGAAAGTGCTGAAGGTGACCAAGAACCTGGTCATCATCTCCTCAGACGTCGACGGTGAAGCGCTGGCGACGCTGGCCGTGAACAAGCTGCGCGGCACGATCAACGTGATCGCGGTCAAGGCGCCTGGCTTCGGCGACCGCCAGAAAGACAACCTCGGCGACATCGCCACCCTGACCGGTGGTGAGGTGATCTCCGAGCAGCTCGGCGGCCAGCTGGACACAGCTGAGGTCGCACAGCTCGGTCGTGCGCGCCGCTTCATCGCCTCCAAGGAGACCTCGACCATCATCGAGGGCAACGGCGAGCCGTCTGCTATCGACGACCGCGTCAACCAGATCCGCCACGTCTACGAGCAGGCGAAGAGTGACTGGGACCGCGAGAAGGCGCAGGAGCGACTGGGCAAGCTCTCCAACTCCGTCGCCGTGATCAAGGTCGGCGCCGCCACTGAGGTCGAGCTGAAGGAGCGCAAGCATCGCGTCGAAGATGCGCTGTCGGCGACCCGCGCTGCCGTTGAAGAGGGCATGGTCCCTGGCGGCGGCGTGGCGCTGATCAACGTCATCCCATCGCTCGGCAGCGTCGAGCTTGACGGCGATGAGGCGACCGGTGTGCGCATCCTCAACCGCGCGCTGGAGGAGCCGATGCGCCGTATTGCGATCAATGCAGGTCAGGACGGCTCCGTGATCGTGCAGTCGGTCAAGGATGCTGAGACGGTCAACTTTGGTTACAACGCCGCAACCGGCGACTATGGCGACATGATTGATATGGGCATCGCCGACCCGGCGATGGTCACGCGCGCAGCGCTCGAGAATGCCGTTTCGATTGCCAGCATGGTGTTGACGACCAACTGTCTCGTCACCGAGAAGCCGGACGCGAACGCGGTCCCCGCCCCGCCGGCCCCCGCCTACTAGAGCCGGTGGCCATACCTGGTAGTCATACCAGGGGGCATACCGTCCATACCAGGCGACACCATCAAGCGAGCCATCTTCCTTACGGGGGTGGCTCGCTTGTTGTCTGGGCGCTGATCTGCGGGGGGCAGGTGTCGGGGCAGGCGTGAGGCGTGAGGTGCCGCTATGACTGATTGGCGTCGCGCCAAGATCGTGGCCACGCTTGGCCCAGCCTCCAGCGACCCCGTCACCGTGCTGCAGTTGGTTCAGGCGGGGCTCGATGTCGCACGAATCAACTTCTCACACGGTGACCCGGCGGCGTGGCGTCGCGCGGTCGGCGCGGTGCGCCGCGCGCAGACCGAAACGCGCAAGCCGATTGCAATACTGGGTGACCTGCAAGGACCCAAGATTCGCATCGGCCTAGTGCCGCATGGTGTCGAGATCGCTCGACATGATCAGGTTGAGATCCTCACCGGGTCGGAGCGGGCGGGCAGTTTCGACGACGGTGTGCTGAGCGTTAGTTGTTCATACGCCGCGCTGACCGATGAAGTCGAGCCTGGCGGTCGCATCTATCTACGGGACGGCGAGCTGGATCTACGCGTGGAGTCGATCGACGGCGCGCGCATCCGTACGACGGTGCGTGCTGGCGGTTTGCTGACGTCGCGAGCGGGATTGCATGCGCCTGGCGCTGGACGTCTGCTGCCAGCGGTAACCGATGGAGATCGCGTCAACGTCCGCTTTGCGGTCGAGCACGGTTTCGACCTGCTGGCCTTGTCATTCGTGCGCGACCAGCGAGACCTCGAGTTGGCGCGCCAGGTAGTCGGCGATGCTGGCGGCGACCTCCCGATCGTTGCCAAGATCGAAACCATGTCGGCGATCGAGAATCTGGATGCGATTATCGACGCCTCTGATGGGGCCATGGTCGCTCGCGGAGATCTGGGCGTGGAGCTGGGTGCGGCCGAAGTGCCGTTGGCGCAGCGCCGGATCATTAGTGCCGCCGGCCGCGCCCTGATGCCCGTGATCATCGCTACGCAGATGCTCGAATCGATGACGACGCGCGCCCGCCCGACGCGGGCAGAGGCGTCGGATGTGGCGAACGCCGTCTGGGACGGCGCTGACGCGTTGATGCTGTCGGGCGAGACTGCGGTCGGCAGCCGACCGGTCGGGGTCGTGGCGATGATGGATAGCATCATCCGTACCGCCGAACAGGGCGACCCACAACGAACGGCGCGCTCGGTCGAACTGAGCAGTGACACCGCGCGCACGATCAGTCAGGCGGTGTCCACCGCGGTTGAGCAGCATCCGCAGGTCAAGGCAGTGATCATCTTCACGGTCTCGGGGCGTTCGGGCCGCCTGATTTCGCAGGTGCGGCTGCCCGTGCCGACGATCGTGCTGGCGCCGTCGGAACCGGTGCTGCAACGGCTCGCGCTGAGCTGGGGCGTCAACCCGATCTACTGCGATCCACCGTCGACCATCGAACGCATGCTGCTCGACGTCGAGCATGCCGCTGTTGAGCAGTTGGGGCTCACGCCCGGAGACTCGGTGGTGGTCACCGGCGGGCTGCCACTGGGGCAGGGCGAGCTGACCAACTTCCTGAAACTGCACAAGGTTCCCAAGTGGGTATCCTGAGAGGCAAGCGGGCTGCGCCGCAACGGGCTGTGCTGGCGAATAGGGAGGCTGACCATGACGGATCACGCGAGTCAAGTAGGTCAGGCGGTTCAAGTGGGGGAGCTCGACGTGCAGCTCGGCGAGGCATGCGAGATCGATCCCGCCGCCGGCCCGATCGCGGCGCACGACAACGCGGACGCAGAACGCGACGTGTTGCTGTACATCAACGTTTGGTGCGGCGACTGCCGCCGCGCCGTCCGCTTTCTCGACGAGCATGAGATTGCCTACCGCACCATAGATATCGATGAGGACGCTGGTGCGGCGCGGCTGGTGCAGTCGCTGAATCGGGGTCATCGCTCCACGCCAACGATCCTGGTCGACGGCGAGCATGTCGCCACTGAGCCGTCGCGCGCCGAACTGGCGCGGATATTCGAGGTGTAGGAGGCGTCGGCGGGCACCTCCGCTCGTCCTGCCGCCGCTAGCTCCCGAGGGCGCTACCCTCTGCTGCGCTCCTCAGGGGAAGTCGGCGCGCCCCGCTCTGGCAGGACGTGGATGGCTTCGGGCGGCGCACAGGCGGCGACAGCGTCGCCTGCATCAGCGTCGAGCCTGCTCCACAGTGGACGCGAGACCTGCGCGACCAGCTCGACCCCGTCGACATCTACCACGACGCGCACCATGGCCCCAACGCGGTTCGCGCGCTGGATCACGGCTCCCTCGCCGCGCGTGAGGCCGATCTGTTCCGAGCGGACGCAGACCAGCCCTCCCGGAGGCGCATCGAGCGGCCAAGGCCAGCGCTCGCGCGGGACGATGTTTTCGATCCCGACAAACTCCGCTACCTCACGGTCGGCGGGGCGATCAAAGATTTCCGCCGGTGCGCCAGTCTGACGGACGCGCCCATCGATCAGGAGCGCGCAGTCGTCGCCGAGCCGCAGCGCTTCGTCGCGGTCGTGCGTGACCAGCACCGTCGTTGGACGGGTCTCGGCGAGTATGTCGGCGAAGTCGGCAATCAATCCTTCGCGCGTGGGAGCGTCGACGCCGGCGAACGGCTCGTCGAGCAGCATCACTTCCGGTTGCGAGGCGAACGCTCGCGCCAGGCTGACCCGCTGGGCCTCGCCGCCCGAGAGCTGTTGCGCGTGCCGTCCGGCCAGGGGAGCAATGCCAAAGCGTTGCAGCCAGTGTTCAGCCTGCGCGCGCCGACGTCGTCGGGTGACGCCGCGCAACCGCAGCGGCAGCTCGACATTGCCCAACACGGACATACTCAACAGCAGCGGCTCCTGGAAGGCGGCCGACATGCGCCGACGCGTCTGCACCGGGTTCGCATGCATCGGCGCGCCGTCGAGGAGTAGTGTGCCGCGCGTCGGATGCAACACCAGCTGCAGTGCGCCGAGCAAGGTCGATTTGCCGCATCCGTTTGGGCCGATCACCACTGTGACGCGTCCGCGCCGGATGTCCAGGGAGTCGATCTCGAGGACTGGGACGCCGCCACGCTGGACTGCGAGGTCGCGGACTTGCAGGTGCGGGTCGCCAGCGCCCACCTCAGCACGCTCTGTGTTGGTATCGGTTGTGTCGGGATCTGTGGTCATGCGATAAACCGGCGTTGCTGCACGGCGGTGAGGACGAGGTTGACGGCGAAGGCCAGCAGCACCAGGACGATGCCGAGCGCCATGGCCACCTCGAAGTTGCCGCGCCCCGTCTCCAGCACCATCGCGGTGGTGAGCACGCGGGTCTCGCCGGCCAGGTTGCCGCCGACCTGGAGCGACGCGCCGACTTCGGAGATGGCCGCGCCGAATCCAGCCATCACGGCTGCGAGCAGACCCAGCCGCGTCTCGCGGATCAATAACCACAGCACTTGCCGTCGGTTGGCGCCCATGGCCCACATCTGACCGATGAGGCGCGGGTTGATCGACTGGATCGAGGCCAGGGAAAACCCTACGACCATCGGCAGGCTGAGCAGGAGCTGGGCGACGACCATCGCAGTGGGTGTATAGATGAGGTCGAGGTCGCCAAGCGGCCCGCTGCGCCACAGCACGAGCGCCACCAGCAGACCGATCACCACTGGCGGCATCCCCATGCCGGTGTTCACTGAGGCGACGAGCAGCCCCCGCCCCCAAAATCGGCGCAGCGCCAGGACTGCGCCGGACGGAATGCCGATCAGCAGGGCCAGTGCGGTCGCGGCCGAGGAAATGGCGAGGGTGCGCAGCGTGATCTCGATGATCTCGGCATCGCCCGTCCACCACAGCCGCGCGGCCTCGCGGAGTCCGTCCCAGATCAGTTCCATGCCGCGATCCTAGTTGCGCCCAGCGTGCGCCAGCGCCGCTCAAGCGGCGCTTTACGGCTGCGCGTCGCTGCGGGCGGCGATCGACGTTTCGGTTTCCTCGCCGGCGGGAATGAAGAGCGGCTGGCCGTAGACGTCGCGGAGGTAGCCGCCGATCAGCGCCTGGACATCGTCGCGCAGCAGGAATGCGCGGAATGCGGCGGCGGCGGCGGTGTTGATCCGTCCCTTGTCGCCGTTGACCTCCATCACGCTGTAGAAGTTCAGTAGTCGCGCGTCGCCCGCGACCAGCGGGATCAGGTTGGGAATGTCACTGGACAAGGCCAGATAGGTCCCGCGATCGGTGAGGGTGTAGGCGCCGCGTTGGTTGGCGACCGTCAGCGTCGCCGACATCCCTTGTCCAACTTCTTTGTACCACTCGTCTGTGTCGAACGCCGGCGACAGCCCGGCGTCGGTCCAGAGCGCGCGTTCCTTCTTGTGCGTGCCGCTATCGTCGCCGCGCGATAGAAACGCCGCACCGCCCGCTGCGCCGCTCTGGGCGATCTGCGCCAGTGCGTCCGCCGCGTCCGAGCTGCCGCCGATGCGAGCCGGGTCGTCGGGCGGGCCGATGATCACGAAGTCGTTGTAGGCGACCAGGGTGCGGCTGGTGACATCACCGTTGTCGAGCAGCGCCCGTTCGGACGCGGGGGCGTGCGTGAGTAGTACGTCGGCGTTGCCCTCAGCGCCCATGCGCAGCGCCGCGCCAGTGCCGACCGAGATGATCTTGACTGAGATTGACTGTTCCGCCTCGAAGATCGGCGCCAGCTCGTCGAGCAGGCCGGAGTCGTGGAGCGAGGTAGTCGTGGCGAGGATGAGCTCGTCCTCGTTGTAGCCGCGATCGGCGCGGCAGGCGGCCGCTAGTAGCGCGGCTGCGGCCAGCGCCAGAAGTCCGAGCGCGAACGCTCGTCTCCATTCAAGTGGCATGGAGCGCTATTTCCCCGCGGTGATCATCCCGGCGCCGACCGTGGCGGCGGTCGCCTCATCGATCAGGATGAACGCGCCCGTCGCCCGTGACTCATCGTATGGGTCAACGGACAGCGGCGCCATCAGCCGCAAGCGCACGCGGCCGATCTCATTGAGCGAGAGCTGTTGGGCCGTGAGGTCGTACTCCAGCGTGTTGACATCCAGGCGAGCGCTGATGTCCTCGACCAGGGCTCGGGTGGTCTGCGTGGTGTGTTTGATCACCAGCTTGTCACGGGCGCGGAGGGGGATGCGGTCTGACATCCAGCAGATGTGCGCATCGAGCGACCTCGCGGCCACGGGCGGGTGCGCAGCGGCGGTGATCATGGCGCCGCGCCGCACATCGAGCTGATCGGCGAGGCGGATGGTGACCGCCAGCGGCGCTGAGACTTCCCGCAGCGTCTGGCCGAAAAGTTCGATCGCGGACACGGTCGTTTCAAAGCCGGCGGGCATGACCTTGACGCGGTCGCCGACGCGGAGCAGGCCTGAGACCAACGTGCCGGCGTAGCCGCGGTAGTCGTGAAATTGGTCGCGCAGCGGCCGGATCACATATTGCACTGGGAACCGCGCGGCATGGTGCTTTTCTGTCTGCGTGGCGGTCTTCGGGGCAGTTTCGAGCGTCTCTAACAACTCGAGCAGCGGCGGTCCGGTGTACCAGGGCATCTGCTCGGATGGTTCCACCACCCAGTCGCCATACTTCGCCGAGATCGGGATGGCGCGGACATCTCTGACGCCCATGCGCGAAGAGAAACGGGTGAGTTCTTCCGAGATGCTCTCGAAGACCGACTGATCCCAGTTGACTAGATCCATCTTGTTGACGCAGAGCACGAAGTGGCGAATCCCGAGCAGCTGCGACAGATAGGCGTGGCGGCGGGTCTGTTCCAGCACGCCGCGTCGGGCGTCGACCAAGAGCAACGCGGCATCGGCGGTCGAGGCGCCCGTGACCATGTTGCGGGTGTACTGCACGTGACCGGGAGTGTCGGCCAGGATGAACTTGCGCCGCGTTGTCGCGAAGTAGCGGTAGGCCACATCGATCGTAATGCCCTGCTCACGCTCCGAACGCAGGCCGTCGGTGAGATAAGCCAGATTGACATCGTCTTCACCGCGCGTCTGCGAGGTGCGTGCGATCGCCTCCATTTGGTCAACAAAGGTTTGTTTGGAGTCAAAGAGCAAGCGGCCGATCAGGGTCGACTTGCCGTCGTCGACCGAGCCGGCCGTGGTCAGCCGTAGCAACGTGCGACGGTCCAGGCCGTCCGGATCGGATGCAGTGAGGTTGGGCCGGTCAGCAGCGAAGTCTGTAGTCAAGTCTGTGACTAGGTCAGTAGCCGGGTCAGCATCTGTGCGCACTAGAAGTAGCCTTCACGCTTGCGATCTTCCATCGCGGCTTCCGAGAAGCGGTCGTCGGCGCGGGTCTCGCCGCGCTCGGTGATGCGGGTCGCGGCGATCTCTGCGATTACGGACTCCAGCGTCGCCGCAGTCGAGCGCACGCCGGCGGTGCACGTCATGTCACCGACGGTGCGGAACCGTACGCGCGCTTCGAATGAGTCCTCGCCCGGTAGTCGCGGCACGAAGTCGGAGGCGGGGAACAACATCCCGTCGCGCTCGAACATGGCACGGTTGTGGGCGAAGTAGATGGAGGGGAGCTCCAGCACTTCGCGCTTGATGTACTGCCAGACGTCGAGCTCAGTCCAATTCGAGAGCGGGAAGGCGCGGATGTGTTCGCCGCGCGTGAGACGTCCGTTGTAGAGATTCCAGAGTTCGGGCCGCTGATTGGAAGGGTCCCACTGACCGAAGGCGTCGCGGAAGGAGAAGATCCGTTCCTTGGCCCGCGCTTTTTCCTCATCGCGCCGCGCACCTCCGAAGAGAGCGTCGAATCCGTGCTCGGCGACAGCGTCGAGCAGCGTTACGGTCTGCAGCCGGTTGCGCGACGCGCGCGGCCCCACCTCCTCGACCACGCGTCCCTGGTCGATCGAGTCCTGTACCGAGGCGACGATCAGATTCAGCTCGAGCTCGGTTGCACGGCGGTCGCGGAAGGCGATCGCTTCCGGGAAGTTGTGGCCAGTGTCGACGTGCATGACGGGAAACGGGATGCGGGCGGGCCAGAAGGCTTTCTCAGCCAGGCGCAGCATCACGATCGAGTCCTTGCCGCCCGAGAAGAGCAGGCAGGGACGCTCCAGCTCCGCCGCAACTTCGCGGATGATGTGGATACCCTCTGCCTCGAGCCAGGCGAGCGTGTCAAGCGTTGCTGGTCGCGCCGTTGTGGTCGTCATCTGGCCTCCGATGGAGTGGATATCCGTCGCGCCGATCAATCATGACAAATATTACTAGATCACTCATATTTGACGTAGTGGCTACCCTGACGGCCAGTGCTGTGCGCAACAGTCGTGTCGCAGCGCCTGATAGCCGTGCTGTGCTGGAGCGCTGTGGCGAAGAAACCGCAGAGGAGGACGCGATGTCCATCGGTAGTGTGAGTCAGCTCTGGCGGTATCCGGTCAAGTCGATGGGTGGCGAACAGCTCGAGGCGGCGGCGATTGACCAGAACGGCGTTGCCGGCGACCGCGGCTGGGCTGTCCGCGAGGTCGAGGCCGACGTGACGCGGAATGCACGTGAAGTGCCGAAGCTGCTGCAGTTCAGCGCCGCCTACGCGAACGAACCGAACTTCGACTCCCGTTCGCCGGCCGTGACCATCACCACGCCTGATAACGCACGGGTCGAGTCCGAGCAGGATGACCGAGACGCGCGCTTGTCGGAGACGCTGGGACGCACCGTCATGCTCACGCCACTGCATCCAGCAGACGATCTGGCCTGGTACGCGCGCGGACAAATGCCGGAGGGCACGGATCAGTTGGCCATGCTGCGGCAGCTGCTGGGTATGGAGGAGGACGATCCTATCCCCGACCTGTCGGGGCTCCCACAGGACCTGCAAGGCTTCTCAACGCCGCCTGGAACGTATTTCGACTGTTATCCGATCCACATCATGACGACATCGTCGCTGCAGACGTTGGCCGGCGCAGGTGGCGGGGTGGACGTGGATGTGCGTCGCTTCCGCCCCAACGTTTTGATCGACACTGGGGAGAACGCCGGTCTGCTTGAGGTCGACTGGACCGGGCGCAAGCTACGCATGGGGCACGTGGTGATTGAAATGGTGACCACAACGGTGCGCTGCTCGGTGCCCGCGCACGCCCAGCGCGACTTTGGTTCCAGCCGTGCCGTCGGCCGAGCATTGATCGAGCACACCAAGCAGCATCTGGGCAGTTACTGCCGTGTCCTGGAAGGTGGCGCCGTCCGCCTCGGCGACGAGGTTGAGCTGCTCGACTAGGACGGCCTGACGCGGCCTAGTCGTCACCAAGCGCAGTGACCTGCGCCACCACCTCAGTGTCCGGATGGAAGGCCTGCCAGGCGAACCAGAAGTGATCGGTGTGGATCACGCGGGTCAGCTGTGATCCAGCCAGCTCGCCGTCGATGGCGTGGCCGAAGATGTTCCAGACCGATTGGGTCTCGTTGTCGATAAATGTCTGTTGTGACGGGTCGAGCTCGTTGGGCGCGAAGGTCAAGGATCGATCGTCCACGACAGACTCAAAGACTGCGGTCGTGCCTATCTCTCGGCTGGCTCCGACGAAGCCGTTGTCGAGCACGGAGACGGTGCCGGGCGTCCAGAAGATGACGAGTGTAATGCTGTCGAACTCGTCCTGGATGACGCCGTTCTGGCGCAGCGCCGACCAGGCGTAGGCGATGGTCGCGCCGGAGGCGCTCTCAATACTGACCACCCGCTCGGCTGGCGGCAACCGCTCGTCGATGGTCTCGCGGTCAAAGAAGAAGGGGTAGGGTCCGCCCTCCTCGGGATCGTCATAGCCGCGATACGGGTTCTGCCCGTAGGGACGGTTCCATTTGGTATCGCGCGACAGCACCAGGGCATCGGGGAACGCTGTGCGGAGCTGGCCCATGCTGACCACGGGTGCGGGGACGTACTCCAATCGCGCGCCGACCATTGCACCGACGATGGCGCGACCAGTCGACTGCTGCCAGAGCGACTCGGTGTTGTGGTCGTACATCACGAGGTCCGAGTTGCGCAGCAGTCCTGAGACGCCGAATTTGTAGACGTCAGCGCCGATCTGTGATTTGAAGGCGATGGCGGTGTTGCAGAGCGGGCAGTAGGTGATGGCGACCGGCAGTCCGCCGATCACGTCGTTGACGATCTCGTGGTACAGCAGGATGTCGAGCGGAAATCCCCGCACATCGCCGTTGATCTCGATATGCACCAACGGCGCAGCGTCGGCGTACTCCGCGATTGCTTCTTCGATGGTCCAGTAGAGCGGGCTGGAGAGCGCAGGGATCGCATCGCGGCCGGCGCCCACCGAGAGCTCGCTGTAGTCGACCAGTCGGATCGTCCAGTCGGTGCCCCAGTCGCTTCCGAAGTACTGCGGAGTCTCAGAATCGCGGATGATTGGCAAGCCGTCGGCGGTTTCGGCGGCGTCGCGAGGCAGGAAGGTGCGGATCGGAGGGGGCAGCACGACGCCCTGCTCTTGCGCCTCCTGCTGATCGGTGGGAGAGCCCCCAGCGGGTTCGGACTGCGCTGGTTGCTGCTGTCGATCTCGCGACTGGTCCGACTGCGGGGCATCTACTGCGGCAGTGCGTTCAGCTTGTTCGGTGTGTTGCCGCTGCGTTGCTTGCGCGGTCTGCTGGGTCGTCGGTTCGGTCTGTGGCGACGTCGCCGCCTGCGGCTCGACGGGCGTCATCGAGGGCGGTCTGTCGTTGTTGCATGCGACTACGGCGGGCAGGGCGACACACGCCGTAATGGAGAGCGCCCATGCTATTCGGCGGCGCAGATTTCGTATGATCAACATTGGGCTGAGCATACGCGCTGGTCGGAGGCCGCTGATGGACGCCGCAGCTGACTCGGATGCAGACCGGCGCGCTGTGCTGGAGGCGAACCGTGCGTTCTACGAGGCGTTCAACGAGCGGGACGTTGAAGCGATGGCGGACCTCTGGCAGCGCTCGGACGATGTCACGTGCATCCATCCCCACCGCAACGTGACGAAAGGCCATACGGAAATCCTGCGCACCTGGCGGGCGATCCTGACGAATCCCGACCAGCCCAAGATCGTCTTCGCTGCTGAGGATGCGCGGATCGTTGGCGACCTCGGCGTCGTCGCCGGGCGTGAGGTGGTTGCGGGCGTTCCGATCGTGGCGACCAACATCTACCAGCGAACATCCAGCGCTGACTGGACCGACAATGCGGATGCGCCGCCCGATACCTGGCTCCTGATTCATCATCACGGCAGCCCTGTGCTGCATACGGAATAGGTCCGACATGCCCGTCACCCTGTCCAGGGGCGATTTCGCGCCCAACTTCGAGCTCGCAGACCAGGACGGTCGCGTGCACAGACTCGCCGACTACGCGGGGCAGACGGTCGTGCTGTATTTCTATCCGCGCGACGACACGCCCGGCTGTACCAAGCAAGCCTGTTCCTTCCGCGACGAGCTGCCCGCGATTGCGGCTGAGGGTGCAGTCGTACTCGGCGTTTCGACTGACTCGGCCGATGCACACCAACGGTTTCGCGAGAAGCACAGGCTCAACTTCCCGCTGCTGGTCGATGCGGAGGCCGAGGTTGCGACACGCTATGGGGCTTGGGGAGAGAAGATCCTCTACGGCCGCAAGATCATTGGCATGACACGTGCTACCTTCATCATTGGACCAGGCGGGGCGCTCCTGAAGGTTTGGAAGCGCGCCCGTGCGGCCGACCACGGCCAAGCGGTCCTGAAGGCCTTGCGGACAGGCCGCTGACGCATACTTCGTCCGCCTAGACCGTTGTTCCCATGTCCCGGTTGTACTCATTGGCGCTTGGCGCGTTGATTGCGTTAGGTGTCGCGGCAAGCGCGTTGGCTTGCTCGTCGGACGACGAACCGCCCGATGAGCAGCCGCAGGTCGATGAGCAGCGGCAGATCGATGAGCAGCTGCAGATCGTTGTGTCCACTCAGATCATCGCCGACTGGGTGCGCCAAATAGGCGGCGAAGCGGTGGACGTGCGTGCGCTCGTTCCCGCTGGCGCCGACGTGCATACGTTGGAGCTGACGACTGGCGATATCCGCGCCATCGCCGCCGCCGATCTCGTGATCATCAACGGTGCCGGTCTCGAGTCGGCTTACAACGATGTTCTGCAAGAGAACGCGGGCCAACTGCTCGATCTGGTCGAGGCGATCGAGGCGGCCGGGCATGAACTGTCGCCGTTCGAAGGCAGCATGCTCGGCGAAGAACCAGCGCATGACCAGCAGGACCACGAGCAAGAGCAGCATCAGCAGGGCCATGATGACGCTGACGCGCATATGCAGCAGGCTGGCCAGGTCTCGGAGACGGTGGGACGGCTGTTGATCGCCAGCGCGCTGGAGCCGTACCTGTCGGTGCTTGACCTCGCCAGCGGCGAGGTGGCGAAGCGGCTGTTCGAGGTCGCGGCGCCGCGGTCGACCGTGTACGCCAGTCCCACGCATCGCTACGCCTACGTCCTGTCGCGCGGTACGGAGGCGGATGACGACCGCGTGCACATCTTTGACGGCGGCGTGTTTCTCGCCGCGCACGACGACCATTTCGACCTCGTCCAGGAGCCGGTTTCGCGGCACGCGCTGGAGATCGCGGAAGAGCAGCCGATCCACTTCGCGAACAGCCATGGCTGGACGGCGATCTTCGCTGACTCGACGGGGCACGTCCACCTGATCAATGAGGCGGCGCTGGCGTCGGCGCGCGGCGACTATGCGCCGATCGTGCTCGAGACCGGGCTGCAGCGCGGCGCGGCGCTGGCGATCTCTGAGGAGCAGATCATCGTCTCCTCCAACAATCCCGATTACCCCGCGGAGTCGGAGAGCAGCCTGCCGCTTGGGGTGGAGGTGCGCACGTTGGACAATGAGGTCGTCTATGATGCCAGCAACCGTTCGTGTCCGGGTTTACACGGCGAAGCCCACAATGCGCACGGAGCGGCCTTCGGCTGCGTAGGCGGGGTCCTTTTTCTGCACGGCCACGACGGCGAGTACGAGAACTACTTCATCGCCAATCCGCCCGAGATGCGTGAGGAATCACGGATCGGTTCTATATACGGACACCACGGCTCCGATCACTTCTTCGGCAAGGCGTCGTATTTCGATGGTCAGAGCTTCGCCGACGATGGCGTCTGGTTGATCGATGTAGCGGCTGAGGAGATGCAGCAGGTGTTCGCGGCGCCGACGTTCCAGTCGGCCTTTTCCAGCGACGGTCAGATTCTCTACGTGCTGGCGGCCGATGGCGTGCTGCATGCGCTGGACGCGCACGACGGGGAACCGCTCGACGCCATGATGGAGCTGGCGATGGACGATGGGGGCGCGCCGGATCGTGGCGCGCCGGCGTTCGTGATTGTTGGTGAAATGCTTTACCTCGCCGATCCACGACTGGGGCACGTGTTGGCCGTGCATCTCGATGAGATGGAAATTGAGCAGGAGTGGGAGGTTGGCGCGGCACCGTCGAGTCTGGCGTTCTTGGGCGTGGTCGCGGGAGACGGTCACGCCGGTCACGACGAAGATGATGAAGATCATGCGGATCATGACGAAGGTGACGACAGGCACGACGAAGATGATGAAGATCACGCGGAGCATGACGAGGATGAACAGGGACACGCCCATGCGCACGGCTCGGAAGACCCGCACTTCTGGTTCGACGTCGAACTCGCCTCGGCGGCTGTCAGCGAAATTGCCGCGGCGCTGGTCGCGCTCACCCCTCAGGCCGCAGACGACGTCAGCGAACGGCTCGACCGCTATCTCGCGGAGATTGCCGATGCTGATGCGGAGATTCGCGAGCTGCTCGAGGGCTTGCCGGCGTCGCAACGACTGTTGGTGACCTTTCACGACGCCTTTGGTTACTTCGCCCGCAACTACGGCCTACAGGTGGCGGGATTTGTCGTTGAGGGACCCGAGCAGGGGGTCAGCGCTGAATCGATCGCCGATCTGATCGGGCTGATTGAGCGTGAAGGCGTGCAAACGGTCTTCCACGAGCCTCAGTTCGACTCGGCGATCCTGGACACGATCTCTGACGAGACCGGCGCCGCGCGAGGTATCATTTGGTCGCAGCCGGATGACGCCCAGCCGACCTACCTGGACATCATGCGCGCGAACGCGCAGGCGATCGCTGACCAGTAGCCGCGGGATCTGGCTAGCCACGCGGCCTGGGTGATGTCCTAGCCTGACTGTATGACCTCTTCACCGCAGCAGTCGAAGCATCATCTGGTCTGGATCGACCTCGAAATGACGGGGCTCGATCCAGACCATGATGTGATTATCGAAGCGGCTGTACTGATCACTGACTCCGACCTCAAGATCGTGGCGCATGGCCCGGAGCTGGCGATTCACCGCTCGGCCGAGGCGCTGGACGTGATGAACGACTGGAATCGCCGCACGCACCACAAGTCTGGTCTGATTAAGCGCGTTCAGGACTCAGATGTGAGCATCGAGCAGGCTGAGACGGAGATACTGGAGTTCGTCCGCGAGTGGACGGAGGAAGGCTCAGCGCTGCTCTGTGGCAACTCCGTGCACGTTGATAAGCAGTTCCTCCATAGCGAGATGCCGCGCCTGTCGGAGTGGCTGCATTACCGCATCATCGATGTGTCGACCGTGAAGGAACTCGCGCACCGCTGGTATCCCCAGCTGGAGCCGTTCGCGAAACATGAACGCCACCGCGCGTTGGACGATATCCGTGAATCGATTGATGAGCTGCGCTGGTACCGCGAGCGTATCTTTCGGTAGGCCGCAGAGCACAGCCGTTGGGTAGCAATTGGCCGACTCAACTCAGCCGGTGCCACGGCGCGGGACGATCAATGCGCCGAGGCGACAGCAGGCGCGCCAACAGAAGATCGGTACCCGTTGCGCGTCAAGGCGACAGCAGGCGCGCCAACAGAAGATTGGTGCCCGTTGCCAGATCGGCAGCGCGCCGAGGTCGCTGTCGCGTTGTTCGTTCTCAGAGCTGAGCGCTGCGCTGAGCGTCGCGCTGCGTAGTCCGCGAGGGCTGCAGATGAAGAGCATGCCCAGGCTGAGCACGGCGGTCAGCACGATCGAGGGGCCGGCGGCGAGATCGAAATGGAAGGATGCGTAGAGCCCGGCGACGGTGGAGCAGAGGCCGATCAGCGCGGCGCACAGCATCATGGTCGTCAGCCTGCGCGAAATCATGACCGCGGCGGCGGCGGGCGTCACCAACATCGCGACGGCCAGGATGACGCCGACCAGTCGGAAGGCCACCACCGTCGCGAGGGCGATCAGGATCAGCAAGCCGATCTGGATTGTCTTCACGGGTACGCCGGAGACGGCGGCGACTTCGGGGTCGTAGGAGGCGAAGCGCAGCTCGGGCAGAAAGGCAAGCACTGTGACAAACACGACCGTGGTCAGAACCGCCATCACGATCAGATCAGTCGAGGAGGCGCCCAGGATGTGACCGACCAGTAGTGAGCCGAGATCGACGGCGAAGGTGCGCTGCCGCGAGATCAGAATCACGCCGAGCGCGAAGAAGCCAGCAAACATAATCCCGATGGCGGTGTCCTCACGCAACCGACCGTGGATCGTTAGCAGCGCCACGCCGAGCGCAGTGAGGATCGCGGCGACGCCGGCGCCGAGCGTGATCAGGACCGTGCCGCCGCCCAGCACGAGCGCGACGGCCGCGCCGGCGAGTTGGGTGTGCGCGACCGCGTCACCGAGGAAGGCGAGACCACGCAGGACGACAAAGACGCCGACCATCGCCGAGGCGATCGAGACGATCAGGCCGGCCAGCAGCGCCCGCTGCATGAACTCAAAGGACCATGGCTCTGTTAGCCAGTCCAATACGACTCTTGCTAGCCGTCCGCTCGCTGCGACTCATTACGATCACAGACAGGTCGTCGCGCATTCAACGAGCGGGAGGACTTCTATGGTACTCGATCGGCAGTCACGCCGCTCACCGGGGCGTCGAGGGGTTTCGGCCGTGGATGCTGGTCTGGCGCACTCTTCAACAATGCTGGCTAGGGACCTCCGGACCTTGTGGAGGACCTGTCCGACGACGAAGTGGCGCGGCAGATGGAGACGAATTTCAGCGGGCAGATTCTGCTGGCGCTAGCGGTGACGCGCGGTAATGGCGCTTACCGCACGCGTGCCGTGGCTAATCAAGCCTAGGCGGCTCAGCCGTCACTTCACCCGTCGCCATGTTCACGTAGCGCGCAGGCCCCAACCAATAGACGGGCGTCAGTGTCGGTACACCCGCGTCACTGCAGTACGTGTAGCGCGCTCCGACGCGGACCTTGATCACTGGGGCCGTTTTGTCGATGGGCAGGAACACGCCCCATGGCCAACCCAGCCGCCCGCGCAGCGTCCAGTGCGCCCGGTATCCGTCCGCGCTGGACCAGTGACGTATGATGAGCCGCGCGGGCCGTGGATCATGCCAGCGAAACTGAATGTCACGCGTGTCCTCGTTCTTCAGATTCGTCGAAAGCTCGCACTCGCCTACTTCCTGCGCCGCCGCGTGACTAGGCGGCGCTAAGCCCAACGTGGCCAGCGCAAGCATGACCGCCAACCCCAGACCTATCAATCGTTTGAACATATCCAACTCCCCTCAGGCTCCTGGGTGCATGGATACCGCTCACTCGCCGCCAAAGATAGACGAAATGGGCGGCGGATTGATCTCCCCGCACGCGTGCTGGGGCGGCTGCCCATTCCCTGACTCGCCATGTACGCGGATATGGCCGCCGCCGCTTACTAGCGCACACGTCCGCGCCCTGTACCATTATGTGCCACAGCAAGGGACCGACCATGCGCGACTCACGGACGCACTGGGATTGCTCGCATTGGCGATCGTGTTAGGCGCGTCGTGTCTGTGCAATGGGCGGACTGCATCGAAAGGCGGCAACCGATGGGACAGATACGACTTGGTCTGGCAGCGTTGCTGATCGCCGCCGTGGCGTAGCTTGCGAGCGTGGGTGTGACCAGCGCGGATGGGGGGGGGGTAAGGTCGTCGGGTGATGCCGAGGGCGGGTACGAAGCCTGGACGTTGTGTGGCGAGGAGACTCGCACCACTCAGAAGTACCGGGCGAGCGGGAGGTACGGTGTGAACTGGCCCGAGATGGCTGAGCGGAAAGTGGTGTTCTACGCGTACAACGCGCATGGCGGCTACATCGGTACCTACGAGACGCGGGAATACGACTACTCGGGCGACCACAGTTGGGGCGATCAGCCCGGCTATGAGAGCGGCCTCGAACCTGCGTACGTTCGCATGCAGGTTGGGCTGGTGCATTGCGGAGCGGTCATTCACTGGAGTGAGGCGTCCGATTATCTGCGCCTGTCCGACGGCGAGATGCTCGACTCGCTGCCGCAGACGCCTGTGACGTTCGAGCGAAACGCCGGCGAACGGCGGTTCGCGGGATGGCAGACGGAGCTGTCCGCCGGGCATTGGAGCGTCGTTGCCGAAGTCTCAGGGAACATGCATAGATCGGGCAGGAACAAAGGGATCTTCCGTGCGGGTTTCTCGCCTAAGGGCGAGAAGTTGACGCCGAAGTTCGTGCACGTGCGGGAAGCGGACTATACACAGACGACGCCGATACGTATCCGGATGGATGATCCATACCTGCAGGCGAAGGCCCACACGGACGCGCAGATGAGCTTCACGTTCACGCCGGTGAATGAGGTCAACATCCCCGCGGCGTCGTCCTGCCAAGTGGTGCCGCCGCCGACAGCCGAGCTAGGCAGCGGGAAACCTGTGGTGAATTGGAAACTGGTCCCCAACACGATCGGCTACGTCATCCATCCGATCTTCTACCGCGAGGACGGTACGGTGATCGATCCGAACCCGTTCGATCGTGGCAAGGCTGATTACAACGGTGATTTCCAGAACGGGCCGCTCTCGTATCGACTGATGAATCCGGTATCTGCTAAGTATGCTCTTCAGCAGGGTTCTGTCTACACGCGCATGCAGCTTGGGCTGATGCACTGCGGCGAAGTGGTGCGTTGGGCTCAACCGACGCTCTACCTCAACATGTTGCCCGACACCGGCGGATGGCAGGGCGAGTCGATCCCGATGCCCTAGCGATACCCTCAACAGCTGATCGGGCACGCGACGACCAGAGCACATCTTGCCCTGCTCACAGCAGCAGCTCTCTAGATGGCGCTAGCTCATTTGTGCCGGTCACGCCGGCGGATGTACCGCAGAGGAGTCGCGCGTGTGCGGCCAAGCTGCAAGCTACCGGGGCGCCTTTCTTCGAAGGCGTCGAGAACCCCTTAGTCGACAAGCCGCTCGAAGCACGGCTTGCACCAAGGTGGGGAGATTTCAGCCGTGGTTGCCGACCGACCAGCCGGATGCGGCAAGGTGTCGGCTGGCAAATTCGACCGCGTCCGGCTCGAGCTCATTGGCCAGCGTGTCATTGAAGCGGTTGAGGAACCCGAAGATCGAGATCACGCAGACGATTTCGACGATCTCGGCTGCCGACCAGTAGCGCCGCAGCTGTGCGAAGTGGTCATCGGTCGCGGCGTTGGGAACCAGGCCGGCGTCACGGGCGAGCTGGAGCGCGGCGCGCTCAGCGTCCGTAAAGAGATCGGAGGTCTCGAACGCCCAGACGGACTCGACGCGCTCGTGGCTCTCGCCGGCGAGGAGATGCGCGAAGTGTCCCGTGTGCGCCTGGCAGTAGAGACAACCGGCAGAGCGCGAGACCACATGAGCGATGAGCTGTTTCAACCCGGCGGGTACGTCGCCCTCGCGCATGATGGCGCCGAAGAATGGCTGGAAGGCCTCGAGCACGCGCGCTCGGCGGCCGAGCACATGGAATGAAGTCGGAATCGTTCCACCCTGCTCCAGGATGGCGCGCAAGTATGGCGCTGCTTCGAGTAGCTCGTCGGTGCTGAGCGGTGTGACTCGGTTCATCGGGTCCTCCATCGGATCAGGAGCTGCACAGGCTGGTCAGGCAGGGTCCACCCGCCGTGGGTGGGGATCAGCAGCTGCGTGGCCGCTTCACGCAAGGCAAGCAGCTTGGTCGAGTCCTCCGACAGCCACAAGCGCCGCCGCGCCCAGCTGACGGCATCGTCGACGGTATCGAAGATAAACCGCTGGCCTGTGGGAGGGCGAGCGATTTCGCTGGTCTCGACCGCTGCGCCGCGCGCCTGGAGCAACTCGATGAACTCGGTCGCGCCGGGCAGATGGATCTGCGCCTCGCCATGGACCGCTGGCCAGAGCTGCCAGAAGACTGATCCCGGCGAGCGGTCGTAGAGCAGCGCCACGCACTCGCGAGTGGCTGCGCGCTGGAGCGTGTCGAGGAACAGGTCGATCGCTTCGATGTCGTAGGCGACGTGCGAGATTAGGGCGACCGTGGCGATATCGGTGAGGGCCGGGTCGTCGGAGGGCCAGCGTTGGTCGAGGACATCGAGGTTGGCGATGCCGTGCTCGATCTGCGCGGCGGCGAGCTCTCGCCGCATGCCGGCGGACGGCTCGACCGCGATCACGCGTGGCAGATGCAGGGCGAGCGGCAGCGCGAAGCGTCCGGCGCCCGCGCCGACATCGACCCAGACGTCATTGGCCTGGGCAATGTCCAGCAGTTCGTCCAGCGCGGGGTCGTCCGTGCGGTGCGGGTCGGCGCGGAAGGCGCGCGCGATCGGGCGGTAGTGGTCGCCGCCGTCTGGGGCTTCACGCAGGCGCTCGGCCTGTTCTCGGTTGGCCGCGACGCGCGCGGCCCAGGCCTGGGCGAGTCGGGTGGCCATCGCATCTTCGTTGCTGGAGTAGACTGGGCACATGAGCACTTCCTCTGACCTCAAGTATCGCGAAGACATCCCGTCCCTCCAGGACCCGGTGCTGTTGTTGGCATGGGAGGGTTGGAACGATGCTGGCGAGTCGGCGTCAACGGCGGCACGCTATCTGATTCAACAACTGGGTACTGGTCCCATCGCGCACATTGATGCGGAAGAATTCTACGATTTCACGGAAGCGCGTCCCATGGCGCGGTATCGGGGCGGGAATCGCTACATCGCCTGGCCCGAGACCGAGTTTGTGCAGCTGCAACCCCGCCCTGGTGAGCGTGACATTGTGGTTGGGCTCGGTGTCGAGCCGCATTTCCGCTGGAAGCGCTATATGGGCGCGCTGTCGGAGCTGGTCGACAACATTGGTGTGAAGCTGATTCTGTCCATGGGTTCGGTTGCGGCCAACACGCTGCACACGCAGCCAGTGCGGGTGGGCGGCTCAGCGAACAATTCAGCGTTGGCGCATCGCTACAACATGCATCCCTCGCGCTTCGAGGGGCCGTCTGGCATTGTGGGCGTGTTCCACGACCACTGCCGGCGGCGCGACGTCGGTGGAGTCTCGTTGTGGGCGTCCGTGCCGCACTATCTGCCGGGGCTGACAAATCCGGTTGGCGCTGAGGCGCTCTTGCGAGTCGTCAGCGATATGACTGGCCTGCATCTGGACTTCAGTCCGTTGGAGCAGGGCGTTCAGCAGTTCCACGCCCAGCTCGACGAGTTGCTGCGGGACAACGAGGAGCTGCGTGATTACGTCTCTCGGCTCGAGCGCATGGTTCAGCCTCCGGCGAATCCAGAGCCCGAAAGCGAGCTGCCCAGCGCTGATGCGCTGATCGCCGACCTTGAGGATTTTTTCCGACAGGGTGGCGGTGATGGTGGTGGCGGCGGTGGTAGAGACTAGCGTCAGCCCTGGAAAACGGTGCTTCATGGTGGATGTGGAACAGGTCAACGAGGACGATCGCCAGCAGGCGTCGGAGAAGAACCTCAACAAGATGTGGAAGTTCGCCCGCAACTTCGCCCAGAAGAGCGGCTCCTATCTACATCCGCAGGAAGATATCACCGAGTTTCTGGTGATCGGCCTGGCCAAGCACATCGATGATTTCGGTCGTCCGCTCTGTCCGTGCAACTTCTATGAGGACAAGGCGGAGGAGGTCAAGTCCTCCACCTGGATCTGTCCGTGCGAGGAGATGCAGCGCTGGAAATACTGCCATTGACTGCTCTTCTGCGATGAGGAAGGTCTTCCCATCACCGAATATCTCCCCGAAGGGCACGAGGGCGTCCAGATCTACGGCGTTCGCGAGGATCCGCACCCAGACAAGGGTCGCGCGCTGGGTCGACTGGAAGAACGGGACGGGCGGACGATCGAAAAGCGCAAGCGGCGCGGATGATCGCACGCATGCGTCAGGGTCGCTAGCCCGCGCGAGTGTTGGCGGGTACGCTGACATGCACGCTGGGAGAATATCCAGGAAAGCACCGGACAGCATATGGCTCGAACCTCGAACATCCACCGGGACCTCAAGCGTCGCAAGATGCACGCGAAGCACAAGGCCAAGCGCGCAGCCTTGAAGCAGCAGCTGAAGGAAACGCACAACGCCCGCGAAAAGCAGAACATTCAGTTCCAGCTGCAGGCGCTGCCGCGCAATAGCTCGCCTTCGCGACTGAAGAACCGCTGCGCGGTGACCGGTCGCCCCCGCGCCTACATGCGCAAGTTCGGGCTGAGCCGCATCACCTTCCGCGAGATGGCGTCGCTCGGTCTCCTGCCAGGCGTGCGCAAGAGTTCCTGGTAGCTGCCGCCCTCGCCTCTGGCCATTCAAGTTGTCTAGCAAGCGGTCGTTGCGCGTCAATTTTCTCAGATAGTTTCATTTATTGCATTTTATTGAATAAACTCGGCTGAGCGGTTGTCGAACGACAGCCACAGCAGCCTGGGCCTGCTTCACTGGGTCTGCGGAAGGGATCCTTGAGATGCGATCAGTTTCGGCGAGACGGTGGCGAGGCATCCTCGCCGCCGTCCTCATGGCGGCGGCTGTCTTGATTGGCGTGAGTGTCAGTCAGGCGCAGGCACAGGGCGACTCGAACTTCGATGTCCAGGTTCGGGCGCGACTACAGGCGGACGGCGATATCGAGTTCGGGTTGCGCATCGACAGTCGGATTACCAATCCGCGATTGCGTATTTTCCCAGCCCGCGTGGCCCATCAGCGCTGGTTGGTGAGTTCGGTTGTGGAACACAGCGGCGTCCAGCTACAGGTGATCGCTCGGCGTCAAGCGGACGGGGACACCGAGTTCGGTATTCGCGCCGACGGTGAGGACGTGGTGACCGGCCGCATTTTCCCAGCAGACACATCCGTGGGTCGTTGGCTGGCCTCCGCGGCTGTTGCTATTGACGCGACGGACGATGCTGGCGGCCTCGTCATCTACTCGGGCCGCGGTGAGTCTTTGGTCGGCGAGCTGATTGAGCGGTTCGAGCGGCAGACGGGCGTCAATGTCCGCGTTCGCTATGGCGACACTGGCGCGATGGCGCTGGCGATCGCAGAGGAGGGCGCTCGCTCGCCGGCCGACCTCTTCTACGGCCAGGACGCCGGCGCGCTCGCCTTCCTCGCTGAAGAGGGGCTGTCGGCGCGGTTGCCTGCTGACATCCGCGCGCTGGTTGCCGATACGTTGCAGGATGCAAACGGTCGCTGGATTGCCACGTCGGGCCGCGCTCGAGTGTTGGTGATCGCTCCGCAGCGCGTACCCAACCCGCCTGATTCCGTGTTCGATCTGGTCGACGAGGAGTGGCGTGGCCGCGTCGGCTGGGCGCCGACCAACGGTAGCTTCCAGGCGTTCGTGACCGCGATGCGCCAGATCCATGGCGAAGCGGCGACGGAAGCCTGGCTGCGGGGGATGATCGCCAACGACGTCCGCGTCTATCCCAAGAACTCGCCGCAGGTCCAGGCCGTCCACGACGGCGAGCTCGATGTTGGTCTGGTCAATCACTACTACCTCATTCGCAAGACGTCGGTCGACGACAATTGGCGCGGGGCGAATCACTACACGGATGCTGGCGAAGCAGGGGCGTTGATCAACGTCGCCGGTGTGGCTCTGCTGCAGAGCGCTCGGAACGAGAGCAACGCGCTGCGCTTCGTCCGTTTCCTGCTCAGCGAGGAAGGCCAGACGTACTTCCGTGAGCAGACGTTCGAGTATCCCGTGGCGGCGGGCGTCGAGGCCTGGTCCAGCCTGATCTCGCTCGATGAGTTGCGCCCGCCGTCGCTGGCGCTGACGTCACTGGCCGATTTGCAGGGGACGACAGACCTGCTGGAGCAGGTGGGCGCGCTGCCGTAGCTCGCTGGCAGCTGGTTGGATCGCCAGCACTGAGACTGAGTCGACCGCGACGGGTGCCACGGTATCTGGCGGTCACCAGGCGGTGCTGGCAGGCGTGTGGCGAGTCTCAGATAACCTCCACGCATGAGTCTGATCAGCGGGACTGCGATGTCGGCTCTGCGTTGGCGGTCGCAACTACCGATCGTCTGGCTGCTGGCCTTGGCGGGAGCGGGTGTGGCGGCGATCCCGCTCGTCTATCTGATCGTTCGCGCGGCGCAGGCGGACGCTGACGCGTGGGATCGGGTGTTCGCGGAGAGCACGCTGCGGCTGCTGCTGAACACCGTCGCGCTGACGGTCGCGGTGACCGCGTCCTCGGCTGCGCTGGCGTTGCCGATCGCCTGGTTAACTGACCGCACAGACCTGCCGCTGGCGCGCTGGTGGCGATCAATTGCGATCATGCCGTTGGCGATCCCGTCCTACGTTGGCGCGTTCGCCTTGATCATTGCATTCGGGCCCAGTGGGTCGCTGCAGGAGCTGTTGGCTCCGCTCGGCGTGGAACGGATTCCGGAGATATACGGTTTCATCGGCGCCTGGCTTTCGCTGACCCTATTCACGTTCCCCTATCTCCTGATCGTCCTGCGGGCGGGCTTACGCGACCTCGATCCAGGCATGGAGGAGGCGGCTCGGTCTTTGGGTCAGTCGGCATGGGGTGCGTTCTGGCGGGTGACGGTGCCGCAGCTTCGCGTGCCCTTGGCCGCCGGCTGTCTGCTGGTGGCGTTGTATGTGATCTCCGACTTTGGCGCAGTCTCGATGATGCAGTACGACACCTTCACCCGCGCCATCTATGTGCGGTTCAGCGCGGCGTTCGACCGTTCGAGTTTGGCGGTGCTGTCGCTCGTGCTGGTGGCGTTGGTGTTCGTGGTGCTCGCAATCGACTGGTCACAGCGGCGCGACGCGCGGTATCACCGATTGGGCAGCGGTGCCGCGAGAGCGCCCCGACTGGCGCGATTGGGTCGGTTCCGCTGGCCTGCGTTGACGGGGATGTTCGTTGTGGCGGCGATCTCACTACTCGCGCCGATCGGAGTGCTGCTCCACTGGCTGGCCGTGGGGCTGCGGGCAGGCGAGACGTTTCCGGGGCTCGGCGGAGCGGCGCTCAACTCGGTGGTTGCATCTGGTGCCGCTGGCGCGGCGACGGTGGCGGTGGCGCTACCGATCGCGATTGTCGTCGTGCGGCGACCGGGCATCCTGGCGCGGATCGTTGATCGGGTGGCCTACGTCGGATATGCGTTGCCTGGCGTGGTTGTGGCGTTCGCGCTGATCTTCTTTACGCTGCGGGTCATTCCAGATTTGTACCAGACGCTGGCGGCGTTGGTCTTCGCCTATGTGGTGTTGTTTCTGCCGCAAGCGATTTCGGGCGTGCGAGCGTCGCTCGTGCGCGTGCAGCCGAGTTTGGAAGAGGCGTCGCGGTCGCTGAGTCGGTCGGCCTGGCAAACGTTCACTGGTGTGACCGTGCCGATAATCGCGCCAGGCCTGGTTGCCGGCTTCGCGCTGGTTTTCTTAACGACGATGAAGGAGCTGCCGGCGACGCTGATGTTGGCGCCGATCGAATTCAGCACGCTCGCGACCAGGCTGTGGTCGAACCAGGAGGATGTGTTCTTTGCGCGAGCGGCCGCGCACGCCCTGTTGTTGTTGGGCTGCGCGGCACTGCCGATGATCGTCCTGTTTGGAGAGAATCGTGAGCTCCGCGCCTAGTCGATCGGAGGCTGGCGCTCCCGCCATTCGGGTGAGCGGGGTGTCGAAGTCGTTTCGCGGCACGGTCGCGTTGTCGGACGTTTCGTTCGAGCTCGCGCGCGGCGAGATTTTGGGGTTGCTCGGCCCCAGCGGCTGCGGCAAGACGACCACCCTGCGTGTGCTCGCGGGCTTCGAACGCCCCGATGCGGGTGTCGTTCAGATCAGCGGTGCGTCAGTGGTAGGGGGCGAACGCTGGCTTCCTCCCGAGCACCGCCGGATCGGAGTGGTGCCGCAGGATTTCGCCTTGTTTCCGCATTTGTGCGTTGCCGAGAATGTCGCCTTCGGGCTGCCGGGCGGGCATCGCGCCTGGTGGCGGGCGCGGTGGTCGCGAGCGCTCAATCGAACGCGTCCGCCCTCGCCGCGCGTACTTGAGATGCTGAATCTGGTCGGACTGTCAGGCTTCGCTGAGCGATTTCCGCACGAGTTGTCAGGCGGTGAGGCGCAGCGAGTCGCGCTGGCGCGGGCGCTGGCGCCGAGACCTGCAGCTGTGCTGCTCGATGAACCCTTCAGCAATCTGGACCAGCACTTGCGCGCGAGTCTGCGTTGGACGATGCGTCGCATCCTCAAGGCGGCTAACACCGCCGCTGTGTTTGTCACCCACGATCGCGAGGAAGCACTTTCGTTGGCCGACCGCGTCGCGGTGATGCAGCAGGGACGGATCGAGCAGATCGGTTCACCAGACGATGTCTACTACCGACCACGGACGCGTTTTATTGGCTCGTTCGTTGGCGATGCGAACGTCTTGCGTGGTCGCTTGTCGCACAGCGGTGCGGAGACCGAGCTGGGCTTCGTGATGCTGCGGGACGAATCCAGAGGGGGCGACGGCGCGGCTGTGGATGTGTTGCTGCGACCTGAGCAGCTCGAACTGAAACGCTGCGAGGCGAGCGATCCCGAATACACGCGCATCGTGAGCAGCGAGTACTACGGCCACGATCAGATCGTTCGCGTGCGCCTGACTTCTGGCACCGAGATCGAGGCGCGCCTGCGCACTGACATCGTCTGGCTTCCCGGTGATCCTGTCGACGTCGTCGTGCTCGATGAGGGAGTGGCGTTTCCGCTGACTGAGTAACGCTCGGATCTCGGGTATCCACGCTTGGGAGGCGGAACTCCTGCGTGGAGCGCGTTGGTGCGATGAGGCATCGAGGCGGGCAACGGACGACTGGGTGCGGCGACTGGAATCGGAATGGTCGTAGCATTGCGGTACCTGTCGAACAGCGAGAGGAGCCGTGATGCGCGTAGCGCTGATGGTGGAGGGACAGAACGGGCTCACGTGGGAGCGCTGGCGACACATCCTGCGGCTGGCGGAGCGGCTGGGGTTCCCTTCGCTGTTCCGCAGCGATCACTACTTCACCGGTCCGCCAGATCGGTCACAGCAGGAGTCACTGGAGTGTTTCCTGTCGTTCGTCATGGCGGCGGAGGAGACGTCGGGACTGCGTTTCGGGCCACTGGTCACGCCGGTCACGTTTCGACGGCCGGTCGACGTCGGGCGGATGGCGGCGCAGATCGATGCCCTCTCGGGTGGACGATTTGTGATGGGGCTCGGCGCTGGCTGGAACCAGCCCGAGCATGATGCGTACGGCCTCCCGTTTCCGCCGATCCGCGAGCGCTTCGACCGACTTGAGGATGCGATCCAGATGATCCAGGCGCTGTGGCGATCAGGGGCGTCGCACTACGACGGACGCTACTACCGACTCGACGGTGCTGACTGCCAGCCGATTCCAACGCCTGGCCGTCCGCCGATTCTGATTGGCGGCGGCGGTGAGCAGCGCACGATTCCGTTGGCGGCCAGGTACGCGGCTGAATGGAATAGCGTCTCGCTGACGCCTGATGCGTACGCTCACAAACGCGACGTGCTGGCCCGCGCTTGCGCCGCGATCGGGCGCGACCCGAACGAGATCGAGCACTCGATGATGATGTTCCACGCCGTTGGCAGCCCGGAACTGGTTGAGGCGGGCGGCCGGTTCGCGCAGGGCATCTTCGGACGGCCGGGTCAGCCGTTGGCTGAGTTTCTGTCCGAGTTTGGCTCGATGGGGCGCATGGTCGGTGGCGCCGACCAGGTTGTCGATGGGCTTGGACGCCTGGCCGAGGCCGGCGTCGCGGAGGTGCAGTTTCAACACTTCCTCTTCGAGCGTGACGATCTGCCCGAATTTCTCGCCCGCGACGTCGCGCCACAGGTCGCTGGTATGACGATTGGAGATCATGCCTGATGCAGACGGTTGAACTGATCCGACACTTTATGCAGGCGCTGCACGAGGGTTATCTCGCAGCGCTCGATGACCTCACCGACGAACAGCTCAACTGGCGCTATGACGACAATGCGGTGTCGGCAGGATTTCACGCCTGGCACTACGTGCGGACGAAGGACAACATCGTCAATTTCGTCTGTCAGGATCGTCGTCCGCCGGTCTGGCTGCGACAGGGGCTGAACGAATCTTGGAATTTCCCCAAAGTCGCGCAGGGGACGGACATGGCGCGGGGTGAGGCGCAGGCGCTGCGCATCCCCTCGGTCGATGCGCTCGTGGGCTATTTCAATAGCGTTCACGACGACGTGATGGCCTATCTTCAGTCGGCATCTGACGCTGACCTGGCGGAGACGGTCCGGGTGGTGCAGTTTGGGCACCAGGCGAAGTCGCAGCAGATCATCCAGACCTGTATCGCGCACGGCAATGGACACCTCGGCCAGATACTCAACATGCGTTCGGTGATGGGCTACCCGGCGCGGATCGACTTCTAACCAGAGCACGCAGTCCCACCGACAGCAACGGGACAGCAAGAGGAGCGCGCAGATGAAAGTCAGCGATCATGTCCGCATGGTGCCGGTGCCGGAAGATCAGCCGATGCGCCCTACCTCGACCAACATCTACATCGTTGGCCAGCGCGGCGGTCAGACGCTGACGATCGACTCGGGCGAGGCGATCGACAAGTTCCGCTGGATGCTGCGCGGCTATCTGGCGGCGATCGACCACTCCGAAATCGGCGTCGCGGCGATTACCCACCATCACTTCGACCACTCGGGCAACCTCAAGCACGTCAATGAGCACCTCAAGGCAGAGGTCGCGGTGCCCGAGAATGGCGTCCGTCTGTTGCGCGGCCGTCTGCCCAAGGAGGGGGTCCGGACCTATGCCGATGGCGACGTCATCACGCTTGATGACGGTGTCCGCGTGCAGGTCATGACGAGCCCTGGCCACTCGGTCGATTCGCTCTGTTACTACATCGAGGAAGAGGGCATCCTCTTCACGGGTGACACGATTTTGGGCAACACGACGACGGTGGTCGGCGATGTCAACTCATACATGGCATCGCTGCGCCGACTGCTTGAACTGCCCAACATCCAGGTGCTCTGTCCTGGCCACGGTCCGCTGATCCGCGACACCGACGAGGCGAAGGCGCGTGACCGGCTGGAGATGTACGTCGCGCACAGGCAGATGCGCGAAGACCAAATCCTCGAACAGCTCCAGGACGGCGAGCCGAAGACATCGTGGCAGATCATGGAGGCGATCTACGGCGACACGATCGACAAGCGCCTGCGCCGCGCCGCCGACGGCAACGTCCAGGCACACCTGAAGAGTCTGCAAAAGTCCGGCATCGTGCAGGCGTCGCGCGGCGTCAAGCGGCAGCCGAACCCGGCGACGGCCGCCCGGAACAAAGCCAAGCAGCAGGCCAACCGCAAAATCATCCAACGGGGCCGGAAGCTCGATCGAGCCGAGCGAGCCAAGATCCTCGCCCAGCAGGAGAGTCCACCGACCGATCGTTGGAAGCAGCCGCCAACCTACCAGCTGCGCTAGGCGGCGCAGAACAGGAGCGACCAATGGATTATGGCATCGGCATTCCCAGCTGGATCAATGCGTATGAGGAGGTGCAGCGGGCGGAGGCGGCTGGGTTTACCCATGCCTGGTTCTATGACTCGCAGCTGATCTACTCCGACGTGTACGCGGCGATGGCGCTGGCGGCGCATCATACGTCGACAATCAAGCTGGGCACGCTGGTCGCGATCCCCTCGAACCGCATTGCGCCCGTAACTGCTTCAGCGGTGGGGTCGCTGAACAAGCTGGCACCGGGACGAATCATTCTGGGGATCGGCACCGGCTACACGGGCCGCAACACGATGGGGTTGCCCGCGTACCCGATCAAGCGCTACCGCGAGTATGCGCAGCAGGTGCGCGGACTGCTCGACGGCGAGGACGTGCTCTACACCGATGAGGTGACTGGCAACGAGCGCTGGATCCGTCTGATCCACGGCCAACACTCGGAGTTTCTCAACCTCGATGACTACATCCCGATCTACGTCGCCGCGAACGGCCCTCGCGCGATGGAGGTCGTGGGGCAGGTCGGCGACGGCTGGGTGACAACGGGGATGGGGCTGAACGCACAGCAGGGATTTCCGACCATCGCGGCGGCCGCGGCGGCTGTCGGTCGGCCGACCGACAAGCCATACACGGTCGGTCTGACGAGCGGCCTGGTACTGCATGACGGCGAAGGCTTTGACTCCGATCGCGTCATGCGGATTCTCGGGCCGGGCATGGTTCCTGGCGTCCACGCGATGTGGGAGGCCGCCTATGGGCCTGGCGCCAACCTGGGCATGGACAACCCTGACCTCGCTGGTGAGTACCACAGCTATCTCCGCGAGTACGCGGCGGCCAAGGGCACGCCGGAGGATCGTCTGTACCTCGATGCGCACGAGGGGCACATGGTGTACCTGAAACCCGGCGAGGAACGCTTCGTCTTCCCGCAGGTGCTCGAGCGTAGCCTCGTGGGCAGCGGGACCGAGATCATCGAGAAGCTGGAGCATCTGGAATCGATCGGCGTGGACAACGTCGCGCTCACCGCTAATGATCCCGCCGGCGCGCGGGAGATCATCGACGACTTCGCGCGCGAAGTCATTCAGAAGCGCGGTTAGGAGCACGCAGGATGGACTATGGATTACTTGTCCCGACCTACATCGATATGTGGAAGGAGGTCGTGCGTGCCGAGGCCGCGGGTTTCACGCACGCCTGGTTCCCCGACTCGCAGCTGATCTGGTCGGACTGCTACGCGGCGATGGCGCTGGCGGCCGAACGCACTTCGACGATCAAGCTCGGCACGCTGGTCTCGATTCCCTCCAATCGGATTGCGCCGGTGACGGCGTCGGCCATTGCCACGATCAACAAGCTCGCACCCGGGCGCACGATCCTGGCGCTGGGGACGGGCTACACGGGCCGCAATACGATGGGTCTGCCGTCCTATCCCGTGCGGAAGTTTCGCGAGTACGCGCAGCAGGTGCGCGACCTACTCGACGGTCAGGACGTGCTGCACACCGACGACGTCACCGGGCGGCAGACGTGGATTCGGCTGATTCATCCTGAGCACCCTGACTTCTACAACATCAAGGATCGGATCCCGCTGTACATCGCGGCAAATGGCCCGCGGGCGACGGCAGTGGCGGGCGAGGTCGGTGATGGCTTCGTCACCTCGGGTACTGGCCCGTGGCTCGACTCAGCTTTCCCGATCATCGAGTCGGCGGCCAGCTCCGCCGGTCGCTCAACCGAAAAGCCGTACACCGTTGGGCTGACCGGCGCCTGCGTGCTGCAGGACGGCGAGGATGTCATGTCCGAGCGGGTCGTCCATCGCGCTGGCGCGGTCGCCGCGGTCTACAACCACACCTTGTGGGAGTCGGAGTACGGTGGCTGGGGCGGCAATCTGCAGGGCGCCAACCCCGATGCCGCGGCCGAGTACAACCAGTACATCACACAGTACGCGCAAGAGCGCGGGCGTCCGCTCGACCGGCTCTACCTCGATGTGCACGAAGGGCATTACAGCTACCTCAAAGATGGTGAAGCGCAGTTTGTCCAGCGCGACCGGCTGGAAGAGATGATCATCGGCAGGCCGGACCAGATCATTGAGAAGTCCGAGCGGGCTGAAGCGCACGGAGTCGACCATCTGGCGCTGACCGCGCTCGATCCAGCGGCGGCCAACGACCTGATCGACGAGATGATGCCGATCATCGCGCGAACGGCGGTGTAGTCCGCGCGATGGAACCGACGCTGATCTGGAACCTGCCCGAGTCGCCGCCGGCGCCGACGTTGGCGCTCACGCACGGCGCCGGCGCGTCGTCGACCCATCCCAACACGACGCTCCTGGCTAGGCTGATCGCCGAGCGCGGGGTCCGCGTGGCGCGGTTCGACTTTCCCTACATGCGCCGCGCGATGGCGGAGGGTCGACGTCCCTGGCCGCCCGACCCTGAGGACGTGTTGGTAGCGACCTGGATGTCGGTGATTCAGCAGCTCGCTGAGCAGGGCGTGCCGCCCTCGCAGCTGGTGATGGGCGGGCGCAGTATGGGCGGACGGATCGCCAGTTACATCGCCGACCGCGTCGAGATCGGTGGGCTGGTGTGCATCTCGTACCCGTTCCATGCACCGAACGATCCGTCACGGGCGATGTTGTTCTACCTCCAGCAGATGGAGACGCCGACGCTGGTCGTGCAGGGCGAGCGCGACGAGTACGGCACGAAGGATGAAGTGGAGGACTACCAGCTCTCAGCGCGCGTGCAGCTGCAGTGGATTCCCGACGGCGACCACGGTCTCACCCCGCGCAAGCGCTCGGGTCACACGGAAGCACGTAATCGCGAGCTGGCGGCGGACTCGATCGCTGAGTTCATCTGCGCGCTGGGCTAGTCGCGCCAGACGACGTTGGTGGGTCGGCGTTCGGCTGGGAGCTGTTTCATGTGTTCGGGGGCGTAGCCGAGATAGACGAAGGCGACGATGCGGTCCTGCTCGCCAATGCCGAGCCAGCGTTTGGCGGCGGCGTTTTCGGCGAGTGCGCCAGTGCTCCACTTGGATGCCAGCCCGCGCGCGGTCGCGGCGAGCAGCAGATTCTGCACGGCGCAGCAGACCGCGGCGTAGTCCTCCTGGTCTCGTATCGGATCGTCAGGGACAGCTGCCTGGGTCACGGCGATGAAGAGCGGTGCGCGCATCAACTTGCCGTGCGGGTGTTTGGCGAATTCACCTGCGGCCGTGGCGACGGCATCCGCCATGTGTTCGCGGGCCGCGCCCGAGACCACGTTAAAGCGCCAGGGTTCGGTGTGCTTGTGGTTGGGCGCCCAGCGTGCCGCCTCGATCAGCTCTTCGATCAAGGTCTGGGTCACTGAGCGGTCGGAGAACACGCCGGTCGTTCTGCGTGAGCGAATCGCCGTATCGACGTCCATATCCAGATCCCTTCGAGGCGCTGACTCCGACTTCTGACCGAACAGCGCCCACAGCATACGATCAGGGAGCATGATTCGCGCTGGCATTGGGCAGACGTTTGAGGCCTTTGGAGTCGGCCTGTTCCGGCTGCATTGGCTGTTGACCGCGATGGCTTTTATGGCCTTCTCGATGAACTTCACGGTGTTGCCGATCGTCGCTTTTGAGATTGGCGGCGACAACTCGTCCGTGTCGCTGGCGTTGGCCGGCAATGGGATCGCCTGGTTTTTCATTGGCCCGTTCGCCGGCGCGTTGACCGACCGTCTCTCCAAGCGCCGATTGATCGTACTCGCGCAGACAGCGATTGCCATCAACTACGCGATCATCGGGTTTCTCATTCTCATTGGGCGGATCGAGGTGGTCTGGCTCACAGTGAGCACGCTGTTGCTCGGCGCGTGTTTCGCGTTTACAGGTCCGTCGCGGCGAGCGTATGTGGCCGACATTGTGCCGCCGCGACTGGTGGGGAACGGGGTGGCGCTCCTGCAGTCGGGTCTGACATTTCCGCAAGCGGTCGGGCCGGTGCTGGGCTCACTCCTCCTGTTTGCGCCGTTCATCGGCGCCGACGGTGCGTACTTCATCATGTCTGGGATTTTGGTCGTGACGATCCTGTCGCTTCCTCTGATGCCGCCCGGCAGTCCGCGTAACGTGGAACGCGGATCGGTGCTGCGCGAGTTGTTGCGCAGTCTGCGCTACGCCTGGACGCAGCCGCGCTTGCGGGTCCTGCTAGCCACGCTGATGTTGGTCTCGGCGACGGCGGGCCCGTATCAGAACATATTGCCGGGGCTGTTGGAGAACGCCTTCGGGATTGAGTCGCGTAATCTCGGGCTGACGATGTGGCCGATGGGGTTGGGTTCGCTGCTGGTCGGCTTGGCGGTGGCCGGGGCCGTCGGCACGCGTTGGTCAGCTGGCGTGCTCTTGGTGATGAGCTGCGCCTTCGGGATCGGCGTGGCGCTGTTGGGTGTGACGCCGAATCCGTTGCTGATGCTGCCAGTCGTGTTCCTGATGGGTGCTGGATTCTCTGGCTTTCAGACGCTCAACACGGCGGAAGTGATCCGCCAATCCAGTCCCGAGTACCACGGCCGCATCACCGCGCTGACGTTTCTACCGTTCGGCGTGCAGTCGTTCACGGGGCTCGGCTTCGGCAAACTCGCCGACATGATCGGCGAGCAGGATGTGCTGGTCATCATGGGGCTATCAGCGATTGCGATCAGCCTCGTCTTGGGCGTGATCTATCTACGGATGCGAACGCCAGCGATGCCGATCACGGCGGAGCGCGTCGTGCGCCGCGCTCTGCGCCCGATCGCCGCTGTGATGCGACCGCAGAAACGGTCACGCGGTCACTTGATGTAACGGTCGAACCAGGCAACCATCCGTGCGTAGTACTCCTCGACGAGCTTCGGCTCGCCGACGCGCATCATCAGGTGTGAGCAGCCTGGGAAGCGCACCATCTCCGCCCGCTTGCCGCGATAGCGTAGGCCGGCGAAGTACTCCTCGCCTTGTGAGATCGGCACGCGCCAGTCATGTTCTCCGTGCAGGATCAGGACGGGGCACTGGACGTGCTCGACGTATGTGATTGGTGAGCGCTCGCGGTACCAGTCGAAGTGGTTGTCGGGCACGTCGCCCCACTGGTATGAGCCCCAGGACGGTCCGATGTCGGAGACGCCCCACATCGACCAGAGATTGACGACTGGCGCACCGGCGACGGCGGCCTGGAAGCGCTGGTCGTGGCCGATCAGCCAGGTGGTCATGTAACCGCCATAGGAGTAGCCATGCACGCCGAGCCGCGAGGCGTCGACATACGGACGCTCGCATACGACGTCGAGCGCCTGCAACAGGTCGAGCGAGTCCTCGCCACCCCAGTCGACGGTCACGGCATCGGTGAAGTCCGCCCCGTAGGTCGATGATCCGCGCGGGTTGACGAAGAGCACGAGGTAGCCAGCGCCGGCGATCACCTGGTGCAGCGCATTGAAGCCCTCGCCGAAGAATCCGTTGGGTCCGCCGTGAATCTCCAGGATCAGCGGGTATGACTGCTCAGGATCGAATCCCGCTGGGAAGATCAGGCCGCAGGGGATGCTCCAGCCGTCGCGCTCGACGCTGAAGAACTCGACCGCGCTTACCTCGTGCGACTCGATGAAGTCCTCGCTTGCGCTGGAGAGCAGGGCCTGAGTTTCTTCGCCGATCGCGATGACTTCGCCAGGCGAGTCGGGCGTAGTCGAAACGAGAGCGAGGGCCTTGCCGTCGGTGCTGATGTCGAAGCCGTTGATCAGCTCCTGCTCCGCTCGAACCGTCTCGATCTCGCTCGAACCATCGGCCGCGACGCGGTAGACGCCCGAGCGTCCGCAAGCGTCGGCGGCGAAGGTGATCTCGTCCCCGTGCCAGACCATCTTGGGTGGACCGGCGATCGGGAAGAAGCCCGACTGTGGATTGACGCGATCGTCGGTCAGGCGCGTGCGGCGTCCGCTGTAGCGCTCGACCCGTTCGAGGTAGGCCTGGTGGCGCTGCGACTGATCAGTGACCGAGACGGCGAGTGCCGCGCCATCGGGCGACCAGCAGGGCTTCCCGACCGACATCACGCCGGGCGTGAGCCGTTCCACGTGTCCGCCGCCGCGGCCCAGTGTCGACATCACGCAGAGTTCAGAGCCAAACGGACGCCGCCGCTCGCGGTCGACTGTACGGTCGGCGCTGAACGCCACCCAGCGACCGTCGGGCGAGACGACCGGGTGGGCGTGATTGTGTGTGCCGCTGGTCAGCTGCACCGACGCGCCCGTCGAAGCGTCGATCCGAAACAGCTGATGCCAGGCGTCCTGGCGATATCCGAGGGCGTCGCCTCGATAGTAGACATCGCGAACAACTGTCGTCCGCGAGCCGTCGCGCTGTGCGCGGTAGGGGTCAATATCGACGCTGGCAATCATGCCCGAGCCATCAGGCAACCAGTCGAACGCGGCGACAGCGTGCGGCAGGGTTGTGAGCTGCTGAGCCTCGCCGCCGTAGGTCGGCAGTAACCAGATCTGGCGCGGCGCGCCTGGTTCCGACGAGGCGGGGCGCAGGAAGGCCAGCGCCGAGCCGTCGGGCGACCAGACAGGCCCTGAGTCGGACGGCCCGCTGGTGAGTCGCCGTGCGGTACCACCGGCAAACGGGGCGGACTCGATCCACGAAGTCCGCTTATCATCGTCGACCGCTGCGTGCACGAACGCGACCGTGGCGCCGTCGGGTGAGATGGTCGGCGCGCCGACGCCGTCTAGCTCTAGCGCGATTGCGGGACCAATAGCTCGCTTCATGGTTCGCCCTCCCGAACTCGCCCCTATCCTAGCCACCAGCAGATTCGGTGACTGGCAGATCGGTGACTGAATGGAGGTGGGAGATGTCCACGATTGAGCGCGATGGCGTCAGCATTTACTACGAGGCGATCGGCGACGGTCCCGCGGTGTTGCTGTCGCACGGCTACGGCGCGACGTCGCAGATGTGGGACGGCCAGCGCGAGCTGATCTCCGCCACCCATCGCCTGATCATCTGGGATATGCGTGGGCACGGCCAGAGCGACTCGCCCGACGCTCAGTCGCTGTACAGCGAGGCCGAGACGGTCGCCGACATGGCCGCGCTTCTCGATGCCGAGGGTGTTGAGGACGCGGTGATCGGCGGACTGTCGCTGGGCGGATACATGTCGCTTGCCTTCCACCTCGCGCACCCTGAGCGTACCCGTGCGTTGATGCTGTTCGATACCGGTCCCGGCTACAACAATCCCAAGGCGCGCGAAGGCTGGAACAGCGGCATGGCGATCCCTCGCGCTGAGGCGCTGGAGCGCGACGGGTTCGCCGCGCTCGGTGGCTCGGAGGAAGTGCGCGTGTCGACACATCGCTCGGCTGCGGGTTTGGCCAGGGCCGCGCGTGGGATGCTGGCGCAGTTCGACAACCGCATCATCCAGTCGCTGACCGATATCGAGAAGCCCACGCTGGTGCTGGTCGGCGAGCGCGACGAGCCGTTCCTGGCCGGCACTGATTACATGGCCAACAAGATCGCGGGCAGCGCCAAAGTGGTCATCCCGAACGCAGGCCACGCCGCCAACATCGACAACCCCGCTGACTTCAACGATGCCGTCAGCGCCTTTCTCACGAGTCTCGAATAGCACAGGAGCGCAGCATGCAGGTCAGCCTGTTCTTTCTTCCGTCGGTCGGTACGCGCGCGGACATCGAAGCTGGCATGGCCGGCAACCGCCCCGAGCTCTACCAGGACATGCTGGCGGACCTCTCGGCCTTTGCCCAGGCCGGTGACGTGCTGGGCTACGACTCGATCGGGTTCACCGAGCATCACTTCCACATCGAAGGATTCGAGGTCTCGCCCAACCCGATCATGCTCGACCTGTACCTGGCGATGCAGACCGAGCGTATCCGCGTCGGGCAACTCGGACTGGTGCTGCCGGCGCAGAATCCGATTCGCGTGGCGGAGGACATCGCGATGCTCGATCACATGTCGGGCGGGCGCGCGCTGGCTGGCTTCGCGCGGGGATATCAGCGGCGCTGGGTCGATACGCTCGCCCAGCAAATTCACGGCGTCCACGCAGCGCGGCCCGGCGACCACGACGCGATCGACGCAGCCAATCGCGCCGCGTTTGAAGAGCACTTCCAGATCATTCGCAAGTGCTGGACCGAGGAGATGCTCTCTTATCAGGGCGACGCTTGGCAGATTCCGCCCGAAGGCACGCCGTGGGACGTCGAGGCTACGCGCCGTTGGGGACGCGGCATCGACGAGCACAACATTGTCCGCGAGATCGGCGTGGTGCCCAAGCCGTTGCAGAAACCGCACCCGCCGCTCTTTCAGCCGTTCGCATCATCGGAGCGCACGATCCGCTGGTGCGCGCGCGAGGGGATCACGGCCATCCTGCCGCCGATGTATCCCGAGCTGCAGAACCGCCTGTACGCGGTCTACCAGGAGGAAGCCGCCGCCGCTGGCCGAGATCTCAAGCCAGGCGAGGGCCTGGGCGTCTTGCGGGATGTGATCATCACGGATACGGACGAGGAAGCGCTCGAACTGTGGCGACATTCGGCAGCGTTCGCCGGCGGTGCCTGGTTCGCCCCGTTCGGCTTCGCTGAAGCGCTGCGTCCGCCGGGCGGAGAGATTCTGAGCCTCCAGGAGCAGCTCGATCAGGGTTTGTTGTTCGCGGGCACGCTCGATTCGGTCAAACGTCAGGTCCAGGCGATGATGGATGTCACCCCGGTGAGCTGGATCTTCATGTGGCAGTACAACGGTCTGCTAACGCGAGGCCAGATTCTGAGGTCGATGGAGGAATTCAAGGAGCAGGTGCTACCAGAGTTTGGGGAGTTGGGAGATCTGTGATACGCTGGCGGGCTGCCAGCAGAAATGCACGGTAAAGCATAGATGTGGAGCAATGTGGGCATGCATATCGAAGAGCGAGCTAATATACTGAACGGGGACGAGCCGTTCGCGAATGCTCTGCAGACAATTTGGCGTTCCTTATCGTACCGAGAACGGCGAATCCTTTCCATGCGATACGGCCTCGATGGAACTCAGCGGAATACTCTGAGAGAGGTTGGCCATGAATTCAATCTGACTCGAGAGCGGATTCGGCAGATCGAGCAGAAAGCGCTGGCTTATTTCCGGCACCCAGAGATCCGCTCGCTTATCTCAGAGGCAAGTGTCCGTCAGCTCCAGATGATTACGATTGACGCAGGCGAGTGGAATGCTCCGAGTGATGTGCTGGCTGCAGCTCTGTCCAGCTACTCCGAAGATTTTCCAAGTTCTGAGAATTGGATATCCTTCATGGCTGAATTGTACAGAGATCTTCGGCAATTTCGATCCATCGAGGACTATCTCCAAGCACCGCGATTGCGGCTGGATTATGAAATTGACCGTAATGGCGGTTTCATTGAAGTTCAGGATTTTGTCGATCTGATGATAGATAGGGGAATAAATTCTGATACCGCTAACTTAGTTACTACGTGGTTGCGCCGGACAGACTCGAAATATGCATGGGTGGATGAGGCGATCGTTGTCCCGCGTTATATAGAAATAGCTAAATTTATCCTCTGGCGAGCAAATGAAGCTCTGCATTGGCGTGAGATATCTGAAAGAGCTATGAAGTTCGAATTTGATCGGAAGATCAATCCCTATAGTATTCATAACGTGCTTGTTGCTAACGATGCGTTCGTTTACCGCGGTCCTGGTACGTATGGGCTGCGCGATTGGGGTCTAGAGCGAAAACGTTTCCAGAAAGACGTACTGGTTAGCTGGTTCCGTCAGACAGATCGCAACTCGAGTATCGGCGAAATTGAGTATGCACTGAGCGAGACGGAAGATGCGATACTTCATTCTTCCCTTTCGTTTTACCTTCATATCGATCCTCTTTTTTTCCAAGATGTAGACGGAAATTTTGGATTGCGTGAATGGTTGCCGCCTGAGGATGAACAATGGCAGGACGCGCCTCGCTCTTTGCAAGAATCGTCTGGTTCTCGTAAGCGGCTGAGGCGGCGATGAGTAGCGATTACTTCAGCCGAGCTATGATCTGCTCCAGATTCTCTGGGTTCGGCTTGAGCTGCCCGATGGGGAAGCTTCTTACTACCTCGGCGACTGCTTGGTTCACTGGTGTTGGTACTTCTACCGCTTGGCCCTGCTCCACCACCCAGCCGTTGAGGGCGTCGATCTCTACTCGTCGCCCGCGAATCACATCCTGGAGGAAGCTGGGACGGCCCTCGCCGAGCGCTTGGGCGCCGGCGACTAGCTCAGCGTCGAGCTGGGTGGAGTCCCCGCCGTTTGCCGCGTCGACGAAGCGCTGTGCGTCGATCCCCCAGACGGCGTCGATCTGATGGCCATGCGCGCGGCCGACCTCGACCACTTCAGCGGCGATGCGGATGCAGAGCCAGCGCGTGTCGTCACGGCTACGCACTTCGCCCGAACCGTAGCCTGTGAGGCCGGCGATCGGGTTGGCCATGCAGTTGACCGCTAGCTTGCCCCAGCGCTCGCCCCAGAGGTTGGTAGTGGATTCGGCGCCAGCCACGTTCTGCATCATCAGTGCGATCTCGCGAGCGCGTTCGGAGTCGGTACCGTCCAGTTCGCCGATCTTGAAGCCCAGCGTGCGAGTGTCGGTGCGGATGCAGTGCGCGGGTTCGTAGATGCCCGCGCCGATCGTGATCACGCAGCCCAGCGTGCGCTCGCGGCCTACCATCCTCGCGACGCGTTCGTCGTTGATCCCGTTCTGGAAGTCGATGATCACTCCGTCATCTCGGACGAGCGGCGCGATGAATGCAGCCGCCCATTCGGTGTCGTAGCTCTTGACTGCGACGATCCCAATGTCGAACGGCGCCGAAATCGCTTGCGCTTCGTAGAGGTGTCGGGCCTGGACGGGCACACGCAGGTCTCCAATGAGCGGGCCGCTCAGCCGCAGGCCGTCGCGTTTCATCGCGTGCACGTGTTCAGCCCAGTGATCGAAGAGGGTGACGTCGAGGCCGGCGCGGGTGAGCATGCCTCCGACGACGCCGCCGATCGCGCCGGTTCCGATGATGCCGATGGAGGTCATAATCGCTGCTCAGGCGCGCTTGGGCAGGCGCACGGTCGCCCAGCCGGGTGTCGTGACGCCGAGGCGATCGTTCTCGAGCCAGACTTCGAGTTTGACGAGGCCGTATTGGTGGTCCAGCTCCGACTTGCCCACTACCTTGCCGCGCGCATGGACGTGGTCATCGGGGATGTTCATGCGCCGCATCTCGAAGCGGAACTTGGACAACCAGCCAGCTGGGCCGGCCCAGTCGGTGATCACGCGGCAGAGCGCTGCTTGGGTCCAGCCTGTGTTGTAGAAGATCGCTGGGTGCCCCGCCTCGGCGGCGAAGTCGGGGTCGTGATGGACTGGATAGAAATCCTGCGAACCTGATACCTGCTCGGCCATCTTCGTCCAGCTCAGCGAGAGGTCGAAGCCGTCGATCGGGTCGCCGACGCGTACGTCGCTCCAATAGGTTTGCTCGGTGGCCATGCTGTTCGGTCTGGCGCGAGTCGTCATAGCGGTCGCTGGCCTTCCTCTGCTTCGACTTGTTCAGGGGTGCGGTGCGTGCATAGCGTGTTCGTACCGATAGCAACCAGCTCACCATGCTGATTGGTGATCCGCGTCTCGGTCACGATCCAAACGCTGCGGGGGTCGAGTTTGATTTGCTTTTCATAGATGTCCGTCACTTCAGTCTGCTGTGCGAGGTGGTCGCCGACCTTGGCCGGTTGGAGGTATTCCCATTCGATGTTGAGGTTGATCATCCGCTCGCCGCGCGTGGGTACGTCGCGCACGATGTTGACCAAGTTATCGCCAGCGGGCGGCCAGACGCCGGCACCGGCGAAGTAGCGAGTCATGACTGGCGGCGCGATCACAGCGCCCCACTGTGATTGCGCGCCGTAGTCGGGGTCCAGGAAGAGCGGATTCGTGTCTTCGACCATATGGCAGTGGCGGCGGATGCTGTCGTATTCAACGGGGTAGCGCCCGCGGGCGACTTCCGTCTTCTGCCCGATCCATTTCCGCCGGACTGCATCGAGGTCATAGAGACCGTCGGCGCGTACCATTCGACCACCTCCTGTCGAAGGTGAGGCTAGCAGGCGGCCTCGCCTACGCAGCTTCTGAGCCAGTCGCCGCCGCTTCGGCGTCGTGCCTCTCGCCGTCCGATCGCAGCTGCAGGGAGCGAAGTTCAACCGCTCGTTTGGCTGCGGGGGCCGAAGGGCTCGGGGATGAATGGTTCGTCTCGTGCTCTCAGGAAGGCTCCGAAGCCTCCGCTCTCTCGGGCCGTATCGAGGTGTGCAACTTCGGGGCCGTCGGCTGAGGCCTCGACCATCGTGGAGAGCATCGAGCCGACGTTGAGCGCGTTGCGCAGTCCCATCGCCTCGAGACCGCGGGCGGTGATCAGCTTGTTGTAGCGGATGGAGTGGGAGGGCACGAGCGCCAGCCGCCGTGCGAGCGCATCGGCTCGTTCCATCAGCTCCTCGGAGGGTGCGATCTCGTTGATCACGCCCAGCCGCAGCGCTTCGGACGCGTCGAAGTGGTCTCCTGTTAAGGCGTAGCGGTGGGCTGCCTTCCAACCGGCGAGCGCGGCGAAGAGCACGGAGCTGTTGGAGATCATCCGCACCTCGGGCTGTGCGAAGACGGCGCGTTCCGAGGCGATCGTGATATCGGCCGCCAGCGAGTACCAGAAGCCGCCGCCGATGCACCAGCCGTTGACCGCGGCGATGATCGGCGTCTCCAGCGTCATCAGGTGCATCATCATGTCCGGGTTGCGCGAGGAGAAGCGGAACCAGCGCTCGAGGTGCTCGGAGACGGGCTGCGTGGGGCCGCCCACTTCGCTGTCGATGCCGCCGGCGATGTTGTAGCCGGACGAGAAGGCGCGCCCGGCGCCGGTGAAGATGATCGCCCGCGCCGATGGATCTGCGTTGGCAGCGTCGAGCGCGTCGTGGAACTCACGCTCCAGTGCGGGGGTGATCGCGTTGAGCGTCTCAGGGTTGTTCCAGGTGATGGTGACGACGGGGCCGTCCTGTTCGTAGAGGATGTTCTCGTAGTCGGGCATGGGTGTCTCTTCTCGGATCGCTGCCAGGCGCTGTTGCTGTGGATGCGCAGGGTCAGTGTAGGCAGAGTGTATGTGGGTATAGGTGGGGGCTAGCTACCCTGTGCAGAGGAGGAGCGTATGCCCGGACCGCTGGATGGGATCAAGGTGCTGGAGGTCTGCCAGATCATCGCCGGCCCGTATTGCGGCACAGCGCTCGCAGATCTGGGTGCTGATGTGGTCAAGCTGGAGCCGCCGTACGGCGAGGGCGCGCGCCGCATCGGACAGTTTGCGCCCAACGAGTCGAAGGCGTTTCACTCGCTCTCGCGCGGCAAGCGGGGCATGGTGATCGACCTCGCCAGCCCCGATGGCCGCGCCGTCGTGCACCGCTTGATCCGAGATTTCGACGTGTTTATCACCAATCCACGTCCAGGCGTGACCAAGCGGCTCGCGATCGACTACGACAACCTGCGGCGGCATCGGCCTGATTTGATCTACCTGGAGACGACGGGCTTTGGCGTGGCCGGTCCCTCGGCGGAGCGGGCTGGCTCGGACATTGTCGTGCAGGCCTACTCGGGATTGCTCGCGGGCGACATGAAAGTGGGTCCCGATGGCGCGCCCGAGCACGTCACGGCGACAGCGCCAGCCGACTACGTGGCTGCGCTGGGCGGCGCCATGGGCGTCTGCGCGGCGCTCTATCACCGCAACCTGACGGGGCAAGGGCAGTTCATCTCGACCTCGCTGCTGGCGGCGGGGCTGACGCTGCAGGCGAGCTGGGTCTCGCAGGTACCCGTCTCGGACGCGATTCTGGTCGAACCGTTGCGGGAGACGCTCGCTGAGATGCGCGCGCAGGGCAGCAGCTACGCGGAGATGAACGCCGCCCGCCGTGATCTGCCTCGTCAGGGCAAGGCGTTTCGGCTCTACTACTGCGGCTACCGTGTTCAGGACGGCGCGATCATCCTGGGCGCGTTGACGCCGCGTAACCGCGACCAGATCCGCAGAGCGCTGGGCATCACGGACGATCCCACGGACGGCGACGACTTCAATGCGATCGCGCCACAATCGGACAGTGTGGTGGCGGAGTTGAAGCAACGGATCACGAACACGCTGCTCAGTGGCACGATGGATGAGTGGATCGCGCGGCTCGACGCTGAGGGAGCGCCTGCCTCGAAGGTCAACTGGCCGGAGGAGATTGCAGACGATCCGCAGGTCGAGGCGATGCGGCTGATGCGGGACATCGAGCACCCGCTGACTGGTCCAGAACGGCATGTGGGGCCGTTGGTTGAGATGACGGCCACACCGACCGGGGCCGAGCGCTCGTCGCCGCCACTCGACGCCGATACAGACGAGATTCTCCGCGAGCATGGCTTCGGCGACGACGAGATCGCAGAGCTGCGGGCGTCGGGCACCATCGGCGCAGCGCGCGGATGACGGCCGTATCCTCGCGGTGCGCGCGAACTGCGCGCCAACTGGTATGGCGAAACCGCATGATGAGGAGTCCCTGATGGCTGGTGCGCTAGACGGAGTCAAGGTGCTGGAGGTCACGCAGATCATCGCCGGTCCGATGTGTGGCGTAATGCTGTCGGACTTGGGCGCTGAGGTGATCAAGATCGAGTCGGCGGCCGGCGACGGCATGCGACTGCTGGGACAGTTCGTACCAGGCGAGAGCAAGGGATTTCACGTCTTCAATCGCGGCAAGCGGGGCATTGTGCTCGATCTGCAGCAAGCGGAGGGGCAAGCGATCGTGCATCGGCTGATTGCGCAGATGGATGTGTTTCTGATCAATGCCCGGCCAGGCGTTCCTGCGCGGTTGGGTGTGGATTATGAGACGCTGCGCAGACATAACCCTTCGCTGATCTACCTGGAGAACACGGCCTACGGCCCAACCGGTCCGTCGGCGCACCGCGCCGGCGCGGACATCATTGCGCAGGCGTACTCGGGCTTGATGGCCGGCGACGAGAAGTTCGATGCACACGGTAGCCCCGACCTGATCACCGCCACGACGCCGGCCGACTTTGCCGCGGCGTTCTCGAGTACGATCGCCGTCTGTGCTGCGCTCTTCCACCGCGAGCGAACGGGCGAGGGACAGAAGATCGACACTTCCTTGTTGGCGTCGGCGCTGATGTTGCAGAATGCGTTCTCGTCGCGGCTGCCGGCGTCGGACGCGATCTTGCTCGATCCGATGCTGGAGGGCCTGCAAGCGGTGCGGGAGCGCGGCGGCAGCTATCGCGAGTTGATCGGCGCGCGAGGCGGCATTCGGGCGCTGGTCGGCGGCGCTTTCCTGCTCTACTACGGCGGCTATCAGACGTCGGACGGCGCGATCATGCTCGGTTGCGTCACCCCGGCCAATCGTAACCAGGTGCGGGAGGCGCTGGGCGTCACAGCCGACGACGATCCGACCGACGCCGGTGATTTCAATCCGCTCGCGGACGGCTCGCGTGAGATCGTCGCTCGGGCGCGAGCGGTCATCTCGGAGCGCTTCCGCAGCGGCACCACGGATTATTGGATCGCCCAGCTCGACGCTGTGGGCGCGCCCGCAGCGCAGGTCAATCTTCCCGAAGAGATGATCGACGATCCGCAGGTGCGAGCGCTGGAGATTATGATCGATCTCGAACACCGGCTGACCGGTCCGGAGACGATGGTTGGGGCCCCGTTCACGATGTCGGCGACGCCGCCCGCGCCGCAGGGTGCGTCGCCGCCGCTCGATGCCGACACCAATGCCGTGCTGGCCGAGTACGGCTACGACGAAGACGAGATCGCGTCGCTGCGGGCGTCAGGCGCTGCGGGCCTGGCGTCGGGCGGCTGATCAGCGCCGCAACGGCTGCGTCCGACGGTAGGTCAGGACGCGCCAGACATATTCAAACGGGCCGTAGCGGAAGCGCGACAGCCAGGCTGAGGACCACCAGAGCTGCAGCGCCCAGACGCCGACCACGAACAGCAGGATCCAGGCGCGATTGAGGCCGATTCCATCGAGGGCGACCTGGAGCAGGAGCACGCCGATGATCGTCTGGGTCAGATAATTGGTCAGCGCCATTCGCCCGGCGGCGCGCACCCGCTGGTGCAGCGCCGTCTCGGGGCGCATGTTCCAGAGGGTGATCAGCGCGGTGAAGCCCAACACTGCTGGAATCGTGCCGACCGTGTTCGGGATCATCGACAGCAATGCGATCCGCGGCTCGAAATCGCCCAGTGCCGCAATGATCACACCGAGCGCCGCCAGCGGCAGGCCGACGCCCAGCCCGACGATCGCCATCCGCTGGTAGTACTCGCGCGGCCGTTGACCGCTGAGTATGCCGGAGCGGAACAGCGCGACCCCGATCATCATCATTCCCAAAGCGCGCATGAAGAACGTCAGCAGGACAAGCGAGCCGATGCCGTCATCGACCTCGCCGCTGGTCAACCAGAGGTCGCCCAGCTGACTTCCGTCAGCGTCGACCGCGGCCTGCGCGATCGCAAAGACCAGCGCGGATAACAACACCAGTCCCGCGCCTAGCCCGATCAGCGCTCGGTCTGGCAGTCGGCGCGAGAGCAGGAGCAACGGCGACGCGATGGCGTAGGCGACCAGGATGTCGCCATCCCAGAGCACCGTGTGCAGCGCCCCAATGCCGAGCAGCAGCAAGTTGCGCCAGAGGCTCAGCCGTCCGCCGTGATTGCCCTTGGCGTTCGCGCGGTCTGCGAATAGCACGATGCCTGCGCCAAACAGGAGCGAGAACACACCCATGAATTTCTGATCGACGAATATCTCGCCAAAGATGCCGATGATCCAGTCGAGCGGGGTGTCGTTGGCGTGGCTGATGTTGAAGTAAGCCGAGGGTTCCAATCCGTAGGAGACCGCATTCATCAGCAGGATGCCGAACACGGCGACCCCGCGCAGAGCGTCGAGGTTGGTGATCCGCGCCGTCTCCGCAACTGGTCCGCTGGTCTCTGAATTGGCCATGACGCCCCTTCGTAGACTGGGAGGCTGACGGCGCTCAGCGTAGGCTAGAGCGAGGCTCAGAGCGGAGGTCGCCCATGGTGTCGCCAACCACAGCCGCGCAGCAGCTCGGCACCGAAACCGCGTTCGAGGTGCTGGCGCGAGCCAATGCGCTCGCAGCCGCGGGCCGTTCGATCATCAACCTCGGGATTGGCCAGCCCGACTTCGCGACGCCCGACAACATCGTCGCCGCGGGCCAACGGGCGCTGGCCGAGGGCAAGCACGGCTACACGCCGGGCGCGGGCATCCCTGAGCTGCGCGAGGCGGTCGCGCGCGATCTCAAACGTCGGCACGGCGCGGAGGTGGATGCAGCAGGCGTGCTGGTCACACCAGGTGCGAAGCCAGTGATGTTTTTCGCCGCACTGCTGATGGGTGAACCTGGCGCCGAGATCATGTACCCAAATCCTGGATTTCCGATCTACGAGTCGGTGATCCGCTTCTCCGGCGCCACACCTGTCCCGATCGAGCTACACGAATCGGATGGGTTCACCTTTGATCCTGACCAGGTGCTGAGCCAGGTCAACGCGCGCACGCGGCTGATGATCCTCAACAGCCCAGCGAATCCGACGGGGGGCGTGTACACGCGCGAACAGATTGAGCGGCTGGTCGTCGGTCTGGAGCAGTGGCCGAATGTCGTTGTTCTCAGCGACGAGATCTACTCCCGCATCCTCTACGGCGGACGCGAGCACGTGTCGTGGCTGAACTACCCGCAACTGCGTGACCGCCTGATCGTGCTTGATGGCTGGAGCAAGACGTACGCGATGACCGGCTGGCGGCTGGGCTACGGTGTCTTTCCGCCCGACCTCTTCCCGCTCGCCGAACGGCTGGCGATCAATAGCTACAGCTGTCCCAACGCGGCTACCCAGTACGCAGCGCTCGAAGCGCTCGACGGCCCGCAGGAAGCTGTCGAGATCATGACCACTGCGTTCAACGAGCGCCGCCAGGTGATTGTGCGGGAGCTGAACGACGTGCCGGGTGTGCGCTGCGTCGATCCCGGTGGCGCGTTCTACGCGTTCCCCAACGTCTCCGAGACCGGCATCGATGCGCGCACGTTGCAGGAACGCCTGCTTGAGGAAGCGGGACTCGCCGTGATCGCGGGTACCAGCTTCGGACAGCTCGGTGAGGGCTACCTGCGGTTTAGCTATGCGGCCTCGCTGGAGGAGATCGTCGAAGGCGTCGACCGCATGCGCCAACTGCTCGCGAATAGTTAAGGGCACGAAGGGAGCATCCACATGGCGCGATTCGAATACATCTCGCGTAACAAGTTGGAGCTGATTGACGGCGTACGCCATGCGACGCTCGGCGACGCGCCGGGTATGGTCGCCTATGGCGTGCAGGGCAAGCTGAAGGAACACTACGGCGTGCCCGAGTCTGCGCCGCCGATGACGGCGACGCTGGATCACATTGTGGCGGCGGTCGGCGGTTGAATGTACGGCACGCTCGCGCGGGCGTTGTCCGCGCGCAAGGTCGAGTTCGACCCCAACACCTACACCGCTGATGTACTAGGCACGATCGAGGGTGCAGACAACCGCACCATCCGGATCACGCAGATCCACGTCGTCTTCCACATTCCCGGCGTCGCCGAGGGGCAGCGCGCCGCGGCCGACCGCGCGGTGCAGTTCCACGCTGGCGGCTGCCCAGCGCACGAGTCGGTCAAGGACGCCATTGCGATCACCTGGGAGGCTGACTACGGCGAGCGCTAACCCTCGAGCGGCCGGCGCGCGTTCCAGATCACCTGCTTCGGCAAGGGAGCGGGCTGCGGCTGTGGTTCGACGACCGGTCGGCTGGCCAGATCGCCGGTCGTGATGTCGATGAAGTCATCGAGGGCCAGCGGTTTGCCGCCGATCGTGAAGCGGGCGCTGGGCGAGATCGGAAAATCACGGTCGGGCTCTTCCGACTCCACGTCCACCGGTTGTGCGCCCTGCTCCTGGTCCGACATACTCGCAACCTAACATGGTGGCATGGACGAGAGCGCGATCGATTACACCCAACTCCGCTTCCCCGAACCGCCGCCCGAGCGACCGTTCGTCGCCATCAACATGGTGATGTCCGCTGATGGTCGTACGGTCGTCGAGGGGACCGAGCGTGGGTTGGGCTCGGGGCTGGACCAGCAGCTGATGCGCGAGCTGCGGGTGCATTTCGATGTGGTGCTGAATGGTGCGGCGACATTCCGTGCGAGCGGAACGTCGGCACGGCTCAACGATGCCAGGCTGGAGCGCTGGCGGGCCGATCGTGGGATGCCGCCGTCGCCGATTGCGGCAGTTCTCACGCGGAGCGGCGATCTTCCGCGCGAGCGCCGCTTCTTCACCGATCGCTCGTTTCAGGCCGTGATTTATCTGTCCAGCGCGGCGCCGGATTCCGTTCGACGAGCGCTCGAATCGAGGGGGCGTCCGGTGGTGGTCGTGCGGGAAGGCGACGAGCCCCCCGCAGCGCTGCGCCATATGCACCGCGAGCTCGGCGCGAAGCGCATACTGCTCGAAGGCGGGGCGAGGCTCAACGGAGAACTCATCCGCAGAAACCTGGTCGACGAATACTTTCTCACCCTCGCCCCCCAACTGGTCGGAGGGGCATCGGCACATCCAGCGACGCGTTGGCCGGGCGAACCGACCGCGTCAGAGATGCGTCCGCTGGAGCTAATCCATGCGCTCACGTCGCCGACAGGTGAGGTATTTTTGCGGTATCGAGTGGTATGACGCGATGGCGTAGAAGCGTTGGGCACAGCAACACTGGAGAGAGCGCGGGCTATTCGCGCACCAGCTTGCTGAGTGAGTGTAGCTCGATGCCGAGGGCCTTGCCTCGGATGGTGTTGCAGACCTCGCCGACGTAGATGTCGCCCTTGCTGTCGACGGCGATGCCGTGGGGGGCGATGAACTTGCCCGCTTCGTCGCCCTCGTCGGGGTGGCCGAGCAGAGCCAGGCGATTGCCGGAGCGGTCGTAAATGCTGACCCGGTGACCGAGTCCTGGCGCGCCTTGCATGCCACCCATTTCGTTGAGTTCGCCGATGTAGATGTTGCCGTCGGGCGCGAGCGTGAGGCCGTCCGGGCGGTGGATGTTGTTCCACATCGTGACGAACTGTCCCGATTCGGTGAAGATCTGCACCCGGTGGCATTCGCGGTCGGCGATGTAGAGCAGGCCGTCCTCGTCGATGGCGATGTTGTGCGGGCGGATGAACTGTCCTGCATCGATGCCGGGCGTACCCCAGGTTTGCTTGTGGTTGCCGTCGGCGTCGAAGCGGTGGACGCAGCTGTTGCCGTAGCCGTCGGTGACGAAGATGTCGCCTGACCTGGGACTCACCGCGGCGTGGGTGGGTCGGTTGAAGGGCTTGCCGGCCCAGGCGGGCGCTGGCTGATAGGGGTCGCCGATGGTCTGCAAGAGCTGGCCGTCGGGCGACCAACGGGTGATCGTGTGGGTGCCATCGTCGGCCCCCCAGACATCGCCCTCGGGGCCGATCCAGATGCCGTGTGAGCGGTCGGTGAAATTGCCCTGACCCCAACTTCCGCGCCACGTTCCGTCGGCGTCAAAGACCATTACTGGGTGCTCGGTATTGCGGGTGAGGACGTAGACCGTGTCGTTGGCGTCGACAGCGACGCCTGGGCACTCGACCAGCGTGACGCCGTTCGGCAACTGCTCCCAGAGGTCGAGTGCGGTGTAGGTGAAGCGTTCGTCAGAAAGCTGAGCTGGCATAATGATGTTCTCGGTTCGCTGATCGTTGGCCCGCGCGGGCATCGCTGACTTGCGAGCGAGTCTAGCGCAGCGCGTTCTGCGCTCCGGCCGTGTCATAGTGCTGTGATAGTGATCGCGCCCCAGCGTTGGTGTTACCAGAGAGACGGCTATGACTTCCGTTGATCAAGTTCGCGAGTTCGCCCATCGTCTGGAGGCTGCGCCGCAGTTGCAGTCCAGCATCCGCACTGACTCAGCCGAGTTTCAGGAGAACGCCGCCTGGATGCGCGATCTCGTCGCGGAGCTGCGCCAGCGCGAAGCGGTCGTCCGCGCCGGTGGCGGCGAGCGCAGCGTCGAGCGACATCACGCCCGCGGCAAACTCCTCGCCCGTGAGCGGATCGAACGCTTGCTCGATTACGACTCACCGTTCCTCGAGCTGTCGCCACTCGCGGCGCAGGGCATGTACGACGACGAAGCGCCGGGCGCCGGCCTGGTCACCGGCATCGGTCGAGCTGCGGGGCGCGAGATCATGGTGGTCGCCAATGACGCGACGGTGAAGGGCGGCAGCTACTACCCGATCACGGTCAAGAAGCATCTGCGCGCGCAGGAGATCGCCGAGCAGAATCGGTTGCCGTGCGTCTATCTGGTTGACTCGGGCGGCGCATTCCTGCCGCTGCAGGCCGATGTGTTCCCCGACCGCGACCACTTCGGTCGCATCTTCTACAACCAGGCCAGGATGTCCGCGGTCGGCATTCCGCAGATCGCGGCGGTGATGGGATCATGCACGGCCGGCGGCGCGTATGTGCCGGCGATGTCCGACGAAGCGATCATTGTCGATGGCGTGGGCACGATCTTCCTCGGCGGCCCGCCGCTGGTGCGGGCAGCGACGGGCGAGGAGATCTCGGCCGAAGAACTCGGTGGCGGACTCGTCCACACACAGATCTCCGGTGTGGCCGATCACCTGGCGGAGGATGACGAGCACGCGCTGGAGCTGGTCCGCGCGGCGCTCGCCAATCTGGGCAGCGCCGATCACGCCGATTGGCCTGTGACGCCGACCGATCAGATCGAGCCTCCGCTGTACGACCCGTCCGAGATCTACGGGATCGTGCCTCAGTCGACGCGCAAGTCGTATGACATCCGCGAGCTGATTGCGCGGATCGTGGACGGTTCGCGGCTGCACGAGTTCAAGCCGTCGTACGGGTCGACGTTGGTCTGTGGGTTCGCGCGGGTGATGGGGCATCCTGTCGGGATCGTGGCGAACAATGGGATTCTCTTTTCTGAGTCGGCGCTGAAGGGGGCGCACTTTATTCAGCTCTGCGCCAAGCGCGGGACGCCGCTCGTGTTCCTGCAGAACATCACGGGCTTCATGGTCGGACGCCGCTACGAGCACGAAGGGATCGCCAAGCACGGCGCGAAAATGGTGACCGCCGTGGCCTGCGCGGCCGTGCCCAAGTTCTCAGTCGTGCTGGGCGGATCCTTCGGCGCGGGCAATTACGCGATGTGCGGCCGCGCCTATTCGCCGCGTCTGCTCTGGAGCTGGCCCAACGCGCGGGTCTCGGTGATGGGTGGAGAGCAGGCGGCCAACGTGCTGCTGACGATTCGCCTGGATGCGCTGCAGCGGCAGGGGCGGGAGATGTCCGCGGACGAGCAGCGCGCGTTTATGGTGCCCACGCTGGAGAAGTACGAGGAGGAAGGTGCGGCCGGCTACGGCTCAGCGCGGATCTGGGACGACGGCATCCTCGATCCGGTCGATACGCGGCAGGCGCTCGGCGTCGGGCTCGCGGCTGCTCGCAACGCGCCGGTTGCCGAGTCCAGCTTCGGCGTCTTCCGGATGTAACCGCCGATCACTGTCGGACGAGACGGTCCGTCCCTTACGACGGCAACGATGCCTGATAGCCGGTCACCGAGACGACATCGCGGCGCTTGAACAACCACTCGCCGTCCAGCTTGACCACGATGTCCTCATAGCCCAGCAACACGGAGCTCACCGAGCCGTCAGGGGCAGGCACCTTGAAGTCGAGGAAGCATTTGTGCTCGCAGGTATGGCCGTCAGTGTCGATGTCGAAGAGGTGGTTGTCGGTGAAGTGCATGCCGCCGGGGAATGCCTCCGCCAGCTGGCCGCAGAAGGCGATCAGCGCGTCGCGCCCCTGCGCGTGTCCCGCTGGTCCGTTGAAGATGCCGTCTTCGGTGAACGTGGCCGCCCAGCCGACGCCGTCAGCCTGGTCCACGGTGTAGTTGTAGCGCGAGCAGAGGTCGATGATGGCAAATCGGTCTTCGAGCGAAATCTGGCCCATTCGATGCTCCAGTCTTGATATTGCGGAGGTGGTGGGTCTGCAAAGAGGGCTAGTCAGTCACTGCGATCGCCTCGACCTCGATCATGAACTCTGGCGCCGCTAAGGCTTGCACGCCGATCAGCGTGCTGGCTGGAGCTGTGGTACCGGCGAAGATCGCTTTGCGCGCTTCGTTCAGCGCCCGCCCCATTGATGGGTCGTAGTTGACGATGTACACGGTCGTCTTGGCCACATCGGCCGGTGTCGCGCCGGCGGCTTCGAGCGCCAGAGCGAGATTCGCGTAGGCTTTCTGCGCCTGCGCGGCGAAATCGCCTTCGCCGACAATCCCGCCGTCAACGTCCCAGGCGACCTGCCCCGAAATGTAGATGGTCCGTGCGCCGCTCGCCGCGACGACCTGCGTGAACGAGCGTAGGTTGACCAGTCCCGCTGGGTGAATGTGTTCCAGACCCATGGTTTGCTCCTCGGCTTGTGTGCGCGTCTCGAATCGGTGAGGTGTGGACGCTTACGATAGCGTCGAGTGCGAACGCGCGCCGCGCGCTGAGAGGAACACGCCATGCCGCGATACGGACGACTCGGCCTCCCGCTCTATGAGGCGCTCTATTCGATGCGCGCTATTCGTCGCATGCGCCCCGATCCGATCGTAGAGGAGGATCTGGAGATCATCCTCGACGCTGCCCGCCAGGCGCCCAACGGAGGCAACGCGCAACCTTGGCATTTCCTGGTCGTGCGCGACGAAGCGCAGAAGACTGAGCTGGGCAAGCTCTACCACGAAGCCTGGTGGGCGAAGCGCGCTGATGAGGGCATCGAAGGCCCCGATCATCCTGCTTTCGAGAACCCGGTGCGCCGTTCCGCGATGCGCCTCGCCGATGAGATCGGGGACGTTCCGGTGATGATCCTGCTCTGCGCCACCGCGCCTGGTCCCGGTGCGGCGCAGTCAGTGATTCCAGCGGTGCAGAACTTGTTGCTCGCCGCCCGGGGGCTTGGCATCGGTGGCACGATCACCACGCTGCACCCGATCGTCGAGGAGCGCGTGAAGGCGCTCTTCGACATCCCCGATGCGGCACAGGTCGTGTACTGTATCCCGCTCGGCTATCCCAAAGGTCGGTTCGGTCCGCTCAACCGCAAGCCGCTGCGAGAGATCGTCTCCGCAGATCGATGGGGCCAGACTCCGGACTGGGTGCAATAACCGGAGCGGAGCGACGTCCGCTGGGTCAGTGGCGTCGATGCGGGCGTCAGCGTTTGTTGGCGTCTGCATAGGTGTCGAAGAAGCGCGTTTTGATCGCCTTCTGGTTCTCATAGATGGAGCCCTGCTTGGGCGCGGCCGGGAGCGGCAGATAGGCTGGGACGTCGGTCTGGCGTGGTTGCTCGACGTGCGCGCCGGCGCAGATGAACCCCTGGTACTGGTCCAGCGTCATCTTGCCCAGCCCCATGATCGGCCAGGCGTCAGCGGCGGCGTAGCCGAAGAGCAGCAGTCGACGTGGGTTCTCGGAGCGGTTCAGCGCCGACCCATGCATGAGCCGAACGTGGTGGAACGAGACGGAGCCGGCTGGTCCTTCCAGAGCGGCCAGGTCCTGCTCCATGTCCCAGTCGAAGTGCTCGGGCTCAACGGCGCCGGTGAAGTAGCGCTCCTCGGGGTGATGGTGATCGTAGATTGGCCGCTTGTGCGATCCGGGCACCACGAGCAGCGGGCCGTTGACGGCGTAGCAGTCGTCGAGCAGGATCCCGGCGGCGAGCAGGTCGTCGTTGGTGTGTGGGTAGAAGGGCCAGTCCTGGTGCCACTCGACGGGTGCGCCGTACTCGGCCGCCTTCATGTTGAGTTTGTCGTTCTGCAGTCGCACGTTGGGGCCGATCAGCGCAGTCACGATCTCCATCAGTACGGGGTGCTGCGCCAGCTCGCGGAAGAACGGCCAATGCCACGACGGTGATTTGAGGCGGCGCACGCGGGGTTCCTCGGGCGTGTGCGAGTCCTCGAGGTCGTACTGCGCGTTGTGGTCGGTCAGGCCTGCTGCTGCAGCGACGATGCGGTCGGTCTCGTCGCGCAGCGCCTGCAGCACGTCGTCGGGCAGGAGCTTGGGCATCAGCAGGTACCCGTGCTCATGGTAGAAGTCAATCTGTGCTTGGCTGATCGTTGGCGCGGCGGTGGTGGTCATGGCGGCTCCTGCGGGCTGCAGATGCGGATTGGACAGGGATGAGGACAGCGTCAGTCTAAGACTTGCCTAGACTGTGGCGATGAGTCATTTGCCTGAACACCCTTTCCGATTCGAATCGAGGCGTTCGCCTGTGCTGTCGCGGCGCGGAATCGTGGCGACGAGCCAGCCGCTCGCGTCGCTGGCCGGGTTGCGCATGTTGCAGCAAGGCGGCAACGCCGCTGACGCCGCGGTCGCAGCGGCGGCCGTGCTCGCCGTGACCGAACCGACCTCGACCGGTATCGGCGGTGACTGCTTCTGCCTCTTCTACTCGGCATCCGACCAGACGGTTGGGGCGATCAATGGCAGCGGCCGCGCGCCGTCGGCGCTCGATCTGGACGTCGTGGCGCAGTCTGGCGGCTGGGAGCGGCAGGGTCCGCACGCGGTCACCGTGCCAGGCACCGTGATGGGCTGGCATGACACGCTGGCGCGGTTCGGTCGGATGACGCTGGCGGACGTCTTGCAGCCGGCGATCGAACACGCCGAGCAGGGGTTCGCAATGACGCCGGCAATCGCGCGAGGTTGGGCGGGGCAGGAGGACTTGCTGGCCGAGACTGGTCCGGCGGGCGGCGATCTGCTGTTGCGTGGCCAGGCCCCGCGAGCGGGTCAGGTCTGGACGAATCCGCAGATCGCGCGGGTTATGCGCGAGATCGCGGATGGCGGTCCTGATGCGTTCTACGGTGGCCGCCCCGCGGAACGGATCGTGGAGGCGCTCGAGTGGCACGGCGGGGTGATGACGCTCAGCGACCTGGCCAACCACTGCTCGACCTTCGACGATCCCATTTCCACGCGCTACCGCCGCCACCGCGTCTGGGAGTGTCCGCCGAATGGGCAGGGGATTACGACGCTGATGGCGCTGAACATCCTCGAGGGATTCGAGATCGGCGAGATGGAGGCGCGCTCGCCTGAGGCGCTGCATGTGATGATCGAATCGCTGCGCCTGGCCTTCGCCGACGCCCGCGCGCTGGTTGCAGATCCGTCGCAGGTCACGGTGCCGGTTGCGGACATGCTGAGCAAAGCCTACGCGGCGCGTCGACGCGAGCTGATTCGCCCCAATGAGGCGATCGAGCTGGCCGTCGCGGGGCACCTGCCGGGCCAGTCGGACACGGTGTATCTGTCGGCCGCTGACGGTGAGGGCAACGCCTGCTCCTTTATCAATTCCAACTACGAGGGTTTCGGCAGCGGGATTGTCCCGCGCGAGTGCGGCTTCAGTTTGCAGAATCGTGGCGCGGGGTTCGTCGTCGATGATCCCGATCATCCCAACGCGCTGGCGGGAGGCAAGCGGCCGTATCACACGATCATGCCGTCGATGATTACTCGGCCGGACGGCTCGCTGTTCGCCAGCTACGGAGTGATGGGCGGCTGGAATCAGCCGCAGGGGCAGACGCAGGTGGTGGTCAATCTGATCGATCGCGGGATGGATGCGCAGTCGGCGATCGATGCGCCGCGTGTGTCCATGTACGAAGATCCGCCGAACGGGCGCATCTACGTCGAGGACACATTCGGAATCGAGGTGCTGTCGGCGCTCACGCAGCTCGGCCATGCGGTCGCGCCGGCGTCGGGCGCGATGCGAACGGGTGTGGTTGGCAAGGGCCAGGTGATCTGGCGGGACGAAGACTCGGGCGTGCTGTGGGGCGGCAGCGATCCGAGATCGGACGGCTGCGCAGTACCGCTCTAACGCTGACTCGTCTATGCGTCACCGCGACGCGGATAGTTGTCGGCGTACGAGTCTGGAATATAGGCCGTTTGTGGCTAGCAGGTCGTCATGGCTCCCGGTTTCGACCACCCGACCCTGGTCCAGTACCACGATCTGGTCGGCCTCGCGAACTGTGGAGAGTCGGTGGGCGATGACGAGTGTGGTGCGGTCGGTCATCAACTCGTCGAGGGCGTCGCGCACCAGGCGTTCGTTGAGTCCGTCGAGGTGCGAGGTCGCTTCGTCCAGAATCAGCACGGGGGCGTCCTTGAGCAAGGCGCGTCCGATGGAGACGCGCTGGCGCTGTCCGCCTGAGAGCTGCGCGCCGCGCTCGCCGACGGTGGTATCGAGACCGTCGGGCAGCGAGCCGACGAAGTCGGCCAAGCCGGCGTGCTCGATCGCGCGCGTCAGTTCCTCTGCGGAGGCATCTGGTTTGGCGACCAGCAGGTTGTCGCGGATCGAAGCGTTGAAGAGATAGGTGTCCTGGGCGACCAGCGCGAGTTGTCCACGCAGCTCGTCCAGACGGTAGCTGCGCAGGTCGACGTCTTCCAGCGTGATCCGACCGTCCTGAGGGTCCCAGAAGCGCAAGAACAGATGGGCGGCGGTCGTCTTGCCGGCTCCGGACGGTCCGACCAAGGCGACGGTGCCGCCTGGCCGCAAGTCGAAGGACACGGTGTCCAATGCCGCGCGCGGGGTGTCTTCGTAGGTAAAGCCCACTGAGCTGAATGCACCCTCGGACACGTTGCGGTTGGGTGCGCCGTGGGGGGCAACTGCGCCGCTGTATCCGGGTCCGTCGCGCACGCTGACGGGTTCGGAGTGGATGGCGGTGAGTCGCTGGGTTGCGCCGAGCGTGTCGCCGAGTCGCCGCCCCACCTGCGCTAGTTCGGCAACGGGCATGAAGGCGCCCATCGCTAGCAGGGTCAGCAGCGGGGCCAGCGCGGAGTCGATCTCGCCGCGCGCGGCGAGCGCGCCGCCGATGGTCAGTACGGCCAGTCCGCCGTAGCCGGTGAGTCCCTCGAGCAGCGTGCGCTGGGTGGAAATCTGGCGGTTGAAGCCGCCGCGAATCGGCAGGTAGCCGCGCATCAAGGACTCGAACTCCGATTTGCGGTCGGATTCGCGCTGAAAGGCGGTGACTTCCCGCAGCCCTTGCAGGGTGTCGACCATGTGCGCGTTGAGCGCGCCGAGGTGGTCGCGCGAGCGCGAGCCGAGCCGATCGACGATGCGTCGCGTGAAGAGCGGACTGAGCGCGGCGAGGAGCAGCAACGGCGTCAGTCCGATCCCCAGCCGCCAGTCGACCGCGAACAGTGTGATCAGGGCTGCGCCGGGCACAACGATGCTGACGAAGGCGTTTGCAATCGTGTGGGCGAAGAAGTACTCGACCGTCTCGACATCCTGGGTCGCCATTGAGACGAGGTCGCCGCTGCGCCGTCGCAGCAGATAGGCGGGCGCGAGCTGGTCGAGCTTGCGGAAGAGCGTAATCCGCATGTCGGCGAGCAGGCGGAAGGCCATGTCGTGGGAGACCCAGTTCTCGAGGAAACGGAAGAGGCCGGTGAGTGCAGCAACGATGATCAGCAGCGTCGCGAGCGCCGTGATCGGCTCGTCGTCGCGGACGTTGGCGACCATCAGCGCGCCAATCACACCGACCGCGATGGCGCCAAAGAAATGGGCGACGCCGGTGAGAAACGAGAGGGTCGTTTTGAACCAGTACGGCGCGGCGAGGCTGAGCAGGCGCGCGGACGTTTCGCGCCAGCCCATGCCCTCGGCGCGGATGATGGCCTCGGTTGCGCCGCTGCCGCTGTCACGCAGAGTGTTCGCTCCTGGTGCTGATCGCTGGTCTCGCTCTGCCTGATCCGCTCGCTCGGCCGTCACGGAGGCATCGCCGCGACCTGAGTGAGGTTCAGAGCTGTCGCCGAGCGCGGGATCGCTGATCTGGTCGGCCATCAGCCAGTCGTACACGCCGCCTGTGGCGAGCAGGGTCTCGTGGTCGCCGCGCTCGACCAAGCGACCGTCATCGAGCACGAGAATTTCGTCGCAGTCGCGAACGCTGGAGAGTCGGTGGGCCATGATCAGCGTCGTGCGTCCCTGCATCAGCTGGTCGAGCGCGGCTTGGATGGTGGCCTCGTTCTCGCTGTCGACGCTGGAGAGGGCCTCATCGAGGATCAGGATGGGCGCATCGCGCAGCAGGGCGCGGGCGATGGCGATCCGTTGGCGCTCGCCGCCTGAGAGTCGGTGTCCGCGTTCGCCGATGATGGTGGCGTAGCCCTCGGGCAGGCTGCTGATGAAGCGGTGGACATTGGCGGCCTCGGCGGCGTCGCGGATCTCCTGGTCCGAGGCTTCGGGCTTGGCGAAGCGCAGGTTGGCGAGCACTGAACCGTGGAACAGGTAGGTGTCTTGCAGGACCACGGCCATCTGTGCGCGGAGATCGGCGAAGCGGAGCTCGCTGAGGTCGCGTCCGCCGATGCGGATCGCCCCTTGTTGCGGGTCGTAGAGGCGCTGCAGCAACCAGAGCAGGGTCGATTTACCGGAGCCGGAGCGTCCAACGATCCCAACGCGCTGGCCCGGCTCGACGGTGAATGAGACGTCCGAGAGGGCGGGCTGTCGGCCGCTGGGGTAGCTGAAGCTGACCTGGTCGAATTCGATCTTTGGCGCCAGCTCGTCGACTCGGTCGGCGGCGGCGTCGGGGGTGAGCGGTGCGGCGCGGTCGACCTCGAGCACGCTCTCGGCGGCGGCGACGCCGAGCAGCCCCTGATGGAAGAGCTGGCTCAGCTCGCGGAGGGGGCGGAAGACCTCCACGCCGAGCATCAGCACGACGAGCAGCTCGGCCAGTTCCATGGCCCCGTTTTCGACGCGGATGGCGCCGATGTAGAGCGCCACGGCCGCGCCGACCGTGATCGCGAGGATGGTCAAGCCCTGCGCGACCGCGTTGTGGAAGAGCACGCCCATCGTGGAGCGAAACACTTCCTGCGCGCGCTCGGCGAGGAGCTCGCCGCGTCGGCGGCTTTGGCCGAACGCCTTCAACGTCGCCAGGCCTTGTACCGAGTCGAGAAAGTCTGCGGCAAACGATCCGTAGGCGTCGCGGCGGCGCAGGGACGCCTCAGCGTTGCGCTGTTTGAGCAGCGACGGCAGGAGCAGCGTGACCAGTGCGAATCCGAAGTATATGGCGGCGACGGGTAGGTCGAGCACGCCCATGAAGGCGAAGATGCCGATCGGCGCCAGCGCCGCGACGATCAGTTGGGGCAGGTATTGGCCGAAGAAGGTTTCGAGCTGTTCGACGCCTTCAATCACGCCGACGGTGACATCGCCGGTGCGGCGGCGGTCGAAATAGGATGGCCCCAACCGGGTGACCTGGTCGAAGAGTCGTTGGCGCAGGGCGAATTGGACCTGGAGCGCTGTGCCGTTGGCGATCTCTTCTTTGGCGTAGAGCAGCAGGGAGCGCGCGGCGATTGAGGCCGCCGCCGCGATGATCAGAGGGACCAGCTCGGAGAGAGGGTCGCCTGCGAAGATGCGTGCGCCGATCCAGCCGAGCAGGGCCAGCCGCGCCACTCCGGCGGCGACGGCGCAGAGTCCGACGATGACCGCGAGCGCGATGCGCTGGCGGACGCCTTCGGTGAACCGCCACAAGTCCCAGGAAAAGGTCATGTGTCAGTCATGCCGTTGTCGGGGTGGTGGAGCTGGGGGGACTCGAACCCCCGGCCTTTTGACTGCCAGTCAAACGCTCTCCCAGCTGAGCTACAGCCCCAGACCATGGCGCGACCGAAGTTCGCGTGAGCTCTGTCGCGCAGACCGTCAGCCTACCCGCGCGCGGGGCGTCGCGCTACTGCCGCGATAGGCCTGGCGCTTCGCGCTGGGGGTTGTGTGGAGCATCACGTGGCGTTCGAGGCGAAGGCGTGCGCGTCGGACTGGTCGCGCGTTTCGTTCGGGATTTACGCTTGGCTAACTGAGATTGCCGTTGGTGTTTGTCGCGCTCGGCGGGCAATGACAAGATGAGCGCAGTAGCTTCCCGTCGAGCGGACGGTGCAAGGAGTCAACACGATGTTCCAGTCAGGGCGAGAGTTGTGGATGCGCCATTCCGGCGTCATGCTGGCAGGGCTCGGTGCGGTCGTGTTTGGGGGTGTGCTGCTGATTCTGTTTGTTGTGGTTGGCGGGGGCGGCAGCGCCCCGCTAGAAGCGAACGCGCTGCAAGAGGGTGGCCAGTCCGTCCAGCAACAGGCGGCGCCGAACCGCAGCGCCACGGTCGTGAAAGTCAATACGCAAGCTCGCCCGTCGGCCCAGGCGCCAGAGCAGCAAGTGCAGTCCTCCACGCCAGCGCTCGAGGAACAGGCAAACTCTGCAGCGGCAGAGTCGAGCGCCTCGCGGTCGCAGCAATCAGCCGAGCAGCAGTCGTCCGATTCAGTATCTGAGGACGGGCCGCAGATGGTTGCTGGACATATCGTGCAGCCGCTGTCGAGGGTGATGGCAGACGATTACAACGAGGACGCGCTGCGTCACGGCAGCGACGGATCAGAAGGCGGGATCCTGCCGATCGACAACGGCGTGGTGCCGTCGAGTGGTCCGAAGTACGCCACAGACTGGGAACTGATCGTGCCCTCGGCTCGCTTGAAGAGCAGCATCGTGAAGGTCGGGAGCACACCAAGCGGGGCGATGGGCTCGCCGATAATCCGTACGTGGTCGGCTGGCTGGATTCGAGCGCAGCGCCGGGTGAGCCGGGCAACGCGCTGCTCGCCGGTCACCGCGATTTCGAGGACGTTTCCGGCAATGTTGGTACGGGGGTCTGTTGGGAGTTGGTCAACACTCAAACGGGCGACCAGATGATCATCCGTGACACTGCAAACGACATCTACTACGTCTATTCAGTTATAGAGGCGGTGACGGTGAACCCGCGTGACCGCTCGGCGGCGCGATATCTACAGAACACGGACCGTTCCATCATCACGCTGATCACCTGTGAGGGCTCGTTCAACATCGAGACGCATCAGTATTCGCACCGTCGCGTGGTCGTTGGAGCGCTCGCGGCTGTCGCCTCGCCTGACGCGTAGTTGCGGTGGCCCTGCTCCGCGGTTAGAGTGTCCAGCTCCGGTTCGATAGGTGGGCAGTGTGATCTGGCGAGGCCTACGGGATCCTGCGAGCGTTGATCCGCAGGGTGGTGACGCTGTTGGCGTGTTCGGGGTCGTTCGACCCGGAGACGCACAGCTATGATCGGCGGCTGGTGGTCGTGGGGCTGCTCCGGGCCGTCGCGGCCCCCGACGCCTGAGTGGGAAGAAACCGAAGCAACTGGAGGAAACTGGGCGGTGGGAGCAGGCCTGCTACCAGTACTGACGTCGCTTGCCGCGCTTGCGACGGCGGCCGTTGGAACCGCTGTGACGCCACTCTGACGGTTCGACGGCGCGCTCGACCGCGACAGCGCAGACTTTGTACTCGGGGATGCGGGCGACATCGTCATAGGCGTTGTTGGTGAGCCAGTTGGCGGCGGAGTCGGCGAGTCGGACGAAGGGGACGAAGATCGAGCCTTCCGCGACGTCCTCGGTGACGAAGCTGACGCCTTCGAGACGGCCGCGCCGCGAGGCCACCCAGACCGCCTCGCCGTCGACAATCTCCAGTCGCGTTGCATCGTGGGGATGGATCGCGACGCGTAGCTCGGGCCAGGAGTCGACGAGGCCGTCCACGCGCCGCGTGATTGTGCCGCCGTGCCAGTGGTAGAGCACGCGGCCGGTGTTGAGGATCAGCGGGTAGCGTTGATCGGGCGCTTCCGCTGAGGGTGGAAGTTGGCGTACGGGGATGAACTTGCCTAGACCGCGTGGGAAGGACTGGTCGTAGAGGCGGGCCGTGCCGGGGTGATCGGCATCGGGGCAGGGCCACTGGATGCCGCCTTCGGCGTCGAGGCGGGGATGCGAGAGTCCAGACAGGATCGGCGTCAGCGACGCGAGCTCGTCGAAGACGGAGGCGGCCGAGCGATGCGCAAAGCCTGCGGGCGACAGCCCCAGCCGCTGTGCTGTGCGGCGAGCGATGTCCTGGACGATCTCCCAGTCGGCGCGGGACTGTCCCACCGGAGGGATTACCTGTCGGACGCGTTGTACGCGGCGCTCGGAGTTGGTGAAGGTGCCGTCTTTCTCTGCAAATGAGGCGGCTGGCAGGACGACGTCGGCTAGTTCCGCGGTCTCGTGCATGAATATGTCTTGCACGACGAGGAAGTCCAACCGCTCGAGCGCCGCACGCGCGTGGGCGAGATTGGGCTCGGTCAACAGTGGGTTTTCGCCGACGATGTACATGCAGCGCACACTGTCGGCATCGGCATCTGGTTGCAGAATGCGCTCGACCATGTCAGTGGCGCGCAGGCCTTCAGCGCTGGGCAGCTCCGCTTGCCAGACGTCGCTGAACTTGCGCAAGGCGCTGGGTGTGTAGCGCTGGTAGCCGGGCAACGCGTCGGGAACGCAGCCGGCGTCGCCGGCGCCCTGCACGTTGTTCTGTCCGCGCAGCGGCGAGACGCCATTGCCGACGCGTCCGACCTGGCCCGTCAACAGCGCGAGGTTGAGCAGCGCGGTGGCGTTGGCGGTGCCGTTCGTGTGTTGGGTCACTCCCATGCCCCAGATCAGACAGGAGTCACCCGGTCCGCGGTCCGAGGGGTTCGGTTGGGCGTAGGTGCGCGCGGCGCGGATCAGCAGGTCAGCGGGCACGCCCGAGATCTGCTCGACTGCCTCTGGGGTGTACTCGTCGAGCGCGGCGCGCCAGTCGTCGAAGCCCTCGGTGCGCCCGACGATAAAGCCGCGGTCGTCGAGTCCCGCGTCCAGAATCACCCGTGCCATGCCATTCAGCACGGCGACATCGGTGCCGGGATAGTGGCGCAGCCAGAGCTCGGTGTGGTCGCAGAGCTCGGTCCGCTTCGGGTTGAGCACGATCAGCGCAGCGCCGCGATCGATCGCGGTACGCATCCGCGAGGCCGCGACCGGATGGTTCGATGAGGGATCGGCGCCGACCACGAAGAGGCAGTCGGCGGCCTCGTAGTCGCTGTAGCTGTTGGAGGTCGCTCCGGAGCCGAGCTGGGCCAGCATCGCCTCGACTGAGGGTGAGTGGCAGAGTCGCGTGCAGTGGTCGATATTGTTCGTGCCCATCACGGCGCGCACGAACTTCTGCAGCATGTAGTTGTCCTCGTTGGTCGCTTTGGCCGATGAGAAGGCGCCGAAGGCGCCGCGGTGTTCGGCGAACTTCTCGGCGACGAGATCGAGCGCCTCATCCCAGGAGGCTGGCTGCAAACCTTGCGGGCCGCGAATCAGCGGCTGGGTCAGTCGGTCTGCATGGTTGACGAAGGACGTGCCGAAGCGTCCCTTGACGCAGAGCAGCCCCTGCGACGAGCGGTTCTCGGGATCGTCGTCGACGTGGGTCAGGACGCCGTCCTGAGCGGTGATCTTGATCCCGCAGCCGACACCGCAGTAGGGACAGACCGTGGAGACGGTCTTGGCGCCAGCGGCTGGGCGCTTGGGCGTGAGCGCCTCGGTTGGGCAGGCGGCGACGCAGGATCCGCAGGATGTGCAGGTTGACTCGCCCAGTGGTTCATCGGCGAATGAGGCGATACGCGCCGCTGTGCCCGATCCCGCGATCCCGATCGCGCCGATGTGTTGGCGGTCGGAGCAGGCCGAGACGCAGCGTCCGCAGAGGATGCAGTCGGAGGCGTCGAAGCGGTAGAAGTGGTTGGACTCGTCGAGGTGGGCGTTGGCGCGCGGCGCCCATCGCCGTGCGTCGGCGCCGTGCGAGTCCGCGTGATGATGGAGTTCGTTGCCGCCGCTCAGCTCGATGCCCGCAGCCGAGCGCTCGGTCATTGCCAGGGTCAGTTCGAGCATGCCGCGCCGCGCGGTCTGGGCTGCGTCGGAGTCGGTGCGGACCACCTGACCGTAGCTGATGGGGGTGTGACAGGCCGCTGGCAGACCGCGTAGCCCATCGATTTCAACGAGGCAGGTGCGGCAAGCGCCGAGGGCGGGGCCGTCGGCGTCTTTGCAGAGGTGCGGCAGGTCGATGCCGGCGTCGAGTACAGCGTCGAGTACGGTCGAGCCGTCGGGCACCGCGCACGACTGACCGTTGATGGTGATCTGGATCGTCGCGGTGGTCGTCTCAGCTATCGTCTCGCTGGTCATACGGCACTCCCGCCGAACTGGTGTCTGGCTGAGTTGATCGGATTCGGCGCCATCTGTCCCAGTCCACAGAGCGATCCTGCTGTGATCAGTGGGATCAGCGCGTCAATGTCGGCCCAGTTGCCATCAGCGAGTGCGGTAGCCATGCGTCCTGAGCCTTCGCGGCAGGGCGTGCACTTGCCGCAAGATTCGTTGGCGTTGTACTCAGCCCAGACCGCCAGCGCTCGCTCGATGCCGAACGACTGCGGGATCGCGATGAGGCCGCCGGCGCCGAGCACTGCGCCGTGACCATCGAGCGAGCCGGGCGCGATCGGCGTGTCGAACGCCTCGGGGCTGAGGAAGCCGCCGGATGGTCCGCCGATGGCGATGCCGGCCAGTGGTTCGCTTGGCTGAGCGAGGTCGATGATCTCGGCGATGGGCGTGCCGAGCGGTAGCTCGATCCAGCCGCGATGCTGGAACGCGCCGCTCAGCGAGAGCAGCTTCGCGCCTGGCGCGTCGGCCATGCCGACCTCGCGGAACCAGTCGGCCCCGAACTCGAAGATGTCGGGCAGATTGGCCAGTGTCTCGACGTTGTTGATCACGGTCGGCCGGCCCCAGAGTCCGCGCTCGGTGGGGAAAGGCGGCTTCAGTCGGGGGACGGCGCGGCGTCCCTCGATCGATTCCAGGATGACGGACTCTTCGCCGCACACGTAACCACCGGCGCCGCGCCGAATCTCGATGGTGAGGCCGTCGAGTAGGCCGTCCGCTTCAGCGGCGGCGATGGCCTTGCTCATGGAGCGGGCGGCCCGATCGGCCATGCCGTTGATGTACAGATACGCGTGCTCGGCGCCGATGGCGTAGGCGCAGATGCGGATGCCTTCGAGCAGCCGCTGGGGATCGCGCTCCATCAACACACGGTCCTTGAAGATGCCGGGTTCGCCCTCTTCGGCGTTGACCACCAGCAGCGGCTGCCCATGGCGTGAGGCGGCGTCGATGGCCCCGCGCCACTTCAGATGCACGGGGAAATATGCGCCGCCGCGACCTCGCAGCGCTGCCGCTTCGACGGCGTCGACGACAGACGCTGGTGTCAGCGTGGAGGCAGAGCGCCAGCCGCGCCAGTCGGCTGACCCGTGGGGTGGGCGGCCGCTGCGCAGCGCCGTGAGCCGAGCGAGCCCGCCCGCCACTTGTGACCGACCTGCTGACCAGGTGGCGTCGTCCAGCAGCGCTTCGACGCGTCCCGCGCCGCTGACTGCGAGTGCGGCGTCGTCGACGGCGGCGCACTGAAACATGCACTCGTGCGCCTCGGCGCGTGCGTCGAGATCGGCGTCGGGATCAGCGATCTGGCAGGGCAGGCCGCGACAGATGCGTCTCGCGTCGTCCGAGAGCGGCGACCAGCGGAACTCGGTGTAGCTGGTGGCGATGGCGAAGAGCTCGGCGCGGGGAATGTGGAGCCAACTGGCGACCGCTTCCAGCGCGGCGTGATCGAGGTAGCCGAATTGGTCATCAACGAGGTGCAGCGCCGGCAATGCCTGCGGGCGCTGACGGGGGAGCGTCGTGAGCGCCTGGCGCAGGGCATCGAGCGCCGTCTGCTGCGATTCGGTTGCCGTTTCGGTCGCCACGTCGTGCTGGCCTGTCTCTGTGGATGCCCGTGAACGCGCTGGATACCATTCTAGATACCCGTCTCGCGCAATAGTTCGAGCAGGCGGAGCGCAACGAGGCGGCCGTGATGATCGCCAACAGAGTGGTCGGCGCGGTGCTTGCCGTGCTCGACGCGAGTCAGCCAGAGCTGTGCGCCCAGTTCGCGGATGCCGACTGGCAGGTCGCGGAGAAGGTGCTGGGGTTGGGTGCCGGGATCGGATGCACCCACGTGTGGATTCGTGGGTGGCGAACAGGTATCTGCGGCGCATGGGGCTGCCGCAGCGGTCGGGCCTGACTAGATATTTCTGCCCCAGTTGCGAGACCACGACAGATGTTAGCGCTGGCTGCTGCGGGCGGTCGTTGACTGGACCTGCTGGAGCTGCCTCGCTGACCACCTAGAGCTAGGAGCTGAGAGCAATGAGGAAGAGGGTCACGCGGCGACGAGCCGCAATCGGGGCGGCGGTAATCGTCGTGCTGGGGATATTGATTCTGGCGACGAACACAGAGGAGTCGTCCACTCCGGCGGCGCAGAATGCGGTTAATGTCAACGACCAGGCTGACCCAAGCGACGCGCAGCAGGAGTCAGCGCAAGAACAGCCGGACGATGAGGTCGCCGTGCAGCAGGCTGAGCCGGCGGAGAGTGACCAGGCTGCTGACGCGCAGCAGGAGCAGCCGATCGTCCAGGCTGAGCCGCTAACGCTATTCGAACGCTCAGCTGCGTGCATGGATGCGTGGGACGGCAATCACAACGGGTTCGAGCGCCAGATTCGCGAGCGCCTGCACGACGAGGGTTCGATGCAGACTCATTCGACTCAGGGTGATCACATGGCGGTGCCAGTCGCAGGTCGGCGTTCGAGCGAAATGTTGATCTACATGGTCTACTCCGCGAATAACCAGTGGGGTGCGCGCGTGAAAACAGAGGCGAGCGGCTGGCTGGACGTTGAGACCTGTGAGGTTGAGGTCACGAGCTACGGATTTGACCAGTGACGAAATCAGGAGGCATGGCGATGAGTGAAGAACTGACCGGCCTGGCGCTGCAGGATGAGATCGGCCGGCTCTACGCGGAGTTCTGCAACGAGATGAGGTCACTGCGGGGATTGCGGTCGCACTATCCGCAGCACAGTGGGTAGACCGGGTATCGGGCGGCGGCGAGGAGCGGCCGTTCGCGGTCTACAGCTGCTGATGCCGCTGCGATTGGTGGGGGGCACGTCCTGCCCTCGACCCAGCGCGCGCTGGGTTACTGGCATGTGGCTGAGTGGGTGAGGGCGTGGCCCTGGCATGACGCTGAGCACCCGGATGAGCCAGACCGACTGAGCGCGCGCGCGATTATGCTGCCGATCTGTTTGGGAGATGCACCATGACCGACTGCCCCGATCTGCCGCAGTCCTATGCCGAGGCTCATGTTCGCAATCCGCCGCCGAATCGCTACGGTCCTGGATACACGTTCCTGGGCGTCCCGCGGGCGCACCTGCGCGACACGGACTCGTTGGCGGGTGCGCAGGCCGTGGTTCTCGGCGCGCCATTCGACGCGGGCACCAGTTATCGACCAGGCGCGCGGTTCGGGCCTCAGGCGATTCGCGGGGCCGACTACATCCCGCATTCGGGCTATCGACCGCATTTGGCCTTGGGCGTCGATCCGTTGGGCGAGCTAGGCGTGGTCGACGTGGGCGATGTCAACATGCAGCAGCTCGACAGCGAGCGCAGCCTGACGCGGCTGATGGAGGCTTGTCGCCAGGTGTCGGCGGCGGGCGCGATCCCGGTCGTGCTGGGTGGCGACCACACCATCACCTACGCCACCGCGCAAGGCGTCGCCAAGCACCATGGATTTGGCCGCGTGGCGCTGATTCACTTCGACGCGCACGCCGACACCGGCGACTCGGAGGGCGGGCTGTGGGGGCACGGCACGCCGATGCGTCGCCTAATCCTGAGCGGCGCAGTGCGCGGCGACCGCTTCCTGCAGATCGGTCTGCGCGGCTATTGGCCCGATCCGCCAGTCCTCGAGTGGATGGCCGAGCAGCGGATGCGTTGGTATGAGATGACCGAGGTGGTGGAGCGCGGACTTGACGATTGCCTCAGTGAGGCGCTCGAACGCGCGGCTGATGACTGTGACGGCGTCTTTCTCTCCGTCGATGTCGATGTGGTCGATCCCGGCATGGCGCCGGGCACGGGGACGCCGGAATCGGGCGGCTTGACATCACGTCAGCTGCTCGACGCCGTGCGCCGAATCGGCATGGAGAGCAACCTGCTCGGGATGGACGTGGTCGAAGTATCGCCGCCGTACGATCAGGCGGACGTGACCGCGCTGCTCGCCAATCGGGTGGTGCTGGAAGCTCTCTCTGGCGTCACGGTACGAGGCAGGCGCTGAGTGTCGTGAGCGTCGCTGCCTGCGGCTACCCTGTTGGTATGACTTCCCGCAACGCTCAGATGCAGTTTGGCGTCCTGCAGTTCTTCAGTTGGCCGGGGCGGCGGGTGCCGTTGCCGACGGTCTACGAGCGGGCGCTGAATCGCATCGACATCATGGACGAGAGCGGCTACGACTGCGTCTGGTTGGCCGAACATCATTTTTCCACTTACTCGGTCTGCCCCTCGGTGCATTTGATGGGGATGCACGTCGCTGGACGGACCAAGAACATCCGTATCGGCACCGCGGTGACCCTAGCCTCGTTCTATCACCCGCTGCGGATCGCCGAGGAAGTCGCGCTGCTCGACATCCTCTCCGGCGGGCGCGTTAACTGGGGCGCAGGGCGCGGTTTCGACCGCACCGAGTTTCGCGCCTTCGACGTGCCGCTGGAGGAGTCGTATCCGCGCTTTCGCGAGTCGGTGCAGGTGGTGTTGGAGGCCTGGCGGCAGGAACGGATCAGCTGGCACGGTGACTACTATCACTTCGACGAGATCGAGGTGCTGCCGAAGCCGTACCAGCAGCCGACGCCGCCATTCTGGGTTGCGGCCGGCGGTCCCGACGCGATCAACTGGGCCGCCCGTCAGGGATACTCGATCCTGATGGACCCCCATGCCACGCACGCCGAGCTGGGCGGCAAGCGGCGCGATTATTTCCAGGCGCTGGCGTCGGCGGGACACGAGACCGATGCCCGCGTGATCCCGATGGCGCGCCTGATCGCGGTCGCGGAGACTGACGCGGAGGCCGAGCAGATCGCCCGCAACGGCGCGCAATGGACGATCGGCTCCTATGCCAATGAGAAGGTCAGCGGCAACGCCAACCCAACCCGCGCCCTGTCTGACGATGACCGCATCGAACGTTACGCGAACCAGGTAGTGATCCACGGCAGCGCTGCCAAGGTGATCGACCAAATCGAGGAGCTGCGTGAGTCGATTGGGCTCGATTACCTGATCGCGTCGCCATTTTCGCACGATTCGTTTATGCGCTTCACAGAGGATGTGATGCCGCATTTCCAGTGAGTTGGTCGACCACAAGTAAGGGTGAGGAGTCACGATCGTGACCTACGAGTTCATCACGGTAGAGCGGACAGGCGAGCACGAGGGGACGATTTGGCTGGAGCTGAATCGTCCCGAGAAGTTGAACGCGCTGACGTTTCCGTTGCTGGCGGAGATGCTGGATGTGCTGACGAAGATCCGTATGGATCGGACGGCGCGGGTGTTGGTGATCACCGGCAAGGGGCGTGGCTTTTGCGCGGGAATGGATCATGCCGGCGATGGTCGCGGCCAGGGCGATTTCTGGTCGGAGCACGCCGACCCGCTGTTGGGGCATCCCGATCCGCAGGGCGGACACACCGATAACGAGGGTCAGCGGCTCAACTTTCGCTACGAGACGAAGACCTTCGCCGAGCTGCGGCGGTTGGATGTTCCCGTGATCGTGGGGGTTAATGGCGCCTGCGTGGGCGCTGGCTTCGACATGGCCTGCCTCGCCGACCTCTGCGTGGCTTCGACCAACGCGCGCTATCAGGTGGCGTATGTGAAGCGCGGCCTCTATGCCGATCTCGGCGGCTTTTGGGCGATTCCCAAGATCATCGGCTGGCGCAAGGCGATGGAGATGATGTTCACGGGCCGCTTCATGTCAGCAGCGGAAGGGCACGAGGCGGGCGTCAGTAACTATCTCGTCGAAGCCGATGACTTCCAGGAGCGGCTGCGCGAGTTCGCTCAGGAGGTCGAGAACGGCCCGCCGATTGGCCAGAAGGTTGGCAAGCTGATGGCCTACCGCACCGCCAATCTGGACTATGAGTCGGCGCTGGAGCTGTCGGGCGGCGTGTTACCGCTCGTGACCGGGTCGTTCGATCGATATGAGGGCGTCAAGTCGTTTGTCGAAAAGCGCGATCCGGAGTTCACTGGGTTCTAAAAGACTTCAGGAGTTCTAGGGAGCATCGAGACTGCCGAGACTGCCATGTGCCGCTCCATCAAGCGTTTGCGTCAACCGGTGGGACTGGCAGCCTCCAGTGAGGAGATCGAGCAGGCGGCGCGGCAATTCGTCCGTAAGATCTCCGGTATTCAGCATCCGTCTTCCCGTACTGAGGATGCGTTTCAGCGGGCTGTCGACGAAATCAGCATGGTCGCAGCGAGCATGTTGGCCGATCTGCCTCCATTGCAGCGGCCGCCTCGCACCGAGCGGAAGCAGGAGCCCACGAGATGACGACGTTTCAACTGTCTGAGGCCGATCGCATGGTGCAGCAGACCGCGCACCAGTTCGCGGCGAACGAGGTGCGCCCCGTCGCGATGGAGTACGACGAGCGCAACGAGTACGCCTGGGACGTCGCTGCCGAAGCGGCGAAGATCGGCTTGACCGGCGTGCCCTTGGGTGGGCAGTCGGCGGAGCCGGGGATCACTGCCATGATCACGGCTGAGGAGTTGAGCTGGGGCTGCGCCGGGATCGCGCTGGGTACGCAGGTGTCAGGCCTGGCCGCGACCGCGATCTCCGTGATCGGCACGCCCGAGCAGAATGAGCGCTGGCTGCCTGAGTGCATGTCGGACGACGGTCAGCTGCGACTCGGCGCGTTGGCGTTGACCGAGCCCGACGCAGGCTCCGACGCGGGCATGATCAAGACCCGCGCCGTTCGCGACGGCGATGAGTACGTGCTCAACGGAACCAAGCGCTTCATCACCGGCGGCGGCATCGCCGACATCACGGTGGTCTTCGCGCGCGAGTCCGACTCGGAAGGCTGGCAGGATGTGTCGGCGTTTGTCGTGCCCAAGGATGCGGAAGGCTTTGCGCAGATCAAGGCGTGGGACAAGATGGGCATTCGCGCCTCGCACACCGCTGACCTGGCCTTCGATGATGTACGGATTCCGCTGGATAACCGTCTGGGCGATCCTGATCCGGACTTTCGCTCCGGCGGGCGCGGCGCACTGGGCACGCTGGCGGCGACACGGCCCTGGATCGGCGCGTTCGCGGTGGGCCTGGCGCGGGCCGCGTTCGAGTACGCCGCCGACTATGCGCGCGAGCGCAAGACAATGCGGCGTCCGCTGATCGAGCATCAGGGAGTCGGCTTCATGCTGGCCGACATGGACATCGCGATTGACGCGGCGCGGCTGCTGACCTGGCGCGCGGGGGAGATGGCGTCGTCCAATCAGCCGTTCGAACTGGAGGAAGCGAGCAAGGCCAAGACGTTCGCCTCGGACATGGCGATGAAGGTGACGACCGACGCCGTGCAGGTCTGCGGCGGGGTCGGTTTCATGCGCGATCTGCCGTTGGAGAAGTGGATGCGCGACGCGAAGATATTCCAAATCTTCGAGGGCGCAAACCAGATTCAGCGAATGGTAATCGCCCGCAACATACAGGGTCGTTACTTCACGTAGGACCTGTGCTTTCTGCCAGTGCGGGGCGCTCCCTCTGATACCGGCCTCACGCCATCATTCCCCGCCTGCCCTCTACAGCCTGTTGACGGGAAACGGTTCGGCACGGGCGCTCATGCATCGTCGTCCTGCGCAGTTGGACCCAACAACTCGCATGAGCAAATGCCCGGAATGAGCTTGGCGGGGGGCTGAGAACACAGGCGCCCCTGATCAAGGTAGGAGTGGTCCAAAACGAATGCTTGCACACAAACCGGCATAGGAGTCACCGACGCTACGCCGTTAACAGACTCACTGACGCGGATAGCCCAAGGCTGGCCCTGTTCACGCTTGCGCCTGACGATCCGCTGGGCGGGAACTTCGTTTCCCTCAAACATAGTCATCACCGCGTGCTTTCTGCCATGCGGCCGCGTTTGCGGTTTTCCGCTCGGAGGCCATTGAGGGTGAGGCGATCGGACTTGATGCGGTTGCAGGGGCCGCAGAGCAGCATGCGATTGGAGATGTGGTTAATCCCGCCTTCGGCGCGCGGCGTCTTGTGATCGAGCTGTAGGTACAGCGGATCGTCGAACGCGCGGTCGCAACCAGCGCAGACGAGACCTTGTTCTTCGATCAGGGTATCGACCATCTGAGCGCGGCTCAGTTTGGGGCCAGGAGGTTCTTGGATGCGCCGCCTTTTCGTTTTCAGTAGCGGGGCCGCCGTTTCCCCTTCGTCGCTGCGCACAGGCGGGGCGGTGCTGTAACCGATCTGGCCAAAGGTGAGCATGCGGCCGCCGGCATCACCGTCGGGCGCAGCCAACCCCTCGGCTTGTAGCCGTTGGATCACGGTCTCGTGCGCTTTCTCCCAGATGTCCATGCCGATCCATTGCCGTCCTAACCGCTCCGCCGCGACTGGTGTCGTGGCGCAGCCGCAGAAGGGATCGAGGACAATGTCGCCTTCGTTGCTCGAGGCTCTGATGATGCGTTCGTAGAGGGCGAGGGGTTTCTGCGTTGGGTAACCGATGTGATCATTCCCATAGGGGCGTGGAATATTTCGCCACCAGTCTTCGACGATCTTGCCTCTTGGGTCGGGACCGTACGTTTTGCCTGGCGCGCGCGTGTCTTCTCCGGCAAAGACGGTCGCTTTATAGTTTGAATCGTATGGGACTCGAACCTCGTCAGGGTTGAATACGAAGCGCTTACCTTTGCTGTAGCGCAAGATAGTATCGTGTTTCCTGGGGAAGTCTTTGCGTGATTGCCCGCCTCCTGAGTAACACCACACGATCTCATTGCGGAACTGTTTTCTTCCAAAGATCGCGTCCAGCATCGCTTTGAGGTAGTGGCTCGCTGTCGGGTCGCAGTGCAGATAGAGGCTGCCATCCTCCCGCAGGACGCGGTGCATCTCCATGAGTCGCACGCCGAGCCAGGTGAGGAATGCGGCCATGTCTTCGCCCGCTGCGACGCGCGCTGCCTCGATCACCGCCCAGACGGTTGGCCAGTCGTCCTGAATGGCGTCGATCCACTCTGGGTGCACGTCGGTATCCCAGCGCCAGCGGTCCTCGAAGCGCGCGCCGGCGGCGAGGCTGTCGGGTGTGGCATGAAAGTCGCGGCCCTTGTTGAAGGGCGGATCGGTCGCGATCAGGTGAATGGTGCTGGAGTTGATTCCGCGTAGAAAAGGTAGGTTGTCGCCGTGGAAGAGGGTGCGATTGGCGACGTTGGGCTTCGTCATACTGAAATGATAGCGCATGTGTTCGCCTGTATGGGTTGGCTAGGCTTGCCCAGCCGTCTCGTGGCCAAAATCGTCCGATGGCGAACGTCAACGTCTGTGTCGCGCGGTAGGCTGGTGAGAGGAGGAGCCACGGAGGGCATTTCCTCTTCGCTGGTGTTGTTCTATGTGTGATCTTCTGGCGAATGGTCTGCTGATCGTTCTTTCGCTGTTTCCTACGCTGACTTGTACGAACCTGGAGCCGTTCCGTGCTCAGGGCGTACCTCCGGTGGTGCTTGTGATGCGTGTGTATGATCAAGAAGGTGAACTGGCGGCGGAATGGGTCAAGCAAGGTTATAACTATAGCTTTGACGGGTTTGGTCGGATCGATTGGCTGGTGGAGCCAGAGCTATTGGTATTCAAGAGACAGCACTACTATTATCATATTAACTATTTACTCGCAGGCGATCCGGTCAGCGGCCGCCTGTATCAGATAGCGGAAGCGCGTGACGGCTGGATCGAGCTTTCATCAGATTCCCCGCGCACGTACACTATCTACGGTGAGGCAATGGGAGTCAGGATAGAGCGGCAACGTGTGTTGCCGGGCGCGATTACTGAGTGGCGAGACGCGCCTGATCCACACCGTTTTCGAGTGTTGGACGACGGGCTCTGGTTCGACGACCATTTGTTGTGGCCCAGCCGAGGGCTTGATACCTTCGTGCGGGCATCGCCATCGGGGCGGTGGGTGCTCGCCGCCCAGACCCAACCAGACTGGAGTTACGTGATCTACACGATCAGCGCCGACGGCAGCGATCAGGTGGAGGCACTGCGCCTTGTCCCGTATGAAGAGCTACCGCTGCGGCGGGATCACCCCGACACGCGTTCACCCGACGGCCAATGGATCATACGCTATGGCAGATGGATCGACCGGTTCCATGTGTCTGGGATTGGCATCTTTCGAGTGTTTCACGGCGATGACTATCGGCGAGTGTTCGACGCCGATATCGTTGAGGGTCCGTGGTGGTCGCCGGACAGCAAGCGTTTTGCATACATCGTTGACAGCGGCGATCTGTACGTGTCGGATCTCGAGGGTAATCAGCGCCGGATGGTGCATGGTCCGGTCGCATTTCTTGGTTGGCGCGGCGATCGACTGGCTTGGCTAGCGTACTCGCCGTTCCATCACTAGCGGCGAGGCGCTGCGCCGAAACGGTTAGAGCACGCCGATCCAGGCGAGGAGCGTCCAGACGAGCACGCCGACGAAGCCGGCCCCGAGCAGCAGCTGGAATAGAATGAGACTTTCGGCGAGACCTCGTTTGGGCATGAGTATCCTCCTGGAACTAGGGAATCCGTAAGGCAGAGTATCTGATGGAAATCCTGGCTCTGTTCGACAGTTGGGCGGAGCTCCGCGACGTCTTGGTGATCATGGCCGGGATCGCGGCCAGCCTGGTCGTGTTGGTGATTCTGCTGGTGATCTTCAAGCTGTCGCTGGTGGCGTATCGGGTCGTGCGTCGGCTGGAGCAGCTTCACGAGCGCCGACTGGTCGGGTCGGTGGCGGCTGCCGATGCCCAGCTCGGCGCGTGGCTGGAGCAAGATCGCTGGAGCGCAGAGGGGATGCTAGAGCTGCTGCGGATTGCCGCCAGCAAGATCGCTCGCAGGGTTGAGGCCTGGCGGAATCCACCAGCGCCGCCAAAGCGCCGCCTGTTTGGGCTGTTGCCGCCCCGGTAGGAGCAAAGCCCGATAGGAGCAACGTAGGAGCGCATGACGCGCCTGCACTTGGCTTCGCGATGCGCGTCGTTGCGGATGGTGTCGTTGTGTAGGTAACACGGCTGGCCTACCATGACGGTGGCCGCGCGATGCTGCGTGGCGACCGGCATCGTGAACCTGGGAAGGATCCGTTGTGAAAGCTGCCATCTTCGACCCTGCCAATCAGGCCAAAGACGGAGACCGCTCGCTGCTCGAAGTGCACGACATCACCGTGCGCGACCCCGAGCCAAACGAAGTGTTGGTGCGCACGACGACTTCCGGCGTGTGCCACTCCGACCTGCACTTTATCGACGGCAAATGGGCGGCGGCCTTTGGCGGCCTGCCGGCCGTGCTCGGACACGAAGCTGCCGGCGTGGTGGAGTCGATCGGCGCGGACGTAACCTATGTCTCGCCTGGCGACAACGTGATCATGTCCTTCCGCCCCTTCTGCGGCGAGTGCTACTGGTGTCTGCGCGGCGAGCCGAACCTGTGCCCGGCCCCGCAGGATGCGCAGCTGTCGCGCTCGCGATTGAACTGGGACGGCCGTCCGGTCGTGCAGATGGCGTCGGTCGGTTCGTTTGGCGAGTACATGCTGACGACCCAGGCTGGCGTACTGAAGATCCCTGAGGACATTCCTCCGGCCGAGGCCGCGTTGGTCGGCTGCGGCGTGATGACCGGCGTGGGCGCCGCGCTCTACACCGCCCAGGTCCCGGGCGGATCGGTGGTGGCCGTGATCGGTTGTGGCGGCGTTGGCCTGAACGTGATTCAGGGTTGCAAGATCGCCGGCGCGAGCCGCATCATCGCGGTCGACATCCTCGACAACAAGCTCGACTTTGCCGAGCAGTTCGGCGCGACCGACCGCATCAACGCCGCTGAGGTGGACGCGGTCGAGGCGGTGCAGGAGCTGACCGGGGGTATGGGCGTGGAGATCGCATTCGAGGCGATCGGCAACGTCAACGCGGCGCGTCAGGCCTGGGACATGGTGCGCGCGGGCGGGACCGCATGCATCGTGGGGATGATGCCGCTCGGGTCTGAGGTGTCGCTGCCAGGTCCGGAGTTCCTGCAGGAGAAGAAGGCGATCGGCTGTATGTACGGCTCGACGCGCTTCCGTGAGCACATGCCGAAGCTGCTCGACCTCTACCGGCAGGGCAAGCTGGATCTGACCGGCCTGGTCTCGAAGCGCTTTGCCCTGGGTGAGATCAACGAGGCGTTCCGCGCTATGCAGTCGGGCGAAGTGGCACGCGGCGTGCTCGATATCTCACAGCCCTAGCATTCGCACACTGCGAAGCAGACGCGCCGCTCGGGTGTTCGGGCGGCGCGTGCTGCGTCTGCGCTTGTGGCCATGGCCGTGCTGAACTTTGACGACTATCTATCGCCACGGTCGGCTACGCATGCGGGGCGCGACGGTTCGGCCGAACAGGCGCTGAAACAGATTCCAGATGGGGCGCGGATCGTCGTGCCGCCGATGTCGGCGACGCCGATGGGCTTGCTGGCGGCGCTCGACGAGCTGCGCGGTGGCTGGACGGATCTGGAGATCGCGACCGGCAACCTGTTTGCGCATGCGCCGCCGCTTGATCATCCGCACGAGCCATTCCGCTTTTCGACGTACCAAACCAGCGGGCCACTGCGCGGCGTGGAGGCAGCGGGCGCGCTCGAACATATCCCTGCGACCTACGCGCAGGTACCGTCGCTCTTCCGAGCGGATGGACCGCTGCCGGCGGATGCGGTCCTGATCCAGGTCTCGCAGGCTGGGCCGGAGGGATTGTACTCGCTGGGGACGTCGGTCGGTGGTGTCGTCGATGTGGTGCGGACCGCGCCACTGGTGATCGCGCAGGTCAATCCCAATCTGCCATACACCTTTGGGGCGACGGAGCTGCACCGCGAGGAGATCGACTGGTTCGTCGCGCTGGAGAGCGCCGTGGTCGAGTTGCGTCGTTCGGCGCCCGGCGTGCTGGAGCGCCAGATCGCAGCGTCGGTGGCGGAACTCGTGACGGACGGCGCGACGCTGCAGTTCGGCATTGGCGGCGTGCCCGAGGCGATTATGGGGATGCTGGACGGTCGGCGCGACCTGGGTGTGCACTCCGGGCTGATCTCTGACGGCGTGATGGGACTAGTGGAGAGCGGTGCGTTGACTGGCGCGCGGAAGGCGACAGCGCCAGGGCAGATCATTACCACCGAAGCTGCCGGCAGCCTGGCATTCTTCCAATGGCTCGATCGCAATCCAGCAGTCTGCATGGCGCCGGCTGGGTACACACATTCGCTCGATGTGCTAGCGCGACAAACAAACTTCGTAGGGATCAACTCCGCTGTGCAGGTGGCGCTGGACGGGGCGATCAACGCGGAATCCGTTGGCGGACGACAGATCTCGGGGCCGGGTGGTCAGCCCGACTTCGCGGCTGGGGCGATGCTGAACGGTGGCGTATCGGTGGTGGCGATGCCCTCGACAGCGGCGCGGGGGAGCGTCTCTCGGATTGTGCGGCGGCTTGATCCAGATGCAGTGGTCACGACGCCGCGGACGCTGGCGGATCGTGTGATTACCGAGTACGGACAGGCCGAGCTGGCGGGCCGCACGCTGGGGACGCGGGCGGACGCCCTGCGGTCGATCGCGCATCCCGACTTCCGCGCCGAGCTAGGCTCGGCGTAAGATCGGCTTCGCGTAAACGGAAAGCCGCTGGCTGCGCAATGTATGTCAGTCATCGTCGCAACCCTTTCGTGCTTCGCGTAAACGGAAAGCCGCTGGCTGCGCAATGTGAGCGACAGGTCGTCGGTGTTCGTGGTGTCGGCGTCGGCAAGAGCGATGGTGGACAAGTATCGTGCGCATAATTGACCGGAGGGCGCTTCCACCAGACGGGCGCGCCAGACCAGCAAATCCGGCAAGAGGGTAACGGAGGCTGAAATGCCGACTTCCATCGAAGACATGCTCGCCAATACCTCGCTGTTCTCGCGCGTCGACCGCGAGGAGCTGCACAACGTGGCTGGCTGGGTGCAGATTCAGTCATTCGAGGCGGGGCAGGTGATCGACCGCGAGGGCGACCTCGGTACCAATCTGCACATCATCCGCAACGGTTCAGTCGATGTGTTCCAGCACTACGGCTCGGACGAGCAGCAGTTGCTGGCGAGTTTCGGCGAAGGCGACTTCTTCGGTGAGATGGCGCTGCTGCTGGGCCGGCCACGCTCAGCGACGATCGTCGCGAAGGAGCCGACCGAGTGTCTGTCGTTGGTGCGTTCAAGCTTTCAGGACCGCGCCACCGTGCCGGTGCTCTGGGCGATGCTGCAGCATGTCGCCGAGCGGCTGACCCACGCCGATGAGGTGATGGGCGAGATGCACACGCACTAGCTGCGCGAGTCGGGCTGTGGCCGACCCAACCCAGCAACTACGCGGGCGAGCGCCTGCGTGCCTGCTTCGCCTAGTCCTGAGGCTTCGAGTTGGTAGTACAGCTGGTGCACCAACGAGGTGTTGGGCAGGGGCTGCAGCACGTCGGCGCCGGCCTCGAGCGCGAGCCGCAAGTCCTTTTGCATGAGCCGCACCATAAATCCGGGTGCATAGTCGCCCGCCGCGATCCGAGGCCCGAGATTGGAGAGTTGCCAGCTGCCCGCGGCGCCGGCGGAGATTGCCGCGAGCATGCGGTCAGGATCGACGCCGGACTTGTCGGCCAGCGAGAGCGCCTCACAAACTCCGAGCAGCGCGCCGGCGATTGCGACCTGGTTGCAGAGCTTGACTGTCTGTCCTGAGCCGCTCGGTCCGCAGTGTGTGATCGTTGTACCCATCGCCTCCAGCACCGGACGGCAACGTTCGAGCACATCAGCATCGCCGCCGACCATGATCGAGAGCGTCCCTGCCTTGGCGCCGGTATCGCCGCCCGAGACAGGGGCGTCGAGCATCGCCACGCCGCGTTCGGCGAGCCGCGCGGAGATGTCGCGGGTGACCGAGGGCGAGATCGTCGACATGTCGATCACCACCGCCCCGCTGGCCAGTCCGTGGAGCGCGGCGTCAGCGCGGCCTACGAGCACCGCCTCGGCGTCAGGTGAGTCGGTCACGATGGTGATCAGAATGTCTGAGGCCTCGGCGACCGCCCGGGGCGAGTCGGCGGCGACGGCGCCGAGCGTGGTGCAGGCGTCGATCCCGGCCGGCGAGCGGTTCCAGACCGTTGGGGCATAGCCGCCCTGGATCAGGTTGGCGACCATGGGGACGCCCATGATGCCGAGGCCGATGAATCCGATGTGCTCCATGAGCGTCTCCTTCCGTGCGCCGCTAATGCGACTACGATACGACGGATGCCGCTCTATCTGACCGAGGCCCGCTGGGACGCTGCACAACCGTTGGCGGATGTGCTGGCCGATCTTGAGTTGGTCGTGCAGCGCAGCGGCGGACAGCTCCTGCAAGCGCTGCAACTTGACGATGGGCTGTCGCTGACGTTGGAGACGCCGGACGAGCTTTCGATGTTTCGGGTCGGGCGGGAGGCGTCGGCGTTGGGCTTGGCGCTGCGCTGGCGCGCGGCGCTACCACGCCTCGAGGCGGAGGCGCTTGATCTGGCGCATCGAGAGCGAACGCGATAGTCCATGGGAGGACGCGAGATGGCCGAGAACACTCGTTGCGAAGAGATCCGCGCTGAGCGCGCTCGACTGAATCTGCTGGCTGACGAGATGCCGGGCAAGCTGCCGCCGGAGCCCGGCGCCGGGCCGCTGGGACGTCCCAACCCCGAGCTGCGGCGGGTGTACGACCAGATCAACGATCTGCGCAAGGAATTGCTGTCGCTAGGTTGTAAGCCATAGCCGCATTGCCGCTGGTTGGCGTCGCCCCTCTGTTGGCGCATGGAGCCGACCATGCGCCAGGCGACCATCTGGCAATTCTGGGTGGTAGCGGTTATCCTGACTGCACAACTGAATATTCGGGCCGAATCCCTGCGACGTCTACGGATGTAGCGGGGAACGGGGGAACCACCATTTGGGGTGAATGCGGACGCGCTTTGATGGCGACTGCACGGCGCACTCCTTCGCGCCGAACCCGTCAGCTAACCCCGTAGGCGACCGGAGGAGATGCGTCGTCACGCGTGGCGTTGGTCTGCCGATCAGCAGACGAGACGTTCGCGAGGCGACGTGCCATGCCCGTGCTCTGTGCACGACTCCACGGTTCGCCTTGGCCGCGATATGTGAGAGTCCCGTCGGGAACGAACGCCCGACGTGCTCAGGGGTACGGGTTTCTCGCTCGCCCGTCCCCGCCTCCTAGCCGACCCCCGGATCTCGTGTCCGGGGGTTCGGTTTATCTGGCGATGGCTGGTGTGGACGGCTTAGCGGCCGACGAAGTTGGGCGGTCGCTTCTCGAGGAATGCGCGTGCCGCTTCCTTGTTGTCCTCGCCGCTGAACGACAGCATCACGTGGGATCCCTCTTGGTAGAGGGAGTCGTTGAGATTGCTGGTGGCGGCGAAGTTGAGCGTCCACTTCATCATTGACAGCACCGCCGTCGGGCCTTGCGCAATCTCGCGACAGAATTCCAGACCGTCCGAGATCAGCTGGTCGTGGGGGACGACTTTGCTGACGATACCCATCGCCTGGGCCTCGTCGGCGTTGATGCGACGGTCCAGCATGAGCAGTTCTCGAGCCCGTGTGATCCCAACCATCTGGTTGAGGAACCAGGCGACGCCATAGTCGCCGGAGACGCCGATGTTGCGGAACGCCGTGACGAAGCGGGCGCGATCGGATGCGATCCGGAAATCAGTCGCCAGGCAGAGTCCCAGTCCGCCACCGGCGGCGGGTCCATTGACGAGTGATACCGTCGGCGTGCCCATCTGGTGCAGCATGCCTGAGGTCTCGATCTGGCTGCGGTGGCTGCGGCGGTTCACGACGCCCGGTCCAGGCGGCGCTGCGTTGCCACTTCGGCCCATGTTGTTGATGTCGGCGCCAGCGGAGAATCCGCGTCCCGCGCCGGTCAGAGCGACGCAGCGAACGCCGGGGTCGTCCTCACAGTCGACCAGGGCCTCGGACAGGCGTTGCAGTAGATCGTCGCCGAATGCATTCAGCCGTTCGGGTCGGTTGAGCGTGATCAGGGCGGTACCGTCGTCGCGCTTGTCGACGATGACGGTTGGTTCGCTGTGGCGGTCGGTCATCGGTGCTCCTCCTCTGTGTGCTCGAGCAATCTTCGTCATGCTAAAGCCGTCGCTGCGTACACTGGCGGTATGTGCAGACGCTTCACGCTGGCGGTGGGATCGCGGGATGTTGTTGAGGTGGTGCGACAGCGGCGTGTGCGCTGTTCGCCGTGGAAATGTTCTGGCTTCGCTGCAATGTCGCGCCGACTGATGCGAGCGCCGTGCCTGGGGCTGTAAGCGATAAGGATTGGGCATGTTCACCGACATCGATGGCTTCTTGCGCTACTTCCGGTCGGTCAATCGACGCGCGGTGCGCGACGTGCTGGCTCTGCCGCCCGATGCCGATGGCTGGACGCCTGAGGGTGGTGAAGGCGAGATGGCCTGGTCGATCAACATGCTGATCGGTCACATGTGCGGGTCTCGGCTGTACTTTGCCAGCGCGTATCGAGGCGAGGGCTGGATTTCTCCACCAGCGCCCGATGTGTCGCGCGCTGAGCTCTGGGAGCCAGCGCTGGATGCGAGCTTCGAGGAATTCTCACGGCTCGTGACTGCGGTGGGGCCTGAGGGTCTGACGCGTGAGGTAGAGATGATTGATACGCCAGGCGCGGCGCTGAGCGGCTGGCGTGTGCTGCTGATGATGATGGAGCATGACATTCACCACCGCTCGCAGATCGATACGTACGCCGGTCTCAATGGCTGGGCACCGCCCGACATTTACTTCCGTTCCGCTGAGACGATCGCCGAGCGGCAGCCCGAGCAGATTGCCAAGTACCGCTCGTGAGCGATGGCCAGGCGGAGCGGCGGCCCCCAACGCTCGATGACGTCCGTCGCGCGCAGCAGGCGATCAGTCAACGCCTTTCGCTGCCGACGCCGCTCGTGCACAGTCCTGGTCTGTCCCAACGTTGGGATGCGCACGTCTCACTCAAGCTGGAGTGCATGACGCCCACCTCGGCGTTCAAAGTGCGTGGCGGTGTGTATTTCGCTTCACTGTTGCCGCAGGCGGAGCTGCGACGTGGGTTGGTGACCGCGTCCACAGGCAATCATGGCCAGTCGATCGCGTTCGGCGCAGCCGCGGTCGGCGCGGAGTCGGCGATCTTCATGCCGACCGACGCCAATGTTGACAAGGTGGCGGCGATCGAGCGTCTGGGCGCTCGCGTGGTACTGGTCGGGGCGCGCTTTGATGAAGCGCGTCGCGCGGCTGAGGAGTTCGCCGCGGAACGCGCGGCGCGATACGTCGAGCCGGTTGAAGAGCCTCTGCTGATCGCCGGCGTCGGGACGGCCGCCCTCGAAGTGCTCGAGGATCAGCAACCGCAGACCGAGCTGGTCCTGCTGCCGCTGGGTGGCGGCACGGGCTCGAGTGGCTGGGTGACCGTGCGCGACGGGCTGGGACACGCAGCCGAAATCTGGGCGGCGCAATCGGCGCAGTCGCCGGCCGCGCACGACGCCTGGCGCTCGGGTCGGATGGCCGAACGACCGAACACGACCATCGCCGAGGGGCTCGCAACGGGCACGCCGTTCGCATTCGCCATCGATCTGCTGCGTGGTCGGCTGAATGACTTCGTACTGGTCGACGATGTCCAGATCCTTGAGGCGCTGCGTCTGCTCTGGGATATGCAGCATGTGATGGCAGAGCCCTCAGGCGCGGTCGCCGTCGCGGCGGCCGAGCAGGAGCGCGCGCGACTAGCGGGTAAGCATGTAGTGATCGTGATCTCGGGCGCCAACGCAACGCGTCGGCAGCTGCTGCAATGGTTGATAGATTAACCGGGTTGGCGGGTTAACCGGCTGGCGCGCTGGCGTGGTCGTTGATCTGGTTGGCGAGGATGAAGTCAACGTCGGTCACGCCGCCGACGTCGTGGGTGTTGAGCGCGATCTCGACGCGGTTGTAGACGTTGGACCAGTTGGGATGATGATCGAGTTTCTCGGCCAGCAGGGCGACGGCGGACATAAAACTGAAGGCGGCGACGAAGTCGTCGAACTGGAGCGTACGGGTCAGCGAGCCGCTCTGGTAGGACCAGCCGGGAATTTCTGGAAGTCGTTCGCTAACCTCTGCATCATCGAGCTTGCGTCGTTCTGGCATGTCGCCCCCTGTTCGGCTGCTGAGCTGACGTGAGTATAGGAAGCCGATGGCACGGTCTGCGCCAACGCTCGAAGACGTCCGCGCTGCGCTAGAGGCGGCACGGCATGGATATCTGTCAACCGCGTCGGCGGAGGCGGAGCCGCATCTGCAGCCGGTGGTGTTCCAGATCGTTGGAGAGGCCGTCTTCATCGCCATTGACGAGAAGCCCAAGACCACGGTGCGGCTACGTCGGCTCACGAACATCGAAGCGAATCCGAAGTTCGCGCTGCTGGTGGATCACTACGAGGAAGACTGGGGGGCACTGTGGTGGATCCTGCTGCGCGGTCCAGCGCAAGTGCTGTGGCCGCAGTCGCCACCCGGGTCGCCATCGGAGTCGCAGGGCACTGGCGAAGCGGCGAATGCTGTTGCGGCGCTGCGTGAGAAATACTCGCAGTACCAGGCGATGGCGCTCGAGGACCGACCGCTGCTGAAGCTGAGGCCGGAGCGGGTGACCCGCTGGTCCGCCTCGGGCCGCTACCGCTGATTCCCCAGTACGCCCTGTGCGCCTTTGCCCTGTGCGCCTATTGCGGTGAGGAAGACGCTCGTGGCGCTAGAACTCTCGTCCGGTGAGGTCAGTGAAACGCCGGTCGACCGCCGTCCAGCCGCCGTCGACGACCATCGCCTGGCCAGTCACGAGCGAAGATTCATCGCTGGCGAGATAGAGCGCCATGTGGGCGATGTCGCGGCCTTCGCCGCTGCGCCCGATTGGGTGCGCCCGCGCGCCGCTCTCGCGCCGGCGTGCGAGGTTGACGGGATCCTGGCCGCCAGGCGAGTCGTCGCCGATGCGCGTGGCGATGGCGCCGGGGCAGATGCAGTTGATGCGAATCCCTTTGGATGCCCACTCGCCGGCGGCAGCGCGGGTGAGCGCAATCACGCCACCCTTCGAAGCGCAGTAGGCGCCGATCCCAGCCAGGCCGCTGATCCCGGCAATCGACGCGGTCGAGATGATCGATCCGCCGCCTGCCCGTTCCAGGTGGGGAATGCCGTACTTCATCCCCAGCCAGACGCCGCGCAGGTTGATGGAAATAATCTCGTCGAAGAGCGACTCGGGGCAATCGCGAACGTTGTCCTCCCGGCCGCCGATGCCGGCATTGTTGTAGATCACGTTGATAGCGCCGAAGCGCTCAGCGGCGGCCTGAAACATGGCCTGCACGTCTTCGCCCAGCGCGACGTCGGCGGTGAAGGCCGCGGCGGACGATCCGATGTCAGCAGCGGCGTCCTCAGCCCGCTCGGTCCAACGGTCGACGACGAGCACCCGAGCGCCCTCTTCGGCGAACAGCTCGGCGGTCGCTCGGCCCATGCCGCTGCCCGCTCCGGTGATCACGGCGACTGCTCCATCAAGTCGATTGGGCATGATGTTTCTCCTCTTCGGAGGGCAGTCTAGGTCGCGCTGCTAGGTGAGCGCGTCGGCGATGGCGAGTTCGGCGATGCGTTCGTCGTCGTAGCCGAGGATTTCCTGCAGCACGAGCTCATTGTCGCGACCGATGCTCGGCGCGATCGAGTGGTAGCTCGGCGGTGTTCGAGACATCTGCCCCTTTGCCGCTTCGAACGTGGTCACTTCGTGTACCGGGTGCGCCAGCTGTACGAAGTGACCGCGGTGTTGGAACTGCGGGTCAGCGGCGGCGGCGGCGCTGTTCGACACTGCGTGGGCGGGCACGCCAAATGCTTGCAGCATGTATTCGATGTGCGTCGCATCGAGCCCTGCTGTCCACTCGGCGATAAGCGAAGCCAGCTGCGCCTCGTGCGCTTGGCGTCCCGCCAGGTCTGCGAAGCGTGGGTCGACGGCGAGATCGCCGCGCCGCATCGCCGCGCAGAGGTTGGCCCAGTCGCGCTCGTCACGGACGGCGATGGCGACCCAGTCGTCTTCGCCGGCGGTGGCGAAACAGCCGTGCGGGGACATCGCGGGATCGGCGTTGCCGATGAGTTGGGGGATGCGATCGTGGATCGTGTAGTCGAGCAACGCGGTCGACATGAAGTGGAGCGAAGATTCTGCCTGCGCCTGGTCGATGTAGATGCCTTCCCCTGTGCGATCACGGTGGTCGAGCGCGGCCAGAATGGTCGGGAGGGCGAAGCGCGGCGAGAGGTAGTCGGTGTAGGCGCTATACGGTCCGACCGGCGCGCTGCCGGAATGTCCGGCGAGCGCGATGTAACCGCCGATGGCCGCTCCCATAGTGCCGAATCCGGCGACGCGCGAGAGCGGGCCCTCCTGGCCGAACAGGCAGGTGGAGAGCATGATCAGGTCGGGTTTGATCTCGCGCAGCGATTGGTAGTCCATGCCCCAGGCGCGCATCGCGCGGGGCGAGAAGGACTCCGCCAGGACGTCGCACCACTGGATGAGGTCGAGCAGCACGTCGCGTGCCTCTGGCGTCGCCAGGTTCAGCGACAGTCCCAGCTTGTTGATGTTCATGTTGCCGAAGAGGCCCGAGTGATCGGGCCCCTGCGCGTCGTTGTGGAAGGGACCGATGCCGCGCGCGGTTTCGATGCGGTTGGCGGATTCGATTCTGACCACCGTCGCGCCAAAGTCGGCCAGGGCGCGCGTCGCGGTTGGACCAGCCACGACCCACATCAGGTCGACGACCTTGAGTCCGGCGAGCGCGCCCTCGCTTGTGAGGGCTGGTTGATTGGGGAGTGGCGTCGGCATTTAGATCACTCCTCTCGCGGCGAGGTCGGCGAGCTCGTCAGCATCGAGTCCGAGCTCGCCGTAGACTTCCGCGTTGTGCTGGCCGAGGTCGGGCGCTGGTCGGCGGTAGGTAATCTCGTCGTGCGAGAGCTTGACGAAGGGGCCCGGGAAGCGAACGGGCTCGGGCCAGTGCGTCATCGTGTGTTCGCGCCAGAAATTGCGTGCTGCGAATTGCTCCGAGTTGGCGACTTCGTCGACGGTGGTGACGGGAACGATGAGTAGCGAACGCGCCTGCGCTTGCTCGAAGAGTTCAGCGCGGGTGCGAGTCTGGAGGAACACGCCGACGACGCCCATCAGGCGGTCCCACTCTGAGAGCGGCCGCTGCCCTGAGATAAATTCCGCGCCGAGGCCGATCCAGTCGAGGTCGCGGTCTTCCGCGCTGCACGCGCCAAGCTCGTGCATCCATTGGAAGAGCCGTCGCGAGAAGGGGCCGATACCCGCGCCGAAGAGGAATGTGAGCGAGACATACCCGTCGGCCGCCTCCCAGATCAGGCGCCCCGTGAAGGGACCGACGGCCATGCCGCCGGCGACGCGCACTGTCTCGGTGGCGCCGAGCGAGTCCGCCAGGATGGCGGACATGGTCGCGGCGGCGACCGACTGCTGGGCGGAGATATCGATGTACTGTCCGAAGCCGCTCGCAGCACGGTGTCGGAGGGCGATCAACGCAGCGCTGGCGGCCTCGCCTGCGGCGTGCAGCCAGGCTTGCGGTACCGAGACGCGAACGGGTTCACTGCCCGCCCCGCCGGCCAGGATCAGTGGCCCGCCGGCGGCCATCAGGATCAGGTCCGTCGACTGGTAGGAGGCCTTCGGTCCGTCCTGCCCAAACGCAGAGATGGATGTATAGATGAGGTCGTCGCGCCCGGCGGCGAGGTCGTCGTAGCCGAGACCGCGCGCCGCCATCGCACCTGGATTATCGGATTCCAGGACGAAGTCAGCGGTCGCCGCGAGTCGGCGGATGAGCGCCTGTCCCTCGGAGTGCTCGGCGTTGCAACTGACGCCGCGTTTGTTGCGGGCGTAGGCCCACCAGTAGAGCGATCGGTCTGGGTTGGGATCGCCGCCGGCGAACGGTCCGACCGAGCGTGCGGTGGAGCCACCCGGCGGCTCCACGGCGATGACGTCGGCGCCGAGGTCGGCGAGGATCTGTCCGGTCAGCATGCCGCGTTCATCGGTCAGGTCCAACACGCGGTATGGCGACAACAACATCGTCCGACGCTCCCCCCGCTGATGCCACTCAGTCCTCAGAGAGTATCGCAGCTGCCGGGGACTCCGTTACCGCCCCGTGCTTCTGCACCGCTGCCACTGCTGTCACTGCAGTGCGCCGGCGCCGCTGATTTCCCAGATGTCCTCAACGAGGCCGTCTCGGTGTGCGTACAGCGTGCGGTGGAGGAGCACCGTGCTGTCGGAGTAGTGGGGGATGAGCTCGATGCGGTCGCCGATCTGTAGCGGCTGGCCTCCGTCGCGGGCGAGGTGCGTGTGCTCGGCGCTCAGTCCGACGCACTGCCAACCCTGCGGTTGGCTGACCTGGGGCAGCCCGGTATGGCGGCCGGTCGCCTTCCAGCCGGCGTCAGCGGCGGCGCGATCGTGACTGGCCGCGGAGACGACCTGGCAGACGAGGCTGAGCGCCCGGCGATGCCCCTCGATGCCCATCTGCTCGTAGGTCAGGTCCATCAGGGCGGCGCCTCCGGCCTGCAGCTCGGTCAGCGCTCCCTGTTGCAGGACGTAGCGATAATTGCCGCTGCCGCCGCCTGAGAGCACCGAGATGTCGTGCCCCGCCGATCTACAGAGATCACGAGCGCGGCTCAGGAGCGCCGCTGAGGCGGCCGTTTCGCGCTCCTTCTCGGCGTCGGCCAGGTGCATCACATGCCCCTCATAGCCCATCAGGCCTCGCAAGCGGACGCCGGGCAGGTCGGCGATCAGAGCGCACAGCGCGGGCGCCGCGTGGGGTTCGACGCCACAGCGGTGCAGGTTTACGTCAATATCGACGAGCAGGTCGATGCTGATGCCCGCTGAGTCGGCGGCGGCCGAGATGTCTCGGATGTTTGCGGCGTCATCGACCGCGACGCATAGCGTGGCGAGCTGAGCGACCTCGATGAGGCGATCGATCTTCTGCGGTCCCACGATCTCATTGGCGATCAGAATGTCGCGCACGCCGCCCCGCGCCATTGCCATGGCCTCGGAAGACTTGGCGCAGGTGATGCCGATGGCCCCAGCGTCGATCAGGCGCCGCGCCATCTGGGGAGACTTGCAGGCCTTGACGTGGGGGCGCCAGGCGATGCCCGTGGCGGCGGAGCGCTCGGCCATCAGCGCCGCGTTGCGATCGAGCGCGTCGAGATCGACGAGTAGCGCGGGGGTGTCCAACTCCCACACAGAGGTCATAGCATGCTCCCAATCCCGAATCAGTCGCAGCCTATCGAACCCACCATGCCGTTCGTCCAGATCAACGGACTTCGTCTCTTTTTCCACGAGCAGGGCCCGACTCGTGGCCCAGCTGACGGTGAGGCGCCGACGGTGGTGTTCGTCCATGGGACGCAGGGCAATGCGTCGCTGTGGGCGGACCTGATCGAGGCCCTGTCGGATCGATTTCGCTGCGCGGCGCTCAACCACCGCGGGCGTTCGCCCTCCGAGTCGCCGGACGACCCGTCGGCGTACAGCATCGAACAGTTCGCGGATGATCAGGCGGCGTTCATCGAGCGGCGCGGCTACGCGGAGGTGACGATGATCGGCTGGTCGCTTGGCGTACGGACGGTGCTGGCTTATCTGGATCGCCACGGTGCGTCGCGGGTATCCCGGGCGATCCTGGTGAGCGGCCCACCGTCGCCGAACTTCGGCGGTCAACCACTGACAGCGCCGGACCAGGCTGCGCCGCTGCGCGAGGTCTGGGGCGAGCGCTTCGGGCCGGCCACGCCGGCCTGTTGGGCGGGGTCGAATGCGTCACGCGCGACCTGCGACCTGGAGTCGACGCTGCCGCAGATCGACATCCCGATCGCGATCTTTCACGGGCGGCATGATCCGATTGCGCCATACGCTGCTGCGGAATTCATGGCGCGGAGCATCCCCAACAGCACGCTGCGGACGTTTGAGGCGTCGGGTCACGCGCCGCTGCGCTCGGAGCCGGAGCGCTTCGCCGCGGAGACGATCGGGTTCATCGAGCGCTGCCAGCGGGAGGCATCGGGCCAGATGGGTCGGTGATAGGCTGAGCTCTGAGGGCGTCGTGCTGGAGGGGGCGCTCGGTTGTGCGGGATGTGCCCCAGAAGGGACAGAAGACGTGACCATGAGCGAGCACTGGTGGCCGAATCAACTGAGCCTGAAGCCGCTGCGCCGAAACTCTCCGGCTTCGGACCCAATGGGCGAGGATTTCAGCTACGCCGAGGCGGTCCAGACGCTCGATGTCGAGGCGCTGCGTCGGGACGTCGAGGCGGTCATGACCAGTTCGCAGGACTGGTGGCCAGCGGACTACGGTCACTATGGCCCCCTCTTTATTCGCATGGCCTGGCACGCCGCGGGGACCTACCGGATTACTGACGGCCGCGGCGGCGGCGGGGCGGGGCAGCAACGCTTCGCGCCGCTCAACAGCTGGCCCGACAACGCCAATCTCGATAAGGCGCGGCGGCTGCTCTGGCCGGTCAAGCAGAAGTACGGGCGGCAGCTCTCGTGGGCCGATTTGCTGGTCTTCACGGGCAATGTGGCGCTGGAGTCGATGGGCTTCCAAACCTTCGGCTTTGGCTTCGGTCGCCCCGATGTCTGGGAACCGGATGAGACTGATTGGGGCGAGGAGCAGGGTTGGCTCGGCGACGAGCGACACGACGCCGACGGTGAACTCGACGAGCCGTTCGGCGCAGACCACATGGGCTTGATCTACGTGAACCCCGAGGGACCCGGCGGCAACCCCGATCCGGCCGACGCGGCGCGCTACATTCGTCGCACGTTCATGCGGATGGCGATGAACGACGAAGAGACCGTCGCGCTGATCGTCGGTGGCCATACCTTTGGCAAGGCGCACGGCGCTGCGCCCGAGTCGCACGTCGGGCCGGAGCCTGAGGGTGCGGCGATTGGCGAGCAGGGATTCGGTTGGCATAGCGGGTACGCCTCGGGGATGGGCAGCGACACCATCACCAGCGGCATCGAAGGAGCCTGGACGGACCAGCCTACCCAGTGGGACCACAGCTTTCTGGAGAACCTCTACGGGCACGAGTGGGAACTCGCTACCAGTCCGGCGGGCAAGTCGCAGTGGGCGCCCGAGAACGCGTCGTCGGTCGCTACGGTGCCGGATGCGCACAATCCTGACGTGCGGCATGCGCCGATGATGCTGACCACGGATCTGGCCTTGCGGGTGGACCCCGACTACGCCGCGATCACCCAGCGGTTCTTGGAGGATCCCGAAGCGCTGGCGGATGCGTTTGCGCGGGCCTGGTTCAAGCTGATCCACCGTGACATGGGACCGCGCAGCCGCTATCAGGGGCCACTCGTGCCCTCAGAGCCGTTGATCTGGCAAGACCCTGTGCCGGCGGTCGACCATGCGCTGGTCGGCGAAGGCGAGATCGCTGAGCTGAAATCGGCACTGCTCGGATCAGCGCTGTCGCGGTCGCGGTTGGTGTCGACTGCATGGGCGTCAGCATCGACCTTCCGCGGTACTGACAAGCGTGGCGGGGCCAACGGCGCTCGCATTCGACTCGCCCCGCAGCGTGACTGGGAGGTCAACGATCCGGCCGAGTTGTCGGTGGCGCTAGCGGAGCTAGAGCGGATTCAGGCCGCATTCAACGCCTCGCGCAGCGACAGTGTTCGCGTGTCGTTGGCCGACCTGATCGTGCTTGGCGGCTGCGCCGCCGTCGAGGCAGCGGCGGCTGAGGCTGGCTACGACATCGCCGTACCGTTCACGCCGGGTCGCACCGACGCTGCGGAGGAGTGGACCGACGCCGAGTCATTCGCGGTGCTCGAACCGTCTGCGGACGGATTCCGCAACTACCTGAAGCAGGATTTACCGACCTGGCGACGCGGCCGCGCTGAGGATTTGCTCGTCGAGCGCGCCGAGATGCTGACGCTGACCACGCCGCAGATGACCGCGCTCGTAGGCGGTCTGCGCGCGCTCAACGCCAACACGGGCGGCTCGGCGCACGGTGTGCTGACCGCTCAGCCGGGGAGGTTGAGCAACGACTTCTTTGCCAACGTGTTGGATCCGAGCACCGAGTGGCAGGGTGTCGGCGGCTCCGACGAGCTGTTCGAGGGCCGCGATCGCGCGAGTGGCGAGTCGCGCGGGACGGCGACGCGCGTTGACCTCGTGTTCGGCTCGAATTCGGAGCTGCGCGCGCTGGCCGAGGTGTACGGCTCTGACGACGGCGAGGCGCAGTTCGTGGCCGACTTTGTCGCGGCCTGGAACAAGGTGATGCAGCTCGACCGGTTCGACCTGGCCTAGTGTCTGGGTGTCCCGGTGGGTTCAGTCCTGTTCGAGCGGCAGCGCGGGGTCAGCGGCGTACTCTGACATAGAAGCGTCGTACACCGCGACATCGTTGTAGCCGAGCATGCTGAGCACGAAGGCATCGTTGGACGCGGCGATTCCACCGCCACAGTAGGTGACCACACGCTGGGACTTGTCAGGCGCGACTTCGGCGAACATTTCGGCCAGCTCGTTGGCGGGGCGATAGCGCCCCGTGCTGGGGTCGATGAGCTCCATCGCGGGGACGTTGGTGGAGCCTGGGATGTGACCGGCGCGACCGTACGTGCGGCCGCCATCGGCACCGGAATGCTGGTCGCGGCCGAGCGCGTTGATGAGACATCCTCCGCCGGATTCGACGAACGCTTGCACTTCGCTCAGGTCGGCGAAGCGCGCTGGATCCTCTGCCGGTGTGAAGGTCGTGGGCGGATAGGTTGCCGCATCGGGCGAGACGGCTCGGCCTTCATCCTGCCAGCGCTGCCAGCCGCCGTCGAGCACGACGGCGCGGCGGCAGCCCATCGAGCGGAACATCCACCACAACCGCGCGGCCCACATCGAGCCGAGTCGGTCGTAGAGGACGAGCGTGGAGGTCTCGGAAATGCCATGCCGCCCAGCGGCGTCGGCGAAGGTCTCGGCTGGCAGCATCATGAAGCGCAGACGCTGCTGGTTGTCGGAGAAATCGGCCTGCAGGTCGAGAAATCCAGCGCCGGGGATATGGCCGGATTCGTATTCGGCGCGCCCTGACTCCACTCGGTACCCACCGCCGTCGCGCGGACGCAAGAAGACGGTCGATTCGAAGATGCGCACTGTGGGGTCGTCGAGGCGCTCGGCCAGCCAACTGGTGGAGACCAGGTATTCGGGATGTTGGAAGCTCATGAGTCGATCGCTCTCTTGGTGATCGCTGAAGCGGATCAGCGGTGTGTGGTGGATAGGCTAGGCGGTTCTAGTGGGTTCCGTCGTTGAGAGGCGGCTCGGTGGGTGGCGTGACGATAGACTAGTGCGGCACCATCTCTGATGACGGAAGCGGGCTGCGCGTGCCGTACCTCAACACCTTTGCGCCGACGGCCGCTGCTGTCGATCTGACCGCCACAGAGGAGTTCGACTCGCTCTGCGCGTCGGCGGCTGATCTGGGCATCGCGCATGCCGCCGATGTGCGCTATGTCTCGCGCAATGTAGTGATCAACCATTTGCGTCTGCATCTGCTGGAGTGGGGTGATCCGGCGTGTCCGACGATCGTGTTGCTGCACGGTGGGAACCAGTCGGCGCATTCGTGGGATTTGGTGGCGCTGCATCTGGCCGATCGCTTCCATATCATCGCGCTTGACCAACGCGGACACGGCGACTCGGAGTGGGCGCGTGACGCCGACTACGGTCCCGAGCAGATGGCGTCGGACGCGCTCCAGCTGATCGAGGAAGAGCAGATCGACGCTCCGATCGTGATCGGCCACTCGATGGGTGGCATGGTGACGATGCGGTTGACGAGCAGATCGCCGCAACTGCCGCGCGCGGTCGTGTTGGTGGACGTGGGCCCCGAAGTGTCGCAGCGGGGCGCTGAGCAGATTCGCAACTTCGTCCTGCGCAATGTCGAGTTTGATCAGCTCGATGACTTCATCGAGCGAGTGGCCGCCTACGACCCGTTCCGCTCTCGTGAGCACATGGCGCGAACGGCGCGTTACAACCTCGTGCAGCGCTCCGACGGCAAGTATGTGTCGAAGTCCGACCGCATCCTGCACGACCCCAGCTTCCGTCGAGTGGCGGCCGCTCGGCGCGACGTGGCTGAGGGCTTCCAGCAGTTCGCTGGCCCGACGCTGTTGGTGCGGGGCGAGTCGAGCAACATTCTGGAGGCCGAGGCAGCGTCTCGGTTCGTCTCCGCGCTGCCGAATGCGCGGTTGGTCGATGTGCCGCACTGCGGCCATAACGTGCACTCGCAGAACACGCCTGGGTTTCTCGACGCAGTGTCCGAATTCCTGCTGATCGCCGCGCGGTCGGAATGAGCGTAGGGTTGAGTCATGGCTGAGCAGTACGTGGCGCGGGACAAGCAGAGCGGGTTCGAGGTGAGCGTCACGGGCGACTTCCCGGAGCATCCAGATGACCGCATGCGGATCGCTCGTACGACGACCCTCTTCACGAAGCTGATGTCGACGCTGCTCCAGCGCGACGAGGCCCAGCGGCGGATCGGGTTCCGCGCGATCGAGACGCAGCTGGAGCTTGCGGACGCCCTGATTCGACAGGATCATGAGGAAGTCCAGCGGCTCGTCCGAGAGACGCTCACGTCTATGGGGGTGAGCGAGGATCAACTGCGCGATCTGGCGCAGAAGATGGCTGAGTCGGTTGGGCTCGATCCGCGAGTCATGGAGGAGCTGTCGAAGGCATTCGGGTTTGAGCGCGAGCCGCTCGACGTAGATGTCGAGGCGGCGGACCGCGACGATGGGGAGGCCGAGCGGCTCGATCCGCAGATCATGCAGCAGCTCGAGGATCTGTTGAAAGACACGGAACGTCCTGAACCGGACCACTCAGCTGAAGAAGAGTCGGAGGAGCCACCGGCACCGCGGCGCTAGTTGACGGCGCGACTCGAGGGGAGACGGCTATGCATGTAGTAATCACAGGCGCTAGTGGATTGGTCGGTGGGGCGCTGATTGCGGAGTTGCGCCGTCGCGGCGTGGGTGTCACCGGGGTCTCCCGCAACCCGCGCACGCATGCGGCGCTATCGGGCGTCAATTGGACTGGCTGGGATGGGTTGACGGACGCCGTCGCCGGCGCAGCCGGCGTGGTGCATCTCGCTGGCGAGGGGATCGTCGATCGGCGCTGGAACGGAGAGCGCAAGGCGGCGCTGCGTAGTAGCCGCATTGACAGCACGCGCCAGGTGGTCCAGGCAATCCAGGCGTCGGGCGAGAAACCAGGTGTGCTGATCAGCGCGTCCGCGGTCGGCTACTACGGCAGCCACGTCGAGCGGGAATCAACGGAATCGGCGGCGGCCGGGGACGACTTCCTGGCCCGGCTATGCGTCGATTGGGAGGCGGAAGCGCAGGGCTCGGGTGTGCGCACCGTGAACGCGCGGATGGGGATCATCCTGGCGAACGACGGCGGAGCGCTGTCACGCCTGCTGCTGCCCTTCAAGCTGGGTCTGGGCGGGCCGATTGGACGTGGACGAGCTTGGTGGAGTTGGGTGCACATCGACGATGTAGTCGGGGTGATCCTGCATGCGCTGGAACGCAACGACGTTGAGGGCGCGCTCAATCTGACTGCGCCGAATCCCGTGCGCAACGGTCAGTTCTCGAGCGCGCTCGGTCGCGCGCTGCGTCGTCCGGCGCTGATGCCCGTGCCGCCGCTGGCGCTGAAGCTGGCGCTGGGCGAAGGGGCTGGGGTGCTGCTGGCTTCGCAGCGCATTCTGCCCACGCGGACGCTGGAGACTGGCTACCGCTTCAAGTACGTGGACATCGACTCGGCCCTGCAAGATTTGGTCGCCTGAGATCATGTCGCCTGAGCCGGGCGCGCGATGACCGCCTCGCTGTCGCTGCGCTACGGGCTCAACCCGCACCAAGCGCCGGCCTGGGCCTCGGCGATCGGGGCGTGGCCGTTTGAGGTGCGTAACGGACAGCCGGGGTACATCAACCTGCTCGACGCGCTCAGCGCCTGGAACCTGGTGCGCGAGCTGCGCTCGGCGCTGCAGCAGCCGGCTGCGGCCTCGTTCAAGCATGTCTCGCCCGCCGGGGCGGCGATCGGTTTGCCGATCCCAGAACGCTTGGCCCGCGCGTACGAGGTCGAGGGGCGAGAGTTGTCGCCGACGGCGGCAGCGTACGTGCGCGCGCGTGGCGGAGATCTCGTCAGCGCCTACGGCGATTTCGCCGCTGTCTCGGAGGTCGTGGATGAGTCGCTCGCGCGTTTCCTGCGGCGGGAGGTCTCGGATGGGGTGATCGCGCCCGGCTACGAGCCCGCGGCGCTCGAGATCCTGCGCCGTAAGAAGGGGGGCAGGTACCTGATTCTTCAGGCGGACCCCAATGCGGCGCCAGCGGCGACGGAATCACGCGACCACTTCGGCGTACAACTGAGCCAGCCGCTCGACGATCGGCCGATCGACGAGTCGATCTTCGACCAACCCGTCACGGAGCGCACAGAGTTGCCCGCTGCCGTACGGCGAGACCTGCTGATCGCGACGATCGCGCTGCGATACACGCAATCCAACTCCGTCTGCGTAGCGGCGGATGGGCAGGTGATCGGTCTGGGCGCTGGTCAGCAGTCTCGGATCCACTGCACTCGGTTGGCCTGCGGTAAGGCGGATCGCTGGATGCTGCAGCAGCACGAGCGCGTGTTGGGGCTGGAGTTCGACTCGGCGCTGAAGCGCCCTGACCGATTCGCGGCGCGCGAACAGTTCGTCGCCTGGGCAGAGTTATCAGCGCCCGAGCGGGCGCGGCTGCAAACGCAGCTGACGAACTGGAGCGGACCGCTCTCGGGTGATGAGTGTCGCGACTGGATCGGCCGGTTTCGCACGGTGCTCAGCCATGACGCATTCATGCCGTTTCGCGACAATGTCGACCGCGCCCAAGCCTCGGCGGTGACGCACATCCTGCAGCCGGGCGGATCAATCGCGGACGCCGATACGACCGCCGCCTGCAACGAGTACGGGATTGTGATGGCGCTGACAGGGCATCGCCTGTTTCGCCACTGAGTCGTTGCCAGAGGGATGTACCCTCCAGATATGTCCATTTTTTCCGACTCCCCGGTCGCGCTCTACGACACGCTGCTGCGCGACGGTTCGCAGATGGAGGGGATCGCGTTCTCGTTGCAGGACAAGGTCACGGTGGCGCACCGCCTCGATGCGCTGGGGATGCACTACGTCGAGGGCGGCTTCCCCGGATCGAACGAGAAGGATCAGGCGTTCTTCGAGCAGATGAAGCGGCGGCCACTGGAGCGGGCGAAGCTGGTCGCGTTCGGCGGCACCCGCAAGCCAGGCGCAGCGGTGGAGCGTGACTTTAACATCGTCGCGCTGCGCGAGGCCGAGACGCCGGTGGTGACCTTCGTCGGCAAGGCCATCGCCTCGCAGGTGGATACGGTGCTCAACACGACGCACGAGGAGAATCTCTCCATGGTGCGGGAGTCGGTCGAGTACATGGCCTCGCTCGGTCGCGAGGTGCACTTCGACGCGGAGCACTTTTTCGACGGCCTCAAGGAGGACCCTGACTACACGCTCAACGTTGTGAGCACGGCGTACCGGTCGGGAGCGCAGTACCTGATTTTGTGCGATACCAATGGCGGCGCGATGACGGACGAGGTGGTGTCGGCAGTGCGCTTAGTGCGGGAGATGCTGCCGGGGGTCAAGCTGGGGATTCACACACACAATGACTGTGACCTTGCGGTGGCGAACTCGCTGGCGGCGATCCGAGCTGGCGTGGAGCAGGTGCAGGGCTGCCTGAACGGATACGGCGAGCGCTGTGGCAACGCGAATCTGTCTTCGATCATTCCCAACCTACAGCTCAAGATGGGCATGCGGGTGGTTGAGGATCAGCAGCTGCGTGAGATCACGACCACCTCACGCTTTATCGCCGAGCTCGCGAACCTGACGCTCAGCGGGCAGTCACCGTACGTAGGTGGGTCGGCGTTCGCGCACAAGGCCGGCTATCACGTTGCGGCCGTGGTCAAGAATCCGATGCACTATCAACACATCGAGCCAGGCGAGGTCGGCAACGACCGCAAGGTGTTGGTCTCGGAGCTGTCGGGCAAGCGAAATATCCAGGTCAAGCTGCAGGAGCGTGGCCACGACATGGCCTTGACGCAGGCTGAGACGACGAACCTGCTGAACCAGGTCAAGCAGATGGAGTCGCGCGGCTTCCAGTATGAGGCGGCGGACGCTTCGTTCGAGTTGCTCGCGCTGCGCTCGCGGCCGGAGTACGAAGCGCCGTTCGAGCTGGATGATTTCCTGATCATCGAGCGTCGGCGGCCGGGCGCGGAGCTGTCCGCGCACGAGGGCGAAGTATCGCTGATGATGGCTGAGGCGACGACCAAGATTCGCGTTGACGATGAGCTGTTCCACACAACGGCGGACGGCAACGGGCCGATCAACGCGCTGGACGGGGCCGCGCGCAAGGGCTTGGAGCTGGCCTATCCAGAACTGTCGGCGGTCTCCCTGCTGGATTACAAGGTGCGGATTATCGACACCGACGCGGGTACCGAGGCGCATGTGCGGGCGCTGATCGAGTCGACCGACGGGCGCCACGTCTGGACGACGGTGGGCGCGTCGGCGGATGTGATTGAAGCGTCCTGGCTCGCCCTGGCGGATGCTTACGAGTACTTTTTGCATCACCGCGTGCAGTGGCAGCGGGAGTGGGCATCGTCGAGCGCGCTGCCAGCGTAGTCGGCGTGAGCGCGTGAGCGCGGATTGAGTTCGGCAAGGCGGTAGCATACACAGCGGACAAGAGGGTGCAGCTGAGCGAGTACTGTGCTGTGGAGGCCGGGGCACGGCTGCTACCTAGGGGAGATGTGGGGCGATGGCAAACGATGTGACGGTGGGCGGGACGGCAGCGAGCGAGGCGATTGGTCTGTCCCAGGGTGGGTTTCCAAAGTGCATGCAGTGTGAGCGCGGTGTCCTGGTGCCCCTCTCGGACTTCGGCGCGCAGGGGGCGGCGGTCCACTTCAAGGCCTGGGTCTGCACGGACGCGAAGTGTCTGTTCAACCTCAAGATCCGCAACGGCGACGTCTATCTGAACGAGCCGATCTACGACGGCCGCGAAGATCGCCGCTAGCGGCCGCAGCCGGCCGCTCAGCTTGCAGGTGGGAGCTCGCCTGCCGAGGCTGACGGTGTGGTCTGCTTGTGGCGTCGATGCTGACAGACGGTGGGTGGTATTGCCTGTAAGCTAGTGACGTCGGGGAGTGGCGCAGCCTGGCAGCGCGCTTCGTTCGGGACGAAGAGGTCGGAGGTTCAAATCCTCTCTCCCCGACCAGCCCACCTTTCCATTCCTTCGCTTGTCGTCTGATACACACCGACGCGGTCGGTGACTCCCTAGTCGTGCGCAATCGGCGTAGGTTTGGCTCAACATGCCTAGCGGAAAGGAGGATTGCAGTCAAGGGCGCGCAAGCCGCCAAACGCAGATGCCATCACGAAGGGGAGCATGATGACGTTCCGACCGATGGACTTCCGCAACCGCCACGACGCCCGACTGCTGCCTATGGTCGTTATAGGTAAGGGAGGACAAGATGTCTAATCTCCGCCAGACTGATCAGTCGCGGCGCCGTTTAGAGCGGCGGTTAGGTGTTTCACTGATAGAGCTTACGCTATTGTTCACGGCAATCATGGCGCTTCTGCTTGGCTCGGTTTCGTTTTCTTTGCTTGGCATGATATTGCTGTTCGGCGGACTGGCAATACTTACGGCAGTCGTCGTCCGTGAAGCGAACCTGAGAGCGTTCGGTATCTGTGTGCTCGGGCTGCTGATCAGTACTGCGCCGCTCTGGCGGCTGATCGGCTGAGGGATAGCGTCTGCGAGCAGGTCGACTAGACGTCGCCCGGTGCAGTGCGGGAGGAGCGGGAAATGTCCAACTCCACGAGAGACAAGTCCGCAGTCTTATGGTCTGTCATGGGGCTGGCGTTTGGGACGATCGGCATGTCCGGTATGTCGATCATGTCGTTTGTGCTGCTGGTTGGCGGCTTCTTGATGGCGCTGGTTGGCTTGGCGCGCCTACGTCCGACGGGGCGGCGGCTGGTCGATTGGCCAGTCGCCGTCGGCTTGGCCGCCGCTCCGTTCTGGGTGATCATGCTCGTCTGGATGGAGTAAGGGACGCTCGCGCGAACGGCTGGGGCAACCGGCTCGCAAGCAGGAACACGAGGCAACTCACGACGGCGCAGCCGGCGTACATGATCAGCGCCAGATCGTAGTTGCCGTTTCTGTCGTAGATGCCGCCGGCGATGATCGGCGAGAAAAAGATCGCGATCGTCTGGAACAGGAACGCCGTGCCCATGATCGTGGCGAAGTTGGCTGGCCCGAACGCACGCGAGAGCATCAGCGCCTCAAGCGTCGGCGCCGCAGCAAAGCCAACCACGTACAGCGCCACCGCCACGCTCACGCCGGGAATGTTGCCGCCGCTGAGGTACAGCACTAGCAGGGATGCGCACACGAACAGCGCACCGGCTGAGGCCGCGAGTTCGGGACGGCGGAAGCGTTCGAGCTGCGGTCCCGCAGTCAGCAGCCAGATCACGGCGCCGCCCGCGGTAAGCGAGACGATCTGCGCCGACCAGGTGTCGGAGAAGCCGACCGAACGGTAGTAGGGCACACCCTGGGAGAGCCAACCGAAGATGACGAAGTAGAGCAGCATCAGTCCGAGCACGAGCACCCAGAACAGTGGAGTGCGGATCGCCTGGCGCAGGGCGAGTCCGCTCATCACCACGGGGACGGCGGGCGTACTGTCTGGGGCGATGCCACTGTGGTGCTCGCCGTGATGTGGACGGTCACGGACGAACACAAATGCGACAGCGTAGGCGGCGATGATCATAATGCCCGAGTAGAGGAAGGCATCCCCCCAGCCCAGTGTGGAGATGATCATCTGAACGAGTGGCAGCATCACGAGCTGCCCCATCCAGACCGATGCGCCAATCACGCTCGTGGCGAGCGCGCGTCGGCGGTCGAACCAGCGCACCGCGAGCGCCTGTGCTGGGATGTAAGCGATCAGGCCCAGCGAGACCGCCGACAGCGCGAGATAGGCGTACCACTGCCAGAGTTCGGTCATGAATGCCAGCAGCGCGAACGAGACGCAGCAGACGGGCGCTCCGAGCAGGATCAGCCGTCGTGGCCCGACCGAATCGACCAATCGCCCGATGAGCGGCCCGCAGATGCCGACCGTTCCGACGGTGACGGAGAATCCCATCGAGACCTGCGCGCGCGACCAGCCGAAGCGATTCTCCAGCGGCTCGATGTAGGCCGAGAGCGATCCGAGCGTGACACCCTCGGCGACGATCAGCGCCACGACCATGCCGAATAGCACCCACCAGCCGTAGTACAGCCGGCCGCCGCTCCGCTGGCGCGTGGGCGTGGCGTCAGAGGAGGGCGCTTCGACGACCATGGCGCGCAGGCTACTCCCGACCCGCGCGACGCTCTGGGTCGCGGAACGATATCTTGTGGGTCAACATCGACGCGCGTATGCGTGGCGGCGCAGTCCGCATGGCCGCGCGCAGTCAATGCATCGACGCCGTACAGATAGGGACCCTGCCCATGACGACCCCCACCGCCACCCATCCCACGTTCAGACACAGCAGCGCCGCTCCGACGATCGCCTGGCCGAACCAGCGCACGCTGCCCGAGACTACGCGTCCGCTGCCAGCTGGCACGACCGTCGTTTCGGCCGACAGCCACTGGCTGGAAACGGGCGAGTTTATCGACCGGATGCCAACCAAGTATCGCGATCGGTCGCCAAAGGGGTATTTCAGCTCAACCGGGTTCCATATGGAGATTGACGGCAAATCGACTGATAATCCCGGCATGCCCTCAGAACTGATCGAGGGCCGCGCCGGGATGTGGGACGCGTCGTTGCGCGTGGCGGAGATTACTCGCGAGGGGGTCGACCAGGAGATCCTCTTCCCGCAGCGCATGCTGGGCGTCATCCGCAATGAGGACGTTGACTACATCCAGGCCTGCATGGACGCCTACAACGAGCTGCTGGCTGAGTTCTGCGCCGCCGAGCCGGAGCGGTTGCACGGGCTGGCGCTGCTCAACTACTGGGATCCCGAGCGCACCGAGGACGAGCTGCAGAAGATCAAGGCACTCGGCTTTCGGGGCGTGTTGATGCCCTCGTTGCCGCCCCCGCACGCCAAGGTGTACTACAACGCGCGCGCTCTGGAGCCGATGTGGAGGGCGATCGGCGAGTCCGGCTTGCCGCTCAGCTTCCATGTTGGTGAGACGTTCGACGCGCGTGGCCAAGGCGGCTTGGCCACGACGATTGTGGTGGCCTTCCAGCCCTTTAGGCGTCTGTTCGCGCTGCTGACATTCGCTGGCATCTTCGAGCGCAATCCGGGGCTTCGGGTGGTCTTCACGGAAGGCGGAATCGCCTGGGTGCCGAGCTGTCTGTTCGACTGCGACAAGGTCTACGCGTCGTTTGAGTCGGAGATGACGCCGAAGCTGGCGAATCCCCCCAGTCATTACTGGTACGAGAATTGCTACGCAACGTTCATCGAAGACCCGTACGGGTTGCGACAACTCGATGTGATCGGCGCTGACAACGCACTGTGGGGCAGCGATTACCCGCATCCGGAGAGCGCGGTGGGGTACACGCAACGGAGTCTGTGGGACGTCTTCGACGCCACGGACTCGATCGAGGACGCGCAGAAGATCGTTGGCGGTAACGCACAGCGTCTCTGGGGGCTGGCGTAATTGTTGCGTAGTCGCTGGGTATCAGCGCCTGTCCGCGCATCATGTCCAGCTGTGAAATGAGGGCGACGTGGCGTTGGAACGACTCGACATCCACTCTTGCGAACCGTATGCCGACGGGCGAGAATTCGGCGAGGTCGGCGCATTCGAACTGATTCGCGCGACGGCGCGCTACGCCGTCGACCCCAGCGCTGAGGATGAGTCGCGAATCGCGGACCTTGACCTCGCCCCGCGCGATTCCGACGGCTGTGTTCGGTTTCATGGTGATCTGGTGCTGATTCGGCCGGTCGACCCACAGCGCGGCAATGGCGCGCTGCTGATCGATGTGCCCAATCGCGGACGTCCGATCATGATTGGACGCTTCAACTCTGTGCCGGCCGAGATCGCTAGCGGGGATCCGTATGCGCCCGGCGACGGATTTCTGATGCAGCGCGGCTTCAGCGTCGGCTTTGTCGGCTGGCAGTGGAATGCGCCCAACACGCCGGAGATGCCCGATCTGCTTCAGTTCAGTGCGCCGGAGGCTGATCTCTCCGACGCTCCTGCCGGTGGTCCCCAAGAGGCCATCACAGATCTGCGTCCGTCCTCGCGGCTCGCCTCGATACCGATTCTGCATCTGGGACAGCCGGGCTATCCCGTCGCCGACCTCGATGATCCGCACGCGCGCCTTTGCGTCCGCGATTATGAGGATGATGAGCCGCGTGAGGTTCCGCGTGAGCAGTGGCGCTTCGCGCGCGAACAGGATGGCGAGATCGTCGCCAGTGCAGGCGATGTCTGGCTGGACGGCGGATTCGAACCGGGCCGCATCTATGAGGTTGTCTATCGCACTAACCGATCGCCGGTCGTTGGCGCTGGGCTGCTCGCGTTCCGCGACGCCGCGCTGTTCTTGCGCGGCTGGCAGCGAGGCTACGAGCGCATGCTGGCCTTTGGCGCTTCGCAAAGCGGCCGCTTCCTGCGACACCTGCTGTACCTGGGCCTGAATCGTGGGGTGGACGGCGTCAGGGCCTACGACGGCATGCAGATCCACATCGCCGGCGCGCTACGCGGTGAATTCAACCATCGCTACGGACAACCGTCGCAGCTCTTCCTCGCCAGTCACACGCATGAGTTCCCCTTCGCCGACATCGAGCTCGACGATCCTCTGACCGGTCGCCGCGACGGACTGCTCAGACGGTCGGACGAACAAGGCGTTACGCCGAAGGTTGTGGCTACCAACACCAGCTGGGAGTACTACCGCGGAGACGCCTCGCTGATCCACATCGAGCCGCTCAGTGGCCAGGACATTCCCCAACACCCGAACACCCGTCACTACCTGTTTGCCGGCACGCAGCACAGCGCCGGCCTGGCCGAGGCGACCGATTCCTTCTATCTCACCGACGACCGTAGCCGCTACCGGCACAACGCTGTCGATTACACCCCGCTGAACCGCGCTGCGCTGATCCACCTTGACCGCTGGATCGCCAACGGAACGGAGCCGCCGCCTTCGGCGGTTCCAGGCATCGCCAACGGCACCGCTGCCTCCCGCGCGGACATCCTGGCCGAAATGGCCCAGCGCTTTTGCGTTCCTTCGGCTGAGCGGCTGTCACGAGTCAGAACGCTCGACCTGGACTGCCTTCCAGCCGAAGAGGGCGAGACGTATCCTAGCTACGCGTCCACGCTCGACGCCGACGGAAATGAACTCGCCGGCTGGCGGCTACCGGATCTCAGCCAACCCCTGGGTGTCCACACCGGCTGGAACCCCAGGCATCCCGACACCGGCGGCGCTGACCTGATGAGCGCCTTCGTCGGCCTGACGCAGTGGTTCGACCGGGATGAGATATTGCGTCGCTACGCTGATCGCAAGTCATACTTGGCGCGAGTCCGCAGCGACGCCGAGCAGCGGGCCGCCGAAGGCGTCCTCCTGACCGAGGATGTTGAGCTGGTCGTGCGGAACTGCACTGATCGCTGGGATGTCGCCATGGCTGAGAGGGGCTAGAGCGATACGATCCCCGACTCAGCCAGCGCAGCCACTTCGGATTCCGCGAGCCCCAACTCTTCGCTGAGTACTTCCCCAGTGTGTTCGCCCAGCAGCGGCGCGCGTCGGTGACTGGCCGGGCTTTCGCTCAGCCGGATGGGACATCCGAGCAAGGTCATCGGGCCGCGTGTCGGGTGCTCGATCTCGACCAGCATGTCCCGTGAGCGCAGATGCTCGTTCGCGAAAATCTCTCCCGAATCCAGCACGGGACCGGACGGCACACCGACATCCCGCATCGTCTCCATCACCTCGTACTTGGTGCGCTGTCGCGTCCATGAGGCGATCGCCTCGCGGACATCTGCGCCGTCGGAACGGGTGATCCCGCCGCCCTCGTTCGACTCAGCGAGGTCGGGCCGGCCGATGGTTTCCATCAGCGTCTGACGCATACGGCGATTCGCCACCACGACCCAGACCCAATCAGCGCGTCCGCCGGGCTTGCAGGGAAAGAGACCGGTCGGTGCAGTCTGGCCGTCTCCGTAGGGCGGTGCCGGGTCGCCCGACACGTCGCGCCGCGTCATGGGTACGCGGGTGTAGTTGGTGACCGCTTCCTGCATTGACAGTTCGACTTTCTGGCCGATACCGTCTCGCTGCCGCTGCCAGAGCGCGGCCAGCATGCCGATGGCCGCCTGCACGCCTGTACCGGTATCGCCGATCGTTGGTCCTGGTTTGAGCGGCATACCGTCGGCCGTGCCGGTCAGCGCCATCGCGCCGCCGGCTGCCTGCGCGACCATGTCGAACGACTTCGTGGGTGCCCACGGACCGGTCGTGCCGAAGCCCTTGACCGTGCAGTAGATCAGCTGGGGATGAATCTCCTTGAGCGTCGCGTAGCCGATGCCCAGCCGTTCCATCGTGCCCAGCGTGAAGTTCTCGACCACGATGTCGAAGCGCGGGACCAGCTGGAGGAAAATCTGGCGCCCTTCGTCCGATTTCAGGTCGAGCGTGAGTGATCGCTTGTTGTTGTTCAGGGTGATGAAGTAGGTGGAGTCGAGGCCGTCGGAGCGTCCGCCGAGCCGCCGGCCTGGCTCGCCACGACCGGGCGGTTCGATCTTGACGATCTGAGCGCCCAGCCAGCCCAGCGCCTGGGTCGACGAGGTGCCCGCCTCATACTGGGTCAGGTCCAGAATCCGAACATCCGCCAACGCCAGACTCATCTGCAGCCCCTCTCGACTGTTCCGCAGTGATTAGTGGGATCAGTGGCCTGAGGATAGCTAGGCGATCGTCTCGATGGAGTACTCCATGTGCCGACGCTGACACCAGCGCTCGGCCGCCTCACGCTTGCGCTGGACCGAGCCGGAGTCGATCTGGTTCGCGCCCTTGACCTCGATCAGCGCGATTGAGCCATCAATGTATTCAACCAGGAAATCGGGGCGGTACGTATGTCGCCGCCCGTTGGCGTCGTACCAGGTGATCGAGATGCCGTGCCGCTTCGTCCACTTGCGCACACGGTGATCGGCTTCCAGGCGCTCCATCATCCGACGCTCGAGTCCGCTGTCGTAGACCTCGAAGTTGTAGGCACTCTTGGCTGGCTGTTCGAAGTGGTCACGTTCAATCATTGGCATACTCGATCATCCCACCTACGATGTCTGGTCGTGACATCAGAAACCGCTCCAGCTGGTTCAGCGCATGGAACGCGCGGCGGAGTTGCGGCTGGTTGGCCTGACTGATCGCGAGGCCATCGCAGAATCGCTCGGCGAGGTGAGCCAGTGCCGCAGAGTGGATATAGCGCTGGTCGTGCAGGGACCAGCCATGCGTCTCACAGGTCTGCTGGGCGATGGCGCGGAGTCGCTGTTCGAGGCTGTCGCGCAGGTCAGCCGAGTCGAACTCGATCGTTGAGGGGTCGGCGTCGTTGCCCTGACCAGAGAGGTGCTTGGTCCAACCACCTGCGCTGAGTTCAGTGGCGACCACTGCGTTGATCTGCTGATCGGTGATCTCCACCAGCTGTTGGTCGTACTCGAACTGATTCAGCAGCGTTCGCCATTCGCGCGATGGCTGTGGGGACGGTTCGGTTTGGACTGGCTCGAACGCGTCGGCTTCCTCGACCGGTTCGGGAATGGCGATGATCATGTCCGGATTGACGATCTGCTGGTTGGGCTGCTGTGGTGGTAGCTCGCCTTGTTCGTCGAACTCCTGCTCGACGCCGACGTTTGTGCGGATAGCGGCCTGGAGTAGTTTCCAGAGCCAGTCGTGTTCGAGCTTGGGGTGGTCGACGACCGCGCAGATCTGGGATTCATGGGCGGGGATATCTTTGCGGCGCACGCGACGGAGTCCGCGGCCGATAATCTGTGGTCCGTAGACCTTGCTGCCTATCTTGCGCAGCGGCAGTACGACCGCAACCTCGGGCACATCCCAGCCCTCGCGGAGCATCGCGACCGAGACCACCGCGTCGTAGCGGTTCTGGATGGCGATCGCGGCGGCATCCTTGCGCGCAGTCTCCTCCGAGTCCTCAGTCACGAGCAGCGCGCGCAAGTTGAACTGGCCTTCCAGCATCGCCTGCGCTGACTTCGCGTCGGCCTTGCAGACCGCGACGACGAACAGGATCGGTCGGTAGCGTTCCGCCGCGTTGCGGCGCGCCTCTTGCAGACGCTTGCAAGCGATCGAGATCTGCTGCGACATCGGCTTGGCGTCGGTCACCCACTGGGTTGAGGACAGACCCTTGCGGTCGACCTCGTCCCAGTCGATCGCTTCCACGCCGCGGGTCTCGCCCGTGAGCGCGTCGGTGTAGGTCAGCTCGACCACATCGATGCTGGGCTGGTAGACGACCGGGGTGGCGATCACACCGTCGTTCAGCGCGGCGGGAATGTCGTACTCGTAGATCATGCGGCTGTCGATGGGGCGCTCGTTGGCGCGATCGGGGGTGGCCGTGGTGTCCAGACGGAACTGCATGGCGCCGTGTTCGGCCAGGGTGCGCAGCGTGCGGTCGTACTCGGGCGCGGGCGTGTTGTGCGCTTCGTCGTTGAACACCGCGAAGGGCGTCTGGTTAATCCCCAGAAAGGCGGCCAGGTTGCTCGCGCCCGACTGGTTGCTCTCGTAAAACTGGTGGATGTTGGCGAGGACGACATTGGCTCCAAAGAGGTCGCTCGCGGTGCGTTTCGAGTCGCCGCCCAGCGTGGTCAGGGCAAAATCGTCCGCCGTGAACACCGCGCTGGGCGGGATCAGCTGGCGTTCTCGGAATACCTGACCAGCGCGGAAATCGTCTTCGAGCCGATCGCGCACGATCAGATTGGGGCAGAGGATCAGGAATCGCTGTACTTGGTGCGCCAGACGCAGCCAGACCATCACCGCCGCGATCAGCGCGGTCTTGCCGCCGCCGGTGACGATGTTGGTCAGCAGTCCGCTGGACCAGAAGGTGCGACCGAGTCGCTCCCGCGTATAGACGAGGCGCAGCAGCGCCGCCCACTGATGCGGCCAGAGACCGCCTGGGCGAGGCTCGCGCTCATCATCGGGGTCGGCGAGGAAGCAGAGGAAGTCGGTCGTCTCCGGCTTGGACGGCTGAAATCCGCCCTCGAGCCAGAGCTGGAAATCGCTCTCGTGGGGCAGGAACTCGTTCTGCATCTCGCCTCGCTCGCCCGTTCGTGACCTGTGAGTGACCTGTTAGCTGACGCGCAGCTGAATCGTGCCGAGCGCCTCGCCGCCGGTATCGTCCTGCACCTTGCAGGCGACCGTGAACGTGCCCGAATGCGGGAAGGTGTGCTGCGCGTCGAGCGGGGGTTGCGCGTTCTTGCCTTTGCCAGTGCGTTTGCCGAACCAGGTGTCGCGGTTGGCGATGAAGCGGTTGTCGCGGTGATCGAAGTCCCACTGCACATTGCTCAGCTGCGCGTTGACGTTGTAGATCTGCGTGCCCGCCGCGCTGAAGTCGTAGGTGCGACCGCGCACGCGTTGATGCGTGATCTCGACCTGTGGCGGTTGGACGAAGGTGAGGAACTCGGAGTAGTCGCCGCGCTCGGTGGAGCGGCTGGCGATGTGCGCGCGGAACTCGTTGGATTCCAGGGCGACCTGCTCGAGTCGCACCATGCCCAGTGCGAGTTCCTCCCGCTCGCGCAGGAGCTGGGCGGCTGCGCGAGCCTCGGGTGTGAAGGCCCAGGCGAGCATTGTGCCGTCGCGCAGACCGTCGTCGCCGCGATAGCGCTCCAGACGCGTGATCGCCTGGGCGAAGTCGTTGCGTTTGACAATCTGTATTGTCTCGTTCACAATGATTGGTGCACGAGCATACTTTCTGTGCTCGGCTAGCTTGGAATAGAGATCATAGTGAGAGACCGAGATGTAGGGATGGTCCAGCGCCTTGGTCAAGCTGTCCCTTCCCTGGTTCTGATTGCAACAGGGCTGATCTTGCTGGTGGGATTGGAGATGGCTACCGAGCGGCCGCATTTGCAGCTCTCAGCTTTGGTCGCTGTCTACTACGCCATCGGCATCCTTACGCTGAGGCGACTAGAGCTGTGGAAACCTTTTCGGCTGGCCAGTGGCTCATTCTTGCGCCTGCTGGCCGTAGCCAGCATAGTTTCAGCGTTAGTGATAGCGTTTGTGGCTCTGGGCGGAATCAGTGAATAGTAGCAACGCTATCACTAACGCTGAAACTATGCTGGAGTAGACAGCATAGTTTCAGCGTTAGTGATAGCGTTTGTGGCTCTGGGCGGTATTTCATTTGCGCATGACCCTGATGACGAGAGTCAGGCGCATGACACCGTTTCCGTCCCAACTGGGAACGATGGCAATCAGATCAGCGAAAGCGAGCGCCTAACCATCCAGTTGATCACTGTGGTTACGGTTGCTCTTGTTCAGCCTGAATTGCTTCCGGTCGCCGCGTTGACAACTCGGCTTGTGGTCAACGAGGTCTCCGACGCTGCCGAGAAGATCACTGATGCCCTGGACGGTCCCAATCAGAAGGAGGTGCATCCGGACCCGATCCCGCCTACGATCACTTCGCCAGAAGCGAAGGATAAACCGGATGACGGCGGGCCTCAGAGCAGTGCACTCAACGCGCACATTCACGCGCACCAAAAATATGTCGAGGCTAAACAAGGAGCCAACATGCCAGCAGCGCATAGTGGTAACCAGCTGACGTGGGAATGTCTATGGCGCTACGATATTCCGGGTAATGCGATGCATGGAACGTGTGGGGAGTGGGGTTGGCGTTAACAAGTACCCCGCTCGGCGGTGCTGACATCGCCGGGCGGGGCCTGCTAGGACTCGTTGAACGCTTACGTTGCTCTCCCTATTTTCAAGATGCGCGTCGCAGCCGCTTCAACCGCACGGCGGGCAGGCGCTTGAGACTCTGGTTGCGCGGGTCGACCTCGATCCCGACCGATTCGAGCGCGGTCACGCCCAGCAGGGGTTCGGCATCGTCATCGCCGAAGATCACCACGCCAGCGGTGAAGTCGCCCATGAACTCGATCTCGGCCGCGCCAATGTCGAGGCGTAGCTCGCTGCCGTCGGCGAGCTCGTATCGACGCACGCCGCGTGGGATGATCCCGATCTCCTCGAGATGCTTGCGCGGGACGAGGTTGTCGGTCGCACCCGTGTCGACGAGAAAGAGTCCGCTCCACTCGCGTTCACGCTCGGCTGGATTGCGAATCGTCACGGTGACCTGCACAGCGCCCATCGGCGGTCTCCGGTCAGTCGGCGTTGGTGTTGGGTGTATGGGCTTGCAGCCGCTTCAGCCGCACCGCGGGCAGGCGCTTGAGGCGTTGGCTGCGCGGGTCGACCTCGATACCGAGGGACTCAAGCGCGGTGACGCCGAGCAGCGGCTCGGCATCGTCGTCGCCCATGATCACGGTGGCGCCAACGATTTCACCCATGATTTCGAATCTGGCGACGGCGATCTCGAGACGCAGCTGGGAGCCATCCGCCAGCTCGTACAGACGGCTCCCATCGGGAACCACGCCGATCGCCTCGAGATGCTTGCGCGGGACGAGGCAGTCGGTCGCACCTGTGTCGACCAGGAAGAGGCCGCTCCACTCGCGGGTGTGATCGCCCGGATTGGTGACGCTGACGGTGACCTGCACAGCGCCCATCGGCGGCCTCCGGTCAGTCGGCGTTGGTGTTGGGTGTATGGGCTTGCAGCCGCTTCAGCCGCACCGCGGGCAGGCGCTTGAGGCGTTGGCTGCGCGGGTCGACCTCGATACCGAGGGACTCAAGCGCGGTGACGCCGAGCAGCGGCTCGGCATCGTCGTCGCCCATGATCACGGTGGCGCCAACGATTTCGCCCATGATCTCGAATCTGGCGACGGCGATCTCGAGACGCAGCTGGGAGCCATCCGCCAGCTCGTACAGACGGCTCCCATCGGGAACCACGCCGATCGCCTCGAGATGCTTGCGCGGGACGAGGCAGTCGGTCGCACCTGTGTCGACCAGGAAGAGGCCGCTCCACTCGCGGGTGTGATCGCCCGGATTGGTGACGCTGACGGTGACCTGCACAGCGCCCATCGGCGGCCTCCGCTCAGTCGACTCTGGTTCTGAGTGTATGAGCTTGCGCTTGAGCGTCATGACTGCACGACGCCCGCTGCGGCGAGCGCGTCGGCGCGTTCGCCGAGTACGTCGTGGGCGGCGGCGCCGGGCAGCATGGCGGGGCGGCCAGCCGCGACGGGCGTCCGCGACATCTGGATGCTGGGTCCATTGGTGCGAACGCGCCCGCGTCCCTCGTGCTCACGGGTGATGGAGAGTCCGTGAGCGACGGCTCGCCCGTTCGTCATGGCATCATCGACGCTGCCGACGGCGACTGCGCCAATGCCGCGGGCGGTGAGTTCGACGATCCACTCGGCGACCGTCCTGGTCTTGAAGTCGGCGTTTGAGGGTACGGCGTCAGCCTGGTCGTTGGCCGCGCCGACGAAGAGCCAGCCGTCGGATGCTTCGTAGAGGCGGTGCAGGGGTCCGTCGCCGCTGGCATCCTGGCCTGCAGGCTCGTCCCACTGCTTGCCTTCGTAGTCGTGCAGGAAGCTCGACTGCAGGGTGCTGGCGGTGCGGGCGAGCGCGGTGAAGACCTGCTGTCCCTGTCCCGTGCGGAGTCGGTGGTAGAGCGCCATGCCGACGCCAAACGCGCCGTTGATGCCGGTGCCGTAGTCGTTGATCGCGAAGGGCTGCAGCGTGGGTTCGGTGTCGCCGTAGCGGGTCTGCATGCCGCTGGCGGCCTGCGCCAGCTGCTCCCAGCCGGCGCGGTTGGCCCAGGGGCCGATTTCACCGAAGGCGTTGAGCGACGCGTAGACCACGTCAGGATTGATCTGCCGCACGGACTCGTAGTCGACGCCGAGCCCGCCGACTTTGCCCAGACGGTAGTTCTGGACGACGACATCGACGTCGGCGGCGAGTTCCATAAAGAGCTCGCGTCCTGCTTCGTGCTTGAGGTCGAGTAGGACAGAGCGTTTGCCGCGATTGATGTCCTCGTGCAGCATGATCCCGTTCTCGCGGGATGGGTTGTCAATCTTGACCACATCGGCGCCGAACTCGGCGAGGGTGCGTCCACAGGTCGGTCCGGCGAGGATGATGCAGAGGTCGAGCGCGGTCATGCCCTCGAGCGCCTGCGAGAGCCGCTCGCCTGGCGCGCGGATTGCGGACGGGGCGGTGGTGCGCAGCTCGGCCAGGATGTCGTCGCGGTCGGCATCGAGCGCGCGGCGTGGGCTGCGAATCTCGCCTGGTGTTGCGCCCATGCGCACCTGGATACCGGGTTGCAGCATGGGGCCGAGTTGGGGGTCGTCCAGTTCGACGATGATCTCCGCTTCGCGCGCATGCGGCTCCTGCAGCCACTCGGCCGAGTCGAGGCAGCGCACGGTCGGTGGGCCGTTGCCGCCGTCGTTGATCAGGTCTTCCCATTCCTGCGCGGGGCGGGTGAGGAAGATGTTGGTGAGGTGCGCGCGGGCGGTGTCGGCGAGCGAGTAGTCCTGCAGAATCTCCGACGCTTTCGACCAGGGTTGGTCGAGCCATTCGGGCACGCCGGCGGTCTCGCAGAATTGTCGGATGAAATGTGAATAGGCGGCGTGGAAGAAGACCCAGCGCCCGTCGGCGCACTCGTAGGGGCCGACCCAGGGGACGGATCCGCGCGGCGCGTCTCGATCGAGGAACTTGAGGCCGCGAATGCCGATGGCCTGGTAGAGCGAGTCGTGCAGCGAGGCTTCGATGCGTTGTCCGAAGCCGTCGCGTTCGCGCGCGACCAGCGCCATCGCCACCCCAGCGCAGCCGCTGAAGGCGGCGTAGGAGGATGCGATAGGCACGGCGGTGTAGACCGGTTGGGGAGCATCGGCGAGCAGCGAGCCGCTGTACGTGCCGACGCTGGCCGAGACGACGCCCTCCCAGCCAGGCATCGAGGCCCGCTCGTCGTCAGCGCTGAAGCCGGGCATCGACAGATAGATCAGGCGATCGTGCTGGACGGTAGATTCCTCCGCGCCGAGTCCGAGTCGATCCATCACGCCGGGTCGAAAGTTTTCGATCACGACATCGGCGGAGGCGATCAGTTCCTGCGCGGCGCGGCGTCCGTCGGCGGACTTGAGGTCGAGCGAGATGCGCCGCTTGCCGCGATTCCAGACGGCGTTGGCTGGGGTGTCCCAGCTGGGACCCGAGGGCGGGTCGACGCGGATCACGTCGGCCCCGTGGTCGGCCAGCATCATCGCCGCCAGAGGGCCGGCCATGTACTGACCGAAGTCGATCACGCGAAGTCCGTCGAGCGCGCCCATATTCGCCTCCATTGCTGTAGTGCAAGCGCAGGATAGGACGGGAATACAGGCTGCTATTGCTGGGTGGCGATGATGGCTTGGTCGACCTGCGCCAGGAACTCGTCGATCGCGCCGTCGTTGTGCAGAATCAGGTCGGCCTGAGGCGCGCGTTCGCTCCAGTGGATTGCAGAGGCCAGGCGCTGCTCCGCCTCCGCGCGAGTGAGGTGGTTGCGCGCCATCAGCCGCGCGAGAGCGGTTGCGTCGTCCGTGGCGACCAGCCAGCCGGCGTCGCAGACCTCCATGTAGGGGCCTTCGAAGAGGCGCACGGCCTCGAAGACGGCGATCGGGGCCGGATCGTCGCGAAGCTCGGGCAGCAGCCGCATGAACTCACCTTCGATGTCGCCGATGGCGGTGCGCAGCGTGGCCAAGAGGTCAGGCTTGCCGAAGACGATGTCGCCCAGCGTCTTGCGGTCGATGAATCCGTCGGCGCCGACGACCTGTTCGCCGAATGCCGCGACGATGCGATCGAAGGCCGGTTTGCCCGGTGCATACATGGTGTGGACGTGCCGATCGGCGTCAATGTGGAGCGCCCCGTGCGCCTCGACGAGGTGTCGGCAGAGCAATGATTTGCCCGAGGCGATGGAGCCAGTGACGCCGAGTACGAAGGCCATACACGCAGGCTACTCCGCGTGGAACGGCGCCCGTAGGCCGATGTTCAGCGCAGTACGCTCGTGGCGAGTTGTCTGATCGATCAACTTGTCGATCAATTTTGGCGAAGCGAGGTGCTCGATGGTCGAACGCTGCGCCTGGCCGGGCGATGACCGTGATGAGATCGCCTATCACGATCTTGACTGGGGCGTGCCGACTCTCGATGAGTCCGCGCTGTTTGAGGCATTGACGCTAGAAGGGGCGCAGGCTGGGCTGTCATGGCACACGATTCTGCTGCGACGTGAGGGGTATCGACAAGCCTTCCTCGATTGGGACGTTAGTACCATCGCCGAGATCGGCGAGGCGGAGATCGATGCGCTAGTCCAGGACGCGCGGATCATCAGACATCGTGGCAAGATCGCCTCGACGGTTCGCAACGCGCAAGCGGTGCAGTTGTTGCGGCGGCAGGGACTATCGCTGGCGGAGATCGTCTGGGCGTACGCCGACCCCTCGAACAAACCGCGTACTAGTGTCCCAGCGCAGACGGCGGAGTCGCGGGCCATGTCTCGCGAGCTGAAACGGCGTGGGTTTCGATTCGTGGGCCCAACGACCTGCTACGCCTTCATGCAGGCTGTGGGGATCGTGAACGATCATGCGTTGGGCTGCTTCCGCTTCGCGGCGGTATCCCAGCGACGCACTACCCTGCTCGCACAGCGGGGCGACTCGCACAGCGGGGCGAACGGAGAGGCGAACCATGACATACCAACACTTGCGCGTCGAGATTGAGGAACAGATCGGCACGATCATGCTCGATCGGCCGGAGAAGCTGAATGCGCTCTCGCGCGACCTGCACGATGAGATGATCGCGGCGGCAAACCAGCTGCAGGCTGATGACGATGTGCGGGTGGTGATTGTGACCGGCGCGGGGCGTGGCTTCTGCTCGGGTGCTGATCTCACTGCGCGCCCGCGGGACTCGGTGACAGACTCTCAGAATGATCGGTTGGATGAGCATGGCTGGGTGGGTCGGCAGGCGTTGACCTTCGGCGAGCTGGACAAACCGACGATCGCCGCTGTCAACGGCGTCGCGGCGGGCGCGGGGATGAGTCTGGCGTTGGCCTGCGACCTGCGCGTGGGGTCGGAGCGGTCGCGATTCAAGGTGGTGTTCCTGGAGCGCTCACTCAGTCCGGATGCAGGGATGACCTGGTTCTTGCCGCGCGTGGTGGGGTATCCCAAAGCGGTGGAGTTGGTGCAGACCAGCCGCTTCGTGGAGTCGGACGAAGCGCTGGCGATCGGGCTGCTCAATCAGCGGGTCGCGCACGAGGATCTGATCTCGAGCGCGCGGGCGCTGGCCAAGCAGATCGCGTTCTGGCCGCCGCTGGCCTCGCGCGCCGCCAAGCGGGTGCTGCAGCGCAATCTGAGCGTGCCGCTGGAAGAAGCGCTGCGCAACGAGATCACTGCGATCTCTCACGCCACGCGCTCCGAGCACGATGTGCGCGAAGCACAGGCCTCGTTCATCGAGAAGCGCCCGCCCGTCTTCACTGGCGAGTGACGGGCGAGATGCCCAAGATCATCGTCCGTGACGCCGTCCCCGAGGACGCCGAGACGATCCTCGAGTTCATCGTGGGTCTGGCGGAGTTCGAGGGCGAGCCTCGCTCCACTGTGCAGGCGACGGCCGAGAGTATCCGCCGAGATGGCTTCGGCGCGGGGCGTCTATTCGAGACACTGATCGCCGAGCGGGACAACCGTCCGTTGGGCATGGCCCTGTTTTTCCCGCATTACTCAACCTGGACCGGGACGCCGGCGCTCTACCTGGAAGATTTGTTCGTTGTGCCTGAGGCGCGCGACGCTGGTGTCGGGTTCGCCCTGATGCAGTCGCTGGCGCAGATTGCGACCGCGCGCGGCTGGAAGCGGCTCGACCTGTCGGTGCTCGACTGGAATCCAGCTCGTGAGTTCTATCACCAGCTCGGTATGTCCCACGAGTCTGAGTGGTTGCTCTACCGGCTCGACGACGGTGGCATCCGAACACTCGCTGGGGACTAGCGAGCGCCTGTGGTCGATGGCTCGGTGGCAAGCGTGCCGTCGGATTCGAAGGCCTCGATTTCGCGTTCGCTAAAGCCTAGTTCGCGGCAGATCGCTCGGTTATCCCCGCCGAGCGCTGGCGCAGGGCGCATGCGCGGTGGCCGTTCGTCGCTGAAGTGGATGGGGAAGCCGCCGTATGCGTAGAGGCCGACGCCCGGTTGGTCCCAATCGACAATAAATCGGCGCTCACGCAGGTGCGGCGACTCGACGAGGTCGCCGTTGGTCATGACCGGCAGCGCGGTCAGCTGTGCGGCTTGTAGGCGTTCGGCGAGCGCGAAGCGGTCCTGTGGTCTGGTCCACTCGGTGATCAGCGCGTCCAGTTCGTCATGGTGTTCGAGCCGCCCGGCGGCGCTGGCGAACCGGGCCTCGTCGAGACGCTCATCTCCGACGATCTGGCGCAACCGCAACCAGGCGTCATCGTCCTCGATCGTGAGCGCAATCCACATGTCGAGCCCGTCGCGGGCGTCTGGCTGTTCGTCACGGCAGCGGTAGACGCCCTGCAGCGTGCCGTCCCGTGAGCGATTGCCCCGTGTCGGCGCGGGCCCGTGCAACGACGTTTCGAGGATGAGGTCGCCGCTGACCGCGGTATAGGTCTGGAGCTGGGAGAGGTCGACGAAACAGCCTCGCCCAGTCGCTGCACGCTCCCAGAGCGCGGCCAGGACAGCGAACGCTCCATGCAGTCCGCCGATGGGGTCAGGGAAGGCGTGTCCCATCTTGATCGGCCCGCCGTCGGTGTAGCCAGTGGCCGAGGCGGCACCGGAGTGCGCCTCGAGGACCGGGCCGTACGAGACGCGTTGGCGGAACGGTCCCGTGTGGCCGTAGCCGGTGCAGGAGACGGAAATGATGCGCGGATTCCAGCGGCTGACCGTGTCGTAGTCGATGCCGAGATTGTTGACGCCGCGGGGGCTGAAGTTGTCAACGATCACGTCTGACGCCTCAACGAGCCGTCGCCAGAGGCGTTTGCCCGAGTCTGTCTTGAGGTCGGCGCACAGTCCACGTTTGTTGCGGTTGAGTTTGTTGAAGATGCCGGCGCGATTCCAGGGGTCTGGGGCCGGTTCGCCTTCGGGAAACACGGATGCGCGCAGGGTCGGCTCGACGGCTTCGCCGCGGCGCCAGTCGTCGAGCGCGGCGCGGAGGGCGGGGTCATCCGGCAAATGTCCGCCGCGTGCGTTGGCTTGCTCGACCTTGATCACGTCGGCGCCGAGGTCGCCGAGCATGCGCCCGACGAGCGGACCGGCCCAGGCATAGCCGAACTCCACCACGCGCAGGTCGGAGAGGATGCCGTCAGGCATGGGCGACGCCCGCCTCTCGCAGTTGCTCGATCTGAGTCAGTGGGAGTCCCGCGTCCAGCAATACGGCAACGGTGTCCGCGCCAAGCGATGGCGCAGCTTGGAAACGATCAGGCGAAGAGGGCAGCGCGAAAGGGATACCGGGCATCTTCGCGTTGACGCCGAGCGCGTCGGGGTATGCCCAGTATGCCCGCGCTTCGAGCTGTGGATCGACGAGGACTTCGTCCATCGATAGCACTGCGCTCGCCGGCACATGATGGTTCTGCAGCAGTTCGACCACTTCCGTACGGCTGTGTTCGGTGAGGATGGGGGCGAACGACGCGTCGATCTCTTCCGCGACGTCGAAGCGGAGACCGGCGGTCGCGTAGCGGGGATTGTGCGCCATCTCGGGCTGCTCAAGCGCGATGCAGAGGTTGACCCACTGGGCCTGGCTGGGGGCCGCGATGCAGACCCAGCCATCACGCACGGCCATCAGGCTGACCGGGTGGTGCGCTTCAGCATGGCGGTTGTTGGCGCGGTGCTTGATTCGTCCCTGGTGCGACCACATCACCAGGCTCCACTGATGGGACGCCGCCATCGCCTCCATCGCGCCGACGTCGACGAGCTGGCCGCGACCCGACCTGCTGCGCGCCCAGAGGGCGGCCATCGCGCCAACGGCGGCGCTGACGCCTGCGACATAGCCAGTCCAGGGACCTGCGCCCTGCAGCGGTTCACGGAGTGGATCGCCAGTGATGTAGAGGTATCCGCTGGCCGCCCAGTCAGTCAGGTCGGACGAGCGCCAAGCGGCCCACGGCCCGCTCAGTCCATAGTGTGTCGCCGCGATATGAATCAGCTGCGGACGCACGACCCGGAAGCGGCGGTCGAAGTCGAGCGCCTGGTCGGTGGGCATGGTGGTGATCACGATGTCGGCTTGGTCGAGGAGACGGCCCAGCGCGTGCGCGCCCAGCTCGGTTGTCCAATCGAGCGCGAGCCCCCGCTTCCAGGCGGAGAGGTATTCGAAGGCCGCGCTGCGTGGCGGCTCGGTCGAGGTCAGCAGGGGCGGGCGGGAGCGCAACGCTGACCCTGCTGTCGGTTCGAGCAGGGTGACGCGCGCGCCCGCGGTTGCGAGCAGTCGGGCCGCGTAGGCGCCGGAGACATGGTCGCTGAGGTCCAGCACGCGCAGGTCGGACAGCGTAGACATGCCTATACCTGGGCGACCGGGACGACGCCCTCGTAGACGCCAGGCTGCCATGCACCGTCGGCGCTGAGCGCTTGGTCGATCATGACGGGGGCGAGCTCGCGGGCGGTGTCGTATAGCTCGGCGACGTCGGCGAAGGAACCGAACGAGGCCGCGCGCAGGCCTGGTCGCCAGACGACGGTGGGTACCAGCGAGCCGAACTGGTCGATCTCCGCCTTTGTTCGTTCCTGCGCGGCGATCTCCATGGACCGTGCGAGTAGGTCGACGAGGCCGCGCGGCTGATAGGGCGATGGCTCGACGCCGAGGTCGACGGCGAGCGTTCGGGTGGCGCCTTGCAGGATGGCGGTCTCCAAGTCCAGGCCGGAGGAGAGTCCGCCGTCGACGTGCCAGTCGCCGTCGATGCGGACGGGCGGGAGGAGGCCGGGGATCGCGATCGAGGCGAGCAGCGCGGCCAGCAGCTCGCCGCGGTCCAGGACGCACTTGACGCCACTGGAGAGGCTCGTGGTCACGATGCAGAGGGGGAGCTCAGTGGCGGCAATGTCGTCGATCGTCACGTGCTGTTTGATCAGCTCGCGGAGAAAGTGGTTGGAGTACAACGACGTGCTGCTGGTCAGCAGGCGGCGCCCAATACTGATGATGTTGCGGTGCCAGAGCCGCCGCTCGCGCAGCTTGAGCCAGAGTGCGGCCAGGCCGTCGATGTTGTCGGGGTGCAGCGCTAGGAACGCACCGTTGATCGCCCCGACGGAGCAGCCGATTACCACGTCTGGTCGGATGTTGCGGCGGATAAGCTCTTCAAGAAACGGCACCTGGACAATGCCGGATGCCCCGCCGCCCGAGAGCACGAGGGCGAGCCGTCGTTCGTCGCGTTGCCGCAGGCCAAGCGTCATCAGGCTGTTTCGCGTGCAGCGTCGGCAGGCGGTTAGGCCTGCGGACGTCGGTCGGGGACGATCTCGGTCAGAATCCCGCCGGCCGTCCTGGGGTGGAAGAAGGAGGCGGTGATCTCTTCGATCGGTCCGCCGAAGTCGATGTAGGCGAGACCGCGCTCCATGAAGAGCTTGGTATCGCCCACGACGTCGGTCGAGCCGTAGCCGAGATGGTGCAGTCCGGGACCGCGTCGTTCGAGGAACTTGCCGATGCCGCTGCGGTCGTCCTGGGGCAGGAGGATCTCGATGCGGGTCTCGCCGAGGTTGACCTTGACGAAGAATATCTTGGTGCGCTCGGGCGCGAAGAAGCCACCTTCGGGGAAGGGGGTGCGCTCGCGGTCATACTCCAGGCCGAGCTGGTCGACGAGGACGGCACCGGCCTCGTCCAGCGAGTTGGCCACGATGCCCACGTGGTCGAGATAGGTAATCATGCGCTGTGGCTCCCGCTCCGTTGTGCGATACGAGCAAGATAATCGACGCAGTGCTGAGGCGCTGCGCCGTTTGCGCTGAGGCGCGGCTACTGCAGACGCCGCAGCGTGGGGGAGGCGCTGGCGAAGACGAGGACGGCGCCGACCAGTACTGTCGCGGTGACGAATACGGCAAGTCGGATGCCGATGAGTTCAGCAGCGAGCCCGAGTACGAAGACACCAGCTTGCATGAGTGCGAATTGCATCATCAGGACCGACATCGCGCGGCCCCGATAGGCAGGTTCGGCCTGCTCCTGGATCAGCGCGGAGGCGATCGTCATGCGGCCGGCTTGCCCGATGCCCATCAGGATCATGATCGGCAGGCTGAGCCAAATCCAGGGCGAGACAGCGACGCCCATGGTCGAGACGCCGACGAACAAGCCCATGAGGATCAGCAGTTGTCCGCGATTGCTGCGTCGGAGCGATGCGATGAGCAAGGCTGCGAGGAACGCACCGATCGCTGAGAACGTCATGAACAGCGCTGCTTGCGCTGGTCCGGCGTCGAACGCATCCTGCACGAATCCTGGCAGTAGTCCTTGGAAGGGCATGCCTAGGATCGAGATGCCGAAGGAGAGCAGCAGAATCATGCGCAGCACGCGATGCCGCGCGATGTAGCGGAAGCCGTCACCGATGTCGTGCAATGTGGCACGCAGACCGCCTCCGCCGTGTCGTGCTTGGGCGGCGACCGTCGGGACCGGCAGCATGGTCGCGATGGCGAGGGCGTAGCAGCCAGCGATCACATAGAAAGCGATGCCGGCGCCGGCGGTGGCGAGGAGCACGCCGCCGATCAGGGGGGCGGCGAACTGCATCATGTTCATCGCCGCGGTATTGAGTGCGACGCCGTTCATGATCCGTTCGCGCGACACGATCTCGGAGACCATCGCCTGACGCGCGGGTACCATCAGCGCGACTAGCACGCCTTGCGAGATCGCCGAGATCAGTAAGTGCCAAAACTCGAGCACGCCGAGCACCGCGAGCGTGCCGATTACGAAGGCGTTGAGGAGGCCGACCACTTGGAAGATTTGGGTCACGGTCTTTTTGGGGAACCGATCGGCGAGCACGCCGCCGTACGGTCCGAGGGCGAATTGGACGAGGCCGCTCACCAGTGCCACCAACCCCATCGCGGCATACGAATCGGTCAGCTCGTAGATGAGGAAGCTGCGGACAAACATTTGGCCGATGGCCGAGTACATCTGTCCGAGCGTGGAAATGAAGAACCAGCGGAACGCGGGTTCCTGAAACGATTCGAACGTGCGGAGGCGTCGGTTGAATGGTCGTGTGGGCCGTTTGGCGGCGCGCTGCGCCACAGCAGCATGATCATGTGCGCCAGTGGAAACGACGAGCGCCCCTATGCTCCCGTTCGCCTGACCGTTCGTGGACGTCGCGAACGTTTTGTGGTCCGTATGCTGAGCGGCGCGGCGGGCGATGACCGAACTGGCTGGTGTCTGCGGCGGGCTAGCCGCCATAGTGCCAGCCGGTGTAGAGCGAGGTGAGCGGACCTTCGTCGATCGGCAGGGCGTCGCCGTCGAAGACGCGGCAGAGGGCCAGGATGTGTTCGCCGACAGGGATGAACTGCTGCGCCTCAGCGGCGATCCAGGCGAGTGAATCCTGGAGCACTGGTGCGCCGGCGGAGAGCTCGGGATGCTCGAGCGGGACATAATCTACGCCGCGCATTTTGTCGGGAGCGGCGAACTCGGCCGAGCGGCCCTCGATTTTGGACGGGTCGCTGGGTTGCAGGAACCGCGCCGCCAGGTCCATACCCGATTCGGGCAGCAGGCTGACCGTGAGCTGGCGCGTCTGGCGCACGTTGCGCAGTGAGGTGGCGTCGCGCTCGAACGAGACGCATACGATGCGCGGTCGGAACGACACCTGCATGACCCAGTCGGCGACCATCGCGTTGGGCGTGCCGTCGGGTGTGACCGTGCCGATCACGTAGATGCCGTAGGGCAGGTGTTGCAGCGCCGAGCGGATGCGAGCGTCGTGGCGGCGTTCGCGGGTGGACAGCGCGCGTTCGGATCGCTGTGGCTCCACCTCGATCGTGGAGTCGATCGTGGGGGTGTCGGCGCCGAGCAGCAGGTCGACGGCGGCATTGAGTTCAAGCATCCGCGTCCCTGCTGCATCGTCGTCGGGGTTCGCGTCGGGATGGTAGATGCGGGCCAGACGGCGATAGCGGTCGCGGATGGTCTCGCGGTCGGCGGTGACGGCGACGCCGAGCAGTACTGCGGCGTCAGCGGGCGTGCTGGGGATCGGCATCAGTCCTCCGCGGTCGCTGAAGAGGGGGCGAGGAGTCGGCGCTCGAAGTAGCGGGCGACGCGGCGTTCCTGATACTCAAGTCCCGCCCGAGCGCGAGGCATGTGACGCTCCTGTGGAAACATCAGCAGGTCATAGTCGCGGTCAGCTTCGGTCAGGGCGGTGATCAGTCGGGCGGTGTGGCGGAAATGGACGTTTTCGTCGACCCCGCCGTGGATGAGGAGCAGGTCGCCCTGGAGTTGGTCGACGTGGGTCAGCAGTGAGCCTTCACGGTAGCCCTCGGCGTTGTCCTGGGGGACGCCCATGTAGCGCTCGGTGTAGCCGGTGTCGTAGCCGTCCCAGTCGGAGACGGGCGCGCCCGCCACACCGACCGTGAACAGGTCGGGTCGGCGCAGCATCGACATGACGGTCATGTAGCCGCCGTAGGACCAGCCGTAGACGCCGACGCGCTCAGGGTCGATCAACCCCTCGCGGGCTAATTGCTCGACCGCGAGAGCCTGATCATCGATCTCGAGGGTGCCCATCCGCCGATGCAGGTGCGCCTCGAATTCGAGGCCGCGACCGGCCATGCCGCGATTGTCGAGCTTGAGCACGGCGAATCCTTGCTGAGCCAGGTACTGCGCGCGGAGGTCGACGGTGAGCCCCCATGCATCGAGCACGGTCTGCGCATGCGGTCCGCCGTAGACGGCGACGAGCAGCGGTGCGGGTTCGCCACTGTCGTTGCCGTTACTGTTGGTTCGATCGTCGTTGGGTGGATAGATGGCGCCGTAGAGCGTTGTGCCATCGGAGGCCGCGAAGCTGCGCAGGCGCGGCGGCGTCAGACCTAGCGCATCGAGCGACACGTCCGACTGGTATAGCGTGCGGCGCTCGCCGCCATCGGTGGCCAGCAGCGTGAGGCGCGGTGGAGAGTGTAGGGACGAACTCTGCACGACTAACCAGCGGCCGTCGGGGGACAACACGGCGCTGTGCACGCCGCCTGGTTCGGAGAGCGTCTCGATCCAGCCACCGGCCAATGAGACGCGTTCGACGCGGCGCTCGATCGGTGAGCCGCGCGTGCTGGTGAAGTAGACCCAGCCGCCATCGGCCTCGTTGCCGTCGACGCCGATCACGCCATCGACGATCCAGTCGCCATCGGTGAGATTGCGGATCTCGGAACCGTCTGCGGCGTGCAGGGAGAGGTGGCGGTAGCCGCTCTGCTCGCTGGACCAGAGGAATGTGCCGTCACTGAGACCGCGGGCGTGGTCGGCGATGTTGATCCAGGGTTCCTGTTGCTCGTCGATCAGCACGGTCGCGACGCCGTCTTGGTCGAAGGTGAGCAGTTGCAGGCGATTCTGCGCTCGATTGACCCACTGCGCGACGAGTCGTGGTCCATCGGTTGCGCTTGGCCACCAGGCGACGCGGACGAGGTAGCCGTCTTCGTCGGGTAGGGACATCTGCGTCGTCAGGCCGCTGGCGACGTCCAGCATCCAGAGGCTGACGTGCGCGTTGGCGTCGCCGGCGAAGGGGTAGCGGTGGGTCTCGACGGCGACCGCGCCACTGCCCTGATGGACGATCGGGTATGGCGCGACGTGGCGTTCGTCAACGCGGAGATAGGCGATGCGACCGTCTGATGACCACCAGTGTCCACGCAGGAGGCCGAATTCTTCTTGTGCGATGTAGTCGGCGAGGCCGTGGCTGATCCCGTCTGCAGCGCCAGTTGTTCGTTGGCGTGGCTCGGATTCGCCATCGCAGGTTGTGATGAACAGCTCACCGCCGCGCACGAAGGAGAGCTGAGCGCCGTCGGGACTGAGCGACGGGGTGAGCGCGCCCTGCGTAGCGGCGAGTTCGCGCAGCGGTTCATCGCCAATCGCGATGCGGGCAGTTGGCCCCGGGATGATCAGTACCGGGCGCTCGGCGCTGCGAGCGAACGCGTAGGCGGGTACGCCGAGTTCCCGCGTGCGGGTGCGCTCGCGGAGGAGCTCTTCTTCGCGCGACAATGGTGCGTCCGTGCCAGGTCCGACGATCACCGAGCGTGCGCCGCTGGCGATGTCGATGCGCCAGAGCGAACGCACCAGTCCGCCGCCGGCGGCGTGCAGCCAGGTGACGGCAGCGCTATCGGGGGTGAATCCGACCATACCTGGCGCGTCCATGCCGGGACGGGGGTACGTCGCGACGTCGGTGATGGTGAGCGGAGGCGCGGTCATGCCAGCGCCTCGCGTCGGATGGCTTCGATCTCGTTGGCTGAGCTGGGCAGGGCGGCGCTGAGCGTCTGGCAACCGTCAGTCGTGATCTGTATGTCGTCCTCGATTCTGATGCCGCCGAAGTCGAGCAGACCGTCGACACGCTCCCAGTTGACCATTGTGCGGTAGCGCTCGCGGCGGTCTGGATCGGTCAACAGCGCGGGAACGAAGTAGATACCCGGCTCGATCGTGACGACATAGCCGGGCTCGAGCGGCAGATCGGCGCGCAGGTAGGCGAGTCCGAAGCGGTCTTCAGGGACGCGGCCCTCGAGATAACCGCCGCAGTCGTGTGTGGAGAGTCCGAGCATGTGGCCCAGTCCGTGTGGGAAGAAGAGGGCATGCGCATCGGCGTCGAGCAGGTCGTCGACCGCGCCGTGCAGGATGCCGGCGTCAACCAGTCCCTGGGCGATGGTCGTGGCGGCGTGCAGATGTAGGGACTTGTACTCGACGCCCGGCGCGGCGGCGTCGATCGCCTCCTGTTGCGCGGCGAGGACGACGTCGTACAGCTCGCGCTGGAGTGGTGTGAATTTGGCGGAAACGGGGAACGTGCGAGTGATGTCGGATGCGTATCCGTCGACTTCGGCGCCGGCGTCGATCAGCACGAGTTCGCCGTCGGACATCGTCCGTTCGCCAGGCGTTCCGTGCAGAATGGCCGAGTTGGGACCGCAGCCGACGATGGAGCCATAGGCGGTGCGGGCGCCGCCGTGGCGAAAGAACTCAGCCTCTAGCTCGATCTGCAGGGCGCGTTCGGTGATTCCGCGCCGGGCGTGCCGCTGGGCCGCGAGATGGCCGGCGACTGCGGCATCGACGGCGCGTGTGAGGCGGTCGAGCTCGACGGCGTCTTTGGCGCGACGCAGCTCGGCGAGTCGGCGACCGAGTTGATCGGTGTCGTGCTGATTGACGACCGCCTCCAGCGTCGACCAGGCGTCGAGGCCGTACTCGACAGCTCGAGTTTCGATGTCGCGCGAACCGAGTAACGCCAGGTCTGCACCGCGTCGCTGTTCGAGCCAGCTAGCCAGCTCGGCGCGGTCGACGGCATGGTCGATGCCAGTTTCGGCGGCGAGCGTCTGGGGCGAGGGCGGCGCGGACATCCAGACCAGGTCGTCGACGGAAAGCGACGGCGCGAAGAGTGTCCAGCCGCTGTCGGGTTCCCAGACCAGGCTGGCACCAGGTTCAGCGACACCGGTCAGGTACTGGAACTCGGGGTGGGCGTGGAATTCATGGAACTGGTCGGTGCCGTCGATTGGGATCGGCAGGCTGGCTGGAATCAGCACCGGGCCTGCGGCGCCGAGGCTCGACCAGGCAGCCGCAACGCGGTCACGCCGTTCCCGCAACAGGTTCGCCTGTTCGGATTGGATCATGCGGTGGTTGATGCGGTGGCTCACGAGGCGGTTCCCAGCTCGATCAAGACGAAGCCCTCGTCGACCGAGTCGCCGGCGCTGGTGTGGACGGCGCTGACCGTGCCGGCGCTCGGCGCCGTGAGCAGGTGCTCCATCTTCATCGCTTCCAGCACCGCGAGGGTCTGGCCGGCCTCGACTTCGTCGCCGACGTGGACCAGGACCTCGATGACCGTGCCGGGCATTGGCGCGCGGACGACGTTCGCCCCGCTTGCCTTTGCACGTCCGCCGCCGCTTCGGCGTCGCTGTGCGCGCAACAAGATCCAGCGCCGCGCGCCGTTGGAGACGACCGCGCCGCGTGAGTCTGTCTGCGCGGACCACTCGCGTTCCAACGAGACCTGGAGGGGCTCGCCGTCATCGACGACGGCGACAGCGCCCTCGGCTGTGCGTGTGATGCGGACTTCGTGCGATCGGCCATGCAGCAGGTACTGGCGAGTCAGCGAGCCCGACGAGCGCCAGGCGGCGATGGCGTCAGCGGCTGCAGCGACGGTGAGCGCTTCTGCTGGCGTGGGCCGAGCCGACAGCCGGGCCGACAGCGTTGTGCGGTCGAGCCAGCCGATGTCGATGGCGCTGTGGTCAGCGCTGGCGAAGTCCTCCGAGGCGAGGATGTTCGCGAGCTGCGCCAGATTGGTGGAGACGCCGTCGACCGCCCAGCCGTCGATCGCTTCGGAGGCACGCTGTATGGCCTCGACGCGCGAGTCAGCGTGGACGATCGTCTTGGCGAGCATTGGATCGTAGTGCGCAGTGACGACACCGCCGTGAGCATAGCCCACGTCGTGGCGGGCGCGCGCGTCGAGCGGCTCGAACCAGCGCAAACGGCCGGTCGAGGGGATGTATCCGCGCGATGGATCTTCAGCGTAGATGCGCAGTTCGATGGCGTGGCCGTCCAGCCTGACGTCATCCTGCGAGATCGGCAGCGGCTCGCCCGCGGCGACTCGGAGCTGCAGTTCGACCAGGTCGAGACCGGTGAGCGCTTCGGTGACGGGATGTTCGACCTGCAGGCGAGTGTTGACCTCGAGGAAGAGGAACTGACCATCGGGCATGAGCATGAACTCGACCGTGCCCGCGCCGACGTATCCGGCCGCGCGGCAGACGTGTAGGGCGGCGTCGCCGAGGCGCTGGCGCAGTGCCGCGTCAACGGCAGGCGAGGGCGACTCTTCGATCACTTTCTGGCGGCGTCGCTGGACGGTGCAGTCTCGCTCGCTGAGCTGGATACCATGGCCGTGCTGGTCGAAGAGCACCTGCACTTCAACATGGCGGCCTTCCGACAGGGCGCGCTCGACCAGCAAGCGGCCGTCGCCGAAGGCGGCCTGCGCTTCGCGTCGGGCGCCAGCGATCGCGGCTGCGATCCCGTCGGGCGCGTCGGCAGTCGAACGGAGCAGACGCATCCCGCGTCCGCCGCCGCCGGCGGCCGCTTTGATCATGACCGGTAGCCCCATCTGCTCAATCGCGGCCGCGAGCGCGTCGTCGCCGCTATCTTCGTCGATCCCCTCGGCGACTGGGACATCGGATGCGGCCGCCAAGTGTCGCGCGGACACCTTGTCGCCGAGCGCCTCGATCACGTTGGGGGGCGGACCGATCCAGGTAAGCCCGGCGTCGATGACGGCGCGGGCGAAGTCGGCGCGTTCGGACAAGAAGCCGTAGCCGGGGTGCACGGCGTCGGCGCCGCTGCGTCGGGCTGCGTCGATCAGAGCATCGATGTTGAGGTAGCTGTCCGCCGCTGGCGCCGCACCGAGACGAACTGCCTGGTCAGCCTCGGCGACGTGCGGCGCGGCGCGATCAGCGTCCGAGTAGACCGCGACAGTGTCGATGCCGAGCTGACGGCAGGAGCGGATGATTCGAGAGGCGATCTCGCCGCGATTCGCGATCAGGACACGCTGCAGGTTGGGGCGAGCGCGGTCGGCGTCGGACATAGCTGAAGTCTATCCCTGTCACTGACGCAACCAATATGCCGACACGACCGATATTCTGCCACGATGATGAGCGAGACGTCCCGCCTGGAACAGCTGAGAGTCTTCGCCGAGCAACATTTCGCTCGACACCTGGCGGCGAACCGCTATCCGGGACGCGGGATCGTGATCGGGCGTCTGGCGGCGTCGGATGTCGAGGACGCCGGCGACGCGTGGGTGCAGGTGTACTGGATCATGGGGCGCAGCGCGCATAGCCGCAATCGTCGGTTCGTGGCCGGTGGCGACGGTGTGGAGCTGCGCACGGAGGCACGCGATCTGTCGCTGGTGACTGATCCGTCGCTGATCATCTACGAGGCGATGCTGGAGCTGGAGGATCTGTACATCGTCGCAAACGGTGACCACGCGCGCACGGTTCATACGGGGTTGGAGCGACACGTCCGCTTCGAGGATGCGCTCGGTGAGCGCGAGCGCGAGGATGACCCGCCGAACTACACCCCTCGTATCGCGGGTCTGCTCAATCTGCGCGGAGCGGGGACGGTGCGCCTCTCGATCTTGCGGGCGAATGCGGCTGATCCAGCATTGACCGACCATGTTTTCTGGCGACTGCCGGCTCCACCGCCGGGTTTGGGGTACGGGATCACGACCTATCGTTCGGACGGAGCGCCGCTGCCGCCGTATGCCGGTGATCCGCTCTGGCTGCCGTTGGTCGGGTCAGTGGAGGATGTCGCTGACACGTACTGGGAGGCGCTGGACCGAGAGAATCGGATCGCGCTCGCGGCCAAGCTGATCGATGCGGAGGGGTCGCGGATCATCCTGCGGCAGTCGGAGTAGTCATGCGCGGAGTAGCCGTGCGGACGGTTAGTCGTCGGAGCTGTTGAAACCGCCTCGGGAGATCAGCAGCGGGGCGGTGGGGGCGTCGGCGGTGATGTTGAGCGCGTAGAGCTCGGCGATCTGTTCGTCGTCATATCCGAGTTCAGTGAGCACCTCGTGGTTGTGCTCGGCGAAGCGGGGCGCGGCGCGGCGGATCGATGGCTCGCTGCGGCTGAAGCGCCAGGGCCAGCTGGGATAGGGATAGACCCCGACGACCGGGTGCTCGACCCAGCGATAGAAGCCGCTGGCGTGGATGTGGGGGTCGTGCAGGATTTGCCAGTTGGCGAGAATTGGGGCGGCGGAGACGCCGGCGCGTTGCAGCGCCCAGACCGCTTCGTATTGTTCCCGCTCGCTGCTCCACGCCTCAATGGCGGCGTCGAGCTCGTCGTGGCGCGAGCGTCGGCCGTCCAGTGTGGCCAGCGATGGGTCAGCGAGCAGGTCTTCGCGCTGCATCGCCCGACAGAGCGCACGCCAATCGTCGTCGGACTGAACAGAGAGCGCGATCCAGGAGTCCTCGCCGGCGGCGCGGTACGCGCCCTGTGGCGCGAAGCGATGGTCGCGATTGCCATTGGGGCGGCGGATCTCGCCACTGGTTTGGTAGGCCATCAGCGCTTCGAAGAAGTATGCGGCGCCAGCTTCGTTGAGGGCGATGTCGATGTACTGGCCTTCGCCGCTCTCGTCGCGGTGTTCGAGCGCGGCGAGGATCGCGACGGTCGCATGGTTGCCGGAGACTGGATCGGCGTAGAAGAGCGGGGTGCGGCGTACTTGCTCGGCTGAGTAGCCGGTGACGGAGGCGAGACCGGAGGATGCTTCGATGTTGGAGCCGTAGGCGGACCAGTCGCGCCAGGGACCGGTGGCCCCGAAGCCGGACATGGAGACGTAGATCAAGCGAGGATTCTGCTGTCGGACTGTCTCCCAGTCGAGCCCGAGGTTGGGCATCACGCGGGCCGAGTTGTTCTCGATGAAGATGTCGGTCTGGCGCATCAGCTCGAGGAAGATCTGCTTGCCGTCGTCAGCGGAGAGGTCGAGGACGAGGTCGCGTTTGTTGCGATTGAGCAGGTTGAAGTACATCGCGCGGTCGTAGGGGTACTTCTGCGGGTCCTGCGTTGGGCCGGGCATGAACAGCGCGCGTGTGGCCGGTCGTGCCGCCCACTCCAGCTTGATCACATCCGCGCCAAGATCGCCGAGGTGGCGTCCCGCGATCGGTCCAGCCCAGTTGCCGGTCAGCTCGACGACCTTGAGGCCGGCCAATGGTAGGTCGTTGGTTGGCATGGCCGGTGGTGGTGCGGGAATCGGCGTTGCGGCGAACTCATCGCGCAAGGTTTTGGTGTGCTGTCCGATGACAGGCGCGTCGCCCTGGCGTTGGGCCGGCGTGGCCGAGAGTTGGTAGGCGGGGCCAGGGAAGCGAGCATTGGGCCACTCGGCGTCGGCGCCGAATTCCCACCAGCCGCGCGATTCGAGCTGCAGATTCTCGGCGAGACCCTTGGCGTCGAGCACGGGCGTGCATGCGATCCGCAGTTCCTGCGCGCGGGTGGCCACGTCGAGCGCGTCGACATCCTGCGCCCATGCCTCGACGTCTCGGTAGAGCTGTGGCAGCAGCTGACGCCACTCGTCGATGTCGTTGAGCTGGACAGTCTCCATCCGCTCGGGTTGGTCGATCAGGAGGAAAATGTTGGGATTGGGCACGGCGCGCATGAAGAGCGCCCAGCCGTCGCAGGTTTTGGTGAAGTCGTGTGTGACGCGGTCGAGTGGCAGACCGCTGGCGATCCAGGATGAAACCAGCCAGGCGTGCGCGGAGAGGTTAGCCTCGAGCGCGGACACCTCGATCTGCTGGCCGTGTCCGGAGCGCCGTCGCTCTCGGAGAGCGGTCAGCGTGGCCAGCGCGGCGTGGACGCCCTGGTGCAGCTCCGATTGCCCGCCGGGCAGCATCAGCGGCATGCCGTTGGGGTCACCGGTGAAGAACATGTAGCCGCCCATCGCCCAAGTGGCGATATCGGAGCCGCGCCAGCCGGCGTAAGGGCCGTCGCCGCCCCACGGCGATAACTCCACTTGTACGACGTGCTCGGGTAGGACGCGCGGCAGCGCCGAGCGCCAGTGCGAGTCCTGGTCGAGGATGATCACATCCGCGGCGCGGCTGAGTCCACGCAGTAGGCGTTGCGCCTCGTCGAGGTCGGTGGGCGCGGCTGACGCTTTGCCGGCGCTGAGGTGCGCCCATGGGCCGCCCCAGACTCGGTCGTGCGCGTCCCAGGCACGCAGTGCGGAGCCGTCGGGCGGCTCGACGAGGATGACGCGCGCGCCGAGGTCGTTGAGCAGCTTGGAGCAGTAGGCGCCACCGAGCCCGCTACTGAGATCGGCGACCAGCAAGCCGTCGAGTGCGCGTTCGCTCATCGATTGTCCTATTCAAACCAACGGCCAGGGGTAGGAGCGTCGGCCGGTCGGCGGCTCGGGCAGATGGCGTTCTTCGAGGGCGCGTTCGGCCCGCTGGCGCAGCACGTCGATTTCATTTGCGCTCAACATGGGCGACAGCGCGTCTGCCGCGTCTCCGCCCGTGTCCAGGTCTGGGATGAGGCGCGCGACGTCTTCCAGCAGCGCGTCGTCAATTGGCTCGCCGGCGTAGTCCCAGATCACCGTGCGCAGCTTGTCGTCTTCGTGGAAGGAGAGGCCGTTGTCGATCCCCCACAGCTGGTCTCCTTGCCCTTTCAGGATGTGTCCGCCCTTGCGGTCGGCGTTGTTGGCGAGCCAGTCGAAGAGGGCGAAGCGACGCATGGCGTCGGTGTGCTGCTCGCGTAGCTCGAAGAAAGTGCAGCTGTAGTCGGTGGGGATGTAGGCCTGCAGCGATCCGACACCGTATTCGAGACCGTCGGCGCGCTCGATGGTCGGCGGGATCAGATGCCAGCCGAGTGCGTTGGCGAGACGGTAGGCGGCGACCTCGCGTCGGTAGAGGTTGGGCGGGAAGTCCCAGAGCGGATTTTCGCCACGGCCGGGCTTGTAGACGGCATAACCGCACGTGGGCGCATCGTCGTGCTGGAGTTCGAGCAGGAATACGTAGTTGGATGCGTAGGGAATGCGAGCGCCGTCGCTGACGGCTGCCTCCATCAGCCAAGCTGGGACGCGGATGTCGAGTGGATCCCAGGACTGCTCGGGGAAGCGCTCCATGAGGGGCAGAGTAGATGACGGCCGGTAGGTGCGTGCATTTCGTCGCTAGCTGATGCGCACTTCGTCGCTGGGGCGAATCTCGCCGCCGGCGATGACGTTGGCTTCGACGCCGAAGTTGAGGTGGCCGTAGCGGTCATGCAGGATTTTCATAAGATCCAGATCGCGGCCTGACCCTGTTGGCGAGGCGTTGACCGCATTGCAGCGCTGGATGGGGGCGGTGACTTCGATTTCGACCGTCTCGCCGATCTGCAGGCGACGACCGACCCAGTCGAACTCGCCCCAGGCGTCGAGGCCGTCGATCGCGAAGTTGAGTCGGAAGCGGCGCATGTCGACCTCGACGTCGGCTTGGTCGGAGAGGTCGGCCAGCGAAGCCAGTCCGCCCAGCGAGATTTGGGTGGGCCCGCGGTCGGTGAAGCGGGCTGCGCCATCGCCGAGCAGTCTCAGCGGCTCGCGCTCGGGCCGTCCGCGCAGCGGATTCTCAGGCAGGCCGAGCACGACGTTGGTCATCCAGTCGGAGAGTGCGAGCCGTGAGGCGTCGTCGTCGACCTGGGCGTTTCTGGTCTGGCCGTTGTAGGTGACGGACAGCATGCGGGTATCGGGGTCCCAGCCGGATTCGATCCAGGCGAGGTAGGGGGTGTTGAGCATGGTGACGGACTGGCGCTTGGAGACCCAGCCGTGCGCGCCGAGTGCTTCGGCGTTGCCGAAGGCGAAGATGAAGGCGCGGTCGCCCACGACCGACTCGCCCAGCCGTAGCGTGAGGGATCGCGCGGAGTGGGCGGTCATGCCTTTGACGGGATAGGTGTAGCAGGCGGCGATGCGCATGTCATGCCCTCGATCATCGTGAGAAAGTCTGTTTCTGAGAGGATTCGGATCCGCTGACCGCGATGTATTCGCTGTTCCGCTCGCCGATGCTGGCTAGATAACGACGGGTTTTGCCATTCCGCGTCGTTGAGTACGAGCATCGTAGTGGTCCGGCTCAACCTCTGCTGCACAACCATTGGTCATAGGCGCGCCAGAGACCACGTTGGTAATTGTCTGTGGAGCTATCAATGCGCCTTGCGAGTGCAAGTAGCGCGTTTTCATCGAGACGTTCCTGCGCCGAGTCGAGGAAGTCCCAAGTGGAGGCTGGCGTCCCCCAGAGCTGAGCCACCCGCTTGATCGCGCTGCGATCGAAGTGGCCGTGATGCACCACAATGTCGTCGCAGACGAAGCGATCTCCGCCCAACACTGCTAGTGATTCGCAGGCATGGCCTGATCGAGTGCGTATTCGCGACAGGCGCGCGCGCGCTTGGTCTCGTCGAGCGCTTCACGCAGGGGGCGGGCGAGGACGACGAGCTCGTCGCCCAGCTCTTCGAGTAGCGCCTCCGAGCGTTCGATCACCTGGTCGGATGGTCCCATCTGGCCAGGATAGAGGGCGGAGAAGTAACGCGAGGCGTACTCCTTGTCTCGCTGGTCGAAGACCGAGCGAATTTCAGCGAAGAAGCGGTCGGTGTAGTCCGCGAGCAGCTGCGCTTGGGGTTTCCACCAGAATCCGTGCATGCCGGCGGTGAGCATCTGCAGCGAAGCCTCGGTGTCTTGTTGGAATTGTGTCCAGGCGGCAGCCTTGAGCGCGGCGTCGGGGCGCGAGACGCGGATCTGTTCGGCGGCGCGGCGGCCACGGTCGGAGCCGTCGCGTTCGAGCTCGCCCTCGAGTCGTTCGAAGGCGCCCTCGATGCCGTAGGCGGTCGCCTTGGTCACCAGCGTCCAGCGATTCTCTTGCGAAAGCTCGAAGTCGTCGATGCCGCTGCCATCGTCGACGAGCTGCAAGCACTCGGCGATGTGCTCGGCCTGTTGCGCCGCGCCGATCAGTACGCGTGCCCACATGATGCGGAAGTCAGGCTCGCTGGTGGCGAAGAGTTGGCTGCGGGCGAACTGGTAGAGGCGGGCGGCGAGCTCGACGCGCATCTCGTCGGGCAGGTACGCGCTGATTGCCTGGAGCGTGTTGTAGGCGACGGTCTGGGTGATTTCGAGCGTGTCCTCCGAGTCGAGCTTGTCGATGGCGAGGGCCGCGTAGTCGGCGGCGGAGAACTGCTGATCGCGGACCATGTCCCAGAGCGTGTGCCAGAGCAGGAGCCGCTGGAAGCTGTCGGGGAAGCGGTCGAGCTCGTCGCGGACGAAGGCGAGCGAGCGGGCGTCGAGCGCGATCTTGGCGAAGGCGTGATCGTCGTGGTTGGGGAAGATGGCGGCTGGCGCGGCAGCGCCCGTGAGCGCCTCGATCACCGTCGATGCGCCGTCGATATCGACTGGTTGTGCGTCACGCAGCTGTGGGCCGTCGGCGGAGCGGTCGTAGATGGCGATAGCGGTGCGGTGCGGTCGCAGGGTTGGATGCGCGGTCGGGGCGGTCTGCTGGATCGTGAAGGAGTTGATGGCGTCGGCGGCGACGTCCCATTGCGGCGCGATCGTGTTGACCCCGGCGGTCTCGAGCCAGGCCTGCGACCAGCGTCCCAGCTCGCGGCCGGAGCCGCGTTCCAGCGCGGCCAGAAAATCGGTGAGCGTGGTGTTGCCCCAGGCATGCGTGCGGAAGTAATCGCGCATGCCCTCGCGGAAGCCGTCAGCGCCGAGGAAGGCGACGAGCTGCTTGAGCACGGCTGCGCCCTTGCCGTAGGTAATGCCGTCGAAGTTGAGGAAGGTGGCGTCGGTGTCGGGCACGTCGCCGGCGATCGGGTGGGTCGTGGGGAGCTGGTCCTGCTCGTAGGCCCAGGCTTTCATCCGTGCGTGGAAGGCCGACCAGGCGCTGTCGGACCAGCGGGTCGCATGCTCCATGGCCAGGTAGGCCATATAGGTGGCGAACGATTCGTTGAGCCAGAGGTCGTTCCACCAACGCATCGTGACGAGGTCGCCGAACCACATGTGGGCCATTTCATGCAGCACCACTTCGGCGCGGTTGAGGCGTTGAAGTTCCGTTGGCGGGTCGCGGAAGATCATTCGTTCTGAGAATGTGATGCAGCCTACGTTTTCCATCGCACCCATGTTGAATTCGGGTACGAAGACCTGGTCGTACTTGTCGAAGGGATAGCGGAAGTCGAAGAACTCGGAGAAGAAGGTGAGGCCGTCGCGTGTGACCTGGAAGAACTCGTCGGGGTCGAAGAAGGGTGCGATCGATTCCCGACAGAGCACTCCGAGCGCAGTCTCACCAGAGTCGTCTGACCAGGTGTCGCTGTAGCGCTTGTAAGGTCCCGCGATGAAGGCGAAGAGGTAGGTGGAGATGCGCGGCGTTTCGCGAAATACATGCCGGGTCCGGCCGTCGCGAGCGCTGGACGATGAGGCGACTGGGTAGTTGGCGGCGACCTCCCACTCCGACGGTGCGGTTACGGTGAGATCGAGCGAGGCCTTGATATCGGGCTGGTCGAAGCAGGGCAGCAGGCGGTGCGCGTCGTACGGCTCGAAGTGGGTGTAGAGGTACTCCTCACCGTCTTCGGGGTCGATGAACTGGTGCAGTCCTGCGCCGATGTGGTCGTAGGCATTCGTGTATGAGATCTCGACCACGTTCTCCGCGTCCAGCAGGTCACCATCGAGGAAGATGCGATTGCGCTCGTGGCGGAGGTCTGAGTCGGCGCCGTTGACGGTCAGCGAGTGGATCGATCGGGCGGTGCAGTCGAGGAAGACGCCGTCGGCGGGATCGGCGAGTGTGAAGCGGATCGAGACCTCGCCATCGTACGTGGGAGCGCCCTTGGTCAGCGAGAGCGAGAGCGTGTAGGCCGCGTTCGCTACCCGCGCCGCACGCTCCCGCGCTTCGGCCTCGCTGAGCACGTTCAACGTGTCTGTGGTTGCCACTTCGGCCATGGACTGTTCCTTCACGGTCTCGTTCGTGTGTTGGCGAGGGTATCAGCGCGGCTGCCTGTAGCATGCCCCACAGCGACGCATGCCGCGGGGAGCGCCAGCGGTGTGCGCGGCGCGTGCGCACCGATGTAGCGGAGAGGCTGAGACTATGTCCGACGGATACACCGAGTCCACCGTCGAGGTCGCCGGCCTGCCGATCCAGGTGCGGCGCGGTGGGGTGGGATCGTCGGTCTTGGCGCTGCACCATGAGACGGGCAATCCTGGCTGGCTGGCGTTTCACGAGGCGCTGTCGGCGCAGCGCGATGTGATCCTGCCCACGTTGCCGGGCTGGGACGGCACGCCGCGCGGCGACTGGATGCGCAGCGTGCGCGACCTCGCGGCGGTCTGCGCGCTGCTGCTGGACGAGCTGGGCGTGGCGGAAGTGTCGCTGGTGGGGCTCGGCTTCGGCGGGTACATCGCCGCGGAGATGGCGACGGCCAATCAGTCGCGCCTGAATGGTCTGTCGCTCGTCAATCCGATGGGTCTGCAGCCGTCGGAGGGCGCGATCCGAGACCAGTTTCTGGAGGCCCATGCGGACTACGTGCGGTCCTGCTTTGCTGATCCAGCCAACTTCCACGCCCTCTACGGTGAAGAGGTCTCGAGCGAACAGCTGATCGCCTGGGACGCGAACCGCGAGATGACCGCACGCACGGCCTGGAAACCGTTCCTGTACAGCCAGACGCTCCCGCATTTGCTGTCCAGCGTGCAGACGAAGACCAAGGTGATCCGAGGCACTGCAGACAGCGTCGTGCCTGCGTCTGTCGCCAACCAGTACGTGGAACTCTTGGGCGATGCGGAGCTAGTCGAGCTCGCTGGCGGCCATCACCTGGAGTCGGACGCGCCCGAGTCGTTGGCTGCGGCGGTGCTGGGCTAAAAGGGTCGGCGGGGCGTGATCTAGGTAGAGATACTAAACACGACAGAGCTAGAGGAATCGCTTGTGAGTGAAGTAAACCGACAGCTTTACGCGTACGATAATCTAGGCGTGCTCAACGATGAGATTGTGTTGCCGACGGAGTTTGTCGACTTGATCTATTTGGATCCTCCGTTCAATTCCAATAGCACGTACAATTTGCCGTTTAAGCGTCTGGGAAAAGATACAGCCGCTGTTGCAGCATTCAAAGACACCTGGGATTGGGGGGCAGACGAAGATGAGCACCTAGCTCGGCTTGACGGCGGCATTGAGACCAGGGTGCTGGCGGACATCGTTCGCGTGGCTCGCCGAATCGACCAGCGGAACCGTCGCTCTTCTGAGCTCGGCGCATACTTGGTGAATATGGCGGTGCGACTACTGCCGATGCGACGAGTGCTGAAATCGTCGGGATCGATATACCTGCACTGCGACAAGTCCGCGGGCCATTATCTTAAATTGCTCTTAGATGTCATCTTTGGGCAAGACAGCTTCCGTAATGAGATTGTCTGGCATTACGGACTCGGGGGGTTCAACGTAAAGTACTGGTTTCCCAGGAAGCACGACACGATATTTTACTATGCTAAAAGTCCCCGAAGCACACATCATAAACTGCGCGGCGAGGTTTCTAGATGGATGGATGCGAAATACCGTTTGGAAGACGAACGCGGGAGATATTTCGAGCAAGATGGCAGAAAGTACTATTTGCAGGGCGGAAAACCCTTCGACTCCGTGTGGGATCATGATGAGCTGGTTGACTACACGATGTCTCAGACAGACAGAGAGCGACTGGGGTATCCAACGCAGAAGCCGGTGGCATTACTGGAACGCATTATTCAAGCGTCGAGTAATCCTGGCGATTTGGTTCTCGATCCGTTTTGTGGATGCGGCACTACGCTGCATGCAGCCGAAACGTTGGGTCGCCGCTGGCTCGGAATCGACATCTCAAGATTTTCAGCCGGCTTAGTGAGGGAGCGCATCCTCAATCACTTCCCGAACCTGGCTGAAGATGCGATCAAGGTTTGGGGGTTGCCAACCACTATTGATGAGGCTCGAATATTGGCAACCAATGATAAGTTTGAATTTGAGAAATGGGTATGTGGCGCAATCGGTGCGCACGGAATGTATCACGACCCTGGAACACCTGGCGCAGATGGCGGAGTTGATGGTGTTTTGCCATTCTATCCATTTCGGATGGGCCATAAACCTACGGCGGAGCATGCTATTATCCAGGTCAAAGGCGGGAATGTTACGCCTGATTCTGTCAGGGCTCTCTATGCCACCGTTAAGCGTCATGAAGCTACGGCGGGGATTCTGGTGTGCTTCGCCAACCAGTTGAACACCGTGGAGAATAACAAAATGCCCGAGACCTTTGTTGATGATGCTGGAGAGTATCCAGTGATCCAAGGCTATACAGTCGAGGATTTGCTTGACCAAAGACCTCTCAATCTGCCGATTCATCGGCTACGGGACGACGCGCGTCTTGTGTAGAGTTGACGTTTCGACTGGTGGCTTGTGGTCGACTGGTGGCTTGTGGTTGCCTAATGGTCGTTGTGTGCGGCCTCGACGCCACGATACTTGAACCGTACGGCAACCTTCAACCTCGATGGTCTGTTCGAGACGCCGGTGCAGCCGAATTTGGCGAACTGCGGGCGTTAGCCGAAGGCGGCCCAGGCGGACATCGCGGCGATGACCAGGGCGCTGGCGAAGCCGATCGCGCGGTAGAGGCGCACTTCCATGCCCCGCATATCCGTCCGCACGTCAGCGAAGCGGGTGTCTATGTCCGCTTGCATGGCGGTGAAGCGAGTGTTCATGTCCGCTCGCATTTCGGTGAAGCGGGTGTCTAGCTGCGCTTGCATCTCGACGAAGCGGGTGTCCATGTCCGCTTGCATGGCGGTGAAGCGGGTGTTCATGTCCGCTCGCATTTCGGCGAAGCGGGCGTCCGACTGCGCGAAGCGGGTGTTCATGTCCGCTCGCATTTCGGTGAAGCGAGTGTCCAGCTGCGCTTGCATTTCGGCGAAGCGGGCGTCGGAGCGCTCCAGTAACGACTGGAACTTTTCGTCGTGCTTGACTTCGAGGAAGTTGAGCTTCTCACGGACGGGTGGCAGCTCCTGGGCGAGCGCGTTGTCGAGTTTGGTATCAATGTCGGACTCGGTCACGGCCTGCTGCAGCGTTTCGCTGATCGCGTCGGCGAACGCTTGCGCCTGTTCGCGGGGCACGTGGCCGCGCACGAGGATGTCGGTGATCTGCAGTTTGTCGATGAGCAAGGCCATGTCCGCCGCCTCAGGGCTTTGACCACAGACTACCATCGCGGCGGCCGCTAGACTGCCCAAAAGCTCGCGCGAGCGGAATGGAGCTGTCGATGCATTTGATGTACTTCACCGAACAGCCGATGTCGGCCTACGACGAGGCGGCGGCTGAGGAGGGCGTGACCGCGCTGCTCTTTCCGAACTCCAACTTTGACCCTGTGGCAGGGTCGCAGCTGTACGCGGATCGCCTGACCGAGTACAAGCTGGCGGAGGAGGTCGGGGTCGACGGGATCATGCTGAACGAGCATCACAACGCGCCGTTCTGCATGCAGGCCAAGTGCAATATCTGGGCGTCGGTGCTGGCCGGCGCGACCGAGCGGGTCAAGATCGTGTTGCTGGGCAATCCGCTGCCGCTGGCCGAGAATCCGGTTCGTCTGGCCGAAGAGCTCGCGATGATCGACATGATCTCGGGAGGTCGTCTGGTCTCGGGCTTCGTGCGCGGCGGCGGCACCGAGCAGCTCGCCACGGGGGTCAACCCGGCCTACAACCGCGAACGCTTCGAGGAGGCGCATGACCTGATCGTCGAGGCCTGGACGCGGCCGGGGCCGTTCCGTTGGGAGGGGCGCCACTATCAGCACCGCGTGGTCAACCCATGGGCGCTGCCGATGCAGCAGCCACATCCGCGCATCTGGATTCCGGGCGTGCTCTCGCGCGAGACGGTGGTCTGGGCGGCGAAGCACCGCTATCCCTACATCGCGTTGAATACCACGATCGAGGCCACGAAGCGTATCTGGCAAACGTACGACGCCGCCGCGCACGAGGTCGGCTATGAGCCCGGTCCCGAAAATCGTGGCTATTTGCTTCGCGTGCACGTCGCGGACACGACGGAGAAGGCGCTGGAGAACGCCTCGCAGTTCATGTGGATGCAGGGCGAGTTCACGGGACTCGCGCATCCGGTCTGGTCGAATCCGGCGGGGTATGCGTCGCCGCGCAACCGCGAGGCGCTGGTCGAGGTGATGAATGGGCGGCGACCGCCGCCGCGCGCGCAGTCGTTCGAAAATCAGCTCGAGAACAAGCAGATCATCGCCGGCACGCCCGATGAGTGCATCTCGCGCCTGCGGGTGATTCTTGAGGAGACGCGGCCCGGCATCCTGGCGCTTTGGGGCAATGACGGTCGGGTCACGCATGAGGATTCGATGCGATGTATTGAGCTGCTTGGTACCGAGGTGATGCCGGCGCTGCGCGAGATCGGCGCGGAGCTGGATCTCGACGGACCGTTCGACGCGAACCCACCGGTCAGCATCAACTACGACCGGGATGCAGCGTCGCGGGTTGCTGCTGGGGCAGCTGCGGGTTCGGGAGGCTAGGGAGTATGGCCACGCTTGACATTTTGCTACCGGGCTACTCGTTCGGCACGAATTCCGGCACGCCAGCGTTCTGCGCGGTGATTCTGGTTGAGTCCGACGGGCGCCGCATCCTGGTCGACACGGCGCATGTGGGGCGGCGAGTGCAGCTCCAAGAACAGCTCGCACAGCGTGGGCTGACCGCGTCGGACATCGATCTGGTCTTTATGACGCACGCGCACTGGGATCATGTGCAGAACTTCGACGCCTTCCCCGATGTGCCGATGGCGATCCATCCGCACGAGCGGAAATATGCGTCAGCGCCGCACGTCAACGATTGGGCGACGCCGCAGTGGACTGGCGCGGCGATTGAGACGCATCCGATGACGGAGGTGGTAGAGGGCGATGAGTTGGCGAAGGGCGTGCGGGTGATGCATTTGCCCGGTCACTCGCCGGGCAGCATCGGCCTGCTGGTCGAGACGGAGGCGGGCGCCTGCGGGATCACTGGCGATGCGATGCACACAGCGGCGGTGGGCCGCGCGGGGCGTAGCCCGCTGGTGTTCTATAGCGAGTCTCAGGCGAATGAATCGATCGCGCGGGTGATGGGCGCGTCGGACATTTTGTACCCCGGCCATGACCGTCCATTCCGCATGGTCGATGGCGAGCCGGAGTACGTCGCGGAGTATCAGCTCACGCTGAGCGGCGTGCAGCCCGGGATGCCTGGTCTGAGCTTTGCTGAGCCGCCGGGCGAGATCGCCACGTGGGTGATGCCCGGCATTGAGGATCAGCCGACATACGAATAGTGGGCATCAGAGGCCGCCGAGTCGCGTATGAACTCGGCGGTGATCCGCACGGTCACCCGGTTCTGATCATCCACGGGGCCTGGGGTGGTCCGGCGTCGACGCTGTGGAGCGGCCCGAGGCTGCGCTGGTTCGCGTCACGCAGGGGTATCCGTCTGATTTGGTACGACCGCCGCTGCGCCGGCTGGTCGGAGTACGACTGTTCGCCATTCAGTCTGGTCGAGCTCGACCAGGACGCGGTCGATCTGCTGGACTATCTGGGTGTCGAGCGAGCGGCGGTGGTCGCGACATCGGCCGGCGGACCGATCGGGCTCGGGCTGACGCTCAATCATCCGCAGCGCGTGAGCGCCTTGGCATTGCTCAACACGGGCGCATCGCTGATGTCGATGACGCCGACGGGCGTCGATGCCGCCGATCCGTTCGTCGCTGATCGTCTGTCGACGATCGCGCGGCGTATGGACATGCTGGCGCTGTTCGAATCAAGTGGCGCGCCCGCGGCCGTTCGCGCGTCGGAGCTGGAATGGCGAACAGCGCCCGAGCCTCCGTTTCCCGATCCACAGCTGGAATCGTTTCGCCGCGCCCGTCGGCGAGCGTTGCAGCGGCTGCCGTTCGACGAGCTGGCGCGACTGGCGGCCGGGGCGATGCGCAACATGCAAGCGCAGCGGAACGTCGATCTCACAGATGCGCTATCGACCATTCAGTGTCCAACGCTCATTGTCCATGGTGACGCTGATACCACGGTACCGATTGCGTTCGGCGCGGCGCTGGTGCAGGCGATCCCACACGCGTCGTTCTCGGTGCAGGCGGGACAAGGGCACGGATTGATTGCGGATCAACGGGTCCAGCGTCTGCTGCGACAGTGGATCCTAGCGGGTGGGTTGGATTGAGCGTTACCGCAGCTCGTTGAGCACTTCATCCGTATGCTCGCCGAGCAATGGCGGGCGGCGAGTGATGTTCCAGCTGCCTTTACTGAGCTGATACGGGGCGCCGGGGTAGGTGACCGCGCGGTCGAGCTCCGGGTGTTGGACTTCGACCTGCATGCCACGATCGACGAAGTGGGGGTCTTCGAGCGCTTCCTCGGGGCTGTGGATGACGCCAACTTGGAAGCCGAAGTTCTGCGCCTTGGTGAAGAAGTCGTACGCGGTCAGCCGGGATGCGAGGAGGTCGAAGGCCTCGCGCCCGACGCCAAAGATAGCCAGCAGCTCTTCGTTGGCGCCGCTGAAGACATCTGCCAGCGAGAAACTTTCCAGTTCCGCTCCTACTAAGAGCAGCGCGGCCTCGGGCAACTCGTCGAGCAAGCCTTCTTCCTCCAGCCATCGGTACACGAGGCCGAACTCTTGCGGTCGGCGGGGTGGGATGCCGGTGTTGACGTAGCGGCCGTCGGCGCAGCGGATCTGCGAGGGCATCGACGGCGCGACGCCGGCGTGTCGGCCGGTCTGGCGTTGGACTGTGGAGTGCGCGACGAGCCAGCTGTAGGAGCCGGCCTCGGTGGTGACGTTGACCGCTGCGTTGATGTTGACGTCGATGTGCTGTCCGTGGCCAGTGAGGTCGCGGTGCAGGAGGGCGGTCAGGATCCCCATGAAGGCGTAGTGCGAGCCGGTGTGATAAGCCTGCTGTCCGCCGCCTCGCACTGGAGGGATAGTGTGATCGTCGTAGCCGTTCATCCAGGCGAAGCCGCCGTTGGCGGCGAGCGTGATGTCGGTGTGCGGCTCGTCGGCGCGGACGGAGCCCAGCCCGAAGTTGGTGACGGTGCACCAGATCAGGCCTGGGTTGTCCGCCCTGAGCTGCTCGATGTCTAGCCCCAGACGCTCGACTGGGCGGTAGGTGTCGGTGTCGATGATCACATCGGCCGACCGTGCCAGCTTGACGAAGGCGTCGTGATTGGCTGGGTCGTCGAAGTCCATCACGACGCTACGTTTGGAGGTGTTGTAGTACCAGAAGAAGAGCGAGTGTTCGGGATGCGGTTGGTCGTCCAAGAAGGGTTCGTAGCGGCGCGAGGGGTCGCCTTCGGGCGGTTCGATCTTGATCACGTCCGCGCCCATGTCAGCCATCAGCTTGGCGCACCAGGCGCCGCGTTCGTCGCCGATCTCCAGGACGCGGAGGTCGTCGAGCGCCATCACGGAGTCCGTCGTCATGGAGTCATGGCTGGAGTTTGGCATCAGAGCACGCCCTCCTCATAGAGCTTGGCGATGTCGTCCGGGCTCAAGCCCAGCAACTCGCCGTAGACGTAGTCGTTGTCTTCGCCAAGTACGGCGGCGCCGCGGGTCATCGACCAGTCGGTTTGGGACATGTGCATGGGGATGCCGTCCACGCGGACGCGGCCCATCTCCGCCTGTCGGATAGTGGGCCAGATGCGGGCTTCGGCGGAGTTGACGTCCTGGTCGATGCGCTGCTGCGGGGTTTGCACCGGATTCGCGGGGACGCCAGCGGCGCGTAGCAGCTCCGCTGACTGGAAGGGATCGCGACGCAGCGTCCACTCGCCGATGCGCGCATCGAGCTCGTCCTGCGCGCCGAGCCGCCCGCTGAGCTGGTCGTAGTCATCATTGGCGGCCCAGTCGCAGCCGTCGGCGATGAGGACGTCGCGCATGGCGCGCCAGTCGGCGTCGTGGCGGCAGGCGATGGCGATCCAGGCCTCGTCGAACGAGCCGGGAATCGGCTGTGCGGCGTAGATGTGGTGCGGGGCCATGGCGGGGTGCTGCGAGTGGTTGGCGTCGGGATAGCCCTCACGACGCAGCGGTCGTCCGTTGACGGTGTAGTCGAGCAGGGCGGGGCCGTTGAGCGTGAGCGCGCCTTCGGTTGCTGCGACGTCGACGTACTGCCCTTCGCAGGTGCGGTTGCGGTGGTGGATGGCGAGCATGATGGCCATGGCCATGAAGTAGGCGCCGGTGTGATCCATGTAGGAATAGCCCCAGCCGGCGGGCGGCTGGTCGGGGATCGCGGACGCCATCGTGAGCCCGCTGGTCGCCTGGACGATGGGGCCCCAAGTTTTGAACTTCTCGTAGGGCCCTGAGTGCCCGAAGCCGCAGTTGGAGACATAGATGATGTCGTCCTTGATCTGCTTGAGGCGGTCGTAGTCGTAGCCCCAGGAGCGCAGGACGCCCGATGAGAAGTTTTCCGTGACGCAGTCGGAGATGCCGACGAGCCGTTCGAAGAGTTCGCGTCCCTGCTCAGTCTTGATGTTGAGGGTGATGCCGAGCTTGCCGACGTTGTGATTGTTGAACGGTCCGCCGAGCTCGGGGCCGCGTCGCTCGTCGACGTAGGGCGGCATACCGCGCAGGATGTCCCAGCGACCGTGGTTGGTAGGGTCTTCGATGCGGATCACTTCCGCGCCGAAGGCGGCCAGGAACTTGGTGGCGCCGGCGCCGGCGAGCTGGCCGGTGAAATCGCAGATGCGCAGGTGCGAGAGCGCCTGGCTTCTGACCTGTTCGGGGACGGGGTGGGGCATCGTGGTGTTCCTCCCGTAGGGAGTCTAATAGGCGGATATGCTGTTCCCGGTTACAGAGCAGCGGGAGGATGAACATGGCCAAGGTGGCATTCATTACGGGCGCGAGCCGCGGGATCGGCAAGCAGCTCGCGATCGATTTCGCGCAGTCGGGTTACGACATTGCGGCGCTGGCGCGTTCGACGGCCGATTCGCCGACGAAGTTGCCGGGCACGGTCACCGAGACGGCGCAGCTCGTGGAGGAGGCAGGGCAGGCATGTCTGCCGATCGGAGCGAACCTGGCGAATGTGGATGATCTCGATGCCGCGGTCGCGGCGACCTACGACCGCTTCGGTCGAATCGATGTGTTGATCAACAATGCCGCGATCGCTCCGCCCGGCAAGGCGTTGGAGGCCGGTCGGCATCTATGGGCGTTAGCGCTGGAGATCAACGTCAACGCGCCGTTCTACTTGATCCATGCGATCGCGCCCAAGATGGCTGCGGCTGAGGGCGGCGCGATCATCAACATTGGCTCTGGCGCGGCGGTCAGCCCCGACTTTGGGCGCGCTAGCTACACGACGACGAAGCGGGCGCTGGAGGCGATGTCGGAGTCGCTGGCGAGCGATCTGAGGGGTACGGGCGTGTCGGTGAACTGCCTGCGTCTGGAGCTGTCGGTCTGGAGCGAGGGCTACGCCTTCACGCTGGGCGAGCGGGCCAAGGAGATGGATTTCGAGGATCCGATCATCATGTCCGACGCGTGCCTCTGGATGGTCGCGCAGGGTCCGGACTGGACCGGGCGCATTGTCACCATCGCCGATCTGAGGAAGTACAACGCAGTGCGGCCGCGCACGCGGAAGACGTTCGAGGAGTCAGACGACTAGTCGGCTAGTCAGCGGCGTCGACGGGTGGATTCAGGTCTTGCAGTTCACGCGAGCGGTATGTGCGAGTTTCCAGGTGCAACTGTTTCGGATCAGCGATGTCATCACCATCGCCTACGCCGAGCTCGCGCATGTCGCGCGCGCCGCGAATCAGGTTTCCTTGAATTGAGCCGACGCCCTCGTCGTAGGCTCGGACGGCTTTGGTGAGCTGCCGTCCCAGCTTCAGGTACGCGGCGGCATGATTGCGGACACCGCTGTAGAGCAGCGCGCCGGCCTCCTGGATCTTGAGTGCGTTCTTGTGCAGTAGTTTGGTCTGTTCTTCCTGATGCAGCGCTGCCGCAACACCACTGACGAGCGCGATCATTGTAACTGGCGTCGCCAGCAGGACGCGGTGTTTCGCGTAGGCCTGTTCGATTAGATCGGGTACGACCCGCGTGGCCCCCTCGAGGATGCTGTCGGTGGGAATCCACATCACGATGAAGTCCATGGCTTTCTCGAACTGCGCGTCGTAGCCTCGTCGCCGCAGCTCTTCGGCTTCCGACAAGATGTTGTTCGCATGCTTCTCCAACAACGCGCGCTGGTTGGCCTCGTCCGCAGTGTCGAGCGCTTCTCGATAGGCGTCGAACGGGGTCTTGGAATCGATGATGATCTGCTTGCCGCCCGGCATCCGTACGACCACATCGGCGATGCCTCTACCCAACTCGCCGGAAATCTGGGTACGGAAGTCCTTGCCTTTGCGCATGCCCGCCAGTTCGAGGAGGTTTTCCAGCGTCGCTTCGCCCCAGCGTCCGCGGTGGCGTGAGGAACGTAAGATTTCGCGCAGATCACCTGTCTCCGAGCTCAGCTGCCCGACCTGCTGTTGTGTGAGCTTGATCAGCTCGTTGACGCCGTGATAGGCGCCCTCGCGTTGCTTTTCCAGGTCAGTGATCTGCTGGCGCAGTTCGTCCAGACTTTTGCCGACTGGCTCGACGTTTTGTTTGAGCTGCTGGTCTGCGAGTTCACGCTGGCGCTTGAAGTCTTCCGCGGCCTGCTTGCGAAATTCTTCGTTGCTGGCGCGGGCGACCTCGGCCGCGACACCTTTGAAGAGAGTGTCGATTTCTTGCTGCTTCTTGTTGAGTTCCTCAATCCGGGCGGCGCGGTCAGCCTCGACGCGGCTCAGTGTTGACTTGGTCTGCGAGAGTTCCTTCCGCATATTGTCCAATTCAGCTCGCGCCGTATCACGTTCCTGTGTAGTTTGCGCCAGCTGCTCGTCGCGCTCGGACAACTTTGTCTCGGTGGTGGCCTTCGCCAGTTCGTGCTCGGTCATGTTGCGGCGCACCGATGCCAAGTCGGTGCGCAATTGCGCAGACTCCGCGCGCAGCGTCGACGCTTGCCGATGCGCGATCGTCGCGACCAACAGCCCGACTGCGAGCCCGATCAATAGCCCGATGACGATCTCCATGTTGCTCCTCCTTTGGCCAAGCTTGCTATGGTAGCGCGATTACCGCTTGATGACCGTATGCTGCCTGTTGCGTCGGATGCGATAATGGCGCTGAGCTGATCGGGATGGGGTTGTCAGCCGTTGTGCTGCAGCCATCGACTGGAGGGCACGATGGAAGTTCCGCTGCTGGTGAACGACTTTCTGCGCCGGGCCGCGAAGCTGTACGGGCCGTCCGAGGCGGTCGTCGATGGCGACCTGCGGTTCACTTGGGCAGAGTTCAACGCGCGGGTCAATCAGCAGGCGCACGCGCTGCTCGACGTTGGCCTGGGCAAGGGCGACCGAGTCGCGATCATCGCGCCGAACTCGCACCAGTTTCTGGAGACGTTCTATGCGACGGCGGCGATCGGCGCCGTCGTGGTGCCGATGAACTACCGCCTGGTGCCCTCGGACTTCGAGTACATGCTGGAGCACTCAGGCGCGCGAGTGGCGCTGGTGGACGCGGAGTTCACCCATCTGGTTGACGATGTGCGCAACAACCTGACAACGGTCGAGCAGTTCATCGCGATTCCCTACGGCGACGCGCCAATCGGCGACGGCTGGACGGACTATGAGGCGTGGATCGCCGGGCAGTCGACCGCGCCGCCGCCCGATCCGGATCTGGCTGAGACAGACTTGCTGTCGATCAACTACACGTCGGGCACGACGGCGCGTCCGAAGGGTGTGATGATTACCCACCGCAACGCGTACATCAACGCCTACAACTTCATCGCGCATTTGCGGATTTCGCAGGACGACGTCGAGATGTGGACGCTGCCGATGTTCCACGCCAATGGCTGGGGCGGTCCGTACGCGATCACGGCGATGGGCGGCAAGCACGTCGTGCTGCGGACGCCGGATGCGCAGGACATCTATCGGGTGATTCAGGACGAGGGTTGCAGCTTCGCCTGCATGGCGCCGGCCGTGCTCGCGCGCGTGCTGGAGTTCGAGCGCAAGGACGAGTACGAGATCACGGTGCGGCCACGCTTCACGGTGGCGGGTGCGCCGCCGCCGCAGGCCTTCATCGAGCGTCTGGAGCGTGAGGTCGGCTGGGAGTTCATCCAGATCTACGGGCTGACGGAAACGTCGCCGATCCTGACGGTGTCGGAGGTGAAGCCGTATCTCGGTGCCGATGAGGAGGCGTACTTCAGTACGAAGGTTCGCGCCGGACACGATGTGATCGGCGTTGAGGTCAAGGTTGTGCGGGACTCTGGTCGCGAGGTGGCCTGGGACGACGTTGAGGTCGGCGAGGTGGTGGCGCGCTCGAACGTAGTCCTGAAGGGCTATTGGCAGCAGCAGGAGGAGACGGACCAGGTGATCGTCGAGGGCTGGTTCCACACCGGCGACATGGCGACCGTCAATCAGGACGGCTACATCAACATCGTCGACCGGGCCAAGGACGTGATCATCTCGGGCGGCGAGAACATCTCGAGCATTGAGGTGGAAGACGTGCTCTATGACCATCCGTCGGTGCTGGAGGCTGCGGTGATCGGGATCCCCTCGGAGCAGTGGGGCGAGACGCCGCTGGCGCTGATCGTCCCGCGCGAGGGGCAGCAGGTCACTCGGGACGACATTGTCGCCCACTGCCGCGCCCACATGGCGGGATTCAAAATTCCGCGCACTGTCGAGTTCGTCGAAACGCTGCCCAGAACGGCCACGGGCAAGCTGAAGAAGTTCGAACTGCGCGAGGCCTACTGGCAGGGCGTCGATAAGCGGGTCAACTAGGTCTGGCCAGCCGCTCCTGCGCCGCGGCTGGCGGCCGCGCTGCTCACCCCAGGCAGCCGCTGAGGAAATTGTTGATGCGGTTGGTGGCGTCTGTCCCGGCGGGGGTCGGAAAGCCGTCGAAGCCGTGCGGGGCTTGGGGAAAGACGTGCAGCTCCGTCTCGTGACCGGCCGCCTGCCAGCGAGCGGACATGAAGAGGCTGTCGTCGAGCAACGGGTCGAGCGTGCCGACCGTGAAGATTGCCGGCGGCATGTCGGAGAGATCGGCGAGCAGCGGCGTCACGTCGGGCTGGTCGCGCAGCTCAAGCTCTTGGGGCGCGACGTAGTGGTCGATGAACCACTCCATGATCGGCGAGGAGAGAATCAGGTTGCGCTCGCCCCAGAGCCGCGCCGAGGGCGAGTGGCGCAGGTCGTAGACGCCGTAGGTGAGCGCCGCGCCGCGGAAGCCGCTGTAGCCGTGGTTGTCGCGCATGCGCAACAGCGTGACAGCTGAGAGGTGTCCGCCGGCTGACTCGCCGCCGATCGTGAAGGCGTCGGTACCGAACTCGGACTGGCCGTGCTTGACCAGCCAGACGGCGGCGGCTTCGCAGTCGTCGTTGGGCGCGGGATAGGGGTGCTCGGGCGAGAGTCGGTAGCCGACGGAGACGACGGCCTGCTGGGTGGCCTGGGCGCGCGCCCAGAGTCGCTCGTCCTGGCCGTCGTGGGTGCCGATTACCCAGCCGCCGCCGTGGATGTGCAGGTAGACGCCGCGCACGACGGGCGGGACGAAGACGCGGAGCGGGATGTCACCGTCAGGGCCGGGGATGCTGCGCTCTTGGGCGATGTCGTCCAGGCGCGGCGGCGGCGGGCCGAAGGGTCCGCCCTGCGCGAGCGTGTCGCGCAACTCTTGCGGCTCCATCTCGTGCCATGGCTTGCTTTGCGCCGCGGCCTCTTCGATCATCACATTCAGGGCTTGGGTCTGGGGGTCGGCCTTCATGCTGTGCCTCTCTACTGGAGTGAAATGGAATGGGTGTGCTACATTACGAGCGCGGGGACACCAAGGCTCCCGTGGATCAGTCGAAGTATAGGCAGTCATCGGATCGAGACAGGAGTGGAAGATGCCCCTCGAGGGACCGGCCTTGCCCACGTTTGAGACCGCCTGCGAGCTGGTGGAGCGCATCCTCGCGGCGGCGAGCGGCTTGTCAGCAGCCCAGCTGGACACTGTGCCGTGGAACGATGCATCGCCAATGTTCGTCCTGGCGACGCATGCAATCTCGGCGACCGAATGGAATCTGGTCGAAGTGCTGGCTGGCCAGCAAGTCGACCGCAGTCGTCAGGCCGAGTTCGACTCGCGCGCGGCGTCGTATGACGACCCACAGGCGTTGCTCGCGGAGCGTTGGGCGGGAGCTCGGGCGGCGATGCAGTCCGCGCTGGAGAGCTTGCCGGATGCGGCCTGGGATGGCGCCCACTATCACATGTTCCTGGAGCGAAGCTTGAGCGGGTATGAGCTCGTCAACCGCGCGCTCGCGCACACCGCTGAGCATGTCGGGCACGCGGAAATGACGCGCCAGTGGTTGGACGCGCACGGATAGACGAGTCAGGGCGAGACGGCCAGGGGGTTGGCTGCTCAGCTACCCTGTCAGAGTCAGCGACATAAATGCGAAGGAGGCGGATGATGCCAGTGGAACCTGCGACTCAAGGGCTGCTCGCGATGCTTGAGGAGGCTGGTGGGCCTGACATCTCTGAGCAGACGCCGGCTGAGGCGCGGGCCGCCATTGCAGGCTTCGCCGCGATGCAAGCGGGCGCACCCGCGCCGGCGCGCGTCGAGGATCGGACGCTGCCTGGTCCAGCTGGAGATATCCCCGTGCGCGTGTATGCCTCGGCGGGCGAGAACCTGCCCGTAGTGATGTATTTCCACGGCGGGGGTTGGGTGGTCGGTGATATTGAGTCGCACGATGGCACCTGTCGGCAGCTACTGGCGGAGCTGGGAGCGGCGGTCGTCGTCTCGGTGGATTACCGCTTGGCGCCCGAGCATAAGTATCCAGCGGCGGCCGACGATTGCTACGCCGCAACGGCCTGGGTCGCAGCGAATGGCGCTGAGATCGGCGCCGACGGCTCGCGCATCGCAGTCTGTGGCGATTCGGCTGGCGGCAATCTGTCGGCGGTAGTGTCGCAGATGGCGCGTGACCGAGGTGGCCCGGCGATCGCCGCGCAGGTGCTGCACGTACCCGTCACCGACCACAACTATGACTATCAGTCGTATAGCGATAACGCCGAGGGTTACCTGCTGACGCGGGCGTCGATGGTTTGGTTCTGGGACCACTACTTACCCTCGGACGCGGCGGGCCAGGAATCGTACGCGTCACCGCTGCGAGCCGACAACCTGACGGGTCTGCCGCCGGCGCTGATTCAGACGGCTGAGTACGATCCGTTGCGGGACGAGGGCGAGGCCTACGGCGCAGCGCTCGATGCGGCTGGTAATGACGTGTCAGTGCATCGCTACGACGGTGTGGTACACGACCCGTTCATGATGTTCGCCGTCGTGCCGACGGGCGTCGAGTGTCTCAAGGAGGCCGCGGCCTTCATCAATGCGCACGCGTAACGACTCTCGCCTGCACCGCAGATGAGTGGTGAAGACGGAATAAGTTCAGGGGCGTTCAGCATGCCAGTGACAGCGGAGACCCAGGCGATTCTGAATATGCGCGCGGGCGCGCCGGCGTTTCACGAGATGTCACCCCAGGAGGCGCGTGTGGCCAGCGCCGCGCTGCGCCCGCAAGTGGGCGAACCCGAGCCCGTCGCCCAGGTGCACGAGATGACCGTGCCCGGTCCGAGCGGCGACGTCCCGGCGCGGGGCTATCTGCCCAATGACGACCCGCGTGATCTGCCAACGATCGTCTATTTCCACGGCGGCGGCTGGGTGATCGGCGATCTGGACTCGCACGACGCGGTCTGCCGTGCGATCTGCAATCGTGCCGGGATGAGTGTGCTCTCGGTCGACTATCGGCTAGCGCCAGAGGCGACGTATCCGGCGGCGGCTGAGGATTGCTATGCGGCGCTGGAGTGGATCGCTTCCATGTACGCGCATCAGGGGCAGCCGCCGCGTCTGGCGGTGGCGGGCGATTCCGCCGGGGGCAATCTGGCGGCGGTGGTCTCGCAGATGGCGCGTGATCGCGGCGGGCCCGAGATTGCTGCCCAGATTTTGATCTACCCGGTCACCGATTACAACTTCGCGACCGAGTCCTACCGAGTCAACGGTGGTGGCGAGTACGGTCTGTCGGAAGCCGGCATGCGCTGGTTCTGGGACCTGTATTTGAATGACGCTTCCGAAGGCGCACAGCCGTACGCGTCCCCGTTGCAAGCGTCGGATCTGTTGAATCTGCCGCGCGCGCTGACGATCACGGCCGAGTACGACGCCCTGCGCGACGAGGGTGAGACGTACGCTGCTGCGCTAGCCGCTGCTGGCGTTCCATCGAGCTGCACCCGCTATGACGGCGTGATCCACGGCTTCGTGAGCGCTTTTCAGGTTGTGCCTGAGGGCGGCCAAGCGCTCGACCAGATCGCAGCCGAGCTGCGCGCAGCGTTTGGTATGGACTAGGCAAAGTTGTCCGTGGGCCGGTCCGCGATCGTCCCCGCGATCAGCCGCCGGGCATCTGCTGCTGGAAGCTGGCCAGATCGAAGTAATCGCGCCAGCGGGCGATCTTGCCGTCGCGGATCTCGAAGACGCCCATGACCTGCACGGTGATTTCAGCGCCGCCCAGCTCGAAGCGGTCGATGCGCTCGTTGAGGACGATGTCGCCGCTCGAGGCCTGATACAGGATCTCCCAGCCCTTGGATGCCATCTGCGAGACGCTGGCGAGCGCGGCCTTGACGGCGTCGATACCTTCGGCTGGTTCCATTGGCATGTTGTGGTAGACCGCGTCGTCGGTGAAGTAAGACGCGAGTCGGTCGGGGTCCGGATGTGTAGCGTCAAATTCGGCCATGAAAGCGGTGACGATGGCTTCGGCGTCGGGCATGGGTGCTTCTCTCGTTCGATATGGGCTGCGAAGTGTAGAGCTCAGTCGCCGGAGGCTTCACGGGCGAGACGCCCGATCAGCTCAATCGCCTCGGGCTGCTGGCTGCGCACGGTGAGGCCGGTGATGTAGCTGTCAGCCCAGGGCTGGAAGCGCTCCCTGATGCGCGCGGGCGGCCCGAGTAGCGCCTGTTCATCGAGAAATTCCTCAGGTACGGCTTCGATCGCCTCAGCCTTGCGGCCGGCGAGGTAGAGCTCCTGGATACGCTCGGCGGTTTCTCCGTAGCCGCGGCGGATCATCGACATTTTGTGGAAGTTGAGCGTGCGGTGCCCCATGCCGCCGACGTAGAGCGCGACGTTCGGCTTCATCTTGCGGAAGGCGTCGCGCAGATCGTCGGTGATTTCGACCTCAGCTGAGGTCTGGACTTCGAGGTCGGGCCACCATTTGGCCTCGCCGGTCTGCGCTTCGGCGCGGCGGAAGCCCTCTTCCAGCCAGGGCACGAAGAGGTCGGCGTTGTAGGGGGTGAGCCCGAGCGGGAGCCAGCCGTCGGCGATTTCACCGGTCATCCGTACGTTGGCCTCTGTGCCGGTGCCCAGCCAGATGGGGATGTTGGGGTTCATGTGCAGGATCGATTTGAGCGGCTTGGCCAGTCCCGCGCTGCCCGATCCCGTGTATGGCAATGCGATCTCGGTACCGTCGTGGGTGACTGGCTCCTCGCGGGCGAGGATCTTGCGGATGATCGCGACATAATCTCGGATGCGCGGGTTGGGCCGTCCCCACGGTTGGCCGTACCAGCCCTCGACGATTTGCGGTCCCGACACGCCGATGCCGAGGATCATGCGGTCGCCGCCAGCGAGCGCGTCAATCGTGGCGGCGGTCATCGCTGCGTTCGCGGGTGTGCGGCCGGCGAGTTGGATGATGCCGGTGCCTAGACGGATCCGTTTGGTCACGGCGGCCAGATAGGCGAGCGGAGAGAAGGCGTCGGAGCCGTACGCCTCGGCGGTCCAGACGGAGTCGTAGCCCCAGTCCTCCGCCTGCTGGACGAGCTCGAGCGGCAGCGTCATCTGGGCGCCGGAGTATCCGAGTGCGAGTCCGAGCTTCATGGGATTGTCTCCTAACGCAGCGTGATCGATCCGCGCGGGCCTTCCAGCACGGCGACGAGCGCAGGTTCTGGGGCTTCGCGGAGTTCCAGCTCGACGCCCAAGGCATCGTGGGCGCGGCGCACGGCGTCAAGCTCGGGGTGCTCGCCATACCAGGCTGTCAGGCGCGCGCCGCCGGCTGCCGTGTGCGAGGGATGGCGGGCCGCGCCCCAGTCGATCAGGAAGGGGACGAGTCCGCCGAGCAGGGGCGGCCATTCGGCGCGGACAGAGAGCCGCCAGTCGAGCCGCGTACCGTCAGCGAGGACGCGGCCGAGCGGTCGCACCTCGCCGAGGTCGTAGCCGGCCGCACTGGCGGCGGCGACGCGCTGTTCGATCTGGTCGCCGGCCTTGCAGCACCAGTGCGGTACGTGCGCGCCGCGGGCTGGGAAGCTACGCATCCCAAACGGCAGCGCGCCTTCGTGGTCGGCCTGGTCTGGGTCGGGGCCGATGATCTCCAGGTAGGCCTGGTTGGGCAATGCGATCAGGTGGTTGTAGACGCCTCGGCCGTGGAAGTGACCGCCCAACGCGGCGCGGATGCCAGTGGCGGCGGCGATTTCCTCGACCGATGCCTGGACATCGGGTGTGGCGAGGACGATGTGGTCGAGCACGCAGGCTCCTATCGATAGGTAATCGATCCGTTGGGGCCGGAGAGGGTTGCGACGAGCGCAGGATCGGAAGCTTCGCGCAGGTCGAGTGAGATGCCCATGGCGGCGTGAGCCCGGCGGACCGCGTCGAGCTCGGGGTATTCGCCGTGCCAGGACGTGAGTGTCGCGCCTGGCGTGGCGTTGGTCGATGGATGCGGCGAGTCGCCCCAGTCGATCAGGAACGGTACCAGCCCTCCGAGATGCGGCGGCCAGTCGCCGATCGTGAGATGCCACTCGAGTCGGCCGCCGTCAGGCAGGTCGCGACCGAGTGGTCGCACGTCGCCGAGGTCGAAGCCGGCAGCTTTGGCGGCGGCGGCGCGCTCGGCGATGACGCCATCGGCTTTGCAACACCAGTGGGCGATGTGCGCGCCGCGAGCCGACGTGCGGTCCATGCCGAACGGCATGGCGCCGCCACCCTCCGCCTGAGGATCGGGGCCGATGATTTCGAGGTAGGCGTGGTCTTGCAGCGCGAGCAGGTGGTTGTACACGCCCATTTCGCGAAAGCGACCGCCGAGCTCAGCGCGCACGCCGAGGGCGGCAGCGAGCTCCTCGACGGTCGCCTGGACGTCGGGCGTGGCGAGCACGATGTGGTCGAGCATGCGAGCTTCCTGCCTGTCAGTCGCGGTGCGCGGCGGTAAAGTCGGTTTGCGCGCGCTCGCGTAAGTCTGCGTCGGTGAGCCAGTCGAGTCCGGTGTGGGCGAGCGCCTTGGCGGCGACGAAGGTGGTGGCATGGGCGTCGTCGCTGGCGGCTGCGGTGGTGAATCCGGGCGTGTGGTTACCGGCTTCGGTGGGGATGGCGAACATCGGATGGATGCTCGGCACGACGTGTGAGACGTTGCCCATGTCGGTGGAGCCGAAGCCGCCGGAGCCGCGACGTTCCAGGTCGGGTGCGGTGACCCCGAGCGAGCGCCAGCGCTCGCCGAATCTGAGCGCGAGGGGGTCGTTGTTGGCCATGTTGCTATAGCGCTCACCCGGTTGCCAGCGCACCTCGACGGTGCAGTCAGTGGCTTCAGCTGCGCCGCGGCAGCACGCCTCGAGTCGGGCGCTCATCTGATCGACGGTCGCGTCATCCTTGCCGCGTACGTAGAACTCGAGTGTGGCGCGGTCGGGGATGATGTTGGGTTTGTCACCACCGTGATGGACTTTGGCGTGGATGCGAACGTCGGGCTTCGCCTGCTGGCGCAGGAGTCCGACGGCCTGGTAGGCGAGGACCAGGGCGTCCAGGGCGTTGGCGCCCTCCCACGGGGCGGCAGCGGCGTGGGCGTTGCGTCCGCGGAATTCAACCATGCAGGTATCGATCGCGAGGACGCCAGGGCGGATCATGTTGCCAGGGGCGGGGTGCAGCATCATCGCCGCGCCGACATCCGCGAAGGCGCCAGCGTCGATCAGGCGAATCTTGCCGCCGCCGCCCTCTTCAGCCGGCGAGCCCAGGATGCGGATGTTGGCGTCGAACTCGGTCGCGGCGATTTGAGCGGCGATGCCTAGTCCGGCCGCGATGCCGGAGGCGGCGATCAGGTTGTGTCCGCAGGCATGGCCAATGCCCGGCAGGGCATCGTATTCGCAGAGCACGGCGATAGTGGGAGCGTCGGGACGTTCCGTCTCTGTGCGCGCCTCGAAGGCGGTGTCCATGCCGTACGCGGAGGTTGTGACGTTCCAGCCTCGCTCAGACAGCCAGGTGGTCAGCGCGGCGTGCGCATGGAACTCCTGGTAATTCTCTTCAGGATGTGCGTGGATGTCGAGCGAGAGTGTTTGCAGCGACGCGGCGGCCTGATCGATAGCGGCGTCCGAGGTTGACCAGTTGGTCGTATTGGGCACAGCGCTACTCCGTGAACCAGCCGCCATCGGGATGGATGATTTCTCCGGTGACGTAGGACGCTTCGTCGGAGGCGAGGAAGAGGGCGACGTTGGCGATCTCCTCGGGCTGACCAAAGCGGCGCATCGGGGTCATGCTGAGGACCCACTGGTTGAGTTCTTCGTTGCCCGAGATTGCGGCGGTCATGGGTGTTTCGATGAAGCCGGGTCCGATCGCGTTGACGCGGATGCCGTCGCTGACCAGTTCCTGCGCCAGCACCTTCGTGAGCATCCAGACGCCAGCCTTGGAGACGCAGTAGTTGGCGGCGCCAGGCTGGGGGAACTTGGCCATGATCGAGGCGATGTTGATGATCACGCCGCCGTGACCGAGCTCGATCATCTGCTTGGCGCAGGATCGGTCGGTCATCATTACGCCGGTCAGGTTGACCGCCATGACTTTTTCCCAGTGCTCGACGTTCTGATTGGTGATGTGGGCCGCGGTCGGGTCAAGGTCGTTCTCACGCGTTTCGCCCGAGACGTAGTCGGCGAAGGAGATGCCGGCGGCGGCGACGACGATGTCCAGCCGGCCGAACTCGTCGACGCAAGCTTGAGCGGCGCGGTCATTGTCGGCCTCGGTCGAGGTGTCGCACTCCGCGACGACAGCGCGTCGGCCGAGCGCTTCGACCGCTGCGACGGTCTCCGCGGCGCGGTGCGGCAGCAGGTCGGCGAGCAACACGTCGGCGCCTTCCTGTGCGAATCGGAGGGCGCAGGCGGCGCCGATCCCGCTCGCTCCGCCGGTAATCAGGGCCGCCTTGCCATCCAGTACGCCAGCCATTGGAACCTCCCACGGTCGGGTCGTTTCGTCGTGCCGCATACAAGATAGGTGTTGGCGGCTCTGTGCGTCCCGTCACGATGGCGGCCGCTCGCGGCAAGGGTTGGCGCGAAGTGACTCGCGGGCGACATGACCTCGTTTGATCATCCGCACGCACTTGCAGGTAGCGCGCGATCGGTCATAGTGTCCACATAACATGGGGCGCACAGGGTGGTCACATGCGTGAGCCGACTGACGCCAGTTCCCCGGAATCCGATGCTCTCAGCCTCAATGCCGCGTATTCTGTACCGTGCAGTCCATCGTGCACGTGCATCGTGCCGGCGGCGAGGCTGCTCGTGTCGGTCAGCGAGGACAGATCCCCCCGAGTAATCAGGACAGCGCCGCTACACTGGAGCCGTCCGCGGAGGCCATGCAGCGATGACCACCACTTCAGCGCAGACGGACAGTTCGGATGTCGTCGCCCCGATCCAGGAGCGCGATCGCGTTACGGTTCGGTTCGCTGGCGACTCGGGCGACGGCATGCAGCTGGCGGGCAACCGCTTTGCGGATGCGACCGCCGTGTTCGGCAACGATTTTTCGACGCTGCCGGACTTCCCTGCTGAGATTCGCGCTCCGGCAGGATCGCTCGCGGGTGTCTCCAGCTTTCAGATCTCATTCTCGAAGCACCAGATCTTCACACCGGGCGACGAGCCCGACACGCTCGTCGCGATGAATCCGGCCGCGCTCAAGTCGCACCTCTCGGCGCTGGCCCACGGCGGTCTGCTCGTGGTCAATGAGGACGCCTTCACGCCGGGCAACCTCAAGAAGGCGGGATACCCAGTCAACCCCCTGCAGGATGGGTCGCTGGAGGGCTACCGGATTATCAAGGCGCCGATCACCACGGCAGCGGTGGCTGCCGCGGATGATCTGGATCTGAGCAACCAGAACGCCGAGCGAACCAAGAACTTTTTCGCGCTCGGGTTGGTCTACTGGCTCTACGATCGTGACCTGCAGCCCACGCTGGACTGGATTGAGGAACGCTTCGGGCGGCTGCCCAATATCGCCGAGGCGAACCGTCGCGCGCTCTACGCCGGTCACGCCTACGGCGAAACGACCGAGATCGCGGACGCTCACGTGCGGGTGCCGCCGGCGGTCCTGACACCGGGCGAGTACCGCACAATCACCGGCAATCAAGCCTTGGTGCTGGGCTTGATCACAGCCTCGCACCTGTCCGACCTGGAGCTCTTTTACGGTTCGTACCCCATCACGCCGGCGTCGGATGTGCTCGTTGAGCTGGCGGCGCTGCGCGAGTACGGTGTGCGGACGTTCCAGGCCGAAGATGAGATATCCGCAGTCGGTACGGCGATCGGCGCGGCCTACGGCGGCGCGCTCGGCGTGACCGGCACGTCGGGTCCCGGGATCGCGCTGAAGAGTGAGGCGATCAACCTGGCGGTGATGACCGAGCTGCCGTTGATCGTGCTCGACGTGCAGCGTTCCGGACCATCGACGGGGATGCCGACGAAAACCGAGCAGACCGATCTGTTGCAGGTGATGTTTGGCCGCAATGGCGAATCACCGCTCTGCGTGTTGGCCGCGAAATCGCCGGGCGACTGTTTCTTTATGGTGCTCGAGGCGGTGCGGCTCGCGCACCAGTTCGCCACGCCGGTGGTGCTGCTGTCCGACACCTATCTGGCCAACACGGCGGAGCCATGGCCAGTGCCGGATGTCGACCAGCTCGACCGCATCGACATTCCCTATCGCCGCGCGCAGTTCGCCGACCCTGAGTCGTTCCAACCGTATGCGCGCGACCCGGAGACGCTGGCGCGGATGTTCGTGCCGCCGGGCGAGCCGGGCTTGCAGCACCGGATCGGCGGCCTAGAGAAAGCGGACATCAGCGGCGACGTGTCCTACACGCCCGAGAATCACCAACGAATGACCGATCTGCGCGCCGAGAAGGTGCAGCGGATCGCCAACTTCATCCCAGAGCTCGATGTTGACGGTCCGCAGTCGGGCGACCTGCTGGTGCTGAGTTGGGGATCGACCTACGGGGCGGTGTTCACCGCTGTCAACGAAGCGCGCGAGGCCGGCTGCGAGGTGGCGCACGCGCACTTGCAGTATCTGAATCCATTCCCACGCAATATCGGTGATGTGGTCTCGCGTTACCGCAAGGTGCTAATCCCCGAGGCCAACAGCGGGCAGCTGCGGATGCTAATCCGCGCGCAGTTCCTGGTTGACGCCCAAGGCTACAACGAAGTCACGGGGCAGCCGATGTCGGCCCGCCTGTTGACCGAGGTTATCAAGGCGTTATCTAGCGAGTAGCTCGCTTGCATGCTGACGTTAGAGTCCAGACCGCCACAGGAGGCGCAAGATGGTACTCCAGACACCGTCGCACAGACCCGTTGAGTCGATCATTCCGATCGCGGAAGAGAATCTGAGCCGCAAGGACTATGCTTCTGACATCGACACGCGCTGGTGTCCGGGCTGTGGCGACTATTCGATCCTCGCACAAATGCAGCGCGGGCTCTCGGAACTCAACGTGGCGCCGGAGAAGATGGTCTTCGTCTCCGGCATCGGCTGCTCGTCTCGCTTCCCGTACTACATGAATACCTACGGGATGCATTCGATTCACGGTCGCGCGCCGACGATCGCTTCGGGGCTGAAGCTATCGCGGCCGGATCTGATGGTGTTCGTGATCACCGGCGATGGCGACGCGTTGTCGATCGGTGGCAACCACTTGCTGCACGTCCTGCGCCGCAACGTCGATGTGACGATATTCCTCTTCAACAACCGCATCTACGGCCTGACGAAGGGTCAGTACTCGCCGACCTCGGAGCTTGGTAAAGTGACCAAGTCCTCACCGGTCGGCACGACGGAGCGACCACTGAATCCGCTGTCTGTGGCGCTGGCCTCGGAGGCGACATTCGTCGCGCGCAGCTTCGACACCGATCCGCAGCATCTGCAAGCGACGATCCAGCAGGCGGCAAAGCACCACGGCGCCTCGTTTGTTGAGATCCTGCAAAACTGCAACATTTTCAACGACCGCGCCTTCGCCGACTATACGGACCGTGATGTCCGCGATGAGCGACTGCTCTATCTGGAGCATGGTGAGCCGATGCTGTTCGGGGCAGGCAAGCGCAAGGGCTTGGAGGTCTCGGCGACGGGACTGCGCGTGGTGGATGCGAACGGCCCTGACGCCGGTCTGATCTTGACACACGATGCGACGCGTCCGTCACCGGACGTGCACCAGTTGCTGGCGCGTTGCGACTACCCGGAGATGCCGGTGCCAATGGGCGTCATTCGCCAGGTGGCAGCGCCGACGTATGGCGACTACCTAGACGGCCAGATTGAGGTGCAGAAGTTCAAGAATCGCCGAGACGTCGCATCCCTACTCAAAGGCCGCTCGACGTGGCAGGTGGAGTAGGCGGCGCGTCAATGCAAGTGTGCCAGTGCAAGTATGCCTCGGCCAGTCGAGTGGGCTAACGGGCGCATTATTGTTCAAGCGCCGCTGTATGGTCGAAGTGCGCTCCGTCAGCTTTGCGCTGGATTGCATCAAACGATCGCAGATCGCGGTTATAAACAAGTTACGCTGGACTTCCGAAAGTGCGAGGGCATAACGGAAGCGGTATTCCTGCCGATCCTGCCGCTAGTCGCACGGTATCGAGAGCAAGACGGCGTTGTATTTCAATTACAGCTACCGGATTCCAACAATCTGTACCGACTATTTACCAATACGAACTGGGCGCATTTCATCGAGCCTGACAGGTATGGCCCCAGCGTCCAGTCTTTCGGAAACGTGCCTGCGCGAAGGTTTCAGTCAGAGGAGGAGATGTGCGAAATCAGCGAGGCAGTGCTGACCTTCGTTCATCGATCTGCCCGCTTGCGTCGAGATGTGCTTGCTGCGCTTGAGTGGTCACTCAACGAGATCATGGACAATGTCTTAACTCACTCTGATTCTCTGGTGGGTGGGTTTGTCCAAGCCACGACCTTTGCGAACCGGGTGGAATTTGTCGTTGCTGATAGTGGCGTCGGAATTCCACACAGTGTCGGCTTGTTGGACGACCATGCCCGTGCCCTTCAACACGCCGTTTCAGAAGGCGTGACGCGAGATGCTGAGCAGAATCAAGGCAATGGTCTCTTCGGTAGTTACCAATTCGCAGCCTGTTCTGGCGGCCAATTCGAGCTTCACTCCATGAATGGACTATTATATTTTGATCAGTCGAAACAATCGCAATCTTCGACGAATCTGAAAGTTCCGTATTCAGGTACATCTGTTCGTTGTGGTATAGGAACGCAAGATGTTGATGCGGTCAATCGCGCTTTCGCGTTTGGCGGCAAGCCGTACCGACCTGCGCACGATTTTGTTGAGTCGAGATTTGAGTCAGAAGCCGGCGATGTGGTTTACCGGATCGCTGACCATGCGCAGCGCGATCTCGGTACGCGATCCGGGGGGCGAAGAGTTCGGCAACAGCTCGAGAATTTGCTCACTGATGCGGACAGAGTCCTAATTGATTTCGAGGGGATCGACGTCATCACCAGCAGTTTCGCCGATGAAGTGTTCGGACGCTTGTTCTTTCAGTTCGGGCCGCGTTCATTTATGAGTCGTATCGTGCTGCGCAATGTCCATCCTCGTATCGATGGCCTGATCGACCGCGCGATCATCCTCCGTACCCGAAATGGCGACGGGCAACCCAGCTAACGGCCGCGATTGCCTCCTCCGTCTATGGTGTGCATGGCTCCGTTGATGTAGCGACTGTCGTCCGAGCAGAGCCAGGTGACCAGCGCGGCGATTTCCTCTGGTTCGGCGTAGCGGCCGAGCGGGTTGGCGGCGGCGAACATGTCGTGCACCGCTTCGGGGTTGTCGGGGTCGAACTGACGCTCCAGGCTGCGCATCATCCGCGTCTCGACCGGGCCGGGGCAGACGGCGTTGACGCGTACCGTCGGCGCCAGTTCCTGCGCCGCCGACTTGGTCATCCCAACGACCGCGTGCTTCGACGCGCCGTAGGCGATGATGCCCGGCGTCGGCGAGAGGCCGGCGATGGACGCGGTGTTGACGATCGCCCCGCCGCCAGACTCTGCGATGGCCGGGGCGACGTGCTTCATGCCCAGCCAGACGCCCTTGAGGTTGACCGCGATCACGCGGTCGAAGTCGGCTTCGTCGAGCTCGGTCAGGGCGGCGCGGACGCCTTCGATGCCGGCGTTGTTGAAGAATGCGTCGACTCGGCCGTAGGCCGCTCGCGCCTCTGACACGTAGCGGGCGACGTCGGCTTCCTGCGTGACGTCGGCTTCGACCGTGATGCACTCGCTGCCGGCGCTGCTGATCGCGGCGACGGTCTCGTCGAGGTCTGAGCCGGCTAGGTCGACCGCAACGACTTTGGCCCCGTCCTCAGCGAAGCGGACGCAGGTCGCGCGTCCGATCCCGCCTGCCGCGCCGGTCACGATCGCCACCATGCCGTCGAATCGGTCGCTCATCTCGAAGTCCTCTCGCCTGTTCGTTGCGCGTAGGATACCCGCTGCGTCGATGCGGTTCCTCAGAACCCGAGGATCGGATTGAACCAGCGTGGTGCGGCGACTTCGAGCGCCAGGTAGACGCACAACGCGCCCAGTCCGAAGACCAGTAGCTCGGGCAGCGGACGCAGGAGCTTGATCTTCGAGGCGGCGCTCATGAACCCGCTCCAGTTGGGGAAGCTCCAGAGGATCAGCGCCGCCAGCCCGCCCACGATCATCCCGCCCAGATGCCCGCCGATGCTGACGCGCGGGATGAGCAGCGAGAACACGATGTTGATCACGAGGAACATCAGGATGCCGGAGTCCTGCCAGCGCCGACCGGAGGCGCGCTCGGCGATCACGACCGCCCCGGCCAGGCCGAAGACCGCGCCCGAAGCGCCCGCCGTGAACGCGTTCGGTTCGACCAGCAGCGCGCCCAGCGCGCCGCCGGTTAGTGAGACGCCGTAGAGCAGTAGCATCCGCCAAGGGCCGATCGCCGGCTCCAGCATGCGACCCAGCAGGACCAGAATGAACACGTTCATCGCCATGTGCAGCAGGCCGTAGTGCAGAAACGCCGAGCTGACCAGACGCCACCACTCGCCGTCCTCGTGCACGAACGCGCCGTGCAGCGCGAAATCGACGTGCAGCTCAGTCACGCCGCCGCCCCAGAGCGATAGCGAGCCGGTGTAGAGCACGACGATCAGCCAGACCAGGGCATTCACTACAGCCAGCGCCTGGGTGACGCGGATCGGCGAGGCGGTCGACCACTGACGCTGACGCTTGCGCCCCTCGACGACGCACTCGGGACAGTGGAAGCCGACCGCGGCCGTGATCATGCACTGCGTGCAGATCGGCCGCGCGCAGCGCTGGCAGAGCACCCCGGCCCAGGTCTCGGGATGGCGGTAGCAGGAAGCTGCGCGCGCGCTCATGCAGTCAGTCTAGGAGTGGAACTGGGTGGCGTGGATACACTTGCGTCATGCCCGACACGCCGACGCCTGAGCTCTGCGCCCCATTTGCGCGGCGGATTCTCGAGCGCCACGACCAGGCGCGCCCCGAGGCTGAGATCGGCGCGGCCGTGCGCGACTTCCTGGTTGGCACCGAGCTCGTCTCGCCCGACGAGATCGAGATGGAGCAGTCGCCCGCCAGCGACGGGTCGGGTCGCGTCGACCTGCGCACGCGCGACGTGATCGTCGAGTTCAAGCGACGCATCGGCGACCGCATCAATCCGTCCGTAGAGCACGTCGCGCAGCTCGACGCCTATCTGCGCGCGGCGGTCGCGGGCGGCCAACCGCAGCGTCTCGGCATCCTCAGCGACGGCAAGTACTGGGTCTTGCGCTGGCCGGGTATGGGCGCGGTCAGCACGCAGCCGCCCAATGCCTTCACGCTCAGCGATGGCGATCAGGGCGGCGGCGTGCTGCTGTACGAGTGGCTGCGCGACCATTCGCAGGCGCTGGAGGCGCGCGGCGTGCACCCGGCGGACGACGAAGTCCGCTCACGTCTCGGCGACGGCCCGCGCTTCGCGCAGCAGATCGCGGCGCTGGACACGCTCTACCAGGAGCACCGCGACGAGCCGACGGTGGCGCTGAAGCGCGACCTCTGGCGCAGCCTGCTCGCCGCCGCGCTTGGCCAGGTTGTGGCGGACGCGCCCGACCTCGACCGCCTTTTCGTGCGCCACACCTATCTGTCTGCGGTGGTTGGGCTGGCCCTGCAGTCCGCCTTCGGGATCGATCTGGAGGCGGCGGCGCATGATGACCCCGCGGCGCTGCTGGGCGGACAGCTGTTCGTCGACCGCACTGGCGTCAGCGGTGTGGTGGAATCTGACTTCTTCAGTTGGCCGGCCGAGGTCGGCGACGGCGACTGGATCCGCGGCCTGGCGCGCCGCGCCGCGCGTTTCAACTGGGAGCAGTCGCAGTCGGACATCGCACGCATCCTCTATGAGGCGGTGATCCCGGCTGAGGATCGTCGGCGGCTGGGCGAGTACTACACGCCCGACTGGCTGGCGCGGATGATCGTGGATGAGGTCGTGACCGATCCGCTCAATCAGCGCGTGCTCGACCCGGCCTGCGGTTCGGGGACGTTCATCCATGTGGCGGCGACTAAGTATCTGGCGGCGGCGCGGGACGCGGGGCTGGGGCCGAGCGCGACGCTGGAGGGTTTGATCAATCAGGTGATCGGGATCGATGTGCATCCGGTCGCTGTGCATCTGGCGCGGGCGACCTGGACGTTCGCCGCGCGCGACGCGATTCACGCTGCGGCCGACGTCGGCGGGCGGCTCGAGGTGTCGGCGCCGATCTATCTGGGCGACTCGCTGCAGCTGCGCACCGATTCGCGACAGCTGTTCGATCGCGACCGCGTGACGATCCAGATCGAGGACGCGTCGGACGGCGAGCTCGAGCATAATCTGGTGCTCGAGTTTCCGCTGGCGCTGGTCGAGCAGTCGGACTGGTTCGACCAGACGCTGGCGGCGATCACGCAGCATATTGAGTCGGGCCAGGACCCGGTCTGGGCGTTGAAGGCTGATGGCGGCTTCGAGCGCGGCAGCGCCGATTACCAGATGCTGGAGGCGACGGCGCGCACGCTGGAGCGCTTGCACGCGGAGGGTCGCGACCATATCTGGGGCTACTACGTGAAGAATCTGCTGCGTCCGGTGGCGTTGCGGCGCGAGCCGGTCGACGTGGTCGTGGGCAATCCGCCCTGGATCACCTACAACAGGACGGAGGCGACGCTGCGCGAGGAGCACGAGCGTCTGAGCAAGCAGCGCTACGACATCTGGACGGGACGGCAGTACGCCACGCACCAGGACATCGCGGGCCTGTTCTACGCGCGCTGCGCTGAGCTGTATCTGAAGCCGGGCGGGGTGGCCGGGATGGTGCTGCCGCACAGCGCGCTGCAGACTGGTCAGTTTGCGAAATGGCGCACGGGAGACTGGGGCGAGCTCGCCGTCGATCTGGGCGCGCGACCGCCGTGGGATCTGGAGCGGATTGAACCGAACACGTTCTTTCCCGTGCCGGCGTCGGTGGTCTTTCTGCGCCGCGCGCGGCAGGAAGCGAGGGGCAAACCGCTGCCACGAGAGGCGCAGCGCTGGCATGGACCGCAGGGCGGACCGTTCAGGAGCGAGCCAGTGCCGCTGGTGGATACTTCGGGTGCGTACGCCTCGCCCTACGGTGAGCGCGCCCGTAACGGCGCGACAATAATTCCACGACTGCTGTTCTTCGTCAACATCGAGCAGCCGACCACGCTCATCCGGGCGGCCAACACGCGCAGCGTCTCGGCGCGACGCAGTCGGCAGGAGAAGTCGCCCTGGCGCGATCTCAATCCGTCGTCGCTGGCGGGGCAGACGATCGACGCGGCGCACGTCTTCGATGTGCATCTGGGCGAGACGGTTGCGCCCTACACGCTGCTCGAGCCGCTACGGGCCGTGCTGCCGCTCTCCCAGGACGGAGGCGAACTGGTCAAGCGCACAGACAGCGAGGGCGGCTGGTACGGTCTCGAGCCCATGTCGCTGAGCGAGCGGATGCGCCGGCGCTGGCGAACGGTAAATGAACTGTGGGACGATCACAAGAGTATCAATAACAAACTCTCGCTACTCGAACAGATTAATTACATGGGCAAGCTGAGCGCGCAGCGTCCCGGTGGGGCGGTGGGGCGGTGGGGCGGTGGGGCGGTGGGGCGGTGGGGCGGTGGGGCGGTGGGGCGGTGGGGCGGTGGGGCGGTGGGGCGGTGGGGCGGTGGTCCAATGCTTACCACATCCGCGTCTTATACGCATCTTCCGGGCGGCCGACTGCGGCGATCATTAGTGATCCAGATCCAGTCGTAGACACGACATTGTTCTGGATTGCCTGCGCCACGGAAACTGAGGCGAGCTACCTGACTGCGATCATCAATAGCAAGGTGCTGGAAACGGCCGTGCAGCCGTTGATGTCGAAGGGTCAGTTCGGCGCGCGCCATGTACAGAAGCATCTGTGGCGGCTGCCGATACCCGGGTTTGATGCGTCGGATGCGCTGCACGTGGAGATCGCCGAGGCGGGGCGGGCGGCGGCGGCGGGAGCGCAGCGGATATGGTCGGAGCTGAGCGCGGAGCGTCAGGCACAAGGCAAATCAGTATCAGTCACGGTCGCACGTCGGGAGATCCGGCAGTGGCTAGAGGTGTCGGAGGAGGGTCAGCGGGTGGAGGGGTTGGTGGGTCGGTTGCTGGGGTGAGGGTTGGTACGTCCAGGTTGTGAACGTTATCCACACTGGATGGTGGAAAACAATTGATCAAGCGCTTGCGCAAGTTGGCGAAGTCACTGTACGGTGCCTGTATGTTCCCAGAACTGACACTAGGAAGAGAGTAGATAATGGGTTCCAGGAAGCTTCCGCCAGAGGTGGTGGATTTCGTTGTAGACAGTTGGATCGGTGTTGAGCAAGGAGAGCTGCTGGAGTTCACCCACAAGAGCCTGACGGAATTTTTCCGTCGGTACTGCCAGCTTCCCGATTCTCATCCGGGCGTCTTGCGAGAGACCGAGCCGCTAGGGGGCTACGTGAAAACGAAACGCGAACGGTTCATCGATGCGCTGGAGGGCGCGTCTTCGAGTCAACAGGCTACAATCCTCAGGGGTGTGCTAAAAAAGCTTCCAGTCGATTTATCCAAGAACCGAACGCAGGCGGACGCCGACAACAGGATTCGGGCTTGGATTAATCGTCTGGAGGCGGTGAGCAACCCAGTGGATGTGACCTCCGTGCCTCCGTCGTTGCCCGAAGTTGCCCGGAAAGCACTGGACGCTGCGCGCGCTCATCGAGATCGAGGAGAGTTCAGCCAGGCGACTGATCGAATCCACACTGCGCTTCACGCGTGCGCAAAGCAATTGCTTCAAGAAATTGATATTGACAATGGCCAAAGCAAGAAACTTGTGGATTCATTTGGATTCATTCGAGAGCGACATCCTGCTTTCCAGATTGCCAAAGGGGACCGTGCAGCGGCGGATATTCTGAAAGGCTGTGCAAGAATTGTTGCCGGCCTGAATGCTGCACGAAACGAAAATAGCTTGGCGCATCCGACCGATGCCCTGCTCGATGATCCCGAAGCGCGCCTATACTGTAATGCAGGGATGACGCTGTTGCAATACATCGTAGACCGCGTGAAAATCTACGAGGGGAGAGCGCAGCAGGATTCAGGAGATCTGCCGTTCGAGTAGCGTGACTGTTGGTGGGTTGTAGGATAGCTGCAGGTCGAAGTGGCGTAGGGCGTCGCGCCCGAGTAGTGAGGGTAGCGTCCAATTGCCGTGCGCACCTGGGATTTGTGGCGTCGGCTTGCAGATAGCGATCGGCAGGCTGATGCGGCAATCCTCGCCGGATGTGTCGTGCAACCAGAGGTCGGAGAGCGAGAGTACGGCGATCGTGTTTCCTTGTCCGAACCCTGATAGCTCGATCTTTCTGGGGTTGTTATCGAATTCAAGCTCGAGATAGCTACGACCGAAGAGTGTGAGCGCGTCGATGGGACCGAGCGTGGTCCAGTCGGCGCCGGTGTCGATCAGCATTTCGATGGCGTCGGTGGATGGTTCAGGCCCGAAACGGGCAAGGAGGTATGGCGCCAGTGATGACGGCGACAGGTCGCCGCGTCGGTGTTCGCGGAAGTAGCCCGAGACACGTCGGGTCACAGGCTCCAGTGCCCCGCTCGGTGGGGCCTTCCGATCCAGACAGTGGCTCGCTGTTCACTGTCGAGCGCATCGCGTCGGTCAATGCAATCCAATGGGTCGGCGAATGCCTCGACAATCTGATCGTCGTAAATCAGCAGCGAATGATTGGGGAAACGATCAAAGAGTTCCCATTTGTGGTCAAGAAAGAACTGGTGATTCCGCTTCTGCGCGGCGTAGGCGCGACGCTCGCGCGGCGTCGGTATGCGCGGCACTCCGGGACCGATGGTCTGAGCAGTCCGTGAGGATTTGGTGGTCATCGCGAGAGCTCCTGCCACATGGTAGCAAGAAGGTCTGGGAACGTGCCTGCAGCTGAGCGTCTACACTGGCGGCAGCACTGCGCTGTGACTCCTGCGAGGAGACCTCGATGAAGTTTCACTGGTTCAACCTGATGCCCTGGCCGCACCTGCCGGAGGATTTCCGCGAGACCAACCGCTCGGTCTGGGTCGATGTCGACTCGCGGCTCTATGACCCGGTCGAGGGGCACCGTGTGTACAACGAGTATCTCGACCAGCTGGAGTACGCGGCCTCGCTGGGCTTCGACGGGATCGGGATCAACGAGCATCACCAGAACGCCTACGGGATGATGCCCTCGCCGCAGCTGATGGCGGCGTCGCTGGCGCGGCGCACGCAGGATGTGACGATCCTGCTGCTGGGGCAGTCGATCGCGCTCTACAATCCGCCGACGCGGGTGGCGGAGGAGATGGCGATGCTGGACGTGATGTCGGGCGGGCGGCTGGTGGCCGGCTTCCCGGTGGGCACGTCGATGGACGACAACTTCTGCTTTGGCTCGAACCCAGCCACGCTGCGCGATAAGTATCGCGAGAATCACGACCTGGTGCTGCGCGCCTGGCAGGACCCGGATGTGTTCGCCTGGAACGGCGAGTACAACAAGATGCGCTACGTGAACATCTGGCCGCGTCCGGTGCAGCAGCCACATCCGCCGATCTGGATTCCCGGCGGCGGCTCGGTCGAGACCTGGGACTTCTGCGGCGAGATGGGCTACAACTACTCGTACCTCTCGTTCAACGGCTATGTGCGCGGCGAAGCGCTGATGCAGGGCTTCTGGAACCGTCTGGGCGAGATGGGTGTGGAGTTCAACCCCTACCAGGGTGCATTCGCGCAGCAGATCGTGGTCGCCGAGACCGATGACCAGGCCGAGCAAATGTACACCGAGCATCTGCAGTACTTCTTCGATAAGTGCCTGCACGTATACCCCGGCTTCGCCGATGCGCCCGGATACCGCACCGAGAACACGATCCGCGCTGGTCTGAGGGCGGGCGGCGCGCAGGGTCTGGGCGTCGCGCACACGCTGGAGTGGAAGGACTGGGTACGCGAGGGCTACATCGTGGCCGGCTCGCCGGATTCGGTAGCCGAACAGATCGAGGCGCTGGCGACGAAGCTGCAGGTAGGTCACCTGGTTTCTCTGCTGCACTGCGGAAACATGCCCGACGACAAGGCGCGCGCATCGACGAAGCTCTTCGCCGAACAGGTGATGCCGCGCGTGAAGCACATCTGGGAGGACTACGAGGATCACTGGTCGCCGACGCCGGTCTCGGCGGATAAGGTCGCTCCCCCCGCACCGGTGCTGAGCGCCGTCAACTAGTCCTCGGCGGCGCGGCCGGCTGAGCGCTCAGCGTGAAGTTTCACTGGTTCCACGGCATGCCGTGGCCGCACTTGCCCGCTGACTTTCGCGCGCGCAACCGTTCGGTGTGGGTCGATGCGGACTCGCGGCTGTACGACCCAGTTGAGGGCGGGCGGCTGTACCACGAGTATCTCGACCAGCTCGAGTTCGCCGAGCGCGTGGGCTTCGATGGGCTGGTGGTGAACGAGCATCACCAGAACGTATTCGGGCTGATGCCCTCGCCGCAGCTGATGGCGGCGGCGCTGGCGCGTCGGACGTCGCGCGCGGCGATCGTCCTGCTGGGGATGTCGATCGCGCTCTACCGTCCCGCAACCCGCGCAGCGGAGGAGATCGCGATGCTCGACGTGCTGTCTGGCGGGCGGGTCGTGGCCGGCTTGCCGCTGGGGACACCGATGGACGCCAACTTCGCCTACGGCGCGAATCCAGCGCATTTCCGCGATGTCTACCGCGAACACCTGGATCTGATGCTTCGCGCGTGGCAGGACCCGGATGTCTTCGCCTGGAACGGTGAATCGGTCAAGTTGCGCTATGTGAACATCTGGCCGCGACCGATCCAGCGTCCGCATCCGCCGATCTGGATGCCCGCCGACGGAATTTCGTCGGAGACGTGGGACCTCTGTGCTGAGCGTGGCTACGCCTATGTTTGTCTGGCCAGCCGCGGGCTCGCGCCGGCGCAGGCGGCGATGGACGGCTTTTGGTCTCGGGTGACTGCGCATGGAGCGCCATGCAATCCGTATCAGGGCGCGGTTTCGCAGACGATCGTGGTGGCGCAGACGGACGACGAGGCGCAGCAGCGGTATCAGGAACACATCGACTACACGTCGCGGCACACGCTGGACGAGTTTGCGGGCTGGACGGAGGCGCCGGGCTGGCGCACGGAGCGAGGCATCCGTGAGCGCGCCGCGCAGACGCTGGCGACGGCGTCAGTGCAGCGGCCGTCGCGGGTCCCGACCTGGAATGAGCGGATCGAGGCGGGGTCGCTGGCGGCAGGCTCGCCGACGACAGTCGCCGAGCAGCTCGAACACTTGATGAGTACGCTGCGAGCGGGACACCTGATCGGGGTGTTTCATATCGGCGACATGTCGCACGAGCTAACCCTGAGCAGCACGCGACTGTTCGCTGAGCAGGTCATCCCGCGTGTACGACATCTGTGGGACGATCATGATGACCATTGGTCGCCGTCGCCATTGGCGTCGGCGTATGACCGGACAACGACCCGAGAATGGGTAGGAGTGAACTGATGGCTGAATTGACGACGCTGGACCTCCGGCCGGGTGGCCAGACCGCGCATGTCTGGGAGGGTGGCGACGCGAACGCGCCTGCGTTGTTGTTCCTGCATCCCGTCACGGGGATTCCCCGCTGGGGCGGAGCGCTGGAAGCGTTGGCGGCAGACTTCCACGTGATCGCGCCTTATCAGCCTGGTTGGGGGCCTGCCAAGGACGATCTGCCGGGCGCTCGCGATGGGCTGGATCTGGTGCTCTTCAACGTCGACCTGCTGAACACTCTGGGCGTGGAGTCGGCGCACGTGGCTGGGCTGAGCATTGGCGCCTGGATCGGTGCGGAGATCGCTGCGATTCGACCCGATGTCGTGCAGTCGCTGACCTTGATCAACCCGCTGGGGTTGTGGTCCGAACAGCACCCGGGTGAGGATATCTTCGCGCAGCATCCCGGTTTCCCGACGGCGGTGCTCTTCACCGACCCGGAGAGGCGCAATGAGCTACTGATGGCGGACCGCGATCCGCTGGACGCCTACGTGACCGAGCTGCTCGACCTGCGGGCGTCGGCCAAGTTCATGTGGCCGATCCCGGACACGGGCGTGGGCCGTCGGCTCGTACGAATCGACACTCGCACGCTCGTGGCGACGTCGGAGCATGACCAGGTGGTGGCGCAGGAAATGGGCGATATCTGGCGGGCGGCGATTCCCGGCGCCCAGTCGGTGGTGATCGATGGCGCGCCACACGCAGCCGATCTTGAGGCGCCCGAAGCCGTCGCCGAGCTAATCCGCAGCTTCGCGCTCGAGGGCGTCACCGCCTGATCTGATCGAGCGCAGCGCTGCAGTACCATGTCCGCCATGACGGACGTTGCAGTGAGTGGCTCTGGTTCCGTGCGCGACAGCGGTTGGAATCCGAACGCAGCGTGCGCACTCCGACTGGGCGATTGTCGGGAACTGTTGGAGGACATGCCGGACGAGTCCGTGCGGCTGGTCGTGACCTCGCCTCCATACAACATTGGCAAGCAGTACGAGCGAGCGCAGACGCTCGATGAGTATGTCGCTGCTCAGTCGGAGGTGATTCGCGAGTGCGTCCGCGTGCTGTCCGTCGATGGATCACTCTGCTGGCAGACGGGCAACTACGTGCGCAACGGAGAGATCGTTCCGCTCGACGCGCTGCTGTTTCCGCTGTTCCGCGAACTCGGGCTGAAGATGCGCAACCGCATCGTCTGGCACTTCGAGCACGGCTTGCACTGCACCAAGCGGTTGTCTGGCCGTTACGAGACGATTTCCTGGTTCACCAAATCTGACAGGTATCACTTCGATGCGGACCCCATTCGGGTACCGCAGAAGTATCCCAACAAGCGCCATTTCAAAGGCACCAGGGCGGGACAATTGTCGGGTAATCCGCTGGGCAAGAATCCGGGAGACGTCTGGATTTTTCCGAATGTCAAGCACAACCATGTTGAGAAGACCGAGCATCCCTGCCAATTTCCGGTCGAACTGGTGGAGCGTCTCGTGCTGTCGATGACCGAGCCCGATGACTGGGTGCTGGACCCCTACATGGGCGTAGCAACCACTGCAGTCGGCGCATTGCGTCACGGACGCCGCGCGGTCGGCGCGGAGCTCGATCCGCGCTACTACGAGATCGGCCTGGAGCGGGTGCGGCAGGAGCGGAACGGATTGCTCCGCACGCGTCCAATGAACCGACCGATCCACCAACCGCCGCCAGCATCGTCTACAACCAAATTGCTGTAACGCTATGCGCATCGTCCACGCCCATTCGCATCTCGGCGGCGCGCAGATCATGAAGTGTGACTACCCCGAGATCGATGCGCTGATCGACGAGACGATCTCCGCCGCCGGCAGTGATCATCAAACCAAGATCAGCAGCGAGCGTACGATGAAAGGCAAGCTGCTCTATGATCCGCGATCGATGAATCAGGCGTTCAGCCGTGAATTTACTGCACGAGGATTCAGAGAACTCAAGCGTTCGGTTCCGCCCAACGTTCCCGGTTGGGACACGTCGGAGATCAGTGCTGGGACGAAGCAAATCGATTTTGCGAACAACCGCGTACTGGTCGAGGTTCAATTCGGAAAGTACTTCGCTATGTTCTATGATATGGCGAAGCTCGAGTACTTCTACCGCCAGAATGAGGCCGATGTCGCAGTCGAGATTGTGCCTTCCTACCGCCTCCAGCGGGAGATGTCTAGCGGTGTGGGGCGCGGGGAAATGCTAGTCACGGACATCATGGGACTGCAGCGTCAGTTCCCGACGTTTCCCGTCAAGATTATTTTGATCGAGCCATGAGTGTCCAGGCTGGACGCTGGCATGATCGGAGGGTTCACGTGGTGCAATTTGGACTGACGCTCTCGAATCGTGGCGTCGTGACTGGCGCTTCGACGCTGGAGGACATGATCGCGCTCGCGCAGCGCGCAGACGCTGATGAACGCTGGGACAGCATCTGGGTCGGCGACTCGCTGCTTGCCAAGCCGCGGCTGGACGCACTGGGGTTGATGTCGGCGTTGGCGGTCGTGACCGATCGCGTGCGGATTGGGCCGGCCTGCTTCGCCTCCACACCGCTGCGGCCGTCGCTGCTGTTGGCGTATCAGTGGGCATCGCTTGATTTCATGTCTAACGGACGCTCGATCTTCGCCGCCTGTATGGGCCAGCCCGCGCCGGGTGGCGGCGACATGCTATCCGAGTTCGACGCCTTCTGCATCGCGCCAGCATCGCGGATGCGGCGCATGGAGGAGGCGATCGAGATCATGCGGCTGGCGACGTCCGAGGAGCGGTTCTCGTACCACGGCGAGTACAACGATTTCGATGATGTGACGGTCGAGCCGCGCTCGGTGCAGCGGCCGGTTCCGATCTGGGTGACGTCGAATCCACGCCCTGACCTGAGGCGTAACCGTGAGAACGGTCTGCGGCGGGTCGCGCGGTTGGGCGACGGCTGGATGACGACCTTCCAGCCTCCCGCGATCGTCGAGGAGTACACGGCGGATATCCGTCGCTATGCCGACGAAGCAGGGCGCACATTGCCCGATGACTTCGAAGTCGCTGTCTATTACAACATCAACGTAAATGACGACCGTGCGGCGGCGCTAGACGAGTCGCGGCGCTACCTCGAGGCCTACTACACGACCGAGTACTCGGACGCGCAGCTGGATCTATGGGTGGCGATGGGCACGCCTGAGCAGTGCATCGCTGACATCCAGCGCTACGTCGACGCCGGCGCGACGACGATCACGCTGCGTCTGGTGGGCTACGATCAGCAGGCGATGTACGACCGCGTGGTCAACGAGGTGTTACCCGCGTTTGGCTAGGCCCGTTCCTGGTTATCTGCGCGAGTTACCTGCACGAGGCTCAGTAGTCTGGTGTCAGTGACTCCAGCTTCGCCAGCAATCCCTCCACCTCGTTGAGGTAGTGTTCTACGTCGTCCCGCTCGAGCCAGGCTTCGTAGAAGTTGATATGCAACGACTCGGCCGTTGCGAAGCCGATTCGAATATCGCGGTCTTCGTTTTCACGCACGAGTGTCCGGACCACGCGCCACAGATCGCGATGTCCTGCGTGCTCCATTTCTCGCGCCTCGGCGATCGCCTTGATCGCGGTCGCGGCCGCGCCCCATCCTTTTTCCGACGCTTGTGTAAGGTCGCCGGCCTGCAGGTGCTCGTGCGCTTTGCGACGATACTCGGCGCTGAGTTGTCGGTACTGGTTGGTCTGGGCTGTCGTCATGGCACGCAATATACGATATTCATTCGCACGGCGCGTTAGCCTGCCCACAAAGCTGATTGGTAGAGCGGATTGGAGTGGTGCATGGAGACCCAGCGGATTGACGCCAACGGCATTTGGATCAATGTATTGACCGATGGGCCATCGGACGGGGAACCGGTGTTGCTGATCCACGGTTTCCCTGAGACATCGTACGAATGGCGCAAGCAGATACCGGCACTGGTCGACGCGGGCTACCGCGTGATCGTGCCCGATACGCGTGGATACGGCAAGTCGGATAAACCGTTGGGGCCGGTCTCCCGTGCGACGCTGGCGGCCGACATGGTCGGAGTGCTGGATCACTTCGATGTTGAGCAGGCGGCAGTGGTGGGGCACGATTGGGGCGGGATCATCGGCTTCAAGCTGGTGATCGATTACCAGGAGCGCGTCTCGCGGACAGCGTTGATGGATACACTCTGCACGGTCTGGACGCCGGCCGCGATCCACGGTTTCTGGTTCAAGGCGCGGGCGCTGCCCGAACTGTTCTTCGCCGAGCACCACGCGCAGTTCATCGAGATGATCTTCACTGGCCAGTCCGATCCTGAACTGCCCGGCTGGCCTGCTTCGCCGTGGAATGTGTCGGGGCGACGGCTCACGCCGAACCGCTGGGCTACGGACGAGGATGTGCGGGTCTACCAGGCGGCGTTTGCCGATCACGACTCGCACGCAGCGGCGATTTCGTACTACCGACACGCCCTGCCGTTCCATCGGATGCGCCCGGATGCGCAAGCGGCGGGCGGGTATCGCTGTGAGCGGTTGACGTCGGCGCTGGTCGGTGAGGTCTGGCGACGGGGGCTGAGCGAGCATCCCTGGGGGCGCGAGTTCATGGAGTATGGGCCGGAGGATCGGCACAAGCGATTCGAGAAGCCGGCGCTCTGGATGTACGGCAACTCCCGCCTCACGAGCGGCGACCCGGCCAGCACGGAGACGCCATCGGGCAATCCGTTCTTCGACCAGTTTTCGATGTACTTTCCCGATCTGTCAGCGGTCGGCGTACCCGGCGCTGGCCACTTCTTTCCTGAAGAGGCGCCGGAGTTCACGAACCGCACGCTGCTCGAGTTCCTCGCACGAACGAAGCCGAAGGAGTAGTCCCGATGTCTTCACTCGAATCCGCCGCGCTCGCGGTACAGCTGCTGCGGCAGCTGGCCGACACCGTCGAGCAGCTTGCGGCGCTGGATGACGCTGATCTCGATTTCCCCACCGCGCACGGCTGCGCGATGGATGGCGGTCTGCAGCGACTACTGGTACATAACGCGGAGCATGATCGGATGCACGCGGGCGCGGTCTCGACGGCGCGCTTTACGGCAAAGCGGATGCAGGAGTCGGCGCTGGCGCACCTGACCCGTGACTTGATCCGCGAGCGGGCTGAGCTCGTCGGACAGTTACTCAACATGGACGACGGGCTGCTCGATGCGCAGGCCCCGAATGACGAGTGGTCGATCCGCGAGCACGTGGAGCATGTGCTCTATTGGGAGGACAACTCGATGTCGCAGGTGGCGTCGGAGCGGTCGGCGCAGGCCGACGCATTGGCGGCTGGAGGTGGCGTATGACCATGAACCAGCGCTTCGATGTGGCGGTCGTGGGGCTTGGCGCGATGGGCTCGGCGGCGGCGCATAGGTTGGCGTTGCGCGGACAGCGGGTGATCGGTTTCGATCGCTTCCGTCCGCCGCATGTGTTCGGGTCGACGCACGGTGATTCGCGCGGCATTCGCGAGGCCTACTACGAGGATCCGTCGTATGTGCCGTTCGTACGCCGAGCCTACGAGCTCTGGGACGAGCTGGCGGAGACGATCGGTCAACCGCTCTTCCGTCGGACGGGCGCGTTGACGCTGGGCGTCGGTGGCGCATCGATGGTACGGGGCGTGCTCGCCAGCGCGCGTGAGCATGACATCGATGTCGACGTGCTCGACGCGGGCGAGCTGCGTCGACGGTATCCGGCGATTCTGGCCGAGGATGACACCGTCGGCGTGCTAGAGCATCGCGGCGGGATGATCGACATCGACACGGCGCTCAGCGGTCAGCTCGACCAGGCAGCACAGCACGGGGCGGAGCTGCATTTCGACGAACCGGTCGAGCGTTGGTTGCCACTGAGCATGGGCGATGTGGAGTCACCGATCGTGATCGATACGTCGTCGGGCCGCTATGAGGCGGAGCGGATGGTGGTCACTGCGGGCGCCTGGAATGCTGGTCTGGTCGGCAAGTTGCAGCTGCCGCTGCGGGTGACGCGGCAGGTGATGTTCTGGTTCGAGCCGCGCCGCAATCGAGAGCAGTTTGTCGAAGGCGCGTTGCCGTTTTGGATGTGGGAGCGTGGGCCGCAGGATTTCGCTTACGGATTCCCCGACATCGGTAAAGGATTCAAGCTTGGGCACCATCAACCGCTCGACGAGGTCGACCCGAACGATTATCCGCGCGAGATCACCGAAGCCGACGAGTCCAATGTGCGCGACTGGCTATCGCGGACGTTCCCCGATGTAGGTGGCGAGCTGCTGCGGGCCGAGACCTGTCTGTACACGAACACGCCCGACGCGCATTTCTTGATCGACATTCATCCCAAACGGCCGAACATCGTGCTGGCGAGTCCGTGCTCGGGGCATGGGTTCAAGTTCTCACCGGCGATTGGCGAGGCGCTGGCTGATCTCTCGATGCACCGCGAGACCGCTCACGATCTCAGCCTCTTCAGCATCGACCGCTTTATCGAGCCGCTGGATCAAGCCTTCAAGCCCGTGAAGCCGTCAGCGCGGTTACCGATCGGCGGTTGAGGCTGATGATGAGCCAGCGCATCGCCGTGGTCGGCGCGGGCGCGGTCGGGAGCTACTACGGTATGCGTCTGGCCGAGGCCGGCCATAGCGTGCGATTCCTGATGCGTCGCGACTACGAGGCGGTCAAGCGAGGCGGACTACGCCTCACGAGCCATCTCGGCGACCTGCATCTCCGCGAGCCGCTCGTCGAGCGCACGCCCGAAGCGCTGGCTTCGCATGGACACGTCGATTGGCTGCTTGTGGGACTCAAGGCGACGGCGATCCCGGACGTACCCGACCTCGTCGGGCCGCTGCTCTCCGAGCGGACGCGCGTGTTGGCGATCATGAACGGACTCGGTGTGGACGAGGCGATTGCGGAGCGGTTGCCCACAGGCACGTCGTTGTTCGGCGGACTGGGATTCATCGGAGTGACGCGCGGGGAGCCTGGTCTAGTGCAGCACCAGGAGTTTGGCGCGCTGAATATTGGTCATGTGGGAGACGACGTTGGCGAGCTGCAGTGTGCGATCGATCTGTTCGCAGGATCAGCCGTCGAGATTCGACCTGAGCAGAGCCTGCTCAAGGCGCGCTGGGAGAAGCTGGGCTGGAACGTTCCTTTCAACGGCCTCTGCGTGATCGCGGGCGGCGTGGCGACCGACCAGGTGATTCACGATCCCGCGCTGCGCCGCATCGCGCATGAGATGATGCGCGAGGTTGTGGCCGCCGGCAACGCCGACCTCGCCGCTCACGGCCAGGCGGTCCGCATCGACGGTGATGCGCTCTGTGACCAGTACCTGACGCAGACGGCTGGCATGGGCGCATACCGCCCGAGTACAGTGATCGACTTCACTGAGGGGCGACCACTGGAGGTCGACGCGATTTTCCGCAGGCCGGCGCAACGCGCTAGGGAGTTGGGAGTGGACTGTCCACTGCTGGAGATGACCGCGTCGCTGGTGGGGAAGCTGGGCGCTCCAGAGAAGTGAGCCGGGTTATCTGAAACAGCGCATGTCCTCTGAGCTAGTGGTCGACGAAGAGGAGGATGAGCGTCACTAGGATCGTGAAGCTGAGTAGCACGGAATAGAACGGCCAGATCGACGGAGAGCGGAGGCATGCTGCGAAGCTTGAGAATTGACTCTTCGTTGGCGCCAGTACGTAGAGCGTTGCACCCAGATCATCACCCCGATGGTGGGCGGCGACAAAGTCCTCGTACGAGCGTCTGAAGGCACGTTCGAGGCCGAGATAGTAAACGTCGAGCCCGCCCAGCAGAAGAATGGGGAGCAAGGCGATGAGCGCTATTCCGTCGCTCGAGATGTTGACGGCCAGGATGAATACGGCGGCTACGATCGTGATGCACCAGGTCTTGCACGACTGACTGTTCGACGCCATGCGGCTGATGATCCCCTGCAAGATCGTCAGATGAGTGTGGATGCCTGATGGGTCTACGGTAGGGTGTGCGGGCTGCGACATGGCGCTAAACTGGGTCTCTCTGGCGGTGATGGCTTTTTCGATCCAATCCTCGATGTTCTGCTTGATGTAGTTGTATGTGTCCTTGAGGGAAGAACGTGGTCACGCTGCCCGTCTGATCCTCTTGATCTCACAAGCTGTCTTGCGCGCTTGGGTGAGGTCGTGTGCGGATTGCATAGCGAGCCAGGTGTCGGCGCCGCCGCCGAAGGCCATGTCGATACGCACCGCCAGATCAGCGGTGATTGGGGCGTTGCAGCGGCAGACTGCTTCCAGTACCCGCGTGTCGATCTGAAGATGTCGGGCCGTTTCTGCGATGGTGAGGTCAAGTTCCTCGATGCAGTCTCGGAGCAGCGAGCGTCCGGGATGCGGTGGGTTGTTCATCGGCATGGCTACTCCTCAGTGGTAGTCCACGAGATCAACATCGTACACGTTACCGTTTTCGAAACGGAACGTGATTCGCCAGTTTCGAGACACCCGTACCGCCCAGTGGCCGACCCGGTCTCCACGCAACTGATGGAGCCTGTATCCCGTGATGTCCATCTCAGACGTGTCAGTCGCCACATCGAGGCGCCCGAGGATGTCCTCGATTTTCTCGATGTGCTGTGCCGTCAGGTATCGCGAGTCTCCACGCTCGTACACGCGGCGCAGTCCTCGGTGCCGAATCGATTCGATCATGTTGGGCGGATGGCCCGATCGAGTGCCGTGCGCCATTCCGACAGCGCGGCGGCGCGCGACGCCTCCGTGTTCCAGTGCAGTGGACGCGGGCTGGTGCTCGGTAGGGGGATCAGTTCGGCTGCCAGCTCTGGGAGCGCGCGGCGCAGCTCTGCTCGGCGGCGTCCGTTGAGCAGGATGAGGAATGGCCCCTTCGATTCCAGCAGCTTGACGATCGAGTTCGGTTCGGCGTCTCGAATCTTCTCGTCGCCTGAACCTTGCCGGCGCACTCGCGCGTAGAGGTCCCAGATGGCGATCTGGTTCGCCTGTACCTGCTCGACTCGCTCGCTGTAGGGCGACTGGGCGTCGGCGATTACGTTGCAGTGCTGCATGACCCGCCAGAACCAGTTCTGCGGGTGCGCGTAGTACCGCCGCTGCTTGAGCGACTGGACGCTGGGAAAGGAACCAAGAATCAGGGCGCGGATCTGGCCTTCGGGCAGGATCGGCGGGAGCCCTGTGAGGAGCTCGTCGGCAGGCATCCCGCCGCGCTCTTCGGATGCGTTCCGGAGAGCGGTCGGCTATTTGACAGGGAAGACCGGTTCGCCGCCAACGATGCCGGCCGCCTCCATCTCCTGCAGGTCGCCGGTGCTGAGGCCAAGGTCATCGGAGAGCACCTCGGCGGTGTGCTCGCCAAGCAGGGGCGCGCGGACGATCGGCACATCACTCTTGGACATGCGCGGCGCCCAGCCGAGCAGGCGGATGTCGCCGTGCGCGGGGTGTTCGAGGTCATGCACGAAGCCGCGTTCTTCGAAGTGTGGGTTGTGGAACAGGTCGTAGGTGTCGAGCACGGCCGAGCAGGGCACGCCGACGGCACCGAGCTCCTCCATGCACTCCCACTTAGTGCGCTGCCTGGTCCACTTGGCGATCTCGTCGTAGAGCGCTTTGCCGTTTTCGTTGCGTTTCCACATGTCCTCGAAGCGCGGGTCGACGAGTAGTTCGGGGCGGTCGATGGCGGCGCAGAGTGTGTCCCACATGCGGCTGGTGACGACCATGATGTAGACCCAGTCGTTGTTGTCGCCGCGCGCTTCGCTCTCGGGTGTGGACTTACAGGGGTAGAGGTCGGTCGGCGCGCCGGCGGCGTTGCCACGCCGTGGCGCGGCTTTCTCGCCCCACTCGGCGTAGGCGATGCGGGTGCGCATGAAGTAGGTCATCGCCTCCTGCATGGCGATCTCGATGAACTGTCCTTCGCCAGTGCGCTGCTTTTGCACGTAGGCGGCCGTGATCGCGAGCGCCAGCTCGACGCCCGTGCCAGAGTCGCCGACGGTCGAGCCAGGCAGCATCGGCGGTCCGTCGGGCTCGCCAGTGACCGAGAACGCGCCAGCCGCGGACTGGGCGATCATATCGAAGCACTTGTAGTCCTGCCACGGACCCGACAGCCCAAAGCCCTTGAGTCGTCCGTAGATGATGCCGGGGTGCGCCTCCTTCATCACGTCGTAGGTGAGGTTGAGACGCTCCATCACGCCCGGTCCGTAGTTTTCGACGAAGACGTCGTAGTGCGGCAGCATCTCCAGCAGCAGCTCGCGCCCTGCGGGATCCTGCAGGTTGATCGTGACCGAGCGTTTGTTGGAGTTCCAGTTGATGAAGTAGGGAGAGTTGAGCGTGCCCGTGCGCACGCCGCGACCGGGGTCGCCGATGCCGGGCTGCTCGACCTTGACGACGTCGGCGCCCAGCCAGGCGAGCGCCTGCGTGCAAGAGGTGCCCGCTTCGTACTGAGTCATGTCCAGAATGCGCATTCCATCGAGAGCGGGCATCAGCAAATCCTCCTGTGCGTGCGCGGGCCGGCGCAGCCAAATTCTCTTACCCATGATAGGGAACGCGCAGCGGAGAACCCCTTACCAGACGTCTCCCCGCGCCCGGAGACCCGGGGCAGCGGGGGTCGACCCAAAGGGGAAGGCTTCGAGCGTCGATCGTCGCGAGTGATCAAGCGTGGTTGCGGTAGGCGCTGACGATCCCCTCCGCTTCGAGCTGGGCGAAGGATGCTGGATTGATGCCGAGGTCGTCCTGCAGCACCTCGCGGGTGTGCTCCCCCAGAAGCGGCGCGGCTTTCATGGGCACGTCGCTCTTCTCCATCTTCGGCGCCCAACCGAGCAGACGGATGGGACCGTGCTGGGGATGCTCGATGTCCTGGATGAAGCCACGCGCTTCGAAGTGGGGGTTGTGGAAGAGGTCGTAGGTGTCGTGCGTGGCCGAGCATGGCACGCCCGCCTCCCCGAGGATGCGCATCGCTTCCCACTTGTCGTGCTGGAGCGTGAACTCACGAATCTGATCGCGCAGTTCGTCCGAGTGGTCAATGCGCGCCTGTTCGTCGCAGAAGCGCGGGTCGACGACCATGTCAGGACGATCCATCGCGGCGCAGAAGGTGTCCCACATGCGCGTGGTCAGGGCGATGATGTAGATGTAGTCGTTCGAGCTGTCCGAACCGGGCAGGGGCTTGCAGGGATAGAGGTCGGTGGGCCCGTTCCAGCCGTTGCCCCGCCGCTGGGCGGCGACATCGCCCCAGCTCTGGGTGCCCGCGAGCGGCGTGCGGACGTAGTAGGTCATCGCTTCCTGCATCGAGATCTCGATGTGCTGGCCCTCGCCGGTGCGCAGCTTCTGCACGTAGGCCGAGGTGATCGCGAAGGCAAGCTGCATCCCTGTGCCGCTGTCCCCCACGCAGGCGCCCGGCCGCATTGGCGGGCCGTCCGTCTCGCCGGTGACCGAGAATGCGCCGGCGGCGTTTTGCGCAACAGGATCGAAGCTCTTGTAGCTGGCGAACGGGCCGGAGAGGCCGAATCCCTTGAGCCGCGCATAGATGATGCTGGGGTGCACATCCTTAAGCGCCTCGTAGGTCAGTCCCAGCTTCTCCATCACACCGGGTCCGTAGTTTTCGACGAAGACGTCGTAGTGCGGCAGCATCTCGAACAGCAGCGCGCGACCGCGTTCATCGCGCAGGTTGATCGTGACCGAGCGCTTGTTGGCATTCCAGTTGATGAAGTAGTGCGAGTCGATCGGGTCACCGCTGCCGACGCCGCGGCCGGGGTCGCCGACGCCTGGCTGTTCGATCTTGACGACGTCGGCGCCATGCCAGGCGAGCGCTTGGGTGCAGGAGGTACCTGCCTCGTACTGCGTCATGTCGAGGACGCGAAGTCCATCAAGTGCTGGCATGGCTGACTGCTTCCGTTGGCGGGCTGGCTCCGGACTGGTTCGACTGGTTCAATGTGTGAACCATAGCCGTCTGCGCAGCGGTAGTCAGCCAGCCTGATTGAACGATACTGGGCGACGACCCGCCCGTACCATGCTCGCAGGGAACGGGACTCGTCAGAGAACTGGGTCCGTCAGAGCACTGGAAGCAGAGGAGAGACCGCATGACCACCGAAACCGTCGGCGTTGCGCCTGACGCCCCGCCGGAGCCAGAGGCCTACGACTGGCCCGCGATCGTCGCCGGGTTGCAGCGCTACCTGCGCCTGACCGCGACGCCGGTTGGGATGAAGATGTTCGAGACCGTCGAGCAGATGCAGGAAGTCGAGCGGATTCGGCGTCCGCAGGTGAAGCATGCGCTCGACCAGTTGGTGGCGCAGGCGCGCTGGCTCAACTTCACGCTGGGGGTGACGATGGACGACTTGATCGGCGCGCAATGCGGCGCGCCGGTCGGTCTGCACCCCAACGAGGATGACGGCGAGTGGCGTCTGCGCACCACGATGACCAACGTCTGGTTCGAGACGGACGAGGATGCGATTTCGCACCAGCAGGCGATGGACGTGCTGCCGCACGGTCGCTACCGCGCGCTGGCGCTCTCGCCGCTGGCAACTGGTCGGCTCGATCCGCCCGACGTGGTGTTGCTCTATGCCACACCGGGCCAGATGATCATCCTGATCAACGGATTGCAGTTTTCGGGCTTCAAGAAGTTCGAGTTCGCCTCGGTCGGCGAGTCGGCGTGCGCCGACAGCTGGGGGCGGGCGCTGCGCACGGGTGAGCCGTCGCTCTCGATTCCCTGCTACGCCGAGCGGCGCTTTGGCGGCGTCCAGGATGACGAGCTGCTGATGGCGATCCCGCCGCGCTACCTGCCCAAGCTGCTCGACGGGCTCGACAAGCTCTCCCGCAACGGGCTGCGCTACCCGATTCCGCCGCTGGGCATCCAGGCCGATCCGTCGGAATCGCTGGCGCGCTCGTACCAAGATCGGTTCTAGCCAGCGCCGGCTGCGGGGTTGCCAGGGCCAGCCGCGTGGTCAATGTGTAAACGGGTGGTTGACATTGCGAGCGGGGCGTGGGTAGGATGATGGCTCGCGTCCCTACAGCGCCCCTCTCGCTCTCGAGCGGGAAAGCGACAGCGGGATGCGCCTTAACAAGGGACATAGTGAAGAGATGCGTCCACAGCATCCCTGTTCGCCATCGGGTGGATAGGGCTGCGGGAAACTCGCGCACCGCTGGCTGCAGGAGCGGCTGACGGAGCGCGGGAGATACGTGTGTGGTTCTGACGACAGCCAGAGATGACTGTGCAGCTTCCGGCGATGTCGGAGGCGGTGCGGCGCGCGGTTGGCGAGCAAAGCGCTCGGCGTGAGCAACAACGCCGGGCTGGCCCGCCGACTGGCATGGCCCGCGAGGGAGATGCAGCGCGTGGCGTAGTGCAGGTCAAGTGACTACGGCGCACGGTGGATGCCTTGGCACTTCGAGCCGATGAAGGACGTGGTTAGGCTGCGATAAGCCAGGAGGAGCCGTCTAGCAGGCTGATCCCTGGATTTCCGAATGGGGCAACCCGACGGCGGTCATGCGCCGTCACCCCAGGCTGAACACATAGGCCTGGTGGAGGTAAGCGGGGGAAATGAAACATCTAAGTACCCCGAGGAATGGAAACAACTCCGGTAGTAGCGGCGAGCGAACCCGGACTAGCCCAAACCGGTCATGCCTAATGGAGCCCTCTCCTCTGTTTGGCCGGTGTTGTAGGGCGTCGCGTCCGCACCGAGGGTGGTGCGGCGGCAGTTACCAAGTGCGCGGATAGGCGAAGGCCCCTGGAACGGGCCGCCAAAGACGGTGAGAGCCCGGTAGCCGACATCCGACGCACCTGCCGGCGGTGTCCCTGAGTACCACGCGGCACGGTGAAAGCGCGTGGGAAGCTGGGGAGCCCACTCCCCAAGGCTAAGTACTCGAAGTGACCGATAGCGGACCAGTACCGTGAGGGAAAGGTGAAAAGCACCCCGGAAGGGGAGTGAAATAGTTCCTGAAACCGTGTGCTTGCAAGCAGTGAGAGGGGGTTATGCCCCTGATCGCGTGCCTATTGAAGAATGAACCGGTGAGTTACGTTTCGTGGCGAGGTTAAGGCGTTCTGCGCCGCAGCCGCAGCGAAAGCGAGTCTGAACAGGGCGACGAGAGTCGCGAGACGTAGACCCGAAACCAGGTGAGCTACCCATGGGCAGGGTGAAGCGGGAGTAAAACCCCGTGGAGGCCCGAACCTTCTTCAGTTGCAAATGGATTGGATGACTTGTGGGTAGAGGTGAAATGCCAAGCGAACCTGGCGATAGCTGGTTCTCCCCGAAATGCCTTTAGGGGCAGCGTTGTCGGATGCGACCGTGGAGGTAGGGCTCTGACTGGGTAAGGGGGCGGAAAGCCTACCAACCCCTATCAAACCGCGAATGCCACGGCCGAACCGACGGCAGTGAGACTATGGGGGATAAGCTCCATGGTCGAAAGGGAAACAGCCCAGACCGCCGGCTAAGGTCCCGAAATTTCCGCTGAGTGGGAAAGGATGTCCGGTCGCGCAGACAACCAGGAGGTTGGCTTAGAAGCAGCCACCCTTGAAAGAGTGCGTAATAGCTCACTGGTCGAGTGATCGGGCGCCGACAATTCAACGGGGCTCAAGCGGAATACCGAAGCCGCGGATCTGACTTCTGGTCAGGTGGTAGGGGAGCGTTCCGTTCAGCAGCGAAGGCGGACCCGCGAGGGCCGTTGGAGCGGACGGAAGTGAGAATGCCGGTATGAGTAGCGAAAGGCGTGTGAGAACCACGCCCACCGAATACCTCAGGGTTCCTACGGAAGGGCAATCCGCGTAGGGTTAGGCGGGCCTAAGCCGAGGCCGAAAGGCGTAGGCGATGGACAGACGGTTTATATTCCGTCCCCGTTGAGTGTGTGTTTGAGTGGCAGGGGCGACCCGGGTAGATAGCGCGAGCGGGCCTATTGGATATGGTCCGTCGCGTCGCGTACGCGTCGAGCGGGATGCAAATACCGCTCGGTCAAGCAGAGGCGGCGCGGAAGCGGCGACGTCAGTCAAAGCGACTTGTGTGACCAGCCCGGCTAGAAAACCCTCGGCCGCGAATACATTCAGCGACCGTACCGCACACCGACACAGGTAGGTGAGGGTAAGTACCTCCAGGTGGACGAGTGATTCCTCGCTAAGGAACTCGGCAAAATAGTTCCGTAACTTCGGGAGAAGGAACGCCTCACGGCTTAGCCCCGCCTCGCGCGGGCGCCGGGCCGGAGGCCGCAGCGAGCAGGCCCAGGCGACTGTTTAACAAAAACACAGGTCTCTGCGAACGCGAAAGCGGACGTATAGGGGCTGACGCCTGCCCAGTGCTGGAAGGTTAAGGGGAGGGCTTCACGGCTCGAACCGAAGCCCCAGTGAACGGCGGCCGTAACTATAACGGTCCTAAGGTAGCGAAATTCCTTGTCGGGTAAGTTCCGACCCGCACGAATGGCGTAACGATCTGGGCACTGTCTCGGCGAGGAGCTCGGCGAAATTGAAGTGGCCGTGAAGATGCGGCCTCCCCGCAGATGGACAAAAAGACCCCGTGGAGCTTTACTACAGCTTGACATTGAAGGTCGCCTTATGATGCGTAGGATAGGTGGGAGCCGGCGAAACCGCGCTTTCGGGTGCGGTGGAGGCAACCTTGGAATACCACCCTTCATATGGTGTCCTTCTAACGCGCGAGCAAGCGCGCGGACCGTGTCTGGTGGGTAGTTTGACTGGGGCGGTCGCCTCCTAAACAGTAACGGAGGCGCGCAATGGTTCCCTAAGGGTGGATGGAAATCACCTGTCAAGTGTATTGGTATAAGGGAGCTTGACTGCGAGACTGACACGTCGAGCAGGGACGAAAGTCGGCCAAAGTGATCCTACGGTTCCGAGTGGTAGGGCCGTGGCTTATCGGATATAAGTTACCCCGGGGATAACAGGCTTATCTTGCCCGAGAGTTCACATCGCCGGCAAGGTTTGGCACCTCGATGTCGGCTCGTCGCATCCTGGGGCTGGAGTCGGTCCCAAGGGTTGGGCTGTTCGCCCATTAAAGCGGCACGCGAGCTGGGTTCAGAACGTCGTGAGACAGTTCGGTCTCTATCCTCTGTGGGCGTTGGAGCGTTGCGGGGAACTGCCCCTAGTACGAGAGGACCGGGGTGGACGGACCGCTGGTGTGCCAGTTGGAGGGCCAACCTCCACCGCTGGGTAGCCATGTCCGGACAGGAGAAGCGCTGAAAGCATCTAAGCGCGAAACCAACCTCAAGATGAACGCTCCCTCCGCCATTGAGCGGATAAGGCCACGGGAAGACGACCCGTTTGATAGGCGACAGGTGGAAGCCCGGTAACGGGTGCAGCTGAGTCGTACTAATGGCCGAACGGCTTGACCTGCCCTGCGCCATGCGTAGCATCATCATGCTGCGCGGCGCGGATAGCTCAGGCTCGCCAACCACACACACGCATCTCTTCAGCTTGTCCCCAACGGTGCGGGATAGAGCAGCGGTAGCTCGTCGGGCTCATAACCCGGAGGTCGTGGGTTCGAATCCCACTCCCGCTACCAGCACCTGTCAACGGCCGGCGGCGCCCTCGGGAGTCGTCGGCCGTTGTTGTCTGGTCGCTCCCTTCCCGTCACGATTGGACGGGACCGAGTGGCTGCCCGAGCAGGTCATCCTCGGCCGCCAGCACTACCTGGTCCCCCCGCCTGAGCCGAGAGCTCGTCACCGGGTTGAACAGAATCTCTTGGCCGCGCACGATCGCCAGCAGGCTGCGGCCGCCCGCCTGTGCTTCGCACTGCTCGACGGTCTGACTGACCCACGTGGTGGGCGCGGGGAAGATGCCGATCCCGTAGGTTTCGGTGAGCGGCAAAAAGTCGTTGGCGGCGGCCACGCGGATGATGTGCGCGAACCGCTCGGCGCCGTCTCGCTCGGGACGAATCACTCGACCAGCGCCGAGCAGCCGCAGAATCCGTTCGTGATTGTCCGACGATGCCTTGGCGTAGATGGTTGCGACCTCGAGCTGCTTCAGATTCATGATCGCGAGCACTGAGGCTTCCAGATCGCCGGTGGCCACGACGGCGACGTCGACTTCGCTGAGCGACAGCGCTTGCAGCGTGTCGAGGTCGGTGATGTCGGCGATGCGGGCGTCGGTCACCTTGGCGGCGAGTTCGTTGACGTTCTGTTCATTGCTGTCGATCGCCAGCACCTCGTGACCAAGGTCGTCGAGCACTTCGGCGAGGTGTGAGCCGAAGCGACCCAATCCCAACACCGCGACCTGCATCTGGGCTCCTAACCGATGCGGACGGTTTCAGTCGGGTAGCGGAACCGCTCCCGTGGCCGATCGGGGATCACGCTGGTGATCACGAGCGGGCCGAGTCGTCCGGCGAACATCATCGCGATCAGAATATTCGCTCCGCTCTGGCCCGCTTCCTGTGCTGTGCCGCGTGACCAGCCGCAATTGGCGAGCGCCGACATAACGTCGAAGGCCGCGTCGAGTATCTCGATGTGGGGTTGGACGATGATGAGCAATAGCAATCCGGCCGCGTATCCGCCGAGTGCGATGAGCACTAACGCGTTGGCCCGCAGGACGACGATCGAGGGGATTTCGCGTCCGAAGGCGACCACGCGCGGAGAGCCGGTCAGCGCCGAGATGACGCCGAGGGTGACGACCATGAACGAGCCGATCTTGATTCCAGAGGCCGTCGACGTCGATGCCCCGCCGATGAACATGAGGATGATCATCATCAGCGAGGCGTCGCCGTCGGTCTGCTCCAGCGGCACGGACGTCATCCCGGTGGTGCGGTTCGCGCTCAGGAAAAACGTGTTCGCCACTTTCGCAGGCATGCTGTGATCGGTGAACAGCCGTGACCACTCGGCGAGCAGAAAGAAGGCCATCCCGATGACCAGCAGTAGTCCCATGCCGACGACGACGAGCTTGGTGTCGAGCGACCAGCGGCGTGGCCGCTTGCGCAGATCGAAGACGGTCAGGAAGGAGAGCGACCCGAGCAGCCCCGCGATCCCGATGATCAGCAAGGGCCACACGTCCTCGCTGTGCTCGGTGAGGCTGCGGTTGCCGCCCATCAGGTCGAAGCCGGCGTTGTTGAACGCCGAGATTGCGTGATAGAGCGAACTGAACACTGCGCGCCCGGCGGAGATGTCGCCCGGTCGCTCGATCAGGAACCATGGCAGCAGCAGCAGAAAGGCGCCCAGCTCGATCAACACCGTGTAGAGCATCACGCGGCGCAGCAGCACCGTGATCCCGGAGCCGGCGATGCCCGCGCTCATCAGCTCGAGCCCAAAGAAGGCGCGGCCGCGCATGCCGAGCCGTTGCCCGGCCAAGACGATTAGGACCCCGGCGTACATCGTCACACCGAGCCCGCCGAGCTGGAAGAGCGCCAGCGTGACCAGCTCCCCCAGTGGAGAAAAGGTTTCGGCCGTATCGAAGCGGGTGAGGCCGGTCACGCTGACCGCCGAGACCGAGGTGAACAGCGCGTCCAGGAACGCGATGCCTTCGCCGTCGGTCGACGATATCGGCAAGCTCAAGATGGCGCCGCCGACCAGCATGACGAGCGCGAACATCGCCACGACCATCCAGGGGCGCGGTGCAATGCGAATGCGCCACTCGCGTTTTGGTCGAATGCGGGTCGGCTCGCGGCGCACACGCCGCAAGACCACGTCGCCGGGACGCCGTCGATCCCCCGGCAGTTCACTCATTGGCGCATCTCCGTCTGGGCTGCCGCTCGAGTGTATGGCTCTTGCGCTCGCGCGCCCTGTACGAGTAGCGGTGTGCGATGCAGCACGTCGTGTTTCAGCCTCAGCGCGACGAGATCAGGTCGCTGGTAACCTACGGGCGAATTCTGCATGCGAATCGGGAGTGTAGCGAGGAGCGGGCCATGGCGATCGCAGCGGACATTCGGCGAGCGATGGAGGACAGCTCCTGGATTCGGCGGATGTTCGAGCTGGGCATCCAGCTGCGCCAGGAGCGTGGGGCCGAGCATGTGTTCGATCTGTCACTCGGCAATCCGATCGCCGAACCGCCGTTGGAGTTCTTCGAGTCGCTGCGGCGATACGCGGCCAGCGACGCGCCGGGCGTGCATCGATACATGCCCAACGCCGGCTACGTCGATACGCGCCAGGCGGTGGCGGATGCGCTCGCAGATGAGACTGGGCTCGCCTACGGCCCCGAGCAGATCGTGATGACCGTCGGCGCGGCGGCGGCCCTGAACGTCGTCGTGCACGCCCTCTGCGACCGTGACGACGAAGTGGTGATTCTCGCGCCGTTCTTCGCTGAGTACCTGTTTTATGCGACCAATCATGGCGCCCGCCCGGTCGTGGTCGGCAGCGACGATGCGTTTTTCCCGAACCTCGACGAGCTGGAAATGAAGCTGTCGCCGCGCACGAAGCTGGTCATCGTCAACTCGCCCAACAATCCGTCAGGCGCGATGTACCCGGCTGCGTTGATCGACGCGTTGGCGGAGCTGCTGCGGCGCAAGTCGGTCGAGTTCGGCACCGAGATATTCCTCGTGAGCGACGAGCCGTACCGGCGGATTCTGTTCGACGAGCATGTCTATCCGTTCCCCCAGCTTGCCTACGAGCGCACCATCACGGTGACCTCGCACGCGAAGGATCTGGCGCTACCCGGCGAGCGGATCGGCTACATCGCGGTGCATCCTGGCTATGGCAGGACGGAGAGCGGCGGCCAGCTGATGGACGCGCTGATCTTTTGCAACCGCGTCCTGGGCTTCGTCAACGCGCCTGCGATCATGCAGCACCTGGTGCGAGATCTGCAGACGGTGACGATCGACACGGCCGATTACCAACGCAAGCGCGACTATCTGTATGGCGTGCTCACCGCAGCTGGGTATGAGGTGCGCAAGCCTGAGGGGGCGTTCTACATGTTTCCTCGCTCGCCGGTCGCTGATGAGATGGAGCTAGTGGCGGCACTGCAGCGACAGGGCGTGCTGGTCGTGCCCGGACGCGGATTTGGCATGGCGGGGTATTTCCGTATCTCCTACTGTGTGGAGCAACGCGAACTCGAGGGCGCGGCACCCGGCTTCGCCGCCGCGATGGCGGAGTTGAGCGGCCGCAGCTGAAGCGCCGGTGCTACGCTCAGATCCAGGCGGCCCCATCGTCTAGAGGCCTAGGACGCCAGCCTTTCAAGCTGGTAGCACGGGTTCGAATCCCGTTGGGGCTACCACGCTAGACCGCAGCGCGTTCTTCCCACGAGCAATCATGTGCGCCATTGCGCCCCACTGTCTGTAGTGACACGCACATGTGCCTTGCTCTGCCGTCGCGAGTTCACCTCAACAGTTGCAACACGTCAGGAAGTCCGTAGTCCTGCTCGGCGAAGAGACGAGCGGACTGACGAACCTGCCGGTTCAGGGAGGTTGCGGTAGGGACTCGTACGCTTCGCTAGCATCGCGAGATACGACTGCTGCACAGCCTTTGGAGGAAGCGACATATGCGGATCGAAGACGACGCGGGAATTTCCAGCTTGCTGCTCGGCGAGGAGACGCGGTTATGCGGCGGGTTCGGGTTCATTGAGGGACCGATCTGGATCGCGTCCGACTCAGCGCTGGTCTTTAGCGACATCCCCGGCAACCGTCAGCACATCTGGCGACCAGGAGACGCCGAGGCGGCGGTGTACCGCGAGCCGAGCGGCTGGTCGAACGGCCTGACGCTCGACGCCGACGGGAATCTGCTCGCGTGCGAGCATGGCGGTCGGCGCGTATCGCGCGCGCCGTACGGATCGCCCGGATCTGAGATCGCGCTCGCGGACGCCTGGAACGGCAAGCAGCTCAACAGCCCCAATGACCTGGTGGTGCACTCTTCGGGGACGATCTTCTTTACCGATCCGGCCTACGGTTCCGATACCGGCCGCACGCCTCGATTCGGTCAGGAGGGTCAGCGACAAGAGCTCGATTTTCAGGGCGTCTATCGCATCGGCCCTGGTGGGGCGCTGGATGTGGTCGCGTCGACCGGCTTCACGCAGCCGAATGGCCTGGCCTTGAGCCCCCACGAATCGCAGCTCTACATCGGTGATTCGCACGAAGGGCTGATCTGGCGCTACGACGTCAACGCAGACCTGTCGCTGGGCGACCGTGTGCTGTTCGTCGACCAGTCAGGGGATGATCGGCTCGGCAATCCCGATGGGATGAAGGTCGATGCTGATGGCCGTCTCTGGACGACCGGCGCGGGCGGCGTCTCGGTGCACAGCGCTGATGGCGAGTATCTGGGCGTCTTTGAGATGGACGAGCACGCAGCCAACCTCACGTTCGGCGGTGATCACTTCTCAACGCTGTACATGACCGCCGGGACCAGCCTCTACGGCATCGAGACGACCGTACGCGGCCTGGTCCCTGGTGCTCGCTCTTGACCGCTGCTGTGGGCGCTAGCATCGCTGAAACAGAGAGTCCGATAGGAGCCGCCACATGGGGACACCGATTCGCGTTCATCTCGTAGCTGGCGGGTTTCCGCCGGGTCGGCATGCGGGGCATGACATTGACTATGCGCGGATGCGTATCCTCATGGCGCTGCAGTCGAACGAGAACGTGCACACAACGGTCAGTAGCGATTTCGTTGACTGCCACAAATGGATCCGCGACGCGCACTTGCTGATTTGCTACGTCGCGGGGCCGTTCGCCGATGAGTATCAGACGGGCGTGATCCGCGACTGGCTCGGCGACGGCGGACGTTGGCTGGCGCTGCACGGCTCGACTGGGGGCAAGGCGGAACGGATCGGACGCGAAGACGGCCGTCGCCGACTCGTCAAGATGGACTATCACGAAGCGCTGGGCGGCTTCTTCATGACGCATCCGCCGATCCGTGAGATGCAGGTCACCGTCTCCGACCACAATCATCCGCTGACCTACAACTTGCCGGCCAGCTTCCCGATCCAGGACGAGCCGTACATGGTCGAGGTGATCCACCCCGACACCCAAGTCCTGCTGACCACTACAGACATCGAGTCGCCGCCGTATGTGGACGAGATCTATGGCGGCGATCTCTCACTGCTGCCCGACGGACAGTCGCACGCGCTCGGTTTCGCACGGAAAGTCGGTGAAGGCGAAGTGGCCTACATCGCGCCCGGACACTGCCATACGCCATTGACCAATGCGCAGACGTCGGTGCACGAGAGCGTCGCGGCTGACCGCGTGTCACCGCCTCGCTTTCGTGGTCCGTGGGAGACTGACGCCTACGAGCGGCTCCTGACGAACGCGATTGATTGGGGTGTCGGTGTCAACGGCTAGCCCGCCGCGATCGAGTGACCCTGCGGATCTCGAACACCTTGCCGAGCTGCGTCGGCGGCGGGCAGAGTTTGCGGTGCCGAACCCTGCCGCCCAGGCGCGGGCGCACGAGCGCGGCCTGCTGACCGCGAATGAGCGAATCGACCTGCTGCTCGATCCAGGTAGCGAGTGGGCGTTCAGCAGCGGTCTCGGTCCGACGCCGCTGCGGCTGGGGTTCGGTGAGATCCACGGCCGCACGGTGCTCTACAAGGCGCATGACCACTCGGGCGGCGCGGGCGCTTACAACTTGCGTTCACGTGTCAACATGCGCGCAGCTGGTCAGATCGTTGACAAGGCCGCCCTGCCAATGTTCTATCTCTTCCAGGGTGCTGGCGGACAGATCGAGGACCACATCATGTCCTCGGGCTTCTCCGCCGTGGGCGGCCAGAATGTTGGCGCGCGTTCGAGTGTGCCGCGGCGCGGCGGCGTCTTCACCGCCATTTTGGGTAACTCGTTCGCGCCCTGGGCGGCCTCAGTGGCAGATTTCTCAGTCATGACCCCTCGTGCGACGGCGACCTTCGTGAGCCCTTTCATCATCGAGTTCGCAACCGGCCAGCGGCCGGACCTCTACGAGATGGGCGGGATCGACGTACACACGAAACTGACCGGGCAGATTTGCCGTGGTGTGGCTGACGAAGCTGAAGCGATGCAGACGCTACGCGCTTGCTTCTCCTACCTACCAGCGCACGGCTTCGAGTCTGCGCCGAGGGTGATGTCGGGCGATCCGAGAGATCGCTGCGACGCTGAGCTGCGGGCTCTGGTGCCGAAGTACCCCAACCGACCGTACGATGTCCGCCGGATCATTGAGCGTGTGGTCGATCGCGACAGCTTCTTTGAGTGGCAGCCAGAGTTCGGGCGGAATATGGTCACTGGGCTGGCGCGGCTCGATGGACACAGTATCGCGCTGATGGCGAATCAGCCGCAGGTGCGGGGCGGCGCGATCGATATGAACGCGTTGGCCAAGGCGCGCCGCATCGTCAAGACAGCGCGTACGTTCTCGCTGCCACTACTCACCTTCTGTGACACGCCGGGCATCATGACTACGCAGGAGGAAGAGCACAAGGGGCTGTTGACCGAAACCACGGTCTATATCTCGGAGAAGATGGCCTCGCAGGTCCCTACCGTCTGCGTCACCTTGGGCAAGGGCATCGGGATGGGCTACTTCATCATGGGCGGCAGCGACCCCGAGGCGATCACCCTCTCCTGGCCAACCACGCAAATCGCCTATCTCGGCCCTGAGGGCGGAGCGGCGGTGATCCACCGCAAGGCGCTGGCGGCGGTCGAGCCGGACGACCACCGCCGCCTGCTCGATGAGCTCGCGGAGCCGTTCCGACGCAATATGAACCCCTGGCGTGGCGCTCAGATGGGTACGATTGACCAGATTATCGATCCGCTGGAGACCCGCCCACATGTGGTTCAGGCCTTCGCCGCGCTGCGCCGCCAGAGCTCGGGAGTGGGACGATGAGCAGCCGCCCCAGACGCCACATCAGCCCCGAGAAGAACCTCACGATGGCGCAGCGCCTGCAGCTCGTGACCGATCAGCGGAAACGGATCGACGCGTTCGACAGAGAGCGTGAGCGGTCAGCGGGACAGCTCACCCCGCGCGGCCGTATCGCTGCGCTGGTCGACGAGGGTTCCTTCCTGGAACTGGGCGCGTTTGCGAAGAGTCAGCACCACGAGGCGGCGGAGGCGCCAGCCGACGGAGTGATCACGGGCTACGCGGAAATCGACGGACGCCGCGTCGCCGTGCTGGCGGAGGATCCTCTGGCGCTGGCGCGTACCGATGCCCAGGTTGGCCGCAACAAGCGCAACCGTCTGCTCTCCAACGCGATCTATCGACGATTGCCAGTCATCTATCTGGCCGATGGCGCTGTCGCCGAGCCTCCGTCGTTCGACATGCATCGCGGGATATTGCTCAGCCGCGTCGCCGAGCAGCTGCCGGCGCGAGACATCGCGGAGCGGGCCGCGCCCGTTGTGGCGATCGTGTTCGGGCTCTGCAGCGGGCCGTCGAGCGACTTGGCTGTGCGGTCGGATCTGTTGCTGGCGACGCCGCAAGCGAGATTTGGCACGGTCGCGGGGACGTCTGAAGGCATCGCCGACGCTGCGTGCGAGGATGATGCGTCGGCGATCGCCGCCGCACGGAGATTTCTGGCGCTCGTGCCGAAGCGGCTCGATGCGCCGCTCGAGCCGCTGACCAGCGCGCCGCCAGCGGCGTTGGACACGCTGGGCGACGAAGACATGGACGCGGGTGCAGTGGAACAGGCCGCTGCCATCCTCGACGCCGGGAGCGCTGTGCTGCTCAGCCCCCCAGACGCCGCCTGCATTGCGGGGATCGGTCAGGTGGGCGGTTTTCCGGTCGCGTTCGCGCTGACGGGGGCGGTCAGTGGAGGCCGCACGGCGCTGACCACGGCCGACATGAAACGGATCGCCCGCACCGCTCAGTGGAGCGCTGATTACCAACTGCCGTTCCTCTCGACGCAGAACACGTTGGGCTACGACCCAGCGGATGCTTCAACGGGGGCATTTATCCAGGCCGCTGCCCACACGGTTGAGTCGCTGCGGGCGTCACAGGCCGCCAAGATCACCATCATCACCGGTTGGGGCTACGCGTTGGGTGACTTTGCCCTGGGTGGGCTCGGAACTGGGTTCGACTTCGTCTGGTGCTGGCCGTCGGCGCGAATCGGCGTCTCGGATGATGTCGGCTATGTCGCCCGCGTCGCTGAGCGGCCGCTGTCGGAGGGGCCGTGGGAGGCGGCCGAGCTGGGTCTCGTCTCGGAGATGATCACCCCAGCGGATTCGCGAGACTGGCTGATCCGCGCGCTGCGTCTGATCGGCCCGGGACGCGCGCTGCCCGCCGCTCACTACGACCGTGGCCAGCAGATCCACGACATGACGTGAGTCGCCGCCGCCGCCACGGCGATCGGGATCACGGGCCGCCGGACTACTCGCTCGACCAGTAGGTCGGGTCGCCAGGGAACACAGTGGACGTTCTCGTGATCTGGATATCGCCGTCGAGGGTGTCGCGGGCGGCAGACCAGACGGCGTAGTGCGGGGCCGCGCGGTGTGCAGCCAATGCCGCCTCATCCTGGTAGACCTCGTAGAAGTAATAGGTCAGCTCGTCCTCCGCGTCCTGCAGTACGTTGAATCGCAAGCAGCCGGGTTCATCACGCTCGGATCCCAGTGCGTCAACTTCGATGGCGTGCAGAAATCGTTCCAGACCGTCTGGCTTCACCTTGACCTGCACCCAGATGGCGATGTTGCTCATATCGCGCTGTCCTCTCTGCTCGATTTCTGACGGGGAGTCCAGTCCAGCTGCTAGTCCCGCAGCTGGGTTCAGCTGTTGGCTGATAGCTTGTGGTGGCCAGGACGGCGCTGCATATCGCTGCCGGTAAGGAGCTCACGATGACGAAGATACTGGAAGATCGCCGCATCGACCCAAGAATCAAGGCGATCATGGGCGGGCTCGCCCCAGTCAGCTCACCCGACGCATCGAGCCGCGCGGAAGTGATCGAGCGCGCCAACACGGAGGAGGCGCAGGCCGCGATTGCTGGTCTGGCCGCGTTCCTGGCGATGTGCGACACCGAAGAGGTCGCGCCGTCGGATGGGCTCACGATCTCGACCGAGACGTTCACCTCGTCGCCGGACGGTAACACGATCAACATCCAGCTCATCCGTCCCGAATCGGATGCGCCGTTGGCGTGCGTCTACTACATCCACGGCGGCGGGATGGCGCAGATGTCGTGCTACGACCCCAACTACAAGGCCTGGGGGCGGATCATCGCCCAGAACGGCGTTGCGGTGGCGATGGTCGACTTCCGCAACTGTGTGGTGGCATCGTCGGCGCCAGAGGTGGAACCGTACCCGGCAGGTCTGAACGATTGCGTCTCGGGACTGAAGTGGCTGTCCGAGCAGGCAGCGACGCTGGGCATCGATGCAGACCGGATCATCGTGGCCGGTGAGTCGGGCGGCGGCAACCTGACCCTGGCGACGGGGATGAAGCTGCTGCGCGACGGCGACATCGGCCTGGTGCAGGGTCTGTATGCGCTGTGCCCGTACATCGCCGGCAGCTGGCCCCACGATGACCTGCCGTCTTCGGTTGAGAACAACGGCATCCTGCTCGATCTACACCACAACACCGGCCGCATGGGGTATGGGATCGAAGCGTTCGACGCGGAAGACCCGCTCGCCTGGCCGCTGTTCGCATCGAGTGAGGATGTGATCGGTCTGCCGCCAACGACGATCTCGGTGAACGAGTGCGATCCGCTGCGCGACGAAGGGATTGCGTTCTACCGGCTGTTGCTGGAGTCAGGTGTGCCCGCGCGTTGCCGACAGGTGATGGGCACGATTCACGGCACTGAGGTGTTTCCGATGATGTGCACCGACGTATCGCGCGACACAGCACGCGATCTCGCGGCGCTGGCGCAGGGATAGAGATGCCCCAGGCTTGTGCAGCAGCGCTAGAAGGGCTTGTCGCCTTTGATGGTCACGCGGATGCCGCTTCTTGATTCTGGGTAGTAGTCCCAGATCGCCATGTGCTGGGTGCAGCGGTTGTCCCAGAGGGCGACCGAGTCCGCTTCCCACTGGAAGCGGCACTGGAAGTTCACATTCTTGACGTGCTCGAAGAGGAAGCTGAGCAGTGCAGCGCTCTCCTCGAGCGGCAGCTCGACGATCCGCTTGGTGAAGCTGGAGTTGACGAACAGCGCCTTGCGGCCAGTGACCGGGTGGGTGCGGGCGATCGGGTGCGCCGCGCGCGGAGACTCGCGCTGCGGCTTGTGGTCGCCATACTGACCGGCGTAGTCCGAGGCGTGCACAGCGGTGAGCGGTTCCAGCAACGTTTGCATCTGTGGCGAGAGCGCGTCCCATGCCGCGTACATGTTTGACCAGCAGGTGTCGCCGCCCATCGTGGGGATCTTGCGGATGTGCAGGATCGAGGCCATCGGCGGCTCTGCGTCGGCCGAGACGTCGGAGTGCCAGCGCTCACCATTGTTGCGAAACGAGTCCTGGTCGGTGTGAATCCGCATGAGCGCGGGGTTGCCGTGCTCATAGGGCGCAGCCGGGTGGATGTGCAGGTCACCGAACATGCGCCCGAAGACGAGGTGCTGGTCGGGCGACATCGGCTGGTTGCGGAAGAACAGCACGAGGTGCTGCATCCAGGCGTCATGGACGAAGCTGAACGTTTCTTGATCGAGCGGTTGCGTCAGGTCGATCCCGGTCACGGTCGCGCCGATGGTCGGCGTGAGCGGTTCAACGGCGAGAGCGGACGTGGGCATGTAGCACCTCGTGTGCGGAGATTGGGGTGTGCGGAGACTGGCTTGCTCAGAAGATAGCGCGCGCTGTCTCGGAGATGGTGGCGGCGTGCTGGTTCCGACTGCAGTTCCTCGATCCGTTAGCCTATACGCAGGACTCAGCGCTGATGAAGGGAATGATCAATGGCACTTGGCGGCTTTGCGAATCTGGTGGCTCGGATCAATCTGACCGAGCGCAGCGTGAGCTACGAAGGGGTCAACGAAGAGGACGCGCGCAAGTACATCGGCGCTCGCGGATTGGGTGTCAAATACCTGCTCGACAATGGCCCGGATGTGGACCCGGCGTCGCCCGACAACATGCTGGCGCTGGTCAACGGGCCGCTCACGGGCACTGAGGTGACGATGTCGGGTCGGCTCGCCTTTGTGACCAAGTCGCCGCTGACCGGCACGGTCACTGATTCGCATATGGGCGGTTGGTCAGCTGCGCGGCTGCGCTGGGCGGGGTTTGATGCGCTCCTGATCACTGGCCAGGCGGATTCCCCCGTATACCTTGAGGTGGAGAACGGTGAGGTCCAGATCAAGGACGCGTCCGCGCTCTGGGGCAAGGGCATTCACGACACCGTGGCGCACTTTGGCTCGGCGAGCGGCAACAAGACCGATGTGTCGGTCATGTCGATCGGCCAGGCGGGCGAGAATGGCGTGCTGTTCGCGTCATTCCTCAACGAGGATGACCGCGCGGCCGGACGCGGCGGCACCGGTGCAGTCGCGGGGATGAAGAATCTCAAATGCGTGGTAGTGCGTGGTACCCGCGAGGGCCGCTGGCGCCCTGAGCAGGGAGAGGCGAGGCAGAAGTTCCGCGCTGCGCAGGGACAGCACTTGAAGCTGATTATGGAGTCGCCGGTCACCGCGCCCTCATCGACCAATGACGATGGTTCGCTGAAGGATGGGTCGGGCGCGCTCTCGGCGTTCGGCACCAACGTGCTGATGAACGCGGTCAACTCGATCGGCGGATTGGGGACCAAGAACTCGCAGCTCACCCAGACGACGCCGGAAGCGGCCGACGCGGTCTCGGGTGAGACGATGCGCTCGGACTTTCTCGTCTCGGAGCCGACCTGCCACGCCTGCCCGGTGGCCTGCAAGAAGGAAGTTGAGATTCGCGAGGGACCGCACGCGGGGCTGAAGATGGAGTCGTTCGAGTATGAGCCTGCCTGGTCGCTGGGCGCGAACTGCGGCAACGACGACCCTGGCGTGATCGCCAAGATCATCGATCAGTGCAACGACTACGGGATGGATGCGATCGAGATCGGCAACGCGATTTCGATGTACATGGAAGCGTCGGAATGCGGCTACGTGGATACGCCGCTGGACTGGGGCGACGGCGCGGGCATGGTGCGGATCGCTGAGGAAATGGCGATGGGGGCGTCCTCCATCGGCCAGACGCTGGCGCAGGGTCCGGCCAAGGCGGCAGCAGCCTGGGGGCACCCCGAGCTCTCCATGACCGTCAAGGGCCAAGCGGTCCCCGCCTATGATCCGCGGGCCGTCAAGGGCGAGGGGCTGGGTTACGCGACCTCGAACCGCGGCGCGTGCCACCTGCGCGGCTACACGCCGGCCTCCGAGCTGCTTGGCGTCCCGGTCAAGACCGACCCGCTGGACTGGGACGGCAAGGGCCCGCTGCTGAAAATCTTCCAGGACTTGCACGCGTTCTCTGACTCGCTTGACCTCTGCAAGTTCTCCGCCTTCGCAGTCGGCGCGCCGGAGTATGCGGCGCTGTACGAGACGGTCGTCGGCCTGCCGATGTCCGAAGAGGATGTGATGGTCGCCGGCGAGCGTATCTACAACCTCGAGCGTCACTACAACAACTTGGCCGGCTTCGACGGCAGCCACGACTCGCTGCCCGAGCGCTTCCTGACTGAACCGGCCACAGGTCCGGCGGAAGGTCACGTGTGCGAGCTTGACCAGATGAAGGAGCAGTACTACGAGGCGCGCGGCTGGGACGACGGCGTGGTGCCGGAGGCCAAGCTGCGCGAACTCGAGATCGTCTCCTAGCAGCCCGCTGACTGCGCGGGACACGATGATCGTCCGCTTCTACGCGACGCTGCGTCCGCTCGTGGGTGGCCGCAGCGTCGATCTGCTCAACCCGCCGGACACGATCCTGGCGGTGCTGCAGCGGCTCGGAGAGGAGCACGAGGGGCTGCACGAGCAACTCTTCGATGACGACGGCTCTGTGCGCCGATTCGTTGCGATCATGGTCGACGGGCGTGACATCCGCCACCTCGAGGGGCTGCAAAGCCGCGTGCATCCGGAGAGCGAGCTAGACATTTTCCCACCAGTCGCAGGCGGCGTGCTCGATCTGGTCGGCGCGTAAGATCGCTGAATGGGCCTACTGCGATATGACCTACCGCGCCAGACGCTGATCACATTTCTTGCTGCGCTGGCTGTGACCGCGGCCATTGGTTGGCTGATCTCCATCCTCGACCAGGTGACGGTCGAGGAGATCGCCAAGGCCGAAGTGCGGGGCGCGCGTGAGGGACGCCTGGACGGCTACGAGGCAGGATTCGAGCGCGGGCGTCTCGATGGCGCCGCTCGCGCTGCGTTGACGCTGTCCAATCTCGTGGCGTCGGGGGACCCAGCGGATGGGTTCCAGCGCGGTTACGACTTCGCCTGGAATGACGTCCTCGACACGGTGCTCGAGCGCTCCAAGCGCAACAAGCTGGAGGTCGAGTCCGCCTTCGAGGCGTGGGAAGCGCTGCGCCGATGAGCCAACGCCGCAGTGGGTTGGAAGGCTGGGAAGCCGCCGCCGAGCGTTCGTGGTGGCAGCGCGGCTACGACCCGATTGGGCGTCACACGATGGTCGCCGTCGTGTTGGGGGTGCTGATGGCGGCGCTGATCGGAGCGCTGTTCGACCCGATCAACCTGCGTACCGCGGACGATCTCGAGCGCGCTGAGCGCGGGGCCTGGGCAGATGCCTATGTCGAGATTGAGGCGACCGGCTACGCCGATGGCATCCCCTACGGCGAGGTCGAGTATCTGGCTGAGAAGATCGTCGTCGGCGACGGCGCAACGACGCCGTATACCCAGCGGTTCCGCGACGGTTGGCGGCGGGGATGGAATGATGCCCTCGCCGCGCTGCGCTTCGCCGCCGAATCGCAAGGCCTACCGGCTGGCTACACCGAGTTCAGAGTGTTGGAGTCGATCCCGCTGCGGTAACTGCCGGACGCCGCTGCGACTGTAGGTGGGCTGCTATGCCCCGCGCAGGCGCGGGTCGAGGACGTCGCGGAGCGCGTCGCCGAGCAGGTTGAAGCCGAGCACGATCAGCATGATCGCGCCACCGGCGAAGACAGTTTGCCAAGGGTGCAGGTCGAGTGATCCACGGCCGGCTTGGACCATCTGACCCCAGCTGGGGATGCCCTGCGGTCCGGCGCCGAGGAAGGAGATCGAGGCCTCGGCGAGGATGTACGCGCCGATGCCGATACTGAAGGCGATGATCAGCACGGCGACACAGTTGGGCAGGACGTGCCGCACCATGATCCGTAAGTCGCTGGCGCCGACGACGCGGGCGGCGAGCACGAACTCGCTCTCGCGCACCTGGAGCACGGCAGAGCGGATCAGGCGTGTGGTGATCGCGAGCCCCGCAACGCCGAGCCATAAGACCACATTGAGAACGGAACGCTCCGTGATCTGGGTGAAGACGAGCACGAGCACGAGGAACGGGATCGCCTGCAGCATGTCGACGACGCGCTGAATGAGCAGGTCGACGATGCCCGCGTAGTAGGCGGAGATCATGCCGATGATCAGTCCGCCCACGACGGCGATCACAGACGCGCCGAGTCCGACGATCAGGCTGAGGCGCGATCCGTGAATGACCTGTGACCAGATGTCGCGACCAAACTTGTCGGTCCCGAACCAGTGTTTGCCACCAGGTTCCTCGAACTGGGACACCAGAACTGGCGAGCCGATGCCGGGGTCGCGGGCGAGCTCGAGCGTGGTGGGATTGGCCTTGTACTCGGGGTTAGGCGTTTCGAAGATCACGTCGGGATCGTGTCGCTGGATCACGGAGGCCAGGATCGCCATCAGGATGAAGATGACGACCACAATCAGGCCCGTGCCGCCTAGCGGCTTGGAGCGGAGGAAGCGCAGTAGCGAGCGCGTGCCGCTGCTGAGCCGATCGAGGGCGGTCGGATCGCGAAGCGGGACGAGGGTCGGATCAGCGATCTGGGTCATCCTCATCTCCCTCTACGAGAGCCGAATGCGTGGGTCAATCACGCCGTAGAGAATGTCCACGACCAGATTGATGAGGACGGTGAAGACGGCGATCAGCAGCACCACCGACTGGAACACAGGGTTGTCGCGCGCGAACAGCGAGGTGAGCACCTTGTTGCCGATGCCGGGGATGTTGAACATGTTCTCGAGGATCACCTGGGAACCGATGATCGTGGCGATCGTGACACCCATCACCGTGAGTACGGGCAGCAGCGCATTGCGTAGCGCATGGCGCATGATCACCATGCCTTCGCGCAAGCCCTTGGCGCGGGCGGTGCGGACGTAGTCCTGCCGCAGAACTTCGAGCATTTGCGAGCGCAGCAGCCGCATCGTCGTCGCGGTGCCAGCGAACCCGCCGGCGAACATCGGGATCAGATACCAGGTGATCGCCTTGCCCGGATCCTCATAGAAATGCGGCTGTCCAATGACATCGATCAGGAAGAGGTCCCATTGCAGCACCAGCAGGGAGGCGATCGCGGCGGTCCAGAAGACCGGCGCGGCCAGCGCCAGGATGGCGATGCCGCGTAGTCCGTAGTCCAGTGGCTTGTCCTGGAAGATCGCGGAGATCAGACCGACCGGGATGGCGACCGAGAAGCCAACGATCATGATCAGGATGCCGAGCTCGATCGAGTAGGGCAGCGAGCGGCCGATCTCGTACCAGACTGAGTTCTGGGTCTGGAATGATGTGCCCAGGTCAAGCCGGATCGTGTCCCAAAGCCAGTCGGCGTACTGTGCCCCGATCGGCTTGTCGAGGCCAAGGTCGGCCTCGCGTTGGGCGATGTTCTCGGCGCTGGCGCTGCCGGCATCGAGCCCCAGCGACGCTGTCGCAAAGTTGCCTGGCAGGACGCGAATCGCAAAGAACGAGAACGTTCCGACCAGGAACACCACGAAGACGGCGCCGATCAGCCGTCGGATAATGTAGCCCTGCATCTCGGCGCTCGTTTCGTGCCGGTAGGAACGTCGCTCGCCGACTGGCGGACAACGCTATGCCCGTCTGCCGCGTCCGCATGTGGACACGGCAGACAGCGGTTCGATCAGAGCGGCGTCGGCTCAGGTGCCTGGCGGTCGGCTGCGGACGGGTCGTCGAGGTCGAGGTAGTGCTCCATCGCCTGGAGGCTGACGGCGAGGAAGTTCCAGCCTTCTTCGTCCGTCTTGGTCTCGATCTTGTTGTAGTTGTAGCCGATCCACGGGTAAATGTAGTTGTAGCAGATGCTACGCCCGAACTGCCCGCGTTCCATGACGTACTCCTGCACATCGCGGATCATCTGGTAGGCGGTCTCGTAGTCGAGCTCCTGCTTGGCGGCGATCAGCTTCTCGTCGATGTACGGATCGGAGATTTCCCAGTAGTTGGAGCCGGCCCCAGTAGTGAAGGCACCGATCATGTCGGCCCGCGCATCGGGGATCTCGATGTTCGGGATCCAGCTGAAGAACGGGTCGAAGTCCTTGGCGATCCAGGAGGGGATGATCTCCAGGTAGGGCTTGGTGATGCCGTTGAACTGGTCGGTATCGAAGGCCAGGTTGAACATCTCGGCGACGATCCCCGGCGTGGCGGACCAGGCGGCGCGGGAGGCCCAGAGCTCTGAGGTGACCCAGTCGATCTGACCCAGCTCGGGGCCGCCTGCGGCGTTCCAGAGCGCGGGGCCTCCTCGATGTCGGCATCCTTGTCAATGCGGTAGCCGGGCATCGTCTCCAGGTCTTCCTGCGGGATCGCCCAGGCTTCCTGCATCCAGGAGACGGGACCGGAGACCTTGCCGAGTCCATTGTGCAGCTGCTGGATTAGCTGGCGACGGTTGGTCGCCAGGTCGATCGCGCGGGTCAGCCGCAGGTCGTTCCAGGGCGGTTTGTTGGATGGCGTGAAGATCGCGACCGTGTTGGCGACGCCCTGGTAGGTGAGGTAGGTTTCGTCGCTGCGGTCGTCGTGGATGGCCAGGATCGTGTTCGGGTCAGGGTCGGTCATCGAGTCGACCTGCTTCTGCTCGAACGCGATGCGATAGGCGTTGGGGTCCTGGAAGGTCTGCACCCAGACCCAACCGTCGAGGTAGGGCTTGTTGGGCAGGTCGTAGAAGTCTGGGTTCTTGACGGCGGCGATACCCTCGCCCGGGTCCCAGCGGGTGAGAATATTCGGGCCGGTACCGATCACCTTGGATGCGTCGACCTCGGTGTACTGATCTTCGGTACCGCCAACCAGTTCAGGCTGGTTGATCAGGTTGAACTCGTTGGCGAAGCCCTGCACGAAGGTCGCATCGGGCTCGACCAGTTTGAGGGTGACGCTCATGTCGCCCTGGTCGATGCTGTTGATCCCGCCCCAATAGGCGGAGCGACCGAAGTTGCCGGCGGTTTCACCGTTGGTCAGCAGCATGTTCCGCTGCCGGTCGATGTTCCAGACGATGTCCTCGGTGCTGAGGGCTCGTCCAGCCGCGGCGGCTGGGTGATTCGCGCCCGGCCCGTCGGCGTGCCAGTTCACGCCGTCGCGCAGGTGCAGGACGATCGTGGTGGGATCGGGGGTCTCCCAAGTCTCCGCGAGGTCACCGACGAGTTCGCCGGTGTCCGGATTGGAGAAGCGCAGGAGCTTGGACTGCACTCGCGCCAGCACCTGCAGCACTGGCGAGGCGACGGTGCGTTGGGCGTCGTACGTCTCGTAGACGTTGGCCGACTGCTCGATCAGATAGCCGCCGTACTTCTTCTGGGAGACCATCGCCTGCTGCTGAGCGGCCTGCGCTTGCTGCTCGGCCTGTTCCTCAGCCGTCTGTTCCTGTGTCTGTTGCTGAACGGCCTGTTGCTGCGCCTGTTGCTCTTGCTGCTGAGGCTGCATCGCTTGCTGCTGCGCGGCCTGTTGCTGCTGCGCCTGCTGTTGCTGTACCTGCGCGACGGCTTGGCTGTCGTCATCGTCGTCGCCGCAGCCAACCAGCGCGAGCCCGGCCGCGCCGACGCCAGCGCGCGCGGAAGCGCGCAGGATGCCACGACGGCTCATTCGCTTACGATTGATCCGTTGCCAATAAGAACGTTCGCTCATCGTTTCCCCCTCACAGAAGCCTCTTCGGTTTTCTGCAGTCCGACCTGTATCGCGCAAGAGTACACGAGTGTGAACCGTGTTATAGCGTTTTCGGCGCGTTGTTGCGAATTCACGAAGCAATTGAGCGGGAGCGTCCATGAGTCAGGCTGTGCGAGAGCTAACGCTGCGCGGCGTGCCGATCTGGCTGCTGCGCCAGTACCTGGAGCAGCTGGGCGCCGTCGACGTCGCGCCGCCACCGCCGGGCCCGACCGATCCGGATGGCCTGGTCCGCCCCGACGGTGCGATGGCGGGCGAGGGTTGGACGGCGCTCTGGCGGACGGAACAGCGCCCGATGCATCCGCGCTTGCCGACCAAGATCGACGAGCACTACTTCGTGTTCACGGCGCAGTCGGAGTCAGCGCTGGAGGCGTTGCTCGAGCGATTCATGCTCAAGGCGCAGCGCGGCGGCGGCTGAACGGCGCAGCGCGTGCACGAGCTGATCCGCAGCTGGCGAGCGAGACGACGGCGCCCGCTCTGGGCGAGCATCAGAATGCGGTGTTGTCAGAGCTGCAATAGGTCCGGCCACTGTTTGCCGACTCAGCCGCGTGCGGGGCGGAAGACCGGCAGGGTGATCTCGTCATTGACCTTGCGGAAATCCACCTCGACCGAGAGGTCGCAGCTGACGTCGTGGTCGTCGATCTCGATCAGGGTGGAGTACATGTACGGTCCCTCCTGCAGTTTGATCAACGCGACCGTGTAGGGATATTCGTCGGGCGACCAGCCGGGGAAGTATTTCTGCCACATGCGGACCCAGGACCAGACGGTTCCGTGCCCGGAGATCGGCCGCCATTCCCAGTTGTCCTGCAGGCAGCGCGGGCACGCTTCGGCGGGCGGGAACCAGGGGAGGTCGCAGATATTGCAGAACTGGATTTGCAAGACCCCCTCGCGGCAGCCATCCCAGAACGGCTTGGTCAGCCCGATCACCGGCGGCAGCGGTTTCTGATCGGAGGCGCGCTCGGTCGTCATGCGTCATCGCGTTTCAGGATGTGCCCCGTGGCCAGTGGGGCGGCGCAGGCGTATAGGCCGTACTGCGCGTCGCGGACCTGGCGCTCGCCGCACTCGTGTCGGAGCTGTCGCACGGCCTCGACGTGCAGTGCCCAGCCCTGCATGTAGGACTCGGACGTGTGCCCGCCGCTGGTGTTGAGCGGCAGCTCACCGCGCAGGCCGATACGCTCAGGCGTGATCCAGTCGCCGCCCTCGCCAGGCTCGCAGAAGCCCATACCTTCGAGTGTGAAGAGCATCGTTGGAGTGAAATTGTCATAGAGCTGCGCGAAGCGAGATCTTCGCGCTGGGCGTCGGAGACGGCGAACAGATCGTCGGCGATCTGCGACATCGGTTCCGACCAAAAGTCGTCCGCAACATACACGGGCGTGATATCCGACGCCTGTGACGTGGCGTGAATCAGGACGGGTGTGTGCTTCAGGTCGCGGGCGCGTTCAGCCGAGGTGACGATGAAACAGACGCCGCCGTCGTTGATCAGGCAGTAGTCGAACAGGCAGAGCGGCTCGGCGATGTAGCGCGCACCCAGATAGTCGTCCATCGTGATCGGCCGCTGCATCACCGCGTTGGGATTGAGCGCGGCGTTGGCGCGGTTGGAGATCGCCAGGTGGCCGAGTGCCGCAGTCGTGGCGCCGTGGCGGTACTGGTATCGGCGGAACATCAGCGAGGTCACCGCGCCGGGCGAGGTCATGCCGTAGGGAGCTTCGAACATCGCTTGCGTCGAAACGCCGCGGTCTTCGCCGCCGTAGCGAGCTCCAGCGGAGCGTCCGTTGTTGCCGTAGATGCAGGCGACGACGTCTGCCATGCCGTTGGCTACGGCGAGCGCCGCGTATTGCAGGGCGATGCCCGACTGGCGACCCTCGCCTGGCAACACGTTGACGAAGCGAGGGTGGCGCAGGCCGATCATCTCGCACATGCGGCTGTAGTGCGGCAGGCGCGAGACGATCACGCCGTCGACGTCGGTGCGCTTGAGGCCTGCATCGCTGAGCGCCTCACGAAAGGCGATCAGACCGAGTTCATATGCTGAGCGTTCGGGATCGAGGTCGCGGTAGATGGCGCCGAACTCCGTCGTCCCCACGCCAACGATGGCCGTTCGGTCCTGGAGCGCGCGGAGGCCGCTGCGGTCGGGTCGGTCGGTCATGCCTGGAGTCTACGTCGTCACCGCAACCCCAGCAGCGGGCGGGCGTTGGCGACGAGGACCCGGTCCAGTTCGTGATCAGTGAGTCCGCTGCGCAGGAGCTGCAGGATTTGGGGCTGCTGGTCGGCGCCAGGCGCGTCCGAGCCGAACAGCACCCGTTCGACTCCGAGCGTGCGAATCAGGCGGGCGGCATCCTCGATTGCGCAGGCGCGTCGGCCGTCGCGGCAAGGGAAGTAGCCATCGTTGAAGCCGCCGGCGGTGTCGAAGAGCACCTGCGGGAAGTGACGGGAGATCGCAGTGCGTTGATCCCAGTATGCGCCGGGCATGTGCGCCATGATGAACGGCAGTCTGGGGAAGCGCTCGAAGATCGGAATGAAGTGGCCGGGCATGCCGTAGACGTCGGCGCCGGGTCCACCGCGCAGGGACCCGGTGTCGCTGAGGATGGGCAAGCCCAGTTCCTCCATGCGGGCGTAGAGCGGCATCATCCGCTCGTCGGCCGGGAAGTACCGGCCCAGTCCTGGATGCATCTTGACGCCCCGCGCGCCGAGCGCGATGCCGCGCTCCAGCTCTTCCATCATGAAGTCTGTCTCGCTCCACGTGCCGATGTCGCAGCAGAGAAATGTGCAGATGCGTGGGTCCGCCTGCTGGTGCTCGAGCGTCCAGGTGTTGAAGTCGCGGACGCGCTGCCGGAGCATCGTCTGGATGTCCTCGTCAGACGCGTCGGGCCGCCGCGCGCGCTGCTGCTCGAACATCTCCGGGACGACCATGTAGTTCAGGCCGACGATCGCTTCGACGTCGTTGCGGGTCATGTAGCCGCCACAGGCATCGCCGTTGGCCCAGCGCCATTCCAGTGGCAGGCCGCGTCGCGGAAAGACGATCGCCTCCTGTTCGGGCGTGCGGCAGAGGTGGACGTGCACATCGATGACGGTTGGGATGGCTCAGCCCTCTCCTGCGGAATGCGGTAATCGCGCAGCCAGATACTCGGCGTAGTGGAGCGTTTCGTGCGTGTCGTCGCGGGCGACGGCGCCGGCCCGGAGGTGGACGAGGCAACCGGGATTGTTGGTCAGGAGCGTCTGGCAGCCGCTCGCCGCGACGCAGTCGAGCTTGCGCTCGAGGATGCCCGCGCCAACTTCGGGCGCAGCGAGCGAGGTCAGTCCGCCAAAGCCGCAGCAGACGTCAGCTTCTGCGAGCGGCAACGGCGGCTCGCCGGTCAGGCGCTCCACGAGTAGGTCCAGGCGGCTCCCGGGATCGCCACGATTGGCGGCTTGGCAGAATCGGTGCGCCGCCCATGATGCAGTCGGGTGATGCGTGGCGTTGCTCAGACAACCGTCAGGGAGGCGGCCAGGTCCGTCGAGCCAGGCGGCCAGGTCGTGCACGCGATCCGCGACGGTGTGCGCACGGGTGAGCCATTCTGGTTCGTCGCGGAAGAGTTGTGGCCAGTGATCGCGCATGGCGATCACGCAGCTGGGCGCGGGCGTGACAATCGGGCGATCGCCATCCTCCAGCGCTGCAATCGTCTGTCGCGCCATTCGCCGCGCCGACTCCCAGTCGCCGGCATCGAACGCGGGCAGACCGCAGCAGTGCTGGTCGGGTGGTAGCTGGACCGTAGCGCCGCCAGCTTCGATCAGTCGTGCTGCGGAATCCACGGCTGCTGGCAGCAGGCGATCGGCCAGGCACTGGGCGAAGAGGTCGACTGTTTGTCCGGATGCTGGGGATTGGGCGATCGTTGATTGGAGCGCGCGGCTGCCGATCAGCGTGCGGCCGCTGCGTACGGACAGCGCGGGGATCGAGCGCCAGCGCAGACGGCGCGGCAGCGGCAATCGGATATGTCCACGGTTGACTAGTCCAAGCAGGCGCGCCAGGCCTGAGGCCAGCGCGGCCGCGCCCAGCACGTGATGGAAGAGCTGGGGGCGCGCCCAGAAGCGCAGCGCGAGCCGTTCCCAGCGCGGCGTCTGGCCAGCATCATGCGCGCGATGGCGAACTTCGAGAATCTGCGTCGGTAATGGGATCGCCACCGGGCAGACGGTTTCGCAGGCGCCGCAGGAGACGCAGAGTCCCTGCGGGCCGGCGGCGTCGGCGAGGTCGTGGTGAAACGCCGTGTTCACCAGCCCGATCGCGCCTGTGTAGATGTGCCCGAAGGTGTGCCCCCCGACGACCTGATAGGGCGGGCAGACATTGGCGCAAGCCCCGCAACGAATGCAGCGCAACGCAGCGCCGATGACGCCGCTCTCGCGCATTTGGCGACGGCCGTTGTCGAGCAGGATGATGTGCATCTCTTTGCCGGGCTGGGCGCCCGTGATGCAAGTGGTGTAGGTCGAGAGCGTCTGCGCGGTTGCGGAGCGGGGCAGGAGCTGGAGCTGGCGCTCAGCGTCTGACCAGGTCGGGATCAGCTTCTCGATGCCCGCCGTCACGAAGTGCAGATCGGGCAGCGAGGTGGCGAGCCGCATGTTGCCTTCATTGGTGACGACCATGATGCTGCCGGTCTCGGCGATGAGTGCGTTGGCGCCCGTGAGCCCAGCGCCGGCGGCGAGATAGTGCCCGCGCAGACCAGCGCGAGCGCTGGCCACCATCGCGGGAATGTCATCCGGGTCGAACTCGCGCTCGAGCTCGCCAGCCAGGATCTCGGCGACATACTGACGCTTCTGGTGAATCGCCGGCATGACCAGATGCGAAGGGCGTTCCTGGGCGAGCTGCAGCAACCACTCGCCGAGGTCGGTCTCGATGGCGCGAATGCCCCGCCGCTCGAGTTCGTGGTTGAGCTCGATCTCTTCCGAGACCATCGACTTGCTCTTGACGATCAGCTCGATGCCCTGTGCGCCACAGACTTCGGCGATGTACTCGACGGCGTCTGCCGCCGAGGCCAGTTCGACGACGGTAGCGCCGGCGGCTTCGGCGTGGGCGCGAAACTCGGCGACGTAGTCGTCGAGCTGCGCGAGGGTTTGATCCTTGATGGCGGCGAACTCGCGACGCAGTTGATCGAAGCTGCGCTCGCTGCGCTGTTCCAGTTGGCGCACTTGAGCGTCTCGGCTCTCGCGCCAGGATCGTTGAAATGAGAGCAGTCGTGGCCGCAGGTCGGGATCGGAGACGGCGCGGCGATAGCGCTCGCGGAACGACGCCTGAAGGGACGCGCTCATTCGAGCGCCAGCACAGTCAGGCGGCTCGGTCCCTGTACGCCAATCGTGAGCGAGCGCTCGATGTCGGCGGTGCGCGACGGCCCAGTCACGAATGTGGCGTAGGCGGCCGCGCGGGGCTGCCGCGCCAACCAGCGGAAGCCGTCGGCGAGTTGATCGACAATGTCGCGCACGCGCACGACCACAATCAGATGTTTGGTGAGCAGTGAGACCGCGCGGTCGGCGGTGGACGGTTCGATCAGTAGGACGGAGCCCGTTTCGGCGATCGCCAGGGCCGCGGTGGTGATGCCCACGGCGCGGTCGGCGATCGAGCGCAGAGGATCGCTCGGGTCGGGCAGATCACCGCGCTGCAATTGTTCATACGAGGCTGGCGAGACGACAGGCATGTCGTCCGACTGTGCTTCGGCATACCGCCAGACGTCGTCCCACGACGAACAGCGCAGCAGCTCGCCCTGCGCCAACACGAGGCCTGCTTCCAACTGGGCGATGCGGGCGCAGCGGGCGGTCGTGACCATGGGCGGATGCTAGCAGCCGCTGTCGAAGCTACGGCGTCTGGCTGTACGCACTGGCTGCACGCAGGGCTGTATGCTCAGCCTGCCTGAGGGAGGCCAGGGAGCGAACGCCATGATCGCACTGTCGGAAGCGCAACGGATGATCCAGCAAACGGTACGTGATTTTGCACGTATCGAGATCGATCCGATTGCGGACGATATTGATCGGCATGACGCATTTCCCCATCACCTCTGGCCGATGCTGGGCGATCTGGGACTGCTGGGCGTCACAATTGCAGAGCAGTACGGTGGATCGAACGCTGGGCTACTGGCTGGTGTAGTTGCTACTGAAGAGATTGCGCGGGCGAGCGCATCGATTGCGCTCTCGTATGGCGCGCACGCCAATCTGTGCGCCAACAATATCGCCGCCAATGCGAGCGAAGCGCAGAAAGAGCAGTATCTGCCTGGCCTCTGCGACGGCACGCAGATCGGCGCCCTGGCGCTGACGGAGCCGGAAGCCGGATCGGATGCCATGGGTATCCGTACGACGGCCGTCCGAGACGGCGATGTGTATCGACTCAACGGTTCGAAGATGTTCATTACCAACGGGTCGATCGCCGATACGTTGGTGTTGTATGCCAAGACCGATCCTAGCGCTGGATCGCGCGGCCTGACGGCATTCATTGTCGAGTCGGCGTTTGAGGGGTTTCGCGTTGGTCAGGTGCTCGATAAGGTCGGGCATCGCGGCTCGCCGACGGCTGAGCTGATCCTCGAAGACTGCATCGTGCCGGCCTGCAACGTCTTGCGCGGAGAGGGCGACGGGGCGAGTGTGATGATGCAGGGTCTGGCGGTCGAGCGCGCGTTCCTCGCTGGCGAGCCGTTGGGCATTGCGCAGGCGGCGCTGGACGAGGCGGTCGCGTATGCGCGTCAGCGTCGTCAATTTGGTCAACGCATCGGCGACTTCCAGCTGATCCAGGCGATGCTGGCCGATATGTATACCGAACTGGAGGCGGCGCGCTGGCTGGTCTACCGCTCAGCGCATCTGGTCGAGGAGGCGGCGGCGCACGGCATCCGTAGCAATAAGGAGGCGGCGGCGGCCATCCTGTACTCGGCCGAAATGTCGAGCCGTGTGGCGGATAAAGCCGTGCAGATTCACGGCGGATACGGCTACATGTCGGAGAGCCGCGTCGCTCGCTATGTCCGCGACGCCAAGCTATTGGAGATCGGCGCGGGTACCTCGGAGGTTCGGCGGATACTGATCGGTCGGGAGCTCGTGGGCCCTGAGTAGACCCCAGAGTGAGTACGCCCCTGAGTAGGTCAGCTTCAGGCGCTGAGCAGAATGCGACGGCCCTGCTCGTAGGCTGCCTGCGCCTTGGCCCGCAGCTCCTCGACGCTGGCGCTGCCGATCGGATGATCGACCAGCGCGTAGCGGAAATCGGGCAATCCCAGCGTCTTGGCGATCATGCGACCGGTCGGGTCGAACGGGTGCGTGCAGAGCACCAGGCCTGGTTTGCCGTACTGTTCAAAGCTGATCCCGTCGTGCACACTGCACGTTGAGCAGGAGCCTCAATCGCCCACCGCCGTGATCAGGAAGTCGACGTCGTTGGCGATGCGTTCCAGTACTTGCGGCTCGGCGATGCGGCTGGCGTTGCGCTTGCCATCATCGACGACCACGCGGCAACTGGCCTCACGCTCGAAGACGTCGGCGGTGTAGCGCAAGAGCCGATCCGCGTTGACCTTGCCGTTCGAGAACAACCCCATACGCAGTCCCTCAATGTCGGTGAGGCGCGGCGCAGCCGTGAAGCCGGTCGGGCTGGGTTCGCCAGTGGGATCGAAGAGTTCGAGTGGCATGGGCGGTTCCGATCTGGTCGATCAGCAGTCGAGGCAGACGCCGATCGCTTTGGTTTGATAGAGGGAGTTGCGGCCGCGACTCCAGGAGGGCAGGAATGCTGAGTGTCCGCCCGCTTCGCCGCCGGCGACCACGATCAGGATATCTTCGGGGGCGCGGCCACGGTGGAAGCGGCCGTTGCCGCGCTGTCCCTCTGCGAGCCCGTCGTGGGCAGCGCTGGACGGCCATTTGCCTGCGCGGAGCAGCTCCTCCGATGCGCGGCTGGCGCGGTCGAAGAGGTACGCCTGCACGTCCTGCTTGGACATCCCGCCCGAGGCGGCGATCTGCGCATGTTCGGGCGACATCACGACCAACGACTGGCCGTCGGTGAATGCGCCGAGCGAGGCCATGGCATCGGCGAACGTGTCAAGCAGGCGCTCCGGATCGCTGGTGTAGTGATTCTCGATGTTGTAGAAGCCAGAGGCGGCGAAGACGGTCGCCGTCGAGACCTCGGGCGGGAAACCGAGTGATTCGTGGAGCGGTTCCCAAGGGCTGTGGAGGATGTTCTCGGCGATGCAGCAGGCGTACTTGCCTGGCCAGCCAGTCGTGGAGCGGTCGGCGATGCCGGGAATCATCTGAAAGACGTTCATGATCACGAGTCGGATGGCGCGTCCGATGGTGGCGTTGGCGCGGTTGCCGGGACCGAAGACATTGACGCTGGCGTTCATGCCGATCTCGTCGCGGATGTCGCCTGAGACGATCACGACTGGGGCCGAACCGCCGGTGCTGGCGGTGGAGCCGTGGAAGTTGTAGGCGTCTTCGTTGAGCGCTTTGAGCGCGGCCAGAGTGGTGGGAAAGTACTGCGGCAGACAGCCAGCCATGACGGCGTTGATCGCGGCCGACTGGACGCTGCATTCGCGCCCGGTGGCGGGGTGGCGGGCCACGATCTCCTCGCCTGGTCGACCAGCGGCCATGAGGAATCGCTCAACGCGTTCGCGAGCAGGTGGGACGACGGGTAGCCCATCGGTCCAGCCCTGCTCGTAGCAGTAGTCGATGGCGGAGATGTCATCGGATGTGATGTGCGTGTAGGGCATACGGGGAGTGTAGAGCGCATGAGCATGCATGCGTCTGCTCGTAGGATGAGGCAGAGACTGACCCCCGCAGCGCAGCCGGACCGCGCTGGCTGGCGTCGAAGAGGCGGCGATGGCGCAGAGAAATGGCCAGCGCGCTGAGAATCTGACGGCGGACGATGATCGTCCGCTGGTCGAAGGACCGTCGCTCGGTCCGATTCCGTATCACTGGGTGGCCGCGATCATCGTCTGCGTCGGCACGTTTCTCGGCGTGATGGACAACACGATCATCAACATCGCGCTGCCGACGCTGGTCGATGAATTCGAACGACCGCTGGATGATGTGATCTGGGTGGCGCTCGCGTTCATTGTGGTAAGTACTGGTCTGTCTCTCACGATGGGACGTCTGGGCGATCTCTACGGACGCAAGATGCTCTACACATGGGGGCTGGTGATCTTTACGATCGCCACGCTGCTCTCCTCGATCGCCGGCTCGCTGGAGGAGCTGATCGGTACGCGCGTGCTGCAGGCGGTCGGTTCCGCGATGACGATGTCCAATGGCGCGGCGATCATTACGGCCTCCTTCCCACCCTCCAAACGAGGCACAGGGCTGGGGCTGATCGTCTCCACGGTCGGGGGCCGGGGCGGCGACCGGGCCGATTCTGGGCGGCGTGCTGATCGACCTGCTGGACTGGCGCGCGATCTTCTGGATGCGCGTGCCGTTTGGTCTACTCGCCGCCGTGCTGGTCTGGCGATTGCTCGCCGATACGCCCAATGAACGGCGTCCCAAAGGGCTCGATGTTCCAGGCGCGGTGCTGCTCTTCGGGATGCTGGCCTGCATCACCTTCGGGATCAACCGCGCCCGAGACTTGGGGCTCGGCTCGACGACGGTGACCGCCGCGCTTGTCGTGGGCGTGGTGTTGGTGGTCTGGTTCATCGTCGTGGAGCGGCGCTCGCCCTCGCCGGTCGTAGATTTGGGTTTGTTCAGAGGGCGCGGATTTTCCTTCGGAATTCTGGCTGCCATCCTGCAGTTCTTCGGGATGAGTTTCACCTTCTACCTTGTGCCGACGCTCTGGCAGGATGGGCGCGGCTTCACGCCGACCGATACGGCGTTGATGATGATGCCGCTCTCGCTGATGATGCTGCTCTGGTCGCCGATCTCGGGCCGACTGTCTGATCGGTTCGGCTCCCGCCCGCTGACCACGGCTGGGATGGTCATCGTCTGCGTGTCGCTGTTTCTGCTCTCGCGCACTACGGTCGATACGTCGCCGATCGATTTCGCCGTGCGGATGTTGCTCTTGGGACTTGGCACGTCAACCTTCAGTTCACCCAACACGTCGGTCATCATGTCGGCGGTGCCGCCGGAACGGCTCGGCACCGCGTCCGCTTCGCAAACGACGGCGCGCACCTTCGGCAACGCCTTTGGTACATCGGTCGGGGTGGCGGTGATGGCGTCGGTTGCCGCCGGCTTCGCTGCGGAGCAGGGGATCGCCGCGGAGAGCGGCGAGGCGGTGGTGCACGGGTTCCGTGCCGCGCTACTGGTGGCGGCGTTCGCCGCTTCGCCGGCGATCGTGCTCTCCATGTTCGGCGGGCAGCGCGGCGTCCGAGTCGTCGCAGGGAAGGCTGCGCAAGGCGTGCAGGCGGTGCGCGCGGCGATCGAGGTCGAGATTGGCGCAATGGTGCCGCTCTTTCGAGGTCAGAAAGCGCCGCCACAGGCGCCCAATGGAACCAGCGGCGCCAACGGCGGCCAGGCCACGCCGCGTCGGCGTGCAGATCGCGCCGAGCCGGCGTCGATCAGTGAACGGGAGTCAACATGACGCATGTGATTGTGGTGGGTGCAGGCAACGCGGCGCTGTGCGCGGCGCTCTCGGCGCGTGAGCATGGCGCTGAGGTGACCGTGTTGGAGAAGGCGCCTCAGGCCGAACGCGGCGGCAATACCTATTTCACCGGGGGCGGCTTCCGCTTTCCCTACGACGGTATGGGCGAGATCCTGCGTATCGTGCCCGATCTGAGCGAGGCCGAGCGGGAGCGGGTCGACGTGGGTGCATATCCCGCGGCGCAATTTCACGACGATCTCGCACGGGTGACCGACGGACTGATCGACGACGGGATGGCCTCGGCATTAGTGCGCGAGGCGGCGCCGACAATGCAGTGGTTACACGACCAGGGCGTGCGATTCACGCTGATGACCGGGCGGCAAGCGAACGAAGTCGGCGGCCGACTGATTTTCTACGGTGGACTGACGGTCGAAGCCGTCGGCGCGGGCAAGGGCTTATCGGACCAGGAGTTCACAGCGGCCGAGCGAGCCGGCGTCTCGCTGCGCTACGGCTGCAAGGTGGTCGATCTGCTGCGCGAGGGACGCCGCATCGCGGGCGTCGAGCTGTGGACCGACGATGCGGTCGAACAGGTCGAGGCCGACGCGGTCGTCCTAGCCGCCGGCGGATTCGAGGCCAGCATCGAGATGCGCACGCGCTATCTTGGCCCCGGCTGGGACCTAGCCAAGGTGCGCGGCTCGCGGTTCAATACCGGCGACGCCATCCGCGCGGCGATCGAGGCGGGTGCGCAGCCCTTCGGCAACTGGTCGGGCGCGCACGCCGTGGCTTGGGATCTCAACGCCCCGCCGACTGGCAACCGCATCGTCGCCGACCTCTACCAGAAGCACTCGTATCCCTACGGACTGATCGTCAACATCGACGGCGAACGCTTTGTCGACGAGGGCGCGGACATCCGCAACTACACGTATGCGAAGTATGGTCGCGAGATTCTGCAGCAGCCGCAGCGAGTCGCCTTCCAGCTCTTCGACCAACGCACGGCGGGGTTGCTGCGGGACGAGTACCGCGTGCGCCAAGTGACGATGGCGACCGCGCAGACGATTGTGGACCTGGCCGAGCAGCTAGGAATTGAGCCGCAGCGGTTGCAGGCGACGGTCGACGACTATAACGACTCGGTGCAGTGGGACCTCGTGGAGCGCTTCAATCCGTCGACGCTCGACGGCGTCGGCACTGACGGCGTTACGCCGCCGAAGACGAACTGGGCGCTGCCGTTCGACTCGCCGCCGTATCTGGGATACGCAGTCACATGTGGGATTACGTTTACGTTTGGCGGACTCAAGATTTCTCCGCGCAGTGGACAGGTATTGGACACGGAAGAGCGTCCGATGCCAGGTCTGTACGCGGCCGGTGAGCTGGTTGGCGGGTTGTTCTACAACAACTACGCCGGCGGGTCGGGGTTGATGGCGGGCAGCGTGTTCGGCCGGATCGCGGGCCGCAGCGCAGCGCAGGCCTAGCTCGGTGCCCGACGCAGAGATCGACGCGATTCTGCTCGACCTGGCAGGTCTGCCGCAGCCGCTGCGGACGCCTGGCATGCGGGGCGCTGCACGAAGCGCAGCCCAACGGCTGAGCGCAGCGTCAGCCCCTACAGTCCTGGCTATTGCGGATGAGCTGATTGAGTTGGATACGGACGGCGCGCGGGTGGTGGCGTTTGAGATTGCCTCTCACCACCGTCGCGCGCGCGAGGCGCTCGATTGGCGCTGGCTCGAGCGGCTGGGCCGAACACTGGACGGCTGGGCGTCGGTCGATCACTTCGCCCGCAAGCTCAGCGGTCCAGCCTGGCAGCGCGGGCAGATCAGCGATGCGCGCGTGCGACGCTGGGCCGGCTCGTCAGACTTCTGGTGGCGACGCGTAGGTCTGGTCTCGACGATTGCCCTGAACGAACGTCATCTGGGCGTCGGAGACGCAACGCGGACGTTGGCAATTTGTGAGCTGTCTGTCGACGACCGCGCCGACCTGCACGTCAAGGCCTTGAGCTGGGCCTTACGAGAGCTTGGACTTCGTGATCCCCAGGCAGTGGCGGCGTATCTCGACGAACGCGAGGATCGGCTTGCCCGGCGGGTGATCCGAGAGGTGCGGAACAAGCTGGAGACCGGCCACAAACAGGCCAGGCCGTCGGCAGCGATGCGGCGTCGCATGCAGGCCTAGCGGCGTAGCCGCGATGACACGCCAGGGCGCTAGACGCAGGTGGGCCAGCTGGCGAGTTCTTTGGTCTCGCCGCGACGTGGCGGAGTGATGGGGAAGCGCTGGACGGCTTCAAGCAGCCAGCGACGGGTGTCGGCTGGATCGATGATCTCGTCCAGATTCATGATCCCGGCCGCGCCCCACGGCTCGTGGCCCACAGTCCATTCGTCGATCAGTTGCTGACGGGTGTCGTCGGGGTTGGCGGCTTCGGCGATGTCGCGGGCGTGAACGACGTTAACGCCGACACCGGGGTCCATGAACGAGATCTCGGCGCCGGGCCAGGCAGTCGAGAGCATGTTGTTGTCGTTCCCGCCGTTGAGCGAGAAATATGCCAGGCCGAATGCCTTGCGCATCACGATCGTGAATCGGGGGACGGTCAGCAGAGAGAGCGCCTCGAGGAACATGATCGCTTTGTGTAGCAGACGCGCGTGCTCGGGCTGGGAGCCGACGATGAAGCCGGGTACGTCCTGCAACCAGATCGTAGGAATGTTGAACGCTTCGCAGAGGCAGAGGAACTGCGTGCCTTTGTCGCAGGTGTTGGGGTCCAGCGCGCCGGCGTTGAACATCGGGTTGCTGGCGAGGATGCCGACGGTCTGGCCACCGATGCGGGCGAGCGTGGTGATCAGCGAACGGCCGAAGCGCGGTTTCAACTCGAACAGTTCGCCGTCGTCGACGATCCGCGCGATCACGCGGTGCATGTCGTACGCGCGCTGACGCCGCGTGGGGACGAGATCGGCCAGCGCTGGGTCGGGTTCAGCCTGGTGGTTGCCCTCGCGGACGGGTGGTAGCTCCCAGCAGTTGCTGGGCAGGTAGGAGAGGAACTGCTTGATCTGCGCGATCGCGTCCTCCTCCGACTCTGCCGCTCGGTCGATCTGGCCGGTCAGGTCGAGGTGGACGTCGACGCCGCCGAGCTCCTGCAGCGTGATCCGTTCGCCGGTGGCGATCTCGATCACACGCGGCGAGGAGACGTTGAGCGCGGAGCCGCGCACCTGCACGGTGAAGTCGGAGTAGGCGCTGTGGAAGCTGGAGCCGCCGAACGACTCGCCGACGATCGCCGTCGCTAGCGGAATGCGTCGCCGCCGTCGCCCCATCTCGACGCTGGCGGCGATCTTGCTGAAGCCTTCCGAGCCCAGCGAATCGGGCAGACGGGCGCCACCGGTCTCGCCGAAGTAGACGAACGGCACGCCCTGCTGCAGCGATTGCTCATAGATGCGTTTCATCCGTCGTCCGCCGACGACTGACGACGAGCCGTGCAGCACGGTGACGTCGTCGCCGCAGGCGGTCGCGGGGCGCGCGTCGATCGCGCCCCAGCCGCCGATCTTGCCATCGCCGGGCGTGCGATCGCGGACGTCGGGCACTTCCGAGACGGCGAAGCTGCCGATCTCACGAAAGGAGCCATCGTCGAACAGCAGGTCGAGCCGCTCGCGAATGGTCAGACGGCCTTTGGCATGCTGCCGTGCGATGCGTTTCGGACGAGCCCATCTCCGTGATAACGCTGTGGCGCCGCAGGTGAAAGTCTTCGCGAACCTGCTGCGGGGTCGGCGGATTGGCGGCCATGCGTGTCTCCTCCAGGCTGGCGTCGAGTTCGTATTGACGATACCTGCCCACTGGACGCCTGAATCAGGGCAGCGCCACGGGCAGCGCGTCGCCGCTCGCGGTCAGCAGCAGATACGCCTCGTCGATCTTGATCTGAGCCCGCTGCAGCATGGCGGCGTAGGCACGCACCTGCCGCTCGTACTGAGCCTGTCGTGCACTCGAGAGCGGCGCAGCGTCGGACTTGTAGTCGACCAGAACCCAGCGTCCCTGATCCTGGAAGAGTAGGTCGGCGATGCCTTCGGTGATAGCGACGTGTTCGTCGTCGTGTTGCACGCTCACCAGCGGCAGTTCGCGCAGCGCCTGCGGGCTGACGGCAGCGCGCTGCATGATCTCGGAGCGTGCCGCGCGCTCGACATGCGCGTACACCAGATCGAACGGTGCGCCGCGGCGGCGGCAGACGTCGCTCGTGCGTTGACGGGTAGACGCCAGGTCGCGGAAATCGGCAACTTCCAGCGCTTCATGGACCGCCGCGCCGAGCGCCAGCGCCTCGCTGCTTGATTCGCTGGGACCATATGCATCGGCGCTGTCGGCTGACGTGTCGCTATGCACGCTATGCAGCTGCGACGGCGTCTGCGCTTCGATCTGGCGGAGGCCGCCGTCCAGCCCTGCCTGATGGCGCTCGCGCCATTGGCTGCGCAACTCATCGTGCGGCGCAATGTGCAACTCCGGGTGCGCACCTGGTACGGCGTCGAACGTACGGGGATGCATGACCATGACGCGGCGGTCTGCGCCGGGTGTTCGCCAGTCTGGGACAGCATCGTCCAGGTAGCTGTGGAACGAACCACGGCCGTTCAGGCTGTCGGCTGGGAATGACGGCAACACCAGCCAATCGCGCGCGCGAGTCGCGGCGACATAGAACATGCGCCGAGACTCTGCATCGGCATAGGCGCGCTCGCGGCGGAGTGATGGCGTGTATCCCGGTGTGCGGAATGGGGGTTGGTCGCGTTGCCCGGCGCCGATGCTGAACTCCAGCCGCTGTCGCTGTCGGTCGACGATCAGATCGGAGCTCATCGGCGGCTGATCCTGCAGCTTGGGCAGGATCACGATCGGAAACTCCAACCCCTTGGCTTGATGGATCGTAAGCATGCGCACCGCGTCATCGTCGGCTTCCGTTGTGGACGATTCCGACTCGGGCAGGTTGCGGACGCCGCGCTGCGCGAGCCATCGCACGAACGGCCGCAGAGCGTCATTGTGTTGGTCGGCAAATTGGGCGGCGCGCTGGACCAGCATGCGCAGGTTGGCCTGCCGCTGATGCATCTGCGCCGGCGATGCGCCGACCGCCTGCGCGTGCAGCAACCCCGAATCGTGAATCGCCTGGTCAACGAGCTCCGGCAAGTTCAGGTCGCGCACACGCGCCCGCAGGGATGCAATCTCGCTCGCTCGCGCTGCGAGGCGGCTCTCCTCGGGCGAGGCGCGCCACTGCCAGAGCTCAGCGTCGGAGGCCGCGCCGAGCGGCGATTTGAGCAAGGACAAGATCGCGACGTCGTCCGTCGGATCGTCGAGCGCTTGCAGCAGCTGCGCGACCGCGCGGATTTCAGGTTGCTGGTAGAAACCCTGACCACTGTCGAAGTGATAGGGAATGCCAGCGCGATCGAACGCAGCGGTGTACAGCTGCGCGCCCGTTCGGGTGCGCAGGAGCACGCCGATGTCGCGGTATCGAGGCGGACGCCGGCTGTCCTCGTCCGAGACGGCGCCAAACGCGGCGTCAGGTTGGCGCAGGTACATGATCAGGTTGGCGAGCAAGCCTGCCTCCGCCTCACGGGCTTCGCCGACCCGGCCAAACCGGCGAGCGGCGGGGATCGTCACAACGGCCGCAGCGGCGCTCGAGGAGTTGCCGCCTGCGGGGGCGCCACCTGCGGAGCTGTGGCGATGGGCCGTCGTTGGCTCCCAGCGCGCCTGCGCGCGCTGGTACTGCGGATCGGTGGCCAGCACATTGGGCAGAGCCTGGTTGTGCCACGCGCAGAGCTGCGGCCTCGTGCGGAAGTTGACGCTCAAACTGACGACATCCGCCTGCACGGCTGCGAGGAACCGGTTGCGGACCTGTTCATAGATGTCGATGTCAGCGCGGCGGAAACGGTAGATCGACTGTTTGGGGTCGCCGGGCCAGTACGAGCCGACCCGGTCCTAGCAGCGCCTGCGTCCAGTCGTCGGTGTCGGGTTCAGCCGCGAGCAGCCATCGCGATCTCGGCCTGGAGCGGATCGGTGTCCTGAAACTCGTCGATCATGATGGTTCGGTATTGCCGGCGCAACGCGTCTCGGGCGGAGGCTGACCGAACCAGCAGATCGCGCGTTTCGATCAGTAGATCGTCGTAGTTCAGCGCGCCGGTCCTGACGACGTTGACGGGCATCGGCGTCCGATGAAGCGCCGTAACGGCGACAGCAGGCCAGCGAGCGCGTGGTCACGCTGATCTTGTTCCGCTGTGCTGTCTCCAGGTGTATCTCCCGGTGGTTCCGCGTCGTCTGCGTGATCGCCGTGGGCGTGGTTCTCGGTCGAGGTCGCGGTGTCTGGACATCTGTTCAGCGGCGAACCGCAAGGTCGGATGTGTCCAGGCCAAGCTCGAAGGCGTGCTGTAGGGAGCGTTGCAGGGACGGTTCCTGTGTTCGAGACCACAGCCAGGAGCGCCATGACTGGGCGAATCTGAGGTCGGTCTGAAGTTGGTCGAGCACACGGAAGTCGGGATCAATCTCGGCCTCGATGGGCGTGTTCGCGCAGCAGGCTGGTGCAGGAAGGCGTGGATGGTCTGGATCGGCGCTGCGTCGACGTCGCGCAGCGCGGCATGTAGCCCGGACGCGCCCAGCTCGAGGCGAACCCGTTCGCGCAACTCGCCGGCGGCCTTCTCCGTGAACGTGATGGCGGCGATCTGCGTCAGCGGGCAACCCTGTCGTAGCAGGTGAGCGATGCGGGCGACGATGACCGAGGTCTTGCCCGACCCTGCGCCGGCTTCGAGCAAGAAGGAGCTGTCCAGCTCGTGGATGACCCGATCCCGGACGGCTTGGTCAGCAGGGCTCCGCGCGCTCACGCCGCTCACACCTGCTGCCTTCTCATGGTCTCCAGATGGCGCACCGCGCTTTGGTCGTGGCGCAACTTGTGCTCGTAGCGCCGCGCGAGGTCGGCGGTGCAGGCGGACTCGTACGGGCACTGACGGCAATTCGGGCGGTCTCGCGCGGGCTGGCCGGGATTGGGGATGAAGTTGGCGGCCTCAAGTTGGTCGGCAATGAGTGCCAGGGCGTCGCGCAGGCGAGCGCCGTCGCTCAGCGCGCCGCCACTGTTCCCATCGCCCAAGGCCGTCAATGACTGGCCCAATAGCGTCTGCGTCTCGAAGTGACTGTGCCGATTGAGGCCGCGGTATTCCACCTCCGCGTCACGGATGGGGACGTCGCGGGCGCTCAGTCCGGCCAGCGCGACGAGGGAGTCGAACGACGATCCGTTGATGAAGCCGCGCAAGTTGGGCACTGTCCGCTCGAGGCGCCATAGCACCGCCCGATGGCGGCCGTCGGGGCGCCGGTCGATGCGGTCGATGCGGCCGCTGAGCCTCAGCGTGCGTCCACCGGCAACGCGGATCGGCGCAGCATCGACATCGGCGTCCATCTCCATGGGCTGCCAGCCCGTGTCCGCTTCTGAGGCCTCGCGGGCGCGAATGCGCTCCAGGTCCCGCAACAGCGCAGCGCGGGCGGTCGGGGTTGCGGCTGGCGGTCCCAGCCATCCGCGTTCGAGCGCCGTGTCGATGATCGGCTCAGCGACTTCATGTACATGGATTGGCTCGTTGGCGTAGCGTCGCCAGTCCAGGACGCCCGGGTGTTCGAGCCAGCGCCGCGCCCAGGCGCTGAGGACCTGACGGCGGATCTCGGCCTGGCGCTGTGCGCGCTGCACGTCTGGGCGAGCAGGCGATAGCTCGGCGCGGATGCCGAGTATGTGTCGCAGGTAGAAGCGATACGGACAGGCGACGTAGGTCTTGAGCGCTGCCGCCGTCCAGGTGCGGTCGAGCGGACGCCAGTCGACGTTCGTCAGTTCGGCGCTGAGCATGCCGTCAAACTCGGTGAAGCGAGGGGCGTTGCGTCGGCGCCGGGCGTGCTCAGCGGACGCGCCGGCAGGCCAGAGGTCAGGCAGCAGCGCGGCGCGGTCGGCGCTGGCGGCGGTCAGCAGGGCGAGCTCGAAGCTGCGCTCGTCGGGTGCCTCGAGCGCCCGCGACCAGTCGCCGCTGGCCACCTGCTCAGCGTTGGGTGTGTACGGCGTGACCGCGCTCTCGATACGTTCGACCTCGATCCCGTCCTCCAGCAGCAGCGAGGAAGCGCGGGTGGGTCCGCCCACGGCGCTGCCGCGACGGCTCCAGCTGGCCTGGAACTGGGCGGTCGCGGCCCGTCGGGCGAGCGCCCACGCATGGCGATCGCTGTGGGCGCGGTCGCGCTGGAGCGAGAGCGCGTCGGGGATGCGACGGTTGATCTCTGCGCGGACAGCATCGGGCAGCAGCGGATCCTGCCGCCCAACGGCCGGGATTATGCGCTCGGCCGCGCCAGCGACGAAGACGGCGTCGTAGCGAATGCCTCGCGCTGGTCCCCGCAGCGCGCCCACGTTGACGCCGCCGTGCAGCCGACGTGGATCGCGCAGCACGCGCGAAGCGAGGGCGCGGTTGAGCGCTGTCCATGCATCGGACGGTTGCCAGCTGATGCCGAGGGGGTCGTTCGCGCGCAGCGCCGAGAGGATCTCACGGAGCGTAGCGGTGGCGCCGTCTAGATCGTCTAAATCAAGGTATGTATCCAGCGCGTTGCGCAGCAGGTCCACGGCGTGGGACCACATGTCGCAGCGCTCCAGCTGTCGACTGCGGTCCGCGAGGTCGGCGATCAGCATCGACAGCGACGGTGCGTGTGCGGCGTCCTCTTCGATTTGCGCGCGCATGTCGTGCAGACCGCGTACCAGCCCGAGTTCGAGCGCGGCACGATCCCAGTCGCTGGGCTGTCGCTCGACGCCCAGCAGCTGGGGACGCAAGGCGCGGTGGGAGAGCCAGTCCAGCAGCTCGCCGCGCTCGGCGGCCTGGGGCTGCAGCAGCAGGCGAAACAGTGTTCGTGCGGCTTGTCCGCAGCTGGTCTGAGCCAGTGGTCGGCCGCCGATCCGCCAGGTGGGCACTGCGGCGCGGTCGAGCGCGGCGCACAGACGGTCATCGGCGGGCGCGCCCTGTTGGTGCAGCACGGCGATGCGGTGGAAAGCGACGCCGTGGCGGCCCGCAGCGAGGACACGCGCCGCGATCTCAGCCGCCTCCGACGTCGGATCGCCGAGGCTGAAGGCGCGCGGCGGAGCCAGCGCCGCTGGCTCGATGCTGGAATTGAGCGCTCGCGCGCCGCAATCGCGAATCAACGCGGACAGTGTCCGCTGCGCTGGCGAGGCCGGGTCGTCCGACGGCGCGACGAGCAGCATCCGCACGTCGGCGGCCTGTGACAGCCGCGCGAGCAGCAGTCGCTGGATGCGGGTCAGGTCATAGATGCCGCTGACGATCAGCGGCGCGCCGCCCAGCGCCTCGCGAACGGCCTCGTCGGGCGTGTCGGGGCTGATCGCGTCCTCGTAGCGCGCGGTGCGATCGTCGCACGAGGCGACCAGTTCGCGCCAGGCTCGGTAGACGGTGCGCAGGTCGCCGACCGGAAGATCGGCGGGTGACACGGCCGCTTCGCGCAGGTCGGTGAGCGTGCGCAACATGGAGACGGCGAGCCCGGGGGCATCCGCTGACAGTGTGTTGAGCGGGAGGGTCGGGAGCAGGTGGGTGAGCGCGACGAGATCGCCGCCAGCGGGCCAGGCTCGTCGTGCGGGACTGTGTCCCAGCCGCGCCGCCGCTTCGGCCAGGTCGACGGGCGTGAATCCATAGACCGCGGCCAGCGCGCCGCCCTGCGACTCCGCGAGCTGGCGCTGGCTGGCCAGCTTCTGCAGGGCGGACCCATAGAGAACGTTAAGGCGATCCAAGGGCGAGGAGCGTTGGGCGACGAGTTCGGTCAAGCGACGCTCGTGGGCGGCAGGGTCGGGCAGGATTTCGATGGTGAGCGGCATGGCGAGGTCAGGGTAGTCTCGCTGCTTGCCGTCCTGCGTGCCTGCGCACGCGTACAGCGGGGGCGGCAGTACGCCGCCCCCGCTGCAACTGGTCCCCGCAGAGCGGGATGGGCCGTCGGTCGCTAGACGGCGGCCGGTCCCCGTTCACGGGTGCGCACGCGAACGGCGTCTTCGACATCGAGGACGAAGATCTTGCCGTCGCCAATCTGGCCCGAGGCGGCATTTTCGATAATGGACTCGATCACGTCGTCCAGCGGGGTGGTGTTGATCACGAGCTCGATCTTGATCTTGGGCAGGTAGTCGACTTGCACCTGCTGTCCGCGGAATTCCTGCACGACGCCCTTCTGCGCGCCGCGCCCGCGTACCTCGGAGATGGTCATCGAGACGATCCCGATGGCCTCCAGCGCCGTGCGAACGACGGAGAGTCGTTCGGGGCGGATGATGGCGATCACCATTTTCATGACACTGTCCTCTTCTCTGTGTTCAGATGGAGCTGTGGGAGCTGGGTGCGGCGGCGGACGCGTCCGCCGCCGCGGACCAGTGTCGCTCAGTCGCCGCCGGCTGAGCGGCTGGCGGGCAACTCCTCACCAGCCGAGACCTCGACCGCCACACCCGGCGCGACGGTGGGGAACTCAGGGTAGGCGCCGATCCCGTGCTCTTGCACATCGAGTCCAGCGAGCTCCTCGTTCTCCGAAACGCGCAGCCCGATGGTGTGCTTGATCACGAAGAACAGTGCCCCAGCAGTGGCCGCGACCCAGCCGAACACGGCGAGCACGCCGACCAGTTGGACCCAGAGCACGCCGAACCCGCCACCCATCAGCAGGCCGTACGGCCCGCTCCAGTCCTCGATCGGTACATCGGTACCGCTCCAGAAGTGGGCGCCGGCCTTGATCGAGAAGAGGCCGACGGCGAGCGTGCCCCAGATACCGCACAGTCCGTGCACGGAGATAGCGCCAACAGGATCATCGATCCTGAGACGGTCGAACATGGAGACGCCCATCACGACGATGCCGCCACCGATCGCGCCGATCAGGAGCGCGGCCCAGGGCTCGACGAAGCCGCAGCCTGCGGTGATCGAGACTAGTCCGGCCAGTGCGCCGTTGAGCGTCAGGCCGAGGTCCGCCTTGCCATAGCGAAGCTTCGCGACGCTGACGGCGACGATGGCCCCGGCGCCGGCCGAGAGCGTGGTGTTGATCGCGACCCAGGCCGCTTCCGTTGCCAGCCCGCCGCTGAGACCAAGTGTCGATCCCCCGTTGAAGCCGTACCAGCCGAACCAGAGGATGAACATGCCCAGCGCAGCCAGGGTCATGTTGTGGCCAGGGATCGCGTTGACTCGACCGCCCGTCACGTACTTACCCAGCCGCGGACCGACCAGGATCGCGCCCATTAGTCCAGCCCATGCACCGACGGAGTGCACAATGGTGGATCCGGCGTAGTCCATGAATCCAGTCTCACCCAGACTCGACAGCCAGCCTCCACCCCAGGTCCAGTTGACGACGATGGGATAGATAATCCCGGTGATGAACACCGTGTAGAACAGGTACGCCGAGAACTTGGTGCGCTCGGCTAGCGCGCCAGAGACGATCGTCGCAGCGGTCGCGGCGAAGGCCCACTGGAAGAAGAAGACGGCCGCCTCCGAGACGCCGTCGGTCTCGGTCAGCCCGCCGAGCGCGGGGAAGAACGAGTCGCCGCCGATGAACCCGCCCTGCGAACCGCCGAAGGCGAAGCCGAAGCCGATCGCCCACCAGACGACTGCGCCCAGCGAGGCGTCGAGTACGTTCTTCATCAGAATGTTCGTGGTGTTCTTGACCCGCACGAAGCCGGCTTCGAGCAGTCCGAAGCCAGCCTGCATGAAGAACACCAGAATGCCGGCGACCACGTACCAGATCGTGTCGACAGCGAGAATCAGGTCGGCGAGCTGATCGGCCAGCTCTCCCGACTCCTGCGCGCCGACGATGCCGAGCGTAGCGAGCAGGCCGGTCACGATCCCGAGCAATATCCCCAGTCCAGGTGTGCGGACCGCGCCCCGAGGGCGTGGAAACGGCGCGGTCCTGACCAATCGGGCAAGTGTCACAGTTGCCTCCTTTCCCGAGTTCCGGTCAAGGAGCAAGTTATGGACAGGCCATGGTTGGCTGGTTTCGCAGAAGTTGCGCACAGGTTGCGGTTCGATTGCGCGCAGATGTCCGGCGCGTGTCGGATGTTTCCGATGCATTTCGCGCGAGCAGGTCGGGCAGCGATTGCTCGGGATGCACAAGCCGTACACTGGCTACCAACGTCAGACGTCGCGCAGGATCCGCTGGCAGCGTTGTGAGCGCAGCTGTGAGCCAAGCGGATAGGCTGGCGAACATAATGATGGATGTGCGCCCGGCGCAGTGGAATGGGCGTGCTGGGATTGGTGGTCCGGTTGAGCTTTTTTCGGCGCTTGCTTGGTCAAACTGCAGACGATTCATCCCAGGCGCGATCGGCGCCGAGCGCCCCGCCCCAGCCGCCGCCTCCTGCCAGGGACGCGACGGACTCGGCGCCAGCCAACGCTGAGCGCCCGACACGTCGCCGGCGGCGCAAGCCGCGCAGCGAGCGACGCGCAACGTCGTCGATAGCGGAGACGGAGACACCGGACGCGTCGTCGATTACAGCGGCATCCGACGTTGGGTCGCCGTCGCCAGCGAAACGTCAGCGGCGACGCAAGCGCTCGCGCAGCCGCGAGCGTAGAGAATCGTCGTCGTCGACGCAGAGGTCGCCTGCGCCGTCGCGGGCGACACAGCAGGCGCTGTTGTCAGGTGGCTATCAGCTGCCGCCGCTGGAGGTCCTGGACGCAGTGGGAGCGGACGAGTGGTCGCCGCTGTTCCGCGAACTGGGGTTGTCCGAGCGGATGCTGTCGGCGCTGACCGCGCTCAAGTTCGAGGCGCCGACCCCGATCCAGGCGCAGGCGATCCCGCTGCTGTTGGACGGTCGCGATGTCGTCGGCCAGGCGCAGACCGGGACGGGCAAGACGGTGGCATTCGGACTGCCAGCGGCGGAGCTGGCCGATCCGGCTGTGGGCGAATGCCAGGCGATCATTTTGACGCCGACCCGGGAGCTGGCGCAACAGGTGGGCTCGGTGCTGGACTTTTTCGCGCGCGCCGCGGGACTGGAAGCGACGGTGCTGATGGGCGGCCGACGGCTCGCCGATGACTTCGCCAACCTGGAGCGTCGGCCGCAGATCGTGGTCGGGACGCCGGGCCGCGTGATCGATCACCTCGACCGCCGCACGTTGCAGCTGCGTCATGTGCGACTGGCCGTGCTCGATGAAGCCGACCGCATGCTCGACATCGGCTTCTACCCCGACATGCGCAAAATCTTGAGGCGCTGCCCGGACGATCGGCAGACAGCGCTGTTCTCCGCGACGGTTCCCACGCCGATCAAATCGTTGATTCATCAGTTCATGCATGCGCCCGAGCATGTGCACATCGAACCTGAAGTGGCAACCGCGCAGGGAATCAACCAGCGCTATTACGAGGTGGCCGACCGCGACAAGACTCGCGCGGTGGAAGAGCTGCTGCCGGAGCTCACCGGTCGAACGCTCGTCTTCTGCAACATGAAGGTGACCGTCGATCGGTTGGTCGAGCGGCTGCGACGACGCGGGCTCGACGCCGATGCGATTCATGGCGACCGCGCTCAGGCCAGGCGTGACCAGGTGATGGGCCGGTTCCGCTCGGGCGAGCTGCAGTTTCTGATCGCCACCGACGTAGCGGCGCGCGGGCTCGACATCCCAGACGTGCAGCACGTGGTCAACTTTGATCTGCCGCAGACGCCCGAGGACTACGTGCACCGAGTCGGTCGCACGGGACGCGCCGGCGCAGAGGGATCGGCCGTCAGTTTCGTTGGCGAGTGGGACCTCGAGCAGCTCGATCGCATCCTGCGGCTCGTCGGCGATGAGCTGCAGCGCGAGGAGCTGGAGCTGTATTCGTCGCAGTAATTGGCAATTGGCGTCCCGGTCGATGATCAGCGGTCGAGACTAGAGTGCTGACACTAGGCGATCGACCAACCGGAGCGTTGCCATAACCTGCGCGCCTCGCTGTGGATGTTCGGGCGGGCGGTGATCAGCCCTTTGATTGTGGGCTGGACCTGATTGAACTGGAGCGGCCGTCCGTCGATGTCGCTGACGGTGGCGCCCGCTGCGGCGAGCAAGGCCGCCCCTGCGGCCACGTCCCATTCGCTGCGTCGGCTGGGAGTGAAGATCAGGCAGCCCGTGCCGCTGGACAGCAGCGCCATCCGATAGGCGATCGAGCCCACCGGCATGACGCGCGTTCCTTGCGGCACGGGCGGCAGATCGCCGAACTGCCACTCGCCGCGACCGACCAGGATGAAGGAATCGGCGAGCGCGGGCGCGTCGATGATCTGTGACATCTCGCTGTGCGGTTCGCTCGTCGCGGCGAACATCTCGTCGCTGGCCGGGTTATAGACGACGCCGAGCACAGCCTGTCCGTTGATGGATAGCCCGATCGAGACGGCGTACTCGGGGATCCCCTGCAGAAACTCGCGTGTGCCGTCCAGCGGGTCGACGATCCAGACGCGGCGGCTTCGCAAGCGCTGGCGGTCGTCGTGCGCCTCTTCCGACAGCCATGCGTCAGTGGGAAACGCGCCCAACAACGACTCGCGCAGCGTGGCGTCGACCTCCACGTCCGCTTCCGAGACGACCTCATACTGGCGGTCGAGGCTGTCGCTCGGTTTCCAACCGTAGCGCGCGCCCGATTGTCGATAGCGCTGCAGGATCGCGCCGCCGCGGCGGGCGGCTTCCTGCGCGGCATCGAGCTCGGCGGACAGGTCGGGTGGCGCGGACAATGCGGAGCGCTATGCGAAAGCTATGCGAGCACTGCGCGCAGGGCGGGCGGAGCGCTCAGAACCCCGCCTGTTTGTCGACGAGGCCAACCAGTTCCCGCCCGCTACGGTAGCGGCGTAAGTTTTCGCAGAACCGCTCGACGTTGCGCCCAGCGCGGAGCTGCGAGGCGCCGGCCGTGTGCGGAGTCATGACGATGTTGTCGATCGCGAAGACTCGGTGGTCAGACGGCAGCGGCTCGCCCTCGACGACGTCGAGCGCCGCGCCGCGCAGGTGGCCCGACTCGACCGCTTCGATCAACGCCTCCAGATCGATGATCTCACCTCGTGTCACGTTCACGATCACGGCACCGGGCTTCATCTGGGCGATCGTTTGGGCATTGAAGAGGTGGTGCGTTTGCTCAGTCAGCGGCGTGCATACGGCGACCACGTCAGACTTCTCGAGCAGGGTCTGGAGCTGGTTCATGTGTCCGACGACCGGCACGAGCGGCGTGCCGCGCACGGCGACGGCGTCGACGGCGCGGATGCTCATCCCAAAGCCGTTGGCGCGCTCGGAGATAGCGCGGCCGGTGCCACCGAATCCGACGATGCCCATGGTCAGCCCCGAGAGTTCAAAGGCGGCGCGACGCATCGGCACGCGCGAGCTCCAGGCCTCGCCCCGCAGGGTGAGCGCCGGTTTGAGTGAGCGCGCCAGCGCCAGGAGCAGCGCGAACGCGTGGTCCGCCAGGTGCGGACCGACCAGGCCCTTCTCGCCGGTGAGTGGAACATCGGCGTTCTTGAAGTCGTCGAAGAGATAGCCGTCCACGCCCGAGGCCGTCGCGTGCACCCATTTGAGCTGCCTGGCCTGGGCGAACAGCTCCGGCGTGAGATAGCCCAGCAGCACCTCGGCCTCGCCGATCAGCTCGGCCGCGTCTTCGCGGTTCTGGGCGACGACGACCTCGGCCTCTGTTCCTGCGGCGGCGCGTATGGCGGCGAGCTGCGTATCGCTGACGTGGGGCAGGGTGAGACCAGGCATGACCAGTACGCGCATACGGCAGACTCCAGCGAATTCGTCGTTCACGCGAGCGTACCGCACCCGTCGCCCGACGAGCTCTGAGAGGCTGGTTCTGATGGCTGGCGGACGTTCGGACCTAGACTGACGATCCAGCCATGCACATGCCAATCATGCACATGCGCGACGGCGCTCAAGCATGCGCAACGGCGCTCAGGGAGGTGGCGATGACGAAGATTCAGTTTGGCGCGCAGGTCTCGGCCTATCTGACGTCGTGGGACGACATCCGCGCCGTGGCGCAGGCGATGGATGCGGGTCGCTACGACTCGATCTGGTTTGCCGACCACTTCGTGCCGCCGAATCGCGGCAAAGAGGTTGAGGGGCGGGAAGCGTTCGAGGCGTTCTCGCTGGCCGCGGCGGTCGCGGCGACAACCAGCACCCTGCGGATCGGCCACCTCGTGCTTGGCAACACCTACCGCAATCCGGCGCTCGCGGCCAAGATCGCCGGCTCGATCGACCACATCTCGCAGGGACGCTTTACGCTCGGCATCGGCGCGTCCTGGTTCCGACGCGAGCACGCGGCCTACGGCTGGGACTTCCCCGCAATGCGGGAACGGCAGGATCGGTTCGAAGAAGCCTGCCGCCTGCTGCGACAGTTGATCCACAGCGCACACGACGGGGCTGCCACTACCTTCTCGGGACGGTACTACTCGCTCGATGATGCGCCGCTCTCGCCCGGCAGTTACGCGCGTCCGATTCCGATCCTCGTCGGCGGCACGGGACCGCGTCGCACGCTGCGGACGCTGGCGAAGTACGGCGACATCATGAATTTGGACGGTTGGGCGGGACGCGGCATGTCGGTTGAGCTGCTGAAGGAGAAGGTCGACATCCTGCACCGTCACTGCGAGGATGTCGGCCGTGATCCCTCCGAGATCCAGATCACCGCGCTGATGCCCTGCTTGCTCACCGATGACGCGTCCGCGGCGAAGGACTGGGAAGCGCGCATCGGACCAGGCACGCTCGGTGGGACGGCTGAGCAGATCGTCGAGCGGATCGGCGAGTTCATCGAGTTCGGGATCGACGAGATCATGTTCGGCCGCCGGGGCGACAACGACCCAGAGTATTTTCAGCGCCTCGACGACGAAGTGATCGCGCAATTTACGTAGTTGTTTGTGTAGTTGTGTAGCGCTCCTGTCATGCCGACGGCTGCGGCTAGCCGACGGCTGCGGGGCGCAGTGAAAGGATCTCTCTGTGAAGCAGCGGCGCATGGGGCGGACTGGCCTGCGGGTGTCGGAAATCTGCCTAGGCACGATGACCTTCGGCTACCAGACGGAGTCGGAGGAGGCGTTCCGCATCATGGACGCCGCCTGGGACGGCGGGGTCAACTTCCTCGATACCGCCGACGTCTATCCAATCGGTACGGATGAGGTCGGCTCGACCGAGGCGATCGTCGGGCGCTGGCTGGCAGGCAAACCGCGCGATCGCATCGTGCTGGCGACCAAGTGCGTCGGTCCGATGGGACCTGACCGCAATCAGCGTGGCGCTTCACGCCAGCACATCCTCTCCGCCGTCGACGAGTCGCTGCGTCGGTTGGGTACCGACTACATCGATCTGTACCAGCTGCACGGGCCGGATCCCGGCACGCAGATCGAGGAGACGCTGGAGGCGCTCGACGACCTCGTGCGCTGGGGCAAGGTGCGTTACGTCGGCTGCTCCAACTTCCGCGCCTGGCGTCTGGCGCTGGCGCTGGGCGCCGCCGACCGACGGCGCCTCGTGCGTTTCCACTGCGACCAGCCGCGCTACAACATCCTGTGGCGCGACATCGAGGCCGATCTGCTGCCGCTCTGCCGCGACCAGGGCGTGGGGATCATCGCTTACAACCCACTCGCCGGCGGACTGCTGACTGGCAAGTACCGCGACACCGCCGACCTGCGCGACGGCACGCGATTCACGCTGGGCAACGCGGCGCGGCGCTACCAGAATCGCTACTGGGATGACGCCCAGTTCGAGCAGGTGGCGATCCTGCAGCGCCATTTCGCCGAGCGCGATCTCTCCCTGACCCACGCAGCGATCGCCTGGGTGCTGGCGCAGGACGGCGTCACCTCGGCGATCGTCGGAGCCTCCCGCGCTGAGCAGATCGAGGACTCGCTGCGCTATCAGGACGCCCAGCTCAGCGCCGCCGACCTCGAAGTGTGCGACCAACCCTGGTACCGCATCCCCCGCCCGGCTGACCCTGAGGTCGCGCTGCGCTGAGCTTGGTTTCCCGGGGGTAGCTCCCGCAGGCTGACTGGCTCCGCTCCCTGCTGTGTGTGGTGCGGTGGTCATGCTGTACCCTGCGTGCACATCAAGTCCGTATTCGAGGAGTGTCTCGTGGCAGAACTGAGTGGGGCGCAGATTGTCGCCAAGTCGCTGGCAACGCAGGGTGTCGAGGAGATGTTTGGATTGGTCGGGGTGCCGGTGGTGCCGATTTCGATCGCCTGGCAGCAGGAAGGCAAGCCATTCATTGGGGTCCGCCACGAGCAGGCAGCGGGCTATGCGGCGCAGGCTGCGTCCTACATGCGAGGGCACCTCTCGGCGGCACTGGTGGTCTCGGGACCGGGCATGACGAACGTGATCTCGGCCTTGGGCAACGCCGAGGCGAACTGCTGGCCGATGATCCTGCTCGGTGGCGCGGCCAATATCACGCTCTCACAGATGGGCGACTTTCAGGACGCGCCCCAGGTAGAAGCCGCGCGTCCCTTCGTGAAGTGGTCGGACCAGGCGCGAGACGTGCGGCTGATCCCGCGGTTGATCGCGCAGGCGACGCGCGCCGCGATCAACGGGCGGCCCGGCCCGGTCTATCTGGACCTGCCAGGCGACATCATCGATGCGATGGTGGACGAGTCGGAAGTGCAGTGGGCGCCGCGCGTTGAGGAACCGCAGCGTCCGACGGTGGGACAGGAGTCGGTGACGGCCGCGATCGAGGCGCTGAAGACGGCATCCAACCCGCTGGTGATCGTCGGCAAGGGGATGGCCTGGTCGCAGGCCGAGCAAGAGGTGCAGGAGTTCGTCGACAAGACGGGCATTCCCTGGTTGGCGACGCCGATGGGCGCCGGAGTAGTGCCGGCGGACGCACCCAACAACGCGGCCGCCGCGCGGACCCACGTGCTGCGCAACGCTGATCTGGTCGTGCTGCTGGGCGCGCGCCTGAACTGGATTCTGCACTTCGGCAAGCCGCCGCGCTTCAAGGAGGGCGTGCGCATCATCCAGCTCGACATTGAACCGTCGGAGATCGGCACGAACGTACCAACGGAGGTCGCGCTGGTCGGCGATGGCAAGGCGGTCATGGGTCAGCTCAACGAGCACCTTGACGAGCATCCCTGGCAGTTCGAGGACACAACCGAGTGGGTGGCCTCGATCAATGCCGAGATCGAACGCAAGGCGAGCGAGACGGCGGAGTGGATGGCCTCGGATGAATCGCCGATGAACTACTACCGCCCGCTGAAGGAGATTCAGGATCGGATGCCGCGCGACGCGGTGTTTGTGACCGAGGGCGAGAACACGATGGCCATCGCGCGCCAGATGATTCAGTCGTACGAGCCGCGCAAGCGCCTCGACGCGGGCACCTGGGGCACGATGGGCGTGGGACCGGGCTTCGCGCTGGCGGCGCAGGTCGTGCACCCGGACAAGCGCGTGATCGCGCTCGAAGGCGACGCGGCGTTCGGGTTCGGGCCGGGCGAGGTGGAGACGGCGGTGCGTCAGAAGCTGCCGATCACCTGGATCATCTTCAACAACAACGGGATCGGCGGCGGTGCGCCGCAGCTGCCCGACGAGTACGGCACCGGCGAGCTCTCGCCAGGTCAGCTGACGCCGATGGCGCACTACGAGAAGATCATGGAAGCCTTCGGCGGCAAGGGCTACTACTGCACAAGCCCCGAGGAGCTGATCGCGGCGCTCGATGACTCCTTCCAGCAGGAGGGATCAACGCTGATCAACGTCGAGATCGCGCCCGGCGCGCAGCGACGCAAGCAGCAGTTCGGCTGGCTGCAGCGCTAGCGCCGCGCCTTAGGACAGCTGCGTCCAGGTGGAGCCCACACGGACGACGAGATAGAGCGCGTCGCCGCTGCTCAGCTCGCTGAGCGTGTTGAGCGCGTCGGGCATGTTCGGCGACCAGAAACGCCAGGCGTCGGCGCGTGGATCGTATTGGTAGGCGTGGCTCAGGTGCGCGACGTTGTCCAGCGCCGCCGCCACTTCACGGTCAGGACCCTGCCAGGAGATCAGATTCACCCCGGCGAAGAGCGTCACAGTCACCTGGCGTGGCTCGGGTGGTGGAAACAGTAGCCAGGCGGCGTCTGGTTCCACCAGCGCCCAAACAGCCTGCCCAGCCATGAGCGATCGATCCCCGACCCCAGAGCTGTCGCTGCTGGGGTCCAAGCGCTCGTACGTGTCGCGTTGCGGATTGTGCACGACCAGCGCCTTGATCGGCTCGCTCAGCTGCTGATAGAGCGCGGTCACTGTGGTGTCCTCGCGCACGCCCACCGCGCGCCAACCGCCGAGAGGCGCGTCTGCCGCAATGGTTTGTGGATGCTGGGTTGTTGTCTTGTGTGGTTCTTCGTGGGCGGTTGCCGATGGCTCGCGTGCCGGTGGCTCGGGGCTGCTGGTTGGTGGGGCCGTCCAGCCGCTCGTGTTGCTGGATGTGAACTCCAGTCCGTAGTGCAGATTCCCTTCGTCTCGCCAGGCGAGATCGCGGCCTTCCAGCGCGTAGTCGCCGGTGAACTGGACGGTGCGGCCGAGGATGCCGTCGCCGGGGCTTGCATGGATTGCGTAGTGGATGTGGGCAATGCCGCCGTTGGCGTCGTAGCCGGCGGGGAAGACGTACCCCACTTCGTCCCCGACGCGTACGCGCATGTTTCGGTGCACATGCGCCGCTGGCGAGATGTGACAGAGCAGGTGCGCGTAGCCGCGCCCATCCTGGATCGTCAGGCAGTTGCCGTCGAGCCAGCTGATCACGCCGTCGACCGGCGACCACACCGGCGACCAGTCGCCTGAGGCGTCGGTGCGGACGATGTCGATGGCGTGCGGGTCGCCGCCGTCATGGTCGCCATGGGAGCCAGTGTTGTAGCCGGCGACGATCTGCCAGACGGTGCCCGTTGGCGCTGGGAGCGGCACGCCGCCGCCAGCGCCCGCGGCTGTGGTCAGCGTGATCAACGCGGCCATGATGAGACAGAGTGGAAGCAGCCAGCGAGTGATCAGAAGCATCCGATGTCCAAGTGCCTGTTCTTCGACTTTAGCGGGGCATGGCGCGCTAGTGCGCGGTGCGATCTGTCTCGTCGGTACGGTTGTGGGACAGGCGGGCGCTGGGGCCGCGTATTCTGTTGTGCACCTGTTGCAGAGAGGATGGCGTGATGCAATATCGGCGGTTGGGGAACTCAGGCCTGGAAGTCTCGTTGGCTGGGCTGGGGACCAATAATTTCGGCATGCGGCTGGATTACGACGGTTCGAAGGCTGTCGTGGACGCGGCGCTCGAGGCTGGGATCAACTTTTTCGACACCGCAGACATCTATGGTGGCGGACGCTCTGAGGAGTTTCTCGGGCAGGCGCTGGGTTCGCGCCGCGAGGACGTGCTGATCGCGACCAAGTTCGCCATGCCCGTCGGCGAGGGGCCATTCACGCGCGGCGGCTCGCGACACTACATCGAGAAGGCGGTGGCGCGATCACTGCAGCGGCTCGGCACCGATTACATCGACGTCTACCAGATGCACCAGCCGGATCCGAAGACGCCGATCGAAGAGACGCTGGACGCGCTCTCCGATCTTGTCCACCGCGGCGTGGTGCGCTACATCGGCCACTCGAACTTCACAGGCTGGCAGATCGCAGACGCTGACTGGACGGCTCGCTCGAAGGGCTATGCGCGCTTTGTCTCGGCGCAGAACGAGTGGAGCCTGCTGGAGCGCAAGATTGAGCCGGAGATCATGCCCGCCTGTCGCCAGTTCGGGCTGGGGCAGCTGCCGTTCTTCCCGCTGGCCTCGGGATTCCTGACCGGGAAGTACACGCGCGGCGCCGACCTGCCTGAGGGTACGCGCCTGGCCGCCTGGTCGCGCGCGATGCCGGCGCGAATCGACGCGCTCACCTCCGACGCCAACTGGGACAAGCTGGACGCGCTGACCAACTACGCGGAGGACCAGGGACACTCCATCCTCGACCTCGCGCTGAGCTGGCTAGCGTCTGACCCGGCGGTCTCATCGGTGATTGCGGGTGCGACCCAGCCCGAGCAGATCGAAGCCAACGTCGCTGCGACGCTGAGCTGGCGGTTGTCGGCCGAGGACTACGCCGCGGTCGACGAGATCCTGGGTTAAGCCGTTGCAGATCCAGCGATGGCCGGCACGGCTCGCTCGGTGGACGCCACTGCTGGGCGCGGCCTGCGCGCTGTACGCCTGGTGGGAATCGACCAACGTCGAGGTCAGCGAACGCACGCTCACGTTCCCCGAGCTGCCTGCGGGATTGGACGGTCTGCGCATCCTGCACATCTCGGACACCCATTTTCCCGCCGACGGCGACTCGGTCGGCAGATTCCTGGAGCGAATCTGGCCGCTGGAGTATGACCTGGTCTGTTGCACGGGTGACTACGTGGAGACGTCGGCTGGCTGGGATGCAGCGGGTGACGCGCTGACGCAGCTGCGAGCGCCGTTCGGCGTTTTTGCGACGCTCGGCGCGCACGACTACTGTCCGCCGATCCGTACCGTCGAAGAGTGGGGCGCCTGCAACGTCGATCGCTTGTTGCGCTCGCCGCGCCGATTTGTCGATCCGACGCCGTTCATTGAGCGGTTGCAGTCGGCGGGGATCACGGTGCTGCGCAATGAGTGGCGCTCGCTGGAGATCGGTGGTGAACTCGTTCGTCTGGGCGGAGCCGGCGACGAATCGGCGCGGCTGGCGCGGCTGGAGTCGGCGCTGCCTCCGTTGGGCGGGTTCTCGATGCTGTTAGCGCACGCACCCGACACAGCGCTGCGTCTGCCGCCGCGTCTAGAGGGTGGTCCGGCGCTCGTGCTGTGCGGTCACACGCACGGCGGACAGATTCGCATTCCCGGCTGGGGCGCGCCGCTGCGCCACTCCAGGCTGGTGAGCCGCGAGCAGGCATCTGGCGTCTTCCAGCGAATGGGCGCAACCATCGTGGTGAGCCGAGGGTTTGGCACGGCCCATGTTCCGCTCCGCGTCGCCTGTCGGCCGGAGATCAGCGTGCTGACGCTGCGGCGCAGTGGATCGTAATATCTCGGTCGCATAAGCGGCCATCCGCTTTCGGATCCGTGGATTACGCTAGAGTTAAGGCGTAATCGAAGGCGATTGCGCTGACTGCCCGCATATATGTTAGGCCGGCTGGCAGTGACGCAGAGGAGTGAACCTTGACTACGCAAGTGTATGACGTGAACCAACTCCAAGCGGACGACTTCGCATCCGACCATTACCAGGCGATCAATCTGCACAACTTCGAACAGCTGGAACAGATCCAGGCGCTGCCAGACGATGTCGTTTACAACATCAACGTCGTTGGCCGCGTGCTGCCCTTCAAGTCCAACCGCTATGTGGTGGATCACTTGATTGACTGGTCCGACGCGCTCAACGACGGCATGTTTCGACTGACCTTCCCGCAGAAGGAGATGCTCGCGCCGGTTGACTTCGATCGCATGGCGGCGGCGATCGACTCGGGTATGAACGCACGCGAACTAAAAGTCGTCGCCGACGAGATTCGGATGACGCTGAATCCACACCCGGCAGGACAGATGGAACACAACATGCCGTTGCTCGGCTCGGAGCCGCTGCCGGGCATGCAGCACAAGTACCGAGAGACGGTGCTGTTCTTCCCATCGCAGGGTCAGACTTGCCATGCCTACTGCACGTTCTGCTTCCGCTGGCCGCAGTTCGTGGGACTCGAGGGTAAGAAATTCGCCATGCGCGAGGGCGAGCGGCTGCGCGCCTATCTGGCCGAGCACCACGAGGTGTCGGACGTGCTCTTCACTGGCGGCGATCCACTGATCATGAAGACCAAGACGCTGCGCGACTACATCGAGCCGCTGACCAGTGCCGACGCTGGCCATCGGCTGCGCACGGTACGGATTGGCTCCAAGGCGATCGCCTATTGGCCGCACCGATTCGTGTACGACGATGACGCAGACGATCTGCTGAACCTGTTTCAGGAGGTCACGGACTCGGGGATGCAGCTGGCGCTGATGGCGCACTTCAACCATCCCGCGGAGCTGCGCACGCCGATCGCGCTCGAGGCGGTGCGCCGGATCCGCGCCACGGGCGCCCAGATACGCACGCAGACGCCGCTACTGAACCAGATCAACGCTGATCCCCACCTGCTGGCCGATATGTGGGCTGAGCAGGCGCAGGTCGGCTGCGTGCCGTACTACCTGTTTGTGGCCCGCGACACTGGCGCCAAGCGCTACTTCGAGCTGCCGCTGGTGCAGTGCCAGGAGATCTTCCGCCAGGCTTACACGCGGGTGTCGGGCGTAGCGCGAACGGTGCGCGGCCCGTCGATGTCGGCGACACCGGGCAAGGTGCAGATGCTGGGCGTCGCCGAGCACGGTGGCGAGCGGCTGATGGTGCTGCGCTTCCTGCAGGGCCGCGACCCCGAGTGGGTCGGGCGACCGTTCTTCGCCAAGTACTCGGATACTGCCAGCTGGCTCGACGAGCTCGAGCCAGCTGAAGGCGGCGAGTTCTTCTACGAGGAACGGATGCGCGAGCTGCTGGCCGAAGAGGGCTCGCCCTGGTCGCGTCCAAAGACCGCACTGCAGCTGCTCGACGCGGCCGCCGCCGGCTAGTTGACCAGCACACGGACAGCGCCGAATTGTGATCCCAGACGACGTGATCCCAGACGACCCCGTCGTCCGGCCAGGCACAGCCAGCTTCCAGTGCATCGCTGATGAATGCGGCGCGCGCTGCTGCCGTAACCCGTACCGCGTCGATCTGGGCGAGGATGAGGTTGCGCGTCTCGCTGGGGCGACGGACGTCGCCCGCGTTTTGGATGAGCGTGCATCGATGATCTTGCTGCGTCAGGTCGACGATACCTGCGTGCTGTTGTCAGAGGCCCAACGCTGTACCGCCTACGAGTCGAGGCCCAACGGTTGCCGTGACTATCCCTTCCGTCTCGAGCGGCGAGATGATGCAGCGGTCGTCAGTCGAGATCTCAATTGCCCGGGATTCATCGGCCCGCCGATGACGCAAGCGGCGTATCGGGAGTTAGTCGAGCGTCTGTCGAGGCGCGGATAGGCAGTCCCTAGGGCAGTGCTGATAGCTTCTCGACGAATCGGCGAACGGCAGTCAATGCCCGGCTGACGTTGTCAGCCGTATCCCAGCCCTCATAGAAGTTGACGTGCAGCTGGTTCGCTACCTGGAAGAGCAGGTAGATGTCATCGTCACCTGTTTCAGTAGTCAGCTGATCGACCACGCGGTACAACGCGGCGTGGCTTTGGTGTTGGAGACCGCGCTGTTGCGCCACGGCTTTCACGATCTGCGCGGCGGCGCCCCAGCCTTTCTCAGAAGCCTGGCGCACATCGCCTATGGCGAGTTCAGCCTGAGCCTGCGTGAGGAGGGTCATACTCGCCTCGCGATATGTCTGAGTCGTCATCTCGCTCTCTCGCCGGTACGCCCACCTGGTATCCGCCCACCGTATCGCCCATCTGCGGTATCGCGGTCGGTCACTTCGTATACTCGACCCACAGTGACGGCCATGGGGGGAGTTGACGATGCTGGATTCGGCCACGATTGAGGCGCTGCGGCAGTCTCGGCGAGCCTGGGACGCGCAGGTCGGTGCGGACGGTCGCGAGCGGTCGGGTCCGTTCATGACCGTCTCGTCGCGGCCGATCGCGCGTCTCTATGACGCCACCACGCTGGATGAAGCGGGTTGGGACGTCGAGCAGGACCTCGGCTTGCCAGGCGAGTATCCCTTCACGCGAGGCGTGCATCCGACCGGGTACCGCGGCCGCCCCTGGACCATCCGCATGTTCGCGGGCTTCGGCTCAGCCGAGGAGACCAACGCGCGTTTCAAGCGGTTGCTCGACGATGGTCAGACTGGACTCTCCATCGCCTTCGATATGCCCACGCTGATGGGCTATGACCATGATGACGACCTCGCCGCGGGAGAATTCGGCAAATGCGGCGTAGCCGTGTCGTCGCTGGCGGATATGGAGATGCTGCTCGACGAACTGCCGCTCGATCAGATTACGACGTCGATGACGATTAACTCGCCGGCGGCGCCGATCTGGGCGATGTACATCGCCGCGGCGGAGCAGCGCGGGATCGACCGCGCCAAGCTGGGCGGAACGCTGCAGAACGACATCCTCAAGGAATACATCGCGCAAAACGAGTTTGTCTTCCCACCGCGTCCGTCGATGCGACTGGTCACGGATACGGTGGAGTTTGCATCGCAGTACATGCCCCGCTGGAACTCGATCTCGGTGTCGGGCTACCACATCCGCGAGGCGGGTTCGACGGCGGCGCAGGAACTCGCGTTCACCCTCGCCGATGGACTGGAGTACGTGCGCTGGGCGCAGGAGCGCGGTCTGCATGTGGATGAGTTTGCCCCGCGCCTGTCGTTCTTCTTCAACTCGCACAACGATTTCTTCGAGGAGATCGCCAAGTTCCGCGCCGCGCGCCGAATCTGGGCGCGGGAGATGCGCGAGACGTTCGGCGCTGAGAATCCGCGCTCGTGGTGGATGCGGTTCCACACCCAGACCGCGGGCGTCTCGTTGACCGACGTGCAGCCGGAGGTCAACCTGCTGCGCGTCACGATCCAGGCGCTCGCCGCCGTGCTGGGCGGCACCCAGTCGCTGCATACCGACGCGATGGACGAGGCGCTCGCGCTGCCGTCGGAAAAAGCTGCACGGCTTGCGGTTCGCACGCAGCAGGTGATCATGCACGAGTCGGGCGCGGTCAACACCGTCGATCCGCTGGGCGGCTCCTACTTCATCGAGCAGCTCACGAACGAGATGGAACGCGACGTATACCAGTACTTCGAGCAGATCGACGCGCTCGGCGGTGTGATCGCGTCGATCGAGTCTGGCTACTTCCAGAAGGAGATCGCGGATGCTTCGGCCCGGTTCCAGCGCGAGATCGAGCGGGGCGAGCGCACGATTGTCGGCGTCAATGACTTCGAGCTGGAGGAGCCGCTGGAGATTCCGATTCTTAAGATGGACCCGCAGGGCGAAGCGAGGCATCTCGAGCGTCTGCGTCGCACGCGGGCGGAACGCGACCAGGCTGCGTCCGACTCCGCCTTGACCGCGCTGGCCAATGTCTGCCGTGACCCGCGCGCAAACTCGATGCCACAACTGCTCGACGCGGTCCGCAGCTATTGCACGCTGGGTGAGATCATGAACACGATGCGAGACGTCTTCGGCGAGCATCAAGAGCACGTGGTGCTTTAGAGCGGGACGAACCATGGTTACAGCGGAATCGCAGCCGCCACCGGCTGCGCAGTCCAGCGCCGACGGCGCGCCCCCGTTTGTCGAGCTCAGGCTGCGTCTGCCGGCGGAGTGGGCATTGACATGGGAGCGGCTGTGTGAGCTAGGGGAGTTGAATGGGCTGTGCCAGCTTGAGCGGTCCTGCGACGGGGGGCTCATCGTGACGATGCCACCGCCCAGGCATCAGAGCGGGTGGATTGAGAACCATCTCATGAAGTCGATCTTCGGCTGGGCCGCCAACACTGGGTGGGTGCCGTTTGGCGCCGCCTACGGCTATGAGTTCCCTGATGGATCCATCATGATCCCGGATCTCTCGGCGATACCGCCAGGGCTGCTGCCCCCGCGCGGAGATGCCGCCTGGGACGCTCCGTTTCGCTTTGCGCCCCCGCTCGTCGTCGAGGTGCGCTCCAGTGGACAGTCGTTACCCAGCCAACAACACAAGATGGAGCGCTACATCATCAACGGTGTGCGACTGGGCTGGCTGATCGATCCCGCCCACAAGCGCATACACATTTATCGACCCAGTCAGGAGGCTGCAGTGCTCGACGATCCGCCAAGCCTGAGCGGCGAAGATGTCATGCAGGGTCTCACTATCGACACTTCCGACCTATGGCCATAGACCATACGAGAGGGAAGGAGACAGTCATGCCCGGACCGCTAGACGGGATCAATGTGTTGGAATGCTCCACCTGGGGGTTTGGGCCGATCGGCGGCATGATGCTGGGCGACCTGGGCGCCGATGTGGTCAAGATTGAATCCCCAACCCGCCCCGACGCGGCGCGATTCGTGGAGTCGGTGGCTGGTATTCCCAACCGCATGCCCGACGGACGCTCGGCGCTGTTCGAAGCGGTCAACCGCAACAAACGATCGCTGGCGCTCGACCTGAAGTCGGTGCGGGGACGGGAGCTGTTCTGCGAACTGATCCGCGATACCGACGTGTTCATCGAGAACTACCGTCCCGGCACATTCGAGAAACTCGGCCTGGGTACTGAAGCGCTGATGGAGATCAATCCGCGTCTGATTCACGCTGCCACGGCGGGCTATGGCTTCAAAGGCGCGGAGGCGTACCTGCCGGCGCTCGATGCAGTCGGCCAGGCGCGCGGCGGGTTCATGTACTCGGGCGGCGCGCCTGGTGATCCACCCAACTGGAACACGTTGGGGATCGCCGATGTGATGGGCGCGACCTGCCTGGCGTACGGCGTCCTCGCGGCTATCGCAGGCCGCGAGCTCAATGGCGGCAAGGGGCAACGGATTGAAGTCTCCCACATCATGGCGACGATGTGGTTGCAGTTCTGGGGGATCAGCGTTGGTACAATGCACGGGCTGGACCAATGGCCGCGCTTCGACCGCACGCAGGCGGCGAACCCCCTCTGGAACCTGTATCAGTGCGGCGGCGGCGAGTGGCTGATGCTAGGCATTCTCGAGGCGGAGCGCGACTGGCCGTCGTTCTGCCGTGCGATGGAGCTCGAGGAGATCGCCGCTGACGAGCGCTTCACGACGCTGGCGGCGATGGGCGAGCATTGTCGGGAGCTGATCGCGATCCTCGACGATCGCTTCGCCGCGCATCCACGTGAGGAATGGGAACGCCGACTGCGCACAGAGCCAAACCTGATCTTCACCCGCGTCCAGAAGATCGGTGATCTACACGCTGATCCAGCGGTGATCGCCAACGAGTATCTCGCCAACCACCACCATCGGCACTATGGCCCGACGCCGACCCTGACGCATCCAGTCATGTTGCATGGTCAGCCGGCGTCGCTGCGGCGTGATGCGCCGGATCTGGGCGAGCACTCGACAGAGGTGCTGCGGGAGCGGCTCGGCCTGTCCAACGAGGAGCTGGCCGAGCTAGCGTCAGACGCTGTGATCGGCTAGTCGATCGTCGCTAATCGGCCGTTGCCTGTCGCTAGCGGCCGATGATCAGCGAGACCGACGTGGTACCGGAGCCGCCGATGTTCAGCGTCGCGGCGCGGCTGGCACCCTCGACCTGGTAGCTGTCGGCCTGCCCCGTGACCTGCTTCCAGGCGTCGAGCGCCTGGCGCACACCGGTCGCGCCGACTGGATGGCCCCCGCCAATCAGGCCACCCGAGGGGTTCATCGGCAGCTCGCCGGTGAAGTCGATGCGGCCGTCCTCGATCGCCTCGTAGGACTTGCCGGGTTCGGTGATCCCGAAGTGGTCGATGGCCATGTAGTGGCTGGTTGTGAAGCAGTCATGGGTCTCGATCACGTCGAGGTCGTCGGCGCCGCCGATGCCGGCGCGCTGATAGGCGTCGGTGATAGCGCGGCGGGTGTGCGGCAGCACGTACTCGTCGCCCTGAGCCTGCGCGATCTTCTCGTCGAAGGTGAGCGCGGCGGTGTGGTGCCCCCAACCCTGGATTGTCGGGACGTCGGCGAGGTCGAGGCCGCGCTGCTCGGCCCAGTGCGCGGCGCGTTCCTCGTTGGCGAGGATCAACGCCGCGGCGCCGTCGGTGATCTGCGAGCAGTCGCGCAGCAGCAGCCGACCGGTGATCGGTGCGACGTACTTGCCTTCGCTGAGGTCAGTGGCGACTTCGCCCAGCCAGGCGCGCGTTTGCGCGGCGGGGTTGCGCTGCGCATTCTCGTAGTTCAGCTCGGCCAGACGCTGCAGATGCGCCGCATCCAGACCGTAGCGCTCGTCATATACATCTCCGAGACGTCCGAACAGCTTGGGGAAGGGCAGCTCGACGCCCGCCGCCTCGAGTTCGTACCAGCCGGCGGTACCCAGGAAGTCGCCACCCTCGACTGGGCTGACGGTCTTCATCTGCTCAACGCCGAGCACTAAGGCGGTACCGTACCGCTCGGCTTCGAGCTCCGCCGAGGCCATCAAGATGGAGATGCTGCCGGAGGCGCAGGCGGCCTCGTGGCGCGAGGTCGGCAGACCGCCGAAGTCGGGATTGATCTCGGCGAAGAACCCGCCGAGCTGCCCCTGCTTGGCGTAGAGCTCGCCGGCGAAGTTGCCGACGTGCGCGGTATCGATGTCGCCGGGTTCCATCGAGCAGACGTCGAGGACGCCGTGTACGGCCTCGGCCATCACGTCGCGCAGGTTGTATTCCTCCTTGCGCCAGTTACGGGCGAAGTCGGTCTGATATCCGCCGAGGACGTAGGTCTGAGTCACGCGCAGCTCCTTCGAATGCAAGTGCCCGCAGGGTAGCAGGCGAGCTGAGCATGGCTGGTATGGCGTGAACATGGCTGGGGGATAGCGCTATGGGGAGGGGCTAGGCTAGGGCAGAGCGGGGAGGGTTGGCGATGGCACGCTGGGCTGGATTGCTCGTGTTTGTAACGGTGATAGCCGCGGGACTGTCGGTCGCCTGCGGGGGCGATGACGACCAGGAACGGCTGGCGGCGCAGCGGCTGTTCCGCAACTATCTGCTGCAGTCCGATCGCTCCGCCGTGGCCGACGTGCGCGTGGAGGGGTTGGTCGACGAACTGCCGCTCAGCTTCCCTGAGCACGACGAGCTCAGCCTGCTGGGCTCGGCCTTCACGGACACCGAGACGCGCCGCGAGCTGATCGTCGGCTGGCAAAGCACGAACGAGCGCGCCGATGACCTGTTCAGCTGGTATCGCTCGCGGCTGGACACCGACCCCTGGCGGGTGACAGCCGATCCGCAGCGCGCGGGTGTGGATTTCATCACGTTCCGCGACGCCGATAATCCCGAGTTCCGCGGTGAGCTACGGATTGCGCAGGAGGGTCCGCGCGCGATTGTGGTACTGGTCGCGGTCGAGACGTTCGGTGCCGCCGGCGGCGCTTAATCGGGTGAGGGCCGGGTGAGATGATCGTCGCGGGTGGCGCGGATCCAGAGCGCTGGGTACGTCCACGCGCCGGGATCCCAGGCACCCGTCAAGTGTGGCCAGATGATCTCCCACTGCCCAGTGGCCGGATTCCACTGGGAAACGAGAGCGATCACGCCCGGATGGGCGTCGTTCAGCTCTTTGAGCGTGTCGAGCGCGTTGATCCTACCGCCGAGCCAGCTGACGGCGTTGTAGCCCTGCCGCAGCGAGAGCTGATCGACGCCTTCGGGATTGCCGCCGGCCGGCACGAAGTATTCGCTGTACGGTGGCCAGCCACGACGGTCCGATAGCCCCAGGCGGACGACGTCACCTGTACTGAGAGTGGTCAGACCGTTGGGTGCTGTGCTGAGCGGTGACCACCCGAGCCAACGCTGCGCATCCGCGCGCCAGACCCAGACAGTGTCGACCGAGCGCTCGATCGATCGGAATGCGTCGGCGATGGGCATGTCGGGGCCGGTCCAGGCAAACCAGCGTTCCACCGTTCTGTCGGGGGGCGGCAGTTTCAGTCGCTGTGACGGTAGGAACCAGTCGGAGAACTCGGATGTGGCGCCGGACGACTCGTAGGCGAGCGCGCGTAGTCGCTCGCTTGGCGCTAAGACCGAGATCGCGGTCCAGTGTCCGTCTTGATCGGCGCGCTCGCTGCGGCGGACCAGCGGTCTGAGTTTGCCTCTATCGTCGATATAAATCTCGACGTATGACCCGGGTGTCGCGGTGCCGCTGAAGCGGGACTGTACCTGTTTGTCTGAGATGCGGCGGATGGTGTGGTCAGTGATGACTGGGTGGTTCAGTCGACCGTTGGGGCCGCCGTCGTGGTCGCCAGGATCGTTCTGGTCGGGGCCGTCGGCGCCGAGGTCGATGTCGAGGCGATTGTCGAGGAAGTGGTTGTCGGTGAGCGAGTTGTCTTGGGCGCCATCGCCGCCGACCGAGATCGCGGCGCGCAGCGTGTCAGCAACCAGGTTCTCCTCCACGCGCGCGCGGACGGTCATGTCGTTGAGGCGGATGCCCCAATCGGTGTCGGGATCACTGTCGAAGCTGACTCGCTTGGCGGCGCTGGCGCCAACCGCGTTGTGTCGCACCGAAACTTCCTCGGTGTTGGCGACGCGAATGCCGTACTCCGCACCGCAGACGTGATTGCCGGAGCCTCTCTCGCCGCCGATCGTGATCTCTGTGCCTGACGCCACGTCGATGGCGGCGATCGTGCGCCCCTGTCGCGAGCCGGCGACGACGTTGCGGATCAAGCTGATGTTCGTGGTGTTGGCGTCGCCCACGTAGATGCCCACGTCTCCAGCGGCGACGTAGTTGTCGCGCAGTGCGATCTGAGCCGCACCGGCGATCACCGAGATCCCGCGCTCGCGGTTGGGCCGCACGATCGCGGACGGTAGGTCGGAGATGTCTGGTGCTGCGTGGTCGGATGGGTCGGATGGTGCGAGGCCGATCCAGTTGTGCATGATCTCCGACTGGCGCGCGCCCTGTTCGACGGCGATGCCCACCCGATTGCCTGCGATCACATTGGCTTCGTTGACGCCGATGCGGGTCGCCGCCGAGCCCGAACCAAGGAACAGCCCGACGTCGTTGGGCGCCAGGCCGCCGCTGCGGCTGAGTCCGATCCAATTGCCGTCGACGTCGATGGGGATGCGGGTCTCGCGCAGTTCGATGCCAGCGACGCGGCTATGGCCGATCGTGTTGCCGCGGATAATCGCCTGCGCTGAGTCGACCACGAGGATGCCGTCGTCATTGGGGGCGGGGGTGTCATCAGCGGCGATTCCGATGACATTGTCGGTGATCTGTGCCTGCTCAGTGCCGCCGCCACCGATCACGATGCCGTGCCCGGTGCGTTCGGCGGCGGCGTTGCCGCCAATGCGGTTCCCGCGCACGACGGCGCGCAGCGGGCCGGCGATGACTGCGACACCGCTGAGTCGGTTGGCGGCGAGTGCGCCGCTGCTGTAGAAGCCGATCCAGTTGCCCTCGATCAGCGCGTCGTCGGCGTCTGCGCCGATCACGCCGATGCCGTAGCGGGCGAATCCGCCAATGCCTAGTCCGCGCACGACACCACGAGGCGCGAACAGCTCCAGCCCGGCGGCGTCGCCGGCGGCGGCGCCATCGAGCCAGACTTGCGGTGCGGTGTCGGGCGATGCCCGGTCGCTGGATGCCCGGTCGCCGAACGTCGCGTCGATCGTGATGCCCGCGTCGACGAGCGCTGGCAGCGCCGAACTGAGGCGAATGCTCATGGCCGAGGCGAAGCGGATGATGTCGTCGCCGTCCGACTCATTGGCCTGATTGATCATCTCGCGCAGCGACCCGGGGCCGGAGTCGGCGTTGGAGACGACCGTCCATTCATGCGCCGCCTGCGCTGCAGCACTAGCTACGAGCCAGGCTGCGGATACTCCGAGCAGGGCGAGCAGCAGAGTTGGCATGCGCTTCATCGGTTCACTCTAGGAGAGCGTTGCCGGATGGAACGATGCCCGATCTGCATGTGCTCCGCCAGCGCGCAACGCTGGATGGGGTGCGCAGGCTCCTGCGCCACACGAGCCAGCCTCAACCGCCAGCCTCAATCGCGGGCGACTTGGGGCAGAGTGGCGGCGGAGCTGAGCTCGAGGTAGAGGCGATCGCCGGGCTGCAGCATGAAGTCGACAGAGCCAGGAATGCTGATGTTGAACCAGGCTTGCCAAACGCCGGCATCGGTCTGATGCCAAGCTGCCAACACCGTGTGTCGAATGCTGTCGACCGCCTCGCTGATCGGCATGGCTGGTCCCTGCCAGGAGAGGCGATTGAAGCCGCGCCGCAGCAGCAGGCCGTCGCCAAGCAGGTCGGAGATGCGCCCCAGATTGTTGACCTGCGCCCGATCGATCAGCCAAGCCTGGGCTTTCGTCCGCTCGGGCTGGGGCGCGCCGTCGATGTGTTGGAGGTCGAAGATGGTGGTCGCGACGCCATCCTCGGTGACGCTGACCTGCGGATAAACATGTGCGTCGGCGTCAGTGATTAATGCGCGCCAGCGCACCCGATAGCTACCGGCGACCGGCTGTCCGAGCTCGTCGACGATCCGGGCCTCGATGCGGTAGCGCGTGGAGTAGCGGAATTCCTCGAGCACCGCCTCGCTGACCTCGTCGTAGGAGATCTCGCCGGCCAGGTGCATGGCTGCGGGCGGTCCAGTGATGCGGAGGTCCAACGCGTCGCTGAAGCGCTGATTGGCGCCGATCCATGTCGCGTTGATCTGCGAGACCCCCAATCGCGCGTTGGCGGTATCGAGATGCACGCGGGCCGCGCCAGATGCGTCGGTGGTGACGGGCTCATCTGCGCCCTCCCTGTCGATCTGGAGGTTGCCCACGGCGCTGAAGACAATTTGCTGGTTCGGCACCCCCTGCCCCATCTCGTCGAGCAGGAGCGCCTGGATCAAACCGGGCTGGCCGCGCTCGAGTGAGTCGCCCTCGATCGCGACCAGTCGCAGCGTGTGCGGCGGGCCATATAGCGACAGTTCCAGGTCCAGCGAGGCGTTGTCACTGCGAGCGCGAAGCCGCACAGTCCCTGGCGGTGACGTGAGTAGGGTCGACACTTTACCAAACCGGTCGGCGCGCAACGTGAGGGAAGTCGTGGACGATTGCGTTCCGCTGCGCAGCGTCGCGCCGGCGGGGGCGGCTGTGATCTCCAGCGCGACCTCCGCGCGGGGCGCGCCGAGACCGGTCTCGTCGCTGGCGAGCAGCTGCACGCGGTGCGCGCGGGATGCGTCCAGCCGGGCGTTGGGACCCGGTTGTTCGAGCCGCAGCGATGTGGTCTCGCCGACAAAGCGGACCGTGACCGTGTTGACCAGCGATCCGACTTGCGCGCGCACCACGGTGGACCCCGAGTGGCCGTCGGCGATGAGCATCACAGCAGCGCCCAGCGTATCGTCGCCCATGTCGGACAGGTCGTGCCGAATCTCGGACGGACCAGTGAGGACGGTGAAGACGCCGAGTTGGGTCGACAGGGTGACCCGCGTCTCGCCGTTGGCGGCCGACGCCGGTAGACGCACGGTGATGGTCGATTCACCGCCGCGCGCCGGGATGACGGCGGGCTCGGCGGTGACTGAGAGCACGCGTTGGTTGGACGCTGCGGCGTCGGACCAACCGAACAACGCAACGGATAGCTGCAACGCCCCCGCCAAGAGCAAGGCGGCGAGCAGCATGAATCGAGTTAATCGGGCAGGCGTAGGTCTCCGTCGCATGCTCCCAGCCCCAGTGCGTGGCGCAGGCTCGCCGTTATTATTCAGTTTAGTGTACGCATGGATCGTCTGATTTCAGATGCGCCTGCGAGGTTTGCTCCCATGATCCAACTAGTTTTACCGTCGGTTCACGCGCCGTGCTGGACGTTCTAGACTTTCGAGCATCCTCTCCGAGGCCATACGCAAGACTTGAAGGAATTCATATGTCACATCCCGATGCCTGGCCCGACGCCCCGCTTCCGCTCGCTGATGGCGACTGGCAGGTGACGCTGTGGGAGATCAGCGACAGCGGTGTGCTGTCGATTACGCTGAATCGCCCAGAACGGTTGAACGCGCTGTCGTTTCGTCTGCTGCGGGAGCTGCAAGCGCTCGTTGACTTCGCGGCGGCGCGGCCGGATATTCGCGTGGTGACGCTGCGCGGGGCCGGCGACCGCGCGTTCTGTTCGGGTGACGATCTATATGGGATGGAGCCGACGCCGGGCATCGATTCCTCGATCACGGTTCACCATCCGTTCCTGATTTCGTTGCGGGAGCTGAAGAAGCCGGTGGTGGCGCTGGTGAGCGGCTGGGCCTTGGGGCACGGCTGGGAGATCGCCTGCGCCTGCGATATCCGCCTGTGCGCCGACAACATGGAGGTCGGCGACCACCGGGCGCAGCGGGCGATTGGGATGAACGGCGGTACGACCTGGTTCGCGCCGCGCATCATTGGCCGCGGCCGCGCGATGGAGCTGCTGATGACTGGGCGGCATATGTTCGCCGAGGAGGCGCTGCAGAGCGGGTGGGCGAACCACGTCTGGCCACTGGATCGCTTCGATCGTGAGGCGGCCGCGTACGTCGAGCAGCTCACGCGCCTGCCGACGCTCAACATCTCGGCATTCAAGGAGATGATCGATTACTCATCCGAGCACTCGCTGCGCGACAGTCTGGCGCACGAGGTGGAGGTATCCGATCGCTATCGGCGCACAGACGACGCGCAGGAGGGCCGCCGATCCTGGCGCGAGAAGCGTCCCTCGGTATTCCACGGCTACTAGTCGTCTAGTCGTCGCTGCGCCTGGCATCCGGCGCGGCCAGCCAAAGCGGCTCAGAACGAGGCGTATCCGGCGGCCACTGCGACCGTGCGATGCGGAGAGATGTGGCTGGGGTGGACGGTGGGATTCGAACCCACGAATACCAGGGCCACAACCTGGCGCCTTAGGCCTCTAGGCGACGCCCACCACGCACGCTCAGATTATCACTGGGCGCGTGTAAGGTCAGGCAAGGTCAGGCGATGCGCTGAATCAGCAGCGCGGCCAGCCCCAGGAAGAAGAGGAAGCCCAGCATATCGGTGGCGGTCGTCACGAAGATGCTGGCCGCCAGCGCCGGGTCGGCGCCTACTTTGCGCAGGATGGTGGGGATCAGCAGGCCGAACAGTCCGGCCACGACCATGGTCCCCAGCATTGCCAGTCCGATGGCCAGGCCCAGCCACGGATTATCCTGCCAGGCCCAGCCGACGAGCCCAACGAGCAGGCCGAAGATCGTGCCGGAGACGATTCCGATCAGCAGTTCGCGTGGTAGCACGAGCTGTGTGAAGTGGCGGTCGAATTCGCCCAGCGCCATCGCGCGGACGGCCAACGTCGTGACCTGCATACCGGCGTTGCCGCCCTGTCCGGCGATGATCGGCAGGAAGATGGCGAGCGCGGCGGCGCGTGCGAGCGTGCTCTCAAACGCGGCCACCACGGCGGCGGCGGCGAAGGCGGTGGCGAGATTGAGCAGCAGCCAGGGCAAGCGTCGCCGCAGCGCGGTCGTGATCGGTGCGGTCAGCGCTTCGTCGTCGACGAGGCCGACCAGGCGGTACATGTCCTCGGTCGCCTCCTGTTGCGCGATTTCCAGCAGGTCGTCGGCGGTGGCGACGCCGACCAGGCGCTCGCGATCGTCCAACACGGGCAGCGCGTGCAGTCCATAGCGCTGGAGGATTTGCAGCGCGTCTTCCTGGTCCATATCGGTGGTCACGGTGGGACCGATCGGCTCCATCAGATCCCGCAGGGCAGTCATGGGCGGGGCGAACACGAGCGAGTGCAGGCCGATCGAACCGAGCAGGACGCCTTCGGTGTCGACGATATAGATCGTGTCGCGCACGGTCGGCGTGGGCGTGGACGCGCGCAGCACGGTCAACGCTTGCTCGGCGGCGAGGTGTGGTCCGAGCATCATCAGCTCGGGCGCCATGATGCCGCCGACCGAGTCGTCGTCGTGCTGTAAGAGCGGCTGCACGAGCGGCGCTTTCGGTAATCGGTCGAGCACCAGCTCGGCGTCGACGGCGGGCAGCGCGTGGAGGACATCGGCACCGAGTTGCGCCGAGCTTTGGTCGAGCGCAGCGGTGAGCTGCGGCAGCGCGACGTCGGGCGCGACGTGCTCCAGCTCCTCGGGCGTCAGGAAGGGCAGCAACTCCGCGAGCGTGTGCGAGTCGATCCGGTCCAGCAGGCGTCGACGCTCGATGTGGTCGAGCAGGGCCAGGGCATCGGCCTGGTCGGCGGGATGGAGGTTGTGCAGCAATGCGGCGGCTGTGGCGAGCTCGCCCGCGTCGACGCGAGCAACGATGCCCCAGACTGCGTTCGAGGTCTCGCCGTTGGAACGCGCGCCGCGGGAGGATCTGGCGCGCTGGCTGGGTCTCTGGCTGGGTTTGCTATGAGGCGTCTGTTGAGACATCAGCCCATCCCTGCGGGTCGCAGTAAGCTGAGGGCGCGGGGCCGTCCCGTGCGCCCGTAGCTCAGTGGAGAGAGCACCAGGCTTCGGACCTGGGGGTCGGGGGTTCGAATCCCTCCGGGCGTGCCACCCCTCTGGGCGGACCATGGGCTGCAGCGTATCGCGCCGCCGCGCCACACCTGCCAGAGCAGTCAGTCAGTGCGGTACCTTGCAGGAGCCCCGCGATCTCTTGCCGGGGACCCGCGAGCTGGTGTTGGGAGTGGATGATGTTCATCGCCTGGTTCACCGAGCGGCCGTATCAGGATCCTCAAGCGTCGTGGTGGGGACGCACCGGGCGCAGACTGACCGACCTCGACTCCTCCAACGACGAATATGATCCGCGCCTGGGGGCGGACCTCTATCACCGCTACCTCGATGAAGCCGTCGCCGCGGAATCGGCGGGCTTCGACGGGATCGTGCTCAACGAGCACCACTCGACACCGTTCTGCATGGGCTCCGTGCTCAACGTCGAAGCCGCCATCCTGGCCCGCATCACCCAGCGCGCCAAGATTTGCCTACTCGGCAATATCCTGCCGATCTGGGAAGACCCGCTGTGGTTAGCCGAAACACTTGCCGAGATCGACATGATCTCCGGCGGCCGCCTGATCACCGGCTGGGTGCGCGGTACCGGTCGCGAGTCGCTCGCCCACAACGCTCAATCGCCCTACAACTGGGAGCGCTACCAGGAGGCGCACGACCTCGTCGTTAAGGCCTGGACCGACGCCGGCCCCTTCCGCTGGGAGGGTGAGCACTACGACTACCGCTACGTTAATCCCTGGTCGAAGCCACTGCAGCGGCCGCATCCGCCGATCTGGATTCCCGGCGCGGTCTCGCAACGCACCGTCGCCTGGGCCGCCGAGCGACGCTATCCATATGTGATGCTCGCGACGCGGCTGGCGCCGACCCGCGACTCGTTCGCCTACTACGACAAGATTGCGGCCGAGTTCGGCTACGAGGCTGGGCCGCAGCATCGCGGGTATCTCTGGAAGGTACATGTCGACGAGACCGAGGAGCTAGCCGAAGAAGTTGGACGCAAGTATCTGACCGGCCCTGGCAACATCTTCCTCGAAGGCTCGCGCGGCGACGTCAAGCGACACATTCAGAACCTGCCAGGCATGATCGACCGTCGGCGGCTGCTGCCCACCGCTGGCGTCCGCTTCGTCGAGCAGTCGCGCGGTACGGGCGAGATCAAGCCCGATGAGTATCAGCGCCTGACGCTCGACGCCGCTGAGTCATTCGTCGATACCGCGGACACCTACGCAGGGCTGACTGAGTCTTACTCGATCATTTCCGGCACGCCCCAGACGGTGCTGCCGAAGATTCGCCATGTGCTCGAGTACCTGCGCCCTGGCAGCATCTGCTTCTGGGACGGCGACGGCTCGATGTCGCACGAGGACTCGATGCGCTCGCTGCGGCTGATGGGCGAGGAAGTGCTGCCCGCCGTGCGCGAGATGGCGCAGGAGCTCGACCTGCCCGGCCCCTTCGACCTGCCCGACGAGGCGGATCCAGTGGGCGTCTCTCCGGCCGCCATGTCCACGCTGCGGTCATAGTGTAGGAGTCATGGCGCCCTGCTCGCCGGGCGCCGCACATACGCTCAACGTCGCCGCAAATGTTGTAGCGCCGTAAATCGCTACTGGGGCGCGTTACGTGATAGTTGTACGGATCCGCATGCCTACCGCACAGTGCAGACAGTCAGACGAGAGGACTGTCAGATGCACATTGCAGAACGATTTTTTGGACGTTCAGTCAAGCGGTCAGGTAAGCCGCGAGCTGCGGCGATAGCGCTCCTGTTGGCCGCGTCCATCACCGGCATGACGCTGACCGGCGCCGCGGTCGTCCAGGCGCACGATCCCCCGCCCCACCGATTCTTCGGGTTCGCCGACGACGTCACCATCGACGGTGAGCCGATCGCTGCGGGTGTGGCGATCGTCGCCATGATCGAGGGCGAAGCCGTCAGCAAAGCGACCGTGTCGACCGCCGGCTCCTGGTACATCGACGTGTCGCAAGCGGACCTGGCCGAGCGCCCCTGCAATGTCTCGCTCACATTCGACGGACTGTCCAGCGAGCAGGAATGGGACAGCTGTCCGACGCGGGTCACCCTGGACCTCGTGTCCGCAGCTGAACATGACCCGCTCGAGAGCGAGGCCGCCGAGCGGATCGAAGAGCCCTCCGATGAGGAGCTGGTGATGCAGACGGACGACTCTGTCAGCGCGAGTGCTGACGCAACGGAGTTGGTGATGCAGACGGACGACTCTGTCAGCGCGAGTGCTGACGCGACGGAGCTGGTGATGCAGACGGACGACTCTGTCAGCGCGAGTGCTGACGCAACGGAGTCGGTGATGCAGACGGACGACTCTGTCAGCGCGAGTGCAGACGCGACGGAGTCGGTGATGCCGGGTACGGGCAGCGGTGGTCTGCTGCGCGACGAGAGCAGCCGACCCAGCGCCGCCGCCATCACCGGCATCCTCATGTTCGCCGTCGTGGCAGTCGCCCTGCTGATCGGTCGCCGCACGGACGGCGCGCGCTAGGCGGCCTGATACACTGCCCAGAACGAATGCAGTACTGAGGAAACGACCGCCCATGCTGATGGTGAGCCGCAAAGACCAGGAGAGCCCCGAAGCTCTCATCCGCCGCTTCAACAAGATGGTGCAGCGCGACGGCGTGCTGCAGGAATCGCGGCGCCGACGCCGGTTCATCAGCAATCGCGAGAAGCAGCGCCAGGCCGAGCGCCGCGCCGCCCGCCGACGCCGACGGGCCATGGTCAAAGTCCGCCGCCCGCGCATGCCGCGATAGAGTCCGCCGCGATCACTCGCTCACCCGCGAGCCGCGCCGACGCCTGAACTACGCTCACTACATGGATCCGCGACGCCAGCTCTCGGTGCTCGCCGCTGCGATGATGCGCGATGCGCTGCTGGCTGGCGGCGTGACCGATGTCAGCATGGCGCCGCCCCCGCCCGACGCGCTCAGCGTGGTCCTGCGCGCAGACGCCGCCCAGGTTGTGCTGGCCGTCTGCCCGCTGTTCGACCTTGCCGCGCTGCTCGCCGATGGCGCCACGCTGGCCGCCAAGCTGGCGCTCGAAGAGCGCCTCCACGCCTACGGCGCGCGCGACCTCGTCGTCTGGGTCCCGCCCGGCGCCGCGCTGCCCGCCGATGCCGACTACACCGCTGGGCGAATCGCCGACGCCGCGCGCGAGCTGGACGTTGGCGAGCGCGGCGAGGCGGCCTTTCCAGTGGACGTCGCCGTGCGCAAGACGGGCGACGCGGGCGCCTACATGAGCGTGCTCGGCGGACTGTCGCAGCACTGGGCGCGCTTTACCAACCAGGTCATGGGCGAGTACCAGCTCGACGCCTCGAATGTGCACCGGCTGCCCCAGGACGAGGCCGCCGTGACCCAGATGGTCGATTTCCTCGTGCTCGTGGCCAACGGCATCCGCACGCCCGGCGCGACGACCACCGTCCAGGTCGATGATACCTGGCGCATCCAGCGGCTGGACGGGCTGACCGAACCGATCGTGCTCTGCGCGCCGCCCGCGTCCCTCCTCGACGGGCGCGCGGTACGGCGACTGCTGCGCCGCTCCCTGCGCGAGGCTGCCGCGGCGCTCGCCGACCGGCAATTCTCCGGAAACCAGCAATTCGCCGGAGACCAGCCGGGCGTCCGCGCGGCGGCCATGCTGACGCTCGCCAACAGCCTCGACCGAGAGCTGGTCAGCACAGCGCTGCGCGGCCTGGATCCGCTGCTGCTGGCTGGCTGGGACCAGCTGACGTTGCTGGTCGATGGCCAGTGCAAGCCAGTCTTGGGGTCAGTGCTGGGGGCGTAGCCGCTGGCGCCGCTGGCCCGCAGGGCGCGGTGGCAGTGTTACGCCAACGTAATCTCTCCCGCCAGGACGCTCCGCCAGCTTGACGCGGGCCGCGAGAGGTACGACCCTGCAAGTGCGAGATCGACATGTCTGGGTCGCTGCGTTGGCGACCCAGACACGATCGGAAAGGGATTGAGATGACACAGAGTCTCACACGCAGGAGGGCGCATCTGGCGCTCCTGGCGGCGCTCCTGGCGCTAGCCGCGGCGCTGTTCGTCGCCTGGCCCTCGGCCTCGGCGGCGGTGAAATGTGAGCCCACCGCCAAAGATGCCACACCCGTGGTCACCCCACTGGCGGTCGGCGAGTCGTGCACGATCACGACTGCGGACACCCACATACTGCAGCATACAAACATTACGGATCGCCTAATCGCCGATATGTCGGACGGTGACTACGTCACAGGCGCCGACGGCCGAGGAAGCGGTAACGGCAACACTAAGAAGAATTTCACGGCCACTGGCAGCACAGTTACCGTGGAGGCGCAGACGCCCGGCGAAGTCGTTATCATCGACACAAACGAAGCGGCCGGAGGTGATTCCGCCCCTGACGAGAAATTCTATATCCGCGTGACGAACGACTCTGGCGGCATCCACCAGAGTGTCTGCAGTGCAAGCGAGTCAATGACCTCGTATCTGCTAGTGGGCGACTTCTGTCTGCTTCACACTAGCGACGGTAGCGTGCTGGAGCACATGCTGGCTGCGGGCGAGAGCTTGGATGACAGCAAGGGCGTCGCGACGCTGGTTGCTGGGGTGAGCGGCATTACCTTTGGCGCTTACGGCAGCGGTGACGATGCGGGCAAGTTCACGGTCAACACAGCGTATGGCCACGAAAACAGCAGGTGGACCGAAAAACCGGCCGTCTTGCTGGAGGCCAAAGGGGTTGGCACAACCAAGATAGGCACACACAAGATCGAAGTGCTGGCCGATCCGGTGTTTGAGCTCGTTTTCCTGAACGACTCGGACGGCATCGTCAAGGCGGGCGATCCGGTGCGTGTCGGCATTCAAACGAAGGGCGTGATACGAGGCGTGGGCTGGCCTCACACACACGATGAGGCTGCGGATCCTGAATACGAGTTCGGAACAGCTGCGGGCACCTTCGATGACTACACGGTCGAGCTGAGCGTGCCGAGCAGCGGGATTTACTTCGCCCAGGCGAATGATGAGTACCCAGTGCAGAAATGGAGCTCGGGCACAGTCGATTGGGGCAAGCGCAAGGAATGGGAGCCTGATACGAAGAGGGGTTTCGGGGCCAGTGTGCAGCTCTATCAGTTGCGCATGGTTGATTCAGGTCCGGGTGTCGGAAACTACCAGAACCACAGTGTGAAGAACAACCAGCATTGGTACCTCCTGACTGCCGGGGCGAAGCCGGGCGATTACACGATTACAGCGAAGGTGCTGGGTTCGGACTTGCGCCCGAATACGGTCGGTCGTTTGGCCGCTGGCCACACGGTGACGAAGACGCTAACGATTGCCTCGGAAGTGGGCCAGGCGCTCGGTTCGGCGACGCTGTCGTTGGCGAAGGACAACGCGGCGTCGGTGGCGCAGGGCAAATCGATCAGCGTGGAGGTCGAGGTGAAGAATTCGCTGGGTAACGATGCGAATACCTCGGACATGTCGTCGATCATCTTGTCGGCGCCAGGGGCGACGATCGAAAGCGGAGATAGCAGCGGCACGAACAACCTGACGCTGAGCAAGGATCTGCAGCCGAAGACGACGTTCACGTTGACGCGTAAGACGGCGGGCTCGGTGGACGTAAAGGCGACGGTGGTTGGCTCGAGCGATTCGGTGGCGTCGGACACGCTGACGCTGACGTTCGCGGGCAAAGCGCAGTCGATTACGTTGGGCGCCGCATCTGGTGGCCTCGGCCAGGCGGTGACGACGAAGGGTGATGATGGTAACAAGAACATGGTCACGTTCGAGGTGACGGCGGAGGATACGTCGGACATGGCGGCGGCGGTGAAAGCTAGCGCGATCAGCGCGGCCGTGAAGGACTCGTCGGATAAGACGGCGAAGTACCTGAAGGCGACTAAGGCGCAGGCGAAGACGGGAACCGGCGACGACGAGAAGGACGACGGTAGCAAGGTGATCGTGACCGTGGAAGTGACGGACGCGAAGGTCGCGCCAGGAACGTACACGCTGGAGGTGTTGTTGAATAGTAAGACGTCGTCGAAGCAGACGGCGGAGTTCATGGTCTCTGGTCCGACAGCGTCTATTGAGGTGTCGACGGACAAGTCCGAGGCGTCACCAGGCGAAATCGTGACCGTGACGGCGAAGCTGACGGACAAGGACGGCAACCCGGTGCAGGACAGCACGACTGCGGACGTGCAATTCACGTCGGCGGGTTTGCTGGAATTGAAGGGCCTCGGGGCAACTACGAACGGCACTGTGCAGGCGAAGACCAAGGACGGTGAGGCGATGGCGCGGTTCGTGGTAGCGAAGGGTTCTGGCGTGGCGGTGATTCTGGTGAGCCAGGGCGCCGCGTCGGGCACGGTCTCGGTCAATGCAGCTGCGTCGGAGGCGGAAGTTGTTCAGCCGGCTGAGCTGAGTCTGAGCTGTATGATCAGGCTGACCGGGCTTACGACATGGACGTGCGAATCGGAAGCGAAGGCTTCGGAAGTGTTCGGCTTGCTTAGCGCCCGTGGCGCGAGCGCGGTGCACTTGTGGAACGGTGAGGCCTGGGTGAGCTACTCCGTGGTGGACGGCCAGGTGGTGCCGGGTTCGAGCGACTTCAGTGTGAAGCGGTTCGACAGTATCTTCATCAGCAACTGAGCTGAGGCTGGTTCCCGCCTCTCCCCCTGACGGGGGAGGGGCGGAGACTGGTTCTGTTTTCTGTGGTAGAGAAAGGGAGCGGAGATGAGCAAGATGAGCAAGTTGCTGCTGGGTGGCTTGGCTGGCGTGCTGGGACTGTCGCTGCTGTTGGCGACGGCTGGGGCGCAGCAGGATCCGCCGTTCAAGTACTATGGCTCTGACGTGGAGGCGGGCGCCGAGGTGGCGGTGTGGAGCGCTGAGGAGCAGTTGGCGTCGGCGACGGCGGATGCGGATGGGGTCTGGTACGTGGAAGTGGCTCAGGCTGTGGCAGACGATGACCTGGCGTTCTCGGTGAATGGCGTGGTGGCGAACCATGTGGTGGGGACGAGCAGTTCGAGCCAGGCGTCGGTGGCGTTGACGCTGCCAGAGGAACCGGCGGCAGACGACGCTGCGAGTGACGCAGCTGCCGACGGCGATGCTGCTGACGGCGACGATGGCGACTCGATGATGTCTGACGGCGGCGCTGACGCTGACAGCGGCGATGCTGACGACGGCGATGGCGACTCGATGATGTCTGACGGCGACGCTCCGAGCGACGACGGCGACGCGACGGCGGCCAGTGGCACGTTCCCGGCCACGGGCACGGGCGGTCTGGCCTCAGATAGCGGTCTGTCGGCGGGTCTGCTCGGCCTGCTGATCGCAGTGTCGGTGGTCGCAGTGGCGGGCCTCGGCTACCGCCGAATGCGTAGTCGCGCATAAGACCAAAGCGGCAGAGTCGAACCAAGGGGGCGGGGCCAACAGGCTCCGCCCCCTTTTGGCTGTGGTGGCGGGCAGGTGGTAGGGTGCTGTGCGTGTGGGATATTGCTATGTTCAGGTTGTGCTCCGTTGGGTGCCTGAGCGCGCTCGGAGAGGAATTGGGATGACGCAGAGTCTCATACGCAGGAGGCCGCACCTGGCGCTTCCAGTGGCGCTCGTGGCGGCGCTGCTGGCGCTGGCGGCGGCGTTGTTCGTCGCCTGGCCCTCTGCGGGTGCGGCGAACCAGGGTGCTTGTGCGTCTGGCAAGACCAATGTCCAGGAGCTGGATGTCGGCGATACGTGCAGGATCGCGGCTGCCAATGGGCAGGTGCTGCGGCATACATATCGGGCAGACCGCCTGGTCGCCGAAATGACCAGTGGCGGCAGCTACCCCACTCGTCGCGCTGCGGGCCTGCGCGCCGATTATGTGGCGACTGGAAATGTGACGGTCACCGCACGGTTGCCCGGCGAGATCACGATTGTCAATCAGAAAGGCTCTGGCGATTCAGATAACGTCACGTACAACATCCGCGTGACGGGCGAGGGCCAGAACATGGGTGTTTGCAGTGCTGGGTCCATGCAGTATCTGCTGCCTGGCGATTACTGCCGACTCCATGTGAACAATGGTGCTCAGCTCACGCATCTGTCGGCTGATGGCACGCCCTCGTCCGACAGGAGCGTCGTGAAGCTAGTTGCCGATAGCGACACCTACTACCAGGGTCTGCTGAAGTTCGGCGCGTACGGCACAGGGGATAAGGAAAACACTTTCACAGTAGCTGGCCATCTCAGCGGTTGGGATAGCACTGGCTCAGCTGCCCGAGAGTACGAAAGCCGTAGCTTCATTTTGCTCCGAGCGGTGGACACGGGTACAGCCACGATTGAGTCCGGCGGGAAAAGATACAAGTTCGAAGTAATCAGTGAGCCGCAGTTCGAGATCGATTTCTTGAACGACTCGGACGGCATCATCGAGGCGGGCGACGTCGTGCATGTGGGAGTGCGCGCCCTTGGCGTCACGCGTGGACAGAGTTCCCCCGTTGGTCTAGTCGCAGCCAGCGATGCAAGGACCGATGCCATAGCCATTGGCAACAGCCGGAAGTTTGTGTTTGGGCCACGGAGTGGAACATTCGGAGACTACACGGTAGAACTGAGCGTGCCAAGCACGGGTCTGAGGTTCGGGACGCCCAAGGATGAGTACACTGCTGGCCCCGCAACAGCTAGTGGCCGGTATAACTCCAATACAGTCGACAGGGCTTGGGCAGCTTACAGTAGGGGCTGGCGCCCGAAACTGAATGAAGGCTTCAAGACCACTTCGCAAGTGCAGCGGATCCGGATGGTTGATGTTGGTCTAGTCCAGACTGCGGCGACTCAGGGTCCGATCACAAGCGTGGCCTATCTTGTCACCGACGGTGCGCAGCAGGGCGAGTACACGATTTCGGCGAAGGTACGAAGTTCGGACTTGCGTCCGGATGCGGTGGGCCGTTTGGACGTTGGTCACACGATAACGAAGACGCTGACGATCGTCGCGGACGCAGGCCAGCCACTCGATTCGGTGGAGCTGTCATTGGCGCCAGGCTATGAGTCGGTGGTGGGGCAGGGCAGCTCGATCGAAGTGGTGCTCGAGGTGAAGAATTCGTTGGACAACCCTACGAATGCCGCGGACGTCACGTCGATCTTATTGTTGGCGCCGGGGGCGTGGATCAGCCACCGAGCAGACCGTAAGGAGCACAGCCTGACGCTGGATGGAGGTCTGAAGGAGAAGACGACGTTCACGGTGACGCGTGCGACGGAGGGCTCAGTGGCTGTAAGTGTGACGGTGTCTGGCCGTAGTGGTGTGAAGGCGTCGGAGACACTGACGCTGACGTTCACGGGCAAGGCGAAATCGGTTGTGGTGGGCGCGGCGTCTGGGCTCTTGGGCACGGCGAAGACGACGGACGCGAACAAGAACAGGGTCACGATCGAGGTGACGGGCAAGGACGCGTCAGGGCAGAAGGCGTCGGTGAAGAAGAGTGCGCTCCGCGCATCCGTGAAGGATGCGGCGGGCAATACGGCGAAGCATCTGCGGGTGAAGTTGGCGCAGGGGAAAACGGGCACGGATGCCGACGCGGAGGACGACATGCATACGGTGGTCGCGACCGTGGAAGTGACGGACGCGAAGGTGGCGCCGGGGACGTACACGCTGGAGGTGATGTTGGGTGGGCAGTCGTCGACGAAGCAGACGGCAAAGTTCTCGGTCTCTGGCCCGACCGCGTCGATTGTGGTGTCGGCGGACAAGCGCAGTGTGTCATTGACCGAGATAGTGGTGGTGACGGCAAAGCTGAAGGACAAGGACGGTAACCCGGCGCAGGACAGCGTGGACGCGGACGTGACGTTCCTGGCGGTTGGTTCGCTGGAGCTGAAGCGCTTGGGGAAGATTGGCTCGGTGAAATCGAAGGGCGGCGAGGCGTCGGTGCAGTTCCTGGTGACGCAAGGTTCCGGCGTGGCGACAATTGTGGTCACCCATGGTGAAGTGACAGGCACGACGTCGGTACGCAAGGCGACTGGGGCGACGGCGGCTACTCTGAGCTGCCTGACCGCGACGGCCAAGTTTTCAACGTGGAAGTGCGCGTCGGAGACGACGGCGTCGCGAGTGTTCCGCTTGCTCAGCGGCTATGGCGCGAGCGCGGTGCTGCTGTCGGACGGTTCGGCCTGGAAGCGTTACTCCGTGGTGAACGGCAAACAGGTGCCGGGCTCGAAGGACTTCGCGGTGTCGCAGAACGACATTATCTACATCAGCAACTGAGCTGAGGCTGGTTCTTGCCTCTCCCTCGTCAGAGGAGGGGTGAGGCCGGGTCAGCTCAGCCCCGTTGTCGTGCTTGTCTTGTGTGCGTAGGCGCGCCCTGGGATGTATTGAGCGAAGGCCAAAGTTATCTTGCGCAGTGAGGGGAGACTCGCCATGTATTCGCTTGCTGATCGGACGGCGGTGGTTACGGGCGGCGGGCGCGGGATCGGGCGCGCAATTGCACTGGAGCTGGCGCGGCACGGAGCGAACATCGCGGTCTCGTCGCGTACGCCCGCACAGCTGGAGTCGGTCTGTGCCGAAGTCGCGGTGCTGAATCCGCACGGTGTCCCACGCGCAATCGCGGTGGTCGCCGACGCGCTCGATCGGGAGCAGTCGAAGGAGCCGGTACGCCGAGCGCTGGCCGAGTTTGGCTCGTGCGACATTCTGATCAACAACGTAGGCGGCGGCGCGCCGCTGCGAGGCTCGCAAAATCCGTTTACCCACGACGACGACGTGTTCGAGGCGAACCTGGCGCTGAACTTGACATCGGCTTACTGGACGACGCGAGAGGCGTTGCCGCATATGCGAACGGCGGGCTACGGTCGGATCATCAACATCGGCTCCGGCTACGCCAAGCGTTCGGGCGGGGCGCTGGCGTACACGGCGGCGAAACACGGTCTGATCGGCTTCACCCGGGCGCTGGCGCATGACGTTGCGGCGCACGGGATCACGGTCAACTGCTTGTGTCCTGGTTGGACCAACACAGCGCTGGTCGATTGGGAGGCGATGGGCAGGGCGGCGGGGATCAGCGCCGAGGCGGCGCACGCGCAGCGCGCCGCGGAGAACTTGCAGAACCGCGTCCTGGAACCGCAAGAGCTGGGGCCGATGGCGGCGCTGTTGGCGGCACCGGAGTCGGCGGGGATTACGGGGCAGGTGATCTCGGTGGACGGCGGCTACAAGGTCTAGTTGGTTCTTAGTGACCCGCGGCCACAAGCCATGCGGGCTCGTGCGACCGGCGGCGGCAAGGTCGTATCCTAAGAGAGCTGTGAAGGAGTCCATATGACTTACTCCGACTTGAAGTATGAGCTGTCGAATGGCGTGGCGCTGGTGACGCTGAACCGCCCGGAAAAGATGAATGCGATGGGACCGCGGCTCGTCCACGAGCTGTTGGACGTGCTGGAGTCGTCGCGCCACGACGATGCGGTGAAGGCGATGGTCATCACGGGTGCGGGGCGCGGGTTCTGCGCCGGCGCCGACGTCTCCGGCGGCGCGGACGCGCGTCGGCTGTCAGAGAAGCTCGACGAAGCCGATAGCTTTCGACGGCACAAGACAGCGCCGATCGGACACTACGGCGTGTTGTTCTCGGCGTTGAATGACTATCCCAAGCCGATCGTGGCGGCGGTGAACGGTGCGGCGGCTGGCGCGGGGATGTCACTAGCGCTGGCCTGCGATATCCGCCTGGCGTCGAGCAACGCGCGCTTCATCAGCGCCTTCGTGCACCGCGCGATCTCGCCCGACACCGGCAGCACGTTCTATCTACCGCAGATGATCGGCAAGGGGCGCGCGCTGGAGTTGATGTACACCGGCGAGCCGCTGAGCGCGGCCGACGCCGAGCGCTACGGCCTGACCAATCGCACACTCGATCCTGAAAGCCTGGTCGAGGAAGCGATCGCGCTGGCCGAGAAGATTGCGCGCGGCCCCTCGTTGGCGATTGAGTTGACCAAGCGTCTGGTCAATAACCAGGCCACCACGTTCGACATGCAGGTCGAGCGAGAGGCTTGGGGACTCAGTATCACCAGCGACTCAGAGGATCGCCAAGAGGGCATTGACAGCTTCCTCGAGAAGCGTCCGGCGCAATTCCGCGGTCGCTAACCAAGCCACAGGGCGAGCCATCCGCCGATACTGGCTCGCGGCGAACGGAGCGCCTGTCGGCGGTAGCATTTACGCTGGGAGGCCACAATGGCACTGACGGTCACGAATCTCAAGATTGACGTGTTCAACTGGGAGAGTCCGCCCTGGCGAGTTGGCTCGGGGATGCGTTTCGGCGGCGCGCGACAGCTGTCGGTGCTGAGCATCGAGACTGACGGCGGCCTCAGCGGACATGCATTCCTGTCGCGGCCCGAGCACCACGCCCAGGCCTTGATCGACGTGCTCAAGCCGCGCGTGATCGGTCAGAATCCACAGGACATCGGCCGCATCTGGGCCGATTGCTACGCGCAGAACCGCGCGGTGTCGCTAGCCGCTGTGGGTGCCGTGGACATCGCGCTCTGGGACATCAACGGCAAGCTGGCCAAGCAACCCATCCACCGTCTGCTCGGCACATGCAAGGACGAGGTGCCGATCTATTCGTCCACAGCCTGGTGGGAGACGGCCGAGGAGTACGTCGAAGAGGCGCTGAAGTTCCAGGCCGACGGCTGGACGGCGCACAAGCTGCATCCACACGGCGACCCGAAAGCCGACATCGAAATCTGCCGTGCTGTCCGCGAGGCGGTTGGCCCGGAGATGATCCTGATGCTCGATTCGATGTGGTCGTACTGCTACGAAGATGCGGTGCGGGTGGGCCGTGCGATCGAGGAACTGGATTACTACTGGTACGAGGATCCGCTGAAGGAGGAAGACCTCTACAGCTACGTCAAGCTGCACCAGAAGCTCGACATTCCGATCATGTCCACCGAGTTCGCGCCGGGGCGCTTCTACGGGATGACACAGTGGATCACGCAGTACGCGACCGACATCCTGCGCGGTGACGTCGCTGTGACCGGCGGGATTACGCCGTTGCTGCGGCTCTGCCATCTCGCTGAAGGTTTCGGGATGAAGTGCGAGATTCACCACGGTGGGAACTCGCTCAATAACGTCGCCAACCTGCACGTGACGATGGCGGTGCCGAACTGCGAGTTCTTCGAGTACTTTCCCTCGACGGGTGGATTCCTCTATGGCCTGGTCGAAGACATTGACATGTCGGGCGGGACCGTGTCTGCGCCGACCGAGCCGGGGCTGGGCTTTGAGATCGACTGGCCGTTGATCGAGCGTCAGCGCCTAGCGACGCTGACTTAGCCACGCTGACCGAGCGGCGGCTGAATCGAGCGATCAGCCAATCGCTCCCGCGCCATCTGCCAGCGCGAACACTGGGGTACGCTGTCGCCACGACCTGATCCTCACCGTTTGGTCAACGTTCCTGGAAAGGACCGCCCATGCGCGCCGCTGTGCTCGAAGCTCCCAACACTCCGCTCGTAATCAAAGACCTCGTCCAGGATGAGCCGCAACATGGTGAGGTGTTGGTGCGCATGGGTGCTGCTGGCATCTGCGCCTCCGATCATCACATCATGGAGGGGACCGCGGCGTTCCCGCTGCCGTCTGTGCTGGGACACGAGGGCGCCGGCACGATCGAGGCCGTCGGACCTGGCGTCGCCGAGCTCAAGCCGGGTGACCGCTGCATCCTCTCCTTCGTCACGCCCTGCGGACAGTGCCCCACCTGCCGCAAGGGGTCACCGCAGCTCTGCGATCTCCACCAGGCGACTGGTTCGCGACTGCTCGACGGTACCGTTCGCCTGCACGATGAGCACGGCGCTGAGGTTTTCCAGATGGGCAAACTCGGCGTCTTCGGCGAACGCGTCGTGACCGCGCAGCAGGCCTGCTTCCCCATCCCCGACGCCGTGCCGATGGATGTCGCCGCGCTGATCGGCTGCTCCGTCACCACCGGTGTCGGCGCGGTGATCAATCAGCCCACAGCCGAGGCCGGCATGACCGTCGCAGTGATCGGCGCTGGCGGCGTCGGACTCAACGCCATCCAGGGCGCGCGGATGCTTAACGCCTCGCGGATCATCGCCGTCGACATTCACGAGCATAAGCTTGAGTTCGCCCGACGCTTCGGCGCTACCGACACCGTCAACGCGCACGAAGTCAACGCGGCGGCTGCCGTGCGCGAGCTCTCCGACGGCGGCGTCGACTTCGCCTTCGACACCTTCGGCTCCGACGTCACGGCGAACCAGGTGTTCGACTCGCTCGGCAAGGGCGGTACTGGCGTGATCGTTGGGATCGCGCCGACCGAGGCCGTCGGCTCCTTCGACCTTGTCGACATGGTGCGCAAGCAGAAGACCATGGTCGGCAGCTACTACGGCTCCGCCAGTCCGCACCGCACTTTCCAGAAGCTCGTCGACATGTACATCACCGGCCGCATCGAAATCGACCACATCGTGCAGCGCCGCTACCCGCTCGACGAGATCAACGAAGCCTTCCACGCGCTCGAGCGTGGCGAGGACGGCCGCGGTGTCATCGTCTGGGACTAATCGCTGCACCGAACTTCGCAAGGTGATCGCGCAGCTGAGATCGCCTGCACGCTAGGCGCGGCGTTCGAGAATGGTGACCTGACCGGTAGCACCGTTGACGTGCAGGCGGTCTCCGCTCTGGATGCGCTCGGTGACCTGCTGGACGTTGACAACGGCGGGGATGCCGAACTCGCGCGCGACGATCGCGCCGTGGCTGAGGACGCCGCCGATCTCGGTGACGACGGCCGAGGCCAAGGGAAAGATCGGCGTCCAGCCGGGATCAGTGAAGCGGGCGACGAGGATCTGCCCCTGAGATATCTCACGGCCGACGGTTGGTGAGTCGGCGACATGGGCGTAGCCGCTGGCCTGTCCGGTCGAGGCGGGGATACCGCGTAGAGTCAGCGGCAGCGCCTCGGATTCGTCGCTCGATATGTGCTCTGGCGCGTCCCGCAGCTCGGTATCACCTGCTGCGGCCGACGCCGGGGTCATTGGCGCTTCTGGTTCTGCCGTGTTGATCGGTTCGCCGAGTCGGTCGCGTAGCGGGGGTGCGGGCGTTCGCGACCAGCGGTCGTACTGGCGGCGTCGCCGTCGGATACGGCTGCGCATGCGCGCGCCTACCACGGGGTCGCTGGAGCGGCGCGAGAGGGTCGCCAGCTCATCGAAGAGGAGGTAATAGACGTCGTCATGGGCGTCGATGACGCCGCGTTCGATCCAGCGGTCAGCCAGGACTCGCCAGAGGCGTCGCTGTTGCAGGGAGAGCTCCAGTAGTGTGAACTTCGGATTTTCGCGCAGCGGCTGGAGTCGGCGGGCCTGCTGGATCTGCGCTCGAACGAGCAGCCAACGGGCGCGCCCCCAGCGACTGCCGCTGAGGAGTTGATCGCGGATCTCCTGTTCGGCCTTGCGCGCCGCTGCCTGTTGCCGCTCGAGGAGTTCGTCGGGGTCGTTGGACTGCGGCTGGAGGACATAATCGCGGAAGGTGTCGAGAATCAGTTCAGGGCGTTCGACCCAGCGGGGCTCGGCCGCTTCGAGTTCGCCGGCGGCGCGGTGGCCGTACTCGCTCAGGAACGCGTTGAGCTCGTCGCGGAGCCAGGCGAGCGACTCCGGCAGCCGTTCGCTCTGGACAGCGGGCCAGAGGCTCTGCGCGTCTTCTACGCTGATGAACGCGGCTGCTTCGTCATCGCGCGCGGCCCGTTGCGCGATTCTCCGCAGGGCGATGTTGCCTTCCTGCGTCCGTATTCCCGGCAGCCCCTGCAGGACGGACAGCGCCAACTCGCGTCGATTCGAGCCGAGCCAGCGGTCGGTCACCCAGAGCAATGCCTGTACGGCGCTGTAGACCGCCGATTGCGCGTACATCAGGAAGATGGTCTGGCGCTCGCTCTCGCCGGCTGAGCGGGTCAGTGCACGGAAGATGTCGCGGTCGGACATAGCCGCGGTGTCGAGCGCCTGGAGTCGGTCGCGTTCAGCCTCGGCGGCTGCGCGCTGGGCGGGCCAGCGCTTCGGGATTTGGTCTTGGTCTCGGAGCGAGCGCAGCAAGAATGGAAGCTGGCGCAACATCCTGCTCCAGCGGATGCTGCTGAAGTCCCCATCGCCGAGCTGAGCATCGGCGGCTTCCGGTCCGCCGACGGCCTCGAGGAAATGGATGGTGCTGAGGCCGAGTCGCTCCTGCAGCAGCTCCATGATCAGCCCCACGTTGAAATAGACATAGCCGTCATACATGGCGACGAAGCGGCGGTCTGTGGTCCATTCCCCCCACGGCGCATGGAAGCCGCGGTCGAGCGCGTCGGAGATCACCGACCAGCTCAGCGGCGTGAGCACATTGGGAATGACTTCCCCAGCGTTGGCGCGAGACCAGCGGTCGAGTTCGTGCGGCTGCTGCGGCATCCCGTGGCCGGGTCCGCTGCCCCAAGGCAGCGGTTCGTCGATCAGGCGCGTGTCTGCGATGTCGATCCGGCCGTCCCCGTCGACGTGCCAGCGCAGTGTGACGGGGCCGTCGAAGGTCGTCTCGGCTTCGAGCAGCGCGGCGCGGACAGCGGTGAGACTCTCGGCGTCGCCGAATTGGGTGAACGAGATCGGTCCGCGCCGAGGGATGGAGAGCGATTGCGGGGCGGCGCCTTCGACGTCGATGCGCAGCGCCGCCAGGTCGCGCCCGAGCGGATCCTCGGACCAAGCCAGGCCGCCGAGTCGATCCGTTACCGTCTCATTCATATGCTCAGCATATGAGACGCCCGCAATGTCTGGTCGTGGGTGTTCATCGCGCTGTGTTCTGCTGACGACGTGCTCGAGCCTCACGCGTCTGTAATAGCGAGCTAGGCGCGTCTGATGGCGGTTGGGTTGGGTGAAGGAAGCGAGCCGTAGGTGGCCGGTCGATTGTCCATTGGAAAGCTGCCGCCTGCGTTGCTCTTCAGCGCCCTGGGCGACACGTCTGTCTACGGAGTGATGCAAGGACCGGGCATAGGCCGAGATGCGGCGATTGTGACGCTGGGCGAGGAGGCGCTGGTCGCGGCGGCGGATCCGATCACGTTCGTGGAAGCGTCCGCTGCCCGATTGGCTGTCACCGTCAATGCGAATGACATCTGGGTGGTTGGCGCGGAGCCGCGCTGGCTGCTGACGACGGTATTGGCGCCGCCAGGCTCGGAGTCGGCCGAGATTCTCGCGCTCATTGAGGACATCCGACGCGAATGCAGCGATGCCGGCCTGGCGCTCGTCGGTGGGCATACCGAGGTCACGGATGCGGTCACACGGACGGTGCTGTCCTGCGCGATGTTCGGGACGGCGCCGCTGGCGCAGATCATCCCCTCCACTGGCGCGTGCGACGGAGACCTCATCGTCCAGGCTGGCGCGGCTGCGGTCGAAGGGACAGCGCTGCTCGGCTGTCCGGAGCTGTGGGATGATCCAGGAATCAGCATCGCCGAGTCGGCCCGCGCGCTGCGCAGGATCCGGGGCGTGCATGCAATGCACGACGTCACCGAAGGCGGGATCGCGAGCGCGGCTCTGGAACTGGCGCAGGCGGCCGGCCTGGAGCCACAGCTCGACGCTGATGCAATCCGCTGGCTGCCGCAAACCCTCGACGTGTGCGCCGAGCGGGGGCTGGATCCGTTAGGGCTGCTGGGCTCCGGGACACTGCTGGCAGCTGTGAGCCCTGAGGCATCGGAACAGGCGCGCTCGGCGCTGCATGCTCGCGGGCTGCAGGCGGAGATCGTCGGACGGGTGCGCGCAGGTTCACCCGCTACACTCAACCGGAGTGGCCAGCCACGCCCCTTTCCCCGATTCGATCGGGACGAGGCCTTGCGTGCGCTGACCGACGATGCGCCGGCTGACGGTCAGCGATGATCGCCTGGCGCCGCGCTCTGTCGGCCACGACCGGCGGATGCAGGCAGTGATGGACAGGAGTCGATGTGAGCGCACGACCGGCCACCGTTGGCGAGTTGAAGGCGTCGGGCTACCAGGCTCGGACTGTCCGCGAAGAGATTCGCGACAATCTGCTATCGCGATTAGAAGCTGGCGGCTCGCTCTTTCCAGAGATTCACGGCTACGAGGACACCGTCGTGCCGGCGCTGGAGAATGCGCTGCTGGCCGAGCAGGACGTCATCTTCCTCGGCGAGCGCGGACAGGCCAAGAGTCGCATGATTCGCGCCATCACCGAGCTGCTCGACGATGAGGCGCCGGTGCTGGGCGGCGTCGAGATTTTCGAGGAGCCGTTGGCCCCGATTTCGCTGGAGGGGCGGCAGAAGGTTGATCAGCTGGGTGATGACGCGCCGATCCGCTGGGTCCGGCGCGAAGACCGCTACAGCGAGAAGCTCGCGACACCGGATATCACGATCGCCGACCTGATCGGCGAGGTGGACCCGATCAAGGTGGCGGAGGGCCGCTACCTGTCGGACGAGATGACGATTCACTTCGGACTGATCCCCCGTACCAATCGGGGCATCTTCTGCATCAACGAGCTGCCTGACCTGGCCGAACGAATCCAGGTGGGGCTGCTCAACATCATGGAGGAGCGCGACGTTCAGATTCGCGGCTTTCGCGTGCGGCTGCCGCTCGATGTGCTGATCGTCGCCTCGGCCAACCCCGAGGACTACACCAACCGCGGCCGCATCATCACGCCGCTCAAGGATCGCTACGGCGCACAGATTCGCACGCACTATCCGACAGCGTTGGAGACCGAGCTGGAAATCGTGCGGCAGGAGTCAGCGCCCGTGTCGGCGCCGGGCCGCAGCATCAACACACCGCCGTATATGGCCGAGATCGTGGCGGAGATCGTGCGACTGGCGCGGCGCAGCCCGGACGTCTCGCAGCGCTCGGGCGTCTCCGTGCGCGCGTCGATCGCGGGCTACGAGACGCTGACCGCGAACGCGATGCGCCGTGCGATTCTCGCTGGCGAGGATCAGGTGGCGCCGCGCATCTGTGACCTCTGGCATCTGGCGCCCTCGCTGCAGGGCAAGATGGAGCTGGAAACGGTCGATGAGGGCGCCGACGAGAAGGTGATCGAGAAGCTGATCAGCGGCGCGATCGCGGTGGTCTTTGGTCGCTACTTCGAGCTGGGCGCACTCGACTCCGTAATCGAGCAGTTCCGCTCGGGCCTGGCGGTCGAGGTCGGCGAGGCGCTCAAGGCGGGGGATTACACCGCCATCGTCGGGCGTGTTGAGGGCCTCGATGAGGTGCTCCAGCCGCTCGGCATCGGTGAGGATGCAGCCTCGCTGGCGGCTGCGGTCGAGTTCCTGCTCGAGGGACTGCACCTCAACAAGCGCCTGAACAAGGACGTGGTCGGTAGCGCGATCTTCTACCGCGCGTAGCAGCGACGTCGGAAGATGCCGTAGGAACTCATGAGGGGAGAGTGCCATGCCCACTCGATTTCGCTATTCGCAGTGGGATGGCACGCAGGACGTGCCCGCGCTCGACGCGGACGATGTACTGCAGTCGCTCTCTGACGACCTGCTCTCGTTCGGGGATTTGCAGCAGGCGCTGCGCAACATGATGCAGCGCGGAGTGCGCATGCCGGACGGCGATCGCAGCGACGGGCTGCGCGACCTGCTGCAACAGCTCCGCCAGCAGCGCCGACAGCAGCTCGAACGCTTCGATCTCTCGAGCGCCTTCGATGATATTCAGCGGCAGCTCGACGAGCTGCTCGATCTCGAGCGGGACATGCTCGACGACCGGCTCGATGAGGTCGGCCCGCGTCCGCAATCCACTGAACCTGCGAGTGGCGAGCGTGATCAATCTCAAACCGCGCCAGCTGAAGATCAGCCGCAAGCGGAGCGGGACACTAGCTCCGGCCTCACGGAGGAGGAGATGGAGCGTCTGACGGAGGCGCTGCGACAGCGGCTGGAGCGTAAGCAAGCGCAGATAGACCAGCTGCCCGAGCATGCCGCCGGGCAGGTCCAGGAGTTGCGCGAGTACGAGTTCGAAAACGAGGAGGCGCGGCAGAAGTACGAGGAGCTGCTGGAACAGCTCAAACAGTCGATGATGAACCGCTTCTTCAACGACATGAGTCAGGCGATGTCTGACATGACGCCGGAGGACATGGAGCGGGTCAACCAGATGCTGCAGGACCTCAACGAGATGCTGGAGCGCCAGCAGCGCGGTGAGGATCCCCGCTTCGACGAGTTCATGGATCAGTACGGCGATATGTTCGGTGACGATCCGCCGCAGTCACTGGAAGAGTTGGTCGAACAGCTGCAGCGGCAGGCGGCCGCGATGCAGAACCTGATGTCCTCGATGCCAGGCGAGATGCGCCAGCAGCTCGGCGAGATGATGCAGCAGATGATGGGCGACATGGGGATGCAGCAGGAGCTCGGGCGCCTGTCTCAGAACCTCGAATCGCTCTTTCCCATGCGCGACATGCTGAACCAGTATCCCTTCCGCGGACAGGAAGAACTGGATATGCAGGCGGCGATGTCACTGATGGGCGATATGCAGCAGCTCGATGAGCTCGAGCGTGCGCTGGAGCGCGTGCAGTACGGCGGCGATATCGACGACATCGACCCGGAACTGCTGGAAGAGCTGATGGGTGAGGATGCGCGAGAAACTCTTGAACAGCTCAAACAGCTCATGGAGTTGCTCGAGGAGGCGGGCTACCTCGAAAAGAAGGGCAACTCCTACGAGCTGACGCCGCGCGGCAACCGGCGCATCGGCGAGAAGGCGCTCGCTGAGATCTACGCCAACCTGAAACGCCAGAACTTCGGCAAGCACAGTGTGCCGGAGACCGGCCGCTACGGCGATCGCGCTGATGACACCAAGTCCTACGAATTCGGCGATCCCTTCCATCTGCACCTGAGGGACACGATCTCCAACGCCATCCTGCGCACAGCGCCCGAGGGTGGGCCGCAGTTGCCCGTCAGTCTCGTGCCTGATGACTTTCAGGTGTACCGCTCGGAGACGCTGACACAGACCGCAACCGTGGTGATGCTGGACCTGTCATGGTCGATGGCGCTGCGTGGATCGTTCCAGGCGGCCAAGAAGGTCGCGATGGCGCTGAACAATTTGATTCGGATGCAGTACCCGCGCGACTCGCTGTACCTGATCGGGTTCAGCGCGTATGCCCGCGAGCTCAAGGCCGACCAGCTGCCCTACGTCCGTTGGGACGAGACCGTGCTGGGCACCAATATGCATCACGCGCTGCTGATCGCCCAGAACTTGCTGGCGAAGCACAAGGTCGGCACGCGCCAGATCATCATGATCACTGACGGCGAACCAACCGCGCACCTGGAGAACGGACGCTCATACTTCGCCTATCCGCCCTCGCCATTGACGATCCGCGAGACGATGAAGGAAGTGCGGCACTGCACGAAGAAAGACATCGTGATCAACGTCTTCATGCTGGACCGTAGCTACTACCTGAAGGAGTTCGTGGACCGGGTCGCGCGGATCAACGGTGGACGCGTCTTCTACAGCCAGCCGGATGAACTGGGTGAGTACGTCCTGCACGATTTCGTCACGCATCGCCGCAAGACGTTGGGTGGCCGCTGATTCGGCTGTGAGCCGTCTGGCGGCTGCGTGAACGGCTGGTTGGTATCACTGCGCCGCGCGGTCACCGCGCCGATCAGACAGATCTGGCGATCCACTCGCTTCATCGCCCCGCTTGCGCCCGACGAGGCGATGCAGCGGACTGTCTGGGCTGCAGTCGGGCTCGTCCTGACGACTGGCCTCGGCATCGTCGGCTACGTCCTGATCGACGGGTTGAGTCCGTTCGACGCGCTCTACCAGACCACACTGACGTTGACCACGGTGGGCTTCCAGGAGGTGCACCCGCTGAGCCGTGCGGCGCGGGCGTTCACCATCTTCCTGATGCTGTTCGGCGTCGGCATCGCGCTCTACATGATCACGTCGATCGCTACCCTGGTGCTGGAGGGCGAGCTCCTACGGGACGTCGGCGAACGGAGACAACGCCACATGATCGATCAGATGTCCGGCCATACAGTGTTCGTCGGGGCCGGCCGAATGGGCGCGCGTATCATCGAGGAGGCCGTGGCGCCGAGTGACCTGTTCGTCGTGATCGAGCAGAACCCCGATACCGCAGTTGCCGCCCGCGAGCGAGGCTGGGTTGTCATCCAGGATGATGCTGAGCAGGAGTCTGCCCTGCGCGCGTCGGGGATTGAGAGCGCCGTTGAGCTGTACGCCTTGACGGGCGATGACGCGACCAACACATTCATCACGATGCGCGCCAAGAAGCTGGCGCCCGCGCTACGCGTCACAGCGCGCTGCAGCCAGCCCGGCAACGAAGACCTGATGCGCAGCGCTGGTGTGACCGAAGTGCTGTCGCCGTTTGAAGTGATTGCCAGCCAGGTCGCCGCGGCGCGGGCGAGCCGGCGTTGATCACGCAGATGGTGTTTGCCTGGCGCGCCACTCGGCCCAGCGCTGGGCGAACATTTCGAGCCCAGCTCGATAGGCGAACCCCTGTACGAGGACGTTGCCGAAGAACGAGCCCATGAAGTAACCGCCGAGCACGAGGAAGATAACGGCGAACACCTTGGTCCAGCCAGGGAACAAGAGGATCATCAGGATTGAGAGTCCGGTGGCGAGCAGGATGCCGGTCCAGGCGGCGAGGTGCACGTAGAGGCCTTCGCGCTTGCGTTTGGCGTGGTAAATCTGGGCGAGGTCGCGGTCGATTTTTTGCACGGACGGCGTGCGTTCCGCGAGTTCGCCGCAGACCGCGCAGGACGCCTCCTTCCCCAACGGGGCGGAGCAGTAGCCGCAGAAGAGGCCCAGATTTGGGGCGCGGCCAGCGTGAATCTCGGCGATCAGCTCGTCCAGTTCCTCCGAAAAGGGAACCTCGCGTGTGGGAACGAAATCGCCGTCCTGGTAGGTCGGTCGTGGAACGGCGGGCGCGTGCTGGGTGGACATCGAGACTACTGCGGCCAGTCGGCTGGTCGTCGCCCTGGTAGCCAGGAATAGATCTGAACGAGTACGCCGCCGGTGTCGCGGGGGTGGATGAAGAACTGCCGCCACTCGAAGTCGGAGTAGGGCTCAGCGAGCGGTTCGAGTCCCATCTCTGCGCGGATCCAGGCGCAGGCGGCATCGGCGTCTTCGACTTCGACGGTGATGTGGTGCATGCCTGCCCCACGCGCGTCGATGAATTTCTGTACGAAGGAATCTTCGTCGAAGGGGCCGATGATTTCGAGACCGGCCTGGCACCTGGGCAAATGAAATTGCGAGACGCGGAAGCCACCCTCGTGGGAGACGGTCCAATGATCGAGCTGCAGTCCGAAGAGCTTGCTCCAGAAGGCGGAGGCGGACTGAGGATCCTCCGCCGCGATGGCGACGTGGTCGAGCCGTACCCAGCCAATGCCGTCCGAGTTTGCCATGTCGCGCTCCTGTGAGGCAGTTTACCTGACCTGCTCAGCTGGCAGCATTCAACGTTCGAGTGGCACGGGCCCTGGGTTCGGCGGAGTGGCAGCGAGCCGCGTTGTCGTTTGGCGGTATCGTGGTCGGATGAACATTCAGCCCAACGACATCGTATTCGTCCTCAACCCGAATGCTGGCAGCGCGCTGCCGCCCCGACAACTGACGGCGATCTGCCAGGCGGCGTCGGAGCAGTCGGGTCGACAGGCGGTGGTTGTGCCAACGCGGACGCCGCAGGAAGCGAGCGCGGTCGCGCGGGCTGCGGACCAAGCACGCGCCGGGGCGATCTTCGGCTGCGGCGGCGACGGCACCCTGGCGGCGATTCTGCAAGGGTTGCCCAACGGATCTGCGACGGCGCTGGGCGCGGTGCCGATGGGCACCGCCAATGTCTGGGCATACGAAACCGGCCTGCCGAGCACGCCAGTGGCGGCGATCACCGCTCAGCTGGCTGCGCTCAGCGGCGAGCGAGGCGAGCTGATGTGGGTCGACAGCGGTCGCGTATGGTCGACGGATGCCGCGGGCACCGTGCAATCGCAGCGATTCCTGCTCATGGCCAGCTGGGGGCTCGACGCTGCCGCCGTGCGTGGCATCGTCAACAGCCAGCGGCGACGCCGCATGAAGCGTCTGCTGGGTGAGCCGACATACTTCTTCTCGGCCGTCCGCGAGGCGATGGGCCAGCGCGCATGGTCGGTGGCGGTCAGTCTGGACGGCGCCGCGCCGCAGATAGTCGATGCGGCGATGCTGACGGTCGGCAACACTCGTATGCTGGGGACCTGGCTCGAGGTGAACTCGCGGGCGACAGTCGTGGACGGTGAGCTTGACTTGCTCATGGTTGAAGGCGCGCCGTGGCGAGCGCTGGCGTTGGCGCCACTGGCGCGCTCTGGCTGGTTGCCAATGGGGCCGGGCGTGTCCAACGTCCGCTTTCAGCATCTCGAACTGCGCCCACTCGGCGATCCTCCGCCGATGCAGATCGACGGCGACCCCGCACCGATGACGTCCTACGCGATAGACGTCGAACCGTCTGCGCTGCGGGTGATGTGCCCCGTGCCCACCTCAGAGGTGTTGGGCGGCTAGTTGCGGGAGACGGCTCGGACGGCGACGATGCCTCCTTCGAGCGGGTCGCTGATCTGACTGGACAGGCCAGGGTGTGGCGTGGGTCGATCGAAGTTGATCGAGGCGAGGTTGTCCAAGTAGGCGTCGTACTGGCGTTGCCGCAGCGTCTTGAGCTTCTCGACACCGGCCTGTAGATTCTCGACGCCGCCGGCCATCAGCACGATCAACGCTTCGCGTTCTGCGGTGGACAGGCGCATCTCTTGCACCATCGCCGCCTCTGCGCGTAGGAACTGGATTTGCAGCCGGCGTTCCGCCTCGGGCTTGTAGCGGGCGTACCACTCCAGGTGGCCGAGTCCGTAATCGAGGTGGCGTCGGGAGTCGCACGCCAGGCGCTCGAAGATCGTGCGTTCGACATCCGTGTGTACCCACTCGGCCGCCGATTCGAAGAGCGCCACTTCATAGCTCTTGTAGGCAACATTGAGCGCGATCAGCATGTCGGTGAAGGTAAGTCCCTGATACCAGCCGCGATAGATCTGACCGAGCGGTGCCTGTCCGAGTCCGCCGCCGTTGATCAAGGCGCGCTTGCGCAGCACTTCGACTTTTCGGCCGGCGTCGAACGCCTGCGTCGCCAGGAAGAGTTTGACCTCGTGGAAGCCGTAGGAGATCTCCTCCAACCAGCGGCCGATGATCTTCTGCTCGACCAGGCCGTTGTTGGAGTAGACCGTGCAGATTTGGCCGACAGCGCGCTCAAGCTCTTCGGGCAGGTCGGCGAGTCCGTGCTCCCAGTCGAGCTCGGTCGCTGGGATCCAGCGGTCTTTGATGGCGTCTTCGTAGAGGTCGACGGCGTTTTCCGACCAGACTTCGGCCTTGTCGAAGATCGAGTAGCCGGCTGCCATGATCTGGCCGGTCGACTCGGTGCCGCGCGGGGCGTCGTTGGGCAGGTGCCAGGTATCGGGCACGACGCCGTAGCTGCCGATGTTGATATCGCGCAGGCGCAGGCCGTCGGGGCCGGGTGTGGCCTTCAGGCCGGTCTCGGCGGGTGTCTGAAAGATGTTGAACGGCGCCTTGGCGAAGGGGTTGTCGGGATGGTGCTCGAGGAAATCGAGCCAGCCGGCGATCTTGGCTTCGCTGAGCGCGCCGCGCGCGAGATTTTCGACCTGGCCGTCGGTCGCGGCGGACGCTTCGATACGCTCGATCAGTTCGTCCGACCAGCCAGCCTTGCGGCCGCGGATCTTAGTCGTCGTCGACAGTTCCATCTCAACCTCTTCCCAGTCCCGTTAACCCACTCGGGGCGGCTACGCGAGCCGCCCCGTTGCGCGGGTCCGCAAGAGACGCGGCCGTTGCGGTCAGTTCTCTTCGCCGACGAGTGCCCGGACCTCGGGCGCGAAGCGGTCGGTGCGGTCGAGCCCGATCACCTCAAGGCGGTGGGCGTACTCGACGAACTGCTTCTTGCGCATCAGCATGACCATGTTGTAGCCCTCGTCGAGGTGTTCGATCCCGCCGCCGGAGAGGATCGCGAGCGCCTCGCCGGTGAGCGGGTTGGTCGTCAGCGATGTCTGCTGCGACTGCGTCAGCAGGGCTTCCTGCATGTCGAGAATGTGATGCAGCTCTTCCGTGCGCCAGGGCTCGGATTCGACGGTGTACTTGAGGTGGGTGACGCCGAAGGCGAGGTGGCGTGATTCGTCCTGGGCGGAGAGGCGGAACATCCTCTTCTCCGCTTCGTTCTGGGCGATCAGCTCGCCCATGCGGAAGAGCGTCTGCACGAATCCCTCGCCGACGAGGTGGAGCAGCGCGGTCATCTCGGTGAAGTCGTCGGAGCCGAGCAGCTGAACCGCGCCCAGCCCAGCGCCGGACATGCCGCCGCCGTTGATCAGGGTGCGCTTGCGGAACACGTCGAGGTGCCGAGCTTCGTCCATCAGCTGGGTGCCGAGGAAGAGCTGCGACTCGAAGAATTCAGGGTGGATCTGCTCGAGGAAGCGACCGGGCACGTCGCCGGCGATGAACTCCACCTGTGTCAGGAAGGTGCATAGGGTGCACATCGCCTGCTCGAGGTCGGCCGGCAGCTCTTCGATGGTGTCCCACGGGATGTCGCGGGCTGAGGACCACTGGCGCTGCAGGGCCTCTTCGTAGAGGAGCATGGCTGACTCGGTCCAGACGTCGGCCTTGCTCAGGTGCTGGATGCTGTTCGAGGGTGAGCGCGGGTCGGCGGCGGCGCCGCGCGGCGCCCACTGACGCTGGCGCGCCTCGTCGCGGTCGTCGACGCCGTAAGTGAGCTGGTTAATCGTCTCCAGCGTCAGGCCCTTGCGGCCGGTTTCGATCTCCATGTCCTGGTCGGTGTCAACGTTGAGCCAGTCAAGGTTGATGCCAGGAACATCGTGCTGAATGGTGGCCATCGGGGCGCTCCAGAACTACGCGGCACATACCGCAAGCGGGTTCCACATATAGTACACCACTGCACATCTGTCGACGACCGCGGAGCGGTGCACGACAATGCATCCGAACGTGTCAATCTGCCAGCGATGTTCAGCCACACCGCGCTCTGGGTGAGGGCGTACACTCCGACGCGTGCACCTGACGCGGGTTCGGCTGTCGGACTTTCGCTCGTGGGGTTCGCTCGACTGGCCGTTGGGACCGGGCGTCACGCTGGTCAGCGGAGAGAATGCGGCTGGGAAATCGAACCTGCTGGAGGCGCTATATCTGCTAGCGGCGCTGCGCTCCACGCGGGCGCAGACCGAGGGTGAGCTGATCCGCTGGGGCGCGGAGGCTCCACAGGTCACCCGGGCCGAGGGAATCGCGGACACTGTTGGCGGCATTGTGCAGGTTGAGGTGTCGCTGGCGGCGCGGACAGGGGCAGCAGCGCCGACGCGACGTGAGCGGACGGGCGCGCCGCTGACGACCAAGCGGATCCGCGTCAACGGCGTCGCGCGTCGCGCGTCGGATGCGCTGGGCGCATTTCGCGCGGTGCAATTCACGACCCTGGACATCGAACTGCTCAGCGGCGCGTCGGCCTTGCGGCGACGATATCTCGACGTCGCCATCGGGCAGGTGCAGCGTGGTCACGCAGGCAACCTACGGCGCTATCAGCGAGCGGTCAGCCAGCGCAATGCGCTGCTGCGCCGGATCGTTGCGGGCCGCGCGGGAGAGTCGGAGCTCGATCAGTGGGATGACCTGTTGCGGGAGTCGGCCGCGCCGATCTGGCGGGCGCGGATGGAGGCTGCGCAGGCCTTGACCGACCTCGCCGCGTCACGTCACCTGGCGTTGCGGACACCGGGCGCTCCCGCTGAACAACTGGGCCTGACGTACATGCCAGCTGACGCGGCGTCGCTGCGCGACACGCGGCGGCGCGATCTGGCGCGCGGCGTCACCAGCGTGGGGCCGCACCGCGACGAGTTGCAGATCGACCTGGACGGGCGTCCGGCTGCGAACTTTGCATCGCGGGCGCAGCAACGCGCGGTGGCGCTGAGCATGCGTCTGGCGGAGGCCGACTTCATCGCGGCGGCCTCCGGTGATGCTCCCGTCCTGCTGCTCGATGATGTCTTTTCGGAGCTCGATCCGCCGCGCCGCGAGCGCACGGCCGAGGCGGTGGTGGAGGCGGAGCAGGTCATCCTGACCACCGCCGACCGCTCTTCGACGCCGCTGGCGGCGGAGCTGGCCGCGTCGTACGAGATCGTAGGCGGCGAGCTGCGGCCAGCCTGACGGCAGACCGGGCGCTCATCGTTTGGGTAGCGGTACGCGCTGTCCCTGCTTGCAACGACGGCATTTCCAGATGATCACGACGTATTCGGCGTGGTCCTCGATGCGACAGGCGAGCGCACCGTTCGACTGACGCCGCCGGCTGGCGCAGCGCGGGTTCGTACAGCGAATCTCGTGTTCCGTTTGCTCCGTTTGCATCGGCGCTTCCTTCCGAGCGGCATGGCGTGACGCTTCCGATGGAGATCGCTAGACGCCGGCAGCGCGATCGTCGGCTGGGTTGGTGAGACGGCCGAGCGGTGTCAGATGACTCGTCAAGCGAGTGCGCTCGGGCACGTTGCCGCCGTCGCTGCCCTCCGCGACGTTGGCCGTTCGCTCGGTCTGAGAGGGCAGGTGGCCGCGGGCCGTAGCCAGCTGCCCCTCGAGCCGAGCCTGCTCGACCCGCCACTGGCGGTGTCGGGACAGCACCTGCGCGGCGTGCTCCTCGCCGATGTACTGCTCGAGATAGGCGCGTTGGTCGAGCGGATCGAGTGGGTCGTTGAGCCGCGTGCGGCCGTGTTCCTGCACTGCGATCCGCTGTGAGGACGAGTACGGGTCGATCCAGACGTCGATCTCCAGCGAGGGGATCAGGCGTGGTTCGACGGAGACGGTCTCGCCTCGCTGGATGCGTCCGGTGGTTCCCTTGGCGAAGGCCCAGAGCGGTGCGCCGACGCCGCCCTCGGCGAGTGGCTTGGCCATGACCAGCGCCATATTGCGCAGCATCGTTCGAACGGCACGGGCCTGCGCTCGCTTGAGCTGCTGGACTTGCAGATTGCGTGATCCGAGCAGCAGGTTCAGCGTGTGCGGCTGGGTGTTGGGGCCGATCTCGCCGCGCTCGACGACGCCGGTGTCGGGTGCGGCGGCGACGAGCTCGTCGTGTGACAAGCGCACAAACTCGACGAAGGCGGGATTGACCTCGAACTCCACACGGTGCAACGAGGCTCCTTCGGGCAGGCTACGCGCGGCCGCCGCCTCGGGCGTCAGTTCGATGCGCTGGTCGCCGTCGTCGGTCTGCCACGAGCCGTCGGCAAGCTGTACCCAGTAGAGCGGGATGGCGGTCTGCTCGGCCAGGAAGCGCCCGAGCGAACGCTCGTAGTCGTAGCCCGGTTTGACTCGATAGAGGCCTTCCATTGTGGGCTCCCAGCGCCGCGCCATGTCCGGGTGATCGTTGGTATCCGCTTCGGCCAGCGCGAACGGTGGCATCTCGTAGGGGTGCGGATGCGACTTGACGAGCGTCCATTCGAGCGGTGGCAGCTCAGCTCCTGCGCCTCCTGAGCTTGGCAGACGCGAGGCAACGCTCTCGAGCGCGACGAGCTCGTAGTACTCCGTCCGTGTCCAGAGCGAGGCGACGCGCACGCGGTCGGCCCAGCCGCGTCCTGATGGTGCGTCTGCGAGCGACGCCTCGGCGGCTGGCGCGGTGGAGAGACGTGGCTCGCCGCGAACGGCGGTCGTGTGCAGAGTCAGCTGGTCTTGCGCGCGGATACGGTCGCGGTACTCGGCGAGGCCGACCGCTCGCAGCACAACAGCGACGGCCAGGCCGTTGCCGGGACCGTGGTCTTCGACGAACGCGAACTGATCTGGGCGGATGACCTCAACGTGCCAAGGAAAGCCGGCCGCGGCCTGCCGTTGCCGGTCGCGGTCGGTGCGGCTGGACTCGGTTTCGATCCAGGGCAGCGACGGACCGTCTTCGGCGAGCGCGCGACGGAAGCGCCGCCGTTCGCTGGGGTCCTCGGGGCGCGAGCCGCGTTGCTCGCGGGCGGGCAGGGCAGGAATCCGCGTGAGGTCGCGCTGCCAGTGCAGGACGCCGAAGCACAGGCAGACCTGCCCGTACCCCAGATCGGCCTGCAGGGATAGATGCGAGCGGTCCTCGACCTGGCGCAGCCCCTGCTCGAGGACATGCTCGAGGTTGTCAGCGGCCTGGCGCGCGGCGGGCGTGTCGTCGGGCGGTTCGACATGGACGCGCAACGGATGTTCCGTCAGGCGCTGCCGCAGCTGCGCCCAGGTGCGGCGCGGCAGATCGGTCTGCCACGGCTCGGCCTCCAGGTGGGGCGCGGCGAAACGGGGATCCGCCTCTCGGGTGTTGTACAGATGCGCCTCGCGGTGGCGAATACGGTCGTGCAGGGCGGCGAATCGGCCGAGCGCTCCCGACGCGCCGAGTCGGCCGCTGCCGAGCTGGTCGAGCAGCTGGTTGAGGTCGGACTCGGACAGGGTCGTGGCCTGGTTGGGTCGGTCAAGTGCGGCGTCGGTCACGTTCGAGCTCCTTCTGATCCAGAATGTACGTTCTGAATATAAGAAAGAATGTTCGTAATAGCAAGGGAGGTGAGATGCCATCTTGTAGGCATCATGTGGCTGAGATGTGGGGAGCGGATTGCGTCAGGTTGAGTCAGGGCGCGGGAGGCGGTTGGCTAGTCCTCGCTGAGCGACGTGGCGAGGTCGCGCACTTGCTCGATCAGCGCCTCGGCGATGGTGGCGGCGCCTCGCCCGTTGATCCGGATAGTCGGCGTGCGGTTGACGCCGGCGTCGCGCGCGGACTGGTGGGCGGCGCGGACGGTCTCGAGGTGCGCCTCGCTGTCGAGGCACTGAGCGAACTGCCCGCTGTCCAGCCCCGACCGCGCCGCCTGCGCGAGCGCGCCGGCACGGCTCAAGTCGCGAGTGGTCATGTAATGGTCGTGAAACTCCCACCAGGCGCCCTGGTCTCCGGCGCACTCGGTCGCCATCGCCGCGAAGACTGAGCCCTGTCCGTGCCCCAGGATGTGTACGTATTCCAGGCGCGCGAGGCCGCTGCGGATGAGTTCGTCGAGCACGCGCGGCGCAGCCTGCGCCGCGAACTGGCGGCAGTTACCTCACAGGAAGTCGGAGTATTCGGTGATCACAACAGGCGCTGCTGGATCGCCGATCACGTTGCGCCTGATGAGCAGCCCAGCGTAGCGGCCCGAGTCGGCGATCTGGCCGTTGATTGCTGGTGGGTCTGATTCGGACTCGTCTGCTGATGCCGTGCTCGACGATGGTTGTCCCGCCGTGTACGCCGTCGCCTGTTGCGGTTGTGGTTGGACTGGTTGCGGTTGGGCTGGCGGTGGGGCGTCGGATGACGAAGCGCAGGCGGAGAGCGTCAAGAGGGCGGCGGCGAACAGTCCCAGTAGTCCCAATAATCGTGGCATCAGCGGCCGCCCTCAGCCGTTGAGGCGGCGTCGCGGACCTGTCGCATCAGCGCCTCCAGGGAGCGCGCGCCGGGCTGTCCGTTGACCAGAAAGGTCGGCGTGCCGCTGACGCCATCGGCGATGGCCTGCTGTTGCATCTGCCGGAGGCGCTCGGCGTGTTCGTTGTGATCGATGCATTGGCTGAAGCGGTCGATGTCCAGCTGCGCATCGCGGGCGAGCTCCAGCGCGCCGGTTCGAGTGTAAGAGCGTGCCAGTCCCTGCAGCATGTAGGCGTCCTTGAACTGCCACCAGGCACCCTGATCGCCGGCGCACTCGGTCGCCAGGGCGGCGAATTCTGACTTGGCGCCGAAGATGATGAAATGCCGGTACTCGTACCGCGCCAGGCCGCTGCGGACTGCTTCCTCGATCACTTGCGGCTCCAACTGAGCCGCGTAATTCCGACAGTGCGTTCACTGGAAATCGGAGTACTCGACAATCAGTACCGGCGCCTCCGGATCGCCGACGATGTTGCGCGAGAACGGCAGGCCGTAGCGGTGTCCAGAGTCGATCTGGCCGCTGGCGACGACGGCCTCCTGCGTCGGATCGGGTGTCGGTTTCGAGTCGTCCGCCACGGCCTGCTCGGATGCGGCCGACTGTTGCTGTTGCTGCTGGTATTGCTGTTGCTGCATGATTGACGCTTCGCGATGGGCGCGAGCGCTGCGCACCGTCTCGCTGGAGTTGGTCTGCGGGGGCGCGTCCTGTCCACCCGAGCCGCAGGCGGCGGCTAGTCCGCTCAGCAGCAGGCACGCTGTTAGCCAAGTCGCCAGCCGCCAGGGTCTCTGCCACGGTCGCGTCATGGTTCAGAGCGTACTCGAACGGTCAGCGCCCAGAGCTGGTAGTGCGCGGCTACTGCAGGGCTTGCTCGATCGCTTCGGCGATGGCCTCGTAGGTGGGATCGACCCGTTCGTGGTTGACGAAGATGGTCGGTGTGCCCTGGACGCCTCGTGCGATGCCTTCCTCGTAGGACGCTTGCACGAGGGGCAATGTCGCGCTGTCGACGAGGCACTGATTGAATGCTTCGTAGTCGAGACCTTCAAACTCCACTTGTCGACGCAGGCCGGCTTCTGTGAAGAGGGTTTGGTCGGCCAGCATGAAGCGGTCATGCAGTGGCCAGAACGCGCCTTGCTCGCCAGCGCAGGCCACGGCCACCGCGGCGAACACTGCGGCATCGCCGAGTACGGGCATGTAGCGGTATTCGTATCGCGCGCGCCCGCTAGCGACGTACTGCTCGATCAGCAACGGCTCAACCTGAGCCGTGAAACGTTGGCAGACGCCTCAAGTAAAGTCGCCGAAGTGTTCGATCAGGATGGGAGCATCAGGCTCGCCTAGCGACGTCCCGGCCGAGCGCACGCTCTTGTGCTCACCGATCTTGGGTTCGCTGATGATCTCCGCGGGCAGTGACTGGGCAGCGTCGGACGCCTGCTGCGTCTGTTGCGCGGGCGGCGCAGTTTGGGCTGATTGGGAGAGTTCCTGCTGTTGCGGTAGTGACAGTGACGTTGACGGCGACTGTGATTGCGTCTGCTGCATGATCGATGCGTCGCGCGGAGCACGCGATGCCGTCTCGGTGGCGGTCGGCTGCGTGGCGCTATCCGAGCCACAGGCGGCGGCCAGGAGCGCGAGCAGCAATCCCAGTAGCAACCCGAGCAGGGTCCATGGTCGGAGGGAGCGCATGAGGTCAGCGTATCGGACGCGTCAGTTGGCCAGGTGTGACATTTCATCCCGTAATTGCTGCAGGCCCATCGGCCCCAGGTTGAGCGCTTCCTGGTGGAAGCGTTTGAGGTCGAAGGCGTCGCCGAGTGAGGCGCGCGCCTGTTCGCGGGCGGCCAGCCATTCACGCTCGCCAACCTTGTACGAGATCGCCTGGCCCGGCCAGCCGAGATAGCGGTCGACCTCGCTGGCGAGCATTTGCTCAGGGAAGAACGAACGCTCGCGCAGGAAGGGCAGCGCCAGCTCGGGGCGCCAGATCTCGCCGCCGTGATACGGCTCGCGTTCGGGGATGGCCAGCTCGAGGTGCATACCGATGTCGACCACGACGCGCGCCGCGCGCAGCGCCTGGCTGCTCAACAGTCCCATGTAGTAACCAGGGTCCTCCATGTAGCCCAGCTCGGCCATCAGACGCTCGGCGTAGAGCGCCCAACCCTCGACATAACCCGATGTGCCAGCCAGTAGCCGTTGGTAGCGCGTGAGCCGCTCACCGAGATGGCGAGTCGTACCGATCTGCAGGTGGTGGCCCGGCACCCCCTCGTGGTAGCAGACCGAGAGCTCGCGCCAGAGCGGGAAGCGCGACGCGCCGCCGGTTGGATACCAGGTGCGTCCGGGACGTGCGAAGTCTTCCGACGGTCCGGTGTAATACATCGCCAGCGCGCCGCCGGGTGGTGCGATCATCGCCTCGATGCGCTGCACGGGTTCGGCGATCTCGAAGTGCGCGCCGAGCAGCGCCTGCATCGTCTCGTCCTGCGTCTGCTGCATCCAGTCGCGGAAGGCGTCCTCGCCCTCGATCGCGCGCGCCTCGTCCGACTCGAGGATCGCGATCGCTTCCGCAGTCGACGCGCCTGGCGTGATGCGGTCGGCCGTCTTCGCCATCTCGTCCTGAATGCGCCAGAGCTCTTCCCAACCCCACTGGTAGGTCTCGTCGAGGTCCAGCTCGATCCCGTTGAATCCACGCGAAGCCGCTTGGTAGCGCTCGCGTCCTACGGGGTCGCGCGGATCGGCGGCGGGCAGATAGACCGACTCCAGCCAATCGCCGAGCGCAGCGTAGGCGCGTTCGGCGGCGCTGACGTGATCGCCGCCGGCGATGCCCAGTTCGTCAACGAGGCGTTGGAAGAAAGACGCGCTGGCGCTGCTTTCCGACCAGACGCGGCATTGCTCGACCGCGCCGCGCACCTGCCGCTGGGCGACGACCACGCCTGCCTGCAGACCAGCCTCGAGCGAGGCGCGGTATTGCTCGAGCGCCTGCGGGACGGCGCCCATCCGCTCGACGATGCGTGCTTGATCCTGCTCGGTCTCGCGGGGCATCAGGTCGAAGACCTGGCGCGTGTTCTGCAGCGGCGAGGCGAGGATGTTGAGCGAGCGCAAATGTTCCTGTTGTGTCTCCAGTTCCGCCTCGTAGTCGAATCGTTCCAGCATCACGTCTCGGGCGACACGGTCTCGATCGGTGAGGACTGCCATTCGCCGCAGCGCTGTTGCCGCGCGGCGGCGAATCGCCGCGCGCTCCTCGTGCCCGTCGGGTGAGTAGTCGGTGAGCTCCGTCTCGCGGCCGGGGATGCCCAGCGCATTGGCCATGTTGGGGTGGGCGGCGGCCAGCGTCTCGACGTACCAGTCAGAGATGGCGGAGACGGAGTCCAGTGCGCTCGTCATCTGTGTCGCTCTCCTCGCTGCGTCTGCTGGGTCATGCCCGCATGCTACGGGCGACACTCAACATGAACGTATGTGCGTATAAGATCGAGCGCCCGCGAAACTGCAGAGAGCGAGCCCGCTGATGCCCAAGCCCCCGCCCGAACGACCTGCCCCGCTCGAGATCCCGGACGGGCCGGTGACCGGCTCTGAGGTGATCGGCGGGATCCGCCGCATGGCGCACGGTGAGACAGCCGATACCACACGGCTGCGCGCCTGGGAGCTGCTCGGTCGGGTGATCGGGCTGTTCAAAGACGCCCCGACCGAAGGCGGCGCGCCCGTGGTCCGCTTGACGCCGCCACTCGACGACGCCCCATCCGACGCGTCGGAGGATTCGCATGATCAGCGCTAATCAGCACCCACGGGACCCTGGCGAGACGCGCTTCGTCCCGACCGAACGGCAGCTCGCGGTCTACGACGCGCTGCGTCGGACGCCTGAGGGAGGTCTCTCGCTGGTCGGCTACGGCGGCGCGATGGGCGGCGGCAAGACGCGGGCGATCGCCGAGCTCGCGATTGATACGGCGCTCACGTTTCCGGGTACGAACCTGCTCGTCGCGCGGCAGCACTATTCGAACCTACAGACCACGACGATGCGTCAACTCTTCGACAGCCTGCCCGAGCGATTGATCGTCGATCGGCAACGCTCGTCGCCGCAGTGGGTCGCGATCCGCGACGCCGCCTGGCCGGCGGGCGAGCGCTCGACGATTCACTTCCGACACCTGACCGAGTGGACGGGCCTGGGTTCGGAGCAGTATGGCGCGGTCTTCATCGACGAGGCGGGCGAAGTGGCTGAGGATGCCGCGCAGATGCTGCTGACGCGTCTGCGGCATCCAGCGCAGACGCGTCGCTGGTTCGTGGCCGCGTCGAATCCATGGCCGGGCTGGTTCGAGCGCTGGTTCGCGCGACGTGAACTCGACGAGCAGGCCTTCGCGCTGGCCGGTGGACGGGTCGTCTACGTGCCAGCCCGCATCAGCGATAATCCACACCTGCCGCCCCATTACGCCGCCCAACAGCGCGCCCTCCAGCCGGGCGAGTGGATCAATCGCTTCATCGAGGGACGCTTCGATGCCTTCGAGGGGCGCGTCTACGGGTACTTCGATCCTGTGCGGCATCGTTGGGATGCGCCATTGCCGCCGTTCGCGCGATACATCGGTGGGCTCGATTTCGGCGGCCAGTCGCCGCGCGCCCACTACACAGCCGGCATCGTCGCGGGGATCACCAGCAGCCGCGCACTCTGCGGGGCAGGCATCCTGATTCGGCTGGGCGAGTTTGAAGATCGCGGTCCGGGCGTGACCGAGCGGCTCGAGCGCTGGCAGCAGTCCTGGCGCGCCAAGCTCGGCAGCATTCAGTGGTGCGCCGACCGCACGCAGTCAGCCTGGATTGACCACCAGCGGCGGCTGGGACACGCGGTCGTCCCAAGCCAAGGTGGGCCGGATTCGGTCAACTGGGGCGTCAGCCTGGTCCAGCAGCGGCTCAGTGGCGACCCGCCCAGTTCCTACTACACGGAGGCGATGACGCAGTTCCCGCAACGCATGCTCGATTATCAATGGGAGCCATCCAACAGCGAACGAGCGCAGCGTCCGCACAAACGCGATGACGACTTGGTCGACGCTGATCGCTACATGCACGAGCTGGCGACAGAGCGCCGCGCCCGCCCAAGGGCGCTGGCCATACAGCGAGCCACCATTGGCCGTGACGCGAGGTGGAGTCGGGGCTAGGCGTGGTCGATCATGCCCGCCTCCGCGAAGGCGGTCTAGACTTCGTCGCATGATAGAACTGGTTGGTCCGCTCGACGGTGTGACGGTGCTCGATTTGACTGAGCACATCGCGGGTCCGTATTGCACCAAGCTGTTCGCTGACTTTGGCGCGGACGTGATCAAGCTAGAACCGCCGTCGGGCGATCCGTCACGGTTTGTGGGGCCGTGGTATCAAGGCTCGCCGGGACCAGAACGATCAGGCACGTTCTTCTACTTCAACACCAACAAACGCTCGCTCGTGCTGAACCTGGCGCACACCGACGCCGCTGACGTGACGTCGCGCCTGCTCGACCGGGCGAGCATCGTGATTGAGTCGCAGCCACCCGGCCGACTGGATGCACTTGGCTGCGGCTGGTCGCAGGTCGCCGCGCGGCGCTCCGACCTGCCCATGGTGTCGATCACACCCTTCGGTCATGACTCGCCGTACCGTGATTATCAGGTTTCGGACCTGGTTCTGTATGGCTTTGCCGGCGAGATGTACTCGATGGGCGTGCAGGATCGTGAGCCGGTCAAGATGTACGGCACGGCGTCGCTGGTCGAGTGCGGGTCGGCGGCGGCGACAGCGGCGATGGCTGCCTTGACCGCGGCCGAGCTGCAGGGCGTCGGGCAGCACGTCGATTTCGCGATGGCCGACGCGCAGTTCAACGGAGTGGATCGCAGGCACGGGACGACGATCGGCTGGGAGTTTGCCGGTCGGCGTTCGCTGCGCGCTCCAGGCCCGGCGGCAGGCATGCTCGTGGGGGTCTATCCCTGCGCCGACGGCTATGTCGAGTTTTCCGGCGCCGCTGCCCGCATACCGCGACTGAACGAGATGCTGGGCAGTCCCGACTGGCTGGCGGACGAGAAGTGGTGGCAGCCCGGTGTTGGCTTAGTGCCCGAGCTGGTGGAGGAGTTCAACGTCAACTTCCTGCCCTGGTCGCTGACCCGCACGAAGCGCGAGATCTGGGCGGCGGCGCGGGAGGCGCGCGTGCTGTGCGGGCCGCTGTTCTCCGTCGACGAGCTGTTCGAGGACGCGCACTTCAGCGATCGTGGATTCTGGGCCACGGCATCGCATCCAGAGCTGGGCGAGGTCACGCTGCCTGGCCGCCCGTTGACCATGCCCGCATCTCCGTGGCGCCTGCGACGGCCGCCGCCGCGTTTGGGCGAACACACGGACGAGGTGCTCTCGGAGTGCGGGTTCGGCCAGTCAGAGATCGAGCGTCTGCGCGAGCGCGGCGTGGTCGGCTAGTGGCCGATGCCGATTGAGGAGCGTGCCAGCATGAGTCTGCCACTGGAGGGTGTGCGCATTGTCGACCTGACTGTCGTCTGGGCGGGGACGTTCGGCACGACGCTGCTGGCCGACCTCGGCGCTGAGGTGATCAAGGTGGAGAACGTCCACGTTTGGCAGCCGATGACGCGCGGCGGCCAGGCGCGGCCGTCGGCGGCGCTGGTGCAGGCCGGACCGGGCTGGGCGACTGGGTACCCCCACTCGGAGCCGGGGCCGCGCCCCTGGAACTACTGTCCGACGTTTGTGCAGCAGTTCCGCAACAAGCACTCGATGACCGTCGATCTCCTCTCCGAGGAAGGGCGTGAGATCTTCGCGCGGCTGGTCTCGAAGTCCGATGCGCTGGTTGAAAACAACGCCACGGGGACGCTGGAGAAGCTCGGCATTGGCCCGGACTTCCTGCGGCAGGCGCGCGCAGACCTGATCGCGCTGCGGATGCCCGCCTATGGATCCAGCGGTCCCTACCTGTACGCACGGGCGCTCGGCGTGCATCTGGAATCGGTGATGGGGCACACGCTGCTGCGCGGTTATCCCGACCTCGATCCGTCGTACACCACGTCGATCTTCTCGGGCGACTACGTCGCCGGCGCGCACGCGGCGTTCGCCATAATGGCTGCGCTGCGGCATCGGCGTCGGACTGGCGAGGGACAGTTCATGGAACTCGCCCAAGCCGAGTGCGCGGGCGGCATGCTCGCCCAGGCGTTCATGGATTACGCCATGAACGGGGTTGTCCAGGAACGGATTGGGAACCGCTCGCTGAATGGCCATGCGCCATACAACCTGTATCCCGCTCGTTCCGACGGCAGTGGCGCTGACGGCGGCGACCGCTGGATCTCGATCTCGGTGATGGACGACGAACAGTGGCTTGGTCTGCGCGCCGCGATGGACGATCCCGAGTGGGCGCGCGACCCCAGCCTGCGACACGAGGATGGTCGCCGCGCGCGGCACGACATGCTCGACGAACAGATCGCCGCCTGGACTGCGCCGCAAGACGACTATGAGCTGATGCATCTGCTCCAGTCACACGGAGTGCCGGCCGCACCGGTGTTGGATTCGTCGCGCGTGTTCGACGATCCGCATGTGCAACACCGCAGGCTCAACGAGCGGCAGGCGCTCCACGATGACATCGGCGATTTTCGCTACAACCGGCCGTTCCTGAAGTTCTCGGAGACGCCATTGGGCATCCGCAAGCCACCGGTCGCGCTGGGTGAAGACAACGGCTACGTCTACCGCGAGGTACTGGGATACTCTGAATCCGAGGTCGAGGGCCTGCAAGCGCGAGGCCACATCGGGATGGATTACGACCCCGACATTCCGTAAGCGGCGCAGCTGGGCGAGGCTGCGCGCTAGGACCGCAGCCTCGGGCAGCGAGTGGGGTGTCGGGCGGTTGCTGAGTCAGCCGAGCGTGCCAGCGGCGGCGAGGCGGCGGAGATCCGCTTCGTCGTAGCCGAGCAGACCGGTGAGCACCGCTTCGGTGTGTTCGCCCCAGATGGGAGCGCGACGAGCCGGCATCCGCTCGCCGTCCCAGATGATCGGCTCCTGCATGATCTGAAAGGTCGGTCCCTCTGGTGACTGGGCCTGGTTGTAGTTGTCCCACATGGCCAGGTCCTGGCCCTCGAAGAAGTCCTCCAGCCGTTCTACCGGGCTTGCGGGGACGCCTGCGTTGACCAGCAAGCGGTATGCGCTCCAGTCATCCTGCTGACCAGTCCAAGCGGCGATCGACGCTTCCAGATCGTCCTCGTGCGCCTGGCGGCCGGCCAGCGTGCTGAGCTCCTCGCGCGTGGCGAGGTCGGCGCTGCCGATGACGCCGCAGAGCCGTCGCCAGTCCGCGTCGTCGCGGCAGGCGATCGCCAGCCAGCGGTCGTTGCCGGCCGCGGGGAAGACGCTGTGCGGCGACATCCAGGGCGAGCGGTTACCCATGCGCGGACGCTTCGGGACGCCGTTCAGCACTTCGATCAACTCGGTGTCGAGCAGCTGGGCGGCGGTTTCGTACTGTGCGATTTCCAGGTAGCGGCCTGTGCCGCTGCGTTCGCGATGATCGAGCGCCGCCAGGGCCGACGCGGCCACGTAGTACGGCACGGTGAAGTCGGTGTGCAGCGTGCCCAGCCCGATCGGCGCACGGCCGGGGAATCCCGAACGGTGCGCGAGTCCGCACATGGCGACGATCCCGCTGCCGTACGAGCGCCACTCGGCGCGCGGACCTTCGAGCCCCATCACGGCCACATTGATCACGATGATGTTGTCGTTGATCTGCTTCAGGTTGTCATAACCGATGCCCCAGCGATCGAGTCGGTATGGGGTGTAGTTGGAGGTGACGAGGTCGGCATCGGCGGCGAGTTGGCGGACGGTCTCGATACCCTGCTCGGTCTTCAGATTGAGCGTGACTGATTTCTTTCCGCTGGCGCAGTCGTTGAAGGTGCCGTTGGTGTTGATCGAGAAGTGGTCGGGTGGTTGCACACCGCGGTAGCGAATGGGGTCGATCCGCGACTCCGATTCGATCTTGAGCACCTCAGCGCCCAAGTCGGCGAGCAGCCGCGTCCCGAGCGAGCCCGCAATCGCCCAGGTGAAGTCGAGCACGCGGATGCCATCGAGGGGGCGTCTAGGCGGAGGTGGCGAGCTGCCGTACAGCGTTGAGCGAGGAAACCGCTCCGCCTGCGGTCGCTCCGCCTGCGAGGGGACGGGGGCATCGAGCACCATCTCGGTATGCTCGCCCAGCGTGGGTGCGCGACGAGCTTGAGGCTGTGTTCCGCGCGTGCGGACCGCCGGACGTGGCATCGTCAGCGTGCGCCCCAGCTGCGGGTGGTCGACCTCCTGGTAGTAGCCACGTGCCTGCAGGTGGCGGTCGGCGGCGACTTCCTCGACCGTGTTGATCGGCAGCACCAGCAGACCCAGCTCTTGCCGGCGATCATGCAGCTCGGTGACGCTGAGCGCCTGGCACAGGCGGTCGATCCAAGGAACGATCTCGGCTCGGTGCTGTTCCCGCCAGAATTCATCGTCCCACTGGGCGCCGCGCAGTTCGCCCGCTTCGAGACCGAGCACCTCATCGACCCAGTCCACAAATCGATGCCAGTGCGGCGGATGGATCGTGAACGACAGCCAGTGTCCATCCTTGGCCCGAAAGGTGATGCCCGAGCCGATCGGGATGTGTCGGTCGGGGGAGAGGCCGTGCCAAGTCCACCAGTTGCCGCTCGCAGTCTGCAAGGTAGTGAAGCAGACCGCCTCTTGGACCGAAACGGTGATGCGTCCGCAACCGCCGCTGCGTCGACGCTGGGTGATCAGCGCCAGCGCCGCCTCGGCCACTGCGATGGACGCCTGTTTGTACGACAGATTGCCAGCCGCCCAGACGGGTGGGTCTTCGGGGTGGCCGTTGAGCACGGTGTGTCCGCCCGCGGCCATGGCGGTGAGATCTGTCATCGGCTCGCTCGCGCCGCGTCGAAAGACAGCATCGACGATGGAAATGTCCGATGGCCAGTCGCCGCGACGTCCACGCTCCAACCAGTCCGCGAGCGCGCCATGCGACTCGAGTGGCGTTAGCAGGACGTCGAACTGGGGTAGCAGCGACTCGATCCGAGACCAGGCAGCGGGGTCGTCGACCTCGACGGCGACCGAACGCTTGCCCGCGTTGTAGAGCAGATGAGCCCAGCCACGCTCGACGCGCACCACGTCCGCTCCCAGGTCAGCCAGCAGCCGAGCGCCGAACGCCAGCGGCTCATCTGTGAGGTCGAGAATGCGTGTGGTGTTCAGCATCCGGTTCAGGATAGATCGGATGTCATAGATCGGATGTCCGATGGGCCCGGCCGCGCGCTGGGACTGCCGACTCGGGCAGCGAGTGGGGTGTCGGGCAGCACATACTAAAACTTGTGTTCTTATTTCTTTCTGGCTAGGTTTGGTCGTCCAAGCCGATGGATTGCGCGCCTCCGAGCGCCGAATGGACATCGTCCGTCGGCGCTCAGTTTTGTTTGGAGGCGCAGATGGATACCGCACCAGTGAGTTCGGTCCCGAACGCACCGTCGGCGCTCGCACGATCTGGCGACCAGCGCACTCGTCCAACTACTTCGCCGCCGCGTCGCGACCCTATGCGGGCGCGGCGCGGCGCTACACCGCGATCTGCTACCACACGCCCGAGGAGCCGTGGGACGACCACGAAGTCACGCCGGCCTGGTTCGCCAACCCGCGCGCCAACGCCAGCACCCACTACTACGCCGATTCCGACGGCGACCTCTACCAGATGGTGCGCGAGCACGACTTCGCCTGGGCCCAGGGCGTGCGACGCCGGGACCGAATCGAACCGCGCCCACGCTGGTGGCGCGACGAGTTCGTTAGCTACAACACCTGCATGCTCTCGATCGAGATCGAGGGCTTTGCGCGCAGCATCAGCGAGACCTTCACCGTCGGCGGCCGACAGTTCGAGTCGGTCGCCGCCTGGTCGGCGTTCGTCTGCGCGCGCCACGGCATCCCGATCGATCGCGCCTATCACGTCGGCCACAGCGAGCTGACGCGGCGAAAGTCGGATCCAGGTCGCGATTTCCCCTGGCACGCGCTGCTCGCGCGCATCGCTGAGCTATCGGCGGGCGGGATGCCGCAGCGGCTGCGTCGGCTGGAGCAGCGAGTCGAATGGCTGATGTCGCACAGGCATGGTGCGCCGCTCACGGAGGGAGTTCAGTTGGGCAGCTTCTGACCGGACATCAGCGCCACCGGCCGCAGCGTCGGCTCCAGCGGCGGCGGCATGATCGGCGGGGCGGGGCCAAGCCTGCCATTAGCCCCGCCGCCTGCGCCGCCGCTGGAGTCGTTCGAACGTGCGGCGGCGAGTTGCGCGCCGCGCATGTCTTGCTCCGGTGTCAGGCGGATCTGCGCGGCACTCGGTTCGTGCTTGCGGATTGAGAGCCAGCCCAGTATGCCGATCCCGACCACCACGAACGTGGACAGCGCAACGACGGTCAGCACCTCCCGCTCGCCGAACCAGTCGGCGAGCAACCCGGCCGGGCCGCCACTGACCGACGAGATGCCCCAGGACATCATGGTGAACGCCGTCACTCGGCCGAGATACGCCGACTCCGTGTTCATCACAATCTTGGCCTGCAGCAGCAGCGTCGGCCCCTGTAGTCCGGGACCGAGCAGCGCCATCGACGCGACCGCGACACCGTAGCTCTGCGCCTGTGACATCACCAGGTACCCGAGACCCATGACACCCATCAGCACGAAGATCAGCGGCCACGACCAACGCGACGTCGCCAGCCCCGCGACGCCGATCGCCAGCACAGCGCTGGCGATGCCGTTGACCGTCATCATCAGCCCCATGTCGGTCGACTCGCGGTCGAGATGTTGCTCCAGTAGCGCCGGCGTGAGCACGCGGAACATGAAGCCGACCACCACCGTGGCCATGAATAGCAGCAGCATGAGGCGCAGCGGTGGACGCTGACGCACGTAGCGCACACCGTCCAACAGATCGGACAGCGGACTGCGGCGCCCAGCCTGCTGCGGCTTGCCCGTGTTCGGCATCACCGCCATCGACAGCACACCGATCGAGACCAGCGCGCCCATCACGATGTAGGTGCCGCCGCCACCCGCCGCTGATTCGAGCAGCAGGGCGGCGATCATCGGCGCGATCGGCATGCCCCAACTGTGCGCGAGCTGGTTGAGGGTGACGGCGTTGCCGATCAGCCGCGGTCCGACGATGTCCGCCGTGAAGGCGTTGCGCGCTGGCCCCATGAAGACGAACGTCGCGCCCAGCACCAGCGTGAGAATGAACATCAGCGGCAGGTTGACCAGGTCGAGCAGCAGCAAGACCCCAGTCAGCGCCAACATCACCGCGCCCGCGCCCTGCCCAAACACGATCAGCCGCTTGCGGTTCACCCGGTCGGCGATCACCCCGCCCCAGGGCGAGCCGATCAGCATCGAAATACCCGTACCCATCGAGACCAGTCCGACGGCTGCGTTGCTGCCGCCCAGGTCGTAGGACACGACCGACATGGCGACGAACATCATCATGTACGCGAGCGTCGCAAAGAGCGTGCCGGCGAACAGGATGCGGAACTGCGGGTGCTCAAACGCGAGGAATGTGCTGGACTTCCAGCCCTGAATACTTCGCCTCATGCGAATAGTCTACGACCGCAGCCAATCTCGTCACCGCTCGACACCGTTGCCGCTGGCGTGGATCACCTTCGCCGATAGGCTGAGGCGATGCAACTGCCCGACCGCAACTGGCAGACTTGGGTGCTGGTGCTCATCGTCGGCGGGATCGTCGCGGCCGGCATCTGGGCTTTCGGCGTCGATAAGCCCGCGCGAATCATCCAGGTTCAGATCGGCCTGCGCAACATCGGCGAGCAGCGCGCGGAACTCGGCGTCAAGGAGATCGACCACCTCGGCGTTGAATACTTCTACGAGGCGGACGGACCGGATCTTGATCTCTCGCTGGTCAGCCGCCCGCGATCGCTCTACAGCGAGCCGATCACGCTCTCCAACGACCGAGACAACGCGCCGAGCAAAGTTCGGGTCACCATGCGCGGCCTGTCCGACAGCGAGGTCAAGCTCGGCCTGCGGATGCTCAAACCAAACCGCAACTGGGCCAGCACCCGCTTCCCGCGCGACGCGCCGATCAGCACGGCGGAACTGCGCAGCGAGGATTGGTACTACCTGGATCCGTTGTCCATCAAGGCCACCTACCACCAGCCGTTGGTCGACGGGCTGCGCACATTCGTCTATATCGCCGCCGCGTTCGGCGTGATCTTCGCGATCAGCTGGATCGTCTGGCGACGCTGGATGAGTTAGCGACCAATCGCCCACCGCGACCGTGCAGAATGCCGGCAGCTCCAGCGGTGTTGGCGATAGGCTTCGGGCCGTTATTGCTTGCCAACCTGGTAGATCGTCCGATGCCGTAGCCGCGCCAGGTCCTCGCCCGACTCCGACGTGATCGTCACATCGAGCAGGCAGTACTCGTGCAGCTTGCGTCGGTAGCCGTCGGTTACGTGCCCCGAGACGATCAGCGTCTGCCCGGCGCGGATGGGCGCCAGCATCTGGATTTGGCTGCCGGCGTGGATGCCAGCTGGATAGCTGTAGGTGTGTCGCATCAGCCGCACGCAGCGACCGGCGATCCAGCCGGGATGCAGCCGGGCACCCTCGCCCCGCCAGCGCGGATGCGGATCGCGCGCAAAGTGGTCGGCGTATGTGGCTGCGTCGGACACGGAAACCGGCACAGCCATCGCGGGCAGATCCTCGCCGATCGGCAGGTTGTGCGGCGTCAGCAGTGTCGGTGGGTCAGACTCGGGCGTCGCCAGGCGACGCTGGGACACGGCGAGGTTGCGGTAGAACGAGGCCTCACCCAGGCCAGCTGTGCCCGCAATGCAGATCTCACCCGAGTCCTTGGACATCGTGAACTCGACGCCCTCCTCCGTCGGGCTGACGCGCGCCATGATCTGATCGCCGGGATAGACCGGACGGCGCAGGCGGAAGTCGATCCAGCCCGAGTCGAGCCAGTCCTCGCCCAGCCCCTCGATCAGCGCCGGCGCCGACCAGGCGTAGACCGTGACACCGCCGACCAGCGCGCCCTGGAAGCCGAACCTGGCCGCGCCCTCAGTCGAGTGGATGATGTTGGAAATCTCCAGCGAATCTTCACCGTCTAGAAAGGCGGTGATCGACCGCTCGATCGTCTGTGTGGTCATACGGCTTCTCCATTCGCCCTGACTGTATCGTCGGCGGCATCATCGGGATCATCAGTGGCGTCGGCCAGATGCCAGACTTCGGTGCAATCCACCACCAGGCCGACCAGCACATCTTCGCCGGAGAGGGTAAACGGACGTTCCAGGCGTTGCGGCGGCTGGTCGGGTCGGTAGATCCAGACATGGCGCGCCTGCAGGTCGACCAGCCAGCCGAGTCGGACGCCGTAGTGGGTCCAGATCTGCATCTTGTCCTGCTGGTCGCGCAGGCGGTCGCTGGGTGAGCGAATTTCGACGACGAAGTCGGGCGTCAGTTTCATCGCCCCGCGCAGATCATCGCGCGAGGCCCGGGCGAGCCGTTCGGGGCTGACCCACGAGAGATCTGGCTCGAGCAACGGACCCTGTAGGACCTCATCCGCAAGCGAGAGTCGGTAGCCGGCGCTGGCGTCGCGCGCGCGTCCGCCGCCGCCGCCGACCCGCCAGTTGCCAACCTGACGCCCCAGCTCGGCGCCAACGTCGGAGCTTTCGTCACCGGCGCACACGTTGATTACCAGCTCTCCCGCGGCGCTCAGTTCGAACTTCCAACCGGGGTTGTCGGCGCAGACGCGTTCCAGCTGCGCATCGCTGATCGGTCCCAGCTCCGGGTCAAGTCGGATCAGTCCCGCCAGCCGCGGCGCCGCCGCACGCGGGGGAGAGGGCGTCGGGGCTGCTCTGGTCGAGAATGGTGTGGTCATGTGTGTCCAACCTATCCGCGCTGGACGGCTCAGCTGGTTGGTTTAGCCGGCTGAGCGAGCCATCAGATCACGCCGTCCGCCGACAGCGCGCCCAGCTCGTCATCGCTCAGGCCGAGCATCTCGCCGTAGACTTCGCGGTTGTGTTCACCCAATGTCGGCGCGCGGTGCTTGACTCGCCCCGGCGTCTCTGACAGTCGCGGCGCGATGCCCGGCTGCGGCAGCGTCCCGTGTTGCGCCGAGGGCACCGTAACGATCTGCTCCCGCGCGGTGTAATGCGGATCGGCGATGATGTCGGACGTGGCGTAGACCTTCGTCGCCGGCACGCCGTGTTCGTCGAGCGCGGCCTGCGCCTGCTCCAGCGTCAGCCCGGCGACCCACGCACCGACCAGGTCATGCAGCGCCGCGTACTGTCGGCGGCGCTCGCGCCGATCCTCAAATCGCGGGTCTGTCACCAGCTCCGGCTGTCCCATCGCCTCACAGAGGCGCACGAACGTGCCCTGCGTCGTGCCGTTGATGATCAGGTGCTGGCCGTCGGCCGTTTCGAACTGCTCCGCTGGCACGACGCCCGGCCAATAGTTGCCCGTGCGCGGGCGATTCTCGCCAGTCTGGAAGAACTGCGCGGCATGCGTGCCCGACTGCTTCCAGATCGCCTCGTAGAGCGCCACGTCAACGTCTTGTCCCAGCCCGCCGTTGATCTCCCGCGCCCGCAGCGCGAGCAGCGTCCCCATCGCCGCGAAGACGCCCGCGGAATAGTCGGCGACCATGTAGCCGGGGCGCACCGGCGCGCCAGCTTCCCAGCCCGTCTGGTACGTCATTCCGGCGAAGCCGAGCGCCACGCGGTCGAAGCCCGCCCGCGCCGTGTACGGCCCTGTCTGCCCATAGCCCGAAACGCGCGTCACCACCAGGCCTGGGTGATCCGCGCGCAGCGAGTGCGGCGCCAACCCCATCTTCTCGAGCGTGCCCGGACGAAAGTTCTCGACCAGCACATCGGCCTGCGCGCAGAGACCTCGGAACAGGTCCTTGCCTCGCGGATCGGCCAGATTGCAGGTCACGCCACGCTGCGAGCGGTTCTCCTGCACATAGGAGATCGTGCCATGATTGGGCTCGCCCGTCCCAGGCCGCTCGACCTTGATCACGTCCGCGCCGAACTCCGCCAGCATCGTCGCGCAGAACGGCGCCGCCAAAATCTGCCCCGCATTGATCACCAACACGCCATCCAGCGGCGGAAGCAGTGCATCAGAGGTAGTCATGCTGAAGAGGATAGAGGAGAATTCACTCAGACGGCTCGGTAACCACATGGATCAGCGGGGCGTGGGACAGGCGATAGTCATGAGTCACCAGCGGGACGCCGAGTTGCATGGCCGCTGCGGCGACCCAACCGTCGGCGGGTCCAGTGCGCGGCTCCTTGTTCGCGCTGTTGCGCCGGAACGCCTCAGTGCGAATGCGGATATAGCAGGCGTGCAGTTCTGGAGAATGTTGGACGATATGGAATCTACCGATCATTCGCCTCAGTGGTTCATCAGCCCAGCCTTGAACGGAATGTTGCACCCAAAGCTCGGCTTCAGTCTGAAAAGAGATGGCCAGTGATTTGCCTTCGAGATGCGGACGGTAGCGTTCCGCCTGCTCGACTTCCTCAGCGTTATTTGACAATAGTGAGACAATGATATTCGTATCGACCACGAGATCTATCTGTGCCCCAATGGTCACTTGCCACCTTCGTCATCGTAGCGGTCGCGCGATGTGCGCAGAAATTCTTGGTAATCGATGTTATCGATCCGGTCCTCCGGCTGAGGCCATTGAAATCGCTTGGGCGCCCACAATGCATGTCGATCATCGAACGGCATGCTGACCCGCTCAACATCTATCGTTTTGATCTTGTCATCCTGCGAAAACGTCGCTTCGCCTTCAACCACGACGAGCTGCCGCGTCGCCTGTTGCATATCGTAGGCTAAATGGTCAGGAAACCGCAGTTTGACTTGCTTCTTGCGCTGGTCTCGCTGTAGTTGGAGCTTCGCTGTGTTCTTCGCGAAATTCACTTCGAGCAAGCGGCCTGAGCGAGACAGATGTTCTCTGTGGATGATGCGAGGCTCGCGCTCCGGTCGTGTGATCCGAGGCGTGGCGTCGAGCGTGCCACAGCTCAGCTCGACATACTCGATTCCGTCGGGCAATTTGCTAGCCATGCGCGCCAGCGCAGCGGCGGCATTCTTCGGCAGCTCGTCCGCCTCCCTTGTCAAAATGTGAATCAGCTGTTGGATCGGATCCTGCGGATGATCCAGTAGTGTCGGTTGCTCATCGATCTCGTACGTCATCTCCGCTACCGCTGATCCTTCGTCGATTCCTGAGAGGAATAGCAGCGGCTGCTTCTGATCTTGGTGTGGAGGCGCGGGCGACATGGCGCGAGCAGCTTGCTCCAGTGGCTGGACGATCCGCTGGAGATCACGGACGGCGATCCGACCGGGACGCACCCCAGGTCCGACGATGCGCAGGCGCAATTGGCGCTCCACAGACACCTCCTGCAACCTAATGTAGGAGATAGCAAGCCATCTCTATCGGGATACGCCTACCCACCCAGCCAGGCGGACTCGACCCGGGACGCGATTTCCTCGCCGATCAGGAGGCTGGATGTCGCGCCGGGACTGGGCGCGTTGAGCACGTGGATCAGTCGGCCTGCGGTCACGATCTCGAAGTCGTCGGCCAGGCTGCCGTCTCGCCGCAAAGCTTGCGCTCGGACGCCGGCCCCGCCGCGCACAAGCTGTGACGATTCGAGCGCTGGCATCAGGCGCTGCAGTGCCCGCAGGAACGCATCCTGGTTGAGCGAGCGCCAGACTTCACTCAGCCCGGTGCGCCAATGGCGTCGGGCGAGCCGCAGAAATCCCGGGTACAGCAGACTCTCGGCCGTGTCGCGCAGCGAGACATCGCCCCAGCGATAGCCCTCGCGCTTCAGCGCCAGCACCGCGTTTGGCCCCGCCTCGACCGAGCCGTCCAGGCGGCGAGTGAAGTGAACCCCCAGAAACGGGAAGGCCGGATCGGGGACGGGATAAATCAGATTGCGCAGCAGCCCTCGCGCCGCTGGGACGAGGTCGTAATATTCGCCGCGAAACGGGACGATGCGCAAATCGGCGACCGCGTCGGAGGCCCCCGCGCGGCGCGCAACGCGGTCGGCCTGCAAGCCGCCGCAGTTGACCGCCCATCGCACCCGCACCTCACCGCTCGACGTCCGCAGCCGAACGCCGTCATCGTCTGAGCGGATGGCGCCAACGCGTGCGCGCAGACGCACATCGCCTCCCCCCGACTGCAGCAGCTCGCGATACTTGCGGGCGACCGCTGGATAGTCGGCGATGCCGGTCGATGGCACGTGCAGCGCGCGGACGCCGGCCGCATATGGTTCGAGCGTCGCCAGTTCGTCCGGGCCAATCTCGCGGATGTCGGGCACACCGTTGGCGTCGCCGCGGCGATGTAGTTCGCGCATCCGCTCCAGTTCTACCTCATGCGTCGCAACGACGACCTTGCCACAACGCTCGGCGCCGATGCCATGCTCGGCGCAAAAGGCGTACATGCGCTCCGCGCCGCCGACGGCCATCCGCGCCTTCGCCGAGCCGGGTCGGTAGTAGAGGCCGGAGTGGATCACGCCCGAGTTGTTGCCGCTCTGGTGTTGCGCGACGCTCGACTCTTGTTCGAGGGCGAGTACCCGCAATCCCTCGTGTCGCTGCGCGAGCGCCAGCGACGCCGCCAGCCCCAGGATGCCCGCACCGATCACGGCCACGTCTGCGTCGTACGCGCCCGACTTAGCCACGCGGCATCTCCGGCAGGCGCGCGCTGAGTCGGCCGCCCGCCGCCCGCTCAGTCACGCGTGCCACAGGCGCAGCCTCGACGCCGCGTTCGCGCAGCTCGTGGATCAGATGGGGCGCTTCGACGATTCCCGCCGCGATCAGCAGCCCGCCAGACGTCTGCGGGTCGTAGAGCAGCGCTTCCTCGAACGGCGTGAGTTCGCGATCGCCCAGCATCGACAATCGCGCGCCGTAGTATTCACGATTGCGATTCTGTCCGCCCGAGCCGTAGCCCGCAGCGACGGCCTCCTGCAGTCCGCCGAGCGCTGGCGCTGCGCCAAGATCGATTTCGATGGCCGCGCCGCTCAGCTCCGCCATCTCGTGTAGATGTCCAGCCAGACCAAATCCGGTTAGATCGGACATAGCATGGACGCCGCCAGCCAGGTCGGGATCGGCCGCCGCCTCCGCGGCGGCGCGGTTGAGCGCCATCATCTGCGTGACTGCCGCCTGCCAGTGTTCGGCCGAGACCGCGCCCTGCTGGTTGGCTCCGATCAGGGCGCCGCTACCGAGCGCTTTGGTCAGGACGATGGTGTCGCCTGGCTGTGCACCGCCTGTCGCGCGAATCTGATCTCGCGCTACCTCGCCCGTGACCGCGAGGCCGAATTTCGGCTCCTCGTCGATGATCGTGTGGCCGCCGGCGACGACCCCGCCCGCTTCGCGCACCTTGTCCGCGCCACCGCGCAGGATCTCGGCGATCACCTCAGTGGGCAAGTCACCGGGGAAGGCGGCGATGTTGAGCGCAAACAGCACGCGCCCGCCCATCGCATAGACGTCCGACATCGCATTGGCCGCCGCAATCGCCCCGAACTGGTATGGGTCGTCGACGAGCGGTGCAAAGAAATCGAGCGTCTGCACCAGCGCCCGCTCGTCATCGAGGGCGTACACGGCGGCGTCGTCGGGACGGTCTAGCCCGACGAGCAGTTCGGGATGCTCGGACGGTGGGAATTGCGGTCCCAAATGGCGCAGCACGTGCGCCAGCCCCTCGGGGCCAAACTTCGAGCCTCAACCGCCGCACCGCGCGAGGTCGGTGAGACGCACAGTCCGCGTATCCCGCTCAGACATCAGCCGCTCCGCTCGATTCAGAGACCAGCCTATCGCGCGTCAGCCCGCTCGCGCCGCCACTGCAAGATAGCACTTGAGTTCTATTTCAAGGTTCCCTAGTCTGTGCGGAAGGACGGAGGGGCAGGATGACTGAACACTGCTGGATCGAGACGCCGCTCGGCTCGATGTATCTAGCCATCCAGGACGGCGCCTTACGCGAAGCGAGCTTCGTCGAAACTTGGGCTACTCCCGTACCGTCTCCTGACGCTCACGCTGACATTGATGCGGACGCTCAGGGACTGTCGGCGCCGGCGGCCCGATGCCGCGACGCGATCGCCGCCTATTTCGAGGGCGATCTGGACACGCTCGACCAGATCGCGATCGAGCCTCACGGCAGCGACTTTCAGCGCGCCGTCTGGGCAGCGATCCGCGATGTGCCCGCAGGCCAGACGGCCTCCTACCAGGAGATTGCGCAGGCAATCGGAAAGCCCGCCGCTTACCGCGCCGTGGGCACGGCTACTGGAAAGAATCCAGTCGGAATCGCCGTGCCCTGCCACCGTATTGTCCGCTCCGACGGTGGTCTCGGAGGCTACGGCGGCGGTCTCGATCGTAAGCGCTGGTTCCTCGAGCACGAGCAAGCGCACGTCGCCATAGCCGCCAAGCAAGATGACTGGAATGGAGACAACTGATGGCATCCGCTTCCGACCCAGCGATCGCACAGGCGCTGGCCAACGACCTGGTGATCGACATCACCACGATCGGGCGCGCCAGCGGCGAGCCGAAGCGGCTCGAGATCTGGTTCCACAACGTCGACGACCGCTACTACATCACTGGACGCCCCGGCCCGCGGAGCTGGTACGCCAACGTGCTCGCGAACCCGCAGATTACATTCCATTTCAAGGAATCCACAGGGGCTGACCTGGACGGTCAGGCCTGCGCCGTCACCGACGCCGATCACAAGCGGGCCTTCTTCCTCAGCGCCAAGAAGCTTCGCGAGCACATCAGCGAGGACAACGTCCAGGAGTGGGTCGATGGATCGCCACTGATCGAGGTGGTGTTCGAATAGATGCGGTCGTTGATCGGACTGCGCTCGACTGAAGCGCTACGCGCTCGCCAGGATGCCCATCTGCGCGTACATGAAGAATGGGGACTCTGACTCGGCGAAGCGACGCCACCCCTCGGAGATTCGAGTCAGGTCGGTTGGCTCGGCGATGCCGTACTGGACCGCCTGCGCGCCGACGCTGGAGTGCAGGATCCGCTGCGACCAGGTCCGTCCCCAGACGCGTGCATCCTCGCCCTCGTAGGCGACCACATTGGGACGCAGCCGCACGTCGCTGAAACCAGCCGCGCGGACCCAGCCCGACATGTACCGCCCAGCATCGGGTTCGGCGTCGTTGGCGTAGGCCACGGCGTGGTAGAGCGAGAGCCACTCGTCGAACTCGGGAAACTTCGGCGCCGGCGACATCGTGGCGTAGTCGGAGTCACGCACCGCGACCAGTCCGCCCGGCCGCAGCACGCGCCGCATCTCGCGTAGCGCTCGCACCGGATCGGTCAAATGCTGCAGCAGCTGGTGCGCGAAGACGGCGTCGAACGCGCTGTCCGCACAGTCCAGGCCGTAGATGTCATCGATCCGGAAGTGGAGGTTGTCCACGCCTTCCGCGAGCGCCTGCTCGCGCGCGATGGCGAGCACCTCCTCAGATAGATCGATGCCGACCACCTCCGCGGGCGCGACCGCCCGCGCCAGGCCAACTGTGATCGTGCCCGGCCCACAGCCGGCGTCGAGCAGGCGCATGCCCGAGCGCAGCTCGGGCAGCGCGAACGCGCCCTCAACCTCGACGGTGCGGCGCGCATGCGATTGCACGACGGACTGGTGATGTCCGTGCGTGTAGGTGTCGCGCGGCGTCGCCGCCAATTCGGACTCAGGCATCGCCAAACTCCTCCACGAGTCGGTTAACGGCGTCAGCGGCGCGCGCCGATAGCTCGAGCTGCTGGGCTGCCGCCTGGCCCCGTGCTGACATCTTGCGCCAGGTGCGCCCCAGCGCGCGTCGCTGTCGGCGCGCGTCCAGATCGTCGAGCAGCGCCTCCAGCTGCGTCTCCAGAAACACCAGCGACAGCGCGTCCTCGAGCGTCTGCGCGTCGTGGTCACCCGCCTGCAGAAGGTTCGCCTTCTGTACCAGCGCTGCCGTCCGCCTGACTGTCTGCTGCGGATAGCCGCACTCCTCCAGGATGGCTGCGGTCAGTTCGGCGTGCAGGCTGTGTAGCGCGCGACGCCAGCGCAGATACGCCGTGCGCCCCTTGGGGAAGACGTCGCGCGGCACCATCCAGCGGCGGATATGGTGTGCCCGCGCCGCCAGCAGCAGCTCCTCCGACGCTTCTGGATCGAGCGTGCGAACCCAGCCGGTCATCATCTCGGCGTGGGTCTGCTCTTTCGGCAGCCGCTGGCCGCCGCGCTCCAGCGTGAACGGATCATCCGCATTGGCCGCGTCGATCGCATCGATCGCGCGTTGGAACCGGTCAGCATCCGCCACAGCCATGCGGATATCCTACGGCCGCGCCGACTCCCACCGCGAAGCGAATGCGTCACAAACGTCGACGGCACGGGCGAACGTCACGCCGCGCTTCGAGCGCATGTACTGGATCAACCGCTCCAGCATCGCCAGGCGACCCGGCCGGCCGATGATGTAGGGATGCATCGTCAGCGTGAAGACGCCGCCGCGGCGGCGAATCTCGTCGAACGCCGCGCGCCAGGTCGACTCCACCTGCTCGGGCGATGCCATCAGCCGCCGACCGTCGGTCGGCGCGAAGACGAAGTAGGGATAATCGTCCAGCGCCCAGTGGATCGGCAGCTCGACGAGCGCCCCACCGTCCGCGGCGACCCAGTAGGGCGCGTCAGAGCCCATCAGTGAGGAGTCATAACGAAAGCCGCGCTCGGCCAGCAGCGAGAGGGAGACGTCGCTCAGCTCCCACGAGGGCGAGCGGTACCCCACTGGGCGCGCGCCCGTGATACCTGCAAGCACTTCACTACCCTGATCGAGCACGGCCGCCTCCTGATCAGCTGAGAGCGTCGCGGGGGGTTCGTGCAGATAGCCGTGATGCCCGATCTCGTGACCGCCCGCGACGATCCCCTCGACCGACGCCGGCCAACGCTCGGCGACCCAGCCTGGCACGTAGAACGATGCTGGTACGTTGGCCCGCGCGAGCGCTGTCAGGATGTGCGGCAGCGCGACCGTCGGTCCGTAGTCACCGAACGACCGCGCCGAGGGTCGCTGCTCCACACGCGGGTCGCGGTTCATCATGCCCGACGAGCCGTCGACGTCGAAGGACAGCACCACGCTGCATTCGCCCGCGCCCGCATCTGAATCGGGCGACCACAGCGTCGTCCCGCAAGCCGGACAGAAGCGCCGCTCGCCCGACCAGTCGCAGTACGGACAATGAGAGCGCATCACACCAGAACCAGTCCGAACAGCTATGAGAAGTCGGTGATCGTGACGAAGCCCATCGTCTGGAACGTCGTCATCGACTCCACCACTTCCGGTGTCTGGTCGATCGAGATTGTTTCGGAGACGATTGACTCTGGGTGCAGCTTGCCCGAGGCGACCATGTTCAGCATCGACGGGTAGTTCTGGTTGGGTAGTCCCAGCGAACCACGGAATTCGATCTCCGACATCGTGATCAGGTCGATCGGCAGGCCCACCTCGCCCGCCTCCTCGGCGGATGTGATGCCGATCTGCACATGCACGCCGCCTTTGCGCAGTGAGTTGACCGAATTCAACATCGTCGCGCGGATGCCGAGCGCGTCGACGGAAACGTTGGCCCCGCCGTCGGTGATCTCGCGGACGCGCGCGGGTACGTCGGTCTCGGCGGCGTTGATCGTCTCCAGCGCGCCCTCGGCGCGGGCCTTGGAGAGCTTGCCCTCTTCGAGGTCGACCGCGATCACCTGCGCGCCGAGCGCCGCCGCGACCTGCACCGCCGAGAGCCCAATGCCGCCGCAGCCGTTGACCACCACCCAGTCGCCGCCCGAGACCTCGCCGCGGTCGGCGACGCCGTGGTACGAAGTCATGAAGCGGCAGCCCATCGCCGCGCCCGCCTCGAACGAGACATTATCGGGTAGCGGGATCGCGTTGAAATCGGCGTTGAAGATCGCCGCTTTCTGAGCAAATCCGCCGGCAAATCCGCCCGGGCTGTCGCAGATGTTGGGCAGCCCGCCGCGGCAGAGGTTGCAATTGCCGCAGCCGTTGTGGAATGGCGTCAGCACCCGCATGCCGGGACGAATGTGCTCGACCTGGTCGCCGACCGCTTCAACCGTGCCCGCCCACTCGTGTCCGAGCACGACCGGCGTGGGTAGCTCGAAGCCCACCCAGGACAGATCGCCTTGCCACAGGTGCCAGTCCGAGCGACAGACGCCGCAGGCCTCAACCCGCACCAGCGCGTCTCTCGGTCCAATCACCGGCTCAGGAAACTCTCGCACGACCAACGGCGCGCGAACGCCCTCCATGACGACGGCCTTCATATCCACTTCCTCTCGCAGATCGATCAAGTCGCTCAAGCTTGATCATCAAGCTTGAGCACATTGCAGAAGCTAGCAGTTTGCGAGTGGCCTGGACTTCGTCGCCGACAGCGCTCGACAGACCTCCGGATGCAGCAGGCGCAGCGGTCCGACTTGGATCGACTCGCGAATTGTGTAGACGCCCGGCGCCTGACGGAACCTGACCTGCCGCTGCACCGCCGTCACAGGCAGCGCCAGCGCCCAGGCCTCGCGCGGAAATCCAACGCAACCGCCGTCGGCCAGCGACACGATTGATACCTCACCGCCCAGGGCGCTGCGCTGGAGCTCGATGCTCATCGACTCCAGCGAGGCGGAACGTGGTACGCGCGGGTCGGCTCGGATCGCTTCTAGCGTGCGCTGTTGAAGCTCGGCGGCGCGCGGTTCCAGCGCCTCCGACATGCGCTCGCGTGGCAACGACCAGACGTAGCGGCGCGAGCGCTCGACCTGCTGCCAGGTGAATCGATACGTCCAGTGCAGGGGCCGCCAATCCATCGCCGAGCGAGCCGCTGTCGGGCTCTCGACGATCGTGGGGATCGCCAACCGCGCGCGCAGACCGACCTCGGCCTCGATCCGTTCCAGCTCGCCGAGGAGGAAGGGCAGCAGCGGATCGTCTGGCTGCGTCATCACTGGCACGCTCTCTTCACGCTGTCCGCTGCAGCGTCTCAGGCAGAGTGGAACACGGGATCGCGCTTCTCGAAGAAGGCCTGGATGCCTTCCTTCGCTTCAGGACGGCGCGAGGCGTCGCAGATGGCGCGCGTCTCCCACTCCATCTGCGATTCCAGACCCTCATTCCACGACTGGTGATAGAGACGCTTCGCTGCGCCGATCGATTCAGTCGGGCCGGCCGCCAGCTGGGCAGCCAGCGCTTGCGCTGCCGACTGCAGCTCGTCATCCGCGACGACGCGATTGATCATGCCCCACTCGAGCGCCTCCTGCGCCGAGAGCATGCGGTTGGTCAGGCACAACTCCAGCGCGCGCCGCAATCCGACCAGACGCGGCAGGAAGTAGGTCGACGACCCGTCAGGCGTCAGACCGATCCGCGAGTAGGCCATCGTGAATCGGGATGATTCGCCCGCGAGCGCCAGGTCGCCAATCAGCGCCAGACTCATCCCAGCCCCGGCGCAGGTGCCGTTGATCGCGGTAATCAGCGGCGCGTCCATGCGTGTGAAGCGAGACGCGGCGGCGTGCAGGTATGTGGTCATCTCTTTGACGAAGGTCGCCATCTCCGGGCCGGCGGGTGGGAATCCGCGCAGATCGGCGCCCGTGCAGAAGAAGCGGCCCGAACCGCAAAACACCACTGCCCGCACGTCCGGATCATCGTCGACGCGAATCGAGGCGTCCATCAATTCCTGACACATCTCCATCGAGAGGGAGTTCGCCGCTTCCGGGCGGTTGATCGTAATCGTGGCCACGTGGTCCTGTAGCTCGTAGCGCAGCGTCTGGTATTCCGTCATGCAACTGCCTCCTTCGGTACTGTTGACTGACCATGCTTACGGCAGGCTATCTGCAGCACGCAGGTAGCGGTCGAGGAGGCCTCTGATGCCCGCAGAACCAGGACAACCCGCGCAACCCACCATCAGCGTCCGCATTCCGACTGAGCACGGTGGCCTGAAGGCGGCGTTGGCGCTGCCCGCCGATACCGGCTCCATCCCCAGCGCGGACGCGACGGCGAGTCTCCAGCCCCCGGGAATCATCGTGCTGCATGAGCTGTTCGGTCTGAACGACGACATCCGCAGCATCACCGCCCGATTCGCCGACAATGGCTATGCGGCGCTCGCGCCCGATCTGTACTCGCTCGGGCCGCCGCTCAAGCCGATCTGCATCTGGCAAACGATGCATAGTCTGCGGCGCGGCGCAGGCCGAGCGTTCGACGCGATCGAATCGTGCCGTGTCTGGCTGGCCTCACGCGCCGACGTGGACGAGTCGCGGCTGGCTGTGGCGGGATTTTGCATGGGCGGCGGGTTCGCGATGCTCTACGCCGCCCGCGCGCCGCTGGGGGCCGCCGCCGTCTTCTACGGACAGGCCCCGCGCCGCGCTGAGCGACTCGACGGCATCTGCCCCACCTTCGCCGCCTACGGGGAGCACGACCACATTGCAGACGGCCACGCTGAGCTTCTGCGTGGACATCTGGACACGCTCGGCGTCGAGCACGAGGTCGTCCTCTACCCCGATGCTGGCCACTCCTTCATGAACCAGTACGATGGGCTGCGTGGGTTCATGGTCCGCCGCGCCCGACGCTCCATCGGCTACCACGAAGCCTCGGCTGAGTCGGCCTGGGCGTCGATGCTGGAGTTCTTTGCAGAGCACCTCGGCGGAACCAGCGACCGCTCCGACGCGTCAGAGGCGTAGCGTCTGGAATATCGGCGCTTCCCAGCTGGGTGAGCGGGGGAGCGAGCAGTGACCGCGAAGGAGCGACACATGGCACAGCGCCTGTCCCGGATATCGCGAGCTTGGATCCTGATCGTCTTAGCATTGACGTCCGTTCTGGTGGTTGTTTTGACGGTGGGACTGCTGGACGGCGGACTGCTGAGGGTGAAGGCGCAGGACGGATCAGCGCTCTCGACGCCCGAGCCGCACAACGGCGCGACGCCCGTTGCCGCCGACGCGCTGATCACGCTCACCGTCGACGGCGCCGCCGTGCGCGACGTCAGCCACGATGGTGTGCTCGCCAGGTTCACGATCAGCGTGCTCGATAAGAGTGTGCTCACCGCAGCCTCAACCGGTAACAAGGCCGCCGCTGCGATCGCCGCCGCGATCGAACAGCAGTGCAGCTCAGGCGAGCCCGAGAACGCCGATCACACCACCGCGCCCACCTGCATCTCGCCGAACGGCCTGCAGACCACGAGCATTCGCATCTCAGAGGAGTTTGACTGGACCGAGCAGGGCCGCGTCTCGCAAGGCTTCCGCTACGAGAACCAGCTCAGGATCGCCATTCGGGGTACCGGCTTCGCGGGCAGCCTCATCGACCTCGTGATCAGGGCGGGCGGCGATGATGTTCGCTTCGACGGAATCGATTTCACCGCGTCGCGCCGCGCTGAGGTGGAACGACTGGCGCTGCTCGACGCGATCGATGATGCGCAGTCAACGGCAGCCTCGATCGCCAAGCACATGGGCTACGATATCGTCCGCATCGTCGAAATCCGCCCGATCAGCGACGTGTCCGCGACGCGAGCGAATGGCCTCGTGGCCGAAGCGATGGCAGACGATTCGTCGTACACGCCCACGCAAGTCCACAGCGGCAGCGAGCAAGTCATCGCCAGCGTGCAAATCGTCTACGCGTTGGACGCAGCGTCCACTGAACACGCTGAGCCCGATCCCGACGCGAGGCCGTCTACCTCCAGCGCCGATTAGCGCCCAAGCCGGCTGATCTTAGCCCGCGGCGGCTACGGCCTCCTGTCGCACTTTCTGGGCGACATGCTCGGGGACCTGGTCGTAGCGATCGAATTGCCACGAAAACGTACCCCGACCGCCGGTCATCGAGCGCAGATCCGTCGCATAGTGCAGGAACTCGGCCATCGGTCCCTCGGCGATCACGACCGATGAACCAGGCGGTTCCTCAGCGGGTTCCATCCCTAGCACTCGCGCGCGGCGCGAGTTGAGATCGCTGATGATGTCCCCAGTGTTGCCCTCCGGGGCCGTGATCCGCAGCAGGTGCACCGGCTCCAGCAGAATTGGGCGGGCCGACGAGACCGACTCCTTCAGCGCCTGCGAGGCCGCCAGCTTGAAGGCCATCTCCGACGAGTCGACGTCGTGATGCTTACCGTCGTAGAGCGTGACCCGCAGGTCGGTGAGCGGAAACACACCGCGCGGCAGCGACTCGACGACGCCCTTCTCGACGGCGGGGATGTAGTTACGCGGCACCGCGCCGCCGACGATTTCGTTACCGAAGTCGAAGCCAGCGCCGCGCGGCTGCGGCTCCACGCGCAGCGCCACGCGCGCGTACTGTCCGCTGCCGCCGGTTTGCTTCTTGTGCAGATACTCAGCCTGGCCGACCGCCGTGACCGTTTCGCGATAGGGCACCCGCCGATCCTTGATCTCCACCTCCACGCGGAACTTGCTCAACAGCCGCCCAGCCGATAGCTGCACGTGCGACTCGGAGAGCCCGCTCAGGATCGTTTCGCCGGAATCAGGGTCACGCTCGATCTGTAGCGTGGGGTCGCTCTCGACCAGTCGGTTCAGCGACGGTCCCAGCTTGTCCACGTCCGCCTTGGTCTTCGGCGACACGGCCGCGGCGAAGATCGGCGCCGGCATCTCCGGCGGTGGTACCAGTAGGTCCGACCCCTTCTCACGCAGCGTGTGAAAGGTCGACGTCTGCTGCAGCCTCGTCGCTACCCCGATGTCGCCCGCGGCGAGTTCCTCAACCGCGAACAGCGTCTTGCCGCTCGCGCGGGACAGATTTGCGAGCCGCTCGTCAGCGCCCGTCTGCGCGTTTTCGAGATGCAGGTCGCTGCCGATCGGTTCAGACAGCACCCGCAGGTAGGACAGCCGTCCGACGAACTCATCGGCCGTAGTCTTGAAGACAAAGGCGCCAGTGCCACTTTGGGCCGCGATGTTCGAGAGAGCAGGCGCCTCCGACGGATCGGGCAGCAGCTCCTCGATCAACCGCAGCAGCTCCTCAGATCCCACGCCGCGGACCGCCGAGCTCGGCAGCACCGGAGCCAGTGATCCCGCCAACGTCGCGGTCTTGACCGCGGCGCGCAGGTCGTCCGCTGCGATCGCTTCATCCTCCAGGTAGAGCATCATCAGCTCTTCGTCGGCCTCCACGATCTGCTCAATCAGTCCATCACGACCGCTAGCCTCCTCGTCGCCGAGGACGTCGATCAGCTCGCTGAAGGCGGATTCGGCGGCGTTCGGTAGATACAGGGGCTGGCATTCCGAGCCGAGCACGGACTGCACTGAGGCCAGCGCCTCGTCGAAGGAGGTGTTGTCGCGGTCGAGCCGCGAGATGACGACTGCGCGCGGCAGGCCGCGCTTGCCGGCCATTCGCCAGACCGTTTCGGTTCCCACCTGTACACCAGAGGATGCATCCACCACCACGAGCACCGCGTCCACCACCGCGACCGACGCGACGACCTCGCCGATGAAGTCGGCGTAGCCGGGCGTGTCGAGCAGATTGATCCGCGTGCCGCCATGCTCCAGCGAGACCAGCGAGGTCGAGATCGACATCCCCCGACGCTGCTCTTCTGGGTCGTGGTCGGAGATTGTGTTGCTTTCTTCGACGCGGCCGAGCCTCGTGGTGAGGCCGGTGGCCAGTGCCAACGCCTCCACTTGCGTCGTCTTCCCGGCGCTCTGATGTCCGACCACCGCCACATTGCGTACAGCCATAGCAGACCTCCAACCAAACCACCAGCTGCGCCTCAGGCTAGCGGATACTCGTCCCGCGCTTCGCCGCGCCTATCCGCTATCGCGCTGAGCGGGACGTGCTCTGCCCACGTCCGCTCGCTTGATGCTGGAGCGCGTAGCGATCTGGAAAACAAGCGCCGAGGTGCTTGGGGCTCATACAGCTAGTCATACAGCCAGGTCGACGATTTCAAGCTCCGGGTAGCCGCGTAGATTGCGACGCAAGCGCCAGACGATGTCAACGCTTGCGCCGATCTCCGCCGCCGCCGCGCCCAGACGCCAGCCGACCGCGCTCCAGCCGTCCAGCTCCAGGCGCAGATGCGCACCGTCTGAGCCCATCGTCCGCGCCCCGCGGACCCCGACGCCCGTGCTGAGAAAGGTCGGCGCCGGATTGGCCTCGCCGAAGGGAGCGAGGCGTTCGATCCAGTGGACCGTCTGCTGCGTGACGGCGGCGATCGGGGTCTGCGCGTCGACCTCGATGCGGCCTTCGAGCGCCTCCCATGCGCCGGCCTGTCCAGCGTCGAGCTGTGCCTGCGCTGCCGCGTTGAAACGGGACAGCAGCGCGGCGAGGTTCGCTGGCTCGGCCGAAAATCCCGCCGCCTGTGCGTGTCCACCACCGCGTGAGATCAGATCGCGCGCAGCGTCCAGCATCTGCACGAGGTCGAACCCTGCCCGCCCGCGTCCCGACGCGCGGGCCTCACCGTCAACCAGCGACCAGACAAACGCCGGCCGCGACCATCGCTCGGCGAGCCGCCCGGCGACGATCCCGACGATCCCGTGATGGAACTCCGCGCCCCCTGCGAAGAGCACCAGCGGGGCCTCGCCGTTGATCGTCGATGATTGAATCTGTCGCTCCGCCTCAGTCTCGGCTTCTTGCGTCAGGCGGCGGCGGGAGTCGTTGAGACTATTCAATCGGTCGGCAAGCGACTGGGCGGCGCTTGCATCCCGCTCGATCAGCATCTGCAACGCCAGCGATGCATCGTCGAGTCGCCCCGCGGCGTTGATCCGGGGCGCGAGCTGGAAGCCGATCGTCTCTGTATCGACCGGTCCTGCGCCACGCCGTCCAGCCAGCAACGCGCGCAGGCCGGGACGCTCGGTCGCGTCCAGCGCGCGCAGACCGCGATGCACGATCCAGCGGTTTTCTCCGCGCAGCGGCACGACATCGGCCACGGTCGACATCGCGGCGAGATCCAGCCATTGGTCGGGATCGCGCTCGACGCCCAGCCGCTTCGATACCGCGTGAGCAAACCGGTACGCCAGCCCGCCTGTCGAGAGATCCGAGAGCGGATGGCCCTTCGGCGCAAGCTTCGGCGTCACCACGTCGGCGCCGCTCGGCAGTGCGTCGGCGGGCTCATGGTGATCCAGTACCACGACGTCGAGTCCGTGCTGGTCGCGGGCAACGGCAATCTCTTGCAGAGCGGTGATGCCGCAGTCGGCGGTGATCAGCACCTGCGCGCCTGCCTGCGCCAGTCGCGCTACGGCGGCATCCTGCAGACCATACCCCTCGCGCTCGCGGTGGGGAATGAACGGTCGCGCGTCGATCCCAGCCTCGCGCAGCGACTCCGTCAGGATCGCCGTGCCGGTAATCCCGTCGACGTCATAGTCTCCGTAGATCGCAACGGACTCGCCGTCCGAGGCGGCGCGCGCCATCCGCTCGATCGCTGCGTCCCAATCGCCCAGCACGGACGCGTCCGCGGGGCGATACCAATCAGGATTGAGAAATTCCTGCGCTGCGGGGACGGTCTCGATCCCGCGCTGACGCAGCAGCCGTCCGACAAAGGATGGCGCATCGAGTCCTACAAGCGGAGGGGAGTCATGCGGTTCGGCGATGCGCCAGGTCCGTCCCAGCCAGCCGTTCGAGCGCTCACGCACGGCTCTGCCCAACCGCCCGACTGCGTGGTCGCAGCCGCCCGCTAGCCGTCCCAGCGTCGGAAGACGAGACAGGCGTTGTGCCCACCGAAGCCCATCGAGTTGGAGATCGCCACACGCACATCACGTGCGCGGTGCGTATTCGGCGTGTAGTCGAGGTCGCAGTCGGGATCGGGATTGCGCAGATTGATCGTGGGCGGGATGAGGCCGCGACGGATCGCTTCGACCGTCGCCAGCGCCTCGACCGCGCCCGCCGCCCCAAGCAGATGCCCGGTCATCGATTTGGTCGACGAGATCGAGATGCCGTATGCAGCTTCGCCGAAGACGCTCTTGATCGCCATCGTCTCAAATTTGTCGTTGAGCGGCGTCGAAGTGCCGTGCGCGTTGATGTAATCGACCTCAGAGGGCGTGATTCGGGCACGTTCCAGCGCCAACGACATCGCCCGCCGTCCGCCGTCGCCGCCTTCCGCCGGCTGCGTGATGTGGTACGCGTCGCCCACCGACGCATAGCCACAGAGCTCGGCGGCTATGTCGGCGCCGCGCGCGACGGCATGCCGTTCGCGTTCCAGAACCAGCACCGAGGCGCCCTCGCCCATGACGAATCCGTCGCGTTCCGCGTCGAACGGTCGCGAAGCGCTCACAGGATCATCGTTGCGCGCCGAGAGCGCCCGCGCCGACGCGAAGCCGGCCACGGCCATCTCGCACAGCGGCGCCTCTGCACCGCCGACGACCATCACATCGGCCTCTCCGCGCCGCAGCGTCTCGGCCGCGAGCCCAAGCGCGTCAGCCGCGGAGGAGCAGGCCGACATCGGCGCGAGATTCGGACCGCGCGCCTGCAAGGCGATCGAGACCTGTCCCGATCCCATGTTTGGCAGCATCATCGGTACGGCGAATGGGGACACGCGGTCGGGCCCGCGCGAGTCCATGATCCGAAATTGCTCCTGCGTGGTGGCGATCCCACCGATGCCGGTGCCGATCATCACGCCAGCGCGGTCGGAGCCGTCGAAGCCGTCACCGAAGCCCGCATCGGCCGCCGCTTCCTGTGCGGCGACGATTGCGAACTGCGAGTAGCGGTCCATGCGCCGCGCTTCCTTGCGCGGCATGAAGTCCTCGGGTTTCCAGCCACTCACCTCGGCCGCGAAGCGGACGGAGAGGCGCGAGGGGTCGAAGAGCGATATGCCCGTCACGCCGGAACGCCCGCCGACCAGCGAGTTCCAGGTTTCTGCGGCGGTCGCGCCCACTGCCGTGACCGCGCCCACTCCCGTGACCACAATGCGTTCGCCAGCACGAACGCTCTTGCGCTCGCTGAGCTGCTCGTCGATGCGCTCGTCCATAGGACCCCCAGATCAGTGCAGTCTCAGCGTAGCCCTTTGTCAGCACCGCGCGGGCCACGGCTTCGCTGTGGGAGATCACTGTTGAGGCGGCTGCGCTGTGTCGAGCCCAACGCGGGCTTAGCCGCCGGCGGCGGCTTGCCCCTGCATACGTTGGTCGTGCTCGTACCACTCGGTGGTCTCTTCACCGGGCTCGGGCAGGACCATGCCGCCCTCCATCGACCACTTCGCCGGTCCCTCCGTGATCCGCCCGCTGTATTCCTCCGAGGGGACGCCTGTGATCTCCTGGAAGGCGCTCATCAGATCGCTCAGCAGCTGGCTCTTCAGCTCTTCCGGTCGTCCGGCCCGGTTGGCCCCATCGAGGAAGTACGGCGTGTCCCAGCGGTCATCGTGTTCGTCAAACACGACGTGCACGAAGCTGCGCGGCGCGCCAGTCGAACCGCAGTGAATGTTGGTGAAGGCCTGCGCCACCGCCTCCCGCTGTTCGTAGGGCACGGAATCCTGGGGGACAACGCATCGGTAAAATGGCATAGGGGCATCCTCTCCAGCTGTCTGGCTTCGGTCTACGTCTCCATGTTAGCCCGTTAAGGCTAGCCGTCAGGTCAAGCGTCGGCGGCGGTGACCACCAACTCATCGATGCTGCAGCCGCTGACCTCCGTCCACATGTCGCAGATCCTGCGCAGAATCGCTTCGCGCACGTCCTGGGCAACGCCGCCGACGATGGCCCCGCGCACCAGCGACGTGGTCGACGGCTCACCGCCGCGGAAACCGAACCCGCTGGGGATGTCCGAGAAGCTCACGGGTACCTCAGTGGCTGATTCACCCAGCAGATCTGCCGCGATCTGGCGCAGTCCGTCAGCGAGCGCAGCGCGCGTCTCTTCGCCGATCTGCCCCTCCTGCATCGTGCATCGAAAACTCACGCGCGCCATCTTGCACCTCCTCCGAACTGTTCGGGATCCTCGATCTCACTGCCAGACTCGCTCCAGGCGCACCTCGAGTCCAGCGCAGACTTCCTCACCGCTGAGGGAATCCGGTCGCGCCAGCTCCTCGGGAATGGCGCCAGGCCGGTAGGTAGTCACCGTTTCACGGAACGGGTCGATCAGCCAGCCGAGCAGCGCACCATTGGACACCCACTCTTCCATCTTCGCGTGTTGCGGCGGTACGTCGTCGCTTCGCGATACGACCTCCACGATCAGCTCAGGACAGCCGTGCAGGAACGATTCTCGGTCGACGCCGTGCAGGAGCAGCCGGGCGTCACTGATCCAAGCGACATCCGGCATGCGCAGCGCGGAATTTGGCAGCCGCACGCCCAGCTGCGGGCCGAGCACCTCGCCGCTGCCTTGTCGATCGCTCCACTCCACGATCTGGCTACCGATCCTCATCCCGCGTTTGCTGCTGCCGAGCCCCTCAGGGAACATAATCCATAGTGTTCCCTCTGCCGACAACTCGAAGAGCCAGTCCTCGTTCTTGGCGGAGAGCTCTAAGAGGGCGTCGTCGGACAACTCCCAGTACTGAGGCAGATTCAGTGTGAGCGGGGCCGAGCGGGCCTGCGGATCGATCTCGGTGTCCACGGGTGCTTCGGGTTGCTGGGGCGACTGGGCCATGTCTACTCCACAGCCAAGGCTACCGACTGCAGCCTGCCGACTGCGGCGGGCTCACTGAGGTGCGCCCAACAAGCCTTCCAGTCCGCCGCCTATCTCTCCGCTCATCCCACTGGCCATCTGCCCTAGTCCCGCCGTGTCCCCGCCGCCGACACCGCTCATGCCGAGACCGCCCAGCGCGGGAGCTTCCACGGGTTCCTCGCCCGCCAACGAGCGCGCCGACATCGCGAGCTGCTCAGCGACGTCGCCGGCCGTGACGCCGATCGTGCCCCGCGCCCGCGCCGCGCGATTGCCCGCGTCGCCATGCAGATACACGCCCAGCGTCGCGGCGTCGAAGGTCGGCAGACCCTGCGCCATCAGCGCGCCGATGGCGCCGCTCAGGACGTCACCCGTCCCCGCGGTCGCGAGCGCCGGTTGGGCGACCTCCGACACGCGCGCCCGCTGATCCGGGCCAGCGACCACGGTATTCGCGCCTTTGAGCACTACGTCGCAACCCCAGTCCGACGCCCGCTCACGCGCCAGCGTCAGACGCTGGCGCTGCACTTCGTCCGTTGACAGCCCGGTGAGCCGCCCCATCTCGCCCGGATGCGGCGTCAGGACGATGGGCGCGACGGCCTGCGACAGCGATGAGTGATCGGCGGCGAGCAGATTCAGCCCATCGGCATCGACCACGATTCCGCGCACGGCTGCGACCTCGTCCGCGACGAGGAATTGTCGCACGAAGACGCCGGAGTGATCGCGGGCGCCGAAGCCGCAACCGATCACGACCGAATCGATCAGCTCCAGCTCGTCTCGGATGACTTCCCAAGCGGCGTGGCCGGAGATGACGCCCGGGTCGTGCTCGGGCAGCGGCAGGAACGTTGCTTCGGGGACAGCGCTAACCATGTGGTGCGCGATCGAAGCGGGTGTCGCGATCGTCACCAGTCCGGCGCCGGCGCGGTACGCCCCGCGGGCGGCCAGCACCGCCGCACCGGGATAGCGCGACGACCCGCCGATCACCAGCACCCGTCCAAAGACGCCCTTGTGCGCGTCCGCTGGGCGCGGCGGCAGCAGCGCCTTCGCCGCGCGGCGCTCTAGCACCTCCGTGCGCAGATCCTCGTCTAGCCCCGCTGGGATGCCAATGTCGACCTGCTGCACGGAGCCCGCCGCCGATGCGCCGGGCTGCATGTAGAGGCCGACTTTGGGTGCGTGGAAGGTGACGGTTTCGTCTACGGCGACCGCCAACGGATCCAGTTGGCCACTGTCTGCGTCGAGGCCGCTGGGCAGGTCGACCGCTACCAGTTTCGGCTTGACCGTCCGCGAGCGCACCGCGGCCAGTCGCTGCAGCATCTCGGCCAGGTCCCCGTCGATCGGACGCGATCGTCCGGTGCCGAGCAGCGCATCGATGATCGCTTCCGCTCCCGCGAGCAGCGCCTCCAGCGCCTCGAAGTGGTCGTCGTCGGCGACCGAGCCGCAGGGGACGCCCAGCTCAACCGTCTGGGTCCACTGCGCGTCCGCGCGCTCACGCAGTGCGTAGACGCGCACCTGCGCGCCCCACTCGTGCAGATGACGCGCCGCCACGAGGCCATCGCCGCCGTTGTTGCCCGTTCCGACCAGCACCGCGATGCGCCGATCCTCCAGCGAACCGAGTTGCATCCAGATTTCCTGCGCGACCGCGAGACCGGCATTCTCCATCAAGGTCTCGGTCGAGACGCCGTCGGCCTCCGCGCGCGTTTCCAGCTCCCGCATTTCTGCGGAGGTCAGCAGTTTCATCGTCACTCTCCCGCCTCGGCAGCTGAGGCCGGCTGGCCCACAGCGAACGCGCAGACCATGTTCCGCTCATGTGTCAGGCTAATCTCGATCCGCGACAGTCCGATCGCGCGGGCGCGCCGCCGTGCACCGCCGTGCAGGATGACCAGCGGCTTGCCCCGCGCGTTGGCCAGAATCTCGATCTCTTTCCAGCGTACGCCGCGCACCCCGGTCCCCAGACACTTCATGACCGCTTCCTTGCCGGCGAAGCGAACGGCCATCTCAGGCAGTCGATCACCGCAGTAGTCGCGTTCGCGATCCGTCAAAATACGCCGCGGCAAGCGCTCGGGATGCCGCGCGAGCACGCCCGCGAAGCGCTCCAGTAGCAACAGATCCACACCGCACGTGAGGTCGCCGAACATCGACGCAGCCTATCAATACCCCGAGCCGTACTGCTGGACGCACTGCTGAGCCGCAAGCGTTTCTGTGTTTGCCGACTTGGCTGCGCCCGCGCTTCGCCAGGCAGGTCCGCTGGGCCGTTGTGCCATACGCTGATTCCATGAGCGCTACGATCATCGACGGCGCGGCCGTCGCGGCCGGCATTCGCGAAGCGCTGGCGCGTCAGGTCGAGGACATGGTCGCGCAGGGCCTGCTGCCGCACCTCGCGGTGCTGCTGGTCGGCGACGATCCCGCTTCCGCCTCCTATGTGCGCGGCAAGCGGCGGGCCGGCGACCAGACCGGCATCAAGGTCGTGCTGCACCGCATCGAGGCCGACCCTGATCCCGCCCAGCTGGAGCGGCGCATCCGCGACCGCATTGAGCTGCTGAACGCCGATCACGACGTGCACGGCATCATTCTGCAGCTGCCGCTCCCCGAAGGGGTCGACGTAGACGGTTTACTTGACCGCGTCGATCCATTAAAAGACGTGGACGCCCTGCACCCCACCAACCAGGGCCGCATCTTGCAAGGTCGCGAACGCTATCTGCCTGCGACTCCGCACGGCGTGCAGCAACTGCTCGTACGGTCGGGCGCCGATCCCGCTGGCAAGCATGTCGTGATCGTTGGTCGCAGCCGACTGGTCGGCATGCCGCTGGCGGCGATGTTGGCGCAGAAACGGCAAGGCGCCAACGCGACCGTCACGCTCTGCCACACTCACACAGCTGACCTGAGCCTGATCACCCGTACCGCCGACATCGTAATCGCCGCGACCGGGCGTCCCGACACGATCACCGCCGACATGATTCGTCCTGGGGCGGTGGTGATCGATGTTGGCGTCAATCGTGTCGACGATCCGACTCGCGCGCGTGGTTACCGACTCGTGGGCGATGTCGACTTCGACGCGGTCGCCGAAGTCGCGGGCGCGATCACCCCCGTACCCGGCGGCGTCGGTCCCATGACCGTGGCCATGCTGCTGAACAACGTCACCCGTGCCGCCCGCATCGCCCAGCGCCGCTGATCTCCAGCGCGTCATGGGTAGGAGCGCTGAGGCTGGAGCGATCGCAGGCGTGCTAGGTTCGGCCGCGTCCCAGGACTCTGAGGAGCAACAGGCCGCTGAACAGGACCAGGGCCCCAGCGGCGCCGATCAGCGGGTACTCCCAGGGGAACGGAGTCGCGACCTCGAAGATCGGGGCGGATCGGCGCTGCTCCTGGCGGCGCTGAATTTCGGCAGAACGCTCGGCGATCGCTTCGTCGCTGCGTGCTACCTCTGACGCTTCAGCCTGCTGCTGCGATGCCTGAGTCGCCGGTGCTGACGCTTGCTCGGCAGATGACTCGGGCGATGGCTGGTCTGTGGACGATGCCTGATCCGCGGGTGCGGGCTGCGGCGATTGCGCCTGCTCAGCGGACTCCGCTTGCTGCGGCGCGGCTGATTGCTGCGGCTCGGCTGGTGATTCCGCTGGGCCCTGCTCCACTACCTCTGGCCCGCCGATCACATCGTCCGTGATGGCGGTCGAGCGATCTGCACCCTGTTCGCGCGCGCCCAGTCCGACCGAGTCGCGCCACTCGTTGTCGAGCTCGTTCCGAGTCAGGCCGTACACCTGCTGCAGCGCGTCCTCGACTGACGAGCCCTGCTTGAAGGTGTCAAACAGGTCATTCATCCGCTCAGCGCCGTATTCCTCCAGCAGATGCAGCACGATCGCCGCCGACTGCCCGTAGAAGATGTCGACGAAGCCAGGTCGGTTGGAGGGCGACTCCATGCTACGCAGCGAGAGCACCAGATCGTTGTTGATGGCGTACTGCAGCGCCGCGCCGCGGCGTTCGAGCCAGTTGCCTTCAGCGAGCGTCGCCATGCCCTCGTCCAGCCAGGCGGGCAGGTCGCCATACGGCCCCTCGCCAGCAAGCTTGGTCAGGACATGCGTCAGCTCGTGCCGTACGACCCAGCGGGTCGGCTGGTAGATGTGGACGAGATCGGCCAGCACACGCGTCCCGCCCGTGATCACCGACTCCTCGAAGCGCTCCGATTGAATCCGCTCGACTTCGCGCGCGTCGGACGGACCCGCCCAGACGTAGACCTTGATCGGGATCAGTTCTTGCAACCCTAGGAAGGGTGCAATCTCGGCCAGCGCTTCGAGGCCTTGCTCGAGCATCAGCTGTGCGACTTGCTCATCGTCGTAGTACGCGATTTCCAGATCGCCTGCGCGCAGCGACTGCCACTCGAAGCGCGGATCCTCATAGCGCCAGATCTGCGGCTCGGTCTCGCTGCGTTGGCCCGACGCGAGCGTCAATTCCCAACGCCACTCGAAGTCAGCGCCAGCTGGAATCCAGAGCTGTGCATTGCGCGTGGGAAACTCCGCGCGCACGCGTGTCACGTCGCCCTCGATCAGCTCCGCCGCCTGACGCGTCAGCGCACCTTCCGGCAGGATCGTGTAGAGGAACGTCGCGGCCGTTACATCCGACGCGTCGTCGACCAGCGCGGTGACCACGACAGAATCGGGCCAGGAGTTTTCGAACCGCGTCCCGTGCACGACGGGACCGGCATGATCCGTCTGCGTGTCCTGCTGTGCCGCGACGAGGCCAAGCCCACTGGATATCAGCGCGAACGCCAGTAGGAAGGCCAGCACGAGCGCTGGCATGAGCGTGAGCGTCGCCGCGTGGCTCAAGCGCGTCATGCGAGCACTCCGCGCTGGACGTTCGCGCTGCTCGATGCGCGTGCAGCCTGCTCGCCGATCTGGTGCTGCAGGGATGCCCGCAGGAATGCGTCGATGTCGCCGTCGAGCACGCGCTCGGTGTCCGAAGTCTCGTGCTGCGTGCGTAGATCCTTGACCATGCGGTACGGCTGCAGGACGTAGGAGCGAATCTGGTTGCCCCAGCCGGCTTCGATGTGCTCACCGCGGATAGCCAGTCGTTCGGCCTCGCGCTGCTGTTCGGCGAGCATCAAGAGGCGCGCTTCCAGCACGCGCATCGCCGACTCGCGGTTGCGTCGCAGCGAGCGCTCGTTCTGGCAGCTCACGACGAATCCGCTCGGCAGATGTGTGATCCGCACAGCGGTCGAGTTCTTCTGCACATTTTGCCCGCCATTGCCCGAGGCGCGGTAGACGTCGACCTTGATGTCATCGTCGGCGATCTCGATTTCGGCCGCGCCCTCAGTCTCGGGCATGATCTCGACCCGCGCGAAGGACGTGTGGCGGGCATGGTTCTGGTCGAAGGGCGAAATGCGGACGAGTCGGTGCACGCCGTGTTCAGCGCGCAGCCAGCCGTAGGCGCCGCCACCGTCGGCGTCGCCGCGCACTTCCAGCGTCGCCGACTTCAGTCCAGCCTCTTCGCCCTCGGCCAGGTCGATCAGGTCGACATCGAATCCGGCCCGTTCGGCCCAGCGCTGGTACATCCGCAGCAGCATCTCAGTCCAGTCCTGCGAGTCGATACCGCCGGCCCCGGCGTAGATCGCGATCATGGCCGGTCGTCCGTCGTACGGTCCTGAGAACGCGAGCTCGAACGAACGATCCTCTATCTCCGCAGCGATCGTCTCGGCTTCGGTGTACAGGTCCTGGGCCAGTTCCTCGTCATCGGCCAGTTCCAGCAGCTCGACGGCGTCCGCGAGGCGCGATTCCAGTCCACGCCAAGTCTCGATCGCGCGTTGCCGCGCGGCGAGTTGCTTCATCGATGCGCGCGCCCGCTCGGCGTCGCCCCAGAAGTCCGCGGCGGTCGATGCGGTCTCCAGCTGCGCGGCCTCGGCTTCCACGCCTGGCAGGTCAAAGACGCTCCAGGATGTCGCTCAGTCGCGCCGAGAGCGCCTCCAGCGCTCCGTCCAGCTCGCCAACGTCAACCACAGTGCGCCTCCACCACGTGCCGTCGCGCTCACTCAGGGGCAACCCCGAACAGCGCCCAACGATGCCGAACAGTACCCAACAATGCATCCAGCGTACTACCGAGACGGTCGGTCCGGCACGATCAGTCCGCCCGTCGTGCGGCGCATCCCCGCGGGTGTGGCAGACGCCTCACGAGCGCGGCCGGCGGCTGCGGCGATCGGATCGAGCGGGCGCGGCTGGGCGTGCTCGTGCGCCGGCGGCGCCGGCTGCGGTGGTCGCCAGGCGGTCGCCGTGCCAGGATTCGGCGTCGGTGGGTGGAGCGACGCCTGCTCAGGCTTCGCTTGCCAGAGTCCGATGTACTGGACCAGATCCATCGGCTCGATCAGCCCCGCGGCGACGAACTGGTCATCGACGAACAACGCTGGCAGCGCCGTCACGCGCGAGCGCGCGCCGATCTCGGCGAACTCCTCGATCGCGAACACGTCGGTCTGCAGTTTGGGCGACAGCAAGGCCGCCGCGCAGGCGGCGAGCGCGGCCTGGCCGGCGTTGGCGTCGTGCGCCGAGCCCAACAGGCGCAGCCGCGACCGTCGGCGCAGCTTGCCGAGCATCCGCTTCATCTGCACGGATGGTTGGGCCTGTCGCGTCGAGGCCAGCACCATGGCGCGAATCATCGCCACCAGCAGATGTCCGTTCGGGGCCCCGTAGAAGCGCAGCGGGCGGTTCAGCTCGCCGCGGATCAGCACGCAGGGCACGTCGATGATGTCGCGACGCCTCACCTGCTCGACTGCTTCCTCGTGTTCGTAGACCGTCAGTGAAATGTGCTTGGAAAGTGAAGCGATCTCTTCGTACAGCTGCTGGGCGATGGCGCAGGTGGGTTTGTCGGGTCGGCCAGCGACCAGCACCCGGCGCGGGCTCTGGTGGTAGTACTCCAGCTTCAGCGGGCCCTCGATGGCCTGGAACTGCTGCCGAATCTGCGCCCGCTCCGCGCTGGCCAGCGCCATGTGATCCTCGCTCTCCTGGCGGCTAGGGTAACCCCGCTCAGCTAGCCTCGCCCAACGTCGCTCCAACGTCGCCTAGCGACCCTGGCCGACGCTCAGCGATCGTCCTGCAGCACCCATACCACTGCTGAGCGCAGCTCCGCCTGGGTCAGCGCCCCCTCGAAGGCGTAGCGGATCACGTTCTCGCGGTCGATCACGAAGACCCAGGGCTCCGATGGCAACCCCCATGCAGCGAACGCGCGCGCCTCAACCAGCCGCGACGGTTCCTGCGGATTCTCGAACACCTCCACGTGGATACCGTTGATCTCGGCCGCGAACTCCCGCCAGACCGCCTTGACCGCATTCAGCACTGGCGCGCAGGTCCGCGAATGACAGAACGCCGGCGTCGCGAAGGCCAATAACAAGGGACGCTCCTGCGCCAGCGCTTCATCGATCGAGAGCGCGTACAGTCCCGGCTCTGGCTCTGGATCGGACGTCAAGGTGGCCAGCGACTGGACCTCGCCGCGGGTGCGTGAAACTACCGCCGGCGCGCGCTCGCCGACGCGTGGCGCGGCGGGACGCTCGCGGACGGAAAAGCGCAGCCGCACCGATTCCCTCGCCTCGCCCGCATCGATCTCCAGCAGCACGCCCCACTGCCCCGGCTCGGTGAGCTGGACAGGAACCACATAGACACCGCGGCTGATTGGCAGCGAGCGGTCGGAGACGCTCGCGTTGGCGTGGTTGTGCGCGGTGAGGCCAAGGCCGGCGTCGTATGGAATGAAGCGGGCGTATTGCACTGAGCGCGGCGTGGGCGCGCGTTGATCGAGCAGGTACAGGGACACCCGAACGGTCGGGAGGTGGTCATCAGCGCGTAGTCCGTCCAGCGAGAACGCCATCCGTTTGACGCCGACGGCCAGGTCCTGGGTCGCCAGGATCGGCAGCCAACGCGCGTCAGCGGCGAGCTCTGCGACGGACCACGGGTCGTCGCTGGGCAGCGTCGCCGACTCGTCTGCGGCGGCGCAGGCGGCCACCCAGACGGACACGCAGACGCAGACGCAGACGCAGACGGAGGCGATGAGCGCCAGCGAGGCGTTGGCGGAGCGTCTCGTCCACAGCCGAGATGTGGACAGGCGGGCGCGAGGCAACATAATGGTCGACCCAATTGCGATTGACAGGGCGCGCGGGATTGGTTCTAATTCAATTAGATAAGTGCATACACGCCTGATCAATTGATCGGAGACCGCACGCATGGTATTTTCCACGACCAACCGCCGGCAGGAGACCTACTACCTGCACGCCCGCGACGTTGAGCTGCGCAACCATCACGCCCAGCGCATCTACTTCTTCGCCAAGACGCAGAAACCCGGCGCCATCGACACTCTCCCCGAGGGGTACGAGATCGTGGAGAATCCCCGCACGGCGCTGCCAGTTCTGCGCAAGATCAAAGCGCATGCCGACGCCGCCGGCTGAGTCCAACACTGACGCCCGCCCTAACCGGCGGTTCCCATCCCAATTGTTAACCAGATCGCTTCCCAATCAGTCAAAACCTGTGCCCATTGCAGGTACTACGCTGGTTGTATATCTGGTCAGCGCTGATCTGCCGTCAAACAGCGGCGTGCGGCGGCGTGCAGTTGCGCAGTCGACGCGGCCAGCACCCGATCGCCAGATGTGGATGTCAGTGGCTCGCCGTCCCAATCGGTCATCCGTCCACCCGCGCCCTGCACGATCGGGGCCAGCGCGAGATAATCCCAGGGTTTCAGGTGCGCCTCGCAGACGATGTCGATGCAGCCCAACGCCAACAGTCCGTAGGCGTAACAATCCACTCCATAACGAACACGCTCGACGCCGTCCGCGAGGCGCTGCCAAGCCCCCTGTGCGTCGCCGGTGAACATGTCTGGGCTGGTCGCGAATGTGATCGCCGACCCCAACTCTGCGTGCATATTCGTGTGGATGACTTGTGCATTATGTGTAGAACGCCTGAGCACTCCCGGCTCATCAACGCCGCACCAGCGCTCCGCTAGCACCGGCTGATCAAGTATCCCCAGCAGCGGCACGCCGCCACGCAGCAGCCCGATCAGCGTTCCGAAGGTCGGTAGCCCTGAGATGAACGCACCGGTGCCATCGATCGGATCGATCACCCAGACCCACTCCGCATCGACTCGCTCGGAGCCGAACTCTTCGCCGATCACGCCATGCTCGGGATAGCGCTCCGCGATCCGTTCGCGAATGGCGGACTCCGCCGCGCGATCGGCCTCAGTCACAGGCGAGCCGTCGCTCTTGCGCTCGAGCTGCAGGCGCTCGGCCGACATCCGAAACCAGGGGCGAATGGCCGCTGCGGCGGCGTCCGCCAGCTGCTCGGCGAATTGCAGGTACATCTCGAGCACAAGCTCACGCGGATCAGGCATGGCTGCAGCGTACCGCCGCGTGGTCGTGTGGTCGCTGGGTCGCGCTCGAGCAGAGTGGGCGGCGCTGCGGGCGGGGAGCTTCGATGTCGCGGTCCCATCGTGCTGACAGCCCAAGCGGGTCGGGCGTGAGTGCTACCCTGCAGTACTCGCTAGCAGCGGTTGCGACGCAGCGCGCGAGCTTCCGCGCCCGCGGCACGCTCTCCCGTCGCAGCGAGATTCGGAAAGTCCTGCTCATATGCCATCCGTTCCCGGTTCCAAGATCAATGTCGCCATTATTGGCGTCGGCAACTGTGCATCCTCGCTCGTACAAGGCGTCACTCATTACCAAAACGCTCAGGACGGCGACGAGATTCCGGGCATCATGCACGCCGTGCTCGGCGGTTACCGCATCTCTGACCTCAACTTCGTCGCCGCCTTCGACATCGACTCGCGCAAGGTCGGCCTCGACCTCTCTGAAGCGATCTTCGCCGAACCGAACAACACGGTGAAGTTCTGCGACGTCCCCAACCTCGGCGTCCCGGTCGAGCGCGGCATGACGCACGACGGACTCGGCAAGTACCTCTCGCAAGTGATCGAGAAGGCGCCCGGCTCGACGGTCGACGTAGCCCAGATTCTCCAGGACCGCGACGTCGATGTGGTGATCAACTACCTCCCGGTCGGCTCGGAGGAGGCGACCAAGTGGTACGTCGAGCAGGTGCTCGAAGCCGGCTGCGGCTTCGTCAACTGCATCCCGGTCTTCATCGCTCGTGAGGAGTACTGGGCCAACCGCTTCCGACGCGCCGGCGCGCCGATCATCGGCGATGACATCAAGTCGCAGGTCGGCGCCACGATTGTCCACCGCGTGCTCTCACGGCTCTTCCGCGACCGCGGCGTGCAGATCGACCGCACCTACCAACTGAACTTCGGCGGCAACACCGATTTCTACAACATGCTCGAGCGTGAGCGGCTGGAGTCGAAGAAGATCTCCAAGACCAACGCCGTCACCTCGCAGATCGAGTATGAGATGCCCCCGGGCGACGTACACGTGGGACCGTCCGACCATGTGCCCTGGCTCGAGGATCGGAAGTGGTGTCACATCCGTATCGAGGGCACGACCTTCGGCGACGTGCCGCTCAACCTGGAGCTGAAGCTGGAAGTCTGGGACTCGCCCAACTCCGCTGGGGTAGTGATCGACGCGGTGCGCTGCGCCAAGCTCGGCCTCGACCGCGGCCTGTCGGGTCCGCTGCTGCCGCCCTCGGCCTACTTCATGAAGTCGCCGCCCGAGCAGTGGACTGATGACGTCGCCCGCGACGCCGTCGAGGCCTTTGCGGCGGGCGCATAACTGCAGGGTGCCGCGCCTGCACCCACTCGCCCTCGGGTATCAGACGCTCGGCCGCGCCGCGCGGACGTTGCCGCGCCCGGCAGCGTATGCGGCCGCCCACGCGCTGATGCGAGCGGTTTATCGTAGCTGGCCGCGCGGACGGCGCGCCGCCCGACGCAATGCGCAGCGTCTACTGGGCTCTGTCGACTGGTCGGGCGATGCCGACTCGCTCGCCTGCGCCCAATTTCAGCGCTACGGCGAATACCTGGTCGACGCGGTGCGTCTCGATGAACTCTCGCCGGCAGACTGCTTCGCCGCCGTCGGCGGTGACGATGCAGCCTTCGTCGATCAGTGGCGTCAACTGGCGCAGTGGTACCAACGCCGCCCGATCCTCTTCGCCGTGCTCCACTTCGGCAACTGGGATGTGCTCGGCGGCGCGTTTACGCATCGCGTGGGTCCCTCAGTCGTCTTGGTCGACGACCTTGGTCATCACGCGTTGAACCAGGCAATCCAGGGCCAGCGCGCGCGACTCGGGATGGCGCCCGTCTCGGGCCGCAGCGGACTGCGCCGAGTGGTCGCGCATCTGCGCGCCAACGGAACCGCCGCGATCCTCTTCGACCGCCCCGCCCGCGCAAACGAACAGACCGCCAGAGACTCGCTGTTCGGCCACGAGGTTATGCTGCCCAACGCCGTCCAGCGCATCGCCGCCGCGACCGACGCCAAACTTATCCCCCTAGCTGCCGAGCGCTGCAGAGATCGGTTTCACTTTCGGCCATACATTGATCTCAAACACGTCGTCGACCAACCATTGCTCGCGGCGTTCGAACCACCGCTGTCCGCCGCACCGGACCAGTGGTACCAATTCCACGAGCTAGGTTGGTAGTTCTTGCGACGGTGGTCTTCACACGTTGCCGGCATGTTCTGTTGGCTCTGTCTGATCAAGCATACGGTGCAGGCTGCTGATCACGGTTAGCAATTCGAAAGCTCGGTCATGGCTGATCTCCAACTTGTCTGCATGGGTGAAGACATTACGGATCGCAGCCGAGGCGCCAACAGTGAGGTCTACAAATCCCGAGAGCGCGTCGCGATCTAGTTGAGGCGTGCCAAATTTGTATGTGTCAGTGAATTGGAGCAGAGATGCAGGTCCCTGGAATACATCGCGCAACATCCCAGCACCGGTTTTATTGCCTCTGTACCCCGACAACTCACGGACTCGATTGTGAAACCGCTCAGCAGATTTTCGCACAGCTTCCTGATAGTAGCCAGCCACGAACAGGCTACGCGAATCTTGTAATTCGCGATGGAGGTCGTCGTATCGGATCAAGAGACGGGAGGATGGCGGGTTATGCGCCATTGGACGTGAGCGATTGCGCGAGCTTCCAAAGCGCTTCCCATCCAATAGACTTCAGTCTCACTTGTCGGTTTTGCGACCCCGGCTTGCCGCGAATCGCTAACTCCTCGAAACTAGCAAGGTGACTCATAAAATTCCCATCGACCTGATTGAATTCCTTGGCCGATTTTCGTATGTCGTTCGTTCCAGTCTCTAGTCCCAGCGCCGTTCGCGCACCGCATAACAGCAAGGCAATTTCTCGCACAGCGCCTTTTCGCGTGTTCGATAGTTTCGATGAGTGAAGATTGATCGTCGGTTCTTCATCGCTTGTGTCGAATAGGTCTTTCACTTCCTCAACCTGGATCCGTAGGCGATCCGCTATCACCTCTTCCCGTTGCTTGGAAGAATTAAGTGACGAATCTAGGTACTGCACATCTCCTGATTGGTCGCCCCCACCGGATATCGACTGCTCTTTGTTTTCCTCAATCTCTGGTCGGTGCTGGGTCCGATTGAGCTCGAAAGTTAAGAGACGCTCAAAAGTACGAGCTCTCAAGCCTTCGACTGCGTCTTCCCCTGGTAATGGCGCGGTCGCTTCCCAGAGTTCCTTCACGATCGCTCCGAACTCGGGTTGGGAGTCAATCATCACGACACCTCCTGTTGCCTTAGACTACTGAGATGCTACAGCGAATTCCAGTTGCGCCTCCATGCTGACTGTCTACGCCTTGCGCGTGCTCTCCTGCCTGGCGCGTTACCTACCGCGTTCCTGGTTGTACTACGCCGCCGAGATCGCCGCCGCGCTGGCGCTGCCGCTGCTGGAGCGACGGCGCATCCGCATTCGCAACAACCTGCAGCGCATCCATCCCGAGCATCCACCTGCGCAGCTCGACCGCGACACCGCGTCCGTCATCGCCGAAACGGCCCGCTACTACGTCGACCTGGCGCTGCTGCCCGGCGTTTCGCCACAGCGGGTGCTCGATCGGCATCTACATGTGAGCGGGTTGCACCACTTGCTCGACGCGCACCGGGCGGGGCGTGGCGTGGTGCTGACCACAGCGCACATTTCGAACCCTGAGGTCGCGGTCAAGGCGCTGGCGGCGCTTGGTATCCCTGCCGTTGCGCTGGTCGAGCAGCTGGATGATCCACGCCACCTTGAGACCGTCAACGCCGCCCGCGCGGCTGTGGGGATCGATTTCCTGCCCGCGACCAAACTGGGCGTGGCTACCGCCTTGCGGACCCTGCGCAGCGGCGGAGTCGTCTGCGTGCTCTGGGATCGCGACCGGCAGGGCGGTGGCGCGTGCGTGCCATTCTTCGGCCGCCAGGCGCGCTTTCCCGTCGGCGCGGTCGACCTGGCGATCCGCGCCGACGCGCAGCTGCTGCCGCTCTACGCGGTGCGCCGCTCCGGGCCGGACCGTCTGCAGTTTGACGTCACCTTCCTCTCGCCGCTCGAACTGCTGATCGTGGGCAACCGCGCGCTCGACGCTCGCACCAACACCGCCAACCTGGTGCGGCTGTTCGAGCCGATCATCGCCGCGCACGCGGGACAGTGGCGGGTCCCGGAATCGCCCTGGGCGCCCTGTCGAGACACGCCATGGGACGATCCGCACCCGCGCGACGCCATGCAAAGCACTGGGCAAAGCGCCGTGCAGGGACCTGCGCCGTGATCGATGCACCCTCCGACTGGGGACACGCTGACCTGCAGGTCCACACCGACGCGTCCGATGGGATGGACGCCCCGCTCACGATCCTCGACGCCGCGCATCAGCGCGGACTCGATCTGATCGCCGTCACCGACCACGATCAGGTGCGCGGCGCGCAACGGGCCCGCGAGATGGCCGCCCGCGCCAACCACCCCGTGGAGGTGATCGTTGGTAGCGAGGTGTCGAGCCGGCAGGGGCATATTCTGGCGCTCTGGATTGAGGATCCCGTCCCCGCCTGGCGCAGCGCAGCGGCGACGATCGAAGCTATCTGGCGACAGGGCGGCGCGGCGATCATCTCGCACCCGGCCGCGATCGTGCCGTTTGCGCTCAACTTGCGTGAGATCGAACGCCTGCGACAAGACCTCGCCGCCGAACGACACGGCGCAAATGCCCCGATCCTGGCCATCGAGACAGCGAACCCGATTCCCTCCGCGCGCTGGCGCCGACACTCCGTGATCGAGGCCAACCAGCGCTGGCGGCTGGCCCAGACCGGCGGCTCAGACGCTCACTTCCATGAACAGGTCGGCGCGGGGCAGACGCGGTTCGTCGGCGCGACGGCAGACGACCTCCGCGCGGCGCTGGCCGAGGCCACGACACGCGCTGAGCTGGGACAGTATGCAAGCCTCCGCGAGATCGGCGCGACGAGACTGCTGCGTCAACAGTGGCGAGGCATCACGGCGACGCCCAGAGCCTTGCTGCGCCGCCGACTCGGCTGACCCTTGGCGGGAGCGCGCCGCAGCCGATATCCATGGGACATGGACGACGGAATCAGCGAACGACTCCGCGCTCCCAGCTCCAACGTGCGCAAGGCCGCTGCCGTCGATGCCGCCCGAGCAGGCGACCTCTCGGCGATTGACGCGCTCGTTCAGCTGGCGCAGTGCGATACTGCGCAGGATGTCCGCCGTGAGGCTGCCAGCGCCGTCGGACGGCTCTCGCGGCACGCCCCTCAGGCCTTCGCCGCCCTGGTCGAACTGAGCCAGCATCCCGATCCCGGCGTCGTCATCCAAGCCGCGCGTGGACTGATCGCAGCGCGAGCGGAGAACCAGCGAGCGATCGCTGACCCGATCCTCGATCAGCTCGCCGAGCACCCGAACGAAATTCTGCGCGAGTTCGTCCTGACCGAACGTTCCCGCGCTGCCTCTATTTCGAACTCACGTTCCAAACGGGGGGGGGGGGGGGGGGGGGGGGAGGGTAGCAATGCCCAGCAAGCGGATCGGCCGCAGCCAACCGACTCACCCGAGCTTCGCAACCTGCCTGAGCTTCGCAACCTGGTTGTGCACGGCGACGCCGTTGATGCGCTGCGCCGCGTGCCCAATGGTCAGATTCAGCTGACCTTTACTTCGCCCCCGTACTACAACGCGCGTGACTATTCGATCTATCCGTCCTACACGTACTACCTCGACTTTCTGGTCGAGGTCTTCAGCGAAGTGCATCGGGTCACCGACGAGGGTCGCTTTCTCGTAGTCAACACATCGCCGGTGATCGTGCCACGCGCGGGGCGCCAGCACGAGAGCCACCGCTACGCCATCCCGTTCGATCTGCACCCACGTCTGACCGCGCTGGGCTGGCGCTTTATCGACGACATCATCTGGGAGAAGCCGTCCGGCGCGGCCAAACCGCGCAATAGCGGATTCAACGTCCACCGCCAGCCGCTGACGTACAAAGCGAACGCCGTGACCGAGTATGTGATGGTCTACCGCAAGCAGAGCCCCCGACTGATCGACTGGAACCTGCGTCAGTACCCCAAGACGGTCCGCGACCAGTCGCGCGTGCCCGACGACTATGAAGCGACTAACGTCTGGCGACTGGATCCAGCCACCGACCGCGTACACTCCGCCGTCTTTCCCCAGTCGTTATGCGAACGGGTGATTCGGTACTACTCGATGGTCGGAGACCTGGTGCTGGATCCATTTGCGGGTTCAGGCACGCTCGGAGTCGCTGCGCGCACGCTGCAGCGAGATTTCCTGCTGCTAGAGATCAACGACGAGTACATCCAGCGCATCCAGCAGCGGCTGGGCTTCAGCCGCCTGGTGTCCGTAGCAGATTGGGCCGAGTGATGGTTACGATCACCAACGAGCTGGCGCGTCATATCATTCGAGAGCTGTTGACGGACGGCGGCAATCATCGGCGCGCGGTCTTCGAACAGACGAATCGACAGTTCCTCCAGTACGCGCTCGATTTTCTGCGCCGCGCGCAGCGAGCCAAGATCCACTGGGAGGAACAACCGCAATCATCAGATTGGTATGCAACGTTCGCGGCCCAGGCAGATTCAACTGGTGAAGTCTCAATCATCGGTGGGGTGCCGACCAAAACCGTGTTCAATATCTACGGCCATACCACTCGAACCGTGGTGCTCGATGCCGCCCAGGCGAACGTCGCCTATCTAGGAGCCACATTGGAAGAGCTGACCGCATTGCAATCTCCCCCGATTGATGTGGCGATTACGCTGGACGATGGATTCCGGTTCGATCGTACGGAAAGTTTGTTGATCGTCAACAGCCTAGCCGTCAAGCGGCAGCAGATCAGCGGCGGCAATTGGTCCAGCGCCGGTAACGCTGTTGAACACCCATTGATGGAAACGTTGTGCCATCTCTATTCGCTGGACGAGCAGAATTTTCGACGAGGTTCGAAGAAGGACGGTCGGCACCAGGTCGATTTCATGTTGCAGCGCAGCGGTGTCGAGTACCGCTGCGAGGTCAAACTCAACGGCCGTGGCAACCCCGAGTCGGTCACTGGTGCTATCGCCAGAGACCCACGCATCGTGCTCGCGGACCATATCTCGGAGCAGAATCGCGAGAAGCTGGATTCCAGCAGCATCCGCTGGGTTGACTTTTCCGATGACAGCGGTTTCCGACGCTTCAGCGATGCGCTCGATGCATTCCACATCCCGCACAGCGATCCGGCTAACCTCGACCGCCTCGACGAGATTCTCGATACGGTGCTGCCACTACCGTGAGCACTATTGTGAGTGTGTGCGCATCGCTCACATTCTGCCCTACGACCGTGCGCAGCCTGGCGGCGTCCAGACACATGTGGCCGCGCTGTCAGCGGCGCTGCGAGCGCTGGGACACGAGTCGGTCGTGTTCGCGCCCTCGCGTCCGCTGCGCGTGCGCTTGGGTGGTACCCGCGCAGACCTGACGCTGCATCCGCGCGACCTCGTTGCGTTGCGCGCGTTTCTGCGCCAGCCGCATGATGTGCTGCACATCCAGGAACCGCTGCTGCCGCTGGCGGGACCGCTCGCGTTGCTGCATCCATCCGACGCCAGCGTGGTGGTCACGCTGCACTCGGCCGAGTCCGCGGCGGCCCACGCCTACCGCAGGACCAGGCCGCTCGCGCGCTGGCTGATCGAGCGCGCCGACGCGGTCATCTGCGCCAGCGAGGTTACGCAGCGCACCGCCGCGCCGATCCTCCCGCTCGGCAGCCGCGTTATCTTCCCCTGCCTCGACGTCGCTCCCTTCCGCGCCGTGCGACCCGATCCGCAGCCCAACGCGATCCTGTTCGTGGGACGCGACGAGCCGCGTAAAGGACTAGCCACGCTGCTCGAAGCGATGGAGCGTCTCGCCGACGCGCGTCTGATCGTCGCCGGTCCCGTTGCCGCCCAGACACGCGCGCAAGCGGCTGCGCGGATAGGTGATCGGGTGACCTTCCTGGGCGCCGTTCCGCATGACCGGCTGCCATCGCTGATGCGGACCGCGGCCTGCGCCGCCTTCCCGGCGCTGGGCGGCGAGGCGTTGGGGCTGGTCCTTGTGGAAGCGATGGCGGCAGGGCTGCCCATCGCCGCCTCAGATGTGCCCGGCTACCGGATCGCCTCCAACGACGGCCATGCGACGCTGCTGTCGCCGCCCGGCGATGCTGATGCGCTCGGCGACAACCTCCAGCGCTTGTTGGAATCTGACGAGCTGCGGACCACGCTCACGGATCGCGGTCGCCTCGCCACCGAGCGCTTTGACGCGCGCCTGATCGCGCAGCAGCACCTCGACCTGTATCAATCGCTGCTGAACTCGTAAGATGCAATGGTGATACGGTCCCCGCTTCTACGCGCCATCCTGCTCGCGTGTCTGATGGCGCTGGGTGGACTCTCCCTCGCTGGTGCACAGGATCAGAACCAGGATCAAGAGTCTGCGCCCTGGTATGTCGCCGACACCGACGACGTGATCGTCTGGCACACCCAGTCACAGGCGCGCGCCGATGACCTGGCCATGCAGGGACAGGGCGCGTATGACCTGGTCAGCGACCTGATCGACGCATCCCTCGACGATCCGCTCGTCCTGATCGTCTGGTCCGGCGACGCCGATCCATCCGACCTGGCGCAGCGACCGCCGATCGATGACGATACCCCGACGCGCGACATCTTCCGTAACACATCGGCCGAGGTGCGCAACGACGTCACCAATGCGTTGCTCGACGTCGCCACCGGGCGATATGCCGGCAACCTGCCCATCTGGATGCGCGCTGCGATGGGATTCTGGTCGCAGGGACCACTGCCCGGCTTCTATCTGCGCCGCGCCGGATCCGTCACCCTCTTCGACCACGAGGAGTATTACAGCATCGAGCAGCTGGAGGTCGTGCCCACTACCTGGCAGTTCCAGGCCAAGTATTTCGGACAGGCCGGTGGCATGCTCGCCTGGTTCATCCAGGACTGGGGCCCAGACGCGCTCGCCGAGCTCTTTCGCAGCGCCGGGACGGGCGTGGACTTCTACGACGCCGTCGAGCAGGTCTACGGCATACCCGAAGATCGGCTGATTGCTGAGTTCACGAAGAACGCCGAACGCGCGTTGCTGCTGCTTTGGCCGTACATCGAAGAGCAGTCTCCGCCGTTCTTCGAGCAGCTCAACATTAACCACATCCTGATCTTCGCCGTCAGCGTGCCTGGCGCTCTGTTCCTGCTGTTGATCGGCAAGCGCATGTTCTGGGACTGACAGATCGCCGCCCGCACAGAACCGACAGAACCGCGCGAACTCGGGGATTTCAGACGATTCGGTTTCGGTGTACCAGCGCATCCCCGCACGCGATAATCCTGGCGCGCGATAGAGTGGAGTCACACATGCCCGCTACGTATTGACGAGATCCACTCTGTGTCTCTGCTGCCCCACGCCGTTCCCCGCGATCTTTCCGAGCGGATTGGCCGCGCTGTTGCGCGCGTCGGGATCACGCCGAACGCCCTGACGATCATCGGACTGCTCGGCATGGGCGGCGCGGCGACGCTCGCGGCGTTTGGCATGTTCTGGCAAGCGGGCATCGCGTTGCTGGCCGCCGCGGTCTTCGACATGCTCGACGGCGCCGTCGCCCGCGCCACCGATCGCGCTTCCGACTGGGGCGCGGTCTTTGACGCCGTCTCCGACCGGCTCGCCGATTTCGCGATCCTGCTCGGACTGCTGATCTGGTACAGCGCCGGCGAGCGGTTCGACCGCACCGCCGTTGTGCTGATCACGGTCTCCCTCTTCGGCAGCATGATGGTCAGCTACACGCGGTCCAAAGCGGGGGAGTTTGGCGTGCAGATTCGCAGCGGACTTGGCACGCGCCTGGAACGCGTGCTGATCATGGCGCTGGGTCTGTTGTCTGGCTATGTGGTTCCAATCCTCTGGGTGCTGGCCGTGCTGACCAACCTGACCGCCACGCAACGCTGGCTCATCACCTGGCGAGCGCTCGAGCATCACGATCCGCCCGGCGGGTCCCACGTGGGACCCGCCGACGCTGACGCTCAACCGGAATCTGAGGCTCCGCTGATGGAGGACGAGCCCGCCGGAGGTCCGTTTCCTCGACAGTGATCAGCCAGCGAGCGGCTAGCGATTCGTTAGACGTTCGCGCGGACCAGCTCCGTAATCTCGTCGACCGTGGCGTCCCGCCAGGACGCCCACTCGTCCGACGACTGCAGCGCTCGGTAGCCGTCGCGAATGCGCGCGCGCATGTCGTCTTCCGACTCGCCCTCGCGGCGGCTGAAGAGCCTCTGCATGTCGGCCATGTGCTCGTTCGCCACCGCCGGGCGCTCAATCCAATGACCGATGTACTCGTGGTCGAGCGTGTAGAGCACCGCGGTGGGGATCGACTCGTGCTGGCCTTCCTTGAGGAACTCGGCCATGATGTCGCTGTTCTCGTCGCGGGCGAAGATGCGCAGCTCCCAGCCGGCGGTCGCGGCGATCTCGGCCAGCACTGGTAGGCCGCGGTAGACGTCCGGGCACCAGTCCTCGCCCAGCACCAGCATCTTCAGGCGAGGCAGCGACTGCAGCGCCGCGCGACCCGACTCTGAAATCTGCCAGGCGCTCATGTTGCGGACGAAGCGCTCGACGTTGCCGTCGCCACGCGGCTGTCCGCCCGGCGTCGGCCGTTCCTGGCTCTCGGGTGAGTTGATGTAAGCCAGATACTGGTTCCAGGTCATCCCTGACTTGAACCGCTCTGGGGTCACCACCGATTCGCTCGTTGCTGTGGTCATTGCTGTACTCCTAATCCCTTGGTACGTACGGTGTCGCCGCCACAGGTAGTGTAGCCATCCGCTCCCCGTGCCCCGCTACCTGTGACCTGAGCGCTTCCGAATGCTCCCTAATGCTCTTGGTGACAGGGGCAGGTGCACTCATCGAGCGAGTAACGCAAAACCTCCATGTATGTCGCTTCCGCCAACCGCTCAGCGAGAGACGGCGGTAGTCGCAGCCCTTCCGCCTGCCCGGCCCGATTGACCGAGGCAAACGCGTACGCGGACATCGCCGACGCGCGGTCAATCACGTCCGCGATGTCACTGCGCAATACGCCCTCTTCACCTGCATGACGCTCGTCCAACTCCGCACCTCTGCCGTCCAGTGTCGATCTTGTGAGCGTAGGATACACCTGACCGTCTCAGCTTGGCGTGAGGAGCATGCGATGTCCCAGTTCGAATTCGGCTGCCAAATCCCCGCCTGGCATTGGCACTGGGACGTCTCGGAGCTGCGCGACTGGGCGCAGGGCGTCGAAGCGATCGGCTGCGATTTCATCTCCATGGCGGACCATGTTATCTACGCCTACGCCCGCGACGAGCGGCCCCAGACTGGTCCCTATGCCGACGACGTCCACCAGCACGAGGTGATGACCACGCTGGCCTGGCTCGCCGCGCAGACCAGCCGCGTGGCGCTGCAGACCAACGTGCTCGTCCTGCCCCAGCGCGAACCCGTGCTGGTTGCCAAGCAGGCCGCCGAAGTCGACATCCTCTCCGGTGGACGAATGCGGCTGGGCATCGGCGTCGGCTGGCAGTGGCAGGAGTTCGAGGCGCTCAGCGCCAACTTCCGTCAGCGCCCCAGCCGCATGGAGGAGTACATCCGCGTCCTGCGCGCCTGCTGGACCGAAGAACCGATCTCCTTCAGCGGACGGTACGTACAGATCGACGAGATGTCGCTGATGCCCAAGCCAGTCACTCCCGGCGGTCCGCCGATCCTCTTCGGCGGACTCTCCAAACCGGCTATCGAACGCACTGCGCGTCTGGGCGACGGCTGGATCGCGCCCGTGCAGAGCGACCTCGACGGATTGGCGCGGCTGTGCAGCGAGCTGCGCACGCAGCTCGAGCGCAACGACCGCGATCCCGACGCCTTTCCCATTCAGTGGCTGCCCCCGCTCGACGCCGACATGTCCAGCACGCTGCGGATGCTCAGCGCCGCCCGCGACGCAGGTATCACCCGCTTGGGGATCGGGATGCCCAACTACGACCGCGAACTGGCGATCCCCGTCGATCAGTATCTGCAAACCATCGAGGCCACCTGGCGCGAAGTCTGGCCGGAGGTCAAGGGCTAGTCCAGGAAGACCTGGAGCAGCGTCATCAGCGCGGCCAGCGCGGCGAACAGACCGAAGCCGACGTACATCATCATTCTGGTCAGCCGCACTTCCAGCGCGCGTACTTCCTCGCGCATCTCCGCCCGCAGTTCCGCCATCTCGGCGCGCATCTCCGCCCGCGTCTGCGCCATCTCCGCTCGCAGCTCCGTGCCGAGCGATTGCACATCCTGCTTGGTGGCGAGACCATCGAGTTGCTCTTCGAAGGTCTCGTCTAACGCCGTGACCAGTTCTTGCGCGACCGCCTCCTCAGCGACGTCGCCGTTGACGAGGATGTTGCGAAAGCGCAGGGTGTCGATGATCGACATGCTGGACCTTTACCGCTCAGGCAGCGCTTGACGCGCGGCTAGCCGAATCCAATGATGAGGCCAGTGGCAGTGCCGATGACAGCGACGATGCCGACGAACAGCGTCAAGCGGCCTTGCGCATTCCGCGCATCGCTCTCTGCGATCGCTTGCAGAATCTCCGCCCGTATCTGTGCCATCTCCGCGCGCAGCTGCTGGATATCGGACTTGGTCGCGAGCTCCGCCGTGACCTCCGCGAAGCTCTCGTCGAGCGCTGAGACGAGGGCCTCGGCCGGCGCTTCGTCGGCGATCTCGCCCTCGACCAGGATGTTGCGGAAGCGCAGGGTGTCGATGATCGACATGGGCTCTCCCTCCGCTCTCCGCAACGCGTGCTCTGAGGCTAGCGCGTGCCCAGGATGATCGCGACGGCCACCGCGAGCGCCGTCAGCTGGACGCCCGTCGTGACCACGATGAAGCGCACCATACGGTCCCCGAGCGCCCGGATTTCGGCTATCAGCTCTGCTTGCGACAATTTCAAGTCCTGCTTCGTCGCGAGTTCGGAGAACTGCGCCCTAGAGGTCAGCATAGCGGCGATTTGTAATCGATGGTTCGCGCGACAGCTCACGCCGAATCCGCGCCACCCACTCTGCATCCAGCTCCAACGCTTCGATCACGGCAGCATCGATCTGTCGGCGCACGGGGTCGTTATCTATCTGAGGGAACGGCAACAGGACTTCATTTTTCAAGGCTTCGAAAGCAGCTGACAGGCTGGAAGCTGTGGCAGGAGCCACGCGAAAGTTCGGCACTGGAATAGCGCGTTGGGCGTCAATTGAAAACTCAGGGCGCGACAGTACCTTGTTGCTACGGCCTCCGAGCATGCAGAGTATGCCAACGCTTGAGTTCAGCCACAGGCAAATCGCCCAACCGATAGTATCGTCGTTGTCGTGCGGATGATACGGAACCCACAGTGAACCAAGCGCGCGTTCATCAAGCGCGGCGGCCATCAGCTGCGCAGTATTTAAGCGCACCCGCGCTCCAATGAAGTATCGCCCGCGCCTTTGCCAATACTTACGCGCGGTTGCGTCTTGACCGGCCTTGGGGTGGATGTACGTATCGACGGCTACTTGTAGAGTACGGTGCTTCTTGGTGTCCTGGCTCCACAGCGCGCGATACCCCTCTTTGGTGGGTTGCATGGACTTGGTGAATGCGCCTCGTACACCTTGGCCGGCCGGACCCACCGACGCCACAGCCGACAGCGGCACGAAGGATCGTTGATCGTTGATCGTTGATCGTTGATCGTTGATCGTTGATCGTTGATCGTTTTTAGGTTACCTTTAGCAATTGCCCGATATTCCTCGACCAGGAGTGGCGAGTAAAAATTCGTCGCGTACCAGTCGCCCTCAGCGATCCGCTCCGCTTCGATCTCCTGCACCGTGTACGTCTCTCTCGCGTCGCGCTTGAGCTGGTTGAGCAGCTCCAGCGCCTCCGACGCGTTGGCCGGATTGCGCGCCAGATTGATGAACCGCGTCGGCGGCTTCGCAGCGTCCGACGCCCAGCGCCGACAGACGATCAGCACCTCCCCGATCGACGTGTTCTCCGACATATTGATCCGCTGCGGATCATGTGAAGAGACCACAGTGTCGACGTGAAACTTTGACGCGAGCCACTGCCGTAACGCAAGATTGCCAGGCGCCGTTGGTACGACCGACGGCAGGATCAACGCGAGTATGCCGCCGTTCGCTTTGAGCAGCCGATCACTGAGAATGGTGAACATCCCACCAAGCGAATGTCGCCGACCCGCAGCGGCATTGTCGAGTCCCGATTGGATGAGCTGTTCGCGCTGCTTCAGTTGCAGTTCGTCGGCCGGATCAAACTGGTCATGCCGCAAACTGTCGCGAGTGAACGGCGGATTCATGATCACTAGGTCCATCGCCGCCGGGCGCTCCCCCTCGGCTTGGTCGTCGACCTGCGCCACGCTGGTTGATCCGCCCAGAGGCATCAGCTTCGGCTGCCGGTCGAGAAACTCCAGCGAGCCGATGTAGGCCTGTCCCGCCTCCACCCCCAGCAGCGTGCGGTAGACCCGCATGCGGTCGAACTGCGTCTTCGGACTGAGCATCCCTAGCGTCGTCGCCGCCATATGCGTCGCGGTCACATTGATGTCGTAGCCCCAGAGCACATCCTCGACCATCGACTGCGCCAGCAGCGTTTCCTCGTCCTCGCTCAGCTGCCCCACCGCGTCCAGACGCAGGTCGCGGATGCGCTCCGCTGCCGCCATCAGCAGCGTCCCCGTGCCGCAGGCCGGATCACAGATGCGTAGGCGGGCGATCGCGTCGGGGTCGCTCCAGTCGCAGTCGCCCTCGCGGATGGCCAGCCCGGCCAGCAGCACGGCCGCAGCCGTCGAGGTGTAGAAGGAGCCGTCGTAGCGCGCCGTATCGAGCACGCGGTGGAAGATGCGCCCCAGCAGATCATGCCGCAACCCCTGCGTGCGCGGCGACAGGTCGCGCGCGGCGCGCGCCAGCTGACTCACGATCGTCTGCGTCTGCTCGTCCATCGGCAGGGCCATCAGCGCCGCCCGCGCGGCCTCGAAGACCGGGCGGTAATCGACCGCCAGGATCGCCGCCCAGGCGTCGAGCTGCGCGCTGATGGCGTTCGTCTGCGGCTCCGCGCAGTCGGTCGCGCTGGGCGGAGGCCAGTCGCCCGACCAGCCGTCGGGGCGCTCCAGCTGTTGCAGATGCTGCTGCAGCCGATGATGAAACAGCATCGCGGTCACGACGACCAGCAAGCCACGCTTGGCCGGCGTGAACCAGCCGTCGCCGCGTCCGCCGACGCTGGGCAGGTCGAGCGCCTGCGCCAGCGCCTGCCGCGTTGGTGTCGATAGACCTCCGACGGCGGTGTCGAGCGCTTCCGACAGCATGCGCGCGGCATCGTCGACATCGAGCGCGCGCGGCGCTTGGCGGATCGCGTTCGCCAGCTCGGTGAGCGAGCCCGAGGACCAGACCGCCGTTTGACCCAACTGCAATGCGGCGTCGGTGCGCAGGGACCAGTCCAGCCGCGCACCGTCCAGCGCCGCGACGGTTTGGCCCGAGGCGTAGTTGATCGCGAAGACGATCGAGGTGAGGCCGTCCTTCAACCGACCTTCGGCTTCCTTCAGCGCCTGCTTCTGGTTGTTGGTCTCGGCCTCGAGCATGACCGCGACGCCGTCGAGCTGGACGATCACGTCGATCCGCTTCTTGCCCACGCGTTGCTCGGCTGCCGCCTGCAGCCCGCTGTCCCGCAGTAGATCGGCCAGTGCCCCATTGAGCAGCTGCTCGTTGTCGTGCGTGGGCATCGTCTGCGTCCTGATCTACGCGTCTGGCCAGCACAGCGCGCGGGCGCGCAGCATCGCCATCAGGTAGTGCTGAGCGTTGTCGCAGCGCAGTCCGCTGCGGTGCAGCGCCGAGCGGACGCCGCCAACGTGCTCGGCCCCACCGACCAGCGCATGCTCGACGCCGTCGATGCTGAGGGAGAGCAGGAAACGCATGCTGAGCAGCAGCGCCGAGCGGTAGCGCTCGGCGCGCTCAGCGTCACCAGCGCGCTGGGCGATCGCCAGCGCCGAAGCGATCCCCTCGCTGTAGGCCGCCGTGCCAATGCCCGGCGTGTCCTGGAACGCGCCCACCCAGAGCGGGTGGGCGGCGTCGGCCCCGTGCTGCTCCCGCAGCGCCCAGTCCGCCATCTCGTAGGCGTACTCCCGCGCAGCCTCGTCGCCGAGCAGCCCGTGCCACTGGTCGCAGGCCTGGATCATCCAGGTGGTGAACGACAGATCGCGCTCCGCTTCGTCCGCCCAGCGCTCCCGATAGTGCAGCAGCGAACGTTCGACCACCGCACGCAGCCGGGTGCGCGGGCGGATGCCGTAGCGCCGCGCCAGCGCCAGCACGATCTGTCCCGCGTAGTACGTCTCTGAGCCTTCCAGCTCCATCCCGCGCGCTCTGGTTCCGAAGCGTCCGTCCCTGGTTTGGACAGCCAATAGCGACGCCGTGAGCTGCTCGACCGTTTCGCGCGCCGATTCTCGCACCAGGCGCAGCGATGGCCCGAGCTCGGAAATCGCCAGCAAGAGCAGCGGGATCGCGCCCAGCTTGGCCTCGCCGTACATATCCTCCAGATAGAACAGCCGTCCCGGCCCGTCGCGGCGGAGGTGGCGTTCGAGAATCCCGCCGATCGCCCTCGCCGCCGCCTCGCCGATCTTGCGATCCCGCGTCAGCCGCGCGACCATGGCAATCGCCCAGGCGCAGCCACACTGACGCACCAGCTGATCGAACGGCGACCAGGCTTGCTCGGACGGCGAGAACTCGTAGGCGAACGAGCCGTCTGGTCGCTGGTGTCGCAGCAGCCAGGCCGCCGCCTGCAGCGCTGAGCCGCTCAGTCGATCGGGCAGCACTTGGTCCAGCTCAACCAGTCGGAAGCCGCCGGAACGCGGCGCGATCCGCTCGTCGTCCACGGGCGCGACCGCGCCCAAGGCCTCGACGGTCGTGAAGATCTCGACGGACGTGCTCGACGCCAGCCGAGCGCCGGGTGGGCGCACCGCTCGATTCAAGCGCTTCACCCAGGCAGCGGTCCGACCATCAGTACGCAGCGCATCGAATGGCCAGCCGCAGGCGATGCGTTCGCCGTCGCGCAGGAGCAGCCCGTGGCGTCCCGGCAGCGGCGTCTGGAGCAGCCCGATCAGCCCGTCTGGTCGACGCGGTTCGCGTTCCGACTCCACTTCGATCCCCAGTGCGTCGCCGGGCTGGTCGCCGCCTGCGCCCATAGCGGCGCGCAGCTCGCCGCCAGCCACCTGAGCAGCCGCCAGACCGTCCGCAGCCGACGCCTCCGCTTCTGCCACGACGTTCCCTGCGCGCCACAGACGCGCACGCGCGGCGACGCTCTCGTCAGCGGCCTCGAAGGGCGCTCCAGCGAATCCCGCCCGTGCGGCCGACAGGATGTCCGCCGCGGACAGATGCGCAGGCCCGGTGGTCGGCACCTAGTACGCGCCCTGCCGCTCGAACAGGTCGCGCGGGTTGCCGATCAGCATCTGGTCGACCTGCGCCTGGCTCACGCCGCGTTCGAGCAGCGCCGGTATGACGTCGTCCGAGATGTGGTTGAAGTGCCAGTTGGGCTGCGCCTGACGCACCGCGTCGATATCCGGAATCCAGTCCAGGCAGCACGAGGCATCGTGCGCCAGCAGCATCCGCTCGCTATAGCCGTCGGCGGCTAGCTTGACGACCGTGTTGACGCGGTCGTCAAAGGAGAGGATCTGGTCCAGCCCGAAGCGGTCCAGCCCCACGTACGAGCCACGATCCATCAACGACTTCAGATAGTCAGTGTCAGCGGTGTCGCCGACGTGGCCGATCACGATGCGTGACAGGTCGCAGCCTTCATCGGCGAAGATGTCCTGCTGTTTGGCGCCCAGCTCCGGTGGACCGTTGTGAGTCGCGATCGGTACGCCGGTAGCGCGGTGCGCCCGCGCGCCCGCGCGCAGGCACTTCTCGTTGTAACGGTCCACGCCGCCACCCTGCTCGTCGGAGGCGAGCTTGATGATGTTGGCCTTGATCTCAGTGCCGGCGAGGCCCTCCTCGATCTCCTGGACGAACACTCGCGTCAGCTGCTCGGCCGGGCGTCCTCGCCAGTACATCGAGCGCACCCAGTAGATGCCTGTACAGAGCACCACGTTGATCGAGGTCACCGCAGCCACCTTCTGCAGAAAGCCCATGTCGCGACCCAGGTCCGCCGTCGAGAGGTCGACGACCGTGCTCACGCCACGCTGTGCGAGCGCGTTGAGCTTCTCATCAGCCGAGGCCACGCAGCCCGCTTCGTCCCACAGCTCTGGCCAGTTCTCGGAGATGCCCGGCGAGCGAATGCCGATGTGCTCGTGGATCAGCGTCCGGCCCAGCTCCGACGTATCCAGCGTCCCGCGCAAGGTGTTGATGGACGGCATGCGACGTTCCCCTCTCGTACCGCTACTGGCCGCGCTCCCATGAGCGCGTGAGCGAATGCTAACGCGCGGTCGATCCGCCCGATACGCTGACACCGTCGATCTGACACCGTCGATCATGGTGCCCACTGAGGAGGTTCTATGAATGCTGAGGCGACCGCACACCTGCTGGAGCGCGTACGGGAAATAGCACGCGGCCCGCTCCGCGAGACCGCCGCAGAGGCGGATGCCGTCGGCGAGCTCCATCGCGACAACTTCGATCTGCTCGCCGAGCTCGGTATTCCCGGTCTGCTCGTGCCCGAATCCTTCGGTGGGCTGCAAGCCGACGGTGGGACCCACATACGAGTGATCGAAGAGCTCGCCTACGGCGACCCGTCGACGGCGGTGGTCGTCAACATGCACCTCCTGGTGACCTCGATTGTCGCAGCGCTGCCGCCATTTCCCCGCCGCGATGCGGTGCTACGCGCCTGCGCCGAGGGCGCCTGGTGCTGCGCGCCCGGCAGCATTCCCTCGCGCGAGCTCGACAACGCCGACACAGGCTTTGAAGCCGTTGAAGATGGCGCCGACCTCGTGATCTCGGGCCGCGCCGGCTTCGCCTCCGGTTCCGACGCCGCCCGCTTCGCGTTCATGGGTGCGCTGATTGAGCGACCGACCGAGCCTGACCTGGTGCTCGCGATGCTCGATCTCGAGGCCGACGGCATCACCAACCGACGTAACTGGAACGCGATGGGCCTGCGCTCGACCGCCTCCCACGACATCGTGGTGGAGGACCTACGGATTCCTCGCGCGGAATGCTTCGTCGTACCGCTCTCCCTGCTGCGCATGGGCGAACAGATGATCCCGCAGCTGCAATGGCAGCGCCGCGCACTGCCTGGGCTCGGCATCTGCGCCATCTGGCTGGGCAACGCACAGGCGCTGTTCGATGAAACGGTCAGCTACCTGACCCAGCGGCGCGGCTATCTGGCTTCAGCCAGCAGTCCGCTCGGCGGCGCCAACGAGTTCCGCTCCGAGCAGGCCTGGGCGCAAATGGCGCTGGGCGAAATGGACAGCTGGCTCGCCTCCGCTCGCGCCGTGCTCGAGCACGCCGTCGCGCAAGTCGAACAGCCCTACGCCGACCGCCAGTCGTTCATCCGCATGCAGGTGCGCGCGACGCACCATCTGCGGCGCATGGCGGAAGAGGTTGCGCAGATCAGCATCAAGACCAGCGGCGCGCACGCCTACGTCAAGGGTCAGCCGCTCGAACGCCTCTACCGCGACCTCATCGGCGGCATTGTGATGGCCTGGAAGACGGACGAGCTCCAGCACAGCCTGGGCCTGGCTGCGCTGGGACAGGAAATCACGATCGTTGGCCCAGCGGGGACATAATCGCCCAACCGCAGACGAGCCTGCCCACGCTCAGACGCGTGGATATGGCAGCCCAGGTTGCGATTTTCGGTGGTTTCTTTCGTGGCTTTGTTTTCGAATGTGCTGTTTGCTGCGCGATCTACGCGCGCTATCTATGCGAGATATTTATAGCGTTATCTCTGGTTTGGTTGCTCTACTTATCACTAACAGTAAACTTGACGGCGCGATAGTCGCCTCGCTATGGTTCGATCACCGCTAGCGAACGGAGTTACGTATGAAGTCCGGTACGCGCGGGGACCGCGCTGTCAAACTCACCCTGGCGTTCGACCTCATGCACCAAACGCTCGAACCGTATGTCCGCAAACAGGAGGAGCTAGACATACACCGCGCCGCTACGGAGCGCACAGCGAAGCCGGCCGGCCTCTCCGACCGCCTCCGCTGGCTACGCAACGCGCCTCCCGCCCCGCCGAACGACATCATCACGGCGCTCTGGAACTTGCGGCAAATCCGAAATCGTTGGGCGCACCAGCAACCTATCTCCCAACGCGACTACGAATCCGCGTTTCGGGCGATGAGCATCATCTGCCGCCACCTAGGCGCTACCGACGCCGTGGACGAACTGAACGGAATCAAGTCCCTGTCGGGCGTCTCCCAGCTGACTGTGGTTGAGTGTCGGCTCGCCGCTGTGCGGGCGGAAAATGCCCTACTGCGCGCCGAGCGCCGCCGTGAACGTGAATGGCGACGGAACTGGGCGACCATCTGGACGGAATTCGTCGCCGTCGCGACGAAACGGGCGCAGCGCGACAATCGCCGCTGGGCGCATCGGACCGCTGGCGCCATCGACAGCGCGCTTCGCACGTCGCTGCCGTACCGACCCGACTGACCCGTCCAGCGAACCGCGCCGTCCGCCTACTCGGCGCTGGTACCATAACGAGAAATCCACGACACTCGCCGTATCGAAAGGCCGGACATGGCTTCCCCACTTAAAACCGAACTCTGTGACATGCTGGGTATCGAGTATCCCGTGATTCTGGCCGGTATGGGGGGCGCGGCCGGGCCGACCCTCGCCGCTGCCGTCTCTGAGGCTGGCGGACTGGGTGTAGTCGGCGCGACCGGCTACACCCCCGATGAGCTGTCCGGGATGATCGCCAAGCTACGCTCGCTGACCGACAAGCCCTTCGGCGTCGACCTGCTCCTGCCATCATCCATCGCCGACTCCGGCAACCGCGAAGACCTGGAGCTCGAGATCTCCGCCGAGCACCATCACTTCGTCGACCAACTCAAGCACGAGTTCGAGATCCCCGACCCCTCCGAGTCGCTCGATCGGCCGCCGCTGACCCAGGACTACTTCCGCCAGCAGGTCGAGGTCATCCTCGATGAGCGTGTACCCGTCTTCGCCTCTGGTCTGGGCAACCCCGGTTGGATGGTGCCCGACGCGCATGCACAGGGCATGAAGGTGATCGGCCTCGTCGGCAATACACGCAACGCTCGACGCGTCGCCGCCGCCAATGTCGACGCCGTCGTCGCGCAGGGCACCGAAGCCGGCGGACACACCGGCCGCATCGGTACGCTCGCCCTCGTGCCGCAGGTCGTCGATGCCATCGCGCCGACCAAAACGATCGCCGCCGGCGGCATCATGGACGGTCGCGGCCTCATGGCCGCACTCTCGCTGGGCGCTGAGGCCATCTGGTGCGGCACCGCATTTCTGGCCACCTGGGAGGCTTACCAGGACTCTGAGGAGCGTGGCGAGACCGACGAGTGGACCCGCAAGGTGCAGTGGGACAAGCTCGTCGCCGCCGCCGACGAAGACACCCGCATCGGCCGCATGTACTCCGGGAAGACCATGCGCCACATGTACAACTCCTGGACCGAAGCATGGGAACGCCCCGAAGCGCCACCGACACTGCCGATGCCGCTGCAAGGGTTGCTCGTCGGCGAGGCGCTGCGCGGCGCCCGCGAGGCGCACATCGAAGAGCTCATCGGTGGCCCCGCCGGCAACGGCGCCGGCTTGATCAAAGCCATTCGCCACGCGGGCGATGTCGTCGAGTCCATGGTCGGACAGGCCGAAGCGCTGGCCGAGCGCTGGAGCCTGCCAGTCAACGTGTAGCAGCCACGCATAGAGATTCGGTCGCTCCAACACAGCGCCCAGGCGTGCTCACCCGCCGCGACCTCAGCAGGGTAGCGGTGGGGGTCCGCGCACTCACTGCACAGCTCTGGTCCACTGAACGGTTCTGATACGGTGAGGGGCTATGGTCCGCTGCGCAGCCCTGGTCGGAGGCGCGATGAAAATCTGCCCCGCTTGCCACCAGGAAACCTTTGACGGACGGTTCGCCTGCCACCGTTGCGGCGCGGACGTCGCCCGACAGCGCCCGATTGCGCTGCCCTCCCGCGACGCTGCCACGCTGGTCGGCCCCGTCCCCTTCACGGACCAGCAAGGCGACCTGATTCTCGACGTCGACGGCGCGACGTTTCTGCGCGAGAACGGGCGGCCGCTGCTGCACATTCCAGCAGAGTCAGTCGATCACGTCTGGCCGTCGCGCGGACGCGACCTCGTGATTCGCTGGCGTCCGCCCAGTCGAGAGCGCCTGCGCCGCACCCGCGTGCGCGTCCGCTGGGCGCCTCAGGCCGACCGCACCCTACGCACAGAATGGGTCAGCGCGCACTACGCGCTGCGCCGACCATACGGCCACCGTGTGCCGCGTCATCCCAACCGACGCACCGGCCGCGACTACACCGTCGTTCGAGATCGCTGGTTATCCGCGCTGCAGATGCTGCTTAGCGCCGATCGCTACGCCATGCGACCGCGCTGATTCATACCGAGATCGGAATAGATATGGAGAGAATGGGCATGGACGCCACGCGCGACGATACGATCCGGGAAGCGCTCTACATCTTTCGCAACACGTTCCGACCGCGTGTCCGTGCACTTCTCGACCGCCAGACGACCGCTGACCGCGACATACTGCGCGAACGCGACGTGATCGGGCCGTTCGACGAAATCCGAGACATCAAGCTCGGTGACCCAATGGTGATCGTCCAGATGCTCATGTCCCTGGACCGACTGCGGCCGCAAATTTTCCCGCGCAAACCCAGTGATCAAGCGCTGCTCGACAACCTGCATACTGTGCGCACGGTGCGCAACGGCTGGGCGCACCTCGACGCGCTGCAGTCCGAACAACGGAATAAGTTCTTCGCCGCAATAGTCTGGTTGCTCGAACAGTCCGGCGAAGCGGACGCGGCCAGGCGTGTCGTGCCGCTGAGCGACCTTGCAAGCCAAAGAGACAAATCGGCGCGCATCCATCAGCACAGCCAGGAAACCGCCACCGAGATCAACAAACGAGCCCAAACGCTCGCCACACAAGAGCGTCAAGTCCAGAAACGCGAACAGGAGGTCACACAGCTCGAGACGCGCCTGGAAGAAGATCGCGATGACCTGGACCGGCGCGCCATCATCGTCACCGACCAGGAGCAAGAATTAGCTGAGCGACGCTCCGTCCTCGAACAGCGCGAAGTAGACCTCCAACGCGCCCCCGACGCCGACACCCTGCATCAACGAGCATCGATGCTCGACGCTGAAGGTGCCGCGGTCGCCAAGTCGCGCGAACAGCTCAAGCAGACAGCCACGGAGTACCGAATACGTCTCAACATGTTGCGCGAGCGCGAATCTGAGGTCGAACACCGCGAAGCAGTGTTCGACCAGCAGGAAGCTGAACTCGACCACAGCGCTGACGCCGCCGCCGAACTCTCCGAACGACTTATGGACACCGTCGAACGACTGGAACAACTCGAGCGCCAGGCGCGCGCCGGGCGGACGCTCTCCGAGCCACCAGTCATCCAGATCGAGGCAGCCGCCAAGAACGGGCACCTGCGCCCCTGCCGCAGACCAGACTGTCACGGACAGCTCGAACCGAAAATCGGACGCTTCGGACCATTCATGGGATGTAACAACTTCCCCGAATGCCGCTACTCGGAAGACATCGACCGCGACCCTTCAGAACCACCCGCCGACTACGGCTCCTGCCCCGACTGCAACAACTTCCTACAGATTCGTCACGGCTCGGACGGCCAATTCCTCGGTTGCAGCAACTACCCACGTTGTCGCTACACGCAGAGCCTCGGCCGCTCGGACGACGAAGCCGAGCAACCCGCCGCGCCGGACGACGTTCTGCTCGGACGGCAGCTCAGCCAACATGCCTCAACAGCGCCGTAACCGTTCGCCCAGACCCCAGCCCACCGCACCGCTAATCTGCCGCGAAGTCCCCACGACGTTTCCACTGAATGTGCCCGTTGATCCCGTGCCGTTCGTACGTCAGCAGTACGTCCGTGATGAATTCGCATAACTTCTGGTCGCCCTCCTGCTGCGCCAGGTTGAGCAGACGCAGGAACATCTTCTTCCCAGTTTCAGTCTGACCCAGATTTTTCTTGCGGAAATTGTGCATCGCGCACAGCGTCTGCCCGTTGTCGATCGTCGCCCGCCCGCCTTTGTCCTTGGGCTTGATGTGATCGACCTGTAGCTCGACGCCGTCAGCCTGACCCGCGCCGCAGACCACGCAGCGGTGCGCATCGCGCTGCATGATCAACTCCTTCTGCCGAGCGTCGAAATCCTCCAGCTGGCGCGTTCGCGACAGATCGGGGTCGAATGCGTATACACCCTTGCTCAGCTTGAGCAGCTTGCCCTCCTGGTGCAGTTTGCGGATCGACCGATCGGGATCGCGGAACACCTTGCCCGTCCGCCGCTGCCATTCAGCTGTCGCCCAATCGACGACCTCCGCATGCGGAATCGCCTCATGCGGGCGCTCTCGGTAGTAGCTGAAGATGAGCTCCATCTGTGACATCAGAGGAGCCTCGGAGTTTCCGCCTCGAAGCGGTCGGTGATGCGGCGCAGCGCCGACGCTCGGTACTCCCCATCGATCTCCACACCCCAGGCCTCGCGCTGCTCCTGCAGCGCAGCGATGAGCGTGCTGCCGCTGCCCGCGAACGGATCGCAGACGCGGTCGCCCTGATACGAGAACAGGCGGATGCAGCGGCGCGGCAGCTCCAGCGGGAACGGCGCCGGATGCCCAATCCGCTTGGCCGACTCGCCGCCGAATGTCCACACCTGCGAGGCCCACTCCCGCGCGAGATCGGGCGGCAGACCCTCCAGACCAGGTCCGCGCGGACGCGTCAACAATTCGGCGAACGACTCAATCAGTTGCGCCGCGTCCAGCGACTTCGCACCCTCGAACGACATCGCCCAGTCCAACAACAGCGACGGCGCAATCAGCGGCTCCGACGGCTCTGTTCTCTCGGCACTCGGCTCGGGCGGCGCGGTCCAGACGCCAGATGTCCATTGCATGAACTCGTCGCGCTCAATCGTGACGCGGTCGTTGCCGAGGTGCTGACGCTTCCAGCCGTCCTTGTAGAGCACCACGATGGTCTCGACCGGCGCGATCACGTGCGGCGCCGAGGGACGCATCCAGCTGCCCCACGCCGTGCGGCGCGAGATGTTGCCCTCGTTCCAGATGATCGTTGCGTGGTAGCGCCAGCCGACCTCGCGCGCGATATTCGTCAGATCCGCCGTCACCGCCTGCTTGCCGCCCGAGTTCTTGTCGAGCGGGATGTTCATGCACAGGCGTCCACTGGACGCCGTCCAGCGGTAGCAGTTGGCCAGCCACTGGCGGCTGAACTCCAGATACGCCTCATACGAGCCGGCGTCATCGACCGCATCGCCATAGCTCAGCCCCACGTTGTAGGGCGGCGACGTGATGGTCAGCTGGAAGAAATCGTCAGCGAACAGCGACGCGTCGGTGGCGTCGCCCAGCACGAGCTGCCGCTGGAGCAGTTCGCGATTCCAGGTGGTGTGCCAGGCCACGCTCACGACGCACGCCCCGCCGAACTGGACCAGCGCGCCGCTTCAAAATCAATTCCGGACGAATGTGCGGCGGGGGGGGGGGGGGGGGGGGTAGGGCAGCGTTGTTGAAGTCACGCCGGCCGGTATAGGCGACCGGTCGATCTGCGGCAAGCAGATCCGGCTCTCAGCCGGGTTGACACAGCCTAAAACCGGCCGCTATCCGGTTAATATGCCTGTTGAGACCACCGCGCTCGCCCGCGAAAACTCGATCCTGCAGCTCTTCCTCGATTGGCCGGACGGCGATCCGCTCGACCACGTCGACGAAATTGTGGCCGCCTTCGAACAGCGGCACGCAGGCGGCAATCAACAGTCGGCCAAGGCAGTTGGCGGTAACGCGCTGCAGAAGATCGTCCGCGTACAGGTCGAAGATTGGGTCAACTCCCTGAACGCTACCCATGGTCTCAACCTCGGCTGCACCTCCGACACTGTGCTGAAGCGCCGGGATCTCGCCGAAGACCTGCAGCGCGTGAAGCGCAACCTGCTTGTGGACTACGGCGAATACGGCTGCCACCTGCCGGACGCCGATGTGGTCGTCTACCGGCGAGAGACTCATGCAGTCGTCTGCATCGTCTCCTGCAAGAAGTCCATGCGCGACCGTCTCAAACAGACTGCGTACTGGAAGCTGAAACTGCTCCAGAGCCCACTCACGATGCACGTGCGCGTATGTCTCGTCAGCCCAGATCCCGATCGCGAGCTGGTGCGCCCCAGTGATCCGCCGCGCAAGAACTACGCCATCGCCAATAGCGATTTGGACGCCGCATATCTGCTGCGCAGCGATGTGGCGGCCGCTGGCGTGATCAAGCATTTCAGCAGCTTCGAGAACGACCTTCGTATCTGGTTGGGGGGGGGGGGGGGGTGAGCAGTCACCTCTCTCAGCAGGCGCTGCGATTGGCAGAACAGTATCAACGTGTACTCGACGCCCGCAAGGTGCTCCGCGCCCAGCGACGCGGCGCCACGCTCTTCGGCGACCCCACCACGGTCTACGGCGAGGCGACCAAGGACCTCGCCTCCATGCGCCAACGGCTGCGCACCCTCGAGAAGCAGATTCGCATCGCCGCCGGCGCCCACGACGACAAGCCGGTCATCGAGGCGACGACGCTCTGGGATTTCCCCACTCAATCCTACGGAGAGACCAGGAAGGGCGACTCCAAGTATCAAGGCGTAACACCAGCATTCATCATCTACAACATGCTGCAGCGTTACACCGATCCCGGCGACCTCGTGCTCGACCCGATGTGCGGCTCGGGCACGACCATCGATGTCTGTCGCGAGGAAGACCGCCAGGTTATTGGCTACGACATCAGTCCCACCCGAGAGGACATTATCCAGAACGACGCCCGCTCGATCCCGCTCGACAGTGATACGGTCGACATGGTCTTTATCGATTCACCGTACGGCGACAACGTTGACTACAACGACCAGCCCGGCAACATCGGAACGCTCTCAGCCGAACAGAGCGCCTTCTACGATGCGATGCGCACCGTCGCCGAGGAACTCTTCCGCGTGCTCAAGACTGGCAAGACGCTGGGTTGGCTGATCGGCGACCAGTGGGTCAAGAAGCGCTACACGCCAGTCGGAATGCAGATTTACAACATGCTCGTCGATGAGGTCGGCTTCATCCCGACGGAATGGGTCATCGTCGCGCGGCGCAACCAATCGTCCAACACCGGCCTCTGGGCCTACCGAGCACGCCAGCACAACTTCTATCTGCGCGGACACAAGCACCTACTGCTCGTGCGCAAACCCGAACAGCGCATCGCGCATGTGTTGTCGGAGCGTGTGGTACAGACAGGCGTTGATGCGCATACGCGCGCTCCGGCTGCCCGCGCTTGGCGGAAATATAAATAACGCCTAGCGAATCTAGCGAATCCCGACCACCTGCATACGCCCCGTCTCTCCAGCGACGTCGTCGATGTAGTAACAGCGCTGTGTTTCCAGCTGCACGTAGCTGGGCGCGACCATCTGGCCTGAGCGGTTGACCCGCCGATCCACTTCGAATGTCGGGCGCGCCTGATCGAAGCCGAGCTGCTCGATCGGCAGCGACGACGGGTGGCCGCTCTCGGCGCACCAGCGCGCGAAGTCGCCGTGGAACTCGAACCAATCGCCGCCGCAGGCTTCGGCGAAGTCCTGCATCGCCCCCAGCACACACCAGAGCGCCGCAGGTTCAACGTCTGTCTCTGGCACACGCACAGCCACGAGCGGTAGCTGCTCCGCCGCAGCGTCGACGAACCTGTCCTGCACAGGCGGATCGGCATCGGACCAGCGGATCGGCGGATCCCCCGCCTGGCGCGCCAGTTCTTGTTCGAGTCGGAATGCGCGGGCGCGGGCGGCGCGGATCGCGTCCACGCTGGGCGGCGGTTCGCTCGGCTCAGGCGCACGCAGCGTGCGCTGCGCTGCCAACTCCGACTCCAGTGCCAGAATCCGAGCCGCCTGCGCCGGGTCGGCCACCTCGACGGGAACTTCGACGCGGACTGCAACGGGCACTTCGACCCGTTCTGGCTCAGGGGCTGCGCTTGGCGTTGCGCTAGGTCGTGGTGGAGACTGCCGCTGCTCGGTCCAGAGCAGCGCCGCCGCTGCCCCAGCCACCACCGCCAACAACGTGCGCAACATACCCCACACCGCGCACTCCTTCCCTAATGGGCTGAGAACACCGGCGCCAGATGGTGTGGGCCGATGAACCCGATGTGCACCTGCCCCGTTTCGCCGTTGGTGTCGTCGTGAAAGAAGATACGGGGGATGTGTTGCCCGCTGCCACTGGACACCTTAAGGTGCGCCTCCATCGTGATCTTGCCCGACGCATCCAGGCGATGATCCACGTCAAAGACGCGTTTCTTGCTGAACTTCCCCATGGTCTGCCCGGACTCCCGCAGCGCGATGTTGTCGAGGGGCCACCGCTTCGCCAAGTCTTCCTGCTGATTCCAGGCGTAGAAATCTCCCTGGAACGGCGGGTCGGATGTGGCATAGTCATTCAGGATTCCCAGCGCTCGCCAGGCGCTGCGCAGCCATGCATCACGCGGCTGGGCGCTATTCAGTTCCTGTGGCCGCTGTAAGGCCGAATCAGGGATGCACAGACCGGACAAACTACGCTGCGCCTGCTTGAGCAGATCCTCGAAGCTGATCGGCGCAATCATCTTCGACCAATGGGTCGCCGCGATCGGCGCCGGAACATCCGCCTCCAACTCCGCGACGCGTTTCTCCAGATAGGTGATCTTCGTTTGCAAGCTGTCGCTTGTCGACTGCAGCTCGCCCGCCCGCGTAGACTGCCGAGCGAGTTTGTCCTGCGCCTGCTTCAGTTCCGCTCTGAGTCGTTCGACTGAGGCCTGGCGCTGCTCCAGTTTCTGCAGCAGCTCCGACTCACGCTGCTGCCAGGCTTGGCGATCCGATTCCCATCGTTTGCGTGCTGCGATGTGCTGCTCGATCTGACCACCAAGCGCGGCGTCGCTCTCCTGCAGCAGCTGTACCCGAGCGGACAGCGCCTCCTCGCGCGCCTGGATCGACCGCACCAGCGCCTCCAGCGCATCCTCCTGCTCAGCCAGCCGGAGCACCTGCGTTTCCAGTTCGTCCTCACGCTTGCGCAGCTCCTCGCCGTCCTGGGCGATGCCCCGCACTGTCCGCGCCAGATCCGCTTCGCGCGCCGACAGCGCCTGCAGCTGAGTCTGCAGTTTGGCCTCCTGCCGCTTCAGCGAGTCGAGTTGCGCCTCCAATTCCGCATCGCGTCGATTGAGCTGGTCGGCTTGCGCCCTCAGCGAGGCCTCAACTTGCACGGCGTAGCGCCGCTGACTCCGCACGATCCAGATGGCCCGGATGGCGATGACGCCCAAAACGAACAGGAACCCGAGCAGGGCGTACGTCAGCCGCGCTGCTGCGCCCTGCCGCGCCAGCTGTCCCGGCCTGGATGCTGATCTCGCCGCCCGCCTGGGTGCGACACGGTGTCTCATCGGTCGTCTCCGAGCACGCCTTCGAGCCAGGTGAGGCATTTGGCGTAGATCGCTTCCGTGATCAGTTTCCGGCTGAGCAAGTAGTTCAACAGCCCCTCCAGGCTGAGGAGCGGGTGTACGTTGACGCCCTCCCGACGCAGCCGTTCCACACCTCCAGCGCCGCGGTCGATCAGCACGAACGCATCATGCACCATCAACCCCGCCGAGCGCAGCAGGTCGGCCGTTTCGGACAGCGATCCGCCACGCGTCATCAGGTCATCGACCAGAATCACGGTCTGGCCGGGGTAGTACGCACCCTCGATCTCTTCCGCTACATGTCGAATTTGGCTCGTGGGGTGGATGTAAATCATGGGCACGTTGCTGGCCAGCGAGAACGCCGTCGCGGCGTGCAGCCCACCCATCGGCAGGCCCGCGATCAGCTCGAACGGGGCGATCGTGGGACGCAGCATGCCACCCAGCATGCGCGTCTCATCGCGCAGCAGCTCGCCAATGCGGCGCAGCGCCCAGGGGTGCGCGATCAACCGTCGCACGTTGATGTAAACCGGCGAGCCCAGCGTCGCGCCCAGATCGAAGTCGCCGAACATAATGCCGCCTGAGTCCCACAGCGCCCGCGCCAGCCAGAGCGTGCCCGGCTCGTCACCTTGTGGCGTCCAGGCAGGACGTCCGCCCGTGATGCCGCCCGACATTAGCCGCTCACCGCGGTCGGCACAGTGTGCGGCAGCGGCGCGCCGCTCAGTCCCGCGCGTAGATTGGCGACCGCCAGGTCAGCCATCTTCGATCGCGTCGCCAGCGACGACGAGCCGATATGCGGCAAGACGACCACGTTCGGCAGCGTCAACAAGGGTGACTCCAGCGACAACGGCTCAACCTCCGTTACATCCAGCCCTGCCCCAGCGATCTGCCCAGAGCGCAGTGCGTCGACCAGTGCAGATTCGTCCACGATCGGTCCGCGTGCTGTGTTGACCAGTATGGCGCTTGGACGCATCCGCGACAGCGCCTCAGCGCCGATGAGCCCGCGCGTCTGATCAGTCAGCGCGACGTTGACAGAGACGAAATCCGACTCTGCGAGCAGGTCATCGAATGAACACCGCTCAGCGCCCAACGATCCTGCCTCAGCCTCGCGTGGGGAACGGTTCCAGTACAGCACACGCATGCCGAAGCCCTGCGCGCGTCGGGCGACGGCCTGTCCGATCGCACCGAACCCGACCACTCCGAGCGTCGCTCCGTACACGTCCATCCCCGCGAACTGCGTCGGCGTCCAGGTGTTCCACTCGCCCCGCCGAACATACGCAGCGGCTTCCACGACCCGTCGCGCCGAGCACAGCAGCAAGGCCCAGGCCATATCGGCCGTGGTTTCGGTCAAGACGCCCGGCGTGTGTCCCACCACGATCCCGCGCGCCGCGCAGGCCGCCAGATCGACATTGTCGACCCCGACCGCCATCTGCGACACCACCCGCAGCTGCGCGCCCGCCGCATCCAGCACTGCTGCGTCAATTCGATCAGTGATCAGACTGAGCAGTCCGTCGACTCCGCTGACCCGCTCCAACAGCGCCTCGCGCGGCGGCGGCGTGTCCTCAGGCCAGACGCTGGCCCGGACCGCTGGATCGTCGACCAGACCGGCAAACTGATCCCCCGGTAGCGTGCGCGTTATGAACACGCGATACGGCGAGGTCATCGACAGCCTCCTTACCACACCAAGATAATGCGACGGATGTGCATGTCATGTTCGTAACCGGTCGCATGGTCGCGTTGGGGCTGGTGACGCCGGCCGTGCTACTCGTCGTGCTCAGCGCCGCCTGTGGCGCCGACCAGCGCGTCAGCGTGGAACGCTACACGGAGATCTGCGCGGACGGCGTGATCTCAGCCACACAGCTGATCGATCCGGAGGAGGTCTCCTGGGGCGCCGTGCTGGAGATCGGCGAAGCGTCGATCGAGCGGCTGCAGGCTGTTGCCCCGCCCGCCGCGCTGGACGAGTTTCACCAGGCGAGCCTGAGGACATTGATGTTCGTGGCCAGTGTGGCGCGGGAGCAGCCTGCCGGTGAAAGAGCCAACCCACTCGTACTTGGGTTCGACGCGGTGCGGATCGCCACACAGCTCAAACGAGCGATTGATGATCTCCCCACAGATCTGCGGCGCACTCTGCGCCAGGCCGGTTGTCTGTAGGAGACAGCGTCGTCAGCGGCGCTCAGGCAGCCGACGCACAATCAGCAGCCCGATCGGTCCCAGCGCGAAGCCGAACAGCGAACCTAGCTGACCGGGCCAGCCGCGTTGGGATGCGAATACACCGCTCGCTACTCCCATCGCGAGCCAGAGCAGGAGCGCTCCGAACAGGAGCAGAGCGACCAGCCCCAGGAGCGCCAACGCGGCGACCAGCACCGCGCCAATGACCGCCGACGGCAGGCCGACGATACCCCAGAACAGGCGGCTCCACCAGGGCCGCGACGCAGCGTCTCGCGGATGGCTCCAGGACCATGCCTCGCTCCCCCACTGCTGCGCCCGACCGCTCCACTCCTTCCCCCAACGACTGCCATGCTCGCGGCCCCATTCGGCCCAGTCGGTGACTGAGTCGGGATCGAGTGGTTCGTCGCGTGGCTCGGCCATGGCGGAATGCTAGCAGCCTGCTCTGGTCGTTCAGTCTGCCGCCGCCCGTCGCTGCGCGACCTGCTCCATGCGCGCCTGGCGCTGATTCGGCTCGGCGCCCGACTTGAAGTTGGGCTGGTAATCCGACCGTCGCCCCTCCAGCTGCGCCGTGTGCTGCCGGTCGTGCCGATAGAACGAGCGCAGGTATTGCATCACGGTCAGCTCGCCGAACCCCGCGGTCACGGCGGTGTGGGAAAACTGCTCGATTGCCAACGAACGAATGAACTCGATCGTCTGCGCGCGTTCCCTGATCAGCTCGTCCAACAGCGTGCGTACTGCGTGCTGTGGCGCATCTTCAATCGGGATGTCCACCGCTTCGGTGTACCCGCCGCTCAGCTGCACGCCGCTGCGCGCCACTCCCGCGCGGCACCAGGCGACATAGGAACGCTCCATCTCCATCAGATGTGCGAGCTGTTCCTTGGCCGTCCACTGCTCCTCGCCCACTGCGTCGACGGGACCCGATCAGCCTCGGCGTCGCTCAGCGCTTCCGCCGCCGCGATCAGTTTGCCGCGCTCCAGCGCCATCTTCGAGAGCAGCGCGTCGACATCCTCCTGTGTGTAGCTCGGAGCGGTCATGTCACGTTCCTTCCGCTGTCTCTGTTCAGTCTGCCGTGTGCAACGCCCGCTGGATCTGCGCCAGGTGCAATCGATCGTGTTCGATGCCTGTGCGCACCAGTATCTCGACCGTGTAACGATCCTGCTCCTCATGCCGACCCAGCCGCGACCAGTCAGCCTGAGAGATCCGTTCCAGGATGGACACGTTCGACGCCCGCAAAGCCGCGAAGATCGCCAGCGACGTTGCGCTCGCGCGCTCATAGTGCAGCCGCGCCGCAAACTGCCCCTCGTCGTAGGCCACGATCAGCGGCGCGTCATGCGCCAGTATCTGACGCAGCCGCATCGCGTCGCCCACCTCCACATCCGCCAGATGGTGCACGATCTGACGCACCGACCACGCGCCGGACGCCTCGCGCCGATTCAATTGCGGGTCTGCGCAGGCCTCGACGACGCTGCGTACTGCGTCTGCGCTGCTGAGGTACTCCGAAAGCAGCGCTTCAGGACGATGCACAACTACCCTCGAACTCGACTCGTAAGCACTCGCCTAACAAGTGCCTGTGAGGGCATAGCGGATTTGATCAACGTGCCCCTCGATGTGCCGCAGGTTGGCGCTGAGCCAGTCCTCAGCGTTGGCTGAGCGCGCCACCGGTACCGGGCGCGGCTGCCTCCACTCCTCCTCATGCAGAGAGTCGAGAATCGATCCAGCGGACTCAACCAGCGCCTCAACCGTGCGCAACGCGGGCGTGATCGGGCGTTTGTCGTTGCGCAGCCGGATCGACATCTGTTCGCCGTCAATGGCCCACAGCTCGACCTCAATGTCGAGCAGCATCATGCGCAGACGCAGCGCGCCCATCACGGCGACATCCGAGACGTGATGGACGATCTGGCGGGCGGTCCAACCAGGCTCCGGCGGAGCGCCATCGAGCTGGGCCATCGACGCGCCGGCCACAGAGTCGCGCAGCAGACTCGGAGCGGATCGATACCGCTCGAGCAGCTCCGCTCGCTCGGCGGCGCCGAGACTCACGACAATCGTCCCTGCACGCCCTGCACGCGTTCCCGCATAATGGCTGCCAAGCGTTCCACTTCCTCGTCGCCCAACGCGCCCGACGGCTCCGAGTCGCCGCGCACGACCGCCAGCACGTCGCCGGCCACGAAGCGCAGTTCGAGCATGCGCTGCACCGTCGCCCCATGTTCCGAGCGCGTCCACTCCCTCGCGTGCAGGCCACGGCGCTCGCCGATCTCCTCGATGTGCACGCCGTCCTCACCATGTTCCCGCGGTAGCCCGCTGTCCAACGCCTGCGACGCCTGTTGCGGCGATGCGTACCTGGTGAGCTCGACCTCCACGCGTCGATGCTCTCGCTGGCGGTAGAGCGTTTGCGCCAGGACCCAGTCAATGAACTCGCCCCACGAGCGCGGGTCGCGATAGCTCTCGCGGTAGCCAATCAGACGGCCACCGTCATCAAGCTGGGTGATCGTCGCCTGCGGATATTCGTCGGACAGCGCGATCTCCTCGGATGTGACCGCTTCGGCAGCCTGACGCGTCAGGCCGCGCGGCAGCTCAGCAGGCGGGAGTCCAGCCGCCTGCAGCGCGGCCACGCCCTCCGCCGATAACGAGCGACGGCGCTGCAGGCCTCGCAGCATGGCCTGCATGATCGGCACGCCGACCACTAGCAGGATGATCAGAATGCCAACGATCAGCGCTGTAGACATAGGGACAGCCTAGTCCAGCAGTGCCGCGAGCGAGGTCTGCAGATCAGAGAAGTCGTCCAGCAGCACATCAGCTTGATCAAGCTCGCCCGGTTCGGCGTAGCCAGTGCGGACGGCCACCACCCGCGCACCGATGGCATGCCCCGCAGCCACGTCGTGTCCGGTATCGCCGATCACCACGACACCCGCAGCGTCGCGTGCGTGCGTACGCAGGCGCTCCAGTCCGACGGCCAGTAGTTCCGCACGGTCTGCGTGATCGTCGCCGAAACCGCCGTCGATGAAGTAGTCCCAGATCCCCAGCGGCGACAGCTTCGCCACGGCCGCGCGGCGGAAGTTGCCGGTCCCCAGACCGATCACGACGTCCTCCTCAGCCAACGCCCTGAGCAGTTCCCGCACGCCCGGACAGAGCTGCGAGTTTCGCTCCGCCAGCGCGTCCGTCAGATGCCCCACATAGAAATCCTGAAAACGCGACAGCTCGCCGGCCGAACAACTCCGACCATGATTGGCCAGCGCCGTCGGCACGATCCAGGAGTCCGAGCGCCCAGCGAAGTTCATGCCAGCGAGCGCCTCGTCGATTCCCCAGAGCTGCTCGAACGTCCGCGACATCGCCAGCGTCCCCGCGCCCTGGGAGTGCGACAACGTGCCGTCGATGTCGAACATCAAGATCGTCATAGCCGCTCCCCAACCATGCCCTCGCGTTAATCGAACAGTTCGAATTCTTCCCAACCGCCGTGCACGCGCAAGCGCAGACCGCTGGCGTCGAGCGGGATGTCGTAGACCGCGATGACCGTGATCGTCAGTTGCGGCTGCAGCGTCAACGGCGGTGCGTAGACCACGCCGCCCGCAGACCGCGCCGCGCCCAGCGAGAGCGCCGCGTCGGCCAGATAGGCGCGTCCATCGACGGTAACCAGCTGGAGACCATCCAGCGGTAGCGAGACCGCCTGCTGGGCGCGATTCGTCATGGTCAGGCGCACAGCGGCGAAGCGCTGCGCGGGGCTGCGCCACCGGCCTTCCGCTCGAATCCGATCGGGGAACGTGACCCCCTCGATCGTCACCTGGACCGCGCCGACCAGCTCCGTAGTGCCCAACGCCACCGCTGTCGATGCGACCACCGCGGTCGCCGTGTCGTCCGCCGCAGACGGTGTCTGATCGTCACCGCCGGTGAGCTCATTGAAACTACCCGAGACGAACAGGTAGACCACCACGACGACGACCACGACCAGCACAAACAGCGCATAGCGCTGCGTGCCGCTCATATTCCTCAGCATCTGCGTCGCCCGCCTGTGCGGTCAGTGCGGCCTGCGTCGGTCCGGTCCACGCGCCGACGCTAGCCGGGCGTCTCAGTCGGCAGGCCAGCGGCGATCCAGGCCTCGGTGCCGCCTTCGACGTTGTAGAGGTCGCTGAAGCCCAGCGCTGCGGCGAACTCGCAGGCCACCGCCGAGCGCTGCCCCTTGGCGCAGATGAACATGATCGGCTGGTCCTTGCCGCCAGCGATCTGCTCAAGCTCGTCGGCGCGGCTCATCACCGACATGTGCGGCATCAGCGGCGCACCCGCCGCGTGCCCGTCCTGGTACTCGTCCAGCTCGCGCGTGTCGATCAGGGTCACCCCGGTCTGGCGCTTCGCCTCCGCGTCCGCCACCGAAATGCGCTGAAACGGTTCCTGCTGCGCCATCGTACGCCCTCTCCAGGTTGGCCATCGTTCACAGACGCAGCGTATCACCGCCGCCGCGCCCCACTGCGACTCATGTCCAGCAACGCCCGCTATTCGGTGGACAGCCACGACACCGTGGTGTACGGTAATCGGCTTTGCGCTCGAGCGGTTGGCACACAATGCAGGCCGCGGTGTGAAGAAACAGAAGGGAAGATGGAATGACGCAGAAACGAAAGTGGATTGCGGGTGCAGCTATGACTGCACTGGCAACGCTGCTTGCGATCGCAACCGCATCATGCAGCGACGACACACTCTCGCTGGCCGAGTATGTCGCACTGTGTGATCGGGAAGTTGAGTCTGACGACGAGACCTGGGTCACCTTCGGTGAGTACGCCAATTACATTGAGGAGGTCTACGACGAGTACCGGCAGATCGAGCCACCTGCTGAGGTACGGCAGTTCCACAGAGCATCAGTCATCGCTATAGGTGAGCTCCTGTCATTCGCTCGTTCACAAGGTGAGGACGAGCCGTACAACGCCTGGGCGCTGTTTGCTCCCGCCATGGCCGCCGCCGCGCAGATAGAGGCAGCCCAGGACGGGCTCAACCCAGAGACCAGGCAGTTACTCATCGACAGTGGTTGCATCGATGACGAAGATGGGCAAGGCGAGCAAGACGAGAGCTAACTTCGTCCACTAGTGCGCCCTCCTGCACGCGCACAGCAAGCTGGACAGACTCGACACCGTGGTGTACGGTAATCGGCTTTGCGGTCGGACGCCGTGCAGCACAAGTATCCGGTTGGAGAAAGGATTCGGCGATGACACACATACAGAGACGGCTCACGCTGGGATTGATCGCGGCTCTGATCGCCATTGGCGGGATCGGCTTCGCCCTCAGCCAAAGCATCTCCAGCACGTCGGACGTGCGCATCGTGGCGCAGAAATTGGAAGATGGGCGCATCGAGTTCGCGCTCGAACAGGACGGTGAGCGGGTGCTCCCACGGAGCCGCTTTTTCCCTGCCGATGCGCCAGTTGGGCGCTGGCTCAAATCCACGCCGATTGCGGTCGACGTCGAGCCGGCTGTCGCCACAATGGAAACTCCATATCTATCCCTTAGCGGTTCTGGCGATGACTATCGCTCAGCCGGACACTTTAGCGCCGGGCACTATATCTGTTCCGTTTCGGTCAGCGGAAATGACGACGAGTACGGTGGCGACAATTTCAGCGTGGTTTCGTATGGTTTCGACGGTTCTTACGGAGGGCTGCACGCGAACGAGATTGAGAGTTCCTGGAGCGGGAGAGCAAAGCTTGTGGTTGGCGACGGTTGGTCTGCGGACGTACCTGTCGGTAAGGTCTGGTTTGAAGTGAACGCCGCGCCCAAAGGGCAGTGGACGATCTCCTGCAGCCTAGCGAATTGAACCGTATGCCGAGTGTCGGCTGCGCCGAACGGTTGCTGGTCAGTCTCCTGCCGCTGAGCGGACACAGGCGCGTTAGGATTTTCAGCAAACCCAGCGTCTGCCGAAGCTCGCGAGGAACACGCCATGACCACCCCTGACGCCGCTATGCCCGTCAACGAGACCTATGCGCCGCCCGCCCGCGTTCGCGCGGGCGCGCTGGTCACCTCTCGCGAGGGCTATGAGACGCTCTGGCGACGCTCGCTCGACGAGCCCGAGGCCTTCTGGAGCGAGATGGCGGCGGCCCATCTCGACCTGATCGAGCCCTGGCGCACCCTCTATAAGGAAGACCTCGCCTCAGGCCAGATCGCCTGGTTCCTCGACGCCAAACTCAACGTCTCCGTCAACTGCCTCGACCGCCACCTCGAGTCGCGTGGCGATCAGACCGCGATCCTCTGGGAGGGCGACGAGCCCGGCGACAACGAGGCGATCAGCTACCGCGAGCTGCACGCCGAAGTCTGTCGCGTCGCCAACGAGCTGCGCCGCCGCGGCGTCGGTAAGGGCGACCGCGTCGCCATCTACATGGGCATGACGCCCGAAGTTGTCGCAGCGATGCTAGCCTGCGCGCGCATCGGCGCTATCCACTCGGTGATCTTCGGCGGCTTCTCCGCCACCGCCATCGCCGACCGCGTGACCGATTCGCTCTGCAAGGCGATCATCACCCAGGACGAAGGCAAACGCGGCGGGCGCGTCGTGCCGCTCAAGGCCAACGTCGACGCCGCGCTGGATCAGCTCGACGCGAACGGAGTGGATTGCGTCGAGTTCGTGCTCGTTCACCAGCACACCGGGGGCGACGTCACGATGCAGGACGGCCGCGATATCTGGTGGCACGAGACCGTCGCCCAGCAGTCGCCCGAATGCGAACCCGAAGTGATGGACGCGGAGGATCCGCTGTTCATCCTCTACACCTCAGGCTCGACAGGCAAACCCAAAGGTGTCCTGCATACGCAGGCCGGCTACCTACTCTTCACGATGCTCAGCCACCGCTACACCTTCGACTACCGAGACGGCGACATCTACTGCTGCGCCGCTGACGTCGGTTGGATCACCGGCCACAGCTACATCGTTTACGGCCCGCTCGGCAACGGCGCGACCTCGGTCATGTTCGAGTCGATCCCAACCTACCCCGACGCCGGCCGCTACTGGGACATGATCGACCGACTCGGGATCAACATCCTCTACACCGCCCCAACCGCGATCCGCGCGCTGATGCGCGAGGGTGATGAGTGGGTGAAGAACCATCAGCGCACCAGCCTGCGTGTGTTGGGTACCGTAGGCGAGCCGATCAATCCCGAAGCCTGGCGTTGGTATTTTGATGTCGTTGGCGAAGGACGCTGCTCGATCGTCGATACCTATTGGCAAACCGAGACCGGCGGCCACGTACTGACCGGCCTCGCGGGTGCCAACGACATGAAGCCCGGCTCCGCCTCGCTGCCCTTCTTCGGCATCGAGCCAGTCCTCGTCGACCCTGACGGCGCCGAACTCGAGGGCAACCAGCAGAGCGGCCTGCTCTGTCTAGCGCGTAGCTGGCCCGGCATGATGCGCACCGTCTACGGCGACCACGAACGCTTCATCAACACCTACTTCAGCCAGTACCCAGGCAAGTACTTCACCGGCGACGGTGCATTCCGCGATCACGACGGCTACTACTGGCTCACCGGTCGCGTTGACGATGTACTCAACGTCTCAGGCCACCGACTTGGCACCGCCGAGATCGAGGGCGCGTTGGTCGGCCACGCCGGCTGCGCCGAGGCGGCGGTCGTGGGCTATCCACACGAGATCAAGGGCGAAGGCATTTACGCCTACGTCCTGCTCAAAGACGGCTTCGACCCCGGCCCGGAGCTCGCCGGTGAACTGAAGCGACAGGTCCGCGCCGAGATCAGCCCGATCGCCACGCCCGACAGGATTCAGTTCGTCGGCGGACTGCCCAAGACGCGGAGCGGCAAGATCATGCGGCGCATCCTGCGCAAGGTCGCCGAGGGCGAACCCGAGAACGTCGGTGACGTCACCACACTGGCCGAGCCGCATGTCGTGGAGGAGATCATCCAGGGAGCGTCCCAGTCACACTAGCCAGCTGCACCAGCCGGGCGCACCTGCCTGCAGGCGCGCTAACATCGACCTAAGGACTTCGCGATGCCAGCAAAAATTCCACTCCCACTGTGGCGGCTCGATGAGATCGTCGAAGAAATACTGCCCGAAGTGATGCAACGCTGCGATTTCACCGAGGAACAAGCTCGCAAGGTCATCGCGCTCGCCCGAGAGAGCATCGAGGAGCGGTATGTCATCGATCGACGTCCTCGACCTTCGTAACCGCCTGCAAGACAACGAGCTTTGCGCCAACAGCAAAGCCGAAGTTGCCGCCGTCCTGATCGACGATCTCTTCGATCAGGCGCTCGTGCGGTACGCCACGGCCGACTCGTTGGATCGCCTGATCGAGCAGTGGCGGGTGGAGCGCGCCGAAATGCTGGCGGAACAGGCGCAGTTCCTAGCCGATATTCGCCACGAGATCAACGAATTTCACAAAGAGAACAGCGCCAGAGAACGAGAGCGTGACGAACGCGAGCGCCAGCGCGACGAACGCGAACGAGAGCGCGACGAGCGCGAACGCCAGCGCGCGCGCGATCAAGAGGCGCGAGACGCCAGGATGCGTACCTGGGTATTGGCCGTCGTCGGACTCGGCTTCGCTGCAGTCAGCGTCGTCAACGGGCTGATCGTGGCGTTCGGCTAGTCCGAACCACTTATCTGCGGCTAGCCCGAACCACTTATCTGCGGCTAGCCCGAACCACTCGTTCACACCGCCCCTACAACAAGCGCGGCGATCGCTTGCGGCCTGGACGCGGATCATAGTTCGATTTGAACATCATCAGCTGATCCTGCTTGATGATGTACTTGCCGCCGTAGAGCCGGGCGGGGATCTTGCCCTGCTTGATTAAGCGGCGCATCGACTGCGGGTGGATGCTGAGCTCCTGAGCCGCCCCCAGAATGTCCACGTAGTCGTCAAACGGATTGTCCTCAGCCATGGGCCACTCCTCGGCCGTTCATAACGGCGCACCACTCATAACGGCGCAATCGAGTATACAGATACTCCATCGAACGACCAGCGGACGCTCAATATCGCCCAGCCTGTATCCTGACCTCGCTCGATCGTCTGGCGCGCGCGTCTGACCCGAGCGCCTGAAACGGACACGCACGACCGCCTGCGGAGACGCCCATGCCAACAGAGGTCCCTGACAACCCCATCGCCGCCGCGCGCGCCCAGCAGCGCACGCTGTTGTCTGAGGTCGAAGCCAAACAGCTGCTGGCCGCAGCCGGCCTCAATGTGACCGAGACTCGCCTCGCCGCCTCCGCCGACGAGGCCGCCTCCCATGCCAGCGAACTCGGCTACCCCGTCGCGCTCAAGGTGGTCTCAGACTCCATCACGCACAAGACCGATGTAGGCGGCGTGGAGCTGGGTATCGCCGATGAGCCAGCGCTGCGTTCGGCCTGGGACGCCATCCAGGCGCGCGTCCAGGAAGCTGCGCCCGACGCCGAACTGCAGGGCCTCTCGGTCCAACCTATGGCTGAGCCCGGCGCCGAAGTCATTCTCGGCGTCACGCAGGACCAGCAATTCGGGCCAGTGTTGATGTTCGGGCTGGGAGGCGTATTCGTGGAGGTGCTCAAGGACGTCGCCTTCCGCATCGTGCCGCTCGAACCCCGCGACGCCGCTGAGATGATCCGCGAGATCCAGGGCTTTCCCATCCTCGAAGGCGTGCGCGGCCAAGCCGCCGCCAACCTCGAGGCGATCGAGCAGATGCTGCTACAGCTCTCCGCGTTCGCCGAGGCCAACCCGGATGTCGCTGAGCTTGACCTCAACCCCGTCTTCGCCCGCCCCGATGGCGCTGTGGCCGTCGATGCACGCATCCTGCTGACCGCCGATTCCTAGCGCCGGTCAGACGCGCCAGGAATCGGGCCCCTGCTGTCGATCGCTTCGCCTCGATGAGCGAGTAGGTGATGAAGGAGAACGCAAATGGCTGTGACACGTGAGCGCCTGACTCGCGCCCTCGCCCCCAAGGCGGTGGCCGTGATCGGCGACAAGAAGGCCAGTGGCTACAGTTGGCTGCGTTCGATGAAGACCTTCGATGGGCCGCTCTACAGCGTCCAGGTCGACGAGAACGAGATTCCAGGCATCGAGGAACTCGGCGTCCCCAACTACAAATCGCTCTCCGATATTCCCGAGCGAATCGACTTCGCCGTCTGCGCCGTGCCCCGACAGGTCGCGCCGTTCATTGTGCAGTCCTGCGTCGAAGCGGATGTCGGCGGCGTCACCCTGTTCACCTCCGGCTTCGCAGAGACCGGCGAGGATATCGGACTCGAACTGCAGGACAAGATTTGCCAGATCGCCGACCCCGCAGGGCTGGCGCTGATCGGTCCCAACTGCATGGGGCTGCACGTGCCTGGGCTCGGTGTCAGGTTCAACCGCGACCAGCCCGCCGGGCAGCAAGGCAACGTTGGCTTCGTCTCGCAGAGCGGCACGCACGGGATGAACTTCTCGCTCACCGGCGCCGCCAACGGACTGTACTGCTCGACCCTCGTGTCGTTCGGCAACGGCATCATTCTCGAAGCCGCCGACTACCTCGAGTACCTCGCCGACGATCCGCACACCGAAGTGATCGGCATGTACATCGAAGGCGCGCACGACGGGCGACGTCTGTTTCGCACCCTGCGTGAGGTCGCGGCTCAGAAACCCGTGATCATCTGGAAGGGCGGCCAGACCGAGGGCGGTGGACGCGCGATCCGCTCGCACACCGCCTCGCTCGCCTCCGATCAGGCTATCTGGGAGGCGATGATCCGTCAGGTCGGCGCCGTTGCCGTGCACAACCTCGACGAGATGATCGACGTCGTCAAAGCAACCCTGTTAACCAAGCGCACGCAAGGCCGCAACCTCGGCCTGATCGCGATGACCGGCGGCCAGTCCGTCGTGCTCACCGACGCATTCGAAAAAGCCGGTTGGAAGGTGCCCACGCTCAGCGACGACAGCTACGCGCAGCTCTCCGAGTTCTTCAACATCATCGGCGGCAGCTACCGCAATCCGCTCGATGCCGCAGGCACCATCGGTCAGGATCCCAAGCATCTCGACACGATCTTCGAAATTCTCGACGCCGACCAGAACATTGACGCGGTCGGTATGGAACTCTCAGCCACGTTCATGGCGCGCCGCTGGCAGGACAAGCCAGAGGAGTTCGAACGCCTGATCAGCAGCCTGAAGCGGTTCATGGCGCAGTCGGGCAAACCGTTTCTCACCGCCCTCCACCCCAGCCACGTCGAGGAGGCCGCGCTGCAAGCGAGGACGCGTCTGCAGCAGGAAGGCATCGCTACCTTCCCCAGCTTCGAACGGGCCGCCAACGCGCTCAGAAAAGCGTCGGGCCTCCGATCCCTCAGGTGAACACAGCCAGAACCGTCGCGAGAACCCCGAACGCCGTGAAGCCCAGTCCAATCAGCCACTGTGTTTGGCGGTCGCGTGCCGCTTGTTCTTCGCGGTAGCCTTTGTCGCGCGCCGCTTGTTCTTCGCGCTGGATTCGGTCACGTTCGACCTGTTCTTCACGGTAACTCTTGTCGCGTGCCGCTTGTTCTTCGCGCTGGATTCGGTCACCCTCAGCCATTTCCCGACGCAGACTCGCGTCACCGTCAGCTATTTCCCGACGCAGACTCGCGTCACCGTCAGCTATTTCCCGACGCAGACTCGCGTCACCCTCGCTGATTTCCTTGTGCAGACGTTCATGGCCCTCAGCCATTTCCCGACGCAGGCGCTCGTCACCGGCGCTGATCTCTTGTCGCAGATGCTCATGACCCTTGAGGATCTCTTGCCGCAGGCGCTCGTCACCCTCGCTGATTTCCTTGTGCAGATGTTCATGGCCCTCAGCCATTTCCCGACGCAGGCGCTCGTCACCGGCGCTGATCTCACGCAGTAAGCGCGCATCTCGTTCGGCGATCTCTTGCCGCAGCTGTTGGTCCCGTTCGATCATCTCCTGGCGCAGCTGCTGGTCTCGTTCGGCTACTTCCTGGCGGAACTCCGCCATCTCCTGGCGCAGCTGTTGGTCCCGTTCGGCTACCTCCTGGCGGAACTCCGCCACCTCTTTCTGCAGCGCGAGCTGGCGCTCAACCTGCAGCAGTTCGCTTTCCCGCAACGTTTCCACGAGCGCCGTGCGCAGATCGGCCACCGCTGTAGCGATCTTGCCCTCAGTCGCGAAGTCGCGCGTCGCTTCGCTCCAGACTTCCTGTGCGACCTCGCCAATCGCCACCGCGGTCTCGCGATCGCATAGGCTACGTTCGACGAGTGCAGCTCTGAGCTTGGTCTCGTTCAGTACGGCCACCGGTTGGCTGCCTTTCGCCGTTAGACTCAGACTATCTGATCCACCCCTGTCGGCTGCGCTGATCGATTGCCCATGCCAACGCCCATCGCCCCACACCAACTCCAGACTCAACTCGCCGACGAATCGCCGCTTGCACTGATCGACGTCCGCGATCCGCCCCAGTACAACGCCAGCCACATCCCAGGCTCCTCGCTGATCCCCCGCTGCATGCTCGAGTTCGAGCTGTCCGACGCTGTCCCGCATTTCGGCACGCCGATTGTCCTGTGCGACGAGGATGAGCGCCTCGTCCATCTGGCCGCATCCACCGCTGAGCGCATGGGCTACACCGACGTCCACCTGCTGGCTGGCGGCGTCAACCGCTGGTCGTATCTGGACTTGCCCACCGAGTGGGGTGTCAACGTGCCCTCGAAGGACTTTGGCGAACGCGTTGAGGTCGTCCACCGTGTGCCGGAGATCGCCGCCGACGATCTCGCTGAACGCATCGCACGCGGCGATCCACTGGTCATCCTCGACACGCGCACCCCTGAAGAATTCCGACGCGCCTGCATTCCCGGCGGGCGCTCGCTACCTGGCGGTGAGCTGGCCTACCGCATCACGGACATCCTCGACGAGGCGCCGCCCGACGCGACGGTGGTCGTCAACTGCGCCGGCCGCACGCGCAGCATTATCGGCACCCGCGTGTTGCAGCGCATGACGATCGACCGCGAGGTTGTGGGACTGCGCAACGGCACCTCGGGCTGGCTGCTTGCTGGCCACGCGCTCGAGTTCGGAGCCGACCGTGAGGCACTGCCCGCAGTCTCCGACGCTGGCCGCGCTGCCGCCGAATCCTACGCGCGTCGCTGCGCACAGGCGGACGACGTGGCCCTGATCGACCTCGCCGACCTCGACGCGCTGCGCGAACGCGCTCGCTCAGAGAGCGTGTACTTCATCGACGTCCGCACAGACGCCGAGCGCCGCACCGGCCACATTCCAGGCTTCCGACACTTCCCAGGTGGCCAAGCGGTACAGCGCTCCGACGACGTCGCGGTGGTCAGACACGCGCCGCTCGTCTTCGCCTGCGACGGTGTCGCCCGAGCCGCGCTGACCGCGTCGTGGTTCCGACAGATGGGACACCAACACGTCTACGCGCTCGACGGCGGTACGTCAGCCTGGCGAGAGGCGGGCCGTCCACTCGCGAACGAGGGCGGTTCGTCAGAACCGCCCATCGTGGCCGCCGCGCGTGAATCAGCGTCGTGGATCGCACCAGCGACAATCTTCGATCAGCCCCATCCCGTCGTGCTACACGTCGGTACGAGCCAGGAGTTCGCACGGGCGCATCCGCCAGGCGTGCGCTGGGCGCCACGCGCCCGGCTCGAGCGCGACATCGCCGAGTTCGTGCCTGAACATGCGACGCCCATCACCGTGATCTGCGAGGACAGCGCGCAGTCTGCGTTGGCCGCTCAGACACTGCGCGAGCTCGGACGGCCCGGCGTCAGCGTGGTCGCAGGCGGTATGGCGGCCTACCGAGCCGCCGGCCTGCCTATCGAATACGGCCTCACAGGTGTCCTGACGCCGCCCAATGACGTCCTCAGCTTCGGTCCCCAGCGCGGATACGCTGAGATGCAGCACTACCTACGCTGGGAAACCGCGCTGGGCGAGAAGTACCACGCCAGCGCGGACTAGCCTGCGGGCCAACCGCCTGCGAGACTTGGAGTATGGCGCGACTATTCGCACAGCCCAAACTATCTAAACTGCGCAAGCTGCAGCGACGCGGTATCGAGCCGCTGGACAGCGCCCGCCTGGTGGTGGGGCTTGGCAACCCCGGTGCTGACTACTCAGGCCACCGACATAACGCTGGACTGCGGGCGGCGCGCGAGCTGGCGCGACTGTTGTCGATGCCCCAGCCAACGCGCGAGCGCCACTACCGTGTGGCGCAGAGGGTGACCCCGTACGGCAACGTCGCCGTCGCGCTGCCCCGCACGTTCATGAACGAATCCGGCAAGGCCGTGCAAGCGCTGCTCGATCGCTACCGCGCCGAACCATCCAGCCTCATCCTGCTCGTCGACGAACTTGACCTGCCACCCGGTCGCATCCGTGTGCGGCCCAACGGCTCCGACGCCGGACAACGCGGTATGCGGTCGATCCGCTCGCTGATCGGCGAGCTGGACTTTCCCCGCATCCGTATCGGCGTGGGCCGACCGGTCATCGACGGCAAGCCGTCGCGCCATCCCAACGACGTCGCCGACTGGCTGCTGAGTGATCCATCGCCTGCCGATGCGCGCTTGATCCGCGCCGCCGAGCTCCGCGCGGCCGAGACCGTCATCCACATACTGGCGCACGACGTCGATTCGGCGATGAACCTCTACAACCAATCCAGCCCGCCGAGCTCCGTCAAGTGACTGTCGTGCACCCCGATTCCGCCCGCGCCAGGCGCGCCCGATGACGGATCATGCCCCCAAACTCGACGCACTATGCGTCCTCACCCGCGCCCACTACCGCTCCGCCATGACATTGATCGACTATCTGCGCGAGGAACGCGACGATTCAATTCGCATGGACGCCGCTGAAGCCTGCGTACTTGCAGCGCGGTCGCTCCAGCGACTGGCAGAGGCTGCTGCGGCGTCCGGCCCCGAATGTGGCCCGGCTACACCTGCAGCGGACCCTGCCGCACTGGCGATGTCGAACGACGAGATCGAGCGATTGCAGTCAGAATTGCGAGCGGCTCAGCAGGACGGCGAGCGCTGGCGGGCGCAGTTCGAAGAACGCCAGCAAGCGCTGGAGCGGATGTCGGACGCGCATGAGCGCGAGTCCGGGGAACTCAACGAACGCCTCCGATCACTCAGCAATGATCTCCGACAGATGGAGTGCGAACGCGACGAAGCCAACGAAGAGCGCCACAAGCTGCAGCTCAAGCTCGGCTCCTACGATGCTCTGATCCGCGACCGCCGCGCCGAGCGCGCGGACCCGATCGACTACGACGCGCCGCCCGCGCCGACGATCGCCGGGGTCATCGAAATCGCCCGTGCGGAGTGCGAGCGGGTTGCGATCCACAATGCTGCGCCCAAGGAGATCGAGGCGCTCGATGCCGACGAAAAAGCCTCCGACTGGGCTCGCGAGCTCTGGAAGGGACTGTGCGCGCTCAACGCCTACGCGAAAGAAGCCAAGTTTTTCTCCGGAGGCTTCTGGGAGTGGTGTGAGCACTCCAACAGTGAGCACAACGTCTGGCCTGCGACCGCCAAGAAGCTTGCTATGTCCGAGTCGGATACCGTGATGCACGATGGCAAACTGCAGCGGACGCGCAGATTCAACGTCGATTCCCAAATCGATCCACGTGGTTACATCCACATGAAGGCGCACCTCAAGATCGCCGAAGGCGGCGGCCAGCACATCCCCCGCCTGTACTTCTACGACGACACCGGCGGACGCACCAAACTGATTCACATCGGCTTCATCGGGCCGCACCGGCTAGTCCCCACCTCACAGAGCTGACCCACACAGCCCCGACTGCAGCCCCCCCCCGCATACTCCGCATACACTGTCGTTTGCGTCTAGCGGATGGAGCCGACGCGCGTGAGCGCCAGCGACCCGCACGATTCCCCTCCCGGCCTGCTTGCAGGACTCGGCCCGCTTGTGCTCCGCGCTGTCGAGCCTTTCGATCACCAACCGCTGCTGGGTCTGCCCGACGCCGCCAAGCCAGCCGTGATCGCCGCCCTCGCCGCACGGCACAACGAAGCGGTGCTCGTGCTGACGGCGACGCCCGATCGGGCCGCCAACCTACTCGACGCGCTGCCGCTCTGGCTGAACGACCACGATCGTCTCCGCCTGTCACCCTTCCCCGCTCGGGAAACAGCGCCCTACGAGCGCCAGCGCCCCGCGCCCGACCTCGTCGAGGCCCGACTCGCCGCCCTCGAATCGCTACGCGAGCAAACACCGATCGTCGTGACCGACGTCGACGCCGCAACCCAGCGCACCGCCCCACCCAACGCCGCACTGGAACGCGTGCGGGTCGCTGACGCGCTGCGTCTGACAGACCTGATCGAGTCGCTCGACGCCAACGCCTATGAACGCCAACGCCAGGTACAGGAGCCAGCGACGTTCGCCGTACGCGGTGGCATCGTCGACCTGTGGCCGCCCGCCGATGACCAACCGATCCGTATTGAGTTCTTCGGCGACGAGGTGGAACAGATCCGCCGCTTCGATCCCGTCTCCCAACGCTCCACCGACGCGCTGGACTCCGTCGAACTGCGCGCGGCGCGGGAGTGGGTCCGATCCACCGCATGGCAGCCACGAATCGATGCGCTGCTCGCCTCAGTCGGTGCCGCCAACCGCGACGCCGCCAACCAGAACGCCGCAACCGAGGTACCAGCCGACACAGCCGCCCTGGCCTCGGACATCGAGCGCCTGCGTCGTGGACCCGGCGGCTGGCAGTCCACACTGCGACCAGATTTTTGGACACCGTTCCTCGCACCGGCAACAATCTTCGACCACATCCAGCCGCACGCGCTGGTCCTCGTCGACGAACCACAGGATGTCGCTGCTCGTGCCGAGACGCGCGACGCGCGCGCCGTGCACGCGCGCGCTGAACTGGAATCGAGCGCTCGGATCCCCGTCGGCTTGCCACATCCATGGTTGAGCGCCGAGCAACTCCAGTTACAACTGTCCGACCTCAGCGCATGCACGCGTTCGCTCTTCCGGCTGGCCAGCGGCGAGCGCAGGTTGCCCTTCCATGCAGCGTCGCGGCTAGGCGGCCGACTCGCCCAGCTGTTCGAGTCGATGCGCACCAACGCTGATGGTGGCGCGCGTGTCGTAGTCTCGCTGCAGCAGTCGCGACTGTCCCAGTTGATGGCCGATCTTGGATTGCCGGTTGCTCAGCTCATACCGCAGCGCGCGCCTGACGCTGGCGTCATCTCGCTGGGTCGCGCGGCCATCGCCGAGGGCTGGGTGCTCGACGACCCCGATAGTGGCCAGCGCCTCCTGTCGCTCACCTCCGACACCGAAATCTTCGGTTTCGAGCGCCAGCGCCAACGTCGTCCGCTCAAGTCACGCGCCGTCCCCGCATCCGACCCACATCTGTTGGAATCACTCAAGCAGGGCGATTTCGTCGTCCACGTGGACAGCGGCATCGGACGCTTCCACGGTGTCGTGCACCAATCCATCGGCGGTCGACACGGCGAGTATCTCGACATTCGCTACGCCCAAGGCGACCGGCTGCTCGTCCCGATCGACAAGCTCGACCGGCTACAGCCGTACGTCGGTCCGTCTGAAGCCGCCCCGACGCTGACACGGCTGGGCAGCGGTCAGTGGCAGCGTGCGAAATCCCGCGTGCGTGGCGCCGTCGCTGATATCGCCGATGAGCTGCTCGAACTCCACGCAACACGCGAGACCGAGCCCGGTATCGCAATTGAACCCGACTCCCCATGGCAGATCGAGCTCGAAGCCTCATTCCCCTACGTCGAAACGCCCGACCAGCATCGTGCCATCGAGGAAGTCCGCCGCGACCAGGAAGCACCCCGACCGATGGACCGGTTGATCGTTGGCGACGTCGGATACGGCAAAACGGAGGTCGCCGTGCGCGCCGCCTTCAAGGCCGTGATATCTGGACACCAAGTGGCCGTGCTCGTGCCAACCACCGTGCTCGCGCAGCAGCATTACGACACCTTTCGCGAGCGGCTCGCCGCGATGAACGTGCAGGTCGGCCTGCTGTCGCGGCTGCGCACCGCCGAGGAACAGCGCGATACCGTTGCGGGCCTCAAGACGGGCGCCGTGGACATCGTGATCGGCACGCACCGACTGCTCCAGCGCGACATCGGCTTCAAGAGCCTCGGTCTGCTCGTCGTCGACGAGGAACAGCGTTTCGGGGTCGCACACAAGGAGCGCCTGAAGAAGATGCGTCGCGAGGTGGACGTGCTCGCGCTCACCGCCACGCCGATCCCGCGCTCGCTGCACCAGGCCGTCACCGGCCTCCGCGACATGTCGACCATCGCCACGCCGCCCGACGAGCGCTTGCCGATCACCACGCACCTGATGGAGCGGGACGACGCCGTGATCCGGGAAGCGATCCTGCGAGAGCTCGATCGCGGCGGGCAGGTCTACTTCCTGCACAACGAGGTCCGCACGATCGACCGCGAAGCGCACAAGCTGAGCGAGCTCGTGCCCGAGGCGCAGTTCCTCGTCGCGCACGGACAGATGCCCGCGCAGCTCCTCCGCGCGCACATGGAACAGTTCACCCGCGGCGACGCCGATGTGCTCGTCTGCTCCACCATTATCGAATCAGGCGTCGACATCTCACGCGTCAACACGATCATCATCGACCGCGCCGAGCGGCTGGGCTTGGCCCAGCTCTACCAGCTACGCGGTCGAGTCGGACGCGCCAGCGCGCGCGCCTACGCCTACCTGATGACGCCGCCCTACCGCGCGCTGTCGGAAGTCGCGCAGCGGCGTCTGGCGACGATCATGGAAGCCGACGATCTCGGCGCTGGCTTCCAGATCGCGCTACGCGACCTCGAAATTCGCGGCGCCGGCAACCTGCTCGGCGCGCAACAATCCGGACACATTGGCGCCGTCGGCTTCACCTTGTTCACGCAACTCCTCGCCGAGGCCGTCGAACGCGCCCGGCTCAAGCGCAGCGGCGAGCGTCCGCCGCCGAGCCGACAAGGTACGCGCGTTACACTCGACCTTCACATCCCCTGTTACCTTCCCGAATCGTACGTCGACGATATCGGTCTGCGCATGACACTCTATCAACGCCTTGCCGCTATCGATGACATGAACACCCTGGACGACTTCGCACAAGAGTTAACGGATCGACTGGGACCGCCCCCGCAGCCGACCTGCAACCTGTTGGCGGCCATCAAACTCAAGCTACTGGCCTCGCGGATCGGAGCGGAATCTATACAATCCGAAGGCGATAGCGTTGTCATCCGCCTGGCCCGCGGGCTACGTTTCACAGAGGCGCAGCGACATATCAACACACCCCGACAAATCCGAATCGGCCCGACACAACTCAGGTACACGCTCGAACCACGCCAATCAGCCACCAACTGGCAACAGACCCTCACCCAAACACTGCAGAGCCTCACAGACACATAACCCAGCGTCGCCCTGGACAGCAGAGCAGCGCCGTCCTATGCTCGCAGCATGGCCTCCGCGTGCCGCATTCAAGGACCCGCCCATGGACACCGCCCTCCAGACTTTGGATGAACTCTTCAGTAAAGACGTGCATTACGCGATTCCCTCCTACCAACGCCGCTACGTCTGGCAAGAAGAGGATCAATGGGAGCCTCTTTGGGCAGACGTGAAAAAAGCAGCGGAGACATATCTACAATACCAATCGAAAGCATTGCGTGCCCATTTCCTGGGCGCCATCGTGCTACAACAGAAAGAGAACAAACTCACTGAGCCACTACAGTACGAAGTCATCGATGGTCAGCAACGTCTAACTACACTTCAATTACTGTTGAGCGCCGTCAAGAACACCCTGATGGAACTGCGACAAGACAAAGCGGGGTATCTGAAATCACTTATCTACAATCAACCGTTGTTTGCTGAACAGCAGCTGCTCAAGATCACCTCCACTCGTCACGATCAAGCGGCGTTCAGAATCGTGATGACGCACCCCGAAGAGGCGGAAAATAGCAACTCGCGACTCGCTCAGGCATACCGCTATTTCTCCGACCAAGTCAGCGAGTGGCTGTCCGGAATCGACGAATCGCAACTAGCCGAGCGTAGCGATAGCCTGCTGACCGTTTTGAAATCCAAATTACAATTCGTCGTCATCGAGACGGAATCGGATGACGATGCGAATCTCATTTTCGAAACACTAAATGCACGCGGTACCCCGCTACTTGCCTGGGACCTGGCCAGGAACTATATTGCTAATCACACACGATCTGGCATGGCAACCAGCTTGAATTTAGATGAATTCAGTAGTGATTGGTGGCAGGAAGAAACGGGGCGCGGCAAAGAACGCCGGACACGAATTGACAGTTTACTTATCGCGTGGATGACAATGCGTGTGGTGAAAAGGAATGACCCTCAGACCGGGCTGCCCGCGTCAGCAGTCGATACTCGAACCGCCCGTGCCGTGTTCGATGCGTTCCAGCGCTACGTCAGAGTTCATGAGGGCGCCGTTGAGCGGGTCGCCGCAGACCTGATTCAAGTGAGCGAGCACTACCGGAAGATGCTAGAGCTTAGTGACAACTCACCGCTCGGCGTGTTTCTTCAGCGATGGCGCACCCTCCCTTCGGGCGGATTCAATTCAGTGGTGCTGTGGCTCCTTGCAGAGCTCGACGGCACCGAGGCGGAAGAAGAACAGCGACAACAGGCTTGCGCTGTGATTGAGAGCTACGTTGTACGGCGCTTGTTAACTGGCAAGTCGCGCGGTGGTGGTGGTCAAGATACACTCCGATTAGTCACAGACCTGCTCAATTTATTGTCTTTGTCAGGCAAAGAGCATATCGGCGACAAGGTTGCCAATTACTTCGATCGTCTGCGCGATAGTAATCAGCGAATGGCCTGTCCTTCTGATCAGGATTTGCGCGGTGCTTTAGAAAAAGACTTCCCGTTGTACGGTGCAGAAGGAAAACTGAATCGACGCCAAACCGTGATGGTATTGCGGGCGATAGAAGCACACCTGCGCGATGATGTTCTGGACTTGCCTATTAATTTTACGATCGAGCACTTACTGCCACAGAAATGGACACGAACGCACTACCCGCATCCGGATGCGAGTGTTGACCTGGATTCCGATCCTGAAGCGCGTGCCGAGCGCGAAATTTTGGTTAGCACGATCGGTAATCTTACGTTAGTCACGCGAAAGTTGAATGCTCGACTATCCAATGGGCCTTTCAGCGAAAAGAAAGCCAAACTAAATCAATATGATGTGCTGCTAATGAATAACCACTTGCAATCGATGCAGAAATGGGACGAAGGCGATATCCGACGCCGCAGCCGCCAGATGGCCGAGTACTGCGCTGAGATATGGCCAGCTCCTGACAAATTGAGCGACGGAACATTGGTCGAGTGATCTGCGCTGCAGGTGCATAGCCAGACTGCCCCTACCCTGCACCCATGCGCCTTCGATCGCCCTGGACACTGCTGCTCTTGGCGACCATCGCTGGACTGCCCTCCCTGATCTTGCGCGTCGGCGGGATCGATCTCGATACCTACCCCGAAGTGCTCATCTCCGGATTAGCCATCCTGTCGGCAGCGTTTCTGATCTCTTCGGGCGCTGAGGCCTCGCAGCACGACATTCCCGCCTCCTTGTCCGTCGCGCTCGTCGCGTTCATTGCCGTGCTGCCGGAGTACGCCGTCGACCTGCTACTCGCATACGAGGCGGGACAAGGCATCCCCGGCAAGGACGAGCTCGCGTTGGCCAACATGACCGGGGCCAACCGGCTGCTGCTCGGCGTCGGTTGGGCCACCGTCATATTTTTGTTCGCCTGGAAATCAGCTGGGCCGCGCGAGCTGATCAAATCAACAGCCCGCAACGTCTGGCGAGAGCTGCGTCGGCAACCCGCCGACGGATCAGAGCCCCAGCTCGCGCTACCCGGCGGCATCGGCCTCGACATCGGCATCCTCACGGTCGCGACGTTCTACTCCTTCCTCATCGTCGCGAAGGGGCGTATCGCCATTGAGGACACTGTCATTCTGGCCTTGCTGTTCTTCTGGTACGTGCTTCGACTGACTCGCTCGCCGGTGCATGAGCCCGACCTGGAAGGCCCCGCCGAGGCTATCGGTCGATTGCCTATTTGGCAGCGCCGCACCGCCGTCTTGTTTTTCATCGTCTACTCGGCCATCGTCATCGGCCTCTCGGCCGAGCCCTTCGTGCACGGACTCGAATACGTCGGACGCGACATCGGCATCGGCGAGTTCTTCGTCATCCAATGGATCGCGCCGCTGGCATCAGAGTCTCCCGAATTCCTGGCGGCGCTCTACCTGGTTTGGCGCGGCTCGGCGGGCATGGGCGTCAACATGCTGATCTCCAGCAAGGTCAACCAATGGACGCTCCTGATCGCCTCGGTGCCGATCGCCTATATCGTCGGCGGCGGCGCCGTCTCTGGCATCGCCTCGAGTGGCGTGCAGAGCGCGGAGATCTTCATCACGGCCGCACAGTCAGCTTTCGGCGTGATGCTGATCATCGACCGGCGACTTACCGCGCGGGCGGGTTTCGCGTTGCTCAGTATCTTCCTGGCGCAGCTGATCACGCAGTTTTTCTTCCAGGACAACAACTTGATTCGCTGGCTCTTCGGTGTTATCTATCTTGGACTCACGGCAGCGATGCTGCCCAGCCATTGGCGGCTCTTTCCGCCCACCCTGCGCGAGGCCTTCCGCAGGCCAGGCGCGATGCCAGTCGAGCCGCAGCCAATCGAGCCACACCAGGAAAGTAGCGCCAAATGACCTCTTGGACCGACCTCGCCAGCCAGCTTCAGTCCGCGCTGGGGCTCGCCAATGCCCCGCTCGCGATCACCTTTCACGACGCTGCCAGCGGAGTCAACCGCTTTCAGTCGACCATGCCCTCGCCGGCGGACGACGGCCGTACCGGCGCCGTGCCAGCCGGCTGCGTCTTCTGGATGCACGCCGCCGCCGACACGTTCTCCACGGTCGCGCAAGACCACGCCAACTGCTCAGTCGGTTCAGTCACGCATGGCTTCCTGAGCCTGATGGACGTGATGGAGCACGGTGACGTTGGTGCGCTGCTCGAGTCAGGTTGGGTCACGCCTGAAGCGGCGATGGCGCTGCCAGTCGTCCCAGAAACTCCCGAGGAAGTCGTCTACGGCCCGCTCGCGGAATCGCCCGCTGATCCCGATGTCGTGCTGATTCGGATTACCGGCCGCCAGCTGATGGTCTTGCACGACGCCTTCCCCGCTCTCCGAATCGAAGGCAAGCCACAGTGCCATATCATCGCGATCGCCAAGGCCGGTGAGATGGCCGCGTCAGTCGGCTGCCAGCTGTCGCGCGTGCGCACCCAGATGCCCAACGCCGAGATGACCTGCGCGATCCCCGCCAGTCAACTCGAGGACTTGCTCGCTCGCCTGTCTGAGACGGCCCAGGCCGACCACGCCGTCGCCCAATACGCCGCCGATGACATGGCCCGCTTTACATAGGACTCGTACGCAGAACTCGTACGCAGAACATTCGCGTAGGACATACCGATGCCCGGTAAGTGGTTTGAAGAGCTGGAACCCGGCCTCGTGATCAAGCACGAGCCCTCGCGCACCGTGACCGAGGCCGACAACCTGCTCTTCAGCGCGCTCACACACAACGCGCAACCGCTCCACCTCGACGCCGAATTCGCCTCCAACACTCAGTTCGGGCAGCGGATCGTCAATAGCATCTTCACGCTCGGATTGGCGGTCGGACTGAGCGTCGCTGACACTACGCTCGGCACCACGCTGGGTAATCTCGGCTTCGACGAAACCACCTTTCCTCATCCCGTCTTCATCGGCGACACCATCACCTGCGAGACCGAGATCATTGACCGTCGCGAGTCACGTTCGAGACCAGATCGCGGGATCGTGACGTTCGAACATCGAGGGATCAATCAGCGGGGCCAGTTGGTGGTCAAATGTCGTCGCAACGGCATGATGCTCAAACGACCGGCAGATGGGTAGCTACAGTCCGCGAACCAGCAAAGCGATCAGCAGCGCGATGATCGATCCGCCAATCGTCACCCCCGCCACCATCAGCCACTTCAGCAGACGGTTGATCTCAGCCATCATCTCAGCCCGAAACGACGCTATCTCAGCCCGAAATGACGCCATCTCTTCGCGGAACGCGTGCTCGGTTACCAGAGTATCCGTCGATACCTCGATGCCCTCATCCACGAGCTCAGTGGCCGAACGAGATGGCGCTCCCATGTCCTGAACCAGGATGTTATGGAACCGTAGTCGATTGATAGCCATGCGGGTATTCTAGTCCCTTCCCAGCCCAGCGATGCTACGCTGAGGACCCGTCGGAGCGTGGCGCAGTTTGGTAGCGCACTTGACTGGGGGTCAAGAGGTCGCCGGTTCAAATCCGGCCGCTCCGACCAGTGCCCCTCGACTCCCCACAGCCAGTACAGGGCCAGCACAGGAACAGAGCAGATGACGATCTCGCAGGCGAAACTAGCGACCGCCGTGCTCATCCATGGCGCTTGGCACGGGCCCTGGTGCTGGAACAAAGTAGTGGACGGCCTCGAAGCGCGCGGTGTGCCAACGCTGTGCATCGATCGCCGCCGCGGCGATCCACTGCGCGGCGCGGACGACGCCGACGAGAATGAACGGATGACCCGTGAGCAGATGGCGTCGATCGAAGGACCGATTGTGATGATCGGCCACTCGTTCGGCGGCAACGCGCTGACCGTCGCGCCGCTGGGCGACGAACGAGTCAAGCATCTCGTCTATCTGACAGCGATGATGCCCGACTCCGAAGGCGGCTACCCACCCGAACTGGTACCACCGCACCTGCTCGATCTACTGGTTCCCGCCCAGGACGGCTCGGTCACGGTCAAGCCAGAGTCACTTCGCAATACCTTCTACCACCAGTGCTCCGACGAGGACTATGAGCTCGCGCTCGCCTCACTGGTGCCGGACGACTTGCACGGCGCGACGATCACGCCGCCTCGCGAGCTGGCCTACGAGAAGATTCCAACCACCTACGTGGTTTGTACGGAAGATCGTTGCCTGACGCCCAAGGGGCAGCGCATTCAGGCGAGGCGGGCCGATCGGGTCGTCGAATGGTCAACCGACCACAGCCCATTCTTCAGTCGGCCAGAGCTGCTGATCGATCTGATGGACAGCCTGGCCCGCGAGTACGGAGAGTAGCGGTAACTGCTGAAGTAAGGTACGAGCCTGGGCGACCTATACGGCGGTCGCGTGGATATTCGCCGGTAGCGTCCTGTTGGTAGCAGTTATGATCAGCTTAGCAATCCTCAATGTTAAGGTCAATTCTGATATCAAAGATGTGTTCCTCGCCGTATTGCCGATCGCGGCTGGAATAGTCGCTTACTGGTTCGGCTCGCGCCGTCCTGCAGCGAACGAACCGAAATCCGATGACCCACCAACGCAGGGTGCAAGTAATTCCGCGCCATCTGAAGGTGAGTAAGCCTAGCAGTAGCGGCCCGCGCTGACGGATAGAACATCCACGCACTCGCAGCTCGCCACAGCGTGCGAGCCGCCCGCACGAACGCTTGCCCGTTGCGAGTTTGCGACGCGCCCTTCGCGCTTACTCCTCCAACAGCCGATCCAGCAGCTTGGGCGGGCTGATCGGCAGGCTCTGCATGCGGATCCCGGTGGCGTCGTAGACCGCATTGGCGATGGCCGCCAGCGGCGGTACGATCGGTACCTCGCCGACGCCTCGCACGCCGTATGGGTGACTGGGATTCGGCACCTCGACCAGGATCGTCTCAATCTCCGGCAGATCCAGAGAGGTCGGCATGCGGTAATCGAGCAGGCTCGCGTTCTCCATGATGCCGTCTTCGTTGTAGACGTATTCCTCGGTCAGAGCCATGCCAGCTCCCTGGGCCACGCCGCCCTGCACCTGCCCCTCGACGTATGAGGGATGAATCGCTGTGCCCACGTCCTGCACCGCCGAGTACCGCAGCACGTCGATCTTGCCCGTGTCCTGGTCGACCGCCAGATCGACGATGTGGCAGCCGTAGGCAGGGCCTGGACGCGTCGGCAGCACATCGGCGGCGCCCTGAATCAGGCCGCCTGTCGCCTGCAGCTGACCGCAGATCTCGGTGAATGACATCGACTGTCCGTCAGCGCCGTGCACCGCGCCATCGACGAACGAAACCGATTCGGCATCGACACCCCAGATCGTCGCCGCTCGTTCGACCAGCTGCTGCTGCATATCAAGCGCCGCCTCGTGCACAGCGAGGCCAGTCGCGTACGCCACACGCGAGCCGCCAGTGACATGCGTGAACCCGATAGAATCGGTGTCGACCACCTGCGGGCGGACTTGCTCATACTCGATGCCCATCGTCTCGGCGAACTGCATCGCCAGACCGGCCCGCTGCCCGCCAATGTCCACCGAGCCAACCGACAGGTTGACCGTACCGTCGGCGTTGACCATCGCGTACGCCGACGATTCCATCCCGCCGTTCGTCCAGAACCCCATCGACACACCGCGGCCAAGCAGGCGTCCGTCAGCATCGACACCCAGCTCCGAGCGGTAGTGCGGCGAGTCCATCGCTGCCTGCATCGTTTCCTCCGCGCCGATCACCGGCAGCGCCACGCCGTCAGCGCGACGCGTGCCCGCGCGAGCCGTGTTCTGCGCGCGCAGCTCCATCGGATCGCGCTCCAGCCGCTCGGCCAGCTGGTCAATCAGCGACTCCACCGCGAACGTCGCCTGCGGCGAGCCCGGTGCGCGGTAGGCGTGCGCCTTGGGCTTGTTGGTGACCACGTCAAGCGCGTTGATGTACAGATTCGGGATCTCGTAGGTCGACAGCATGCAGGTCGCCCCGGCGCCCACCGGCGAGCCAGGAAACGCGCCAGCTTCGTATGCCAGCGTCGACTCCACCGCAGTGATCGTGCCGTCGTTCATCGCGCCCAGGCGGCAGCGGACGTACGTCGCCGACGTCGGCCCCGTGCCGATCAACACTTCCTCGCGATTCATGTACATCCGTACCGGTCGCCCCGTGCGCCTCGACATGATGGCCGCTGCCTGCTCCATGTACGGACGCGTCTTGCCGCCGAACCCGCCGCCGATCTCCATCGGCACCACCTTCACCATCGCTTGCGACACATTCAGCATCCGTGCGACCGTGTTGCGCACCGCGAATGGCCCCTGCGACGATGTCCAGATCGTCAGCGTGCCGTCCGGGTTCCACAGCGCCGCCCCTGACTGCGGCTCGATGTAGCCCTGATGCGCCGCGGCGGTCTCGAACTCGCCCTCCAGCACGATGTCCGCCGACTCCATCGCCGACGCCACATCGCCCTGCTCGAACTCCAGCTGCGAAGCGACGTTGGATTCTGCCTCGCCGCGGCCGTCACCAGGCACGAAGCGCGCGACCATCTCCACTGTCTTCATGCCTGCATGCAAGATCGGCGCGCCATCAGCCATCGCCTCGTGCACCGACAACACCGGCGGCAGCACTTCGTATTCCACCTCGATCAGGTCCAGCGCATCCTCCGCGATGTGTGGGTCGCTCGCGCAGATGCCCGCGACCGGCTGCCCTTGGAACAGCACCTTCTCCGATGCAAACGTCTGCTCCAACATCCACTTGTACGGCGACACAGACTCGCCGAAGTCGATCACGGCGTCCGTCGCTCCAGGCAGATCATCATGCGTGATCACACACTGCACACCGTCCAGTTCGAGCGCTTTCGAGACGTCGATCGAGATAATCCGCGCGTGTGCGTGCGGTGAGCGCTTGATGCGACCGAACAGCATGCCCGGCAGGTTGATGTCGGCCCCGTAGCGGGCGCGGCCGGTGACCTTGTCGACGCCGTCAGGTCGCAGCGGCCGCGTGCCGACGACATTGAATTGCGTGCTCGTATCCGTCGTCATAGCAGGCTCCTCTCCCAATGCTCGGCAGTGCAGCCAAGGCGATCACATGGTATCGCTCATGCTGATCCAATCCGCAGGTATGTCCTACTCAGCGGTATCCACGTGTCTGGCCGCCCCACCGGCCATCGCCGCCAGGATGTGCACTTCCGCTCCCTCGCCCACTGGCGCGAGGAGGCCCAGCGACTGCTCCTCGCTGTTCACTGCGATGGTCAAGCCCGGACGCAAGCGCCCGCCCGCAAGCAGCGAATCGTGGAAGCCGGGAAACTGTAGCTCGAGGTCGTCTATGACCTCTGCGACCGTATCCCCGCTCGCCGCCACCGTCCGCTGACCGTGCGTCAGCGGACGCATCCCCGTCGGCACGAAGACCGTGACCGAGGCCATCGGCGGGTTACAGGTTCAGGCTACCCTCAGCCACGACCGCGATCACGCCGTCCTCCTTCTCGACCCAACAGGCGACGTTGCGGCGAGCGGGATCGTCCTCGTTTGCACCCTGCAGCACACCCCGCACCGACACCGTCTCGTTCGGCCAGACGATGTTGGCGAACTTCACGAGCAGCTTGCCTGACGACTTCCAGGCCTCGCCGAAGCGCTGATCGAGCAGCTCGCCAATCAGCGACATTGTCATCTTGCCGCCAACCACCACATCGCTGAAGCCCAGCTCAGCCGACGCTTCCTTGTTGGTGTGATAGTTGCGGTCGCCGTGGAAGAAGGCGCCGCACATCTCCAGAGAGATCGTCCGCACCAGCGGACCGAACGGTTCACCTTCGGGCAGTGCGTAGGTCCGCGCGCCCTCTTTCTTCGAGGGGTCGCGCAAGGTTACCTCGCCCTCGCTCTGGTAGAGCACGAACGACTGATGGTGGCGCATCGCTACCGCAACATCGCCGGCCTCATCCTTCAACACCGTCTCAGTCAGGATCACGCTGCGGTCACGCCGCTCGTAGACGTCCACAGACCGCGCCGACGCCTCGTAGCGCCCCCCAGCGCGCAGCGGCCGACGGAAATCCCACTCCTGACGCAGCCACAGATTTCCGAAGTCGTTGGCGTAATGCATCCGCGTCGAGAGATCGGCGTTCGCGGCGAGCATCGACGGTGCTGTGGGTGTCTCTGTAGGCCGATCCAGCTCCAAACCCGCGAAGTAATCGTCCAAGGCCCGGTCATCGATCACCACCGTCGCGCTACCCAAGTTCACCCCTGCCTGCGGTTGATCAAACTTCGCAATCGCCATGTCCAGTCCTTTCCTACGAACCCCGCAGCCTGGCTGGCAATCTGGCTCGGCAGCCAGGCCCGCGCGCTTCCTATTTGTTGTGAGTCTAGCGCCCGTGTGCGAGGTCCTCATTCGCTTACTTGGGCGCCGGTTGCCGCCAATCGATCGCCTCCGATTCCAGCATGATCCACAGCGGCTGACCGTATTCAACACTGAGCAACGTGTTGAATCGACCGCTCCACGACGTGGCGTACATTTGCCAGTCCTCCCGCTCGGCGTCGAATGCGTAGGCGCGGAACGACGCGCCGGACAGCCAGCCGAAGGCTTCCCGCGCAGTCACGTCGCCGCCAAGCCAGGACACGAAATTCCACCCTGGCGCCAGCCGCACCACTAGAACCTCACGTGCATCGAATCCGTCGCCGATCGTCAGCGGTCGGCCGCTCGGCGGCAGCAGCGTGATGTCCAGGAGTCCCACGCGCATGGGCGGCGTCGCTATCGTCACACAATCGTCCGACCACACCGTGACGCGCGCCGCCTGCCCGCCGAACCACACGCGCGGTGGTTCGCTGAGCGTTGCCAGAGACCGCCCACAAATCTCGACCTGCTCATGACCGCCCGCATACCCCGAGTTCGGTGTGACACTGTGCACAACGCCCGCGGGCGGTAGCCGATGCGTCTCGCTCTCTCCAGTGACCACGCCAGCCAGCGTGTGCGCAGTGACCGAAATGTGCGTGTCTGTCGGCTCGACCGCAATGCCATGCAGATCGAACGTTTCGTTGACGACCGTTCCAGCACCCACCAGGCGGCGCTCACGTTCAGTACCGGCGTACACCTGCACCGATGCCGCCCCGGGCGCATCGCCACTGACTCGAAGTCCCGCCGCCGTGAATGATCGTTCGCTGATCGAAGGCGGCATCGAACTGGCGCGCAGATTCGTCTCGTTCTCCCAGAACGCATTGCCCCACACAACGCGGCGTCCGGCCTGCGCCCCCACATCGCCCAACAGAGAGACGCCGACCGGCTGGCCACTGATGGTATTGCCCTGAGACACCGATGCAGCAGTGTCTGGCGCAAGCGCGCGGGCCTGTTGATGCTCCGCTCGCAGAACGAGCGGCTGCTCGCCAACGCTCTGCAGGGGGATGCGATCGGCGAGCACCACACCATCGACGGCGAAGCGCAGCTCTGCGCCAGGACCAGTCACGGTGGCCTCGAAGCGCCCGTCCGTACCGACGACCGGCGCTGCCGCCAAACGACGGTCCAGGTAGATCTCCACCAACGTGTCCGCCGGAGCCGGCCGACCGCCGATCAGCGCCAGCCCCACCACGCGCTGACTGAGGCCCGCTCGCCCGACCAGCGGCGGCGAGTGCAGCACACCGATCGGCTCGATCAGCGACCAAGCTGGCACGACACCAGGCAAGGTCGCGGACGGAGCAACGAGTACCTCGCCAGCGCCGGCCTCGATCACAACCCCAGCCTCAGTATTGTCAGCGATCACGCTCTGGGTGATGGCCCCCGACGCACCTGCACGAACCGAAATGCCAGTTGACCGGTTGGTGGACGCGTCAGCACGATGAATCTGCGCGTCAGCGCCGAGCACCGTGATCCCATTGACATTGCCGCTCGCCGACACGCCCTCGAGTCGCACACGATCACCGCTGACTCGGAATCCATCTTCGCGGGCGTTCGTCACCCTGATGCCCCACACCTCCACATCGTCGCCTAGCTCCAGACCGGCTGCCCCAGCCGACGCGTCAATGGCCCAGCCGGAACCGTCGATGATGACACCCGCCGCCACCGGCGGCAGCTCAGTCCTGAGCACGATCGTCCGCTGCGCCTGTGACTCGTCAAACAGGATCGCTTTCGACTGCCAGAACAGCGCCGCGCGGAGACTGCCGGGCCCACTGTCCGCGTCGGAGCTGACCACAACGATGTCGTCGATCGCCCGCTGAATCGCCGCTTCCGCATCGACTAGTCCGTGTCCCGACGCGACATCGGGGCCAGGCGGAGGGATGTCGCGCGCAGTATCAGTGAGGATCTCGCGGATCAGACCACGTTCGAGCAGCGCATTGCCCCCGTTGGAGGCCAGCAGTGCAGGTTGTGCCTCCAGCATCAACGCCGCAACCCCCGCCACATGCGCCGCTGCCGCCGACGTGCCCGAAAATGCGGGCGCATACGTCGTGGCATCCGACACCGACACCTGGTCGGAGGCGGCAAGGTCGGGTTTGAGGGCGCCATTCAGCGTAGGGCCGCGGCTGGAGTAAGGCGCTGGAGCACTGCGTCCAACGTTGACTGCCCCTACCGTCAGCGCGCCTGCCGCGTCCGACTGCGCCAACAGACTGCCTTCAGGCGTCTGATGCAGCAGACCGACATCGTTCGCATTGCCGAGATTCGCTATGAAGAGATCGAAGCGAACCGGCCCCGCATCGTCATTGTGGTTCTGGATCACAATGAATAACTGCCCCACTTGATCGCCCAGTCCGTCGTACGAATACTCCAACGTCTCCCTGGACGACTGCCCACTCACTCCCACCCCCTGACGCCGCTCGCTCGACGCGACGATCTCCGCCGACGCCGACAGCAGGTAGAGGTCATAGTCATTGGTCGAGCGACCGACTGGGTCATCCCAGAACAACGCAACCCTGACGCGCTCACCAGGCCTCATCCCAAAGCGGTTGGCCGCCCCGAACCAGTCCTGGCTGTCGCCTCTCGAGTCGAATTGGTGGACTGCGCCTCGATTCGGCAGCGGTAGTCCATGCGCGTGTGCGTCGGGACCGGCGCGCCACTGCCCTGACCAGTGCGTCTGCGCCCAGTTGCCGGCAGCAGTCACGTAGAGTCGCAACGGCCAGTCCTCGTGCTGCAGCGCCGCCTCAGTCGTCCTCGACACCTCGCTCTGCTGGTCAGCGCGGAACAGGAACGAGACGTTGTCGACAATCAGATCGACCCGAGCGGCGAAGTAGTTAATCGCCTCCACATGATCACGATCGCTCTCAACGGAACCGAACGAGATGCTGGCCCCAGGCGCGAGGTCATGCACGATCTCGATCAAAGCCGTACCTTCGTCGTCGGCGTTGATTCGACGGAGCCACTGCTCGCCGCTTGACTCTGGAAACGTGCGGATTTCGGCGAGTTTGGGCGCTTCGCCCGCCTCGACTGCCTCCGAAAGGCCGCGGATGCCGCGTGAGATCACAGCCACGCGGACGCCGCTGCCATCGACGCCGAACCGCTCACGCGCTGCGTCCGCGTTCAGCGCGACATCTCCCTCAGTCAGCACAGCCCCCGCCGACAGCAGCGCCTGAGCGCCCTCCTCCGAGCCACCTTCCTCGGAGCCACCTGGTGCGCCGTCAGCCTCTGCCGGTTGCAACGAAACCAGCGCAGCCAGCACAACAGCGATCGCCATCAGCGCCGCAAGCGTGAGCGCTGACCGTGCCGATGCTCGCATCCCAAGCATGACAGGCATGATCGGAGGCTATCCCAGCCAGGAGCACCCCGACCATCTCGGGTCGGGGGATACACTCGAATCGTGCCAGACGCTCTCGCCCTGCGAACCGGTTTTCCCTGGTGGTTGCCACTGGCGACTGCGGCAATTGCCGCGTTCATCGCCGTGCTGGTTTCTCAATCCACTGTCGCCGCGTGGGACGCCGACGTCCATCTCTGGGCCCGCGACAGTCGCCCGGCGCCAGAGTATACCGCGCTGCTCTTCGAGCCTGACGTGCAGGCATCCGCGACCAATGGCCTGATGGCTACTGAAGCGGGATTGCCCCAACTGCAGGATGTATCAGTGCAGTACAACGACGCGCTGATCCGCGTCACCGTCCGCTCCGCCGCCAAATCCGACGCTGAAACGCTGGCGCTCTCGCTGGCGCATGCCGCGGTCGATGAGTCCGTCGCGCGCTTTGGCGCCGACGCGGGCTTAGACCTGCTGGGCCTGGTGCGTCCGGGCGCACGTCAGGTCGCACCCACCACAGAACGCAGCGCCGCCTGGGCCTCGGCCATTGGACTCCTCGGCGGCCTCGCCATCGCCTGGCTGGTCGCCGCGCGATCGCAGCCCGCCGTCGCCCCCGCATCCGCGCTGGGGCGTCTGGGACGAGCCGGGTACCGTCCGCTCGCGGTCATCACCGCCAACAGCGAAGCGCTGCCCTCCGCCGACTCCGTCCTGGCCGATGCCCTCCAGCCGCTCAGCGGTGTGGTGGCGCTCGTGCCGCTGGACCACAGCTCACTAGCCTTGACGCCGCTCACCCAGACCGCCCAACGTCTCGCCGCGCAGGGCAAGTCTGTGCTCTGGCTCGATGCCAGATCCCCCGCGTTCGAGCTCCGCTACGATGCGCCGCCCACCTGGCTGCTCGGCGCTGATTGGTCCCCGCTGGAGCGCAGCGATCTCATCCAGCGCCGCGCTCGACAAGCAGCAGTCGCAGCCGGCGCGGACGGCTGTGTGTTGCTGCTCGCCGACCCAATGCTCGACGGCACGCGCCCACGCTCGATCATCCAACCACCAATTCTGGGTCTGGGCGCATGCACTGTCCTGCTGGTTCGAGCCGACGCCAGCGAAGCCGAGCTCGTCGATGCACGGCGTCAGTTGGCCGGAACCTCGTTGCTCGGCGCGGTCCTGACCCATGCCAGCGAGACCGACATGATTGATTTCGAAATCGCCCGAACAGCCGACTGAGCGCCGCGAATAGCCCCGGAGTCTCCATGTACTTCCAACTCTCCGCCGATCTCGCCGACCTGCAGGAGCGCTTGCTGGCATTCGTCGCCGATGAGATTGACCCAATCACTACCGACGCCGACCACGAGTCACCACCGGCAGAGCTGCGCCGCGAGATCGCCCGCCGATCTGACCGCGCCGGCTTCTATCAGCTCGCCCTGCCCGCTACCGCCAACGGACATAACGGCGGGCCACGATTGATCGTCGCTGCGCGGGAGGCGCTGGCGCTCAGCGGCAATCCGCTCGCCTCACTCGCGCTCGGCTCTGGACCAGGCATCATGCGCCTGGCTGACAATGACCACCAGCGCGACGCGCTGTATCTGCCGGTCCTGCGCGGCGAGCGCACGGCCGCGTTCGCATTCACCGAAGCGATCCACCCCGACGGTCGGCGCGGACCGACTCAGGCGGCGCGCGCCACGCTCGACGACGCTCTGGAAGGCTTCCGCGTCAGCGGCGCCAAAGGCTTTGTCACAGGCGGCGCATCCGCTGACTGGCTCGTGGTCGTCGCCAACGTCCCGGATGAAGGCACCGCGCTCCTTGTCATAGACCGCGATGCAGCCGGCGTCGCGGAGGGGCAGACAGGCACCTCGATCGACGGCAGCACCCACTCGGCATTCACATTCGACGACGTTTCCGTTCCCCAATCGCGCTTGCTCGGTGCAGTGGGCGACGGCCTGCCCCGCGCGATGCAGAACATCGACCGCATGCGGCTCGGCGTCGCCGCCGACTGCGTTGGCTGGTCGCGCTGGGTCACGCGGGCGACACTTGAGCGCATCGAAGGACCGCACCGCAGCGGGCAGCCCCTCGCTGACCAGCAGCAGGTGCAAGCGATCTTCGCCGACATGGTGGCCGACGTCTACGCCGCGCGCGCCGCGCTCTACCAAGCCGCAACGTCCCGAGAGTCAGATGAGCCGACCGCCGGTACACAAGTCGCCGCAGCCAAGTGGCTTGCCTCCGAGTGCCTGCACCGCACGGTCGACCGCGCGATCCAGCTGCACGGCGCACAAGCGTTGTTGCGCGGACACCCGCTCGAACGCCTCTACCGCTGGAGCCGCTCATTGCGGATTGCCGAAGGCCCGACCGAGCTACTGCGCCTCACCGTCGCGCGACACATTCGGCACAACGGAACCGAAGCGCTGTAGCCACACGGCCGATGGAGTGGAATCGGAGTCCGATCGCCCAGGACTTGCCCAGCCGCTGACCAGCGAGCAAACGCCGACGAAATTACTTAGTTCCCGACGCCCAGTCCCTCGTACCGCTGCTGCTGGTGCAAACCGACTCGGTCGGTGAGCTGGCGGTTGGAGGCGCGCAGGATACGGCCCAGCAAGTTGAGCTGCTCCACCGCTGATTCAGACTTCAGCACTTCCTGCTTAACTGTTGCGGGCGCCTCGATGCGCGAGGCGATGTGGTTCACCAGCCTCGATGGATGGTTCGGCAGCCGATATGTGCGCTGCCACGAGTTCTGCAGCGCCAGCGCCAGCGCCAGATGCTCCCGATACAGCGTCAGAGCCGCCTCGCAGGACGCGTAGGCCGGTTCTGATTCAGAGTCCGACGGGTCGTCCAGATATTCGACCTCCGCCACCCAGTACGGTCGCTCGCCGAGCTTCTCGACGATGCGGAAGCGGCGTTCACCGAGACAGCCAATGTTGAAGCGGCCGTCGGGAAATGTCTCGTTCGAGACCATCCGTACCGAACAGCCGATCTCGTGCGTCGGTTCCCGATCCTGCGTTGCCGCCGTCCGCCGATTGCGTTGGCTCAACACGATGCCGAACGGCTCACCCGTCTGTAGCGTGTCCTTGACCAGCTGCCGATAGCGCGGCTCGAAGATGTGCAGCGGCACATCCTGGCCAGGAAAGACCACGATCTGCAGCGGAAACAGCGGTAGTTCCGGCATCGACGCTCCCCGCGGCAGAGCCGCTCGCGCAACAGCTGGCGTCGCACGCAGCGATCGCCGAGGCGCTATCTGACCCCTGCCATTCTACCCGCGAGCCGCATCACCCGGCGCGCCCCGCCATTCTCGTTGAATGCACGGAACACCTGCAGACGCTCCGCCTGCAGCGAACCTTCCGCATGGATAGCCAGGACTTCCTGATAAGCGCCGTAATCCGACGACGTCAGATCACGCACGAAGTTGAGCAGCTTCATCCGCTGCTCGCCGCCGATCCCATCGCGCCCCGCCAGGTACTTTTGCAGGAACGGTCGAAGCTCCTCCGATGCCCAGTCCTGATCGCCGGGCCCGGTCACCAGGATGCCGCCCGCTATCTCCTGCACATCCTGCACCGCCTCGTGGTACCCATGCGCAAAGTATGACTTGGCCAGGTTGACCGTCATCGGATCGGGCGCGACCTGGCCGTTCGGCTTGGCAATGCAGCGCTCGGCCGACTTCTCGATCAGCGCCCGCGTCGTTTCCGCGTAAGCGATCAGGTCGACGAACTTCTCGCGCACATGCGACACATTGAGAATCCCGTTGTAGTCCGCCGCCAGCGCCGCACAGCCGCTCAACGCGTCGATCAGCGGCAGCTTGTACGACACCGCTGTGAAGCGGTGATACTCCACGAACGTCAACGCCAGAGTGCCCGCAGCCTCGGTATCGCCATCGAGGAAGATGCGCTCGTTGGGGACGAAGACATCGTCGAAGATCGTGATCGTCTCCATCATCTTGCGCACCGCCGAGATCGGACGCTCGCCTACCTGGCTCACGCCATCGCCAAAAGGCGAAGCGATCAACCGCAGCCCCGGCGTATCCACCGGCAACGCAAATGCGATCGCCCAGTCCCCCTCCTCCGCCCCCATCGCCCGCGTCGGGAGCACGATCACCTCGTTGGTGTTCGTCACCACGGACGTGTGCGCCTTCGCCCCACGCACCACGACCCCGTCGGGCCGACGCTCGACGACCCGCAGGTACATATCGGGATCCGTCTGCTGCGAGGGGCGCTTGATACGGTCACCCTTCACATCGGTCTGGGCCACGGCCAGCGACAGGTCATTCGAGCGGCAATGCTCGTAGAACGCCTGGACCCGCTCGTGATACGACAGATCCTCGAACTCCGCCGTCACCGCCAGCAACGCGAACAAGGCGTCCGTGCCGATCTCCTTGATCAGCACGACCAGCGTGTCGCCCTCTGCCGTCGCCGCCTCGATCAGCTTCGAACGGTCGAGCAGGTCCTGCGTGGTGCGCGGGATACGGTAGTAAGCCGAATGTGTCTCACCATCCGCCTCAAAGGTCGCCAGGTTACGGTATTCGTCCGACTCCGCCATCTCATAGTCGATGCAGGCGTGTGAGACCGCCTTCTTGATCGTGGGATGCGTGGTGACATCGTCGACGCGCTCGCCGCGATACCAGACCTCGCGTCCGTCGCGCAGTGACTCAACATACTCAGCCGGCGTTCGCAGACCCATCGCGGGCTCCCGTCCATAGAACTTCCGTAGCGAAATGGTACCGCCCACTCGTCCGCACGCTCCCGCCGCGGCCCGTCACACCCCGTTTGCAGCGCAGCGCTCGGGCAGGTCAGCATTCGGGCGGGGCTAGGAAATCACCTTGTTCAGTGGATAGCTGACCAAACCGCTCGCGCCGGCCCGCAGCAGCTCGGGGATCATCTCCCGCTCCTGACGCTCATCGAGGATGATCTCCAGCGCAACCCACGAATCGTCGATCAATGGACTGATCGTCGGAGCGTGTTCGCCGAACTTGCCAATGATGGCCAGCACAGCCTCGAGTCGTTCGCGTGGTGCATTCAGCTTCAGACCTACCTTGCTCGTCGCCGCGATCGCCCCTTGCAGGAGTGCGTTGAGTGCTTCGATCTTCTCTCGCCGCGCGGGATCGGCCCAGGCCTCGTGGCTCGCCACCAACCGCGTTGTGCTCTGCAGCACCTCACCGATCACGCGCAGGTTGTTCGCCTGCAGCGACGAACCCGTCTCCGTAATATCCACGATCGCATCGATGATCCGCGCCTTCACCTCGGTCGCGCCCCAGCTAAACTCGACACGCACGTCGATCTCGCGGGCGGCAAAATACTGACGTGTCGTATTGACCAGCTCCGTCGCGATCACGCCGCCCTGCAACTGCTCGATCTCACGCACCGCCGACTCCGCCGGCACCGCCAGCACCCAACGCGCCGGACGATTCGTCGCGCGGCTGTATGACAGCTCAGCGACCTCGACCACATTCGCGCCCGTCTCCATCACCCAGTCGTGACCCGTAATCCCCACATCGACTACGCCGTCCTCGACGTAGCGGGCCATCTCCTGCGCGCGAAACATCGTGCAGGCCAGGCCGTCGTCGTCGATCTGCGGGAAATAGGAACGCGACGAGACCGTGATTCCAAAACCAGCGCGACGGAACAGGTCGAGCGTTGGCGATTCCAGCGATCCTTTGGGTAGTCCCAACTTCAGCATGAACGCTCCCTCGTCGGATTGTCATCGGCGTTATGCCCGATCATCGCCTATCCCTCGACGACAGCGGCGCCACTCGTATCGCGGGATACACTGAATCTGTGACGATTATTGAACAGCCCCGCGCCAAAGTTCCGCTGACCGACGACCGCCGCCAGCGGCTGCGCGAGATGATCGGCGACGAGCTAGACGCCGCCTGGCTCTACGACAACCTCGCCGAGCTGAGCGAATCCCAACACGCCGAGGTCTTCCGCGACATGGCCGCATCAGAGCGCGAGCACGCCGGACACTGGATCGGCATGCTGGGAGGCGATACCGCGCGAGGCGAACACCGCCCATCCTTGCGCGTACGGCTGATGGCTCTGCAAGCGCGCCTCTGGGGGCTCGGATTCGTCATCTCCCAGCTCAGACGCGAGGAGCTGGTCGACATCCAAAAATACGTCGCAGACCCCGATGCGGGCGGACTCGCGGAAGAGGAACGCGAACATCGCGCCGCACTCGCCGAAATGGCCCCGCAAGTCGGCGCTATCGGCGCTGTCGGCGAGGGACACGCCGGTGTCGGCGCTGCCGGTGCCTCAACCTTCCGCGCCGCGCTGTTCGGACTGAACGACGGCATCGTCTCCAATCTCGCGCTGATCGCCGCGGTCGCTGGAGTCGCGATCGGATCCGAGGCGGTCCTCGTCGCTGGGATCGCTGGCTGGCTCGCAGGCGCGTTCTCGATGGCCGCCGGCGAATACATCTCTGTGCGCGGACAGTCGGAAGTCCTGCAACGCCAGATCGCGATGGAGCGTGACGAAGTCCTGCTCGACCCAGACGAGGAACGCCGCGAGCTGGTCAGCATCTACCAGGCCAAGGGGATCTCGCTCCAGCTCGCTGAGCAGGTCGCAGAGGAACTCGTGCAGCAGCCCAACGCTCTCATCGACACAATGGTGCGCGAAGAGCTGGGACTCGATCCCGACCAACTCGGCGACCCTTGGCGCGCCGCTGCGAGTTCCTTCAGCGCATTCTCGCTCGGCGCCGTGATCCCGCTGATCCCGTTCCTGATCTGGCACGTCTCCGGATGGACAGTCGATTATTGGGCGCTAATCGTAGGCGTTAGCGCCAGCGTCGTCACACTCGCCGTGGCCGGGCTGTTCACCTCGCTCGTCACCAGCCGCAACCCGCTCTACACAGCGGGGCGCTCCGTCTTCGTCGGTATCCTCGCCGCCGCCGTCACCTTCGCCATCGGTAGCGCCCTGCCCTTTGACCTCGCAATCTAACGTGCGGCGCTAACGTGCAACGCTGAAGCGTCGCGTCGCTAGCCGCAGATGATCAGCGTCCTCAGCCAAGCTTCGCGAGAATACTGTCGGGGTCGAAGTTGTCCACGTCGATCCCGAAGTCGCGCTCCAGCGCCGAATCGAACGCGTTCAGGTCATGCTCCAGGTCCAGACGTTCGATCCGACTGTACTGTTCGCCAACCGGCATCCGCTCAGTGAAACCGAGCGCCGTCAGACGCTGCCCGTGATCCGGAATACTGGCCATCGCCTCAAACACACTCTCGTCGTGGCAGATCACGATCAGGTCAGGAGCAGGCCGGCCGGAACCATCCTCACCCCGCAGCGTCTTGCCGGCCAATAGACTCCGAACGAAGTCCGTGACGACGGTCCGATTGGTCTCCTTTAGGTCAGGCCGCACTGGGTGCGGCTGATAACCGAACTCAGTCAATGCCCGCTTGAACCCCGAGTGGCCAGGCGCGATATGCGCGAACACCGCTGTCACTTCGCCATGGTCGGCACGCGAGAAGCTGCGTACCCGCTCGTATACCGTGCGCCAGTTGGGACGGGTGCGCTGGTCTGGCTTCCCGCCCAGAATCTCGCCGAGCTCCTTGTCGACGTTGTGCCCGTCGATGACGAAATAGAGTTTGCGCCCCACAGGTTGCGACGCCGGCGGCTGCGCATCGGACGAGGACACCGCCGATTCCGCCGCTGCAACCGACGGCGGACCGGTCTGCGGGCCGGACTGTGGCGCTGGCGACGCCAACATCGCGGCGCCCCCAACAGGCGCCTCCGTAGTCAGCGACAGCGTCCCCTCAGTCCCTGCCGCAGGTTCGCCGCGCATGGACGGTTCATCGATGCCGGGATCAGTCTCCGCCGCGCGAGGCAACGGCGCGCGAAACAAGTTCGCATCATCTTCGATGTCGTAGACCTCAACGTTTGACGGGATCAACTCATCATCCGGCATATACTCTGTGAATCCGAAGGCGATGATTCGGTCAGCATGGCTCGCCGCTGTGGGCAGCGATTCAATTAACTCTGTACTTTGCGTGCCGACAATTACCTGCCAAGACGCTGAGAGGTCGGCATGCGCGTTGAGCTCCCCGATCCGGTTGCGAATCACATCAGCGCAGCTCTGACCGGGTGTGTAGCGCTCTCCGAACGCTACGTTGAATCCAGCGTTCTGCAGGAATGACACGAATCCGGGCGAATTGGGACTCCAAACCGCGAACGTCGCGTGATACGCCCCGTCGCCGAGCGTCTCCCGCACGAACCGCTCAACCCGCCGCCAGTCCGGGCGGGTCTCATACGTAGGCGGCCCACCCAGCACCTCGCCCAGCGTGCGGTCCAGCGATGGACCGTCGATGAATACATAATGCCCGCGTGGAGATTCAGGAACGAACTCGGAGTGATCGAGTGTCATGGTTCACTTTCCTTGGACTCGACTTGTACTGATCTGAATATGTGTCGTTTCGACTATCGCCTCCTATAGATGCGTACCCATATGAATCTTCACCATAAAACATAACGGCCTGCGCACTTGTGAACAGCCTGGCGTCACTCCCCTTCCAGGGCGTCAGCGGCGAGCCCCGCCAAGTGCGTGGTGCACTGTTATCAACGATAACAGCGATACCCGCCGCTGGAGCGCCTAACCGGCCGTACTGACCTCGACCGACGCCAACCGCTCAGCGTCGGCGGTGTGCAGCGCCTGGACAGCGCCGACGCTGGCGAGCGCTGACACCCACGCAGCGCCGACCGGCACATCTTCGCTGATCTCCGCCGACAGCCTCAGCTGAGCGCCGTTCGCCGCCAGCGTGACATCAGCGCCGTCTTCGATGCCACGCGACGCCGCGTCAGCCGGGTGTATCTGTACGCCCCCCGATCGATGCAGCAGGTCAGCGTTGACATCGCCACGCGCGACGCTGAGCCGGTCGGAGTAGAGGTCGCGCCCGCTCAGCAATGTCAGCGAGCCATCACCATTGCGCGCGCCGGTTGGCTCGACGGGGAGGAACCGCTGCGTCGCCGCGCCGTTGATCGGCATCCGCGTCTGCGTTGCTCCCGGCTGAGCCAATGCGGCATAGCGCGAGTCGAGCAACGCCAACGCCTGGCGCGCTTGCCCGACATCCCGCGGATGATCGAGCGCACCGTCGACGGAAGGCAGCGCGGCCGCCAGTGCAGCCAGCCAGCGATCCAGCCGACGCGCGTTGCGCTGCTCCGCGCTCGCCGTCCGCAGTCGCAGAATCTGGCGGTCAGCATTCGCGATGTGTCCGTCCTTGGCGAACGACGATACGTCAGGTAATACGTGCGTTGCCCGCTGGACGGTCTCGGTCGCGACTTCGTCGATCACGACCAATACGCTCAGATGCTCCAGCGCCTCCAGCGTCGCAGCGCGATCGGGGTGCAACAGCGCCGGGTTATCGCGCGCCACGATCATGGCCTTCAGGCCGCCGTTGCGCGCCGCCTCGAACATGCCAGCTGTGTTCAGCCCACCCTCGCCCGGGACAATGCCGACATCGCGCAGCCCCACTGAGTTCGCCTCGGGCGGCAGGACATGCAACGACGCTGGCGCCGTCTCAGGTCCCGCCAGCGCAATCGCCAGGTTTGCCGCCGCCCGTACTTGCGCGCCGGCCTGCGCCGCGTTTGTCCGCGACGGCGCCACCACAATCGCGACTGAGCCGCCCCATCGGCGCAAGAGTGTGGCGCCCGCAGCTTCGATCCCCGTGCTCGCACCGCGCACATCCGACAGCCCTGCCACGCCGGACAGACCCGTCCGCACGTCCAAGTCTTTGACGACTATGGTCGCCAGCGCTTGCGCTACCGCCGCGAGGTCGCCGTCGGACGGATGCAACGCATGCGCCTCATCGATCGCGTAGTCGGCGATCGCGTTGCGGCGTGAGGAAATGCTCACCAGCGATGCGCCATTGTTGGTCACGGCGTCCTTGATCCGCACGCCCAGCACGTTGTTCGATGCTGAGATATCGTCGCCAATCGCGACGATCAGATCAGCCGACTCGACCGACGTCAGCCGCGACGGTAGATGCTCGGAGCCGAAGGCTTCGTGCAGCGCGTTGCCAATTGCTGACGTCACCGCGCCCAACGAAGAGTCCAGATTGACCACGCCCAACCGATCAGCGAGCGCACGCAGCGCGTACAGCTCCTCCAGCGTCATCTGGCCGGAGCCGAGGATGCCCACTGCCGATGGACCATGCTCCGCTAGCAGGGCGGCGATCGACGCAGCCGCATGCTCGACGACCGCGTCGCCGTCTTGCTCAAACGCGTCCTCGCCACGCCCGATCGAGGCGGCGCGCAGGCGATCACGATCACGGGTCTGATCGTAGCCAAAGCGTCCCCGTACGCAGATCTGCGAGCGCGAGACATCGTTGCCGTTGCCAGGTCGGACCTGCACGCCGCGGCCGTCTCGCACCCCCATCTGGATCGTGCAGCCCATCGAGCATTCGGTGCAGCTTGTCGTGACCCAGCGGTCGGGCCGCGCGACCCACTTGTTCGGCGCTTCCATCAAGGTCGCCGTTGGGCAGACATCGACGCACGCGCCGCAAAAATCGCAGTTCGATTCGTCAATCGCGCCACCCGCGCCGAACGCGATCCGCGTTGAAAAACCGCGACCGGCCAGCGTGATCGCGGTCGTGTGACGCAGATCATCACAGGCCCGCACACAGCGCGTGCAGATAATGCACATCTGCGGATCGAACTCGAAGAAGGGGTTTCCGCGATCGGGCTGCGGCTGCGGCTGGCGGTAGTACGTTCGCGCCTCGTCGAGATACGGCTCGACATTCGCTCGGCCCACGTCAGCGGCGTCGCACGTGGTTTGCAGCTCGCAGCGGTAGTTCTTGGAGCAGGTCACACAGCGGTGCGTCACCTCGTTGTCGCGCAGACAGATCTCACCGGTGCGGCAGTGTTCGACACGGTGGCAGGTCAGACAGCGGTCCGAGTGGTTGGCCAGAATGACCGCCAGCACCTCTTGGCGCATCTCGGTGGCGGCGTCGCTATCAGTGCGCACGACCATGCCATCCATCACCGTGGTCGTGCAGGAAAGCGGCAGGCCGCGCATGCCCTCGACTTCGACCGCACAGGTTCGGCAGCCGGCGTACGGCGGCAGCCCATCCAGATAGCAGAGATTGGAGATCGGGAAGCCTGCGTTCTTGATCACCTCGACCAGCGGCGCACCAGCCTCAGCCTCGACCGACCGTCCATTGATTGTGATCGTCGCCATAACGCCTCCAACCGAACCCTGTCACAGGCACGCAGAACCGTGCTGAGTCTATCAGCCAATCGCCACAGCGCAGCCCGCTCGGCCAACGCCCGATGCGGCCGGTATGGCCAAGATACGATTGCCTCGAGGAGACGCGATCATGACCACTGCCATAACCACTGCGAACGCGGCGTCCAGCATCGAGCCCAGCCGGAACCCGTCATACATCCCGCTGGTACTCTCGACGACCTTGCGCGACGTCTGCCTACGCATCCCACTGCCGTCGTCGCTCGACGATGGAGAGCTCGAACGCATCAACCAGCGCAATCCCGGCTGGAAGATCGAGCGCGGCGCCGACACTGAGCTGGAGGTACAGATGATCGCCGGTGGCGCCGGCTCCGACATCGCGGCCGAGCTGCTGATTCAGATCGGCATCTGGTGTAAAGACAGTGGCGGGGGACGGGTCCGCGAATCGGATGGAACCTTCAACCTCCGCGACCGAGATGGGCGAGAGCGAACCCGCGCGCCTGATGTGTCATGGATCAGCCCGACCCAGCTCGCGGCGACGCCACGCGCGCAACGCCCCCGGCGCGGCTTCTGGAATCTCTGCCCTGCCTTCGTGATCGAGGTGCGCTCTCCGTCTGACACCTTGCTCGCCCAGCAACGACGCATGGGCGAGTGGCTCGCCTTTGGCGCCGAGTTAGGATGGCTGGTCGATCCGCTCGAGCAAACGGTCTGGATCTATCGGACGGGAGCGGAAGCGGAACGACTCGCGAAGCCCTCGTCCCTGTCAGGCGAGGCAGTGTTACCAGGACTAGTGATCGATGCGAGCGAAGTCTGGGCGTTGCTCGACGCAGAGGCGTCCGAAGCGGACAACCAGGACCATACCGACCACTGCGAATAGCGCTCATGGCGCTAGTGATGCTGGCGGCGCTCCGACGGATGGACCGTCTGCTCCACCGCACGCTGACCATTCGGATAGACCCAGTCGTGCTGCTCAAGGTACTCGTTGGCGAGCTCGATCAAATCTTCCTTGTTCTTGTACAGCTTGTTCGGATTCGTTACCACATTGGTGTACGACCCACCCACCTGAATCGCTTCATACGGACAGGCCTCGGTGCAGAGCCCGCAGTACATACAGAGGCGGAAGTCGATTTCATAGCGGTTGACCAGGAACGACCCATCTTCACGTGGCTCGGTGTCGACCAGAATGCAACCGTCGGGACAGCTCTGCGCGCAGGTCGAGCAACCCGTGCAGCGTTCGACGAACCAGACCAGGTTCGTCCGCGCGCGCGGTGGGATGTCGCGCTCTTCCTCGGGGAACTGCACCGTGACCGGTTCCTTGCGGACATGCTTGACGACCGTCAGCAGTCCCTTCGCGATGCCCTTACCGAAGACCATGGCTCCGTCTCCTCAATGACCCGCTAGCGGCTGGTGTAGAAATTCTCGTCGTGAGGCAGCGCGCCCGTGAAGCGGTCGCGCGGTTGTCCGTCAGCGGTCAGGAACGGCGGGAACAACGACTCCAGCTCCGTTCGAATCGGGTCGCCCTCAGGCAGCATGCGACTGAAGTCGCCCGTCGGTTCAGGCCGTCGCTTGCGCCCGTTGTGCGCGTGCTCGTCATCGATCACCTGCTGCAGCAGCATCAAGCCAGCCAGCAGCGACTCCGGACGCGGCGGACAGCCTGGCACATAGACGTCCACTGGCACCACGTTGTTGACGCCTGGCAAGGTCGAATAGCCATGCGCGAATGGACCACCGATGTTGGAGCAGGAGCCCATCGAGATCACCCACTTGGGTTCCGCCATTTGCAGGTAAATGCGCCGCACCGGCGGCGCCATTTTCCAGGTGACGGTGCCCGCGACAATCATCAGGTCGGCCTGGCGCGGCGAGGCGCGAAACACCTCGGCCCCGAAACGGGCCAGGTCGTAGCGGGCGTTCGCCGTTGCGATCATCTCGATCGCGCAACAAGCCAGACCAAACATCGCCGGCCAGAGTGACGAACGCCGTGCCCAGCCGAAGACCTTGTCCACGGTCGAGACGAGCAGCTGCGAACGTAGCTCCTCCTCAACGTCCGTCACCGGATCCAACAGCGGAATCGGCGCGCCGCCAGTGTCAATCGTCGGAGAAACCATGAGCACTCTCCTCGCGCTTTGTCCAGAATACACGAGGACGACGCGAGCGAAGCTGCGCCCCCCGCCGCAACGCTCCTCGACTGACCAGCAATGACGCAGCGATACCCTAGGCCGGTGCCCGCCGAGATCACACTCAGCCGACGACAAGCGCAGCGCCTTCGTCTCCACGCACAGGGACTCGGCCCGCTCCGTCACAGCGACGTCGTCCAGACCGTGCGCGCCGCCGCCGCGATCCAGGCACAGGATCGATTAGGCGAACGGCTCAGCGTTGGCGTCCGCTCGACCGGACTGACCGCCGACGACGTTGAGCGCGCCCGCACCGTCGAGCGTTCCATTGTCCGCACCTGGTTAATGCGCGGCACGTTGCATCTGACGCCCGCCGAGGATCTACGCTGGATGCTCGATCTGCTCGGTGCGACGATGGACGCTAAAGCGCACAAGCGACGCCAGGACCTCGGCATCAACGATGACGATCACCACGCCGTGCTGGACGTCCTGCGCCGTGAACTGGCTCTGCGCGGACCGCTCACGCGAGCGGAGATCGGCGAAGCGCTCCGCTTGGCTGGATTGCCCTGGCAGGGTCAGGCGACGCCGCATCTGTTGCGAACCGCCTCGCTGCTGGGCGTGATCTGCTTCGGCCCCGATCGCAATGACGGACGTACCCACGTCTTGATCGATGATTGGCTCCCTCAGAGCTCCGCGCCCCCGGATCCGGCCGCCGAACTGGCCCGTCGCTACATCGACGCCTACGGCCCGGCCTCCGCGCCCGACTTCCGCTGGTGGTCTGGGTTGCCAGCGTCCGAGGCCAGGCGTGCGATGCACACGATTGCTGACACCCTGACGGAGGTCAGCGTCGAGGGACGAGCAATGTGGATGACACGCGAGGCGGCAGCGCAGATCGATGACCTGTTGGCCGCCGCCCGCGACGCCCTCCGCGTGCTGGGGCCGTTCGATCCCTACCTGCTCGGCTACGCCAGGCGCGACCTCGACGTCCCTGACCACCTGCTCAAGCGGATCAACGCCGGTGGTGGGATGATCCGTGCCTGCATCCTGGTCAACGGTCGGCTGGTCGGCACTTGGGATCGCGCCCGCCGTGCGCACGGCTGGGCCGTCAATGTGACCGCCATTGAGCCACTCGCCGCCCAGGCGCAAACCCAGCTTGCCGCCGAGTTCAGGGAGATCAGTCGCTTCCTCGGCGGCGAAATCAGCTGGTCTCTGATTCAGGATCACGCGTCGGCCAAATGCGGCTGAAATCGATCGTCAGATCGTCGGCGATCTCAGCGGCGGTCAGCAATTCAGGACGCGCCTGTCGCTCTGGTGCCTGCGACGGTCGATACAGCCAGACCGTCTCCGCCAGCGGATCAACCAACCAGCCCAACCGTGCTCCCTGCGCCACCCACATCTCCATCTTTTCCTGCAGCAGCACGAACCGATCGCTCGCCGAACGCACTTCGACAACGAAGTCAGGGCAGACCGACCAAATGCCTTCGTCAGCGGTCGCGATCTGGGACAGGCGCTCGTCACTGAGCCAGGCGGCGTCGGGTGCGCGCCGCCAGCCGTTTGGCAGGCGAAACAACGAACTCGCCCCGAATGCGCGGCCCCGGCCACTCGATACGCAGTAGCTGAACAGTTGCGCCCCGATATCCAATTCCCGCCGCCCACTCTCTGTACCGGCTGGCGCCATGACAATCAATTCCCCCGCTGCGTTCGACTCAACCCGCCACGCCTCGTTCAACGCAGCGAGTGTGAGAAAGCGCTCATCCGTCAGCTGCCATTCGGTAGGCAACTGCAGACGGAGCGGGAAGGTCGCATCAGCGCCCTGCGCTTCCTGCGCGGGCACTGCGGTCGTTTCCTGCGGAGCGCGCGTCGTGACCATCAGACGCTCCAATCACGTTCCCAGCAAGATCATCGCGCGAAGCTAACGCGGCGACAACGCCCGCAGGCGCGTCGTAATCCGCTCGATCACCCGAGCCACGCCGTCGACCTGCTCGGCCGTGTTGGACACGCCCAAACTCAGTCGCAGCGTGCTGTGCGCAGTGTCGGGATCGAGACCGATGGCGCTCAGCACGTGGCTCGGCTCAGTGCTGCCCGTGCTGCAGGCGCTGCCCGACGAGGCCGCGTACCCCTCCAGATCGAGCTGCAGCAGGATGCTCTCGCCCTCCACCCCCGGGAAGCTGACGTTGAGGTTGTTCGGCAGCCGGCGCGACCTGTCGGACGGCCCGTTCAGACGAATCGGATGCACGCGTTCGTTGAGTTCGCGCCACAACCGATCACGCAGATCTGACGTGTGTCGCGTGCGCTCGGCTCGCTCCGATTCCGCCATCTCCAGCGCCTTGGCCAGCCCGACCGCCTGCGCCACCGACTCAGTACCGGCGCGGCGATCCTCCTCCTGCCCTCCGCCGAGCTGCAACGCATGCAGCGGCGTCCGACGCCGCACATAGAGCGCCCCCGCGCCCTTTGGACCGTATATCTTGTGCGCCGTCAGCGAGAGCAGGTCGACGCCCAGGACGTCAGGACGAATATCAATCGCGCCCGCCGCCTGCACCGCGTCCGTGTGGACGATGGTCCTGGGGTTACGCGCCTTGACCGCCTCCGCGATCGCGCCGATCGGCTGCACCGCGCCAATCTCGTTGTTGGCCAGCATCACGCTCACCACCGTCGTGTCCTCGCGCACCGCCGATGCCACCGCGTCGGGATCGACGAAACCCTCGCCGTCGACCCCGAGCACAGTCAGCTCGAAGCCCTCCCGCTCCAGCTGCTCCATCGTGTGCAGCACAGCGTGATGCTCGGTCGCCTGCGTGAGCAGATGACGCCCGGCGCGCTGGCGCGCCAGCGCCGCCCCGCGCAGCGCCAGGTTGTCCGACTCCGTGCCGCCCGACGTCAGCACGACCTCCGACGGCGAGCAGTCGAGCGTCGCGGCAATGCCGTCGCGCGCCTGATCCAGCAGCGCCCGCGCGTACTGCGCCTCGCGGTAAATGCCTGACGGATTGCCCCAGCCAAGCTCCAGCGCCGGCAGCATCGCCTCCAACACGCGAGGCTCCAGTGGGGTGGTCGCCGCATGGTCAAAATAAGCGCGTTGCATACGGTCAGAGTAGCGGCTGCACCGCCCTTGACGTTTCCCTGCCGTTGATGCGAACATATGCGCAAGAAAAGGAACCGCGATGCCTGAACTCAATGTCGAAAATCGCACGATGTTCACGAATGACAACCTCGACGTCTTGCGCGGCATCAACAGCGAGTGCATCGACCTGATCTACCTCGATCCACCGTTCAACACGGGGAAGCACTGGCAAGCCCCGCTCGACTCCAGCGCCGCCGGCGCCGTCTTCGATGACGTCTGGGCGCTCGACGAGATGAAGGAAGAATGGGTGGCGCAGATCGAAGCGTCCGACCCCGCCATCTGGGCCGTGGTCACTGCCGCCGGACGCGCCTACGGCGAATCGATGCAGGCCTACCTCACCTTCATGTGCGTGCGACTCTTCGAAATGCACCGCATACTCAAACCGACCGGCTCGCTCTATCTACACTGCGACCCGACGGCCAGTCACTACCTCAAGCCCTTGTTGGACGCGGTCTTCGGTCCGCTCACATTTCGCAACGAATTGATCTGGCACTATCGTGGCGCAGCACTGAGCTCAGCCAGAAACATATATCCACGTAAACATGACACACTCTTGTTCTACAGCAGAGGCAACCGATGGACATTTCACCAACCGCGTGAAGTCGATATTTCAGAACAGATGATCAATCGCTGGGGCCGGTATCTTGAAGACGACGGACAAACGGTACTCTACGGGTCGATCAAGCACGAACGAGTTGAGGCGCAGCGCAGCCGCACGCGAATTATCAGGGCGCTCGGGCGCGAACCCCGAGACGACGATGTGGCGTTCACCGTCAATCCATCCTTAGTGCGTTCCGTTTGGACTGACATTCCTGAGGTTCGCAACAATCCACGCTATAGCGAATCAGTCGGTTACCCCACACAGAAACCCCTGGCCTTACTCGAGCGAATCATCGAGGCATCGTCGAACCCTGGCGACGTCGTTCTCGATCCGTTCTGCGGCTGCGCCACCGCCTGCATCGCCGCCGAAAAGCTCAACCGCCAGTGGATTGGCATCGATATCTCCGACGTCGCCTGGCAACTGGTCAACAGACGGATGCGCGAAACCCCAGGCGTCGGTATCTTCGGCGGACAGCACCGAACCGACACACCGGTCCGCACCGATCAGCCAACTGCAAGCGTCAGCCCCGATATCCGCGAGCGGCTGTACGCGACGCAAGGCGGCCAATGCGCCGGCTGCGGCGACGCCATGCGCATCCGCAACCTCGAACTCGATCACATTACGCCACGTTCGAAAGGCGGTCTACACCGCGATGACAACCTTCAACTGCTCTGCGGTTGGTGCAACCGCACGAAAGGCCCCCGCGATATGAACTATCTGCGCGTCCGCCTCCGCGAACTCGACGGCTAGGCTGAGAGGATCAGTACATCGTGGGTAGACTGATGAACCACACACACTATTTCGCTACTTTATCCATAGTGTTGCTTTGGATCAGCGCGGTCATGGGCATTGTGGTGGGCATCTATATCGGCGTCGTGTCGAATATCCCGGAGGCGGAGATACGAGCAGTTGCGCTGACGGTGATGCTCTTCGTCGGGTTTCTGTGGGCCCGGATGCCCTTGGCAATGCTGCGAGCCCTCTTCGCAATGTGGATCGTAACACCACTGCTAGGCTTGGGGAATCGAGAAAGGTCTCCGTGGTGGCGCGAATTTTCAGCGTATTGGGTTAGGTTGCTCGATAACGCAGGATGGGATCTGATGTTGTCCGAGAAGCCTGCATACAAGAAAGTCGCAGATGATGTCCATAATAAGATACAAAAGATCGAGCGAAAATTACCGTCACAGTCCCTTCCAAAAGGAGTGGAGAGCGTCATCATCGTGCACGAAGAGATTGCGCTTGACGTTGGTGAAGAGCATGTGCGCGGGCGGATAGTGGATTTGTGCTATCTCGGCGACGCGCTCGATGACATTGATTTCCTGAACCGGCTTGCCACTGGCGCGCGCTCCGAGAGCGTCCGGATAGCGGCGCGGCGACGCTTGACCGCGCTTCGCGACGGGATGTCAGTGGGACCATGAATCGATGCTGCCGACCGTCACGCTCGTGCTACACTGGCCGTACCCGCGCGGTGCACGTGAGAGGACGATCGACATGGTCTTTCAGATGACGGAAATGCTCGACGTGACCGATTTGGCCGCGGAAAAGGCCAAGTCGCTGCTAGAGGACAAAGGCTTCGCTGACGGTGCGCTGCGCGTCTTCGTCGTTGGCGGCGGCTGCTCCGGCTACCAGTACGGCATGGCCCTCGCCACCGACTCTGAAACCGGCGACGCCATCATCGAGAAGAACGGCGTCCGCTTCCTCATCGACGAAGAGTCCGCGCCGCTGATCGCCGGCTCGCGCGTCGACTACATCGATGACGTGATGAAGCAGGGGTTCTCGATCTCCAACCCCAACGCCTCGCACTCATGCGCCTGCGGCTCCAGCTTCGACACCGAGTCCGGTGGCGGCGCTTCGCAGGCCCGCTCCTGCCTCTAGCCCTGCCGTCCCATAGTGGCCCGCATCGCGCGCCTGTTGGAGGCGGGCCCCACGCTCTCCTTCGAATTCTCAGCGCCGCGCGACGCTGAGGCTGCGCAGCGCCTGCCGCGTACACTCGAGCGCCTGGCCAGTCATCGACCGCAATTCATGTCGGTCACCTACGGTGCCGGCGGCGCGACCCGCGGCCCCACCCGAGACTGGGTCCACAGAATCCGACGCGACACCGGCGTCGAAGCGATGCCGCACCTGACCTGCGTCTCACACTCCCGTGCGGAAATTGCGGGGATCATCGACGGCTACCGCGCCGATCGCATCGACAACATCCTCGCCCTCCGCGGCGACCTCCCGCTGAGCGCCGACGACCCAGACGAACCGCCGCCGCAGGCCTTTGACACCGCCGCCGAACTAGTCTCCTTCATCAGAGCGCGTACCCACTGGAGTATCGGCGTCGCGGCGCATCCTGAGGGACACCCCATGGCCGCGTCGGTGGAGGCCGATCGGGCGCACCAGGCGGCCAAACTGCTCCGCGCTGACTTTGCCGTCAGCCAGTTTTTCTTCCGCAGCGAGTACTATGAACGCTTCGTCGGCGAGCTACGCGCGCGCGGTGTCGACACCCCCGTCATTCCCGGCCTGATGCCCCCAACCAACATCGCCGGCGTCGAGCGAATGTCCGCGCTGAACAACACGACGTTCCCAGACGATCTGCGCGAGCGGTTACAGCGCGCCGCCGGTGCCGCCGAGCGTCGCCAAATCGCAGTAGAAGTCGCCGCGCGGTTGGGTCGCGAACTCCTGGAACTCGGTGCGCCGGGCCTGCATATCTACACCATGAACTTCGCCCGAGCCGCCGCCGAAGTCGCCACCGCCCTCGGCTGGTCCGCTGCCTAACGCCATTCCCCACCGAGTCGCGATGGTCGCATCGGGTCCGACTATCACGTTCGACGCTACGACACCGGCAGTCGCGCCCGCAGCGCGTTCAGGATCTCCAAATCAGTCCGATGCATCGATCTGGCCACCGACTCGACCGTCAGCGCGCCTTGAAAGCGGTGCCGCGCCGACCGCTCCCATTCGTGTCCCGACAGCATGTACAGCACGCCGCTGACCTGTTCTCGCAGGTGATGCCAATCGCGAAGCTGGGCGTAGCAATCTGGCAGACTCGCCTGCTCTAGCCACTCGAAGTCGTGCAGAGGCAATTCCTCCGCCTCCTGATAGAGCAAATGTCCCAGCTGCCAGGCGGCGATGGTCTCGTGCCGCCAGGCGCGTTCCACCAACGTTTCAGCATCAGCCGCCGACAGCCGCAGCGCCTGCATGAGCAGCTCGTACAACTCCCCCGACGCTTCGCGGAGCGCCTTCAACAGCCAGCGCCTCGGCGACTCGGCATCGTCCATGTATCCCCCCATATGCCCATTGTGGCACAGCACAGAGACGCCCCGCCGATGGGATAGGCTGATCCCACCGGCGGGGCGCGGGAGGATCGAGATGCTGACCGAGTTCTGGGAGTCAGACACGTTCACTGAGCGTCGTGAGTCGCTGCTCGACACACTCGAGACAGACTATCCATGGAGTGCAGGCGACACGCTGCGCTTTCGGCGCGGCGGCCGCGACGACCGCTACCGCGTTCTGCGCGTGCAGGTGGAGATCGGCGATGAAGGCCTGCGCCGCGAGGTGCTGCTGCTGAAGTTGGGATCGTAAGCCGCGGTGAACGAGCCGGTTGCGTCAGGAGCGCTGCCCTACACGCTGCTGCTCATGCTGCTGGAGCTCGGCCTCGGCGGCGCCATCGTCATGCACGCCGTACATGTACGCGGGCGCGCCACCGCCGGCTTTGTCCGAGCGACCACGATCATGGTTCCGATCGTGCTCGGCCTCGCCTTCTGGACAGGCCTGACCCTTGATGGCGACCTCATCGAAGGCTACGCAATCCGTACCGCGCCTCGCGACGCGCTCGTCTGGGTGCTGGCCGCGTTGACGGCGGTCTCGGTCCTGCATAACGCCGCCCTCTACACCAACCGCGAGCGGACCGCCCGCCAACTTGGTTGGATGCTGTCCGCACTCGCACTCGCGGCGATCGGATTGACAGCTGCGATGTTGGCTGGCTCACCGTCCTGGCTCACCGCGTTGAGCCTCGCTTTCGGCGCGCTCGCCGTGGGACTGTCCGCCGTGGGACTGGCGCTCGGTCACTGGTACCTCGTCACGCCGCGACTGCCCGCGCGTCCATTGGTCGAAATCACATCCGCGTTCCTGATCGTGGTGATCGTGCAAGCGGCGCTGTTCGCGATCGCCTTGGCAGTCGAGGTCGAGCATCCCGTCGGCGGCCGAGACGTATCGCTGGCGAGTGATCCGACGTTCTGGCTGCGCATCGTGATCGGCTTCGTCTTGCCGCTGCTGTTCGGCTGGATGGCCTGGAGCACGGCCCGCATGCGCTCGATGATGGCCGCCACCGGTCTGCTCTACCTCACCACCGCCGCCGTCCTCGCCGCCCAAATCGCCGCTCGAGCCCTGATGCTCGACAGCGGCCGACCGCTGTAGCCCCCGACACTGCGCTTGCGGCGCTGTCGACGCAGACCTCGACGGCTACTCCACCACGTCCTGCTGAGTGACCGTCAGATTCAGACCCGGCGGCAGCTCGGGCGCCAACGACGCCTCCGCCTGCCAGCCCGCGCGGGCATGATCGAGCAGCGCCGACACCTCCACGATCGCCTGCGCCGTTCGTACACCCCACCAAGTCAGATTCTGTCCATCGCAGAGAAACACCCGCCCATCCCGCCCGGCCGACATTCCATGCTGCGCCAGCAACTCTGCCGCGTGCCGTGCGCGGAAGCGGTAGGGCTCCGACGGCAGCAGAACCACCTCAGGATCCAGCGCAACCAGCTCCCCCAGCGACAGACGCGGATAGCGCCCGGTCGACCAGTCTTCGCAGACATTGATGCCCCCACAGCTGCGCAGCAAATCGCCGATGTACGTGTCCCCCGACGCAGCCATGTAGGGGTTGCGCCAGATCAGCGCCGCCGCACGCACGCGCGGACGCATCCGCTCCACATGCCGCTGTTCCGCCAGGGCCGCAGACAGAGGCTCGGTGGACTTCAGGGTGATGCCGCCCAACAGACGGCCGACCCGCTCGATCTCCGCTAGCGCTTCCTGCGCCGTGCGGACATCGCCGACATACACCTGCAGTCCCGCCTCTCGCAGGGCGACGACGTCCTCCTCATTGTTCTCTTCCCGATTCGCCAGCACGAGCTCCGGGGCCAGCAGCACGATGCGTTCGATGTCCGGATTCTTGGTCCCACCCACCTTGCGGATCGGTGTGACGACCTCCGACGGCTCCACGCAGAACCGCGTCACGCCGACCAACCGCGACCCCAGCCGCAACGAGCAGACCAGTTCCGTCAGCGACGGCACCAATGACACCACCCGCCGCGCCGGGCGCTCCAACTCAATCGTGACGTCTGTGGCGTCCACTACGCTGGGCATATACGAAAGGGTACCAGCGCGCACCCGCACTAGATTGCCTGAGCTCGAGATGACGCCCCGACCGATCAACGGCGCTGACGTCACACTGCGAGACGTCAGCGTGGGCTATCCCGGCCAACCTGTCTTCCAGGACCTATCGCTACACATTCCCGCCGGCGTCTTCACAGGCATCATCGGAGGGAACGGATCGGGCAAAAGCACACTGCTCAAGACCATCGCCGGTCTGCTGCAGCCATCGAGCGGCGAAGTGCTCATCGGCGGCGTGCCGCCCGCTGACGCCCGCACCTATCTCGGCTACATGCCACAGGCGAGCAACGTCGACTGGCGCTTCCCCCTGACCGTCCGCGATGTGATCGAAATGGGGCGCTACCAGTTCCGCTGGAAGCACCGACTGGGACGCCTCATCCGCACCGCCAGCGACCGTATCGCCGTCGATCGCGCGATGGACCTGATGAACGTGCGGGACCTCGGTGACCGACACATCGAGGAACTCTCGGGCGGGCAGCGCAAGCGGGCCTTGATCGCCCGCGCGCTCGCGCGTGAACCGCGTATCCTCCTGCTGGACGAACCTTCCGCCGCACTCGACGCCGTTTCCGACGATCAATTGTTTGACATCCTCTGCGACCTCACCGAACTGGGCACCTCGGTGGTCATGACCACCCACGACCTCTCCAGCGTCGTCGAGCACTACTCCGAGGTGATCTGCGTCAACGCCAACGACGCCGGCATCGTCGCCCAAGGCGACCCGGCCAGCGTGCTCACCGAGGATGTGCTTCGGCGCACGTACGGCCGCGAGCTCGCGATCATTTCGCGAGGCGACACCCACGAGCACGACGACAGCCACCACACCGTCCAGCTCGGCGGCCAGCTCCAGCTCCATACGGAAGAACACCAACACCTCGACGGCCACACACACACCCGCAACCCGCAGTAATCTCCAACAGCGCTCATAGCGAGATCGCCGAAGCGGGCTGGCAAGCACGATGACACAGTCGCAGCGTCGCTATTCGAGCACAGCCACCAGCCGACGCAGCAGGAGCTCGAACTGACCTTCGCCGGCGGAGCGCTGCAGCGCCGCGCGCCATTCATCGAAGCGCCGCGCTCGCACCCGCGCGGACTCAATCACCAAATGCCGTCGCATCATCTCCAGCAAATCCCAGGCAAGCGCGCCTGGCGCCAAACGGTCAGTGTGAATTGACGCCATCGATAGCTCCAGCATCGACAGGCCTGCGTCGTCTACCGCGCTGCGCACGACCGCGCGAAGATTCTGCGGCGCGCCGCGCGTGAACGCGCCGACATGCTCGCGGCCCCATTCGGCCACGTCGGCGCGGTTGCCGCCCTGCACCCACAGCCCGTCCCAGTCCGTCTGGACCAGCAGGATCGGACCCTGCGTCACTCGGCCCATCTCCGCCAGCGCCGCCGACGGATGCCGCAGCCACTCAAACACGTCCAGCAACACGGCCGAGCGAAACCAGCCCTCCCTGAACGGCAGCCGATGCGCGTCGCCGCGCACGACATCCCACTCAGCCGGCCCCATCCATTGCCCTGATTCCCCCGCGTCGATTGCGATCCCATCCAGCGGCGTCCCCTGGACGATCGCCGCCAGCGTGAGACCGTCGCCCGTGCCCACGTCCAACGCCGGTCGCGCTTCCCGCGGCGCCCGCCCGCGCAAGAGCCGGTCATACAGCTCGTCATAATGACGCCGCAGCTCATCGTGAATCACCGGTTCGCTGCTGACGCGCCGGCCAGATAGCCTCGTCGACGAGGCGGCCGGCGGCGCCAGGCTGCGGTGATGCGGCACGACGCGTCAGCCTGGCCTACTCACTCAGACCCACTCGGAGATGATGATCGGTTGGCGGCCAGCAACACCGTCCGCCAGTTCGTGCCACCAACTCACCGTATGCTCGCCGAACTGCCAGCAGAGATAGACCTCGCGCCCGCTGCGCTCCGCCCGCCAGTCCACCAGCCCGCGTCGCACATCCTTCACCTCAACGCCTTGCTGCTGGATGTGATCAATCAGCATGATGATCTGGCCTTCCAGCTTGGCCATCTCCACTCGGATCTCGGAATCGTCAGCGACGACCGGGTTCCCGTCAGCCCCAGCGGTGCGGCCCATCGACTCACAGAGCGCCGTGAGCTCGCCCAGGCGCAGTGCCCGCCGACGCATCACCGTTACGACGGCCGCGATCTGCGGCAGCGATTGCCGGGCCTCACTCAGCGTAAACAGCCTCGCCATGCACCAAGTCTAGGTCCCCCACGCCCGACGCCTCGTACGTAGCCATGTCGAGTCTCCCGGCATCTCCTCCAGACGGGAAGCGCCCGCCAGTAAAATTGCTGCGCACACCTCGCGACGAGAGTGAGCCTTCACGGCGTCTCTGCGGTGTCGCTTCGCGAGGTTGGTGGATGTGGCGGATGCGGCAGAAACCACCAGTTACTGCGCGACTGCGCCCGCGTGTTGAGGAACAGCGCCCGCACGTTCCCCTCGTCGGACGGGATCGATAGGACGATCGCCAAGTCGTTCGCCAGCAACCGCACGCCGCCGCGCGGGATCACGATCTCGCCCTTGCGGTGGATCGCCGTGATCACCGACGCCTCCGGCAACGGCAGCTCAGAGACCGCCGCCAACTCCGCCCGTGAGCCAGGCTCCACCCGCGCTTCGATCTCGATCGCCCCAACCAGCCGACGCACAGGCACCGGCGCGGCGCGCTGTCCCTCGTCTCGATCAGAGGGCTGCGCCACCTCCCGCAGGACATCGCGCTGGGTCAGCATCCCCATCAGCCGGGTCTCATCACCCCGCGCGACGACCGGGAGTTGACGCACGTCGTACTCGACCAACAGCGACAGGGCGTAGCGCAGGCTGTCATCGGGATGAACAACGATGGGCGCCACCACAGCGAGGTCGAAGGCGCGCCGATCAAGCTCTTGACGCTCCACCGCCGACGCCACGTCCGTCGCCGTCACCAGCCCGATAAAGCGGTTACGCTGATCCGTCACCGCCACCACGTTGCCTCGCGATTGGCTCATCGCATTCGCCAGATCCTGGATCGTCGCCGTCCGCGACACGATCGGCGTGTCCGTCCGCATCGTCCGCTCCACCACCAGATCTTCCAAGGGCGAGGGTGCCGATTCGTCTCGAACGTCCAGCCCCGCGCGACGTAACCGAACGTTGTAAATCGTGTCGCGGGTCAAGAGCTGCGCCAACGCAGTGGCCAGGGCGACCGCGGTCATCAGCGGCAAGATAAGCGAGTAACCGCTCAACTCGAACACGATGAAGACCGACGTGAACGGCGCCCGCGCCGCCGCCGCATAGACCGCCGCCATCCCGACTACCACGTACGTGCCGGTCGGTCCGACGATCCCTGGCAACGCCGACTCGAACCCCGCGCCCATCAGCGCACCCAGCGTGGCGCCCACGAACAGCAGCGGCGCGTACGCCCCGCCCGACGCGCCCGAGCCGATCGTCAGCGAAGCGGCGAACAGTTTGAGCACCATCAACACCGCCAGCGTCGACACCCCCGCCCCACCCTCAGCGAACATCTGGATCTGCTCCAGGCCCGGGCCAAGGATGTCCGCCTCGATCAACGCCAGCATCCCCACGATCAGCAAACCCAGAATCGGCCGTGCCATCATCGGCACGCCAAGAAACTCGAACACATCCTCAGTGAAAAAACGCGTGCGGACGAACAGGATCCCCGCAATCGCCGCCGCCACCCCCACAATCGCATGCAAAAACAGCTCCCAGTTGCTGTTGATCTCCAAATCGGGCAGATTGAGTCCGCCCGAATCGCCGTAAAACGCCACTGCCACAATGTTGGCAACGACCGCGGAGACAACCACGATGGTGAAATTGCGCACGTTGAATCGTCGTAGCACGACCTCCATAGCGAAGAACGTGCCAGCAATCGGCGTGTTGAACGTCGCCGCAATGCCGCCCGCCGCCGCCGCCGCGACCATCAGTACCAGCATGTCCGACGGCTGACGCGCCATTCGACCAAGCGACGATGCCACGGAGGCGGCGATCAGCACGATCGGACCCTCGCGCCCAGCCGCGCCGCCGCCGCCGAGCGTGAACGCCGTCGCCACCAACTTGGCCGGCGCAATGATCGGCCGTACAAATCCGCCCGCCCGCTCCACCGCGACCATCACATACGGCACCCCGGCGCCCTGCGCCTCCGGTGCGATCCGCGATACGATCAGCGCCACTGGGATCGCCGCGATCGCCGGGATCAGCATCAACGTCCAGCCGCCCGCCAGTCCATCCAGCAGCATCGCCAGCTCGTCGAACATCTCGGTGAACCCGTCGACGAGTGCAGTCAGCGCCACCGCGGCAAACCCAGCAGCCAGCCCAACCGCGCCAGCAAGCAGGATCGGCGCCAGGTTGCGGGGGACGCGCACGCGCCCCAACAGCGGCAACCGCCAGAAGATTTGCGCCGAGCGTGTCCCAAACCGACGCGACGGGCGTTGCACCAGGGACATCGCTCACATCACCCGTCGCATCGCCTGCCGTGCGCTAGCCGCTCAGCCAGCTGCGTTCGCGTGAGGCTATGCCCCAGTCGTACAGCGGGCAATCAGCGTCACGATCAGAACTGCCAGGACTGCGCGCCCCTCACTCCTCCAGCAAGTCCTCTTCTGCTACGCCTTCTTCAGCCACCTCGCTCCGAGTTTCCTCCTCGGACCCGTCCCCGCCCAGCGCGATCCGCAGCGACTCCACCAACTCGTCCCCGTCCGCGATGAACACAAACCGATACCGCGCCGCCACTGGTTCGTCGGTCGCCAAACCCTCGACCACTACATCAGCGATACCGTCTCCGCTGCGATCCTCGATCGCAATCGACGATACGCCCGCCACTCGCGCCGTCGGGCCGGTGATGGTGCGGTAGCCGTCCCCCACCGCCGACAACACGTAGAAGCTGCTGACGCAGCCCGAAGCGTCACATGTGATCTCGCGGAAGGTAAGGTCACGCCAGCCATCCCCGCTGACATCGACGTCGGCCAACTGCTGCAGCCCCTGCACCTCGCGGCCATACGCCTGCGCATGGTCGTAGCCGATTCGATACTTCGACCCAGCGCCTGGCACCGGGTCATAGACGACGAGGTTGGAGTAGGGCACTGCCGCCCCGAACGAGTTCGGGTTCGTGAACACGATCGACGTAGCGAACGCCCCATCCTCGTTCGTATCGACCAGAATGATGCGGTCGCCGCCGACGGCCAGCGGCGGCATCGGCCAGGCCTTGAACAGCTCAATCAACGACTCGATCTCGTTGATTCCGTGCAGCCACGGCAAGGCAGCCGCGCCGTACTGTAGAAAGTTGACCGGCGGGTCCGGGATCGTGTCGGACGTCTGCTCCGGACCCGGTTGTGAAAATCGCTGGTAGCTGACGACCGTCGGCGTCGCGGCCGGCACTGCGACCGTAGGCAGCTCAACCACCGGCGGCTCGATCTGCTCCGCATCCGCCGTTTCCGACTCGTCCGACTCCTGCTCAGCCTCCGACCGTGAGACTGCCTGCGGCTCATCCCGCACCTGCGCCGTCTGCGCTACCTGCTCGGCCGGCGCGCCAGGCACGCGCAGCTCCTGGCCCACCTGGAGCACATCGGGATTCTGAATACCGTTGAGCGTAATCAAATCGTCGACCCGCACACCCAGCCGATTCGCGATCGCGGCCAGCGTGTCGCCGGCCTGGACAACGTAGATCGTCCCATCCGACGTGGGCGTCGACCGCTCGGAAGCCCCGACGCCATCCTGCTCGCCCGATTCGTCGGAGGGCGATGTCGTCACCGCCACTACCTCTGCCGGCTGCGAGCCCTGCTCCACTGCCGACTCCTCTGCTAGCGCCTCCGTCGCATCCGACTCAGCCTCCAGCGAGGTCGCTGTCGTCGAAGCGGGTGGCGCTACGACTTGCGGCGACTCATCGTCGGAGCCGAACAGGCCGCAACCCGAGAGAACAATCGCACTCGCGCAGAGGATCAACATCGCAAGCAACGCGGCGAAACTACGCCGCTTCAGCCAGGAGCTTTGACTCATATGTAACTCGGTGGCCCTACCGCCTGTCGCCACTCTATACGCATTCCCCGTCAGCTGTAGCGCCAACAGTCGTAGGGATGCCAAACTCACCCGCGCCCTCCCCAGCATCCGAGGACAGGTCTAGCCACCTCACGCCTACCAGCGCGCCAGCTGCTGACCCAACCATGCCGCCGTCAGACCGCCCAGCGCCGACACAAGCAAATTCGCCACCGCCCAGCCCCAGCGACCGCCGTTCAACAGATGCAGCGTATCCAGCCAGACCGTCGAAAATGTCGTGAACCCGCCCAACAACCCCACCGTGATCGCCAGACGCAGATTCTCCGACACGCCGATCCGCTCCAAGAACAGCGTCGCGATCAAGCCCAACAGCAGCGTCCCCAGCAGATTGACGATCAGAATCCCCAGCGGCAGACCGTCCGGCTGGCCGATCCAGCGGTTGAGCGCGTGTCGGCAGACCGATCCGACCGCACCGCCCAGCGCCACCGATGCGATCGCCGCCAGCGTCATAGCCCTGCACCTCGCATCGCTAGCGCCCCGTCGAACCCAGTCCGCCGTTGCCCCTCGCCGTCTCATCGAGCGCGCCCACCTGCAACACCGACGCCAATCTCACCGGCGCCACGACGAGCTGCGCGATCCGGTCGCCGTGCTGAATCCGCACTGCGCGCCCCGTCGGACCGCGCAGCGACATCGAGACCAGCAGCTCGCCGCGATAGTCCGCATCCACCGTGCCCCAACCGACATCAATCCCCCGCAACGTCAGCCCCGACCGTGGCCGAATCTGGACCTCGTGCCCCGCCGGCGCTGCGCAGGCGATCCCGGTCGGCACGACCTGCGGCATCGCGCCCAGCAACAGCGATCCGCCCAACTCCGACAGTTCCGCGTAGAGATCGAGCCCCGACGACCGCTCGGAGCCGCGCGTGGGTAGCTGCGCCGCCGCACGCAGCCGCCGCACGCGCAAAACTCCAGCCTCCCCGCTGTCCGTTGCCGCCCAACGGAACGGCGGGAAGTGATCCAGCGACGTCGCCGCCAGCGCCGCTGGATCAGCGGGCGCCTGCCGCAGCAGCCCCGCCGCATCCGCCATCATCCCCGACACATCCACCCCCAGATACGACGGCGCATATGGCGCCAGACGCTCCAAACCCGAGGCCAGCTTGACGCGGACACCGCGCGGTCGGTGCGTTGTCGTCCAGTGGTGTTGGCCCGCCGCCAGCAGGATCAACCCCTGAAAGAACCCACGCACCGACCGACGTTCCGCTTGCCAGATCTCCTCCCAGGTCTCGTGCGCGTCGAAGAACGCGCCACGATCCCACTCGGCCGCGCCTTGCGCCAACTCACGCCGCACCGACGCCGTAAACGTCGGCTCCAGCGCAAGCTGTTCCGCCCGAGAGGGGATCTCACGTACTCTGGCCATCGGATCAGTTGCCCCGCCGCCACGGTGGACTGATGACTGACACTTTGTCCAGTGCCCACATGCAGGGAAAGTTGCCGAGGGTAATCTCATCGACGACTTCGTAAACGATCTCGGCCCGCTCCCAACCACGCTTCCGACCATGCTGCAGGCAGCGCTGATACAAAACTTCGAAGAGTTGCGTGACCTGCTCGATCGCCTGCGCGACGACCAGCTCACCCAACGCCTCACGCCGCAGGAATGGTCAATACGCGAGATCCTGCTGCACCTGGTGCATGCAGAGCGCTGGTTGCACCCACAGCTCATGCTGCTACGTCGCGCGGTCGCGCCTCAGTACACGGCCCCGCATATCGGCGGCCTCACCCTGCCCGACACCGAGTCCGACGCGTCGCTGCCCGAGCTGCGCTGGGCGCTCACAAGCGTCCGTGCAGACACCGAGCGGCTGCTCGACGGCATCAGCGCCGATCAGCTCCGTGAGCCAGCCAATATCGAGCTCGATGGAGACATCCTCGATATGTCGCTACGCACGCTCGCCCTCACCGCCGCCGACCATCAGCTCTTTCACGTCCGTCAGATCCAGCGAACGCTCGGCCACGCGCCCTAACACACCCTCGGACCAGCCACGCAGACGACCTATCGCCGCAACGCCTCAGGCCGCCAGACGCAGCGCTCCGTGCAGCTCGACGCGCCTCAGGAACCACAGGAACGCTGCCAGATTGACCGCGAACAGACCGCCCAACGCCGCGAACAGCCAGCCCACGCCGGGCCAGTCGATGATGAACCCCAACGGCGGAATCACATCGCGGCCGTCCGGCGTCAGCGCGAAAAAGTCCAGCAGGATCGCACCCGCCTGCGTGCCCACGATCAGCCCGGCGCCCAGACCGATGGCGATCACCATCAGCTGCTCCATCGCGATCAACGCCAAAATCTGACGCATGCTCATCCCAAGGCTCTGGCACACCGCGAATTCGATCCGGCGCGCCTGCGCCGTGACCGCTGTCAGCACCACCAGGCCAAACGCCGACGCAATCGCCACCGCGGCCACCGCGCCGATGAAGACGCCATTCCACGACGCCACAAGCAGCGGATCCGCCGCTAAATCGTCGCGCGCCTGTTCGATCGTCAACACTCCCTCGCCGTTGAGCGGTAGACCATACTCACCCACAAGCGCTGACCAATACGCCAGCGGCGCCGACACCCAGAGCTCGTTGCTGACCGCAAGCGCTACGCCCGCCGCGGCGCTGCTATACAACCGCTCGACCAATGCCGCGCGGTCGACCAGTACCAGCGGCTCGTCGCGCTGTGGGTCGTAGCTGGGAAACACATCGAACGCGCCCATCACCACGAACCGCACCGCTGTTGGTCCGACCCGAATGCGCACCGTCTCGCCGACCTGCAAGCGACCCTGCGCCATCGCCTCGGCCGACAGGAGCGCCGGCATCGGATCCTTGCTCGCCGAGTACCGCACCCCGCGCAGCGAAGCTGGCGTCTCGTTCCAGCGATAGCGCGCACCATCCTCGGCCACCTGGAAGACGTCGACCGCGGGCTCCCCAACCTCCAACGGTGACACCTCCCAGCCGTCCGACGTGAAGTCTGCCAGCAGCTGCGTCTCGCCCGACTGCTCATATCGCAAGTCCTGCAACAGAATCTCGCCAGCCGCACGAGTCGCCGCGACATCTAGCGAGACCAATGTCAGCGGCAGCACAGGTCGCTCGCTGACGCCAGGGCGGAATCGGCTCGACGATTGCACCAACCGCGCGCCTTCGAGTGGCAAGTACGCGTCGGGTTGTCCGCTCAGTCGCGTGCTGGCGCCCGTCGGGTTCGTCTCAGCATCTGACAGCAGTGGCTGCAGCGTGTCGATGGCATACCACCAGTATCGGCCGTTGGCATCGAGCACCTTGATCCCGATCGTCGTCTGCTGCTGCAGCTCGATCACGCGCACGTCCAACGCCAGTCGCCCCCCGAACTGTTCGATCTGCGCACGCTGGTGACTGGTCGACGGCGGCGCGATCGCGGCGAGCTGCTCCGGCGGCAGCGCCCAGTCAACGCCCCGCTCCGCGAGCTGCGCCGCGACCCGCGAGGCGTCGAGCGCGCCGATCTGTAGTCGGCCCGAGTCCTCATCGCCATCGAACGCGCCCGCGATCCGCTGTAAGCGCGCCACGCTTCCCGAGCTGAGCTTCGCAATCCGCTCAAACGGAATCGCTTCCGAATAGGGCTCCAACACTCGCACCGAGGCCCCCACGGCGTGCAGTGCGCGATCGTCGTACGACGCATCGAGCGTCGCCCGAAACGAGGCCGCGAACACTGCCAGCGCCCCAGCGATGGCCAGCAGCAGCACCGTCCGCGCGTAATGCGTTGGCGTGCGCCCCAGATACCACGCACCCAGTAAGAGCGTGAGCGAACGCCCGCGCGCCGCCGCCCGCGCCAGCGCCCGCATCAGCAGCGGAAACAGGCGCAGCACGATCAACCCCACCACGAACAGCAGCACCGTGGGCGTCGCAACCGACAGCCAATCCAGACGCGTCTCGCCGACCAGCGGTGAGTCGATCGGGTCGCCCGCCCACTGCAGCTCGAAGATCAGGAGCGCGCCCAGCGCCACAACCGCCACGTCGATCAGCGCCCGTTGGGACCATGAGGCCGGCGGACGGCCTCGCTCGCGGCGCGTCGTGACCATCGTCTGGCGTGTCGCCCGATACGTCGGCGCGGCCTGGGCGAGTAACGCCAGCGCACCCGCGCCCAGCGCCAGGTACCAGGACTCAGGTGGCAGCGACACCGGCAAGAACGTCCCACCGCCGGTCGCGGCCACCGCTTCATCGAAGGGCGGTACCAGCCCCAACAGGCTGACCAAGCCCATGCCGATCAGCGGACCGAGCACCACCGCCGGTGCGGTCAGCACCGCCGCCTCGACCAGGTGCAGCATTGCGATATCCCGCTGCCGCGCGCCACGCGAGCGCAGCCAGGCCGTGTCCTCTGTGCGCTGCTCCGCCAGCATCGCTGAGGCCACCACCGCGTACACCAGCACCGCCCCCACCAGCTGCAACACGATCATCAGCAGCGTCGACTGCGCGAACTGGAACCGCCGACGGAACTCCGATAGCGTCGCGGACAGCGCAGTCTCCTGCTGCACGTCCTCCACCGATTGCGCGATTCGGCGCGTCATCTGCTCCAACGCCCCTGCCGCTTCCGCTGCTTCCGACGCCGATGCGCCCGTCAGGTCGGTGCGGAAGCGCTGCAACAGCGCCAGGCGCAGCGTGGGCGACCGCTCCGCGAGCAACCCCAGCAAACTCTCGCGGGTCGTCCAGAACCGCAGCTCCGAGTCCAGCGCTGCGCTCGGGAAGTAGGCGGGATCGAGCGTGGACCAACGCCGCTGGTCCGACGGCGGATCCAATACGCCGACCACGCGGACACGCGTTTCGTGCTGCTGACCCAACCAAAATGGCTGCGCCAGTAGCTCATCGCCGACCTCCAGATCGAACAGCGTCGTTTGCGCTGACTCCACAACGATCTCGATAACGCCATCCGCCGCTGTCGGCCAGCGACCCGCGCTCAGCGCTGAGACCTCATCCAGGTCGCTCTGCGCGACAAACGTGGCGTGGTACGCGTCGGGGGCGTTGAACGGCTGATCATCTGTCCGTAGCACGTACCCGCCAGTGCGGATCGATACCATCCGTCCCACCGTCAGCCCGCCAACGGCCGCGGACGCCTCTGACTCAATCGCTGCCTCCACCGACTCGACCGATGCCGCGTCGGCGGTGATATTGCTACGCACGAATCTCAGGTCGAGCGAAGCGGCGTCGGCGGCGCTGAGCGTCTGTCGGAGCCCCAGGTCGCGCACCGCCTCGATGAACGTCGGGGCACTGCTCGCCAGTCCCACCGCAAGCAGCGCCCCAATCAGCAGCACCGCCGACAGTCGCGGAGCGGCCATGATGCGGCGCATCGCCAGTCGCGCCATCTCGCGCGCCATTTCAGACGACATGGGCCGCATCCGCTCGCCCCACCGGCGGTGTTGCATCAGTCCGACCCCTCGCGCAACAACGGCGCGGCGCTGCGCCCCGCCGCCCAGCGCGCGATCACCGTCGTGCCGAGTACTGCGCAAGCGGCGATCACCCCCACGCCGACGCCCGCCAGCAACCAATCCACCGATAGCGTGGTCGGCGGCGCAGCCGCGACCCCATCAGCGGTCACATCGAGGAACGCCAATAACGCGCCGACCACAGCCCGTCCAAGCCCGAAACCCAAGGCCACTCCCAGCGCCAGAACGAGACCGACCTCCACTGCCGCCTGCCCCGTCATCCCGGCGCGCCCGGCCCCGACCGTCCGCATCAGCGCGAACTCCCGTGCACGCTCGTCGCCAGCAGCGGCCAGCGTGACGATCAGCGCCGCCGAACCAACGACTAACAGGCCGACGAACCCAACCACGAACAACGCCGCCGCACCGCCCGACCTGAACGGATCCTGCTCAGCCGATGCGATCGCCGCCTGACTATCGAGTGTCGTGCTGGACAGATATACATCATCCATCAACTGGACCGTGGTCAGCCGGGCCCCGTCCGACTGCACGGTCGCCCACACCTCGGTGATCGGCAGTACCGCCTGTGACGCCGCAGCCAGAGACGCCCCTCGCAGCGCCAGCAAGTCCGCTATTAGGAAACCTCCCTGCGCCGGATTCAGCGTCGGGAAATAGTCCACCGCCGCGACGATGCGCACCGGGATGCTGGCGTTGCTCAACGCAATCACCACCTCGTCGCCGATTGCAAGCCCGCCCGCATCCATGGACACCCGATCCATCGCCGCCTGGACCGGCAGATTCGGCGACGCCCGGGCAATAATCCGCTCATCGTTGGCATCGAGTTGGGACCAGCGATACTGCAACGCACCACCGGCAGACATAATTCGATCCTCGCCCGCGCCGCTGGAGGCCGCAATCCACGGCCCAGCCTGGTCGAAGGCGTCGACCGAGACAGATTCATCCCCAACATCGGCGCTGAGTGCGGAGAGAAACAGCGTGCCGGTCGGGGCGCGCACGACTCGCGCCTGCGGACGCAGCACGATCGCCACGATCCGCAGTGGCTGCGCCAGCCCCATCAGCGGCGCGCGCATGGCCTGCCACTCGCCATCGACCGTGGATGCGGTGCTCGCTCGGAACTGGCGCATATGCGCCCGACCGTTGCCGTCGAGCACTCGCGCAGCCAGCTCGAGATTGCTGTTGGCTGGATCACTGCGGGCGTCGATCGTCAACGCCTCGGCATTGGCGGGCAGCGCCTGACCCGGTCGACCAGGCTCGCGCTCGATCGCCGTGAGCAATTCCGAGACTGGCATGCCCAGCAGGCGCTCGTCCAGCGTTACCGTCTCCGCCAGCTGCGCAGTCTCCAGGCCCAGCATGATCACGCGGCTGCCTGACTTATCCCCACCGATCGCCCCGATGCCCCGATAGGCCGCGCCCGCCTCGATCCCCTCGCGACGACGCAGCGGCTCGATCGCCCTCGCCACCGTGGACACGCCCAGGTTGCCGCTGATCGATACGCCACGTACGTCGGCGCCAACCGCGTACGCAATCCGATCTCGCTCGACGGTGCGAATCGTGGATGCGTACGTCGCAGAAATCAGCCCCACCGCTGCGACAAAGGCAATCAGCGCCGTCAACAGCATCGGCCCAGTCGGATTACGCGCGACATTGAGGACGCCCAGATACAGCCACGACGAAATCGGCGCTCTGGACAGCACCGCTGCGGCGAAGCCCCAGACTCGCGGCGCGATTCGCATGAACGTCAGCGCCGCCCCCAATAGGAGGAGTCCTGGACTCAGCATCAGCACCGGATTGAGTCCGCCCGACTCAAACGCGGCCAGCGCTCCGCCCGAGGCTTCCGTCTCGAATTGCAGAAACAGCACGGTCGCCAGCGCCAGCAGCGCCACGTCGAGCCAGGCACGCTGCACCAGCGATTGCCGCTGCGGGCGCCCGCCCGCCACTCGCTGGTTGGCCCGCTGCCGCGCGTCGAACCAGGCCGGCGCGGCAAAGGCGAGCCACGCCAGCAACGCCCCAGCCGACGCCAGCGCCCAAGCCTCCCACGTCAGACGCGTCTCGAACGGTTCGCCGCCCGAGACGCGCGACACCGCTTCGAGTCGGCCCGCGTGCGACAACGCGAACGCCGCCAGCGGCGCGCCCAACGCCGCCGCGGGAATCGCCGCGAGCCCGCCCAGCAGCGCCTGCGCGCCCGCCTGCTGCCAGGGACGCGCCCCGCGCGCCGCCAGACGCTCGCGATCCACGCGCGTGCGCTGTGCCATCACGCGTCCGACGAGCGCTACACCGAACATGGCCACCGCCGCGATCTGCAACCCAGCCAACAGCGACTGCGCACCCGAAAACTGCGCCTCGCGCTCGAATCGCTGCAACACACCGAGCAACAATGTCCCCGCCGATCCGCCCTCGAGTCGGCTCGACTGCTGTCGCCAGGCCGTCAACCCCTCAACCAGGTCCGACACATCGTCGGCATTCAGCGACTCGGTCCGGAGCTCGCTGCGCAACCGATGTGTGACGGGCATCCCCAACGCCGTCAGCGCCTGCGGCTGCACGAATAGCCCGAAGTACGGTATCTCCACACCACCCGGCGTGACGTAATACTGCAAGTCGAACCAGATGTCGCTGTAGTGAAACGCCAGCACGTTCGACACATCTGCCGACGCCGGCTCGACGACCCCGGTGATTCGCCACGTGTGCTGCCCAAAGCCCACCACACTGCCCACATCGAGGCCAATCTTGTCCGCCAACGCTGATCCGATCAGCGCCTCATCAGCGCCCTGCGCCCACTCCCCCCGAGCCAATCGCGTATGGACATCGAGCCGCTCAAAGGCCATCAGGTACGCCGTTAACGACTCCTCGATCCCGTTGTCCAGTCTCGTGAAATTGGCGTTGAATTGCGGCGATTCCATGATGCGCCGCGTACTGCCTGCAAAACCGTCGAAGGCCTCCAGATGCTGCGAACGGATAGCAGCCGCCGTCCGCTCGACCGCATCGAAGTCAATGGCCTCTGCTGGCCGCCAGCCGCGGGCATGGTCGGCGAAGTGGACTCCGCGAGGCGACTGTCCGATCAGTTCGCGCAAGGCGAGGTCGGCTGTGGTGGCGCGGAACACCAGTGGCGAGGCGACCAGTCCCGCGGCGATGATCAACAACCCTGACGCGCCAGCCATCAACAACCAGCCGCCGCGCAACTCACGCAGCGCCGCTAGTCGCAACAGCCGAAGCAATCCAAGCATGCGGCAATGCTACGCGCGCGCCACGCGCGCTCGGCCCGCGAAGCGAGCCGCAATTGCCATAGTTGCCATTGGCGTCAGCGGCGCTTAGCCTGCCGCAAACTACCGCGCTAGCCCACACACCGCATCAATCTCAGGAGCAGGAGTATGACCACCCAAACCGAAACGCATACCCAGATCGCCGTGGAGGTGTCTGGGCTCAAGATCAACGCCCTGCAGGACGGCAGCGGTCCCAATGCGGTCGTGCTGCACCATTCCACCGGCTCGCCCGGCTGGATTCCCTTCTACGACCTCCTCGCCGCCAAGTGCACGGTGACCGCCATCGACATGCCCGGCTACGGCCAATCCGAGCGGCCGGCGTGGGCGCGCCACCCGCGCGATATCGCGATCATGCTGCACAGCGCTATCCACAAGATGGGGATCGACAGCGACGCCCATCTCGTCGGACTCGGATTCGGCGGCTGGGTTGCAGCCGAACTCGCCTCGATGCATCTGCACGGTCTGGACAGCCTCACCCTTGTCGGAGCGGCCGGCGTCCAACCCGCGGAAGGTGAAATCGCCGACGTCATCTTCTACGAATTCGAGGAGTACGTGAAGCTCGGCTTCTCGTCCGACGAAGCCTACGCCGAAATCTTCGGTGACGAAGCCGCCTCCGAACTCAAGGAGCTCTGGGACTTCTCGCGCGAGATGACCGCGCGCCTCACCTGGAAACCGTGGATGTTCAACCGCCAGCTGCCGCATCTGTTGACAGAGGTCGAGACGCCGACGTTGTTGCTCTGGGGTGAGCAGGACCGCGTCGTCCCGCTCAGCACCGCGAACGTGTACGACGCACGCCTCCCCAACAGCCGCCTCCAGATCGTAGAGGGCGCCGGACATCTCGTTGAGCTCGAGCATCCACAAGCCGCGGCCGAGGCGGTGCTGGCGCATATCGGCGCCTAGCTCAGACATGCGCACACGGGGATGCGCGCGTTCCCGTATCATTCAGCAGAACGGATCACCGGCGCACCATTGTCAAGCGCGTCGGAAGAACAGGAACACAACCATGTTCGTTGGCTACTTCACTGAGCGCCCCTACCAGGACTTCGAATCGGGCTGGGTCGGTGCTACGGGACGCGAGATCGAAGACCTCGGCATGACCAATAAGGACTATAACCCCCGCATTGGCGCCGAACTCTACAACCGATACCTCGACGAAAAGGTCTACGCCGAGGAGATGGGCTTCGACGGCCTGATGCTGAACGAGCATCACTCCACGCCATTCTGCATGGGCGGCGTGATGAACGTCGAAGCGGCGATCCTCGCACGCATCACCAAGCGCGCCAAGATCGTTCTGCTCGGCAACGTTCTGCCAATCTGGGAAGACCCCCTGTGGCTCGCTGAGGAGCTCGCCGAGATCGACATGATCTCGCGCGGCCGCCTCGTTACCGGTTGGGTGCGCGGTACTGGCCGCGAGTCCGTCGCGCACAACTCGCAAGCACCCTTCAACTGGGAACGCTTCCAGGAGGCTCACGACTTTGTCGTCAAGGCCTGGTCTACCCCAGGACCGTTCCGCTGGGAAGGCGAGCACTACCAGTATCGCTACGTGAACCCCTGGGCGCGCCCCTATCAGGAGCCGCACCCCCAAATTTGGATCCCCGGCGTGATGTCGCGTAACACCGTCAAGTGGTGCGCCGAACACCGCTACCCCTACGTCATGCTCGCCACCGAGATCGAGCCGACCAAAAAGTCGTTCGAGTACTACGACGAGGTCGCCCGAGAGAACGGCTATGAGGCCGGCTCTGAGCATCACGGCTACCTCTTCAAAGTCCATGTCGATGAGACCGAGGAGTTGGCTGAGGAAGCTGGCCGCAAGTACATCTCCGGCCCCGCCAACCCATTCCTCGAAGGCAACCAGGGCACGGTCCGCAGTAACCTACAGAACCTGCCCGGCCTGACCTCGCGCACGCAGCTCCTACCGACCGTCCAGTCGTTCGCTCAGGCCGCCGCGCGCGGACGCCAGCAAGCTCGTAGCACCGCCTTGGCCGATCAAGAAGCCGAAACAGACAAGCGCGACTCCGACGCCTTTGGCACCTACGAGGAGCAGGTCAACAAGTACTCGATCATCACCGGTACGCCGAAGACCGTCATCCCCAAGATCCGCCACGTCCTCGAAGAGCTGCGCCCCGGCAACATCTTCTTCTGGGATGGCGACGGCGCCATGAACCACGAAGACGCCATGCGCTCCCTTCGACTCTTCGGCGAGGAAGTCATCCCCGCCGTCCGCGAGATGGGCAAGGAGCTCGACCTCAAGGGCGCATTCGAGGTAGACACCCAGACCGGCGCAACGCTCTAGTCCGATCCGCGCTGGCGCGCTGCTAGTTGGAGTACCCACCCCGTTCCCCTGTCAAGCGAAGGAGAACTGCTCAGCATCCGATTGTGAGGCGACGACCTGGCTGGAGGTGACGGCATGGATTCGAGATCCATCACTGCGCTTGTAGCCTTCGTCGCCTTGCTCGGACTCACCGCGCTCAGCGCCGCCTGCCATACAGATCCACCTGCCCGCTTGCCGCAGAACGTCACCGCCGCCATCGTCTACAACGATCAGGCCGCGCGCTGGCACGCTACCTCCATCGGGCGTGGGAACCATCCCGGTTCCGCGCTGCGGATCTTGTGCCTGACCGAGGCCGGCAAGCCAGTGGATGATGGTGTCGGCGAGCACACGGGAATCAACATCAGCGTGCAGCGAGGCGAGGTCGAGAGTCTGCAGGGGCTGGATTGGGCGTGGCATCTCGACGGCCAGCCCTGGCAGGGAGGACGTTGGCTCTTGAAGGCTGGCATCAGCCCAGCGACCCTCATGGCGGTGGACGCCGATGTGGAAGCAAACTTCTGGCGCGATCTCCGCAGCGCGAAGTCTGCCGAGCTGATCGGCGAGCGGGGCGGCGAAGAACAGCACCGCGTCGCCTTCGACTTGCAGGCGCTATTCGCCACACCCATTCAGTTCGCGCTCGATGATTGCGACAGAGATGTGATCGAGCAGCAGGCAGGCGACCAGCACTCCGGATACGCCTACTACGACCCAGAATCGGGGCGGCACATCATCGCATTGTCCGTGCCCGATCCCACCGCCCATCTTTCCTTCATTCTCAGTTGCGCCCCCAAGGGACAGACTGACGACGATGCGCCAGACTGGATCCACGAAACCAGCGGCGAGGTCTACGCTGCCGCAACGCTCTTCGCGTTCCGGGATGTTGACCGCAATGATGCGGACATATCGCTCCCCGAGTCAGCGACCGTCTCATGGATAGACGCCCGCGGGCGATCGGGCGCATCGCCCTGGGACAGGGACGGCGGTTGGCTGTACCCACCGTCCGCGCGAGACAATCTTCAATTCATCGAGGCGCTCCGCAAAGCCGAAGAGTTGACCGTCACCATTGACGTCTCCGATGCAGCGCCGCTCGAGCTCAAGCTGCAGGGCACGGCGCTGTTCACCAAGCCGTTGGGCGCTGAGATGGATACCTGCGTGCGGGAGTACGCTGATCTGAATGACTGATGGATCCGACGCGTCGGTAGTCGTCATCGGCGGCGGACCAGGCGGTTCCGCGGCTGCCACGCTGCTCGCCCGGCAGGGATTTGACGTCACCGTCTTCGAGCGTGAACGCTTCCCGCGCGAGCATGTAGGCGAGTCGCTGCTGCCCGCCTCGATCCCGATTCTCGAAACGCTGGGCGTGCTCGAAGAGATCGAAGCCGCCGGCTTCACGCCCAAGCACGGCGCGACCATGGTCTGGGGGCGCGACTCCGAACCGTGGTCCTGGCGTTTCGCGGAAACCAACGCCAGCTATCCCCACGCCTACCAGGTGTGGCGCCCGACCTTTGACCAGATCCTGCTGCGCAACGCCGCCCGTTGTGGCGTCGACGTGCGCGAAGGCTGCCGCGTCGTCGAAGCGTCAGTCGAGTCCGATGCCCCGACCAGTGTCACAGTGCAGTCCGCTCACGGAGTCCAGACGTACGAAGCTGACTGGATCGTCGACGCCAGTGGCCAAAACGGGTTCCTCGCGCGACAACTCGACCTGCGCACGCAGGACGAGTTCTTCCGCAACCTCGCGGTCTACAGCTACTATCGCGGCGCCGATCACCTGCCCGAGCCCGACGCAGGCAACATCTTCATCGAGGCCTACGAGCATGGTTGGTCGTGGGCGATCCCGCTCCCCGACGACGTGATGTCGGTCGGTATTGTCGTCGATGCCCAGTGGGCCGCTGGACAACTGCAGCGGCAATCCTCCAGTGCCTTCTACGCTGAGCAGCTGAGTCTCACCGACCGCACCGCGGACATGCTCGAACACGCCGAGCTGCTCGAGCCGCCCCGAGTGATCCGCGACTGGTCCTATACGTCGCAGCGACTGGTTGGTGATCGATTCATCCTCGTTGGCGACGCCGCCTGCTTCGTCGACCCGCTCTTCTCCTCAGGCGTGCACCTGGCGCTGTCATCCGCACTGCTGGCCTCGGCCTACGTCACCTCCGCCCTACGCAATCCCGACATGCGCGAACCCGCTGCCGAGGTGTACACGCAGCTCTACATGCAGCAATATCATCAGTTCCGCGAGATGGCGGCGCTCTTCTACGCCTCCAACCGCACCTCGGACTCCTACTTCTGGGAAGCCCGCCGCCTCACCCAATCCCCCGACGACGTGTCGCCGCGTGAGGCGTTCATCGCAGCCGTCGCCGGACAGCCGCCGCAGGGATACGAACGCGTGGTGCTCGAACGAGGCGAGGCGCCAACAGACTTCGTCGAGGGCGTAGCCGCAGTGGAAGCGGAGCGCGCACGCCGCGACGCCGAGATGTCCCGCTTGATCGACACCGCCTGGCCCAATCGCAGCCCCATCCTCGACGCAACGCCGACGCTCGCCGACGGCGTCGGCATCGCCCGCAAACCAGTGATCGGCGACGGGCAGTTCGAGTGGGGCGCCGTGATCTCATCGCGGTCGCGACCGCAAGGCGCGCCAGTCTCGATCGTGGTCGCGACGCTCGCCGCCAAGATCGATGGCCGGCGCAGCGCTCGCTCCCTCATCGACGAACTCCTGCTCGGCGTCTCTGACCAACAACGAATCCAGCTACTGCCCGGCCTGCTCAGCGCCCTCCGCATCCTCTACGTCGACGGCATCATCGCTGGCTGGTCCAACCCAACCGATCCCGAAGCCAGATGATCCAGGTCAGAGCGGCCGACGCCCAAGAAGATCGCGCAAACCCAAGTGCCTAGACTGCGCTGACACACAACAAACGGGAGGTGTGCGATGACGGAATCGTCGACCCACTCCGGGCGCATCGAGCAACTCAGCGTCTCGGCCGGCGGCGTGCCCAAACGGGCTGTCACAGAGGCGATCGTGAACGAGTACGGCCTGACCCGGGATCGACAGCGCGACCGACGCCACCACGGCGGCACGGAGCGCGCAGTCTGTCTGTTCTCGGCCGATATCCTCGACAGCCTACGCGCCGACGGACACCCCATCGGCCCAGGCGCCACAGGTGAGAACGTCACGATCCGTGGGCTCGACTGGAAGAAACTGGTTCCCGGCTCGCGCCTGCACCTCGGCGAACAGGTGATCGTCGAAATCACCTCCTACGCCGCGCCCTGCCGCATCATCGCCCACTGCTTCCACAACGGCGACTTCAATCGCATCAACCAGGCGACGCTTCCCGGACGCTCGCGGCTCTACGCGCGGGTCGTCCAACAGGGCGCGATGTACCCCGGCGACTATGTCTCACTCGAACAGGACTCCGCCGCCGATCGCGCCGAGCGCCTGCAGCCCAAAACCACCCGCTGGCGCCCCCCGACGAGCTGACCCGCACGGAACCCTGCGCATACCCGTATTGGCGCATACCATTGAGACCAACCTGAGTCGGCCGACGCGCTCAGGGCAGTCCGACGGAGCCGCTTGATGACTACCGACGCATCCGCCCGCCAAGCCGCCCTGATCGCACGACGCTACCCAAGCCGAGCCACCTTACGCGGCGGTCGAGAGATCGACATGCGGCTAATGAGCTCTCAGGACAAACCTCGGTTCCTCGCCTTCGCCCGCTCGCTCTCCACCGACGATTTGCTCTATCTCCCTTGGGACATCACCAACGAACATATCGTCGACCGCTGGCTCGAGAACATCGATCAGCACCGCACAACCACAGTGCTCGCGATAGACGCCGGCGAAATCATCGGCGAAGCGTCCCTGGTCCACAACGAAGCTGGCTGGACCGACCACATTGGTGAGATCCGCGTCACCGTCAACTCGCGCATCCGCGGGCAAGGGCTCGGTCGCTTCCTGGCGGAGGAAATCTTCGCGATTGCCGACTCCATCGGCCTCGAACGCATCTCCGCGCGGATGACGCACGATCAGCAAAGTGCCCACGCCGTGTTCGAATCGCTTGGCTTCCACACAGTCGCAACCCTGCCCGGTTGGGTCATGGACCGTAGCGGACGCATGCGCGACCTCACCGTGATGGCCTACGACCTTCGCGCGCGTGGCGCGCCCACCTCGGCCCAGCGCTAACGCCCCACGCACGCCCTCACCCGACCAGTACATTACCGTGCCGCCAGAGCCACTATCCTGTCTGCATACCTCAGACGACAGGATGCCGCATGACCACGCCGACTCAGGACGCGCTACGCCAGCAGTCGCTCGAACACCTCTGGATCCCCACCCAATCCCACGCCGACCTCGCCGCCGACGATGGCCTCCTCGTCATCCAGAAGGGCGAAGGCATCTTCCTGCACGACGACCAGGGCCGTGAGTACATCGACGCGATGTCCGGCCTGTGGCTCAACGCCGTCGGACACGGCCGCACCGAATTGGCGGACATCGCACACCAGCAGATGTCAACGCTCGCCTACCAAAACACCTTCGCCTACGCCTCCGAGCCAGCCGTCGCGCTCGCCGCCAAGCTGTTCGACCTGACGCCGTCCACGATCCGCAAGGCGGTCTTCGTCAATGGCGGCTCCGAAGCAGTCGAGAACGCGCTCAAGATCGCCAAACACTACCACCACATCCGCGGCAACGGGACGAAGTTCAAGGTCATCTCGCGGATCGGCTCGTACCATGGCCAGACAGCCGGTGCACTCTCGGTCAATGCCGCGGCCTACTCCATGCGCACCCCCTACGAACCACTAGTACCCGGCTCGATTCATGTCCCCAACGTCAACTGCGACCGTTGCCCCTACGAGAAGACCCACCCCGATTGCGATGTCTTCTGCGCGCGCACGATCGAGGACACCATCATCGCCGCCGGGCCTGACACCATCGCCGCGATCATCGCTGAGCCAATCTCGACCGCCAACGGCAGCTACCTGCCCGATCCCAAGTACTGGCGCACGCTGCGTGAAATCTGCGACAAGCACGACATCGTCCTCATCGCCGACGAAGTGATCAATGGCTTCGGCCGCACCGGCAAGTGGTTCGGTATGGACCACTTCGACGTTGAGCCCGACATCATGACCACCGCCAAGCAGATCTCATCGGGCTACTCACCGATCGCCGCAACGCTGGTCAACGACCAGATCGCCCGCACTTTCGAGGAAGCTGGCAAGGACGGTACCATCGGCGGCATCACCTGGGGCGCCAACCCTGTCTCCTGTGCCGTCGCGCTCGGCAACATCAACATCATCGAACGCGAGGGTCTGGTCGAAAACGCCGCCCGCGTCGGTGAGCACGTGCGCTCGCGGCTCGTGCAGCTACGCGAAGAACACCGCACGATTCACCACACGCGCGGCGTTGGCTTGATGCAGGTCATAGAACTGAAAAAGAACCCTGCCAGCGGTGAAGACTTCGACGAGTCGGACAACGTACAGGCCCGCCTCACGCAGAACCTGAGGGACGAGGGGGTCCTCGCCCGGGGCGGCGCCTCGATCCCCTTCGCGCCCCCACTCACCACCAACCTCGAAGAGGCCGACGAACTCGTCAATCGAATCTCAAAGGCGATCGCCCGCCTTGAGCGCGACTTGGGGCTCTAGAGCAAACCCACGCAACCCCTGACCAGCGGGGGCGGCCGGAAACACCGCCATGCAATGCCCCGTGTGGCGGGGAAACCCTACGCGCAGGAGCTCGAAAACGTCAGAACGTGCCAATCGCCGTCGGACGGTCGTTATGAATCGGGATGATGTCCGCGAAGCCAGAGAACTTGAACACTTCCTGGATGTGGCTTTGGACGGTGCACAGCGCGAGCTGGCCGCCAGCTTGGCTCGTCCGCTTCGCCGCCATCAGCAGCACCCGCAACCCAGCTGATGATATGTAGTTGATTCCCTCAAAGTTCATCAAAATCTGATGATCGCCAGCCTCAATCCGCCCCAGCACCGCTTCTTCGAACGCCCTCGCGTTCGTCCCGTCAATCCGCCCCAGCGGATTCAGCACCAGTACGGCATCGGCGTATTCGGGGTACAGGTCAATCACTGCGCTTCTCCTCAATCATGGGTACGTGCCCAGAGCGTAGCCTAATCGTCTCCCGAGTCCGCCGCAGCGCGTCGGTACTGCAAGGTCGTCACGTTACGCTCATCCGACCGTTCATAGCTCATGTTTTCAAATGTCGACGCAATCAGCTGCAGTCCCAGCCCCCCGATCGGTCGCTCCTCCAACGCGAGCTCCGTGTCCTGGGCCGCCGCCTGTAGCGGATCGAACTCCGGCCCGTTGTCCTCGTATCTGACCACAATGGTCTCGCCCTCATTGCGGACAGCAACCACGATATCCGCCTCCTCCTGACGTTCAGGAAACCCATGCTCGATCGTGTTTGTGATCAGCTCGTCAAGCGCTAGGTTGATCCTGTAAATCTCGCCCGCGCCCAACCCCAGATTCTTGGCAAAGCGTTCGATGAACGCTTGCACCCGAGGCAGCGAGCTGTCCAGCTGCGCCTGCACCACCATCCGGCGCCAGCCCGAAGCGAGGTGGCGCTCATCACGGGCCTGTATGTGCGACTGCTCGACCGCCCCGCCCAAAAATTGCACCACCATGCAGGTGAGGTCGTCAAACTGTTTCGCGTCACCGGTAAAGGAGCGCAGATCCGTCAGAATCTCGTCCATCAACGCCTGTGGTCCCATGGCTACGCTGGCGGCCAGCTTCGACTCCAGTCGCTCGCGGCTAAACTGCTGCCCGCTCGCGTTCTCCGCCTCCGTCACGCCGTCGGTGTAGAGATACAGCACGGCACCAGGATCAAGCGGAATCGTCGTCTCTGCGTAGTTGAGGCCAGGCATCACCCCGAGCGCCATGCCGCCAGTCATCGGCAGCATCTCCGGTCCAGCTCCCGGGCGCATGATGTATGGCGGGTCGTGCCCGGCGTTCACATACGTCAGCGTAGCCAGTTCGCAATCGATCACGCCGAAAAAGCATGTGATGAACAACTCCTTCGGGTTCATCCCGCAAAGCTCATCGTTCGTGAACTTCACTGCCTGACTCGGATCGGGATACTGGTTGGCCGCGCTACGCAACACCGACCGACCGACCGCCATCATCAGAGCCGACGCAACGCCCTTGCCCGAGACATCGGCGATCGCGAGTGCGAGACGCCCATCATCGGTCAGGAACGCGTCATAGAAGTCACCGCCGACATCTAGCGCTGGCGTCATGTACGCCGCTACCTCGGCGCGCGGGTCCTGAGGCAAGTCCAGAGGCACCAGCGCCGCCTGCACCGAGTGCGCCATCTCTAGATCGTTACGGATCTCCCGTTGCGTCTCCTCCAACGCGCGATTTTGCACCGAGAGCTCCTGCGTGCGCTCGTCCACCAACGCATTCAGGCGAACCTCGCGCTGTCCCACTTCCCGCGCCATATCCAGAAACACCCCAGCGAGCTCTCCGTACTCATCACGCGTGAGCGATGTGTTGCGCAGCGAAGCCGCCACGCGTGGTCCAGGCTGCCGACCGGCTTCGACAGCCCGCGCCGCGTCCACCATCAGGCCAATCGGCCGCGCCAGCCGCCTCGATAAGAACCAACTACCCACGATCAGCGCAGCCAAGATGACAGCGCCGCCCAGTAGATACTCCGCGCGATACATCTCGAAGTGCGCGCCAACCTCATTATTCTCGAACTCCACCCTCACCGCACCAATCACCGCGCCGTCCGTACCACGGATCGAGGCTGTGCCGGCGTAGATTCCCGTGGGCAGCGATTCGACCATCGTGGCGCCATCGTCGGCAATTACCTGGCGCGCCGTATTGAGCTCAGCGCTGTTCACCGGACGGGCTTCGTCCGAGGATGCACTGCGTCGCCCCTGCTCGTTCACGACCAAAACGTATGACAGCTCCCCGCTGCTGCCACCCTCGACTGTTTGCGGGGTCGGATCCAGCAAGTCTTGCAACTGTGACTTGCTGAGCGAGTTGAGATCGTGCTCCGACAGGGCGGCGGCCACCGCCTCGCTCAGTACGTGCGCAGAGCGCAATCCCACATCTTCTTCGGAGTCAAACGCCAGCAGCAGCAGCACAGCCGCGGTTGCGGTCACGCCCAACAGCGTGAGGACCGTAATCATGCCGACGACACGCCCTGCCATAGGTCGATGCTAATGTCCTGTGCGACTGTGCTGTGGCTACTAGCCGGCGCCCCTAGTCGTTAGGCGGGCGTCCGATTACGGATTGATCAGGCTCACCGCTGAGCTTGCACCGTACGCGCCCTGCCGATCGCCAAGCACAGCCTGCGCTGCCGCCACGCCGTCGTCGGCCCCGCGCGAGACAACACGCAGGTAATGCCACTCACCAACCGGCGGCCGATGCAGATGCATCGTGATGTCCGCATTGACATAACCACTACGACCAGGTTGCATATTGGCGAACGGTGACACGAAGTCCGCAATGCTCGCCGCTGCGACTACAGGCGTCAGTGGCGCCTCCGCCAGAACCGGCGCATTTGCGCGCATCCAGACCTCAGGCGGCTGCACCCCGCCAGGCGGCGTCACGTGACGCATCTCCAACGTGCCCGGATACGACACCCACCGGTTGCCATCCCGATCGACTCGACTCGGGAGCGCTTCCTCAGGCGGGATCGGCGGCTCGCCGCCGTAATCCGCACCGACCGCCCCCAGTGAACCTTCCGCGTGCAGGCAGAGCGTCGTCGCCTGCGTCAGTAGCCGACCCTCGCAGCTCAGCCGCGACTGAAACACGGCGATGCGCCGCCCGTGGCGAATTGGTTCCACCCCCACCGCGAGACGTCCGTACGGAACCGGACGGAACAGATCGATCGTCTGACGCGCTATGCGAAGAGGGCCTTCGGGGTCGAGCTGCGCCTCAACCGCATAGGTCAGCAGCGCCGCGACCGGGCTGCCGTGCAAGAAATCAGGCGACCATGGACCGCGCGCGCGATCCGTTGGCACGACGCAGTCGCCATCGCGGCGAAATAGCGCACCGCTCGGGAGCCGCGACTGGGATAACGGTTGCGCGCGGCTCACCTACTGGATCGGAGAACGCGGCGTGGCCTCGAGCCGCTGGATCACCATGCTGTCACGGTTCATCATCTCCACCACCTGCGGTGCGATCTCGTCCGCCCAGTAATCCGAGCCGTAGACCGCCTCATACTGCTGCTCGCGCTCCTCTTCGGAGTGGAAACGGCGAATCCACACATACGTATTCTCGTCTTCCTCGGAAATGAAGGAACCGAGAATCGCCATCCCCTGCGACACCTGGAAGGGGATAATCTGCTCTTCCATCAGCGTCACGAACTCATCGCGACGCCCTTCGTTGATGGTGTACTGGCGAAGCTCAAACAACATAGCTTGAAAACCCTTTCTGTAGCGGATCCATCGGCGAACTGGTCCATGCCAGCTCCACCGAAACAACCAGATCGACTCGTCGTTCCTCGCCTCTACAGCGTCTACCCCCCCCCCGCTATTGTCCCGCCGGACGAGTGGCGAACGTTGTAGTGGACGTCACCACCGGCGGGGTCGCCGGGTAAGCAGGAGCCTGCGGCTCAGGCAACGGGGCGGGCGCCAAGCTGGGTGACGCTGCCGGTGAAGAAGGCTCCGATGGGGCTTGCGCAGGCTCGCTCGAAGAACCCACCAGCATCCAGCGGTTGCGGCCTCGATTCTCGACCTCGCCCATCTCTTTCATCCGCTGCAACGTTGATTGCAGCGTCGGCAGCGGCTTCTCCGACTGCGGCGCGGCGTCGTGATCCTCGAGGTACTTCAAAATCTGCGACGCATGCGCAGGCTCGCTCTGAGCGCCCAGGTACTCGCGCACCTTGGCAGAGATTAACCCGCGCGGACGGCGCTGTCGCTGCCTGCCGGTGCGTGGCATCCGCCGCGGCGCTGGACGGCGCGGCGCGTCCAGTGCCGCCGTAGCGACCGACGTACCGACGCCACCTTCGGTCGACAGCAGTTGGCTAATCAGGTCGCGCTTGCGCTCTAGGCGGTGAATCTCCACCTGAATGCCGTCAAGCTCTGCGCGAAGCTGCTCCGCAAACGTGTCAGCCATATTGCCGCCCTTCGATGTTCTCGTGCTAGCTGCAATGATTCTGCACAATACTACACCGTGACAGTAGTGAGTATATGAGTTCACCGCTGGCAGTCGTCAAGTTAATCAGTCCCCAGACACAGATTTTCACCGACTGCATGAGTCAAGCCATCATCAATCAATGATCGCTCAGCCAGCGCCACCCGAGATCGCTTGGTGCCCGCCTCTTTCGATATCTCGAATATGAGTCGGTCGCGCGGCAGTGGCGCGTTCGCACGGCGCAGTCGTGACATGATCATGCCGCGCAATTCGCGCTGTGATCCCCTGAACCTGGCTTGTGCCTGCACCGGCGCCGCCCGTTCGCCGCTGCGAAAGCGCGCTGCCGCCGCACACAACGTCGATAGTGGGCACTGTTCACACTTCGGGGCGGGTTTGCAGATCGATGCGCCAAAATCCATCAGCGCCGGGTTCCAGCGCACTGCTTGCTTATCTGGTAGCACACGCTTGCTCGCCCAACGTATACGCGCCGCCGACGTCGTCAATGCGGGCTGTACATCGCCAAACACTAGACGCCCCAACACTCGCACGATGTTCGTATCAACCGCTGCTGTCGCGATCCCGTATCCAAAATTTAACACCATGGCCGCAGTGAACGGCCCCACGCCGGGCAGCGACTCGAGCAACGCGCGATCGTTCGGTAACTCGCCGCGGTACTCACTGCAAACAATCCGCGCCGTGCGGTGCAGGTAGAGCGCACGGCGCGGGTATCCCGCGCGCCCCCATACGCGGATCGCTTCTGAGTCACTCGCCTGCGCCAGTGATTCGAGCGTGGGGAACGCCTCCATCCAACGCTCGTAGATCTCCAGCACACGCGGCATTTGGGTTTGCTGCGCGCATACTGCGGCGACCAGTGCCGCGTATGGGTTTCGCGCTTCCCGCCAAGGGAACGGCTGCTCGTTCTCGGCGTACCAGGCCAGCAGACGCTTGCGGATCGCACCCAGCCGCTGCGGCGACAACGGACGAGGCAGCTCGGGCGCTTCGAACATCCCCTGTCGCGCCACGATGACTAGGTCAGGCCGCACATGTCGTCGTAGCAGTCACGTCCCACCGGCGTCACATAGACGCGGTACGCGGACTCGCCAAGGCGCGTCATGTCGACCAGGCCGTGCTCGGCCAGCTGGGCCAACACCTCCGGGTGGTAGCCCCCGCGCTGCAGCGCTGGCCGAAACACCAGGCCGCTCTCGCCGATCGCCTCATCCACCATGACCGGCCGCGGCACGGTCGCGTCCTGCCAGACCATCAGATCCGCCAACATCGCACAGTGATATTCATTCAATCTGACGTGTCGAAACTGGATCACGTCTGGTCCGTGGCGTGATCCAGAGACGCCAGACGCGTGTCGACAAACTGGCGCACGTCCCGCGCGATCTCCAGCGCGCGGGCTGAGTCCACCCGGTCATACACATCGTGAGGCGCGCCGCCCGGCAGCCCCGTCGGATAGCGCGTGGCGTGGTGATACTTGTCCAGCAGCATTGCCACCGACTTGATCACGTCGAATGACTTGTCGAGCTGCATCGCGTCCTCGCAGAGATCGGCGAGCGCGTGACCCCACACATGGTCGGCCCCGCGCGCGAACAGATATCCCGCGACCGCTTTCTCGCCCGCCTGCTGAGAGAGAAAACAGGCCAGCGCGTGAAATCCACCCGACGCTGCAAACTCGGCGGCCTCCAGATCGCGCTGCGCCTGCAGCAGCCAGCGCCCTTCCACTGATCGATGATCCACTCGGACGCTCACACCACGACCTCATCGCCCAGACGCATCGCCTCCGCAATGACTGGATCTACATTGCGCAGCGACTCAAACTCGTCTGGCGTGTAGACATGGAACGTCGTCCCGACCTGCGGACGCAGGTGCGTTTGAAAGAAGTCGGAGCGGCGGTGAAACGGCAACTCGTTCTCGTGCACAATCACGAGCGCCAACTCCGAATCAGGCGCGATCTCACCGCGCGCCAGGTCCCCGGCGAGCCAGAACCGTTCTGCGCCCAGCATCCGCATCGCTCCTGCAATCCGCAGGAACTCCGCCTCCAGCTGCTGGCGGCGGTGTGTGGCGAAGCCGAATACCATCGGCATCGGGTTGCGGAACCGCGGATTACGTCGTCGACAGCGTGGGCGCCCGCAGCTCCGGCATGATCTGCGCTTCTGTCAGCGCCTCCGCATCCTTCTTGTAGATCTGAATGCGGTGGCTGCCGAAATCGCAGATGTACAAACGACCCTCGTGGTATGTGACTCCCTGCGGAAAGCGCAGCAATCGCTGCTCCTCCAACGAGGTCATCTCGCGCAGACGCAGCGTCTTCTGATTTGCCCGAATATATTCGCGGCCCATCCGTGACAGCGTCGCCGCGCCGCTGAATGACTCCACATAGCGCCCGTGCTGGTCATACATCACCACTCGGCTCTTGTCACGCTCGCAGACATAGAGGTCGCCGTGCTCATCGATGGCCAGGCCGCTTGGGCGCGACACCTCGTAACCCGGGCGCGTGCCGAAGTCCGCGATGTGCTCGCCCGACACCTGCAGCTTCTGCACGCGATCGTTACGCCAGTCGGACACATAGAGGTCACCCGCAGCGTCGATCGCCACACCCCACGGCATGTTGAACTCAGCCGGGCCGTCGCCGTGTACGCCGAATCCGCCTAGCAGCTCGCCCGACGCAGTGAAATGCTGTAGGCGATGGTTACGCGTGTCGACAATCCAGACGTTGCCATCAGCGTCAAACGCCGCGCCCGACGGGCGGTCAAGCTGCCCTGTCCCGGAGCCGTGCTCGCCCCACGATCCCAGCTTCTCCCCATCGGGCGAGTACGTGGTCAGGCTATGTGTGCCCTCGTCGAGGATGTGCAGGTTGCCATCATCAGAGCGCAGAATCGCTACCGGCCACACGTGCCCCGTTTCGGCCATCGTGCCCAAGTCGCCATGTGTCAGGTCATCACCGAGCTCTTCGTCCGTCTTAAGCGACACCATCCGCACGCTCCCGCCGACCCCCAACTCGGTGCGGCCAATCACATAGATACGGTCATCGCCGATGGCCACATCGACCGGGAACGTCGTCACGCGCCGCATGCCCAACACTCGCTCATACGGGTACCCGCAGCGCAGCATCGCGTGGGGGAATGCCATTACCTGACTCCTTCTCGAATTCTCTCTGTCGCCGAAGCTCCCGCCAGGAGAGCGGGTCCCAGGGCCTCAGCCCTAGTTCGTCAGCATCGTCCGTTCGAACGGACGCACCTGCTCAAAGTCGCCAACCACAATCTCCTCCGGCTCCACACCCATCCACTGTTGGAGCATCGTGCCGTAGATGCCGCGGAAGTCAATCGTGTGCTTCAGGTCTTCACCGTTCAACCAGTCCGCAGGCGCCACTGACGGGTACTCGGCATAGAGTCCGCCCTGCACATGCTCACCGATGATGAACGCTCCCCCGCCAGAACCGTGGTCGGTACCCGAGCCGTTGTCCTTCATTCGTCGCCCGAACTCGGTAAACACGAGAATCGCCACCTCTTCGGCGGCGTCATGCTCGCGGAGGTCGGTCATGAAGTCATCGAGCGCGCCGGTCATATCCCGCAGTAGGCCAGGGTGCACCGGCGGCTGGTGCGAGTGCGTGTCGTAGCCGATGTGGTTGGTGTAGAAGACGCGCGCGCCCAAGCCAGCCGTGTGGATCCGCGCCACGTCTCGCAGCGCCTTGGCGATCGGGTTCGAGCCGTACTCAACCGATGATGCGTACTGTCCAGGCACCGCTGACAGCATGTCTGCGCCGGCCAGCGAGTCCGTGCCGGTCTGGCGCAGGTAATCCATTACCAGCCCCGCGCCGATCGCTGGCGTATACATCCGCTTGAAAATATCTAGGTCGCGGTTTCGATCCTCCTCCGCCTGGATGTCCGGCATCAAGCCGTAATTGTCGAGATCACCGACTGAGGTCGCGGTCACGCCTGGCGCGGCCATCGCGCGTGGCAGGCCGCGTCCGATATTGACGCCGGTCAGGGGATTCTCCGAGTCCGGGTCCAGCCGCTGGATCAGCTTAGCCACCCAGCCCTCGGTCGAGATGCGGTCCGGCTCACAGGTGTGCATGATGTCCATGCCGCGGAAATGAGAGCGCGACGAGTTGGGATACCCGATCCCCTGGATCACCGCGACATCACCCTCGTCATACATCTTCTTCATCCGCTCGGCCGCTGGGTTGAACCCCAGCTGGTCATCGATCGGCATCACCTCGTCCTGCGCGATCCCGACCAACGGACGCGCGTCGTAATAGTCCCCCGAGTTGTAGGGCACCAGGGTGTTCATGAAATCATTGCCACCCGAAAGCTGGACAATGACCAGGACCGGGTCTTTGTGTCCGTTGTCGCTCATAGTTGCTGTTCCTCTCTCCCACTCGATGATCAGGAGACTCGACTCCCCCGACCGTGCAACGCGCCCTGCACAGAGGGCGGCGCCTAAGCGAACTGATACTCCGGCGAGGCGATCACCAGGCGCAGCGCCTGCGCCGCCCGCTGGGCGGCTGAGTCGTCCGCGAAGCTGATCTCGCCGCCCGCCGAGGCCGCCTCCAGCAGCGCAGCCCGCGTGCTGTCTGAGACCTCCAGCGGTCCCGCGAAGTCCAGCGCCGCATCGACCAGCGCTTCCGGGCTGCTCGCACCCTGCTCCTGCAGTCGGCTGACAAGCTCCTGGACACCTGGCGTCTCAGGATTCGAGACAAGCTTGGAGGCGAAGTTGATCCGCTCCATCAGCGTGCCACCGTCGATCCATTCCTTGCCTGTGTGCCAGCCTTCGACCGAGGGCGGATCCATCAAGGTCTGGCCCATCGCGCCCATCGTCATGTGCAGGTTCCACATCTCGGGTTCCGGCAAGCCCAGCGTGCCCGACAGCTTGTACGCGCCCGCGACCCACTCAGCAGGACACTTGATCCGTTCGTAGCTCGCATCCTTGAACCACGTGGCATTGAACAGTACCCGCATCACCGCGCGGAGATCGCCGTTCGACTCCATGAACGCCGATGCCAGCTCAGCGACCGCTTCAGGGTTACCAGGCTCGGTCACCGACCAGGCCGAGACGCCCGGCTCGTCCCTCACGAAAAAGTTGTAGAGATGTCGACCAATGAAACGTCCCGTAGCTGGCTGCTGGACGATCATGTCGATGATGTCGTCGCCGTTCCAGGCGCCAGTCTGGCCCAGGAAGGTCTTTTCAGAGCCATCGTGCAGATCATCGCGGAAGACGAAGCGGGCCGGGTAGCCGCCATGCGGGTACAGCGGAATCGGCTGCTCGAACGTCCAGCCCGTGAAGCTGTACGCCGCCGCCTTGATGTCGTCCTCGCTGTAGTTGCCGACGCCCATCGAGAACAGCTCCAGCAACTCGCGCCCATAGTTCTCATTCGGCGCGCCCTTGACCGACTCCACGTTGTCGAGCCAGTAGATCATCAGCGGGTCGCGCGACAGCTCCAGCAGCAGCTCGCGCATATTGGCCAGGCCATGCTCACGGAACATCTGAATGTGCACCGGCATCGACGGCCCATGCTCGGACTTGAACCACGCCGTCGCGAAGACATGGTGCCAGAACAGCGCCATCTTCTCGCGCAGCGGCGACGTCGAATTCACCATCCAGTAAATCCAACGACCACTCCACGGCCACGGCGTGTCCGAGTTAGACAACGCCGGGAAGTAGCGGAAGACCAGGTCGTCGTCATCATCTGCCAGCGCTGGATTGATCAGCTCCTCGACGATCTCCTCGTAAGGACGCTCCGCCAGCTCGTCGAGCTCGGCCGGCGTCGCGCCCGCCCCAGCTCGCCGCATCAAGTGCGCTACCAACGCTCGTTGGTCGTCAGACATACGATCACCCTTCCGCAGAGTCGCGTGCGGTGCGAAGGAAAGCCCAGCGGCTGTCCTGAGCCGCGCAAGCACGTACCAGTTCTCGGCAATATAGGACATAGCGCAGAGTCGCGCGAACCACCCCCGGTAGCGCAGGACAGGCTTGGGCGCACCGTCGTTATCCGTCGTTATACTGCGCGCAACCTCAACGATTTGGCGCAAGGCGTGCCCGCGCCTTGTGCGTCAGGAGCTCCCCATGGGCCTGCACCAGACATCCGGCACCGGTGACAGCGGTCGCTCACCCGCCTACATGGACCGCGACACCACCGCCGCCTACGACCGCTACCGCGAGACCGTCGTGGCGCGTGACAACAAGTCCGCCTTGCAGCAAGCCTTCGACCTGCTCAAGGCCGGCCGCCCGACCACTGAGATCATCTCTGAAACCATCCGCGCCCACGCTCCGTATACGCACGTGCCCTACCACCAGCGGATCGACGCCGGCGTGGTGCGCTTTGTCAACAATGACCACTGCCTGCTCTCCTCTCGCGCGACACTGGGGCTCCAGGACATGGTCTCCGAAGAGCTGCGCCATCTGCCCCTCTCGCAGACCGCCTGGTACGTCCCGACCGGGCTCGATATCTGGAACCAGCTCAAAGGTCGAATGCCCGGCCACTACTCACGCCGCACCTACGATCCGGACAAATACCCCGACGGTCCCGCCCCACCTGCCGCGCATTGGGACGACCAAGAACCCGTCCGCTACGCCGGACCCCTCGAAGAGGGTCTCAACGACTGGCTCACGCTGGTCCAGTACGGACAGGTCAACGAGGAGTACTCCCTCTTCCTCGGCCTCTGGAAGCAATTCCCCGAGCGCCGCCCAGAGATCCTCTCCCAGCTCATGTTCGCCGGCCTGATCGATGTCCAGGACCGCATGTTCTGGAACCGCTCCTACACCACCGGACACAAATCCTTCCGCGCCCGCGCCACAATCCAGCTCGGCCAAGCGATCGGCTGGGACAACGCGCAGCACGTGCTCTACGCCGGCGTCCCCGACATCGCCGTGGGACCACGCTGGTACTCGCTCTACGAGTCCGCCTGCCAGATCATGATGTACCACCTCGAGGAAGAGCCACCCAGCTCCTCACTCAACGCCACCCAGACTTCCACCCGCGACCAGCAGCTGTTCCAAAACCAGATCCCGCTCTCGCCCCCTGAAGCCGAAGGTTTGATCCGCTCAATCATCCGCGAGCCGGAAGAGTCCTACATCGAAGATATCGTCGCGCTGCTCAAGGCCGGCCGCTCGCCCAAATCAATCCTCGACGCCATCCAGATCGCCGCCGCGCGCGTCGTGCTGGAGTGCGGCCAGCCGGCCAACTTCTCGATGCCCCAGCACGGCTATGAGTACACCAACATGGTGGGCTGGTTCTACGACCACTTCGAGCATCCGCACCGCACCAAGCTGCTCTTCATCGCCGCCAACTTCATCAACCAGTGCGCCCACTGGGTGACCAACTCCAAGGGCAACAAGACACGCGGCGCCGCCACCTACTTCGCGGGCTACTCGAACGTGCAGGACGCTCCGCCCATGTCGCCAGGCAACCTGCTGGGCGAACTCAACGATGCCATGCTCGCGCTGGACACCGACCAATCCGTCTTCTGGGTCGAAAACTACCTCAAACAGGGCTACGACGACGGACCGCTAGTCGAGACCCTGGCCAACGGGATCGCCAAGCAAGGGAACGATCCGCACAACCAGGAGATCGGTCTCTGCATGCTCGAGGACTACCGTCGCACGACATCTGGGATGCGCGACACGCTCCTGCTCTCAGCCGCGCACCACACCGCCGGCCACATGAAGTACGGCGACCAGTACGAGTCCTACCGCTACTTCGCCGAAGCCTTTGACATGCAGGTCGAGGACGGTTGCCTGGGTGAAACGCCTGTGATCGAGAACCTCGCCGACGACGTCGAGGCCGAGTTACTCGTCTCCGAGTAGTGAGACTTCGCGCGCGGCAAGATGGTCGTGGACCTCACCGTGAGGAGGAAGATCGCAACGTTTCGACAGATACGTCTCCGGCCGATGCCGATCCAACTACAACAGTTGCAGCAGCCACTGTCGGCAGTTTTCTGTTGGACGCTCTGCTAGCACCGCCCTGTGGGGATATTCAGCGTCGCTATCTATGACCACCTCCGCGGCCGATTGGCTGTGGCGCGAGGCATGCGCAAGCCCGCCCAGCCGGTCACTGAGGGCGGCAGCGGTGACGAGCGTCGTCGGAATCGACAGGCGGTCGATGCGCAGCCGCTAGCCGCATTCTTCTGTGCGGTAGTATCGTTATGGCATGCCAAGCGCAGACGTCGACCCTAACGCCGCTGACGACGATCCGGAACCGCCGCATCAATCGATGCGGCTGGCCGATGGCCGAGTGCTGAGCTGGGCTGAGTACGGCGACCCGCGTGGCGAGCCACTGTTCTTCCACCACGGACTGCCCTCCTCGCGCGTGGCCGCCGCCGTCATGGATGCCGGTGCCGTCCGCTCCGGCATCCGCCTGTTCGCGCCCGAGCGACCCGGTTTCGGCTATTCCGACCCATCGCCCGGCCGCAGCATCCTCGACTGGCCCTCAGACCTCAGACAGCTCGCTGACCATCTTGACCTCGACCAGTTCTCCGTCGCTGGCATCTCGGCGGGACTGCCCTACACACTCGCCTGCGCCGTCGCCATGCCCCAGCGCCTACGCCGAGTCGCGATCATCTCGGGCTTGGGTGCGATCGATTCTGGCGCGGTCCTGGAAGGCATGTCCTACGAGTGGCGGCTAATCTACACGCTCTTCCTGAAGTCACAGCGGTTGGCCTCGCTCTGGATGCGCGGCTACGGCCGCTCGGTGCAGAAACGGCCTGAGCGCGTGGTCGCCGAGCAGATCAAGCGCATGCCGCCCGCCGACGGCGCCGTGCTCGGTGCCGAGCCAACCCACTCGAACCGCATCGCCGACCTGCGCGAAGCGTTCCGACAAGGACCGGCCGCCGCAGGTGACGAAGCGCGCCGCCATCTGGAGCCGTGGGGATTTGAGCTGAGCAATATCGAGGTCCCAGTAATGCTCTGGCACGGCATGCTGGACGAATCACATCCGATTCAGATGGGACGCCGCATCGCCCGCGAGCTACCTCACTGTCGTCCCATCTACGTCGAAGGCGTCGGCTCGCTGGGCTTCATCGAGCATGCAGAGCAGATCTTCACCGCGCTATTCAGTGAAGTCCCCTCGATGGCGCCCGCGTCACTAGCCGCGAACCCAGGCGTAACCACGGACGAAGAAGAACCGGAACCGTTCGGAGCACTGCTGGACGTGCTGCCCGACCCGATTCCAGAGCCACTACCCGGCGAATAGGCAACCTGTCCCAGAAGCTGTGCGAAGCGCCTTCCCTCAGGACCGCGCCGTACGCAAGTGACGTCCGATATGGCCGACCAGTATCTGCGCGTAGTCCGACGACCAAGCGAAGTGAATGCGCAGATGGTTGTCCTGACCAGCGCCACCGCCCAATTTGACGTGCAGCGGCATTTCAATCAACTGCCCCGTCTCGTCGCGGAAGCGGCGCTCGTGCTCGAGCTGTTGCCGTAGCGCCGCAATCTGATCCCCTGACTCCCGAGCAGTGGCTGCGAGCCGCTCGCGTTCGCGCGCTCGGATCCGCTCCTGCACATCCTGAAAGGCCGTCACGCCCGCCGATGAAACACCCATCGGACCAGCCTGCACCGCGATATCGGTGAACGCATGCTCGCTGCGCAGCGCAGGCCCCAGCCAGAACGGATGCCGCCGGTGTGGGTCAGCATGACGAAAACCCGGCCGATACACGCGCACCGCGCCGTTGTAGCACGAAAGCGAGCATCCCAGCGAACGACTGAGCAGATCACTCCCCTGCCGATCGAGCGACCATACCGTAGCCACACCCGCCAGCCGTCGCTGCAGCTTGTCAGGATCAAGACTCGGCCGTTGGTCGCGTCCGGCGGAAACAACCACAAGCGGTAGCTCGCGCCGCTGATCGAGCAAAACAGTCCTCGACGAACGCCTCGACGCGCGTCGACGCCAGCAAGCGAGACGAGGTGCGTAGCCGCAGTCCTGCGCGACGGCAATCGTAACGATCGATCAACTCGGCGACTATGGCGATGCGGCTATCGAATCCTTCGCCGGCGCCTGACTGGACCGTACGGACGCTGCCGCTCAGGTCAACCTGCTCGCCGGCTGTGGCCAGTTGCAGTTCGGCTGTCTAGGTAGCGTCGCCGCGGCGGTGTGCCCAGGCAAAGCTGTAGACCGCGTCGTCCCCATCGCGCTCCCGATGCACCACGACGCTGCCGCTGTTCGACGGTCCCTCTTGCCGATCTTCCTGCCACGCGCCGACATACTCACCGTCTGGAGGCTGCCCGGCGTTGTCGCGCAGCCAGACGGTACAATCTTCGTCGACGCGCTCTAGCAGCGCGGACCGCAACCTCGCCCGGTTCGATCTGAAAATAAGCGGCGTAGCGTGTGCCCATCGCGCTCGCGCCAGATCAGCCGCGTGCCCAGTTCAGACTATTCCTCAACAGCTGCCTGTACTCGTCGGTCTCCCACGTAAAGCGCAGGATGCGCGGGTTGTCGCCGTTCTCGTCCTTGGCGTTGTCCTCGACGAACGGCTGACTGTTCGTCAGCGGTGAGTGGCAGTGTCCCAGCGCGATGTAGCACACGCCGCCCTCGCCGATCCCGCGCGTATAGCCGAAGACGCGCGTCACGCCATCGGACTCCAGCGCAGTGTCCGCCTCATAGTCGAAGCCGAAATCTGGCCACGTGTCGGGACCAATCGGAGCCGTCAGCAGAATGTCCGTGTTCGGACGATCGGTGATCTCGATCATGTACGGCTCATCGATCACGTCGAACTGATCCGGCAACCCCTCGAGAATCGGTGAGTCCACCTTGTTCACGTCGACGGTGAAGCGCTTGATCGGCGGATGGTTGATAAAGAAACCACCCAGCGTTTCGTGATGATCCATCTTGACCATCGCACGCTTGCCATCGCCGATCCGCGCCGCCTTGCCGCCCGACGTCCCATGCAAGCCGAGCCAATGACCGCCATTACCGATCCAGTCACGCAGAATCTCGTTCTGCGGATCATCGGCGTACGGACCCGCGGTGTAAGTGATCAACACATCGGTGACCGGCAGCCACTTCCACATGTCGGTGAAGTCATTGCCCGTCGTCGCCCGCACATTGCCGTCCCCATAGAGCAGGTCGAGCAGCCGAAGTCGGGCGAAATCCATGTCGTGTCCGCCGTGCGATCCGGGCGGGAAGCCGCCAGTGACGACGTGCACGCGAGTCGGTGCGCTGACCATCTTGACCTCATTTCAGCTACGGTCGTTGTGCACATAATAGGCGATATAGGCGATGCCAGCGATCTACTCCGCGCTCCCGGCCAGCCTCGCGACTAGCCGCCAACGGTTCGGCGCGGGATGATGAGCCTGGCGCGCGCTCCCGCGCGCTCGGTTTGTGATTGCGAGCCTGCCCATGCCCGACTCCAGCATCGTCGATCTGCGCTACCACCTCGTCCATCCCACGCCGCCTGATACCGGCCAACCCGACCGATACATCGCGGGCAAGAACCTCTGCTTCGTACGACTGGAGACCGCCGATGGCCTACACGGCTGGGGCGAGTGCTACACGCAGTCAGACCGTGACATCCAGATCACGGCGCACCTGGAAGCGCTGCGCCGCTACATCGTCGGCTGGGATGCCGCCCGCATCAAACCCTGGACCGACGCTATCCACAACGACTTCGGCAACCGGCGCGGCGCGATGGACCTCTACTCCGCCATCTCCGGCATTGAGCAAGCGATGTGGGACCTGGCTGGCAAGCGCGCCGGCATGCCCGTCCACCAACTGCTCGGCGGCGCCGTCCGTGACCGACTGCGCGTCTACGCCAACGGCTGGGCCAAGATGGACGACCTCGAGGAACTGCAGGCCCGCGCCCGCGCCATCGTCGAACGCGGATTCACCGCGCTCAAGTTCGACCCCGTGCCCGGCAAATGGCGCAGCTACATCGGCATGCCGGAGCTGCGACTGGCCGCCAAACGCGTCCGCGCTGTCCGAGACGCCGTCGGGCCCGACGTCGACGTGTTGCTTGAGATCCATCGTCGGCTCAGTCCCGCCAATGCCATCCGCCTGGCGCAGATGGTCGAGGAATACGAGCCGTTCTGGTTCGAGGAACCTGTCTGGGCCGAGAACATGACCGCGCTGGCCGCAGCGACCGCGCAGATCAACATCCCCACCGTCACCGGGGAGGAGCTCTACACCAAGTTCGAGTTCCGTGACGCTTTCGAGCAGCGCGCCGCCGACATCATCAACCCCGACGTGGCGAACGTCGGTGGGATCAAGGAACTCACCGAGATCGCCGCCATGGCCGAGGTCTACTTTGTCGCCGTCGCGCCGCACAACTACAACTCGACGACTATCGCGCTCGCCGCGACGCTCAACGCCGCCGCCACAATGCCCAACTTCATCATCACCGAGTACTTTGTCAACTTCGAGCCGTGGGGCCAGATCGCGGCCAGCGCCCCATTCCAAGTTGCAGATAGCCACATCGCGCTGCCGACCACACCAGGCCTCGGCATCGACCTGGACGAAGACGCGCTGCGCGAGCATCCCGCCTACGACTTTCCTCGTCGAACCATTGGCGATCTCGAGCGTTGAAGGGACCGAACCGTGCTCCCCGACGATCCAACCAGCTACGACGGCGCGGCGGTGGCGCTCTGGTTCGCGGTGGGCTTTACGGCCCTGATGACCGGTCGCAGCCTGATCCACATCTTCCGCCACGACGGTGGCGCTCAATCCATCGCCGGCATCGATATCGAGGTTGACGGCGGACAGAATCTGATCGCGATCTTCGCCCAGTGGGGGCTCGTTCAACTGCTGCTAGCGGCGCTGGCCTGGATCGTCCTGGCGCGTTATCCGGGCCTGCTGCCGCTGCTGCTGGCGCTCTACCTCGTCGAAAACCTGGGCCGAATCGGCATCGGCTGGCGCAAACCGGTCACATCGACCAAGCGTCCACCAGGAGCAATCGGCTCAGTGCTCTTCGTCCCAATCCTCGCCGCCGCGCTCGCGGCCTCCCTGATCTAGCGCCCGAACCTAGACCCGGCTCGGCCCTCAGACCAACGCCTCGTAGACCGCCTTCTCGAAATCCGTCTCCAGATACGCGCTGGGGTTGAACTGGTACATGAAGACGTGCGTAAAGAACAACCCTGCCAGGTTCTCGACGGGATCGACGAAGAACCAGGTGCCCGCCGCCCCGCCCCAGCCGTATGCGCCGACGCTGCCCGGATACGCCGTCCCCGCAATCCGCGACCGCACCGCATAGCCGAATCCGAAGCCAAAGCCCGGACCGGTCAGGTCAATCTCCGTGCCGCAGATCGCCCCTAGGTGGTTCGCCGTCATCAGCTCGATGGTCTTGCGACCCAACACGCGCTGCCCGTCCAGCGTGCCGTCGTTCAGCAGCATCGCCGCGAACCGCGTGTAGGCCGCAGGCGTCATCAGGACACCGCCGTAGAGCCCGTTGCCTGAGATCTGCTGACCGATCGACTCACGCACCTTATGCGAGTCCTCCGGCCGCTCGACCGCGTTCAGCAATCCATCCTCGCCCCAGTGATGGTTCGTCACCAGACGCTCCGCGTCCGACGGCGGACAATAGAACCCGCAACCCTCTACCCCCAGCGGTCCGAAGATGCGCTCCTGGAACAACTCATCCAGATTTTGCCCGGTGGCGCGTTCTAGCAACAGCGTGAGCACGTCAAAGTCGGCCGCGTACTCCCACGCCGCGCCCGGCTGGCGCGCATTCGGCAGCTGTGCCATCGCCACGACCCGCTCCTCCGCCGACCGCGATGTGTCCACGACGCCCGGGTCCAGAATGCCGAACTCCGTCCCGCCCCAGACCGGCTCGATCAGCGAGAACATCGCCGACGGCACGTTGCCGAATGACGGCAGCCCCGACGTCATGGTGAGCAGATCGCGGATCGTGATCTGGCGGGTCATCGGCACGGTCTGACCCAACAACAGACCTTGCCCACGCACCTTGTTCGGCGGATCGAACGGTGCCAACACCACGCGGTTCTCAAATTCAGGCAGCCACTTCGTGATCGGCTCGTCGACGTAGAACAGCCCCTCTTCCTGCAGCTGCATCGTCAACGCCGCCGTCACCGGCTTCGTCTGCGAATACATGCGAAAGAGCGCGTCCAACGGCAGAGCGGTTCGCCGCTCAGAGTCGAGGTAGCCGTGCGAAGACACATGGGCGACGTGTCCATGCCGCAGCAGCACAGTGACCACCCCCGGCACCTCGCCATCCGCCACCGCCCGCTCCATCCGATCATCGATTCGAGCCAACCGAGACGGGTCCAAGCCCAACGACGCCGGCTCAGCAGCGGGCAGATTCGCAAAGTCAGTCATGATCGAGTTCCTATTCCAGGATGAACAGCGACGACATCCAACAACGTCCAACGCGTCATGGCGCGGTTAGGATAAACAATCCGATCGCCTACCCTCCCTAGAACGGGAGCTGAGCATGGACTACGAATACGACCGCCACATCCGCGACCGCGTAGCGGTGATCGGCGTGGGCGAGACTGAATACACCAAGCATGGACGCATCGGCCGACCCGAGTTTCGGCTGGCCCTCGAAGCGATCCTTGCTGCCTGCGCCGACGCCGGACTCGAGCCTCGCATGCTCGATGGATTTTCCTCCTACTCCGCCGACCGCAATGATCCCAACCGCCTCTCGACCGCGCTCGATCTCCCGCATTACGCATTCGCTTCCATGGTCTATGGCGGCGGCGGTGGTGGCGTCTGCGCGGCGATCGGCAACGCGGCGGCTGGCATCGTCGCCGGCTACGCCAACTTCGTCGTCGTCTACCGCGCCCTGGCGCAAGGCGAATTCGGGCGCTTCGGACAATCACGCCGCGGCGGACGCCTGCATGGTCAGTACGCCTTCAACGTGCCCCAGGGCCTCATGTCGCCAGCGCAGTTCCTGGCGATGAAAATGCAGCGACACATGCACGAATACGGCACAACCTCCGCCCAACTCGGACAGATCGCCGTCGCCGCCAACAAGCACGCCCAGAACAATCCTCGCGCCGTCATGAACGGCCGCCCGATCACCCTCGAAGATCATCAAAACTCGCGCATGATCGCCGACCCCTACCGCCTCTACGACTGCTGCCTCGAAACCGACGGCGCAGCGGCCATGATTCTCACCACCGCTGAGATCGCCCGAGACTTCACCGACACGCCCATCTACCTGTCGGCCTCCGTGCAAGGCTCCGGACATCGACAAGGCAACGTCGTCGACGGTTTCTGGCACGACGATTTCCTGGGCTCCAACTACTCCACCATGGTCGACCGCCTCTATGCTGCCGCCGGCATGGGACCCAACGAGATCGACTGCGGACAATTCTACGAAAACTTCACCGGCCAGGTGCTGACCTCCTTCGAAGACCACCAGTTCTGCGCCGTCGGCGAAGGCGGACCGTTCTGCGAGGGCGGTCGACTGGAAACGAAGAGGGTCGCCGATCCCGGCGCACCGCACGCCGGCGCGTTCCCGATCAACACTTCAGGCGGCAACTTGGCCGAGGCCTACACGCACGGCTTCAACCTCGCCGTGGAGGCCGTACGCCAGCTACGTGGCGACTCCGCAAACCCAGTCCAGGGCGCGCGCACGTGCATCGTCGCCGCTGGACCGGCCTCAGCGCCCATCTCGAGTGCGATCTTCCGCAACTGAGCGCTCTCCGACCGGCATCCAGCAAGCGGCCTCAGGCCAGAGCACGCTTCAGACAGGCCGCTGTTGGTATCGCGAACTGCCCCTGTGCACGTCGCACCAGCGATTGCGCGATAGCCTCGCCGAGCCTGTTTTGCAGCCACTCGGCCTCCCCCCAACCGATGAAGCCTTCCAGCATGATCGCAATCACATAGCGTGGCCCCTTGCCCCGCCAGGGCGCTGACTCCCAGATCGCCGCGCTGTTCATCCGCACCAGCGTGCGCCCCTGATACACCTGCGCACCCAACGGCGTGTCGTAGGTCGGCTGGCGATCTGCGCTCTCCTGTCCGTCCCCATCGCTTGACGGCTCCCATTTGCCAGGCACGCTGTAATTGCCCGTCTTGATCAGCGATTGCCAGCCGGTCAACGCGCCGTCGGGAATTTCAGCGCCCCAGCGCTGGATCTCGCCGATATCGTCCAGCAACGAGAACACGCGTCCACGCACCGAAGGCAGCACCTCCTCCGACACAGCAAGCGCTGCATAGAGCCGCGCCAGCTGCAGCGGCGTCGAACGATTGCTGCCCCAGCGCTCGCTCGCGCCCTCCGCCAAGTCCGCCACGCCCCAGCGCGCGTAGTACTCCGCCAACGTCTCCACCCCGCCGATCGACTCCAACAGCCACCACACATCTTCATTAGCCGAATGCGCGACCATTGTGTAGACCGCGAGCTCGGTTGCCGCACCTAGCTCACGGTCCTGCGCCTCGTACTCCTGGTACAACGCCGCGGCGATCGGTGGCTTGATCACGCTGTGCATCCTGAACGGCGCGTCCGCCCCACTTGTCCAATGCGCACCCGATGCGATCTCGATCACCGCCGCGCCGATCACCACATCCCCCGGTGCCGCATCGCGCCACACCTGTTCCGACTCGGGAGACAGCAAACACAGCGGCGCTGCACCGACGGCGGGGGAGGCCGGGCCAAGCCAGCTGAACCAATGCAACAGGGGCGCACAGACCGCGCAGAGAGCAAGCAGCGACAGCCGGCGCATGTCGGGCAAGTCTACAACCCGTTACGCTCCGCACATGGCGATACCAGCGACTCCTGAATTCCTCGATACCCCATTTTTCCCTGAGGGAATGACCAGCCCAGATCCTGACTGCCCAATCAACGGCGGCTACTTCGCCGCAGCAGCAGAAGGCCACCTCGTCGTTCAGCACTGCACCGACTGTGGCACGCGCCAGTATCCCCCCGAGCTCAACTGCCATGCCTGCTACGGCTTCAATATGGGCTGGGAGCAAGCAAGCGGTACCGGCACTGTTTGGTCTTGGGTTGAGATCGCGCACCCGGCGCACCCAGCGCTGCGTGAGTTCGGTCCCTACGTCGTTGCCCTGATCGAGCTCGACGACATGCCCGAGATCAAACTGATAGGGACCATCGTCGACGCACCGCTCGGCGGCAGCGTGTCCATCGGCGCCCGCACGCGCGTCGTGTTTGAACGTACCAGCGAAGACTTGGTCCAGGCGCGCTGGCGCATGGTATGAGCGCCCGCGCACCTGCTGACGCGAGTCCAGCATCCACTTCGCGCCGCCGCTGGGCGATCCTGCTCGTCCTCGCTTTCTCACAGATGCTGGTTCAGCTCGACGCGACCATCATCAACACCGCCCTACCCGCGATCAAGCGCGCCTTCGAACTCTCGGAGTCGCAATCGCTCTGGGTCGCCGATGCCTACATGGTCATCTTCGGCGGATTGCTACTGCTCGCCGGTGCGCTCGGCGACCGCTTCGGGCGCCGTCGCATCCTGATCGTCGGTATGGCGGTCTTCAGCATCGCATCGATCGGCGCGGCATTCTCGCCCGACGCCAACTTCCTGATCGTCGGACGCGGTCTGCAGGGGCTGGGCGGGGCGCTGGTAATCCCCCAGACACTCTCCATCCTGACTGCGGTCTTCCCCCGCGAGGAGCGCAGCCGCGCGATCGGCATCTGGTCCGGTGCGATGGGCTTCGGTATGGCGTTCGGGCCGCTCGTCGGCGGCATCCTGGTCGATAGCATCGGCTGGGCCGGCGTCTTCTGGGTACCCGCGCCGATCGCCGTCATCTGCCTGATCGGCATGGCCGTCGTGCCCGAGTCCCGCTCCACCCTGCACACCAAACTCGACGTGCCAGGCGCGATCACCGGCACCATCGCCATGATCGCGATCGTCTTCGCGATCATCGAAGGCATCCAGAAAAGCTGGACCGACTCGCTGATCATCGGCTCATTCGCCGTTGCCGCCGTATCGACCGTGCTCTTCATCGTGATCGAACGACGCACCGACGAGCCGCTCCTGCCCATGGCGTTCTTCAAGCAGCGCGACTTTACTGGCTCGATGATCGGCATGTTCTTCATCATGTTCGCCCTCATGGGCGTGATGTTCTACATGCCCCAGTTCTTCCAGATCGTGCAAGGCATGTCCGCCGCCGAGAGCGGCGCACGCCTCATGCCGCTCGCGCTGATGATGATGTTCGTCGCGCCGATCATGGGCCGACTCCTACCCGTGTTGGGACCGCGCTTCATGCTCTTCTGGGCTCCCGCCGTGCACGGCGGCGGCGCGTTGCTGATCCTCAGCTTCATCCTCGCCGTCGACACCCCCTACTGGATGGTCGCCCTGGCGCTCGCCTTCCTCGGCATCGGCGGCGCGATGCACATGCCCGCCACCACCGACACCGCGATGGCCTCCGTGCCTGTCGAGCTGGCAGGCAAAGCCTCCGCGGTCAACAACGCCGGCCGACAGCTCGGCGGCACCCTCGCGATCGCCATCCTCGGCTCCTTCGCCGCCGCCGCCTACAGCTCCGGGATCACCAGCGGACTCGAGCCACTCAACGTCGCCAGCGACGCCGTCGACACGATCGCCGCTGGCGTCGGCGCCGCACGCCAAGTCCTCCCAACGCTCGACCCGCAGATCATCCCCCAAGCCGAACTGATCCTGCGCGAGTCCTTCGTCGACTCCATCACCAGCACCATGCGCTTCGGCATCATCTTCGCCGTCATCGCCGGCGTCGTCGGCTGGATCATGGTGCCCAAGCGTCAACGCCAGACGCAGATGCAGTGGACGGACAGCCGAGGTGCGCAGGCTGGCGCCGCAGCTTCGCCCGCTGGCGCGAATGGCGCAACAGCCAGCGGCACCTCTGCTAACGGAGCCATGGCCAACCGCGCAGCACAAATCCAACCCACCGCCCGAGCGATGGCGCTCCAGCGACCACAAAAGTCCGCAACCCGCTAATCCGCCCGCATCGACTCCGCCACGCGCTCGCCGATCATGATCGCCGTCAGATTCGTGTTGCAGCTCACGATGTCAGGCATGATCGACGCGTCCGCCACACGCAGATGCTCCACCTGGTGAACACGCCCACGCTGATCGGTCACAGCCAGCGGATCGATTGCCGGGCCCATCCGCGCTGATCCGCAGATATGCCACGTCGTCGACGTTGTGCGACGCACATAATCCGCCAGCGCCGCATCCGACTCCATCACCTCAGCCCGCGGAGCGATCACCCGCTCGACGAACGGCTGAATCGCGTCCGAGTGCATGATCTCCCAACTGAGTCGCGCACCGTCCATCAGCCGACGCAAATCTGCAGGGTGCGCGGCATAATTCATATCTAGCTGCGGCTGCTCTGATGGATCGGTCGAGCGCAGCGTCACCGAGCCGCGCGAATGCGGGCGCTGGAGCACCGCACCGATCCCGAACGACGGATGCCGACGCGGCGCGTCAGTCAGGCCGCGCACCTGCTCGTCGTCCCAGATCGTCGAGATCGCCAGCTGCATGTCGTTGAACTGCTCCGATCCCGGTGCCGTGTAGCGCAGACCGATCTCAGTGACCACATCTGGATCGTGGATCACATCTGACTTGGGGAACGCCTGCACGCCCGTTCCACAATGGTCGACCAGATTCTCGCCGACACCCGGTAGCGGGACGCGCTGCGCGATCTCGTGCGGCGCGAGCTTCTCGGATGGGCCGATCCCGCTACGCAACAGAATCGCCGGCGACACCGCCGCACCCGCCGACAGGCAGACACGATCGCTCGCGATGACCTCGCCATCGCTGAGCAGGACCCCGCTGACCCGCGATGACGCACCACCGAACATCAGCTGATCAACCAGCACACCGTGCCGAATCGTCAGATTCTCACGCTCACGGACCCCGAGCAGGTAGGCGATATTGGTCGAGATGCGGTTGCCCTCGCGCCGATTGCGGGGCCACGGTCCCACGCCCGTTGCGTCGGGCAGATTGTGATCCCAAACGTCGTCGAAGCCGCCCGTACGACAGGCGTCATAAAACGCGCGCTGCAGCGGCTGCCAGTGGTCCGACGACTCTCGCTCAATCGGCAGCGGTCCCGACTGTCCGTGAAAGTCACCGCCCTCTGGGTCCGACTCCAGACGTCGGTAGTACGGCAGAACATCCTCAAAGCGCCACTCATCGCAGCCCAGCGCAACCCACGACTCGAAGTCGCCCGGCACGCCGCGTAGCGCGATCGTGCCGTTCACCGCCGACGAGCCGCCCATCACCTTGCCGCGGTGCAGCGGGAACTCACGTCCGTGTCGCGCGGTGGCACGAAAGCCCCAATCGTGATCACGCCACGACACCCACGGCTTCAGCAAATCGCGCGGCATATCCTCCACGCGGGCGTAATCGGGCCCCGCCTCCAGCAACAGCACTCGGCGATTAGGATCCTCGGACAACCGCGCCGCGACCACCGCCCCAGCCGATCCCGCTCCCACCACAATATCGTCATACCCGGCCATCAGGCCCTCCTCTCCTGCGAGAGGATAGGACCAATGCCAATATCCTGTCGGCACGCATTCGAGAACAGGAGACGCGGTGCCTCAGCCCAGCCCGACAGCTGTCCCCGCCTACCAGGGACTCGTAGTCGTCGACCTCTCGCGGCGTCTATCAGGGGCGTTCGCGGCACGGCTGTTCGCCGACCACGGCGCCGACGTCGTCATGCTGGAGCCGCCCGACGGCCACCCGCTGCGACACGAAGCGCCCTTCCTCCGCGACGAACCCGGTCCTGAGCACTCGGCGCTGCACAGCTACGCCAATTGGGGCAAGCGCTCCACCGTGATCAACGATCCGCATGAAGCCCGCGCGTGGATCGCCGGCGCGGACATCGTGATCACCACCGACGCCCCGAGCGGTCTCGCGCAATGGCCGCTAGACGCTTTGCGTTCCGACGCCGTTCACCTATCGCTGACGCCCTATGGGCTCGACGGTCCGCTCGCCGACGCGCCAGGAGACAACCTCACCATCAACGCTCGCTGCGGCTGGGCATACATCAACGCGCTACTCGACGAACCGCCGCTGGCGCTGCCCTCGCGGCAGGCCGGCTACGCCGGTGGATTCGCCGGCTTTATAGCCGCTGCCGCCGCCTTGCGCCGACGCTGGCAGACGCCCACCCCCGAGCAGGCCGACGTTCGCGAGCTCGAAGCGCTCACCCATACCGGCTATCCCTGGACCATCGCCGCCGTCTATCGCGGAGTCGGCGTGTCGCGCGGCGCCGTCGGCGGCCGCCCCCGACACGAGCCTGGCCCACTGTATGAAGCACGCGACGGTCGCATGAACTTTGGCTTCGGCGACTGGCACAACTGGGCGTCGGCGATGGAACTCTTCAACCTCCCCGACCAAGCCGCACGCGCTGATCTCCAGGCGCACGACGGACGCTACTCGAAGGATCTGTCCGCAGTGCATGCCGGCGCCGCACGCGAACTCCTCCAGATTGACAAGTGGCCGCTATTCCACAGCCTCGCCAGGCTGCGCTGCATCGCCGGCGTCCTCCAGACCATCCCCGAGTTGGTCGAGAACGAACAGCTCCAGTCGCGCCGATTCATCGTCAAAACCGAACTCGGCGGCGAACGCGTTCGAGCCGCGGGCGATCCGCACCCCATGACGCCGCCGAGCTGGACATCGCCCGCGCCCGCGCCGACGCTCGACTCCGACCAACGCGGTCCCGCAGCATCATCGGCCCAACCCACAGCGCCGACCGCCACCTCCGCAGGACCGTTGGACGGCATCCGCATCCTCACGTTCACGCAGGCCTGGAGTGGAACCTTCGCGACCGAACTGCTCGCCTTCCTTGGCGCGGATGTCGTCCAGATCGAGGCGCTACACCGCGTCGATATCTGGCGCATGGTCGGACCGACGGTGCCAGACGCCATCCGCGACGACGCCAAGACCCAGCATCCCGCTAACACGCAAGGCCTCTACAACGCCGTCAACCTGAACAAACGTGGCATCACCCTTGATCTGCGCTCCGACGAGGGCGCAGACCTGTTCTGGCGCTTGCTGCCCAACTTCGACGTCGTCTGCGAGAACTTCCGACCCGGCGTGCTTGCCAACTGGGGAATCACGCTGGAGTCGCTTGCGAAGCAGCGCCCCAAGATCATCCTCGCCCACATCTCCGGGTACGGACAGACCGGCCCTTATGCCGCGTACCCCGCCAATGGCGCGACCACCGAGCCGATGTCGGGCTTCTCCTCGTTGCACGGCTACGACGGCGACCCCGGCATGAACACCGGTGGCCTCTACCCCGACCCAATCTCGGGATACTCGCTGGCCGCCGCCGTACTCGCCGCGCTCGCCCGTCGAGATCGTGTGAACGCCCCCCAGCGCATCGACGTCGCCATGATGGAGGCCATGGGCGCTGTGCTCGGCGACGCCATCGCCGAACTCGACGCGACCGGCCGAATGCCCGTCCCGCTCGGCAACCGCGATCGCCAGCGCGCGCCGCACAGCATCTACCCATCGCGCGGGGACGACGAATGGATCGCCATCGCTGTACACACCGACGACCAGTGGCGCCAACTCTGCGGCGAGATGAGCGCCAACAGCTTGCGCGACGACCCACGCTTCGCCGACGCCGCCTCGCGCAAGGCGAACGAGGCCGCGCTGGACGAAATCATCAGCGCCTGGACCTCCACGCTCGCCTCGACAGAGGCCGAAGATCGCTTGCGCGCGCGCCGCATCGACGCGGCCCGCGTCCATCCCCCATACGAGTTGTTCAGCGACCCGCATCCCTACTTTGCGGCAACGGAATTCATCCAAGCAGTTAGCCATCCCGAGGTCGGGCCGTCCTGGCTGCCCGGCGCGCCATGGCGCTTCAGCGGAGCCGAGGACCGTGCGCTGCGACCGGCCCCGTGTGTAGGCGAGCACTCCTTCGACGTCTTCGCGCGCGAACTGGGCATGACGCCAAGCGAGTACGAGTCGCTGGTCGCGCAGGGCATCACCGGGACGCTCGATGACCTCGCCCAGCGCACCAGCGACTGAGCACTGTCGGATGCGCTGCCGCCATTGGTATCTTGCCCAAGCGACCACTGATCCGACACAGCGAAATGGAAGTGACGTATGACGTCGAGCGGGACCGTGTCCAAACTGCTGATCGCCAATCGCGGCGAGATCGCTATCCGAGTGGCTCGCGCCGCGGCCGACCTCCGCATTGGCACGGTCGCTGTCTATTCTCAGGACGATGCCAAATCGCTCCACGTCCACGCTGCCGACGAGGCGCTCGCGCTCGACGGCAGCGGCGTTCCGGCCTACCTTCACATCGACGGCCTGATCGCGGCGGCGCAGTCCAGCGGCTGCGACGCGGTGCACCCCGGCTATGGATTTCTCGCCGAATCGGCGGAATTCGCCCGACGCTGTCGCGACGCTGGCATCACGTTCGTCGGGCCGACGCCGCACTTACTCGATCTATTCGGCGACAAAGTGCGCGCTCGGCAGGCTGCTCGCAAGGCCGGCGCGGCTGTGATCGAGGGATCTAGCGAAGCGGTCACCCTCGACCAGGCGCATAACTTCTTCGAGTCGCTCGGCGCCCAACAAGGCGAACACGCTGCGATCATGATCAAGGCTGTGGCCGGCGGCGGCGGTCGCGGTACCCGCGCCGTCTCTGATCCCGCCGCGCTCGACGCCGCCTGGGCGCGCTGCGAATCGGAGGCGCTCACGGCGTTCGGATCGAGCGCGCTCTATGTCGAACAACTCCTCCCCCGTGCGCGGCACATTGAGGTGCAGGTGCTCGGCGACCTGCACGGATCGGTCACGCATCTCTGGGAGCGCGAGTGCTCCGTCCAGCGACGCTTCCAGAAAATGGTCGAGATCGCGCCGGCCCCGCACCTGGCGCCGGAGACACGCGACGCCATCGTCGAAGCAGCGCTGCGCATCGCCCGCGACGTGGGCTACTCCTCGCTGGGCACCTTCGAATTCCTGCTCGACGCATCGGACGACGACGAACCCCGCTTCTACTTCCTGGAAGCCAACGCACGCCTCCAGGTCGAGCACACGGTGACCGAACAAGTCACCGGCGCCGACCTCGTGCAAGCGCAGCTGCGCGTGGCGCAAGGCGCATCGATTGCCGATCTCGGCCTCGATGACCCAGCCGCGGCGCGGCCCCGCGGATTCGCCATCCAGGCCCGCGTCAACATGGAAACGCTCACCGCCGACGGAGCGGTGCGACCCGCCTCCGGCACGCTCACCGCCTATGAAGCGCCGTCCGGACCTGGCGTTCGCACCGACGGCTTCGGTTACGTCGGCTACCAGACCTCGGCCTCGTTCGACTCGCTGCTGGCGAAGGTCATCGCGCATTCCGCCACCCCCCGCTTCGAGGACGCGATCACCCGCTCGCTGCGCTCGCTCTCGGAATTCCGCGTCGAGGGCGTGGCCACGAACATCGCGTTCCTGTCCAACGTACTCCAGCACGACGACCTGCTCAGCGGCCGCGTCCACACACGCTGGGTCGACGAACATATGGCATCTCTCGCCTCAGGCAGTGGTGTCCAGCGGGTCCGCTATCTGCAAACCGAAGCGCCGACCGCCGACTCCGGATTCGCTGGCGCGCGCGTCGACACTCGCGACCCCCTCGCGCTGTTCGAACACGACCAACGCGTCAAAACGGAGCGAGCTGCGCCAGTCGTCGAGCAGGATGACGCGCCCGACATGGCCGGCCCAGAAGGTTCCATCGGCCTGCCCGCACCCATCCAGGGAACGATCGTCTCGATCATGGTCGAGGAAGGCCAGGAAGTACGAGCGGGTCAGGACCTCGTCGCGATGGAAGCGATGAAGATGGAGCACGTGATCGTTGCCGACCGCGACTGCGTCATCCAGGCGCTCGCCTGCACCGTCGGCGACGTGATCCGCGAGGGGTTCCCGCTCGTCTTCATTCGCGAGGCCGAGGTCTCGGTCGCCGCCGTCGGGGCTGGGCAAGAGATCGACCTGGACTTCATCCGTCCCGACCTGCGCGAAACCTATGACCGACACGGCTACACGCTCGACGAGAACCGCCCCGTCGCCGTCGCCAAGCGTCGCGCGCGGGGCTATCGAATGCCGCGAGAAAACATCGAGCAACTCGTCGATCCTGGATCATTCCAGGAGTACTGGCCGCTGATTGTGGCGCGACAGCATCAGCGCAACACCGATGAGCAGCTCCGCGAACGCACCCCCGCCGACGGCTTGCTCGCCGGCACGGCCACAATCAACCGCGAACTATTCGACGATGAGCGCGACGCGCGCGCCATCGTCGTCCACTACGACTACACCGTGCTCGCCGGGACGCAGGGCGGTCGCAACCACTACAAGCAAGATCGCATGTTCGAGATGGCGCGGCGCTTTCACTTCCCGATCGTCTTCTACACCGAAGGCGGCGGTGGACGGCCCGGCGATGACCGCACCGGTCCCGGCGTCGCCTTCGACACCTACACCTTCACCCAGTTCTCCAAACTCAGCGGACTCGTGCCGCTGGTCGGCGTGACCAACGGACGCTGCTTCGCCGGCAACACAGCGCTGCTCGCCTGCTGCGACATCATCATCGCCACCGAAGGCTCAACCGTCGCGATGGGCGGCCCCGCCATGATCGAAGGTGGCGGACTCGGCATCTACACGCCCGAGGAAGTCGGGCCCATGTCCTTCCAGGTACCCAACGGCGTAGTCGACATCCTCTGCCGAGACGAGGACGAGGCGACCGAGATCGCCAAGCAGTATCTCAGCTACTTCCAGGGACCGGTCAACGAGTGGACCGCCCCCGACCAGCGCCGCCTGCGCCACATCGTGCCCGAGAACCGCCTGCGCCTCTATGACATGCGCGAGATCATCCACACCCTCGCCGACGAAGGCTCAGTGCTGGAGATTCGCGAGAAGTTTGGCATTGGCATCATCACCGCGCTGATCCGCGTCGAAGGACGGCCGATGGGCGTCATCGCGAACAATCCGCACCACCTCGCCGGCGCGATCGACTCCGACGGCTCCGACAAAGGAGCACGCTTTCTGCAGCTCTGCGACGCCTTCGACATCCCTGTCCTCAGCCTGATGGACTGCCCCGGCATGATGGTCGGCCCCGACGTCGAAGCCACGGCCCTGGTGCGGCACTGCGCCCGCATGTTCAACACCGGCGCGAATCTGTCTGTGCCGCTCTTTGGCGTCGTTGTGCGCAAAGCCTACGGACTCGGCGTCCAGGCGATGTGCGGCGCCAGCGCGCTGGTCGGGTTCTTCACCGTCGCCTGGCCAACCGCCGAGTTCGCCGGCATGAACCTCGAAGGATCGGTCAAGCTTGGCTACCGCAAAGAACTGATGGCGATCGAAGATGCCGACGAGCGGATTGAGACCTACGAGAACATGGTCAACCGCGCATACGAGAACGCCAAGGCGGTCAATGCCGCGGCCGGTGGCGGCCTGGACGACGTCATCGACCCAGCTGACACGCGCCAGTGGATCGCCAATGCACTCAAACGCCTCCCGCCCACTCCCGAGCGGACCAGCAAGAAGCGCCCCTACATCGACACGTGGTGACCCTACCCCGGCAGCCGCCATCAGCAGCCGCGCATACGCCTCAGGTTGAGCAAGTGCGACAGACGCAACAATGACCAAGCAGAATGAACAGCAAGCAAGTGGCGACCCCGAGCGGATTCGAACCGCCGGTCTCCACCTTGACAGGGTGGCGTGTTTGGCCGCTACACCACGGGGCCGTACTCTCAGCATACGCCCGTTCGCCCGCTCCTTCAACTAAGGTGTGACAGAAGCATCGGAGAGCCTCATGGCACGCGGATCACGACGAGGACGGGGCGGGTCGAATCGGAATACGCAGGCTGCTCGCCCACCAGGCCGCCGCAACCGCCGCGGGCGGGGCGATCAACTACCCACGGCCCAGGCCAACGCCGCGCAAGCTCCCGCTGGGGCCGCGCTCAGCGGCAACATCCAGGCGCGCGCGCGCATCGGCGCCACCCACACGTCCGGAGGGCCACGCGGCGGCGTCTCCCACAGCGCGACCCAACGCAGAGATCGCCGCGCCCGCGCTGCTGCTGCCATGCACGACTTCCACTACGTTCGAGGCGACCTGCGCTGGATCGCCGTCACTACAGTAGCCAGCGTCGCCCTCGTCCTCGCCCTGTGGGCCGCCATCGGCGTGTAAGCGACGCGCACGTTCCCGTCTCCCGAACCACAGCAGCATCCTTACCCGGCAGGCGCGGCGGGCGGATCAACCAGCGCAAACGTCAGCCGACCCTCGGCCGCGAGCTCTCCGCCCACCGTCGCGCGGGCGATCGCCCGTCCGATCCCCCGACGCAGCCGCTCCATCTCAACTTCGAGCCGCAACTGATCGCCTGGCGTGACCTGGCGACGAAAACGCACGCCATCGATTCCCGCGAACAGACCCAACTTGCCCCGAAACTCGTCCGCCGACAGCGCTGCGACTGCACCCGTCTGCGCCAGCGCCTCGATGATCAGCACCCCTGGCATGATCGGGTTATCGGGAAAGTGCCCTACAAAAAACCATTCATTCACTGTGACATTCTTCACCCCAACCGCCCGCCGCCCAGGCTCCAGCTCGACGACACGATCGATCAGCAGCATGGGGAATCTGTGCGGAATCATCCGCTGAATGTCACGAACATCCAAAGGCAGCGAGTAATCGGTCATGCAGCGAGATCCTTCATCATCTCGATCAGCCGGTCAGCGACTCGATCTGGCACGGCCGTCGTCGCCGGGCGACGCTCGTGCTCGTGCAACCCATGGAAGTCCGTACCCACCGTCGGCACCAGTCCAAGCCGCCGGGCAAGCTGCTCACCGCGAGCGACTTGCTCCAGCGAGTCGTTGCGATAATAGATCTCGACTCCATCGCCACCTGCCTGGGCAAACGCCTTCACGACAGCGACAGACTCCTGATATCGACTCGGATGCGCCAGCGCCGCGAATCCGCCCGCTGCGTGGATCAGCGCCAACGACTCCCGCAGACTCAGCACTGCACGGGGGACGTACGCCGGCCCATCGTCGTGCAGGTAGCGGTCAAACGCGTCTTGGACCGACGTCACATGCCCAGCCTCCAACAACGCTCGCGCGATGTGCGGACGCCCCACCGCACCGCCGCGCGCGAACCGCAACACAGCCGATTCCCCAACGGGCGCGCCCAGCTGGCGCAGCAACTCCACCGTCCGATTCGCTCGGCCGCGACGCTCATGGCGATAGGCGGACAGCTGCTGCTCCAAATCGTCCAGCGGCGCACTCGGCGCGAGATACCCCAGCATGTGCAGCTCCCCGAATTGGGGGTCGCTGGCGCTGATTTCCACGCCCGCGATGACCGCGACGCCAAACTCCCGACCCGCTTCTCGTGCGCTCTCGACGCCGGCCAGGGTGTCGTGATCGGATAGCGCCACCAACTCAGCGCCGTGAGCCGCCGCCTGTTTGATCACCCAAGCAGGGCTATGCACACCATCGGAGCAACGACTATGCAAGTGCAGATCGATCCGCGCCATCCACCTGTGCCCTGCCGCTACCGTGCCGCTGCTCTGCCGCGCCTCAACTACCGCGCGTATTCAGCAGCGCGCGTCTCGCGGAGAACGGTAACCCGAATCTGACCGGGATACTGCAGCGATTCTTCGATCTGTTTCGAGATGTCGCGCGCCAGCCGCATCGCCCCCAGGTCGTCCACCTCGCGTGGATCGACCACCACCCGCACTTCGCGCCCAGCCTGGATCGCATACGCCTGCCTGACGCCATCGAACGACGTGGCGATGCTTTCGAGTGACCTTAGCCGCTCGATGTAGCGCTCCACAGACTCGCGCCGCGCGCCGGGGCGCCCACCGGAGATCGCGTCGGCCATCTGCACAATGATCGCTTCGATCGTGCGGAGTTCAACTTCGTCGTGATGCGCCTCGATGCAGTGCGCGATCTCCTCGGACATTCGGAAGCGCCGCGCCAGATCGCCGCCGATGATCGCATGCGTGCCCTCGACCTCATGGTCAATCGCCTTGCCAACGTCATGCAACAGCGATCCGCGCCGCGTGGTTTCAACGTCTGCATGCAGTTCTTCGGCGATCATCGCGCCAATGTGCGCCGTCTCTACCGCGTGCCGCAGCTGATTCTGCCCATAACTGGTGCGGAATCGCAAACGGCCAAAGACATCAAGCAATTCACTCGGCAACCCGCCGCAATGCGCCTCGATCGCCGCCTCTTCGCCAGCATCGCGGATGATGCGGTCCACATCACGCTGCGCCTTGGTAACCGTCTCCTCGATCCGCGTCGGATGGATCCGGCCGTCCTGCACCAGCCGAGTCAGCGACAACCGTCCCACTTCGCGACGAACTGGATCAAATCCAGACACGGTAACCACGCCAGGCGTATCGTCGATGATCAGGTCACAGCCCAGCGCAGACTCCAGCGCGCGAATATTGCGGCCTTCACGGCCAATGATTCGCCCCTTCATGTCGTCGGATGGGATCTGCACCACCGACACCGTCGACTCTGACGTCACCTCCGAGGCGACCCGCTGGATCGCCGTCGCCACAATCTTGCGCGCGCGCGCGTCAGCCTCATCCTTCGCCTTCCGCTCGGCCTCACGGACCAGCCGATCCGATTCGTCCGACACCTCTTGCTCAACCTGTTCGAGAATCAGGGAACGCGCTTCATCACGCGTCAAGCTAGATACGAACTCGAGCCGGCGCTCGTGCTCCGCTTCAAGCTCCGTCAGCGCTTCGCCGCGGCGCTCGAGCCGCTGCTGTGCATCGTTGAGCTTGGAGTCACGGTCGTCCAACGACCGCGCATGATCGTTGAGCGACTCTTCTCGCCGATCTAGGCGATCCTCGGCTCGCTGCAGATCGGCTCGCGCCTGGCGCGCGTCCGATAACGTCTGCTCACGCTCTGCTTGCGCTTCCTCCCGCGCCGCTTGCAGCCGAGCACGTGCCTCTCGCTCGGAGGCCTCACGGGCCTCCTGAAGCATACGCTCGGCTTGCAGCTCACGTTCTGCTTGCGCTTCCTCCCGTGCGGCTTGCAGCCGATCACGCGCCTCCTGTTCGGAGGTCTCGCGGGCCTCCTGCAGCATGCGCTCGGCTTGCAGCGCGGCCTCTTCGCGTGGATCGGGCCCACCGCGCAGGAGCCGCATGAGGGCTCCCCACATAATGTCCTCGACTCATTGCAGTTGGCATCGCCATGACGTTGCCATCAATTTAATTGCATGAACTCGTTCAAGCGGCGGCAGTCATGCCTCTGGATCTAGATTCCGAAGACCACCAACCGCCGACCGTTGGTCTACAGAGTACGCCCGACATTGATCTTGCGCCACTGTCTCTGCCGACGCCTCGGGATGCGCCTCCGACCACGCCGTGCGCAACGCCGCGTTGATGTCTGGGCCGGCGAACCCGCGCAGCGCCAGACGGCCTGCAAGGCGCTGTCGAAACGCGCGCCACTCCCATTGCTCCCCGCGGCCTGCCGCACGTTCCAGCTCCCGCCGAGCGAGCGAAAGCGCGACCGCTCGATCGTCCAGCTCGCCACGCTCGGACAATCGCTCGAAGACCTGTGTGGCGGTCGCCGGATCGATCCCGTCACGAATCAGCCTCGCCGTCATCTGGCGTTGACTGAATCGCTGTTGGCGGTTAAGCCGATCTGCAAGCGACAGCGCTAGATCGTCCGCCGCTGACTGACGCAGCCGCTCGAGGATCGCATCGTCGATGGCCTGGCCTCGGCCAAGTCGAGAGCGTCGCGCGAATTCCCGAGAACAGCGAAAGGTCGAACCGTCATCTAGCGTCACTGTCGACGCAGATCCGCGGGGACGCACCTGAACGATCATAGGCATAGGCTCACCCCGTCCCAGCGAAGCCAAACGATTTGCGTAACAAACCGCTGCGAGTCGCTAGCTGACGCGGCTACGACCCTTCTTTTTCGGTGCCGGCTTCGAGATCGGCGTAGGTCCCGCAGCGCTGGCATCCACTTGCAGCGTGGCCGGGCTGGGGACGCCGCGCTCCTGGCGGATGCGCAGCTCGATCTCTTCAGCCATCTCTGGATGCTCGCGCAGGAACGACTTGGTCCGCTCGCGTCCCTGGCCGAGCCGCGTATCGCCGTAGGAGTAGAACGTGCCCTGCTTCTTGATCACCGGCAGCGTTTCGCTCGGTGCGCCGGGCGTAGTCTCGATGCCCAGATCGATCAGGCAGCCATGCTTCGAGATGCCGTATTCGTTGGGCGTAAACATTAGGTCGAATTCCGCGGTGCGGAACGGGGGCGCCACTTTGTTTTTCACCACTTTGGCCTTGACCCGTGAACCGATCACGAGCTGCCCATCCTTGAGCGTCTCCGCCCGCCGCAACTCGATCCGCACCGACGAGTAGAACTTCAGTGCGCGACCGCCCGGTGTGGTCTCGGGATTGCCGAACACGATGCCGACCTTTTCGCGCAACTGGTTGATAAAGATCAACACGGTCTTCGAACGCGAGACCACTGGGGTCAGCTTGCGCAACGCCTGCGACATCAACCGTGCCTGCAGGCCGACCTGCGCATCGCCCATTTCGCCCTCAATCTCGGCGCGCGGCACGAGCGCAGCAACCGAGTCGACCACGACCACGTCGATTGCGTTGCTGCGCACCAGCGCCTCGGTGATCTCCAGCGCTTGCTCACCGGTGTCGGGCTGCGCGATCAACAGCTGCGACACGTCAATCCCCAAGCGAGTGGCGAACTCGGGGTCCAGCGCGTGCTCCACGTCAACGTAGGCCGCTTGTCCGCCCAGACGCTGCGCTTCGGCGATGACGTGCTGCGCTACGGTCGACTTGCCGGCCGATTCTGGCCCATAGACCTCGACGACGCGCCCGCGTGGCAGGCCGCCGATGCCCAGCGCCACGTCCAGCGAGAGCGCTCCGGTCGGAATCCCGTTCACGCTCAGCTTCGTGCTGACGTCGCCCAGCCGCATAAGCGCGCCCTCGCCAAAACGCCGCTCCATGTCTCCAAGCAATTCTGTGACCGCCGGCGGCGGTTCGGCAACTGCAGTGGCGGCGGCCTTGGAAGCGGCTTTGGAAGCAGCCTTGGATCTCGTCATGGGCAGCGGCTCCTGCGTGTCGTGGGGCGGCACGATCGGTGTTGGGGTCTCAGTCTTGGTTGCCATAATATGTGCTCTCGGTTGCAGGGGCGACATCCGCTTGCGAACGTCCGTGCTGCATACGCTAGTCCCAAGCATGCGAAAATGTCAAGCACATGTTCTATAAATCACTGGAGGCGAAGCAGGGGCAGCTAGGCTGCGTTGATCAGCGCGCTGCTGAGAATCTGCAGCCCGATCAGCGCCACCAACGGCGACAGATCGATCATGCCAATCATCAGAAATTTCCGCAGCGGCCCCAGCACCGGCTCCGTCACGTCGAGCAAAAATTTGACCAGCACGTTCGACGGGTCGAGCGGACGGTTCGTGAACATCGGCACCCAGCTCATCAGCACCCGCGCGAGCAGGATGAATGAATAGATGTTGATCGTGATCCCGATGACGTACAGCGCTTCACTCATTGCCGCCCCAACTCCTCGGCCCGTTGATGCGCCGCGGCGACAGCGTCGATCAGCGCCGCTCGCACCGCCCGCTGCTCCAGCACACGCAATCCCGCGGCCGTCGTGCCGCCCGGCGAGGTCACCATATCCTTCAACACCGCAGGATGCCGCTCCGACTGCTGGGCGAACACGGCCGAGCCGATCACCGTCTCCAGCACCATGCGCCTGGCGTCATCAGGCCGCAGACCGATCGACACGGCGGCGTTGATCAGAGCCTCCACGACGAGAAATACGTACGCCGGCCCACTGCCCGAGACCGCAGTGATCTTATCGATCGCCGATTCATCCGCGACGTAGAGTTGCGCCCCCATCGTGCCGAGCAATTTCGAGACCAGGGCACGCTCGTCAGCGGTGACGCCAGCCGTCGCCGTCCATGCCGTGAAGCCGCGCCCGATCTGCGCGGGCGTGTTGGGCATCGCGCGAACGATCCGCTCAGCATCGGTCACGCGCTGGACATCACTAATGGTGGACCCGGCGAGAATCGAGAGCACCAGCATCGGCGCAGTTTCCCGCCCCCAACCCAGCGTGCGGAGGTCTTGCGGCTTCACCGACAAGTACACCAGATCAGCCCCGTCGACCGCACCCGGCAAGCTATCGGTCACCGGCACGTCGGGAAACTCCCTCGCGAGCCAGTCCCGCCGCTCGGCAAGCGCTTCGCAGACAGAAAATTGCGCCAACGATGGATCGCCCCGCCGAACCGCCCGGATCAAGGCGGTCCCCATCGTGCCGCCGCCGATCACGGCTATCCGCGTCACTCGACCGCTCCCCGCTCACCGAAGATCGCCCGCCCGATCCGCACCATCGTCGCTCCTTCCTCGATAGCGACAGCGTAGTCGTTGCTCATACCCATACTCAGTTCAGGCAGCTCCAGCGAGGCTGCTAACTCGCGCAGCTGACGAAACACCGGGCGCACATCCTCGGCATCCGCGACCTCCGGGGCGACGGTCATCAGACCCGCTACGCGCAGCTGTGGCAAGGCGCGAATGGCGCGCAGCGCCTCCCCCACCTCGGCGATCATGAAGCCCTGTTTGGTCGCCTCCGCCGCAACGTTTACCTCCAGCAAAATCGGCAGTTCGTGATCCAGCCGACGCGCGATCGCCTCCGCCAGCCGCACGGAGTCGATGGACTGCACCGAGCGGAAAGCGCCCGCGTGGCGCGCCTTGTTGCGCTGCAAGTGCCCGATCAAGTGGATGTCAGCCTCGACGCCAAGCTGCGACACGGCCTCCAGCTTGGCCAGCCCCTCCTGCACACGATTCTCGCCAAACTGTCGATGCCCCGCGACTGACGCCTCGGCAATCAACTCAGCGGGAAACGACTTCGAGACTGCGATCAGCGTCACCGCCGCCGGATCGCGCCCGGCCCGGGCGCAAGCGTCAGCAATCCGCTCGTTGACCTGGGCGAGATTGTCCGCGATGGACATCTCAGTCCCCTGCGATGGCGTGCAAGGGGATCAAGTCGTCGGCCGACCGCTGCAACGTCGGCGAGTACGAGGGGATCTCATTCCCCCCGCAGACGCCGCACATGTTGCAGCCGATCTCCGGCGGCGGACAGGCGATCGTCGCCTTGCCACGCAAGTGCTTCGACAGCTCACGCTCGAAAAAGCGCGCCGTGATACCCGTCTCCACCGCTGACCAGGGAACTGGTCCACCGCCCCAGGGCAACGGACCGTCCAGATTCCAAGCCGCAGCCGCACGCATCCATTCCCGCGCTGAGGGCGACTCCATCTCCAGAATCGCGTGCGCCAACCGCTGGTCCGAGCGTGAGCAGATATCGTCGATCCGAGCCCACGTCGGACTATCGCCGCGCAGACGAATCCCGGTCTTGCGAAACGCCGTCTCCAGAATCCGCTGGCGGTGCTTGATCAGACCAGCAGCGGACTGCTCGAGCCCCTGATACGCGGTCGCCGGCTTCGGCACGAGCGGTCCCACCGACATCACCAGCTCCGTCCCATGACCGTGCGCGTCGAGCCGATCTTTCACGGCCAGGCCCAACTTCGCCATATCCTCGGCGTCCGAATCTTCTTCGTCAGGCAGGCCGATCATGAAGTACAGCTTGAGCCGATGCATCGCCGCCGCTCCGACCTGGTCGGCGGCCTGTATGATCTGCTCTTCTGAGACCGCCTTGTTGATTCGCTGACGCATTCGCTCCGAGCCCGCCTCGGGCGCCAGGGTGACCGTGCGCGTCCCACCCCGGGCGAGCACGCCCAGTAGCTCTGGCGCCAGGTTGTCGACCCGCAGCGACGAGACCGACACCCGCCCCCCCATACGGTCCGCGCCGACAGCCAGCTCGGCGAGCTGTGGATGGTCCGCCACCGCCGCACCGAGCAAGCCCACACGATCGCTGCGCTCCAGCCCCTTACGCACCTGCTGGAGCAGCGATTCCAGGGGTCGATAGCGGGGCGGACGGAACACGTAACCGGCGATGCAGAATCGACAGCCCCGACCACATCCCCGAGCCGCCTCGATCAACGTCATCTGGTTGAACTCAGTTTCGTCGGTGAGCACCTGCGAGACCGCCTCGGTGCTGGAAATATCTCGCACCCACTGACGCTCAACGCCGCCCTCCGAACCCTTGGCCGGCACGAAGACGCCTGGAATCTGGGACAGCGCGTCGAGCTGATCCGCACGCGGGCGATACGCGTACTCCGACAGCGTGTCCACGAGCTGATCGAGGATCGGCTCCGCTTCGCCGATCACAAAGGCGTCGAAACAGTCCGCGAGTGGTAGCGGATTGGTGATCACCGCAGCACCACCGGCGATGAGCAGCGGGTCCCCGTCATCGCGATTGATGCTCAACGGCTGGATCCGCGCCGCCTGCAGCGAACGCACCACGTGGTAATAGTCGATCTCATACGTCAGCGTGTACGCGACCACTGGAAAGTCCGCGAGCGGTCGCTGCGACTCGATCGTGACCGGCCCCAGCAAAGGATCATCACCGCGCTCAGACTTGGGCGGTGGATCGTAAAAGGCGCGCTCACAGACGATGTCCTGCCGCTGATTGAGCAGACCGTAAAGCGTCTGCAGCCCCAGATTGGACATCCCCAGGTAATAGCTATTCGGGTAGACCAGCGCGACCGGCAAGCGCCCGCCCCAGTCCTTCACGATCGCCCCCGACTCGGCGCTCAGACGTTGTCGCGACAGCGCAATCGTACGGGAGAAGCTGCGTTTCGCCATACACATCAGTGTAGGCATGCCGCCCGCTCGCGCGACACATCCGCGCCCATTCCGCCCTAATGCTCAGTGTCGCCGCCGATGAGCTGTAGCGCATGAGGCAACACCGGCGCGAGCGTGTCCAGATTCTCACGCACCGCCCGCTCCGAGCCAGGCAGATTCACAATCAATGTCCGGCCCGCAATCCCGCAGCGACCGCGCGAGAGCGCCGCCATGGGCGTCCGCTGCAACCCTTCCGCTCGCATCAGCTCCGCCAGGCCCGGCGCGTCCCGCTCAATCACCCGGTCGGTCGCCTCCGGCGTGTGGTCGCGTGGACCGAACCCGGTGCCTCCCGTCGTGACAATCAGCGAGACACCCTCCCCCACCCAGGACCGCAGCCGCTCCACGATGCCCTCCGGGTCGTCTGGCAGGATCGCGTGATTCACGACTTCGATACCCAGCTCCGACAGTCGCGCACGGACAGCCGGGCCCGACGTATCGGTGCGCCCCCCAGCAGCGCCGAGGTCGGACAAGGTGAGCACAGCAGCGGTGAACGACGGGGGCTGAGTCTGCATATCGCACGCAACATCTCGGCAACTAGGCAACTTCGGACGGCTCGGCTCGATCGTCGCACAGCGGCGAGCTCTGTCCACGTACTGCCCACCAAATTGTGCAGATCGTGTGGACAATGACCTCGTCCCGTGAGCCGATGTCGGTCTGGAGGCATCATTCCAAAATTTCTGGTTGCCCTCCCTCAGACCTTATGACTAGAGTGCGGTGACGCGCCTGACGGGGGACAAATGGGGAACTCGTCATAACTCTCTGACCAGATACGGAGCAGACCGACTTGACCTCGTTGTCCTTCGCCGGAGAGTTCGAGCATCGTCTCGACGATCGTGGTCGTCTCGCGGTCCCGGCCGCCTTCCGCGGGGCCTTCGAGCATGGCGGATATCTCCTCCCAGGACCCGACGGTCAGCTCGAGCTGCACACACTCGCGGGCTACCAGGATGTCGCCCGCCTGCGCGCCTCCTCGACCGAACAGAGCCGCGAGGCCCGTCGCCGTGCCCGACTCCTGTTCGGCCGCGCCTTCCCAGTTCAGCTCGACCGGCAAGGGCGCATCCTGATCCCGCCCAAGCTGCGCGAGCTGCGCCAGCTGGACGGCGCCGCTGTAGTCGTCGGCATGGGCGGCTACCTCGAAATCTGGAACGAAGCCGCCTGGCGCACGGAGTCCGACGCGCTCGATGAGGAGTACGCCGAGCTGTTGCAGATGTTGAGTGACGTCGTTCAACACGCGGATGCCGCCATCGGCGACTCAGTGGCCGCGGCTGATACTGCGGGCACTGTAGGCACTGGCCCATGACCGACACCGCCAGCCCCCGCGCCATGCACACGCCAGTCATGCTCAACCAGACGATCACCATGCTCAACGTTCGCTCCGGCGGACACTACCTCGATGCCACGGTCGGACTTGGCGGCCATGCCGCGGCGATCCTCGAGGCCTCAGGACCGAACGGACAGCTGTTCGGTAGCGACGCCGATCCGCAGGCGCTGACCATCGCCGCAGAACGCCTCGCGCGATTCCGCGATCGGGCAGAGCTGCAGCAAGCCTGGCTCGACGACGCTCCCAGCGCCGTTCAAGACGCAGAGTTGACGCCGCTGGACGGCATCCTCTGTGACCTCGGAGTCTCGGGGCTACAGCTGGACACACCCAGCCGAGGCTTCTCGTTCCAATCAGCGGCCCCGCTGGACATGGCGCTCGGGCCCGACGCCGACCGCGCCTGCAGCGCGCGGACGATCGTCAACGCATGGACCGCCGACCGCCTCGCCGACCTCATCTTCGAGTACGGCGAAGAGCACCGCTCACGGCGGATCGCCCGCGCCATCGTTCAGCGCCGACCGATCGAGACCACCACCGCGCTCGCCGAGGCCGTGCTCGCCGCAGTCGGACGCCGACCCGGCAGGCGCACCCATCCAGCGACTCGCGTCTTTCAGGCGATTCGACTAGAGGTCAACCGAGAATTGGAACGCCTCGCTGATTTCCTCGCGCAGGCGCGCAATCTGCTCCGGCTCGGCGGACGCCTCGTCATGATCGCGTTTCACTCACTCGAAGACCGCATCGTGAAGCGGTTCCTGCAGCGTCAGTCAGCAGGAACCGAACCGAACTTCCGCACGTTGACACGGCATGTACTGCGGCCAACCTCAGTAGAAACAGCACAGAATCCACGCGCCCGCAGTGCGCGTCTGCGCGCGGCGGAGGCAATCTAATGTCACTAATCTCGCCGCCGTCAGGCACCCAACCGGAAAGACATGGAATGAGGAGGAATCATCGACGACAGATCACTGTTCGGAGTTCGTTGAGCGGGCCGGGCGTCAGGGGTATCTCGAATTGCATAACGAGTAAGGAGAAGTCCCGCCGCCAACCCACTGGAACACGGTTGCGCGTGGCCCTGTGCCTCGACGATCGTGGACCGCTGCCCCTTGTTTGCCCGCCCGGTCCGCTCAACGAACGCCGAGCATCTACCAATGATCGTACGCATTCTGAACCCGCCTGGCCATACGTCATGCCATACGTCAAACCAGGTGACGTAACGAACAAGTCGTGCCGCGCGTCATGACGACGCTCTGCTCAGGCAGCCGATGACTGCGCTCAAGCCGAACGCCGCGCCCGACTCGCCCATCCCCGGCCTGGCTCACAGCGAAACGCACCGCGCCTGGCCCCGCATGCTCCTGCCCACGCGCCACCGCTACACCGGGCGGATGCCAGCCTGGGCCTGGATCACCCTGATCGGACTGTGCATCGCCGCAGCGCTACCAGTTGTCCGCACCTCCAGCATCACCGAAAGCGGTATGGAGCTGCGCACCTTGGAAGCGGAGCGTGAGCGCCTCACCTCAGAAATCCGCTCACTCGCCGCGCACGTCGGACAACTCGGCTCGCTGTCCCGCGTCCAGCAGCAGGCGCAAGAGCGGATGCGCATGGTTCCCGCTCAGCCGACCGTCGTGCTCGAACTCTCCGAGTCGCCGCCCGCGCCCACCCTGCCCGAGCGACTGTTGCCCAGCGCCGAACACAGCGCGGCGGAACCAGCGCAACGAACACAGCGTTCGGTATGGAGAACCGTCTTCGAACTCCTCGTATTTGAGTAGCGCAACCGGCCGGATGGCGGAAACGAGAGGATCGGACTGTGGCGAGTCCCCCGATGAGCGCTGCCAACCCAGTCTTGGCATCAGTCCCGACTTGGCGCATGCGCGTGATCGTCGCGTTGTTAGTGGGACTCGCCGTCGTAGTCGTCTACCGACTCGTCATCATCCAGGTGGTCGAGCACGAGCAGCACGAGGCCTTCGCCGACCGCACCTGGGCCATCGAGACCAAGGGGCCGCGCGGCGCCATCCTCGACCGCAACGGCTTCCCGCTGGCGACCTCAATCGACGCCTGGGAGATTCACGTCGATACGCGGCTCTGGGCGCGCTCTCAGTTCCAGCCCACCGACGCCTCCCGCCGTCTCGCCGAACTGCTCCGCGCACCCGAATCGCTGGTGCTCTCGCTGGCCGCGCAGACCGCAGACGCCGGCGGCCACGACGCACTGATCGCGCATCGGCTCTCCAACGCCTTGGGCGCCCAAATTCACGCCGAGTCGCTGCACGGCGTGCAGGTCCGCAAGACGTCTGAGCGCCGCTACATCGAGGGCGACATGGCCGCCTCAGTGATCGGCTTGGTGGGCCGCGACGAGCAAGGCCTCGCTGGCCTCGAATACCAGCTCGACCAGGTACTCGCCGGACAATCTGGCCTACTGGTGCAGGAAATGGACGGACTCGGACAGCCGATTCCCTTCGGCCCTCGCGCCGAGCAGCCATACCGACAAGGCTCCTCAGTCGTGCTGACCATTGACCGCAACCTGCAATGGCTCGCCGAGTCCGCCCTGCGCGAGGCCGTCGAGCAGTGGGACGCCCGCGGCGGGCACATCATCATGATGGACCCCCGCAACGGCGACATCCTCGCCCTCGCCTCCATTCCCACCTACGACCCGGCCACCATCGACCTCGACAACCCAGAGTCGATGGCGCTGCTGCGCTCCCGCGCAGCCACCGACATCTATGAGCCTGGCTCAACGATGAAGGTAGTCACCATGGCTGCCGCGCTCGATACCGGCATCCTCTCGCCCAGCAGCACGTTCGTCGACACCGGGGCGACAGTCATCGGCAACCGAACCATCCGCAACTTCGACTACTCCTACAACGGCGAGCAGACGATGACTCAGGTCTTGCAACGCTCGCTCAACACCGGCACCGTCTGGGTCGCACAACAGCTCGGCGCGAGTGCGTTCTACGAATACGTCCACAAATTCGGCTTCGGGCAGAGCACCAACTCCGGTTTGCCTGGCGAGATCGGCGGGGTCGTCACCGATCCCACCGACATCCGCTGGACACCGCTGCAAATGGCGACCAACTCGTTCGGACAAGGCATCGCCGTGACTCCCCTGCAGATGGTTCAGGCATACGCCACCATCGCGCGTGGCGGCGTGCCAGTACAACCGCGCTTGGTCAGCGCCCTAATCGCTCACGACGGCGTCAAACCCACCGAGGTCGTCACTGGCGAGCGCGTCATCTCCAAGCAAACCGCCGACACGCTCACCTGGATGATGCAGGCCGTGGTCGACGGCGTCCTGGGACACCCCGCGCAGGTGCGCGGCTGGCCCATCGCCGGCAAGTCAGGCACCTCCGACGTCGTCGAGGACGGCGCCTACCTCGACGATCAGTCGCTCGCCTCGTTCGCCGGCTTTGCCCCCGCCGACGATCCCCGCGTCGTCGCCCTGATTCGTATCGACCGGCCACAGGGCGAAATCTACGGTGGCATCGTCGCCGCGCCAATCTTCGGTGAACTCATGGCGCAGGTCCTCCCCTATCTCGGTGTCCCACCCACCGCCTACGTCGCCAATGTCGACGATTGGCAGACCAACCCCGATGCGCACCCCGGCGCACTGGACCAAGCGGACCCAGCAGCGGCTGACCAAGACGTGCTAGCGCGGCGCGCTGAACCGCCCATCACCTACACCCAAACCAATCCCGGCAGTGACGACAGCGCCGAGGACGGTGACGAATGATCTCTCCCACCGACTTCGCCCGCCTGCTCGGCGAACTGATGCGCTCAGAGCCAATCGCTTCCAGCGCGCCCTTCACCGACATCGTGATCGACTCGCGGGCAGTCACTCCCGGCGCGCTATTCGTCGCATTGCGAGGAGAACATCAGGACGGCCATCGCTTCGTCGACGATGCGCTCCAACGCGGCGCCGCAGCGGCGCTCGTCTCCGAGGCAAGCGGGATCCACGGCCCATACGCATTCGCTGTCCCCGACCCTCTGGCGGCATTGCAAGAAGCTGCACGCCGACATCGCGCCAGCGTCTCGGCGCAGATCGTTGGCATCACCGGCAGCGTCGGCAAAACCACTGTCCGCGAGGCGACCTGTCAACTCCTCTCCCAGCGATTCCACACGCGCCAATCGCCACACAACTTCAATGGCGACATCGGGCTTCCCATCGCCCTACTCGGCATCGACGCCAACGACGACTGGGCCGTGATCGAGATCGGCCCCTACTCACAGCAGGAGATGGAGCTCCTGGTCTCCTCCGCACAGGCCGATATCGGTATCGTCACCAACGTCGGACCGACGCACCTGGAACGCTTCGGCGCCCTCGACGACACAGAGCGCATCAAAGGCCTACTGCCAGCCTCGCTCCCAGCCGACGGGCTCGCCATCCTCAACGGCGACGATGCACGCGTCCGCCGCATGGCGCACCGCTCACCGGCCGACGTGTTCCGCTTCGGGCTCGGGGCAGACAACGACTTCTGCGCCGGCAACATCACCGCATTCGGCTTCGACGGCATCGCATTCGACTTGATCCAGCGGGATGGGTCAACAGCCCGCATCGATACGCCACTGATCGGCGCGCATCAGGCACGCACCGCACTCGCCGCCGCGGCGGTAGCGCTGCGCGCCGGATTCAGCCTCGACGAACTGCCCGAAGCGCTCGCTCGGCTACGGCCAGGCTCACGCCTGGCGAAGCGTCGAGCAGTCAATGGCGCCACCATCATCGACGACTCCTACAACGCCGCCCCGCTGTCGATGCAGGCCGCGCTCGATCTGCTCGCCGACCGCCCAGCGCGGCGCATCGCCCTACTCGGCGACATGTTGGAGCTCGGAAGCGAGGAGCAGCACGCCCACCGAGCGCTCGGTGACTACGCCGCCCAGCGCTGCGACTGGCTGCTCGCCGTCGGCGAGCGGTCACACCATCTCATCGACGCCGCACGGCGCGCCGGACATCCCCGCGCCTGCTGGCTCGCCGAACCAGCACAAGCGTCAGAAATCTTGCGCAACTCACTCCAGCCAGCCGACACGCTGCTTGTCAAAGCGTCCCACGCCATGCACCTCGAGCGCGTTGTCGAACAGCTGACCGCTCAGGCCGCTGATGGCCAAATCGATGAACACGGCGCATCGTGACCACCTTCTCACTCGGCACAGCCGGAATCGCCTTCGCGCTCGCGCTCGCGCTCGGTCCGCTGATCATCAGTTGGCTCGAACGCCACAGTGCCGGCAAAGCGATCTCCGACGAAGGACCGTCCAGCCACCACGTCAAGCTTGGCACGCCGACAATGGGCGGGCTCATTTTCCTCATCCCCATCGTCCTGCTCACAATTACCGCCAACCTCGTCGCGGGTGATCGTTGGTCGATCCTGCTACCGCTGGTCGGCGCGGTCGCGTTGGGTGCGCTCGGCTACATCGACGATCTCGGCACATTGGTCGGCCGCATCCAGACCGGTCTCAGCTGGAAACTCAAGTTCTCCCTGCTGGCCCTATTCTCCATCGCCGTCGGCCTCGTGCTCTACTTCGCGCTCGACGTACAATCGCTCAACATCCCTTGGGCGGGACAGTTCTCACTCGGTCCGGCGTACGTGGTCATTGCCGCCGCGACCGTCTTCGCGACCATCATCGCAGTCGCTATCTCGGACGGGCTCGACACGCTCTGTGGCGGCACCGGCGCGATCGCTCTCGCGTCGTTCGGGGTGATCGCGGTCGGCCAGGAGCAGGACTTCCTCGTCCGCTTCGCGTTCACGTCGGTCGGAGCGCTGCTCGGCTTCCTCTGGTTCAACGCACATCCCGCCCGCATTTTCATGGGCGATACCGGCGCACTCGCACTGGGCGGCACACTCGCGATCGTGGCGCTGATGACCGGTCACTGGCTGCTGCTGCCCGTGATCGGCATCGTCTTCGTGCTCGAGGCGCTGTCCGACATCATCCAAGTCGGCTGGTTCAAGTGGAGCCGACAGCGCTCGGGCACCGGACGCCGCATCCTCCGCATGGCCCCGCTGCACAACCATTTTGAACTCGCCGGTTGGTCCGAACCACAGATCGTCACGCGATTTTGGCTGATCGGCATGGCCGGCAGCATTCTCGGCATCGCCCTCGCGCTCCAGGTACCGAAATGAACCCCGAGGCCACATGACGCTGCCGACCCCCACCCCTGCGCCCGACTCGTTTCGGGGACGGCGCATCGCCGTCGTCGGACTTGGCATCGAAGGGTGCGACGCCATCGCGTTGCTGGAGCGTGAGGGCGCCGACATCATCCCCGTCGACCGCAACCCATGCCGCGCCAAACGCTCGCCCGACGACCTCTCACTGCTCAATCAGGTCGTCGGCATCGTCGCCAGCCAGGGCGTGCACTACCAGACGCCGCTGCTCGCCGAAGCGGAACGCCGCGGCACACCGGTCTACGGACCAATGCAACTCTTCCTGGAACGCTGTCCCGCCAAGATCATCGGCATCACTGGCAGCGCCGGCAAAACCACCACCGCGACGCTCACGCACCAACTGCTGCAGGCATCGGGCATCCGATCCCACATCGGCGGCAACATTGGACAGGGCCTACTCGCGCAGCTGCCGAACATCGAACCATCCGACACCGTCGTCGCCGAGATCTCGCACACACAACTCCTGCGCACCACGCGCAGCCCCCACATCGCGGCGATCACCAACATCACTCCAAACCACCTCGACCAGTTCAGCTGGAACGAATATCAGCAACTCAAATTCCGCATCGCGCGGAGCCAAATCGCCGCAGACACGATCGTATTGCCAACGGATGACGCCCTTGCCGCGACCGCGGCATCGCTCACTCCCGCTGGCGTGCGTTGGTTCGGTCTCGGCCAATCGCCGCACGGAACCGAGACCGCCAACTGCGCGGTCCGCTGCATGAACGGCCATATCGTCCGAAACGGCCACACGCTGATCGCCGCATCCGAGCTGCGCATCCCCGGACCGCACAACCTCCTCAACGCCCTTGCGGCGCTGGCGATCGTCGGCGACCACGTCTCTGATCGCGACGCGGCCGACGTCCTGCGCAGCTTCAGCGGCGTCCCGCATCGCCTCGAACTCGTCGCCGTGGTCGACGGCGTCCAGTACATCAACGACTCCATTGGCTCTACGCCGGAGCGCACGCTCGCCGGCCTCCGCGCGATCACGGGTCAGGTCATCCTGATGCTCGGCGGCCGCGACAAGCGCCTGCCGCTCGACCCCTTGCTGCCAGAACTCCAGCGCTGCGTGCGGCGCGTGCTCCTGTTTGGCGAGGCGGCGCCGGGCTGGTCCGCCTGGCTATCCAGGCACGGCGTCGATGCCGTGCAGGCCGGCGACCTTCGCGCCGCATTTCAGCTCGCCACGAAGATCGCGCGTCCCGGCGAGACGGTGCTGATGTCGCCCAGCGGCACATCGTTTGACGCCTACTCCAACTTCGAAGCGCGTGGTCAGCACTTCCGTGACCTCGTCCACGCGCTTCAGGGCGAACACGCGGATCGCCGAGGAGCCACATCATGAGCGCCAACCGCATCCCGTTCCCCCATCACACACCCGCTGCTGAACCGCGCTCACCGCGCCTGGGATGGCTCGCCCGCAGGCGCGAGGCTCAGCGGTCCCGCAACGGACCGTTCGGTCTGTCGTCCCCGCCGAACGATCCACCAGACGGAGTGCGCCGCATGCTGGGCGGGCGGTTCAGCATCCGACTGCCCGGCGCCAGCAACCCCGCCCCCCCAGACTGGGTGCTGGTCGGCGCAGTCATGGCGCTGGTGTTTATCGGTCTCGTTTTCGTCTTCTCCTCTTCCTTCGCCATCTCGCAGGAGTTGCACGGCAACACCCGCTACTTCGCCATTCGCCAACTCATCGGCGCCGGCATCGGACTGGTCGCATTTCTGCTGTTCGCGCGCATGGACTACCGAATCTGGCAACGCCTCTCATCGCCGATCATTCTGCTCACGCTGCTCCTCCTGCTCGCAGTCCTGATCCCTGGCATCGGGCACGAAGAAAACGGCGCGCAACGCTGGATCCAGGTTGGCTCGCTGCCGGCGCTGCAACCGTCCGAGTTCGCCAAACTCGCGATCTGCGTATACGTCGCTGCCTGGCTCGCCACAAAAGGCGAAGAGATCAAGCGCATCCCGCTCGGGCTCGGCCCCTTCTGCATCATCATCGGCATCGTCGGCGCACTGCTGATGCTCGAACCCGACCTCGGCACGTTCATGGCCATCGCCTGCACCGCGATGATCATGTTCTTCCTCGCCGGCGCCGCCTTGCGACACATGCTGATGCTCGTCGCCGGCGGGTCCCTGGTGCTCGTCGCCATCATCGTTGGCGCCGGTTACGGCATGGAACGCGTTCGTACGTTCTTCAACGCTGAAGAAGTCGCGCAGGACGCCGGCTTCCAGATCATCAACCTCGTCTCCACACTCGGTTCCGGCGGGCTCACCGGCGTCGGACTCGGCGCGTCGCGGCAGAAATTTTTCTACGTGCCGTCCGCCCACACCGACGGTGTCTTCGCGATCATCGGCGAAGAGACCGGTATGCTCGGCGCGCTGATCGTATTGGCCATCTTCGCCATGATCGTCTACCGAGGCATCCGAGCGGGGATGCGGGCCGAGGACCGCTTTGGCGCGCTCCTGGCCTTTGGGATCGTCTCCTGGTTCGCGCTACAGGCCTTCTTCAATGTGGCCGGAGTCATGCGGGCGATCGTCCTCACTGGCATTCCGCTGCCCTTCCTCAGCTTCGGATCATCCGCCCTGATCGCATCGATGGCAGCCGCTGGCATACTGGTCTCCATCTCCCGCTACGGACGCCGGAACCCAGCGCCCGCCACCAACCCGCCGCTGCGCGATCCGTCGCCCGCCCGCGACGCAGCACCCCTGCGAGACTCGCCCCAACCCAGCACATCCTTCTTCCATAGCGGACGCGGACAGCGCGTCTGATGTCAGAGCGCACAGAGGCAGGCCGTACGATGCGCGTGCTGCTGTCGGGCGGCGGCTCAGGCGGGCACGTCTTCCCCGCCTTCGCCGTCGCCGACGCTCTGCGCGGCCTGCTCGCTGAGCGGAACGACCAGGTCGAGTTTCGCTTCGCCGGCACAGCCGACGGTGTCGAAGCGGAGCTCGCCGGCGAAGCCGGCCTACCCTACGCGACCATCGCCGCCCGCGCCCTACGGGGACGCCACCCACTCTCCCAGCTGCTCTCCGTCGGCGCGACCGCGACCGGCGTCTGCGACGCGCTCTCGCTGATCCTGCGCGAACGCCCGCATGTGGTCTTCTTGACCGGCGGATACGTGTCCGCCCCCGTTGGCCTGGCCGCCTGGCTGACACGGCGACCCATCGTGCTGCTACAACCAGACATCGAACCCGGCTGGACGCTACGCGCGCTGGCCCCGCTCGCCAGCCGCATCTGCGTCACCCACCAACGCTCTGCCGATCGCTACCACAGCGCCAAGGCGGTCGTCACCGGCTACCCGCTGCGGGCAGGCTTCCAGGACCTCGACAAACCGATGGCGCGCGCACACTTCCAGCTCAACGGGGGATCTGCGCTGTTGGTGACCGGCGCGGTGCGGGGCGCGCAACACATCAACGACTGCATCGCCGACCGTCTCGAACAGTGGCTCTCGCAGACCCAGCTCATGCACATTTCCGGTCCAAACGACTACGAGCGCCTCGCCCAGCTACGGCAGCGACTGCCCGAACCGCTGCAGTCGCGCTACCGGCTCTACCCCTATATGTCCGAAGAGATGCCATTGGCGATGGCCGCCTGCGACCTCGCAGTCTCTCGCGCTGGCGCGTCGGTGATGGGCGAGTACCCCGCTGCCGGCCTACCGGCCATCCTCGCGCCACTCGGCGAGGCCGGCGGACACCAGCGATTCAACGCCCAGCTCCTCGCCGACGCCGGCGGCGCCGTCGTGCTCGACAACGACCATCTCGCCGAGCAACTCTTCACACGCGCCACCGCCCTGTTATCGAATCGCCAGTGCCTCGCATCGATGCGAGCGTCGATGCTGCAACTTCGCCGCACCGACGCCGCGCGGCGGATTGCCGAAGTCATCATCGATGTGGCAGAGTGAGGCGCCAGGTCACGTAACGATAGTGACGTAACGGCGGTGACGTAACGATGACCATGAATGTCCACTTCATCGGAATCGGCGGGATTCACATGTCGGCGCTCGCCCACATCCTGCTAGACGACGGCATGGCGGTATCGGGCTGCGACCGCGCTGACGCGCCGATCCTGCAACCGCTCCACGAACGCGGCGCTCGGATCACGATTGGCCATAATGAGCGCCACGTCGTCACGGCGACCCAGGTCATCCGCACCGCCGCCGTTCCCGAGTCTCATCCCGAGGTCGCCCGCGCCATCGAGCTCGGCATTCCCGTCCAGACCCGCGCCGAGCTGCTCGCCCAGATCGCCGCGCCGCGCCAAGTCATTGCCGTCGGTGGCACCCACGGCAAGACCACGACCAGCGCCATGATCGCCCACGCCATGCGAGCCTCCGGCCGTGACTGCGGATACGTGATCGGCGGCGAACTGCCCGACTTCCATGTCCACGCACGCCGCGGCACCGACCCCTGGCTCGTCCTGGAAGCCGACGAGTATGGCCGCGCCTTCCACCACTACCAGCCGACGATCGCCATCCTGACAAACTGCGAGCCCGACCACCTCGACTACTACGGTTCGCGAGATGCGCTGGAGGAGGCCTTTCTCCAGTTCGTCCTCACACTCAAACCCAACGGTACGCTCATCGTCGGCCAGGACTCAGCGCTCGCCACCGAGATCGCACATCAACTCCATGCGCAGCGGCCCGACGTGCGCATCACTGCCACCTCGACCCGCGAACCAGCCACCTATCGCATCATCCCCCGCGGCAACGCCTTCGAGATCGCCACACCAAAGGCTCGTCATTGTGGCGTCTTGCGACAACCAGGCGAGCATCAGCTCCAGAACGCCGCCGCCACTCTCGCCGCGCTCGACACCGCCGGTTTCGATCTACCCCGCAGCCTCGCCGCGCTGGCGACCTTCAGCGGCGTCGAGCGACGCTTTCAGTTGCACGGCGAGGCCGCCGACGTGGTCCTGCTCGATGACTACGCGCATCATCCCAGCGAGATCGCCGCCACCATCGCCGCCGCTCGTCAGCGCTGGCCCGAGCGACGCGTGGTGGTGCTCTTCCAGCCGCACACCTACACCCGCACGGCCTATCTGCTCGACGGATTCCGCACCTGCTTCGCTGAAGCCGATGCCGTCTATATCGCCGACACATACGCCGCCAGAGATATGAGCGGCAACGCGATGACCTCTGCGCAGCTCGCGCAAGAAATCATCGCGCCGACCGCGATCTACGCCGGTCCGGTCGAACAAAGCGGACACCGAACCGCCGACGACGCACAACCAGGCGACCTCATCATCACCATGGGCGCCGGGGACATCGACGCGGCCGGCCCGCTGATTCTCAGCGAGCTGAGGCGCAAGACATGACGCATGGCATGACCGGGCGCGACACGTTCGAGGAACTGATGCAGACGCTCGACGCCCGACGGCACGAGCCACTGAGCCGGCACACCTTTGTGCAGGTGGGCGGCCCCGCCGATTGGTTCGTCGTCGCTCGCGATCTCGACACCTTCCACACCGCGGCCCAGGCAGCGCGCTACGCTCGACTGCCGCTCACCGTACTCGGCGCAGGCTCCAACGTCCTGGTGCGCGACGGCGGCCTACGCGGACTCGTGCTCAGGAACGAATCGCGGAGCTGTCGGCGACTCGATGACGTGACGATCGAGGTCGACGCCGGCGCCCGATTCGCCACACTCGCGCGCCTAACCGCTCGCGCCGGACTAAGCGGCCTCGAGTGGGCCGCCGGCATCCCCGGCGCGATCGGCGGCGGACTCCCGACCAACGCCGGCGCCTACGGCTCCAGCCTCGCCGACGTACTGGTCAGCGTCCGCACGATCGCGCCCAATGGCGATGCTGCGGAACTCAGCGCCGCTCAATTGCACTTGCGCTACCGCGACTCTCGGCTGCGCAGCGGCGACCTGCGGGGACACATCGCGACAACGCTCACCCTCCGCTTACAACCTGGCGAGACGAGCGAAGCGCTGGCCGAGATCGACCGCGTGGAATCGCTGCGCAAAGCCAACGCGCCCGTTGGCCCCTCGCTCGGCTCCACGTTCAAAAATCCTGAGACTGACGAGCGCACGGCCGGACAGCTGATCGACGAGGGGGGCTGCAAGGGCATGCGCATCGGCGCTGCCCAGGTCTCCGAGCGCCACGCCAACTACATCCTCAACGTCGACGTCGGCCACGCCCACGCGGCAGACTTCCTCACGCTGATCGAACTCATCCGCACGAGCCTCGCCGAGCGCATCGGCGTCCAGCTTGAACCGGAAATCGCCGTGATCGGAGAGGAGGCGGCAGGTGGCTGCTGAACCCAAAACCTTGGGCATCATTCTCGGTGGCGCATCGGTCGAACACACGATCTCAGTGCGCTCCGCGCGCACCGTGATCTCGTCCGCCGATGCCCGTCGCTGGCGCGTGGCGCCCTTCGCGGTCACCCGCGACGGCCGCTGGCTCACGCCGGCCCAGTCCAGGCAGATACTGATCGACATCGAGCACGGCGCACCAGAGGAGATCACCGCGCCCCAACACGTGGCTCAGTCCGCCAACGCCACTCCGGCCGAGGCGACCACACTCGCCGCGCTGCGACAGTGCGACGCCGTATTCCCATTGATCCACGGCGCGACCGGCGAGGACGGCTCGCTGCAGGGATTCCTCGACACGCTGGGAGTTCCCTACGTCGGCGCCGCGGTCAGCGCCTCGGCGATCGCCATGGACAAGTCACGCTGCAAACAGCTATTCCGCGCTGCCGGGATTCCAGTAGCGCCATCAATCACTATCACGTGCAGCGACTGGCGTCGCGACCCCGTTGGCGCTGTTCGCCGCACAACCGAACTCGGCTATCCGCAATTCGTCAAACCGTCGCGCGGCGGATCGAGCATCGGGATCAGCCGCGTCGACTCCCGTGAGCAAGCGCTGGAAGCGATCAGCATGGCGTTCAGCTACGACCTCGAGGTCGTCATCGAAGAAGCGATGCCGTCGCCGCGCGAGATCGAGTGCGGCGTGCTCGGATCGCTGGGCGACGATCCACCGATCGCCTCGCCGCTGGGTGAGATCCGCAGCAGCCGCGAGTTCTATGACTACACCGCCAAGTACGAGGATCCCGCCACCGAACTGATTGTCCCAGCCGATGTCGAGCCAGCGGTCACGAGTCAGATACAGCAACTGGCGCTCGATGCGTGGCGAGCCGTCGGCGCAGCGGGCATGGCCCGCGCCGATTTCCTGCTCGGAACCGACGGTCAGCTCTGGCTCGGCGAGCTGAACACCATACCCGGCTTCACCTCAGCTTCGATGTACCCACGCCTCTTCGAAGCCGCTGGCCTGCCACTCGCACAGCTCATCGACCAGCTGGTCGAACTCGGTCTGGAGCGCAACCGCCAGCAGCGCCTGGCGGCAACCCCCAAGCAGATCCTGGAGCCGCTGTGAGCGAACGATCCAGCGCGCAGGAACCGTCTGAATCGTCCGACGCCCCTGTTGGCGCGTCGCCGCGTCGGTTCCTGCGCCTGCGAGCGCCCAGACGCCCCCAGGCAGATGCATCGACCGGCGTCTCGCGGTGGTTCTTTGCCGCCTTTGTCTTCACCGCTGCTGTCTTGGGGACATTGCTGGCAGGGCTGAACTCCTCACTGCTGGATATCCAGACCGTCGAGGTCGAAGGCGCGCAGACCCTCTCAGCGGCATCAGTGCGACAGCTCGCCGGATTACGAGGTGAACACGTCATCCTCGCCGATTACGACGCCGCACAAGCACGCATCGCCGCGCTGCCGATGGTGAAAGCGGTATCGATCCAGCGCAATTGGCCAAATGGCGCCACAGTTGTCATAGTGGAGCGCGAGGCGTGGGGCCGGTGGCGGGCCAACAGCACTGTATGGGCGATCGACTCCGACGGCGTCGTGCTGGAAGGCGCGCCGCCAACCGACAACGGACCAATCGTGACCCAAGTCTCGGCCCTGCCGGCGGTGCGAGCAGGCGCGCGCGTCGACCTCTCAGCGATCCAAATGACAGCAGAACTGCACCGCCGCGGATCGCCGGTCCCGTTGCCAGGCATCCTCGCCTACGAGTGGTCGCTCGCCGATGGACTGGTTGTCGTCACCGAGCACGGGCGCATTGTGTTTGGCGGCGGCGGCCTCAGCTACAAATACGCCGTTTGGGAGTCGCTGGAGCGCATAGCGCTCAGTCGCGGCGAGCCGCTGCTGTTCGCCGATCTGCGCTTCGGACTGCGCCCTCGCGTCGAGATCGGACTCGACAGCGGTCGCGGGATTCGCAACCGCGCAGCAGCGGCCAATCCCAGCATGAACAATCCCGCAGCGTCCGCGACGCAGATCAGCTCGCGATAGCCAACCAGTCAGGCAACGGAGCCCATATGCCGCCACCGCACAACCACCGAGTCGCCGTCGATCTCGGCTCGTCCGTGATCACTACCGTCGTCGCTGAGCAGGACGAATTCGGACGTATACATGTGCACGGCGTCGGACAAGCGCCTGCGGTAGGGATCGAAGCCGGACAGATCACGAACGTCACCCGCGCCGCCGCCGCCATCCGCCAATCGCTGGACCAGGCGGAAGCCGCCTCCGGGCGAGAGATCCGTGAAGTCGGCATCGCCCTGAGCGGGGCCCATCTGCAGAGCCTGAACAACCGTGGCGCCGTCGCCCTGCCCACCTATGGCGAACCAATCACTTGGGAGGACATGGAGCGCGCCGTCGCCTCTGGCAAGGCTGTCTCGATCAGCCCCGCCGAGACGATGCTGCATGCGATCCCCCGCTACTACATCGTCGATGCCGAACGCCGCTGCGAAGATCCGCGCGGGCAGCACGGCCAGCGCTTGGACGTCGAGATCCACATCGTGACCGCGTCCGCCAGCGCCATGCAAAACGCTTGGCACTGCGTCCAGAGCGCCGGCGTCGGGATCTCCTGGACGGCGGCCAAGCCGGTCGTCGCATCCCGCCGCGCGATCCGCGACGACGAGCGCGAACTGGGCGCAGTCGTGATCGGTCTCGACGCCGGCACGACGAGCATCAGCGCCTTTGAGGGTGGCGCCCTCTCGCATACCGCCGTGCTGCCGATCGGCAGCGCTCATATCGTCCGCGACCTCGCGATCGGCCTCGGCTGCAGCACCGATGATGCCGCCGACATCATGCGCCAGTACGGCCATGCGCACCCACTCCTGGCAGCCGCCGACGGCCCCGAGATCGAACTGCTCGGATTCTCCCACGCCCCCCGCTGTACGACGCCAGCAGAGATCGCTGCATTCATCTACCCGCGGCTCAGCGAGATCATCTCGATGGTCGGTGAACACGTCACCGCCCACCAGCTGCAGCACGCGCTCTCCTGCGGGATCGTGCTGACCGGCCGCGGGGCAGCGCTACAGGGCGTCGAGCGGGTGCTCGGGCGCGCCTTCCAGGCCCCCGCCCGCGTTGCCTCCACCGGGCAGCTCGCCGGACTCAGCGACCGACTCGATCATCCAGAAGCGCTCGGCGCCGTCGGACTGCTTCAGTGGATGATCGACCTCTCCGACGACCACGCCTCTGCCCAGGCCGCTGCGCCTCGCAGCGCTGAGGGCGGGTCGATGTTCACATCGCTCACCGCAGGCGTCGCATCCATCGCCCGCGTCTTCAGCCCCCACGCGTAATCAATCCAACCAGAACCGCCACACCCGAGAGGACTGCCATGACCGCCAACGCTACCCACACCGCCCGAGACCGTAGCGAAGGGATCCCACCGATCACCGTCGTCGGCGTCGGCGGAGGCGGCTGCAACGCCGTCAACCGCATGATCAGCGGCCACATCCGCGGTGTGGAGTTCGTCGCCGTCAACACTGACAACCAACAGCTCGCTGGCGCCGACGCAGAAACCGTTCTGCGCATCGCTGACGCCGAGTCGAACGGGCTCGGCGTCGGCGGCGATCCCGAGCGTGGCGCCCGCGCGGCCGAAAACAGCCGCGACGAACTGCGCGCCCTCTTCCAGGATGTCGATATGGCATTCATCACCGCCGGTATGGGCGGCGGCACCGGCACGGGCGCCGCACCGATCGTCGCCGAGATCGCGCGACAGGCTGGCGCCCTCACCATCGCCATCGTCACCAGACCCTTCGAGTTCGAAGGCGTCCCCCGCGCAGGCGCCGCCGACGCCGGCATTCAGCGACTCAATCAGGTCGCCGACACCGTCATCGTCATCCCCAATCAGCGACTGATTGACAAGAACGACCGCAGCCTCACGGTCACACAAGCCTTCGAGCGCGCCGACGACGTGCTCCAACAGGCGGTGCGCGGCATCGCCGACGTGCTCACCGTGCCCGGCGAGATCAACCTCGACTTCAACGACGTCAAGAAGATCATGGGCGGCGGCGGACACGCCCTGATGGCGCTTGGTCACGGTGACGGCGACGACCGCGCTCAGCAGGCAGTCGAACAGGCCATCCACTCACCGCTGCTGGAACACAGCATTCACGGCGCCACCCGCGTGCTCTACAACGTCACCTCCGCCGGTGACCTGGGCATGCTCGAGCTGGCGCAAATCGCCGACTTCGTCCGTGAACAGGTCCACCCCCACGCCGAAATCATCGTCGGCACCGTCATCGACGAGTCACTCAACGGCGATATCCAGATGACGCTGATCGCCACCGGCTTCGTCGACGCGCAACAGTCAGCGACGCCTTCGGTCGCGCCTCCGATCCAAGCGCAACACCATACTCCGCAATACGCACCGCAACCGCTCCAGCTGAACAACCAGCCGATGCCCCAAGCGCCCGCCCAGCGGCCTGATCCGCTCGAGTCATTTACCTTCCAGCCGGTCGAGACGCGACGGCCGGATGAGCTCGCCACCCCGGCCTACATCCACCAGCGACGAACCGCAACCAACGACTCGAACGGAACTCCCACCGCCGATGCAAGAGGCCGGCGCCGCTGGGACCCCAACAGCGCCTTCGGTCGGGACTGAGTCGCCTCGACAGGTACGGACAGGCACGCGCAGAGCGAATCCAGCCTGATGCGCATTGACGTGGTCAGCATCTTCCCACCGCTCTTCGGCGGGGCATTTGCACACAGCATTATCAGACGCGCCTGCGAGCGTGGCATCGTCGACCTGCAGGTGCACGATCTGCGCGACTATGCCAGTGGCCGACGGCGCACCGTCGACGACTACCCCTTCGGCGGCGGACCCGGCATGGTCATGACACCCGCGCCGTGGTTCCGCGCGATCGAGTCCCTGCGACTGCAGGGCAATCCCGGCCGCGCCATCCTGCTGACCCCGCAGGGCCGCCGACTCAACCAGCCGATCGTCCAACAGCTCGCCGCCGAAGACCGCTTGATCATCCTCTGCGGACGCTACGAAGGCGTCGACGAACGCGTCCGCGAGCACTTGGTCGACGATGAGATATCGATCGGCGACTACATTCTCTCGGGCGGCGAGCCGGCCGCTGTCGTGTTGGTCGACGCCGTCGTGCGACTGCAGCCCGGCGCGCTCGGATCGGCTGACTCGACCACAGAGGAATCGTTTGCCGACGGTCTGCTGGAGTATCCCCAATACACACGCCCCGCTGAGTTTCGCGGCTGGCGCGTGCCTAGCATCCTGCTCAGCGGACATCACGCTGCCATCGCGCAATGGCGACGCGAGCGCCAGATCGAGCGCACGCGCGCACGGCGCCCAGACCTACCCACCGGCGGAGTGTCGGATGCGACCTAGCCCGCAACCGCCACCGCGTCGTAAGCTGGACGCACATCTCCCCACATTTTCCCGTCCGGAGCCGACCATGGATCGCAGCGACCTGCTCACATACGAACGCAACCCGGACATTCAGGAATTCCAGCCCGGGGACACCGTCCGCGTGCACGCCCTGATCGTTGAGGGCGACCGCGAGCGCACCCAGATCTTCGAGGGCGTCGTCATTCGGCGCAAGAAGCAGGGCAGCTCGTCCAACTTCACGGTCCGCCGCGTAACCAAAGGGATCGGCGTGGAACGCACCTTCCTCTACCACTCACCACGCGTCGAGAAGGTCGAGGTCACCCGACGCGGCCGAGTCCGCCGTTCGCGGCTCTACTACCTGCGAGATCGAACCGGCCGCGCCGCCCGCATCCCCCAACGCCCCCGAAACGCCAAGCGCGCCATTCATTCCTACTAGTCCGGCCGGCATACTGCTTCCGCGAACCGGTCATCGGTCCAGATAGTCAGGCGGCGCCCGCCCCACTGGAGCCGCTGTGCAGCGCTACCGCGTCCGATACCAACGACCGAATCGTCTGCGCGGGAACTTCTCGATCGCACCAAACCTTCAGGTGACGCATCCCTTTCCCGGTACCCTCTAGACGCGTCGTCGCGTCGGGCAGCTCCGTGCCTCGGAAGAACTGCAATCGGACATATCCGTTCGCAGCCATGATGCTGCACATATTGCCCCGCCTGCCAGCGTGGACCCAGGCCGGGTAGTTCCACTTCGTTGTTTCCGACACCTGCGGATTCCCGCGCAGCGCGGCTCGCACCGCCTCGCGAACCTGTAGCGCGATGCCTCGCTCGCGCTCATCGAGCTCGGCGAAGTACCGCTCGAATCTGGAACTACACATCAGCATCCGGCGGCTTGGCCGACTCCACGATCGCCGTCAGACCCTCCATGCCGACCACCTTGACGCTCGATCCCTCAGCGATCTCGGCACCGTCCGCTGCACGCGCCGACCACAGCTCGGCATCTACCAGGATCGTGCCTCCCGGCGAGAGTGCGTTGTGCGTCACCCCCTGCTTACCCACGATCACATGGGATCCCTGGAACGTCCACTTCGGGCGCCGCCGGTCCACCGCAATCAGCGAGCTCAATCCGAACAGCACGACGCCCAGCAGCCCAGCCCCCACAACCAACGCCCAGATCGATACCTGCTGCGCATCCACCGAAGCATCGCCGATCAGCAGCAGCCCACCCAGGATCAGCGACACGATTCCCCCGATGCCCAGGAATCCAAAGCCAGCGACGAACACCTCCGCCACGATCAAAATGACCGCCAGCACCAGCAGCGCGATCCCGGCTGGATTGGTGTCCAGCGGACCCAACGCAAAAAACCCGAAGATCAGCATGATCACGCCAAACACCCCCGGCCCGACCAAACCCGGCGAAAAAGCCTCGACCACCAGCAGGAGACTCCCGATCGACGTCAGAATGAACGCAATGTTCGGGTCCGCGATCACGTCCAGGATCGACTCCGCCAGGTTGTAGTTGGTCTCCACCAGCGGCGCGCCGGCCAGCTCCAGCGTCACCTGATCGCCATCGGGTTCCAGCTCCACCACCCTCCCATCCAGCTGCTCAATCAAGTGGTTCAGGTCGTAGGCGGTGAGGTCGACCACGTTGAGTTCCACCGCCTCCTCGCCCGTGATCGAGACGGACTCGCGCACCGCTCGCTCCGCCCACTCGGCGTTGCGCCCACGGTGATTCGCGATGCCACGAATATCGGCTGCGGCGTCGTTGGTGATCTTGTCATTCAGATCGCCTCCGATATCCTCGCCGCCGCCGCTCACCGGGTGGGCGGCGCCGAGCTGCGTGTTCGGCGCCATCGCTGCCACGTGCGCCGCCATCGTGATGAAGGTGCCCGCCGACGCAGCGCGCGCCCCCGCTGGACTCACGAACACCACTACAGGCACTTCCGCGGCAAGCATCCGCTGCACGATGTCGTCGGTGGAGGTAATCAAACCACCTGGCGTGTCGATCATCAGAATCCAGGCCGCGGCATCCTCTGCTTCCGCTCGGTTCAGCGCCCGCTCCACGAAGTTGGCCGAAACCGGACCGATCTCCTGAGCCATGCGCGAAACGTGCACCGCGCCCGGCGGATTACTCGAACCACAGGCGCTGAGCAGCAGCGAGCCCACCCCCAGCCCCAACAGCGCCAGACCCAACCATCGCAACGCAGACTGCGGTCGTTTCGTCATACCTGCAGGATACGCGGGCGCGATAAACTCCGACCATGCCTCCGCTCGTCACCCACATGATTGCCGCCATCCGCGCGGGTGCCCAGATCGGCCCAGCCAGCGCCGCCGACGCCTGCTTCGACCAAGACAACGGCGACTTCCTACTCGGCGCAACGACGCCGGACATCCGCGTCCTCACCAGATGGGATCGCGAGCGCACGCACTTCTTCGACATCTACGATGACGGACATCAGGACTGTGTCGAAAACTTCTTCAGCGCCCACCGCAGCTTCCGAGACCCCGCTCGGCTCTCAGCAGAGACTCGCGCATGGGTCGCCGGCTACCTCACCCACGTGATCATGGACCAGGAATACGTTCTGCAGATCTACCGACCCTACTTCGGCTCGCGCTCAGTACTCGGCGGCAACTCCCACGCCAATCTGCTTGACCGTGTGTTGCAGTATGAGCTCGACCGACGCGAACGCGAGTCCAGCGAGCAGATGCACGGACTACGCCGCGCCCTGTTCGGCTCCGCCGTCGAGATCGACGCAGGCTTCGTCGACCGACCGTTGCTCACGCAGTGGCGCGACACCACCGCCGCCATGACCGAGCATCCACCCGACTGGGAACGCTTCTCGTTCATCGCCTCGCGACACTTGCAGAGTGCCGGCATCGAGGGCGAGTCAGGGTTACGCGACTTCATGCAAATGATCCCCGAGCTGCTCGATGACACACTCACACACGTGCAGCAGCAGGTACTGGACGGCTTCTTCGAATCGACCGCCGAACGCACCGCAGACGTGCTACGCCACTGGCTGGGCACTGCGCCATGACCAGCGCGGCGACCAATGCAGCAGAGGCCACTGAGATCGAGATTCAGATCTGGCGCGGCACCGACGAGGCGCGAGCCAAACTACTCGCCCGACGGCGGCCCGATGATGAAGCGCTCAGCGACGCAGAACGAGCCGTCCTGAACCGCCTGTTCGACGACGACCCAGAGTTTACAGACGCGGTACAACGCATCATCAAGCAGGTCCGAGAAGGCGGCGACACCGCCGTCCGACGCATCGCCCAGGCAATCGACGGCGCTGCGCCTGACTCGCTGGTCGTCTCGCAGGCGGAGTTTGCCGCCGCCCGACAAATGGTCGCGCCCGAACTCGTGCGTGCGCTGCAACACGCCGCCGACCGTGTCCGCCGCTACCACGAGCTACAGCTCCAGCACGCCGCCCGCTCATTCTCACAGGACGGAGTCGGACAGCTCGTGCGTCCCTTAGCCCGAGTTGGTCTGTATGTGCCCGGCACGGCGGCGGTGTATCCCTCGACCGTGCTGCACACCGCCATCCCCGCGCAGGTGGCCGGCGTGCCGCAGGTCGTCATCGCCTCCCCCGCCGCCCCTTCGGACGACGGCACCGCCCAAGTCCACCCGCTCAAGCTGGTCGCCGCCGAGATCGCCGGCGTCGACACCGTCTACAAAGTTGGCGGCGCGCAGGCGATCGCTGCCCTCGCCTACGGCACCGAATCGATCGCCGCCGTCGACAAGATCTTCGGCCCCGGCAACCGCTTCGTCACCGCTGCCAAACGCCAGCTCTACGGCCTCGTCGGCATCGACGCGATGTACGGCCCCACCGAGACGCTGATCGTCGCCGACGACAGCGCCAATCCCGAGCTGGTCGCCGCCGACCTGCTCGCCCAGGCCGAGCACGACGACTTCGCCGCGCCGATCCTGATCAGCACCAGCGAGCGCCTGGCGGAATCGGTCGCAGCCCAACTGCTCGAGCAGGCAGCGGATCTCCCGCGCCGACAAATCGCTCTCCGTGCGGTCCGCAACCGTGGCGGACTCGCCGTCGTGCCCTCGCTCCACGACGCCCTGGCGATCGCCAACGAGTACGCGCCCGAGCACCTCGCGCTGGTCGTCGAGCACGCGCACCAGCACGTCAACGACGTTCGCAATGCCGGCGGACTGTTCATCGGCGAGGCCTCACCCGAGGCCTTGGGCGACTACGTCGCCGGGCCGTCTCACGTCATGCCAACCGGCGGCTCCGCGCGCTTCGCTTCGGCGCTCAACGTGGGCGATTTCCTGAAGATAATGACCGTCGTCCAGACCACTGATGCAATCTTGGATCAGCTCGCGTCAGACGCCGAGCTGATCGCGCATGCTGAGCACCTCGACGCCCATGCTCGCTCGCTCGAACGTCGCCGTCGCGATCGATGAGTCCCCAAGCGCCAAAGGTTCGAGCACACCTGGCGCGACTGCCCGGCTACGCCCCCGTCGTACCGCTGGCCGAGCGCGCGCGCCAGGCAGGCCTCGATCCCTCCGACTGCCTGAAGCTCGATGCCAATGAGAATCCGTACGGGATGCATCCGACCGTGCGTGAGGCGCTTCGGCAAGCCTTGGGCGATCCCCATTTCGGCTCGATCTATCCCGATCCCAATCAGACTGCCCTGCGCCACGCCCTGGCGCGTTACACCGATCTACCGCCGGAGATGATCATCGCCGGCGCGGGCGCCGATGAGCTGCTCGACCTCACTCTGCGTGCGCTGCTGCCACCGCGCGCCGCGCTGATTACCTGTCCACCCTCCTTCGGGATGTATCCATTTCTAGCCGACCTCAACGAACTGGAACTCCGTAGCGTTCCCCGTCGCACCGATTTCTCGATCGACGACGAGCAACTCCTCGACACCGCCCAGCGCGCGCGCCACAATGCCGTCGTGGTGCTGACCTCGCCCAACAACCCCAGTGGCGACCTGACGCCTCGTCATCTCCTGACCGCGCTGCTCCAGGCGGGCGCCACCGTCATGCTCGATGAGGCCTACATTGAGTTCGCCGGGAAGGATGCGTCAGCCCAGTCCTTGCTATCCGACTACCCGCGCCTGATCATCATGCGCACCTTCAGCAAATGGGCTGGGATCGCCGGCCTGCGACTCGGCTACGCGCTGGCGCACCCCGACCTCATCGCCAACCTGGTCAAGGTGAAACAGCCCTACAACATGAATCACGCCGCCGAGATCGCCGGCGTCGCCGCCATCAACGCCGCTGACGACATCCGCCAGCAGATCCACGCCATCCGCGACGTTCGTGTCGCCCTCTCCGACGCGCTGCAGCAACTCGACGGCCTCACCCCAATGCCCTCCGACGCCAACTTCATCCTGGTCGCGGTCGACCGCAGACTGGGCAGTGGTCGCGAACTTCACGATCGACTTGCCGCGCTCGGCGTCTTCACCCGCGCCTACAGCGATCCCCGCCTGCGGGCATACCTCCGCATCTCCATCCCCCGCCCAGACCAGCTCGACGCGCTGCTGCATCGGCTCGCATCCGTGCTCTGACGCCGTATCCTGCGCGGGCTAGGTGCGGATGGAGCGGCGACTCCGCCGATCCACAGGATGCAGGCGCTCAGCAGTAGGAGATGTTATGCGGCTTTCCGAACCACGGTTGCAACCGTTGACGATTGAAACGGCGGAGGGCGAAGCGAAAGCGCAACTTGAGCGCGTCGATGCGCGGGGCGGTCCGGTGCTCAACATCACCCGCACCCTGGCCCACTACCCACAGCTGTCTTCGGCCTGGGGACGATTCGCCCGACATGTCCTCTCCGACTCCAGCCTGCCGCCACGCGAGCGTGAACTGGTCATTCTGCGTATGGGCTGGAACTGTCGCTCGGGCTACGAATTTGGCCAGCACCGACGCATCGGCCAAGAGGCTGGGCTGACGCTCGAAGAGGTGGAACGCACCAAACAAGGCCCCGAGCACCCCGCTTGGACAGCGCATGAGGCCGCGCTGTTGCGCGCGGCCGACGAGCTACACGCCGACGCCTTCATCAGCGACCAGACCTGGCGCACCTTGGCAGAGGTCTACAACACACAGCAGCTCATGGACGTCGTCTTCGCCGCTGGGCAGTACAACCTGGTCTCGATGGCGCTGAACACGCTCGGCGTGCAGCTCGAACCCGGCACCCCCGGCCTCGAACTCGAGTAGGCCCGACATGGCTGGACCACTCGACGGCTTGCGTACCCTCGATTTCACCTGGGCGCTCGCCGGACCCTACGGCTCGATGATCCTCGCCGACCTCGGCGCCGACGTGTACAAGGTGGAACACGTCGATACCGACGAGCGACATCGCGGCGCGGGACCATACGTGCACGGCGTCTCGACCTACTTCTTCAGCGTCAACCGCGGCAAGAAATCGCTCACGCTCGACCTCAAAGCGCCTGAAGCCGTACAGATCGTGAAAGACCTGATCGACCCCAACAGCGGCGGCATCGACGTCCTCACCGAGAACTTCCGGCCCGGCGCGATGGCCCGGCTGGGGCTCGGCTACGACGAATTGTCCGCGGTCAATCCACGACTGATCTACGCCTCCACGAGCGGCTTCGGCCACAGCGGTCCCTACCAACATCGCCCCGCGGTCGACGTGATCGTGCAGGGCATGGGCGGGGTGATGAGCATCACCGGTCATCCAGGTGGCCCGCCCGCTCGACCCGGCTACAGCATCGGCGATATGGCCGGCGGCATGTACACCGCGATCGGCGTGCTGGCCGCCCTGCACGAACGGCAGTCCTCTGGACTGGGCCAGCATGTCGACGTGGCCATGCTCGACGCCCAGCTCGCGCTGCTCGAAAACGCCGTCGTCCGCGCCGCCAACACCGACGAAACGCCAGGCCCGATCGGCACTCGCCATCCGCTCGTCACCCCGTTCCAGGCCTTCCCCACCGCAGACGGCTGGATGGTCATTGCCGGTGTCAAGGACTGGCAGCTGTTCTGCGCCAAGATCGACCGCGACGACCTACTCCACGACGAACGCTTTCAGACCAACCCCGACCGCACCGAACACCACGCCGAACTCGAACCGATCCTCAACGAAGCGTTCGCCAAGCGGACAACCGCCCAGTGGGAGGCCGAGCTCGACGGCGTCTGCATCGCCGCGCCGATGAACACCATCCCCCAAATCATCAATGACCCGCATGTCCAGACGCGAGGCATGATCGCTGCGCTGCCCGTCGCCAAATCGCAGAAGACCATCAAGGTCTCGGGCTCGCCGGTCAAGCTCTCCAGGACGCCGATCCGCCTCACGCGAGGCGCATCCGCCATCGGCGAGCACACACAGGAAGCGCTAACGCTGATCGGTCGCTCAGCCAAGGAGATCGAGCGTCTGGCCGAGGACGGGATCATTTCCCTGGACCGCTAACGGCGCGGGCAAGCAGCTGCGTAGCACTAGCGGCGTTACCTGGCGCACACGCAAAGCGGGCGGGCCCTCGGGCCCGCCCGCTTCTGTCGCCAGATGGCGAACCGACTGGTGATTAGCCGCCGAACTTCACGTAGTCCGTCCGCCACCACACGTTGGGCTCCACCGGGTTGGGAATGCGGTTGTGGTTCTGCGGAATCAACTTCACGCTACCATCCACACCCACCAACGCCAGCTCGATGTGTCCGCTTGCGAGCAGGCGGATGCCGATGCGACCGACCACATACTCGAACTCAATCGGATCAATCTCAGCCCCCTTCGGCAGTTCCATAGCCTCCGTGAATGAGAGCACATCCGAGTAGTACCAGCGGCCGACCGTCAGCGAGCCATCGCTCGGCACGAAGCGTCGGAACACCTTGAGGAAGGTGTCGTTATCCGGGCCAGGCTTGTGAACCTGGAAGCGGAACTCCATCGCGCCTTCGTCTGACGTGCGGGCGATCACGCGACCATGCTTGGGACCAGAGGTGTCCTGGGTCAGCGGGGTCTGTGCCGCCGAACCAAAGCCCCAACACTGAATGTAATCATCGATGCGGATGCCGCACGTGAACGTCCCACCGGCCGAGATCTGCTTGAACACCACTTTCGACGGCGGAGTCGCCTTGCCGCCAGCATTGTCACCCCAGCAGTCGACGTTCCCCGGTGGCAACTGATGGCCCAACACGTTGGGCTTGCCGCGGAGAGGAGCATCATCTTCGGTCCACAGCGCGCAGGCGTGCCACGACCCTGAAGTGATCTGGGTGTACTCGCCGGCCGGCGGGTACTCCTGATGCCCCATGTTGCTGCCCCAGCACAGTGCGCCGCCCTCGGAGTTGAGCGCACAGGTGTAGTCGTCGCCAGCCGAGATGCTGTGATAGGAGCCACCAGAGGGCTCGATGGTCTGGCCATGCCCGTTGTGGCCCCAGCACACGACGTCGCCCGAACGTTCGATGGCGCACGTATGCTGACCGCCGGCGCTGACGTCTATGAAGTCGCCCTTAGGCGCTTTCGACTGCTTGTGGACGTTGCTGCCCCAGCAGAGCACTTCGTTCACATCGCCAACCGTTCGCAGGGCGCAGGTGTGCTCGCCACCAGCGCTCACCTTGGTGTACTGAGGGGTAGGGATCGACGAGTCCTCTGATGTGACCATCAAGCGGATCGGGACGTTCGTCTGCCCGTGGGAGTTGCTGCCCCAGCATTCGATCTCGCCATGCGCGGTCACAGCGCAAGCGTGCAGCGCACCGGCATCCACCTGCCTGAATTTGGTGGTATCTACTTCAACCAGGCTGCGATTGCTATGCCTTCCGTTGACGTTACCAGGCCAGACTTTTGAGACAGGATGGTCGAGTTGCCGAACGTGGTTCAGCCCCCAACCACTGAGAGCCCTGTCCGGAGTGATTGCGTAGGCGAACTCGGATCCCGCCGAGAGATCCAAAGCTTTGATGCCTTTGTGATCCTTCGGGAACGTCCAGGTGACGGTATTTCCGCCTTCGGCTGAGACGTCACCGCTCGCTACGAACCAAGTGACTAGTGCTGTGGCGAGCAGGGTGGCCAGCAGCGCGGCTCTAAGCGCTACCCCCCCCCCCCCCCCCTCAATTTAGAACGTACGTACATCAGAACGCGTCCTTCCTTTCTCACATGCGTGACTATGCATGCCTTGTGGGGTCAGGCTAACACACGCATCGCAAATGCCGAACGGCACTTCGCTGTCATAACACCTATCCCCGGTGCCTTCTGGTATAGCCGACACACCGGGCTGCGCCCTGTAAGCGCTGCTCGCAGCAGAGGATCTGCCGCTACCGCCAGACTGTGCGGATAGCTCCACGCTGACAGCGCCTGCAATACCCTTCACGAACACTTCGAGATGCGCGACACAGGACCCAGCCATGACCGACCGCCGACGCTTCGCTGACCTAGTCCGCTCCGGGCACTCCATCCTCGCGCCGGTGGCGCTCGATCCTCTCTCGGCTCGGCTTGTTGCTGCGCTGGGCTTCGAGGCCGCGTACCTGTCCGGCGGCGGACTTGGATTTCAACTGGCGGTGTCCGAGGCCAACCTCACCATCACTGAGGTCGCGGGACTGACCCGCCAGATCAGCGCCCGCTCCGACCTGCCATTAATTGTGGACGGAGGCGTCGGATTCGGCGACGCGCTGCACACCGTGCGCGCCGTACGCGAGATCGAGGCGGCCGGCGCGGCGGCGATCGAGATTGAGGATCAGGTCGCGCCCAAGCGCGCGCATCACCACAAGGGCATCGAACACCTAATCCCACTGTCGACCATGGTCGACAAGGTCCGCGAGGCCGCCAACGCCCGCCGTGACCCCGACTTCCTGATCATCGCCCGCACCGGCGCGGTCCGCAATGAATCCTTCGAGCGCGCGCTCGAGCGCGTCGCCGCCTATCGCGAGGCTGGCGCCGACATCCTGATGCTCTTCCCCACGTCCGACGAACAGATCGCCGAAGCCGGTCGAGCACTCGGCGGGCCGCTCTCACTGATGGCCCCCGCCGACCGACTGGACCAGCCCACGCTCGCGGCGCATGGGTTCACGCTGCTCATCGATCCATTCACCGGCCAGGTGCTGGCCTACGAAGCGATGCAACGGGCCTACGAGTCGATCGCTGCTGCGGGAACCAGCGGACGCAGCGTCGACGAACTCATGACGCTCTATCGCCAAGTGCAGAGAACAGCCGGCATGGACGAGCTGTACGCCATCGAGGAACGCAGCACCGAGCGCCCGGCTGACACGTCTGCTGATCCAGGCACGTGATACTGCATAATGGCCGCTGGACACTCCTGTCATGGCGAGTCAACGTGTAGGCATGCGCAGCGCGACCATCACCCGCGAAACCACCGAGACGTCCATCACCGTCGAGCTCGATCTCGAAGGACAGGGCGTCGCCACGATCGCGACTGGCGTCGGCATGCTCGACCACATGCTGCACCAGCTGGCGCGGCACGGCGGCTTCGACCTGACAGTCCGCGCCGAGGGCGACATCCACGTCGACGCCCACCACACATCGGAAGATGTGGCGATCGCGATCGGACGGGCAATCAACGAAGCGCTCGGCGACCGACACGGCATCGCCCGCTTCGCCGATCGCACCGTGCCGCTGGATGAAGCGCTGATCCAGGTCGCGCTCGACCTCAGCGGGCGTCCTTACCATGTCATCGAGCTGAAATTTCCCGCGCCAATGATCGGCGAGCTACCCGCATCGATGGTCAAACATATCCTCGAGACCATCGCCCAAGAGGGACGCCTGGCGCTCCACGTCCGCCAGCTCGCGGGAGAGAACGAGCATCACATCGTCGAGGCCACGTTCAAGGCGCTCGCGCGCTGTTTGCGCGACGCCGTTCTGGTCGTCGACCGATCTGGCGCGCCGAGCACCAAGGGCGTCCTCAGCTCGTAGCGTTCGGCTGACCAGCCTCGGCCACATTGACCGCATAATCCTCAATCACCGGATTCGCCAGCAGCTGATCGGACATCTCGTCGGCCAGGCGAGCCGCCTCCGCCGCCGACTCCGCCTCTAGCCAGACTTCGATGTACTTGCCAGCGCGGACGGCTTCGACTCCGTCGTAGCCCAGCGAGCGTAGCCCGCCTCGGATAGCCAACCCTTGCGGATCATTCACGGTTCGCTTCAGCGTCACGTGAATCTCAGCCCGATACCGACGTGTAGGCGGCATCAGCTCAGCCCGCCGTGATCAGCTCGCGCCCCGTGACGCGCTCGAAGGCGGTGCGGTAGCGGCTGCGAATGTTCTCGGTCACCTCGTCAGGCAGCGGCGGACCGGGGGGCTCCTTGTCCCAACCAGTACCCGACAACCAATCGCGCAGCGGTTGCTTGTCGTACGACGGCTGCGACTGACCCGGCCGATAGATTCCCGCGTCCCAGAAGCGCGACGAGTCGGGCGTTAACGCCTCGTCGATCAGGATCACTTCATCCTCGCCCTGCTCGTTCTGCGTCACGCCGAACTCGAACTTGGTATCAGCCAGATAGAAACCCGCCTCATGCGCCCGTGACAAGCCGAACGTGTACAGCGCCATAGAGCGCACCTTCACCGTATTGGCCACGTCACCGCCCACGATCTCGCAGGCTCGCTCGTATGTGATGTTCTCGTCGTGCTCACCCACCTCCCCTTTGGTTGACGGCGTGAAGATCGGGTTGGGCAGCGGTTCTGATTCGGTCAGTCCGGCCGGCAGCGGAATGCCACAGACCGTGCCATCGCGCTGATACTCGGCCCAGCCCGAGCCCGCCAGGTAGCCACGTACGATCGCTTCCAGCTTCACCGGGGCGCACTTCTTCACCAACATCGAACGGCCGATGTACTCGGGACCCAGCACCAGCGGAAGATCGGGATTGTCGGTCGAGTCGATCACCCGAATCATGTGATTGGGCACGACAGACTCCGTCGCCTCGAACCAGAAGGCCGACATCTGCGTCAGCACGCAGCCCTTGTCAGGGATACCGGTCGGCAACACCACATCGAAGGCGGAGACGCGGTCGGTTGTGACCAGCAGCAGTCGATCGCCCAGGTCGTAGATGTCGCGCACCTTGCCCGAGCGCTTGGGTAGGTCCAGGTTCGACTCCATCATCACGGTCATCTCGAATCTCCTTGCGGTCCTCGCTGCCCTCACAGCCCCAGGCGGGCGAATGCGGCGTCGACGTAGCGTGTGAAGTAACCAGGATCGAACACCGCGTCCATCGACGGCTTATCCAACACCGACACAATCAGGTCGTCACACTCCAGCAGCTCACGGAACTCGATGCCCTCGTCCCAGGCCTGCATCGCGTAGCGCTGGATCCGTTGATACGCCTCATCACGGCCAACACCGGCTTCGGTCAGCGCCAGCATCACGCGCTGGCTGTAGATCAGCCCGTGCGACGACTCCAGATTCTCACGCATACGCTCAGGGTCGATCACGAGACCATCGATGATCCAGGCCATCATGTCGGTGATGTAGTCAAGCGCGAAACAGGCGTCGGGAATCACGATCCGCTCCGCCGACGTGTGCGAGATATCGCGCTCGTGCCAGAGCGCCACGTTCTCCAGCGCGGTCATCGCATTGGCACGGATCGTGCGCGCCAGGCCGCAGACGCGCTCCGCCTTCTCAGGGTTGCGCTTGTGTGGCATCGCTGATGAGCCGGCCTGGCCCTCGGCGAACGGTTCGCGCAGCTCGCGCACCTCGGTCCGCTGCAAGTGCCGAATCTCCGTCGCAAAACGCTCCAGCGAGGCAGCGATCACTGCCAGCGTCGAGAGGAAGTAGGCGTGTCGATCGCGCTGCACGACCTGCGTGGAAATCGCTTCGACGCCCAGCCCGAGCTCGCGGCAGACACGCTCTTCAATGTGCGGCGGCACGGTGGCGTGCGTGCCGACCGTGCCAGAAATCTTGCCGACCGCGACGGAGCCAATAGCCTCCACAAGCCGCCGCCGATTGCGTCTCGTCTCGTCAAGCCACGAAGCCAGCTTCAGGCCGAATGTCGTCGGTTCACCGTGGATGCCGTGCGTCCGACCAATACACAGCGTGTGCTTGTGTTCAATCGCGCGTCGCCTGATCGATGCCTCAAGCCGCTCCAGGTCGTCCTCGATGATCCGCGCCGCATCGCGAATCTGCAGCGCCGACGCCGTATCCCAGACGTCTGATGTGGTCAGCCCGTGATGCACCCAGCGCGATTCCGGTCCCAGCGTGTCCGACACTGAGCGTAGAAACGCCAGCGTGTCATGGTGCACCGCCTGCTGGTAGCGGTCGATGTCCACGACGTTGTAGCCCGCATTCGCGGCGATCAGATCGGCGTCCTCACGCGGCACGAGGCCTTCATCGGCCCAGGCCTGGACCACAGCGATCTCGACATCGAGCCAGCGCCGCCACTTAGCGTCGTCAGTCCAGAGCGCGGCCATCTCCGCTCGTTGATATCGCGGAATCATCAGGGGATGTACTCCTCGCGCGCCGGCGAGAAGATGTCCAGCGCGACCGCATCCTCGAGCGCCGTGACTTCGTGCGGGACTTCGGAGGGAATCACCCACGAGTCGCCCGCCGACAGCTCCTGGACCTCGGCGCCCAGCTCGAACCGCACGCGGCCCGAGACCAGGTAGCCGATCTGTTCGTGCGGATGCGTGTGCATCGGCACCACAGCGCCCGCAGCGATCTCAATCTCATGCAACGACGTGCGCGCTCCCGCGTTCAGCGTTCGCCGCGCCACGCCGGGAACCATCTCGATCCGCTCCACCGCGCCGTGCGCCTGCAGGTTTGGACGAATCGTACGAGTGGTCATGGTGGGCTCTCCTTCAGCTCCCTGAGCGCAATATCGCTGCGATAGTATGCGCCCTCGAACGTGATCCGCCTGACATTGTCATAGGCGATTCCGCGAGCCTCTGCCAGCGTATCGGCGCAGGCGGTGACCGCGAGCACACGTCCGCCCGCAGTCACCACGCGTCTCCCATCCAGCATCGTTCCGGCGTGAAAGACCTCAACCGAGTCATCGACTGCGTCGAGCCCCAAGATCAACTTGCCCGTCTGGTAAGCGCCGGGATATCCGCCGCTGACCACAGCCACGCTGACCGACGCCTGCCCGCTGTGCGAGATGGCGTCGCCAGACACAACTTCATCAGGCAGCGCTTCGCCTCTCGCGGACGCCAGCAGTATCGGCAGCAGATCGCCATCGAGCAGCGGCAACACGGCCTGCGTCTCGGGATCGCCGAAGCGCACGTTGAACTCCAGCACGTTGATCACCCCGGCGTCAACCATCAACCCCGCGTAGAGCAGTCCTGAGAACGAACTGCCATCTGCCGCCATCCGTTCGGCGACCGGTCGGTGGATGGTCTCGAACACGGACGGTCCATCAGGCGCGAAGCTCGGCGGCGCATAGGCGCCCATGCCGCCCGTGTTGGGTCCCTGATCGCCGTCGCCGACCCGCTTGTAGTCGCAGCTCAATGGCAACGGCAGTATGTCCGTACCAGACACAACGGCCATCGCGGACGCCTCGGTGCCCGACAACCGATCCTCGATCACCACTCGCTGGCCAGCTGCGCCGTACATTCCCCCGAACAAGTCGTCGACCGCGGCGTGAGCATCGTCGATGCGCTCGGGCACGATCACTCCCTTGCCCGCGGCCAGACCATCGGCCTTGAGTACCGGCAAATCTTCGGAACCTAGAATCTCGAGCCACTTGTGAGCGGCGGCCGCCAACTCGAACAGCTCACCGCGCGCATGCGTGACGCCAGCCCGCTTCATGACCGATTTCGCGAACCACTTCGACGCCTCCAGCTGCGCCGCCGCCTGTGTCGGACCGAACGCGGCGATCGCCCGCGCCTGCAGTGCATCCACCAATCCCGCCGCCAGCGGTGCCTCAGGACCGATCACCACCAAGTCGATCCGCTCTCGCTCCGCCGCCGCGCAGATGCCCTTGACGTCCGTGTCGCGGAGCGGCAGGTTGCGACCCAGCGCCGCTGTCCCCGCGTTGCCGGGCGCCGACAGCAGCTCGTCACAGTGGGGCGACTGCGCCAGCTTCCAAGCCAATGCGTGCTCACGTCCGCCGCCGCCGATGACCAGAATGCGCATGATCCGAGCCTAGCCCGCAGCCACGGACGACTCCGCCGGAATACGGCTCAGGTCGCCGTGCAGCACGACGGGATCCATCGCCAGCATCTCCGATCGGTACGGCGACTGCGGTACTGGCCGCAACAGATAGATGGGAATCCACAGCACGTGCGCAAAGCCCATCTCGAGGAACGAATTGCCACCGATGTAGCCAGGTCGACCAGGCAGATCATCGTTGAGCACCAGGATCGCGTCTGAGCGGCGAATCTTCTCGTAGTGCGCGCGGATCAGGTCTCGCTGTCGCTTCAGCTCGGCCCGCTCCTGCTCATCCGCGCCCTCGTAGTCGAAGTCCAACGTCTCGACCGGCACGAGCGTCTCGTGGCCCGCTGCCGCCAACTCCGCGCACACCTGCGGCAGCCGATGCCGCAGGGACATACTCATGCAGATAGTGACGATCACGACCAACCTGCCCCTTCGCCTATTCCCACTCGCTTACTCCCACTCGATGGTGCCCGGCGGTTTCGAGGTAATGTCGTAGACGACTCGGTTGATTTCGGGAATCTCATTCACAATCCGACTAGCGATTGTGCCCAGCACGTCGTACGGCAGACGCGCCCAGTCGGCCGTCATCGCGTCATCGGCCGTGACGGCGCGAATCGCGCAAACCCATCCGTATGTGCGAGCGTCGCCCTGCACGCCAACGGTGCGTGTGTCGGTCAGAATGGCAAACGACTGCCACAGTTCCTCGTATAACCCGGCCGTCCGAATCTCTTCCATCACCACGGCGTCCGCCTGCTGCAGCACCCGCACCTTCTCATACGTCACCGGACCGATGATGCGGATCGCCAGTCCTGGTCCCGGATAAGGCTGCCGACCAACGATCTCCTCAGGCAGCCCAAGCTCACGACCAACCTCACGCACCTCGTCCTTGAAGAGACGTCGCAGCGGCTCGATCAATTCGAAACGCAGATCCTCCGGCAAGCCGCCCACATTGTGGTGCGACTTGATCACCGCGGTCGCCGAACCATGGCCCGAGCCGGCGCTCTCCACCACGTCGGGATACGTCGTCCCTTGCACGAGATAATCCACGCCATAGTCCACGCCGTGCGCGTCTGGCGTGAGCTTCGCCGCGGCTGCTTCAAAAACCGAGATAAACGTCTCGCCGATCCGCTTGCGCTTGGTCTCGGGATCATCAACGCCGGCCAACTCTTCCAGGAAGAGGTCACCCGCCCGAACAACGTGCAGGTTCATGCCCATATGCCGCTCGAACGTGTCCACTACCTGTTCGGTCTCGCCCAACCGCATCAGCCCGTTGTCGACATAAATGCAGGTCAGCTGGTCGCCGATTGCACGGTGCGTCAGCACCGCCGCCACCGACGAATCCACCCCGCCCGAGAGCCCGCAGATCACACGGTCGGCGCCGACCTGCGCGCGGATCGCAGCGACGGCCTCCGTGACGAAGTGCGCCGCGTCCCAGTCGCCGCGACAGCCGCAGATCTCGTGCACGAAGTTGCTCAGCAGGTGCAGCCCCTGCGGGGTGTGCGCCACTTCAGGGTGAAACTGAATGCCGTAGCGGCCCGCCGCGTCACCCATCGCGGCGACCGGAATGCTATCCGTCGCCGCGAGCACCTGGAATCCATCAGGCAACTCGTCGACCCGGTCGCCGTGAGACATCCAGACGGGCATCGGACGCGGCAGATCTGCCAACAACGCGGAATCACCACGCGGATACAGATGCGCGGCGCCGAACTCACGCTCGCGGCCCGCCTCGATCCGACCGCCGAGTCGATGCGCCAGTTCCTGCATGCCATAACAGATGCCCAGCGTCGGCAGCCGCCCGTCCAGCGCCCACTCCGGCGCACGCGGCGCCTGCTCATCGTGCACGCTCGCCGGCCCGCCGCTGAGTATGATCCCGCGCGGATGCAGCCCCGCGACCTGCCGCCAGGCAACGGTCGGCGGGACGAGCTCGCAGTACACATTCAGCTCCCGCACGCGCCGCGCGATCAACATCGCCGTCTGCGAGCCGAGGTCCACAATCACTATCGACTCAGGCACTATCGACTCCGCACCGCCGACTCGTCGGCCGCAGGGTCAGCTGATGCGCGGTGCGCGGCCTCTGTCATCACCACCACATGATACGAGCGATCTCGGCTGGTTAGACTGGCTCCGTGTCATACGGAGCACTTGCCCAAGCAGTTGACCATTTGCAACGCAGCGGCGTAGTCGCCCTGCCCACCGATACCCAGTACGCCCTCAGCGCCGTCGCCACCGACGATGACGCCATCGCCACCATCTTCCGGCTCAAGCAGCGCCCCGACGGTGAAAATCTGCCGATATTCCTACCGCCGACCCGCTGGCTCGAACATCTCGCCGCCATCGCAGAACCTCTGGATCCTCGCCTGCGCGAGCTGGCCGATGCCGCCTGGCCCGGCGCGCTCACACTGATCGTCAACAAGCGCGGCGAGTGGCGCTCCCGCGCTGTCAGCGGCGGCACGGTCGCGCTGCGGATCCCCGACCACCCGCTCGCCGCGACCCTGCTCGACCTGATCGACGCACCGCTGACAGGCACGTCGGCCAACCTGCATGGCGAACCTGCCGCCCTGAGCAGCGACGCCGTGCGCCGACAGTTCCCGGCAGACGCCGCTGAATGCTCATCTGATTTTGCCATGCGTGAAACACTTCACATTCTGGATGAGGGAGGGGTAATGCCAGCGGGGACCGCCTCCACTATCTTGGATTGCACCGTGCCGACGCCGCGCGTCCTCAGACGCGGCGCTGTGCTCCAATCGCAGGTCGGCGAGTTACTGCTGCGGCACTGGGGGCTCGCCGCGTTGGAATCGGCCTCATGACCGTACCGCCGCGTAGATCAAGCGAACAAGCGAAGGGGCTTCCGTGAGCCACGCGAGCATCGCCATCGGCAGCGACCACGCCGGCTTCGAGCTCAAGGAGCGTATTCGGAACCATCTGACCGAACGCGGCTATGACGTCCGCGACTTCGGGCCGCAGACCAGCACCGCGATCGACTACCCCGATATCGCCGCGCCGCTCGCCGAAGCGGTGGTCAACGGCGCGCACCGCCTCGGCATCATCATCTGCTCCAACGGCGTCGGCGTCAGCGTCGCCGCCAACAAGGTCCGAGGCGCGCGCGCCGCCCTCTGCGCTGACACATGGACGGCGCGGCGTGCCCGCGAGCACACCGACTGCAACATCCTCGCGCTCGGTTCCTATGCCGTCGGGCACGCGATCGCTATCGAGATCGCGGAAGCCTTTCTCCATGCAGAATTCGAGGGCGGACGGCACATTCGCCGACTGCTCAAGCTGCGCGACATCGAAGCTCGGCATCTGCCCGAACAGATCGAGCCCACCACCCCGCCGCCCGTTCCAGCCGTCCAGCGCAGCATCCCACATGTCCAACATCAGACCGAGGCGCAACTCTCGCCGATGGTCTGAACTGGACAGCCGCTCGACGGATGCTCGGGAGACAGCATGCGCAAGCGTTCGATTCGCGACCTCGCACTGGCCGGCCAGCGCGTCCTGCTGCGGCTCGACCTGAATGTCCCCATGGCCGAGGGCCGGGTCCTGGACGACACGCGCATCCGCACCGCCGTGCCAACCATCCGATACGCCTTGGAACACGGCGCATCCGTTGTCATCTGTTCGCACATGGGCCGACCGAACGGCGAACGCAACCCGCTCTTCGATCTCACCCCGGCCGCCGTCCGGCTCGCGCGCCTCCTGCGCATGAACGTACAGATGGCGCCCGACTGCATCGGCGAGTACGCCACCCGACTCTCACACGATCTCACACCCGGCCAGGTGCTCGTCCTGCAGAACCTCCGCTTCCACGAGGAAGAGGAGGAGAACGACCCCGACTTCGCCGCGCTGCTCGCTGATCTCGCTGATCTCTACGTCAATGACGCCTTCGGCGCGGCCCACCGCGCGCACGCCTCGATTCATGCCCTGGCCCAGATGCTGCCGGCGGCATGCGGGCTCCTGCTCGAGCGCGAGATCTCCACACTCGAGCCGATCCGCAACGGCCAGGCCGGCAAACTTGGATTCATCTGCGGCGGCGCCAAAGTCTCCGACAAGCTTGGCCTACTCAAACGTCTCAGCGAGATTGCGGACGTCATCGCGATCGGCGGAGCCATGGCCAACACCTTCCTCCTGGCACGCGGACTGCCCACCGGCGCCTCGCTGCTCGAACAGAACATGGTCGAAGCCGCGAATGAGATCATCTCCATCTCCGCCGAACAACAGTGTCGGCTGCTGATCCCCGGCGACGGCGTGATCGCCCGCGGAGCCACTGAACCACCGCGCTCCAAGCCGCTCATCTTCGGCGAGGAGCCGATGCCCCACGACTGGCAAATCCTCGACGTGGGACCGGCCAGCGTCGAGGCCTTCGCAGAAGCCTTGAAGGATTGCGACACCGTTGTCTGGAACGGCCCGCTCGGACTGTTCGAGCGGGAAGCCTTCTCGGGCGGCACCCGCGCCATGTCCGAGGCCCTCGTAGCGATGGAAGACACCCAGACCGTGATCTGCGGTGGAGAAACCGCCGCCGCCGTCGCGCAGTTCCGACACACCACCCGCATGACGCACGTCTCCACCGGCGGCGGCGCAGCACTGGAGTATCTGCAGGGCGTCGACCTACCAGGTATCGCCGTGCTGCCCGACGCCCCAGACCCAACTACAGACGATTCAGATGCAGCGGAGCACTCATGACCCGCACGCCGATCGCCGCTGGCAACTGGAAAATGAACGGAACCAACACCGAAGCGCGCGCACTATGTCGCAAACTCGCCGGGCTCGACGCCAGCGAGGGGGTTGACGTGGTCCTCGCGCCGAGTTTCCTACAACTCCCGTTGGTCTCGGACTTCTGGCGCAACTCTCGCGTCCAGATCGCCGGACAGAACATGCACGCGCAGCCGTCTGGTGCGTTCACCGGCGAGGTGTCGCCCACCCAGCTCGCCGAAGTCGCCGACTGGGTCATCCTCGGACACTCCGAGCGCCGCCAGTTCTTCGGCGAAGACGACCAGCAATTGGCGCTCAAGCTGCGCGCCGCCGGACAGCACAACTTGATCCCGATCCTCTGCGTCGGCGAGTCCGAAGCCGAACGCGACCAGCAGCTCACCGCCGCCATACTGACCGATCAGCTGAGCCAGGCGATCGGCGATGACCCGAGGGATCCTCCACCGCCCGGACTCGTAGTCGCCTATGAGCCGGTCTGGGCGATCGGCAGCGGGCGGGCCGCCTCACCAGCTGAAGCGCAGACCGCCTGCGCGCACATCCGCTCCATGCTCGACCAGCTGTGCGGTGCAGCATTCGCCGACACAGCCCGCATCCTCTACGGCGGATCCGTCAATCCCGACAACATCGCTGACTTCATAGCGCAGCCCGATATCGACGGCGCGCTGGTCGGCGGCGCCTCGCTGAATGCTGACGCCTTCCTCGCCATCACCCATGCCGTCGCCGCCAGCGTTTGAACCGCGCCACGCAGCGGCATCGCCCCAGCGCGCAGCGACGCCACCCCTGATCTTCATCGTCGGCCCCACCGCGAGCGGCAAGACCGAGTGGGCCGTCGCCATCGCCAACCGACTCAATGGCGAAATCGTGAACATCGACAGCCGCCAGATCTACCAGCGCCTCGAGATCGGCGTCGCCAAACCGACGCCCGCGCAGCGGAACGCCGCGCGCCACCACTGCCTCGACCTGGTACCCGTCAGCGAGCGCTACTCGCTCGGTCAGTACCTCTCCACCGCCCGCGCGGCCATCGCCGACATCCAGGCGCGCGGCCGACGCCCCATCCTGGTCGGCGGCGCGGGACAGCACATGCGCGCCCTGCGCGAAGGCTGGCAGATCCCCCCTGTCGCGCCCAACCAGGCGCTGCGCGGACAGCACCTCTACTTCGCCTTCCGACGCGGCCTCGGTGCACTGCACCACCACCTGCGACAGGTAGATCCCGCAGCGGCCGATTCTATTCCCGCGGCCAATCTGCGCCGCGTCAGCCGCGCGCTCGAAGTCTACGCGGCAACCGGCATCCCGATCTCCGAGTGGCAGCGTCGCCGTGCGCCGGCCGACTGCATCGTCATCGCGCCGCAGATTGACCGGGACGAGCTTCACCAGCGCATCGCCGTGCGAACCCATGCCATGTTCCACAACGGCATCATCGAAGAGACCGCCCAACTCTTGCGCGAGGGACTACCAGCCGCGTCGCCTGGATTCGCTAGCATCGGCTACCGCGAAGTGATTGCCTACTTACAAGGCGAGAGCGAGCGCGACAACGCCATCGCCGATGTCACCCGCCAGACCCAACGCCTCGCGCACAATCAGTACAAGTGGTTCCGCCCCAGCGACCCGGCCATCCATTGGTCCGTCGATCTCCCATGGGACGTCCTCAGCTAAGCTGCGAGCATGTCCATTCCATTCCTCAAGGTGCAGGGAGCTGGCAACGACTTCCTGCTGATCGATGCTCTCGGCGACAACGCCGGGCGTCTGTGTTACGACTGGTCTGCGCTGGCTCCGCACCTCTGCGACCGACACCTCGGCGTCGGGGCCGACGGCATCCTGATCGCGCAGGACTCAGACTGCGCCGTCGCGCGTATGCTGATCGTCAACGCCGACGGCTCCAACGGCGATATGTGCGGCAACGGCCTCCGTTGCTTCGTCAAATACCTCATTGAACGAGCAGGCATCAGACCGGAGAGCGACACGCTCGCGATCGAGACCGGAGCCGGCGTGCTCGACACCCACATCTCCGACTGGGAAGACGGCGAGGTCAACATCGTCACCGTCGACATGGGCGTGCCCCGACTCCAGCCCGAACAGGTTCCGGTCCGTCACGCAGGTAGCGGCCCCGTTCTGGAGCACCCCGTCGAACTCCCCTCGGGCGCAATCAACCTCACTTGCGACCTCACCTGCCTCAGCATGGGCAATCCGCACGCGGTGTGGTTCATGGACAGCGAACGCCAAGACATCGACGATTTCGCGCTCGACGACTACGGACCGATCATCGAACGAGACCCAGATTTCCCCGACAAAACCAACGTAGAAATCGTCAACGTGCTATCGCGCACGCATCTCAAGATGCGCGTCTGGGAACGCGGCGTCGGTCTCACGCGCGCTTGCGGTACCGGCGCCTGCGCCGCGGCGGTCGCGGCGCGCCTGCACGGCCTCGTCGACTCCGCTCCATCCACGACAGTCTCCATGCCAGGCGGCGACGTTGATGTGTATTGGCAAGGCCCCGACGAGCCAGACGCCTCAGTCTTCATGACCGGCCCCGCCGCATTTTCCTTCGACGGCGTACTCGATGACAGCCTGCTCATTCCCCCCAGCTTGCCCGCCTAGCTTGGCCGGCCCCCACGAACGGACATGCAATGGTTACACCTGACTACACGCGACTCCAGCAAGACCGCGCGCCTGGCATGGTCCGCGAGTTGCATGAGACGCTCGCCGCCAAGCAGCTCGCCTACCGCAACCAGCCCGAGTTTGATTTCGACGCGCTCGTCCGACAGCGGCGCATGCTCTCCACCCAGTGCGACGACGGCTACGTGATCGGCCTGCCCTACGGCCGCCACCTGCGGCTCTTCTACGAGTTCGACACCGTCAACCACATCCGCATGCACCTCACCAACCTGCTCAACGAAATGGGCGAGCTCGCCAACGAGCACTCCGAGACTGAGCTGATGGTGCTGGACTTCAATGATTTCCCGCGCCGCCACTACGTCGAACCGATGCTGATCGGAGCCGGCTTCGTCTCCCCCTCCGAGGTTTCGGTGATGCGCTGCCGCGACGTCCGTGACCAGACCCTGCCCGAGACGGATGACGACATCAGCGTCCGCGAGGCCTCCGCCTCGGACGCCGAGGCGATCGCCGAGATTGAGCGGCTGGCGTCCGGAGAAGGCGCGCACGCCCCGCCGCTCGCCGATCAGTTCTTCGAACGCGCCGAATGGATCGGCATCGCCGAGCGCAACGGCGCCGCCGCGGGCTACATCCAGGTCGTTGCCGGCGAGAAACGCGGCATCATCGCTGACGAACTGATCGTCCACCCAGATTTCGATCACGCAGTGATCTCTCGCGCGCTGCTGGCAGCCGCCATGCGGCGCGGCGCCGAGTCCAACCGCCGCGCCATGACCCTCCGCGTCGCCGGCGACAGCGTCGGCGATCCACTGCTGCGCGAGTTCAACTTCCGACACATCACCAACGAGCTCACCTATCAACGGCCCGCCGATCCAGCCGAAGTGCAGCGCCGCTATGAGGCCAAGGTGACCACGTTCGTCAAGGTCGGCAAGATTTGGGGACGCTTCTAATGGCGCACCGCACCGCTCAACGCGTCCAGGACCTGCCGCCCTATCTCTTCGTCGAAATCTCCCGCAAGATCGCCGCACAGCGCGAACAGGGCGTCGAGGTCATCTCCTTCGGCATCGGCGATCCCGACCTGCCGACGCATCCGCACATCCTCGAGGCGCTGCACGAGCACGCCGACGTAGTGGCCAACCACCGCTATCCCGAGACCGAAGGCCTGCCCGAGCTACGCCAGTGCATCGCCCGCTGGATGGCCCAACGCTTCGCGGTCACGCTCGATCCAGCGACCGAGATCGTCCCGCTGATCGGCGCCAAAGAAGGCATCGCCAACAGCGCACTCTGTTTCATCGACCCCGGCGACATCGCCCTCGTCCCCGACCCGGCCTACCCTGTTTATGCGATCGGCACCATGTTCGCCGGCGGCGCCACCTACCCCCTGCCGCTGACCGCCGAACGCGACTTCCTCCCAGACCTCGACGCGATCCCCGCAGATATTCGCGAGCGAGCCCGCGTGCTCTGGCTGAACTATCCCAACAACCCCACCGGCGCGCTGGCCGACGTCGAATTCTTCGAGCGCGCCGCTCAATTCGGCCTCGACAACGAGATCGCCGTGCTACACGACAACGCCTACTGCGACGTCACCTTCGACGGCTACCAAGCGCCCGCCTTCCTCCAGGCCCCGTCGGGCAAGGCCGCCGGGATGGAGTACTTCTCGCTCTCCAAGACGTTCAACATGACCGGCTGGCGGCTCGGCTGGGCCTGCGGCGCCGCCGAACTCATCGACCCCCTGCTGCGAGTCAAGAGCAACATCGACTCCGGCATCCCTCAGGCGATCCAGCAGATGGCGATCGCCGCGCTCGACGGTGACCAGTCGGTGATCGAGACCAACAACGCGATCATCCAGGCCCGTCGCGACAAAGTCGTGGCCGCCCTACGCTCCATCGGCCTGGAGGTCACAAATCCGAAAGCGTCCCTCTACATCTGGGCCAAGATTCCCGAAGGCGACACCTCCGCCGACTTCGCCACACGCCTCATCGAGGAACAGGGCGTCGTCGTCACCCCAGGGAACGGCTACGGTCCCGCCGGGGAGGGCTACATCCGCCTCAGCCTCACCCTGCCCGACGATCAGGTCGACGAGGGAGTCGAACGCATCGCACGATTCACCGCCGCGAGCTAACCGCTCAGACACATCGACACGCTGCGCGCGCTACCGTAGACATACCGCCGACCTAGCGGGAGCACGCGCCTATCCCACGCATACGCAACCGACGACCCAAGGACCACCGACGACAGCACCCGACCCATCCGCCTCGCGAGCGCGCGATTCTGGTTGGTGTCGACGCGAGGCGGTCGACGCACTGGGACATCGACGCCTCACTCGAGGAGCTGGCGCAGCTCGCCATCACCGCTGGCGCGATGCCGCTGGCGCGCGTCAAGCAGCGTCTGCGGCACCCAGACCCCAACTCCTACGTCGGCAAAGGAAAACTGGAGCAGATCACCGAGCTGCGCGACGAGCTGCGCGCCACGCTCGCCATCTTTGACGACGAGCTTAGCCCGGCGCAGCAACGCACACTCGAACGCCGACTCGAGATCAAGATCATCGACCGCACCGCGCTGATCCTCGATATCTTCGCGCAGCGCGCCCGCACCCGCGAGGGCGTCGTCCAGGTGGCGCTCGCACAGCACGAATATCTCTTGCCGCGTCTGACCGGCCAATGGGAGCACCTCGAGCGCATGGAGGGCGCGATCGGCTCGCGCGGCCCCGGCGAAACCCAGCTCGAAACCGACCGCCGATTGATCCGCAACCAGATCAAGCGGCTCAAGCAGGACCTCGAGCGCGTCCGTACCCACCGGCAGCAGCACCGGCGACAGCGTGACCGCGCAGGGATCCCGCTCGTCGCGCTGGTCGGTTACACCAACGCCGGCAAATCGACCCTGATGAACGCGCTGACCAACGCCAACGTCCGCGCCCGCGACAGACTCTTCGAGACGCTCGACCCCACCACCCGCCGCTGCCACCTCTCAGACGAACACACCGTGCTGCTCTCCGACACCGTGGGATTCATCCAGAAGCTCCCCCCACAGCTCGTCGCCGCCTTCCGCGCCACACTGGAAGAGCTCGAAGAGGCTGACCTGCTGCTCCACGTCGTCGATCTCACCGCGCCCGACGCCCCAGAACAGTTTGGCAGCGTCGAACGCACACTGCATGATCTCGGCATCGACCAGCGCCCCACGCTAGCGGTGGGCAACAAGATCGATGGATTTGATGAGCTCGACGAGCCGTCAGAGGCCGTCGCACGCGTCGAGGCGGCGCTCGGTCAGCGAATCATCGCCGTCTCCGCGCAGGAACGAACCAACCTCGGTGCTCTTCGCGCAGCCATCGAAGACATCCTCCCCACCCTCGACGACGTCCACATCATTCAACGGCGCCTCAAGCAACCTACCGGCAGCTAGTCGCCACCTGCTGTCTCCATGCCGATATGTCCCGCGATATCATGCGCCCATGCCCGACACCCCCGGCCCGCTCGCACCCTTCCGCGTGATCGACCTCACCAACGAGCTCGGACAGCTCGCCGGCCGCATGTTGGCCGATCTCGGCACCGAGGTGATCAAGCTGGAACCACCCGGCGGCGACGAATCACGCTTCATCGGACCCTTCCGCGGCGACGTAGTTGATCCCGAACTCTCATTGCACTGGTGGACGTTCAACTCCAACAAGCTCAGCGCGACGCTGGATCTCACCTCGCCGCGCGGCCAGCAGCTCTTCAACCAACTGCTCAGCAGCGCCGACTTCCTGATCGAGACTTGCCCGCCTGATGCCGCAGCGGCGCTCGGACTCGGCGTCGAGACCATCCGCGCGTCACACCCGTCGCTGGTGCACACGTCGATCACGCCATTCGGCCGCGACGGACCCTACGCCCACTGGAAAGCGACAGACCTCGTCGGTACGGCGATGGGTGGCCTGTCCTCGCTCTGCGGCGCGCCGGGACGCCCGCCGATCCGTCCCACGGCATCACAGGCGTACACCCAGGCCTCAGCGCAGGCCGTAGTCGGCACGCTGATCGCGCAGTACCAACGCACCAAGAGCGGGCGCGGTCAGCACGTCGATCAGTCGATGCAGGAGGCCGTCACCTTCACCCACGACAACGCCATGCCTACGTGGGACATTCGACGCATCAACAACGAACGACCCGGCAACGGGCGTCAGATCGGCGGCTACAAGTCCGGTCAGTACGTATTCGAGGCCGCCGACGGATACGTCGCCTGCCTCTCCTACGGCGGACTCTTCGGCCTCACCGCCCGCCAAACGGTCGACTGGCTTGACAGCCACGGGATGGCCGGCGACCTGACCTCGGACGAATGGCTGGCCAAGCTCGATGCGACGCAAGGATTGCTCGCGCCGCCGAGCGGGGCGGACAGCGAGTACTTGAACGCCGTGCTGAGCGACTTCTGCAAGCGCTTCACCCGCGCCCAGCTCGTCGCTGAGGCTCAGCAGATCCGCAACGGCTGGGGCATCGTCCATACGCCCAAGGACCTACTCGCGAACGAACATCTCAGAGCCCGCGAATACTGGGCCGAGATCGAGCACGAGGACGCGCACGTGACCTATCCCGGCCCGTGGGCACGTCTGAGTGAGACGCCGCTCAGCGTGCGGCATCGCGCACCGCGCATCGGCGAACACAACTTCTACGTCTATGGCAACCTGCTCGGTCACTCGGACGACGACATCATGGCGCTGTCCGCCGAGGGCCTGATCTAGAGCGTGATCGGGGAACTGACGATGACTGACGCGCCGGATAAGGTCTTCGACGGCATCCGCGTCGCCGACTTCGCATGGGTGGGCGTCGGGCCGCTCGTCTCCAAATATCTCGCCGACCACGGCGCCGAAGTCATTCGGATCGAATCCTCCGTGCGGCCCGAACCGCTGCGCCGCGCGCCGCCCTTCGTCAACGACGAACCAGGACTCGACCACAGCGGCTACTACGCCGATTTCAACTCATCGAAACAGTGCGTCTCGCTGAACCTGCAGCATCCCGATGGTGTCACGATCGCCAAGCGCCTGATCGCCCAGTGCGACATCGTGACGGAGTCGTTCACACCCAAGGCGATGCGCGCCTGGGGCATGACGTATGAGGACCTCTGCGCGGTCCGCCCGGACCTGATCATGATCGAAATGCCCATGTATGGCCTCAGCGGTCCGTGGGCGATGTGGCAGGGCTACGGTCACGTCCTGCAGGCCGCGGCGGGCATTTCGCATCTGACGGCGTATCCCGGCGAAGAACCGATCGGTACGGGCGTCGCCTACACCGACTTCCTCGTACCGCACTTCGCGGCGGCAGCATTGATCGCCGCGCTCGATCACCGTCAGCGCACTGGCCAGGGGCAGAACATCGACTTCGGCCAGATGGAGGCCGCCATCCACGCCACCGAGACGATGGTGCTCGACTACACCGTCAATGGGCGCGAGCAGCAGGCGCTCGGCGCCGGCCACCCCATGCACGCTATCTACGGAACATACCAATGCGCGCCCCGAAGCGGTGAGATTGGCGGCGATGACGACGACCGTTGGATCGCCATCACCATCAGCAACGACGCCGAACTCACCGCGCTCGGCGATCTCGCAGGCCAGCCGGCATGGACCTCGCTCGATCCAGCTGTCGTCGAGACGGAGCTGGCGGCCTGGGTGCGAACGCAGCAGGCCGAAGACCTGATGCGCCGCCTGCAAGCCGTAGGCGTCCCCGCCGGCGTCGTACAGACGCCCGAGGATCTGCGTAGCGATCCACAGCTCGCCCACCGCGGACACTTCTGGATGCTCGATCATCCCGCGATGGGGCGCAGAGCCTACGACGGTCCATCCTTCCGACTCTCCGAGACGCCTGGCGAACTCACCAAGGCCGCGCCGCTGCTCGGCGCCGATAACGAGCGCGTCTACAAAGACATCGTCGGCTTGTCGGACGAGGAATACATCGGCCACCTCGTCAGCGGAGCGTTCGACTAGCCCGTCTCGCCCAACGGTCTCGCGGACTGCGCCGCTGCCACGATCGCCTGGGCCACCGCGTCCGGACGACACACGGGAATGAAGTGATCGGAATCCGCCACCACCGCTCCGTGGCATGAGGAAAAACGTCGACCGCCTCCTGCCCGGTTGATGGCTATGTCATGTGCTATCTTCGTTTCGACCCTTGTTCGGGCTTCGAACCATCCAGTGGCCTGAATGGATGAAGACCAATGAGCCTCGTCCAATCTCCGTCATCACGAACTCTTCGCCAAGCCCGTCTTCGACTTGGCGTTTGGCCGCGCTCAGCAGCGGTTACCCCGGCAAAGCGCCTCGGCAAGGTCATGTCCAACGTGAACGGCAGCGCTGGGGCAAGAAAGCGAGGAATGTAGCATGACTGTGATTGAATTTGCTGGCTATCACATCAACAGAACGCAATCAATGGAGTATCACGATGAAGACCAACGCCCCCCCCCCCCCCCCCCCCCCCCAAGACTGAAGCTGTTCTGCGCGATCGTGGTTCTGGCCTGCGCGATCGGCAGCATCGCATTGGCGGTACCGACGAGTGCGCAATCGCCTGAGAGTCCCGCGGCAGCTCCGACAATAAAATTGCGGGCCGGTGGCTGGATTGGCATCAACTGGAACGAGATTACTGGCGCTGAGTACTACAAAGTTCAACTGCAGGGAACGCGAACGGACGGAAGGGCGTGGCAGAAAACTAAGCGCACCTCGAACAACCACTCCTACGGCTTTATCACACGTCACTATGTTCCTGCCAACGTGCTGGAAGTGACCGCCCGCGTGGCCGCCATTCGATCCGATGGTTCGACAGGCGTCTGGTCTGCAACGTCGACTCCGTTCACTCTTCAGCCGATATCTACACGTCCGACGGTAAGCTTTACCAATAACGGAAGGATAGACGTGCGCTGGACGGCGGAATCGGGCGCGGACCGCTACGAGGTCTGGTTCAGGGGCACGTACACGGACGGAAGTACCGCCGACTGGAAACAAAGCGTCGGAACGACGAATGCGCCGGCGACTTCCCAGACGTTCAACATTGGCACGGGTTGCCAGGTGCCGCCGGTCGACAAGATACGAGCGCGGGTTCGAGCCATTCGCGATAGCGGAACTAACTCGCACTGGTCGCACGGCTCTGCATGGCTGGCAATCCCAGACCCGGTCAGTCATAGCTCGGGGATGACTTTGGGGCATGAAGGTAGCCACTTCGTGGTCAGATGGCCTGCAGTCGCCGGAGCCGAGAACTATTCTATCAGTGTGCAGCAAGCGACATGTTCTAACGCGAGCGCAGGTTCGCCGTTCATAGCCAGTGTCCCAAAGACCGCAGGACGCCAGGCCTCGTTCGCCATTTCTTGGGCCCAAGGAGTTAAGGTGCGCGCGTACGTCACCGCTTACCGGAACGCCAATGGAACCGGGCTAATCAGCCCCCCGTTTGGCTGGTCGCCGTACCTGATAGTAAAGAAGTAGTGCCCAGGAGGATTGAGAGACATCCAATACCACAAGACTGAGGCTGTTCTCGCCGCGCTGGCTTCGCCTGCAATCCGCCGCATCGCGCGAGCGGCGATAGCCAGTGCGCAGAGCTCGGGACGCACGCCGACGCTCCGCGGCCGAGGCGCGAGTAGCACCAGTTGAGGACAACGGCATCGCGGGCGCTGATCAAAAGGTCAGTGGCCTGAATGGATGAAGACTAATGAACCTCATCCGATCTTCGTCATCGCGAACTCTTCGCCAAGCCCGTCTTCGACCTGGCGTTTGGCCGCGCCCAGCAGCGGTCACCCCGGCAAGGAGCCTCGACAAGGTCATGTTCAACATGAACGGCAGCGCTGGGGCTAGAAAGCGAGGAATGTAGCATGACTGTGATTGAATTTGCTGGCTATTACAGCAACAGAACGCAATCGATGGAGTACCAAGATGAAGACCAACGCCCAACTGAAGCTGTTCTGCGCGATCGTGGTTCTGGCCTGCGCAGTAGGCAGCATCGCATCGACGGTAACGACGAGTGCGCAATCTCCTGAGATTCCTCCTGAGAGTACTGAGGAAGCTCCGACAATAAGATTGCGGGCTAGTGGCTGGATTGGCGTCAACTGGGACGAGATTACTGGCGCTGAGTACTACCAAATTCAACTGCAGGGAACGCGAACGGACGGAAGCGCGTGGGAGCAAACTATCCGCACCACGAAGAAGTACCACTCCTACGGCTTTATCACACGTCGCCATGCTCCCGCCAACGTTCTGCAAGTGACCGCCCGCGTGGCCGCCATTCGATCCGATGGCTCGACAGGCGTCTGGTCTGCCACGTCGGCTCTGTTCACTCTTCCGCCGTGGTCCATACGTCCGACGGTAAGCTTTGCCGATAGCGGAATGCTGTCCGTGCAGTGGACGGCGGAAGCGGGCGCGGACCGCTATGAGGTCTGGTTCAGGGGCACGTACGCGGACGGGAGTACCGCCGACTTTAAACAAAGCGTCGGAACGACGGATGCGCCGGCGATTTCCCAGACGTTCGAAATTGGCACGGGTTGCGATGTGCCATCGGTCGACAAGATACGAGCGCGGGTTCGAGCCATTCGCGATAGCGGAACTGACTCAATCTGGTCGAGCGGCTCTGTGTGGCAGCAGGTTCCTCGCAAGATCGTCAGCGCTGGCGTGACAGTAGAGGAAGCCGTTGGCCGCATCGAAGTTACGTTCCCCCCTCATGCTGACGCCACCCGCTACACCGTGCAGCTTCAGGAAGAAACGTGCGCGGGTGCGAATATCCCTGGGACGGGGGCGGCTCAACAAGCGGCGGCGGTCAGCGGAGACCCTGGCCTGCGCGAAGCCTTTTTCGAAGTCGCCTCTTTCAACGCAGCTACAGCGAAGGTCACGGTCCGCATCGAACGCTACAACAACAACGCGTTGCTGGACCGACTCGGCTGGACGCCACGTCTCGTGCTGAAGTAAGAGGCTGCGACATGCCACAGCGCCATAGCACCCGAAGCAAAACGCCGATGCCTGGCTGCCGACGGAGGCCGGCTTCACATGCGAACAGGAGATGCGGCGCACTATGCTACACTCGGCAAACCGGAGAGTTATGCGACTGAGCTGAAAGGACCTGACATGGCGAGAGCTGCGATGACGCTCACGCGACTCAAGCTGTTCTGCGCGAGCGTGGTTCTGGCCTGCGCAGTCGGCAGCATCGCATTGACGGTACCGACGAGTGCGCAAGATCCTCCTGCGGCAGCTCCGACAATAAAAATTCGGGCCAGTGGCTGGATTGGCGTCAACTGGGAACCGATTGCTGGCGCTGAGTACTACAAAGTTCAACTGCAGGGAACGCGAACAGACGGAACGAAGTGGAAGCGAGCTACCAATACCGATAAGATGTACCACTCCTACGGCTTTGTCAAACGTCGCCGTGTTCCTGCCGACGTTCCGCAAGTGACCGCCCGCGTGGCCGCTATTCTACACGATGGCTCGCGAGGCAAATGGTCTGACCCGTCGCCTGCGCTCACTCTTCCCACTCCGCTGTGGACCATACCTCCGACGATAAGCTTTACCGATAGCGGAATGCTGGCCGTGCACTGGACGGGGGAAGATGACGCGGACCGCTACGAGATCTGGCTCAGGGGCACGTACGCGGACGGGACCACCGCCGACTGGAAACGCGTCGAAACGACGGATGCGCCGGCGACTTCCCAGACGCTCAGCATTGGCACAGGTTGCGATGTGCCGCCGGTCGACAAGATACGAGCGAGGGTTCGAGCCATTCGCGATAGCGGAGATGACTCGCTCTGGTCGAACAAATCTAAATGGGAGACAATCACAGACCTGGTCCCTGATAGCTCGGGGATAACTTTGAGGCATGAAGGTAGCAACTTCGTGGTCAGATGGGATGCAGTCGACAGAGTCCAATTCTATTTTGTCCGGTTGTGGCAAGAGACATGTTCTGGCGAGAGAGTGGGTCTGAATCAGCCCGCATCCCTTTTCCCTAGTGACCACACACGCCAGGCCTCGTTCCCCATTGATTGGGTCAAAGGAGTTAAGGTGCGCGCGCAGGTCGAAGTTTACGAGGACACCAACAAGCCTGGTCCCGGGCTAATCAAAACGCTTGTGTCGCCGTACCTGATAGTAAAGAAGTAGCCCCAGGAGGATTGAGAGACCCCCAATACCACAAGACTGAGGCTGTCACCGCGCTGGCTATCGCCTGCAATCCGCTGCATCGCGCGAGCGGCGATAGCCAGTGCGAAGAGTTCGGGACGCACGCCAACGCTCCGCGGTCGAGGCGCGAGTAGCACCAGTTGAGGACAACGGCATCGCGGGCGCTGATCAAAAAGTCAGTGCGGCTGAACCTCAACACAGGCGAGGTTCAGCCGCCACCGAAGCTGAAGAATCCAACGGCGCACGGGTGGCGCTGCGCGGCAAGGCGACTACCAACAACGACTAGTTGTTACTGACTGGTGTCTGACAAGCTGGATGCGTCGGGTTCGCAGACCACGCGCACGTTCACCGCGCAGAACGCGCGGGCCGCGCCTCAACTCCTCGGAGAGCGCATTCAGCTTCTTCGGCCGATTGGGCGTGAGCGTCGCCACCGCGCCATCGAGCTCGACCAGGATCGTACTCCCAACGGTCATACGTTCTCCTGTAGCCCCTATCCCTCAGCGCGCGGGAGCGGGCTAGTTGCGTCGCACGCTCTTCTTAGCATTGAACTCGATGTAGGCCACTCGGTGCGTCGCGCAGAAGCGGCGTGACCCCAGCGCGGTTCTGACCGGCTCAGCCAGGTTGCGGAACTCTGAGCAGCCCTTCCAGGCGCAGCGCAGCTGCGTCTCTGGCGGCTTGGTCTGGCGATGCTGTGTCGGAGCGCTCACCTGACGCTGCGTCCGCTTCCGTTCGCGGAGCGCGCGCTCCCGACGCTCCGCCTCCTCGCGTCGTAACCGTTCGAGCCGTTCCTGCTCCGCCCGCTGCGCCTGCTCTCGGCGCTCTCGTTCCTCTTGCTCTCGACGCTCCGCCTGTTCGTGCGCAAGCCGCTCCTGCTCAGCATGGGTCCGCTCGGCCACTCGCTCTGCCTGTTCGCGTGCCGCACGGCGACGCCGGTCGCGGCGGCGCTCATCCGCCTCCCGCCTACGTCGAAACTCCTTCAGTGCAAGATCGCGTTCGCGCTCGCTGACCGTCTTGGCCGGGCGATGCAGATCTGGCGGCGTCGGCGCGGTCGGATTCGAGATTCGCTCGAGCAGCAGGTCGCGGGCGGCAGTCAGACGCTTGAACTGCTCCTCAGCGTCGGGATCTTGCGAAACATCGGGGTGAGCCAGCTTCGCCTTGCGCCGGAACGCCTTGCGAATGTCGTCCGCCGAGGCCGACGACGACACCCCTAACAGCTCCCGAGGATCGTACGATTCCTGCATCAAACAGTGACTATATCCGCCTCAGCGCCTGCGGATGCGCGCCGTTTCATTCGACGTAACGGTTATGGAGACTTGTCCACACGAAGTCGCATCTCTGGTTGGGACTATATCTGGCCACATCCGTCCAGAGGCTGACCCCAAACGGCCAACCGCCAACCGCACGGCGATGCCGAATCAACAGCGGCAGCTTGCGGCGACTGCCTCCGACCAGCCCTTGCAAGTTACAGAGCACCAGCACGATCACCTCGTCGGATGCAGGTCAACCTCTGGGCCGACACTGGACATCAGAGATCCGTCTCGAACCATGCCGCCTGGCCGGGCATCTCCTCGACCCCAACCCGCAGCCTGGCGAGCCCCGGCGGGCCGTCATGCGCCAGCGACTCCAGCAGTCGACCAGCGATGTACTGCGAGAGCCGCTCGGCGGTGCTGTTGTCGATCGGCAGCGCCGCAACGTCCCGCTTCGGGAGGCGATACGCCAGCTCGTCGCGGTACTGGATCACATAATGGCTGTGGTCATCGGTGATCGTCAGCGCCCGCGACTCCATCTGCAACAGGAACTTGTGGTCCAGCGTCTCGCACACTTCTCTGGTCAGACGCTTGAGCAGCGAGAAATCGATCACCCACGATTCCTCTGTCAGCGGTCCGACGACTTCCACGAAGACGTCGTAGTTGTGACCGTGAATCGGCTCCAGCTCATCCGCGAAGGTGGCGAAATGGCCAGCGGCGAAGCGCAGCCGCTGCCGCTCAACGGTGACGGCATGGGCACTCCGAGAATGCGCAGGGTCAGGCATACCTGCAGCCTACCCTGCGCCGATGCAGCCACCCTCACCAACCAGGATCGTTCGCTGGCTGCATCACTGGCGGCCCGCCGTTCTGCTCGGCGTGTTGACGATCGGCGCCTACGGACTCGTCCTCTACGGTTTTGGAGTCATCACGGGACCGATGCAGGATGCCGAAGGTTGGTCGTCGGGTGCCATCAACGCGGCCTTTATGGGCGCCTACCTGCTCGGCGCAGCCGCCTCACTCGCCTCTGGACGCATCCTCGATGCGGTCGGCCCGCGCCCAGTGCTGTGGAGCGGGCTGATCGCCGGCACCGCGCTGCTGCTCGCCTCCTCCTGGGCTGGGCAGGTCTGGCTCTTCATCGTCCTCTGGACGTTGGGCGGCGCCATCACGATCGCTGGACTCTTCTACAACGTCACGATGCCGATCACCGCGCGACTCTATCCGCAGCGCCAAACGGCCGCGATGACCGTCCTCGTCACCACCGGCGGTTTCTCATCGGTCGTCTTTCTGCCGCTCACCGGCCTGCTGACCGAGGAACTCGGCTGGCGCTGGGCGGTACGCGCGCTGTTGCTGCTCGCGACGGCGTTCGCCTTGCCCGGCGCGTTGGTCGTACGTCGTCTCCCCACGATCCCGCCACCCACCGTACCGACTGAGGCGCAACCGCCCACCGACACCACAACTACCGCTACCGCGTTCGTCGACGAACACGGGTATGCCAGCCTGCGCGAGGCGCTCCGCTCACGCGAGGTGCAGGTAATGCTCGCGATGACCATCGCCAGCTCCTTCGGACTCGGCGCGCTGCTCAACCACTTCGTGCCCGCGGCGACCGCCGCCGGGATCTCCCTGACCACCAGCGCCTCCCTCACGGGCCTACGAGGATTCCTCTCGCTACCTGGTCGCGCGCTGATCGGACCGATGGCTGCTGCACTCGGACTCCGCCCCGCGCTCGGCGTCGGCTACGCAGTGATGCTGCTCGGGACCGTCGCGCTGCTCGCCGCGGGGCCCCTCTTCTGGATCTGGCTATCAGCGATCATCGCGGGACTCGTCTGGGGGCAGACCCTGCCGCTGCAGGGGCTGATCGCATCCGACGTCTTCGGCCTGCGACGGCTCGGCACGCTGATGGCGTTGCAGACGGCGCTCGGCAACGTCGCCCTCGCTGTGGGGCCGTTCGCGGCTGGATTGCTGCTCGACGAAGTCGACGGCGACTATCAGCCAGTCCTGATCGCCATCGCGGTCACGAACGCCGTCACGCTCGCCTTCCTGATCCTGCTGACGCGCGTGCGCAGACAGCCGCTACCCTGATCGCGACGCCACCAGGACGCCACAGGAGGGGACCGCTCGCCATGGGACGACTTGACGGCAAGGTGGCGCTCGTCACGGGCGCGGCTCGCGGGATTGGCAAAGGCATCGCGACCGAGCTCGCCAAGGAAGGCGCAGACATCGTGATCGGCGACCTCCTGATTGACGAGGCCTACCGCACCGCGGGGGAAATCCAGAATCGCCACGGCGTCACAGCCATCGCCCTCGAACTGGACGTCACCAACGAAGAATCGATCGCCGCCCAGATCGCAGAGGCTGTGGCGCAGATGGGCCAGATCGACATCCTCGTCAACAACGCCGGCGTCGCCCCCGACCATCTCAGCCAGAACGAAGCCGAGTCCGACTGGGATCGCTGCTTCGATGTCAACCTGAAGGCGATCTGGAAGGTCAGCAGCGCCGTCGCGCCGCACTTCCAGGAGCGCGGCGGCGGCAAGATCATCAACATCGCCTCGATCGCTGGCCGGCAGGGCGGAGCCATCGCCTCCTACTCCGCCTCCAAGGCCGGCGCCATCAACCTCACCCAATCGCAGGCCGCTGATCTCGGACGACATAACATCAACGTCAACGCCGTCTGCCCCGGCCTGCTCTGGACCGACATGTGGCGCAAGCTGGAGGGCATGCTCGCCGGCGACGATACGGAAGAGGTGGTCGACCGCCGCGCCGCCTTCGAGGCCGGCGTGCGCAACATGCCGCTGGGGCGTGAACAAACGCCAGCGGACATCGGTAAAGCCGTCGCCTTCTTCGCCTCCGATGACGCCAGGAACATCACCGGCCAGGCGCTCAATGTCGACGGCGGGATGCGCATGAACTAGTCCGCCGACGCACCGCGTCCGATTATCAGGAGAACCTATGACCGACGAACTGCTCTACGACGTCCAGGATCACATCGCCGTGATCACACTCAATCGGCCAGAGAAGCTGAACGCGTTTTCGAATGACATGCTGCACGCTTGGCAAGAGTCGATCACGCAGGCCTCGGTCGACCAGAACGTGCGCGTGATTGTGATCACCGGCGCGGGACGCGGATTCTGCTCAGGCGCCGACGTCGGCCGCGAGCGGGCCGGCGCCGACGTGCTCGGCGGCGATCCCAATGCGCCCGCCGCCAATCGCAACAGCCTGCGCCACAGTGTCCAGCGCGTGCCGCGCGCCCTCTTTAACTGCGAGAAGCCCTACATCGCCGCCGTCAACGGCGTCGCCGCAGGGGCCGGCATGGACATGGCCTCCATGGCCGACCTCCGCATCGCCTCCGAGCGCGCCCGCTTCGGCATGCGCTACGTCAACATGGCGCTGATCCCTGGCGACGGTGGCTGCTACTACCTGCCACGCATCGTCGGTATGTCCCAAGCGCTCGAACTCATGTGGACCGGACGTCTCTTCAACGCCGAAGAAGCGCTCGGTATGGGCTACGTCAGCCGCGTCGTCCCGCATGACGAATTGATGGACCACACGCTCGAGTTCGCCGGCCAGATCACGAAGATGCCTGCGGTCAGCGTGCAACTGATCAAGCGGCTCGCCTACCGCTCGGCTGAAACCGGCCTGCACGAGTCACTGGAGATGGCCGACCACGCGATGGTCATCGCTCGCAGCACCGAAGACGCCAAGGAAGGCCCTCGTGCCTTCGCCGAAAAGCGCGAACCCAACTTCCAGGGCTTCTAGCGTCAGGCGGACGCCTACGCTGAACCTGCCCAGCTTCGGTTTCCAGTTTCCGAGCTACTCAGCCCGTCGCCGCCCGCCACTGGTGGTGTCCGCAGAGGTGGGCAGATAAGTAGGCAGGGGCGCGACTAATCGTTCGAGACGTAGATCGTGCCGTCCGACACTCGGGTCTTGAATGTCTGGATCGAATCCGGCTCGATCTTGTTCTTGATGAACGGGGGCGGCGGCGGCATCAGCTTGTGTACCAGGTTCCACAGCCCGTTCGGCAGCCAGGACTTCGTTCTGCCGGTGCGCATGTCGAATTCAGAATCGTGCCAGGGACAGACGATGTGGGAGTTCTTCAGCTCGCCGACCGAGAGCGGCGCGAACAAATGGGGGCAGCGATCTTGCACCGCGAAGATTTCACCATGCACATTGGCGACGCACACGCGCGTACCGTCGAGATCGGCAGCGGTCACCTGGCCAGGTCTCAGCTCCGACAGGGGACAGACAACAGCCTCAACCACGATGCGCCTCCAGACCTCGCGACGCGATGTAGCGATCATCGCGCGAGTGGCGCACACAGTCAACGCGCAACGTGCAAGCGCCACTCGATCCCAGGACGCGAGTCGGCAGCTCATAGACTGAATCCATTACCGCAGATTGGACCCACCCGCATGGACATCGACCGACTCCTCTTCCCACCCCGCATCGCCATCGTCGAAGTAGCAGGCCAGATCGGCGCACGGCTCAACCCGCGCGAGCTGAGCCGCACTTTCCAGCGCCTCGCGACCAACGATCATTACCCTGCCGTCGTGCTCGACATCGACTCGCCCGGCGGCGGCGCAGCAGCATCCGAGGCGCTCTACCTCGCCGCGCAGCGCTTGTCCAAGCAGAAGCCAGTCGCTGCCGCCATCCGCGGCGTCGGCGCATCAGGCGGTTATATGATCGCCTGCGCCGCCAATCCGATCTTCGCCCTGCCCACTTCCGTCGTGGGCTCGATCGGCGTCATTTGGACCGCGCCGATGATCTCCGAGGCGCTCGAACGAGTCGGCGTCAAGATGCGCACCCGCGCCGCCGGCGAATACAAGGACATGGGCTCGCTCTTCCGCGAAAACACGCCCGAGGAGGACGAGAAACTCGACGCGCTGATCCAATCGGTCTACGCACGTTTCGTCGACATCGTCGCCGAAGGACGCCCCGAACTCGCCCGTGACCGCGTCGCAGAACTCGCATCGGGTGAGATTCACACTGGCGCCGAAGCGCTCGAGCTTGGACTCGTCGACCAGCTCGGTGACCTCCAGGACGCGATCGACTGGGCCGCTGACGCGGCCGGGATCGAGCCGCGCACCACACTCGTTCGCCCCAAGCGCGGCCTGCTGCAGATGCTCATGTCGCAGGGCGCCGACTCCCTCGCCCAAGCCATCGTCAGCGCCGTCATCGACCGAGTCGCAACCGATCAGTCCGAACGACTACCCGCTACCCGCCTGCAACGCCGGTAGCGGCGCCTGACTGGATCAGGTGGCGCGCTGAGCAGCGGCCCGCTCGTCATAACGAGCGCATCATCGTCGGGCCGTTGATAATCTCGTCGGCATGGTCGTTGTCGTGCGAGGCCCATGCTTCCAGCAACGACAACCCGTTCGCCGCGAAACCCATCCGCTGCAGCACCTGATCCTCCGACAACGCTGTCAGCAGCAGCGTCGTCTTTTCTGAACCGGCCCGCAACTGCTCGCTCAGCGATGCCGCCGACTGCCGGAGGTACCGCTCGGCGCTGAGTCTGTTGTTCAGATCGAGCTCCGCGCTGGGGCGCGACGGGTCAGGTCGCCACTCTTCCAGCGGCGAGCCGTTCAGCACCGCGTTCAACACATCGTGGTAGCGACGATCCGAAGCCGCCAGGTGCGCGAGCACATCGCGGCGCGACCAGTCCGCCGCCGACGACGCTTGCAGCCAGACTTCGGCCGGAAGCGTCCTGACCATCTGGATCAGCCGTCGCCGCGCTCGCAACGCACGTGTCAGCGGTACCCACAACGCGGGCACGAAGTCATCGGCTGGCAGCGGCGGGTCGCTCGCCAACAGCGGTCGCCCGCCCGTCGGCTGCACACACATATCGAACCTCGGTCGTTCTGCCAGCGCGCAGGTGTTACCAGCTCATCGACGGATCGGGCGGGGCCAGCTTGCGGTAGTTGCCGCCGTAGAACAGGATCGGTTCTTCGTCCGACAGTTTCTCAAACGCCTGCACCTCGCCCACGATGATCTCGTGATCGCCGCCCGCCAACACCGAATGGATCGTGCAGTCGAAGACCATCGTGGCCTGCGCCAGGCGCGGCTGACCAGTCGCACCGAGCGTGTGCTCGTGCTCGTCGAACTGGTGCGGCGGCGCTGGTCGCTTGCTGCTAGCGAAGTAATTCGAAGTGTCCATCGCCGTGTCGGGCAGGATGCTGACGCTGTAGGCGCCGGTCTCCTTCAGCAACGGCAGGACGCTTGCGCCCTTGTCCACACAGACCAGAACCAACGGCGGATCGAGCGACAGCGACGAGAATGACTGCGCCGTCATCCCGACGAAGTTCGGCGCTGTGCCGGTTGTGATCACCGTCACCCCGCTCGGAAACATCCCCAGCGCACTGCGGAATTCTCGGTCATCGAAGTCCATGGCGTTTCCCTCTCGGCGCTGATCCGCCCTGGCAAGCCGCGCTGTTCTGGCCGCGCTGTTCTGGCCGCGCTGTTCTGGCGTGCAGGTTAGCGCAGCGGCAGATCGAGCACCGTCATCAGACCGCGCCGCGTGTGCGGGATCACCCGACAGGCCCGCAGCACCGCCGCCGCCGTAGCGTCATCGCCGAAGACTCCGCCCTCGAATCTCAGCTTCAGCGGCGGCGTGCCGTCGACCACAATCTCGTCGTACTCCTCCGCGACGGCGGCATTCGCCTCGAAGTGCAGATTCACCGTGTGACCGTCGTAGGTCGATCCCACCAGGGTCTCCAACGTGCCAGCGACAAGCTCTTGCCCCGGAACTTCGCAAGGGATCATCTCGTGCCGCCAGTCGACCAGCTTCCAACCCAACGCGTACGCGAGCAACCGCGCTGATTCCTCCAGCCCCACGTGTCCGAAGCCGCCAGCGGCGTTCTTCTCCTCCCACTGCGCCTTCGAGATACCCATCCCCACCTTCTCCTGGAAAGGAATCCGCCGCCGTGATGGATCCTGCACGCGCCGCACTGATACCGACTTGATACTGTGCGAGATCGAGGACAGCGAGGCCGGTAGCGCGTCCATCAGAAAGCCGGGATTCACGCCCGTGCCGACCACGGTCCGCTCGGCGCGCCGCGCCAGCACGTCGAGCCCCGCCGCGATCTCCGGACGGCGCGCGTGCGCAAATGAGAGCTCTTCGCAGGTCGAGACCACGTGCAGCTCCTGCCGCAGCGCCTCCTCGATCTGCGTAGAAACCTGATCCAGGTACGAGCCGGTGCAGTGGATCAGAATCCCACCGTCGGAACGCGAATCTACCCGCGCTGCCGCCACTGACTGACGAATCGCAATCACCGGCGCTCCGTCGACAACCTCAGACAGCGGTCGACCGATCATCTGCGGATCGATCTCCACCGCGCCGACTACCTCCAGGAACGGATCGCCGAGCGCGGCCTCCAGCACGCGCAGACCGATCGGTCCCAGACCTTGCACAATCACCGGCAGCGGCGCGCTCATGCTGATCTCCCTGCATCTGTCGGGATCGGGATACGGTGATACCCATCGCCTGCGCCTACCGTAGCAACGAATCCGAGCCACCCATGGTCGCTGATCCAGATCACAACGTCGAATCGCTCGCCGCCTGGAACGCCAACGCCGCCTTCTGGGACGACGTGCAGGGCGACGAGGGCAATGAGTGGCAGCGCACGCTGGTCTTTCCTGCCACGCTGGAGCTGCTCCTGCCACTGCCGAACAGGCTGCTGGAGCTCGCCTGCGGCAACGGCAACTTTGCCCGCACCGCCGCGCGACTTGGCCTACAGGTCACCGCCACCGACGGCTCAGCCGCACAGCTCGAACGCGCCCAGTCGCGCACTGACGATCCCCGCATCGCCTATCGGCAAGTCGATGTCACGGACCCCGACGCGATCGCCGACATACCCGGCGCCCCCTACGACGCCGCGGTCTGCAACATGGCGTTGATGGACATCGCCGACATCGAACCGCTCTTCGCCGCTCTGCCCGCACTGCTCAGGCCAGACGCGCCGTTCGTATGCTCGCTGCTGCACCCAGCCTTCAACCTCGGCCCCGCGACCATGCTCTTCGCCGAGCGCTTTGAATCGGAGGATGGGCAGCTGATTACACGGCGCGGCGTCAAGCTCAGCGGGTACGCCAGCGAGCGGATGCAGCGCGGCATCGCCGTCGTCGGACAGCCACAACTGCAGCCCTATTTCCAACGCTCGCTGCAAACCTTATTCACTACAGCGTTTCGTCACGGCTGGGTGATCGACGGCCTGCGGGAACCTACCTTCCCACTCAGCGGTCCCACCGATCACGCGGCCCGCCTCCGCTGGGAGGATGTCCCCGAAATTCCACCAGTCCTGCTCGTGCGCTACCGCCGCAGCTAACGGCCCAACCAGCGCCGCCTTACGGCATGGGCGACCATTCGGTCGGTTGCAGGATTCGGTTCTCGATGTGGTGGACGAGTGGACCGTTCTCCTCCGACGCCGCGCGGGCGGCCTGCCACTCTGGATCAGAGGCGAAGTTCTGCCACGCCTCCTCGCGCTGGCCGTGACTCGCAAAGCTCACGATGTACCACAACTCGTCCGAGCGCCCGCCGACCGCGTTCGTCCAGTAACCCACGTTGTGGATCCCGTGCCGCTCGAACAGCTCCATCGTGTGATCGCGGAAGCGCTTCATCAGCGCACCCATCTTGCCCGGATGCGCCGTATAGATGCGCAGCTCGTAAATCATCCCTGGCTCCTCTCCGACCGCTCGTTGTTCCACTCAGTCAGCCCGATAGCCATTCTGGCAGTCACTCCGATAGCTACTCCGGCAACTGCCAGAATCGCAGTGCCGACGGGAACGCACCGCCACGCCGAATCCGATTGACCGCCGTCAGCATCTCGGTCGCTGAGTTGACCGACCCGCCGTCGTTCGCATTGACCATGAAGCGAGGATAGTTGCTGCTCGACACCTCCAGTCGAACCCGATGGCCCACATCGAAGCGGTGTCCCAGCGAAGCCAGGTCCACCGTCAGATTGACCGGCTCGCCAGGCGTCAGCATGACCTCACGGTCAAAGCCCTCGCGGAAGCGAGCGCGCATAATCCCATCGATCAGCGAGACCGGCGTTCCGTCCGGGCGCACATCCACCAGCTTCGCCGTGATGTCCGTGTCCGGGCGATCGCTCGAGAGCCAAATCTCCGCCGTGACCGGCCCCGACATGTCCAGCGGCGCAGCCAGCGGCTCGGTCGTATAGCACAACACATCGTCGCGACCTTCAGCGTGCGACTGGTCGCGCGGGCCTGGCATCGCTATCGCGACGTGCAAGGTCGAGCCGCCGTTGCTGATCACGGGCTTCCAGCCGTTGGTGCTGTACTCGTCCCAGCGCAGGTCCTCGTCTGGACAGGTCTCCGTCAACCGTCCGTCGCCATAGTGCATGGTCCCGCCGCCGTCCGAACCCAGATACAACGTTCGCTCGACCGCATGGGGCGGCGGCCACGACTCGTCGGCGCGCCACTCGTTGGCGCCCATCAGGAACCAGCGCACCGTTGGCAACTGGCGCTCCCCACCCTTGAGGTGCCGATCGAGAAAGACGTTGATATCGGCGATCACGTTCGCCGTCGACGCGGCGCCCGTCGGCCCGAAGTCGAGTTCACCCAGCCAGCGATCGTAGTTGGTGTGCGCCCACGGCCCCATGATCAAGTGCTGCGGCGCGTCGACCGACTCGGTCATCCCCCGAAAGTTGCGCACCGTGCCGATGCCGAAAATATCGAACCAGCCGCCGATGTGTAGCATCGGCACGCCGAAGCGCGAATAGTCGGCCGAGTGCCGTACCGACTCCCAGTAGTCGTCGCGCGTCTCGTGCTCCAGCCACTCGCGCCAGTACGGCGCGACGCCTTCGTCCGAGATGCCAGACATCTCGCTCAAGGGCCGCGCTCCGAGATGCCGAAAGGCATTGCCCATCAGCGCCTCGGTCAACGCCGCCTGCGACCGCGCTGGACGCGTGTGCCCCTGCTGCAAATACCCAGTCGCCGCCAGGCCGCTGCCCCAGAGCCCCACGAATCCGAGCTGAAACGCGCCGCCCTGATAAGTCCAGCCGTCGTAATAGTCGTCAGCGGTGATGATCGGAATCGCGCAGCGCAGCGACGGCGGACGCTCTCGCGCCGCCAGCAGCGTCGTCGCGCCGACGTACGATGGCCCGTAGATTGCCGTAGCGCCGTCGCACCAGGATTGGGCGGCGACCCACTCCAGCGTGTCGTAGCCATCCGGGCCCTCCTGGTGAAATGGCTGAAACTCACCCTCCGACGCATAACGCCCGCGACAGTCACAGACCACCACCGCGTAGCCACGCTCAGCCAGCTTGAGCGCATTAGGCATCACCCCGACCAGACCTGCGCCCGACTGCTCTTTGTCGTACGGCGTCCGCGTCACGACGCCGGGGACGGCTCGACCAGGTTGATCGGCGTCCAACGGTCGGTACAGATCAGCGCGCAGGATGACGCCGTCACGCATTGGGATTTCGAGATTCTTCTGGACCAACACATGATCAACCGCCACGGCAGCCTCCAATCGTCCATCAATCGTCCACGTACGCGTGCACTCAGCACTATGCTAGAAAGTGATAATCGGAGGGAAATCAAAATGACCACCAACGTGGACGCAGGCGATCTGGGCATTCGCTTTTCGGGAGTCGCGCGCTCCAAGCTGATTGAGGTCTTGAGCGGTTATCCGGAAGAGGTCGCCGGCCTGCGCCTCAAGATCGTTGGGCGCACCTCCGAAGGCTTCGAGCACGTGCTGACCATCGTCGAGCGAGGTTTCGAGCCCGACGACGACGTGCAAGTCGAGTACCCAGATTTCCGCCTCTACGTCGAGGGCGACCGTGTCGACGACCTACGCGGCACCGACATCCATTACGAGTTCAAGGGGCCGAATGTTTCTGGTCTGGAGTTCCATAACCCCAACCCGGTCTGGCGCGACCCGCTCGCGCTCGCCATCCAACGCATTTTCGACGAGCAGGTCAACCCCCAGATCGCCGCACACGGCGGATTCGTTCAACTGCTCGAGGTGCAAGGCAGCAAGGCCTACATCGAGATGGGCGGCGGCTGCCAGGGCTGCGGCATGGCCGACGTCACCCTCAAGCAGGGCATCGAAGTCGCGGTCAAGGAACAGCTCCCCGAAATCGACGAACTGATCGACATCACCGACCACCAGTCCGGCGACAACCCCTACTACAAACAGTCGAAGAAGTAGTCACTAGGCCGTAACTGCGCATACCACCTGCGCACGCCGTTTGCGCGCGGCCGCCCCGCCTGAGACCTACACGTCCGAGACCAAAGCGTTTCCGAAAGCGTCGATCTGAATGATCTGGCGGCGCTGCTTCCTCGGCCGATAGAACATCCAGCCCCCCAACCAATAGACCCCCAACGTGATCAGCGTGAGGAAGAGGTAACGCAGCAGGTCGGGCCCCTCGTAGACGATGATGGCCTGCTCATCCGTCTGTGACTCCACGCGTCCGCCCTGCGCGACGGCCTGCACCACCGCCTGCGACAGCGCCCTCCGCTTCTGCTCCACACTGGCCTCTCCGTTGTCCTCGACTTGCCTTGCATCTGCCATTCGGTCTCCTCCTGAAACTTGCCAGCTCTGCAGCCAAAATACACATATTTGGTGTACACGCAATCGCGGTACACAATTCCAGCGTGGCTAGCGTCTACGACCCTCGCTATCGAATCCTGCGGCTGCAGCTGCGACAGGCGCGCCTGCAGGCTGGCCTGACTCAGGTGGAGGCAGGCAAACAGCTCGGGTTGAACCAGCAGTTCATCAACCGTTGCGAAGCCGGCGATCGGCGCATCGACGCGCTGGAAGTCATCGACTTCGCTGATCTGTATCGCTGCGATCTGATGAGCCTGCTAGAGCTGAACGGCGAACCTCCGCGACCTACTGCTACATTCGACGCGTGACGCGCGTCCTCCTGATCTCCACGTACGAGCAGGGCCACCAGCCGCTCGGCCTGGCTGCGCCGACGGCAGCGCTGCGAGCGGCGGGACACGATGTCTCGGCCGTTGATCTCGACGCCGAATCGGTTTCGGCCGATCAGCTCGACGCAGCCGCCGCCAACGCCGAGCTGATCGGCATCTCCACGCCGATGCACACAGCGGCGCGGCTGGGCGCTCGCGTCGCACGCTCGCTCGACCGCTTCGCAGATCGCATCGTGTTCTACGGGCTGGCCGCCGGCTCGCTGCGCGAGTTGGGCATCGGACGCTCGATCAGCGGCGATGTCGACCTGCAGCTCGTCGCGCTAGCCAACGGTGAAGCGACCTCGCCAACGCCCGTCTTCGACCGACTGCCTCGCCTCAAGCCTGATCGATCGCTCCTGCCACCGCTCGACCACTACGCCCGCTACCGCGGCGCCGACGGTGTGGACCGTCTCGCGGGACACGTCGAAGCGACGCGCGGCTGCGCGCATCGATGCACGCACTGCCCACTGACGCCCGTCTACGGCGGACGCCTACGACTCAACAGCGCTGAGTCGGTGCTCGCCGACATCGATCAGCAGGCGGCGATGGGCGCTGAGCACATCACCTTCGGCGACCCCGACTTCTTCAACGCGCCCGAACCGGCGCTGGCGCTGCTGCGCGCCAGCCATGCCCAGCATCCCGCGCTCACCTACGACGCGACGATCAAAGTCGAGCATCTGCTCGAGCACCAGTCTCGGCTGCCGCAGCTGGCCCAGCTAGGCGTGACGTTCATCACATCCGCCTTCGAGTCTGTCGACGACAATCTGCTATGCGTCCTCGATAAGGGCCACACCGCCGCCGATCTGGACACCGCGCTGGAACTGAGCACTCGCGCGGGCATCGTGCTGCGACCAACCTGGCTGCCGTTCACTCCGTGGACGGAGCCCCAGCACTACCTGGACCTGCTCCGCTTCGTCGAGACCCGGCAGCTGATCGGTCTGACGCCGCCGATCCAGCTCGGGCTTCGCCTGCTCGCGCCGTCGGATTCTCCGCTCGTCGAGCCGATGCGCAAGCTGGGGTCGCTAACCGATTACGACGTAGACGGGCTGACCTGGCACTGGGCGCACGCCGATCCGCGCATGGACGACTTGCAGCGGCGAATCGCCGAGCTGGCGGAACGCTCCACCAGCTTCGCGCAGCTCAAACAGGCCGCCTGCACCCTGCTCGGCGCGGCACCATGGCCAGATCTCGCCAGCCCGCACAGCCACCAGCCCGGCTTGACTGAGGACTGGTTCTGTTGAGCCGAACCGACGCGGGAGCAGTTCGCTCCCCTCGACAGCCCAGACAGCTTGACGTCGACCATCCAGAGATGATCCCTCTCTTCGAGCGCTAGCGCCCCTCGAGCGTCCGCAGGCGCTCAACCAGCAGCTTGACGTCATCGAGCACGGCCTGCTGGTGCGGCTGGATCTCCTGCCCACCTGCTGTGGCCGAGTTGTCTTCGAATGGGTCGCCCGCGATCGACTTGCGCCCGCTCAGTTCCTCAACCACCGCGAGGCCGCAGAACGGCACGTAGGTCGGCGAATAGCCGCCTTCGTGGCTCAGCACCAGCCGACCGTCGCAAAGCTCATCCGCGGACTCCATCAACAGACGCGTCATCTCGCGGAAGGTCTCCGAATACGCCATCATTCGACCGAGTGGGTCGTACATGCTGCCGTCGAATCCCGACGGGACCAAGATCAGATCCGGCTGGAACGTCTGCAGCGCCGGCACCACGACCTGGCGAATCGTCTCCACGTATGCCCCATGCCCAGAGCCCGGCGGCAGCGGCACGTTGATGTTGTACCCATCGCCTGCGCCCTCGCCCTGCTCCGACATAAGCCCACTGTCGCGCGGAAACCACCGATCCTGGTGGATCGACATCGTCAGCACATCGCTGCGGTCGTAGAAGGCCTGCTGGGTGCCGTTGCCGTGATGCACGTCCCAGTCCAGCGTCGCGACACGCTCGATCCCACGCTCGGCCAGGGCATGCATCGCCGCGATCGCGACGTTGCCGAAGATGCAGAAGCCACGCCCACGATCGCGCTCCGCGTGATGCCCAGGCGGACGCGTCAGCGCATACGCGTTGTCGACATCACGGTCGAGCACTGCGTCGACCGCGGTGATCGCGCCGCCTGCCGCCAGCAGCGCGACTTCGTAGCCGCCATGCGAGAACGGCGCGCCCTCGCCAGCATCGCCGCCGTCCGCCGCTGACAGTTCGCGAACCCGGTCGACGTACTCCGGCGTATGAAAGCGCAGCACCTGTTCCAGGTTGGCCGCGCGCGGTTTCAGCGGCGTCAGCTGCTCGGAGAACTCCGACACTTCCAGCAGGTTGTTGAAGCGACGCTTCGTATCCGGATTCTCCCAGTGCTCCCATGCCTGCATCCAACGTCGCAACTCTGGATCGAACGCACGTGTCCGACCTGTGTCGTGCCACATGTATGACTCGTGGTACACCCAACCCGTTCGCCGCTCGGTCATGATCCACCCCCAGGCGCGCCTGCTGATTCGCATGCAGTCTAGTGAGCTGGGCCAGGGAGCCGCCTCGTGCCACGCTCGGCCATATGCTGAGGCGGCATTGTCCAACTTGCCGAACAATCCAAGTGCATTCAGCCTGCCACCGCAGCGGCCGTTGGCGGCGCGGCTGTTGCCGTCTCGCTTCTACTACGGCTGGGCGATCGTCTTCGCCTGCGGCGCGCTCATGTTCGTCTCCGTGGGCGTGGGCTATTACGGACTCGCCGTCTATCTCGGGCCGTTGCGCGAGCTGCATGGCTGGAGCAACAGCGAGGTCTCGCTCGCCACTGGGATGTATTTCGTCTTCTCCGGTGTTATCGCCGCCCTGGTCGGGCCACGGATCGATCGGCAGGGCGCCAAAGCCTGGATGACGCCTGGGCTGCTGCTCATGATCGCCGCTTCCGCTGGCATCGGACAGGTCCGCGAGCTGTGGCAGCTCTACTTGGCCTACACCGTCCTCGCCGCCGGCTCGGGCATGAGCGCTGGAGTGGCCGTCAACGCCACCCTCACGCGCTGGTTCGTCCATCGCCGCGCCTGGGCCATGGCGGTGTCCTCGACCGGCGTCTCGCTCGGCGGCGTCGTCCTCTCGCCGCTCAATGGCTTTCTGATCGAACAGTTCGGACTCAGCATCGCCACACCAGCCATGGCGGCGTTGATCTTCATCGTCGGGGTACCGATCGCGCTCTGGGTGCTGGTCTGGGACCCTCGCCAGATGGGACTGCCCCAGGACGGATTCCACTACCGTCCGCCAACCCACACCCAGCCCGGCAGCGCCAACCGATCCTTGCGCAACCAGACTCGCGTCTGGAGCCGACCGCGCGCGATGCGCACCGCCGGATTCTGGGCCATCCTGGTCAGCTTCGCGATCATCCTGCTCGCCCAGACAGGCTTCACCCTGCACCAGACGGCGCTGCTGCAGGAGAGACTCGGATCGCTCACCGTAGCCACGACGACGCTCTCCATCCTCGCCTTTGGCAGTATCGTCGCACGGCTGATCGTCGGTCGCTTCTTCGCCGACCGTATCGACCTGCGCTTGCTGACCGCGATCATGTTCATCGTGCAGGGCACGGCCGCACTCATGGTCATTCAGTTCCACAGCATCGCGATGACATACGTTGCGGTGCTCGCCTTTGGCTTCACCATTGGCAACGTCTACATGTTGCTCTCGCTGCTCACCTCCGACGTTTTCGGCTACGTCAGCTTCGGCGCGGTATTCGGACTGATCATGCTGGCTACGCAGGTCTCCAGCGGTGTCGGTCCCTTGTTGATCGCCATACTCGACGACCTCACCGGCTCATACGATGCAGCGCTGATGCTCGTCGCGATCCTCGCCTACTCCGCCGTGATCCCGATCTACTTCGCCCGCCCGCCGCGGATGTCGATCGTCTCAGCGATCAACCGCCTGATCCCACGCTCCGCCCCCCAGGCCGACGCGCGGATGGCGGATCTTTACAACACGAACGCCATCTTCGACCAGGCCTCGCGCAGCGCTGACTCCACATCGGCTGGCTCATCTCCTCGAGCGAAAATAAACCCGGGATAGTTCGCCCCCTCAGGCAGCGGGACCAGCATGTCGCCGACCCGCGCCTCCATCTCGATCGCTTCGATCAGGGGGACAGCTCTCGCCTCGTCCAGACCCGTGATGGCGCGAAGGCGTCCGCGCCCGACGATCGGCATCATCATCACGCCGGCCGCGCGCGACTCCCGGTTCAGCGTCTCCAGCGGCGCATTGATTGCATGTCGCAGGACGATCTCCTCCAGCGACATCCCCGCGCCAAAGCGCAGCGTGCGCGCGCATAGCCCGCCGATCGTCCGCGCCGCCACATCGACCGGCCAGGCGCCCCGCTCGTTCAGCCGCAGCTCCGCGTGCAGGGGGCCGTCGTGAAGTCCGAGCGCAGCCGCCGCGCGCCGCGCGGTCTCGACCACCTCCGCCTGCTCCGCATCCGACCGTCGCGACGGCGTGACGTAGATCGTTTCCTCAAAGAAGGGACCGTCCAACGGGTCGGGCTTATCAAAGATCGCCAGCGTATGCAACTCGCCGTCGCGCAGCAGACCCTCCAACGCCACTTCGACGCCGGGGATGAACCCCTCGACCAGAAACCGGTCAGCGAGATTGCCACAATCCTCCGCAGCCGCCGGCGCCGAAAGTATTCGCTGCAGCCGAGACACCGCCCGCTCAAAGGAAGCAGGATCATCGGCCCGCATCACCCCGCGAGAGCCGTTCAGACCCAGCGGCTTGATCACCACCGGATACTCCAGGTCCTCCGCCGGTGACGCAGCGTCGAATCGATACACGTGCCACCATGGCGAGCGAACGCCGCACCCATCCAGCGCACGGCGCAGCGCTGACTTGTCCCGTGTCCCAGCAACAGACTCCGGCCTGTTGCCCGTCAGCTCGAGCGCCATGCTCGCCTGGGCGGCGAGCAACGTACCGGGATCGTCGACGGCGACAACGGCGTCCAGTGGAAAGCGATCCGCGTAACGCGCCACCGCCTGCGCGCCACGCTCAGTGTCGTGGTAGGGCAGCGTCAGCCAGCGGCCGGGGTACATGTCAGCGAGCGGCTGATCGATGTCCGACGCCACCACGACATCCAGACCCAGCTTGTTGGCGGCAGACATAAAATCCGGCGCACGGTACGACGCTGTCGGGATCAAGAGCATCACTCGCGGCATATCTGCAGATTAGCTGCAGTTCCTGCGACACAGCGTCCAATCGTGCCCAGAATCCGACACGACTCTGGTGGTATCCCAGCGGCATATCCTGATCCCATGACAACGCTCACCGAGCACGACACCCGCACGCTGCAGATCGACGGCATGCACTGCGCCGCCTGCGTCCGACGCGTGGAGCGAGCGCTGACCAAAGTCGACGGCGTCGCCGAGGCCTCGGCTGACTTCATCGCCGGTCGCGCCGTGATCGAAGTCGATCAGCTTGTGGGCGATGACGCGCTCAGCGCCGCGATCTCGGGCGCTGGCTATGAGCTCCGCACGTCGGTCGAGGATCCCGCCAACCAGCTCGCTGAGCTCGCTCCCCTCGCGCTCCGCGCGGCGCCGGCGCTGCTCATCGGCTGGGGCATCTTCTTTGCCATGCAAGCCAACCGCTGGGGCGATTTCGGCTGGAACATCGACCTCTTCTTCCCCATCCTCTTCGCGGTCACAACGCCGACGCTCGCCTGGAGCGTCTGGCCGATGCTGCGCCGGGCCGCGCTCGCCGCCTCGCGTCGAACGACCGACATGGACACGCTCGTCGTGCTCGGCGTCGCCGCCGCATGGGGATACAGCGCCACCGCCGCCCTCGCGCCAGGCGTATTCGGCGACGACAGACGCGACGTCTTCTTCGACACCGCGCTGATCATTGTCGGATTTGTCAGCCTCGGGCGCGCGCTGGAAGCCCGCGTCCGACTCCGTGCCGCCGCAACGCTCACCCACCTGCTCGAACTCACTCCCCAGACGGCGCGCGTCCTCCGTGACGGCGTCGAGAGCCACATCTCGGCCGCCGACGTTCGCGCCGGCGACATGCTGCGCGTGCGGCCCGGCGAACAAATCTCCGTCGACGGCGAGATCATCGACGGCGAAAGCGCAGTCGACGAGTCCATGCTCAGCGGTGAGAGCGTCCCGGTCGCCAAAGCAGCAGGCAATCAAGTCTTCGCAGGCACGCTCAATCTAGACGGCGCGTTCACCTACCGAGCGACGCAAGTCGGCGCATTCACCGCCCTAGCGCGGATCACCGCCGCCGTCGAGCGGGCGCAGTCGTCCAAAGCGCCCGTCCAGCGACTCGCCGACCGCATCGCGGGCGTGTTCGTTCCGATCGTCCTGCTGATCGCCGTCATCACCTTCATCGCCTGGGCTGCGTTCGGCGATCGTGCCGGCTGGACCAGCCCCGTGCTCAGCGCCGTCGCCGTACTGGTCGTCGCCTGCCCCTGCGCGTTGGGACTGGCGACACCGGCAGCGATCGCCGCCGGCACGGGCCGCGCCGCCCGAGTCGGCATCCTGTTCCGAGATGCAGAAGCGCTCGAAGCCGCCGGCCTGATCGACACTGTCGTCTGGGACAAAACCGGCACGCTCACCACCGGACGCCACCAAGTATCCAGTATCGAGGCGTCAGAGCAGGCTCACTTGTCCGAGCGGGAGCTCGTGCGCCTGGCCGCTGCGGTCGAACGGCGCTCGGAGCATCCACTCGCCGCCGCCATCGTCGCCTACGCCGACGATCTGGGCCTGATGGACATCCCTGTCTCCAACTTTCGCAGTCGCCCAGGACTGGGCGCCGTCGCCCTGCTGGATGAAGGAGAGCTGCTGGATGAACACGAGATCGCCGTCGGCAGCGCTCGATTCATGGCTGAACGCTCGCTCGAAGTCGATGAGCGCGACCATCCCCATACACAGGTCTACGTCGCACGGGGCGGCGAGATCATCGGCATGATTCGCCTCGCCGACGAACTGAAACCGTCCGCCGCCGATGCCGTCACGCTCCTGCGCAGGCGTGGCATCGAGTCTGTTCTGGTCAGCGGCGATACCGAGGTCGCCGTGCAACAAGCGGCTACCCGTTCTGGCATTGGCTCCGTGCACGCCCGCGTCCTGCCCTCGGAAAAGGCGGAGGTCATTGCCCAGCTGCAGTCCGCCGGCCGGCGCGTGGCCATGGTCGGCGACGGCGTCAATGACGCACCGGCGCTCGCACAGGCCGAGCTGGGACTCGCCATGCGCACTGGCTCTGACCTGGCGCTGGAGACCGCACAGGTCGGGCTCATGCAGTCCAGTCCGCAGCGAGCCGCCGAGGCTGTCCTGCTCGGCGGTGCCGTGCGGCGCGTCATCCGCCAGAACCTCGCCTTCGCCTTCGCCTACAATCTCCTGCTGATCCCCTTGGCCGGCGGCCTCGCCGTGCCGATCTTCGACGCCCTGGGCGGCGTTCCTGGCGGCCTCACCTGGCTCTTTGGCGTACGCGGCCAGTTCGAGCCGATCGCCGCAGCACTCGCGATGGTCGCTAGCTCCCTCTCCGTCCTGGCCAACGCCCTTCGCCTCACCCGCTGGCGACCCTGAACCTCGCAGAGCGGTGCGCGTCGACGTACTACCCAGGCGGTGACAGACCGTTACGCCGATTCTTCCGATGCTTCGCTGATTGTGGTCAGCAACGGCTCGGCGTTCATGACAACGAACCGGCGGTGCAGCTCAGCGAAGTAGTCTCGCACCGACTGCTCTCGCTCCGCCGCGCTCCAGCCCATGCGCGACGCCATGATCTGCGCCGTCGGGCGCGCTGCGCTGCGGCCCAGATCGTGCGTCACGCCCATCACGGTTCGGCGCAACAGCACATCGGCGACCGTCCGCGCTCCCTCATGATCAACGGCGTAGGCCACTTGGGCGCCGATATCCCGGTGCCAATCGGAGATCGGAGTCGCCAGCGACGCATCAGAGGCGGCGTAGGCGGCCACCTGCGGCGCGCGCGGCCCGTAGACCATGCGCAGATGCTCCTGCGTGTCGGGCGGCAGGAAGGCGGCGCGGCTGATCGGGATCTTCGGCAGCGCCGCGATCCCCCGCGCGCGCGGACGCCCAATCCGCCCCGCAACCGCCTCAGCGACTTTGCGGCCTAAGGCAGCCGCCGTCGTCAGCTTGCCTCCGACCACCGAGACGAGCTGGTCCACACCCTCTGCAGCGTGGTCGACGATGATCGATCGCCGTGAGATCGCGCCCTCGTGGACACCTTCGCGAGCGCGCGCCAACGGGCGCACGCCCGAGTATGCATAGAGCACGTTGCGATGCTCGATGCCCACGCCAGGCAACAAGCGCGTCGCCTCTGCGATCAAGTAATCGATCTCCCAGGCCGCCGCGCGAGCGTTAGACGGGTCGTCGTCGTCGCGCACGTCGGTCGTACCAACGATGTGGTGATCGAGCCAGGGCGTAATGAACATCGGCCGTCCATCAGACCGCGCGCTGGCGAGTACGGCGTGACGCGGACCGCGTCCGTTCAGATCGACCACCAGATGCGTCCCTCGCGTACCGCCAATTCGACGTTGCAAGGACCGCCCCGTCGCATCCAACACCGCGTCCACCCACGGCCCCGCTGCGTTGATCACCATGCGCCCCGACGCTGTTGACCGTCGACCGCTGAGCACATCGTGAAAGTCCACGCCGCGCGCGCGAACGCCGTCGACGATGATGTAATCCACCGCAGCGTGATTGCGCAGGTCAGCTCCCGAGGCGCGCGCCTGCGCCAGATACTCCAGCGTCAGACGCTCCGGCGACCACACCTGCGCATCATGATAGAGATACGCCGCCTTGAGCTGATCGGTCGAAACCGACGGCTCGAAACGCTGCAGCTCCCGCTCAGAGAAGGATGAATGCCAGGGAGACACCTTGCGCGGCGAAAGCAGATCATACAGCGCCAGTCCTGTGCGGATGTACCACGACGGACGCGGGTCACCCTCGTAGACCGGCAGAATGAACCCCATCGGACGCACCAGATGCGGCCGCTCGCGCAGCAGCCGCTCGCGGCACTGCAGCGACTCGTGCACGAGCCGCGCGTCGCCCGTCTCCAGGTACCGCAGTCCGCCATGAATCAGCTTGGTCGACGCCGACGTCGTCCCTGATGCGAAGTCATCGCGTTCCAGCACGAGGGTGCGGTATCCACGCGCCGCGACCGCCGCCGCGACCGCCGCGCCATTGATCCCCCCGCCGATGATGATGACGTCATAGTCCGCAGTGGGCATAGATCGAGTCTATTCGCGAATGCCTACTCGTTCGTCAACCCGCCGTCGCGCGCGCCAGCGACTGCACCGCGCGACGCGCTTCGGTCCAACGCCCAAACTCGCGCTCCAGATCGCTACGCGGCTCGAATCGTCGGCCCTCCGCCTCCAGCTGATGTAGTTGCATATCCGCCGACTCCATCGCCAGCCGCGCCGCGCCCAGCGATGTAGTTTCCTGGATCGAGGGACGCACGAGCGGGAGCTGCAGCGCATTCGCTTGGATCTGCATCAGCGTGTCGCTGGCGGTCATCCCGCCGTCGACCCGCAGCCCGGAGATCGGCGGACCGTCCGAGCCCATCGCTTCTACAATCTCACGCACCCGAAACGCCACCGATTCCAGCGCCGCCCGAGCGATCTGGGCGGCCGTCGCCCCCCGCGTCAGCCCCAGGATCGCCCCCCGCGCTTCAGGATCCCAGTGGGGCGATCCCAACCCGGCCAACGCTGGGATGAAGGCAAGCCCGCCCGAATCAGGCGTAGACGCCGCGAGCGCTGAGATCTCCGCCGCTGACCCCGCCAGGCCAAGCTCGTCGCGGAGCCATTGCACCACAGACCCTGCAGTGAATACCCCACCCTCAAGCGCCAAGCCGCCATCGGCGGACGCAGTCAGCAAGAGCCCCGACGGCGTCGGCGCCCGCTCGGCTACATGCCGTTCGCCTGCGTGCGACAGTACGAACGCGCCCGTGCCATAAGTACACTTGGCCACGCCCGGCTCAACGATGCCATGTCCGATCAGCGCCGCCTGCTGATCGCCGGCGACGCCCAGGATGGGCAGCGCACGACCAAACAGCGACGGTACCGTTACGCCAAACTCGGACGCGCTGCCCTGTACGGCGGGCAAGAGCGCCGACGGCACACGCTGCCAATCGCAGAGCTCAGCATCCCAACAGCGCTCACGCAGATGCCACAGCATCGTCCGCGAGGCGTTGGTGACATCGGTCGCGTGGACGGCTCCACCGGTCAGATTGGCGAGCAACCAGCTGTCGACTGTGCCACCTGCGAGGTCGCCGGCCTCCGCAAGCGACCTGCTGCCGTCCATATGGTCGAGCAGCCAGGCAAACTTGGGGCCAGAAAAGTAGGCGTCAGGCGCTAGACCTGTCCGCGCTCGGATGCCCGCACCGTGCGAGGAACGCAACCGCGCGGCTTCCCCCGCGGTGCGGCGGCACTGCCAGACCACCGCCGGCCCCAGCGGCGCCAGCGAGCCGCGCTGCCACAGCATCGCCGTCTCGCGCTGATTGGCGATCGCGACCGCGCGAAATGCATGAGCGCCGCACTGCGCCACGACCTCCCGCGCTACAGCGAGCTGCGTGGTCCATATCTCGCGCGGAGATTGCTCGACCCAGCCAGGTTGAGGAAAGCGCGTCGCAACCTCGCGCTGAGCATGGGCGACCACCCGACCACGGCTGTCCCAGACGAGCGCGCGACTGGAAGATGTGCCCTGATCGAGGGCCAGTATCAAAGACTGGTCTACGCCTCGTCCTCCGCATCACGTCGACGGCCCATCACCACACGGGCGACTGCCGCCAGCACGGCTAGCAACGCTCCCACACCGACAATTCGCTTCATCGTGCGTTCCGTTCTGTCTGCGGCCGCGCCTGTGACGACCTGTTCTGTGGACGATATCACGATCCATCACCACTCGACGGCTGTCTCGACGACAGAAGCGTTTGCGGAATGCGCACTCGGTCACCTATCGCGATCCCCAGTTGCTCGAAGCGCCCATGCGGCATCTCCAACACGAAGTAGTACGGCGCCAACGGCGCCCGCACCGTCGCATCCTGCGCTATCAGCGTCGAAAGCTCCATGATCGTCCCGTCCCGATCGAGCCACGCCACGTGCAGATCGATCGGTACATTCGGATTCCAAAAGCCGCCGCTGCGTGCACGCGCCTCCGGCCAAATGAAGATCATCCCCACTTGGGACGGCAGACCCCGCCAGTACATCAAGCCGCGCTGCCTACGCTCCTCCGTATTCGCAACCAAGACGCCAAGCCACAGCTCTCCATCGCCCGTCTCGACCGTCAGCTCCGACCAGGGGAACACAACCGCCTCAACATCGGACGGCAGCTCGAGCAATCCCGCCAGCTCCGTTGGACGCTCGACCGCCGGCGCCAGCACGCCGCCCTGCAGCGCCGGATCGCTAGGCGTCGCCCCGCTCGACTCACTCGAGCCACAGCCCAGCACTAGCCATGCGACGGTCACCGCAAACAACGCCAGCCACAGCCGTGGTCCGCACAGCGATCGTCGCCGACAGCTCGTCATCAGGCCGGTCATCCTGTCCATCACCAACCAAGCCTAAACCAGGCATGAGCCATCCCTCGTATCCGTACAAACGCCTGGCGTCAGCGCGCGACGCAGCACTGGATACACTGCGACAGCTGGGGCCGGTAGCTCAGGGGTCAGAGCAGGCGGCTCATAACCGCTCGGTCGCTGGTTCGAATCCAGCCCGGCCCACCAGCCAAGCGTTCTCGGCAGCGCGGTCCATCCAACTCGATCTCCGCGACCGTCGAACAGCAGCGGCGCTCAGATCAATCGTCGTCCCCGACCAGCGCGGGTTTCCTGCCAGCCTTGCCACAGCATCTCCGCTCGGCCCTGCGCCTTCTTCCAGGCTGTGTCCGGACCGTACTGGTCCACCTGCTTGGGGTGCGCCGACACCCATGCCTCGCGCACCTCGTCGGGGCGCAGCTCCGCGACCATAGCGCCGCGCAGCAGCGCCAGGCGCAGAATCTCCGACGCCTGATCGGTCGGCACCAATGGTGCGCCCGACGATCCCGGCGGTTGAAACAGCACCACCGCCACGTCCACGAACCCGACCAGCGAGTCGGGCTCGATCCCGTTCAGGCTGTGCAACACCTGCTCGGCCGCGCGCTTCTCCTGCACGTACGGCTGCACCGCCGCCTGGTCCTGGAAGACCTGGCCAATCAGCCGCATCGCGTAGCGTTCGCGCCGCTGACTAATCAACGCCATCGACCAGAACGCTGGATGAGCCAGGTTGCTGACATCCCAGCCGCTCACGCCGACCGCGCCCGAGCGACCCCGCTTCTTCGGCAACTGTGAGACGAAATCGGCGGCGGCGATCTGCAGAATGCTGCGCCGCACCCGATACGTATTGGGGCGGCGGTCAATCGCCTCGGCAATCCGGCGTAGCACCATCGAGCGTCACCCCGCCAGATGCACAATCGTCACACCGTCGCCGCCCTGATTGCGCTCGGCGCTGGCGAAGCGGGTGACGAGCGGATGCGAGCGCAGCAGCTCACGCACGGCGCGGCGCAGCGCGCCCGTGCCCTTACCGTGCACCACTTCCAGCCGCGTCTGTCCTGCCCGATAAGCGATATCGAGGAAGGAATCGACCATCGGCAGCGCCTCGTCGGTCACTCGTCCACGCAGGTCGATCCGCGAACCCGGATCGAGCGGCGGCTTCGGGGCGGTCACCGCACCGGTCTGCATGCCGCGCAGCGGTCGTTCACTCCAATGTCCAGCTGACGGTTCTGCGCGTGCCGCTCGCGGCGCTCGACGATCGATCTGCTCTACGCGCACCCGCGTCTTCAGTGTTCCGAGTTGTACTTCGAGCGAACCGTTGCGCGCCTCCGACAGTACTTCACCAGGCTCAGGCAATCCGCGTAGATAGACAAAGTCACCCACCGACAACTCTTCCGGTTGGACTTCGGCGCCCTCGCTGCGCATTGCCTCTCGCTTCCGCCGCTGGTGCGTGCGCTCGCGCCGCACCCGCTCCAGACGCGCATGCCCTTCCGTCACGCGCTGCTCAGCGAGCTCCGTGGCCTGCTCGCGTGAGCGCTGTCGTTCGAGCTCCTTCAAGACCGTCTGCGTCGCCCGACGCAACGTTGCCAGCTCATTCTCCATCTGGCGCTCGGTCCGTGCGAGTAGCGCGTCGCGTTCAGCCTCAAGCTCCTCGCGCCGCTCAGCCAACTGCGCGCGGATCTGCTCCGCCTCATCACGGGCGATCCGCTCTGCCCGCACCTGCTCCGACAACGTGTCGCGCTCGCGCTGGAGCTCACCCAGCAGCTGCTCCATTGTCGCCGCGTCGTCACCGGCCCCAGCCCGCGCTCGACTCAGCACGCGCTCCGGCAACCCCAGCCGTTGCGCAATGGCGATGGCGTTCGAGCGGCCGGGCGTCCCCATCAACAGCCGATACGTCGGCTGCAGGCTGTCCGCGTCAAACTCGGCCGAGGCGTTGACGACGCCCTCGGTCGCGTGCGCGAACACCTTCAACGCACCATGATGCGTGGTCGCCACGACCATGCTGTCGAGCGCCAGGAACTCTTGCAGCAGCGCCCGCGCGAGCGCCGCACCTTCCGCTGGATCCGTGCCGGCCCCGAGCTCGTCCAACAACACCAACGTGCGCGGTCCAGCCGACTCGATCATCCGCACCATGTTCGTCATATGCCCCGAAAACGTCGACAGCGACTGCTCGATCGACTGCTCGTCGCCGATGTCAGCGAAGATCTCCTCGAAGACCGGCAGACGCGAGCCGACCTCGGCGGGCACCGGCAAACCGGCCTGGGCCAGCAGGCAGAGCAGTCCGACCGTTTTCAGCGCCACTGTTTTACCGCCCGTGTTCGGCCCGGTGATCAACACACAGCGGGCCTGTGGCGTGAGCGCCGTTGAGATCGGCACCACATCGCCCGACAGCAGCGGATGCCGCGCCGAATGCAGGATCAGCTCAGCCGACTCGCCACCGATCCAGCCCAGCGAGTCTCCTTCGCTGGGCAGCGGCGCGTCCAGCTCCGCGCCCAGGCGCGCCTTGGCCTGGGCCAGATCAATCGCCGCGAGGCAACGAATCGCCGCACGGATCGCGCCCGCCTCATCGCCGATGTGCATACACAGCGCCCGCAGAATGCGCTCAACCTCGCGCTGTTCCTCACGCTGCGCCTCGCGCAGGCGGTTGCCCAGCTCGACGACCGCCAACGGCTCCACGAAGAGCGTCGCGCCCGACGCCGACACATCGTGCACCACACTCGGCATCGCACCACGCGCCTCCGCCTTGAGCGGGATCACGTAGCGCCCGTCGCGCTCGGTAATCAGCGACTCCTGCGCGATTCCTTCCGCCACTGCGTAGCGCAAGGTGCGCTCGAGCTGTTGCTCCAGCCGCCGCTGGACAGCGCGCACCCGCTCGCGCGCTTCGGCCAGCGCCGGCGTGGCATGGTCCGGCACTTCGCCTCGTTCGTCGAGGGTGGATTCAATCTCCTGGATGAGGGGCGAACAGTCGGCGATGCGTTGCGCCAGTCGCGCCAGTTGGGGTAGCTCACGCGCCAGTGGCGCAATCTGGTTGCGCACGTGCCGTGCCGTCCGCAGCAGCACCGCCACCTCCAGTATCTCGGGCGTCGGGAGGACAGCCGCGCGCGAGGCCGCCAGCAGCGACGCCTCCACCGCCGGCGCCTGCCCCATATGAAAGTGCGGCTTCAGCCGCGCCAGCGTGCGCGCCTCTGCGGTCGCCGACAGCCGGCGCCGTACCTCATCGACGTCGGCGCTGGGCATCAGCGACTGCGCAAGTTCGCGGCCGCCCGGCGAGCCGCAAAGCGTCGCCAGCCGCTCGACAATCTGCGGAAACTCCAAGACCTCGATGCTCTTTGCGTCCATCAGCAGTCACCACTTCGCTGCGCCGCACTCGGCGACGCTATCGCGCTCCACCATCGCCGTGACATAACCAACGCCCCACGGATGTTCCGATACCAAGGTACTCGCCCGTCCGTGCCGCATCGCGCCCATCAGGATCAAGGCTGGTGAAATCACCGACTCATCTACCGCGTGGCGCAGCCCCTCGTCCAGACCGATCAGCGCCTCATGGTCCCAGCTGGCGAGCCCGGACTCAACGGCTTCCTGCACTTCCGCCGCGCGGGGATGACATCCGTACGGCGACTGGGCGCTCAGCGTATGCACCGCGTCGCCCGACGCGATCACCGCTGTCGGCGCTGCGATCCGCGCCAACGCCTCGCCGATGGCACGACCAAATTCGTAGTGCTCGCGCGCCGGTCGAAAGCTGATGCTGACAACGCCCAGCGCAGACGGCAGCGCCTCACCAAGCAGCCTGATTGGTACGCCCAGCGAGTGATCGCCCCGCTCCCACAATGCCGTCGGCGACAGAGGGATTCCGCGTATGCGCGCAGTATCCAGCAGCATGCGCGTCAGCTCGACATCCACGCGACACGTGAATCCTAGTGTCGCCTGGCCGAAGCGCTCGAAGTCACCCGTCAGATGTTCCTGTTCAGCGCTCAGCACATGGAATCGACCAAGCGTGACGACCCCGTGCGTGGAAATCAGCAACGCGCGCTGGACATTCAACTCCCGCAGTCGGCGCGCGACGCTCTCGTACGCCGCCAGGGTCGAGCGCGCGCTCGATTCGCGACCCTGACCAATTTCCGGCAGCAGAATCGGCGGGTGCGGCACGATCGCGCCGAAGACGATCACTCGTCGCCGCCGAGCACGCGGCGCACGCCTTGCATGAGCTGTGCATCCTCACCAGGCAACATCGTGCGCGGATCGAACAGCAATCGGCCATGCTCCACCCGAGCGATGATCGGAGCGTCCTGCGCGCGCAGCTGCGCGACTGCGTCGGAAGCGCTTGGATGCTCCAGCGACCAGACGTACGTCGGCAGCGTCTCGCCTGGCAGCGATCCTCCCCCGACCGCCGATCTCGACTCCACGACCTCGCCCGCGCCGACAGCGTCACGCCAGGCCGCCGCCCGCTGTTGCAGATCGTTGGGCGTTGCGGCAATCATCCGCCAGACAGGCACTTCCGACACCGCTTCGTTGGCCAGATAGTGTTGCAGCGTCGCCGCCAACCCCGCGATCACGGTCTTGTCGGGGCGCAGCACGCGCATCAACGGGTGCGTCCGCAGCGGCGACACCGCGTCGAGCGGGCCCACGATCAGCCCAGCCTGCGGCCCGCCCAGCAGCTTGTCGCCGCTGAACAGCACCAGGTCGGCGCCAGCCGCCACGCTGTCCTGTGGACGCGGCTCACGATCGAGACCGAAGCCCCGACTATCCAGCAGGCAACCGCTGCCAACATCGTCAATCAGCAGCGCGCCCGCCCGATCAGCGACGGCGCGTAGCTCACACAGCGAAGGCGTCTCGGTGAATCCGATCACGCGGAAATTCGAGGGATGCACGCGCAGGAGCGCCGCCGTGCGCTCGCTGACTGCGTCCGCGTAGTCCGACGCCCGCGTGCGATTCGTTGTGCCAACCTCGACCAGCGTCGCGCCAGCGTCGCGCAAGACATCGGGAATGCGAAATCCACCGCCGATCTCCACCGCCTGGCCGCGCGACACGATCACCTCGCGACCTGCGCAGCGCGCGGCGATGCTGAGGTACAGCGCCGCCGCGTTGTTATTGACGGCGATACCCGTCTCGGCCCCAGTCGTCGCCCGCAGCATGGATTCCAGGTGCGACGTCCTCGAACCGCGGCTGCCTGTGTCCAGGTCGAATTCCAGATTCGAGTAGCCCGCAGCCGCCTCCGACATGGCACGCGCCGCCGCTGCTGAGATCGGCGCCCGTCCGAGATTGGTGTGCAGCACAACACCGGTCGCGTTGATCACCGCACGCAGCGGCGTTCGCAACTGCTCGGCCAGCGCCGTCGCCGCTCGAATCGCCAACACCGACGCGGCGGGCGCCACAGCCTCAGCATCCGTGCTAGCACGACTAGCGCGCAACCGACTGCGCGCAGCGCTGAGCTCCGCGCGCACTGCCGCAACGACTGTCGCACGACCCCAGCGCTCGATCGACTCCGCGAGCGCGGCCTGCGATAACACCAAATCTACGCTCGGCAGCGAGCGCAGTTTGGCTGACAGCACACGGTCCGAAGCATCCGACGGCGGCATTGTCCGCATCCAGCCCGCTGATACGCTTCGCTCAATCCTCCCATCGTACGGAACGGTGCGTCTAGCCAATGCCCACGAACCTTCGCATCCCCGGTCCCACGCCATGCCCGCCGGAAGTGTTGCAGGCGGCGGCGGGAGCGATGATCAATCACCGCGGACCTGAATTCGCCGAGCTGCTCGAGCGTCTCACCAGCAGCATCCAGCCCTTCTTCGGGACCGAACAGGAGATCCTGATCATCTCCGCCTCCGGCACGGGCGCGATGGAAGCCGTGATCGTCAATACGCTGTCGCCCGGCGACAATGTGCTGTGCGTCACTATCGGCTCCTTCGGCGACCGATTCGGCGCGATCGCCGAAAGTTACGGCGCTGTGGTCACCCGCTCAGACATCGAATGGGGCGACGCCGCCAGCCCTGAACTCGTGGCCGACCTGATCCAACAGCAGGACTACGACGCTCTGCTGATCACGCACAACGAAACCTCAACCGGGGTCACCAACCCCATCGCTGCAATCGCCGCCGCCGTGCGCGAGGTCGCCGACCCACTGATCATCGTCGACGCGGTCTCGTCGCTCGGTTCGATCGAGATGCGGATGGATGACTGGGGTCTCGACGCAGTCGCCACTGCCTCGCAGAAGGGTTGGCTGTCGCCGCCAGGGATCGCCATGGCCGCGCTCTCCGAACGCGGCTGGGCCGCCGCGCAGCGCGCGACCATGCCGAGCTTTTACTTCGACCTGAGCACCCACCACCAGTACGCCGAACGCGGTCAGCCGCCCTGGACCCCTGCCCTGCCGACGCTCTACGCCATGGATGCCGCCCTGCCGCTCCTGCTGGCCGAGGGACCAGAGGCGATCTTCGCCCAACACCACCGCTTCGCCTCCTGGACCCGCGCCGCCGCCAAGTCGCTCGGCCTGGAACTGCTCGCAGCCGAGCGCTACGCATCCGACACCGTCACCGCCGTCAATGTGCCCAACGGCGTCAACGGCCCCGCCGTCAGCAAACGCCTGCGTGAGGAGCACGACGTCGTCATCGCTGGCGGACAGGGCAAACTGGCCACATCCATCTGGCGCATCGGACATCTCGGCTACCTCGACGAATCCGAGTTCAGCGCCTGCTTCGCTGCGTTGCAGCAGGCGCTGGTCGCCGAAGGCTTCGTCCCCGCCGAGGGCGCCGTCATTCCAGGTCTCGATGGCTTAGGTCTCGATGGCTAGCCGCCACGCTGACCCAGAGCACGCTGATGCCCCGCATTTTCGTCGCCGAACCGCTCGCCGAAGACGGACTCAGGATCCTCCGGAGCGCCGCTGAGATCGTCATAGGCGACCACCTATCCCGCAGCGCCCTGCTCGACGCTCTCGCCGATTGCCAGGGCCTGATCGTCCGCAGCGGCACGCAGGTCGACCGCGCTCTGATTGAGGCCGCGCCGTCGCTGCGCGTGATCGGTCGCGCCGGCGCGGGGGTCGACAACATCGACCTCGACGCCGCTTCCGAGCGCGGCGTTCTGGTGCTGAACGCCGCGGGCGGCAACACCGTCTCCGCCGCTGAGCTTGCCGTGGCGCTGCTGCTGGCCTTGTCGCGACACCTCGCCGCAGCCAACGCCTCGCTCAAGTCGGGCGCCTGGAATCGTTCCGCCTTCATCGGCGCCGAGCTGCGCGGCAAGACCGTCGGCATCGTTGGACTCGGTCTCGTCGGCGCCGCCGTCGCGCGACGCCTCCAGGCGATGGAGATGCGCACGATCGCCTATGACCCGTTCGTGTCGGAGGAGCGCGCCCGAAGCGTCGGCGCGGAGCTGGCGCCCTTCCCTGATCTGCTGAAACAGTCCGACGTCGTCACGCTGCACTCCTCCGCCGCGCCCGACGCTCCGCCGCTGCTGGGCGCCAACGAGTTCGCCCTCATGAAACCCGGCGCACTGCTCGTCAACACCGCGCGCGGGCGCCTGATCGATGAGTCGGCCCTCGCCCAGGCCCTGGACGCTGGACGGCTGGGAGGCGCGGCGCTCGATGTCTTCGCCCGCGAACCAGCCCACGAGAATCCGCTCGTCCGGCATCCGCGCGTACTGGCGACACCGCATCTGGGCGCATCGACGCAGGAAGCGCAAGAGCGAGTCGCCATCGACATCGCCACGGAGACCGTCAACGTGCTGCGCGGCGAACCGTCGAGGGCAGCCGTGAACGCCCCGCTGATCGACCCCGAGTCTCTGGAAGTGGTCGGCCCCTACCTACAGGTGGCGGAGATGTGCGGCCGTCTCGTCACCCAGCTCGCAAGCGGACAGTGGCGGGACATCGTCGTCCGCTATCAAGGTGAGATCGCCAACCACGACGTCACCCCTCTGAAAGCCTCGGTGGTCGCCGGCCTGCTCGCGCCGATCTCGGACGAGCACGTCAACCTCGTCAACGTGAACAGCGCCATCGCCCATCGCGGCTGGCGCGTGACCGAACGCAAAACCACCGACGCGGAGCCCTACACGTCGACGATCACCGTCGAGCTGCGCACATCCGTTGGCGCGACATCTCTGATGGGCACGCTGGAACACGGCCGCGCCGCCGTCGTGGAGATCAACGGCTTCCCCGTACACATTGGCGGCCCGCGCCCGCACCGCGGCGCGCGCAGCGGGCTGGCAGCCGAGCATCTGCACCTGCTGGTGCTACGCAACGAAGACCGACCCGGCCGAATCGGCGAGGTCGGCATGGCGTTGGGAGGCCTCGCGGTCAACATCGCCGCGATGGACGTGGGCTACAACTACAACGACCGCGCCGAGATGTCGCTCATGGCGCTCACCATCTCTCGCCATCTCAGCGCCGACGAAATTCAGCGCATCGCCGATATCGACGGAATCGAGGAGATCGCGCAAGCCCAGATGTAGCGCCATATCTCTTCATCTCTGCAAACGACGAGATTCCAGATCGAACACGCTTGACGCGTCCGCACGCGCTAATCGAGCGGGTGCAGCACCAGTCCTGTCGGTAGCTTGGGGATAAAGTAGGTGCTCTTCTGCGGCATAAAGCTGCCCGCGTCGGCAGTGTCGACGACGTCCTGCAGCGTGGCCGCAGGGAGCGCAAAGCCCGCCGACGCTGCACCCGACGCCACCAGCGAGATCACTTCGTCGAGCTCGTGGATGTACGACACCGTCGCGCCGCTTGCCAACGCCGACGCATCGATGCCTAGCAACGGCTCGAGGATCACGTACTGCAGGATCGCTGGCGCCAGACCATGCCATGCCAATGGCACATCTGGCGGCATCGCCTCGCGCGACGCATCGGTCGCGGCGAGCAACCAGGCGCCCTCCGTCGTGACCAGCCCGATCGACGAACTACCGTCCGGCAGCGACGCCGCTAGCGCGCCCACTGCAACCTCGCGCACATCGAACAACGACGACAGTCGCGCCAGCATGTCGGAAGGTGTCGTCGTGTACGCCACGCGGTGATTCGCGCCGATCGTCAGCGCCGGATCCTGCGCGCTCGCCACGCCCATCAGCACACGGCCCGAGCCGGGTCGCTCATCAATCGACGCCAGCGCCGACTCGTAGCGGTGATGACCGTCGGCCATATAGATCGTGTCCGCGGCGAACATCGCCGTGATCGCCGACACCGCCGCCGGGTCATCAATCCTTCGCAGCGTATGGCGATCGCCTGTGGGATCCTCACCCTCGTACAACAGCGGCAGCGCGCGGGCAGCGTCGATCAGCGACGCCAGGCGGCCGTCACGGTCGGGGACGAACGCCATCAGCGGCGAGATGTCAGCGCCGACGACCGAGCGCAACGCCGTCCGCGTCGCCTTGGGTCCCGGCATCGTGCGCTCGTGCGCCATCACGCCATCGCCCCAGGGCCTGAGATCGACCGCGCAGAAGAGTGCCCGTCGCACCTGCGCTGTCCCCGAGGCATCGGCGAATCGATGCTCGTGCAGATAGTACGCGGGCGTTTCGTCCTGGACGAGTGCACCCGACGTCCGCCAACTCTGCAACAGCTCCGCTGCCACCGCGATGCCGTCGTCGCCAGAGGCCATCTCGACATGCGCGATCTGATACGGACTCGACGCGCGCAGCGCCGCCGTCTGCGACTCGCTGACAATGTCGTACGGCGGCCCCAGCAGACCGCCCCAGTCGCCCGCGATGTCCTGGTCGTACCGAAGTCCTCGAAATGGGCTGACGTGCACCATCTTGCCCCTCCTGCGGCCACAAACCTCGACCAAATCGTATCCCACCAACGCAGCGCCCACGCCGTATCTCCCGTGCATTGCGCACGCCCTCGATCCCTGCGACGCTGCGACCATGCCGAACAAGTCAGGCCAGCGACCGTCAGGCCAGCGACCGGACCGCTTCTGCGTATTTTGCGGCATTGCCGACGGCGCTGAATCCGCGCTGTTCTTTCGCGATGGCGAGCGGCGCTTCGTCGACTCCCGCCGCGGCGCTCCGTCCACGCCTTGGTCCGACGAACGGCCAGACGTCTTCGTCTTTGAAAATCAGTTCCTGTTCTTCGACCTCACCTCGCTGGTCATTCCCCAGAGCCATTCCGACACGGCGATCCCCTTCTACGCCCAACAGTCGGAGCTCTGGTCCGACCTCGGCACCGTCGGCCAGACGGCGCGAGATCACGGGCGTCAAGCGGTGGAATGGCTACAGGATCGCAACGCCGAGCGCGCGCCGTCGGGCTTTCGGGTGTTCTGCAACTTCGGCTCGATGGGCGAACAGTCACAGCCGCACGCGCACCTGCAGGTGCACGCCGCACGCGAACTCGACCCTTCGCGCTGGGCACCCACCGGCCGCCCCTGGCTCGAGGCGGTCACCGCCAGCGGCTCGCGAATCATCCACGAGACGGAGTCCACGATCTTCTACGACGCCCTGCCAACGCTCGAAGCGGGACGCTCCAACCTCTGGCAGGTGACAGTCTCGGTCGGCTTCTCAGCGCCCCAGCGCTCGCTGCCCAAGTTCGCCCTGCTCGCAACGCCGCGCGACGCGCAGTCGCAGTGGGAGATGTGGAGAGACGTCGGCCAACTCGGCGCCGACGTCGTTGACTACGCGTCCGAGGCGTCAGGCGGTGGCTTCCGTGTGCTCAGCAACTTCCCCGGTCAGCAGGCCGACGAAGGCTATGGTCCCGCCCACGTTCTCCTGCTCGGAGGCAGTCACTTGGGCCTCTACGCCGACTACTTCTAACTCTTCGTCGCGCTCGACTGGGCGTCCTCGTGCCAGACGCCTCATGCCAGATGCTGCGCCTCGAAAATCTGCTTCAGCCCTGATTGCGCCGCCGACGCCATTGCCGACAACTGCTCGGCCGTGAACGTCCGACCCTCCGCCGTCCCTTGCACCTCGACCAAACCACCATCGGACAGTCCCACAACGTTGAAATCCACGTCCGCCGTCGAATCTTCCGCATAGTTCAGATCCACGAGCAGCTCGCCGTCGATCAAACCAACGCTGACCGCCGCCATCTCCGAGCGAATCGGTGACAAGCCAACTCCCAGCTGGGTCAGCGCCTGTCGGAGCGCGACGAACGCGCCATTGATCGCAGCCGTCCGCGTGCCGCCATCCGCGTGGATCACATCACAATCGATGTTGAATGTGCGCTCGCCGACTGCGTCCAAATCCACCGCCGCGCGCAGCGCGCGACCGATCAGACGCTGAATCTCTTTCGTCCGCCCGGTCGACAGCATTCGCTCGCGGTCGCTGCGCGTGTTCGTGCTGGCGGGCAACATGCTGTATTCCGCCGTCAGCCAGCCACGACCCTGTCCGCGTAGCCAGCGTGGGACCCGTTGCTCAACGGTTACCGCGCAGAGCACCCGCGTCGCGCCCATCGAGGCCAAACATGACCCAGCAGCGTGCGGCTGCACGTCCAGCTCGAAGCGCAGTAGGCGCAGCTCGTTGGGCATCCGTCCGTCAATGCGTACCATGCAAGAGATTGTACGAGCCACACTATCAACGGCATCAACGGCGCTGCCAGTGAGAGGAACGCAACATGGCGATCAACGGCTACGCGGACATGGACGGCGTCGACCTGGCGCAGTTGGTCGCCAACGGTGAGGTCACCGCCAGCGAACTGCTTGAGGAGGCGATCGAACGCACCGAGCGCATCAACTCCCAGCTCAACGCTGTCGTCTACCCTTGGTATGACCACGCGAGAGAGAACGCACTTTCGGGGCTACCCGACGGCCCCTTGCACGGCGTGCCCTTTCTGCTCAAGGATCTGGGGACCTGGTACGCCGGACAGCCGATCTCCTCGGGCTCCAAGATCTTCGCCGATTTCGTCCCCGACCACGACACCGAAATGGTGATTCGCTACAAGGCGGCCGGCCTCTCGATCTTCGGTCGCTCGACCTCGCCCGAGTTTGGGATCACCTCGACCACCGAGTCACAACTGCACGGCAAGACGCGCAACCCCTGGAATCTGGAGCACACCGCCGGCGGATCGTCAGGCGGCGCGGCGGCGGCGGTCGCGGCCGGCGTCATCCCCGTCGCTAACGCCTCCGACGGCGGCGGCTCGATCCGTATTCCGGCCTCCTGCAACGGACTCTTCGGACTCAAGCCGACCCGCGCGAGAACGCCATCCGGCCCCGATATCGGTGAGGGCTGGGCCGGGATGTCGACGGTGCACGCAGTCTCACGCTCGGTACGCGACTCCGCGGTCCTGCTCGACGCCACGGCCGGCCCCGATGTCGGCGCGCCTTACTACGCTCGTCCACCCGAACGTCCCTGGGCGGAAGAGGTCGGCCGCGACCCGGGCACGCTACGCATCGGCGTCATCCTGCGTCCCTTCAACGAATGCGAGCTCGACCCAGTCTGCATACAGGCGGTTGAGCATGCGGCAGAGCTCTGCCGCTCGCTCGGCCACGAGGTCGAAGACGCCTCGCTGATCATCCCCGAGGAAGTCCGCAACCCGCTCTTCGACATCATCCGGCCGGCCACCAAGCTCGTCATCGATCGGCGCGCGGCGGAGCTCGGCCGCACCGCCAACCCTGAGGACGTCGAGCCGATCACCTGGCGCATGATCTCGGGCGAGATGCCGACCGCCAGCGATTACATCGCAGCCACCCAGGCCGTGCACGCAATCGGACGCTACGTCGGACGCTGGTTCGCCGGCGTTGATGGTCCGGGCTACGACCTCATGCTCACACCGACGATGGCCGCGGCCCCATTCGAGCTCGGCCGACTGGCACTCGACCGCGAAGACCAATATGCGCAAGGCCACGATGTCCAGCGCACCGTCGGCTTCACTTCGCTGTTCAACGCATCCGGCAATCCGGCCGCATCGATCCCGCTCTACTGGAGCGAGCATGGTCTGCCGATCGGCACGCAGTTCGTCGCGCCCTACGCCGATGAAGCGACGCTGATTCGGATCGGTGCACAGCTCGAAGCGGCGCAGCCATGGGCCGCTCGGCGGCCTCCCGTACACTCCGACTCATAGGCACAGAATCCTTCAGACCGCATCACATCGAACAGGAACCCGTCATGCGCACCGCCAACGCCGTCGCTGAGATGCTCAAGCGCGAGGGCGTCGACTTCGTCGTCGGCTATCCCGTCAACCCCATCTTCGAGGCCGCCGCCCAGGCCGATATCCGCACGATCATCGTGCGCCAGGAGCGCACCGCGATCCATATCGCCGACGCCTTCGCACGGATGAACTCCGGCGACCGCATCGGCGTCTACCTGACCCAGAACGGGCCCGGCGCCGAGAACTCGTTCGGCGGCCTGGCCCAGGCCTGGAGCGAGTCCGCGCCGCTGGTCGCGATACCCGGTGGCTACGCCCGCGCCCAGACCAATGTCGCACCCAACTTCTCGGGGCTGGTCAACTTCCAGCACGTCAGCAAGTGGACCGAGCAGCTGACCGACGCCAACGACCTCGCGAACGCCATCCGCCGCGCGTTCACCCACGCCAAGAACGGACGCCAGCGACCGGTCGTGCTGGAAATCCCCGGCGACCTCTGGGGCGCCGAGATCGCGGAGCCGATCCAATACACACCGACTCCCAAGCACCGCTCAGGGCCCGATCCCGACGACGCGCGCCGCGCCGCACAGACGCTCGTCAACGCCGAGCGACCGGTGATCTACGCCGGCCAGGGCGTCCACTACGCCAAGGCCTGGGATCAGCTACGCGAACTCGCCGAGCTGCTCGAAGCGCCCGTCACCACCTCGCTGCAGGGCAAAAGCGCCTTCCCTGAGACACACCCCCTCTCACTCGGCTCCGGCGGCCGCGCCTTCCCCAAGGCCGTGCACGAGTTCCTCCAGAACGCCGACGTGATCTTCGGCATCGGCTGCTCCTTCGCCAAGACCGGTTTCGGCCTGCAGATGCCCAAGGGCAAGTACTACATCCACGCCACCCTCGACCCGGAGGACTTCAACAACGAGGTCGAAATCTCCGAAGGCGTCGTCGGAGACGCCGCGCTGACACTCGACGCAATCATCGGCGAGGTGCGTGAGTTGATCTCTGAACCACGCGGGCGCGCCGACGCCATCGCCGCCGAGATTGCGCGTATCAACGGCGCCTGGCGGCAGGACTGGTCGCACAAATCCGACTCCGACGACGCGCCGATCAACCCCTATCGCGCATTGCGCGACCTGCACGCGACGCTCGACGACACAGTAGGCATCGACAACGTCGTCGCCACCCATGACGCCGGTTCGCCGCGTGACCAGATGTCGCCGTTCTGGAACTCGACCACGCCGCTCAGCTACATCGGTTGGGGCAAGACCACGCAGCTCGGCTACGGACTCGGCCTGGCCATGGGCGCCAAGGTCGCCTGCCCAGAGAAGACCTGCCTCAACGTCTGGGGCGATGCCGCGATCGGCATGACCGGCATGGACTTCGAGACCGCGGTGCGCGAGAACATTCCCATCCTCAGCGTGCTGCTGAACAACTTCTCCATGGCGATCGAGCTGCCAATCATGAAGACCGCCACCGAGAAGTACCGGGCCACCGACATCTCCGGCCACTACGCCGACATGGCCAAAGCGTTCGGCGGCTACGGAGAGCGGGTCGAATCGCCCGCCGACCTGAAAGACGCCTTCAAGCGAGGCATCCAGGCAACCGAGAACGGCCAGCCCGCACTGATCGAAGTGATCACCTCAAAAGAAATCGACTACTCGGTGTTCAGGTAGGAAGCTCGTATAGCTCGCAGAGCGGAGCGCAGCGCATAGTGCGGTCCCCCACATCGTCTCTTCATCACATTGTGGAGAGACGTCAGTGAGGCAACGCAAATACGGAGGGGGTGTGAGCTACTCCATCACTCCCTCAGACTGCAGTCTGTCGACTTCCTCAGCCGACATGCCCAACCAGTCGGCAGCCACGACGTGGTTGCTTTCTCCCCAAACCTCGGCGCGGTTGTAGACCGTTGCCGGTGTGCGATCAAACTGGAGCGGTAGGCGATCCGCCTGCAACGGGCCGAGATTCGGATGCGGATCGTCGAGCCCGATGAACATGCCCGCTGCCGCCAGCTGCGGGTCTCGCGTCGCGAGATCCTCCCCTGTCTGCACGACGCCCGCCGGCACGCCCGCCGCCTGACAGCGTTCCATCAGCGTGTAGCGCTCTTGGCCGTGCGTCCATTCGCTAATCCGTGCATCGATCTCGCTCCGCCGCTCGCGGCGACCGGCGGCATCCGCGAGCGAGGGGTCAACTAGCCAGTCATCGGCTGCCATCAGCGCGCATAGCGAGCGCCATTGCTCGTCCGAGACCACCGCAATCGCACACCACTGGTCGCCGCCCGACGCATCGGGCTGACAGGGATAGATCGCGTGCGGACACCACGGTTCCCAGGCCGGATCGTTGCCGACCGGCTGCGCCGCGACGCCGTTGGCGAACCAGTCGAGCAGCGCGACGCCGCTGAAACTGACGCCCACTTCAAACTGGCTCATGTCGATCCGCTGACCGCGCCCGCTCGAATGTCGTGCCTCAAGCGCCGACAGCACTGCGACCACGCCGTGCAGCCCGGCCATATGGTCGTTGTACGAAAAGCCGATGCCGATATCATTGCGTCCCGGCAGGCCGGTGAGATAAGTCAGCCCCGCCAGCGCGTGCACGGTCGGCGCGTAGGTCACATACGACTGCCACGGCCCCGACACACCCATCCCCGACATCCCGACATAAATCACGCCAGGATGTTCGGGACTCACGTTGTCGTAACCCAATCCCCAGCGATCCAGCACGCCGACCGAGAAGTTGTCGATCACCACATCGGCCTTGAGCGCCAGCCGCCGCGCGATCGCCCGCGCTTCGTCGCGGGCGAGGTCGAGCTGCAACACGCGCTTGTTGCGATTCCACATCGTGTGGTACGGATGATCGACGCCGCCAGCCAGCCCAGCCCGCGTGGCCGACATCACCTTGACGACATCCGCGCCCATGTCGCCCATCACCCGGGTCGCGAACGGTCCCGCCAACACGTGTGTGAAATCGAGAATGCGGACCCCCGAGAGCGGCCCCGTCGTGGGCTCGAACGTCACCATCAGTCACTCCAGCCCACCGCATCGAGCGCCTCATCGGCGTTCACGATTTCCCCGTCGCCCCCAGCGCCGACGGACCAAGGCGTTTGCGAGAAGTGGTATGGCGCGCCCGGCCCCGGCACGCGGTCATCACCCAGCGGGTACGACGTCCACCAATCGCGCGCGGCGAGCTGTGGGTTGGCCGCCACCTCGGGGAGGGTCATCACCCAGCCATACGGATGATGCCGTCGCTGCGCCTCGTGGAAAAACGCTTCCACGTCCTTCGTCGCTACCCAATCACGCAGCGTCGACATCGTCAGCGCGATCATCTCAGCCAGGTTCGCCGGATCCGCATAGCGCTCGTCGAGCAGCACCGCGCCCTGCCCTTCCTCCAGCAACCAGGCCAGCTGCTTCTGGAAGTCGGGTGTGGGCGTCACCATGATTGAGCCGCCGCGCGCCTGCATCACCACGTACGCGTTGGACCAGTGCAGCGACCCACGCCGCGGCAGCGCGGGTGTATCGGCGAAGGGCAGCTGCTCGTGATACCAGGCCCACATCAAGACATGCTCCAACACGCTGCAGAGCGCCTCGTGCGCCGACAGCCGCACGATCTGCCCCTGGCCCGTCACGCGCGCGTGACGCAGCGCCGCCAGCGCGCCGATCGCGGCATAGACGCCAACGACGAAGGCATATTGGTCGCCGTACAATTTCAGCGGCGGCGTGTCAGCATCGCCCGACGTCGCGGCGATCCCACCCAGCGCCTCCGCGACCAATCCCGTCGCCTGATACTCGGACCACGGCCCGCTGCGTCCGAACGACGTGACATCGACGATCACCAGTCGTGGATTCGCCGCAAGCAGCGCGCCAGGATCGTCCAGTCGCTGGCAATCGATGATCACGTCCGTCGACTGCGCCAACCGCGCCATCACAGCCGGATCGTCGGACTGTACGCAGCTGCGCGAGCTGGCGAAGAACGCGTGCCAAAGCGACACGCCACTCGTGTGGAATGGCGCTCGTTCGCGCAGCGGATCGCCGTCTGTTGGCTCAACCCGCACCACCGAGGCGCCCAGGTCCCCCAACAGCTTGCCTGCGTAGATCGCGCGGTCGTCGGTCAGATCAACGACGCGCACATGCGTCAATGGACCGCTACGCGCATCCGCTTCAGGGTCCTGTTGCGGAATGGGCTGGGCATTGGACATGGCTGCCAGTCTAGCCCGCTCGCTTTGATACTCTGCCCTCCGACGGCGCGCGCCCGCGCGCGAGACCGGACCGGAGCGCTCTGATGGACTTCCAATTTTCCGACAACGACCTCGCCTTTCGTGAGGAAGTGGTGACGTTCCTAGGCGACCAGCTGCCGCCGGGCTGGGCCAATATGTCGGAGGGGCCGGCCGAGGACGGCGCCGCCAACGCCGAGCGCTGGGCGATCACGCGACGCTTTCACCGCGCCCTCGCCGAGCGCGGCTGGCTGACGCTCGGCTGGCCGGTCGAACACGGCGGCGCCGGCGCCGGACCGATCCGCCAGGCGATGTTCAACGAGACCATGGCCCACCACCGCGCGCCAACCTACAACCAGGGCGTCGACCGTGTGGGACCGACGATCATCATGTATGGCACGGACGAGCAGAAAGACTACTTTCTACCCCGTATCCGCTCGGCTGATATCCAGTGGTGTCAAGGCTTCTCGGAACCCGGCTCCGGCTCCGACCTCGCCTCGCTGCAGACCCGCGCCGTGCGCGACGGCGACGACTTCATCATCAACGGACAAAAAATCTGGACCTCCGGCGCGCAGCACGCCGACTGGATCTTCATGCTCGCCCGCACCGAGCCCGATGCGCCCAAGCACCGCGGCATCTCCTTCTTCCTGGTCGACATGCAAACTCCCGGCATCACCGTCCGTCCGCTGGTCAACATGGCCAACCGTCACCACTTCAACGAAGTCTTCTTCGAAGACGTCCGCGTACCCGCCGCCAACATGGTCGGCGACGAAAATCGTGGCTGGTACGTCGCCACGACCACACTCGACTTCGAGCGCTCGGGCATCTCACGCGTCGTCTCGGGCGTGCGCCTGCTGAACGAGCTGACCGAGCTCGCCAGCCAACCCGGATCCGACGGCCGTCGGCCCGACGCAGACCCGCGCATTCGCCACAAGCTGGCCGACCTGCAGATCGAATTCACCGTCGGCCGCTGGCTGGCCTACCGCGTCGCCTGGATGCAGTCGCAGGGACTCGTGCCCAACCACGAGGCCTCGATGTCGAAGCTCTACGGCACGATGATCAACCAGCGGCTCGCGGGCATGCTGAACATGTTCGGCCTGCGCGGCCAAGTGCTCGACGAGCGCAGCGACGTCCCGCTACACGGACGCCTGCCCGACGAATATCTCAACGCCGTCCCGCTCACGATCGCCGCCGGCACCTCCGAGATCATGCGCAACATCATCGCCACCCGCGGCCTCGGCCTGCCGCGCTAGGAGCGCGCCGTGTCGGAGCCGAACTGGAGCAACCAGACCCTGTTCACGGGCGACAACATCGACGTGATGCGGGGCATGAACAGCGCCTCGGTCGATCTGATCTATCTCGACCCGCCGTTCAACTCGAATCGGGACTACGCCGCGCCGATCGGCTCGGAGGCGGCTGGGGCCGCCTTCAAGGACACCTGGACGCTGGATGATCTCGACGTCGCCTGGCACGGCGAGGTCGCTGAACGCGAACCCGCGCTGGCCGGTGTGATCGAGGCGGCGGGACTATCCCACGGCCGTCCGATGAAGGCCTACCTGATCATGATGTCGGTGCGACTGCTGGAGATGAAGCGCCTGCTCAAACCCGACGCCAGCATCTATCTACACTGCGACTCCACCGCCGGACACTATCTCAAGACGGTCATGGACGCCATCTTCGGCCAGGCGCAGTTTCGCAACGACATCATCTGGCGACGCCAGACTGCGAAGGGTCTGGCGACGCGCAACATGCCGACCAATCATGACTTGCTGCTGCGCTATGCCATGAGCAACCGCGCGGCATACAACGTTCAGTATGTCCCATATGACTCTGAATATATCCAGAATACTTACCGACATATTGAAGATGGGACAGGCCGCCGCTACGCGTTAGGCGACCTCACCAATCCGAACAGGAATCGACCGAACCTGACTTATGAGTTTCTCGGTATCCACCGAGTCTGGCGCTGGACTCGCGAGCGGATGCAGCAGGCGTATGAGCAGGGAAAGGTTGTCCAGACGGCGCCCGGTCGCGTGCCGCAGCAGAAGCGTTACCTCGACGAGAGCCGCGGTCGCCCAATCGACACACTCTGGTACGATATCCCGCCCGTACAAGGATCGTCGAAGGAACGCACCGGTTACCCCACGCAGAAACCACTGACCTTACTGGAACGCATTGTCGCCGCTTCCTCCAACCCCGGCGAGATCGTCTTCGATCCGTTCTGCGGCTGCGCGACCGCCTGCGTCGCCGCCGAGAAGCTGGACCGTCAATGGGTCGGCATCGACATTTCGCCGAAGGCCGCGGAACTTGTCCGTACACGCATGCAGCGCGAGCTCGGGCTGTTCTACCAAGGCGCGCATCGCACGGATACTCCGCAACGCACGGATCTGGGTGACCTGCCGCCATACAGCGCGCCAACCAATCGCCAGATGCTCTATGGCGTTCAGGAAGGCCGTTGCAACGGCTGCCTGACCTGGTTTCCATTCCGCAACATGACGATCGACCACATCATCCCCCGCACTCGCGGTGGCACTGACCACATGAGCAACCTACAATTGCTCTGCGGCGCCTGCAACTCAACCAAAGGCGTCGGCACGCACGACGAACTCATCGCTAAATTGATCGCAGATGGCATTCGCTAATGAGCGAACGACGAGGGGTGGAGGTTTGATATGGCCAACAGACGCAAACGCGAGCCGCAGGACCCAGACCGCGACGGCCAGACAGAGATCAGGTTGGTTGGTCGCGACGCCAAAGGCCGGTTCGACAAACGCTCGCGTCCCAAAGCGCCAGCGAAGCAGTAGCGTCGTCACGCTCAGCAGGCTCAGCCCTGTAGATACGCGTTACCGAGCGCTCCCCACGACGCCACCAGGAACGGGACGCAGTACGTCAGCGGCACCTTCCAGGCCAACTCCCAACCGCCCTCGCCAGCTACGATCACCGTGCCTTGATTGATCGCCACCAGGATTGTCCCGACCACCGCTGATGTGAGCAGCGAGCGTCGCAGCATTCTCCAGTTGCGCAGCGCGCAGCGCCAGCACTCGGACCGACCACGCATCTGAAAATAGCGTCCCAGCGGCGGACTCGACAGATGCGAGCAGGCAGCAGCGCTCATAGCGATACCCTATCTCCTGTGCGCCCGCTGAACATCTTCTTCGACGTCGACGGCTGTCTGGTCTCCTGGAACCTGCATCTGCGTCCCCACGCGCGTGAAGTGCTGGAGCGCCTCCAGAGCCGCGGCCACCATGTCTACATGTGGTCGGGCTACGGCGCCCGTCGGGAAATCGCTGACAAGTACGACCTGTGGCCGTTGCTCACGGGCATCATGGGTAAACCGATCTTTCAGTACCGCCAGCGCCTGCGCCTGTTCACCCAAGTGGAGCCGGACTTCATCATCGACGACCACCGCGAGATCGTCGACGCGCTCGGCGGCGCCGTGATCAAGCCTCCGCGCGAACCGCTCGCGGCGGACCGAGAAATGGTGCGGATTTATCGCCGCATCCTCGAATTCGAGCGTGAACATCAGCGCCGCTGGAGATAGCCCCACCAAATCAGCTCGGCCGGACCAGCTCCCCGGATCAGCTGCGAACGCGTTGCAGCCCTACAGCGAAGCGGCTGCCGCCAAGGGCGGGGTCGCTACTCCGGCTGCGGCTCGACTTCCGGTAGCTCGCGCCCGACAGGGTAATCCTCGCTCTGTGTGTCGAGCCAGCTCGTGGCCAGCCGATGCGTTGTCCAGGCGAACTCGAACAGACGCGGGTCCGGATGCAGCCACGGCTGATGCAGGCCTAGCTGGATGCCGCCGACCAATGGCGACCGCCAGGACAGCGCCTGGCCGCTGAGCAGAATCTCCTGCACCTGGCGGGCGATCCCTTGCCGTGCCGTGCGGTCGAAGGTCAGGCGCATCTGGTCGATCAACCCGTCCAGCTCGGCGCTGCCGTCGCCGCGCTGCCATGCGCCGGTCGAGTGCAGCGACTCTCCCCACTCATCGGTCGGATCGGCCTGTGCCGGCCGCGCGCCCCAACCAAGCAGGCAGAAGTCCCCACCCTCGCGCAGCGCGTCGACCGCCTCGGCGAAGGGCCTGTCTTCCCGCTCAACTTCCAGGCCGCTCGCGTCGCGCAGCATGCGTGCTACCGCCTCGCCCGCGCCGACGAAGAACCCTTCGAACAGATCAGCCACAACCAGCGGCACAGCGGCAATCGACTCCGCGCCCCCGGCAGCCTCGATCAGCCCAGCGACTTCAGCCAGATCGGCGCTGCGATCCTGGCGATATCCCGGATAGCGCGCCAGCGCTTCCTCGGACAACGCCCAGCCGTCGAGGTACCACGGGAGTGGACCGGACAGCCGTCCCCACCGACCGTACAGTCGCTGCAGCAACGTCCGGCGATCGACGGACAGCGAGATCGCCTGCCGCACGCGCGGATCGCTCAAGGGCGACTCCATGTCCATTGAACTCGGAATCAGCAGCTCAACCGCGGCATCGAGCGGCAGCTCGTACGTCCCGTGTTCGGGATGACGTTCCCGCAGCTCGTCGACCATCTCGTTGGTCAGGGGGAAATCGGCGCGATCGACCGCGCGCGCCTCGTACATGCTGGCAATCACATCAGCGTCGCCAGACGCGAACGTAATCCCGTTGGCGTACGCCGAGTCGCTGCGCCACCAGTTATCCGAGCGCACCAGCGTCAGCTCATAGCCGTCGTAGAGCAGCGGCGTGTACGGTCCCGTGCCACTGTTGCGCAAGATGTCGGACGGATCGTCTCGCCAGTCGTCGCCGAACTGTTCAGCAGCCTCGGGACTCGTGATCCAGGCAAACGGCGAGGCGTGCACCGAGGCGAGATACGCTGCATCGGGCGCATCGGTTCGCAGCTGCAGGGCGCCGCCATCAATCGCCTCGGCCGTCGACGTACGCGCATAGGCGTCGCGGCGAAAGAACGACGGATCGAGCAGACCGTCGGTATCCTCAGCCGTCTGCTGGCGCTCAATGTTCCAAATTAGATCCGACGCGGACACCGCACGCCCGTTGGTCGGTTCCACCTGCCAGTACACCGCGCCGGGCTGGAGCGTGAACACATAGGTCGTCTCATCGGGCATCTCCGGCAAGGCGCAGAGGTCGGCCTCCAGCTCTCCGCTCGACACCGAAGCAGGACGGATCAGCCGGTTGTACATGAGGCCGTGCGAGGCCTGCGTGTAGCGGTAGCGCGATCGGTGCGGATCCCATCGATCATGGCGCTCGACCGGCAGCCACATGCGCATTATGCCCCCAGGCACGGCGACCCGGCCTGACTCCTGGGAGGCGGACTCGGCCTGCTGCTGAGGTGGGGCCGGCTGTGACTCCGCTGACTGTTGCGCTTGTTGCGGCGACTGCTGCGCCTGGGACTGCACTTGGGTCTGGGGATCGTCCTGTGATGAATCTTGCCCCTGCGTATCGGTCGACTCGTCGTTGGAGCAGCCGACCAACGCCAGCGCCGCCGCTCCCACGCCCGCCCGGCTCGATGCCGTCAGCAGCGTGCGACGCGTCAGCCGGCTGCGGCGCAGCGCGTTCCAAGCTCGTCGAGACTGTCCTGTTGGCATACGCGTTAGCGTATCCGCCCACTGACTATGGGGCACCGCACCCTCGTCCCGCAGCTCACCCAGGAATCGATCAGGCGACTAGACGAAAGCGGGATCGGCGGCGATACTGTGCTCAGTCCCAGTGAGTACGAGCGAAGGGTCGCCGCCATGCCGCCTCTGGTTCCCTCCTTCATGTTGCCACAGTGGCTGAAGGACGCGCCGATCCCCATCCAGATGGCGCTCCTGCTACCCGGCATGGTCGTCGGTGGCGTTGTCGGCATCGTCGTACACGCCGTTCTGATTAACCTCGGTGCCGGCAACCAGCACCTCTCCTCGGCCGAGGGCGGCTTCGACGCCTGGCTGCTCTGGATCATCGTCGCCGCCGGCCTCTTCCTCGGGCTCGCCGCCGGAGGCTTTGTCTACATCGGAGTCGGTCTCGGTGCCGACAAAGAGATCGAGGACGAAGAAGAGCACGGCGAAACCGGCATGCTCGAGCTCTAAGCTCGTCCGCGCCTCCCGCCCACAGCGCGTAGACATCTCAACGCCGCGTCGTACCTTGAGGCGTCGTGTCAACGCCGCGTCGTGCCTTGAGGCGTCGTGCCTTGAGGCACGCGCTAGCCCGACCGCCGCTAACCCTGCAACTCGGCCGCGAAGAACGCCGTCAACTTCTCCCATGCGTCAGCTGACGCCGCAGGATCGTGGATCTCTGACGTGTCGTTGAAGAAACCGTGATGCGAGTCGGCGTAGATGTGCAGCTCGTTGCGCACGCCGGCGTCGTTCAGCGCCGTCTGGATACCCGCGACGACCTCAGGCGTAATCCAGTCGTCGTGTCCCGCGTAGAAGCCCATCACCGCGCCGCGGATGTCGCCCGCGCCATCCATCCCTGCGCCTGGCACGCCATAGAACGGCGCCGCCGCCGTTACCGCCGGATTGTTCATCGCCAGCAGCAGCGACATTCCCCCGCCCAGACAGAACCCGGTGACGCCGATGCGGTCGGAACGCACATCGTCGCGCGCCTGCAGGGCGGCCACCGCGCCGGACATGTCAACCAGCGCGTTGGGCTCCTGCAGCGACATCATCAGCTTCTGCGCCTCGTCGGGCTCGGCGGTAACCGAGCCGTGGAAGAGGTCAGGCGCGAGCGCGACATAACCTTCGGCCGCAATCCGATTGGCGATGTCGCAGATGTTGGGGTTCAATCCCCACCACTCCTGGATCACCACAACGCCTGGATACGGTCCGCCCTCGACCGGTCGCGCCAGATAGCCCGACGCCGTGCCGCCGTTCGCGGCGAACTCCACTGTCTCATGGGTCAGAATAGCCATCGATCGTCCTGTTCGTCTTGTACGTGTGGCCCAGAGCGCATGGCTCAAAGAGCGCGCATCAGGGCGCGGCGGTTGCGTTAGCGCGGAGCCTGCCCGGGCCAGGGGTTCGTCTGTGCGCCCAGATACGACTGCGCGGCGACCCGGTCGAGTTCATCCAACGTGAAGCTCAGCCCTGACGAGTACACAGCGGCCTCCACCTTCGGCAGCGAGTACATCCCCACCTCGTTACCCCAAACCAGGAAATCACGGCCGTTAATATTGGCGGCGGCGTCAGTGCAGAGCCAGACAGTGAACGGCGACACATTCTCAGGCGACATCATCGCCTCACGGTCGGCGCCGAAATCGATCTCGCCGGCGTCGCCCGCGGCCAGCCCCGCCTCACGCGCCCGACGCTGCGCCTCGGCCAGCTCCTCCGTCAGCGTCAGACGGGTACCGGCGCGCGGACGAATCGCGTTCGCGGTCACGCCATAGCGGCCCAGATCACGCGCCAGCGTGCGGGTCAGTCCCACGATCCCCTCTTTCGCCGCGGCGTAGTTGGCCTGTCCCATGTTGCCCAACCCCGACTCCGAGGAGGTGTTCACGATCCGCCCCGAGCGCTGCTGACGGAACACCTGTGAGGCGAACTTGGTAACCGTGAAATGACCCTTCAGATGGACCGCGACGACAACGTCCCACTCCTCCTCAGACATGTTGAAGACCATCCGGTCGCGCAGGATGCCCGCGTTGTTGACCAGGATGTCCAGTCGGCCGAAGCTATCCAGCGCCTGCTGCACCATGCGCTCGCCCGCGTCCATATCGGCGACCGAGTCGTAGTTCGCGACCGCCTCGCCGCCGGCCTCCTTGATCTCGTCCGCGACCTGATCGGCCGGCCCGGCCGCGCCGTCCAGCTCGCCGCCCTGCGAGCCGCCGTAGTCGTTGACCACGACCTTGGCCCCTTCCGAGGCCAGCAGCAGCGCGTGCCCGCGGCCAATCCCGCGGCCTGCGCCGGTCACGATCGCTACACGGCCTGCAAGTCTGTCACCCATGGTGTTTCAGCTCCATCTCTGTCTTGTATCTCAGTCGAGCGCCGCCCAGCGGCTCTAGGCGCGCCAGCGATCCCAGTGATCATTGCGTTGCGGCATGCCTGTAGCAACAGGATACAGGCCACCTCGCAGGCGCTCCCCACCCGACTACTTGACGGAACGGCGCTGCGCTTGCTAGAGCATAAGCAGTGGCGGCGACGGCTCGAACAACACGGAGCGAGGAATCGATGGTCACTACGTCAACAGCCCCGAGCGTTCCCGGCATGGCCTTCGCGCCGTCGGCGCCCACACCGAGACCAGCCGAGACGGCCACGCATTGGCCCGAGCCGCAACGAGCACAACCGCGAAGCGCCCCCACGGCAGTCCAGAGGCGCGCCTCCTCCTGCTCGATCCTGACGCCGTCCGGCGCCTTGGTCGCGCGCGGCGTCGCGCAGACCCGCGACAGCGTCGAGGCGCCGCAGTCGCGCGAGTTGGTCATCACCGAGGTCGAACCGCCGGGTGCGCTCGAACTGATGCATCACAGCCGACAACTTGTCGTCCTGCGGATGCCCCACGAACCGCAACTCGTCCTGCAGATCGACTCCATCCTCGGCCCGCCCCAGCAGCGCCAGGTCATCCTGCGCCCCTACGAATAAGCCGCGCGAGGAGTCTCACGCTTGAGCATATTGAGCATGCGGCGCCGATCGTGCGGCATCCGAGCACGGCCACGACGTAGTGCAGCGCTCAACCGCGCCTGGTCGGCGGAGTAGGTTGTCCCTGATCTGGGGCGCGGATAGGATACGCGCAGGACTGCACTGTGGACGGGGGCGGCGATGGAACGGTTCGCCGGACTGCTCGAGCATCTACCGCGCGAACAGGGACAGATGCTGCGCGCGTTGCACTTGGCTCAAGAAGAGCTGGGCTGGATCTCGCGTGACGCCATCCGCCTGATCGCGCGACACCTGCGCGTCAGCGAAGCGCAGGTCTACGGGCCTGCCACCTTCTACGCTGAGTTTCGCCACTCGCCACCGCCCAAGACCCTGGTCACCTGGTGCTCGGGGCCATCCTGTCGCGTCGTGGGCGGCGACCGCGTACGACGCATCCTCGAGGCCGAGTTCGGCTGTCAGCTGGGCGAGAATACCCCGGACGACGAGCTCGGGCTCTGGCTGGGACAATGCAACGGCACCTGCGAGCGCGCCCCGATGGTCTGGGTCAACGGACGCGTGGTCGGCCCCCTCTCGATGCTCGACACGGTCAAGCTCGCTCGCCGCCTGCGGGACGGCGACGACCCGATCGCCTGGCCGGATCGTCCGATCAAGATCGCGCCCGCCACATTCGTCGGGGCTGAGTCAATCTACGGCTCACAGCATGGATCGGTTGAGCAACCCGAGCAGCTGGGACAATCTGCGGACGGAGCGACCAGATGAGTAGCGCCTACGACGAGCTGATCGAGGCTGCGGAGCTCGCCTGCGCTCCGCAGCGGTCACCCCAGCGCCCGCTGCTCCGAGTCGACCTCTCGACCTCATCGATCGCGGCCGAGGCCGACCGGCTCTGGGAAGCGCTGGTCCCACTCGCCGCCGCTCGCCGCATCGACCTGATGCGCGTCGGCACGCTGGGCCTCTCCTGGCTCGAGCCCGTGGTCGAGGTTGAGCGACCCGGACCCGGTCCCGCTGCCGGCGCGGTCGTCTACGGGCCCGTGCGACCTGAGGACGCCACCCGCTTCCTCGACGCGGTCCTGGGCGACAATCCAGCCGAGCAGGCCGCCAGCTGGCTCGTGGGCGCGCGCACGGGCGCAGCAGACACGCCACAGCTCGCCGACCACCCCTTCTGGGCTCCGCAGGAGCGCCGGCTGATGCGCTCCATGGGGCTGATCGACCCCGAATCGATCGACCAGGCGATCGCCGCGGGCGCCTATGCCGGGCTCGACCGGGCGATCGAGATGGCGCCGATGGCGATCTGCGACCTGGTGCTCGCGGCCGGCGTCGGCGGGCGCGGTGGTGGCGGTTTTCCCGCCGGCCAGAAGTGGAAGTTTCTGCTCGGCGCGCCCGGCCCCAGCAAATACCTCGTCTGCAACGCTGATGAAGGCGACCCCGGCGCGTTCGTCAACCGCGTGCTCATGGAGTCCGATCCACATCTCGTGATCGAGGGCATGGCGATCGCCGGACGGGCGACCGGCGCCGACTACGGCTTCATTTACATCCGCGACGAATATCCGCTGGCGATCGCGCGCATGGAGCTGGCGCTCGCCCAAGCCCGATCGCGCGGCGCGCTGGGCCACGACATCTTCGGCTCGGGCTTCGACTTCGACCTCGAGATCACGCGCGGCGCTGGCTCGTACGTCTGCGGCGAGGAGACCGGCCTGATCGCGTCGGTCGAAGGGGTGCGCGGGATGCCCAAGATTCGCCCCCCCTTCCCAGCCCAGAAAGGGGTCTTCTCCCAACCGTCGAACGTGAACAACACCGAGACCTACGCCAACGTGCCCCTGATCGTGCAGCACGGCGCCGATTGGTACCGGCAGCACGGCACCGAGTCCGACCCAGGCACGAAGATGTTCTCGATCTCCGGCTCCCTCGAGCGACCCGGTGTCCTCGAGGTGCCGTTTGGCATGGGCATGGACGAACTCCTGCTGGGCTGCGGCGGCGGTCCGCCCGACGGCCACAGCCCCAAAGGCATCCAGCCCGGCGGCCCCCTGGGCGGACTCCTGCCCGCTTCCGACCTCGCCCTCAAGCTCGAGCGCCCGCCCTTCACCGAGCGCGGCGTCCTGCTGGGCTCGGGCGGGTTGATCCTGTTCGACGAGCGCGCCTCTGCCGTCGACCTGACCAAGTACTTCTCCGAGTTCTGCGAGGACGAGTCCTGCGGCCGCTGCACCACCTGCCATGGCGGCTCGCAGCGGCTGGTCGAGGTGCTGGAACGAATCATGCACGGCGACGGCCGCCAGGAAGACCTGGAGCGGATCGGCGCCATCGATCGCACGCTGCAGAACGCCAACTGTCTGCACGGACAGTTCACGCCCTACGCGGTGCGCGGACTGGTCAACTACTTCCGCCCGGAGCTGGATGTCCATCTCGACGCCCGCCGCGATCCAGCGCAGGCGGCGCCGGGCCTAATCCGCTACCTGCCCACCGACCCACACGCGCCGGAGCTGGCCGAGGCGCGACCGTTCTGCCCGACCGGCGCGATCGTCGAGCGCGCACAGAGCGAAGACGCGGACGAACCAGCCGGCCTCACGATCGACGACGCCCGCTGCATCCGCTGTGATGTCTGCCGCGAGATCGCGCCCAACGCTGTTCGCGTTGAGGATCGCTACCTCGCCACCCTTTCTGTGATCTAGACCCCACGCCGCCTCACTCTCAGTCAGCGGCACTGCCCGCGCGGCGGCGCACTGGTGGTAGTCGCGGCTGCGCCGGCGGCATGCGACGCAGGTTGTTCACAACGGTCAGGACATCGCCGATAGATGTGATCAATTGCTAAACTGCCTGAGCAATTAGACGATTGCCGCGCCCGGAGCCTGGCGGGCGGCATCATCGACAAGAATACACGGTAACGTGTAAGATGACAACATGGTAACGCCCGTCCGACGCCAGTACCTCGATCTCAAAGCGCGGCATCCTAACGCGATCCTGCTCTTCCGGCTGGGGGACTTCTACGAGACCTTCGACGACGACGCCAAGCTGGTTGCCCAGGAGCTCGACATCGCCCTCACCTCCAAACCGATGGGCGGTGGGCTGCGCGCTCCGCTTGCCGGTGTGCCGGTGCGCTCGGTCGACCATCATCTGGCGCGGCTGGTCGCCGCCGGGCACCGCGTGGCCATCTGCGAGCAACTGGAACGTCCAGGCGTCGCTCGGAAACTCGTCCGACGCGGCGTGGTGCGGGTCGTCTCGCCAGGCACGGCGCTGGAGCCGTCCCTGCTCGAGGCCGGTGCAGCTTCGGCCTGCGCCGCCCTCCGCCTGCGACGCGGGCGTCGACGCCTCGAACTCGGCATCGCCGCCGCGGACATCACGACCGGCGCACTGCATCTGGCCGAGCTGTCCGCCGACCGCTCAGCTGAGTTCACGGAGGCGGCCCAGAACGGTGATGCCATGTCCGACCTCTGGCGGCGCGCGCGCAACCTGCTCGACCGCCTCGGCGTGCGTGAGCTGCTCCTGGCGGAGGACGCCGACGACGCGCTCGCCAGCGTCCTGAGCGCCGACGGGGCAGCGGCATTGCCGCTGACGCGCCGACCGGCGTCCGACTTCCGCGAGGACCGCGCCGCTCGCATGCTCGAGGCGCAGTTCCAGGCGCCGCCCGCCGCCTTCGGGCTGGAGCGCCACGCGGCCACGCTCGGGGCCGTGGGCGCGCTCATCGCGTACCTGCGCTCGGCCCTGCCAGCCGAGGCAGTCGTGGCTGAGACGGGCACGGCCGACCCAGGTGGGGTTGACGGCGTCGGGCAGGGCGACGTTGAGACTCCACTCCTGCCGCATCTGGACACGCCCCGCTGGATAGAAGCGGACGCCCACCTGCAGTGGGACGCCGCAGCGCAACGCGCGCTGGCGGTGCTCTCGCCCAGCACACCCGGCGACGCCAGCGACAGCGCACGCGGCCAGATCGGCCAACGCGGACGACCGCGCACGCTGCTGGAAGTGATCGACCGCTGCGGTTCCGCGATGGGCAGACGCTGGCTGCGGGCCGCGGTCGGCGCGCCCTTGCTCGACCTCGCACAGATCGAGCGGCGCTTGGACCGGGTCGAAGCGCTGGTGCGGCGGCCGGCGCTCAGGCGCGTCCTGGCCGAGCGGCTGCGGCGCGCGCCTGACCTGGAGCGCCTGTTCGCGCGAGCCGTATCCGGCATCGCGCCGCCGCCTGAGCTCAGCTCGCTGGCCCGGGGGCTCGCCGATGCCGCGGAACTGCCTGAGCTGATCCGCGCGGGCGGCGAGCCAGGCGCGGCGCTCGACGCGTTCGCCGCGCGATTGGGGCCTGCGCCAGAGCCGGCGCGGCGCTTGTTTGCGGCTCTAGCCGAGCAGCCCGCATCCGAATACGGGCGCGGCGTCGTCGTGGAAGGCGCTGACCCTGAGGTGGACCGCCAGCGAGACACGGCCAACGCCGCCCGCGCGCGACTGTCGGCGCTGGAGTCGACGCTGCAGGCGGAGACCGGCATCGCTGCGCTGCGAATCGGCTTTCACCGCACCTTTGGTTATCACATTGAACTGAGACGAGGGCAAGCCGCACACGCGCCCGACGTGTGGGAGCGGCGTCAGTCGCTGCGCGACCGCGAGCGGTTCACGGAGCCGCGGTTGCGCGAGATCGAACGGGAACTGGAAGCGGCCGAGCAACGATTGGCCGAGGCCGAGCGCGCCTGCGTCGATCGCCTGCGCGCAGAGCTCGCGGCCGAGGCGGACGCCGTCCGCCAGATCGCCGCAACGGCGGCCCGACTCGACGCCGCCGTCGCCCTGGCGTCGGTCGCCGCGGAACGCGCCTGGACCCGCCCGCAGCTGGACCATTCGGGCGAACTGGAGATCGAGGGCGGTCGCCATCCGATCGTCGAGGCCGCCGCCGCGCCGGGGGCGTTCGTACCCAACGACCTGCGGCTCGCCGATGACGGCGTGCGCGCACCGCAGCTGCTGCTCGTGACCGGACCGAACATGGCGGGCAAGTCGACCTATCTGCGCCAGGCGGCGCTGATCGTGATCCTGGCCCAGGCCGGCGCGTTCGTCCCGGCCGAGCGCGCGCGGATCGGCCTGGTCGACCGTATCTTCGCCCGCGTCGGCGCGCACGACGACCTGGCTGGGGGGCGTTCCACCTTCATGGTCGAGATGCTCGAGACGGCGCGACTGCTGCACGGCGCGACCCCGCGCTCGCTGTTGCTGCTGGACGAGATCGGACGCGGCACATCGACCTGGGACGGCCTGGCGATCGCCCAGTCCGTCGCCGAGCGCCTGGTCGGCGCGTCGACCACCGCCGCGCCCCCGGCCGATGACGCCGCGCAGGGCAAGGCGCAGACCGACGCGGCGGTCAACTCGCCGACGCGCGGACCACGCACGCTGTTCGCGACCCACTTCCATGAACTGACGGTCCTGGCCGGCAGCTTCCCGCGAATCGCCAACGCCGCGGTGCGGGTCGAGGAGAGTGCGGCGGGCGCGCTGCGGTTTCTGTACCGCATCGAACCTGGCGCCGCCGACCGCTCCTATGGCGTGCAGGTGGCCGAGCAGGCAGGGCTGCCCGCGGCCGTCGTGGCGCGGGCACAGACGCTCTTCGACCAGCTCGAACGCGGCACGGCGCCGCCCGCCGCTGGCTCGCCCGCAGTTCCGACGCCCAACCCACCCCAGCTCATGCTGATGCCAGCAATCGACGCTCCGACATCGCTCAATCCACCGCTCGACCCGCTCGTGCAAGACCTAGCCGACCTCGACGTCGACGGGATCACGCCGCTCGAGGCGATCTCAGCCTTGTACGCGCTGCGCGATCAGGCGCGCAGCGAGCTGCGCGCGCGGCGGTCGACCACGTCCGCTTCCCGTTCTACCTCCATAGCGGACGCCGGCTCATGACCACACGTTCCGCTGCCCGGCAGACTGGTCAGGAACCGCGCCAGCGGAGGATTCGCGAAATGCCTGAACTGGTCGCCGCGCAGATTGCGGCCGGCGAGGTGATCGAGCGTCCGGCGGCAGTGCTGAAGGAGCTACTCGAGAATGCGTTCGACGCCGGCGCGCAACGAATCACGGTAGAGATCGAGCGGGCCGGCCGCGAACGGATCGCCGTGCACGACGACGGCGCCGGCATCCCCGCCGCCGACGTCCCGCTCGCGTTCCATCGGCACGCCACCTCGAAACTGACCTCGGTGGACGACCTGTCGGCGCTCGTCAGCTACGGGTTTCGCGGCGAGGCGCTCCCGGCGATCGCGGCAGCGGCGGGCAGCCTGCGGCTCACCACACGGACAGCCGATGCCGCAGCGGCGTGCGAGATCGAGTTTGAGCTGGGACGCAGTGGCGGTCCGCAGCCGGCCGCTCGGGCGCCGGGCACGTCGGTGGAGGTGATCGACCTCTTCGCCGGCCAACCCGCCCGCCGCGCGTTCCTAGCCGGCGCGCGGGCCGAACGCGCGGCGCTGCTACGCGCCGCCGGCGACGCAGTGCTCGCCAATCCAGACCGCTCACTGCGTGTCGTGCTCGATGGCCGCACGCCGCTGGAACACACCCCAAGCGACGCGCTCCAGCCGCTCGAGGCTAACGACGAAATACACGACGGAGCACACCTTGACGCGCCGCTGCGGCTTGCGGCGGCGGCGGTCTTCAACCCCGACGCTGCGCGTCGCGCATTCGGGCTCGAGGCGCACTCGGCGCGTGGCGAGATCGCGCTCGACGGCCTCGCGGGCGCACCACAGGACGCACGCCGCACGCGCGACCGCCTACGGCTGTTCGTGAACGGCCGCCCAGTGAACGATCGAAGGCTCGCGTTCGCCGTCCAGGAGGCCTACCGAGACTGGCTGGGTTCAGGCGAGTTTCCCCTGGCCGTAGTCCGCTTGCGGGTCCCACCAGACGCCGTCGACGTGAACGTCCATCCTGCCAAGGCCGAGGTCAAACTGCGCGATCCGGATGCCGCCTTCTCGCTCCTGCAGCGCACGATCCGGGCCGCGCTCGCCGAGGGTCGCTCCGCCGCGCCGCTGCGGCTGGGGCGCTCGACGCGCCACGCTGATCTCGAGTACGCGGCAGATCAGCCGCAGCAGGCGCTGCCAGGTGGTCTGGGACGAACCCGCGCCGTGGCTGAAGCCGCGGTCGACCACACCGCGCTGGAAACTGACCATGAGCCGTTCACGTCTGAGCCGTCCAGTCCAGAGCAGCGGCGCCCCCAGCCGGCCCTGCCACCCCTGCGGACGATCGGACAGCTGCACCGCACATTCATCATCGCCGAGGGACCTGCAGGGCTCGTCCTGGTCGACCAGCACGGCGCGCATGAGCGGATCGTGTACGAGCGCCTGCTGCAGGCCGCGAACGCCACGTCTGCTGCAGCCCAGCCGCTGCTCACGCCGATCCTGCTCACGCTGGATGCTGACGAAGCAGTGCACTGGAATACGACGGCCGAACAGCTGCGCTCGCTAGGCTTCGACGCCGAACCATTCGGCGATCGCGTCCTGCGCCTACGGGCCATCCCCGCCGCCTGCTCCGCGGCTGACGCCGAGCGCCTGATTCGGGGCGTGCTGGCCGAGCTCTCGTCGGACCGTGGCGACCCCGAGCGCTTCGATCGCGCCGCCGCCGCCACCGCGTGCCATGGCTCGGTGCGGCGCGGCCAGGCACTGGATCAGGCGACGATGGCGTCCCTCTTGCGTGACCTCGAACGCTGTCGCAACCCCCATGCATGTCCGCACGGACGACCGACGCTCATCGAGATTTCGTCCGACGACGTGCTCCGCAAGTTCGGCCGCAAGTAAGACGGCAGCGATCCAACCGTACGATCTACGTGCCGCGCAGCCGTGGATCTAGGATATCGCGTAGGGCGTCGCCCATCATGTTGAAGCCAAACACGGTGATGGCAATCGCGAGACCCGGGAACACTGCCATCCACCAGTACTGGGCACCATAGGTCAGTGCCAAACCGCCAGCATCTCGGCCCCAAGTCGGGAAGGGTTCAGGGATCCCGAAGCCCAGGAAGGAGATCGCCGCTTCGGCCAAGACCGCGACGCCGAGGTTGATCGAGGAGAGGATGATGATCGTCGCCATCACGTTGGGAATGATATGCGCCACCATGATCCGGGCGTTCGAGGCGCCCAGCGTGCGGGCGGCCTCGACGTACTGCGCCGCACGAGCTGACAGCACTGCGCCGCGCACAATCCGCGAATTGCCCGCGGCCAGCACAACCGCCAGCGTCACGATCACGACCGTCGTGCGTGGAAACACTTCCCACAACCACTCATCGCCGAAGTCTGCCTGCGGCCCGATATCCGGCCCGCGCCCCAGCCCGAAGAAACCATCGCCGCCCGAGCCAAGCACGGCCAGAATGCCTAAGATTAGGAAGATTGCAGGAAACGCGTTCCAAACGTCGACCACACGCTGAATCACCAGGTCGACGTCCGGCAGTCCACCGCGGCGCGAGGGAATCTGGCCAAATAACGACTCAGAAAGTCGCTCGAACTGATCATGCGCAAGACCCAAGCTGGCGATATCAAGTAGGCGAAGTACGCTTTGCGCAACGAGCACCAAGAGTGCCACAGGCAAAGCCGCGAACCACCAGAGGGGGGTAGGCAGGTTGAGCAACGCCGGCGGCCCACGCATCTGCCAACCCGGCCCTGCACCCGCAAAGTAGCCCGAGACGATCCCGATCGCCGTCGCTAGGAAGGCTGTCAGCAGCACTGTGCCGATCCCAACCAACACGGTGACTTCAGCCCCGTAGACAATGCGCGTTACATAATCGCGACCAAGATTATCAGTGCCAAGAATGTGATCCCAAGTCGGGGGCGTGAAGCGCTCCGAAAACGGTGCCTTGGCATAAGGCACAACATTAGGATTACCACTGGTCTCAGTCGTCTGGATTAGCGGCGCGAAGAATGCTACCAACACACAGGCCAGCAGAATCAATGCACCGAAGGCACCCAGGTATTTGCGGCGCCGGTACATCCAGTATGGCATCACGACAACCGCGATGAGAAATCCGAACGATCCGAGCACGACCAAAGCTACAAGCGCACTCACGAATCCGATCGGGCTCTCCAGCGAGCGATTGATCAGCGTTTCCAAGAACCCACGCAGCCGAGTGGCGATCCCCTCGCTGTCCTGAAGGACGACTGCTTCATCGACTGCTGCGGATTCGGACACTTGCAAGTCCCTTCGCGGAACCGTTCTGGTCAGGAATAGCGGATGCGTGGATCGACCAGTGAGTAGGCAAGATCCACAATCAGATTCACCACGATCACGAAGAATGCGATCACGACCATGATACCCATCACGACGGGAATGTCGCGGCGCTTCAGGGCCTCGATCATTTTCAGGCCCATACCCGGCAGATTGAAAATGCTCTCCATAATCACCGATCCGCCGATCAGCAGCGAAGCCTGCAAGCCGATCACGGTTAGCACCGGAATCAACGCATTACGCATCGCGTGACGCACGATCACCGAGTTCTCCTGCAGCCCCTTGGCACGCGCAGTACGAACGTAGTCCTGGCGCAGCACCTCCAACATCTCACCCCGCGTGAGCCGCATCATTGGGCCCGCCAACGCCACGCCGAGCAGAATTGCCGGCACGTACATCTTGCGTAAGTTGTCAAGAAGATCTTCCGTCGGTGTCGAATAAGTCACTGGGAGGGCAGGTAATCCGAGGGTCGGGAAGACGATACTGATCACGATAACTGCCAACCAGAAACTTGGCACGGCCAGCGCCAGCACCGCCAGGCTGCGCAATACATAATCCGCGCTAGAGTCCTGCCGCACCGCCGAAATCACACCAACCGGCAGCGCCACGATCGTCCCCACCACCAGTGCTAGAAAGCCAAGCTCCATTGTGACTGGAATACGGCTTGCAATTCCTCATTCACCGTCCGAAATGATCCTTGCAACGAAGTTCCTAAATCACCGCGGACTGCGTCCCAGAGCCAGTCAGCATAACTCTCGTGCCAAGGACGATCCAGTCCCAGTTGCGCCTCGATCCGGGCGCGAAACTCTTGTACACTCTCGCCCTGACCGGTGTACTCCTCTAGCAACGTGTCAACAAAGTCTCCGGGCAATAGCTCAACCAGTAGCGATACCAGAATCGTAACGCCCAACAGTGTGGGGATGATCAGCAAGATCCGTCGTATTATGTACTGGTTCATGCGTATCCACTCTGCAGGGAAATGATGATTGACGAAGAGCCAGTGACGCCCGTCGCGTGACCGCGACGGGCGTCACTGAGGCTAATCGCAGAACTAAGTAAGCTCGTCCTTCATGGCCTGGTCGAGCCAGACATATGGTTCGAATGCTCCACCCCAGCCGTAGGTGGTCTTGGGGTGCACATTGTCGAAGTCACTCTGCTTGACCCACGGGTTAAAGGCATACACGCCAGGCGTCGCGACGTACGGCACGTAGTACATCTTCTCAGCCAGATAGCGTTGGATGTCATTGATCGCCTCAATGCGCTCCTCGAGATCCAGCATTGCCCGCTGGTCGTCGAACATCTTGTGCAGATCCTCATCCAACTCCAGCCCGCCGCCGATCGCCGAGTTGGGGTGACCAAAGGTATCCGAGTCGACTGGCGACCAAGCCTCGGAGTTTCCACCAGTATCGAGCTCCAGCACCGCGTCACGGTTGCTCGGCGAGCGACCGGATGAGCCCCAATTGTGACGACCAGAAGTACGCGAGTAGACCGCGGCGAACAAGTCCTCCGGGTCGGTCGCGCCGCCATAGAAGGGGCCAATCGCCAAGTGGCTTGACTCGCCGTCCCAACGGTCCGGGAAGTTACCACGGAAGATCGAGGCGATGTAGGCCGCGTACTCCTTCGATTTAATCTCGAACTGGAAGCCCGACTCAGCCACTGTCGCGATGCAGGCGGCGTAGAGGTTGTTGGTCGCGGCACCATAGTCCGCCGTGTTGTGGACCAGCGCCTGCACACCCTCCGGATGGCCTGCCGCGTCCATCAGCTTATAAGCCTCTTCACGGTTCAACTGGAAGTACTTGGAGTTAGACCCGAACTCATCCGACTTCGGGTCCAGCCAGAACGGCGGCAGCTGTGAGATGCCACTCTGCCACCCCCCTCTCCCTGTGTCATCGGTCGCAGACAGGACACCGTCACGGTCCATCGACATCGACAGCGCCAACCGCATCCGCACGTCGTTCCAGGGTGGAATCGAGAAGTTGAAGTAGAAGCCTCCCGGTACCGTGTTCGGCGTAAATACGAAGAAGCGATCGCGATCGTAGTCAGCCGGAATCGCATCATTCATCTGCTGATACACTGCTGCCGACAACAGCGACATATCCAGGTTGCCGTCGGCGATCGCTTGAATCAGCACGTTCGGGTCGTTCTGCATCGTCTTGGTGATGCTCTCCTGGAATGGAGCTCCACCCATGTCGTTGCCGATGTGCCAGTTAGGGTTGCGACGCCAGCGCAGCGCCACGCCCGGCTCAAACTCCTCGAAGATCCACGGGCCTGCGCCAACCGGGCGCGAAGCGACGGTATTGTCATCCACGATCTCCGGTGGAATGAACCACAGGTGCTGCGAAGACGAAGCCAAAGTAAGGAACGGCGCATGCGGGCGATGCAGGCCAACCGTGATAGAGTTGTCCTCACCTCCAACAAAGGAAGAAACCACCTTGTCCCAACCAGCTGCATTGGGCGACACCTCGCGGAAACGGTCATAGGTGTACATGATGTCGTCAAGCGTCAACGCTCGGCCATTCAGCGGCTCGACATCATGCCAGTAAACGTCATCACGTAATTGGAAGATATAGGTCGTTGGATCCACGACCTCAGGCAGCCGCGACGCGTCCTCACTAACTTCAGCCGTGTTGATCGGTGAGATGCTTGGCGCGCCTTCTACCTCGCGGATCAGCTTGGCATAGTGGTATGCTGAGCCTATCTGCGTGCGGTAGGTAAGGTTCTCGTATGGGTCCAGAGTAGGTGGGTCGCCAGAACTCAGGCCAACGTAAGGCGCGATGCCTGAGCCACCCGAGCCGGGTGTGGGCAGTACCGACACGACCTGCGGCTCATCTTGTTGCGCGGCCTGTTGCTGCGTCGCTTGCGTCTGCTGATCCGCCTGCTGTGCTTGTTGCGCAGCTTGTTGTTGCTGCTGCTGCGCGGCCTGTTGCTGCGCGGCTTGCTGTTGTGCGGCCTGTTGCTGCGCGGCTTGCTGTTGCTGGACCTGCGCCGCGGCCTGCTGACCGTCGTCGTCGTCGCCACAGCCGACCAGCGCCAGGCCGGCTGCGCCGACGCCCGCTCGTGCGGAAGCGCCCAACAGTGCGCGCCGCGACATCTGCCGACGCCGCATTCTCTGCCAATAGTTTCGCTCGCTCATCAGTACCTCCTGCAGCGGGGGCGTCCCGCCGAATACTGCTTGCCCGACGATGAGCCCGCCGGGTCAGTTCGCAACAGACTACAACGCGCATCCCAACAGAATTGGAGCTGCGCAAGGATTAGTTCACAAACTCGTACATTACGGTCGCCCACCGAGCGGCGGCCCACCGAGCGGCGGCCATGCGCGACCTCTCTCGGACCTGGAAACTGTGCGCGGTGGAGTGTGGTGGAGACGGGGGAGAATCGAACTCCCCGTCCAGACGGCCGCTGCGGGCTGCTTCTACGTGCGTAGCCGTCGCTTTGGTGTCCCTGCCGGCCGGCGCGTCGGCCTACCGTGACCTGCAGGTGAGTGGGATGGTCTTTCCGCCGCGGTCCCACACCCGCGACGGGCATCCGATTTGTCGGCGCCGTCCCCGTGCTGTTCAGATTCAGCTATGGGGCGACGTCGCCGCGGTTAGGCGGCGAGGGCGAGCTCCTTGGTTTCGCCATGTAAGGAAGGTTGGCGTGGATTAACGAGCAAACGCCAGCTCGGCACGCCGCAACGCGAAGTCAACCGCTGTCGAACCCTTTCGTCCCCACGGTGGGTCTGCCGGCGCGAGCCGGCGTGTCGCCAGCCTACCAACGCGCCGCCTGTTGGGCAACGTTTCGCACAGACAGCTTGGGCGCAGGGCGGCGCCCAGACTTCAGCCCATGCCGTCAGCCGCGCAGGGCGCGTTCGATCTGTCGCTGCGAGTCTCGCTCGGCCAGCCGCTGACGCTTGTCGTGCCGCTTGCGGAAGCGCCCGACCCCGATCTCCAGCTTGGCCATACCCCGCGTGAGGTACAGCCGCAGCGGAATCAGCGTCAGCCCTCGCTGCGCGAAGGCCGCCTCGAGCTGTCGGATTTCACGGCGGTGCAGCAGCAGACGACGGCGGCGGGTGGGCTCGTGGTTGGCCGCGCCCGACGGCTCGTAGCGCGCGATGTGCGCGCCGACCAGCGCCGCCTCGCCGCCGCTGGCGCGGCAATAGGCCTCCTGGATCGACGCGCGACCGTCGCGGAGGCTCTTGATCTCCGAGCCGGTCAGCGCCAGCCCCGCCTCGTAGCGCTCAAGGATCTCATAGTCGTGCAGCGCGCGCCGATTGCCCGCGATGAGGCGGTCGTTCTCACGCGATCCATTGGTGTCAGGCTGTCGCTTGCGAGACTGTTTCTTCGTCATAGAGCGATCTTACGTCGGTCGCGGCCTGGAGACGTACGATGCATGCATGAAGCGACACCACACGGCGAGGATGCTGGCGCGGTGGCCGGTGCTACTGGCCGCCCTGTCGGCAGCCGGACTGGCCGTCGCACTCGGCGTCGGCGCGGCCGTCTTGGCGCATCCTCCGCTGCTGCCGACGCTGCGCCCCTGGTGGCCGCCGCTCGCGGCGATCGGTCTGCTCTCCACCGCCGCCGGATACTGGTTGCTCTGGGGTCGCGAGCGCTAGCGCTCTGCCGGCGGACCATACATAGCCGAATATGCATGCCCGACTCTGTCGACCGAACTCTGCGGGCGCGGGCGGCTGGACTGGCAGATAGGCTGCAATGATGCTGCGTCGTCGCGCCCTGCTGCCACTGCTGGCCCTCGCGCTGCTGACCGTCGTCTGCGCCGCCGCATCGGCCGCTTGCGGGGGCTCAGGCGCCGGCATCTTCTCTGGTGTAGGCGGATCGGCGGAAGCGGCGCTCTACATCGACGAGTCAGCTGCCGATCGCGCCGTTCTGACCCCGCTCAACCGCCCCCTGGCCCTGGATGAGCGGTTCTGGATCCGACTCGAAATGAACGAGGCCGTCGACGCCGACCACATTCTCGTACGGATCGAGTACGACGCTGGCGCGCGGGAGTTCTTCGAGCTCAACGACTACCGCTTCGAGGATCTCAGCCCGCCGTGGCGAGTCGCCGCCATTCCGCTCCGGCTCAACGACGACGGCGACTTCAATATCGCCTTGATCGTCAACTCGCGGAAGGTCACCGACGTCAAGGTCACCGTCGAGCATTAGGCCGCTCCTCAATCCCGTGCGTCTGCGTTCGGGTCCGACTGGTTTAGGACACCTGACAGGCTGCGCTACCCTGCCCGTGCCAGCGCTGCGCCGTGCGAGCTGTGCGCGAGACTGGAAGAGCCAGAGCGGGACGTACGACGCTGCAGCGTCCGCAGCTGTAACGTCCGCAACTGTAATGTCCGCGGGGGGAGCGACATGCGGCCAATCGTCGATGTGGCGGCCGAGCTCGGTCTGTCGCCTGATGATCTGGATCTGTACGGGCGCCACAAGGCGAAGCTGTCGGCGGCGGCGCTCAGGCGGCTCTCCGAGCGCCCACCCGGCGACATGGTCTCAGGCGACCTCGTGCTGGTGACGGGCATGACCCCCACGACCGCTGGCGAGGGCAAGACCACAACCGCGATCGGTCTCACCCAGGCGTTGCGGCGCTCGGGCGCGAACGCAGCCGTGGCGCTGCGTGAGCCGTCGATGGGGCCTGTGTTCGGGATCAAGGGCGGCGGCGCTGGCGGCGGCAAATCACAGGCGCTGCCAACCGATGACATCAACCTGCACTTCACCGGCGACCTGCACGCGGTGACGGCGGCCAACAACCTGCTCGCGGCCGCGATCGACAATTCGCTATTCCACGGCAACGCGCTGGGACTCGACGCCCGCCGCATCACCTGGCGGCGCTGTCTGGACATGAACGACCGCGCCCTGCGCGGGGCCGTGATCGGGATGGGCGGAGCGACCGACGGCGTCCCTCGCGAGGAGGCCTTCGACATCACGCCGGCCTCCGAAGTGATGGCGATCCTCTCCGTGGCCGCCGATCTCGATGATCTCCACCAGCGCCTGGGCGACATCATCGTCGGCTACAGCGGCGGCTCGCCGATCCAGCCTGTGACCTGCCGCGAGCTTGAAGTCGATGGCGCGATGACCGTGCTGCTGCAAGACGCGATCCGGCCCAACCTCGTGCAGACGACCGAGGGCGGCCCGGCCTTTGTGCATGGCGGACCGTTCGCCAACATCGCGCTGGGCTGCAACTCGATCGCCGCCACCCGCGCCTCCATGGCCTGCGCCGAGATCACCGTCACCGAGGCCGGCTTCGGCTCCGATCTGGGAGCGGAGAAGTTTTTCAACGTCGTCTCACGGATCGGTGGCTTCGAGCCGCAGGCGGCAGTGATCGTCGCCACGGCCCGCGCGATCAAGCGCCACGGGGGGCGCAACGCTCGCGATCTGGAGACCGAGGACATCCTGGCGCTCGAGGCCGGTCTGCCCAACCTGGACGCGCACATCGACAACGTCCTGCGGCACGGCGTCACGCCCATCGTCGCGGTGAACCGATTCCCCTCCGACACTGAGGTCGAGCTTCAGGCGATCGTCGCGCATTGCCGTGCTCGCGGCATCCGCGCGGCCGTCGCCAATCCCTTTGCCGGTGGCGACGCCTGCCTGGCTCTCGCCCGCGAGGTCCGCGAAGCCCTCGCCGACGACCCGGCTGCACGTCCCAAGTTTCAGCCCCTCTACGAGCTCGACCAGCCGCTGAGCGAGAAGATCGAGGTGGTCGCACGCCAGGTCTACGGGGCTGGCAGCGTCTCCTACCTACGACGCGCTGAACTCACCCTGCGACGCGCACGGCGGCTGGGCCAGGCCGACTGGCCGGTCTGCATCGCCAAGACGCAGTACTCCCTGTCCGATGACCCATCGCGGCTCGGTCGCCCCACTGAGCATGAGTTCACCGTCCGCGACGTGCGGCCGTCCGCGGGCGCCGGATTCGTGGTGGTCATCTCGGGCGAGATCATGACCATGCCCGGTCTGCCACGACGGCCGGCCGCCATCCAGTTCGACCCGGCCGCCGAGTCCCACACGAGCTAGGCGCACGAGCTGGGCGTCAGCGCAACGCGGAGCTGTCCATGTCCGAATCCCGCTCCGAATTCCGCAACATCTTCTCCGGCAATCCCCTCGACCGCGAAGCCGCCCACCGGCGTGATGAAGACTGGGTCGCCACGCAGATCGCATCGCCCGATGCCCGCTTCCTGCCGCTACGCAATCTGACCTTGCCGATGATCCAGCAGGACGGCGGGATGCGGCTGGCCTGGTCATCGCTGCCGCCGACCGCCGATATGGAGCGGCATCCAGCGCTCCTGCTGGGCACCCGCGAGGGCGCCGCGCGCTTCGCGATCAACGAAGCCTCGGCGGCAGATGCATTCGATCTACCGGACGGCGCAGCCTTCAACGATCTGCGCATGGCCGCGCCCGTGCTCGACGCCGACGATGCGGGCATCGCCGCGCAGGCGCGCGCCTTCCTCGATTGGCACGAGCGCCACCGCTTCTGCGCGGTCTGCGGTGCGCCCACGTCTGCGGCGCAGGGCGGCATCTTGCGCAAGTGCACCGACTGCCCCGCCGAGCACTTCCCGCGCACCGATCCGGTGGTGATCACCGTCGTGATCGACCGTGAGCGAGACCGCTGCCTACTCGGGCGTCAAGCTACATGGCCGCCCGGTATGTTCTCCGCGCTGGCCGGATTCATCGACCACGGCGAGTCGATCGAGGACGCCGTACGGCGCGAGGTGGCGGAGGAATCGGGCATCGACGCGGTCAACGTGCGCTATCACTCGTCACAACCGTGGCCCTTCCCGTCGTCCCTGATGATCGGCTGCCACGCCGACGCCGGCAACGCGGAGATCAACTACGACGACTGGGAAATGGACGATGTGCGCTGGTTCAGCCGCGACGAGATACGTCGCTCGCTCGCGCAGCCCGCCGCGCAACTCGGGCAGCCCGGCCTGCCCGACGGCGCGCTCTCGCTGCCCGGCCCGATGGCGATCGCGCACACCCTGATCAGCGCCTGGGCCGACAGCCGCGCCTAACGTCCCCACGCGGCCCCATCCACATCTGTCCGCCAGCCGCCGCCGCGCGCGGTAGGCTCGCTGGCATGGCTCACGCACTCCATTGGCGTAGCGTTCATCTCGGTGCCGCCGCGCTGGCCCGGGGCGTCATCTTGAGCATGGCGTTGGGCGTCGGACTCCTCACGGCGTGTGCCCCGAATGAAGATCGTGCGCAACCAGAACCACCCGACATGTTGCGCAGCGCCCAGCAGACCCAGCAGACCGACGCACAGGCTGTCACCACTCCGACTGCCCAGGCGTCGCAGGCGAGCACACATTCGCCACCACCAGCCAGCGCGCAACCACAGCAAGCTCGCGCACGACAAGCAACGCCAGCACCAGCCACTACTGGCGTCTCGGCGAGCGAACCCAACCAGGCGCAGAGCAATCAAGCCAACCCAGCCGATCAAGCCAATCAGCAAGATCAGGCGAACAAGCGAGGCGAGCTACGCACGCAGGCGGAAGAGATTCGCGCCGCCGCGACGGTTGCCGACCTCACCGGCCTGACCGGCTGGCTCAACGGCGAGGAAACATCGATCGCGCTCGAGCTTGCCCAGGGCAACGTCGTGCTCGTGGACTTCTGGACCTATACCTGCATTAACTGCATCCGCACGCTGCCCTTCCTGACCGCGTGGGACGAACAGTACCGCGAACACGGTCTCGTCATCCTGGGCGTCCACACGCCCGAGTTCGAGTTCGAACAGCTCCCCGCCAACATCGCTGCCGCGATCGCCGAACATGGGATCGCATACCGCGTCCCGATCGATAACGATTACCGCACCTGGCGCGCATTCCAGAACCGCTTCTGGCCCGCCAAGTACTTGATCGGTCCCACCGACGACGGCTCGCCCATGGGCGTCCGCTATCAGCACTTCGGCGAAGGGCGCTACCAGGAGACGGAGCGCGAAATTCGCGCCGCCCTCGAAGCGGTCGGGCGCGATCTGTCGGACGTGCCGTTCGGCGTCGATGTCTCCCCGCCGACCCGTGAACAGACCAGTCAGCGCCAGACCCGCGAACTCTACGCCGGCTGGCGGCGCAACACCGGCGCGGGCGGCCCCTACGCCGGCCAAGAGGCCTACTTTCTGACTGGACCCGACATACCGACGCGCTACCGAGACGTCGAGACACGTCAACGTCAGCACAATCTCTGGTACATCGAGGGCCTCTGGACGATCGAGTCGGAGGCGATCGTCCATGCCCGCGAGACGACCGACCTGGAAGACTACATCGCGTTGCTGATGCGTGGCCGCACGGCCAACGTCGTCCTCACGGCCGCCGCAGACGGCGAGCCCTACGAGGTCTACGTCCAACTCGACGGCCAGTGGCTCGATCCGAACACAGCCGGTGCGCACATTCGCTGGGACGCACGCGGTCGCTCATACATCCGTGTCACCAAGAATGACCTGTACCGTCTGATCTTTCTGCCCGAGTGGTCGGAGCGCGAGCTCAGGCTCAGTTCCAACTCCGACCAGTTCCGCATCTTCGCCTTCACGTTCGGCTCCTACATCGGCGGCGAGTAGCATCGACATAGCCATCGACTGAATGAGACCCACATCCAGGGCGTGCACGGCGCACGACCGACCGCACGCGCATCACACCGTACGCACATCACCATGCCACGATCGTTTCTTGTCACCCTCGTCGCCGCTCTGATGCTCGCGGCGTGCTCGACGTCAGCCGACGACCCACAGCAGTCAGACGCTCAGGCTCAGCAGCCGCCAGCGCAGCCCGAGCAACGCGCGACCGATGCTGACCCCCCCAATGTCGCCTCGTCTCATGGCGCAACGACGGGCGGCTCGTCGGACGGCATCATCGAGGCTGCCGCCTACGATGATCTCAGCCCCCGCCTCCAGCTGTTGCGCGACGCTGGCTATCCCGTGTACGTGTTCGAGGCGGGCTACACCGTGGCGCTCGGCACGCCTGACCTATCGCCGGGCGCGCACCGCGTCTCGGTCGTGATCGAGGGCCCGGACGGGCTCGTGGAGTTCGCCGCCCTCAGTGTCACCGCTGTCCGACAGGACGCCCCCGAGCAGATGCAGGAGACGATCGCACGCTTTGCCCGATTCCCCGACGGGATCCGCGGATTCCACGTCACAACCGTCAATTTCACCGACGACGGACGTTGGAACCTGATCCTGCGCGTGCCGTCGGCAGACGGCTTCACCGAGCTCGGCATCGCCGTGGACATTCCCGCGGACACAACCGCGCCGTCAGTCGGCGACGCGGCGCCGGCATCTGACAGCCGCACCCTCAGCGATGTCGCGAATATCGCCGAGCTCTCCACTGGCGAGTCGCCCGATCCCGGCCTGTACCTGATCTCGCTCACCGACGCGATCGCCACCGACAAGCCGTTCGTCGTCGTCTTCGCTTCGCCCGGATTCTGCACCAACGCCTTCTGCGGACCGCAGGCCGAGGTGCTCTCGGAGCTACGCGCCACCTACGGCGACGCCGCCAACTACGTACACATCGATCTCTACGAGAACCCCAGGCAGGTGCGGCTAGGCGCAGAGCCGATCGAAACGCCGATCCTCGAGGAATGGGGGCTACAGACGGATGAATGGACGTTCGTCGTCAACACCGCTGGCGTCGTTGCCGCGCGCTTCGAAGCCTTCGCCACCCTCGCCGAAATCGAAGCCGCCCTCGTCGCACAGATCGAGGGAATCGAGGAACGAACCGACTGACCGCTCGGAATGATCACCCTCCTTGGTGATCTTCGAGCGGATGATCGAGCGCGTTCCCATACTCGTGCCACGACGCGTCGTAGTTGCGGCTCTGGTTGTAGCCGAGCAGTTGCAGGAGCCAGTATCCGTGCGCCGCACGGATACCGCCCTGTCAATAGGTGGTCACCATCTTCTCTGGGGTAATGCCCAAGTCGGCCAGCATTCGACGCAAATCCGCCGGCGGCTTCAGCGTCCGCACCGGACTCTCGAGCGTATCCAGCCACTCCAGATGCACTGCGCCGGGGATGCGCCCGCCACGCTGCGTGCCGCGCTTGTTCGCGCCCGTCCATTCGCCGTCTGAACGCACATCCCAGAACACATGGTTGTCATCTTCGAGCGCGGCGGGGATCTCGTCCAACCTGCAGATCGAATCGTCATGCGGCGCTGGAGGCGTCGGGTACTCCACCGACTGCGGACGCAGATTCTCGCGCGACAACGACCGACCTTCCGCGTACCACTTATCGAGCCCGCCGTGCAGAATCTTAAAGTTCGTGTGTCCGAAGCGATCGAAGGTCCACCAGGCACGCGCGGCATACAACGAGCCTGCGCCGTCATACGCGACCACCGTCGTCTGGGGCGTAATCCCCAGCCGACCGACCAGCCGCGCGAACTGTTCAGGATCCGACATCCCATAGATCTGCGAATCGTCGCGCGGATCCGTCTTCCAATACCGCGACAACGACCAGACCGCACCGGGAATGTGCAGCCGCAAGTACGCGTCGAGCAGGTCGCAGTCGAGCAGCACCAGGTCGTCGTCGTTCAAGTGCTCGGCCAGCCACTCGGTCTCGCAGATCAACTCCGGCCGCGCCCAGCCTTCGCTCGGGGTCGTCATGCGCGTGTCCTTTCCACAATCGCTCTATCACACCGCAGCGGCAGGCTACTCCTCCGACTCCGACTGATCGGTCGTCGACTCTGCCGGCTCGACTGAGTCAGCAGTGTCAGCGGGAAGATACTCGCCGCGCAGGTACTCGATAGCGACGAAGAGCTGGAGGTCCTGACCGGCCTCGAAGCCAGTATCGGGGAGGGCGATCTCGATATCGGGAACCACGCCGAGCCCCTCGACCGGCTGACGGTTCGGCGTCAGGTAGCGGGCGATGCTGACGTACAGCACGCTCCCGTCCGAGAGGCGACGCGGCACGTTGACCGTACCCTTGCCGGTCGTCGTCGCGCCGATCAATACCGCACGGCCGTGGTCGCGCAGCGCCGCCGCCATCACTTCCGAGCCCGAGGCGCTGTACTCGTTGATCAGCACGACCAGCTCAAGGTCCAACCCGCCCCCGCCTGAGCGGTCACGAAATATCTCCTCCTCGCCCAGTCGGTCGATCTGGACCAGGATGGTTTCCTCATCCACGAACTCGCCGGTGACATCGACCGTCGCACGCAGCAATCCGCCGGGGTTGTTGCGTAGATCGATGATCAGCTGCGTCAAGCCAGCGTTGCGGGCGCCGTCGAGCAAGTCCAACAGTTCGCTGCGCGTGTCTTCCGTGAACTGTTGGATCACGATGTAGCCAATGTCCCCCACTGGATTGCCGGTGCGGTCGATAATCGGCAAGGATTCGACGCTCGGCACCACGATGCGGTCGCGCGTGACCACGACCAACTCTTCCTCTCCGTCGGCATGACGCACGAGCAGGCTCACGTCGGTACCGCGCAGCCCGCGGATCACCGCCACGGCCTGTTCCAGGCTCCAACCTTCCGTCGACTCGCCGTCGACCTCGAGGATCACGTCGCCCGGGCGAATCCCCGACTGTTCCGCAGGAGAGTTACGGAACGGACGCACGATCACGATCGCCCCGTCGAGCTGATTCACCGTCGCGCCGATGCCTTCAAACGATCCGCCAATATCCTCGCTCGCCAAGCGGTAACGTTCGGCGTCGATGAAGACCGTGTGCTCATCCTCCAGCGCGTCGATGAGCCCGCTAATCGCCGCCGCGCGCGTGTCAATCGCAGCGAACTTGGCAGGATCGACAAAGTCTTCATCGAGGATTTCGACAATCTCGTCGAGGATGGCGAATCGCGACTGTCGACCAGTAGTGACGACCGCTTCCGCCTGGCTGTCGTCGCTACTGGACGGCGCCGCGGCGGGCACGGCGATCGGCGCGGAGAAATTGCGCGAGCTGCGCAGGAACTGCGCGTACGAATCGCTCGCGTCGACTATCCGCATCACGCCAACGCCTAGCGCAAAGGCCGCGCCGATCATGACCACGATCAACAGCCCCACCGACCAACGGCTGGGCCCACCCGTGTCCGCCTCGACGCTGTCATTCCGGTTGAGCTCACCACCTCCCGGCGGCTCCCAGCGAAGTTCAGACATCAGACCCTCCTCTGATCGCACCCGAGCGCCCAGGCAGTCAGGCTGGCGACGAGACGCGCATCGCCACAATCTGTATCATCGCAGCAACGTCGAGCAGTCCCGACGCGCAGCGTATCGGGACCACGGCTCACGAAGTCCATGCAACGCAGTCCAGAGGAGGCCGCCATGCCAGCCGTCGCCGGATACAGCCACGTCGCCATCTGCGTCTCCGATGTCGAGGCGTCGAGACGCTTCTACGGTGAGCAACTCGGCCTGGGAGAGATTGACCGTCCCGACTTCGGGTTTCCCGGCGCCTGGTACGAGGTCGGAGCGCTGCAGCTCCATCTGATGCAGCGTGAGATGGACCAGGATGTCGAGGGCATCGGCCCGCACTTCGCGCTCTACATTCACAGCGACAACTTCCACAGCGAGGTGGAGCGCCTGCGTGGCGATGGCGTCAAGATCATGGTTGAGCCGAACCAGCGCGACAACGACGGCATTTGGGCCGCCTTCTGCACCGACCCTGACGGCAACGTGATCGAGTTGACCGACATGGGCCCCGACCACCACAAGTAAAACCCGCGCGCCCACTTGTCGTCTGCGCCGTCGTTTCAGCGCCTCATCCGCGCAAACAACCCTCACGTACAGTGGCAGGGTGACTCAGCGCGTAGCCTCCGTTCTGATCTGCCCGGGGCAGGGTGCCCAGCGCGCCGGCGGCGCAGCAGATCTGGCAAGTGATCTCGATCATCTGCCCAGCGCCGGCCGCCAGGCCTTCGCCCTCGCCAGCGAGATCACGGGGCACAACCTCTGGCAGCTCGGGCTCAGCCTGGACGCCGATGACGCCGCCGCGCTGCAGCGTCCGTCCCTATTGCAGCCCTATCTCGTCGCCTGGGCCATTGCCGAACACGCCCAGATCGCTGAGCGGATCGGACGGGTTGACTTCGTCACCGGCCATTCCAGCGGAATGAACTCGGCGATGGCGCTATCGGGCGCCATTGATGCTTCGGACGCGCTGAGCTTCGCATATCAGTCCGGGCGTGCCATGGATCACGACTGCGACGATCAGCCCGGCGGCCTGCTGGCGCTCGTCGGCGCTGGACGCGCCGCTGCCGAGGCCATCGCCGAGCATTCAGGCGGTTCACTGGCCAATCACAACGCGCCCGACCAGACCGTGCTCGGCGGTAGCTTTGCGGCGTTAGCTCGGGCTGCACGACTCGCACCCGATTTCGACTGCCAGGTAGTCGAGCTTAGAGTCGCCGGCGCTTTCCACACGCCGTCCTTCGAACGATCCGACCGCGCGAACCGCGCGCTGATCGAGCGACTCCCGATCGCCGAACGCTTCACGCCCATCGTCGGCAACCAACGGGGCCAAGTGATCACCAACGCGAAGCAGCTCCACGACGAGCTACGCTCGCAATACGTACGCCCAGTCGAATGGCACGCCGTCCTGCAGACGCTGCACCGCAGCGGCGTGCAACGATTCGTCACACTCGGGCCCGGCAACGTGATGTCCGGTTTGGTTCGGCGGTTCGGCGGCACCCTGCCCGAGCGCATCCAGATTCAGCGCGTCAGCCAACTCAAGGCGACATAAGGAGAAGGAGATTGCAATGAGCCGCTACGAATCCGACTACATCCTGACCACCACCCGCTCGGTGCGCCTGCGGCTCGATTTCGAGCGTCCCATCGAGCCCGCGGTGATCAACGAGTGCCTCGAGATCGCGCTGCAAGCGCCGACCGCGTCCAATTCGCAGCAGTGGCAGTGGCTGATCATCATCGACCCGAACAAGATCGCCGGCGTGGCGGAGATTTATCGCGACAGCTTCATGGAGCTGGCCGCCGCGCGGGCCGATGGGGGCTCGCGCTGGCCAGAGGGCGACGCACGACGCGACGCCGAAGCGGGTGTGACGCGATCGGCGACGTACCTCGCCGAGAATATGCAGCGCTGCCCAGCGCTGCTGATCGCTTGCATCGACGGCCGCGTCGAGCACGAAAGCCCGATGGCCCAAGCGGGAACCTACGGCTCGATCATTCCAGGCGCCTGGTCGTTCATGCTGGCCGCGCGCTCGCGAGGGATCGGCATGGCCTGGACCACGCTGCATCTGCGCGACGAAGCGCGCTCGCGTGAATTATTGGGCATCCCCGCCCACGTCACCCAGGCCGTGCTGCTACCGATGGCCTACTTCAGCGGCGACGCCTTCCAACCCGCCGCGCGCGTACCGCTCGAGCAGGTGGTGCATTGGAACGAGTGGGGGCAGCGCAGCCCCGACGGCTAATCCAACCTCTCGTCCAACCCCGCGTGCGGTCCGTCGCTGCCGGAGCGGACCACGCCCAGCGCTTCGTCGATCCCCTGACGCTGGCCGTCGGCGAGCCCCGCCTGCCAAGCCGTCGCTTCTCGCGCCTCGGCCTCTCGGCGACCGGCCATTACGCCCGCGAACCAGCTATCGGGATTGGGCAACCGATCGAGCAAGAGCCACTCCGCCGCCTCGCGCCCGCTCTGGTAGCCATCCAAGCGCTGTTCGTCTTCCCGTTCGGCCATCCGCGCGTTCACTTCAAACTCCCCCTCGTCGATCCCGCGCTGCCGCGCTGCCGCGACGTCCTGCTCAGTCGGGCCGCGATCGAATGCGCCCAGCGCTCCGCCAATGCCCGCAGTCAGCAGTACGCCCCCGGCGAACGACACGACCAGTGTGAGTGCGATCCGAGCCCGCCCAGCGTTCAAGGTTCACCACCCCACTCAACCGCCATGGGCTGGTCGGATGGCTCACCGCCAACCAACGCGCGACCTCTCTGATAGCCCGCACTCCAACCGCGCCAATAGTGAGCGTCGATGTCGTATTCGACAGACTGCAGACCGGCCTCGTAGCCATTCTCCCAACTGAAGCCATCCGACACCGCCGCCGACAAAGTCGGCGAGATCGCGTCACCCTCCTCGTAGCCGAGGAAGTACTGCTCCCACCAGATCATCTCCAAGCGCTCCTGCCAGGCCTCCTCTGACCCCGACGTGCCCGCTGCCAGACCAGCGCGATAGGCATCGTTGACGTCTGCGCGCGTTGGCCCGCGCTCGAAGAGGTCGGTACCCACTCCCAACACCAACGACAGTGCGACGCCGCACATGAAGGAAGCCACATAGCACCGGCGGCGCAAGACTGCCCACGATGCGCCCCATGCCGAGGCTATGGGCGCGTCACGCTCGAGCTCCTCCAGCTCGTGTCGCTCACCCGCTCTGGCCTGAGGCTGCGTCTGCCAATGGCGCACTTTCGACGGGACGCCTGGCTGCAAACGCTGTGGCTGCCGACGTCGCGGCTGCGGCCGGGGTTGGCGGGACCAACGCGACATGGGGCATCACCCGCCTCCCGCGGCAGCGCCCACCGCCGGCATCGGCCCGAGCGATGGCGCCGACGCGTGGGTCCAACCCATCGTCCGACCGAATAGCAGACCGCTCAACGCGACCACGGCGCCCAGCGCGGCGATCCAGAACACCGTCTCGACGTCGAAGAACGCGCCGACAATGCCAATCAGGAAGGAGACCACCGCCCCCACATCCCAAGCAAGCTGGAAGGTCGCGGTCGCGCCGCCGCGCTGATTCGCCGAGACGCGGTCGACCGCCAGCGCTAGCAGCCCCGTATGAGCGCCACCCATGCCGATCCCCGTGAGCAGTCCAGCCGCCCAGAGCATCCCCGCGGTCTCCGCCTGCGCCACGAGCACCATCCCGGCGCAGGTCGCGATCAGCCCCGGGATAATCACCGGCACCCGTCCGATCTGGTCCGAGAGGCGTCCGGCGAGCGGTCGCGAAAGCATCGCGCCGACGCCCGAAAACATGAAAAACAGCGGCACAAAGCCGAGTTCGCGATGCGGCTGATCGGCGAGCGGCTCCAGGAACGCCGCCGCGACGGAGAAGCCCAAGGTCACACTGAGAAAGACCATCATCGGGAACACGGCGCGCGCAGGGATCAGCGAACGGAACGAGAAGGGAACCTGCGCGGACTCAGGCTTCGGCGGCTCCCGCTGCAGCAGCGTCACCGCCAGCGACAGCACTGCTGTGACCGCACCCACGATCAACACCGCATCGAACCCGCCGATCAGCCCGACCACGCCGCCCAGCAGCGGCGCGCCAGTTTGAGCCACACTCGTCGAGAGGCCAAAGAAGCCCAGCCCTTCCCCGCGCCGCTGCGACGGTACAATCTCCGCCACGAGCGACCCCGCCGACGTTGGATACGCCGCCATGCCCACACCCTGCACACAGCGCAGCGCGAACAGCGCCCAGAGATTATCCGTGAAAACCATCAGCAGGAACGACGCCACAAAGGCGAGCAGACCCACACGCATCTGGCGAATGCGGAAGCCGGCATCGCTGAACCGCCCGACGAACGGGCGCAGCACAATCGGCACCATCGCATAGCCGCCAACCACGAGACCGATCTCGAACAGATTGAACCCCTGATCGCTCATCTCGCGCGGCAGGGTCGTGGTGAGATAGAAGAAGCAGGCGAAGAAACTGAACGTCCCGAGCAGTGAGAGCACGTACTGCAGCGACCACAGCGGCGGCCGACGGGGCAGACGCGGGGCCACACGCGCGACCGAGCGCCACAGTGCCCCGTGCTGTGGCGCGGAGCGCACCGTTAACCAAGCTTGCGCTGCGGTCGCCCCTGCTTCAGAGGTCGTCAACGCCGCCTCCCGGCTGTGCTCGCGGTGAGGGCGCTTGCGGTGACGACGCTCCGCCGCCCTGAACGCGATAACCCAAAATTAGCGACCTAAAATTCTGGCGGACCGATCTCAGTGAGCGCGTCTTCCGCGTGACCGTTGCTACGCGGACAGAGGTGCGACTCACCCTCGATCGGCGCTCGACACAGCGGACAGGTCGGACGCCCGCCGGCCAAGGTCTCTTCGGCTTGCACCACAAACAGGCGCGCGTCCCGGCGTCCGAGATCGACGCGGATCGTCGGTGCGGGATCCGCCCCGACCGCCTCGACGTCGGTGGCGTACAGCGTGAACTGGCCAGCGTCCTCGTCATAGCCCAGCGCCATCCGGCCGGCGAGGAAGTCGTGCGTGGCTCGGTCGGGGAACGGCGCCAACGGCTGCGCGGCCAGCCGCTGGCCCTCGCCCCGCCGTCGGTGTCGGGCGAGCAGCTGCTGGATCGCCTCGGCGAGGGCGTTGACCTGCGTCTTCTCGCACCAGATCGAGGCGGTCACCGCGCCCGCCGTCACCCGTAGCCGAAAGCGACGCTGACCCGGCGGACCGATCGCTTCCGCCTCTAGCGCTTCGGCCACACCCAGATCATGCTCAGCCTCATTAGCCATAGGCAAAGTATACCCGCGCCCGAATTTGGCGATCCCCGCATCTCTCTGGCGCCCGCCGGCACGAGACCAGTTCGCTCGCCGCAATTTCCCGCCCGACCAGAACTGCGCCAAGCATCTACCATGAAGGCCACAGACACTCACTCCCCAACCGCCAGGAGCTGCGATATGGCCGTTGAGCTGGGACAGATGGCGCCCGACTTTCGCTTGATGGACGGCAACCGCACCGAGCACTCGCTATCCGATTACCGTGGCCAGACCGTCGTCGTCGCCTGGTACGTGCTCGCCTTCACCGGCGGTTGAACCAACGAACTGAGCCGCTTCCAAGAACTCCACAGCGAGTTCCTGGCAGCCGGCGCCCAGGTGCTGGGCATCTCGGTTGATTCCCCATTCGCCAACGGCGCCTACGCCATCGAGCTGGGCCTCGACTTCCCGCTGCTCGGCGACTTCCCCTGGGGACGCACGGGGCGGGCCTGGGGGATCCTCAACGACGAGCGCGGCATCACCGCCCGCGTCACCTATGTCATCGACGCCGAAGGCGTGGTCCGACATATCATCGATGCACCACGGGACTTCCACGCGCACCCCGAGGGCGCGCTGGAGTTCATCAAATCGATGTAGCCTTACACCATGCCCCCCACACCCGCATATTCGGTCGAACACAAGCGCATACAATCATTGCCCTCAATCATAAGAACGTAAGTTTAGTTCAATAGTTCTATTCTGAGACGGCGCTGTGCGTCACCTGCACTTGACAAGATCTACCTGAGTTTGCATAGTGCATGCGTCGCACACTTACGGCGAGTAGGGTTGCGACACCGCGTGGCGGCGGTCTTCTTCGGAGTTCTCTGGAGACATATGACCACCGCCGTCATCGACGCCGCGCCTGCGGCCGATTGCACCCACCATTGGCTGATCGCTTCGCCCAACGGCAAAGTGTCCGTGGGCCGCTGCCTGCGCTGCCGGGATACCCGCGAGTTTCTCAACTCGCTGGAAGAAGAAAAGCGGCTGAACAACAACGACCTCTATGCGCGGAACTACGGCAAGTCCCGCAGCTCTGACAGCCGCATCGACGATGCTGAGTCTGCCTTGCGCGACATGTTCCGCCCGCGCCTCAGCGGCGCTGGCTAAGCCAGCCCCACCCGCTGGCGTTGGCGCGCTGGCCGACCAGGCCCGTCACGGTCGTAGACTGCACCCATGACTAGCCGCAGCGGCGGGCATGAGCCCGGCGATCCCCCTGATCTCGACGCTGACCTCGCCAGCTTCGCTGTGCGGGCAGTGCCCTTTGACGAATGGGTCGACATCGACACGCTGATCCATCGCAGCTCCGTCACTTCGGGCGACTTCGACTATGTCCTGCGTCCGCTCTGCCCCGATTGCGGGGCGGAGCTGGCCCTCGAGTACGAAACGCTCGAACCCGAAGCCGATGGCGGGCGTGAGGTGATTGCGGCGCTCGTCTGCACGACCTGCCGCATCCTGTGGGAGCCCGACCAGCCGGCAGAGTGAATCAGCCCGCGCGACACTGCTATGCACAGGGGCCCGCGAGCAGCCACCGCTTACGCGTCCAGTGCCTACGTGAGCTGGCAGTCGCGATCTGTCGCGTCGGCAGTGTGCCCCTCGACGGCCGCGCGTTACGCTCAAAGCGACTCGCAGTCCCAGCGCCGCGCCTACGCTAGCCCCAGGGGCGGCCCAATAGGAATCGAGCCTGCTTGATGAGTGTCCTCGTGCGCATTCCCACACCGCTGCGCCCGCTCGCGTCCGGACAGGACGTGGTCGAGGCCGACGGCGAGTCCCTCCAGCTCCTCGTCCTCGACCTCGAACGCCGGTTTCCCGGGATCGGCGAACGCATCGTCGACGAGGACGGCGACATTCGCCGATTCGTCAACCTCTTCGTCAACGGCGAAGACGTACGCTTCCTCGACGGCCTCCACACCGCCCTCAAGCAGGGGGACGAAGTCTCGATCGTCCCCGCCGTCGCCGGCGGCTGATCCTATGACCGTCCGCATCGAGACCGACGGCAAGATCGCCACCATCACGCTCGACCGACCCGAGCGGATGAACGCGATCGACCCCAAGATGTCGCGCCAACTTGAAGAGTTCTGGGTTGCGTTCGACCGTGACGAGGCGTTGCATGTGGCGATCGTCACTGGCGCCGGTCGGGCCTTCTGCGCGGGCCGCGATCTGGTCCGCGACGGGGCCCACAACGACGAAATCCAGCGCGCCGCCGAATCCGCCACGAGAGCCGATGCCGCCAGCCGCACGAACGCGGCTGGCCTGTCCAGCTGGGGACCCGATCGCACCTGGAAGCCGGTGATCGCGGCGATCAACGGCTGGTGCCTGGCGGGTGGATTCGCCCTCGCGCTCGCCTGCGACCTGCGGATTATGAGCGAGACCGCCCGGATCGGCTCGATGGCCCCCAGGCGCGGGCTCGTGCCTGGGGGCGGACAGGTGCAGCGGCTGGCCCGCTACGTCCCCTTCGGCAAGGCGCTCGAACTGCTGCTGCGCGCCAACCACCTCGACGCGCACGAGGCGCACCGCATCGGACTCGCCAACGCTGTCACCGCGCCCCACGAACTGCTACCCACAGCGCGTGAGTGGGCCGACGAAATCGCGTCCAACGGACCACTCGCCGTGCGCGCCTCGAAACGCGCCGCATACGAGGGCGTCCTGCTGCCCTCGGGCTTCGCCGAGGGCATGGCGCTGGAGTCCGAGCTGTACGCCGAGATCATGACATCGGCGGACGCCCAGGAAGGGACGCGCGCCTTCGCCGAAAAGCGCCCCGCCCAATTCACCGGCCGCTAAGCGGCTCCGACCCAACCCTCAGCTCACACCTCTAGCTACGGCTGTAGGACACGCGCCAGCCACGTCGTGAGCAGCCGCCACAGCTCCTGCCGACGCTGCCGCAACGAGTGCGTCGCGCCCTCCAGTATGTGCAGCTCACGACCCTCGCCAGCAATGCTGAACACCCACTCCGACAGGCGCGGCGGCAGACGCCAGTCAGCGTCGCCGTGGATCAGGAGCAGTGGGCGCGGTGCGAGCGACTGCACTTCGGATGGTTCGATACCCATCGTTTGCGTCGACAGCGCACAGACCGCCGCGACAACCGAAGCTGGCGACCGCGCCGCAGCGCGGATCACGATCGCGCCACCGTAGGAGTGGCCGATCAGTGCAATCTGCTGCGCACCCTGCTCTTGCAACCACTCGATACCGGCAAGCACATCGAACGTACCGTCATCGATCGGCCCTGGCGATGCCTTGATGCGGAAATCCAACCGCAATACGTCGAGGCCTCGACCAGGGAGCGTGTCTGAGAGATCGGCGTAGATGCTCTCAGCCGGCCCATCGAAGCCACCATCGAAGCCGCCTACGCAGAGGACGGCGCGGCGCCGCGCCGCGCTGCCCTTTGCGCTGGCCAACGCGCTGGGATGCCAACGCGCCGCGAGACGCCCCCGTTCAGTCACAATGGTCAACTCGGAATGATCCACACCGCTTGTACGCTACTTCGCGAGCAACGCGCCCGCCGGGCGCACGAGGAATGGACGCATATGACGTTGATTGTCAATCCACGAACCGACACCGCCGACTCACAGACCGCACTGGCCACCGCCTTCGCTCCGAACTCGATCGCGATTGCCGGCGTGTCGCCGCGCACCAGCGGTTGGGGCGGCGGACAAATGTTCCTGCGCGGCATCCGCAAGCTCAACCGCGTGCCCAATGTGTACTGTCTCAACCCACGTGGCGGCGAGCTCGATGACGGCACGACGCTCTACCGCTCGCTCAGCGAGGTGCCAGGTCCTGTCGAATCACTGATCTCCGCAGTACCGGCGTCCGCCATCCTGGAACTGGTCGAGGATGCCATCGCCCATGGCGTGCAGGTGCTCCACCTGTTCACCGCCGGGTTCGGCGAGACCGGCAGCTCGGAGCGCGCAAAGCTCGAGGCGGAAGTGCTGGGCAAGCTCGCGGCGGCGGGCATCCGCCTGATCGGACCGAACTGCATGGGCATCCACTCGACCCGCGGCGGCGTCTCCTGGATGGAAGACGGAGCGACTGAGCCGGGCCGCGTCGGCATGCTGTCGCAATCGGGCATGAACGCGTCGGAAGTCGTCGGCGAGGGCGCACGGCGCGGCATTGACTTCTCCAACGTCGCATCCTTCGGCAACGCCTCCGACCTCAATGAGGCGGATTTCCTTGAGTTTCTGGCGCATGACCGCGATACCGACATCGTGCTCGCGTACCTCGAGGGCATCCGCGACGGTCGACGCTTCCTCGAGATCGCCCGCGCGATGTCACGCTCCGCTTCGAGCGATCGCAAACCACTGGTCGTACTCAAGGGCGGGCTGACCGAGGCCGGCTCCCGGGCCGCCTCCTCACACACCGGATCCTTAGCTGGCTCCGCGCAGATTTGGAACGCGGTCCAGCGACAGGCCGGCTTCATCCCCACGCAGAGCGTCGAGGAGCTGCTCGACATCGCCGTCACCATTCAGCGCATGCCGACCGTCGCCGGCCCACGCTGCGCGGTACTCGGCGGCGGTGGCGGCGTCTCCGTGCTCGCGGCCGACATCTGCGACCGGAACGACATCCCCGTCCCCTGGTTCAGCGAGGACACCCAGCGCAGGCTGCGTGAATTCACTCCCGTCGCCGGCACATCGATCCGCAATCCACTCGATGCCGGGTTCATGTTCGAAGGCAAACACATGGAGACCGCGCTGACGTCCATCGCTGAGGACCCCAGCATCGACTGGCTGATGCTGCACACCGGCGCTGACAACGGCGGCCCGCGCTCGCGCCAGGAGCACTTCGCCGAGCGCACCGCGAACTCCCTGGCGGCGATCGCGCCCCAGCTGTCGAAGCCACTCGCCGTCGTGATTCGGCAGCCGCGCACCAAGCGCGGCTTCGAGCGCGGCCTCGACCTGCAACGCCGACTCAACGAGCAGGGCATCGCCTGCTACCAGAGCATCGAAGCCGCCGCGCGCGCCGTGCGACGCTACCTCGACTGGCGCACTCGTTAGGCTGCAGCCATGGCCTGGCTCAAACCGCGCAGGATCTTGCGCGCACCCGACTCGCGTGTCACGGCGATCACCGAGCGCGAAGCTACGCTGCAGATCGACGGGCTCTTCTGCACGCTATGCGCCCAGCGCGTCAGCGCCTCGCTGAGCGAAGTGGCGGGCGTCTCCTCAGCCTCATGCGATCTGGAGAGCGCGGTCGCCACGGTGCGATTGGATCGCAGCGTCGAGCCGGAAGCGCTGTGCGCGGCTGTGTCGCAGGCCGCCATTGCCAAGCCCCTGCGCCGAGCGGTGGAGCGCGTCGCCCGCGCTGCGGGACTCTAGCCATGCCTCGCAACCCTAGCCTGGGCGCGCATGTCTCCTCGGCCGGGCGCATCGACAAGGCGGTCGACCGCGCAGTCGAGCTGGGCGCCGAGTCATTTCAGATCTTCGCCGCCGCGCCCCAGATGTGGCGCCGCAAGGATCACCCCGACGAACACATCAGCGCGTTTCGTGACAAGATGCGCGCGGCGAAGCTGCACGCCGCGTTCGTTCACGCCATCTACCTGATCAACCTCGCTTCGCCCGACGACGAGCTGCTCCAGAAGTCGATCGACACGCTCGCCGCCGAACTCGACATCGCGGCGCGGATCGGCGCGCGGGGCGTCATCGTGCACGTCGGATCGCACATGGGCTCGGGGTTCGACCACGCGCTGCCGCGCATCGCCGCTGGGATCCGTGAAGCGCTCGACCGCACGCCCGACGAACCGATGCTGCTGCTCGAGAACAACGCCGGCGCCGGACGCTCCGTCGGATCGACCTTCGCCGAGCTCGCTGCGATCATCTCCGCCGTCGACCATCCCCGCGTTGGCATCTGCCTCGATACCTGCCACGCCCACGCCGCCGGTTACAACCTCGCGACGATCGCCGGACTCAAGGACACAGTCGACGCCTTCCAGCGGGAGATCGGTGGCGAGCACCTCGTCGCAATCCACGCCAACGACTCCAAGACGCCGCTCGGCTCGGGCAAGGATCGGCACGAGAATCTCGGCCACGGCACGATCGGCCTGCCAGCCTTTCGACGCATGGTGCGTAACCGAGTGCTACGCAAGGCGACCTGGCTGCTCGAAGTGCCCGGATACGAGACAGGCGGACCCGGCCGAGCCGACGTCAACGTCCTCAAGGCGCTACGCGACGATAGCGAACTACCCGCAATCCCGCCGCCCGACTAGCGCAGAGCGGTCAGCCGTCGAGCCGCCGTTGGCGAGGGCTGCCGAATCTCCGGCATGCGCTCCACATCGAACATCGTCTCGACCAGGCGCAGGAATGAGTTGGCGGTGTCGCCGAGCTTGCGCCGCTGCCGCCAAATCACTGCGATGCTTCGTTGGATCGGCGCAGCCGATTCAATCGCGATCGGCCGCAGATCGCCGCGCGCTGATTCCTCTTCCACCGCCACCTTGGGCAGAAAGGCCAACCCCAGCCCACGCAGCACCAGGCGCTTCGCCATTTCCAGCGAGTCCACCTCGATGATGTGCCGCGGCGAGGCGCCCGCGTTGTGGAACTCCGCCTGGCCGATCGCGTGATAGCTGCTGCCCGTGTCGAAGAAAATCACCGCCTCGTTGGCGATCTCGGCTGACGACGCGAACTCCTTGTCCGCCAGCGGATGCAGCCGACTGGCGTACAGCAAAATGGTGTCCTGGTAGATCGGCGCCGAGACGATCTCCGGATGCCGCAGCTCGCGTTCAAACCCGAAGTGCACCTCATCATCCAGCACCATCTGCGAGACTTCCTCGCTGCGCCCGGTGCGGATCGACAGTTCGACGCCCGGGTTGGCGTTGGCGAATCGTTGCAGCAAACCGGGCAATACATAAGTGCCGACGGTCGGCGCCGTCCCGATCACGAGGCTACCGCCGCCGCCCGCGCGCAGCGCGTGGACCGCCTCAGCGGCGTCACGAGCCGCCTGCAGCGTTCGCTGCGCGTGCGGCAGCAGCACGCGCCCCGCTTCAGTCAACTCCACGCGCCGACCGGAGCGCTCGAACAAACCCACGCCGAGCTGCCCCTCCATCTGCGCGATCCGAGCTGACACGGTGGGCTGCGCCAGATTGAGCCGCTCCGCAGCGCGCGAGAACGAACGCGATTCCGCGACCTCGACGAACGCCTCCAGGCGGGCCAGGTCGATCCCGTGAATGCCCTGCATCGGCTGCCTCGACGCGTTTCTCCGTGTTCCGTTCAGAATCCGCCATCTCGGCGCACGCCAGTTTTGCGCACCGTGGCCGCCCCGTAGACACCAAGTTGACAGGCCAGCCGAATCGGATCAGCCAGGGACTGCCGGCCACGCTGATTGACCAGCGCCTCCGCTTCCGCTCGGCCCATCTCCGAGACATGCTCTGCGCCATCGATCATGGTGACAAAACAACCCGCGCAGCGGCATTGCATATCGCACTGATTCGGCCACCACAAGCCAGCGTCGCGCGCGGCCTGCATCAGACGCTCGCCCTCGGGGACCTCAACGGTCAGCCCGGATGGTTCGATCGTGACCGTGTGGCGCGGACCAAACACGCTAGCTCCTCGCCGCGACGTCCGCGCGCTTCACCCCCGCGAAGCCGAGAAAATCATCCTCCCAGCTCAACACCTGCTCCACAAACTGCTTCGGTACCGGACGGATCTGCGACGTGTCGATCCCGTCTGTCGACAGTGTCTCGGGCGGTGGTCCGACGAGGATGTTCTGCTCGGTCATGTTCTGCATCACTGTCTCAACGATCACGCTTCGATCATCAGCACCGACCCCCGCCTCGATCGCCGTCCACTCCATATCGAGCACCAGGTCGACGAAGCCGCTCGTCACCATCAGACCCTCTTCAGCGAGCTGCTCGGCGATCCACTCGCCAGCTTCGTTCATCAGCGCTTCACTGGGTCTCGCCATCTCACTCGCCTCCCACGATCTCGGGCCGCTGGCTGTCGGTAATCGTATCGTCACTGTCGACGCCCAGACCCGACTGCAGGATCACAATCAACAGCAGCAGCGCGATCACGCCACTGACAACGATCAGCAGCGGCTTACGCAAACCCCGCGCTGCGCGCTGCGCCAGCACAGACACCATTGCCACCACCCGAGCGCCCGCAAAGCGTAATCTCATCATGCCTGCATGTTACCGCCGAGCTGTGCGACACTGGGTACACCAGCTGCCCCCGATGCTGCCCAGCATCAGGCAGCTCGAACACACAACCCTGAACAAATCCGAACAGGTTGACCCATGACGCGCCCTGTCCTGCACACCGAGATGTGCGACATCCTTGACATCGAGTACCCCATCGCGCTCGCCGGCATGGGCCCCACGGTCGGCGGCGGACAGGGCGGCGTCGCCGGGCCAGAGCTGGTCGCGGCTATCTCCAACGCCGGCGGACTGGGCGTGCTCGGCGCGGCCGGCTTCCCGCCCGACCGCCTCGAAGCGCAGATTCGACGCATCCAGGACCTCACCGATCGTCCCTTCGGCGTCGACATCCTTGTCCCCTCGAACGTCGCGCCGCGACCCAGCCGCCGCGAACGACCAGCGGACCCGCGCGACCTGCTGCCCGACGAGCAGAAAAGCGTGATCGGCGACATTCGCGCCAGCCTCGACCTGCCCGACGTCCAAGCGCCGCGCGCCGACGTGCGCACGCCACGCTTCACGCCCCAGGATCAGGTCGACGCGATCACTGGGATGCAAGTGCCCGTGCTCGCGACCGGACTGGGCAACCCCGCGCCATTCGTCGACCAGGTGCACACGGCCGGCGGCAAGGTGATCTCGCTGGTCGGCAACGTCAAGAACGCCCGCCGCGTCTCCGACGGCAACGCCGACATCGTCGTCGCGCAGGGCCACGAGGCAGGCGGACACACCGGTCGGATTGGCACGATGGCGCTGCTGCCGCAGGTGCTCGACGCCGTCGCGCCCAAGCCCGTGATCGCGGCGGGCGGGATCGGCGACGGACGCGGCCTCGCCGCGGCGCTGGCCATGGGCTGCGTCGGCGTCTGGTGCGGCACCGTCTTCATCCCCACCCAGGAGGCCAACCTCGACGAGTACCGCAAACGCCGCATCCTCGCCGCCAACGACGAGGACACGCGCGTCACCCGCCTATACTCGGGCAAGACGATGCGGAACATCACCAACGAACTGATCGAATCCTGGGAAGACAGCGGCGCCCAGGCGCTACCGATGGGTCTGCAAGGCCTGCTGATCGCGGACATCGCCGAAGCCGCCAAACAGGGCGCGCGCGAAGACCTGCTGATGAACGCCGCCGGCCAAATCTCAGGGCTGCTGCACGAACTCCGCCCCGCCGCCGAAGTGCTGGAGGAGATGGTCCGCGAAGCGGTCGAAGTGTTCACCTCCCGCCTCCCCGCCAACGTCAAAGCAGCCATCACCGCCTAGAGCAAGCAACTCTCAGCTCCCGCCCTGCGCGCGTAGGTGTGATATGGTGCGCGGCTGTGCGAATTGCGCGGCTGCATCCCGGAGGAGGGGCCATGAGCCTACGCGCATTCACACTATCCGTTCTCACCGCTCTCACCACACTGTGCCTGACAGCGCTGAGCATCGCTTCAATCGCAAGCGACGAGCACGAACCACTCGCAAACCCGCACGCAACCCGCATCAGCGCCAAACCACTAGCCGACGGACGGATCGAATTCGCCGTCCAGCTGGCAGAATCGTCATGTGACGAAGACACAAACACAATGGACACAATGGAAACAGAGGATTGCGAGCGAACAGAAACGAGCTGGGGGAAGCGCGTCTTACCGCAGGTCCGCAAGTTCCCGGCCAAGCCAACCACCGAGCGCTGGTACTCATCGAGCCCGCCGATACTGATCGGCGAGGTGGAAACGCGGATTCGCGCCCGCCGCCTGGCGGACGGCAGAACCGAGTTCGCGCTGCAGCAGAAAGCGGACGGAATCTCCTGGGGCGAACACATCCTGCCCAGCGGACGCTACATCTCCGCCGCGCACCAAGAATCGCACATCGACCGCTGGTTGAACTCGACGCCCGCACAGCTCGCGCGCAAAGTGGTGGCTCCAGACGGAGTGCCGATCGTCGCTGAGGGAGTGCTGGCGCGCAGCGATCTCGATGGCTACAGCTGGACGAGCGCCGAGCCGTCCTTCTACTACGGCGCGCAACAAGATCCACTCGACGACACATACGACACATGGGTGGTCATGGTTGCCAAAACGGACGATGACCTCTATGACACCATGCGCATTCAAGTGTCATGTTACGGCGGGAAGTTCGAAGTCGCTTTCTGGGAAGATGGATTGCCCTATCAATCTGACGACAGATACGTCCGCGTGTCCTATAGATTCGATGATGACGATGCTGAGAGCGGATCATGGAATCACTACGAAGGCAGTAACGACGGCTTTTATCCCCCGAACGCCGCGGCATTTGCAGACAAGCTGAGAAGCGCCGACCAATTCGTGATCAGGGCGAGCTTCTACTCCCGAACACTCACCGCCACTTTCACGGGCGTGCATCGGCTCTTCCGGACACCGGTCCAGCCCAACCTCACCTACTGCGGACGCTACTAGGGCCACCACACGGCAGGCGGCGCGCTAGGCTACCTCCATGACTCCAACCGCCCTCGACGGCGTCCGTGTGCTCGACCTCAGCTCGGAGATGGGCTGGTACGCAGGTAAGCTCCTCGCCGACCTCGGCGCGGATGTGATCAAGGTCGAACCCGTCGGCGGCGATCCCGCGCGGGCGCGTCCGCCGTTCTGGCTCGGTCAGCCTGGCCGCGAAACCTCGCTGCGCTTCTGGTACTTCAACGCCAACAAGCGCTCGGTCACCGTCGATCTGCAGCAGTTCGACGGACGCTGGCTCTTCGGACGCCTTGTCGAGACCGCCGACATCGTGATCGAGTCCTGGAGTGAGTCCGAGCGCGCAGCGCTGGCGACGCTGGAGATCGAGCCCGCGGCGTACCTTGAACAGCGACCGTCACTGGTCTGGGCGTCGATCACTGGCTTCGGGCTCGATGGACCAAAGGCGGGCTGGGAGGTCACCGACATCGTCGCGCAGGCGGCGTCAGGCATCGCCACGCTGGCTGGCTATCCCGACGGCGCGCCGATGCGCATCGCCGGCAATCAGGCCTACATCGTGGCAGGCATCTCGGCGAGCCAAGGCGCCATGCTGGCGCTCCTGCAGGCGGAAGCGAGCGGCATCGGACAACGCGTCGAGACCTCGATCCAGGAAGCGTTCTCGATCTGCCAGGAGACCGCGCACCTGCAATGGGACTTCCTGCGCACCTCCCGTGAGCGCGTCGGCGAGCGACGCCGATTGCCCGGAATCGGCACATATCAGACCCGCGACGGCTACATCTTCTCGATGGTCGGCATCCCCGGCTTCGGCGCACCATGGTCGGAAGTGATCAACTGGATGGACGAGTCCGGACTGGCCGGCGATCTGACTGAGCAGGAAGACCTGGAGACCTTCGCCAAGTTTGACTTGCGCATCCTGCTGGACGATGCGGAACAGGCCAGGTTCGCCCCGCTGCTGGAACGCACGCACGAGCTCCTCTCCAGGTTCTACGCCAGCAAAACGTCGGTGGAGCTGTACGAGGAGGGACAATCGCGACGGCTGCTGATCGGCCAGGTCGCGACCCCCGCCGACCTGGCCGAGAACCAACACCTCGCGGCGCGCGAGTGGTGGCTGGAGCTCAACCAGCCCACCACGCTGGGACGCCCCGATGCCGCACTCAAGTTCCCCGGTTCGCCTTACCGCCTGTCCGAGACGCCAACCTCCATTCGTCGTCCGGCGCCCAGAATCGGTGAGCACAATCAGGAAGTATGGACAGCGGAGGTCGGCATTCCCGCTGCAGACCTGCTCGCATTCGCCGGCGAGGGCGCAATATGACATTGACAACCAGCCAGCGCCCCCTGGATGGCATCCGCGTCGCCGATTTCTCCTGGTTCGGCGCGGGCCCGATCGCCGCACGGACGCTCGCCGACTTCGGCGCAGAGGTGATTCGAATCGAATCGGAAGCCCGCGTCGACGGCCTGCGCATCGGCGAACCGATCAAGCCTGGCGGAACCGGCTACAACGTCTGCGCATACTTCAACAACTTCAACGCCGGTAAGCGCTCGTTCTTGCTCAACATGTCTATGGACGGCGCGCGCGCCGTCGCCTACCGACTGATTGAGCGTTCCGACATCTTCATCTCCAACCTGACGCCGCGCATGTTCGAACGCTGGGGGCTGAGGTACGAGGATCTCTGCAGCATCAAGCCCGACATCATCGCCGCCTACCAACCCATGCTCGGTTTGTGGGGTCCGCATCGCGACCACGCCGGCTTCGGCGCCGTGTTGACTCCAACGACCGGCATTTCGCATCTGTCGGGCGATCCTGAACGCAAGCCGGTTGGGGTAGGCACCAACTATCCGGACTACGTGATCAATCCCGGCCACACCGTCATTGCCATCTTGGCCGCGCTCCGCCACCGTCGACGCAGCGGCCATGGTCAGCGCATCGAGCTGGCCCAGCTGGAGTCCGTCGCCGCCACGATGGGGCCGGCGTTGCTCGACTACACCGCCAACGGAGTCGTACAGAGCCGCAAGGGGAATCAGTCCTCCTGGATGTGCCCGCACGGAATCTACCAATGCGCGAACGACCCCGCGGGGCGCGAACGCTGGATCGCGATCGCCATCAGCTCGGACCAGCACTGGGCGTCGCTCTGCACCGTCGCCGACAGCGCGGCATTCGCGTCGGACGACCGCTTCGGTACTCTCTTGGGGCGACGCCGTCACGAGTCCGAGCTGAACGACATCGTCTCCGAGTGGACCGCTGGCTGCGATGCCGCGTCGCTGGCCGCCACCCTGCAGTCGGCCGGGGTAGCGGCATCCGTGGTGCAAGACGCGGAGGACATCTGCGAGCACGACGAGCATCTGACGGCGCGCGGCTACTACCAGTACATCGACCATCCAGAGACCGGCCGCTCGCTCTACGACGGACCGATCGTGAAGCTGCACGGCGCCCCCGGTCGACTGGACACTCCGGCACCGTTGTTCGGCAACCATACCTACGAGGTCGCGGTGGACGTGCTGGGCTACTCCGCCGAGGAAGTGGCGGAGCTCACCGCCCGCGGCGTGCTCAGCTAGTCCGCAGCGTCGCCGAATCCCAACGCTCGTTCGAGGAACGGCCCGACCGGCTGGATGCCTTGCGGCATGAAGTCCCAGTGACCGCACGGCAACCAGACCAACTCACGCGGCTCCGACAGCAAGTCGTAGAAGCGCTGCGTCGCCTCGGGCGTGATCAGGTCGTCACGTTCGCCCGCGACCACCTGGATTGCGCGCCCGTCCATCAGCGGCGCATACAGACCTGGATCCGTCAGAGCGTTGGCGAGTGCGCCAACCGATTCATCAGCCATACCGCTGCGACTCGACAGCGTACTCGCGCCAGAGATGCAAAACGACGCTGCCTTGACCCGCTCGTCTATCCCCACGAACGCCGCGCCGCGCATGCCACCCATCGAGAATCCAACGAACCCCACCCGCTCCGCGTCAACCTCTGGCCGTGCCGACAGGTAGTCCAGCGCTCGCATCCAGTCGACCACAGTCTGCAGCGACTGATCGAGGCGGCGCATCGGCCAGCGCTGAAAGTCCTCCATGGCGACCGGCCGACGCGCCCGCTCGCCATGGCCAGCCTGGTCGATTGTGGCGCAGATCGCCCCGCGCGCAACCCACTGCTCCGCCGGCCAGAGCACGTAGTCGCTCGATTTGTCCAGCGTGCCCGGATGACCGACCAGGATCAGCGGACGCGGGCCCGCCGCCTCGGCCGACTGCATGAGCAATCCGCTGACCCGCTCGTCATAACGCGAAGTGATCTCGAATCTCTCGACCACCAACCCACCACCCTCGCCGGCAGGAGCAGTGCGCGCGTCGAAGGGCAGGTCGCGGTCGTAACCAAATGCCAGGGCGCGCAGCAGCTCCAGCGCCTGGGTAGAATCTTGTGAAGCCTCACTCATAGCGCAGCGCATCGGCAATCGTGATCCGCGCCGCCTGTCGCGCTGGGAAGTATGTCAGCACCAACGACGCCGCGAACGCGCCGAACAGCACCGGCAGGATCGTGCCCAGCGGGACGTTCATGGCAATGTCGCCGAACGTGCCCTCAGCGAACAGTCGCCAAGCCATCCCCAACGCCAGCGCCGTGCCGAGCCCCAGCCCGAGCAGCGCGATAAAGGCCATCTCGACCATCAGCTCGAACCCTACCAACCGCGCCTGGAATCCGATCGCGCGCAGCACGCCGATCTGTTGCCGCCGCTCGACCACCGCGCGCAAAGCGATCACGCCCAACGCCGCCAGCCCGGCCACAAGCCCGATCCCGATGAAACCCTGGAAGAGCGCCAGGATCGACGACTGCACCCTCTGCTGATCCTCCAGCTCGCCCTTGATGTCAACAGCCACGATCCGCAGCTCACGTTCGATGCCTTGCGCCACTTCCAGTGAGTCGTCGCCCGATATCGTCGAGATGTAATGCCGTATGAGCTCAGGTGGGCCAGCCACGTCACGTGCGATCTGCATCGGCGTCAGGAAGGTCGGCAGATTATTCTCTTCACCGTCCAAATCGACCGCGGTGCCGCCGATAAAGTCGAGTACGCCGATCACCTCCACCTGGCGTGCAGAATCGCCCAGCCCCAGTTCCACCACGATGCGCGGCAACCGCTCCGAGGAGTCATCGCTGACCGAGTCGGGGGCTGACCATGGATCGAGGCTGCTGCCGCCGCCAAACCCAGCGAAGCCGCCCTCCAAGGCATCGGCTGTGGCGACCGCCACCGGTTCGCCGCGACGCAATGCATCCCAGACATCTTCCGCGCTGTCGTAGCGATAGGAGATCGCCAGGAAGCCGATCTCCTGTCCGTCGATAAAGGCCTGGTTCACCCCACCGAGCACCACCCCGTCACGATCGCCCACCGCCACGCGATCGAGGTCAGTCTCGATCGGCTGCACATTGCCGCCAGCATCGAGGATGGGGCGATCGTCTACCGTGCTCCACTGCTCGGTCAGAACGGTGACGGCGTACGTCCCTGGCAGCCTCGCGACGTCGATGCGGCCGGTCTGCTCGATGCGCTCCAGCACATCATCAGCGCCACGCTCCCTGAGCTCAGCGCTGATGTCGGACACTGCGTTCACGTCTGTGTTCCAGGCGAGGACTTCGAATCCACCCGCGCTATCGCTGCCGGTGAACGCCTCGCTGAAGGACGAATTGATCGTGGCAAAGTTGACCAGCGCAAACGTGATCAGCGTGATCATCGCGATGGTCATCCCAGTCCGATACCGGGCGGCGGCTGGATACGCGGCGGCCGTGCGAATCACCGGCGCCATTCGCCCAATCCCGCCGACTACGTTGCGAATCGCTCCAACGATCAGATCCAGATTGAACACCAACAGCAGCGTGCCAGCGGCAGTCAACATCGTGCCGGCGAGGACGAACAACTCAGGTCCGCCATCGAGACGCACGCTGAAGACGTCCTCATGCCAGTAGCTCGGAATGAACCAGATAAACAGCACGAATCCCGCACCGAGCGTGTACAGCGCCCGCTGGGGGAGACGGCGCCCGCCCAGCCGTAGCTTGTTCAGCCCCATCACCACACCCAGCGGCACAAGCGAGACACCGGTCATGTAGGGGAATAGCACCTCCTGCCCCAACCCAAGATCAAAGAGATACAACCCACCGACGATAAACAGTGCCCACCACTGTGGATTCCACTGCATCAAGCGCCAGCCCAGAAACATTGTCCAGGGCACGAGCCGGCGCGCTCCGCGGGTTCCGATCAGCCGCAGCACCAGCGCGATCGGCGCGCCGATGATCAGCGTCAGCGGCGTCAGGATCAGCAGCCCGAGACCGATCGCGGTGGTAAAGACACCCAACACATTGCGCAGCACCCGCCGCAACGTGAGCGGATGCGTCTCCTCATACTGCGACTCCGGGATGTCGCGAATCGCGGCGACAATATTGAGCCGCGCCGCGCGAAAACTGGAGATCACCACGGTGATAAATGTGATCACAACGCCGATCCCGGCTGAGATCACGAGGCTCTTCAGCGTCACGGTCCAGGTGAATTGGAAGCCGAAGCTCTCGAATCCCTGATTGAGCACCGCGATCATCCCGATCGCAAACAGCAGCCCCAACACGACGCCCAGCACCGCCGCGCCCAGGTTGTAGACCATGCCTTCGGAGATGAACATCTGGATCAGATCGTTGCGTTGCATGCCGACCGCGCGCGCGATGCCCATCTCCGGCTTCCGCTCCTCCGCCAGCATGGCGAAGATCAGGAAGATCAGCAGCACACCCGCCGCCACCGAGAACGACCCCATGAACAAGAACAGCAACGTCAGACCGGCCGCGACCAATTCCGCAAACTCTAACGTATCTGCCTTGACCGGCTCGACCTCGTACCGCTCAACGCCGTTGCTGAGATACGTCTCGGGCGAGCGCCCCGCCAATCGGCCGAGCGCCACGGTGATCTCGGCCTCCAGCGCGTCAGACGACTCCAGTCCCCCGACTACACCGCCCACTGCACTGACAATGACCACCGACCACTCGCCCGGCGGCGCAATGGCTGGACCGAGCAGCTGTTCAAAGACCGACACGTCCACGACGCCGCCGGCACTGCTACTCGCCCCCGTATCACCGCTCAGCGCACTATCGACCGCGACATCCGCAACGACGAACTGGCGTTCGCTCGCCCGTACGTAGAGGCTGATCGTGTCGCCAGGCTCAGCATCCAATTCTCGCGCCGCCGACCGATTGATCACGATCTGATCAGCTGACAACGCGCCCAGATCGATCTGCTCACCATCGAGGTTGGGCAGCGTCTCCAGTCGCATGATCACATCAGAGTCGAGACCGGTCAGGACAAACTGCGTCTCGATCTGTCCAGCCGTGCGATGCTCGGCTGGCACCTGCTCCCAACGGACTCCGAAAACCGCGTCGACGCGCTCGTCGGAACCGATCTCGGCTCGGAGATCATCCAGCACCTGCGCTGGTAGGGCGTCGCTCTCGTCATCGGCCGAGGCAGCGCCCGCGCTGCTGGACACAATGTGATCGATCCGTTGCAATCCGTCCAGTGCGACGTTGCGGATGCTGACCGCGAGCGAATCGCCTGTCGAAAAGGCGATCGTGACGATGACTGTGGCCAGCGTCAGGCCCATCGTCACGAGCACGGTCTGCGCACGCCGGCGCGGGATGTTGCGCAGTCCCACCCGCACGAGAATCGGGCGCTTCAGGAAAATAAACGCAATCACGCCAGCGGCGACGCCAACGATTGCCACCACGATCCACATCAACTGAATCGTCGGTAAACCAAAGATTTCTTCCATCAGTCAACTCTTCTCATTGGCGCCTACCGGAACATGAAAGAGTGCGACGGGCGCTGGCCACTGCCAGCCGCCGAACTGTCAGCTGCCGAGCGGCCGATGAACGGTTTCGCCCTCAATCAACCCGTCGCGCATGTGGATGGTGCGGTTGGCGCGACGTCCGATGGCCTCATCATGTGTGACGATCACAAACGTCTGCTGATTGCGCTGATTCAGCCCCTCGAGCAGCTCCATGATCTGGTTCGCGTTCGTCGAATCCAGATCGCCCGTCGGCTCGTCGCCCCAGACGATGGCCGGGTCGTTGACCAGCGCCCGGGCGATCGTGACGCGCTGTCGCTGTCCACCGGAGAGCTGCGCCGGGCGGTGACTCGCCCAATCGACCAGACCAACCTGCTCCAGCGACGCACGGGCCCGTTCGCGCGACTCGCGCTGGCCCACGCCTCCCAGCAACAACGGCAGTTCCACGTTCTCAATCGCCGACAGCACCGGCAGCAGATTGTAGAACTGGAAGACGAAACCCATCCGCCGCGCCCGATGGTCGGTGCGCTCGGTGTCGGGCATGTCGTGAATCGGGCGTCCCTCGATCGCGATCTCGCCCTGGTCGATCGTTTCCAATCCCGACAGGCAGTTCAACAACGTTGTCTTACCGCAGCCCGACGGCCCCATAATCGTGACCATCTCGCCCCGCGACACTGAGAGCGAGACGCCGCGCAGCGCATGCACGGGCTGCCCGCCGGCGTCGTAGGTCTTGTGCACGTCGGATGCGGCGATGATTGGAGCGCCAGTCTCCGCCTCACGAGCAGTCACCGCCCCGCTTGCAACCGGTCCCTTTTGCGGTGCCTCTGCATCAATCCTGATCGGCCCGTCGCTCATGCTCGCCTCCCCGGCTAGCGCTCACGCCTATCTGGGCGTAGCCACTCCAGCCTATCCCCACACCTGTAGCCTGAGTACCAACTCAACAGCACCTCCGCGTGGAAGAGGAGACGCCTCATGTCCGAATCCTCCGATCTCATGCAGACCGCAGATCAATTCGCCCAGGACCTGATCGCCAACAACATCGCCGGCCTGATGCCACGCTTCACACCAGTCGGGATCGGCCAGGCAATGGCGATGCAGCAACAGCCCGACGGACGTTCCCCGCAAGGCTCCACGTCTTACGAAGTCTCCGACCAGGGCGAAAACCTGCTCCACATCACCTTCCGCGGCGACGATGGCGACGGCGCGATCTTCACCCAATGGGTTGAGGGAGCCATGGGCTGGCAGGTCGATGCCATCGGCCGCGTCGACTGACCGCAGCTCGTCCCACTGAACCGAGTCAAGCCAGCTTGAGCTCAACGTCTCCGATACCGGCAAAGCGGATGACGACCTGCTGACCAGTCAGGCCGGGCGTGTAGATAGCCGCCGCGCCCGTGGTGATGATCTCGCCTGCGGACACGCTCATGCCGCGGTTGTTGATCTCGTTGACCGTCGCGACCAGCACCTCGGTCGGATTCGGGCGATCGTCACGGCCTGCAGCGACGACTTCGCCATTGATCAGAATCTGGCAATCCAGCGAGGCCAACTCCCGCGACTGCCAGTCATCGATCTCCGGACCGACTATCAGGGCGTGAGCGCCGACCCCGTCGGCGGCCATCGCGGCCATCCCTGGCGGCTCCTTATAGCGGATATTCGGCGCCTCGATCACGATGTGGCAATTGGACACCGCGGCGAGCACAGCGTCGGCGCCGTGGCCACCGCTGCTCGGCGCGAATTCCTGACCGAGCCGAAACGCCACCTCAGCCTCGAGGACGCAGTTGACAAACGAATCTCCAGCGATCGCGGCCGGTGACTCGTAGATCATGCCTTCGAAGAAGGGCGCCAGCACCATATCGCCGCCGACCACGGCCGCCTTCCAGGCGACCGACGGACGCTGGTTGCGCGACCAGCGCTCCCAGTAAATGCGTCCACCGTCCTCGGGCCTCTGGGGACGGCACGATTCAGGAATGAGTGGCAACGGCAGGCCGCGCGCGGTCGCCGCTTCGAGAAAATCGGCGGCCTCGATGACCAGAGCGTCAGTGAGGGCTTCAGACATCGGGACCCCTCTTTCACAATGCGTAGCTCATAGCAGTGCGGCAGCTCACAGTGGCAGACTGCAGTGCGCATAGGATAGGCGCTAACCTACCGCGAAATGTCGACGCCACCGCGCCCCATGAACGAACTGGTCGAGGCTCTGGTCTCGCTCGGGACCGATGAGATCGACCACAGCGGCCACGACTTCCTCAGCCACTTACGCGCCGTCAGCGATCTGCTAGCCGCGCACGGACACGATGCTGAACTCACCGCCGCCGGCCTCTTCCATTCGATCTACGGTACGGAGAAGTTCCAGAGCTTCGCCTTCCCGCTCAGCCAGCGCGACCGCGTGCGCACGCTGATCGGCGAGCGGGCAGAACGAATCGCTTGGCTGAACTGCATCATGGACCGCGCCACCTTCGACGCCGCCGTCTCCCGCGCCCTCGACGGAGAATCAACCCTGGCGATCAGCGACCGCGCAGGCAATCCACCGATCCCAGTGAGCATCGACCAGCTCCGCGACCTAGCGACCGTGCATCTCTTCGACTGGTTGGAACAGGTCGAACGGTCCGAGTTCGGCTGGGGCTACCGCCGTGAGGCGTACCGTGAGATGGCAGTGCTGGTTGGCGCTGAGGACCTCTACGCAGATGTCTTCGCGCACGAGCCGGCAGTGTCAGGGCACTAGACTGCCCACGCGCAGCCAGAGGTCAGCAACTGGAGAGGAATTCGCATGAGCGACATTGACGCGACGGCAGGCAAGTACCTGCGCGACCAGTACGCCATCATCGGCGTCGGCGAGACCACATACACGCGCGGATCGGGGATGACCACCCGCGCGCTCGGCACCTGGGCGATCAAGAACGCAATGGACGACGCCGGCATTCCCGCTAGGGAGATCGACGGCATGATGTCGTATGCCGGCAACGATTCCACCGCCTCCACGATGCTCGCCGGCGACCTCGGCATCCGCCTCAACTTCTATATGGACGTGCAAGGCGGCGGCTCCTCCTCGGAAGCCTTGATCGGCCTCGCGATCGGTGCGATCGAGGCGGGGATGTGCGAGACGGTTGTCGTCTTCCGCTCGATGAACGGGTTCTCGCAGGTGCGGATCGGTGGTACCGGCGCGCGCGCCTCGATGCCGGTCGGCGGCGACGCCCTGCACGGGGCCGCCTACGGATGGTTCTCAGCGGGGCAAAACTTCTCGCCCACATTCATGCGCCACATGTACGACTACGGCACCACGCCCGAGCAAGTGGCGATGGTCAAGGTGATCCACTCCGAGCACGCTTCGAACAACCCCAAGGCCTACTACAAGCAGCGCGTGACGGTCGAAGACGTGGTCAACTCACGCATGATCTGCAAGCCGCTGCACCTGCTTGACTGCTGCGTCGAGACCGACAACGCGACCGCGCTGATCGTGACATCGGTCGACAAGGCCTACGACTACAGGAATACGCCGGCACGTATCCTCGGCGTCGCTGGACGCGTCTGCAAACCGCGCATTGACATGCATTTCCAGCACGGTCCGATCTCGACCGTCGCCGGGCACTACATCAAAGACATCATCTACCGCAACGCCGGCGTGGGGCCTGAGGACATCCAGTCCACTGGCGCCTACGACGCTTTCACCTTCACCTCGATGCTGCAGCTGGAGGACTATGGCTTCTGCGCCAAGGGCGAGGGCGGTGACTACGTCTCCTCGGGCATCATGCGACTCGGCAGCGAACGTCCCAACAACACCTCGGGCGGCCACCTCTGCGAGGGCTACACGCACGGGATGAACATGATCATCGAGAACGTGCGCCAGCTGCGCGGCGAGGTCGACGACTACTGCCCAACCGACGAAGACGGCAAGAAGCAGCACACCTTCAACTACGCCGAGCCCGCCAGCGGCGGCGGCTGCCGCCAGGTACCCGACCTCGAGATCACGCAGAATCTCGGCTGGGCGATGCCCGGCACCGGCTCGTCGCTGATCATGCGCAAGGGATAGCCGCCGTTCTCCATCTCGACCCAACGAACAGGAGCCGACCATGCCGCAGGGCGAATATCTCGGGATGACCCTGACCGTCCTCGACCTCGACAACGAAAACCTGGCCTACTTCCAGCACTGCTCCGACCACGATTTCCACCTCCAGCAGTGCGCCAACGCCGACTGCGGGTTGATCCGCTATCCGCCGGGCACCGCCTGCCCGTGGTGTTCAGGACGCGAGTTCAACTGGGTCCCCGTCGACGCGCGCGGGACTGTGCACTCCTACGGCGAGGTCCACCACGCGATCCAGCCCGCCTTCCGCGAGCGCGCGCCGTATATGATCCTGCTCGTCCAGCTCGACACACAAGCCGGCGTACCCAGCGAGCATGAGGCGCTACGCGTCGTCGGCAATCTCGTGGACGCCAACGGCGACTTCGCCAAGCCTGAGCTGGTCAAGCGGGTCGGCATCGGTTCGCGCATGCGGATGGTCTTCGCCGATGTCGCCGACGGTCTGGCGCTGCCGCACTGGACACTCGACGAAGAGGCGGCGCAACCCTCAGCCCCCTGGCGCTACGCACAAGAAGTCAACGGCGTCTAGACGCCATGAGACTGGAATAAATGCGACTGGAATGAACGATGACCGACAGCGGATTCCAGCGGTTCCAGGGCCGGTTCCAAGGCAAGGTCGCCTTGGTCACCGGCGGTGCCTCGGGCATGGGCGCTGAGTCCTCAATCAGACTGGCCCGCGAGGGCGCGGCCGTCGCGGTTGTGGGACTCGAACACGACCCGCGCGGCGCGGATGTCGTCGAACAGATCAGGGACGCCGGCGGACAGGCAATCTACATCGGCTGCGACGTCTCACGCGAGTCCGACTGCGACGCAGCCGCACAGGCCGCCGTCGACGCCTTCGGCCGCATCGACCTCTGCATCGCCGCCGCTGGCATCCTGCACGCGCGCTACGTTTCCGGCGAGGCGTCCGACAACGATCCCTCGCCAGCGAACCGCGCGGGACATGTGATCAACAAGCCCATCGAATTCTGGGAGCAGGTGCTGGCGGTCAACCTGACTGGCGTGATGCTGACCAACCGCGCAGTGGCGCGGCGAATGATCGCGCAAGGCGGCGGCGGCGCGATCGTTAACATCAGCAGCGGCGCCGCCAAGATCCCCATGCCCGGCGGCGCTGACTACTCCGTCTCCAAAGCTGGCGTCTGGATGCTGACCCGTTGCATCGCGCTTGAACTCGCGCCGCACAACATCCGCGTCAACACGGTCGCGCCGGGTGTGATCGATACACCCATGGCGCTATCGCTGTCGCAGGACGAACAACGCCGCGCCGCCTTCGAGCGATTCGTGCCGCTCGGACGACTCGGCGCGGCTGAGGACATCGCCGAAGCTTCACTGTTCTTGCTGAGCGATCACGCGAGCTACATCACCGGCCAAATCCTGCATCCCGACGGTGGCATCTTCAGCGGCTAAACGGCGCGCGGCGGTTATCTTGGCGCTGCCGCGCAGAACCGAAAGGAGTCCTGCATGTCCCTGCCACCTGAGGAGTCGATGAACCGTTTCGCTGGCAGAGTCGCCGTGGTCACTGGTGGTGCGAGCGGTATGGGGCGAGAATCGTCTATTCGGCTAGGGCGCGAGGGCGCCGCGGTCGTGGTCGCTGGCCTCCCCGACGACGAACGCGGCCCTGAGACCGTCTCGCTCGTCGAGGCCGTCGGCGGACAGGCGGTCTACGTCGGTGTCGATGTGACCCGCGAGGCCGATTGCGACGCCATGGCCCAGACCGCGATCGATCAGTTCGGACGCCTGGACCTCTGCATCGCGGCGGCCGGCATCTCGCACGCTGGCTACGTCTCGGGCGAAGTGAGCGAGGGAGAACCGCTGCTCGGTGGCGCGCAGCGATACGTCATCCACAAGCCGGTCGAGTACTGGGAGAAGGTGCTCGCAGTCAATCTGACCGGCGTGATGCTGACCAACCGCGCTGTCGCTCGCCACATGATCGCGCAGGGTGAAGGCGGGGCCATCGTCAACATCTCCTCCGGCGCGGCAAAGGCGCCGATTCGCGGCATGGCCGACTATTGCGTGTCAAAGGCCGGCGTCTGGATGATGACCCGCGTGCTCGCGCTCGAGCTCGCCGCCCACCAAATTCGCGTCAACACGGTCGCGCCAGGGCTGATTGACACGCCGATGACGCTCGCCGTCACCACCGACGAAGAGCGCCGCCAGCGCCGCGTCGAATCCATTCCGCTCAATCGGCTCGGCGAGCCGGCCGATATCGCCGAAGCAGCGCTCTTCCTGCTCAGCGAACAGTCCAGCTACATCACCGGGCAGATCCTCCACCCCGACGGCGGGATCTTCGTTGGCAGCTAGGTCGACCGTGCCGCTCGGTCAGCCCGGCAATCGCGGCACCAGGCAGTCGCGTCAACTAGCCAGTCGGCGATTAGTGCGATCGCTGGGACTGCGGATAGGCTCACCGGAGAGGGAGCGCTTGTGCTAACGCTCGCACTGCAGCAACTGCTCACCAAGAAACTGCGCAGCGTCCTGACTGTGCTTGGCTTCGGCGTCTGCGTGAACCTCTACATCGTCGTCACCACCGTGATGCGCTTCATCACCGACGACCTCGACCTCCAGGTCCAGCGCTTCACCGGCGTGCTCTTCGTCCAGTCGCGGGGACTGACCGGCCTGTCCGGGATCGAGTGGCCGCCGATCTCCTCAACCATTGCCATCGAGGAAGCTGACACGGTGCTCCGCTACCCGGCGGTGGATCTATCTCGCTCGAGCAAGGTGTCGTTCGCGGCGCTCGCGCCACCGCCCTACCCGACTGCCCCGCCCGAGGCACTGTTGGTCGGCATCGAGGCAGGCAAGGAGGACGTCTTCCTCAACGGCGCCAGTGCGATCGCCGGACAGCCGCACTTTCCCACTCATTCGAACGGGACCGACGCCGTATCCGCGCCGCCCGCGATCCTGGGCGTGCTCGCCGCGCGTCATTTCGCCCGCATCGCGACGTCGACCATGGAAGTACCGTCGCCAGTGGGACCGATCGCGCTGGCGGCCATCGGCAGCCGCATCTCCGTGCGTGGCGGGGAGTTCGAAGTGCTCGGCATCATCGAGCCAGAAACGAATCAGCTGCTGCGCTCCGCTGTCCTGGTCCCACTCGAAGAGGCGCAATGCGTCCTGCAGACCCCACAGTCAGTGACCGCCATGCTGATCTCGCCCAAGCGCGCCTCCGACATCGACCCGCTCCAGCAAACGATCGAAGCGGAGCACGCAGAGTTGATGGTCATCTCCGACCGCCAGCTCGCCGAGAACGCGCGTCAGCTGCTCGACCGCGTCAATCAGCTCTTCGACGTCGTGCGCTGGACGTCTGTTTCCGTTGCGGCGCTCCTGATCGCGATCGTCATGTTCGTCTCGGTGCTGGAACGCACGCGCGAATTGGGCACGCTGCGCGCCATTGGCGCACCGCGCCGATCGTTACTCTCGCTGATCCTCACCGAGTCCGCCGGCTTCGCTGCGGCTGGCTCGATCGTTGGCGTGCCGATGTCGCGGATCGTGATTCGCCAGGCGCTCGGCCCTGACGCCGCTGGGCTACGCTCGCGCCAGATTGAATGGGGCGCGGCCGGCATTCTCAGCCTCTGTTCGATGCTGGCGGCGCTGATGCCCGCCTGGCGCGCCGTCCAGGTCGACCCGATCATCGCGCTGCGGTACGAGTGAGCCGCCGTGAGCGACGATCCCACAAGCGCAGACGAGCCCCCCGCACTGATCTCGGTGCGCAATCTCGAGCGTATCTATCGGCTGGGCGAACAAACGATCCACGCCCTGCGCCCACTCACGCTGGATATCCGCTCCGGTGACTTCATCGCCATCGCGGGACCGTCAGGCTCGGGCAAATCGACACTGCTGCAGCTGCTGGGGCTGGTCGACTCGCCCTCTGGCGGAGACGTACAGGTTCGGGGACGATCCGCCCGGGACATCGGCCGCGAGCAGCGCGCGGCGCTGCGCCTGCACACCCTGGGCTTTGTCTTTCAGGCGTTTAACCTGCTGCAAATGCTCACCGCTCGGCAGAACGTCGAGATCGCGCTCGCGCTCGCTGGCATCCCCCGCCGCCGACGCCGCCAGCGCGCCGAGCGCCTGCTGACCTCCGTGGGACTCGCAGCTCGGCTGCACCACCGACCGCTGCAACTGTCGGGAGGCGAACGCCAACGCGTCGCCATCGCCCGGGCGCTCGCCAACGATCCCGACGTGATCCTCGCCGACGAGCCGACCGGCAACCTCGACCTGCAGACCGGGCGCGAGATCGTGTCGCTGCTGGAAGATCTCAACCGCGCCGGGCAGACCATCGTGATGGTCACCCACAACCTCGAGATGGCACGCCGCGCCAGCCGACTCTTCTTGATGCGCGACGGAGAAATTCGAGAGGTCGACCCGAGTGATGCTGACGTGCAAACGTCAGGCCTGCGGTAGCCTGTAGCTTCCCTGCAGAGCAGCCGGCGCATCGGAGTTGCGCGCGGAAACTGCAAGGCACGGGAACAGCAGGGCACGGGAGTCCGAGTGTCGCAGCATCAAGATCAGACCGGCCCATCAGCCCGCGCCGACGGCACGCCTGCCGCGGACACATCGGCCGGGCACGCGCCCAACTTCTGGCCAGAGGCGCTTGAGGTCATCCGCAGCGCGCCGATCGCCCTGCTCGCCACCACGCACGGACTGCAACCGCATGTCCGCCCAGTCACTCCCGCGTACGTCGGTCTCGACGCTTACATCCTGACGACCAGCGGCTCATTCAAGGTGCGCCAGATCGAACGCAACCCACGCGTCGAGCTCCTCCACTGGTCGACCGACTTCCGTCATCTCAACCTGGCCGGCTGCGCGACCATGACCGAGGACCATGACAAGATCAACGATGTCGCCCCGTACTTCCCGTACGTCGTGGATGACTTCTTCGGTACCCACATTCGCCCGCCGGTACTCGTCAAGGTTTCGATGCGGCGTATCTCGATCACCACCTTCAACGACATCATTGCGGACAAACGGCCACGCATCTGGCGCGTGTCAGAGTAAGCCGCCGTTCAGCCACACGCGCTATATGCACATCAACACGTGACGCGGCAGCAAGAGAGGATCGCCTCATGCGTATCGCTTTGATCGGCCAAGCCCCGTTCGGCGCGGCCGTGTTCGAACGACTGAGCGAGGATGGACACGAGATCGTCGGCGTCTTCACGCCGCCCGAGCGCGAAGGCGGGCGCCCCGATCCACTGGCCCAGGCCGCGCGCGACGTCGGCATTACGCTCGTGCAACCACGCCGCTGGCAGCGGCGCGGCATCGTCGACGAAGACGTCATCGCCCAGTACGAGGCGACCGACCCTGAACTCAACGTAATGGCCTTCGTCACCCAAATCATCCCCTCGCGGGTACTCGATTTCCCACCGCAGCAGACGATTCAGTACCACCCCTCGATTCTGCCCAGGCACCGCGGTCGTTCGGCGATCAACCACGCCATTCTGCAGGGCGACACCCGAACCGGCGTCACCATCTTCTGGGTCGACGAAGGTCTCGACACCGGTCCGATCCTCCTGCAACGATCCTGCCCGATCGGCCCCGATTCGACGATCAATGAGGTCTACCGCGAGCATCTCTTTCCGCTCGGCATCGAGGCGATGTCGGAGGCGGTGCACCTGGTCGAGGCTGGCCAAGCCCCACGCCACGCGCAAAACGAAGCCGACATGACCTATGAGGGTCCATGGGAGGGCGATATCGCCCAGATCGACTGGTCGCAGGATGCACGCACCGTGCACAACTTTATCCGCGGCTCCGACCGCGCGCCCGGCGCCTGGGGCACAGTCAACGGCGAACGCGTCACGCTGCTCGGCTCTACAGACTCGGAACAGACCAGCGGCGCTGCGGGGCAGATCGCAGCGATCGACGACGACGGTATGACGATCGTCTGCGGCGACGGTGCTGCGATCCGCGTCACCACCCTCGCCGTCGGACGCGAGCGTCAGCCAGCCCGCGAATGGGCATCCGCGCACGGCGTCGTGGTCGGCGCAATCTTCGAGTCCACCACGGAATAGTCGAAGCGCCGAACGTTCAGATCATGGCTCAGGTCATGTCCTGCACGCGCTTGCCCGAGTCCACGAGCGGCGCGAATCGGGTCTGACTCAGCGGGTCGTTGCGCGATGCCTTCTCCCAAGCTGCGTCGATCATCTTTGCGTACTTGGGATGCATCTCGCGCATCTTCGTATTCTCATCCTTGATGAAGGCCGGGCGGGCGATCAAGCGCTCGACCGCAGCATCGGACTCGCAGGCCTCGCAGGCCGGCGCTGGCGCGTCCATCTGCCGCGTGAACCACTCCCATTCGGCGCCGCAGATTCGGCAGGCGTATTCGTAGATCGGCATGTCGGACTCCTGTCGCCTGATGACCAACGCCGAACTCTCGCGATGGTACGATTGAGCCAGAGTAGCCGCACTGGATCGCACTGGAGGAGGCACCGTGTACGGACTGCGGACGATGTTCCTCGTGGTCCTGATGGCGGGACTGATGATGGTGGCGGGCTTCGCCGTCGCTGGCACCATAGGCCTGATCGTGATGCTCGTCATCGCCTTGGGCATCAATCTCTACAGCTACTACAACTCCCACTCGATGGTGCCCAAGCTGATGGGCGGCCAACTCGTCACGGCGCAGGAAGCGCCCGAGCTCTATCGCATCGTTGAGCGTGCCGCCTGCCAGGCCCAGATGCCCTTCCGCCCCGAACAGTTGGCGCAGTTCACCACCGAGCACCTCGAAGCCCGCTGCAACGGACACTGCCGACCTGGTGACTGTCCCCGTCACATGCCATCGGTGTATGTCATCGACACCCCGATCCCCAACGCCTTCGCGACCGGCCGCCATCCGAACCATTCCGCAGTCGCCGCTACGACAGGCATTATGGGTCTCCTCACCCAGCGCGAGCTGTCCGGCGTCATGGCGCACGAGCTCGCACACGTCACCAACCGCGACACGCTGTGGTCAACGATCGTCGCCTCAATGGCCATGGTGATCTCCTTCATCGCGATGCTGGCGCAGTGGGCGCTGTTTACGGCGTTCCTCTTTGGCGGCATGGGTGGGCAGAACAACGAGAACGGCGGCGGTGCCGGTCACCTCGCCGGCGCCTTGATCGTGGCGATCATCGCGCCGTTCATTGCGATGATGATTCAGACGGCGGTCAGCCGACAGCGCGAGCTGAACGCCGACGACACCGGCGCCCGGCGCGGCGGCGATCCCGAAGCGCTCGCCTACGCGTTGATGAAGCTGGAAGAAGGCGTCCGCACGCCGCAGTCGCGCTACGCTGCCGAAGAGATGAAAACAGCCGAGGCTGCCAACCACATGTTCATCGTGAACCCGCTCGCCGGCGGTGCCGGACGCTGGTTCTCCACCCATCCCCCCACCGAGCAGCGCGTCGAACGCCTACGCAAGATCGGCGAGGAGATCGGTCGCCCCTTCTGATAACTGGCGTGTTCTGCTCTGCGCCCCCAACCTCCCCAGGCACTCCATTTCACTCTAGGGTGCGACCGCCGTGTCGCGCGGGGCCAGTGTCGTGGTCTTCGCCATACGCGGCTACTGCAGGCTCGACTTCATCGTCTCCCACGCCGACCGCGCATCTTCGACCGAGCCTTCATCTTCGATCGTCGAGATGTCGCCGGGATCGGTGTCAAGCGTCACAGCCTTCAGCACCCGACGCATAATCTTGCCAGACCGCGTCTTGGGCAGCGCGTCGACGAAGTTGAGCTCGCCGATCACCGCGACCGGGCCCAGCTCGGATCGGATCGTCTGCAGAATCTCGCCCTTGAGCGCATCACCCGCTTCGTAGCCCGCCTTGAGCACGACGAAGGCGGAAATCACCTCGCCGCGCAGCTCGTCGGGACGACCCGTGACCCCCGCCTCGGCCGCGCCAGGATGCCGCAAGATGGCCGACTCGACCTCAATTGTGCCAAGTCGGTGCGCCGCGATCTTGATGATTTCGTCCGCGCGCCCCGAGAACCAGACGTAGTCATCCGCGTCGACCGACGTCGCATCGCCGGTGAAGTAGACCTGTCGACCAGGCACCTTGCCCCAGTAGTCGGCCTGGTACCGCTCAGGCTCACCCCAAAGCCGCGCGGTCAGGCCGGGGAACGGTCTGGTGATCGCGAAGATGCCCTTCTCACCCGCCGACAGCTCGTCGCCCTCCGGAGACAGCACGGCCCCTTCAACGCCCGGCAGTGGAATCCCAGCTGATCCTGGCTTGATCGGCAACATCTGGATGCCGAACGGATTGCCCACGATCGGCCCACCGGTTTCGGTCTGCCACATGTGATCGAGCACCGGAATCTGGTCGCCGAAGACCTCGTGCTGGAACCACTCCCAGGCTGGCGGATTCAACACTTCGCCCGCCGAGAAGACTCGCGAGAGTGAGGACATGTCAACCGATTCGGCCGGCTCGACGCCCGAGCGCATCAGCAGCCGAATCGCCGTTGGCGAAGTGAACATCCCGGTCACGCCGTGATCTTCGATGATGCGGTAAAACGTGCCCACGCCGGGATGGTCGAGTGCACCCTCGAAAGAGATCGTCGTCGCACCCGCCAACAGCGGGCCGTAGACGATGTACGAGTGCCCCACGACCCAGCCGATGTCCGAAGTTGCCCACCAGACGTCCTCAGCCTGGAGGTCGAACACCCACTCGGCCTGACTGGCGACCCAAACCGGGTAGCCGCCGTGCGTGTGCACGCAGAGCTTCGGCCGCGCCGTCGTGCCCGACGTCGCCAGGATGTACGCTGGCTCGTTCGCTTCCATCGCCACCCATGAGCCATCGCCACCCTCGCCGGCAGCGAGGAAATCCGCCCAGCTCATCTCCAGCGCTCCGCCGATGTTTGGGCTGTCCTCGATTCGGCGTTCCACGACGACGGTCTCGATGATCTCCGCCGCCCCCTCCTGCTCCAGCGCGCCGCGCACGAAGTGATCGAGCGGCACATTGCGTCCCCGCCGATACGTGGAGTCAGTGCAGAACAGCACTTTGGCTTCAGCGAGCTTCACGCGTTCGGCGATAGCACCTGCGCCAAATCCAGCGAAGATGACCAAGTGCACCGCACCGATCCGCGTGCAGGCGAGCATCAGCGCGATCGCCTCGAAATTCGTCGGCATATAGATCGCGACACGGTCACCGCGCTCAATCCCGATGCTCCGCAGCGAAGCCGCCATCCGCTCGACTTGCTTGAGTAGCTGCGCATACGTGAAGACGCGCTGGCCGCCATGCTCATCGAGCGCGATCAGCGCCGCGCGACCGCCATGTCCATTGATCACCTGCGCGTCGAGACAGGCATAGCTGAGGTTGGTCTCGCCGCCAATGAACCAGCGAAACGCCGGCACGTCGCCCGGCGTCCATTCGAACACCTCATCCCACTCACGGAACCAGGGAATCCGCGCCGCCGCCTGCGACCAGAACGCATCGGGCTCGTCCAGCGCTCGACGCTGAATTTCGCGGACGACCGGCCCTACCAGATCGATCTCGGACGCCATCAGCCAACTCCCAGTCCTTGGCCCTTGGTACATGCAGGATGCATGTGGGCTACGTCGTCGTGCGGATACCGTATGCGGAGAGTATCAGCGGAGGGGGAGGACCCGATGGACGAAGACGTCATGCAGGAGGTGCTCGACGCGCGAGCGCGGGCTATGGACGCTGCTCGACCGGACGCGGTCGCCCAGGTGCACGCGAAGGACAAGTTCACCGCCCGCGAGCGCATTGACATGGTGCTCGACGCGGGCAGCTTCGTCGAGTACGGCGTGCTCGCCGTGCCCGCCAACCAGTCCATGTCCGGTCCGGCCGACGGACTGGTGCAGGGATTCGGCACGGTCGACGGACATCCGGTGGCAATCGCGTCGTACGACTACACCGTGCAGGGCGGCACGCAAACAGCGCTCAATCACGGCAAGTTCGACCGCCTGATCGATCTCGTCCACGAGCGTCGCTGGCCGCTCATCACCTTCGCCGACGGCGGCGGCGCGCGCGCCCATGATCTGGCCGGCTCACAGCGCGGGCTGACGGGACGCTGGGGCACCTTCGACGGCATGGCACAGCTGTCGGGCTGGACGCCGACCGTCTCAGTCGTGTCGGGCCGCTCGTTCGCGGGCAACGCATCGATCGCCGGGCTCTCCGATTTCATCGTCGCCACGCGCGACTCTGCCATTGGCATGGGCGGCCCGCCGCTGGTCGAAGGCGCCATGGGACTGAAACTCACGCCCGACGAGATCGGTCCCGCCGAGATGCACGACCGCGTTGGCGGCATCGACCTGATGGTCGAAACCGAGACGCAAGCGATCGACGCCGCCGGCAGCTACCTGCGCTACTTCCTCTACGACCTGCCCGACGGCGAGCCTGACCCTTGGGCCGAGCGCATCCGCGGCATCGTGCCCTCCAACCGCAGACGCGCCTACGACATGCGCCGCGTGATTCGCGCGATCATGGATTGCGACAGCGTCTTCGAGCTGCGACCAACCTGGGCGCCTCAGCTGATCACGGCGCTCGCGCGGCTCGGCGGACGCTCGGTCGGGATCATCGCCAACCAGCCGCTGTCGGTGATCGCTGGAGCGATCGACTCCGATGCCTCCGACAAGATCGCCCGCTTCATCCAGCTCTGTGACGCGCACGAGATCGCGATGGTTTCCTTAGTCGACAATCCTGGCTACATGGTCGGACGGCCAGCTGAGGAGGCAGGTATCGCGCGGCACCATGCCCGGCCGATCATCGCGCATCAAAATCGGACGGTGCCGCTCTACACCGTCCAGCTGCGCAAGGCCTACGGACTCGGCCCCGCTGCGATGGGCAACTCCTACGCGCCGCGCGACATCCGCCTCGCCTGGCCGACCGCGGAATCGGGCGGCATGGGGCTGGAAGGCGCGTCGCTGTTGGTCAACCGCGACCGCATCCGCGAGGTCGAGCAGACCGATCCCGCTGAAGCCCGTCGCCTACGCGATGAATGGGCGACTGAGATGCGCGAGCGCAACTCCGCCATCAACGCCGGCCGCCGCTACGAATTCGATGACGTCGTGCTACCCGAAGAAACGCGCGACGTGTTGATCCGGATGCTCCGCATGACGCCCCGCGCACCCCTGTCGCCAACCAAGAAACACGCCGTCGACGCCTGGTAAATGCAGCAAATCCAAGCGGGCGGCAGTGCTACAGAGCGGCACGGCCGCCTTCGAGCTGGATGGTGGGCAGTTCGATCCCTGCGGCGGCTTCCAACGCCTCCAATGTAGCGAGGAACGACTGCTCGCCCAATCCAGCGCTGAGCGCGCGCAGATACGTCTGGTGCGCTGCGTTGGCCACGGGCATCGGGACTTGATTGACGCGCGCCGCCTCGAGCGCCAGCGACACATCTTTCTCCGCCAAACGCAACGTGAACGATGGATCGTCGAAGCGCTTGCCCAACAGATACGGGGCCAGCCCCATATACGGACGCGCCGTCCCCAAACGCAGCTTCTCCACCAGATCCTCTGGATCGAGACCCGCTTTCGTCCCCAGCACCAGCGCTTCCTGCACGATCTGGTTGCCGCAGAGAATGATGACGTTGTTCAGCAGCTTGAACAGGCAACCTGCGCCAGCCTCGCCCAGGTGGAAGACGTTCGCGCCGATCTGCTCCAGCAGCGGCTGCACACGCTCGAACGCCTCGACGTCCCCGCTGCCGAGCACCGTCAACGTACCGGCTTCGGCACCCGGCACGCCGCCGGTGACGGGCGCGTCGATATAAGCGACGCCCGCCTGCGCCTCACGCTCGGCGAGGCGGCGCACGGTCGTGATCGAGTTGCTGCTGAGGTCGACGTGGATATCTCCACGCTGCGCACCTTCCAGAATGCCTTCCGGTCCACTGATCACATACTCCACCTCAGGCGGTCCAGGCAGCGATGTGAACACCACCGCGCAGCGCGAGGCCACGTCGGCTGCGCTGGCGCCCGGCTCAGCGCCTAGCTCCAGCAGATTCTCCATCGTCTCCGGCCGCAGGTCGAAGACGACGAGCTGGCACCCGGCAGCGATGAGCTGACGCGCCATCGGGTTACCGATATTGCCAGCGCCGATGAATCCGATCCTCTGTTCGCGCGTGCTGTTCGTCATCGGGGCCCCTTCCGCCTCAAGCAGTGATCATTCATCCCACAATTCGCTCTCACCCTCAATCGCTCGCCACATATACCAGCTTCCAACCGACCGATAGGGCGACCACGGTTCGCCGATAGCGAGCGCTTCTTTGGGGGACGGCATCTGCGCGAGCCGATACGCCACCTGCATACCCTTACGGATGCCCAGATCGCCGACCGGCAACACGTCGGGGCGGCCCAAGTGAAACATCAGGTGCATGTGCGCTGTCCACTCGCCAACCCCGCGCACCTGCGTCAACGACGCGATGACTTCCTCGTCAGACAGCCGATTCATCCGCGAAAATCGGAGACGACCGCTCGACGCGTGCTGGGCCAGGTCGCGGAAGTACGACATCTTCTGCCGCGAGATTCCGCAGGCGCGAAAATCCTCATCCGCCGTCGCCAGAATCTGCTCCGGCGTCGGCGTAGCCTCCTCGTCTCCGTAAAACGCGAACCAGCGGCGCTGAATCGCCGCCGCCGCCGCACCCGCCAGCTGCTGAAACAGGATCGACCGAACCAACGCTGACCAGGGGTCGGGCGACGGACGCGGCTGATAGTGTCCGTGCTGATCGATCAACCGCGCCAGTACGGGATCAGCCGCGCGCAGGTGCGCCGACGCGCGGCGGATGGAAAACTTGCGTCGCACTGGCGCCATCGGTCCAACCGCCCGCCGATCTCACATCACCGCTGCGATACGTTACTCGCTCCAGCCGTTCCAGTGGAGGAACGTCTCGAGCGGCCGACGGGGCACCGGGCCGAAGTTGGCGTCAGGGTGGCCCAGCGGAATGATCGCCACCGGCAGCGCGTTGCTGGGAATGCCCAGCTCCTCGCGGAGCTCGTCCATGATGCCGTCCTGAGGCGTGGTCAACACCGTCCCCAATCCTTCCGCGCGCGCCGCTAGCATCAAGTTCTGGATGCTCGGATAGATGCTGCTACCCGCCAGCAGTCCCGACGGCGACGGCGACGGCGACTCCGGCCGCACCAGACAGGGAATGATCCAGACTGGCGCGGCGGCGAAGTTGTCGAACAGTGTGAATGCGCCACGCAGCATCCGACGTTGCGTCGGATCGGGCAGGTCGTCAGGGTTCGGCAGATCGCCGCCCATGCGCTGGTTGAATGAGTCGCGAATCGCTGACGCTAATCGCTCGCGGATGCCGTCGTCGGTGACGACCAGGAATCCCCAGGGTTGCGAGTTACTGCCACTGGGCGCCCAACACGCCGCTTGGATCACCCGTTCGATCGTCTCACGGTCGACCGCTTCGTCTGTCCAGCGGCGGATCGCGCGCTGGGTGTGCATGACCTCGTAAATGTCTGTGGTTCGGCCACTCATGGTTCGTCCCGTTCGTTGCGCCGAGTTTGCCAGGTCAGGAGCCGCCGCATGGCGCGGGCGGCATCGCGGATGTGGTAGTAGAGCGGCAATCCCGCCGCCGACATCATGCGGGACATCTCTGCGTTCGTACGGCCTGCTGCGTGATCGAACGAAATCGGCACCACGACCGAGATCGCTATCCCATACCGCTCTCGAGCGTTCACGATCGACTCAATCATCGCCCGTCGCGCGGTCAAACGGTCCAAATCAAAGTGATCGACACCCCAATTCATGCCGATCTGGAGGATGATCGCATCGATATGCGGATCCTCTGCAACAGCATCGAGTGTCGGTTCCAGGCTGGCCCCGTCCCACAGCGACATCGTGTCGACCGGATTGCGGATGCCAGTCCCCGCGACCGGTGTGACTTCGCCCAGCCGGCGCAGAGTGTCGTCGGCCAGCCCAGGCAGCGCCAGGCCTTCCCGCTCGACGTCGTCGGCGCCTTGCACCGAAATGCCGCCACCACCCACGACGAGACCGATGCGCGGACCGGCTGGTACCGCGTGGAACCGCCAGCCGACCAGCATGTCGACCATTTCCTGCATGTTGTGGACGAGCACCGCGTTGGCCTGGAGCGCAGCCGCCGACCAGATTTGCCCGGAGCCCGCTAGCGACGCCGTGTGCGACTGCGTCGCACGGCCGCCCGAGGGCAACAGGCCACCCTTGAGGATGGCGACGGGCTTCTGGACTGCGGTCCGGCGTAGCGAACGAAAGAATTCGCGTGCGTCCGGCATGCCTTCGATGTACGCCCCGATCAGCTCGGTTTGCGGGTCGGATGCCGCGTAGTCGAGGAGTTCAGCTGCAGACACGTCAATCGCGTTGCCAAACGAGACCACCTTGGAGAACCGCAGCCCGCGCACTGCTCCGTTATAGGCGGCGTCGCTCGCATTCGTGCCCGACTGCGAGAAGAACGCCACCGGCCCAGCCTCAGTTGGCAACGCCTGCGCGAACGAGACCCGCCCACTGGGCACGTACAGCCCCATGCAGTTCGGACCGATCAGACGAATGCCCAGCTCGGCGGCGCGCGACTGAAGCTGATGCTGCAACTCGAGGCGGTCCGCCCTGCCGGTCTCAGCGAAGCCGGCGGTGAACAGGTGGATCGAGCGCACGCCCTTGGCCGCCGCGTCCTCGAGCATCGGCAGTACATATGCTGCTGGAATCGCGCTGATCACATGGTCGACAGGTCCCGCAATATCGGTCAGTCGCGCATACGACGGTAGACCGTCGATCTCGTCCGCCTTGGGGTTGACGGGATAGATATTGGGCTGGCCGACATCACGCAGCGACTGGATCCAACCGCCTGGACCACGAACACTGCCACTGTCGCGCGACGCCCCAACCACGGCGACGCCACGCGGATGAAAGATGGCGTCGAGCGGATGCGCGGCAGCAAAGTCAGTCACAGTTGGCAGTCTAGGCTCAGCCCGCGGTCGCGCAGCCGCCGGCGGCTAGTGGCTCGGGCGCATCGTCGTGGAACTGATCGAAGAACTGCTCGATCGCACGCGCCTCCACTCCCGCAAGCGAAAGACGCGCCCCCAGGCCACCAGCATGATCGGCGCGCCCAGCGCCCCGTACGGCGCTTGGATCACATAGTCACTGTCGTTCAGGTGCTCGGCCGAGATATCGGTCAGCGAGGCAAGCTGGTCATCCGACAGCTCGGTCGGTGCATACCAGAGCACCACCGCGCCATGTTCCATCGCATGCACCACCATTTCGAATGTCGGAGTCGCACTGTAAATGCCGCACGCGAGCGGAATCGGCGAGTGCTCCTCGCCGTAGGGCGGGATCGCCGTATATTCTCCTGTTTCGCCGACCGACAGGTGAACCTGCCCATCTGTGGTGTGCTCGTTGTCGTAGACCTCAAGCTCTGCGCGATCACGGATGTGCACGAAACCACCGTCGCCATCCGAGCGGTCAACACTCTCCGAGCTCCCGCACGCGACCAGGATCAGCGCCGCAGCAAGCGTCACAACGACGCTCACCGCAATGTGACCCAGCTGACGACGCATGTCGAGATTCATTCGGGCGCAGCGCCTGCCGAAATCGCGGAGCCGTCCCGTTCGAGTCGGTAGCGGTCGTAGTAGCCCTCGGGCGCATTCTGCATGAAGGCGGAGATCTGCTCGTTGCCCTCGGCGTCCCATTGACGCACCGCGAGCAGCGAGCGCCAGGCGGCGACCACGATCGTCGCGCTGTCGTGCGACTCCGGCAGACCTGCCAGCGGCACGACGGCCAGCCGCTCGCGGAATTGATGCAGGCTCTGCATCGCCCCCAGCAGACCGGATGGATCGTCGGCGCCTGTGTACGTGTCAGGGTCGTAGTAGATCACCACACCGCCACGTTCCAGCAGCGGCAGCAGCTCGAACGGTTCGGGGACATCCTCATCATCAGGTAGGTAGACTTTGGCATCCACGCTCTCCGACGGCTGCGGACCAGAGGTCGGCGGGAAAGAGTTGTACGCGTCAAAGGCGTCGCCCTCCTCCAGATGTCGGCGCCCCTGATCGGGGAACGTCTGCACGCCCTCGACTGTGAGCACGTCTTCGGGCGGGAAGAGCAACTGCATGGCGAAGACGGCGATCATCGCCACCAGCAGTCCGCCCAGCAACGCCACCGACATACGCGGCAGGCCGAAGATCGTGCCGCGGCGCTGCGGTGTCGCGTCCGAGCTGCTCGAACGTCGCCCCCCGCCTCGACCGCGGTCATCAGCCTCTGCAGCCGGGGCAGTATCTGCACGGCGGCCGACTTCCGACTCGCCGCCCTCGCCCGCCGGTCGCGCGGGCCGACGACGCCGGCGGCGACGTGGTGACTGTTGGCTCATTGCGCGACTCCCGCCGCCACCAGCGCGCCCAACTCTTCACTGCTGAGCCCAAGCTCGCCGCAGACAATCTCGGCCGTGTGCTCGCCTAGTAGCGGCGCCCGTCGACCGTGCGACCACGGCGTCTCGCTCAATACGTACGGCGCGCCGGGAAATGTCACCGTACGCTCCTGCTCCTCATGCTCGATCTCGACGAAGAACCCGCGCGCCCGCCAATGCTCATCGGCGAGACACTCGTCGGGCGTGCGAACAATGCTCCAGGCCGCACCAGCGGCTTGTGCGCCAGCGTATATCTCCTCAGCATCATGCGCTGCGATGAACTCGGCAATATCCGCCAGCATCATCTTCACAGTCGGTTGACTCAACCCCAGCTGACGCTTGCGTCCATCCAACAGCTCCAAGTCAGACAGATTCGCCCCCATCCCCTTCGACTGGATGAACGCCACCAGCGCCAGCCAGCTCGCCTCCGAGCGGGGCATGCCGAAGATATTGATCAGGCGACCGTCAGCGGTCGGATACTGCCACGGCTCGGTCGGCTGCGGACCGGCATGCCGGCCCGCCTGGCGAATGAGCGGGTGTCGCTCGTACAGCGCCCACGGCGCCGACGACTCGATCGTGAATCCCATGCACTCGTGCATCGAAACATCGAGGTGCTGCCCCAAACCGCTCTGCTGGCGCTCATAGAGCGCCGCACAGACACCCGTGGCTGCAAAGTAGCCAGCGATGTGTGAGGCATGATGTTCGGTCGGGCGAATCGGCGGCGCAGCGGGAATGCTGTCGTAGCCACAGCTCCCCATTGGCCCGCCGAGCGCCAGTCCGACCGCGTCCGACCAGGCGAAATCGCGCCACGGCCCGGTCTGTCCGAACGGCGTCAAACTGAGTACCACCAGCTGTGGTAGGTGATCAGCGAGCGCCACAGGATCGAGCGGGCGGCCACGGCCTGGCTGCCACGTCTCGAGGACGACATCCGCCCTCTCGGCGAGCTGCAAGAACAACTCGATTCCGTCCTCGGCGTGCAAATCAAGCGCCACCGAGCGTTTTCCAGCGGCGTAGTGCCACCAGTAGAGGCTGCGCTCGGGCCCCGGCTGGTCGTCGAGGAACGGCCCCGTGCGTCGCCCGATGTCGCCGCCGGGCGGTTCGATCTTGATCACATCCGCGCCCAGGCCGGCCAGCAGCTTGCCCGCGAAGTGCCCCTTCGGATCCGAGCAATCCAGCACCCGAACGCCGTCCAACGCCCCACGTGAGTCAGTCATCGTTAGCCCAACGCTCCGTTGGCCGTGAGCTCGGCGATGCGCTCGCCACTCAGGCGCAGGAGCTCGCCGAACACGTAGCTGTTCGCCTCGCCCAGCACTGGACCAGGCCGATCGCGGTGCGCCGGCGTGCGTGAAAAGCGAAGCTGCAGACCATCCGTCAGATGTTCGCCGATCACTGGATGCTCGCGCGCCACCGTCCACTCACGCGCCTGCATCTGCGGATCATGGACCACGAGATCGACGCCATTCTGCACGACGCCAGATGGAACATCGGCGTCCTGCAACCGACGCATCAGCGCGCGACCGTCCTGCCCCGCCGTCCAGGCGCCGATCAGCTCGTCCAGCTCGTCCTGATGCCGCAGACGCGACGGCAGTGTCGCAAAGCGAGCGTCACTGCGCCAGTGCGGATGATCGCTCACCGCGCAGAATGCCTCCCACTCCGCGTCGGACGTGCAGCTGATCATGATCCAGTTGTCATGCCCGGCCGTTGGATAGGTATTGTGCGGTACCGCTTGCGGCCAGACCGCGCGGTTGCCCGGCGGATTGCCAGTGTCGCGATAGCGCCGTCCATTGACCGTGAAATCGAGCGTTGCGGGCCCAGTCAGTGCCATCCCGGTCTCAACCTGTGAGAGATCGATCCACTGTCCCTGCCCGGTCTCGCGGCGGTGATGCAGCGCTGCCACAATTGCCGCCGCCGCCGTGAATCCCGCCATATGATCGAGGTACGAATATCCCCAGCCGGCTGGCTCGGGCGCATCGGGCAGCCCTGACATCGCGGTCAGACCGCTGAGTGCCTGCGCGGTTGGCCCCCACGTCGAGTAGTCGCGCTGCGGCCCAGAGTGCCCGAAGCCCGAGAGCGAGGTGTAGATGATCTGCGGGTTCTCGTCGCGCTGCTCGTCGTAGCTCAGCCCCCAGCTCTCGAAGACGCGTGAGGAGTAGTTTTCGACCACGACGTCGGAGACGCGAATCAGCCGCTTGATCAGGTCGAGGCCGTCGGGATGGCGCGCATTGACGGTGATCGAGCGCTTGCTGCGGTCCAGCCAGTTGAACATCGCGCTCGAGTTCGGCGGATCGAACCCGCCCGGATGCGGACGGCCGAAGCGGATCGAGTCGAGTGTCTGCTCATTCTCGACACGGATCACTTCCGCACCGAGATCGCCCAACAGCCGCGTACAGGTCGGCCCGGCGACGATCCATGTGAAGTCGACCACGCGGACACCCGCAAGAGGTGGCTGCGCGGCTGGCTCGGGTTCCGTCATGGCGCTTGGCGGAGCGGAACGCGGTCAGGCCGGCTCGAACTTGGGCAGCGTGAACTCGTCGGTGAGATCATCAAACGCGACCTGTACCCGCATCCCGACGCGGATGTCGGCCGCCGCAACGTTGATCAGGTTCGTGTTCATGCGCGGACCCTCGTCCAGCTGCACCACAGCCAACGTGTACGGGATTTCTTCCTTCCACGAAGGATGGTAGAGCTGGTGCATCCGCACCCATGAGTAGACCTCACCGCCGCCGGCCGACTCCCGCCACTCCCAGTCAGTCGACCAATCCTTGTAGCAGCGGTCGCTGTAGGGGAACTGGTAGTGGTCCGCTGAAGGAAAGTACTGCAGCAGCAGTTTGTGCGCCTTGAGCGCATCGAAGAACGGCTGCGTCTGTGCGTCTGGATTCGGAAGCGGCTTTTCGTATGCCATGGGTACAGAGTCCTAGTTGGCGTGCGGCGAGAGGATCAGCGTGCCGTGAGTGTCCAGTGTGCCGCCGTTACCCGAGCAGAGCACGATGTCATGCTGCTCGACCTGGCGGTCCTCGCCCGAGCCGCGCGCCTGGATCACCCCCTCCGAGAGCGGCGTCATGCCCCACATGTAGTAGGACGACAACTGTCCGCCGCCGGTGTTAATCAACGGCAGCTCAGCCTCAGGATCAGCCGGATCCTCAGGGTACAGACCGATCGCCTCGCCGGGCTTGGCCAAACCGTAATCCTCGATCGTGCGCAACACGGTGTACGTGTAGCAGTCGTAGAACTCACAGATATCGACGTCCTCCGGTCCGACGCCGGCCATCCGGTACGCAGTCTCGCCAGCGATGGTCGCACCCGAAGTGGTGTAAGTCTCGACCTCAGCGTGTGGCAGATTGCCAGGATGTCCCTGCCCCATCCCCCAGATGTAGGCCGGGGCCGACGGCAGGTCGCGCGCGCGTTCGGCCGTGGTCACGATCGTGCAGACCGCGCCGTTGGAGACCAGGCAACAATCGAGCAGATGAAACGGATCCACAATCCAGCGGGAGTTGTGGTAGTCCTCGAGCGTGAGCGGCTGGCGCATCGTCGCATGTGGATTGTCAACGGCGTAGCGGCGCTGCGTCACCGAGACGCGGCCGAGGTCGTTGTTGGTGATCCCGTAACGCTCCATGTAGCGCCGAGCGGCGAGCGCGTATGAGGTGTTCGCTCCGTAGAAGCCGAAGGCCGGCATCAGCGAGGCCATGCCCGTCGGACCACGCCGTCCCGCGCCACCATAGGCGGCGCCAGCCGATCCACCCTGCTGCAGCGGCGCATCGGAGAAGACACAGGCAACATAGTTGGCCATCCCATGATGGACCGCCATCGCCGCGAAGTGCACCATCGCCGACGCCGTCGCGCCGAACGAGTTCATATGGTTGAGCAGCCGCAAATTGCGCAACCCCAGATAGTTCTGCAGCGGAATGCTGATCCCCGTGCCCATCATCCCTGTGATGCCAGGGTTGATCAGCAGTCCGTCGAGATCGTCCTTCTGCAGCCCGGCGTCCTCGACCGCCATCCTGATCGCCTCGCCCGCAAACCAGGATGCGTCGTGCCCGTATACCTTGCCCATCTCCGTAATGCCGAGTCCGCAGACCGCCGTCTGCCCTCGAATAGGATCACTCATCAGTCACTCCTCGCCAGTCAGGATTCCCGACAAAGTCTAGCAGCGCGGGCCACGCGCAATACGGGCGCTCCGGCTACTGACGCACTCTGTTATCTGTGAGTCGCCGAGGGAGAGCTGCGATGGCGGACCGTGAAGAGTACATGGCCGACGTCAATGCAGACGGCATCGGCCATGTCTTCTACGACCTGGCTCGCTGGAGATTGGAAGAGCAAATCGACCGGGTGGAATCACTCGACCGGAAACTGGTTGGGACATTCACGCTGAACAGCGCCTTGATCGCTCTGTTGGCAGTCGCGCCGTGGTAGCAACGCGACGGGTTTATAGACCGCGCTCTACATAATCGGATGGGCCCGGTGGCGGCAGCTGCGGCTTTTGATTCTTTGGTTGCGACTGCTTGGCCTGTTTGGGCTTGGGTTTCTTGCTTCCCGCCATAATGAGCCACCTCACTCAGTCCGCTACGGCAAGCGTACTGAGCTACAACACCGTGATGTCTTCGCCGCCGTCGACGTTGATCGTGTTGCCTGTCACCCAGTTGGAATCGTCCAGGCTGAGGCCGATGATCGCTCGTGCTATGTCCGACGGCTCCGTCACGCGGCCCGATGGATTGTGATTCTGGGCGAAGTCGAGCAGCTGCATCCCGGCCGGGATCTTCTCCAGCGCTGGCGTGTGGGTGATGCCGGCTTTGATGGCATTGGCCGCGATTCCCATCGGAGCCAGCTCGACCGCGAGCTGGCGTAGGTGCGCCGCGAGCGCCGCTTTGGCCGCCGAGACCGCGCCGTACTGCGGGATCACCCGCTGATCGCCGCCCGACGTCATCCCGTAAATCTTGCCGCCCGCGGTCAACAAGCCGCGCGCCACCATATCCTGCGTCCAATAGACCACCGAGTTCGCCATCACGTCGAGCGTCATCTCCATCTGACGCTGCGTGATCGGGCGCTCCTCTTGCGCGCCGATATACGGACCCAGCGTCCCGAAGGCGAGCGAGTGCAGCAGGATGCGCACGGCACCGGGACCACCGTCCGAAGCGAGGTGTGCGCCCAAGCTGTCCAGCATCTCGCCTCGCTTGGCGGCGTCGGCGGCGTTCATGTTGACGAACAGCGCCTGCCGCCCATGCGATGCAATCTCCCCCGTAATCCGTTCCACGTTGGCCATCGTCGAGCGTCGGTCGAGGTGTACGCCGGCGATATGCATCCCCGCCTCCGCCAGGGCGACAGCGGTGGTTCCTCCGAAACCCGATGACGCGCCGAGGATGAGCGCCCACTGTCCATCGAGCTGAGGGTGACGCACAGATGAACCTCCTGCTACCTGCCGCCTGGAGGGGCGCTGGATCGATGTAACGCGCCTACAGCCGCTGGGCGTTGGTGAACCGTCGCACGACCTCGAACAGAATCTGAATGCCGGTGCCCAGACCTTCGATCGGCGTGCGCTCGTTGTGTCCGTGCACGCCAGCCGCGAGCGAGGCGTCCATCAGCGTCGGCACAAATCCGTAGGAGTGCACCCCATGCCGACGCAGCACGCGGGAGTCGGTGAATCCGACACAGGTCGACGGCACCACCAACGCGCCTTCGACCTGCTCATGGACGACATCCTCAATCACGCTCACCATCTCCGTCTCGAAGCTGCTGGACGGGCCGTTGCTGCCGAACACGACCTCGATCTCGACCTTGTCATCGTCGATCACATCGCGCATTTGCTTGATGAAGTCGTCATACGACTGGTCGGGCAGGAGGCGGCAGTCTAGCGTCGCCTCAGCGTCCGCAGGGATCACGTTGTGTTTGATTCCGCTGGTCGCGCCCGTGTTGGAGATCGTGTCACGGGTGACCGCGGCGAACGCCGGATACGTCCGACAGAGCTTGCTCACGCTCGGCGCAGCGCCCGACCACGCATGAGCGTCTCGCATCCGCTGCAGCGTCTCCGCCGTGTGCGGCTGGATGGTCACCGCGTGGTCCCAACTCTGAACCTGGTACAGCGCGCGGACCAACCGCTCGACCGCGTTGTCGCCGTGCGGCGTCGAGCCGTGCCCGGGCTGGCCTTCGGCGCGCAGCTTCAGCCACAACGGAGACTTCTCCGACGGTGAACAGGCGAACACCGGGCGGTTGGCGCCGAGCATATTCAGCGCTCCCATCCCGCCCTCGTTCAGAGCGAACTCCGGCTCCGTAATCCATGCCCGCTCGTGTTGGTCGAGCCACTCCATGCCGTAGGCGGAGCCAGCCTCTTCGTCGGCCACGGCGAGAAAGATGATGTCGCGGTTCGGGGTGAGCTTAAGCCGCTTGAACAACAGCATCACCAGGAGCTCCAGGACGCCCATCCCCTTCATGTCAAGCGCGCCGCGCCCCCACAACATGCCATCCCGCTCGACCGCAGCGAACGGATCGACTTCCCAGAACTCCTCCTGCACCGGGACAACGTCTGTGTGGTTGAGCAGCATCAGCGGCGCGGCATCGCCGGCGCCCGGCAGACGCGTACGCATCGACACGCGGCCCGGACCGGCCTCGGCGTACTCGCACTCGTAGCCCTCAGGTTCCAGGAGCGTCGCCAGGAACTCCGCAGCAGCCTGCTCGTTGCCAGGCGGGTTCGAGGTATTGATGCGGAGGTAATCGCGCAGCGTCGACGTGATCTCCGCGGTCACGTCGTCCCAGTCAATGCCCAGCGGCGGCGTAGTAGTCATGGGGCGAGTATACGTACCATCGCGCTTCAGTCAGCCTGACTCAGCAGACAGGCGCAGCGAGTAGTCGCTTGACCTCGGCTGTGATCCGCGACATCAGCTCTCCCGCCTTGTCGTGGATCGCCACGTTGCAATACGATGTCACAACGGTCGGATCGAGATTGACCTCGATCATCGGATGCCCGCGCTGACGCACGGCGAGCGCGAAGTCCGCTGCCGGCGAAACCACCGCAGTGGTACCGACCAGGATCACGCAATCCGCCTTCGACGACTCCTCGTAGCAGCGATCGAGACAATCGCGGGGGATCGGCTCGCCGAACATAACCGTATCGGTCTTGACGATGCCGCCGCAGCGGTCGCAGCGGGGCGGGAAGACCTCGGGAATCTCCTCGAATGGTGAGCGCGCACCGCAGGCGATGCAGCGAAGCAGTGTGGTGCAGCCGTGAATCTCGGTCAGTCGCTGGGCGCCCGCCGCACGGTGCAGGCCATCGACGTTCTGCGTAATGATGTGCTTCAGTACGCCGAGCCGCTCGAGCTCAGCCATGGCAAAGTGAGCGTCGTTGGGTTGGGCGCTGGCAATCGTAGCGGTCAACTCGTCGGGTTGACGGCGGCGCTCGGCGACGTTCTCCCACCAAACTGCCGGATCTGCCGAAAACTGCTCATACTGGTTCAGCGGCGGTTCACCGTGCTTCGTCCACAGACCGTCTTTGCCACGAAATGTAGGGATACCTGATTCGGCGGAGATGCCTGCACCGGTCAGCGCAATGCAATACCGCGACTGCGCCAGCAGCTCCGCCGCCCGCACGATCAACTCCTGATGCTCCTCTTGCTGGCCCTCGGCAAGATCGTCAGACGGCTGCGATGACGCTTCTGAGCCCGGCGTCTCTGGCATCGGCGGCATCAACGGCACTCCAACATCGTCCCAGATACAACAACGCCCCCTAGCGGGGGCGCTGCTTCCTGTGTACTTCGGCTCCCTAACGGGAGCCTGAACAATCCACTTGCAGGACTCCATAGACGAGGTGAATGTTCAGCTTGTGCATACAGGCCTCCTCTCGTCCCGACACACTCACTGTAGACGATCATTCGACCTTTGTCACGCCTGCCCTCACCATTCGCCCGATCATCACGACAGAGACCAGTCGGTCAAGCGATCTGCGTTAAGCTGGAACCGTGATGTGTCAATGGCAACGGTGGACACTCAAACGCGCGGGCAACCTGTGCTGAGGCTGACCGACCCGCTGCTCGACGGACCACTCGGCGGATGGTCGCCGCTGCGAGCGCGGTCAGACCGTGCGCCGCGCGTCGTGACAGCGGATCAACGCTGGTCGCTGGCCATCGTGCTCACCGCCGCGCTTGTCGCGATGGGCGCGATCATCTTTGATATCCGTTTGCCTACCGCCGACGCAGCATCGTTGCCGGTCGTGCTTCCTGCGTCGAGCGCCGAATCTGCCATCGCTCCAGCGACAGTGACAGACTCTCAGCAGACCACCGGATGGCAGGCCACTGTACCTTCCGACACCGCTCCACCCTCGACTCCCACTACCGAGTTCAGACTCGCGACTACCGCACCGCCGACTGAACCAGCAGCCGAACGCACCGCTGCGGCTGCGTCTGCCGATGACCACAACGCCGAGTCAGCCGCGGCCGACTCGGCACCCCAACCCAGCAGCGCGGCGGTGTCCGAACAGATTGCGATTGACAACCCGGCAGCGCGTATTCGCGACTATCTGGGGCTGCATCCTGACGCGCAGCTGCCTGTGTCCTTCTACTATTCCGTCGAAGCCGGCGACACCGCCTCGAGCATCGCCGCACGGTTCGGTCTGGACGAAGCGACGGTGCTCTTCAATAACTTCGACATCTACGACCCTGACAACCTGGCGGTTGATCAGCGGCTGACGTTACCGCCGGTCGACGGTCTCGTCTACACGGTGCAGCCAGGTGACGCGTTCTCCTCACTGATGCACAACTTCCAGGCCGACGAGGCGCTCACCGTCGCCTGGCCGTCCAATGGCATTAGCAGCCCCGGGCAGATCGACGCGGGACAGACCCTGCTGCTGGTGCAGGGCTCGGCCTCCGTAGCCAGCAGCGCGCCGTCCGCCACGAGCGTCTCGGCAGGATCTTCAGGAACGTGGTCGCTGCCAGTGTTCCGTTGGCCACTCTCATTCGACAAGATCAGCGATCCGTTCGGTACCCCGCGCGGCAACGCGGTCGGCTACCACACCGGCGTTGACTTCATCACCGCCGTCGGCACGATCGTCGGCTCGACGGCCGCAGGCCAAGTCACGGTGGCAACCTGGGACCCGTCGTACGGCAACTGGATCGAGATCGACCACGGCGGCGGCTTCCGCTCGCGTTACGCCCACCTGAACGAGATCTGGGTGCGCGAGGGCGAATGGGTCGAAGCGAACGCCTACGTCGGCACAGTCGGTAGCACCGGGAACTCCTCCGGCGCGCACCTACACTTTGAGATCATCGTCGACGGACAGGCGGTCGAACCACTGCAATGGCTCGACTAGGCGGTTCAGGCAAGGCTGAGCGCCTCCAGTCACGGCGCCGGGGCCTCGCAAGACCGCAGCAGTCCGCGATGGGAAGAGGAGAGCATGAGCCCCACCGAGTTTGAGTTCGACTCCTCTGGCTGGGCGCACGACTACGCCGAGACCAACGGTGTTCGGCTGCACTACGTCGCACAGGGCGAGGGTCCGCTGGTCGTGCTGCTGCATGGCTTCCCCGAGCACTGGTACTCCTGGCGGCATCAGATCGCGCCGCTGGCCCAGGCTGGGTTCCGCGTCGTCGCGCCCGACATGCGCGGCTACAACCTCTCCGACAAGCCGCGTGGCGGCTACGACATCAAGAATCTCACCAAAGATGTGCGCGGACTCATCCGAGCGCTCGGGGAACGCTCGGCGACCGTCGTCGGCCACGACTGGGGCGGGGTCATCGCGCTCCAGTTCCCGCTCGACTATCCCAAGGCCTGCGACCGACTGATCGTGATGAACGCGCCCCTGATTCGCTCGTGGTACTGGGGTCGGCGCAACTACCCCAACAACCGCTACGCGCTGCTGATGCAAGCGCCAGGACTCGCCGAGCGGCGTATGTGGTCGGACATTGACGCCACCACCGCTCAAGTCTTCCGCGCCGTCGCCGCCGACAGCGGCGCCTTCAGCGATGACGACATCGCCACCTTCGCCGCGGCCCTCAAGCAGCCTGGCGCGCTCTCCGCGGCAATGAAGTATTACCGCAGCATCTATTGGCCCGATTGGTTCCTGACCTGGCCCGACCGCAACCAGCGCATCACCTGTCCGACCCAGTTCATCTGGGGTCGCGACGATCCCGCCGTACGGCTGCCCTTCATGGAAGAAGCCGCGCAACAGGTGGACGATCTGCGCACCGTCCTGATCGACAACGCCGGACACTGGGTCCAACAGGAACAGCCGAGCCAAGTCACCACGGCAATGCTCGATTTCCTCACGCCCAATGCGGCCGACGCGCCAGAGTCCGCGACATAATGGTGGACCGTTCGACCGAATCGGAACCACGCGGGGCTTGGACGCACGGATTCGCCGACGGCGCCGACGGCGCGCGGCTGCATTACGCCGAGATCGTGCCCGAGGAGCGTCCCGAGGAAGCGCCACTCGCCATCCTGCTGCACGGCTTCCCCGAGTACTGGTGGTCCTGGCGCTCACAGATGCCGGCGCTCGCCGCCTTGGGCTTCTGGGTCGTCGCACCCGACCTACGCGGGTACAATCTCTCCGACGCGCCCAGCGCTGTGCAAGATTACCGAATCGAGCTACTCACCGCCGACGTCCAGCGGCTGATCACACACTTCGATCGGGAGCGCGCCGTGATCGTCGGTCATGATTGGGGCGGCGTCGTCGCCTGGCACTTTGCGATGAGCCAGCCCGACGCCGTCGACCGACTCGTGATCATGAATGCCCCTCACCCCGAGCGGATGGCCGAAGCCTTCGGCGCTCGCCCAAACCTCCGCCAGCTCGGCCGCTCCTGGTACATGTTCATGTTCCAGATCCCGAAGCTGCCCGAGCGCTGGCTCTCAGTCAACGACTACGAGCGCGTCGGCTGGATCTTCCGCGACACCGCCGCGCACAAAGAGGCGTTCCCCCCCGAAGTGCTGCAGGAGTACCGCCGCGCCGCCGCGCAGCAGGGATTGAACGGACCGCTGCACTTCTATCGCGCCGCCATCCGCGCCGGCCTGCAGGACTCGCGCGCGCGCATCAGCAGCCGCTTCAGCGGACTCAGCCACGCGCTCGAGGGGATCCTCGGACCCGCGCCATCGGAACCAGCCGTGTTTCCGAAGATCACCGCGCCCACCCTGTTGCTCTGGGGCGAACAGGACACCGCGCTGGGCAAAGAGCTCACCGAGCGTATGGACGACCTCTTCGCAGGGCCGTTCGAACTCACCTACCTGCCCGACTGCGGACACTGGATCCAGCAAGAGTGTCCGGAAGACGTCAATCGCCTAATGATCGAGTTTCTCGAACGCTACCGCTGAATGGCTACGGAATAGCCACCTCTGCACCGCTGTCGTGATCAAGTCAGCGGCGCGTCGGGATCGACATCCGTGGTCGCGGCGATCCAGTATCGGCGTCGGATGCCCATCGACAGCTCCTCGAGGTCGCGCGCGACCTGGCGCTCGCTCGCGCCATCCAGAGCCGCGCTGCCGCAGACGCCAGTCAACATCGAACGCTTGAAGATCAGCCCTACCGACGCATCCACGAACGACAGGTCACGGGCCTTGTTTGCGAGAAAGTACTGCATCTCTTTGGGATCGAAGGGCAACGGCCCGCGGCCGTCAGTCGGCCACAACCCCCAGCCGAGATAGCCGCCGCGCGCAACATGCTCGCGGACAGCGCGGTGATGGACAATCAGATCCTCAACGTGCCCCTCGCGGGCATCGAAGTGGATCAGGTTGGGCCGGGCGTCGAGCGCCCGTGTCCAATTCACCGCGGCGCAGCAGTGAATGCCGGCCAGTGCGCCAATCCGTTGCACCGGCTCGATCGCCGCTCGCAGCACTGGCACAACCTCGCGCCAGGGCAGGGGGATGCTCGGCTCGCCCACCGATGCCAGCTCAGGTTCGTCAAACACGATGATCGCCTGGTAGCCGATCCGCTGGAAGGCGCGCGCTTGCTCGGCGGCTGCGGCCCCCAGCCAGAAGGCCAGACGCCGCAGTGTCGGCAGATCGTCGTGCGGGGCGGCGCCATCGCCATCGCGCATCCAGCGCGACAGCGTCACCGGCCCCACGATCTGCCCCTTGACCACCTGCGAACGTCGCGCTTCGGATACAGTGGGTAGCCGTTCCAGCAGCTCGTACAGCCCCGAGGTGCGCTCTCGATCGGGTAGACCGGCGTTGGCGAGGTCCGTGTCCGACAGCTCACCGCCCCAAGTTACATAATCCCCATCCCAGCTCGCGCCCGGCAGGCCAAGCGCGGTTTGGGGGATCATCTGTTCCTCATCCGAGCGGTTGGGCAGCTGCGGCCAGAAGGGCAGCCGCCAATAATCCTCGAGCACTTCCGTCACCGCTTCGACGGCATCGGTATGCCGGATCGATCCGACGCCACAAGGGAGGAGCGGCAGGTGAATCGGTGCGTCCACTGGCTCTCCACCACTTCCGTTGACAATCTGGACAGCACCACAACAGAGTGTGTGTCGGGGCTAGTGTACCTCTCAACCGGTCGGCGTCTGCACCTCGGTGCCTGCAGCGCAAGCCACTCCGAGCCTCGCTCGGAGTGCAGCTGGCCTACATAAAAGCTCGAAGAGCCCTCGCTAGTGTGTTGCTACCCTTACTGCTCAACCGCATGAGCGGTTGAGCAGTAAGGTGGTGAAACAGAACCGGCTCGGCCGACAACACTCCCTCAGGAGACCCTGCCGGGCGAGCGCGAGCCACACGCAGAGAACGCACGTGCTATATTGGCACTCTGAAGGTACCGCGCATGTCTCACACACACGAAATCCTCGACACGATCGATGAAGCTGCGCCCACCCTGCCCAGCGACACCGCCGTTGAAGAGCGCCCCCAGACGCATCCCCCCCCCCGCCCGCTTCGCGAAGCGCTGATTGGCCGCTACTTCACCCAGCCCGGCGTCGACGTCTACGAGCAGATTGAGTGGACCTACCGCTCGGCCCAGATCTCGACCGACAGCGGCGACACGATCTTCGAGCAGCACGACATCGAAACGCCCGCTTTCTGGTCCCAGGCCGCGACCAACATCGTCGCATCCAAGTACCTCTGGGGTAAAATGGACACACCCCAACGCGAACGCTCGATCAAGACGCTGATCGACCGCGTGGTCGAGACCATCACTCGCTGGGGCCGCGACGGCGGCTACTTCACCGACGCCGCGGCGTCGTCAGCCTTCTCGCAGGAACTGCGCTACCTGCTCGTCAACCAATACGCCGCATTCAACTCGCCCGTCTGGTTCAACGTCGGCATCGAAGAGCAGCCACAGTGCTCGGCCTGCTTCATCAACTCCGTCGAGGACACGATGGAGTCAATCATGGACCTCGCCACGCGTGAGGCGCTGCTCTTCAAATGGGGCAGCGGCACCGGCTCCAACCTGTCAACCTTGCGCTCGAGCCGCGAGGCGCTCACCGGCGGCGGACACGCCTCCGGCCCAGTCTCGTTCATGCGCGGCTACGACGCCTTCGCCAACGTGATCAAGTCGGGCGGCAAGACTCGCCGCGCCGCCAAGATGATCATCCTCAACGCCGACCACCCTGACATCATGGAGTTCATCCACTCCAAGGCCGCAGAAGAACGCAAGGCCTGGGCCCTGATCGATGCCGGCTACGACGGCTCGCTCAATGGCGACGCCTACTCATCGGTCTCATTCCAGAATGCCAACCACTCCGTGCGCGTCAGCGACGACTTCATGCGCGCGGTCGAAACCGACAGCATCTGGACCACCCGTGAAGTCGTCAGTGGCGAAGTGGTCGAACGCCTCCCAGCCAGCGACATCCTCCGCGCCGTCGCCGCGGCCACGCACCAGTGCGGCGACCCCGGGATCCAGTTCGACACCGTCATCAACGACTGGCACACCTGCGCCAACACCGACCGCATCTACGCATCCAACCCCTGCTCCGAGTACATGTTCCTCGATGACACCGCCTGCAATCTCGCCTCGCTCAACCTGCTCAAGTTCTACGATCTCGATACCCACACGTTCAATGCCGACGCCTTCAGCCACGCCTGCCGCGTCATGATCACCGCCCAGGAGATTCTCGTCTCGAACGCTTCGTACCCCGCGAAGCTGATCGAGGAACGATCAAATCAATTCCGCACGCTGGGACTGGGCTACACCAACCTCGGCGCGCTGCTGATGGCGCGCGGGCTGCCCTACGACTCGCAAGACGGCCGCGCCCTCGCCGCGACCGTGACCGCGCTGATGACCGGCGAGGCGTACCACCAGTCGGCCCGCATCGCCCAACGCGTCGGCCCGTTCGCCGGCTTCGACGCCAACCGCGACCCCTTCCTCAACGTCATGCGCAAGCACCAGGCGGCCGTCGAACGGATCGACGGGATCGAGACCGTCCCCGTTCCGCTCCGCGAGGCCGCCGCGACTGCCTGGCGTCAGGCGATCGCCTTGGGACAGCAGCACGGATACCGCAATGCGCAAGCCACCGTCCTTGCGCCGACCGGCACCATCTCGTTCATGATGGACTGCGACACCACCGGCGTGGAGCCCGACATCTCGCTGGTCAAGTACAAGAACCTCTCCGGCGGTGGCGGCTTCAAGATCGTCAACCGCACGGTCCCCGCCGCGCTGCGTCGACTCGGCTACCACCAACAGGCGATAGAGCGCATCAGCGCCCACATCGACGAGAGCGGCACGATCGAGGGCGCGCCAGATCTTGATCCCGCGCATCTCTCCGTCTTCGACTGCGCCTTCAAACCAGCCAACGGAACGCGCAGCATCGCCCCGCTCGGACACATCCGCATGCTCGGTACCGTCCAACCCTTCCTCTCGGGCGCCGTCTCCAAGACCGTCAACGTACCCGAGCACACCTCCGTCGATGAGATCATGCAGACCTACATCGAAGCCTGGAAACTCGGCGTCAAGGCGGTCGCGATCTACCGCGACAACTCCAAGCGCGTGCAACCACTCGAAACCAGCACAGGGACTCAGTCGGTACCAACTCCAGCACAGACGCAGCTGGAGATGTCAAAGGTCACGGACGACCCCGTCGTAGTCGACGCCGCCGGCGGGCCGCCGGGATATCGCCGCCACCGCCTCCCAGACGAGCGCAGCGCTATCAATCACAAGTTCACGATCGGCGAACACGAGGGCTATCTCACCATCGGCGAGTACGAAGACGGTAGCCCAGGCGAAGTGTTTGTCCACATTTCCAAGGAAGGGACGATCGCCTCCGGTCTGATGGACGGCGTCGCCGCGCTGACCTCCGTGGCGCTGCAGTCTGGCGTGCCGCTCTCGACGCTGATCAAGAAGTTCGCCCACACCCGCTTCGAACCGAGCGGATGGACGCGCAATCGCGACATCCCGCAGGCCGACTCGATCCTCGACTACATCTTCCGTTGGATGGGCCTGCGCTACCTCAACAATGACGATGCCGACAGCATCGCCCAGCAAGTGCGCATGGCCATCATCCAGAACGAAGACGCCGTAGCCGATCAGACCACTGGGCCGAAGCCAATCACGGCGTCAGCCCAACCCAGCTTCCAGCACCAGCTCGACGCCCCGCTCTGCGCGAACTGCGGCTCGCTCATGGTGCGCGCCGGCTCCTGCCACCGCTGCATGAACTGCGGCGAGACCTCTGGCTGCAGCTAAGGAAAGGCCTCAGCCCGATTCCTCGCGCTGGCGCACAAGACTGCGCCGCCGTCGCTCGTATTCGCTCTGTGAGAGCTGCGAGCGACTCCGTTCCAGCGCTTCCGACTCCGGCGAGGTGACCGACAACTGAACCTCGCTCCGAGACGAGACCGCGACGATCGGAACAGCCTGCTCGACCAGCCTCGGCGGCGGCGCGGGACGAACGCGCGGACCGCTCGGTGCCGGCGGGGGCAGACGATACTCAGACGAATCCAGGGACGTCACCGCCTGAGTCGGCTGCGGCGCCTCACGGCGCATAACGACCAGCGTCCCCACCAGCCGGTCGTGGACGCACTGCCGATCAGGGTTCAGCAGAACCCAACCGGCGTTGCCGATCGGGCCCAGCAGCGTAACTGCGTATCCGATCAACCCCAGCGCCAACCGCTTGATAACCAGTTCTCGCACCCACATCCGCTGCGGCGTCAGCGGCTGCCCCGACTCCTGAATCACGTAGAGATTGAGTAGCGACTTGCCCGGCGATTGCCCGTCCCCGGATGTTCGCCACATCCAGTACAGCCAAACCGGCAACAATACGAACAGCAACAGGTCCAGCAGCTCACCCACCAGCCGACGCAGATACGGCGCGGCGACATCAGCCGATGTCGGATGTGACATCAGCACACCGCACTCGCTGCAGAACGCCCCGACACCGGGATACTCCCCGCAGATCGAACAGTGCTCCGGGCGCAGCGCGGGCGGGCGCGGCAACGACATCATCGACCTCCGCCGCGAGACTACCGCGCGATATGCGCCTGTGCTCAGCGAGCTCAGCGGCAAACGCCAGATTCGAGCACGTAAACGCGCGGGGCGCCTGCAGTCATAACGCCCGCAGCTCCGCGCTTGGCTGGCGGACGGGGCGAACGCTAATCACCAGCGTGCCAAACACTCGGTCGTGCACCGTCTGCCGGTCTGACCCTGCGTAGATGAACGCCACATCCGCCAACGTCACAAACGGCGCAACGCCGACCAGCGTCAACAGCGCGTCAGGCGGTGACATGATTGGCTCGGCGATCAACGACGGGATGATCAGAAAGAACTGAAACGCCCCTTCACGCAGCCAGTTCACGGACGCGGGCGCGTCGCCGCCGTCGCTGGCCATGATCTTCATCCGCAGGATCTGCTTGCCTGGCGTTTGTCCACGCGGAGCCACCACAGCGAACCAGAGGAACCAAATCCCGGTCGCAATCAGCGTGCTGACATTGAGATCGGATACCGCTATGTCGCTGGCGTCGCGCAGATCAACATCGAGCAACCCCGCTCCATTGAGAACCAGGAACACCGCCACCCCGAACGCGGCGACGATCAGAACATCGAGCAAGCGAGCGAAAAAGCGCGTCCACCGAGAGGCCGCGTAGCGAATGGTGTGGCCCCGCTCCGCGTCATCGCGAAACGCATTGCAATTGGTGCAGAACCGCGTGCCCAGACGCGTATCGCCACGGCAGGCTGCGCAGAGCGCCCCATACAGCGGCGGTCCCGTTCCTGAACCCGACGAGCCATCGGGCGCTCGCTCGTAGGGATCAGTCGGAAGCGGCTCGAAGCGACCCATACGTGCTCCCCACCCTGCTCGTACGAGTGAGCCTAACTGGCGATCCCGTTCGTCGTATCCGGCAGCGGGACAGGATGGTAATCGCCGCTGCGCAACGCCGCGACGAGTTCCGCCAGCGAGCTGATTGCAGCGCCAAATTCCGTCGCGGCCGTGCCGACTTCGTGCAGCGCGTGTGAGTCGCTGCCGCCGATCGGCGGCAAGGGACGATTGCGGCCGCGTGAGGTCGCGCTCTGATTCTGTAACGGTCCATCGCAGCCATTGAGCCCTTCGACCCCATCGAACAGCTCCATTGCCGCGCGCGACACCCGCAGACCCGGATCTCGCGCCGGATGAGCGAGAAACATCAACGCGCCGTGCGCGTCGCAGTACGCCCGCAATCGCCCCGCATCTGTGATCCGCGGCGTCAGCGCATCCAATCCGTACACCAGCACATGACCCAGTTCGGTCGTCACCTCCACGCCCGGCAAGACCAGCAAACCCGACTCGTTCGAGAGCTGCGCCGCCCGCTCAGCGGGCCAGACGACGTCGTGCTCGGTCAGCACGACTCCATCCAGGCCGCACGCGCCCGCCTGGGCGATCGCGGCGAGCGGCAGGAGATTGCTGTCAGTCGAGTAGACCGATGTGTGCGTGTGCATGTCAATCAGCATCCAATCAAGCGTCACCTGTACCGTCCTGACGATCAACCACCGCCGCCTTCGAGACAGTTGTACGATCCCTCTGGTGGAGTCACCCTCTATGGAACGCGCATGGAACCACGCGACACACGACTGGAACTGATCGCTGAGATCGTCGAGGACGAGCGGCAGCTCGATGGCAGTCGACACATCGAACTCGTCGGCGCTGTGCAACCGGCGGACCTCGCGCTGCGACTGGTCGTCACCCGCGACGGCGTGGTGCAGGAAGCGGAGCTACATCTGAAACGCGGAGAAACCTGGCACGTGGTGACGTTCGACCGTACCGAGCCCAACCACCCCACCGACATGCCCGACGACGACCGCAGCGGCCTATTCACCATGAAACTGCACGCGGACGGCGTTGCACTCAGCCTGGACCAGCGCGATGACGGAGACATCGCCCTCAGCCTGCAGCTAGAACATACGCCGGAGGTCGGCACATGACGCAGGTTGCGGTTCTGGCTGGCGGCGTCGGCGCGGCGCGCTTCCTCGACGGCCTCGTCCGTGTGTCGCCGCCCGCAGACATCACTGCAATCGTCAATGTCGGCGACGACATGGAGTGGGCCGGGCTCCACATCTCGCCCGACCTCGACACGATCACGTACACGCTGGCCGACCTGGTCAATCCCGAAACTGGCTGGGGCCTGCGCGGCGAGTCGCGGCGCACGCTGGAGCGTCTCGCCGATCTCGGTGGACCTGACTGGTTCATGATCGGCGATCTCGACCTCGCCACGCACCTCTACCGCACACACCGACTACGCAACGGCGACACGCTCTCAGCGATCACACGTGACCTGACGCAACGCCTCGGGCTGGAGTGCGCCATCATCCCCGTCACCGATGACCGCCTGCGCACAGTGGTGAGCACCGACGCCGGGTCGCTCGCGTTTCAGGACTACTTTGTCCGACGCCGCGCCGCTGACGCCGTCCGCTCACTCCGCTTCGATGGCGCTGAGACTGCGCGTCCCGCACCCGGCGTGCTGGACGCCCTCAGACAAGCCGATGTGATCGTGATCGCGCCGTCGAATCCCTTCCTCAGCATCGATCCGCTGCTCAGCGTACCCGGCCTCCGCGACGCCGTGACAGACAGCCATGCGCCTGTTGTCGCCGTCAGTCCGATCATCGGCGGCCAGGCCGTCAAGGGTCCCGCCGCCGACATCCTGCAGTCGCTCGGGCACGATGTGTCCGCGCTCGGCGTGGCGCGCCTCTATGCGGCGCTTGCTGATGTCTTCATCCTCGACGATCAAGACGCCGCGCTCGCCACGGACATCGAGTCGGAAACGGGCCTGCGGGTCAGCGTGATGCCGACGCTGATGACCGATCTCGACGCAAAGACGGCGCTCGCAGCCGGCAGCCTGGAAGCGGCTCGCTATGTCGGCTGAGCGCAGCGAGCTGGTCGCAGTTGTGCCCGTCCGAGGATTGCCCGCAGGCAAGCGACGACTCGCGGCGCTGCTCAACGCCGACGAACGCAACACACTCGTGCTCGCCATGTTGGACGACGTCGTCGCGGCACTGTCGGCTGCCTCGCTCGTCGACCGCGTCGTCATCGCCTCCCGCGATGCCGCCGCCCGTAGCGAGGCCGCCCGTCTCGGCGTCGAATTTCTCGACCAGACCGATCTGCGGCTTGGCTACAACCGCGCGGTCACCTGCGCGCAGAAGTCCTACCGCAGCTCAGCAGCACTCCTGGTCGTCCCCGCTGACGTACCGCTGATCACACCCGACGCTGTCGACCTGTTCGTGTCAGCCGCACCCTCGGGCGCGGCGGTCATCGTGGCGCCAGCGCACAACGGCGGTACCAACGCTCTGCTGTTGCGCCCACCTGGCATCATCGCGCCACAGTTCGGGCCGTCATCGGCACGGGCGCATGAACAGTCAGCCGCCGCGGCCGGCGAGGCCGGCGTGCCGTTCCGAGCAGTCCACATCGAAGTCTTCGCGTTCGATCTCGACACGCCGGCAGATCTGCGCTGGCTCGAAGAGACCTTGCCGCAGCTGCCTGACGAGATCGCGCTGAATTCACGGCGATGGTTGGCAGCGCGGGATGTCAGCGCCCGTGCCTACCGGTAGCCGACCCGGCGCGACCAGCGCCACTCAGGCGCGCGGTAGTCCGAAGCCCCGCTGCGCGATGATGTTCCGCTGCAGCTCGTTCGCGCCGGCCCCAAATGTTGGCATAATCGCGGCGATATAACCATTCTCCGCAGAACCGCCGATCGGCGCGCGCTCGTCCGCCGGCTCCAGCTGCCCATAGAGACTCATCGCATGCAGCGAGAAGTTCTGTAGCCGCTGCATCATCTCGGTCGAGAAAATCTTGACCTGGCTGGCCTCGTAGTTGGGCGACTCCTCACGCTTCAGCATGTCGAGGATGCGATAACTCAGGTGCTGCAACACCTCCAGCTGCACCTTGAAATCAGCGAACGTGCCGCGAATACCATCGTCGTCCAACGGCCGGCCCATCGGCGTCACCCCGTCGGCCCACTCGTGCAGCCGATCGAACACCGCTCGGACACTGCTGACTGTGAAGATGGAAATACGCTCGCGGTCCAGAGCGTGCGCGGCGTAGTACCAACCACGATTCTCCTCGCCCACCAGTACATTCGTCGGTACCCGCACGTCCTCGAAATAGACCTCGTTCGTCCGATACCCCGCCATCGTCCAGATCGGCTTGACGGTGATGCCCGGCGACTGCAAATCCACCAGCATCATCGACACGCCACGATGCTTGGGCGCGTCGGGATCGGTGCGCGTCGCCAACCAGACATACTCCGAGCGATGAGCGCCAGAGGTCCAGCGCTTGATCCCGTTGAGGACATAATCGTCACCGTCCTTCACCGCCCGCAGCTGCAGCGAGGCCAGGTCGGAGCCGGCATCCGGCTCGCTGTAGCCCAGCGCAAACTCCACCTCGCCGCGTGCGATCGGCGGCAGGAAGCGGTCCTGCTGCTCCTCAGTGCCGAAGCGCATCAGCGTCGGCCCCACTTGTTGGGTGGCGACGGTCGCCTGCGGTGCGCCCGAATAGTTCATCGCCTCCCAGAACAGGTACTGCTCCTCCAGCGAGCGTTCCTGGCCGCCGTATTCGGCAGGCCACGACATCGTCAGCCAGCCGCGCTCCGCCAGCCGCTTGCGGAAGCCGCGCTCCTCGTCGAACGTGTCAAGCCCCGCATCTCCGATCTTCGCGCGCAGATCCGGCGTCCACTCCTGACTGAGAAACTCGTTCACCTCCGCCTCGAAGGCGAGCGCCTGATCGCTGAATCGATATTCCATAATCGTGCTCCCTCGCGCAGCGCTTGGCCGCGTCGACGCCGGCTCGTTGGGCCATTGGTTTGCTAGGAATGCTACCGCAGCGGCGCTCGCGATCCCTGTGCGCTGTACACCTTATTCATCGCCGCCCGGACGACGATGCTCGCTGATCCATTGAGCGCCGGTCGCGCTTCGCCCGCGCCTGCTGGCATCGGCGCCCCCGCGGGCAGCCCATACTGCGGTACCCGCGCGCTCCGAATCACCGGCCGTATGACGATCACCATCACCAACAGCGCCAGGACCACGAACGACATCGGTGGAAACAGTGTTTCCATGGTCAGCCATTGCGCGACGATGCCCAGCGGCAGCCCCACCGCCTGCGCGATTCCCATGCCGAGGAAGATCAGCCCCATGATCCGTCCCCGCATCTCGTTCGGCGTCTCATAGGCGAGCGTCGAATTTGCCGTCACCATCGCGATCGACATCCCAACGCCGAGCAGGAAATTGCCGGCCATGGCATTGATCGCCGTCGCTGGGTTGGTGAAGACGATGAAACCCAGCGCCATCACGATCACTCCGCCTGCGGTCAGGACCCCCTTGCGCTCGACCCACGAGAACCGCACCAGGATCAGCGACGCGATCATCGCGCCAGCGCCCCAGAAGACCGCGATGACGCTGAACTCGGACCATGTCGCGCCCACCACAGTCGTCACCCACTGCGGCCCCAGCGTCCCCGTCGGCGGCATGATCAAGGACATCATCAGCACCACGATCAGCACGGTCCACAGCACGACCGGCTTCGAGCGGGCGTACTGCAGCCCCGCGTTGATGTCGCGCAGCGCCCCGAGAGGATCGTTGCCGCGCTTGGCCAGATTTGCCCGGTGCTCGGCCGAGAACACCGTGCGATACGACATCATCGCCAGAATCAGCACCTCGCCGAGGTGCCCGAACGACGAGATCGCAAACACCGCACCGTGACCGAGACTGTCGATCAGCAGCCCTGAAGCGAAGATCGCAAAGGGCATCGCAAACTGCATCGCCGCTGAATTGAGCGCAATCCCCGCCGGCGTCAGACGCGGACCCAGAATCTCCGGCGTGATCGCCTGGCGCGTCGGGCCATCGATCGCATGCGCTGACGAGGCGATGATCGTGAGCAGGAAGAAGATGCCGATCTCGAGCACGCCGCCAGAACCGGTCCACATCAGCACGGCGATGCCGATATTGCAGATGAAGGCCAGCGACTGCGTCGCCATCAACAGCCGACGTCGGTCGAAGCGGTCGGCCAGTGCGCCACCGAACAGCCCGAAGCCAATCATCCCCAACCCGCGAATCGTCCCGATCGCGCCGACCATGATGATCTCAACATCATCCGACGCGACGAGTTGAATCCAGGCAATCGACGTGACGAACTGCAACGGCATCATCGACTGACCGAGGATGAAACCGCTGAGCAGCAGACGGAACTCACGCAGACGCAGCGGCTCGATCATGCCTGGGCGTGATGCAGCAGACACGACGCTCATGGCTCTCGCTTCGCTGCCTGGAGCACGCTGTGCCGTCGGCCTTGACGCACTTTCGACACCTGCTGTGGTCCGAAGATGTCACCCAGCCGCCGCTGCAGATACCGTCGCAGCCCGTTGACCGCTACCACAACCAACAGCCCGCCGTCGTCGTCGAGCGCATCGTGCGCGCCCAGCAGGAGCGCATCCAACGCGTCGTTCCCTGCCTGCGCCGGCAGATTCGACACGACGAGATCAAACTGCTCGCCGCCGAGCTGACATACCCCATCGCTGAGCGCCACTCGCGCGTTCCCCAACGCGAGCGACGCGACGTTCTGCCCAGCCGCCTCCACTGCCCGGATATCGCTGTCGACCATCGTTACCTGCACTGTCGGCCAGGCGGCCGCCAGCGGCGCGCCGATCGCTCCGTAGCCGCAACCGAGATCGAGCGTGCGCTGCGCTGGCGGAAGCGAAACCAGCTCGCCCAGCAGCATCGCGGTACCTTCGTCGAGCGCGCGCGCCGAGAACAGTCCATGCCGCGACGTCAGCTCCAGTTCACGTCCGCCGAACGCAACGCAGACGCGCGGATGCTCCGCCAGCCGCGTCCGCAGGTTCTCCAGACGGTCCTGCCCCTCTCCCGCCGCCATCACAAAGTCTCAATCCGCTCCGAAACCGGCGTGAAGCAGTCCATGTGCTCCGGATCCATACGGCGCACGTTGCCGGGACAGATACACGTCCGCTTGCCAGCCGTCGAACCCGCCACCGTGATCTGAATGTGCGACGGATGGGAGAACTTGGCAGCAGCAGCGCCCGCTTCGAGCGGCGCTGGCGCATAGCTGTGCGGAATCTTGCCGACCACATCACCTGAGGTGCGCGCCATACCTCGCAGCATGCGCTCGACCCGTTCGCGGGTCGGCGGTACCAGCGGCAAACCATCGCCGAATCCGCGCTCGAGCATGCGGCGGCTCAGGTGCGAATCCGCGCGGATGGCGGCACGAACGTCGACGGCTGCTGCTGCGTCGGGTCGCCGTCTCCGAAGATGCCCTGGTAGATGCTCGTCCACTTGCCGGCGTGGCTGCCCGCCACGCTGATCTGGATGAAGGACGGATCTGCCACCTTCGACAGCGGCATATCCAGCTGCGCTTCGCTCAGGCCATACTTCTCGGGCGCGTACTCGTTGATCCCGCCGCCCAGTGTCGGCGAGGCCAGGCGTTCACGCAGCGGCAGCGCCGTGAACTCCATGATCGCCTCGCGAATGTTGGCTTTCGACCAACCGTCGGCGCGGTACACATCCGCGTGCTCGGGGCTCACCACGAACATCGTCGGCGTCACCTGACCGCGCGGCTTCAGCACCTGTTGGAAGGCCATCGCAATCGAGCCGGTCAACGCCCGCGCCGTGCGGCTGGTCTGGTCGATGCAAACGCGCGGCCCGCCGGTGATCGGAATCAGCGAAACCACGCTGTCCGCTCGCTCATAGCCGTGCTCAACGTGGTACGGCTCCCACGGCGAGTAGTCCTCGTCCTCCGCGTAGCTCAGCGTCCACTTGTGTCCGCCACCCTGGATGGCCTGCTCGATCTCGCCCGGCACAGCGCCTCCAACGTTGCGCAGCATCAGCCGCAGGGCGCGCCCCAGCGTCGAGTTGGCGCGATTGCCCTGTCCTAGCGCATTTAAGCCCCAGTTCATGCCAATTCGCTCGCGCTCCGGCCCGTTGACCAGCATCATCGGGGCCAGCCCGGCAGTCGTGGCGATCGAGCCGTGCAACGGGAACTGCCCACCAGCGGCCGCCTCCACAGCGGCCAGGATCGCTGGGAAGTACTCGGGCTTTGCGCCAGCCATCACGGCGTTGATCGCCGCCTTTTCGACAGTCAGCGGAGCCAGATTCGGCGGGAGAGAGGCAATCACCTGCTGCGGATGCTGGAAATCGGACGGTGCCGCCGCCAACATTCGATCGACGCGGTCGCGCGTCGGCGGCGACACGGGCAACCCATCCGTGATGCCCTGGTCGAACATGAACTCATAGACATCGTCGTGATCGGCAATCTCGATCACGCGCGCCAGCGCGCTACGGCCGTCAGGGTCTGTGGACGCCAAGCGGATCCCTCGTTCCTCGCGATGGATGCAAACCGACTGTGGCGGGCGACTGGTGGCGGGCCGTCGTCAGTCGACGGGTGCCATCAGCGTGTCTAGGATCTCGTCGATGAAGCGCTCGGCGTGTTCGTGCATCTCCGCGTTGGTGCGGTCCTGCATCGGATGCGGAATGAAGACGCGGCGCACCTCTTCCAAGCCCAACCGCTCGGCCTGATGGCTGGCGGCCTTGATGAACTCAGAAGTGGCGACAAACACGCTGGGCTTGCCCTGCAGCTCGAAGAATACGGTGTCGTGCACACTGCACGTCGTGCAGGATCCTCAATCAGCCAGCGCTTCGATGACGAAGTCGCACTCCTCCAGAATCGCTTGCTTGATCGGCTCGGGCGCCGGCTTGGCGACGGTGGGCTTCATGTAGCGGCGCGTCTCGACGCCCGGTGCACGCTCGTGCAGGAGCTGCTCGAGACGGTCCAGGAAGACGTCGCCACGCGGCTTCGAGATGTCGAGCAGCGCGACCGTGCCGTGCAAGGCTTCCGGACGCGGCGTCAGTGAACGCTTGATCGGCACTCGTTCGTCGGTTGGGTCAAGGATCTGCGTAACCATGGAACCTCTCCATCCACGCGCCGACGGCAGGGTCGCGACGCGCCTCTGTCTAAGCACAGTCTACTCTCGCCAGCCCGCTCTCGGTTCAGGGCCGCCGGACACTTGGCTCGAACGCCCCCAGATCGCGCCCACCTGAGCGCCGCTTATCCATCTCGGCACCGCGCGAACTGCGAATCTCGACCGCACCGCCCGAGCCGATCGTCGCACTCGTCGGTGTGGAGTAGACCCCGCCGGCCCAGCCCCCAAGGATGGTCGAGAATTTGGCGGAGGAGGAACCGGCCACCACGAGGATGATGTTGGACTTGTCTCGGAACTTCGACACTGGAAGATCAAGCGCCGCCTCTCCACCGAACCGCTCAACGATCGACGGCGGCAACCCGCAGCCGGCATCTTCGGAGCGCAGACGGTACTTCAGCGGGATCGACGTTTCTTCCATGATGCACTCGCGCACGTCGTCCTTCGACCAACCTGAGCGGCCGAAGATACCCGCGTGATCGGGGGAGAGCACGACTAGCGTGTCGACCATCGGCGACTTCGGGTCTTGCATGCAGCTCATCGACGCGGCCAGAGTGCCGGCCAGCCCGCGGCCGTCGCGCGCGCGCTCGTCCGCGACCGTCGCGGGACCGCCCGACATCGCCATCAAGGTGGCCACATCGTCGGTAGGCGCAAACCCATGCTCGACCGCGAACGACTCCCAGGGGCTCGCATCTTCGTGCTCGGCGAAGTTCATCGTTAGTCGATGCGGACCGCCCTGCGTGGCGCGATCAGTGCCACCGGGGACGCTGCCCCCGACGTTGCGCGCGCAGAGCCGCAGCGCGCGGCCGATCGCCGCGTTCGCGCGGTTGCCGGAGCCAAGCGCTCCGTGCTGGTAATTCATGCCAATTCGATCGCGGATCGGGCCGTTGAACACGCTGACGGGCGTCGCTCCCATCGTCGTCGCGAGCACCCCGTGGATGTTGAAGCTTTCGGTGCATGCGATCTCGACCAGTGCGATGATCGCCGGCATATACTCCGGCCTCGCCCCCGCCAGGACGGCGTTGATCGCAATCTTTTCGACCGTGATTGGCGCCAGATTGGGCGGCATCACGGCCACTTCCTCCTGCGGGTCGCGCTGAGCGCCCTGCAGCATCTTCCAGACCCGCTCCCGCGTCGGCGGGACGACCGGGAAGCCGTCGGTGTAACCCTGCTCGTACATAAACTCGTGGATGTCGTCGTTCGCAGCCAGATCAACGAGGCGCGACATCAGGTCGCCGCTCTTGCGCGCCTGCAGCCGCTCATAGACGCCTGGCTCATAGTTGCGTGCGCCACAGCCGGGGCGCTGCACCGGCAGCGCTGCCCAATCGATCTCGCTGTCGCCGTCGGAGCGCCCTGCAAGCGTCATCGACTCAGACGCGATCTCGCGCCACTCGTGCCGGTCGAAGCCGAACGTCTGCAGCGTGCAATTGCGGTCTTCGTCGTAGAGGAACAGCGTGGGCACGGTGTCGATGTCGGTCTCGTACGAGAGGTCGAGTGCGTCGTCGTCTAGCAGCGGCATCGTCAGATCGTGGCGCTCCTTGAGCACCGCAATGTCGTCCCGCTTTTGCACCGCGACCCAGACCTCGAGCCCGTCGGCAGTGGCGCGATGCACCCGTTCCAACAGAGGCAAGGTCAGGTTGCAGGTATCGCAGTCTTCCTTGACCAGCGCCAGTAGCACCGGGCCATCGGGCGGGAACTGCCGTTCGATCCCGTCGGCATCAAGCAGGGCAAAAGTAGTTGGTGGATGCATAGCCACATTCTAGCGTTGACGCTTTCAACCGTTCGCGCGACACTACGGTCAGTGCGGTGAGAATAGTTGAGAGGGATGATCCAATGCCTCAACTCTGGCGCGACCTCCGGCGCTTCCTGCTGGCGTTGGTAGTGGTAGGCGGACTGAGCGCACTGACGCTCAGCATCGCCGCGGCAGGCGAGTTCGCCATCGAGGAGCCGTCCCAGATCGCCGCAGCCGGTGGCGACGACGGTGACAGCATCCACGTCTCTGACGAGACGCTCGCAACCTCGCTGTTCATCCCCTTCTGCTTTGTCGGCGCAACGCTGGCGGTGTTCATCTGGGCGATCCGCAACCGCGCGCGACCTCGGGACGACGAACTGCCAATGCCATGGTGGCGCACCCGCCAGTGGTACACCCGTGGCAGCGAAGAAGACGAAATCTAGGAACAATCTAGGGCCGGGCTGAGTTTGGTCGATCCGAGCTTCTCACCTCTGTGACGCCCAACTTCCCCAACCCCTAGAACAGCAGCCGACCGAGACGGCGTCGATACTCCGCGATAGCCGGCTCATTCTCCCCCAGCATCGCGAACAAGCCCAGCAGCGTCTTGCGCGCCGCTTCATCGGCGGCGAACTTGTCCAGACGCACAGACTCCAACAGCTCGTCGAGCGCCTGCAACATCTGGCCTTCCAACGCCAGCAGGCAGCCATGCCGATACCGCGCGACCGCGTCGTCGGCATTGGCCGCGGCGGCATTGCGGATCTCCGCCGGATCATGCCCCGCGAGCGTGGCCGAGAGCTCCATCGATGTCAGCACGCTTTTACTCATCGGATGGTTGGGCCAGCGCTGAGCCAGCTCAACGGCGCGTTCAGTCTCACCGAGTCGCGCCAGGATCGCCGCCAATCCGACGCCAGCCAGTTCGTGATCGGGATTCTCCTCCAGCGCCGCCTCAAAGTGCAGCCGCGCGATCGGAATCTGGTTCTCCTGCATCATCCGATACCCCTCGGCAGCCTTAACATCGGCTTCCGACGGAATCAGCGAATCGAAGAACGCTCGCACCTGTTCCTCGGGCAGCGCGCCGACGAACCGGTTCACCAGCTGTCCGCCAATGAACGCGAACACTGCGGGGATGCCCTCGACCTGCAGCGCCCGTGCGACCTGCGGGTGCTCGTCCGTATTGACCTTGACGAGCTGCACCTGGCCGTCGCGCTCGTAGGCCAGCTTCTCCAGAATCGGCCCCAGCACTCGGCAGGGACCACACCACGGCGCCCAGCAATCGACGATCACCGGGAGCTCGTGCGAGCGCTGAATGACGTCACGTTCGAACGTGGCGTCGCTCGAATCGATCACCGCCGCGGTGTGTCCGTGCAACCCGATCGGTTCGTCGCCGCCCGAGTCGGCTGGCGGCGGCGGAGTGGTGCGCAATGGCGCTGGCGGCGGAGGCTGCACTCGGCGCATCGGCTGACCCGAGGCTGAGTAGATCACCGGCCCACTCTGTTGCGCTGGCGGCGGTGTACCTGGCTGCTGTGTACCTGGCGGCGGGGCGCCCCGCTGCACTCGGTCACTGGGGAACGGGATCGGGTCGGATGGACGCTGAGTCATGCGGCGCTCCGCTTCCAGTAGGCCATGCGGACCATGCCGCTCACCAGTTGGTGTACCGCTTGCGCTTGGGGAAGTTCGCAGAGCGGTTCTTGGTCGAGTTGTTCTCGAAGATACCGGCCATGACGCGCTCCGACTTGGCGTCGCAAGTCGGGCACGACTGCGCCTCCGAGGACCGCGACATGGGGCGGATCTGATCGAACGTCTCGCTGCATGCGTCGCAGCGGTAGGTGTACAGGGGCATGTGGTCGACTCCAGGATGCAAGTGCCTACAGCGGCGAGTGTACCCCGTCGGCCTTCACGGCAAGGCCCGGGACAAGGCGCGGGCAGCCGTCGATACCTCCAGAGCCCAGGCCACCTCTCGCACATCGTGAACACGCACGACATGCGCGCCGAGCCAGGCCGCGAGCACGTTGAAGGCGGTGGTCGCTTCCAGCATGCCTTGCTTGCCGTGCGCGTCGCGTGAGCGCAGCTCGCCATACCCCAGCATCTCCGCCAGGAACCCCTTGCGCGACGCCGAGATCAGCACCGGGCGCCCCAACGCAGCCAGATTCGGCAGGTCCAGCAACAATCGCAGGTTGTCGTCCAGCCCGCGGCCAAACTGAAAGCCCGGATCGATCCAGACATCCGGGGCGCCAGCCGCTTCGATCTCGCTCGCACGCCGCCTCAGCCAATCGCGCACCTCTGTGGCGATATCGTCGTACTCGTGTGCGACATCGCGGTGCCGCTGAGGCTGGCCGCGCATATGCATGATGGCGATCGGCGTACGGCTCTCCACCGCGACCGCGGCGATCTCCGGCGCGCCGCCCGTGATGTCGTTAATCAGATGCGCACCGGCGGCGACCGCAGCCTGAGCGACAGACGCCGTCCAGGTGTCGACCGACACCAGGTGCCCCTCCGAGACCAGCATCTCAACGACCGGCGCGACCCGCTCGGCCTCTTCCTGCGGCGACACCTCAGCGGCCCCGGTGCGCGTAGATTGTGCGCCGACGTCAACGATCGCCGCGCCGGCGGCGCGCAGCGCCGCCGCCCGCCGTGGCGCCTCTGCGACCGCCACGATCGAGTCCGTCACCGGTGAATCGGTCGCCACGTTGAGGATGCCCATCACCAGACAGCGGTTAGTGGCGTCCAGCGTCTGCCCACCCAATTCGATCAGCATGGTCGCATCCAGCGCTCGTCAGCGGCGGCGCGCGATGTAATGCGGACTCAGGCCGAAGAAGACCTGCGCCGCCTCCATCACCGATTCATTCAAGGTCGGATGCGCATGGATCGACTCCGCCAGATCGGTCGCGCGGGCACCCATCTCAACGGCCAGCACACCCTCGCCGATCAACTCTCCCGCTCCCGCCCCCACTACCTGCATCCCCAGGATGCGCTCCGAGCCGCGCTCGATCACCAACCGCGTCAACCCGTCGTTGCGGCCCGAGGCCGTCGCCCGACCGAGCGCGGCCCAGGGGAAGCTCACGGTCGTCGCGTCGATCTCCAGCGCGGCCGCCTCCGATTGCGTCAGCCCACACCAGGCGATCTCCGGATCGGTGAAGATCACCGCCGGCACTGCCAGTGGACGGTACGCCGACGGCTGGCCAACAATCGCCTCCACCGCCACCGACGCCTCCGCAGTCGCTTTGTGCGCCAGCATCGGCTCACCAGCGACGTCGCCAACCGCGAAGATCGACGCCTCCGCCGTACGCCGCTGGCGGTCTGTGACGATGAACCCTCGCTCGTCGATCAACGCCTGTGTGCGCTCCAACCCCAGCCCGGCGCTATTCGGCCGACGGCCCGTTGCGATCAGGACCCGCTCGTACATCTCTGTGCGCTCGACACCCTCCCGATCCACGATCACCGCCTCCACGCCGCCGTCCACTTCCGCGAGCGACTGGACGGTCGTGTTGACGTGGATGGCCTCGAATCGGGAGCGCAGGCTGCGCTGCAGCACACGGACGAGATCGCGCTCAACGCCGCTCAGAATCTCGGGCAACGCCTCCACGACCGTCACCCTGGAGCCCAGCTCGGCATACACCGTGCCCAACTCCAGCCCGATGTATCCGCCACCGACAACCAACAGCGACGACGGCAGATCACGCAGCTGCAGCGCGTCGCTGGAGTCCATCACGCGCGCTGACTCGATCTGCAAGGGCGGCGGCGTCGAGGGCGACGAGCCGGTCGCCACGATCAGTGCGTCAAACTCCAGCGGAATGACCTCGCCGCCAGACTCAATGTTGAGCTGATTCGCGTCGCGGATACGTCCGTAGCCCTGTCGATACTGGACATTGCGCTGTCGGCGCAGCAACCCCAGTCCGTTCGTCATCTTCTTGACGACGCCGTCAGTCCAATCGCGCAGCGCGTCGAGATCAATCTCAGGCTCAGCGAAGGCGATCCCCAACTCTGTCGCCTCGCGCGCCTCGCGGAGCAGCCGGCCCACGTGCAGCAGCGCTTTCGACGGGATGCATCCCTCATACAGGCATACGCCGCCCGGCTGCGGCTTCGTATCGACCAGCGTGACGTCGATTCCGCGCTCAGCAGCATGGAAGGCGGCCGGGTATCCACCGGGACCTGCGCCGAGTACGACCAGCTGCAGCGCACCGTCCGCCGGTCCGTCGGCGCGGACCACTGTCGCCCTACCCGCCCAGCGCCAGCACGAGCGGCTGACGGATTACATCGGCGATCCAGGTCATGAAGCGGGCACCGTCGGCGCCGTCCATCGCGCGATGGTCAAAGGTGAACGAGAGCGGCAGAATGCTACGCGCTTCCCAATCACTCAGCGGCTCCGACCAGATCGGCCGTCGCTCGGCCCGGCCGATACCGAGAATGGCCGTGTTGGGATGATGAATGATTGGTGTGAAGTGACCGGTCCCCAGTCCGCCCAGATTGGTCAGCGTAAAGCTGCTGCCGCGGAAATCCTGCAGACCCAGACCACCCGACCGCGCCCGCTCGGAAATATCCGTCAGCTCCACAGAGAGCTGGATGATGTTTTTCTGGTCCACATCGCGGATCACCGGCACGACCAATCCGCGCGGCGTGTCCACAGCGACACCGATATGGACGTACCGCTTCAGGATCAACTCGTCGGTCTCCGTGTCGATCGAGCTGTTCGCGTGCGGATGCGCCTGTAGCGCGGCGGCGGTGATCTTGAGCAAAATCGCCGTGATCGTGAGGCGCCCTCCCGCCTCCTCGGCACGGTCGCGATAGTCACGCCGCACCTGTTCCAGCTCAGTCACGTCGGCCGTATGGTGCAGTGTGACGTGCGGCACTTCGCGCCAGGACACGGACATGTTGCGTTTGATGGTCCGCCGCAGCCGGCTCATCGCCACCCGCTCAATCGCTCCGAACTCGGAGAAATCGGGCAGCGGGCCAGGCGCGAGGCCGGCCTGACCATCGAGCGGCGTTTGGCTGGGCCGCTCCCGCGCGTGTCGCTTGATGTCATCGAGGTCAATGCGGCCACCCGGACCGCTGCCTCGCACCGCACGAATCTCGACGCCGATCTCCCGCGCAAACCGACGCGCTGACGGCGAGGCGAATACCGGCCGCGACTCTGGATCACCCACAACGAGCGGAGGCGGCGCCGGCAAGGCCGGTGACTCCGACGCCCCCAGCGGAACGGTGAAGGCGTTCGGCGGCTCTGTGACCGGCGTCTCGATCGTTGGGGGCATCGTCGGTTCGGCTTCTCGCCGGGGCGCAGCCTGCGAGGGCGCCGCTGGAGACTGCGGCACCGCACTTGGGCTTGGGACTGCGGGCGTGATCGCCGCGCTCGCCGCAACGTGCAACACCGCATCGCCCGGACGAATCGTGTCGCCGGAGCGCACGTGGATCGCTGTCACGGTTCCGCTGAGCGGCGAGGGCAAATCGAGCGTCGCCTTCTCGGTCTCAATCTCGAGCAGTGGCTGCTCGATGGCGACCAGATCACCAACGCTGACATATATCTGCAGCACATCGGCTTCATCGATATCTTCGCCCAAGTCGGGTAACAGAACCGTGCCAGCGTCTGAGCCGATGGTTGCCATCTCAGCCCCTAGCGCAACATCGGATCAAGACGGCTGGGGTCGATCGCCAGCTCGTCGCGAGCGCGGAGCAGCAGATCGCCGTCCACTGCTTCGCGACGGGCCAATGCACTCAGGGCCGACCAGGCGACATGTTCGGCATCGACCTCGAAGAAATTGCGTAACACCTCCCGTGTGTCGGAACGCCCGAAGCCGTCGGTCCCCAGCGCGGTCAACGGCCCAGGTAACCAGCGGCCGACGAGATCGGGCAACGACGCGGTGTAATCGGTCGCCGCGATGATCGGCGCGTCCGAATCGCCCAACGATGCTTCGAGCCAGGACTGCCGCGCCTCCTCCAATGGATGCAGCCGATTCCAGCGATCGGTCTGCAGCGCCTCGCGGCGCAGCTCGGTGTACGACGTCACCGACCAAACATCGGCGCGCACGTCGTAATCGGACTCGAGCATCTGCTGCGCTCGTCGGACTTCGTTCAGGATCGGCCCGCTGCCGAATAGTCGCACCTGCGGACGCTCACGTGGCGACAGCGGATAGATTCCGCGCAGGATCCCTTCGCGCACCTGCTCCGACTCAGGCATCGGCGGCTGCACGTACGTCTCGTTCTCGACCGTGATGTAGAAGAACACGCTCTCGTCTGCGTCGTGCATGCGGCGAAATCCCTCTTGCACGATCACAGCGATCTCGTAGGCGTAGGCCGGGTCGTAGGCGACCAGGTTGGGAATCGTTGAAGCGAGGATGTGGCTGTGGCCATCCTGGTGCTGCAACCCCTCACCGTTGAGCGTCGTCCGACCAGCCGTGGCACCGATCAGGAATCCGCGCGCCCGCGCATCGCCCGCGGCATACGCGAGGTCGCCGATCCGTTGCAGTCCGAACATCGAATAGAAAATGAAGAACGGGATCATCGGCGCCCTCAGCGTCGAATAGGCAGTTCCGCCGGCGATGAACGACGACATCGCCCCCGCTTCAGTAATGCCCTCCTCGAGAATCTGGCCGTCGCGCGATTCCTTGTAGAAGAGCAGTCGGTCGGAGTCAACCGGCTCATACAGCTGCCCCGTTGAGGCGTAGATGCCAAACTCGCGGAACATCCCTTCCATACCAAAGGTTCGCGACTCGTCGGGCACGATCGGCACGATGCGCCGTCCCAACTCGCGGTCGCGCATCAAGCGACTCAGCATCCGCACGAGCCCCATGGTGGTCGACGCCTCGCGCTCCCCGGTGCCCTCGAAAAACTCGGCAAAGGTATCGTCTGGCGGCGTGGTCAACTGCGACTTCGGCGAGCGACGCTCGGGCACGTGTCCGCCGAGCGCCGCCTTACGCTCGCCCACGTAGTTCGCCTCGCGGCTGCCTGGCGACGGCCGGTACAACGGCGCGCCAACGACCTCATCATCCGACAGCGGGATCGCGAAACGGTCGCGGAACTGCATCAGCTCACGCTCGTTGAGCTCTTTCTGCTGGTGCGTAATGTTGCGGCCCTCGCCGGCCTCACCCAGTCCATACCCCTTGATCGTGCGCGCCAGCACGACGGTCGGCGCACCGCGGTGATCCGCCGCGGCGCGGTAGGCAGCATGCACCTTGAGTGGATCGTGACCGCCCAACCGCATGCGCCAGAGCACGTCGTCGGAGCGATCGTCGACCATGCGCAGCAGGCGCGGATCAACACCCCAGAAGTGTTTGCGGATGTACTCGCCGCCGGCCACCGTGTACTTCTGGTACTCGCCGTCTACCACCTCGCCCATCCGCTGGACCAGGAGCCCGTGTTCATCGCGCGCGAGCAGCTGGTCCCACTCCGATCCCCAGATCACCTTAATCACGTTCCAGCCCACGCCGCGAAAGACCGCCTCCAGCTCCTGGATGATCTGGCCGTTGCCGCGCACTGGCCCATCCAGACGCTGCAAGTTGCAGTTGACCACGAAGATCAGATTGTCCAGCTCCTCGCGTGAGGCGAGCGCGATAGAACCCAGCGTTTCGGGCTCATCAGTTTCGCCGTCGCCAAGGAAGCACCACACTTTCCGGTCCGTTGGCGGCAGCAGATCGCGGTTCTCGAGGTAGCGGATGAACCGCGCCTGGTAGATCGCCTGGATCGGGCCCAGCCCCATGGAGACCGTCGGAAACTGCCAATAATCGTCCATCAGCCACGGATGCGGATACGAAGGCAGCCCGCCAGAGAGTTCCCGTCGAAACTTGTGGAGCTGGCCCGGCGCGAGGCGTCCCTCGACATAACCCCGAGCGTAGATACCGGGCGCCGAATGTCCCTGAAAATAGATCAGATCCCCACCGCAGGGGTGATCCTGGCCGCGGAAAAAGTGGTTGAAGCCCACTTCATACAACGTCGCCGCCGACGCGTAAGTCGAGATGTGACCACCAATGCCGTGGTTGTTCTGATTCGCCTCGACGACCATCGCCATCGCGTTCCAACGGATGATCGATTTGATCCGCCGTTCGATCTCCAGGTCTCCGGGATACGGCGGCTGGCGTTCGATCGGGATGCTGTTGACGTACGGCGTCTGCGACGTCACCGGCAGACGAATGCCCGCGCGTTGCGCCTCAATCTGCAAGGACTGCAACAGACGGGAGACGCGTTCTGGCCCGCGCCGTCGGGCGACGTCGCGCAGCGAATCAATCCAGTCGTGCGTCTCCAACCAGTCTTCCGCCCCGAGTGGGTCCGCCACACGGCCGAGCGCAGAATGCCAGGGAGACTCTGAGGTCGTCATGATGGATGCAGTCTACTCAAGATCAGCACTGGCACGGCATCTCCGCCAGCTCACGTGGGTACACTTCAGCAGACGCAACGGAGCGAGCAGTGAAGCAATCCGCAGGGTGGAGCGGCTGATGTGCACGAGCATCGGCGCAGCGAACCCGACGCGATCGGCGAGATCGGGCCGCGGCTACGAACGCTCGCAGATCGTGCAGTCCATGAGACTCGGTACCGTTCCCTACGCCGACGCTGACGCCTGGCAGCAGCGGCGGACGCGTGCGGTCGCTGAGGGTGTTGCGCCTGAAATCGTCGCCCTGCTGCAGCACCCAGCGGTCTACACGCAAGGCCGTCGCGGCGGCCGCGAGCACGTGCTGCGCCATCTCGCCGCGCCCGTGATCGACACCGACCGCGGCGGCGACATCACCTTTCACGGACCGGGACAACTCATCCTCTGGCCGATCCTCCGGCTACGCGAGCGGGGGATCGGGATCAGCGCATACGTGCGTGGACTCGAAGAGGCCGCCCTGCGTACCGCCCAATACTTCGGCGTCGACGCTGAGCGCGTCCCGAGACGCCCCGGTCTCTGGCTCGGCGAGCGCAAACTTGCCAGCGTCGGCGTGCGCATGCAGGGCGGCGTCAGTCGGCACGGACTCGCGCTCAACTGCGACACGGACCTCTCCTGGTTCGACGACATCCGCGCCTGCGGCATCGAGGGCGCCAGCGCGACCTCTCTCAGCCAGGAGTCCGGACAGCGCATCCCCGCAGAGACAGTCGCCCTCAGGCTTGAGTGCTGTTTCGGTGATGTCTTTGGCCTGCGCCTATCACCGGCGCCAGCGCCGAAGGCGCTCTGATGTTGCACCCGCGCGAGCGTAAACCCAGCTGGATTCGGGCGCAGTTCCCGGCCGGCGAGCGCTACGGGCAGATCGTGCAATTACTCCGCGACGAGACCCTGCACACGGTCTGTCAGGAGGCGCGCTGCCCCAACATCGGCGAATGCTTCAACCGCGGCACGGCGACGTTCATGATCCTGGGCGACACCTGCACCCGCGCCTGCGGGTTCTGCGCCGTCAACTCTGGACGCCCAGCACCGCTCGATTGGACCGAGCCACGTCGTCTGGCGGAAGCGGTCGAGCGGCTCGGGCTCGCCTACGTCGTGATCACATCGGTCAACCGCGACGACGCGCCAGACGGCGGCGCGCAGATCTTCGCCTCCTGCATCGAACTCATCCGCAGACGGTGCCCGCAGGCCGCCATCGAGGTGCTGATCCCTGACTTTGTCGGCAACTGGGACGCCCTGGACACTGTCCTGTCGGCGTCGCCGACCGTGCTCAACCACAACGTCGAGACCATCGAACGACTCTATCCGCGGGTGCGCTTCGGAGCGCGCTACCAGCGCTCGCTCGAGTTGTTGCGACGCGCCTCAGAACGGCGTCCGCGCATCCCCACAAAAAGCGGCATCATGCTGGGACTCGGCGAGCAGCGTGACGAGCTCTCCGAGCTGCTGCACGATCTCCGAGCTGTCAATGTGGAGCTGCTCACGATCGGTCAGTACCTGCGTCCCTCGGCCAGACACGTGCCCGTCGCGCGCTACGTCTTGCCAGAGGAGTTCGCTGAGATCCGCGACGAAGCGCTCGCGCTCGGCTTCCGACACGTTGAGTCCGGGCCGATGGTCCGTAGCTCGTACCATGCTGATGAACAGGCCCGCGCGGCCCAAGTCGTCAACGTCGAGCTGCACCGCTAACTCGACCCGCTACGACTCGTCTTCCTGGTTGATCGGAATCTTCAGCACATCGCCGGGGTGGATGAAGCTGTGCGCATCGAGATCGTTCAGCGCCATGATCGCTTCGACGGTCGCCTCGTAGCGCTCGGCGATCTCGTACAGCGTGTCGCCCTCTTCGACCGTGTATTCGGTCGTCTCTACTGACGCAGGCGGCTCGAGCGTGTTGGACCGTTGCCGCTCCTCGGCGGACGCGGCGGATGGCGCAGCCACAACGATCGGCCGCACGCGCGCGGAAGTCTGTGCGGACTCTTCCGACGAGACGCCGCCGGCACCCGATTCAATCGGACCAGCCGCCGGTCCCGTATCAGCTGATGCGGCTGTCGTGACCGTTGTGATCTGGGCATCCTGCGTCGTGGGTCGCGCTGAAGCTGGCGGAGCGACCTGCGGCCGCTGGGCTTGTCCGTCGCGGCTGCGGTCGATCGCTGACACACTCTGCCCTAACTCCGCCACCGACTCCACCGCCGCGGGCTCAGCCGCAGGCTCCGCCGCGCCAATCGCGCCGCCGATGAACAGCAGCATCGCGAGCGCCGAGATCGAGGCCAGCGGCAGCGACACCGACACGCCCACCGGCGAGCGCCGTACCGCCGCCTGCATCGGAGCACCGCGGATCCCGTATTCCGTAACCGACACATGCTGGGAGGGGGCTATCGTCTCCCGATCAGCCGCGCGGCTGAGCTCATGATCGCGCCACCAGAGCCCCGCAGAGGCAAGCGCCGACAAGATGCCGACCACAAGCAACCAGACACCGTGACCAGGCCAAGTGAGATCGAGCGTCAGCAGCAGCAGAAACACAGCAGCAGCGGCAGCCGCCGCTGGTTTAAGATTGAGGCGCATAGTCGTCGTGGCCCGCCGCAGACCCGCTGACGCTCTCACTCTAGCCACCTACTGGCGCAGCGGTGCAAACGCGCTACCACCGCAGTGTGGGCGCAGCCCCGCTGTCGCGTACACTCGCGGGAACAGGTTGGCTACGCCGGATGCCTGTTCGCGGCTGCAGCATGCGCATCTGGGCGCTCGGCGTGAGGGGAGCAAGCGATGTCGCAAGCCCGACCGCAGACCCAACAGCAGGCCGGGACCGACGCCCAGAGTGGCGCAGCGGCGCAGCCCTCGCTCAACGACCTCGCGCAGGCAGCCGGCCTACGCCTGGAAGAGATGGACGGCCACCAGCGCGAAACCGGCTCGCCTGACCTTTTCGAACGGATCGCCCACTTCCAGCTCGCCGACCAGGCCCGCGCCGCCGGGCTGTACCCCTTCTTCCAACCGATCGAAGTCAACGACGGCCCCGAAGCGATCGTCGACGGCAACCGAGTGATCATGCTGGGCTCGAACAACTATCTCGGGCTCACGCGCCACCCACAGGTGCTCGCAGCCGCGCACGAGGCGCTCGACCGATACGGTCCCTCGATGACCGGATCGCGACTGCTCAACGGCACCAGCCCCGTTCACCTCGAATTAGAGGATGCGCTCGCCGACTTCCTGGGCATGGAAGCCGCCATCGTGTTCTCGACCGGCTATCTCGCCAACCTGGGCGCTGTCTCGGCGCTGGTCGACCGCCACGGCATATCGGTGCTGGACCGCGATGTCCACGCCTCGATCTACGACGCCGCAGGGCTGGCATTGGGCAAATACACCCGCTTTCAGCACAACGATCCCGCGCACCTCGACCGCGTCCTCAGCAACCTCAACCCCGACCAGGCGCGCCTGGTCCTGATTGACGGGGCCTACTCGATGGGCGGCGATCTGGCGCCGCTGCCCCAGCTGCGTGAGGTCTGCCGCAAGCACCGCACGCGCATGCTGGTCGACGACGCCCATGCGGTCGGCACCGTCGGCCCGTCAGGGCGCGGGACGCGCACTCACTTCGGCCTCGAAGAACCGGATGACATCACGATCGGCACATTCAGCAAAACGCTGGCCTCGGTGGGGGGATTCTGCGCTGGGCCGCGGGCGGTGATCGAGTACATCCGCCACTTCTCGCGTCCGATGCTGTTCACAGCATCCTTACCGCCCGCTTCGGCAGCCGCCGCACTCGCCGCGCTGCGACTGATCGACGAGGAAATCTGGCGCGTGCAGCGCGTACAGGAGATAGGCGAACGAATGCGCTGCGAACTCGGCGCGCTCGGCTTCGACGTCGCCAACTCAGCCACGCCGATCATCCCCATATGCGTCGGCGACGAAGTCCGCACCGCGGCGTTCTGGCGCGATCTGCTCGATCACGGCGTCTACACCAACGCCGTGATCGCCCCAGCCGTCCCGCGCGGACAGGCGATCCTGCGCACCTCATACATCGCCACCCACACGGACGAACAGCTCGAACGCTCGCTGCAGATCTTCGCAGAAGCCGGCCGACGACACAGCGTGATCGAGTAGCTCCGCGTGCGCGTTCTGTTGACTGGCGGCAGCGGCTTCGTCGGCGGACACGTCGCCCGCGCGCTGGTCGCCGATGGACACGAGCTGCGCCTACTGCTCCGTCCAACCAGCGACACCAGCCACGTGGCGGATGTCCCGTTCGAACGAGCGGTCGGCGATCTCCGGCGGCCGGAGACATTGTCGCCCGCGTGCGCCGGCGTCCATACCGTCGTGCACGCGGCGGCGACGCTCCGCGCGGTCACTGCCGCCGACTTCGTCCAGACGAATCGCGAAGGAACCGGCCAACTGGCCGCGGCCGCGGCCGCGGCCGGCGTGGAGCGCTTCCTCTACATCTCGTCTCTCGCCGCGCAAGGGCCAGCCCCGTCACCGACCGCAGAACCCGCCGACGCCACCCGCCACCCGGTCTCGGCCTACGGACGCTCGAAGGCGGCCGGCGAGGACGCGCTGCTGCTGCAGCGGGGACGGATGGCCATCACGATCGTGCGCCCCCCCATGGTCTACGGACCGGCAGACACTGGCTTGCAGGCATTCTTTTGGCTGGCGCGTCGCGGTCTCTCGGCGCGGCTCGGTGACGGCTCGAACCTGGTAGATGCCATCTATGGTCCCGACCTGGCGGAAGCGGTCGCCGCGCTCCTCCGTGCGCAGCCACGCGAACTCGTCCACTACGGCATCGCCGATGGCGACAGCCCCTACTCCTGGAACGACCTCCTGGCGACGCTCGAGCGGATCACCGGGCGACGGCTCTGGATACCGTCGTTGCCGCCCGGAGTCTTCCACGGCCTGGCGCGATGCTCCGAGTGGTGGGCGCTGCTCACCCACAGCAAACCGACGCTGGACCGCACCCGCGTCGCCGAGATGCGCCAGCCCGCCTGGACTGGTGACGCGACCGCGCTCATCGGCCACACAGGCTGGCGCCCCCAGACGCCGTTGGAAAGCGGGATGCGCCAAACGATGGCCTGGTACCAGGCGCACGGCTGGGCCTGACCGTGCCAGAGTTGCTGTGGTCGTTCGACCTCGACGGCGTCCTGGCCGAGCCGCCCTTCGGCTGGAACCCAGCGATCAACCGCGACGTCCAACTCCAGCCAGATTCACAGGGCGAACAGCCACCTCCGCGCCAGCCCGACCTCACCGACCGTATCCTCACCCAGACCTGGTACCGACTGCGCTACGCGTTGCGTCCACCGCGGCCGTCCGCGCTGGACGCCGTCCACGCCGCGGCGCAACGTGGACGCGTCATCGTCCTCACTGGCCGCCACGAGCGAGGCCGTCGCCCGACCGAGGCCTGGCTCGACCGACACGGGTTCCTGGCGCTCCTCGATATGGTCGTGATGAACGCGTCGAGTTTGCAATCGGCCCGCTACAAGGAGTCGTACCTGGCAGCGTCCGCCTGGGCCGGACGCCCGCCGACGCTGCACATCGATGATGACGCCGCCACATGCGCGCTGCTCGCTCGCAACCAGATTCGCGCCGCGCTCGTCAGCTGGCCACGCAACCTGGACCTCGACTACCCACTCGGCGTCGTCCGCTGCGACGACATGGATGCAGTCCGGCAAGAGATTTTACGGTTGGACAACAGTGCTTGAACCACTCGAGATCAGTGCACCAGTCGATCAAGTCTGGCGACTGCTACGTGAGGAAGCGCAGACCGGCGTCGACAGCGGTCATCTGAACATCCTCGCTGAAACCCGTCATCAAGAGTTGCTGATCGAAGTCGCGATGGGGCTCGGATTTCGGGTGCAGCATGCATATCGGCTCACCCAGCGCGGCGCGGGCTGTCGAGTCGAAGACCGCGTGCGACCGCTCGGTTGGCGCTGGCGGCTGAGCAACGTCTTCCTCGCGGGACGCGGCCTGCGGCCAATCGAGGCTGCAGCGATGCAAGGCTTGCGCAACCTCAAAGACGCCGCTGAAACCGACGCTGCCTGAGGTTGCCTCAGCTAGGCCAGTTACATAACGTCTATGTAGCCTCATATCTGGTAGAGGCTGGGCTTGAGGCGAACGAAGGGGCGCGCCGAACATGAATTTCTGTGAGGCCCAAAGACCACGCCCCAAGTCCAGTGGCGTACGCGCGGCGCTGCTGGTGTTGCTGGCGCTGCTGATGGTCGTGGCGGCGCTGCTGACCGCAACAGACATCCACGCTGACGAGCCAGACGATGCCCCGACGACGACGAACGGTGCATCGCTCGCCAGTCCGTTCGCCGCACTGTCCAATCAAGCCGCCGCGCCGGCGCTCGGCTTCGCTGCGACGTTCAGCTCCGAGCTGAGCGGTCGTGTCTATGTCTGGTCGCGCGGGCGTCTGCGGCCGGTCTCACACGCGCGAGTTTCGACCGGCACGACGCTGGTTCGCACCGACGAGAACGGCCGCTTCGATTTCCAACCCGGCGAACGCACCGGGCAACTATCCATCGTGCATCCGGGCTACGACGTTGTGCGCCGACCGATCTATTTCGACCAGTCCGTGATCGTCCTGCGCAGCCTGGTGGTGCGCGCCATCTATGTCCCATTCGCGCGGATCGATCGAGACGATGTCCAGCGCTACATCCACGAGCTGGTCGACGCCGATCTGATCAATGCAGTCGTGCTGGATATCAAGGACGAGGCCGGTCAAGTCGCGCCGTTCGCCGCGACCGAGACTGTGCGTCGGCTAGGCGCTCATTCCACAGCCAAGTTCAGCAGCGTCCCCAACTTCCTGCAGGAGCTTGGGGACAAGGGAGTCTATCGAATCGGCCGGATTGTCACCTTTCTTGATCCATGGTTCGCCGCCTGGCATCCCGCGGATGCGCTGCACAACCTGCAGGGCGGCACCTTCACCGACGCCAGCGGACAGGGCTGGGCCTCGCCATTCTCCTGGAACGCACGCCGCTACAACATCGAGATCGGCGTCGCCGCCGCCGCATACGTGGAAGAAATCCAGTACGACTACGTGCGCCTGCCCTACGAGCCGCACCTGCTCGAACGCCGCTTAGAATCGGACCGCATCGCCAGTATTAACCGTTTCGCGCAGGAGGCTGGCGAGGCGCTGCATTTGGCCGGCGTGGCGGTTTCCTTCGACACCTTCGGCGTCGTTTCCACCGCGGGGAACGATCAGGGCATCGGACAGTCGGTACCAGGCGTGGCGTCACACATTGACTACGTGTCGCCTATGGTCTACCCGAGCGGCTGGCAGGCTGGTTCCTTCGGCTTGGCCTATCCACCTGAGCACCCTGGCTCTGTCGTCCGACAGAACGTGCAGGCAACGGTCGACCTGATCGTGGAAGATGGCGCGGCATTGGTGCGCCCTTGGCTGCAGGACTTCACCGACTACCAGTCGCGCGGACTCCACTACAACGCCGAGCGCGTACACGCGCAAATCGAAGCGGCGTCCCAAGCGGGCGGTATCGGATTCATGCTCTGGGACCCGTCGCTGCAGTATCAGCGCGATGCGCTTGAACGCGCCCTGCAGTTGCACTGGACGCCACAGCCCTAGCGCGTCCCAGCGAGCCCAGTCCCCCAACCCGCATCGACCAGGAAGCGGCTGAGCTGACCGTTGAATTCCGTCGCCCGCTCGAAGTAAACGCTGTGCCCGGTGGCTGGGATCTCGTAGTACTCAGAACCCACAACGTGCGCCTGCGCCAAACGCATCACCGATGGCGGCATAATCAGGTCGTTGCCGCCAACGACCCACAGGATCGGCATCGTCAGCGCCGCCACGGCAGCCGGATCTGGCGAGTGCTCCCGCAGCGAAGCCAGCATGGACGGGTCGCGCGGCGGATTCAGCGCCATGATCTCCTCATAGAGAAAGGCCAGCGCCGGATCGCGATCCTTCAGGCCGCGATCGTACGCGAGCGCTTCCAGTCCCTGGTCGCGGAGGTTGGCGCGGGCGACCTCATAGGGCTCGGCCATCGACTCCGTCAGCAGACCGCCGAGCGTATCGGCCATGACCAGCGCGGCCACGCGCTCGGGCGCTTGCAAGGCCGCCCCCAAACACGACCAACCACCCATCGATTGCGCCACCAACGCCGCGCGATCGATCCGCAACTCGTCCATCAGCGCCAACAAGTCATCGACGAATGCCGCCGGTCCCGGACCACCCGTGGGGACGCTGCGGCCCCAGCCTCGATGGTCGAAAGCGACACAGCGGTAGGCCTGTGTGAACAGCGGGATCTGCTGCCACCACGACAGGTGGCTGCCACCTGCGCCGTGCGCAAAGATGATCGCCGGGCCGCTGCCGGTCTCCTCGTAGTAGATGCCGCAGCCGGGCCGTTCCAACACGGGCATCGCTCGCTCCTGTTCGTTTCGTCGGGCCGCTCGCCGCGACAGCGCGTACGATCTTGCAAGCGGGACGTAGCGCAGAGCGATGTTAGCAGCAGCACGCGCGTTTCTGTTCGATGCTCTATTCGCTGCGACGGGGAGCGGCCAACAGTGCCAACAGCGCGGATCGCTCTGAGCGGAGCTGACCAACCGGGCGGTCGCGCTGTGCTGCGCGAACTCGAACGTCACGATCTGGAGATAGCTGCGTTCTCCACCAATGACGACAGTTCCCTGGAAGCAGCGCTCAACCAGGCGACACACGTCGTACATGCAGCCTCGCTGAGCAAACCCGGTCTGACAGCAGCCGCCTATACCGCCGCCAACGTGCACGCCACGACCACACTGCTCGACGCCTGCCGCCAGCGCGACCTGGAACAAGTGTTGCTCGTGTCCACGACCGAGACCTATGGCCAACGGCTACCGCCCTGGCCGGTCAGTGAGGGCTGGGCGCCACGACCAATCGGACCGGCGCTGCAGAGTCGCGTCGCCGCAGAACGCGTCGCCAGAACCTATCGCCGACGCGTACCGCTCTCCATCTTGCGCGCCGCCCCGATCATCGCTGAAGGCGATGAACCGCTGATGTCCGTGGCGCGCCACTACATCAGCCGTCCCCGCGCCGCGCTCGTCGCCGGCGGACGAGCGCCTCTGTCGATCCTTGCTGGCGCCGACCTGGGACGCGCGGTCTGGGCGATGCTCAGCCATCCGGACGAGGCGGTTGGCCAGGTCTTTCACGCCGCCTCTGCCCACACCACCTGGCGCGAGCTCGCGCGTGAAGCGTGTCAGCTGCAGGGAGCCGAGGCGCGATTCTGGAACGCGCCATACCCACTCGCGCGGGCCTTGCTGGCGATGCGGCTATCCAGCTGGGTGCTGCCCGAGCCCGAGGGCGTCGATGCATTTGTCGCGCTCACGGGGCTGCCGCACCTGATCGACGACTCACGCGCGAGAGTTACGCTGGGCTATGAGCCGGTGCTCGGCCTCCGCGCCGCCTTGGCCCAGGCGCTCGACATCTATCGGCGCTCGGATCCAGCCAGTACAGCCGAAGGAACCAACCAACCCTAGCCAACAGCTTGGACCGCGTCTGCGACCTTGTAGGCGAGACCTTCCTCGAAGATGCTCGGCACGATCCGAGCAGGCGACGGATCGCGAACGAAATCGGCGATCGCCTGCGCCGCGGCGATCTTGTGCGCGTCCTCGATCTTTGGGATGCCCCCGTCCAGCAGACCACGGAACATACCAGGGAACCCCAGCGCGTTGTTGATCTGGTTCGGGAAGTCCGAGCGTCCCGTGGCGATGATGGCCGCGCCCGCCTCGGCTGCTTCATCCGGCATGATCTCCGGCGTGGGATTGGCCATCGCGAAGACCATCGCATCGTCGTTCATCGACGCGATGTCGGCGACCGTGACCAGACCGGGGCCGGCGAGACCCAGGAAGAGGTCAGCGCCCTCCATCACCTGGGAAGTCTGGGGGATGCTGCCATCGGCGTTGTTGTGGAAGTTGCACCACTCCGCCGCACCGCGCTTCCACGGGTTCAGATCCTCACGGTCTACCGTGAGCAGACCCTTGGAATCGATCAGGGCGACCTCTTCGCAACCCATCTCACGCAGGATCGAGCCGCAGGCGATGCCGCTGGCCCCAGCCCCCAAAATCACGGTGCGAATATCTTTGAAGCCGCGATTGGTGATCCGCAGCGCATTGATCACGCCAGCCAGCGCCACCACAGCCGTACCGTGCTGATCGTCGTGCATGACCGGAATATCGAGCGAGTTGTGTAGTCGCTGTTCGATCTCGAAACAGCGCGGCGCGGAGATGTCCTCCAGGTTGATCCCACCGAGCGAGGGCGCAATGGCCTCAATCGCGCTGCAGATGTCGTCCACCTCGCGGACTGAGAGCGCGATCGGGATCGCGTCCACGCCTGCGAACGAGCGGAACAGTACGCACTTGCCCTCCATCACGGGCAGCGCGGCTTGCGGACCGATGTCACCAAGCCCGAGCACCGCCGAACCGTCCGTGATCACCGCGACCAGGTTGCCGATGCCGGTCATCTCACGCGCGAGCGATGGATCGCGTGCGATCTCCAGGCAAGGCGCAGCCACGCCTGGCGTGTAGACCACTGAAAGGTCGTCATGGTTCTCGACCGTAACTTTGGAGGCGTAGTCGACCTTGCCGCCCCATTCCCGATGCATCTCGATGGCGCGCTGGTCGTAGTCGCTCATGGTCTCGCTCTCCCTGAGCCCGCTCCAACCGCAGGCCCGCACATTGGTATTCCTGCACTGTAGACGCGCAGGCGGTGTCGGTCATCACTGACCATCGCTGCCCTGCAACGGCATCACGATTTCGTAGCAGCGGTTACATCGGCCGCGCTCGGACAGCAGTCTGAACGGCAGACGGTCAGCTTCAGAGCAGGCCACCTTCCAGAATCCCGCGGTGAGCGCGCAAGACGAGCCGCCCCTCCTCGCGGCGCTCCACGATCAGCGGTTTACGACAGTGACGGCAGGGCGACGTCTCTTTGCGCTGTAGCAAGCCTTTGGGCGGAACGCGCGCCACCGTAGGCTCATCGCAGTAGGGACAGGTCACGCCCCAGCGCATACAGGCGCGGATCCGCAGTGGTTCGTCCGACTGCTTGCCCGATTGTCGGCCACGCGAGACCACCAGGTCGTACTGGCACGACGTGCACATCGTCACCACTCGGCGCGTCCGACCAGTCTCTGGCGGCACACCGACATTGAGCGGCGCGGAGCAGTTCGGGCAGCGGATCCGCCGCGTCTCGATCGAGCGAACCATACCTCCATGCTATCGAGACCGCAGCGCCCGGTAGGCCGCACGCAGTCTCACAGCGCAGCCGCATGACTCACCGCTCATATCACCTACCCTGAAGCGATGAGCCGCATGTCCCGGGATCCGTACGGTCCCCGCGATTACTCCAGCCCCCAGATTCGCGTGCGCGGCGCTGACGAATTCCGCCGCTACTCGAGCGAACGCTTGTTGCTCCCCAGCGAACGCCGCCCACTGAACGCTGGCTTGAAGCGATCGATCGGCACGCTCACTGCCATCGCAATCCTCATCGGGATCGGATTCGCGGTCTACATCGGCGTCAGCGAGTTGCTGACGGAGGAAACGTCCGTCACGGACGTCGCGCCAGTCGACCAAAGCGGCCAGCAGGCCACTGACTCGACCACCACCGTTGAGTCAGCCGCGAGCGAGTCAACGGCGGAGACAACGGCATCTGCGCCAGAAGGGTCGGCCAGGTCGGCCAACCAATCCACTGAGGCGGCAGCGGCTGACGCAGCGCAGCAGGCAGGGACGGACGACGCCCAGCCCGCCGCGGCCAGCCCAGACGACGCGGCCGAGCAGATAGCACAAGAACAGCCCAGCACCGCTCAACCGCAGCCGCAGTCAACGGCGATGGCGATCTCGGAGATCACGCCCACGGTCGCCGAGCAGCCAGTCACGGCGGCACAGCTCGACGGTGCGGAGATCGTCGCGGAACGCGTCACGGCCGAGCCAGCGCCCTCAGGAATCCCCCGCACGCTTGCAGACGGGGCCGCATACGACCCGGCAGAACCGGCGACCGTGTTCACCTCGCGCTGGCCAGTCGGGACGACCCTGCGCCTCACACGATTGCCCGGCGCCACGCTGTTGACCGACGAACAGGCGGCTGAAGTCATCGGAACCGAGCTGCTCGTGGTTGTACGCGGCAACGAGTCCTCGAACACTGACCTACAGATGAGCCCAGCTGCGTTTGATCGAATTGCATTCTACGGAATCGAGCGCATCATCGCGGTATCTGTCGAGGTGACTGCGGGGGCACCCTGACTCAAGCGGAGGACAACTTACCCACGACGACGGCGACCAAATGGCATGCGCAGCTCTTCGCCGTAGTTCAGGAAGTCCTTCTCGGCCCCGCACTCCAGACAGCGTCCGTGAGACACCTGCTGGTTAGGACGGTCGATCGTCCAGGTATGGGAACACTCTTCGTCGTCTTCAACGGGGTCGGCGGACGTTTGTGCAGTGGTCGCAGCGACACTGGGGTCAGGGCTGGCTTGCTCCGTACGCTTGCCTGCGTCCGTCTGTCGCTCAGCCACAGCGAGTCCTGTCCAAAGATTAGAAGGTCACGCTCATGATATGACAATCAGCTAACACTGACACTGCACAGGGGGACACATCAGATAATCGGTCAAGCTCAAGTCTGTCGCTGATACAGCGTGTGATATTTGTCACCGCCCGAGATCGCCTGGCGCAAATCCTCTCGGTCCAACTCCTGCAATCGACCCAGGGCAGCGCGGGCGTCATCCTCCGCCGTCTGATCGCCGCCGCAGCGCTCGAGGACGCGCTCGAACAACTCTGCCTCCACAAACGACTCCACGCGCCCAGCCCATGGAAAGAACACAAACGACTCGGGGTCCTCAAAACCGGGACGCAGCTTGCGCAGTTCGCGCAGCCGTTCTTGCGGCGACCGCACCGGTTCGACGACTCGGATGTACGGGCCCTCCGCATCGTTGCGACGGCCGTCGATCAGCAACCGTTCTTGCAGCCAGCCGAATCCGATCACCACTACGTCCGCTTCCCGCAGCGCTCGCAGCGTTTCTTCCAGGTCGAACCCCTCATCTGCCATGCGCGCAGTATACGATCCGCACGCACATCCTGCCGAAGGCTAAAGCGCGGCGCTTCAGTACCATTGAGCCGAGGCTGCCATCCATGCGACGCTCCCCAACCGCTGTCCGCCCGCACCGCTCGGCCGAACAGGCCGACGCGTTTCGGACGCTATTTCGTCAGCAGGGCGAGCGGCTCTGGAACGCCGATCGTGACGTCGACTGGGAAACTGGATCGGCGATCCCGCCACATCGCCGCGAGGCCTGGCTGCGGATGATGAACGTCTTCCTCGGCCTCGAGATCATGGGGCTGGACACGATCCAGGTGATGATGAGCCAGGCCACCCACCAAGTGCGGGACCCAGCGCTCAACCTCTACCTGGCCGCCCAGTGCCAGGACGAGGCCCGCCACGTGTACGCGCTCGACCGGTATCTCAGCGAGGTCAATGGCCACGGCTATATCTCCAGACCCGAACGGTTTCTGATCGAACGTTTCGGCGGGATGGCGTCATGGGGCTTGTACCGCGTCGAGAACTGGCTCACCTCGACGCTGTTCAGCGAAAACTTCGCCGCACTCTTCCTGCAGCAGGCGCTGGAACTCGATGACGTCGACCCGCTCGCCAAGCAGATCTTCCGCCTGATCCTGCGCGACGAGGTGCGGCACGTCAACTTCCTGCATACGATCCTGCCCCAGCTGATCGACCGGCTGCCCGCGAGCGGGCGCGTGTACGTCTGGCAGAGCCAGCTACTGCTCGTGGGAGCGGTCGCGCTGGGATTGCGTCGAATCAAGCAGGATGTGGCCGCTCTCGGCATCGACGTCGACCTCTACAAATCGACGCTGCTGGAGAACCTAGGCGCCCAGTTCAAGGATGCCGGTCTGGATTCATTCCTCAAGATCGAGACCTACGCCAAGATCATCAACGCCGCCACCTAAGCAACGGGCTGAACGAAGGCGAAGCGAGGAGTCAACAATCAAGTGAGCCGCCCGATCTCGAACGAGGGACCGATCGATGCTTGGCGGCGACTGCGCTCCGAGATCATTGAGGACTTCCAGTTCTTCAAGCTCCGACGCGACATCTCGCGGCATCCGACCTCCGGCCGCGAGCACCGATTCTTCATCTTCGAATTCCCCGACTGGGTCAACATCCTGCCGATCACCGCTGAACGGGATGTCGTCTTCGTCAAGCAGTTCCGTCACGGCACGCGCGAGCTGACGCTTGAAATCCCCGGCGGCATCGTCGATCCCGGCGAGTCCGCCAAGCAGGCTGGGCTGCGCGAGATGTTCGAAGAATCAGGCTACACCGCCTCCGATGCCAGCGAACTCGGCTGGGTGCACCCGAACCCCGCTCTGCAAGAAAACCGCTGCTGGTCGTTTCTGGCCCAGGATGTGACCCGCACGGTCGCTGACGATCACGTGGTCGGTACCGCCAGCGAGGCGATCGAAGTGACCACGGTACCGCTGGCTGAGATTCCGGGACTCGTCAACGACAAGCTGATCACGCACGCGTTGACCATCGCTGCCTTCGACCACTACTGGCGCTGGAGCGGACAGATCTCGCCATCCCCGTGATCTCGCGCCCGCTTGCTGAGCGACCCACCCGCGCAACCTGACCCGCAGAGCTTGATCCGCAGAGCCTTACCCGCGCAGTTCACCCACATCGAAATCGTCGGGCAGCGGGATGAACAGGCTGTGGCGCGGACCCTCGAGGTCGCGGGTAATGTGCCCGCGCCCCGTGACATCATCGGCGAGTAAGATGTCGCCGCCCTGCAAGCGCACGGTCGAACCGTCCCCGACCTCAATCTCGACTACACCGCTCAGCGTGACCACGAACTGTCGACGCGGCGCATTGTGGAAGTCCAGCTCGCCGCCCACCGGCGTCGTGCGGAAGATCACGCCCTCGGCATCGAACATGCGAGAGAGGCTGCCATAGCGAGATTCCGTCTGCGCGACGACAATCCGCTCGAAGTGCGACTCGCCGTCGTCACCGGTGTACACACGTGTGATCTGCATCGCTCCACGCTCCTTAGTCGTCAAACGAGCGCGCCCAATGATGGACGTCGAAGTCGTCCGGCAGCGACACCATCAGGCTCAGCCGCGGGCCTTCCAGATCAGTGGTGAGATGGCCAGGGCCTGCAACATCCTCCGCGTAACAGATGTCGCCAGGATCGAAGCGCCGAATGTCGCCATTCGACACTTGAGTCTGAACCGAGCCCTCGATCACGAAGATCATCGTCTTCCCGTTCGCCGTGTGCCAGTCTGTCACGAGACCCGGCTGGGAGACTCGGAGGATCATGCTGAGCGGGCGCAGCCGACGCGAGAGGGCGCCGATATCGAATTCCTTCAGGTTGACTTCGATCGCTTCGAAGTGCGACGTGCCGTCGTCGCCGGTGTACATCCGGGTCAGCTGCATCTTCAGCCCTCCAATGGCGCTGCCGCAATGCTACCGCGAGTAGTGCAGCCGCCAGTAGTCGCCGAGTTCCGCCAGCGACTGCACAATCAGGTCGGGCCTGACGTCATCAGGCAGCGGCTCGTGCGCGCGGCGCACCCAGACCGTGCGAACGCCCAACGCGCAGGCCGCTCGGATATCGTGCGCGATCGAGCCGGCGATGTGCAATTGCTGCGACGGCTGAATGCCGCGCGACGCCCAGAGCGATTCCCAGTGCGCAGAGTCCGGCTTGTAGCTGCGGACGTCCTCCGCCGTGACGAGCTGATCGAACACAGCCCCGAGTTTGCGCACGCTGATGTGCAGGCTGGCGCGGGTGACATTGGACAAGATCGCAAGCGGCGCCCCCACGCTTGACAGCCGTTTCAGAAATCCGCCAGCGTCCTGGAATGGCGGCCAGTCAGCAATAGAGTCCGCGAACGAGCGCGCCGCTCGGTCGTCCAATGCAACGCCAAACTCTGCCGCGGTTCGCTGAATCGACAGCGCCAAGACCTGGTCGTAGGGGCGGTAGCGTTCATGCTCGACATCGAGCTCCAGCGCCAGCCGCCGCTCAATGACCGCGTCCAAATCAAGGCCACGCAACGCTGGCATCGACCGTAACGCTGCACGCGCCCCGGCCTGCCAATCGATCAGCGTCCCGTAGCAGTCGAACGTGACGACGGCCGCGTCGCGCGGATGCATCATGCCGTCCCCCCTGATGGAGTCCCTCCTGGCGCCGACCGGTCCGCGGGGGCAGCGCCGTACTGGACGATATCGCCCCCAAAGCGTTCAGTCAGCGCACGGACGGCCTCGTCGACCGCGCGCTGCCGACCGCGCCGAGCGCTCGACTGCGGCGCTTCGATGTTCGGCCGACCTGTTTGGTCGAAGAGCGAGAGCTGCGCTGCCGACGGCCGATATTCCAGCCCAGTCACACCCACCCCCAGTAAGCGGAACCTACGCGCTGGTGCGATCTGTTCGTGCAGCAGCGTGAGCGCCATCCGCTCGATCACAGCTGCTTCACTGGTTGGCTCCGCCAGCGTCCGTTGGCGCGTGAATGAGGTGAAATCGCTCAGCCGCAGCTTGATGTGCACCGTGCGGGCGCGATAGCCCTGCGTAATCAGTCGGCGCGCCACGCTGGCCGCTTGCTCCTGCGCAACGGCCACCAATTTCGCCTCCGCGCTGATGTCCTCAGCGAACGTGACCTCTGAAGAGATCGACTTCGTCTGTCGCTCGCTCGTCACCTCGCGGTCGTCACGGCCTCGCGCGAGCCGCCAGAACCATTCGCCGCGCGAGCCAAAGCGGTCGATCAACCACGGCAACGGCCGCTCGGCGAGGTCGCGGATCGTCTCGATCCCCGCAGCCCGCAGCTGGTTGGCCGTCTTGGGCCCGACGCCCCAGAGGTCGGAGATCGGCAACGGCGCCAGGAACGCCTGTTCCTGGCCAGGCGGTACCACCGTGAGCCCATCAGGCTTGTGGTGATCGGACGCGATCTTGGCCACGGACATGCTCGTCGCGACGCCGCAGGAAACGGTGAGCTGGGTTTCTCGCGCCACGCGCTCGCGAATCCACTGCGCCAGCTCCACCGGACGTGCGCCGTCGCGGACACGGCGACTCACGTCGATGAACGCCTCGTCGAGCGAGAGCGATTCGACCAGCGGCGACACTTCGCGAAAGATTGACATAATCTGCGCCGACACTTCACTGTAGCGATTGAAGCGTGGCCGCACGACCTCGGCCTGCGGACAGAGTCGCAGCGCGGTCCGCATCGGCATCGCCGAACGGCAACCAAACACCCGCGATTCATACGAGGCGGCCGCGACGACGCCTCGCCCCTGCGGCGAGCCGCCAACCAGCACCGGTTTGCCACGCAGCGCCGGCCGATCGCGCTGCTCAACCGACGCGAAGAACGCGTCCATGTCGGCATGGATGATGTGACGGGCTGGGGGCGCGGCATCGTCCGAGCTCACACCAGTACGCTACCAACTCGGAGAGACGCCATGAGCATTCTGCAGCGATTGCGCACCCGACTCGCCGCACCGGCGGCCGACGCGTCTCTGTCGCAGGCGGAGCGGCTGCTGCGCTGCGGCGGCGCCGTCGTCGACATCCGCGTCGCGGCCGCCCGCGCGCACCCCGTCGACGACGTGGGCCGAGCTTGGCGCTTGCTGTACCTCGGTGATCTGGACCAGGCCTTGGAGCCTGCCTACCGCGCCGCGAACGCGCGTCCCTACGACGTCGACTCGCGGATCGTGCATGGCACGGTGCGGCTGGCACGGAACGATCTCGACCACGCCGCCCACGAGTTCGATCAAGTGATCGAGGAGTTCGGCGCGGAAGCGGATGCCGCCGACGGCCGACGCGCCGTCATCCTCGCGCGTGGATTCGCCCCGCTCGACGATATTCCCGCGTCGGAGCGGGAATGGGAAGCGGCGGCGACGCTGCTGACGACGCTCTGGCGCGTCTGCGAGATCGCCGACGCACGGTATCGCGGGTTGGCGTCTGGACACCAGGACGGCCGTGCGCTGATCGGCCGCGCGCTCACAGCCGGACGAGCCCGAGATCGGCAGCGCGGCGAGAGCAGCGAGAGTGGCCATGGGACTGTTTGACGGATTGAAGCGACGATTCACGGCGGCGAACGACGTGCGCGAAGCGTCGCGAGCCAAGGCGGCGACACTCGCCGACGTGGACACTGTCCGCCGCGCCCTGCTGACCGAGTCGCGACGTCTGGGCCGGCGTGAGCGCCTCTCGGTCACGATGCTGATGGAACACGCACACGAAGATCTGCGGACTGTCGATCTCTTCCAAATCATCGGCCACCTCGACGCCCAGGGCGAGATCGCGAACGTCGAGCAAGATTCCTTCGGCAACCTCAAATTCGACTTGGCCTCACTGAGCGCAATCCCCGGCGAAACGGCTCATCGCGACTAACGATCTTCATGATCGCACTATATTCGTTATGTCCCAACGGTCGGCGAAACGACATAACGCCCGACCCTACTGCGAGCGCTCGAGCACGAGCTGAAATTCCATGATCCCGATGTCCTCGATAGACAGCACACGGAAACCAGTCGGCTTCTCGATCTCGTAGTCGGCGAGCGCAATCTCCGTGGAGCCGACGACGACCACCAGTCCGTCGACATACTGTCCCTCGAGCGCGATGCTGACCGGGTTCGTGACCCCATGCAACTCGAGCGTGCCGGCAACGGTCGCCGACAGAGGCTCAGCGCCGCTCGGCAGCGCCTCAATCACAATCGGCTCGGTCAGAACGAACGTGGCGAAGGGATAGATATCGGTTTCGATTCCGCGCGTGCTCAACGCGCCGTCACGGAACGTCTGATCACTGCGGAGCGTGCGCAGATCGGCGACGATGGTCACAGCAGTGATCGCCGCGCCGTCAAATTCGAGCGCCGCCTCGATCTCGCCCGTGCGACCAACCGCTTCGGTCGTGCCGATGTTGGCGAGCTCCTCACCGATGCGGTAGCCGACAAACGAGTCGCCCGCCTCCGACAGCGCCCAGGTCCCTGCCAGATCGGCCAGGCTGAGCGGCGCTGACTGGGTCGCCTGGCTCGGCGATTGCGCCTGCTGCGTCGTCTCCGCCGGCGACCCAGATTGCTGGGCGGACTGCTGATCCGACTGCTGGCCTGACTGTGGTGGCGCCGCAGGAGATGACTGTGTCGATTCAGCCTCCTGCTCGGCCTGTGGTCCGGCTTGTTGCTCGGCCTGCGGCTGGGACTCCGCGCGCTGCTCAGGCTGAACCTGTTCGACCGGCTGAGCCTCTTCGGCCGTCTGACTTTGTTCGGCCGGCTGGCTCTGTGCTTGGGTTTGCTGCTGACGAATCGACTCCACCGCCGACTCCAGCGACGCTGGCGGCGGGGCGCTATCGAATAGACCAAGCTGCCACAGGACGATCAGCAGGATGCCGACGCCAGCGCCTGCAACCACTAGCCCGATAGCCAGGAGCCTGGCGCTGATGCCGCGCAGGAGGCTCAGCATGTGCCATGCCTTTTCGTTATGTCGCGTCCTGGTCTTCCAACAGTAGCGCATCGACGAATGCCGCCGCATCGAACGGGGCGATATCGCCCAGCCGCTCGCCGGTACCCGCGAACCGCACCGGGATATCCAGCTCTTCGGCGATCGCGAACACGATCCCGCCCTTGCTCGTGCCGTCGAGCTTGGCCAGACAGACCGCCGTGACGCCAGTTGCCTGCGAAAATTGCCGCGCTTGACTTAGCCCATTTTGACCGCTGGTCGCGTCGATCACGAGCAGCACCTCATGCGGCGCACCAGGATGCTTTGACTCCACCACACGACCCATCTTGCCCAGCTCCGCCATCAGGTTGCGCTGAGTCTGCAAGCGGCCCGCCGTGTCAATCAGCACCACGTCGATTCCGCGCGAGATCGCGGCGCCGACGGCATCGTACGCCACCGCGCCGGAGTCCGAACCCGATTGATGCGCGATCACCGTCGCGCCGATTCGCTCACCCCATGTTTGTAGCTGCTCGATCGCCGCCGCGCGGAACGTGTCGGCCGCGGCGAGCAGCACCGACTGTCCTTCCAGCTGATAGGCATGCGCCAACTTGGCGATCGACGTGGTCTTGCCAGCTCCATTGACGCCGACCACCAGCACCACATGCGGCGGCTCGATGGCGCGACCTGCTTTCTTACCGGTTCCCGTGCCCCACAGCGCTCCGTTGCCTGTTGGACGCTCGAGACTCGCCACCATGCGCTCCCGAAGCATCGCGCGGATGGCGGCGGCATCCTGTCCCGCTGCCGCCTCGCGCATCTCTTCGACCCAGCGGGCCGATGTCGCGCCGCCGATGTCGCCGAGAATCAGCGTCTCCTCAAGCTCTTCCCAGAAGTCTTCATCCACCTGCCGACGCTGAAAAATCCGACGCAGCCCACCCAGCCGTCCGCGTTTCGTATTGGCGACGCTGCGCGCGATCTCCTGGCGGACCTCCGCATCCTCCTGGCTGGCCTCCGCGTCGTCACGCGCCGACCGACCACCTCGCCGAAACCGCCCGAACAGCCTGGCCATCAGTCGGGCGGCCGATCGCGCGGCGCTCGCTCACTCAGTAGGCGCTCGCTCAGCCATGCCGAGAGATCGTGGATGCTCTGACGGCCGAGCTCATGCTGCATGGGATACTCGCGGTAATCGAGATTCATCCGCATCGCCTGCAACCGATCCCGAGAGGTGCGGCCACGGTCAACGCCAACTAGCGGATCGTTGGTCCCGTGCTGCACGAGCAACGGCAAATCGGCAGCGTCATGGTGGACATCGGCAACTGCCTCGTCGGAGAGCCAGGTCGAAAGCATCGCCGCGCCGCGCCAGCGGTGCGGCTGACTCAGCGCCAGCCGATAGGCCAGGAATCCGCCCTGCGAAAAGCCCAACAGCGCGACCCGTTCGGGATCGGCGTCGTATCGCTCGCAGGCCGCGTCGACGAACACCGACAAGGCATCGGCGACGCGCTCCAGCTCACCGGGCAACGGGCGATCGTCGCCCCCCCGCTGCATCCAGGTGTACATCGGCGCGTAGGAGTACGGTGCGCCTTCGAGCGGAAACTCAGCCTGCGGGCAGATCACCTGTAACTGTCCCTGAGCGAGCATCGGCGCGAGCGGCGCCAGGTCCTGGCAGTGCGCGCCGTGACCGTGCAACGCGAACACGGTCGGATGCGGACCCGCCCCGCCCGGCGACCACACGGCATGAATGAATGGCAACGCGTTGCTCATGCCCCAAGCGTAGGACAGCCGCGACGCCGAACCGCTCTCACACATCAACGCACGGTTAGGAGTCTGGGGCAACGTTGAGCAGCCGCAATGCGAGGCGCGCCGCCTCCATTTCAGCCGCCTGCTTCGAGCGACCCTCGCCTGTCGCCGCGGCCAGCCCGTCCACTGCCACTTCAGCCACGAAGGTGCGCTCGTGCACGGGACCATCCGTTCTCACGATGCGATAGATCGGCTTCGAACCGTTGCGCTGCTGGGTGTGGTGCTGCAACTGGGATTTCGCATCAGCCAACGATTCGTGCGGAGAGAGCGACGCAATCTGCGCGCCCATCAACTGGCCGACCACGCGACGCAACGCCGGGTCGCCGCCGTCGAGCCAGACGGCGCCGACGACCGCTTCCAATGCGCAGCTCAGCACATGCACGCTCTCCGCGCCACCGTCGTTTGCGATGCCAGAGCCGAGCAACAAGCAGCCGGCAAGGCGCAGGTCCTGTCCGATGGCCGCCAAGGACTCGTTGCGCACCAGTATGGAACGGGCCATCGTGAGCCAACCCTCTGTGGCCGTCGGAAAGTCCTCATACAGTCGGCGTGAAACAAAGGCATTCAACGCCGCGTCACCCAGATACTCGAGTCGCTCGTTCGAGACCACTGTCGGGTCGTTCACCTCGTTCAACCAGGATCGGTGCACCAGCGCCTGTTGCAGCAACCCGGTGTCCGAAAATCGGTACTCTAACCGCTCCTGAAGCTCTGCAAGCGTTCGAGCGATCTGTCGCGACATGTCGGACTCCGAGTATCCGTCGATCTGGGTCGACGATACGGTGGTGGTGCTGGAGCCGCGCATGCCATTGACCGAGACATGGGATGGCCGTCTCGTGGAGCGCTTCCACGCGACCGTGCAGGATCGATCCGAAGCAACGCACAGCGCGCTCAATGCATTATGTAGAACATCGGCGCTTCGCGACACCGAGCTGTTCGCGGTCGGCGGCGTGATTCGCGACCTCTTGCTCGACCCGCCCATCGCGTCCGGCCCACTCGACCTCGACCTCGCCGTTGACGATCATCCAGCTCCCTTCTACGCCGCCCTGGCCAAGACTGGCGCAACGGAATTTCGCGTCCACGAGCGGTTCGTCACCGCGTCTGCCCGCTTCCCCGACGGTTCGCAGATCGATCTCGTACGCACGCGACGCGAGCGATACCACTCGCCCGGAGCGCTGCCTCAGGTCTCACCGGCACCGATCGAGATCGATCTCAGGCGCCGAGACTTCACTGTCAACGCCGCCGCCTTGGCTCTCACCGGCGAGCGGGCGGGACTCCTGTTGGACCCGCACGACGCTGCTGCTGATATCCACGACCGATGCATCCGCTCCCTACACTCCAATTCCTTCCGCGACGATCCAACTCGGCTGATCCGCGCAGCCAGATATGCAGCACGGATCGGCGGCCATATCGCTTCAGCGACGCGGGACGACGCCCGTCGGCATCGCCATCACTTGCAGACGCTGAGCCCTGCGCGATTCGGCGACGCCTGGCGCTTGCTGTTGCAGGAACCGAACGCCACCGACGCGCTCTCGGTCGCGCGCTCCTTGAACCTGACGCGTGCGCGCGTGTCGAGCTGGACACTCCGCTCTGCCGTGTTGGATGCGGCATGCTCGCCCCAACACTTTTGGGCCGCCAGCGGGCTCTGTGGGACGAACGAGCAGGCTGAGCTACTGGTGCGGTCAGTCGGCCTGAATCGGCATGAACGACGCGCGCTGGAGGCCGGTGCGTCGTTGCGCAGATGCCGCCGACGGATTGCGGCCATGCGTCGTCCCTCGCAGGTCGCGGCGACGCTGCGGCCGTTCCCCGATACCGCGCTCGAGGCGGCCGCTGCGATCTGGGACGGCGCGTCAGGCATGGCGATCTCCCAGTTTCTGTCCCGCCGCTCAGCGATCGAGTCACCCATCCCCGCCCACCGACTGGTCGCGCTGGGAGTCGCGCCGGGGCGGTCGATCGGCCGTTGGTTGCGTCGCATCGAGGCGGCCCTCTGGGATAGTGAGCTGGACCCTGCTGACGCCGACGCTGTAGCGCAGCTGGAGGAGCGGATACGATGGTCTCCATGACTACGGAGACCACGAACGCCCACGACGAGACCGCCGTCTGGCCCTGTGTGGTCTGCGGCGAACCGGCCACGCCCGAGGCGCGATCCGACTGCTACCGCTGCGGTGAATACTTTCACCTGCGCCTGACCACGACCGCCGAGGGGCCCGATTGCGGCGACGTCTGGATCGATGACGAGGTCATGGCGTTGCAGTTCGCCTGCCGCACCTGCCTCAACCAACAACTGGGTGAACCAGAACAGTCAGCGCAGGAACCGTCCACGTCCGAGTCGGCAGTATCCGAGCCGAACGTGTCCGAGTCGGCAGTGCCGAGACCGAAGGCGCACCGCGCTACACCGGGCGCTCGCGCCCGCGATCTGGCGAGGCGGAGGCGCTAACGTGCCGCGCGCCCGCCCGCACCGCCGTCGACGGCGCGCAACAGCCGCCAGTTCGCCAGCGCCGCCCGCCCTCAAGCGGGTGGAAACGGTTCCGACCGCCGCTCCACGACGATGGACCCCGTCCGCCGGCGTCGTCACAGCGACCGGTATTGGGATCTGGCTGGGACTCGCCTTCGCGGGCATCGGCGGAACCGTTGAGATGATCGCGCTCTGGGTCGGGGTGCTCATGGCCGGGCTTGGCGGTGGGCGAATCTTCCGACGCGTTCTACAGTCGCGCAACCGACGATCGCGTTAATCGCGGGTCAGGTTGAGTCCGCTGCCCTGCACCGAGTCCAGTCGGACGACGACTGCGGTCCCCGTTCGCTCCGGGTCGCGCGACTGTTCGAGCGGGTGCTGTCCATCCCAAATCTGATCGCGCTCGGACGCCTCGGTCGTGATCGCCGCCTGCCCGCGGAAGATGAAGAACTTGCGCGCCGGCATGTTCGTGTAGAGCAGGGCGACGCTCGGATTCTGCGCAATCGCCGCGAGCGTCGACGATGGCTCGCCTCGCACCCAGACCGCCAGCGCGTCGTCGCCAAACGTCTGTGCGCTGCCGCGAAAACTCACCACGGGCTGGGAGTCGGCGCCCACCGCAACCATCGACATTGGAAACCCTTCATCCAATGCACCATTCACGCGATCGCGGACTTCGTCGGGGAGGACCAGTGCCATATCGTTCTTCTCCGGCGTCGGATCAAGCGGGTGGGTTGGGTTCGAACGCGCGCCGCATCCAGAGCACGTCCGCCGCTACGCCGACGGGAAGGTCCGAGGCGCCCACTGGCGTCCGCCGCTGCGGCGAGTATCCCAAGCGTAGCCAGAAGTAGAGCGCGACTCCATTATCAGCTGGCAGCGGCGCTAATGCGAGCGATGCGCCTGCAGCTTGCGCCGCCCGCTCCAGGAGCGTCACCGCCGCGCCGCCGTATCCGTAGGCACGCCAGCGGGCGTCAATCGCCAGCCACGTCCACACCAGGGCGAGGTTCGCATCTGCGTCGAGCGAGACCATCCGCCCGCTGAGCGCGCCCACGGTCTCGGCTCCGCTCTCCTCGCCGCTGAGAATCCACCACCCCTGGTCGCCGTCGTCCAGGCGATCCTGCAGCCGGCACGGGGCGCTGCGTCCGGCGACCGCCTGCTCCGCCTCGGCCAGCCAGTCAGCGTCAACCGTGACCGTCTCACAGCGACGAATAGCGATGCGCTCGCCTGCCAACATCTGCGGCCAGGCCGTTAGACGCCTCATGGCACAGGGCTGATCGGCGGGAGGAAGCGTCGTAGATCGGCGGCGATCTCGGTCACTGACTGTTCGATCACCGGAGCTGGAGGCATCGCCTGCCGAAACCGTCGCCCATACCGCTTACCCATCATGCGGCCATCGAGGATCACCACTGCGCCGATATCGGACTGGCTGCGGATGAGCCGACCGAGACCCTGTCGGAACTTGAGAATCGCCGAGGGCAGCGCGTAATCCTCGAAGTCGTTGTCATACTGGTCGGCACGCGCTCGTCGAACCGGATCGTTCGGCGGATCGAATGGTAGACGCGTGATGATCAGCAGGGAGAGCGCCTCGCCGGGAACATCGACGCCGGTCCAGAGCGCCGCCACGCCGAACGCCACCGTTCGTGGATCCTCGCGCAGCGCCTCGATCACCCGCGCCGCTGACCCGTCGCGACCCTGCTGAACCAGCGCCAACCCCGCCTGATCAAGGTCGCGGCGCAGCAGCTTGCCCACTTTCTGCATGGCGGCGTGCGATCGAAACAACACCATCGATCGACCGCCCGCAGCGACCGCCAGCGATGTGATCGCACTTGCGACGTAGGCGTCGTACTCGCGGTTGTTCGGTTCGAGCGCGTCCACGGGCAGGTAGATACGGCAGCGCCGTTCATAGTCAAAGGGAGAGCCGTGCTGCGACTCTGCCGCATCGTCAATGCCCAGCCGCTCCCGCAGATACCGAAACTCACCGCCGGGCTCGGTGCTGGTCGCCAGCGTCGCGCCAGTCAGGATGGACGCGTGGCGCTCGTTCCAAAGCGGCTGCAACTGCTGCGCGACGCTCAAGGGCGCGGTATGGAGACTGGCCGTCTTCGCGCGCCGCGATTCCCGCGTGGCCCAAGCGACCACCTCATCTGAGTGCTCAGTCACCACCGTGCCCAGAGAATTCATCTGCGCCCGAAGCTCGACCAGCAGCATCTGCGCTTCACTGGCGACGGACCGCGGGGCGGGCGATCCAGCGTCTGCATCGTTGTCCTGCGCGCGGCGGACACTGGCGATCCGCTCGATCTCGAGCGCCAGGGCGGACCATTCAGCCTGCAGCTGTTCCCAGCGCAGCTCCAGATCGGACCAGTCGTTGAAGCTGCGGGAGCCGCGGCTGAGCGTCACCTGCATTTGGTTGCCGCGGGATTGATTGCCACCTGATCGCGGCGCATGCTTCGATACGAAGGCCGCAAGCTCCGCAAACAGATCGGCCAACGCCGCTTCTCCCCGCGCGGCGGCCTGCCGAATCTCCGACGTCGTCGGCAGATCAGCCTGGTCAGCGCTCTCCCCTAGCGCGCCGAATCTTGTCAACACCTCGGTCACCGTTTCTGTCATCCAGGCTTCTGTCATTTCCAGCGACAGCTGGTCAGTAGCGGCATCCTCCAACGCATGCGCCTCGTCGACAATCACGACCGGCGCATCAGGTACGAGCGCTGAACCGCTGACCAGCGCCCGACAGAGCAGCGCATGATTGACAACCACGATGTGCGAGGACGCCGCTTGAGATTGGGCGCGCTGTAGAAAGCAGGAACCTTCTACGGCATATACACAGTCAGGATCGGAGAAGCAGCGCGTCCGCTCGGCTGACAGCTTGGGCCAACTACGCGCCTCATGGTTGCGCAGCCGCAACTCGGCCCGGTCGCCGCGCTCGCTGAGGTACCTCCAAACAGCGACACGCGCGAGCAGCGCCGGGTTCTCCCACGCCGCGGCATCCGCCATCTCCTGATCTAGCCGTTCCTGGCATAGATAGTTGCCTCGCCCTGTGAGCACGGTCGCTCGCAAAGACTCGGCGGCTGCGGCCGAAACGCCGACAACCAGGCGTCGCACGAGCTCGACGTCGTTGCCTTCGAGTTGCTGCTGGAGATTGATCGTGTGCGTGCTGACCAAGACCGTGTTGCCGGTCTTGAGCGCCCAGAGCGAGGCTGGGAGCAGGTATGCCAGCGATTTCCCCGTACCCGTGCCCGCCTCAACGATCAGCGTGTCTCCGCGTTGCAGCGTCTCGGCGACGTCACGGGCCATCGCCAGCTGCTGCTCGCGTTGTTCGAGGCCATCGCCGGCAGCCGATCGAAACGCCCGCTCGGTCAGCTCGGCCAGCGAACCGCTCGGCAGCGGCGTCGGCGCCAGCGGAGGATCAGATGGTCTGCGGCTCGGCGCTGGAAGCCCCGCCAACCTCGGCGCCTCCTCTAACCAATCCCGCAGGATGCGGCCCGTTGGCCACAATAGGCCAGCGCCCGCCAGGACCTGGCTCAGATCGTTGCGCGCTGACAGCGGCAGCGCTTTGCAGCGGTCTCGTAGCTGCAGGAAGACCTGGCGCGCCGCTTCCGCATCCGACAGTGCGCGGTGCGGATCCTGCAGCGCGATGCCATAGCGGTCGCACAAGCGACTCAGCCGATGCGACGGCGCGGCGGGGTCGATGATCCGCGCGAGCTCCAATGTGTCCGCGGAGGGGTGCGACGGATGGTATCCCGCGGCCTCGAGAAAGCGCTCATCGAATGGGATGTTATGCCCCAGCAAGATAGCGTCGTCGAGCAGCTCGCGGACCTTCGGCTCGATCTCCGCCCATGATGGCGCATCAGCGAGCGCGGAGACGGCGATACGGGTCATGTGCTGTACGCGTAGCGGCGGCATCTCCAGGGGACGGACCAGCGTCTGCCATCGATCCAGCACGCGGTCCGGCGTGCAGCGCACGATGCCGACCTCGATGATCTCGTCCAAGCCCGGCTGCAGACCTGTCATCTCCAGGTCGATGGCGGCGTAGATCCGATCGCTCACGCCCGCGCCTACGGCGCCTCGTCATCGGCGCAGGGGGCGAACAGGCGGAACTCGCCGATGTTCAGCCCCTCGTAGCAGACGGTGGCCCCGTCGTGCAGCAGCTGCACGGTCTGTTCGCGACAGCTGAGCTGCTCGGGGAAGACCGTCGTGTAGCTGCCAATACCGGAGGTCGAGTGTGCGTCGGAGCCACCCGTGACCGGCTTGTCGAGGATGCGCGCGACTTCGAGCGCGAACAGGTTCTCACGACGGGTGTTGCCCCCGTTGCCAACCTCGATCCCGTGTACCACCTGAAAGACGTCCATCTTCTCCGCCGCCTGCGCAGGGCTGAGGTCGAACGGCTTCTCGCCGCGGCGGCGGAACGTCACCGGGTCAAAGTAGTGGCGAAAAGGGTGCGCCACCGACATGAATGCGCCGATCTCGTCGCAGACCTCGCGCAGCTTGCGAGCATTGCGGATGCCCGCGTAATACTGATCAATCCCGAAGACGATGATGTGCCCCAGATCGGTAGACACTTCCATGCCTTGGTTGAGGTAGACACCGGCCTCGGCCATCGCGTCCTGAAACTGCTTCCAGTCGTAACGCTCCCAGACCCGGTCATGCTCGGTGAGGTTGACACCGGTGAGCCCGATACGGGCCGCTTCAGCGAGCAGTTCGTCAGGCTGGAGAGCGGAATCGGCTGCCCCGCGAACCGTGTGAATATGCGCGTCCAGAATCGTGCCCGGCACTGCATCTGGAGGCATCGATTGAGGATCCACGTGGACTCCAGCTCTAGGAAAGCGGTTGACGCATTGAGTATAAGCACCGTCCTGGCCGACCCATCGCGCGCGTAGGCGTTCAGGACAGCGCGAGATGCGGCAGCAACCAGCCGTAGCAGCCAGCCGCCCACAGACCAACCAACAACAATCGGCGCCAGCGCGACGGCCGCCAGTATGCGGCGCCAGCGATCAGCAGCGCCAGGCAAATCACGACTCCCCCCGTGAACGGCCAATTGGGACTACCCAGCCCCCTGGCCGCTTCGTCGCCAACGTTGAGCAGCGCCACGCCCAGCAAGAGCCCGAGCACTGCGCAACCTGCCTGCGCGACCAGCGCGCCACCCAGACTCACCATGACCCAATTTGACGGATCGGGAAACTGACGCCGTAGCCAGTTGGTCGTCGGTACAGATACCAACAGGCTGCCGAACACACCCAGTCCCACCACACCGACCGCCGCCCCAGCGACGAACCCCGAAAACAATGCGGCGATGACTTCCATGCTCAGAGGGTATGGACCGCGGTCGCCTCGCTGCGAGCCAGCGCTCTGGTCACACCCGTGAAACCCGATCGCCCATACATGTTGCGCAGCCGCTCGGCAGCGGACTCAGCGACCGCCTGCGGTAGGACCGTGAACAGCGCAGGCCCCGCACCGGCCAGCAGCGGCGCGACCGGCTCGATGCCGAATCCCTGAGTCGCATGGCTGATCGCTGCACCCATCCGCCGCCCAGCCAGCGTCAGGCCTGGCATGACCTCGTGGGCGGAGCGATCGAATGAGTTGACGCAGTCACCCTGCTGCAGCGGCGCGCCGCGCGCCATCAATGCCAGCAGCATGTCCGTGGCCGCTCCGGCTCGAAAGTCCACAGATCGCAACGAGCGGTACATCGACGCTGTCTTGGCAGCCGGCACGGGAATCTCCGGACGGTGCAGCAAGATTGACCAGCCGGCATTCCACTCCGCCGTTGCCGGCGCCGGCCTCACGGTCTCTCCGCGTCCAGACATCCGCACGGCGCCGCCGAGCAAGCAGGCGGGCACGTCAGAGCCGACTTCCGCGCCAATCGCGCTTAACGCATCATCCGTCAGCGGCAGCGCCCATGCCAATCGCGCCAACCGCAGGAATGCGGCTGCGTCGCTGGAACCGCCGCCCAGCCCGCTCGCCACAGGAATGCGCTTGGTGACGACGACCTGCGCGCCACCAGGCAACTCGCAGTGCGACGCCAGCGTCGACCACGCCCGCAGGATGATGTCATCCTCGGCCGCAATCGACATCGGCCGCCCTGCATCGTCTCGATAGGACACGCGGCGACCCTCATCCGTGCGGAGCAGCATGACCTCGTCAGCCAGGTCCAACGAGACGGCGACGGAGGCCAAGTCGTGAAAGCCATCCGAGCGTTTGCCGATCACCTCGAGCGTCAGGTTCAGCTTGGCCGCGGCATGCGTTCGCCGCGTTTGCCGATTGCCACCAGCGGAGGCTGCACTCATGCCGGCGGTCCACACGCTGAGTGCTGCTCTCGCCACCATGCGAGCCGCGCCCACTCGTCGAGCGTCAGCGTGCCCGGACGCCGAGTCGGATCAATCCCGCATGCTTCGAGCCATACCATCGCTCCGCCGGGCGGCAGCCAGACGCCCTGCGCCAGCGCATTATGTAGCTGCTTGCGCGGGCTACGAAAGCCGCCGCGCACGACCTCGAAGAACCGCTCTACGCTCGGCGCCTCGACCGCCGGGCGCTCGCGGAGCCGCAGCAAGACTACGGCCGACCGCACCTGCGGTGGAGGATCGAAGGACTCGCGCTCGACCGTGAACAGCAGTTCGGCATCGGCGTAGAACTGCACCGAGACTCCCAGCAGCGACAGCCGTCCTGGCTGGGCCGTCACGCGCTGGGCCACCTCGTGCTGAATCATCACCAGCATCCACTCCGGACGCAGCGGCTCCTGCTCGAGGAACTTGCGAAAGATCGGTGCGGTGATCGCGTAGGGTAGATTGCCCACCAATCCATACGGCGGCCGCTGCGCGGCGGCGGCGAGCAGCTCCTCTGGATCAACGTCGAGCACATCCTGTTCGATAATCACAGCTTGCCCGACGCCCACTGCCGTCAGACGCCGCCGAGCGCGGTAGGCCATACCCGCATCGAGCTCGACCGAGACCACAGGACGGCCCAACGCGGCCAGCCGTTCGGTCAGGACACCATCGCCGGCGCCGACCTCGAGGATCGGCGCTGGCGACACGGGCGTCGCCTCGACCATGCGCTCGAGCACGCGCTCATCACGCAGGAAGTGTTGTCCCAACCGCGCACGTCGACGTCGACCGCTCATCGGACGCGCACCAGGCCGATGTGCTGAAAAGCAAGGGCAGTGGCCGTGCACCCAAGATCGAACAGCGCCATGAGCTTGCCTTCGCTAGCTGGCTCCACCCAGGCGCTCCCACGTCACCCGACCTGACAACCGCTTACCGCTGCTTCCTCTCGGATCTGACGGGGTTCACGGCGGGCCGCCGCGCGGGACCCAAGTTTCAATACTGCTTGGCGTCGGTAGTCCTCATATCGCCGTCCTCGCCCAGGAATTCAACCCCGCTAGAGCGGATTGCGGGTACAGGGCACCGCTAGCTCCCCATCTAGCACGACCGTTATCGATGGTATCACTTGAGAGCAACGCGGCGAGTGCAGGTAAACTCAACCGATACTGCGCTGCGTCCACAACCGATGAGCGGCGGACGGCGCAACGAGTCGCATGTGGAGGAGAGGAACCCGTGCGGATCATCTCCATCGGCTGCCCCGTGCCCAACCCCAGCGTCGACAACCACTCCATCGCCAACGCCCCCTCGCTCTTCGACTACGACGCCTGCATCATCGATCTGCAGTCAGTCTCCGACCAAATCGAAGGCATCGCCGCAGCCACGCTCGACGTCAAGTCGCCCGACGGCCGCGCGATCGGCACCGGCGAGTCGGGCGCGTTTCACTACGGCCTCGCGGAGCTGCTGCTGCAGCGCCAGCTGGAACTGCAGCTGCTGCTCGACCGCGGCGGACTGATCGTGCTGTTTCTCTACCCGAATGTGCGTCACAACGGTGTCGCGTCATTTCCGGGGCTAACGCGCTACTCGCTGATCCCCTCGCCAGCGGCGGATCCGTTCCGCTGGCCGACGCTGCGTCCGGCCGACGGACGCCACACACGACCGACGAACCTGCACCACCCCGCCAGCGGCTACCTCGACGATCTGTCGGGGCGATTGCGCTACCGGGCGATCCTTGATCTGCCGCCCGCCAGCGAGGGCGTGGTCGTCGGACGCTCGGTCGGTGGCGCGGCCGTAGCGGCGGAGTTCCGCCTTGGACCAGGGCGGATCGTTGCGCTACCAGCGGCGGACCAGCTGTCCACCGCACAGCGCAAGGTCTTCACGTCAGCGCTGCTGGAGATGATCGAGCGGCTCACGTACGAACCCGATCCCAGCGACGCCCCGGTCTGGGCGCGTCGCTTTGACACCCCAGAGGCCGACTCGGCCCGCGACGAGCTGAGCGTGGCGCAGCAGGAGATCAAGCAGGCGCAGCGCCGCCTGACCGAGGCAAAGTCGCTGCTCGCCGACGCCACGCGCTTTCAGAGCATGCTCTGGCAGAGCCAGAACGCCGCCCTGGTCGAAACCATCCAGGACGCCTTCCGCATGTTGGGCTATAGCCCGTCGATGTCGGACGGAGCGATGGAGCTGCGCAACGGCGCCGAAACCGCCCTCGTTGAGATATCGTCCGCCAACGGCGCGGTGAGTGATCGTCTCTACCTCACGCTGCAGAACCGAATTGAAGAGCACTTCCTGAAGCGGCAGCGGCGACCCAAAGGCATCATCGTGGCCAACGGATTCCGCGAGACCGATCCGCGCATTCGCCGCGAGCCCTTCCCCAAGACCCTGGTCAACGCTTGCGAGACGTACGGCTACGCGCTGATCCCGGCCGAAGCGCTGTTCGAGCTCGTCACGTTTGCCGCGGAAGCGTCAGACGAACCCGAGGCTTTGGCCGACATCCGCCAGTCCATCGCCGATACCGCGGGCGTGATCGAAGTGACGCGCGAAGACGACCTGGAAGACGACCTGGACGAGGCGTCCACCAACAACATGGCCGACACGGCGGCTGAGCCGGTCCACGACGAGAGCGACGCACCGACCAATGAGGCGCCACCAGCGAGTAGGCCGAGCGAGTAACGCCGGGCAGCGCCCAGACGGTGGGACTAATCCTTGCCCAGCTGCAACACAGCGAGGAAAGCTTCCTGCGGGATTTCGACGTTGCCGACGCGCTTGAGCCGCCGCTTTCCCTCAGCCTGACGCGCCAGCAGTTTGCGCTTGCGCGTGACGTCGCCGCCATAGCACTTCGCGGTGACGTTCTTGCGCATCGCCCGCACCGTCTCGCGCGCGATGATGCGGCCGCCCACCGCTGCCTGGATCGGCACGTCAAACAGCTGACGCGGAATCAGCCGACGCAGTCGATCCGCCAGCTCTCGCCCCTGTGACGCCGCCGCATCGGCATGCACGATTGCTGAGAGCGCATCGACCGGTTCACCGTTGATCAGCAGGTCCAATTTCACCAGTTTCGCCGGCCGATATCCGATCAGGGAATAGTCCAGGCTCGCGTAGCCGCGCGTGCGGGATTTCAACTCGTCGAAGAAGTCGGTCAAAATTTCCGACAGCGGCAACTCGTACTCGAGCAGAACGCGTATCTCACCAGCCATCGGCGCGGCGCCGCCATTGGCTTCAGCGGACCTGCGGCTGCGCTGCAGATATTCCATCCGCTCGAACACGCCGCGGCGGCCGGTCACCGTCTCCATCACCGCGCCCACGTGCTCATGGGGGGTAATCACGGAGATCCGCACCCACGGCTCGCGAATCTCGGCGACATGGTTGGGCGCCGGCAGCTCCGACGGATTCTCAATCAGCCGCACCTGGCCCTCAACGCCCTCAACTTCGTACTCCACCGACGGCGCCGTAAAGACCAACTCCAGACCATACTCCCGCTCGAGCCGCTCCTGGACGATCTCCATATGCAGCAAACCGAGAAATCCCATCCGGAAGCCGAAGCCTAAGGCCGCCGAGGACTCCGGCTGATACTGGATGGCGCTATCCGAGAGGCGCAGCTTGTCTAGAGCGTCCGAGAGCTCCTGATGGTCGGCCGAGTTGGCCGGATAGAGACCAGCGAAGACCATCGCCTTGGGCTCTCGGTAACCAGCCAGTGGGTCAGGGAACCTGCGTCCGCCGACCGTCATGGTGTCGCCGACACGGACGTCGCCTACTTCCTTGAGCCCGGTCGCCACATAGCCAACGTCACCTGCCGAGAGCAACGCCTGCTGCCGCAGCTCGGGTGAAAAGCTGCCCACTTCCATCGCTTCAAAGCGACGGTTGGTCGCGCACAGACGGAGCGGCGCCTGACTCCGCACCTCACCGTCGACCACGCGCACGTGCGCAATCACGCCCTTATAGGGATCGTATTCGGAGTCGAAAATCAGCGCGCGCAGCGGATCGTCAGGTGCGCCCTGCGGCGGAGGAATGCGCTCGACGATGGCCTCGAGCAACTCCGCAATGCCCTGTCCGGTCTTGGCTGACACATACAAAATCTCGTCGCGCGCAAAGCCGATCACATCGACGAGTTCGGCGGCGATGGCCTCCGGCCGCGCGACGTCGAGATCGATCTTGTTGATCACCGGAATCAGCGCCAGATCCTGCTCCATCGCCAGGTAGACATTGGCCAGCGTCTGCGCCTGGATGCCCTCGACGGCGTCGACGACCAACAGCGCCCCCTCAGCGGCGGCCAGGCTGCGCGACACTTCGTACGAGAAGTCCACGTGCCCCGGCGTGTCAATCAGATGCAGGCGGTATTCATTGCCGGCAAGGTCGCGGTCGGCGTTGGAGGCGTTAGGAAGGTCATCAGCGGGCAGCCTGCAATGCATCCGCACCGCGCGCGCCTTGATCGTGATGCCCTTTTCTCGCTCGAGATCCATCGAGTCGAGTAGCTGATCCGCCATGTCCCGACGAGCCACCGTCGCCGTCGCCTCGATCAATCGGTCGGACAGCGTCGACTTGCCGTGGTCGATGTGCGCGACGATGCAGAAGTTACGGATGCGGGAAGCGTCGAAGCGGGAGTCCATGGGGGCTGAGCGTACCAGTCGTCGATTCCGCGCTATCGACGACTCCACGCTGCCGCCCACGCGTGGCTCAGGCATAGCGCGAGGCATCACGCCCCGTTCTAGGTCTGAGCCGGCGCGACGCGCAGACGCTGATGATGCAGACCGCGTGCCCGACGCCGAATAGCAGCCTCAGGCACTAGACGCGGTGGCAGCGGACGAAGTGATCGTTGACCACCTCGCGCCACTCCGGGTCCTCCTCGCGACAGATGTCGATGGCGATGGGACAGCGGGTGTGGAAATTGCAGCCCGGCGGCGGGGCGATCGGGTTCGGCACATCGCCCGTGAGGATCAACCGTTCGCGCCGACGCTCCAACGCCGGGTCGGGGATGGGCACCGCCGAGATCAGCGCCTGGGTGTAGGGGTGCAGCGGATTCTCATAGAGCTGGTCGGACTGGGCGAGCTCGACGATCTTGCCCAGATACATGACCGCGATGCGGTGTGAGATGTGCCGCACCACCGAGAGATCGTGCGCGATGAAGAGGTAGGTCAGCCCGAAATCCGACTGGAGGTCTTCGAGCAGGTTGATGATCTGCGCCTGAATCGACACGTCGAGCGCTGAAACCGGTTCGTCGCAGACGATGAAGGCGGGCTCGACCGCGAGCGCGCGGGCAATGCCAATGCGCTGGCGTTGTCCACCTGAGAACTCGTGCGGGTAGCGGCTAGCAAAGTAGGGGTTCAACCCCACGGTCTCCAACAGCTCACGGACGCGCTCCTTGCGACGCCCTTTCTGCAACCCGTGGATCACCATCGGCTCTGAAACGATGCTGCCCACGCTCATACGCGGATTGAGCGACGCGTACGGGTCCTGGAAAATCATCTGCATCTGACGCCGGTAGGCGCGCAGATTGCGCCCTGCGAGGGTGGTCAAGTCGACCGGACCGCCAGCGGCGACGTCGGGCGCGGCGTCTTCAGCCGTTCCGTTCTCCTCGGCGCCGATGTGCGAGGTGTAGCGCGGTGGCGACATGAAAACTTTGCCCGCGGTTGGGCGGTAGAGCTGCAGAATCGCACGGCCGGTGGTCGACTTGCCGCAGCCGGATTCGCCCACCAGGCCCAGCGTCTCACCTTCACGGACGGCGAAGGAGATGCCATCGACCGCCTTGATGTCGGCGACCTTACGTTTCAGCAGCAGCCCCGCCGTGACCGGGAAATACATCTTGAGGCCCTCGACCTCAAGCAGCGTGTTTTCGTGTGGCTCGGTGCGCCCACCGCCGGCATGTTCGGCGATCGCCGCGGCTGCTTGGCTAACGGACGCGGCGGCGGCGGCCCGCATCGCTTCGGGGGTCATCGTCCCTGCGGCGGCTTCGTCGGAGGACCGAGTTTCCTCGATGCCCTCTGGCTGTTCGTTCTCAGACAACTGTTCGTTCTCAGACATTGGCCGTCTCCTCTTCCGGGAGGTCCTCCGTGTGGGCGCTGGCGAGAATGACATCCGCCTCGGCGGCGACGGCATCCGAGTGCCAGCAGGCGACAAGGTGACCAGGCGCGAACTCCTGCAGTTGTGGCCGCTCGCTGGTGCACTGATCATCAGCAAAGCGACAGCGCGGCGCAAACGCGCAGCCCGTAGGCATATTGGTCAGGTCGGGCGGTGTGCCCTCGATCGGAATCAGGCGACCGGTCCGCGCGTCGAGGCGCGGCACCGACTCGAGCAGGCCCAGCGTGTAGGCGTGCTTCGGCCGCGCGTAGATATCGGCCGCCTCGCCGCTCTCCACGATCCGACCGCCGTACATGACGTTCACGCGGTCAGCGTAGCGGGCGACGACGCCGAGGTTGTGGGTGATCACGATCACGGAGGTGCCCAGCTCACGGCTCAACCGCGCCATGACCTCCAAGACCTGCGCCTGGATCGTCACGTCGAGCGCTGTCGTCGGCTCGTCCGCGAGCAACAACTTCGGATCGCAGGACAGCGCCATAGCGATCATCACGCGCTGACGCATACCGCCTGAGAACTGGTGCGGGAAGTCGAACAGACGCTGCTCGGCGGCGGGGATTCCGACCATGTTGAGCAGTTCAACGGCGCGCTCATTGGCCTGCGTGCGGCCCAGTCCCATGTGCAGCTCGATCGCCTCTGTGAGCTGACGCCCAATCGTCAACACCGGGTTGAGCGAGGTCATCGGCTCCTGGAAGACCATGGCGATGTCGTTGCCGCGAATCTCACGCATGCGCGAGTCGTCGACCGACATCAGCTCTTCGCCGTCGAACCAGACCTCCCCGTTGACAATCTTGCCAGGCGGATTCGGAATCAGCCGCAGCAGGGAGAGCGCCGAAACGCTCTTGCCCGAACCGGACTCGCCGACCAGCCCCAGCGTCTCGCCGGGCATCAGGTCGTAGGAGACGTCGTTGACGGCCTGGACCACCCCTTCAGACGTGAAGAAACTCGTCGACAGGTTCTGCACACTCAATAGCGGCTCAGCCATACGAACACTCCTTCAGCGACGCCTCTGAAGCCATCGCACTGCGTTTGGCACTGCCATCAGCCGACTGGGCGCTGCCATCGACCGACCGAGCGGCGTGACCGGCGGCGCTGGTGGGGAAGAGGAGACTCGAACTCCTACGCCTTGCGGCACATGATCCTAAGTCATGCTCGTCTGCCAATTCCGACACTTCCCCCGGAGAGGACGCGCTGGGCGACGAATGAGGCGGTCGGCGCAGCCAAAACGCCACACCGTTCACGGTACTGTTGCTGGTGAGCCGCCAGGGACTCGAACCCCGAACCTGCTGATTAAGAGTCAGCTGCTCTGCCAATTGAGCTAGCGGCCCGCGCCCATCGGTCTCGCGCGACGTTACGGACGCCGCGCTCCCCAAGCTTACACGCCGCCCGGCGTGTAGGCCGGGTACCAGCCACCCCACTTGCCGCCAGTTGGGCGGGACGCGCTGGCCCCGCTGATCGCAATGATCATGCTGAGCACGCCGGTGATGTCGATTGGCTTGGCCCACTAGCGCTCCGACAACCCTGGAGCTAGCTGATCGCTGAGCTCGCTCCTCACGTCCGCTGCCTGTTGCGGATCGTTGGCGTGCAAGCTAGCCAACTATACGCCCAACGTCAACGACTTGACAGTTATTCGACAGCGCGTATTCGACAGCCTGGCCAACGTCATCCGGCGCACCCGAAGCATTCGACCATAGCCAGCATTGAGGGCTCGCTGACGTTGCGTTGACCAGCCCGAGTCGCGAGGCATACGATGGGCACGCTGGCGAGGCTGCGGCGCTCGTCGGACTCGCGGTTGGGCGGTTAGCTCAGTTGGCTAGAGCGCTGCGTTGACATCGCAGAGGTCACTGGTTCAAGTCCAGTATCGCCCACCACCTGCTCGACCCGCGAACAGATTCGCACCGCCGTTCGCGCACAGCCACCAGCGAGTGGACCGCTTCGACAGCGTCACTTCGACAACACAAATGTGTGGATCGGCGGACCGATGGCGAATGATCGTTCCGAGCGCGACACGCTCGACGAGGTACCAGCCACCACCGGCGTCGCCTCACCCGACGAGGTGGACGCGACCGAGTGGCTGCGTCGGATGCGGCATTCCGCCGCCCACGTGCTGGCTCAGGTTGTGCTGCAGATGTTTCCCGAAGCCAAATTCGCGATCGGCCCGCCGATCGACACCGGCTTCTACTACGACTTCGACTTACCGCGTCCGCTGACACCCGAGGACCTCAGTCAAATCCAAAAGCGCATGCGCAAGGAGATGGGCCGCAACCATCGCTTCGTCTGGCAGGAAATCTCCGTCGCCGAGGCGCGGCAACGCTTCGCCGACCAGCCCTTCAAGCAGGAACTACTGGATCAATTCTCGGCTGACGCTGAGCAGGTCGGGATCTGCACCCATGCTGAATTCACCGACCTCTGTCGCGGCGGCCACGTCGAGTCCACCCGGCAGATCGGCCCATTCCGTCTGACCAACGTGGCGGGCGCGTACTGGCGCGGCGATGAGCGCCGCCCGCAGCTGCAGCGAGTCTACGGCGCGCTCTTTCCCAGCCGCGAGGAACTCGACGCGCATTTCGCACGCATCGAGGAGGCGCAGCGCCGCGACCATCGACGGCTCGGCCGCGAGCTCGGTCTCTTCACCTTCTCTGAGCTGGTTGGCGCGGGCGTACCGCTGCTGCTGCCCGACGGAGCCATCATCCGACAGCAGATGGAGCGCCTGATCCGCGAGCTGCAGGAGGCGCGCGGCTACCAGGAGGTCTGGACCGGCCATCTCGCCCGCGGCGAACTCTTCCGTCGCTCTGGCCACCTCGACAACTACGCCGAGGTGATGTACCCCGCCATGCATGAACAGGACCGCAGCAGCGACCCCGCAAGCAGCGACCCCGCCGCTCGTGATGAGGCAGACGCATATTTCCTCAAACCGATGAACTGCCCCATCCACATGACGCTGTACAACAGCGATCTGCACTCCTACCGCGAGTTTCCCTTGCGCTACGCCGAATACACCACGTTGTACCGATACGAGAAGTCGGGCCAACTCTCGGGCCTCACCCGCGTCCGCTCGCTGACCCAGGACGACTGCCACATCTTCATTACGCCCGAGCAGATTTCCGCTGAGGTCTCGCGCGTGCTGGAGCTGGTGCAGACGCTGTTCCAGACCTACGGCATGCCCAACTTCCGCTACGAGCTGTCGCTGCCCGGCGCGGGCGGCAAATACGTCGACAATCCGCAGGCTTGGCAGACAGCGGTCACCTCCCTGCGCAGCGCGCTGGATGACGCCGGCATCGATTATGTCGAACAAACCGGCGAGGCCGCCTTTTATGGACCCAAAGCGGACCTGTTCGTCTCCGACGCCGTCGGGCGGGAATGGCAGCTGTCCACGATTCAGCTCGACCTGATCCAGCCGGGCCGGCTGGGCTGCGTCTATGTCGACGAGCACGGCGAACGGCGCACGCCCGTGGTCATCCACCGCGCGATCCACGGCTCCTTCGAGCGTTTCCTGGGCATCCTGATCGAGCACTACGCGGGCGCCTTTCCGTTGTGGCTCGCGCCAGTCCAGGCGCGCTGCATCCCAATCGCCGATCGACACCAGGATTGGGCGCGAGAGGTCGCTACCGAGCTGCGGAGCGCGGGATTGCGCGCCGACGTCGACGACGGCAACGAGCGCATGCAGGCCAAGATTCGCAACGGTCAGCGACGCAAGATCCCCTACTTGCTGGTGATCGGCGACCGCGAAGTGGAGTCGCGCAGCGCCTCCGTGCGCGTGCGCGGCGGCGCCGATCTCGGCGCCAGGCCGCTCGATCAGCTGTGCGCCTGGCTCAGTGAGCTCCAGCGCTCGCGCGCGCTCGAGCCGGACTGAGCCGTCGCATCTTGCCGCGTGCCTCAACCGATACGCCCACTGGCGTTCGCCAGTTATGATCGCTACGGCCGCCTGCGCTGGCCAGAGTCGAATATGCCAGCCGAACCAGTCGAGCAGGCTGCGGATGAAGGCTGCGGATGACAGAACCAGCACCACCGATTGAGAAACTCTTAATCGCCAACCGCGGCGAGATCGCGGTACGCGTGATCCGCGGCGCCCGCGATCTGGGCATCCAGACTGTGGCCGTGTACTCTGATGCCGACCGCACCGCCCGTCACGTGCGCATGGCCGACGAAGCGGAGCGGATCGGCGGATCACCCCCTGCGGAGAGCTATCTCAACGTCGACGCGGTGCTCGCCGCCGCGCAGCGCAGCGGCGCCGACGCCATCCATCCCGGCTACGGATTCTTGTCGGAGAACGCCAACTTCGCCCGCGCCTGCCGCGAGATCGGCATCACGTTCGTCGGACCGTCGCCCGAAGCGATCGAGCTGATGGGCGACAAGATCGAGTCCCGCCGCACCATGCGACAAGCCGGGGTTCCCATCATTCCCGGCGCGGTCGACCCCTTGACCGACTCTCAGGAGGCACGTCGGACCGCCGATGCGATCGGATATCCGGTCGTGGTCAAGGCAGCCGCCGGCGGCGGCGGGCGCGGCATCCGCATGGTCGAATCGGCCGCTGAGCTCGAACGCGCAGTGCAACAGGCGCAACAGGAGGCGATCACCGCCTTCGGCGATGGCGCCGTCTTTGTCGAGAAGTTGCTGCGGCCCGCGCGCCATATCGAAATTCAGGTCGTCGCTGACACGCACGGCAACATCGTCTGCCTGGGCGAGCGGGACTGCTCCGCCCAACGACGGCGCCAGAAGCTCGTCGAGGAATCTCCCGCGCCGGGCATGTCAGCGCAGCTGCGCGCGCGGATGGAGGAGTCCGCCACCAACGCCGCGCGCGCCTGCAGCTACACCTCAACGGGCACCGTCGAGTTTCTCGTCTGGGATGATCCGCGCGCGCCAGACGGCAAGAACTTCGCCTTCCTCGAGATGAATACCCGCCTGCAGGTCGAACATCCCGTGACCGAGCTGGTACGCGGGGTCGACCTGGTGCAGGACCAGCTCAAGATCGCCGCCGGCCAACCACTGGGCTACACCGCCGCCGAACGGCCGATCCGCGGCTGGGCGATGGAATGCCGGATCACGGCTGAAGATCCATATCGGGACTTCGCGCCCTCAGTTGGACCGATCGCCTGGTACCGCGAGGCAGACGGACCGGGCGTGCGACTCGACTCCATGCTCGCCCGCGGCGTCGGCGTCAGCCCTTACTACGACTCACTGATCGGCAAGCTCATCACATGGGGCGAGACCCGCGAGCAATGCATCCGGCGGATGAAACGCGCGCTCGGCGAGTACCTCGTGATCGGTGTCAGCACGTCGATCCCCTTTCACCAAGCGTTGATGGACGACGAACGCTTCCGCGACGGTGATATCGACACGCTCTATGTCGAAGAGCACGAGATACTGGACCCGTCCGGGCGGCCCGCGAACAGCGTAGAGGCGACGCTCGCGGCGGCGCTGTTCTTCCACACCCAAGGAGAGCGCGCGGAATCGGATCGCGGCACCGTCTCCCGACGCCGGGCCTGGGCTCAATCGGCCAGAGGTCGGCGATATCCAGTGGAGCAAGGATGGCGAAGAACTACCGGCTGATCGTTCAAGACGGGCTGCAGGAAGTCTCCATCGACGACAACGGCGATGGCAAGTACCGCGCCGAGCTCGGCGGTCAGGCGTATGCACTCGAACTGGAAGCGGTCGACGATAACACCCTCTTCCGACTGTGGATCGACGGACGGCGGATTCCGATCGCGATTCGGCGGGATGGGCAGTCAGCCGACGTCTTTATCGGCCCAGATCGCTACGTCGCTGAGATCGAGCGCAGCGCCGGGGCGCTGACCGCAACCAGCCCAGTGATCGAGGGCGAGGTACGGATGCCCGCGCCGATGACCGGACAGGTCAGCGAAGTGCTAGTCGCACCCGACGATCGAATCAAAGAGGGCGATCCACTGCTGGTCATCATCGCGATGAAAATGAACAATGAGATCCGCTCCCCCGCCGCAGGGCGGATCATGCAAATCTCGGTCGCCGCTGGCGATGCGGTCGAGCAGGGCGACACCCTACTGGTGATCGACACTGACGTCGCTTGATGTTCGCACCGCCTGGCATTGAACTGGCGTTGAATCCTCGCGCTCGGCGACCTACCATCGGCGCAGAGCGAACCGCGCGTTGCACAGATTTCACAGTCAGTGGCGCGGCTCGGTCGAGCAAACCACGATGCAGTGAAGGAGCGTTCCCCTGGCCGTCAAGGAACAGCGAGACCAACGAGACCACCGCGTCAATGAGATGATTCGCATCCGCGAGGTACGGGTGATCGACGCCGACGGAGAACAGCTTGGCGTGATGCCGACCGCTCAGGCGCTCGACCTCGCCCGCGGGCAGGGACTCGACTTGGTGGAGGTCGCACCCAATGCCCGCCCGCCGGTCGCGAAGATGCTCGACTATGGGCGCTTCAAGTACGAACAGGCCAAACGGGAGCGCGAAGGACGGCGGCGCCAGAAGGGACCATCGCTGCATCAGGTCAAGATGCGCCCCAACATCGGCCGCCATGACATGGAAGCCAAGGGGCGCACCGCCGCGCGCCTGCTGCGCAACGGCGACAAGGTCAAGATCTCCGTCATGTTCCGCGGCCGTGAGATCACACACCGCGATATCGGCCGCGAACGCATCCAGGAGATGCTCGAGTCCCTGGAAGAGAGCGGCACGCCAACACTGATCGAGAAGCCGATCTCCGTCGAAGGACGGTTCATGTCGGTGATCGTGGCCGAGGACAAGGCGAAGGCACAGCAGCTCGCGAAGGAAGCGGAAGCCGCGACCAAGGTCGCGGAGGTCGCCGACTAACCCCGAGTTCGCTCGCAGCGCCCCACAGCGACATGGGCACAACGTGACCAGCACAGCGCGCAACGTCGCGTAGGACAGCTCGGCTCATGCTCCGTTGGTCTGATCGTGTCCGTATCGATTGGACAGAGCTCGACTATCGCCTACGCTGAAGCGAAGCTGATCGGCGCTGGATCGGTTGGAGACGCTCAGCGATGCCGAAGATGAAGACCCACAAAGGCGCGGCCAAGCGATTCCGCATCACCCGCAACGGCAAAGTGATGCGGATGAAGGGGTACCGCGGCCACAACAAGCAGAAGAAGCGCAAGCGCACCCTGCGCGAGCAGAACCGCATGCACGCCGTCAAGAACCTCGGCAATCAGAAGCGCGTGAAGAAGCTGCTGCCTTATGGTTCCACCTAGTCGGCGGCTCCACCTAGTCGGCGACGCCGGACACAGCAGCCGGGCACATGAGCCAGGCGCCATGATTCCACGCCTGAGCTACGACTGAGACAGGACACGACGCCATGCCACGAGTCAAGGGCGGTCCGCGCGAACGCCGACGTCACAAGAAAGTGCTCCAGCAGACCAAGGGGCACCACGGCGTCCGACACCGACTCTACCGTCGCGCGTCCGAGTCCCGGCTGCATGCGCTCTCCTACGCCTACGCCCACCGGCGCGAACGCAAGGGCGACATGCGCCGACTCTGGATTCAGCGGATCAATGCGGCCGCGCGTCTCAACGGCACGACCTACAGCCGCCTCATTCATGCGCTCAAGCAGGCGGAGATCGAGATCGACCGCAAAGTCCTGGCCGACATGGCGCTCAACGACCCCGCGGCCTTCCGCGCGGTCGTCGAGCGGGCGCAGGTGGCTGAGGTCGCCGAGGCCGCGTAACCACGCGAACCCGCCCCACTCGCATCTCCCATACCGGTGCCGCTAAGCCGAGGCGAGCGCCGATGCTGCGCTGATCTCTGCCGCGGGCCGAGAACCACCTCCGTCGGGCAAGCGCGACAGCATCCACGCCGCAGCCTCGTGTTCGCGCAGCCCAGGCAGGATGCCGCTCAGCGCGATGAACTCGCGCACGCGCACCGCCCGCTTGATCACGCTGAACTCGACCTCGCGGCTGCGCTCACGCCACTCCGCTGGCAGGTCGATGAAGGCGTCCTCAAACGCCCGCGCCACGATGCGCGCCGTCTCACTGTCCAGCTGGAGCATCGCCCGCAGCCGCCGTGCAGCGAGTTCGTGCGCCTCCGCGACTGACGCGCCTCCCTCACGCCGAGCCATCGCGCGCATCAGGCGGCGCAGCTCGACCGGCGGCAACGCCGTCGCGTCGTAGAGCGCCGACGCCAGTTCGAGCTGGTCGCCGGCGTCGCTAAGTCGGTGGGTGAGGTCGCCGAGATCAAAGGCAGGACCGTAATGCTCGGAGAGATTGGGATGGATGAAGGTCATACCGGCGCCTTTCACGTAGATTGCCCCAGCCGACTGTTGGCACTCACTCGTTGAGAGTGCCAAGTCTCCGCTATCCATCCTGTCACTCTCTATCCAAGAGTGCCAACGAACGTTGTCGCCAACTTGGCACTCCTGAGTTGAGAGTGCCAAGTTGGGTATCTAATTCGTGTGGATCGGACGATGGCTCGTATGGACTAGAAGGCGACGCGGCAGCCACTACGCAGATGCCTGGCAGCTGGCTAGCAGCTGTTCGGCAGTGGGACCGAGGTCAACTGGCAGCTAGGAATCGCGCAGCCGGGCGGCGAATTGGGACTCCAGGCGGCGCACAATGCCCCGCCGAGCTTTCTCCACATCGCGATCGGAGAGCGTGCGCTCGGGCGAGCGGTAGTACACCCGAAATGCGAGTGACTTTGCACCCGTCGGAATCGGAGGACCTGCGTAGACGTCGAACAATTCAGCGGCTTCTACCAGCCCGTGTGCGCGAATCGCGGCCGCCAGCTCGCCAGCCGCGAGCCGCTCGTCGACGATCAACGCCAGGTCCTCGACAGCGGCTGGATACACCGAGGGCGGCGCCACAGCGGCATCACCGCTCAGCAGCGGCGCCAGTCGGGAAATCGACAACTCCAGCGCGAAGATCTCGCCGTCGACCTCGAACGCCGACGCCACGTTCGCCGCGACGCGCCCCAACACGCCGACCGACTCTCCGCGCATGGTGATACGGGCTGATTGCCCCGGCGATAACGCCGCGTCCTCAGCATCAGCAGTCAGCGCGAAGTCGGCGCCCAGCGCGGTGGCGAGCTGATCGAGCAGACCTTTGGCGTCGTAGAAGTCGAGCCGCCGACCTCCGTCTCCGTGCACCGTGACGACGGTATCTCCACCGATCAGCGCCAGCGCGACACGCTCCTCGACTGGCTGACGACCCCGCCGCGGATGAAATACCTTCCCGACCTCATAGAGCCGCAGCCCACCGCGAGTCTCCCGCTGGTTATGCGCGAACGTGCGCAGACCCCACGGCCGCAGACTTGAGCGCAGCCGATCGCGGGCCGCGCTCATCGGATTCTGAAGCCGCACTGCCACAGCGTCCGGCGCGTCGGACGCCGTGACGCCCAGCTCGTCCGCCCCGACTGCGGCGTAGGTGATGATTTCGCGCAGCCCCAGACCGGTCAGGATGTCCCGCATCCGCTCTGCCAGATCGCGCTCTGGATCGATATCTCGCTCGGGCGCCGCGCCGGGCAACGGCGCCGACGGCAGATTGTCGTAGCCGACGATGCGGCCGATCTCCTCGATGACATCGTCGGCGACCGCGATGTCGGAGCGCCAGGGAGGACAGCTCACGGCGTAGCGGTCGGGCGGCAGCCAGCGATTCGGAATCCCCAACGCGGACAGGATGCCCCGCACCGTCTCGACGCTGGGCAGCGTGCCCAGAATCTGCTCGATCCGACGCTGCGTCACCACAACTTGCGGCGCGTGTCGGCGGCCTGGGTAGGCATCGACCAGGCCACCGCGGGCCACGCCGCCGGCGATCTCAGTGATCAATGCCGCGGCGCGCCGTGCCGCGAGCTCGGCCAACTCCGGGTTGAGCGCCTTCTCAAAGCGGCGACTGGCCTCCGTGCCGCTCTCCGTATGCCGCGCGCGGCTGCGTCGGATCGACGCTTCCTGGAAGTTGGCTGTCTCCAACAGGATGGACGTGGTGTCATCAGAGATCTCCGACTCCGCCCCGCCCATGATCCCCGCCAGCGCCACGGCGCGCTCGGCGTCGGCGATCACCAGGTCGTCGGACGTGAGCTCCAGGTTGGCGCCGTCGAGCAGCTCAAGCCGCTCGCCGGGACGCGCGCGTCGAACGACGATCCGCCCCTCGCGCAGGATCGTGTAGTCAAAGGCATGCAGCGGCTGCCCCCACTCCAACATCACGTAGTTGGTCACATCGACGATGTTGTTGATAGGGCGCATTCCCGCCGACGACAGCGCATCCTGCATCCACTGCGGCGACACCCCCACCTGGACCCCGTCGATCACAATCGCCGTGTAGCGCGGACACCCAGTGGGATCGTCGATCTGCACGCTCGGCTGATCGGCGATGGCGCTGTCCGACTCTGGATAGCGGTCCGATGGCTCGGCCACGTCGCCGCCGGTCAGCGCCGCCACTTCGCGGGCGATCCCCAGAATGGAGAAGTGATCTGGCCGATTGGGCGTTGGCTTGATATCGAACGCGACGTCACCCAGCACGTCGGCCAGCGGCGTACCGAGCGCGGCGTCGGTCTCGAGCACGAGGATGCCTTCGTGCTCGTCGGACAGGCCCAGCTCACGCTCCGAGCAGATCATGCCCATCGACACGACGCCGCGGATCTTGCCACGACGCAGCTTGCGCGGTTCGCGCGTGCTCGGATCGATGAGCTGCGCGCCGACCTGCGCGAAGGCGATCGTCTGTCCGGCAGCGAGATTGGGCGCGCCGCAGACGACCTGCAGCGGATCGGCGAGGCCGTACTCCACAGTCGCCAGGCGCAGCCGGTCGGCATTGGGATGCGGTGCGACTGCAGCGACGCGCCCCACGACCACCTGATCCCAGTTACCCCCGCCGCGCCGGATCGACTCCACTTCCGCGCCCGCCATACTCAACCGATGCGCCAGCTCCTCGACCGACAGGTTCCAGTCGACGTACTGCGCCAACCACTTCAGCGGGACATCCATCAGACGCTGCCCCGGAATCGATCGAACTCGCGCAGGAAGCGCACATCGTTGCGGTAGAAGTGTCGAATATCGCGGACGCCGTAGCGCAGCATCGCTATGCGTTCGACGCCCATCCCGAAGGCGAAGCCCGTGTAGCGCTCTGGATCGAGGCCGGCATCCCTGATGATCTCAGGATGCACCATGCCGCAGCCCAGCACTTCCAGCCAGTCGCCCTGCCAGCGAACGCCCAACTCCGCACCCGGTTCCACGAACGGGAAGTAGTCACAGCGGAATCGCGTCTCGATCGCCTCGCCAAACATCCGACGCACAAAGGCCTCCAGCGTTCCCTTCAGGTGCGCAAACGACAGATGCTCGTCAATCACCAGCCCTTCGATCTGCGTCAGCATCCACTCGTGCGTGGCGTCGGTGGCCTCGTAGCGATAGCAAGTCCCCGGCACGATCACCCGGATCGGCGGCTGGCGGCGTTCCAGATAGCGAATCTGCATCGGCGACGTGTGCGTGCGCAACAGCTGGCGCGGGCCGCCGGCACCGTCATCAGCGACCCAGATCGTGTCCCACATGTCTCGCGCCGGATGCCCCGACGGAATCCGCAACCGATCGAAGTTGTACTCCTCCAGCTCGACGTCAGGTCCTTCGACCACGTCGAACCCCAGGTCGCGAAAGGTGCGCTCCATCACACGACGCGTGATGGTCACCGGATGCAGCGAGCCCAGCGGCGGACGCCGACCGGGCAGGGTGACGTCGATGACCGGTCCATCAGCAGCCACCGCGGACAGCTCGGCCTGGCGTTCCACGAGCGCCTCGTCGAGCGCCGCCTTGAGCCGATTCGCGCCGGCCCCGATGATCGGGCGCTGCGCCGCTGGCAGCTCGCGGACCCCGCGCAGCACGGACGTGAGACGCCCGCGCCGGCCCAGCCAGGTCACCCGCCAGGCATCCAGCGCCGCCTGGTCAGCGGCGCCGACGAGCTGGTCGCGCGCTGCTGCCTCCAGCGCACTCAGGTCGATTGGCGTGTCCGTGCCCGTCATGACGTTCCTTGCAGCCAATTCGCGCAGCCGCGAGCCGTGCAGCGATCCTGCGCGTATCGTACCTGCACACCAGCCCGCGATCCGCCACTGGAGCGGCAGCGCACATGCGACGGATAGTAGGATCACTGCAAGGAGCGCACACCGGGAGCGCGCACGGCGACACCCCCTCATGTCCGCTCGCGAAGGGAGAGGTGCGAGATGTCAGTCAAGAGTTACATCTTGATCGAGACCGACGTCGGCACCGCCAAGCGAGTGGCGCTGGCGCTCGGCGAACTGACCCAGAGCGGCGGCGAGGTCAAGACGGTCGAGCTGGTCACTGGGCCCTTCGACGTGATCTGCCTCGTCGAGGCGGACAATTTGGAACGCCTCGGCAGCTGCATCACTGATTCGATCCAGACCGTCGCCGGCGTCAAACGCACCACCACCTGTCTGACCATCCAGGTCTGAGTTGGCGCTGGATGGAACCGCTCGGAGCAGATTGATCCATGACCACCACACCCGAGACGCGCTCCACCGAGCCTCCGCTCGACATGCTGCCAGTTGAAGCTGCGGTCGAGCGCATTCTCTCGTACTGCCAACGCCTGCCGGCGGAAACGCGCCCCATTGATGAGGCGGTCGGACAGGTGCTCGCCGACGACATCGTGGCGCCCTTCGACATTCCGCCGCACGACAATACCGCGATGGATGGGTACGCCGTGCAGTCGGCCAGCACCACGGGCGCGTCGTCGGAGAACCCGGTACGGCTGCGCGTGATCGGCGAGCTGGCGGCGGGATATCTGTACGACCAGACCGTTGGGCCGGGCCAAGCGGTGCGGATCATGACCGGCGCGCCGATGCCCGACGGGGCGGACACCATCGTGCCCTTCGAGGAGACCGACGAAGCCGGGTTGCGCGCACCTGGACAGGCACACACAGCGCTCAGCGAGGTGGGCATCCTCAAGGCCGCCGCGACCGGCAACAACATCCGCCGCCGCGCTGAGGACGTCCGCCAGGGACAGCAGGTACTCAATGCCGGCATGGTGCTGCGCGGACCGGAGATTGCAGTCCTGGCCTCACTCGGCGTGGCTGAAGTCTCTGTCATCCGACGCCCACTCGTCGGCATCCTGTCGACTGGTGACGAGCTGCTCTCACCCGGCGAGACCCCTGCGCCCGGCAAGATCTACGACTCCAACTCTTACGGATTAAGCGCATTGGTCAGCCAATACGGCGGTCTCCCGCGCCGCTTTGGGATCGCGCGGGACACCGTCCCCGCGTTGACCGCCAGGATCAATGAGGCGCTCGACACCTGCGACCTCGTGCTCACCTCCGCCGGCGTCTCACGGGGAGACTTCGACGTGGTCAAGGAAGTCCTCGCGCGCGAGGGCGCGATCGACTTCTGGACCGTACGCATGAAGCCCGGCAAGCCACTCGCCTTCGGCGAGTTCTCGGCGCCGGACGGTCGCCGCGTGCCGCACATCGGCCTGCCCGGCAACCCCGTCTCGTCACTGCTGGCCTTCGAGCTCTTCGGACGCCTCGCCATCTTCCAGATGTTGGGGCGCCAACCACAACCGCGCCCGATCATCCGAGCCATCGCCGACGACGACATCGTCAACACTGATTGGCGCCGTGTCTACGCCCGTGCCGTCCTGCAACAGGATGGCGACGGCCGTTGGCACGCCCGCCTGACCGGGCCGCAAGGCAGCGGGGTACTCACCTCAATGGCGCTCGCCAACGGATACGCTGTCTGCCCGGAGCAGCAGGAACGCGTCCAGGCCGGCGATGAGTGCGACGTGATCATGGTGGATTGGGACCATCCACTAGATTGAATGTGTTTGAGGCAATGCGCCGCCAGTCGCGCAGTCGCGCCGCCAGTACGGAAACGAGCTGACTATGTCCGTCCGCACCGCCCTTCGGGCCGCTGTCACCCCGCTCTACATCAAGGCCAGGCTGGCCCAGGAAAAGCTGCAGTCCGGCGTCGTTTGGTATCCCCTCGACCCCAAGTTCATCGCCAACCCCTACCCTACCTACCGAGAGCTACGCGAGCGCGACCCATATCATCCCAGCCCCCTGACCGGTGCCCTCGTCGTCTCTCGCTACGAAGACGTGGACGGCGTGCTGCGCAACTTCAAGGAATTCTCCAACGAGCGCGGCCCAGTCGGGAGCCGCAACCGAGCGGAGATCGGCGAGCAGATCGAGAACGAACTCCAACCATCGATGCTGTCGCTCGACCCGCCCGACCACACGCGCCTGCGCGGACTCGTCAGTCGCGCCTTCACCCCGCGCCAGATCGCCAAGATGGAAGACCACATCCGCGACACCGCGCACCAGCTCCTCGACGAAGTCGAAGGCGCAAACGAGTTCGACCTCATGTCGAACCTCGCCGCCCTGCTGCCAACCGTTGTCATCGCCGAGATGATCGGCGTCCCAACCGAAGACCGCGAGCAGTTCAAGGTTTGGTCCGATCGCTTCGCGCGCGTACTCGAACCAAATCTGACCGAACAGGAACTGGGCGTCGTCTTCGAGACGGGACAGCGCTTCGACGACTACTTCCGCGGCATCGTCGCCGAACACCGTGCAGATCCGCAGGACGACCTCGTCTCGCGCTTGATCGAGGCCGAGGAGGAAGGCGACCGTCTGACCGAGGCGGAAATGATCACCACCCTGCGGCTGCTGCTGGTCGCCGGCAACGAGACCACCACCAACCTAATCGGCAACGGCCTCAAAGCGCTGATGGAACACCCCGAACAACTCCAGCTCCTGCGCGAGCAGCCGCAGTTGATCGACAACGCGATCGAGGAGCTGTTGCGCTACGACTCGCCCGTGCAGGTCGATGGTCGGACTGCGCTCAACGACGTCGCGATGGATCGCCACACCGTGCAGGCCGGACGGCCAATCTCGCTGCTGATCGGCGGCGCCAACCGCGACCCAGCAGCGTTCACGGACCCAGAGCAGCTCGATATCACCCGCGAAGACGCCGGCAACATCTCATTCGGGCGCGGTATCCACCACTGCCTCGGTGCGCCGCTGGCGCGTCTGGAGGGCAAGATCGCCTTTGAGACGCTGCTCGAACGGTTCGACGACATCCAGTTCGGCTCCCGTACGCCGGTGTACAAGCCCAACATCGTGCTACGCGGTCTGCGACACTTTGATATCCGCGTGCGCCGATCCGACAGCCGCAGCTACACCGCGGCGCCGCTCGCGGCCGCCGTGGACTAACGACCGGGAGCGCCCGTGCCCAGCCAGATCGACTTCAATCCGTTCGACTCCGCGACGCTGGAGAATCCCTACCCGATCTACCAGGCGCTGCGTGACAGCGACCCCTATCACCTCAGCGAACGCAGCGGCGAACTGTTGCTGACTCGTTATGACGACGTCGACGCCCTGCTGCGCGATGCGCGACGGTTCTCAAATGAGCGCGGCCCATCACAGCCAGAGGCACCTGAGACTGACCTCTCAATCCTCGTACGCGATCCGCCCGATCACACCCGGCTGCGCTCGCTGGTCAGCCGGGCCTTCACCCCGCGTCGCATCTCGACGATGGAAGACCACATCCGCGACACCGCGCACGCCCTGCTCGACGAGGTCGCCGGGCAGGATGAGTTCGACCTGATGTCGAACCTCGCCGCCCTGCTGCCGACCGTCGTCATCGCTGAGATGATCGGCGTACCGCTGGATGACCGCGAAAACTTCAAGGCGTGGTCCGATCAGTACATTCGGATTGGCGACCCAAGCACGGAGCTGGAGGACGCCCAGCGATCGCTGGAGGCGGCCCACATCCTGTACGACTACTTCTCACGGCAGGTTGCGCTGCGCCGCCAGGATCCCGCTGACGACCTGATCACGCGTCTGATCACGGCGCAAGACGAAGCAGATCAACTCTCCGAGCACGAAATGATCACGACGCTGATCCTGCTGCTGCTCGCAGGCAACGAGACCACCACCAACCTGATCGGCAACGGGCTCAAGGCGCTGCTGGAACATCCCCAGCAGATGCACATCTTGCGCGAGCATCCCGAGCTCATGGAGAACGCCATTGAGGAGCTAGTGCGCTACGACTCGCCCGTGCAGCTCGACCCACGTATCGCGGCCGAGCCGGCGCGGCTCGGCGACAAGACGGTCGAGCCCGGCCAGTTCGTGGTCGCCGTGATCGGCGCAGCCAACCGCGACCCTCAGGTATTCAACGATCCCGAGACGCTCGACATCACCCGCGAGGACGCCGGGAGCATCTCGTTCGGCCGCGGCGTGCATTTCTGTCTCGGCGCACCGCTGGCGCGACTTGAGGGACGGATCGCGTTCGAGTGCCTATTGGAGCGCTTCGACCAGATCGAGTTCGGCACACGCCGCCCAGTCCACCGACGCAACTTCGCCTTACGCGGACTGCAGCACTTCGACATTCGCGTTCAGCGGCGCCCAAACGTGCCGAGCTAGCCGCTAGTAGAGCGTCTCGAACGCATCGAACTCTCCACTGAAGACGTCCCACTCCACATCGATCTGACGCACCAGCGCGTGCGGCGGACCAATCTTGAGCTCGTGCAGGAACGCCTCCAGAGACGCGCATCGGCCCTCAGCGACGACCTCCACTGTCGAGCCGTCGGGCAAATTGCGCACGGTGCCTGTGATCCCGCCGATTCGGCCTGCACTGGACTCAGCGAACACGCGGTAGCCCACCATCTGTACGCGCCCACGCACGCGGGCGATCATCCGCACCACGTTCGAACCTTCACGACGCCCCCACGACCGCATCGATAGCCGCATCGACCATCTCGGCCGGAACGTCGTCACGCACGATCGGCGAACCGACGCTCTCCAGCAGCACCCAGCGCTGCTTGCCCGCGACGACTTTCTTGTCCCGCGACATCGCCTCAAGAATCTCGGTGCGGCGCAAACCAGCTGGACCCTGCGTCGGCAGTCCGAACCGCTCGATCAGGCGTCGGTGCCGTGCGACGAGGGACTCATCGATCAAACCCATCGCATTGCCGATCTCCGCGACAGCGACCATTCCCATCGCGACCGCCTCGCCGTGCAGCACGGCGCTGTAGCCAGTGACCGCCTCGATCGCGTGTCCGAGCGTGTGTCCGTAATTGAGGATCGCGCGAAGGTCTGACTCGCGCTCATCGGCCGAGACTACCGCAGCCTTGATTGCCTGGTTCCACGTGATCACGTCGACCAACAATCGCCGCCGTTCGGGATCGTCGGCCGCAGCCGCGGGATCGAGTAGAACGTCAGCCGAGTCTTCCAGTAGATCCAGCATCGCTTCGTCGCGGATGAATCCGTGCTTGATCACCTCGGCGAAACCAGAGCGCAGCTCGCGCGGCGGCAGCGTGGCGAGCGTGGCCGCGTCAGCCAGCACCGCGCGCGGTTGATAGAACGCGCCGACCAGATTCTTGCCGGACGGTAGGTCGATCGCCACCTTACCGCCGATCGCCGCATCGACCATGCCCAGCACGGTCGTCGGCGCATGGACCAGCGGCATCCCGCGCAGATAGGTGGCCGCCGCCGTGCCGGCCAGATCGGTGGTGACCCCGCCGCCGAGCGCGAAGATGATGTCCCGCCGCTCGGCGCGGTGCGACGACAACCAGCCGTACAGCGCCTCCAGCTGCGCCAGCGACTTGCTCGCCTCACCTGAGGGCGCTGCATATATCTCGACTGAGCGTCCCGCCCGCTCCAGCGACTGCAAGGCCGTCGCACCGTGCCGAGCGATGACTGCCTGATCGGCGATCAGGAAGACGCGTCCGCCCAATCCCAACCGCTCGAGGATGTCACCGCTGCGCTTGAGCAACCCCCAGTCGCAGTAGACTGGATACCGCGCCGCGCCAGCCTCCACGATGCAACCAACGTTTGGCCCGAAATCGCTGCTGGGCGGAGGATCCACGCCCGGTCCGCTGCGCATTTCCCGCAGCCGCGAATCCGACGCCGTGACGGCGGCGGCGCGGCGTCGGACGGCACTGACGATCTCCGCCACCGCCTGACTAAGTTCCAGGTCGTCGGTGTGCACAGTGAGATCTGACAGGGCGTAGAACGGTTGGCGCACCGCCTTGAGCGTTTCCACGCGTCGGCGCGGATCGACACCAGCCAGCATCGGCCGTACCTCAGTCTGTCCCTGCTCGGCCACCGCGTAGCGCGCGAGGATCGTCGCTGCCCGCGCTTCCAGCGTCACCACAAAGCCCCCATCGGCGAGCGCGGCACGGTTCTCAGCGTCCAACCAGACACCGCCACCCGTCGCGATCACGCAGCCATCGCGCTCGGCGGCGTCCCGCACCGCGGCGCGTTCGCGGGCGCGAAATCCACTCTCGCCCTCTGCAACGAACAGCGCAGGAATCGTCCGCTCGGCCGCGCGCTCAATCTCGACATCGAGGTCCAGCGCGTCCCAGCCCAGCTCATGCGCGATGAATGGCGCCAGCACCGACTTGCCCGTGGCGCTGAAGCCGATCAACACGACGCGGCGCAGACCGTCAGGAGCGCTCACGACCACTGCTCTCGGGGGACGGCGGTGGCCAGGAAGGCTTCCATGTTGCGGCGTGTTTCCATCAGGGAATCGCCACCGAACTTCTCCAGGATCGCGTCGGCCAACACTAGCGCCAACATCGCCTCGACGATCACACCCGCCGCCGGGACCACGCACACATCCGAGCGTTCGTAGTGTGCCTCGACGCGCTCACCGGTCGACAGGTCGGCCGACGGCAGCGGATGCGCCAGCGTCGCGATCGGCTTCACGGCCACCCGCACGAGCAGCGCTTCGCCATTGGAGATCCCGCCTTCGATGCCGCCGGCATGATTCGTTTGGCGACGCCAGGGACGCCCATCCCAGGCGTCCTGCGGCAACACGACGTCGTGATAGCCGCGCCCGGTCAGCGCCGCGCCGCTGAAGCCGTCGCCGATCTCGACGCCCTTGAAGGCATTCATCGACAGGATCGCTTGGCCGATTCGTCCGCTCAGTTTGCGGTCCCACTGCACGTGCGAGCCAAGTCCGAACGGCACACCGAGGACGCGCGCCTCGAGTGCCCCGCCGAGCGTGTCACCGCCCCGCTTGGCGCAGTTGATCTCATCGATCATGGCCTGTCCGACCCGCTCGTCCGCGCAGCGCACCGGCGACGCTTCCACAGCTGCCCAATCGACCGCCGCGGCGCTGTCGAGCGTGACGGCGCCGATCTGGACGACGTGGCTGTAGAACGTACAGCCCAGCTCCTCGCACAGTCGGCGCGCGACAGCACCCGCGCCGACCCGCGCCGCGCTCTCGCGGGCTGACGCACGTTCCAGCGAGTCGCGTACGTCGTCGTAGCCATATTTCAGCGACGCTGACAGGTCCGCGTGCCCGGGACGTACCCGCGTGACCTGCGTCGGCGGCGGTTCGACGGCCTCCAGCGACATCGTCTCGCGCCAGGCGCGCTTGTCGGGTCCCAGCCCCGCGTCGTAGTCCCGATTCTCGATCCAGAGCGCCAGCGGGCTGCCGATCGTCCGCCCCTGTCGCACGCCGCCGCGGATCTGGGCGTAGTCCGTCTCGATCTTCATCCGTCCGCCACGGCCATAGCCTCGCTGACGCCGCGCGAGCTGCTGGCGGATCAGCTCCTCCGACAGCGGCAATCCCGACGGCAGGCCATCGACAATCACCGTCAACCCCGGTCCGTGCGACTCCCCGGCCGTGAACCAGCGCAACTGGCCCATCAGTCGCTGCCCTCCTCGTTAGATTCGTCCTCTGGCACGATATCGGCGAAGCGGTCTGGCGGCAGCGCAATGGGACGCGGTTCGCCCGAGGGCGCGCGATCGACCGTGACGTCGAATTCGCCCGCCAATACGCCCGGCTGCAGGTTCCAGTCGAGGCTCATGGCCGACGCGCGATCAGCCTCGACGCAGAGGATCGGTAACGGCTCCGCCGAGCCCTCAGCGCTGCGAAACGTGGTGTAGACGTCCACGCGAACGTGGTTCGGACGAAAATTGGGAACATCGTAGAAGATCATCTCGACCAGCCGTAGCGCCGTTGCATAGGCGGTGTCCAGCGACGACGCAATCTGCCGCCGCTGACCGTCGACAGCGCCAAACTCTGGGTCGGCCGATGTACTAACGCGGACGTGTCGGGCTGAGGCCCCGACCAAGTTGAGCCCCTGCACGCCCGACCAGACAGCCGCGCTGACATCCTTGGGCGGCCGCTGAGTACGCCAATGCTCCAGTTCTTGATCGAGAATGCCCTGAATCGCCTCCATGTCATTCCGCGCCACGAGCTGCCGCCAGAAGCGGTGCGTCCGCGCCTCTTTGAACAACAACAGTCCAATCGCCCCGAAAAAAACGGCGATCACCGCGAACCCGATCGTCACCCCTTCGCTCACGGCGTCGGCTCCGCCAGCATGGCCGTATCGAGCATGGCCGTCTGCGCCGCCTCGAGCATGACTGCCACCGGCGCGGCCTGCTCAGTCCACAGCTCGAAGGCCGCCGCGCCCTGATACACCAGCATTGGCAGCCCGCCGATCGCATGACGCCCGGCGGCCTGGGACATCTGCACCAAGGGCGTCTTGAGCGGATTGGCGATCAGATCGGCGACGAACGTGTCGGTGCCCAGCAGGGACGGATCGAACGGAAGCTGCCCATCTGTCTCGCTGCCGGCCAGTCCGACCGATGTGCACTGCACCACCAGATCGGCCGAACCGAGTGCTTTCGCGACGCCGTCGTCGTCTGCCCCCATCGAACGTAGCTGGGCCGCTGCTGAAGCGGATGCCAGATCGTGGCGCAGCCGGCCAGCTCGAATGGCGGTGCGGTTGACGATCGTCAGCGACGCGACGCCGCGCCAGATCAACGCCCACGCGACTGCCCGCGCTGCGCCGCCAGCGCCCCAGAGTACCGCATCAGCTCCCGACGGGTCGAACCCCGCCTCCGACAGTGAGCGCTGGAACCCGGTCACATCCGTGTTGTAGCCCTGTAGATGGCCGTCGTTATTCACGATCGTGTTAATCGCGCCGACGAACCGCGCGGTCTGATGCAGACCATCCATGTGCCGCAGCGCCGCCTCCTTGTACGGAAGCGTCACATTCGCGCCGAGCGCGCCCTCTTCGCGCAAGCCGTCGATGAACCCTTCCAGATCCGTCGGGCGCAGGTCCCAAGCCTCGTAGCGGACATCGATCGCAGCCGCGTCGAGTGCGGCCTGCTGGAAACGTGGCGAGACGCTGTGCGCCACCGGATGTCCGATCAGCCCAACGCGCCAGCTCATTCCGAGCCTCCCAGATAGCGCTCCACGTTGACCTGGTGCTCAGCAAAGGTCACAGCGAACGCGTGGCTGCCGTCGCCCTTGGCGACGAAGAACCGATAGGGCGCATCGGCCGGCGACGCCGCGGCCTCGATCGATGCCAGCCCGGGCGAACAGATCGGCGTCGGCGGCAAACCGTCGTAGCGATAGCTGTTGTACGGGGAGTCCACAGACAGATCCGCATCCGACAGCTCCGCCTTCCACCAGCCGCCCGCTCGGCCGACTGCGTACTGCACGGTCGAATTCATCTGTAGCGGCATCCCCGCTGCCAGTCGATTCCAGATGACGGCCGAGATCAGCGCCCGCTCATCATCTCGATACGCTTCGCGCTCGATAATGGAGGCGATTGTCAGAATCTCATGTAGCGATCGCCCGCTCGCCGCGATCTGCGCCTGCAGTGAGTCCGAGACGGCCTCATCCAGGCGTCGCAGCATCAGCCTGACGATCTCATCTGGCGCAGCGTCGAGCGGGAAGGCATAGGTACTCGGGAACAGGTATCCCTCCAGAGACGCGCCGGCGGGACGCAACGCGGCCAGCTCTTCACTCCGACCGCCCAGCCCTGCTGGCAACCCTGCTGACGCGGCGGCGAGCGCTTCCGTCAGACGGTCGGGATCGGCGATCCCAGCATCAGCCAGTCGCTCGGTCACTTGCTCCACCCTCAGCCCTTCAGGCAGCACCACACGTAGTGGCGAGGTCTCACCCGAGTGTATGCGCCGCAGGATTTCGACCGTTGGCAGGTTCGGCTCGAACGTGTACTCGCCCGGAGCCAGCCGCTGCTCCCAGCCCAGCAGCAACGCCAACAACTCGAAGCGTGACGCCGAGGCGATCGCACCGGTCGCGAGCAGTCGCCGCCCGATGAGCGCGGCGGAATCACCTGGCTCGATCATGGTGGTGGTCGCCTGCGTCGAGGTCATTTGCGTCGAGGTCATTATTGCTGGTTGGGCGCTCTGGGCTGAGAGGCGCGGGTGTTGTGGGGTTCGCGAAATTGCCACAATGGCGGCCGCTACGACTGACATCGCGATGATCGCAAGGAGGACGTAGGCGCCAGTGCGCCAGGGTGGCAACGACATCAGCTCCGAATAGCCCTACCCGAACGCGCCCGCGAATGGTCGCGGGCATCCAGCCAGCGCTGCAAGATCTGCGCCGCCGCGTCGGCATGCGAGCGTTCGCGCTCGCGGCGCTGGCGTTGGACGCTCTTGCGACCCGCAGCCCGAGCTTTGCCGCCCACACGCTGTCTACGCGGCTGTTGCAATAATCGGTCGCTGAAGAGCTGCCCGCTGGAGAATCGCTCATCCTGCGCGACGCATCTTGCCCCGAGGGAGGCGGCGAGTGATTCCCCGAACCGCCGGAAGGCAACCGCCTGCGCATCTTCCGTTCCATCAGGTCTGAGGGGCGCCCCGATCACGAGCGTCGTCGCATGATCGCCGGCGAGGAGCGCCCGCAAAGCCGCAGTGACGGCCTCATCGCCATGGCGACGGTCGAGCGTCCCGAGCGGCAATGCCAATGACGATCCCTTGGCCGCGCGGGCCACACCGATCCAGCGCTCGCCTGGATCGATCCCGACCGCACAACCCTCCGCCATTGACCCGCCTCCAGCGCCTAGCCGATCTGCCCTCTGACCGCTGCGAGAACCGCCTCGAGCGCCGCGTCCAGTTTGTCGGCGTCACGGCCGCCGGCCTGCGCCATCTCAGGCTTGCCGCCGCCCCCGCCGCCCGCAATCCGCGCCACGCCACCGATCAACTGTCCCGCATTCGCGCCAGCTCCGACTGCACCATCCGTCGCCATAGCCACAAAGATGGGGCGTGCATTGGCTACCGCGCCCAGCACGATGACGCCTTCACGACCAGCGTCCCGCAGGCGTCGGCGCACTTCATCGCCGGTGCGCCGCAGCGCGTCGGCCGAGGCCACGTCGACCCGACCGGCCGCGACAGCCACGCCACTGACATCGATCGCGCGGTCGGCGAGCGCTTGGGCCACGCTTGCGCCAGTCTGTGCCTCGACCGCCTGCAGCCGACGCCGCAGCTCCAACGCTTCCGACTGCAATTGCGCAATGCGGTCGCCAGCGGTCTCTGGCGTCGCGCGGACCGCCACAGCGATCTCCGACAGCGCGTCCAGTCGCGCGTCGGTCCAACTCGACGCGGTCGCACCCGTCAGCGCTTCGATCCGTCGGACGCCGGCGCCGACGCTGCCCTCCGAGATGATTTGGAACCCGCCGATGAACCCAGTGGCGGGCGCGTGCGTTCCCCCGCACAGTTCCTTGGAGAAACAGTCGTGCACGTGCGGCGACGGATCGCAGATCTCCACCACGCGCACGTCTGTCTCGTACTTCTCACCGAAGATCGCCATCGCGCCAGTCTGCAGCGCATCGTCATACGGCATCTCGGTCGTCGCTACGGGGATGTTGTCGCGAATTCGCTCCTGGACGAGTTGCTGCACCTCCCGCAGAGCGGCGGGCGGCGGCGCTTCGGGCTGTGTGTAATCGAAGCGCAGGTGGTCGGGCGCAACCAGCGAGCCCGCCTGGCGGACGTGGTCGCCCAGGACCTGCCGCAGCGCCGCGTGCAGCAGGTGCGTCGCCGTATGGTTGCGCGTGGCATCGGCGCGGCGCTCGCGGCTGACCGCTGCGCTGACTCGGTCGCCAACAGAGAGGCCGCCAGTGGCGACTTGGCCCACATGCGCGATCACATCGCCAAAGGCGCGGGTGTCGGAGACGTCTACCTGGACGCCATTCCCGCGTAACCAACCAGCATCGCCGACCTGCCCGCCGCCCTCGGGGTAGAAGGGGGTCCGGTCGAGCACGACGCTGACCGATTCACCCGCTGCCGCCCGCGCGACCCGTTCGCCGCCCGCGACAAGCGCAACGACTTGAGCCTCCGCTTCAACCGACTCGTAGCCGGTGAATTCGGTCGCAGCGCCGAGATCGGCATACCGTCCCGCCTCTTCGTCGTAGGCGAACGCTGCCTGGCGCCTCGAACGCTCGCGCTGCCCCTCGAGTGCGGCCTCAAACTCCGAGCGGAGGCGAGCTTCGGCCCGTTCATCGGCCAGCGCGCCGCGCTCACGCGCGACTTCCGCTGTAACTTCCAGGGGCAGACCGTACGTGTCATACAGCTCGAAGGCATCCCACCCCGAGATGGTCTCGCCCGATTCCGCTAGCCGCTGCTCAAGCAACGCACGGCCCGTCGACAGCGTGCGACGAAAGCGGCGCTCCTCCTGGGCAAGCACGTTGGCGACCAGTGCGGAGTGTTCGTCCAATTCGGGATACCAGGCACCCATCACCGCGCGCACCTTGACAGCGAGATCGGAGAGCAGATCATCCACGATCCCCAGCGAGTCGGCCATGTAGAGCGCGCGACGGATCAACCGACGCAGCACGTAGCCGCGGCCCTCATTGCCCGGCAGCGCGCCGTCAGCGATCAGGAAGGTCATCGCGCGGCCGTGCTCAGCGACCACCCGCATCGCCCGACGCTGCGCCTCAGAGGCCTCGCGGTAGCCCAGGGAGCAGCGCTCGCCGATGTAGCCAAGCAGCGGCGTGAAGAGGTCCGTGTCGTAGAGGTTGTCGCGGTTCTGCAGCATCATGGCCCAGCGCTCGAGCCCGGCGCCGGTGTCGATGCTTTGTGACGGCAAGTCAGCGCGGCTGCCATCCTCGAAGCGCGTCCACTGCATGAACACGAGGTTCCAGATCTCGAGCCACTTCTCCTCCGCCTCGGCCGGGCCAGCGCTGTCGCGGTAGCCCGGTCGCATGTCATAGTGCAGCTCCGAGCAGGGGCCGCACGGCCCCGTCGGTCCAGCTGCCCAGAAATTGCCCTGGTCTTCGCCGTAGCGGTAGATCTTCGAATCGGGCAGGCCGATCTTGCGCCACTGGTCGTACGCGAAATCGTCATCCGTGAAGACCGTCGCGACCAGTCGCTCAGGCGGAATCCCGATCACCTCGGTCACCAGCTCCCAGGCCCACGCTTGCGCCTCGGCCTTGAAGTAGTCGCCAAGCGAGAAGTTGCCCAGCATTTCGAACATGGTCAGGTGCGAGGCATCCCCGACTTCGTCGATATCGGTCGTGCGGAAGCATTTCTGGATCGAAGTCAGCCGATGATGCGGCGGCTGCGCTTCGCCCAGAAAGTAGGGCTTGAACGGCACCATGCCAGCGCTCGTGAAGAGCAGCGTCGGATCACCAGGCGCGGTGAGTGGCGCCGACGTGACAGCCAGATGATCTCGCGACACGAAGAAGTCGGTGAAAGTCTGTCGAATCGTCTGTGCGTCCATGGATCGGCGACCGCCTTGAGCAGCTTGGGAAGACTTGTGAAGCTTGAGGAAGATGCCCGCAGAGACTGAGGGATGCCCTTGCAGGGTATACGCAGACCAGGCACGCGGTTGACAGCCCCCAATTCGCCTCCCTAGCGTTACCGTACGGTCGCCAAGCGACTGTCCCACCCTGCTACATCGGAGCCCCGCTTGAGTTCCGACGACGATCCGCCAGAACCCGCGCCGCGCCCGGCCGCTACCACTGTCCCGGCCTCTTCCACTGCCATTGCGGTCGTGCTGGCAGCCGGCCGCGGGCAGCGTCTGCAGTCGGCGCTCCCGAAGCCGATCGTTCCCGTCTGCGGCCGCGCCATGGCTGCGCACGTGCTGCATGCGGTCGCCGAGGCGGGCGTCCATGATGCTGTCGTCGTGATCCCGCCGGGAGAGCGCGGACAGCAGATTGCGTCTGTCCTGCAAGCCGACGCACCCGCCATCTCCCTGCGATTCGCCGTACAAGCGTCGCCCCGCGGCACCGCCGACGCCCTGCTGTCGGCACACCGCGCAGTGCTCCAGGCGCAGGACGCACACGAGCGGGACGCTGCACACGTCCTAGTGGTGAACGCGGATCTCGCCTTGCTCAGCGCCGCTCAGGTGCGGCCACTGCTCGCGTTGAGCGAACCGGCAGTCGATGCAGCGATCGCCACCGCCACTGTGCCGGACGCGGCCAAGATGGGCCGCATTCTTCGAGACGAGCACGGCCAATTGCTCCGCATCGTTGAATACCGCGACGCGACTGACCAGCAGCGACGCATCGCGGAGGTCAACCTGGGTGTCTACTTGTTCCGTTGCGACTTCCTCTGGCCGCACCTCGAGCGGATTGTGCGCGACGCCGACGGCGAGGCGTACGCCACCGACGTGATCGCCGACGCCGTCTCCCGCGGGTCGGCTGAGACGCAAGCGGTAGCACTGCCAAACGGCCGGCTGAACGTCGAGACGCCCGCCGACGTCGCCGACGCCGAAGCGGTCGTGCGGCGGCGGATTGTGGACCAGCTGCTGGCGTCCGGCGTTCACATCCGCGATCGTCAGGCAGTCTGGCTCGACGCTGCGGCTGAGATCGAGCCGTCGGCAATGATCGAACCAGGCGTCCATATCCGCGGGCGCAGCCGCATTGCCGCAGGCGCTCGAATCGGCCCCAACGCCATCATCGAGTCGGCGCAGATCGGACCCGGCTGTGCGCTCGAGTCATGCACGGTGCAAGAGTCCGAGTTGGCCGCTGAGGTCGAGGTCGGGCCGTATTCGACCATTCGAGCGGGTTGCCAGATCGGGCCAGGCACGCACATCGGCACGCACGCGGAGCTCAAGCGCGCGCAGATCGGCGAGGCAGTCCAGATCGGCCACTTCAGCTATGTCGGCGACGCGATTGTGGGGGCGCGCTCGAACATCGGGGCCGGGGCGATCACCTGCAACTTCGACGGTGCGCTGAAGCACGAAACCATCATTGGCGCCGACGCCTTCATCGGCTCAGACTCGTTGCTCGTCGCGCCCATACGAATCGGCGACCGCGCCCGCACCGGCGCCGGCGCGGTCGTCACCAAAGACGTGCCCGACGATGGCAACGCCGTCGGGCACCCAGCCCGATTGACTCCGTCTCGACGCGTCGGAGGCCCGGAGAGTGCGGCGCATGAGCGATAGCGCCGTCATCGCCCTGATCATCCTGATCCTCGCGGTCATCCTGCTGATGCTCGAGGCGATCGCCGAAGCTGGTGTGATCGCACTCTCGAGATCGCGCGCGCGATTGCTCGCCAGCCGCCGCCCTGAGAGCCGCCGTGCGCACCAGCTCACGCGAATCACCGAAGACCGCGAACGGGCTCTCGGCTCATTCGCCGTCGGCCGCACCGCCGCGGTGGCGAGCGGGTTTACCTCGATCTTTTACATCGTCATCCGGGAGACCGGCTTTCACTGGGAAACGATGATCTTAACGGGGTTGGTCTCGGCTCTGGTAGCGGCGCTGATCCATTCCGTGCCGAGGCGGCTCGCAGCGACCTGGCCAGAGGGCTTCGCGATGAACTTCGCGCCCGCCATCGACCTGCTCGACGCGGTCTTTCTCTGGCCGGCTGCCTTGTTCGAAGCGCCGGCGCGGCTGGTCACAGGGCTCGGGCGCCGACACACCGAAGTCGCCCCCCAGCCAACCGATATCGAGGTCCTGCTCGAACATGAGAGCGAGCCGATCGAGGACGACGAACGTGAAATGATTCGCGGCGTGATGAGCATCGGCGATCGGGTCGTGCGAGAAGCGATGACGCCGCGCCCCGACATCGCGGCGCTGCCCTCCGACACGCACCTCACTGAGGCCGCCCGGTTCCTGCTCGAACACGGCTACTCCCGCGTGCCGATCTTTGCAGACTCGCTCGATTACGTCACCGGCATCGTCTATGCGAAGGATGTCATGGCCGAGCTGCTCAACAATCGCGACTGCGCCATTGCCGAAATCAGCCGTGAACCGATCCTCGTGCCGGAGTCGATGCTGATCGATGATCTGCTGCACGACTTACGCAGAGCCCGCGTGCATATGGCCATGGTCCTGGACGAATACGGCGGCACGGTCGGTCTGATCACGATGGAAGACATCCTTGAGGAGATCGTCGGCGAGATCGCGGACGAATACGATCCAGCTGGCGCTGACGATGACGGCGCACAGCTGGTCGATGGCGAACTGGTGCTCGATGGCCGCGCCCCACTGTCGGCGCTGGAACAGATCGGCGGTCACATCGAGACCGCCGACTATGACACCGTTGCCGGACTCGTCTTCGACCAGCTGGGACGCATCCCCGCAGTCAGCGACGAGGTAGAGATGGGCGACCTCAAGGTCGTGGTCGAGCGAATGAATGGTCGGCGTGTGGTACAAATGCGCGCGGTGAGGATCCAACCTGCCGACGTTGGCGACCGTGACCGAACCCACATCTCCGCCTAATGTGAGCACCCGTGTCCCCTGCTGACCACCCCAACACCGAGCTGCAACACCGCGTGGCCTTCTCCCACGTCACCGGGATCGGGCCGCTGCGCCTGGCTGCGCTGGGGCGTTACTTCGACAGTCTCAGCGAGGCCTGGCGCGCCGACCGGTCCACCCTGCGCGAGGCCGGCCTCGAACAGAATGTGATCGAACAACTCGAATCCACGCGCGCCACGCTCGACCCGAGCGAAGCGTACGAACGCTATCTCGACGCGGGGATTTCGGCGCTCACGCCCGAGGATTCAGCCTATCCCCGCCGCCTCAGGGAGATCGCCGACCCACCCTCGCTGCTCTTCGTGCGGGGCGAACTCGCCGAGCGCGATGAATGGTCCATCTCCGTCGTCGGCACTCGCCGACCGACCGCCTACGGCAAGCAGGTCACACGCGCGCTGGCGTCCGAACTATCCGCAGCTGGCTTGACGATCGTCTCCGGTCTGGCGCGCGGCATCGACGGGATCGCCCACCAGGCGGCGCTCGATCAGGGCGGGCGCACGATCGCCGTCGTCGCCAGCGGACTGGATATCGTCTACCCGCGTGAGCACAAAGGGATGGCCCAACAGATCATCGAGACTGGCGGTGCGATCGTGAGCGAGTACCCGCTCGGGACGCGCCCCGACGCGCGATTCTTCCCACGTCGCAACCGCATCATCTCTGGTGTATCGCTGGGCACACTGGTAACGGAAGCAGGCGAAAAATCTGGCACCTGGCATACCGTGAACTCGGCCCTCGACCAGGGGCGTGAAGTCTATGCGGTGCCCGGCCCGATCACCTCGACGCAGTCGGCCGGCGCGAACAAGGTCATTCAGACCTCGCACGGTAAGCTCGTCACTTGCGCCGAGGACGTGCTCGAGGAGCTCAATCTCGGACCAGTCGAGCGGCAGGCCGAACTGGTCGAACAGCTACCAGAGGACCCCGCGGAAGCCTTGCTATTGCAACACATCACCGGCGATCCGATCCACGTCGACGAGCTGTCCCGGCTGACCCAGCAGCCGGTGCATGAGACCGCCGCCGCGATGGCCACGCTCGAACTCAAGGGACTGATTCAACAAGTAGGACCAATGACCTATGCCCGACGCTAACGACGCCGACCCGAACAACGAGAAGACGCTCGTGATCGTCGAGTCGGGCGCCAAGGCCGACACGATCGCCCGCTTCCTGGGCGATGATTATGTCGTGGCCGCCTGCTTCGGCCACGTCCGTGACCTCCCCCGCCGCGCCGCCGAGCGCCCAGCGAAGATCAAGGGACAGCCATGGGCCGACCTCGCGGTCGACGTCGACCACGGCTTCACGCCTTACTACATCGTCCCCAGCGAATCGAAGAAGCACGTCACGCGGTTACGCAAGGAACTGAAACAGGCCGACCGCGTCCTGCTCGCCACCGATGAAGATCGCGAGGGCGAATCGATCGGCTGGCACCTGCTGGAAGTGCTGAAACCCAAGGTGCCCTACGAGCGCATCGTCTTCCACGAAATCACTCCCAGCGCGATCGAACGCGCACTCGAGTCGCCGCGCGACATCGACGATCACCTCGTTGCCGCACAGGAATCGCGCCGCATTCTCGATCGCCTCTACGGCTACTCGCTGAGCCCTGTGCTCTGGCGCAAGCTGGGACAGGGCACATCGGCCGGCCGCGTGCAGAGCGTCGCGCTCAAGTTCCTTGTTGACCGCGAGCGCGAGCGCATGGCGTTCGTCCGCGCTGAGTATTGGAGCGCGGACGGCGAGTTCCAGATCGCTGGTCAGCAGCTGTCGGCGCGGCTGCTGTCGCTCGGCGGCGCTGAGCTCGCCAGCCGCACCAGCGACTTCGATCCGGCCAACGGGCAGCTGTCGGCCGTACGCAAGCGCTGGGAGACGCAAGCCTCGCTGGAGCAGCTGCGTCCCCACCTGGAGTCGGCAAACTGGCAGATCACAGCCGTCGAGCAGACACGGGCGCGGATGCGTCCGTCCGCGCCATTTACCACATCGACGATGCAGCAGGCGGCCTCCAATCGACTCGGCATGGGGGCGTCGCGCACGATGGCGACCGCCCAAAAGCTGTACCAAGGGGTCGATCTGGGCGCCGAGCGCGTCGGACTCATCACCTACATGCGCACCGATTCGGTCACGCTCTCTGCACAGGCGCTGGAGCAAGCTACCACGTACATCCAGAGCACTTACGGCGACGCCTACTACCAATCCCGCACCTTCCGGACCAAGTCACGCAACGCGCAGGAGGCGCATGAGGCGATTCGACCGACCGACATCGCCCGCACCCCCGACTCGGTGCGCCAGGCCCTGGAAGACGACGAGTTTCGTCTCTACGACCTGATCTGGAGGCGCACGCTGGCCAGTCAGATGGCGGACGCGGAGGTCGAACGCACACGTATTGAGCTATCTGCCGAGCTGAGCGGGCACCCGAACGATGATCCCGCGGTGATGGTCGCCAACGGCCAGCTTGTGGTCTTCCCGGGCTGGTACGAAGTCTTGCCGCCACGGGGCGATGGACCGCAGCTGCTGCCCGTCGCGCAACAGGGCGACCCGGCATCGTTGATCGAGCTGGAGCTGCGGCGCAGCGAGTCGCAGCCGCCCGCGCGCTACACCGAGGCGTCGCTGGTGCGGAAGTTGGAGGACGACGGTCTCGGGCGCCCCAGCACGTACGCGGCGACCATCAAGACGCTGACCGACCGCAAGTACGCCACCCGCAGCGGCCGATCGCTGGTGCCCACCTTCCTCGGCTTCGGCGTCTGCGACCTGCTCACCCAGCATTTCGCCGACCTGGTCAACGCAGAATTCACGGCCGAGATGGAGGACAGTCTCGACCAGATCGCGCGGGGCGAGGCGCGGTCCGAGGAACACTTGCGCGCCTTTTACTTCGGCGACAGCGGCGACGACAGCGGCCTCAAACACCGCGTCGCTGAAAAAATCTCGACCATCCCCTTCTGGGCGCTCAACGTCCAGTCAGACGGGCTCAGCCCGGGCGGCGAGCAAGCGGGACCGACAGACATCCAGGTGCGGATCCGCAACGGATCGCCGTTCCTCCGCCGGGGCAGCGGCGACGACGCCCGGACCGTGCCCATGCCCGACGATCTCGCGCCCGCAGACTTCACGCTCGATCAGGCCGGCACATTGTTGGAGAACGGGCTGCAGCTGCCACGCAAACTTGGCCACCATCCCGACTATGACGACGACGTCTGGCTGCTCAACGGCCGCTTTGGTCCCTTTGTGCAGGTGGGGGAAGCGGTCGGACGACCGCGCAAAGGCCAACCAAAGCCGCGCCGCGCCTCGGTGCCACGGGAGATGGAGCTGTCAGAGGTCAACCTCGAGCACGCCATCGATTGGCTGCGCTGGCCCAAGACACTCGGACATCACCCAGACACGAATGAGGCGGTCGTTGTTCGTCCCGGGCGCTGGGGCGCGTACGTCCAGTGCGGCGACGAACGTCGCACTCTGAAGCCTGAGGACGATCTGGAGAGCATCGAACTGCCACGCGCACTCGAGCTGTTGGCGACACCCAAGGCCACTCGCAATGGCGCCCGTGGAGGCGCTCGTACTGGCGCCGGCAGACGCAGCGGCAGTGCAGGTCGCGGCCGACAAACACGACGGCGATGACCCCACACCGGCAGCCTGGAGTGATCAGATGACCGGCGCCGATCACTCCAACGCGCAGCTCGATCCGCTCGCCCAGTACCTGTGGACGCTCGAGCATACGCGCGGCCTCTCCCCGCATACGATTCGCAACTATCGCTCCGACCTGAACCACTTCCTGCGCTGGCTCGACGACTCCCAGCGCTGCATCGACGCGCTGACGCGCGCTGATTACCGCGAGTATCTGGCGGACCTGCAGCGGGACGGCGTGGCGGATGCCTCGGTGCGGCGGCGCGCCTCCACGATCAAAGCCTTCAGCCGCCATTTAACCCAGACCGGCGCACTCGCGCGCGACCCACTCGCGCTCGCCGTCACCCCGAAAGCCACGTCGCGTCTCCCGAACCTGCTCAGCCTGCGTCAAGTCGAAGCGCTGCTGGCGTCTCCGGACACGTCGACGCCGGGCGGTCTGCGCGATCGGGCGATCCTGGAGGTGCTCTACGGGGCTGGTCTGCGGATTTCCGAACTGGTCGGCATGACCACCTCGTCCTACGACGCGGACAGCAATGGGTTCCTGGTACGCGGCAAAGGCGACAAAGAACGCATGGCCTTGATCGGCGACGTCGGACGGCGCTGGCTGCAGCGCTACCTGCATGAGGGCCGACCGTACCTCGAAACGGATCGCTCAGCGTCCTGGCTATGGCTCAACCGATTCGGCGGGGCCTTATCAGCGCGGGCCGTACAGCTCAGCTTCGGCCGCCACGCCCAGCGCGCCGGCCTGCCGGAACGCGTCCACCCGCATCTGTTGCGGCACTCATTCGCCACTCATATGCTCGATGGAGGCGCCGACCTGCGCATCGTCCAGGAATTGCTCGGGCACGCCTCGGTATCGACGACGCAAATCTACACCCATGTCAGCGACGCCGCCCGACGCGAGGGCATCGATCAGGCGCTGGACGGGATCGCAGAGTTGCTGCGCGAACGGCGTGCCGACTCCACGCTTGAGGCAGAGCTTAAGACAGACGAGGAGTAGAGCCGAGCCATGAAAGTGCTCCTGATTTCAGGTCCAAACCTCAGCATCCTCGGGCAGCGTCAGCCGGAAGTCTACGGCACTCAGACGTTGGCGGATATCGAGGACCTCGTGGGTAAGCGCGCCAAGGAGTGGGGCGTCACGATTCGCCCCTACCAATCCAACCACGAGGGCGCGCTCATCGACTTCATCCAGCAGGAGCGATCGGCCGACGGCCTGATCATTAATCCAGGCGCACTCTCCCATTATGGTTACTCGCTGCGCGACGCGCTCGAAGCGTTCCCCGGCGGCAAGATGGAGGTGCACCTCTCCAATGTGCACGCGCGGGAGGGCTTCCGTCACAACCTTGTGACCGCGCCGGTCATGGACGGCGTCGTGGCCGGACTCGGCTGGCGCGGATACCTCGCCGCCCTCGACGCGCTTGTGCCGATGCTGCAGGAACGCCGCGGCCGTGTCTCAGAGGGTGCTGACAACGCCCCCAACCCATGACCGCCGCCGCTCGACTCCAGCGCATCCGCGAACGCCTCACTGAGGCGAACCTCGACGCGCTGCTCGTGACGAATCCGCACAATCGCCGCTACGCATCAGGCTTCAGCGGTTCAAATGGCTGGCTGGTGATTCCCGCGGACGACGGGCAGCGGCCGCTGCTCGGCACCGACTTTCGTTACCTCGAGCAGGCCGCGCAGGAATCGCCAGAATTCGAAATCTGCAACATGCAGGGGTCGATCGAGCACTGGTGGGGCGGACTCGTCAAACCGTTCGGACGACAGCGTCTGGGCTTCGAGTCCGCCGACCTCACGGTCGCGGCGCACAAACAGTTGCGTGAGATCAACGCCAAGCTCTCGGCGGGACAGCGCCCTGCGCTGGTCCAAAGTGGGCGTCTCATAGAACAGGTACGCGCCCGGAAAGATCAGGCGGAAATCGTCGTGCTGCGCCGAGCTGCCCAGCTCACCGACGACGCGTTTGCGCACACTGCGCGCACCATGCAACCAGGCTGGTCGGAGCGCCAGGTGGCCTGGGAGATCGAACAATACGCTCGCACACACGGGGCCGAGGCGATGGCGTTCGAGTCGATCGTCGCCGGCGGACCGTGGGGCGCGCGACCCCACGCACGACCCCGCGATGAGCGCATCCAGGCAGGCGAGCCGATCGTGATCGATATGGGCGCTCGCGTCGACGGGTATTGCGCAGACATGACCCGCACGATCGTGCTCGGCCAGCGCGATGCGACCTTCCCTCGCATCTACGACATCGTCCTCGCAGCGCAGGAGACCGCCGCAGAAATGGTCGAGCCAGGTATGTCTGGCCGTGACGCCGATGAGCTCGCGCGGCGGGTGATTCGTGATGCCGGCTACGGTGATCAGTACGGGCACGGGCTGGGCCACGGCGTCGGCCTGCAAATCCATGAGACGCCCTATCTCGGCGCAACTTCGACGGACACGCTGGATCCGGGCATGGTGATCACGATCGAGCCCGGCATCTACCTGCCTGAGTGGGGTGGCGTGCGGATCGAGGACATGGGGCTGCTCGACGACGACGGCTTCCACTCGTTCAGCGGTACCCCCAAGCTACGCTTGACCGCATAGCAGCGACACGCCAGTAGACAGGCAGACGATGATCTCCACCGGCGACCTCAAGCGCGGATTCGTGATCGAGCTCGATGGCAACGAATATCAGATCGTCGACTGGGAACACATCAAAGTCGGACGCGGCTCGGCACAGGCTCGGCTGAAGCTGCGCGATATCCGCGGCGGCCACACGATCGAGCGCACCTTTCAAGCCGGCACGAAGTTCCGCCGCATCCGCACCGAGCGACAGACCATGCAGTACCTCTACCGCGAGGACAACCTGCTCTATTTCATGCACGCCGAGACCTACGAGCAGCAGCCGCTGTCGCTGGACGTCGTCGGCGACGCCGTCCAGTACCTTGCAGAAAACGCGGAGGCTGAAGTGCTGATCGTGGGCGACAGCCCGGTCGCCGTCGAGCTGCCCGCGGCTGTCCCGCTGATCGTCGCGGAGTCCGACCCCGGCATCAAGGGCGATACCGCCACCGGCGCGACCAAACCGGCGACGCTCGAGACGGGACTCACCATCAATGTGCCACTGTTCATTGGACCAGGCGACACCGTGAAGGTCGACACCCGTTCCGGCCAGTACCTCGAGCGCGCCTGAACGGCAACGGCGAGCGGGAGCGGAACCAGTCATGGCCAGGCGACCGCCGCCAGGATTCCACGCACGGCGTCAGCAGCGCCAGCAGCGATCGTTCGACTGGGACCACGCCACATCGGAAGGCGAACCGCAGGCTGCCCCGCAGAGCCGCTCTGTCGGCGAGATCGCACAGCACATGCGTAGACAGCTGCAGGCCGACCCAGAGCTGAACGACATCTGGATCGAGGGCGAGATTCGCAGCTTGAGCCGTTCCGGCGCGGGACATTATTACTTCGATCTCGCCGACGCCGATGCGGACGCCGCGCTCGCCTGTGTGTTCTTTCGCCGACAGAACCGCGGCCAGCGCGTCGAGCAGGGCGACCAAGTCCTGCTGCACGGCAGCGCCGACATCTACCTGCCACGCGGATCGCTGCAGATCATCGTCGATGACCTGCGACCCATCGGCGCAGGCGTCTTGCAGGCGGAATTCGAGCGCCGCTTCCGTATGCTCCAGGCGGAAGGGCTGTTCAACTCCGACCGCAAACGTCCCTTGCCGGCGTTCCCCAGTCGGGTTGGCGTGGTGGCCTCGCCCAGCGGGGCCGTCTGGCACGACATCCAACAAGTGATCGCGCGACGCTGGCCGCTGGCCTCGCTGCTGCTCTCGCCCTGCCTGACGCAAGGCGCCGGCGCAGCCGAGTCCATCGCCGAGGGCATTCAACGGCTCAATCTGCTGACGGCGGACGCGCCTGAGGTGCTCATCGTGGCCCGCGGCGGTGGGTCGCCAGAGGACTTGTGGGCCTACAACGAGGAGCAGGTCGCACGCGCCATCTTCGCCAGCGAGATCCCCGTGATTTCCGCCATCGGGCATGAAACCGACGTCAGCATCGCCGACCACGTCGCCGATCGGCGCGCGCCGACGCCGTCGGCGGCGGCCGAAATCGCCGTGCCAGACCGGGCCGAGGAAGCCGCACGCGCCGGCGCACTACGCCTGACCCTCGACCACAGACTCAACAGCCGACTGATCGATCTGGAACAGTGCATGGCGGCGCAACGGGACCGCCTGCAGCTCGCCGCGCCACAACCAGCGGCAATGCGCGTCGTGCTGCATCGCCAACGCCGCGATTTGGACCAGGCGCTGGACGCGCAGCTCACCTTGCTGCGAGGACGCCAGCAGGCTCATGCGGCTCAGCTGGACACGCTCAGCCCAATGCGTACGCTGCAGCGCGGCTACGCCATCGTTGCTGACGACGGCGGCCGCGTGGTCTCCTGCGCGGCTGCGTTGGCCCCACGCCAGACCATCGTCCTGCAGTTCGCCGACGACCGAGCCACCGCCCGAGTTACTCGCATAACCGACGAACCCACAACTGAGGACAGCTGAGCACCATGAACACGTCGGAGCCTGACAGAACATACGAGGAGGTGGTGGAAGCGCTCGAGGCCGTGCTGGCGGAGTTGGAAGACGGCGGCCTGGCGCTCGACCGCGCACTCGACGCATACGAACGCGGCATCGCCCTGAGCGAGGCGGCGCAGTCGATGTTGAGTGATGCTGAACTGCGCATCGAGTCGCTCCGTAGCGAACCCTGAGCGCGTGACCCTCCGCATCGCCTGGTTTGCGACCGCCAAAGGAACCAGCTCGCGCTTGCTGCTGCGGACCGCGCTCGACGCAATCCGCGTGGGACAATTGGACGCTGAAATCGTCTGCGTGGTCTGCAATCGCGCGGCTGGACACTCCGCCAACACCGATGCATTCCTGGACGACGTCCGAATGGCGGGCATCCCGCTGATCGCAGAGAGCGCCCGCGACTGGCGGCGACGCGTCGGCGGCGCGCCGTCGTCGCCCGCCAGCGGGCTCGAGCCGTGGCGGCGCGATTACGACCGCCGATTACTCAACGCCATCACGCCGCATGCGCCCGAAGTCGGGATGCTGGCCGGGTACATGATGATCCTGACCGATGTCATCTGCGAAGCGCTGCCTTGCCTCAACCTGCATCCAGCGCTGCCCGATGGACCGATCGGTGCCTGGCAGGACGTCATCCGTCACCTGATTCGCGAGCGGGCGGAGCGGTCCGGGATGACGCTGCAGCGGGTCACGACCGAGCTTGACCGCGGTCCGACCGTCACCTGGGCGCAATACCCAATCCGAGGTACCCGCTGGGCGCCGTTCTGGAGGGCGCTCGGCGACGGGCCCGACTCGGAGGCTGCGCTCTTCCGAGCCATCCGCGAAGCCGGTGTCGCTCGTGAACCTACATTCGTCTTGCAGTCGTTGCAGGCGATCGCTTCCGAGCCGACGATTCTGGACCGTCCCGATGGCAGGGAGATCACCGAGTCGGTAGAGGCGGCGATCGGCAGCACCGTTGATTGAGCGTTATGTAACTGACGGGTCAGTGTTACCACTAGCGAATCATGTGACCACTAGCCTAATTATGTAATTGATCAGCTGAAATGAGAGGCGAATGATTGAGCCTGATCCACCTGTGCTCACGCCGGTTGTGATCAAACAGCGCGCATCCCCCCTGCTGCCGGCGATTCGCGACGACCTGGCGCCGTTCACGCCCGCCCTGCGCGGTGCCGTACAACTCCTTATGGCCGCTGCTGTGGCGGAGTTCGCAGCCCACTACGCCGCCCCCGCCATCGTCGAACTGGCCCGTCAGAAACTCTCTCCACCGCTGAACACGCAGACGATCCTCGTTGAAGAACACACCACCGTTCGCCGTCGGATCACGGTCGTCTCCTAACCGATCCGCGCCAGACCAGCGCCGATTCCGACGCCTCGTCGCCAGACAGGGACTAGCGGTACTGGCGTTGGCTGTTGTCGCTCTGAGCATCGGGCTGATCGGTGGACTGGACGCGGGCTCGGCGCTGGCGTCCAAACACAGCGCAGCGCAGCTCGTGATTAGCGAGGTACATCCCGTCGCCGACCCCAACGGCGACTCGGTCGCAGCGAATGAGTGGATCGAGTTGCATAATGCGTCCTCTGCGCCGATCCGACTTGGCGATTGGATGCTGGAAGACGCCCATGCCATTAGTTCGCTGCCGGACATCGCGCTCGGCGCCGGCGAGACTGTGATCGTGGTCGGCTCGGCTGCGAATCTTGCCGCCAGCGCCGGAGCGCAGATCATCATCCTGGACGGCGCGCACATCGGCAACGGCCTCCACAATATCGGCGATCGCGTGGCCCTGATCGACCCGTTCGGCGTCCGGCATGACATGGTCAGTTGGGGCAACTCGTCATTGGGATACCAGTTCGCCGCGCCGAATGCGGGACAATCCATCGGCAGAAGCGCCATCGGCCAACAGCTTCTCACCGATACGCCGACTCCCTGGTCGGTCGAGGCGCAGATCCAGCTCCACACCGGCCAACATACTCACGATCCGCCCGAGTCGACCGCTCGCATCACCACTGTCCTGGTCGATCCGCTGGGCGACCAATCGGAGAGCGTCACCATCAAGAATGTGACGCTCCAGTCATTGCTGACGATCAACTGGTCGCTCACGGTCGGCGCGTCGTGGATCACGCTACCGTCAGTTCGACTCGAGCCCGGCGAGAGCCACGAGCTGACGGGACCAGCTGGCAAGATCGGCCGCGGGCTGAACGCGGTAGCAGGACATCTGGTGCTGCGAGACGCCAAAGGCCGGTGGCTCTCGACCGCGAGCTGGGGGGCGGATCACAGCTTTCATTCGCTGCCCTCGCCTGAGCCAGGACATGCCCTGCATTTCCACCCGTTCAGCCGCAATCACCCTCGGATCGCCCGTCAGTCATCTTGGTGGCGCGCGCTGAACTCACGCCGCCAGCTGCTCAGCGCCTGGCCGCATCAACAACCGCTGCGACCGTCCGACATCAGCAGTTCGACGACTCGCCTCGCGCACATCCCAGATGGTCCAGATGGCGCCCAGGAGTCGGCCCCGCTCATCTGGATCAGCGAGGTCTACCCCAACGCCGGGCAGGGCCGCAAGGATGCCGCGTTCGAGTGGTTCAAGCTCTCGAACAGCAGCGCCTCGCCGATCGCGCTCGATGGCTGGAGCATCGCCGACAACAACAATGCCGACCCACTCGACGGCATGGTCGTGCCCCCTGGCGGATCGGTGGTCGTCGGGGGTTCGTTCGAGCCGGGCACGCAGATTGAGTTCGCGATCGCTGACGGCCGCATTGGCAACGGCCTCGCGAATACCGGTGACCAGCTCCGGCTGCTCGACCCTGCGGGCAAGATCATCAGCGCCATCAGCTGGGGCAACGACGCCAGTTTCAGTAAGGTTGCAGCGCCGAGCCCAGAGGACTCTGTCCAGCGCAACGCGCCCAATGCGACACCGCGTCTGTCTCCGCCCTCTCCCCACGACCAGCCAACGGCCGCGCAACACCCTGCATCGGCCGCCCCGACGGCAGGCGCTCCAGCCATGATCACCCAGTCAGCTGACGGCAACGGAGCTTCACAGGCGGCCGGGCCTGTCGCTGAGCCAGTCGTTATGCCACGTTCCGCGCCATTGCGCGTCACTGAGATTATGCCCGCACCGCTGAGCGGCCAGGCTGAGTGGGTCGAGATCTTCAATCCCACTGCGCATCCTGTCGATCTCGGCGGCTGGGCCCTGGGTGACGCAACGCAACAGACAGCGCTCAGCGGCGCCATCGGCCCGCGTTCACGATTGATCATCGCCACCCGTGCGCTCGATGCTGGCCTCATGCACGACACTGGCGCGGACAGCATCGTCGTACGCCGCATCGGCAATGGCCTCAACAACGACGCCGACACGGTCAGGCTGTTGGACCCACACGGCGAAATCGTGGACTTGGTCCGCTACGGCCACGAGGCCTTGCCAGCGCCTGCACGCGGACACTCGCTCGCCCTGGCGCCCGACCGTTGGGTCGTCACGGTCTCACCATCGCCTGGATCGTCCGCCGTGCAGCCGCTGCTGGACGACTCGCTGCGTGCGCCGAGCGAGCGCTGGGCCGAGCCGCCTGATGACCGCGTCCCTCTGCTCGATGCGTCGTCCGAGGGCGGGGCCAATGCGTGGATGATCGTCAGCTTCGCGTTGATCGGGGTCATCGTCACCCTAATTGTGCGCCGCTGGCAGCCTGACCCCTCCTCGCCAACTGATCCCCGAGCGCCAGCCGCATATGGTGGCCCGCCCTCCGATGACGCAACGCCATGAGCGATCCCGCTCGCGTCCGCATCGCCGTCGCGATTGCCCGCAGCGGGATCGCCTCGCGTCGGGCGGCAGAGGCGATCATCCGCGAGCGCCGCGTCTCTGTGGACGGTGTGGTGGTCACCGAGCTCTCCCTGCGGGTCGACGCGCAACGCCAACAGATATTGCTCGACAGACAACCGTTGCCGCAACCCGAACCGCTCCGTTACTACGCCCTGCACAAACCGCGCGGCGTACTCTCGGCGGCGCGCGACGCGCGCAGGCGACGCACTGTGGCCGACCTGCTGCCCGCGAACGCCCCCCGCTGCGTACCCGTCGGGCGGCTGGACCTCGAGAGCGAGGGGCTACTCATTATGACCAACGACGGTCCGCTGATCGGCGCGTTGCTGCATCCCTCGCGAGGCGTCCAGCGCGTCTACCTTGCAGAGGTCGTGGGGCGACCGTCTGACGCCGCGCTCGACCGCATCTATGCCGGCATCGAGGACGACGGTGACACGCTGCGGGCGAAGCCGTCTCGGTCGCGCCGGGCGGGGCGCGATCTGGATCGCCACCGCTCGACCTCCTGGCTAACGTTGACGCTGCAGACCGGCCGCAAGCGGGAATTGCGCCGCCTCTGCGAAGCCATCGGCCACCCCGTGATCACATTGCGCCGAGTCCGCTTTGGTCCGCTGCTGCTCCAGGATCTCGAGGTAGGCGCCGTGCGACCGCTGAATCGACGTGAGGTGCGCCTCCTGCGGCGAGCTGCCGGTCTCGTAGGCGGCGCTTCGAGCGACAGCGTTGAGCGAGGTGAATCGCCACCGCCGACTACTATGGAACCGTGAGCACACCTCCAGACCTCCCGCCAGAGACCATGCGCGACACGGTCCAACGTCCGCTGCCAGCCGACTGCCCGAAATGCGTGGTGGCGATCGACGGGCCGGTCGCTTCGGGCAAGACGGCGGTGGGGCGGCTGCTCGCGCAGCGGCTGGGCTGGCGTCTGTTCGACACTGGCATCATGTACCGCGCCGCCACCTGGCAAGCGCAACAGCGCGGCATTCACCTGGATGAGGAAGAGAGCGTCGCGGATCTGATCCGACGCTCTGATTTCCAGCTACAGTCGTCGCCGGAACCACAGTCGGTGGAGTTGGATGTCTATGTCGACGGCCAGAATGTTACGTCGCACCTGCGTGAACCTGAAGTCGAGTCGGGCGTGCCCACGGTCGCTGCCATCGCTGGCGTGCGCACATTGATGGTTGCGATTCAACAGCGCCAGGCGGCGCAAGGGTGCATGATCGTCGTCGGACGCGACATCGGCACCGTGGTCCTGCCCGACGCGCCCGTCAAGATATTCCTGGACGCCAGCGCCGAGGTCCGCGCCCGCCGTCGCGCCGCCGAACGCCAGCAGGGCGACGACCATGCCTCGGTGCTCAAGGCGACCAATCGACGCGACCGGCTCGACCAGGAGCGGGTGGTCTCACCGCTCATCGCCGCTGAGGACGCGCTATGGCTGGATACCTCCGACCTATCGCTGCAGCAAGCGGCCGCCGCCGCCGAGCGCATGATCAGAGATCGCCTGTCGGCTCTGCCCCCAGTGCGAAGCAGTGCGGATTGACCAATGCGAAGGCGCGCATACCGTTGGCTCACGAGACAACTCACCCGGCTGCTGTTCGGCGAGTATCGGGCGCTCGCCGCGATCGGCATGACCGGTATGCCGAACGCATCGCGAGTCTGGTTCCTGGTCGCGGGATTTTTCGCCCGCTTCGCCTTCCTGCGCCTCGTCCGCTGTGAGTGGCAGCACTTCAACCGCATCCCCAAGGGTGCGGTGATTATCGCTTCCAACCACGTCTCCTCTGCCGACCCAGCGATGATGGCCTCTGCGATCTACCCGCGCTCACCGCGCTACATGGCCAAGATTGAGCTCTTTCAGAAGGAGCCAGTCATCGGCTATCTGTTTGCGCTCTCGGGCGCATTTCCCGTACGCCGCGGTGCTGGCGACCGACGGGCCATCCGCGAAGCTGAGCGACTGCTCGCCGAGGGCGCCGCGCTGGGGATGTTCCCCGAAGGTCACCGCTCCGACACTGGCGCGATGATGGAGGCGCACTCCGGCACCGCCCTGCTGGCTCTGCGAACGGGCGCACCGGTAGTGGCCGTCGGTATTACGGGATCGGAACGGATGCGGGCCGGCTGGCGCGCCCTGTTTGCCCGCACCCAAGTGCGGATGACCGCCTCGCGCCCGTTCACCGTTCGGCCAGCGGGCCGTCGGATCAACCGAGGCGATATCGAGCGCGCCCACTTCACTATCATGCGGGCGATTGCCGAAGAGCTGCCCCCCGCGTATCGTGGCGTGTATGCGCACTTAGTCGAGGACAGTGCTAGCGGAGCGGCTGACCTGCCCTCGACCAGCGATGGACCTGGAGCAGCGCCATGAGGATTCACCGCGCCAGTGACATGGGCTTCTGCTTCGGTGTTCGTCGCGCCGTCGACATGATGCAAGAAGCGGCCGCTAACGGCACTCGCGTCACGACGCTCGGCCAGGTCGTCCACAATCCACAGGTCGTGGCGCAGCTCGAAGAGAGCGGGATCACCGTCAAGGAGGATCGCTCGGCCGACGACGTCGACACGGACGTGGTTGCGATCACGGCGCACGGCGTCGGCGAGACGGTCGTCCGCGACATCGAGGAGCGTGGTCTCACAGTCATCGACACCACCTGCCAGTTCGTCTCCCGCTCGCAGCGGGCGGCGCGCAACCTCGCCGAGCGCGGCTTCACCGTGGTCATCTTCGGCGATCCGACACACCCCGAAGTCAAGGGCGTGCTCGGCTGGTGTCGTGGGCGCGGAATCGTCATCCAGAACGAGTCGCTGGACGACCTACCCGACTACCTGCCCGCCAAGATCGGCGTGATCTCCCAAACCACGCACACGCCAGCGCGGTTTGCCGCCTTCGTCTCCAATCTGATGCTCGCGCGGATCGACCAGATCACCGAAATCCGCGTCGTCAACGTGCTCTGCAACGCCACCACGTCGCAGCAAGCGGCGACCCGCGACCTGGCTCAGGATGTCGACCTGATGATCGTGGTCGGCGGCCACAACTCCGCCAACACGCGCCACCTCGCCGAGCTCTCCCGCGCCAACGACATCGAGACCCACCACGTCGAAACCGCCAGCGAGCTGAGGCCAGACTGGTTCGACGGCCACGAAGACATCGGCGTCACCGCCGGCGCCTCGACGCCCGACTTTTCGATCGACGCCGTGGTGCGCCGCATCGAAGAGTTTGACCAAACGCTCTCAGCGACTTCGTAACGCCGCTCTCACAGCGTCGCCGCCCACTGTGCCCGTAGTATGGCCCGCCCTATGACCGGATCACGCAGAACGTCCGTTCCCGCTGGCGCCATCAGCGCGATTGCGCCAGACTCGCTCGCAGCCGAAGCGGGGCTGCGACCTGGCGATCAAGTCCTCGCCGTGAATGGCCGCCCGATCCGCGACCCGATCGATTACCGCTTTCAAGCTACCGATGAGATCGTCGAGCTGGAGGTGATCCACGAGGGCGAACCCGAGCTGGTCGAGTTCGAAAAACCGATCGACGAACCACTCGGCATCGAGTTCGACGACGACGCCTTCGACGGAACGCGGATCTGCAACAACAAGTGCTTCTTCTGCTTCCTCAAGGGACTCCCCAAGGGGCTGAGGCGGCCGCTCTACGTTAAAGATGACGACTACCGACTCTCGTTTCTGCATGGCAACTTCGTCACGCTGACCAATCTGTCCGACGACGACTGGGTGCGGCTGGCCGAACAGCGACTGAGCCCGCTGCACGTCAGCGTGCACGCCACCGACCTCACGCTCCGCCGTCAGTTACTCGGCAATCGGCGCGCGCCCGACATCCTCGAACAACTGCAGCGCCTGGCCGAGATGCGGATTGAGGCGCACACGCAGGTCGTGCTCTGCCCTGGCGTCAACGATGGCAGCGCGCTCGACCAGACGGTCGGCGACCTCCTCAAACAGTCCAATGTGAGCTCGATCGGCGTGGTACCCGTCGGATCATCGCTGGAGGGCGAGGAGCGCATCCGCGACGCTGGCATGCGGACGCACAGCCCAGACGAAGCGCGTCGAGTCGTGCGCCAACTCCGACGCTGGCAGCGATATGCCCGCGACCAGCGCGGACAGTCGGTCGTCTTTCCGAGCGACGAGTTCTACCTCACCGCGGGCGCCCAAATCCCCGCCACGGCCCGTTACGACGGATTCCCGCAGTGGGAAAACGGGATCGGTATGACCCGCACGCTCATCGATGACTGGCGCCGCGTTCGCCGCCGAATCAGGACAGGACGATTAATCGTGCCGCCAGCCGAGGTGCTGATCGCCTGCGGCACGCTGATCGCGCCAACCTTGCGGGCGCTCTGTCACGAGGCATCGTCGCTCACCGGCGTCACGTTCGAGGTTGCGCCCGTCGCCAACTCCCTCTTCGGCGCGCGGGTCAACGTGAGCGGACTTATCCCCGGCGGAGATTTCGCGAACGCCCTGACGGGTCGGAACCTGCCGCCGCGCGTCTTCCTGCCCCGCGCCTCGCTTGACTACTTCGGCGCCAAGTTTCTCGACGATCTCACCCCTCAGGCGCTCGAATCGGTACTCGGGCGGCCCCTCACCTTCGTCTACACCCTGTCGGAGGTACTAGAGTCGTTGGGGGGTGGCGATGACCACATCGGCGAGGGTGGCCCATCACCCGGACCGGCGATGCGCTCCAACGGGCGCAGCTGGACGTCGCCGGCGGCGGAGTAGTTCCGAGGCGCAGCATGTGCGGCATCGTTGGCTACGTCGGGCGGCAGTCAGCCGCGCCGATCCTGTTGGAAGGCTTGCAACGGCTGGAGTACCGCGGCTACGACTCGGCCGGCATCGCGGTACTCGATCGCGACGGCGCAGTCGCCGTCCTGAAGCGTCAGGGCAAGCTGCGCGAACTGGCGCAATCGATCGACCAGCTGCCGTCAGGCGTGGCCGGTATCGGTCACACGCGCTGGGCCACGCATGGCCAGCCGTCCGAGCGCAACGCGCATCCACATGCATCGACCAGCGGCGACGTGGTCGTCGTTCAGAACGGCATCGTCGAGAACTATCGCGAGCTGCGCGCCGAGCTCCAGCCGCGACTCAATGCCGATGGGCGTACCTGGCAATCGGACACCGACACCGAAGTGATCCCTGAGCTGATCGGCCGTGAACTGGAGAACGGGCGCAGCTTCAGCGAGGCGCTCGCCAGCGCCCTGTCGCGCCTGGACGGCGCCAACGCTATCGCTGCCGTCTGCCGACAAGAGCCCGATCATATCTACGTTGCCCGCAAGGGATCGGCTGGCGGCCTCGTGATCGGCTTCGGCGACGGCGAGATGTTCATCGCCAGCGATCTGCCCGCGCTGCTGCCGCACACCACACGGGTGTACCACCTCGAGGATGGCGAGATCGCCCAGATTGACGCCGACGGGGTGACCGTACACACCAGTGACGGCAGAGTCGTTGCGCCCACACCCACGCGAGTCGACCTTGACCCCGTTGCGATCGCCCGTGGCCCCTTCCGACATTTCATGCTGAAGGAAATCCACGAACAGCCGCGCGCGCTGTCAGATACCATTCGCGGCCGCGCCCGGCTCGCTCCACCACAGGCGCTGCCAGAGGATCTGGCTATCGCCGACGACGTGCTCGCCGCGGTCGAGCGAGTGCTGGTCATCGGGATGGGCACCTCGCTGCACGCTGCAATGATCGGCCGCTGGTGGATCGAACAGATCGCCGGCATTCCGGCGGACTACGACAACGCCTCAGAGTTCCGCTATCGCGCGCCGCTGCTGGGACCGTCCACGCTGGTCGTTTCCGTGACCCAGTCGGGCGAGACGATTGACACGCTCGGCGCGATGCGCCAGGTTCGCGAACGCTGGGGCGCTCCCCAGGTCGCTGTCACCAACGTCGACGGCTCCGAGGCGACCCGCCAGGCTGACGCCTCCATCGTGCTGCGCTGCGGGCCCGAGGTGGGCGTCGCCTCGACCAAGACGTTCATCGGCTCGCTGGCCGCGCTCTACCTGCTCGCCTGCCGAATCGGGCGAGCGCAAGGCCGACTCAGCGAGTCCCAGCTGAGCCAACGGCTGGAGCAGTTCCTCGCCGCGCCCTCGTTGGTTGAACGCGGCCTCCAACAGGCCGAGCGCTGCGCCGCGATCGCTGGACAGTTCCGCCAGTCCCCCAATTTTCTCGTGCTCGGACGCGGGATCGAGTATCCGCTAGCGATGGAGGCCGCGCTCAAGTGCAAGGAGATCTCCTACGTCCACGCCGAGGGATACGCCGCGGGTGAAATGAAGCACGGCCCGATCGCCTTGCTCGACGAAACCTTTCCGGTGATCGCCCTGGCCCCGCGCGGCCCGTTGTTTGAGAAGATGACGGCGGCGATTCATCAGGTCAGCGCCAGGCGATCGCCAGTGATCGCGATCGGCGACGCTGGCGACACCGAGCTGATGGAGATGGTCGACCACTTCATCGGCGTGCCGCCGGCTCCACCCCCGCTGACGCCGTTCAGTCTGACCCCAGTGATCCAGCTCTTCGCCTATCACATCGCCCTCGCGCGCGGACTCGACATCGACCAGCCGCGGAATCTCGCCAAGACCGTCACGGTCGAGTGATCGTGAGTAGGCAGAACCAAGCGCAAACAGCAAGCGCAAACGACCGACTCAAACGGAGTGACGTTCAGGCAGTGATATCCTGCACCGCGACGATGATCGTCCAGCTGAGTGTGGGCTGCCTTCATGACCTCTGACCTCCAACACATCGTCTGGTTCACTGAAGTCGGACGAGATGCCGTCTCGCTTGTGGGCGGCAAGGGCGCCAATCTGGGCGAACTCACCCAAGCCGACATTCCGGTTCCGCCTGGATTTGTGGTCAGTACCCACGCCTACCGACGCTTCATCACGGACGCCGGCCTCGACCGCGTGCTGCGGCAATTGCTGAACGGCCTAGACATCACCGACGATGGCCAGCTCAATGAGGTCGCCGCGGCCATTCGACAGACGATCGAACAGGCGGAAATGCCGGCCGTGATTCAGCAAGAGATCAGCGCCGCCTATACCGTCCTCGGCGAAGGCCCCGTCGCGGTCCGCAGCTCCGCAACCGCCGAGGACCTAGCGGAAGCGTCATTCGCCGGCCAGCAGGCCACCTTCCTCAACGTCGAGGGCGGGATCAACGTCGTCGACGCCGTCCAGCGCTGCTGGGCCTCTCTCTTCGAAGCGCGCGCGATCTTCTACCGCGAACAAGCCGGCTGGGGACACCTCGACGTCGATCTCGCCGTGCCTGTACAGCAGATGGTGCAGTCTGAATCGTCGGGCGTGATGTTCACCATCGACCCGATCACGAACGACGCCAACAAGATCGTGATCGAGGCCGCATTTGGACTTGGCGAAGCGGTCGTCGGCGGGTTGGTCTCGCCCGATCACTTCGAAGTGGATAAATTGTCCCAGCGCATCGTGGCGCGACAAATCTTCACACAGGATCGACGGCTGGTGCGCTCGCCTGACGGCACTGTCGATCCACAACACGGCCCGAATGTCTGGCTGCCTCTGAGCGAGTCTGAAGGCTCATCACCCAAGCTGAGTGATGCGCAGGTCACCGCGCTCAGCGAAATTGGCAAGCGAATCGAGTCGCACTACGACGCCCCGCAGGACATCGAATGGGGCTGGGTTGACGGTCAGTTCTACATACTGCAAGCACGGCCGATTACCACGGTCGCGCCGACCACACCGGCCAATGGCGGCCATCCCGCGCCCACGCCGACGGCGGTGCCCATTCTGGACGGCTCGCCCGCCTCGCCTGGCGTGGCGAGCGGCCGTACTCGGGTCATCCGCGACCCGCGTCAGACCTCCAGCATCGGCGAAGGCGACGTGCTGGTCGCCGAAATGACGACGCCCGACTTCGTCCCAGCGATGAAACGCGCGGCAGCGATCGTGACCGAGCGCGGCGGCCGAACCTGTCACGCGGCGATCATCTCCCGGGAGCTTGGCGTGCCCTGCGTCGTTGGCGCATCCGGCGCCGCCCAGCTCGCCGACGGACGCGAGGTCACCGTCGACGGCGCAGCCGGCCTGATCTACGACGGCGTCCAAACCGAACTGCTGCAGTGGTGGAGCGAACGGCAGACCGAGCGCTACGCGCGGGTGGCGACCGAGACCCGCCTGTACGTCAATCTCGCCGAGCCCGAGATCGCCGAGCGTGTCGCCGAGCGCGACGTCGACGGCGTGGGGCTGCTGCGGGCCGAGTTCATCATTGCCCGGCTGGGCGAGCATCCGCGCCACTTCATCAACACCGGTCGCCAGGACGAGTACGTCCGACGCCTCTCCAACGGCATGCGCAAGATCGCTGCGGCCTTCGACCCACGCCCCGTGGTCTATCGCGCCACCGACTTCAAGACCAACGAGTACGCCAACCTGGCCGGCGGCGACCTCTACGAACCTGACGAAGAAAACCCCATGATCGGTTACCGCGGCGCAGCGCGGTACATCCGCGAACCTGACCTCTTTGAGCTGGAACTTCGGGCCCTGGAGCAGGTCCGCGAGGCACATCCCAACCTACACCTCATGATCCCCTTCGTGCGCACGCCGGACGAGATGGCGCAGGTCGCACGACAGGTGGCGGACTATGGGCTCCAGCGCGACGCCGCCACGCCGGGTGGATTCCAGCTCTGGATGATGGTCGAAGTCCCATCCAACGTGTTCTTGCTGGACGAGTTTATCGACTGCGGCCTGGACGGCGTCTCGATCGGCTCCAACGATCTGACTCAGCTCACGCTCGGGATCGACCGCGACTCCGAGCGCTTCGCTGATAGCTTCGATGAGCGCAATCCCGCAGTGTTACGCGCAATCGAACACGTGATCACGACGAGCAAGCGGCGCGGCATCACCGTCTCAGTCTGCGGACAGGGTCCGTCGGAACATCCTGACCTCGCGCAGCGTCTGGTCGATTGGGGGATCACCTCGATCTCCGTCACCCCCGACGTGATCGAACGAACCCGCCATCTGGTCGCCAACGCCGAAGCGGCGCGGCGACGCTGATCGAGCCGCCGCCCGCTGCTGCGACCCGCTACTGGCGATATAGAGTGACGGCGGATCAGTTCAAATTCTGATCGGCGCATTGCCGCGCATATCCGAGCCGACGAGGTCGCTAGGACTCATGGGCAGCCGCATCGGTTCGATCGCCATCCTGCTCGTGATCGGCGGCATCGTCGCCGCCGTCACCGTGCTCATCCTCACCCTTGACGTCATCAACACCAACGAGCCGGATGCGCCGCTGATGCTGATCTCACTCGACGAGGGAGAGCTCGTCCTGCTGGACGAGCCGCAGAGCATCACCGTGACCATCTCCGCGGGCAACCCCATCGCGACGCTGGAACTGTTCGTCAACGAGCAGTCTCTGGTGTCGGTGTTGCCGGCCTACTCCGCTGACCGTGGCGCGTACATCGGCACGTTCGTCTGGACACCTGCCCGGCTCGGCTTCGCCGACGTGCGGATTGCCGCGCTCGACGACCAGGGGGTTGAGACCGAGCGGAGGATCCGCGTCGAAGTCACAGACGACCAGGCGCGGGTAGCGGCAGCCCTGCGGCTGCAGGTGCTCGGGATCGCCCCGCTGCAGCAGTTCATCACCGGCGCCACGATCCGACTCGCCATCTCCGCCACGGGCAGCCAACCAATTGAACGCTTCGACATGCTCGTCGAGGGCGACCGCGTCATATCGGTCACGTCCACACTGGTCGGAGGCGAGTATCTCGCCAACATCGACTGGACGCCCAACCAGACGGGCGAAACCGAAGTCACGATCATCGCCATCGATGCCGCTGGACGGGAGGAGTCGCAGACGATTCCCGTGATCTTGCTGCCGCAGAACGGCGTCGCTCCCGAGCCGGACGACGAGGAGTCAGCGGACGACGAGTCCGAACCGTCATCGCCGACTGGCCCAGAGAGCGAGGACAGCGGCATCGGCGCGGCGCAGTTCGACGCGCCACGTGACGGCCAGCAGTTCACCTTCGACGACGAGTTTCAGCTCAACGTCCAGCTCAGCGCGCCGAACGTGCAGGTCGCCAGCGCCTTGCTCTACATCACCCCGGTCGCCCCCGATCACACGCTCGGCAGCTCCGTCCTCATCCACTCATTCGAAGGCCCCGTTCCTGAGTACCGGGAAACGGTCGCCGAAGTTGAGCGCTGGATCACCAGCTCAGGATCGTACGAGCTCCAACTCGTCGTGTTCACGCCCGAACAAGACCGCTACGACGCCCGCATCATGATCCACGTAGTCGCCGCCGCCACAGACGACGAGGAATTACCGGTCGGCGGGGATAACGCCTCACAACAAGCCGACGCGTCGACGCCGACCGTCAGCGACGATGTGGACCTCGCCATCCTGACCGCGCGTCAGGCGGAAGACAACCGCCGACAGCTCATCGTGTCGATCGTCAACGCCAGCACGGTTGAGATTGGACGAACGGACATCAAGCTGATCGTGACGAACGTCGCAACCGGCGCCGAGTTGGGTGTAGTCGCAGTCACCCTCAAGCTGGCGGCCGATGATGCCCGCTCGATTCCACTAGACCTCACGCTGGAAGCTGGGGCGGACGTTGAGGCGCTGATCATGCTGGAGTCCGTGATTGATACGAACCCCCGCAACAATACGTACCGCATCTCGCTATCAGGCCCAGAGTCGCCTCAGGCTAACTCCGGGGGCAGCCTCCAGGATGACCAGACCTCGCAGGAAGATGACGCCGATGACGAAACGTCTGAAACAGAGCGGGATGCGCCGTCACCTAGCCCCGACCTCACCGTCCTGGACGTGCTCACGACAGTCGACGGTTTCGTGCTGGTGACGGTCAGCAACCAGGGTGATGCACCGGCAGAGACGTTCCGAATCGTGGTCTCCGACGCGAGCGGCGAGACCCTCGAGAGCATTGTGCGGGGCTCGGCGGACAGCGAGCCGCTGCCGATCGGGCAGTCTGAGATTCTCACAAGCCAGCAGCCACATACCGGCGCCATCACCCTCACTGTTCTGGTCGGCGGAGCCGTTGCTGAGCAGAACACGACCAACAACTCCATCACCGTTGAGATCCCCGAATAGCCGCAGGCGCGCCTCAGCTGTCTCGCTGGCCCGCGGCCATGCCCCGCAGCCGTGCCCCTGTGGTCATGCGTTGCCAACCGTTTGATCACGTCGTACATTTGTCGCATGCTGCGCATCCCGACCGATTCACTGGCCAGCTTCAGCTGATGTCGCTGGCTGAGCAGGTGAAGGCCAAACTGGACATCGTCGATCTGATTGGCGCTGAGGTTGCCCTACAGCGCAGCGGCTCGACGTACAAAGCGCCCTGCCCCTTTCACGCCGAACGGACGCCGTCCTTCATCGTCAACCCCAGCCGCCAGACCTGGCACTGCTTCGGCGCCTGTTCAGAGGGTGGCGACATTTTCAGCTGGGAGATGAAACGCCACAACGTTGACTTCCGCGAAGCGCTGCAGCGACTAGCGCCACGCGCCGGCGTCGAGCTGCGTCCGCGCAGCCCCGAACAGGCACGGCGCGAAGAGCAGCGCCAACGCCTCCTGTTCGCCAACGACGCCGCGATGCACTTCTGGCGGACGAACCTGCACGATCCATCGACCGGCCTTGAAGCGCGCGGGTACCTGCAAGACCGAGGCATCTCGATGGAAGCCGCGCAGCGGTTCCATCTGGGGCTTGCCGGCTCAGCACCCGATGCGCTCGTGCATCATCTCTCCGCGCGCGGGCATCGGCTGGAGGACACGGAAGCCGCTGGCCTGGTGCTGGTCACCGAACAGGGTCCGCGCGACCGGTTCCGGGACCGCTTGATCTTCCCGATCCGCAATCCGCGCTCCGAAACCGTTGGCTTTGGCGGACGCACACTGATCGATGAACCGGCCAAGTACATCAACACGCCCGAGGGCGATCTGTTTCGCAAGCGCGATTTGCTCTATGGATTCGACCTCGCCCATCCAGCGATCCGCGAGGTGGGCATGGCCATCATCGTCGAGGGCTACACCGACGTCATCAGCGCACACGAGTTTGGCAGCCCCAACACAGTCGCCTCGATGGGTACCGCGCTGACCGAAGCCCAAATCAACCTGATCAAACCGCTCGCCACCGATGTCCGCCTGGCGCTCGACGCGGATGCGGCTGGTCAGGCCGCAGCCCGGCGCGGCATCGACACGGCTCGCCTCGCGCTCGGCCGTGAGCAGAGCGTCTCGATTGATCATCGTCGCGTTGGACAACTGCAGAACGCACTCTCCAACGACATCCGCATCATCCAGCTGCCAACAAACCAGGACCCGGACGGGCTAATTCGCTCGCAGCCCGATCTCTGGCGAGAGCTGGTGGAAACGGCGCCCACATTTCTCGACTGGCTGCTCGACCAAGCGCGCGGACGACACGATCTGGAAACGCCGCGCGGCCGCGCCAACTTCGTCGACGAGCTGATGCCGACGATTCGTACCGTCGGGCACGCCGTCATGCGCGAGGAGTACACACGCCGAGTGGCTGCCTGGGCCCGCGTCGATCCTGCGGTCCTCTTGGGCGGCCCCACCAACACCAGCGCACATCCCCCTACCAGTAGTAGGGCTAGCAGGGCGCAACCCCGCGCGACGCGCGCAGATTCAGGACGACTGGAGCCGCAGCAGCGCTTCATCATGCAGCTGGCTCTGCGCTACGAGCCCGCACGATTAGCGCTCTCGAATGAAGACACCGAGCTAATCGACGGCGCTGAAGATCGCGCCATCCTGCAGGCGCGGCTGAACCAACCGTCCCTGACCACACCCGCTTGGGCGGACGAGCTGCCCGACTCCCACGGGCGGATCGCGGTGCTAGAGCGTGACGCAAGGCAGCTTCCGCTCTACAGTGAGGAAGACGCGCGCGCCGCTGTGGCCGACGCCGTTCGACGCCTCCGACGCAGACGCAGCAAAGCGAGCCTTCGCCTGAAAATTCTTGAGATCGGCGAGCACGAACGCGCGCTTGGCGCCGACGCAGTCGCCCGCCTGGCCGCCCAGATCAAGCACGAGCCTCACCAGCAGATCGCCGACCCAGATCTGCGTCAAGCCGCGACCTCGGTGCTGCAGGCTCGCGATGCGGCGCGGCGCTTGCATCAAGAAACCCCGCCGCCCACCTAACGCACATGTAGCGCTTCCGACACTGGGATCGGCTGAACACGCAGGTGAAGCATCAAGGAGGAGTTCATGCCTACAGCAAACAGCGGAGCTGCAACGGCTCCCGCCAAGCCATCGACTCCTTCGTCCACGCACCCACTCGAGGCCCAACCAACGCCTCCAACCGCACAAAGCGACGCCCCAGCGAGCGTTGCGCCAAACGGTGCGTCGTCCGCAGGCAACTCCAACGGTGCCTCGGGCTCTGCACGAACCATGAAGGCAACGCAGGCAGCTCCAACCACGGCCAGCGCGACGGTGCTCACTGACCGCGCCCGCGACGCCGAGCTAGGCGGTGGCGCCATCGGACGCTTGCGCCAGCTCGTTCGCGACCAGCTCGGCGACCGGCGCCTCACGGCGGAAGCGCCGGGCCAGCGCAAACCGCGCGCCGTCGCGCAGTCGGAAGAGGAAGCTCGCGTGCGCGCGTTGACCGCCCCGGTCGATGAATTCTCGATGCCGGCCGGGCGTCGCACGATCAACCTGGCCGAACAACCCAAACGCACGACGAAGAAGTCAACGAAGGCCGCGCCCACGCCGAAAAAGGCCGCGGAGCGTCGCAACCGCGCCAAAATGCACGAGGAACGGCAGATTTCCCACGCCGCCGTCGCCAGCTTCACACTGAACGGCGACGAAACACCAGAGGACGACGAGAAACTACGCACCCTGCTCGGCGCGCTGGAGCGACCCATACAGCCCCGCCCCGAACCGACCCCAAAGCCCAGCAGGCGCCGCAAGGGCAAGCCCCGTGGACAAGCTCGCGGACAGGGCCGTAGGCGAAGCAAAACCAAAGCAGAACCGGAAACAGCGCCAGCGCCGGCGCTCGACCTCTACAAGCGCAGCAGCGATGTTGGCTCGCGGCGCATTCTGGAAGTCCGCAAAGAAGGGCGGCAGCGCGTCCACGAAGAGACGGAAAGCATCGATGATCCGGTCCGCATGTACCTGCGCGAGATCGGCCGAGTCAACTTGCTCAAGGCCCAGGACGAGCGCGACCTCTCGCGTCAAATGGAAGAGGGCAACTGGATCCGCGACTTCGAAGAGGAATGGCGGAACCTCAACGGCCGCTCGCCGAACGCAGTGGAAATCACCATCTACCTGCTCCTCCAGCTCGAATCACTGCTGCCGGAGATCGCAGTCATCGCCGAGGAGATCGGGCGCGACCAGCTCTCCCTCTTCGACCTGACCAAGGATCCAGCGTTCCGCGAGCGGGTGGATCAAGAGATGGACCCAGAACTGCGGGAGGCGCTGATCCATCGCTTCCAACTCTCGGACGAGGAATATGACGAGGCGCGCGCCGAGGAACGACTGGTGCAGGTCTCGGTCGTCACGCACATCTTCAATGCGCGGCACGTTCGACACCTGCTGCGCGCGACCAGCGGGATCGAGCAGCTCATCCCCTGTCCCTCAGACCTGGACAACAAGCTCGAACCGATCGCACTGCGCTGCGAACGACACATCGGCGTCCTGAAGGAAGACGCGTACCTGGCCGAAAAACGACTCACCGAGGCCAATCTTCGACTCGTGGTCTCGGTCGCCAAGAAGTACATCGGACGCGGCATGTCGATGCTCGACCTGATCCAGGAGGGCAACATCGGCCTGGTTCGCGCAGTCGAGAAGTTTGACTACCGCAAGGGGTACAAATTCTCCACCTACGCCACCTGGTGGATTCGCCAGGCGATCACCCGGGCCATCGCCGACCAGGCGCGAACGATTCGCATTCCCGTGCATATGGTCGAGACGATCAACAAGCAGATCCGCGTCTCCCGCCGATTGGTGCAGGAGCTTGGCCGCGAGCCCACCTACGAGGAGATCGGCGAAGGCATGGGCGTCAATGCCGAGCGTGTCCGTGAAATCATCAAGGTCTCGCAAGAACCGGTGTCGCTGGAAACGCCGATCGGTGAGGAAGACGACAGCCACCTGGGCGATTTTGTCGAGGACGAGAAGATGGTCGCGCCCGACGCAGCCGCTGGTCAGCAGCTGCTCAAGGAGACCGTTGGCGCTGTGCTTGATTCACTCTCAACGCGGGAGCGTCAGGTGCTGGAACTGCGCTTCGGACTCGGCGATGGCCGCGCACGTACACTCGAAGAGGTCGGGCGTGACTTCAATGTCACCCGCGAGCGGATTCGTCAGATTGAGGCCAAGGCGCTACGCCAGCTTCGTCACCCGTCCCGGTCCACACGGCTGCGCGACTACATCGAGTAGTTCCAGCTAGGTATCGCACCCGACACCGCGCCTGGCTTCAGACTCGAGTGGCTTCAGACTCGAGCCGCGCTCCGCTACAGCGCCGGTGCCAACGAGGCGAGGAATTCCTCAGTCCGGCCGCGTTCATCGTCCGAGCCGAAGCTGACGCCGACAAAGTCAGTCGCGCCCGCGTCCTTGAGCTGACGCAGCTGCGTCTCGATCTGCTCTTCTGTGCCCAGCACAGCGACATCCTCTGGGTTTGCCGCGCCCTGAACGTCCAGCATCGACCGATAGGAAGGCAGCCGTCCGTAGTTCGAGAACTGCTGAGCCGCCGACTCGCGCGCCGCGCTGACGTCTCCACTGAGCATCACCGGCAGCCCAACGACGATACGCGGCAGCGGGCGACCGGCTGCTTCGGCGGCGGCGTTGATCTTCGGTGCAATGTGCGTTTCCACAGCTTTCGCGGCGGTCATCCAGAGGATCGTGCCATCCGTGCGCCCCCCGGCCAGCCGCAGCATCGCCGGGCCCATCGCCGCCAGCATGCACGAGACCGGCTTCTCCGCGTCGGGTACATCGAGGCTGATTTGCCCACGGTAGTGCTCGCCGTCGGTCTGGACCGGCTCGCCCTGTAGCAGCGGCAGGAGGACGTCGAGGTACTCCTTCATATGTCGCGCCGGGCGGTCGAACGAATAGCCGAACATGCCCTCGATCACGATCTGGTGGGACAGTCCGATCCCCAGCACGAAGCGCGAGCCGCCCGAGGCGGCCTGCACGGTCAATGCCTGCTGCGCCATCGCGTGCGGATGCCGCGGATAGGTCGGCACGACCGCAGTCATCAGCTCGATCCGCTCCGTCTGCGCAGCGGCCAGCGTCAAGGCGCCCATCGCGTCGTGCGAAAAGATGTTGGCCATGCCAAACGTGGCGAATCCCGCGGCCTCCGCGGCTTGCGCCTGCTCAACGATCTCCAGTACGCCAGGCGCAGGCCCTGCGCCGCCGATAAAGAGTCCGATCTGCATCGTCCGTCTCCTCTCTGCCGCGCCTAGCTTGGGCGCACGAGCACTCGCCCGCGGACTCCGCCGGCCAGGATGCGCGAGGCCGCCTCGGGTACGTCTTCGAGGCCGATTCGCGCCTCGACCAAGTCGAGCAGGTTGCGGTCGCGGAAATCCTCGGCCATGCGCGCCCACAGACGCGGTCGATCTTCGCCCGGCCAGTAGACCGATTCGATACCCACGAGCGACACGCCGCGCAGGATGAACGGCATCACCGTCGTCGCTACAGCGACTCCGCCGGTCAGACCCGACAGCGCTACCACACCACCGTATTTCGTCTGTCGCAGGATCGACACCGTCGTGCTCCCGCCGACCGGGTCGACGGCCGCCGCCCAACGCTCGCGCTCCAGTGGACGCCGCGACTCGGCCGCCAGCTCTTCGCGCTCGAGAATCTCGGTCGCGCCGAGCGCTCGCAGGAAATCATGCTCCGACGCCTTGCCGGTGCTGGCGTGCACCGTATAGCCCCGCGCGGCCAGCATCGCGACCGCCGTCGAGCCGACGCCGCCCGTCGCGCCACTGACGATGACCGGCCCAGCGTCAGGCCCGATGCCGCCCCGCTCGATCGCATCGATCGACATGGCTGCCGTGATACCGGCGGTGCCCAGCGTCATCGCCTCTTCTGGTGACATGCCGTGCGGTAGCGGCGAAAGCCAGTCGCCGGGGACCTGCACGCGCTCCGCGTAGCCACCGGGATGGCCAGTGCCCAAGTCGTAGCCCGTCGCCACGACCGCGTCGCCCGCTGCGTAGCGCGCATCGGACGACTCGACCACCGTCCCGGCGAAGTCGATCCCGAGCGTCATCGGGTAGCTGGTCACCACACGACCGTTGGGTGTGCAGGCGAGACCATCCTTATAGTTCAGGTCCGACCACTCGACCGCAACCGTCACATCGCCTTCGGGCAGGTCGGATGCGTCGAGCATCTGCACCGACGCGCTGAACTCGTCTTCGATCTTGTTGACCACGAACGCTCGGTAAGCCACGGCGTCTCCTCTTCTTACCCCAGTTGCTGTCGGTGGCATCGGTGCCGCGCGAATGCCCGAACCGCTAGTGCAGCCGCGCGGCCAGCATCGGATTGGCCGTCTGTGGATCCGTTGCAGCGCCGTCGTGTAGCTCATGCCGCACGATGACGCCGTCGGCGCTGAAGTCGACGATCGTGGCGCCGCCCGAGTGACGCGGCGCGCCGGGATAGTAGGCCGGTATTACGCCGCCACCGACGCCCTCGTGCACGTCGATGTGTCCGAGCGCTACGTAGTCAGCATCCATCGCCTCGATCTCCGAGGACCGAATCTGGTATGAGTAGCGCGACTCGCCCGTGCCGACGTAGTAGCCATGCGCCATAGCGACGCGCCACACATAGCGATCGGCGGCACTCGCCCAAGCCGGACGAGCCGAGGTGGGCGAAAAGTCGTTGTAGCTCTCGTGCGCCTGCCCCCAGAACTGCACACCCACATCTTCCAGCAACACCAACTCACCCTCGGCGGACGCAATGATATGCACGTTGGCTGGAAAGGCGTCGGCGAACTTCTGATAGACGCCCTCGGGCATGTGCGGGTCGTGGTTGCCTGGCAGGATCACCACCGGGCGACCGACCGACGCCATCAGCTCACCAGTCGCCTCGACGTACGGCTGCTTGACCCGCACGTGGTCGAAGAAGTCCCCGGCAATCGCGACCACGTCCACGTCGGCATCGACGCCGAGCTCGAGTACATGCTGGAACGCCTGCAGGGCCGGTTCCAGGCTCTCCGAACCGTCGGACTCGGCCCGATATGGCTGCGAGGTGTAGGCACCGAGATGCACGTCCGACGTGTGCAGCATCCGCAGCGGGCGGACCTCCGCGCCAGCCTGCGCCAGACCGGATCGCGGCGGATAGACATCAGTACTCATGCAGCCCACACACCCTCAACGCCGTTCCCGCACGGCAATCTGTTGCCCGCAGACTAACAGCAGGCTGCACGCCCTCCGTGAGCGAACCGACTCAGTGAGTAGACTGAATGCATGGCCGACCCAATCGCTGCCGAACCTACGACCGAGCTCGAGACCGTGATCGGTCTCGAAGTGCATTGTCAGCTGCGTACACAGAGCAAGATGTTTTGCCGCTGCCCCGCCGATTACGCAGCGGCAGAGCCGAACACCTTCGTCTGCCCGCTCTGCCTCGGGATGCCAGGCACGCTGCCAGTGATCAACCGCATAGCAGTCGAGTGGACGATCCGTACCGCCCTCGCGCTCAACATGACCATCCCGGCGCTATCCAAGTTCGACCGCAAGAACTATCCCTACCCAGATCTCATGAAGGGCTATCAGATCTCGCAATACGACATGCCACTGTCGCAGGGCGGCTGGATGGACGTCGAAACTGAGGCGCTGGGCCAGCGGCGCATCGGCATCACCCGCGTGCACCTTGAGGAAGACACGGCGCGTCTGCTGCACCGCGAGAACGAAGCGGGCGAGCGCTTTTCACTCGTCGACGTCAATCGCTCTGGCGTGCCGTTGATGGAGATCGTCTCGGAGCCCGATATGCGTTCGCCCGATGAGGCGCGCGTTTACCTCGTTCAGCTCCGCCAGATCCTGCGCTTCCTGGGCGTCTCGACCGCCGATATGGAGAAGGGTTCTTTCCGCTGCGACGCGAACGTGTCGCTGCGCCCGCGTGGGGCAACCGAGTATGGCGCCAAGGTCGAAATCAAGAACATGAACTCCTTCCGCGGCGTGCACAGCGCGCTGGAGCACGAAGTCGAGCGCCAGGCGCGGCTCCTGCGCTCGGGTGGCGAGATCACCCAGGAGACACGCGGTTGGGACGAGACGCGTCAGGTAACGCTCTCACAGCGATCCAAGGAGGATGCGCACGACTATCGCTACTTCCCCGAGCCCGACCTGCCGCCGCTCGCCATCTCCCGCGACGAGGTCGACGCTATCCGCCGCCAGCTGCCGGAACTCCCGGAGGCCGTGCGAGCGCGATTCCAGTCGGCCTACGGGTTAGGCGAATTTGAGTCCGATCTGCTGACTGAGGAGCCATCGCGGGCCGATTTCTTCGACCAGACGGTCGCTGCACTCTCCAGTCCGGCCCACGCGAGGGAGGCCGCCAACTGGATCACCGGCGACCTCTTCGCCCAGATCAATCGCGACCCGCTCCACCCCCACATCGACGACCAGCCCGTGAGCCCCCAGCACATCGCAGAACTGGTCCAGCTCGTCGTGAGCGGCGATATCTCGCGCAGTCAGGCCAAGACGATCTTCGACGAGATGTATGAATCCGGCGATGCACCATCAACGATCGTCCAGGCCAGAGGGCTCACACAGATCAGCGGCGAGGACGCGCTCGCGCCGATCATCGCACAGGTCATCGCCGATCATCCGTCAGCGGTCGATGACTATCGCTCGGGCAAAGCGGCGGCGCTGAAGTTCCTCGTCGGGCAGGTCATGCGGCACAGCCGTGGCCAGGCCAACCCACAGCAGGCCTCGGCACTACTCGTCTCAGCGCTCAGCGACTAAGCTTCCGCCCCCGTTAGCGTCGGCGACTAGCGGCGGCGACCGGTCGCGCCTGCCACATGCACCACCTGCGGCGTGTTCTGGTACGTCGGCACGCCGACTTCATCGAAGATCGCGTTGATCCCCGTGCGAATCTCCTCGGTCAGCTTCCAGTCGGTCGCCGCGACGTTCTCCTCGAGTTCGCGCTCATTGCGCATCCCCACCAGCGCCGTGGTCACCCCGGGATGGTCCAGCACCCAGGCCAGGGCAAGCTGCGCCACCGTCTTGCCGTAGCCGTCGGCCAGCTCAACGAGTCGATTGCAGATCTCGACCTCCTGGCGGAACCGCTCACGCTCAAACAGGGGCAGATTGAAGGCCGTGCCGTTGCGTCGCCAATCACCTTCCTCGAAGGTGTGCTCGGGCGCAAACGCCCCGGTGAGCAGCCCAAAGGCCAGTGAGCCGTAGGCCATGTAGCCCACGCCGTTGGCCATGCACCACGGCAGAACACGCGACTCCATGCGACGGTCGAACATGTGATAACCGACCTGATTGGCGGCGATCTGTCCGTACTGCTGACACTCCTGCATCATGTCAATATCAAAGTTCGAGACGCCATAGTGGCGAATTTTTCCGCTCTGCTTGAGCTCTTCCAGGCCCTCCATCGTTTCCTCGATGGGCGTGTCGTGGTCGGGCCAGTGGATCAGCATCAAATCCACATAGTCGGTGTTGAGCCGGCGCAGGCAGCCTTCGGTGCGCTCGATGATGTGGTCCTTCTTCGAGTTGAGACCGACCACGCTGGGCGTGTCGTTGTAATCGAAGCCGACCTTGGTCACCAGCACGATCTCGTTGCGGCGACCGCCCAATGCCTGCGCCAACAGTTCCTCGGAGTGATACGGCCCGTAGACCTCGGCGGTGTCGAACAGGGTGATGCCACGGTCAATCGCCATGTTGACCGCTTTGGCGGCCTCACCGACGTCGATGTGACCGTACATCGTGGTACTCATCTCCCAAGTACCGAAGCCGACTGCCGAGGCCACCAGGTCAGTGTCGCCGAATCGTCGCTGTTCCATATCACTCCGCCGTTCTCTTGCCTTGCGCCCGGCACTGCTCTCGTGCCTTGCGCCCTTGGTCGATGACGCGTCATTCAGGACATACCCTATCGCCTCTCACAGGCAGCTCGTATAGTCGAGCTATGCTCCGACGGCTACGAAGGCACGCTCCTGGCTCGAGTGCGCTCGGGCGCCGGTCGAGGCAGCGGTCGAACGGTACGAGCGGACAGTGGCGGCGCTGGCTCGCGCCGGGCATCGGCGTAAAGCGCTGGTTCCTCCTACTGCTCGCCGGGATGGCGCTGCTCGGACTCGGCGTCTCCTTCTTGGTCCGCGAGCTCTACCTGACCGTCACGCTGCCCGACGCCTTTTACTACATCACGCTCCAGTTTCTGCCCTACGCAGTGCGCGGCGCGATCCTGATCAGCCTCGCTGTGTGCTGTGTCGGCTTCGGCATTCTGCGGTTCACCTCAGGACTCGTCGTCGCGGCGCGTTCGTCCAACCGACGCCGCAGTATCGACGAGCCGCTGGTGGAACTGCTGCACAGACAGCGGTTGGCCGGACGCGGCATCCGCATCGTCTGTATCGGCGGCGGCACCGGGCTCTCGGTGCTACTGCGCGGCCTCAAGGCTTACACGGACAACCTCGCTGCAGTGGTCAGTGTCGCCGACGATGGCGGCTCGTCGGGACGGCTCCGGCGTGATTTAGGAATCATTCCACCAGGCGATCTGCGCAACTGCATCGCCGCCCTGGCCGACGCCGAGCCACTGATGACGCGCCTCTTTCAGTACCGCTTCCCTGAGGGCTCAGGGCACGGACTCGAGGGGCACTCGTTCGGCAACCTCTTCCTCGTCGCGATGTCCGATGTGGCGGGCTCAATGGAGGAAGCGATCCATGAGACCGGCCGCGTGCTCGCCGTACGCGGGAAAATCCTGCCCTCCACGCTCGAAGACCTCCGTCTCGCCGCGATGACCGCCGACGGCCGCACGATCCGCGGCGAGTCATCGATCACCGAGGCCGGCCAGCAGATCGCGCAGCTGATGCTTGAGCCGCAGCATCCGCCCGCCTATCCCGAGACGCTCAATGCAATCCGCAACGCCGACCTGATCGTCGTCGGGCCAGGTTCGCTGTTCACCTCAGTCCTGCCAAACTTGCTCGTGCCGGACCTGCGGCTTGCCTTCCAGGAATCTGCCGCAATGAAGCTCTACGTCTCCAATGTCGCCACCCAACACGGAGAGACTGACCACTTCTCGGTGCAGGACCATGTCCGCGTGATCGCCGACCATATCGGCGGCATGCCATTCGACGGCGTGATCGCCAACAACAACAGCCGCGCTCGGCTGCCGCGCGGCTGGAAGTCCGAACCTGTCCAGATTGATCGCGGCGCCACCGAACGGGCGCTGGACCCGCCACGGATCATCGCGGCCGACGTGGTCGACGCCGGCAATCGTTACCGACACGACAGCGCCAAGCTCGCCGACGCCATCGTCACCTCGTACCATGAGGGCCGTGAGGCTGGTATTCGTCCGCGGCGTCCGCAGCGCATCGGCGTCGCCCAATAGACCTCAGACCTCGCCAGACCAAGGCCAGTGCCGCCATGGACATCTCCAACATCCTCAACGTCTTTCAAGTCCTGATCGCCCTGGCTGTGATCGCGGCGGTGATCCTGCAGGCCAAAGGCGCTGGGCTGGGCAACATCTTCGGCGGCGCCGGCGGCGACTCATACCGCACCAGACGCGGCCTCGAACGCTCGTTGTTCCGCGGCACGATCGTGCTCATGCTGATCTTCGTCGGGCTCAGCATCGCCGCCGTGCGAATCTGATCCGTATCTGAACAGACCGTCTGAACAGACAGGGCGCCCTCGCACCATGACCGAGCGGCCGCGGGTCATCTTCTACGGCTCGCCCCACTTCGCCGTGCCCACGCTGCAGGCATTGATCGACAGCCCCTACCAACCGATCGCGGTCGTGACCCAGCCCGACGCAGCGGCCGGGCGCGGGCGCGGGCTGCGTCCGCCGCCGGTCAAGGAGCTCGCCGCCGAACACGCGATCCCAACGCTGCAGCCAGCTCGACTGCGCAGCCGCGCCGCTATGGCGCAGATCGCGAGCCTGCGACCTGATCTCCAGATCGTGGCCGCCTACGGCCAGATCATCCCCACGGACCTACTCGACCTCGCACAGCGGGGCACGCTCAACGTTCACGCCTCCCTGCTGCCGCGCTGGCGCGGCGCGGCGCCGATCTCGGCCGCCCTCCTCCACGGCGACACAGACACCGGTATCACGATCATGCTCGTCGACGAGACGGAAGACACCGGGCAGATCGTCCGCCAGCGAGCGACGCCCATCGAACCAACGGAGCATGCCGGCGCGCTCGGCGACCGTCTCGCCACCATGGGCTCGCAGCTGCTGCTGGAGACGATTCCAGACTGGCTGGCTGGAACGATCACGCCCCAGCCACAGGACCCAGCGCTCGCGACGCGAGCGCGGCGGGTGCGTAAGACGCACGGGCGCATCGATTGGACGCAGCCAGCGGAGCACATCGCCCGTCACGTCCGCGCCTTCACACCCTGGCCCGCTGCGACGACCGAGCTGGGGCGCACGGCGATCCGCATCCTCCAGACCGCTGCCGCCGACCGCTCAGCGGACGCTCCGCCCGGCGTCATCATCGGCGTCGGCGAGACGATCGACGTCGCCACTGGCGACGGGGTGCTTGCGGTATCACGCCTACAACGGGCGGGGAAACGAGCTTTGAGCGCCGAGGAGTTCGCGCGCGGGGCGCGCAAACTGCTCGGCCAACGATTCGGCGCCAGTGACAGACACGTGACCGACACATGACTGACATGCTCGACCTCCTCGAGCTCGACCGGGCGGCGCTTGACGAGCTACTGCGATCGATGGGACACCCCGCCTACCGTGCGAAACAGATCTGGCGGCAGATCTACCAACGCGGCATCATCGATCCTGAGCAGATGAGTGACCTGCCCATCGGGCTACGTCGGCAGCTTAGCGGCGCAGTCACAGCTTCCCCGCCACCGATCGAGCGACAGACCTCGGCCGATGGCTCGACCAGCAAGGCGCTCTTGCGACTGGGCGACGGCGAGTTGATCGAGACGGTCTTAATTCGCTCCGCCCCGCGCGACACGGTATGCCTGTCGTCACAGGCTGGCTGCGCGATGGGCTGCGTCTTCTGTGCAACGGGATTACAAGGGCTGCGACGTCAGCTGACGACGGGCGAAATCATCCGCCAGGCCGTCCTGGCCCGCGGCTGGGCGCGCGAGGAAGGACGCGAGCTCACGCACGTCGTCTTCATGGGCATGGGCGAACCGCTCGCCAACTACGAGTGCGTCAGCGACGCTATCGACCGTCTCAGTGAGCCTGGCGGTCTCGCCCTCTCGCCCCGCCGCATCACTGTTTCGACTGTCGGCATCCCCCGAAACATTCGACGCCTGGCAGAGGAACACCCGCGCGTGAATCTGGCGGTCTCGCTACATGCGCCCGATCAGACGCTGCGGCAGAATCTGGTACCAGTCTCCGGCGCGTCGGTTGACGACATCCTCGACGCCGTTCGCACGCACAACGAGATCACCGGCGGTCGGGTGACCTTTGAGTACGTTCTGCTGCGCGGCGTCAACGACAGTCGTGCGCAAGCGCGACGTCTGGCAGACCGCATCCGCGGACTCCGCGCGCACGTGAACCTCATCCCGCTCAACCCATCACCCGGCGTGGTGGGCAAGCGCCCTGCGCGGCACACGACGCTCGGCTTCCAACATATGCTGCAGGAGCAAGGCGTCGCCGCCACGATTCGGGTCGAGCAGGGACGCGACATCGCAGCCGCCTGCGGACAACTTCGCGGCGACCGCCTTCGATCCAGCCCCTGACGTTATTCGGATTCGGCTTCCGCCGCTTCCGCTGCGGGCACGAGCGCTTCCTCGATTTCCAGGTCGTCCGCTTGCTCGTCGTCTTCACTGACGCGCGGCGCAAGCGCGGTCGCCACGGCGACGGCGCCGTCAGTCAACACGCTCACACCATCGGGCAACCGCAGGTCGCGCACCAGGACGGAGTGTCCGAACTCTTCCAGCACCGAAATGTCGACCTCGATCACGGAGAGCATCTCGGTCGGCAGCGCCTCGAGCATGAGTAGCTCCAGCGACTGCACCACGGTGCCGCCGTTCGCCTCCACCTCCGAGTCGCCGATCAACACCAGCCGCGCCTCCGAGTGAATGGGGCGCGCCAGGTCGACCTGGTAGAAGTCCAAATGCAGCAACCGCCGGTTCACGGGGTGACGCTGGACTTCACGCAGCACGACGGGGATCGTCTCGGCTTCACCGTCGATCGACATCGGCACGACCGCGTTTCGGTCGACCTCGCCGAAGACGCGCGTGATCTCGGCCAGAGATGTCTGCACCGCCCGGGACTCGAGGCCGCGCCCGTAGACGTTGGCCGGCACCATCCCATCGCGGCGCAGCCGCTTCACCTTTTTCCCCAGCACAGCGCGGCTTTCCGCTTGTAAGACCAACTCGGCAGCGTCAGACATAGCACAACCCATCCGTCTCAGACCATTGCCCACACAGAGCATGAGCCTATCAACCAACGCTGTTGACGCTAGGAGCGCCCGGCGAAGGGATCAAGCGCTCCCCGCACGCCGCCTCGGTTCGTGCGGTGGCGTTGACTCGTACACTGGCGCTATGACGGCACAACGCGCGAATGATGGCGGCACACGACTGCTTGGCGTGGATGTCGGCGGGACGTTCACTGACTTCGTCTACCTTCGGGACGGCCGGGTCGAGATCCTGAAACGGCTGTCCACGCCCAATGATCCCAGCCGAGCCATCATCAACGGCCTCGCCGAATTCGGTTGGACGCCCGCGGAGGTCGTGCACGGCTCAACCGTGGCTACCAACACGCTGCTGACCCGCACGGGCGCGCCGACCGCGCTGATCACGACCCAAGGCTTCCGCGACACGCTGGTCATCGGCCGCCAGGCGCGGCCCGACCTCTACGCGCTGCATCCGCAACGCCGCGACCCACTCGTACCGCAACGCCTGCGATTCGAAGTCGAAGAGCGGATCGCCGCCGACGGCGCAGTGGTCACACCAGTGAACGTGGAGCAACTGCAGACCGTGCTCGATCGCATCCAGCGCCGCGGGGTCGACAGCGTGGCCGTCTGCTTCCTGTTCAGCTTTATCAACCCGGCGCACGAGCGGATCGCCGCTGATCTGGCGCGCGAGCGCGGGCTCAGCGTCTCCGCCTCGCACGAGGTACTGCCGCAGCACCGCGAGTTCGAGCGCATGAGCACCACTACCGCCAATGCCTATCTCGCACCTGTGATGACCAGATATCTCGACAGGCTCGCCGCACAGCTCGCCGACCGCGACGACTCCGACGGACCACCGCGAACCACGTCGCCCATCTTGCGGATCATGCAGTCGAATGGCGGCTCGCTCTCAGCACGAGCCGCGGGGCGCCACGCCGTTCGGACCGTGCTGTCGGGACCAGCTGGCGGCGTTGCCGGCGCCTTCGCCGCGGCGGAGACCGACGGGTACGCGCAGGCCATCACCTTCGACATGGGCGGCACCTCCGCCGACGTCGCACTCTGCCCCGGTCGTCTGCTAGAACGCACAGACCTCGTGATCGACGGCATGCCAATCCGCACGCCGTCGGTGGATCTGCACACCGTTGGCGCGGGCGGAGGGTCGATCGCCTGGTTCGATCCCGGTGGCGCGCTGCGCGTGGGCCCGCAGTCAGCCGGCGCCGATCCAGGCCCGGCCGCATACGGTCGCGGCACGCTGCCCACCGTGACCGACGCGCACGCCGTCCTGGGACGGCTGCGCCCGCAACAGCGACTCGGCGGCGCGGTCACGCTCGACGTGGAACGAGCACGGCAGGCGCTGGCAACCATCGCTGAGCCGTTCGGCTCGGTCGAGTCGGCGGCGCAGGCGGTCATCGACGTGGTCAACTCGAACATGGCGCGGGCGCTGCGGGTGATCTCGGTCGGGCGCGGCTACGATCCGGCCCGCTGCACGCTGGTCGCCTTCGGTGGCGCCGGACCACTGCACGCCTGCGACCTCGCCAACGCACTCGGTATCCCGCAGGCGCTGATCCCACCCGCGCCCGGCGTCCTCTCGGCGAGCGGCATGCTGATCGCCGATATCACGCGCGACGCCGAGCAAGGCCTGCACGTGACGATCGACACCAGGTCCGACGGCTCCATCCCAGCACTGGCGGCCGCCTTCAGCTCGCTCGCCACGGAGGCCCACGCGGCGATCGGCGACGACGGATATGTCGACGAGGTCAACATCGAATATGCCGCCGACCTGCGTTACTACGGGCAATCGCATGAACTCAGCGTGTCGCTGGATCACGGATTCGACGCTGCCGCTGTCCGCTCGGCATTCCACGAAGCCCACCGCGACCGTTTCGGCTTCGTCTCGCTGGACACGCCGGTCGAGGTGGTCACCGCGCGGGCCAAGGCTCGGTGTCCGGGCCATCGAGGCGGACTCGGGCGGACAGAGCAGTCCGACGAGCACGGCGAGCACACCGCCCAGGTTATGTGGGATGAGGCGCGACCGACGCGCGTCCTCGCGAGAGGGTCAGTCGCTGCTGCGGTCGCCGGGCCGGCCATCATCACCCAGCTCGACGCCACGATCACCGTGCCGCCAGGCTGGCGCGCAGCGCCGCTGTCGAGCGGCAGCCTGCTCCTGCGCCGCACCGACGAGTCCTCACCAGAACCGTCGCGAGGGCCGACGCAAGGACCACCGCAAGGACCACCGCAGGGGCCAACATGATCAGCGCTGTTGTTGACCCCGCCCGCCTCGCTATCTTCGACTCGCTGGTCAGCTCGATCGCCGAGGAGATGGGCGCTGCGCTGCGCCACACGGCTCTCTCGCCGAACATCAAGGAGCGCGCCGACTTCTCCTGTGCGGTCTTCGATCGAGACGGCCAGCTCCTCGCCCAGGCGGCCCACATTCCGGTCCATCTGGGAGCCATGCCCGAATCCGTGCGCGCGGTCGAACGGCTCGCGCCCTGGCAACCTGGCGACCTGGCGATCCTCAACGATCCATTTCTCGGCGGCACGCACCTACCGGACGTGACCATGGTGTCACCCGTCTTCGCTCACCCGCGCAGCGCAGATGAGCCGCCGATCGGTTATGTCGCTAGCCGCGCGCACCAGGCGGACATCGGCGGCATGGCGCCTGGATCGATGCCCGTCGCCCGCGAGCTGATCCAGGAAGGACTCGTGATTCCACCGATCCGCCTCTATCGCTCTGGCGAACGGGTGTCAGAGGCATGGGACCTCATCCTGCGCAACGTTCGCACGCCAGACGAGCGGCGCGGAGACTTTAGCGCTCAGATCGCCGCCCAGCGACTCGGCGAGCGGCGCATCGCCGAGCTCCACGCGGACTACGGAGACGCTGCGTATAGCGCCTCCGCCTCCGCCCTGCTCGACTACGGCGAGCGGCTCACGCGCGCGGCGCTGGCGGAATTGCCAGTCGGCGTGTGGCGCTTCGAGGATGCGCTCGACGACGACGGCCACTCGCCCGACCCAGTGCCGATCCGCCTGGAACTCACCCTCTCCGAGGGACTCGCGCACTTCGATTTCTCAGACAGCGCGCCACAACGGGCGGCGTCGATCAACGCGGTCGCTCCGGTCACCCGCTCCGCCTGCTACTACGTCATCCGCTGTCTGCTGCCGCCCGAGACGCCGATGAACTCCGGCCTCTTTCGTCCCATCTCGTTCACCCTGCCGCCGCGCTCCGTCGTCGCGGCGGAGCCACCGGTCGCCGTGGCCGCGGGCAACGTCGAGACGTCGCAACGGATCGTCGATACAGTCTGGGGCGCATTCAACCAGCTATTGCCCGCGCGGATGCCGGCCGCCTCGTCGGGGACGATGAACAACCTCACCGCCGGCGGCGTCGACCCGCGCAACGGTCAACCGTGGGCGTACTACGAGACCTCCGGCGGGGGGCTCGGAGGCGGACCGACCGGTCCTGGCTTGGACGCCGCGCACTCGCACATGACCAACACGCTGAACACACCCGCCGAAGCCTTGGAGCTGGCCTATCCGCTGCGGGTGCTCGAGAACAGCATCCGACCGCGCTCCGGCGGACGCGGCCGTCAGCGCGGCGGACACGGCCTGATTCGCCGCACGCAATTCCTCGCCCCAGCCCAGTTGACATTGATCACCGAGCGACGTACTCGGCAGCCGTGGGGATCACAGGGCGGCGAAGCGGGCGCCCTGGGGCGCAACAGCCTCGAGACCACCACCGCCAGCGGGCGTCCGACGCGACGGCGGCTACCGGGTAAGGTCACCATCGATGTACAGGCCGGAGACGTGGTCCGCATCGAGACGCCGGGCGGCGGCGGGTGGGGTGCGCCCCGAACGTCCAACGCTTCACGCTAAACTGGAGACAACGGACGAGGGAAGACGACCATGCCAGATGGGTCCGACCGACTCGAACGCGACGTGGAAGAGGTTCTCGCGAACATCGAAGACTTTGACTGGCGGCGGCGGCAGTCGCGGCAGCCTGGTCCAATTCGGATCGCCGTCCAGCGATTCGCCTCGAAACTGGCCAACCGAATCTCCGGTCTGACGCCCAACCACCTGCTCTTGCTCGGCGCGGGCATGCTCATCGTCGGGTTCATCCTGCGCGGCGGCGGACTCTGGCTCGCAGTCGCCGGCATCGTGGTGTTCCTGATTGGCCTGTTGTGGGCCTCGCGCGGCGGCAATGCGCAAGCGAAGCAGCCAAAGAGCGGCGGCTATTGGCGCGACCGCTACATCAGCTACGAACAACCCAGCCAGAATCCCCTGCGGCGCTTCTTCCGCCGCGAGCGCTGAGCATAGCGCCCGTGCAGCTCCGATTCCTCGCCATGATCGCGGCGCTGGCAAGCTTGGCCATTGCCTGCAGCGACCAGAAGATACCGCCCGCCGACCCAGTTACCATCCACCTGCCGGCCCAGGCGGACGCTCAGGCGCAGCAAGACGTCGCTCAGGACGATCAGTCACCGCCACAGTCGTCCGCCGCCGAGGACGACTCCCGGTCATCGCAGCCTGCGCCACAGGAGGCCGTTCAGTCTGTGCAAGTCGAGTCAGAGAACGGTCAGGTGATTGCCCAACCCAAGCAAGCGGCCCAACCCGCCGAGCAGACGACCCAGCTCACGCAGGCGCCCCGCCTCGACGTTGTGCGGGCAGCTGAGGCGGTGATCGCACTCGCTGAGAGTCTGGGACCGCGCCCCTCAGGGTCAGACGACGAAGCGGCGGCAGCTGAACATCTGGCTACGGTCCTCAGCTCGTATGGCTATGCGGCGCGTATTGAGCCGTTCACATTCTCCACCGAATTTCCCATCGCCACGATTTTCCTGAGCGATGTCGACGATCTGTTCGCGGCCCGATTTCGAGGTTCCAGCAACGAGGCGGCGGCTGGCCAGTTGTTATACATCGACGGCATCGGCGACGCTACCGACTACGAAGGTCTGGACGTGGCGGACGCCGTCGTGCTCCTACACCGAGGCGAAACGACCTTCGAGGACAAGGTGCGCCAAGCGGTCGCGGGGGGCGCTGCGGCTCTCATCGTCATCAACCACAACAACGACTGGCTCGTCGGTGACCTGGCCGCCTATCGCAGCCCGATTCCGGTGCTCGGCGTCTCTCGCATCGAGGGCTACAACCTAGCCAGACAGGCTCCGCAACGGGTCGAGATCTTGTCATTCACTGGCGAACAGGGACAATCCCAGAACGTCGTGGCGATGCGTCCGGATGCCGTCTGCGCGGTGCTCGTCGGCGCCCACTACGACACGGTCTACCGCACCGCGGGCTATAACGACAACAGTTCCGGCACAGCGTTGATGCTGGAGTTCGCGCGCATCTATGCCGATCACCCGGCCGCAGATCATCTCTGTTTCGTGGGGTTCGGCGCCGAAGAGATCGGGCTGTATGGATCGCGGGAGTACGTGCGCCGCCTAGAGGAGACCGGGCGCATCTCGGACACCAAGTACATGCTCAATCTGGACGCCATCGGCTCTGGTTCAGCGCAGCTCCGTATGGCCGTCAGCGGCCAAGAGCTGCCCAGGCTCATTGGCCGACTGGCCCGGGAGCTGGAGACGGATGTGGCCACCATCCAGCCTGGCGGCTGGGGCGACGACCGTGCATTTGCCGATGCTGGCGTCGCTACATTCTTCCCCCTGCCGATGTCCGGGGTGATGAACACGATTCGAGACGACGCCAGCAACTTCCACGCCGAGGCATTCGAGGCGGTGGCCGAGATCGCGGCGTACGCCTTGCAATGCATGCTTGAGCTCTCAGGCGCTGCCATTCGACCGATGTTTGATTGCGCCCTGAGCAACTAACCGGCACAGGAACAGCTGCAGCGAACGGAGCCGGAGACAGGACGCATGAGCTCTGCGCAAGGCTTCGGTGCAGTGGCCGGTCTGGCTGTCTTACTGATTGCGGTCGCCCTGTCCGCCTGTAGCCGGCCGAGCGGGCAGACAGCGTCAGCGCCGCAGGTGGTCTCGTCTAGTGACAGCACGGTCGCCGCCGAAGATATCCCGGTCGAGGTGCTCCCCGATCCGCTGCCGGCGCCTTACGTCTTTCGTGACGAAGTCACGATCGAGCGTCCGCCGGTCACCGAGACGATCTACGTCGTCCAGCCAGGCGACACGCTCGCCTCAATCGCGAACCGCTTTTGCATCACGCTGGAGGAGATGCAGCGCCTGAACAACATTGTCGAGGTGACACAGCTCAGCATCGGCCAGGAGCTGCGCATCCCGATCCGCGAAGGTGGCTGCGGCGCAGCCGCGCCCGTCGACGCCGACCCCAGCAACAGCGACGAGCCCAAGCCGCAGCGACTGCCTGGCGAGATCTATGTGGTGCGGGAGGGCGACACGCTCTCAGCCATCGCGGCCACCTTTGGCATTACCTGGATCACGCTGATGGAGTACAACATGCTCAGCGAAGCGCAAGCCGGCAATCTGCAGGTCGGGCAGACCCTGATCATCCCGCCAGCAGTGGAGCCGGAGGCGCCGGCGCCCAACCAGGCAGAACCGTCCGAACCGCCTGGCTAGTCCGCCTGGCTAGGCGCCACGCGCCGCTGGCAGGGGACGAGGAAGACGCGATCCTTGTTGGCAGCGCTGTTGATTGTCCCCATTCTGACCCTGTAGTAGCCTCACACTCTGCGCAGATGCCCTCCGTCGGGCGCTTGCCGTCAGTATTGGCTAACGCATGGTCTCTGAGTCTGCTCGGCAATCTCAGCAACCGCCAGAGTCCTCGCAGCCGACTGCGCGGCGCGGCATCGATCTACTGCTGGACGAAGTCGCGCAGCGGCGCATGAACTCTATCGCCAGCGAAGCACGCGCCAGCGCGCTGGAACGTCAACACGGGCGTGGCAAGCTCTCAGCCCGCGAACGGCTCGACATCCTCTTCGATGCGGGCTCCTTCACCGAAATCGATCCGTTCGTCAAGCATCGCGGCAGCGGGTTCGGCCTCGAGCGCAACCGCCCTGAAGGCGATTCTGTCGTCGTGGGGCACGGCACGGTCGGCGGCCGCACCGCCTTCGCGTACGCCCAAGACTTCACCCTCTACGGCGGCTCTGTTTCGGAGGCGGCGGCTGAAAAGATCGCCAAGGTGCAGGATCTGTCGATGAAAGTCGGCGCACCGATCGTGGCCATCAATGATGGCGGCGGCGCTCGCATTCAGGAAGGTGTCACCTCGCTGCGCGGCTATGGAGAAATCTTCCTGCGCAACACGCTCTCCTCGGGGCTGGTCCCGCAGATCGCCGTCTGCGCCGGTCCCGCCGCTGGCGGTGGCGTGTACTCGCCCGCGATCATGGACTTCATCTTCATGGTCCAGGGCACGGGGCAGATGTACATCACCGGTCCCGATGTGATCCGCGCTGTCTCGGGCGAAGAGGTCACCCACGAGGAGCTCGGCGGCGCAATGACGCACGCCACGAAGACCGGCGTCGCTCACTTTTGCATCCCCGGCGAGGAAGCCACACTCAACAGCGTCCGCCAACTGCTCAGCTTCCTGCCACAGAACAATATGGAAGACCCGCGTTGGACCGACACCGGCGACTCGCCCGACCGCAAGCTCGACAGCCTCGTGGACATTGTTCCTGCCGACTCCACCCGCCCGTACGACATGCGTCGCGTGATTCGCGAAATTGTCGACAACGGCGAATTCATGGAGGTCCAGGCGCAATGGGCGCGCAACGTGGTGATCGGCTTCGCCCACATGGGCGGCTATGGCGTCGGCATCGTCGCCAACGATCCTGACACGCTCGCCGGCGTACTCGACATCGACGCCTCACGCAAGGCGGCCCGCTTCGTCCGCTTCTGCGACTGCTTCAACATTCCGATCGTGACGTTGGTCGACGTGCCAGGCTTCCTGCCCGGCATTCAGCAGGAGTATGGCGGCATCATCTCGCATGGCGCGAAGCTGCTCTACGCCTACGCCGAGGCGACCGTGCCCAAAGTCGCCGTCACCCTGCGCAAGTCGATCGGCGGAGCCTACGTCGTGATGAGCAGCAAGCACCTGCGCTCCGACATCAACCTCGCCTGGCCGACCGCCCAGATCGCGGTCACCGGCTCCGACGGTGCGGTCAACATCATCCACCGCCGCCGCATCGCCGCCGCCGAGAATCCCGCCGCCGAGCGCGCCAAGTTGATCGCCGAGTACGAGTCCGAGTTCTACCGTCCCTACCAGGCCGCGGAGCTGGGATTCGTCGATGACGTCATCCACCCGCGGGACACGCGCACCGCAATCTTCCGCGCGCTCGATATGCTGGCGGACAAGATCGACACATCACCACCCAAGAAACACGGCAACATCCCGCTCTGATCCGGTCAGGTCTGCTGCACGACCGGCAAGCGCAGTGAACTGGATCGTCCCATGGCCACAGAACCAGACGCCCGACAGCAGATTGACGCCGCATACGCGAAGCTGCGCAGCGGCATTGACGTCGCGCGGCAACGAATCAGCCGTCCGCTCACGCTCGCCGAGAAGATCCTCTTCGGACACTTCAGCGATCCGCTCAACCAGCCGATCGAGCGCGGTGTCGACCATGCCGCACTGCGACCGGACCGTGTGGCGCTGCAGGACGCGACCGCGCAGATGGCGCTGCTGCAGTTCGAGCTCGCCGGCTTGCAGCGTGTCGTTGTGCCCACGACCGTCCACTGTGACCACCTAATCCAGGCATTCGTCGGGGCGGACAGCGACCTCGCCGTCGCGGTCGAGGAGAATGAAGAGGTCTACGAGTTCCTGCGCTCGGCCGCCGCGCGTTACGGCGCCGGATTCTGGAAGCCCGGCTCGGGCATCATCCATCAGGTCGTCTTCGAGAACTACGCCTTCCCAGGCGGCATGATGATCGGCACCGACTCGCACACCCCCAACGCCGGTGGCATGGGAATGATCGCCATCGGCGTCGGCGGCGCTGACGCGGTGGACGTGATGGCTGGACTGGGCTGGGGCGTGACGATGCCGAAACTGATCGGCGTCTACCTGACTGGCGAGCTGGACGGCTGGACCGCGCCCAAGGACGTCATCCTGCGCGTCGCCGATGAGCTCACCGTCAAGGGCGGTACCGGCGCGATCGTCGAGTACTTCGGGCCTGGCCTGGAGTCGATGAGCGCGACCGGTCGCGGCACCGTGACGAACATGGGCGCGGAGATCGGCGCCACGACATCGCTCTTCCCCTTCGATGGGCGCACTGCCGCCTACCTACGCTCCACCGCTCGCGCCGAGATCGCCGAACTGGCCGAGGCCAACGCCGAGCATCTGCGCGCCGACGATGGCGTCGCTGACGCGCGCCACGACATCTTCGACCGCGTGATCGAGATCAATCTCAGCGAACTCGAGCCTGCCTGGGTCGGACCGCACACGCCTGACCTGCGCAACACGGTCGCTAACGTGCGCGCGTTCATGGAGGCGCAGGACTATCCGACCACCGTCACCAGCGCGCTGATCGGCTCCTGCACGAACTCCTCCTACGAGGACATCAGCCGCGCGGCGCACATCGCGCGGCAGGCGGCCGACGCTCGGCTCGAGCTGCGCACGCCGCTGCTGGTCAGCCCCGGCTCTGAGCAGATCCGCGCCACCACCGAGCGCGACGGCCAACTCGACATCTTCGAGTCGGCTGGCGCCACTGTGCTCGCCAACGCCTGCGGACCCTGTATCGGACAGTGGAAGCGCTCCGACGTCGACAGCGGCGAGCAGAATACGATCGTCACCTCGTTCAACCGCAACTTTCCGGGGCGCAACGACTCCAACCGCAACACACTCGCGTTCATCGGCTCGCCCGAGCTCGTCGTGGCGACCGCCTTCGCGGGCCAAATGGGGTTCGACCCTCGCACTGACGCCCTCGCCAGCGACGACGGCGAGTTCCGCTTCGCGCCGCCCGTTGGCGATGAGCTGCCGCAGGACGGCTTCGACTCAGGCGACGACGGCTACATCCCGCCGCCAGCGGATGGCAGCGGCGTGGATGTGATCGTCAGCCCCGAGAGTGACCGCTTGCAGCGCCTGACCCCGTTCCAGTCCTGGGACGGCGAGGACTACACCTTCCTCACCGTGTTGCTCAAGACACAGGGCAAGACAACGACTGACCACATCTCGCCGGCTGGTTCGTGGCTGCGCTTCCGTGGCCACCTCGAGAACATCTCGGGCAATCTCTTCAGCGGCGGCGTGAATGCATTCAGCAGCGGTACCGGCGTCACGCTCAATCAAATCTCAGGCCAGCCTGACCAACCCGTCAGTGAAGTCGCGCGCGCCTACAAGGATGCCGGCATCCGCTGGGTTGCCGTCGGCGACGAGAACTACGGCGAAGGCTCCAGCCGCGAGCACGCCTCGATGGAGATTCGCTGGAGCGGCGGCTACGTTGTGATCGCGCGCTCGTTCGCGCGCATCGCTGAGACCAACCTGAAGAAGCAAGGCATCCTCGCCCTGACCTTCAGCGATCCCGCCCACTACGAGCTCATCGGCGAGCGTGACCGCCTCAGCGTGCTGGGACTCACCAATTTCGCGCCAGGTCAACCGCTGACGCTGCGCATCGACCACGAGGATGGCAGATCGGACCAGGTCCAGGCTCACCACAGCTACACCGATGAGCAGATCAGCTGGTTTCAAGCTGGCAGCGCGCTGAACAAGATCGCGGCCTCGCAATAGCGAGCAGCGCAGGCGAGCGAGCAGAGCAGACGGCGACCGGCGTGCGTGGGACACGCGGTTCCACAGCAGGAGAGCTGCTGCGAGTCGACACGCGTGTAACTGACCCAAAGCGCTGCATCCGATAACAAGAAGAGGCGTACTTACACAGCTCCAGGATGAGGCGACCGTCTCTCCCGCGCTTGAAAGGTTCAGATGATGCGAACGAAGGTGACCGTGATCGGCGCCGGCAATGTCGGTGCGACCACCGCGCAGCGGCTCGCCGAGCGCGGCTACGCCGACATCGTCCTGGTTGACATCGTCGACGGTCTGCCGCAAGGCAAGGCGCTCGATATGTACGAGGCCTCGCCAGTGGTCGGCGTCGACTCGCGCATCACAGGCGCGACGGACTACGGACCCACTGCCGATTCCGACATCGTGGTCATCACCTCCGGTGTCGCCCGCAAACCCGGCATGTCGCGAGACGATCTCCTGCAAATCAACATGGGGATCGTCGACTCAGTCACCCGCGCCGCGGTTGCCGCCTCGCCCGACGCCACGGTCGTGGTCGTCTCCAACCCACTCGACGCCATGTGCCACGTCGCCTATGACGCCGCCGGCATCCCCAGCTCGCGCGTCGTCGGCATGGCGGGCATCCTCGACACCGCCCGCTACCGATCCTTCCTCGCTGAAGCGCTCAATCTCTCGGTCGAGGACATCAACGCCTTCGTGCTCGGCGGTCACGGCGACACGATGGTACCGCTCGCCTCGTACACGACCGCAGCCGGAATCCCGATCACGAAGCTGCTGCCGTCGGACCAGCTCGCCCAGATCATCCAGCGCACGCGCGACGGTGGCGCCGAGATCGTCAACCTCCTCAAGACCGGCTCCGCCTTCTACGCTCCGTCCGCCGCAGTCGCCCAGATGGTCGACGCGATCGCGCTCGACAAACGCCGCATTCTCCCCTGCGCCGCGCTGCTCGACGGTCAGTACGGCGTCAATGGCCTCTTTATCGGCGTGCCGGTGGTGCTGGGCGCCAACGGAATCGAGCAGATCCTCGAGATCGACCTGACCGATGCAGAGCAGGCGCAGCTCGAACACTCGGCCAACGCTGTGCACGGTCTGGTCGACGACATGGCCAGGCTCAGCGCCAACTCAGGCGCTTAGCCCCCCGCTTTCCGAGTACGGAGCCGAGCGAAGGACCAAACAATGAGCGACATTCGAGTCGAATCCGACACCATGGGGACGATCGAGGTGCCCGCCGACCGCTATTGGGGCGCGCAGACGCAGCGCTCGCTGGAGAACTTCAAGATCGGTAGCGAGCGGATGCCGCGTTCGATCCTGCGCGCTATGGGCATCATCAAGCACACATCGGCCTCGGCCAACCAGAAACTGGGCAAGCTGGATCCGACCGTCGCCGACGCGATCCGCGCCGCCGGGCAGCAGGTGATCGACGGCGTGCTCGACGACCACTTCCCGCTCGTCGTCTGGCAGACTGGCTCGGGCACGCAGTCCAACATGAATGCCAACGAGGTGATCTCCAACCGCGCCATCGAGCTACTCGGCGGCGAGATCGGCTCGAAGTCGCCTGTGCACCCCAACGACCACGTCAACATGTCGCAGTCGTCCAACGACGTCTTCCCTGGCGCGATGGCGATCGCCACGGCCGAGCAGACCGTGCACCATCTGATCCCCAGCCTGCGGCATCTGCACGACGCGCTTCAGGCCAAGGCGGAAGCCTGGAACGCGATCGTCAAGATCGGCCGCACGCACTTCATGGACGCAGTCCCCTTGACGCTCGGCCAGGAGTTCAGCGGTTATGTACAACAGATCGCTTACGGCATCGCCCGCGCCGAGCAGACGCTGCCTCGCCTCTATGAGCTCGCACTGGGCGGCACCGCCGTCGGCACGGGTATCAACTCGCACCCCGACTACGCCGACGCTGTGGCGGCGGAGATCGCCGAGCTCACAGGACTGCCGTTCGTCAGCGCGCCGAACAAGTTCGAGGCGCTCGCCGCGCACGACGCACAGGTTGAGCTGGCCGGGGTGCTCAACACGATCGCCGTCTCGCTGATGAAGATCGGCAACGATGTGCGCATGCTCGGCTCGGGTCCACGCGCTGGTCTAGGTGAACTCGCCCTACCTGCCAACGAGCCAGGCTCCTCGATCATGCCGGGCAAGGTAAACCCAACCCAGTCCGAGGCGCTGACGATGGTCTGCGCGCAGGTCATGGGCAATGCGGTCTCAGTCTCGGTTGGTGGATCCAACGGCCACTTCGAGCTCAACGTCTTCAAGCCCGTAATGGCGTTCAACAACCTGCAGAGCATCCAACTGCTGGGCGACGCCACGGTCTCGTTCACCGACAACTGTGTCGTCGGGATCGAGCCGAACATTCAGCGGATCGACGAGTTGATGCGTTCCTCGTTAATGCTGGTCACCGCGCTGAATCCGCACATCGGCTATGACAGCGCGGCTGCCATCGCCAAAAAAGCGCACGCCGACAACGGCACGCTGCTGTCGGCGGGGCTCGAGCTCGGCCTGCTCACCGAAGAGCAATTCGCCGAGTGGGTCAAGCCGGAAGAGATGACTCGCCCGTAGCTAGACTGCCCCCAACTGCACATCGGAAGCGGAGACGCCATGCCCAGCCGACGCAACATGATCGCCATGACCGACGAGGAAGCGAAGGAGTTTATCGAGACCGGCTGGACGCTGCAGGTCGCGTCGAACGGTCACAACGGCTTCCCCCACCTGGTCGCGATGTGGTACGGCGTGATCGACGACAAGATCCACTTCGCCACCTACGCCAAGGCGCAAAAGGTGCTCAACCTCAAGCGCGACCCACGGATCACGGTGATGCTGGAGTCAGGCACGGAGTACTCGAAGATCAAAGGCATCGTGATCGAGGGCGAGGCCGACGTGGTCGAGAACGATCCTGACCTGGTCATGGCTGTCCAGGACGCCACCGGCGGGAAAAACAACCCAAACGCGACTGGACAATCCAGCATCCCGATGGACAACGAACAGCGCCGTCGCCAAGCGTCCAAGCGCGCAGTGGTGCGGATCAACGCCACTCGTGTCTACAGCTGGGACCACAGCAAGCTCGGAGGCGTCTACTAACCCCAGACGCATCCGCTTGCCGCTCAGCCGGCGCCGCTGGCATGCTCACCACCGGGTGGTCCGTAGAACACCACCCAGACCGCAAGGTCGTCGCTGAACTCCTCGAACCGGTGTCGTACGCCGGCGCCGACGAAAAACGTGTCGCCCGGCTGGCATTCCATCCGCTCGTCACCGAGCGCGAAGACGCCGTGGCCTGACGCGACGATGTACACCTCATCCTGGTCGTGCGGCGACTGGTTATCGACCTCCTGCGGCGTGTACAACCCCACTGACATCGTGCCGTGCCGCAACAGCTCCTGGTATTCGTCCGCCCCTACTCGCTTCGCCATGACGCCCTCCTAAGCTCTACACGCAGGATATGATCGGCCCATCTCTCCGCTCCGCCCACGTGACAGATTCCATTGACAGGTGGACCCCATGCCGCTGACTCAACTCGAAGTGATCCAGGAAGGCCTCGACGGGATGCACGGCATGCTTGACCGCGCCGTCCCGCAGATGACCGCCGAGCAGTGGAACGCACGGCCGACCGGCGACGGCGTCAGCGCCTTCTTCTCGCTCTGGCACTACGTCCGTACCGAGGACAACATCGTCAACTGGGTCATCCACCGTCGTCCCACCGTCTGGCTCAACGACGAGTGGGATCAGCACTTCGAGCTGCACCGCACATCGCAAGGCACGGGCATGACCAAGGCCGAGGCCGACGCCGTCCTGCTTGCCGATGTCGACGGCTGGCTGACCTATCAGCAACAGGTCTGGACAGTGACGCGCGAGTGGGTCTCGTCGCTGGGCGAAGACGACCTCGCCACCGAGATCGTCATCCGGCCAACGCCGCCGATGTCGATCTGGCAGGCGCTGACCGGCATGCTGCTCTACCACGGCTACCGCCACGTCGGTGAGATCGAACACGCACGCGGCCTGCTCGGCCTGGGCGGATTGACGATCTGATTGATGATCTGAAGCGTTAACACACCGCGCAGACCGAGCGCAGCTTGCGGCAGAACAAGAGAGAACCGATATCCTCAGTTGCGAGAAGCAATCCCCCGGCAGACAGGCGCCCAGCAGACAGGATGAGCCATGACCGACTTCGGCGTATCAATGTTCCCGACCGACTATGCGATCCAACCACCCGAGCTCGCGCGGGAGGCGGAAGCGCGCGGCTTTGAGTCGCTCTGGTTTCCCGAGCACACACACATTCCGACCTCGCGAATTTCACCCTGGCCCGGCGGCGGTGACCTGCCGCAGGAGTACTGGCACACCCACGACCCGTTCGTCTCGCTGATGGCCGCCGCCGCCGCCACCGAGACCATCAAGGTCGGTACCGGCATCCTGCTCGTGCCAGAGCACGACGTGTTCGTGGCGGCGAAGTCTGCCGCCTCGCTGGACATGATCTCCGGCGGACGCCTGATCCTCGGCATCGGCGCCGGCTGGAACGCCGAAGAGCTGGAAAATCACGGCTGGGGTTTCAAGGATCGTTGGAATGTCACCCGCGAATGCGTGCTCGCCTGGCGCGAGCTCTGGTCACGTGACGAGCCGGAATTCCACGGCGAGTTCATCAACTTTGACCCAGTCTGGAGCTACCCCAAGCCAGTCCAGGAAGGCGGCATCCCCGTCTTGCTCGGGGCGCAGTCGAAGTGGGCCTTCGACCGTGTCGTCGACTACTGCGACGGTTGGCTACCGATTGCGCTGCGCGGCGACATGCGCGCTGACATGGAGCAGCTGCGCGCCGCCGCCGACCGCGCCGAGCGCGACTTCGAGACGATCCAGCGCAGCGTCTTCGGCGTCGGACCTAACCCTAAACAGACTCAGGATTTGATCGAGATCGGCTTCCAGCGAATCATCTTCAGTCTGCCGCCCGCCGGCGCGGAAGAGGTGATTCCGATGCTCGACCGCTACGCCGAGATCAAGGCCGAATTTAACGGCGGCTAGTATCCGCACACGGCCATAGCGTGTCCGGTGAGAGGGACATTCGCCGACTGACCCGCGCACGGCTGCGTCAATTGCAACAGCTGCGCACCGCCAGAGGACGCCGCCAGCAGCGCGCCTTTCTGATCGACGGCGAGAAGCTCGTCCGCGATGCCCTGAATGCTGGCGCTCCGATCACGGAGCTGCTCAGCAGGGAACCGGACCACTGGTCGAACGCTGGGCGTCCGCTGACCGCGATCAGCCGTGCCGACACGGAGCGGCTCTCCGATGCGCGCACGCCGCAAGGGCATTTCGCTGTTGTGGAGGACCGGCTCGGCGCTCTGCACGTCTCCGGCGACAACACCTGGCGCGTCGTTGCGCTGGACGCAGTCCAGGACGCCGGCAATGTCGGTGGCATCATCCGTTCCGCAGCCGCCTTCGGCGTGGACGCGGTCCTGATCGGTCCGGGCAGCGCTGATCCGACCCACCCACGCGTCACTCGGGCCGCGACCGGGGCGTGGTTCCGAGTGACGATCCATCGTTCCGCCGATCTGCGCGCCGACCTGGATTCATTGCGCAGCGATGGCGGCCTGGTACTGGCCACGCACACTCGCGGCGCTCTGCTGGGTGAGGTCGAGCCACCCGACAAGACCATCTGGTTGTTCGGCAACGAGGGCAGCGGGATCAGCGATGAGCTCGCGCCAGTGATCGACCAGCGAGTCGCAATCCCGACATCGGAGAACGTCGATTCACTCAACGTGAGTGTCGCTGCAGGCATCATCCTGCACCATGCGGCCAGACGATGGGAGGAAAGGAGCAGCTCTTGAAAATCACGACATGGAACGTCAACTCGATCCGCGCACGGGAGGACCGCGTCCTCAACTGGCTCGACCAGCATCAGCCCGACGTGCTCTGCTTGCAAGAGCTGAAATGCACCGAGGAGCAGTTCCCGTTCGACGGCTTCGACGCGCTCGGCTACAACCTGGCCATCCACGGCCAGAAGGCATACAACGGCGTCGCTATCGCTGCACTCGATGACCTCGACGAGGTTGAACCAGCTGTGCCCTGGCCCGAAGACGATCAGTCGCGCGGGATCGCCGCCGTCATCAATGGCATCCGCGTGGTCAGCCTCTACTGCCCCAACGGCCGCGAGGTGGGGCATGAGATGTACGACTACAAGCTCAGCTGGTTCGACCGACTCCAAGAATGGCTCGCCACATTCGACTCGTCCGAGGCGCTCGTCTTGACCGGCGACTTCAACATCACGTTCGACGACCGCGACGTGCATGATCCCCTGTCGTGGCGGGACAAGATTCTCTGTTCGCTCCCTGAGCGCCAGCGGCTCAACGCGCTCGTTGAGTGGGGGCTGACCGACGCGCTGCGCCTCTTCGACGAATCCGACAACGTCTACACCTGGTGGGATTACCGCAGCGGCGGCGTGCTTCAGAATCAGGGTTTACGCATTGATCACCACCTGATTTCGGGGCCAGTCGTTGAGCGTGCTACGGCCGTCGAGATCGACATTGATGAGCGTCGTCAGGAGGGGGACGGCGACAAACCATCCGATCACGCACCCGTCACGCTGGTGCTGGAAGACTAAGCCGCCGTACTCACTGCTGCACCGGTCGGAAGCCGGCATCCTCCAGCACGGCGGCGCAACGGATGGCGGTGAGATCATCGCCCTCCCGAGCCATCACCTGCACAGACATCGGCAGGCCGCTCGCGTCCAAGCCGGACGGTACGACGATCGCCGGCGATTGAATCAGGTTGGCCAGCGGGGTGTACAGGATTGAAATCATCCACGGATTCACCGGGCGACCAGCGATCTCGTCGATGCGTGCGCCGTGCTCGTGCGCGGGAATCGCGGACGTGGGCGTGAGCAGGACATCGAACTCGCTGAACCAACCGTCCATCTGACGCCGAAGCCGATCGAGCTGGACGTACGCCTGAGCCACGTCGACTCCGCTCACCACGCGCCCTCGCTTCAGACTGCTGCGCGTGTAGCCCGAGAGCTCGTCCTCCCTGCCTGCGCAGAGATCACCGTAGTTCGCCGCCGCCCCAACCGCTGAGAGGGACGGAAAGATTTCGTTAGGATCGATGATCTCGGGCGACGCGCTGCGCACGCTCGCGCCTGCATCGCGCAGCGACTGGGCGGCATCGGAAACGCGTCGGGCGATCGACGGTTCGCATGGGGTGAGGCCGCCAAGCTCGGTGGTCCAGGCGACGCACAAGCCGTCCAGTCGAGCCGGTCGCGCAGCGCCGACTGCGTCGCCAAGCGGTAAGCGATAGATGGCCGTGTCCCGGCTGTGCGGCTGGGCCATAACTTGCAAGAACCAGGCCGCGTCGGCGACCGTTCGGGTGAGCGCTCCGTCGGTGGAAATCTGCGACATCCCGGCGCCACGAACCCGACGGGGGATGCGGCGCCCAGTCGGCTTGAGCCCGACGACGCCGCAGTACGCCGCTGGGACCCGTACCGATCCGCCGCCATCAGTACCGTGATGCAGCGGTCCGTAGCCAGCGGCGCACGCCGCCGCCGCCCCACCTGACGATCCGCCTGCCGTGCGCGTGAGATTCCAGGGATTGTTGGTCGTAGGCGAGACACGGTTGATCGTCTGAGCGGCCAGGCCGAACTCAGACGTGTTGGTCTTGCCCAGAAAGATCGCGCCGGCGCTGCGCAGGTGCTCGACGAACAGCTCGTGGCGCGATGCCGGCTGGCGCGCTGTGACCAACGATCCCATCGTCGTTGGGACCCCTTGTACATCAACCAGATCTTTGATCGTCACTGGGATGCCGCAGAGGGGCGGCGGGGGTTCGGTGGAGTCCAGCCAGTGCCGCTCCGCCTCGCGAGCCTGGGACAGTGCGGAGTCCGCAGTCACGGTGATCAATGCGTGCAGCGATGGCTCCATCGTTTCGATCCGATCGAGGATCGCGCGCACCGCTTCGACCGGGGACAGCGACTTCGATGCATACGCATCCCACAGATCGAACGCGCTGAGCTCGTGGACATCAGGCATCAAAGGTTCTCGATCTCCACTGGCTCGATCTCGCCTGCAGGCGTGAAGCCGAAGATGCGGCCGTAGAAGTCCAGCTCAGCTTCGGTGGCGCGCTGGATGTTCGCAGCCTGGCGGAATCCGTGCTGCTCTCCTTCGAACGCCAGGTACGCAACGGGCAGCCCTTTCTTGCGTAGCGCCTCAACCATCAGCTCCGCCTGGTTGGGCGGTACGATTTTGTCTTCCAGTCCCTGCAGAAAAATGATCGGACAGGACAGCCGGTCGACCGCGTGGATCGGCGAACGCTGTTCATACAGCTCCGCCCGCTCGGGGTAGGTACCGATCAGCGAGTCGAGGTAGCGCGACTCAAACTTGTGCGTGTCCTCGGCCAGCGCGGCTGCGTCGGACACGCCGTAGTAGGACGCCCCAGCAGTGAAGACATCGCCGAAGGTCAACGCGCACAGCGTCGTGTATCCGCCTGCAGAGCCGCCACGAATCGCTAACCGGGCCTCGTCGACATCCCCTCGCTCCACCAGGTACCGCGCCGCCGCCTCGCAATCCTCCCGGTCGACGATACCCCAGCTGCCTTCCAACAGCTTCCGATACGCCGTGCCATACCCGGTCGAACCTCCATAGTTGACGTCGACGACTGCGAATCCGCGCGTGGTCCAATACTGAATCGCGAGCGCGAACCCTGGCGAGGTCGCCGACGTCGGACCGCCATGGATCACGGCCAGGAGTGGGGGAAGCGCATCGACCGGCGCTTCGAAATCCGCGTTGCGCGGAGCGTAGAAGTAAGCATGCGCCGTGCGACCGCTGGCACTGGGGAACTCGATCGCCTCCGCCCTGGAGATATGCGCCGGATCGACTTCGGGACCGGTCGAGGCGCGGATCGTTTGCGCCGCACCTGAGTCCACGTCGAGCGCAACGATGGCGGCGCTGGTCTCTGCCGTCGCCAGCGAGCTGACGATACGACTGCCGACGGCATCGATGAACGTCCCGAAGTAGCCTGTCGCCGCCAGCGACGTCTCGACGTGCGAGAAGTCACCCGAGCGTGGATCGAGCACGCCCAACCGCGAATGTCCGTTGTCGGAGTACCGGCTAGCGATTCTGCCGTCCGACAAGAAGGCGTAACTGGATATGCTGAAGGCCCATTTGGGCTGGCCGAATTCAGCCTCCATGGGGAGCGCGTTGACGAGGCGCTCGCCGTCCCAACGATGCAGATTCCACCAGCCGCTGGCGTCGGAGATGCAGTAGAGGTCCCCCTCGGGAGACCAAAGCGGCTCGGTGATTGACTCGCCCCCGCGCGTGTCACCGGCGATTCGGCGCGGTGAGAGCAACGCGCCGTCCGCCGCCACCTCCGCGAGCCACAGCTCGGTCCCCTCCCACGGCATATGCGGATGATTCCAGCAGACCCAAGCCAGTCGGCGGCTGTCCGGGCTCAAACGGGGCGAGGAGCAGAAGTCAAATCCCTCATGCAGCCGTGTCACATCCTCGGCATCCACTGCGCTGCCGTCGATCGGGACCGAGCCAATGTAGTTCTCCGCCTCCAACCCTTCTCGGCGGTGATCTTCGATCACACAGATCAACCGTCCTCGCGATTCATCAACGACGGCGTCCGCATAGCGCAGCGGCGCTTCGGGCGTGATTGGCGTAGCCTCGTCCGAACCGTCCACGCGGCGACGGTAGAGACGCTGGTCGCTGAAATTGGAGAAGAACGCGTATCCGCCACCGATCGCCAGCGAACCGCCGCCATACTCATGGACGAGCGTGCGCGCGCTCAGCTCTGGCGTTGTCAGCTCACTCAACTCACCACTGGCCGAGTAGCGCATAACGGCATAGCGGCCACGTTCGTCAGGACGCGATTCAACCCAATAGATATCGCCGCCGTCCAGATCGACCTCGTCGAAGCGCAGCGCGCCAGCGGTCAGCATGTCCGTCGTGATCGGCGATTCCCATGCACCGTAAGGCGCGACTCGTGATACGCCGTCGGGTGCGGCTTTCAGTGATGCAGACCGCTGACTCATCGATGCCCCTTTCTCATCGCAATCTGCGATGATCAGTGCTAGAAGGGTACCTGTGACTAGATCAGATTCACACACGCCACGTACGACCATTGAAGCGGCGGCGCAATCCAGCGCCGACCGGTCGCGCGTCGACGCGCCGTTGGCCGCCGACGTGCGGCTGCTCAGCAGCCTGCTCGGCCACACGATGCGAGCGGTCGACGGTGAAGAAGTCTTCCATGCCGTTGAAGAACTGCGCGGGCTCGCGCAGCGTCGGCGCGGTGTGCGTCAGGAGCCGGAGCCACAGCTCACGGCCGAGATCGTATCGCTGGTTCAGAGCTGGCCGCTCTGGCTTGCCGCCGAAGTCGGCAACGCGTTCCTGACCTACTTCTTACTGACGAACACTGCCGAAGAGACACACCGCATTCGTCGACGGCGACTGCGCTCGAGCGGCGCCCAGACAGCGCCGCGCTCCATTCCGGCCGTGGTGGAACAATTGCATGCGCGCGGCATCGACCAGCGCACCGTTCGCAGCCAGGCTGCGGGCATGCACTTGCAGCCGGTCTTCACCGCCCATCCGACGGAATCGCAGCGACTCACCATGCTCGGGACCCTGCAAGATGTCCACCGGCTGCTGTTGGAGCGTGAATCGGCGATCCCATCGGAGCTGGAGCAGATCGACGCCACCCTGCGTACCCATATCGAGGGCCTGTGGCAGGCTGATCATTTACGTTACCGGCGTCCGACCGTACTGGAGGAGTCCAGGCTGCTGCTACGGACATTCGAGACGACACTCTGGGATGCAGTCCCGGCCGTCGTCGCCCGCTTCCGTCAAGCGACGGGCGCGACCCCGCAGGAATCGCCTGCGCCCATCCTGCTGGGCTCGTGGATGGGCGGCGACGCCGACGGCAATCCCAATGTCACCCCGGACCTCACTCTGCAGACAGCGTTGACGATGCGCGCGCGCGTGCTGCGGATGCACATCACCGCTGTACGTGCGATGGATCACATGCTGCCGCACTCGATCCGTCGCGTGAGCGCGTCCGCGGAGCTCGAACAGTCACTGCAAGGCGACCAGCGCCGCATGCCGCGTCTCCAGGAACGTTTGGAGCGTCGCAACCAGGCCGAGCGCTATCGCCACAAGATTCGCTACATGGCCGCCCGACTGCAGGCAACGCTCGACGCTGATCACAGTCTGCTCGACGAACGCGCCGCCAACATGCTCGAAGCTGCAGCCAGCGCGGAACCCGACGGGGCGCCGTACGACTCGGCGGAAGAGTATGTCGCGGATTTAGAGACGATCGCCGCCAGTCTGCAACATCACGGCGCGACGGCAGGCGCGGCGACGGTGGTGCAGCCGCTGATCGATCGTGCCCGTGCGTTCGGGTTCCACCTGGCGACGCTGGACATTCGCGATCACGCGGACCGCTTCCACACAGCCGCCGATGCGGTGCTACGCGAACTCGACATCCAGCCGCCCGGCGGCAGTTACCTTGAGCTAGCCCGTGACCAGCAAGAAGCGTTCCTCGCCAGCGAACTCGACCGCGACTACTACCCGGTCGGCCACGCGATGTCGACCCACGACGACGACACGCTGCGGCGCTTTCGCACCGCGCGGCGGATTCAGCGCATCTGCGGACGCGCGGCGGTGCAGACTTGCATTGTCTCCATGTCCGAAACCGCCGCCGACGTGCTTGCGCCTGTGCTGGTCGCGCGGCAAGCGGGGCTCAACGACATCAACCGCCGCGCGCCCGGCGGTCTCATCCGCATCGCTCCGCTGTTCGAGCGCGTCCCCGACCTCCAACGCGCGCCGGCGGTGCTGCGCTCCCTCTTCGCTCATGGCGCTTACCGACGCCATCTGCAGGCGCACGACAATTGTCAGGAAGTGATGGTCGGCTACTCCGACTCAGCCAAGGACGCGGGGGTGCTGCCTTCGCTGTGGAGTCTCTATCGCGCGCAGGACGAGATGCAAGAGGTGGCGCGATCAGCGGGGATCGAGCTGATGTTCTTTCACGGCCGCGGTGGGACCGTCAGTCGCGGTGGTGGACCCTCGCATGACGCCATCCTCGCTCTGCCACCGAACACGACCGAAGGCGGAATCAAGTTCACCGAGCAGGGCGAGATGATCCAGTTCACCTACGGCATGCCCGGCCTGGCGCAGTGGAATCTGGAGCAGACGCTCGCGGCCGCCGTGCTCAAACGCTTCGATCATGATCGCGACGACGCGCCCGACCACAACCGACACCGGTATCACGACGCCATGGACGAACTGTCCGATACCGCCGAACGCGCCTACCGAAGTCAGGTCGTCGACGATCCCGACCTGCACGCCTATTTCCAGCGCGTCACCCCGATCGGGATGCTGGGCAACCTGGCCATCGGCTCGCGACCGACCTTCCGTCCAGGTTCGGACGCGTCACTCACTTCGCTGCGCGCGATCCCCTGGGTGTTCGCCTGGATGCAAACACGGCACGTGATTACTGGCTGGATGGGCGTCGGCACGGCGCTGGAACAGTTCATCGAGCGCCACGGCGCGGCTGGCGAGACGCTGCTCCGCGAGATGCGCGCGCAATGGCCATTCTTCGCGAGCCTACTCTCGAATGTCGAAATGGTGCTGGCGAAAGCGGACTTCGATGTCGCCGAGCATTATGCCCGCACTTTGGGCGACGGCGATCGGGACCTGAGCACCTTCGCGAGGCTGCGTGCGGAGTATCAACGCACCGTACGCGTGATCAATCTGCTCTCGGACCAATCCAATCTGCTCGACGGGTCGCCAGTGCTGCAGCGTTCGATCGCGCTACGCAACCCGTATGTCGACGCGCTCAGTTTCCTCCAGGTGGAGCTGCTCAGCCGCATCCGCGAACTGGGCCCCGAGGACATCGAATACCCGGACACGCTCGAAGCCATCCTGCGCAGCATCAACGGCGTCGCCGCCGGCCTCCGCAACACAGGCTAGCCAGTCGCTCAACCAACGGTCAGATCAGCTCCCAGTGAACGAGGGTGTAGGGATCGTCGCCGTCGTGGTCCTCGAAGTGCGGTCGCACCTCGGCGCCGATCTCGATGGTCTGCATTGGATCGCCGACGAGGTTGCCGACCATGCGCACGTTCTCGTGGTTGGGCAGCTCCACCAGGACGACGAGATATGGGCATGAATCCTGCAGCCCGGGATGCACCGGATGCCAGACGCGTTCCCAAGAAAAGATGCGTCCATGGCCTTCGACCGGTTTCCAGCCGAGGTCGAAGCTGTGACAGCGGTGGCAGACCCACTCGGGACCGAACTGCGGGCGTTCGCAGGCGTTGCAATGCTGGACGAGCAGCTCGTGCCGCTTCACCGCATCCCAATACTCGGTGTCCAGCCCATCGAACGCCGGCGCGGGCGCGGGCATCTCCGCTCCCAGATAGTACGCGCCAGGATTGGCCATTACAACACCGCCTCTGAACCGACGATCATGTCGGACACTGGGGTCACCATCGGACCCGATGCGACGAGCGAGACGTTCACGTCCGGGGCTTGGTTGCAGGACTCTCCGCGCACCTGCCGCACCGCCTCGATGTTCAGCTCCAGACCGTGCATGTAGCACTCGGCGAGGTTGCCACCGCTGGTGTTGATCGGCATCCGGCCGTTCGGCGCGGTCAGGTTCTCGAAGGTGATGAAGTCGTTCGCTTCTTCGTACGTGGTCAAGCCGTGTTCGATGATGCTCATCACCACGCCGCCGGTGAAGTTTTCATAGACCTGTGCGACGTCCACTTCCTCCGGCTTCACTTCGGCCATGTCGTACATGCGAGGGGCGACGGTCTTAAAGTTCGAGGTCGCGTAGTCAGTCGCATTGTGTGCCCCGGCGCCGGCACGGTTACCGGATCCGACCGCGCCGCCCAGGAAGTACACCGGTGTCTTGGCGTAGTCTTTCGCGCGATCCTTGGAGACGAAGATCATCGCCGCCGCGCCGTCGTTCTCCTGGCAGCAGTCGAACAGGTGGAACGGCTCCACAATCCAGCGCGACTGATCGTAGTCCTCCGGCGTCAGCGGACGCCCATACATGACCGCGCGCGGATTGTTCTGCGCGTGGTGATACGACGCCAGCGAGCAGGCTTTCAGCGCGTCCTGCGTAATCCCGTGATCGTTGAAGAGCTTGTGCACGCGCATCGCGAACGACTGCGCCGGCGACATCAGGCCGTAGGGTGCCGTGTACGCCTGATCGCCGCGTACATGCGGCACGCGGGCGCCCTGTCCGAAGCGGCCGAACTGACCCTGCGCTAGACCACGAAACACGACGACCGTATCGGCGAGGCCGGTCGCCACAGCTGAGGCCGCATGGCAGCAGGCAGCAGATCCGCCACCGCCGCCACCGCCCCACTCCATATTCGAGAAGCGGAGGTCGTTGATGTCCAGCGCCGCGGCGATCCGTGAGGGATCGTTACGGTCGTTGGAGTACGAGGCGAACCCGTCGATCTCGCGCGGATCGATGCCCGCGTCCGCCGACGCCTTCAGAATCGCCTCAACGACCAGCTTGAACTCAGCGTCTGGTGAGCGACCTCGCTTGTAGTAGGTCGTCTCGCCGACGCCGATGATCGCCACTTCGCCGCGCATCGTGCGCTTACCCATCGGTCTGTCCTTCCCGGCCGCGGCTGGTCATAGCCGCGCACCTACGCATACCTGTACCGTCCCGACAACTGGGGACATGCAGCCAGTTTACTGGACGCCCCACGCATCCCCGCGGACAATGCAGCGCGACGCTACTGCAGCACGCCCGCGACCATCGCATCGGCGATCTCCTCTTCAGGCACGCTCAATATCTCACTCAGTACGTAGTGCGTGTCCTCGCCCAGCGCCGGCGCCGCCTTGCGCAGGTGCGCCGTGCCGCCCGAGAACTGCGTGACGAGTCCGTCGTACGGCGTCGGCCCCATCACCGAGTGGTCCAGCGTGACGAAGAAACCGCGATGCGAGAGCTGAGGGTCGCTGTACAGGTCTGACGGCCAGTTGACCAGTGAGACGGGGACGCCTACCGCTTCGAGCTGGTCGATCACTGCCTGCGGGGCCTGCGGCGCGCACCAGGCTGCGAGCGCCGCCTCGATCTCAGATTTGGCCGCGATGCGCGTGGCGAGGTCGTCGTAGACGGCATCCGCCCATGGCGACAGACCAGCCGTCCGACAGAGCGCGCGCCACTGCTCAGCCGTGGACGCGGCGATCGCGACATAGCGCTCTTGCCCCTGCACACGGAATGCGCAATGCGGACAGGCATACATGGAATCGTGTCCAGGTGCATGGGCCACACGGCCGTTTTCCAGGTAATCCAACAGCAGCGGCGCCGCGAAATGAATGCCCGCCTCAGTCTGGGCAAGGTCAACGTACTGGCCTTGGCCGGTCCTGTCGCGATGACGAATCGCCGCCGCCAGAATGCCAGAACCAAAACGTGGATTGATGAAGTCGGTGTATGCGCCCCACGTGCCGGCCGGCGTGCGATCGGGCCAGCCGGTGATCCGATGCAGCCCCGACAGGCACGCGCCCTGCAACCCGAAGCCGGCGTAACTCGACTCGGGCCCGTACTGACCTCTCAGGCAGGTGCTGAGCATAATCAGCTCCGGCCGATCCTTGCTGAGCGTCGCGTAGTCCAGCCCCAGCTTCTTCATCGTGCCGGGCGTAAACGACTCCACCACGACGTCGGCCCAGTCGACGATGCGCTTGGCGTAGCTCCAACCCTGCTCGGTATCGAGTCGCAGCGCGACGCCGAGCTTGGATGAGTTGAAGTTGGCCATGAACTGTGCGTTGTCCATGCCCGGAGCGTTGTCCTTGAACGGCGGCGCCAGGCGGAGCACGTCGGGGCGCGTGGCGCTTTCGATGTGGACCACTGTCGCACCGTGATCGGCAAGCGACTTCGAGATCAGCGGACCCACGCCAACCCATGCGAAGTCGGCGACCTTGATGTCGTGGAAGGCGCCGCCGCCGTCTCCACGCACGCCGTTAGCCGCCGCGGGCGAGCTCGTGGTCGCCGCGAGCGAGCTCGTGGTCGCCGTGGGCGAGCGATCCAGCTGCGCCAGCAACTGCTGATCCTGACCGAGCGCCGGCGCGGCGCGCTCCAGTTGCAGCGGGGTCTCCGACAGCTTCGCGAACGGACCGGGGTAGCGGTGGCCGTCGATCTCGACCCAATAGTCTCGCGCGGCCAAGTGCGGATCGTTGGCGATGTCCTCCGCCGTGTAGAGCGGTGCGAGCATGAAATCGTCCTGCACGGCGCGCTCGAACAGCTCTTGCATCGTGCGCGTGGCGACGAAGTGGTGGAGTTGCTCAGTCGCCAGCACCACCTGACGCCCCATCTCGGCCGGATCTTCAGTGACCAGACGGCCGAGATTGGCTGCCCATTCGTCAACGTCGATCCCCTCCATCTCGCCACTGAGCTCACCCTCTGCGGCGATCCAGCGCAGCACGGCGGCCGAGTGACGCAGACCAAGCCCGCCGGGCACGATGCTGAAGACGATGTAGCCGTCGAGGCACGGATGCACAGCCATCACCGCCGTGCCGCCCATGCTCCCGTCGCTGCCAATTCGGTTGGCGCAGGTGTTGGGTGGGTCACCGCCCGTGTTGGGCGGGAAGCCGGTGGCGTTCATCAGCGTCCAGACCATCGCGGTTTGCATCGACACGTCCAGGTGCTGCCCGCGCCCCGACAGACCGCGCTCACGCAGGGCGATCGCCACATCGGCCGCCGCTTGCACGCCAGCATGGATCGAGGCCTGCGGAAAACCGACTGACAACGGCGGTCGATCGCCGTCTCCTTGCAGCCCGACCAAGCCGCCCGCAGCTTCCAATGTGAAATCGGTCGCGGCCCGCGTGGACATCGGGCCGTCCTGTCCATACGGCGTCACGGACACGTAGATTAGCTGGGGGTGCGCATCGCAGACCTCGCGGTAGGACAGTCCCCAATCGGCCATGACGCCGGGATCGAAGGATTCCAGCAAGACGTCCGCTGTGGCCAGGAGCGCGCGAAAATCCTCGCGGCCGGCCTCGTCGTCCAGGTCGATGATCACACTGCGCTTGCCGAATCCCACTGCCGCCCAGTAGAGCGAGCGTCCTGGCTCCGACTCACTGAACGGCGGTAGCGATCGCGACGGCGCGCCTGCGGGCGGCTCCACCTTGATCACTTCCGCGCCCATGTCGGCCAGGACCCGACCAGCCATCTCCGCTCGCTGCGTGGCTAGATCGATCACCCGTACGCCGTCGAGCGGCGTGGCTGGGGCGTCCCTCGTCGTCGCGTGCGTCATAGCGGCTCCGTTCCTCCCATCGCAGGGCGACAGGGTGACAATCTCACAGGGTCACAGGCCAAGATACTGAAGCGACGTCCAGCGGACCCAGCAGGCCTCAGAGCACGAGGAACATCCGAATCAGCACCGAGCAGACCCCGAAGATGAGCAGAGCCGCCAGAATCCACCAGAGCAGGCGCGGCGCATCCTCGCGCGGTTCCTCAGCGCGGTTGCTCGGATCGATCCATCGCGCATGACGCTCGGGCGGTGGACGCCGTCGCGCTGGCGGCGAGCCCGGCGCTGGCGGCGGCCAGCGCCCACCGCGGGAGTTCGGCTCTGCAGCCATTGGATGCTCCGCGCTGGATGTTTCGCGCTGGATGCTCTGCGCCTGATCAGTCGTGGGCGCGCCGTCATTCTAGTGAAACGCGCTCGGGCGGCGCGCCGCCCGCCCACGCCCGCTGCCCGAATCGAGACGGCCTGTACTATGACCTGCGACTACTGAGCGATCCGACGGCGCGGAAGCGGAGCACCCCGTGACCCGAATTCTCGTCACTTCCACCCTACACAGCGACGGCAAGTCGGTCGTGGCCGCCGGTATCGCCGCCGCCTGGCGTGCGAGCGGCGCGACTGTGCGCATCGTCCGCGTGGACGACAGCAGCTCCGCCGCAGCCGACGCTGTCCAGCTCGCACGGCTCGGTGGCGTCCGATCCAGCGGATCGGCAACTGCCGCGGCAGACATCCCCACCGACACCGACCACACGGTGATCGAGGCCTCCACGACCGCCGGGATCGCGGCTGACCGCACGGTGCTCGTCGTCCGACACGGCGAAGCCGACGACGATACTGTGTCGCGGTCGCTGCAGCAGCTACAACCCGACGCCGTAATCGTGAACGGCGTCCCACCACACGGCGCTGCAGACGCGCGCGCGCGCGTCTCACGACTCGGAGGCCACGTTGTCGCCGCGATTCCACAGGATCGGCATCTGGCCGCGCCGACTGTCCGCGACATGGCACCGGTGCTGGACGGCGAACTGTCGGGAGAAGAGGCACTCTTCGACGAAGCCTCGCGCGATCTGGTGATCGGCCCGGTCAGCGCGCACGAAGGAATGGATTACTTCCGCAAATATCCGGACAAAACGCTGATCACCCGCCACGACCGCATCGACATCGCGCTCGGCGCGCTGGACTACGCACCGCTCTGCTTGATCCTGACCGGTGGCGAACCGACACTGCCATATGTCGCCCAACGCGCCGAACGCGAGTCGTTCGCGCTGATCACGACGTCCGTGACGACGACCGACGCGGTCAGCGCGATCGCGCCGCTGTATGGGCAGTCGGCATTCGTCGGCGAGCGTAAACTGGCGGCCGCCGTCGATTTGGTCCGCGACCACGTCGCCGCCGATTCGTTGCTGTGATCTGCAGCTCAGGTCGGAGCGTCCCGAGCGAACGTTCCCCGATCAAACATGCAACGCCGCGTGGACGCAATGGGCGCGTGCCGATCTCTTGCCTGGCGCGGGGTTGGCAATCAAACTGTCACAACATCGGCTGCCGCGCTGTGCATGCGGCCGAAGATAATGAGGATGACGATGTCTGCTGAGCGACCCAAAACTAAGGGGCAAATGGCCAGTGCTATCGGTGAGCGGACGGGGTATGCGAACAGTGTCGTGACTGAGGTGCTGGACGCGCTCGCGGATGTCGTGCTGGAGGATCTGGCGCCGGGCGGACCCGGCTCAGCCACCCTGGCTGGTCTGATCAAGGTGGACATTGTGGCGCAGACTGCTCGCCCCGAACGGCAGGGACGCAACCCAGCGACCGGCGAGGCGATCACCATCGCCGCGCGCCCAGCGCTTGACCGCGGTAAGGTTCGCCTGCGCGCGCTCAAGCGTCTCCGCGACGTGCTCTAAACAACGTAGCTCGCGTTCAAGTCACCCACTCAACATGGCCCCGCTACCGCCCAGCCACGATATCGGGCAGGAACTGATCGCACGGCTGCAGCCACATCGACCGATCCTCGCCGCTGAGGCTGAGCGGCACGACCGTGACGGGAGCTTCCCGTTCGCGTCGTTCCAGATACTGCGCGAGATCGGTTGGATCGCCGCCCCGATCCCGCGCGAGTACGGTGGCGCGGAGTGTTCGCTCAGCGAGTTGATCGCTGCGCAGACCGCGCTCGCCAAGATTGATATGGCGCTCGCCTTCGCCTGCGGCATGCACCTGATGTCCGTGGGCGCCGAACGCGCCACTCGGTCCTGGCCCGCTGCATTGCGCGAGCGCATCTTTCGCTCAGTCGTCGACGAGGGAGCGCTCTGCAATCAGGTCGCCACTGAGCCTGAGATGGGTTCGCCGCAGGGCGGCGGACGGCCCCAAACCACTCTGCGGCCCGTTGGCCAGGGCCGCTGGCGGATCGATGGGCGCAAGTCGTTCACGACCCTCGCCCCGGCCTTGACCTGGTTCAACACATATGTCGCCGTCGAGGATGGATCCGGCGACATCGCCCGCGTCGCCGTCCACCGGGATTCTCCAGGCTTGCGGATCGAGGAGACATGGGACGTCGTCGGCCTGCGCTCAACCGGATCGCATGACGTCTGCTATGAAGGCGTGCTGGTGACCGACGACGAGTTCCTGGTGCGCCAGGCACCGTCACGGGCGGGGCAACGGCACGGCGACTTCGCTTGGTTCGCCCTGCTGGTTTCGGCCGCCTCGCTGGGCGTGGCCGAGGCGGCGCGCGACTATACGGTCGACTTCGCCCGCCAGCGCAGACCAGGCGGCGCAGCTGGAGTGATCGGCGGCATCCCCACCGTGCGCGCGCAGGTCGGTGAGATCGATCTGCGGCTCATGTCCGCCCGCGCCCTGCTGCACGAGACCGCCGCGGCCTGGGACACACTCGAGCCCGAGGCGCGACCGTCACTCGGCCCACGCGTCGCCGCAGCCAAGCTGCACTGCGGCGACACCGCCGTCGACGTCGTCGACCGCTGCATGCGGTTGGTGGGCGGCATATCGCTGCATCGCTCGCAGCCGCTCGAACGCTACTATCGCGACGTGCGCGGCCCGCTGCACAATCCGCCCATCACCCCGCGCGGGCTGGAAGTGATCGCCTCAGCCGCGCTCGACCCCCTGCCCGCCGCCACCTGAGATCATTTCTTAAATGTCATGATCAGGCGCTGCGCAATGGCCAGGCGTTGTTGGTCGACGCCGCCCGCGCTCAACCGCCGCCAGCGCACTTCGCGCGCCCAGCGCTCGAGCGGCAGATCGGTCGATCCAGCGGCGGGACCGTGCAAATCCATCGCCCGCGACAGCACCGCCTCGGCAGATTCGATCGCGAAGGTGACAGCCGCAACGGTCAGATCCGGCTGAGCCGCAGCGGACAGGTACAACGAGCGCGCAGCCTGGACCGCGATCTCGTTGTCAGCGAGCGCGAGTTGAGCGCGCTCCCCTTGCGCCAGGGGCGACCGATGTTCGCGACGCCTCCAGACCACGCCGCGACACATATCCTGCGCCGCTGACGTGACGCCAGTCAGGAACGCCGCACCGAACAGACGCCGCCGCAGTACGAGATCGTTGGCGAACGACGGTCCCGCGCCGGCCGCGCCGAGCAGGTTCGACTGCGGCACTTTGACCGCTGAGAGATTCAGCTCCATGGTGTCGCGCCCCACCGCGAGCGTTGGCCATGGGCGCCACCGCTGGAATCCAACGCGGTCAGTCTCCACGACGATCGCCGATACGCCGATACGTTCGCCAGCCACGAGCTCGGTGTTGGCGTAGACAACCCCGAACGCTGCGTCAGACGCGTCGGCGACGAACAGCCTGGTACCGTCCAGCATCCATCCTTGTGGGTGTCGGCGCGCACGGATGCGCACATTGTCGAGCGGCAGCTCCGCCAAATCAGGATCCTCCAGTCCGCGGAAGCAGGTGACCGCACGGCGGAGCAGCGGCTGGAGAAATCGCTCCTGTTGATCGGGCGTCGACGCATAGAGCTGTGGTGGCGGATCGGGATCGAAGAGTCCATAGGCGGGCTGCAGGACGCCCGCGCGGTGTTGCGACAGTTCCTCTGCGATCCGCAGCCGAGCTCGGTCCGACAGGTCGTCACCTGGTCCGACGCCCGGCTCGACGGGCGCCATCAGATGGTCGATGCCCAACTCCGACGCACGCTGTTGCAGGTGCGCTTGCACGTCCGCTGGCAGGTGGGGCGCGTTGGGGTCGACGCGTCGTTCCTGCAGCCAGATCTCCTTGCGGATGAATCTCCTCACCGCCTGGACGATCAGGTCGAGCTCACTGCCATCGGCGTCGCGATCTCTGTCCGTCATCGGATTGCGTGCGCCCGCAGGCGGCTAGCCGAATGCGCCCTGCGCCGCCAGTTCGGCGAGCTCATCGTCCGACCAGCCCAGCTCACGCAGCACCTCCAGGGTGTGCTGCCCGGTCTTGGGCGCCGGACCACGCGGCCCAATGTCGGCGCCGACGATCTCAAAGGGGGTATTCAGTGTGCGGAACGGCCCTTCCGCGCCTTCGATCACCGACCATGCGTTCATGGCCTCCATCTGCGGGTCGCGGATCAGCTCCGGCAACTCCGCGACCGGCGCCCAAGTCAGCGACGCTGCCGTCAACAGCGGCGACCATTCTGCCAGCGTCCGCGTCTTGAAGACCTCGACCATGGATGCGGTCAACTCAGCCGTGTGCGACATCCGCCCTTCCAGCGTGGCCAGTCGATCGTCGGATAACCAGTCGACGCGCTCCAGCGCCCGGCAGGTCGGCGCCCAATAACGATCGCTGGTGGGCATGACCAGCATCAACCAACTGCCGTCAGCCGTCTCGTACGAATTGAAGAGTGGATTGCCAGGCTGGACGCGGTCGATCCGCGGAGGTTGCCGCTCGGTGATCAGCGCTGCCGAGAGATCGGCGCCGATCGTCCAAGCACCAGTCCGTTGCAGGGTCACTTCGACCGACTGCCCTTCACCCGTCAGGTCGCGCAGACGCAACGCCGCCAGCACGCCCGAGAGCAGGTTCAAGGCGGTTGCGTGGTCACCTTGACCGGGGCGGCAGGGCATGGGCGGACCGTCGGGCTCGCCGATCAAACCCATGATCCCTGAGCGCGCCCAGAACGCGGAGTAGTCGAACGCGGTCAGCGCATTGTCCGGCCCGCGCGTGCCGTATCCAGTCAGGACCACGTAGATCAGCGTCGGATTCAGCTCGCGTAGCGTCTCACGGCTCAGGTCGTAGCGGGCGATCCGCGGTGCAGTGAGGTTGGTGATGAAGATGTCTGCCTGCGAGGCCAGGCGGCGCGCCACGTCGCTGCCGCCCGGCGCATCCAGCGACAGCGCCACGCCGCGCTTGCCGCGGTTGTCGAGTTCGTAGGGGGCGTCAATGTCGACATCCGGGCGGTAGCCGGGCTTCTGACCGCGCATCACGGTATGCCGCCACGCGTCGCCGACGGGATGCTCGACCTTGATCACATCTGCGCCGAGGTCGGCCATCAGCGCCGCCGCCGACGGCGCGGCCAGCCAGTTCGCGACCTCAACCACGCGGATGCCGCTCAGCGGCGCGACCATAACCGTCCCCCTTCGCTAGCGTGCGATCCGATCCTAGCCGCCGACAACACGGAGAGCCGATATGCAACAACGACCAAGCGCCGCGCGCGTGCCCGATCCAGGTATTCGCGCACTCTTCACCCGCGAGGCTCGCTGGCAGGCCTGGCTCGACGTCGAAGCGGCATTGGCCCGCGCCGAGGCCGAGCTTGACATGATCCCCGCCGACGCCGCCGTCGAGATCGCCAACCACTGCCGCCTCGACCTGCTCGATCTGGAACAGATCGAGGCCAGCCTGGCCGTCACGTCGCATCCGCTGGTGCCGCTGATCTGGGAGCTGGACCGCGTCCTGGGGGAATCGATCGGTGGTTATGTCCACTGGGGCGCCACAACACAGAACATCACCCAGACTGGCGACCTGCTTCAGCTACGGCAGGCGCATGCGATCATCCTGCAGCAGATCGGACAGGTGTTGGCGGGGCTCGCACCGTTGGCCGAGCGTCATGCCGACGACCCCTGCGCTGGGCGCACACACGGACAGCACGCGGTGCCGGCGACCTTTGGCTACAAGGTCGGTGTCTGGATCGACGAACTCAGTCGTCACGTCGAGCGCCTCGAAGACGCTGAGCCGCGCGTCTTTGTCGCCATGCTCGGTGGCGCTGCCGGCACGCTGGCCTCATTCGGCGCGCCGGCGCTCGAGGTGCAGGATCGCATGGCGCGGCATCTGGGGATGCCGCCGATGCCCGTGCCCGGCCGCACCAGCCACGATCATCACGCCGAATACGTGGCGATTCTGGCCATGATCGCCGCCACCTGCCGCAAGATCGCGGACGAGATCTACACACTGATGAAGCCCGAGTTCGGCGAAATCGAGGAACCAGTCCCGCCTGGCACGGTTGGCAGCAGCACGATGCCGCAGAAGCGCAATCCGAAGCTGTCACAGGATATTCGCGCCGGCGCCGCGCAGGTAACGGCCTTGCTCCCACTCGCGCTCGACGCGATGCGTACTGAGCACGAGGCTGACGGCTCAACCACTGTCATGATCGAGCGGGCTACACAGGACGGGATCGGTCTGATCGGCGACATCCTGGCGCGGATGACGCTCCTCTTCGATGGCATCGCGGTGAAGCCCGAGCGGATGCGACGCAACCTGGAACTGTCGGGCGGCCTGATTATGTCGGAGCGGATCATGCTGGCGCTGGGTGAACGACTCGGTCGTCAGCGTGCGCACGACATCGTCTACGAACACGCACAGGATGCTGCGGTGCGCGAAGTCCCATTCCGTGACTTGCTAATCGGTGATGCCGAGCTACGTCGGCATCTCTCCGAGTCCGAGTTGGACGCGCTGCTCGATCCGTCCGGCTACACCGGCGCCTGCGGCGATATTGCCCGCGGCCAAGCGCAGCGGGCGCGAGTGCTCGCGGAACGCCTACACTCTCGCCAACGCTGAACTGAATGGAGCGCATCATGCTGAAATGGATTGTCCCCGTAACCCGCAAGGCGGATGTCGAGCGCGAGTCCTTCATCGAGTTCTGGCGATGCATCCACGCCCCGCATGTCGCCAACCTGGCCAAACCCGTGCGTTACTGCGTCACGATCTTCGACAGCGTCGGCACGCTCGGCGGGCCGCCGAGCACGGACGAACGGCGCTACGACGGCGTGGCCGAGCTGACGTTCCGGGATTCCGACCACTTCTCAGAGGCGTTTGCAGAGCGCAAGGGCGCACTGCGCACAATCGACGGGTTCAGCGATCTGATTGAGCCGACCTCCGACGCGCTGTTCACCACCGAGCACATCATCGTCGATGGCCAGCCGTCGGCGGACGCGACCAAGTGGGTGGCGTTCGTCCAGCGCGGCAAGGATGTCACGCGCGAGCAACTGTTCGACGCCTGGAGCGACGGACATTCCCCTCGCGTGGCGCGAACCATCCAGCGCGCCGCCGGCGACTGCCTGCGCTATTCCACCTCACACGCCGATCAGGATATCGAAGGTGGTCCGTGGGACGGCATCGCCTCACTCTGGTTCACCGACGCCGACGCCGCGACCCGCGGTCTACCGCCCTCGGACGAGCCTGGCGATCCATTCCCGCCGCTGATCGACGCGCCGGCCACTGTCATCCTGCAAGGGCGCGAGTACGTCGTCGTCGCCTAGACTGAGCGCACGAGATCGGAAACGGAGACCTGCATGCGATTCGGCATCTTCTACGAGCACCAGCTGCCCAAACCATGGAGCGACGGACAGGAGCAGCAGCTCTTCCAGGACGCGCTCGACCAGGTCGAGCTGGCGGACAAGCTTGGCATCGATCACGCCTGGGAGGTGGAGCACCACTTCCTCGAGGAGTACTCGCACTCATCGGCGCCGGAAGTGTTCCTCGCCGCCGCCTCGCAGCGGACACAAAACATCCGACTCGGCCACGGCATCGTCCTGATGCCGCCGGGCTACAACCACCCCGCTCGCGTCGCCGAGCGCATCGCCACGCTCGACCTCGTTTCCAACGGACGGGTCGAGTTTGGCACCGGGGAGTCAGCCTCCCGCGCCGAGCTCGAGGGCTATCACGTCAATCCTGAAGAGCGTCGTTCCATGTGGCTGGAGACCGTGGAGCAGGTCGCCAACATGCTGGCGATGAACCCCTACCCCGGCTACGAGGGCAAGTACTTCTCAATGCCGACGCGGAACGTCGTGCCGAAACCGGTCCAGCGACCGCACCCGCCGCTGTGGGTGGCATGCTCCAACCGCGACACCATCCATCTCGCGGCCAAGCTGGGAATCGGCGCGCTGACCTTCGCCTTTATCGACCCCGAAGAAGCGCAGCACTGGGTCAACGATTACTACGAAACGCTGAAAACCGAGTGCGTGCCGATCGGCCACACGGTCAACGCCAACATCGCCATGGTGTCGTCGTTCTCGGTCCACCGCGACGAAGCCGAAGCCGAGCGGCGCGGCGGCGATGGATTCCGCTTCTTCCAGTTTGCGCTGGGACATCACTACGCCGCCGGTATGCACAAGCCCGGTCGCACCGACATCTGGGGCGCCTGGGAGCAGCTGCGCGACACCTGGCCGCGACAGGGCGGCGAGGGCGGCATCGGCACGCCGGACCAGCTCCGTGAGCACTTGCGCACGTTCGCCGAGTGCGGCGTCGACCAATCAGTCTTCATCCAGCAAGCAGGCAACAACCGACACGAGCACATCTGCGAAGCGCTGGAGTTGTTCGCCGACGACGTCATGCCCGAGTTCAAGGAGTTCGAGACTGAGCGCGTCGCCCGCAAGGAGGAAGAGCTGGCCCCCTACATCGAGGAAGCGTTCAAGCGCAAGGCCGAGCGCAACGAGATGCTGGCCGAGCTCTCGGACGACGAGATCCCGACCTACGGTCCCTACGGCTTCGACGTCGTCGCCAGCGCGGACAATCGGCTCAGCGAGGAGTACCACAACGAGGCTGCGGAGCGTCAGGCGCGCGAGCAGGCCGCCCGCTTCGAGGAGATGAAAAAGACCGCCAACCTGGCAGTCGAGCTGGGCGCGCGGAGCTAACTCGGCGCGCTTGAGCTCAGCTGCTCCCGCAGGAACGCGGTCACCGTCTCTGCTGTGCGCTGCGGATGCTGCACGTGGGGGAAATGGCCGCAGCCGTCCCAGACGTGTACTTGTGCGCCGGGGAACGTCTCCAGCTGGCGCTCGGCGTAGCGCCAGCTGATGAATGGATCGTTCTTGCCCCAGATCACCAGGGCTGGCAGATTGCGGGGGGCGAGGGCCTGTCGCAGCATGCCCCCTTGGTCGAAGTCGGTGTTGCGGTACAGCTCCAGCGTCGCCCGTCGGGTGTCACGGTCATCCTCCGTGATCAGTTCATCCAACCATTGCGACGGCAACGCGCGCCAGTTGCCGCGTTGCAGCGTCAGCTTGAACATCGGACGGGTTGCGATCGCCTGCAAGAACTCGCCGGCATACCTGGTGCGCCAGATATTGGTGAGCCAGTTGCCGGGATAGTTCTCCAGAACGCCTGCGGCTAGCAGCGTGACCGATACCACCTGGCCCGGATGCATCGCCGCCCACATGAGCCCCGTCTGGCTGTGGAAGCTGTGCGTGACCAGATGGACGCGCTTGAGTCCAAGCTCGTCGATCGCTGGTGCGAGCCAAGTTTGGTAATTCTCGATCGAGTATCCGAAATCGCGCGGCTTGTCGGCGCGTCCAAAGCCGGGCAGGTCGAAGGCGACCGACCGCATCAGGCGACCGGTCTGCGGCAACAGCCACTGAAAATCGCGGCCTGAGCCTGGCACGCTGTGCAGGCAGACCACTCCCTCTTCGTCGGAGTCGCGCCCGGCGCTGGTCACCACCCCCTCGACGCCGCTGATGCTCAGCCGATGCTCACGAAGTTGATCCATGCGTTGGTCCACTCTGGATGGGCGGCGCGGTGGAGCCGCTCGGCGCCGCATTCCTGCTTGGCGTCGCTGGCGTAGGAATGCGGCGGGGACCCGAGAGAGGCGATGCCTGCCCTGCCGACACCTGCGCTGGCGACTGCGACGGGGCGCCGGACACGGGCGTGTCTGCGCCAGCGGCTTGGTTGGGCTGTTCGGATGGTGTCACCTGCGCCGCGCACCAGGGGCACACTCGCCAATCCAGCTCGACCGCCCGCTCACAGATTGAACAGGCGGTGCGCAGTTGCACCGCACATCGTGGACAGACCAGAAAGTCGGCCGCAATGTCCTGGTGGCAATTCAGACATGTGTGCGCGCGAGCCAGCTCTCGTCGCAACGCCCCGGACTCCAGCCGATATTCCTCCGCCTCCTGCAGGGTCAGCGGCGGTCGCAGGACACGGTAAACCACGAGGCCCGGAAAATTGAAGACCAGCACGATCAGGGTGAAGACCACCTGGGCGATCGGCTCGATGGTGCGTTGATGGATGTCCCGCGCCGTCCAGACGACCGCGGAGAACCAGAGGATCAGCAGATAGGCGCCCACAATCAGCGCCAGGATCAGCCCGGTGTTCTCGGGCGATCCGCCTGGCCACGAGACCCCGACTCCGTCGAACATGGCGTGTCTCGCCTCTCACCGCCCTGACCCACTATATGTCGATCAACCCAACACGCCGTTATGATCGTTGCAATGACCGATGCCGCTCACCTGTCCCAGCCCAGCATCGGTCTCCCACTTCGCGCCCCGATCGATCTCGCGCACCTCAACGATGCACAGCGTGACGCTGTCACGCATCCGCACGGCCCATTGCTCGTCATCGCCGGACCAGGTTCCGGCAAGACACGCGTGATCACGCATCGCATCGGCTGGCTGATCGAACAGGGGGCGCCGCCCTGGCGCATCCTCGCCGTGACCTTCACCAATCGAGCCGCCAGAGAAATGCGCATACGGCTCGAGGCGTTGATCGGTGACGACAGCAAGGACGTCTGGCTGGGCACCTTTCACCGCATCTGCGTGCGCATGCTGCGCGCGCATGGCCAGGAGATCGGCGTTCCGCGCAACTTCGCCATCTTCGACTCCGACGATCAGATGCAGGTCGTGCGCAACGCCATCAAAGAACTGCAGTTTGACCCCAAGGAGTACGCCCCGCGCGCCGTGCTGAGTCGCATTTCGCGGATCAAGTCCGAGGGCGGCGCGCTCGATGACTTCGCGGCATCCACGAACTCCTACTTCGACGAGATCGTCGCCCGCGTCTGGGAGCGCTACCAAGCGACGTTGCGGGACGCCATCGCGCTCGACTTCGACGATCTGCTGCTGCGCACGCTGGACCTCTTCGAGGTCGAGTCCGTGCGTCGCATGTATGAAGAACGATTTCAGTGCGTGCTGGTCGATGAGTTCCAGGACACGTCCACGATCCAGTATCAGCTCTCGCGCGCCTGGTCCGCGGGTAGCGGCAATCTCACCGTCGTTGGCGACCCCGACCAGTCGATCTATTCCTGGCGCTCGGCCGACATTCGCAATCTCCAGTACTTCCTCCGCGATCATCAGAACGCAACGGAGGTGCTGCTCAACGACAACTATCGCTCCACGCAGCAAATCCTAGATGTGGCCAACGCGGTCATCGACCCTGTCACCCACAGCATCGAGCGGAAACTGGTCGCCAACAACCCCGAAGGCTCGCTACCCATTGTGCATGAGGCGTACAGCGAGTCGGATGAGGCGGCATACATCTCATCGCGGGTCGAGCGCGGGCTGCACGAGGGCACGCTGCGGCCCGGCGAGGCGGCAGTGCTCTACCGCACCAACGCGCAGTCGCGGGCGGTCGAGGAATCGTTGATCCAGCGCGGCATTCCCTACCGACTCGTCGGCGCGACGCGTTTCTACGATCGACGCGAAGTGCGCGACCTGCTCGCCTACCTGCGACTCGTGCGGAACCCCGCTGACGACATCGCGTTCAACCGCATCGTCAACGTGCCCACGCGCGGCGTCGGAGTGAAGACGCTCGAAATCCTGACAGATTGGGCGGCCATACATGCGCGTTCGTCCTACCAGGCGGCAGCCGCCGCGGCTGGCCTCGACGGTGCGCTCGACGGCTATCTGACGCCGCCTGCGCTGTCGCGTCGCGCCGCCGCATCGCTGCGCGACTTCGGATCGTTGCTCGAGGACGCGCGGACGCAGGCGGCCCGAGAACCGCTGGCGGACGTTCTACGCGCGATCCTCGTCAAGACGCGTTACCGCGACTGGCTCGTACGCCAGGCCGACTCGGAGGTCGAAGCCGAGAGCCGCTGGCAGAACGTCCAGGAGCTGGTCACCGTGACAGAGGGCTATGCCGACATCGCGCCGATCGCGGCGCTCGACGCGTTCCTGGAAGATGTGGCGCTCGTCGCCGATGTCGACGACCTGCCAGACGGCCCGCCTGACGCGGTCACCCTGATCACGCTGCACCAGGCCAAAGGTCTGGAGTTCCCCGCCGTCTTTATGATCGGTCTAGAGGAGAACTTGCTGCCGCACCAACGCTCAATGGACGATCCCGTCCAGCTGCAGGAAGAGCGTCGACTGTGTTATGTCGGCATGACACGGGCGATGCGGGAGCTGCATCTACTGTACGCCTTCCGCCGCTCGTACCAGGGACGTTCCGGCCACAACGCAGCGTCGCGCTTTCTTGCCGAGATTCCGGACGAACTGGTGCAGCTGCAGGCGCAACGGCAGGCGAGCGTCGGCGCTGATGTACGGCCCGCCCGCAATCGGACGGTGCGCTGGGAGGACTTCGACTCGGTCGCGCCGCAACCTGAACCGACGCAGAGTATGGGTGTGCAATCCGGCGACGAGGTCGTACACGAGATCTTTGGGCGCGGTGTCGTGTTGTCGCTACGGGCGATTGGCCGCGACGCTGAGATAACCGTCCGCTTCAGCGAGACCGGCGTCAAGCGCCTGCTGGCGTCGATGGCGAATCTGACGCGCGGCTAGCTTCACGCCCCCGAACATCCCGCTCAAACTCTGCGAGCGCGTCGCGCAGGGCGTCTTCCGCTGACACGTCTCGCGCCCGAGCCTCCTGGATGAGACTCAGCAGCTGCTCGCCAATGGCGTCTGACGCGACGGACGCTCGCTCGTAGCCGTTGCGCGCTGCCCGTCCGAGGATCGACTGCGCTCTGGCCAAAGCCGGCAGCGTCCGGGGGACGCCGTCCAGCACTGACGCCCCAGCAGGCCGCTCTGTCGCTTTGAGCCGCTCCCAGGCGCCTTCGACGAGCTGCGGCGTCTCGGCCTCCGCTTCCGCGAAGACGTGCGGATGTCGGCGGACGAGTTTCGCGCGGATGCCCTCTGACACATCATCGAGCGTGAATGCGCCCGCCTGTTCCGCCAGCTTGGCGTGCAACACTACCTGCATCAGCAGATCGCCCAGTTCCTCGCACAGCTCTGTCGTATCCCCCCCGGCGATCGCCTCCAACACCTCGTAGGTCTCCTCCAGCAGATGCGGACGCAGCGACTCGTGCGTTTGAGCGTTGTCCCAGGGACAGCCGTCGACCGGGTCGCGCAGCCGATCGATCACTCCCCGCACACCGTCCGAGGCATAGCGAATATCGCACAGCTCAATCGGATCCAGCGCCACCGCTCCTCCGACAGGGAGCTCGATGCTGAGCGCCTCAGCGACGGTCGCGCGAACCGCCTGACCATCCTCAGTGACGATCTGCAGACGGTGGGACGGCGGATACCGGCGTAGCGCCCAAGGCCGCGCGTCGTCATCGTCAATCAGAATCAGCAGTGCGCCGCGCGTGACCGGCGCCTCGGATGAGGAGGACTGAACGACAGTCAGCATCTGCGCCTCGCGCAATCCTGCGGCATCGATAATGCGGTCGAGATTTCTGAACATCACGGCTCCATTGCTGAGTAGGATGCGCACAACTGATGCGCATTATCGTTCGCCCGGTCGCGACCACTGCCCTGAACTGGGCGGGGCTGTTCTTCCTGGCGCTGGCGCTGCTGACGTTGCCGATCTCGATCAGCACCCGCTATGCCGCCACGTCCGCCTCCTGGTGGGAGCGCGGTTTCGCGCGCTACGACGCCGTCGGACGCTCCGGCCTATCCCTCGATGAGGTGCTGCGGGTTGCGGCCGAGACCCGCGAATACCTGGCCAACGACGATCAGCGGCTCAATGTCGCTGTCAGCGGAGCGTCGTTCTACTCCGAGCGGGAGATTTTGCACATGGTCGACGTCAAGCGTCTGATGTCACGGCAGTACGACGCCGGTTGGGCGGCATTGGGTTATCTGCTGTTCTACATCGCAGCGGTCGCGCTGCTGTTCCGCCGTCGGCTCTGGCGCACACTCGCCCGTGCGACGCTCTACGCCTGTGGCGTCATCGGCGTGCTCGTCCTCATACTCGGGCTGGTGGCGCTGATCGACTTCGACACCGCCTTCCGCCAGTTCCATCTCGTCTTCTTCACCAACGACCTCTGGCAGCTCTCTTCATCGGACGGGCTGATCCAGCTCTTTCCACAGCGCTTCTTCTTCGACACGACGCTGCTGATCGGCGGCGTCACACTGGGGACGCTTGCCGCCGCGAGCGGCGCATCGGCGCTCTACCTCCGGCGCACACGCGCTATCCCTGCCGCGCATGCGCGGCAAAGCGGTTAGTTGAGGGATCCGCCGCCGCCGCAGCCGCAGGCACCGCGCCCGCAGGCGCAGCCGCCGCCGACCGGCACCGACTCGGCGGCCTCCATCTCCGCGTGCTGCCCAGCGACCGTGACGACGGCCGCAGTGAGCACCTTCTGCGCGATAGTCCCACATACATGTTCGTAGGGCTCCGAGGCGACGCTCATCGGACGCCGCTTGGTGAACTGCTCGTTGCAGCTGCGGCAGTAGTACTCATACATTGGCATCACATTGCTCCAGCGCTTTGATCGTCAGGCTGCGCTCAGGATACGAAACCACGCGCCGCGGTCAAACGGGGCACAGAACCATCGGACCAGGCATACACTCATCAGGCCCCCCGTAGCTCAGGGGATAGAGCACCGGTTTCCTAAACCGCGCGCGGAGGTTCGAATCCTCCCGGGGGGACCAACACTCAACCGGCGATCAACCGGCAATGCAGTCAGCCGCCCGTGACCAGCGCCCGCTCGACTAGCGCGGCCTGCCCCAGCAGCCTCTCGTCGTGACCGAAGCGGCCCACCAGCGACAGGCCCAGCGGTAGTCCGTCGACATCGCCGGACGGTAGCGAGAGCACCGGCATGCCCGCATGCGTCCACGGTAGATTCATCGTCGGATTGCCAGTCGAACCCAATCCGCGCGGGGCAGGTCCTACCGCCGACGGCGCAAGCCAAAGGTCGATCCCAGCGCGATCCATCCGCTCATGCAAGCGTTGCCGCAGCGCGATCCGGCTGGCTCGGCCGGCTTCCGCATCTGCGCTTGAGATCATCAAACCGTCCTCGTAGAGCTGCGCACTCTCAGGGCGGAACATCACGCCATACGTCGCGTAGCGATCGGCGTGCACGTCGGCGAACTCGCGTGTGGTGAGCTGGCGATGGCGTGCGTTGATCTCAGCGATGTCGCGCAGGGTCGGCGCTGGCTGAACGCTGATCCCAGCATCTCCGAGCCGTGTTACCGCATCGTCGAGCGCGGCGAGCATCTCCGGCCCTGCCTGGTCCAGAAACGGACCACTGGGGATGCCAATGCGCGGACGCCCGGCTTCCGCGTCTTCACCGGCGCGCCAGCCCAGCAGGACCGATGCCGCAACCAGCGAGGCATCCTCGACTGAGCGCACGAAGTAACCGATCGTGTCCACAGACGGCGAGTAATACAACGCGCCGCCTGTGGGGATGCGGTCGTAGGATGGCTTGAATCCGACCACGCCGCAGAACGAGGCAGGTCGAATGACCGAGCCGACCGTTTGCGAGCCCAACGCCAGCGGCGCGATCCCCGCGGCGACCGCTGCCGCCGAGCCGCTGCTCGAGCCGCCCGGCGTGTGCGCCCGATTGTGCGGATTCGTCGTCGCGCCCGGCGCAAAGTATGCGAACTCGGTGGTGACCGCCTTGCCGAGCACCAACGCTCCAGCCTCACGCAGCCGCTGAACGACGTCAGCCTCACGCCCACTGAATGACTCCGGGGGCACCGCCGATCCAGCGCGCGTGGGCATACGGTCGACGTTGAAGATATCTTTGACCGCCAGCATCGCGCCAAACAGCGGTGGGCGCTCGTCGGGCGCTGGCCAACGCTCCACGATCGCCGCGGCCTCCGCCGACAATCGCTCGCCCAGACGCGGATCGGGCAGGATCGCCCGCACACGCGCATTGACAGCATCCAGTCGCGCCAGCGTCTGAGCGATCAGCTCCGGCAGCGCGAGCTCGCCCGAGCGCGCCGCGAGCACCTGCTCGCTGAGCGAGATGGGTTGGACGAGTGCAGCATTCGGCGATGCCTGTGCGGGAGGCATGGCTGGCTCCGTGAGGCGGCGGGACCTGATAACGGCTAGAAGCCCAGACCCTCTTTGCCTTGCATCGAACGGCCGACGTTGATCTGACCGAGATGGTTATTGGAGTGGTTGATGATCACCTGGCCGATGATCTCCCACTTGGGCAGCTCGCCCTGCGGCACGATGCGGGTAATGGAGTCGAGGTACTCCTGCGACATGTCGGCGATGCGGGGAACAATGACGTCGGCCACATCGTTGGTGTATGCGGCGATCGTGGGGCCGTCGGGGAACACCCAGCTCGCGACTTCGCCGTAGCTCGTGCCGGTACCCTGATCGACCTTGGGCAGCCCCCACACCTCGTGCAGATTCTTCGAGAGCCAGACGGGCTTCTCGCGCTCGAAGGCGAAGTGGATCAGGTTGTCGGCGGTGCGGGAAATGTGCCAGGCCTCAAAACCGATGCAATTCTGTCCGTCATGCGTGCGGAAGTGCACTTCATCCTGGGTCAGATCCTGCATCGACTGCGCGGTCCAGCGCAGCGCGCGATCGGTGAACTTCGCCAGCGCGGCGGCCAGATCATTGTCTGCCATGAGTCGTCCTTTCCGAGTTGTCATTCCCTCTGTGGCGCATAGTGAACGTTACTCGACGCCGTTGACCAGTCGCGCCAGGGTGTCGGCCCACTGCTGGTGATCATCTGTCTCCACGGAGATCTGGTGCAGATCGACGCCGCGCGATGCCTGGTCGTCCAGATGCGCGGCGCAGGCCTCCAGCGACCCGCGCGCGGAGAATCGCGGCGCGATCTCCAGGGCGATCTCTGTCGCCGCCGCGACGCCGCCGTCCGACCAGGCGTCGCGCATCGCGGCGACCTCGTCGGCAAAACCTTGTCGTTCGAACTGGTGCAGATAACCCGGTCCGTTGCGTAGGGCAAAGAACGCCAGGCCTTGCGCAAATCGCCGCTCGGCCTCGCCTTGCCGCTCCTCATCCAATAGCACGGTCGCGCTACCGGGCGAGCGCACCTCGACCGCTTCGGCCGGGCGACCGGCCTCGACGGACCAGCTGCGCAGCTGCTCGACAGACCCTGCGACGCGGTCATTCGGAATCCAGGTGGGCATCCAGCCGTCAGCCAGCTGCGCGGTCAGGCGGACTGAGCTGGGGTGCAGCGTCGCCAGATGGATCGGCGGCGTCGGCTGCGCCGGGATCATGCCCGAGACGAGCGCCCGCTGCACATGGATCGTGGGACCGTCGTAGCTGAACCGTTGGCGCGACCAATACAACCGAATCAGCTCGACCGCCTCTCGCAGGCGAGCGAACGGACGCTCGAAGGAAACGCCGTGAAAACGCTCGATCGCCCCCGGCGCGCTCGCGCCCAAGCCAACCACGACGCGCCCGCCCGAGAGCTGATCCACCGTCCCAAAGCTCTGCGCCAGTGTCGCCGGCGTGCGGGAGAACACGTTCACGATGGCCGAAGCAATGCGCACCTGCGATGTGTGGTGCGCCAACAATGCCATCCCCGTGAACGCGTCGTGTCCATAGCCTTCAATTATGGAAATCGTATCGACGCCAATCTCGTCTGCCAGCCGTGCGCGGGCGAGGAAGGTGTCGACAACGTCTGGATTCCACGGCAGGTTGATCGAGATTCGGCGCTTGCCGGCCATATCGTCACTCCCATCGTTCATCGGCGACGCTGACCGCTGTGAGCAGCAGGATTTTCACGAGGCAGCGCACCTGGCCGTCGGGATCGACGACCCGTTCGTCCTCTCGCAACGCCTGCGCAATCGAGCCCAGCATGTGGTCGCGCCCGGTCGGCAGCAGTCCCAGCCAGCCGAGCATCGACCACCAATCTTCGAAACTACCCCACCAAAACTCCCGCTCGATCTCCTCCACCTCGACACAGTCGAGCCGGCGCTCATCGACGCTATCGAGCAGCGCCAGCATGGCGTACTCGTGCAGGTTGTACTGCAGCTCCACCTCTGGCCAGGCCACGCCGCGGCGCTCGAGCTGTCCGAGCAGCCGTGTGCCCGGGCGACCGAAGAACGGCTGGCCGAACACGGTGGCCCCCACACGCCCGCCGGGACGCGTGAGCCGGGTCGCTTCTTTCAAGAGTTGTTCCGGGCGATCGGCATAGGGCAGGACCAAGTTCAGCGCAACTCCGTCGGCGCTGCGCCGCGGCAAGTCGGTGTGTGCTGCATGCTGATGCAGAAAGCGCGGAGACAACCGTGACCGACGAAACCGATCCCGCGCCAACGCGAGCTGCTCGGCCGCGAGGTCCACGCCGATCGCGCTGCCCGAGGAGAGCAGCGGCGCAGCGAAGGCGATGACCGCGCCCGCTCCACAGCCCAGATCGATCAGGTCGTCGCTCTGCGAGAGGTTGAGCCGCTCAACCAGGCGGGCCGCGCTCACCTGAATCAGATCCGCAGCCGAGGCCTCGTAGTCGGCGCCGCTGCGATTAAAGACTGACGCGATATCCTCGCTGCGCATGACCCGCGCCTCCTTCGCGCCAACCACCGAGCCTCACAATGTCCAACGATACCCCGCTCGCCATCGCCCACCGCGCCACGATGGGGCACGCTCCGGAAAACACCCTGCTCGGTATTCGCCGTGCGCTGGAGATGCGCTGCGACGGCGTCGAAATCGACGTGCGACTCAGCGCCGACGGCGCACCCGTCCTGATCCACGACGAGCGGCTCGAACGCACCACGAACGGCAGCGGCCGCGTGGCCGAGGCGACGCTGGCCGACTTGGCGCAGCTGGACGCCGGCGACGGTGAACCAGTCCCCACGCTGCGCCGCGCGCTGGACACGATTAACGGCGGCATGCTGCTCGCCCTGGAACTCAAAGTGACGCCCGGTGACGACGTCGCCGCGCTGACGGAGGCGGTGCTGGCCGAGGTCGCCCGCCGCGACGCGATGCCCTGGGTGTGGTTCTGGAGTTTTGACTCCAACACGGTGATCGAGCTGGCACGTCGGGCCCCGGCCGGGCGGCGCATCTCCTATCTCTGCCTCACCCCAACAGCGGATATCTGGCAGATCGCCGCCGAACACGACCTCGACGGTATCTCGATGCAGGCGAAGGGGTTGAGCGAGGGCGCCGTGTCGGCGTGCCGAGCGCATGGACTGGCGGCGTTCGTCTGGACCGTGAACGAGCCTGCCGACATCGCCCGTTGCGTCGCGCTGCGTCCCATGGGGATCGTTGGGGACTATCCCGAACGGATACGGGCGGCGCTGACTGGCTAGCCTCCGAATCTTCGACTGCCTGCTATGCTCGGGGCTGTCGGAGGGGTGTAGCTCAGTTTGGCAGAGCAACGGTCTCCAAAACCGTAGGTCGCGGGTTCGAGTCCTGCCACCCCTGCCAGGCTGCTCGCCAGACGAGCAACCCCGCCAACGTGCCGAGGTGGCGGAACTGGTAGACGCGCAGCGTTGAGGGCGCTGTGCCCGTTACGGGCGTAAGAGTTCGAGTCTCTTCCTCGGCACCATCTGAGACATGCGCTGCTGTTCGTCACCTGTTGAGAGCGGCTACGCAGCGGCTACAATGTCTACTACGAGCGGAAGTGGCGCAGCGGTAGCGCGTCTCCTTGCCAAGGAGAAGGTCGCGGGTTCAAATCCCGTCTTCCGCTCCATACTCTTCATCAACCTGTCCCATCGGCGACGTGGCCAAGTGGTAAGGCAGGGGTCTGCAAAACCCTCATCACCGGTTCGAATCCGGTCGTCGCCTCCAACCCCCTCTCACCAAACCCGTGCTGCAGTTCGACTCCCATACCGCTCTGATCGTGGTCGACATCCAGAACGACTTCGCGCACCCCAACGGGTCACTCCGTGTTCCCCACGCAGATCGCGTCATCGCCCAGGCCAACGCTGCCATCACTGACGCTTCCGTCCACGGCGCGTTGGTCGCCTACACGCAGGACTGGCATCCAGAACACACGCCGCACTTCGAGCGCGACGGTGGCATCTGGCCGGTCCACTGCGTCGGCGACAGCTGGGGCGCGGCATGGCACTCCGACCTGACGGTCGGCGCTGGCCCAGTCGTACGTAAAGGCGTCGACGGCGACGACGGATACTCCGGTTTCACCACGCGCGACCCACAGAGCGGCCACACGACCGCCACAGCACTAGAGCAGATCCTGCGCGAGGCGGGCGTGACCCGATGCATCGTCGTCGGCCTGGCGAGCGATTACTGCGTCAAGGAAACCGCTCTCGACGCTCATCGATTGGGCTTCGATGTCGTCGTCCCGACTGAGCACGTCGCGGCGGTCGATGTACAGCCCGGCGATGGCCAGCGCGCCCTCGATGATCTGGCTGCGCGCGGCATTCTGATCCACTAGCCGGCGATTCACGGCCGGTGATCGACTAGCGTGGCGATCGTGCCACCGCCGCCAGCCCTCTTCGTTGATCTCTATGAACTGACCATGGCGCAGCTCTATATGGAGCGCGAGATGAGCGGCGAGGCCGTGTTCGAACTGACTGTGCGCAGCCTGCCGGCGGGCTGGGACTACCTCATCGCGGCCGGCCTGGAGCGAGCGCTCAGCTATCTCGAATCGCTACGCTTCGACGACTTCGCCATCAGGCACCTACGGACACTGCCTCAGTTCAGCGACGCATTCCTCAACCAGCTGCGCGGCCTGCGTTTCAGCGGTGACGTCTGGGCTCCGCTGGAGGGTTCGGTCATCTATCCACACGAACCACTGATCCAGGTGGTCGCGCCGATCACAGAAGCGCAGATCGTGGAAACGGCGCTGCTGAACCAGCTCGCCTATCCAACGCTCGTCGCGAGCAAGGCGGCCCGCGTGATCGATGCAGCGGCTGGGCGGACCGTGGTGGAATTCGGCAGTCGACGCGCACACGGCGCCGAGGCGGCGCTCGCGGCCAGCCGCGCCGCATGGATTGGCGGCTTCGACGCTACGTCATCGGTCGAGGCCGGGCGGTGCTACGACATCCCGGTCACGGGCACGATGGCGCACAGCTACATCCTGGCCATGGACGACGAGGCGTCCGCCTTCGACGTCTTCACTGAGCGCTATCCCGGCGCCACGCTGCTCGTCGACACCTTCGACACCGCGCTCGGCGTGGAACGAGCGATCACGGTCGCTCAGCGACACGGTCGAGACTCGGTGCGCGCCATCCGCATCGATTCCGGTGATTTCCTGGCCGAGTCGAAGTCGGCCAGGGCGGCGCTCGATGCCGCCGAACTCGCGGACGTGCAGATCGTCATCAGCGGCGGACTGGACGAGCACCAGATCGCCCAGCTGGTCGAACGGGGCGCGCCGATCGACGTCTTCGCCTGCGGCACCAAGATCGTCGCGCCGCCTGACGCCGTCGCGCTCGACTCGGCCTACAAGCTCGTCGAGTACAACGGCCGCCCGCTGCGCAAACTGTCGCCTGGCAAGATCAGCATCGGCGGGCGCAAGCAGGTCTGGCGCTCTGCGCACGGCGACCGTATCACGCCGATCGCCGCGCTCCCGCGCGAGGACGAGCGGCCGCTGCTGGCGCTCGTGATGCAGGGCGGACATCGCACGGCGGCCCAGCCGGAACCGTTAGATGCGATCCGCGCACGGGCCGCGAGCGGGCGACAGGCGCGGCACGTGGAGTTCGATCCGACGCTGATAGACTGAACTCTGACAAAATTGGTAGGAGTACTGCGGTATGTCCAATTCCCACACCGATACGCCACACAGCGACATACCGGGCGTCGTGATTCCAATCTGGGATGACGAGCTCGACGACTTTGAGACCGAGGCGACCGCGTTTCGCGCGCAGCAGCGCGCAGAGGTCGAGTTCATGCTCTACCGCTTGCGGCAGGGCGTCTACGGACAGCGTCAGGCCGACGTGCACATGAACCGGATCAAGCTACCGATGGGCGGCGTCACGTCCGACCAGCTCGACTGTTTCGCGGAGATCACCGAGACGTTCGCGCCGCTGCGCAAAGGACACATCACGACACGCCAGAACATCCAGGTGCACTTCGTGCCGCTGGACCAAATGCCCGACATGCTGCGCGTGCTCGGCCAGGCCGGCATCTCCTCGCGCGAAGCCTGCGGCAACACCGTGCGCAACGTGACCGCCGACCCCTGGGCGGGTATCGCGGCCGACGAAGTCTTCGATCCGACGCCCTATGCCGGCGCGTTCGTCCGTTACTGGGTGCGCAACTCGATCGCGCAGCTGCTGCCGCGCAAGTTCAAGGTCTACTTCACGGGGCGCGAGGCCGACTCCGCCATCGCCGCCATCCATGATCTCGCCTTCTTCTCGCAGGTGCGCGTGATCAACGGCGAAACGGTACGCGGCTTCCGCGTGATGGTCGGCGGCGGCCTCTCGACGATGCCCAAGGCAGCGGTCACACTGACCGACTTTGTCCCGATGTCGGAGTTCCTAACGCTCTCCGAGGCGGTGATCCGCATCTTCAACGCAGCCGACGAGCTACGCAAGAACATCCTCAAGGCGCGGCTCAAGTTCCTCGTGCACCGCGTTGGCGAGGCCGAGTTCCGCAAGATGGTCGACGCCGAACTGCAAAAGGGCTGGGCCAACGAGTCGCCACCGCTGGAGGAGTTGCTCTACCTCGACGACGAGGCGCGCGACACCCGCGAGCTCCCAGCGGAACTGCCGCAGCCCGACAGCGACCCACAGTTCGAGCGCTTTCGCGCAACGTTCGAGCACTTCCGCGCAACGAATGTGCGGCCGCAGGTCCAGGCAGGCTACTCGGCCGTCGAAGCCTCAATCGACCAGGGCGACCTGACACCTGAGCAATTCCGCGGTCTCGCTGAGATATTGCGCAAGTACGGCCGCGAACGCGCACGCACGACACCGCAGCAGAACATCGTCCTGCGCTGGATTCCCAACGAGGCAGTCTACGCCGTCTGGCGCGAGCTGGAGGCGCTCGGCATGGGCGAGCCCGACGCACAGGAGATCGAGGACGTCGTCTCCTGCCCCGGCACCGACAGCTGCAAACTCGGTATCACCTCCTCGATGGGCCTCAACCGAGCAGTCCAGGAGCGCGTGCGCTCGATGGGGATCGACGATCCGCTGACACGGAAGATGCGCATCCACATGAGCGGCTGCCCGAACAGCTGCGGCCAGCACCACATCGCTGATATCGGCTTCCATGGTGCGGCGATCAAGGTCGGCAACCGTCAGATCCCCGCTTATCACATGTTCGTCGGCGGCACATACCGCACTGAGGACATGCGCTTGGGCGCGCTGGTCCCCAAAGTCCGCATCCCCGCCAAGCGTGTGCCCGACGCGGTCGAACGCGTGCTCAACCTCTATCAGTCCGACCGCAGCGGCGACGGCGAGCTCTTCAGCAGCTGGGTCGACCGCGCCGGCGTCGAACCGATCCAGCGCGCTGTTGGTGACTTGATGCTGCCCCCCGAATTCTCAGCCGACACATTGCCCATGTTCATCGACTGGGATCGGCAGGACATCTACGTCCTCCAGCGCGGCGAGGGGGAGTGCGCGGTCTAGCTCGTCGGTGCTGACCGACCCAGTTGGGCAGCGGCCGATCACCGAGCGGCGACGCGCGCGCATGCGCGAGGTGTTAGCACAGCGCCACGATGATCTCGTCGTGGTGATTGAGAACGTGCACGACGCGCACAACGCCTCGGCGATCCTGCGCAGCTGCGACGCCTTCGGCATCGGACGTATCGCGCTCCTCTATACCGACCAGGTGTTTCCAGCGATCTCCAGGGGCGTGGCCGCCCAGGTCGAGCGCTGGCTCCAGATTGCGCACTTCGACTCCGCCGAGGCATGCGTGGCGTCGCTCCACGCCGAGGGGCTGCGAGTCTACGCAACCCAGCTCACCGCCGACGCGCAGGATTATCTCGCAGTCGACTTCCGTGCGCCGTCCGCCATCGTGCTCGGCAACGAGCACGATGGCTGCTCCGCGGAGATGGTCGCGCTGGCGGATGGTTCGCTGATCATCCCGATGTCGGGCTTCGCTCAGTCGCTCAACGTCTCCGTCGCGGCGGCGGTCCTGATGTCAGAGATCGCACGCCAGAGACGGAGCCATGCGCCGGCCTGGAGCGCCGCCAAAGACGCGCTGCTGCACCAATGGATCGAACGAGATGCGTCACGGCGTTGAGACACGCTGACGATCGGCCCGTCGTGTAGCATCGCGTAGGACAGAATGCCTGAGACGAACAGGAGCTCACGATGGCCGACTACGCCGGCAGGCTGCCGACGCCCACGCCCGAGTCCCAGCCCTATTGGGACGGGCTGAAGGAACACAAGCTGATCCTGCCCACGTGCGGAGACTGTGGCAGCGCCCACTTCTATCCTCGCCCGTTTTGCCCCGATCCGACCTGCTTCAGCTGGAATATTGGCTGGTCCGAGGCGTCTGGCAGGGGCAAAGTGCACACCTTCGTCATCTCGCACCAGCCGATTCCGCCCTACAACAGCGAGGGCAATCCGCCGCCATATGTCATCGCCGTGATCGAACTCGCGGAGGGACCGCGCTTGATGTCCAACCTGATCATCGACAATCCCTATGAGACCGCGGTCGACATGGACGTCGAGCTCGTCTTCGACGACGTCACAGACGAAGTCACGCTACCCAAGTTCAAACCGGTCTAGCGACTGCCAGCCCGTACCGCTGACTAGCCGGTACTGAGTACTAGTACTGAGGACCCGTACTACTGAACGGAGTACATCATGGATCAGATTCGACACAAGGTCGCCATCGTTGGTGCGGCGGAGACGGACGATCTCGGCGCGCTGCCACACATGTCGCGTCTCACGCTGCACGCACAGGCCGCTCGCAATGCGCTGGACGATGCCGGTATCTCGCTGGCCGATGTCGACGGCCTGCTCTGCGCCGGCGCCATCCCCAACGAGGTCGCGGAGTACCTGGGCATCCAGCCGCGCTACATCGACGGCACATCCGTCGGCGGCTGCTCGTTCATGATTCACGTGCGGCACGCGGTTGCCGCGATCATGGCCGGCTACTGTGACGTCGCGCTGGTCACACATGGCGAGAGCGGGCGATCAGGCGTCGACGCGCCGCGTGGCGGCTCAGCCTCGTCGCCGGGCGGCCAGTACGAAGCGCCCTTCGCGATCGGCGGCGCGCCGACGACATTCTCCATTCCGGTGCTGCGCCACTTCCACGAGTACGGCACGACGAAGGAGCATCTCGCGCACATCGCCGCCGCGACGCGGTCCTGGGCCAACCTCAATCCGATGGCGATGATGGGCAGCCACCGCCGGGCGCCCGAGCGCGGCGGTGGGCCGATCACCCCGCAGGACGTGCTCAACTCACGCATGATCTGCTACCCGTTCAACCTGCTCGACTGCTGCGTCGTGGCCGATGGCGGCGGCGCGCTGGTGTTGGTCTCCGAGGAGCGCGCCCGAGACTTCGCCAAGGATCCGGTCTACGTGCTCGGCGCAGGCGAGGCGGCCGCGCACTGGATGGTCTCGCAGATGCGCGACCACACCACCGCCGACGGTTATCGCATCTCAGGCGAAGCCGCCTACAAGAGCGCTGGGCTGGGGCCACAGGACATCGATCACTGCATGTTCTACGACGCCTTCACATTCACACCGCTGATGGCGGCCGAGGACCTCGGCTTCGTGCCCAAGGGCGAGGGCGGCCCCTTCTTCGCTGAGACCAAGAGCGGTCCCAACGGCGAAGTGATCTACAAATCCGGTCCCGGCGGCGACTTCCCGATGAACACCAACGGCGGGGGACTCAGTTACTGCCACACAGGCATGTATGGCATGTTCGCGATCATCGAGTCGGTGCGCCAGCTGCGCGGCGAGTGCGGCGAGCGCCAGGTGCCGAACGTCAACGTCAGCATGGCCCATGGACCCGGCGGCATGTTCGCCTCAGCCGGCACGCTGATCTTGTCCAACGCGTAGTCTGGTGTCATGGTCACAGCAACTTCCTCTCGATTGGTCACCGCTCACGATCTCCTCCGACTCTCGTCGGGCGGCTTCTACGGCGAGCTGATCCGAGGGGAGTTGTGTGAACGGATGCCACCTGGATTCGACCACGGCGAGATATCCCTGATGCTCGGAGCCAAACTGCTGAACTTCGTTCAGGCGCGCCGACTCGGAAGGGTCGTAAGCAACGACGTTGGCATCTGGCTCGAGCATGATCCTGACACTGTCCGCGCCCCAGACCTAGCATATTTTTCTGCTGATCAGATCCCCTTTGGGACAAGAATCCCCGGCTACGTCGACGTCAATCCCGCTTTGGTCGTCGAAGTCCGCTCGCCGAATGACCGACCACGCGACGTCCACGACAAAGCGATCATGTGGTTGAATGCGGGTGTAGAGCTCGTTTGGGTTGTTCTCCCTGAACACCGCTGCGTCGATGTCTACCGTCATGGACGCGAAGTGGTGACCGTGACCGACGCCGACTCCCTGGACGGCCTCGACGTGATTCCCGGCTTCAGTTGCGCGCTGGAAGACTTTCTCGGACCGGCGCCTCAGGAGGACGCGCCAGTAGCACACTGAGCGCGGCGCTGAGCAGCAGTCCGATGAAGACGATGTAGATCAAGTCATACGAGCCTCGGTTGTCGATCACCAACCCAGAGACGAGTGGTCCGAAGGCGTTGATCAGCAGCTGCGGCGGCGCGGTGACTGATCGGATGCGTCCCACCGAGTAGCGACCGAAGTAATCGGGAAACGAGATGCGGTTGAGCGGCAGCTGCGCGCCGAACGAGAGTCCGTGCCAGACCGCGAAGACGAACGCCATCCAGACCGAGTCGGTCAGCACGAACCAGACCAGCGCGCTGGTCGTCACCAGGATCACCAGCGGCAGCGAGTAGCGCACCGGCAGCCGCTGGCGTAGCTCGCCGCCGATCATGCCGCCGATGATTCCCATCCCCGCCCACAGCGCCAGCGCTGTGCGCGCGGTATCCGGATCGATCCCGTTCTGCGCCATGTGCGAGACGAAGGTGAAATTTACCGAGCCGCCAACCATCATCAACATCGTCGTGCCAAATAGCAGGAACCAGAACGCACGCGTGCGCAACGCTTCGCGAACGGTCCAATCGGGATCGGACACCGGCGCCTGTGCGCTCTGGTTGGCAACCGACGCGCGGCGCGAGTGTCCGTCGGGGCGCAGTCCAACGTCCTCTGGTCGGCGACGCATGATCAGCGGCGGCAACACACCCAGCGCCAACACCAATAGCGCCATCAGCAAGAATGCCTCGCGCAGACCACCCAACCAGAGGCCAGCGGAAATCACGAGCGGAAAGACCATCATGCCGCTGCGCGTGCCGATCATGGTGAGGCCCATCGCCGACCCACGCCGCTGGATGAACCAATTGGCGATCACCACGACGACTGCGATATCGATCACCGCCACAGTGATCCCACGACCCAACCCCCACAGCAGCAAAAACTGCCACAGATCAGACATGAAACCGAGTGCGAACATCAAGCCAGCGACAAGTCCGACCGAGCTGAACAGCAGCCAGCGCGGGCCGTAGCGGTCGGCGATCGGGCCGACGAACGCCGCCAACACGCCGCCGCCGATGCCGCCGATCACCATCGTCAGCGCGATCGATGCCGTGCTCCAGCCATACTCCGCCTGCAGCTCGGGCGTGATCGCACCCAGCACCGGATTGAAAAACGACACGGCCGCAAACGACGACAGCGACGCCGCTCCGGCGATCCACCAACCAGCGAAGATGCGTCGAAACGGCTGACGATAGAACAGGACCGGTAACCGTTCCCGGCGTCGGGCGCGAGACGCGCTGTCCTGATCATCGAGGCCGCTCATGGACGCCCTACCCTACCGTGAGCACGCGCGAAATCCACGCGCCCACTCAGCGAAGGGGGCCACAGGCGTCATGTCGCTGTCGACACCGCGGATCGGCGTGACCGCGACGTTGCTCGAACGGACCGCAGACCGACTGCGCAGCGCAGCTCCCCATGCGCAGATCGTCGTACTGCGCCGGGACGGATCCTGGTCGGCGCCACCAGGAGCACTCGACGGCTTCTTCTTTTCGGAAGACCTGTACTACGACGCAGACGCTGCAGGCGCAGTCGACGCACTGTTGCAATCATCGCCCCCGCGCTGGATGCAGACCGCTAGCACTGGCGTCGACCATGCCATCTTCCAGCAGCTGCTCGACAGTGGCGCCGTGGTGACAAACTCGCCAAGCGTGCACGGCGGCCCGATCGCCGAGTACGTCTTCGCCCACATCCTCAGTCACGCCAAGCGACTGCCGCAGCACGCGAGCAACCACGCCGAGCGCCTCTGGGCGCCGCTCAATTCAGTCGAGCTGGCGGGACAGACGCTAGGCATCGTCGGTTTCGGCGGCATCGGCGCAGCTTGCGCACGGCTCGCCAAGGCCTTCGGCATGCGAACGCTGGCGACCAAGCGACGCCCACCCGCCGACGGTGCGCTCGACCAGCACTTCCCGCCCAACCAACTGCACGAGCTGCTCACAGCGAGCGATTATGTCGTACTCTGCTGCCCGCTCACCGACCAGACGCTGCATCTGATCGACGCAGCGGCGCTTGCGGCGATGCGGCCGCAGGCGCTGCTGATCAACGTCGCGCGCGGGCGCGTCATCGACCACGACGCGCTTGGCGAGGCACTGCGCATAGGCGCCCTGGCCGGAGCGGTGCTCGATGTCGCACCGCTGGAGCCGCTTCCCTCTGAGTCGCCGTTGTGGGATCTGCCAAACTGCCAGATCACGCCACACGACTCCTGCCATGTCGACGCCTCTTACCGGCGAACGGCGGAGTTTTTCTTCACCAACCTCGCCCACCTGGTCCAGGGGGAAGCGTTGGAGTGGGTCGTGACCGAGATTGAGTTGTCCGAGCCCAGCCTGGGGGATGTCTAGGAGGAACGATGCTCGACCATGAACAGCCGCGCCATGAACAGCAGCCAGGCGCATTGGATGGCATCCGCGTACTTGATCTCACCTGGGTCTTGGCCGGGCCGTACGCGGCCATGATCCTGTGTGATCTCGGTGCCGAGGTGGTCAAGGTCGAGCGGCCACCGTACGGCGACGTCGCCCGAACCACCGGGCCATTCGTGCACAACGAATCGATGTACTTCCAGTCGGTCAATCGCGGTAAACGCAGCATCTCGGTCGACCTGCGCTCGGACGAAGGACGCGATCTCTTCCTGCGTCTGGTCGAACAGGCCGACGTCGTGATGGAAAACTTCACCCCGGGCGTGATGGACAAGCTCGGTATCGGCCCCGAGTCGCTGTTGGAGCGGAATCCAAGCCTGATCTTCGCTTCGACCTCCGGCTTTGGACAGACGGGTCCCTGGCGCAACAAGCCGGCGCTCGACATCATCGTGCAGGGGATGGGCGGGGTGATGAGCATCACGGGCTATCCGGGCGCGCCGCCAGCTCGGCCGGGCACCTCGATCGGCGACATTTGCGGCGGTCTCTACACCGCGATCGGCATCCTCGCCGCGCTGCGCGAGCGCGATCACAGCGGACGCGGGCAGGCGGTCGACATCTCCATGCTCGATTGCCAGATCGCGATTCTTGAGAACGCCGTCGCGCGATACTTCGCGACCGGCTCGGAGCCCGGGCCGCTGGGCACGAGGCATCCATCGGCGACACCGTTTCAGGCCTTTCCCACTGCCGACGGCTGGATGGTGGTCGCGCTGTCCTGGGGCATCGCCACGCAGTGGGAGCTGTTCTGCGCTGAGCTGGGGCTTCCAGCGCTGATCGGTGATGAGCGGTTCGACACGTCGTTCAAGCGCACTGAGAACCACGCGGTGCTCGAACCACTCCTGTTCGAAGCGACGCGCCGACAATCCACCGAGCATTGGGTCGCCGCGCTTGGACAGTACGGCATCCCGATCGGTCCGCTGAACACGATCGGACAAGCGGTGCAGCAGGAACAGATCGCGGCGCGTGAGATGATCACCACTGTCGATCATCCCGTCGCTGGCCCGGTCACGATGGCAGCATCGCCACTCAAGCTCTCGCGGACGCCTGGGCGGGTCTACGGCTGCGCGCCCGCCTTCGGCCAGGACACCACGGCCGTGCTCCACGAGTGGCTCCAGATTCCGCCTACGCAAACCGAACAGCTGGCCCAGCGAGGCGTCGTGCTGACCGAGGGCGGTCCGGACATTGCGGCGTACCTCAATGCCTGAGCTGAGCCTGGGACGACGGTTCCGACGACTTCGAGCGGCGCTGCATCAGCGTCTACGGCCGGAGCCGATCGAGATCGAGCTCGACGTGGTCGAGCAACTGATCGTGCAACATCTGCTGCGCGTCGAGCAGGCCTCGTTCGAAGCACTCGTCGACGCCGTTCTCACGGCGCGGCCTACGGCGAACCAGCAGCAGGTGCGGCTCTCGTTGATTCGATTCGAATCGATGCGGCTGTTGCAGCGCTTGCTGCACCCCGAGCTGGAGCCCGGCCAACAGATGTCCTTTACGCTCACCACAGACGGTCGACGCCTGAAAGCGGTGATTCCTGCTGCGCCTCGATCGCGGATTCAAACTTGGCTGTAAGCGCTGCGAGAGGAGCTGACGGTGACAAAGTTCAAGGTGTACCACGTCGATTCGCGGCCGGAACGGCAACCACACGTCGCCGAAGCGGCCGAGCTGGCCAACGCTGACGCCAAGCTGATCCCACTCACGCTCGAGCAGCAGCAGGACATCCCCGCTCACGTCGCGGACGCCGACGGCATCATCTGCGGCTACCGACAGGTCGGACGGGACATCTTCGAAGCGGCGCCCAATCTCAAGGTCGTGGTGCGCTACGGGATCGGCTTCGACAACATCGACTGGCAGACTGCCGTCGACTACGGCATCGTCGTGTGCAACGTCACCGACTATTGCATCAACGAGGTGGCCACGCACGCGATCTCGCTGCTGCTGGCGCTGAACCGCAAGCTGGTGGCGCACGACGCCGCCGCCCGCGCGGGAGAGCGAATTCCGCTCGGGCCGTCTGGCTCGCTCTATGGAGAGACGCTGGGCTTGGTGGCGTTCGGACACATCGCGCAGCAGGCGGCGATTCGCGCGCAGGCCTTCGGCCTGGAGGTGATCGCCTACGACCCCTTCCAGGATCCCGCCGTCGCTGAGGCTGCTGGTGTGCGCCTGACTTCGCTCGAGGAAGTGATGCAGGCGGACTATGTATCCGTGCATCCACCGCTCACCGCCGAGACGCGGGGCTTGGTGGGCGCGGAACAGCTCGCGCTGATGAAGCCGAGCGCCTATCTGATCACTACCTGCCGCGGCGGTGTGGTCAGCGAGCGAGCACTCTACGACGCGCTGAAGAACGGCCAGATCGCCGGCGCCGGCGTAGATGTCTGGGATCCCGAGCCGGTGCACAAGGATCACCCGCTGCTGGAGTTCGACAACGTGATCGCGACGCCGCACTCGGCCTACTACTCCGATGCCTCGGCGCCGCTGCTACTGCAGCGCGTCGGTGAGGCGGCAGCGGATGTGCTGCAGGGCTACCTGCCACGCTCCATCGTCAACAAGTCTGTCCTGGAGCGCGTCGCCCTGTCGCCGCACCCAGAACGGCCATGACCGGTGGCGACGGTAGTGTCGTGTACCATCGCTGCAATATCGGCGAAGGAATTACTGCCTGACGTGGAGGTGATGGATGCGACCCAACACGGTGAAACGACTTTGGGCTGATGGCAAACCCGCCTTCGGCGCATGGTTGTCTACATGCTCGACGCTGTCCGCGGAGTCGATGGCGCATCAGGGTTGGGACTGGCTGGTGGTGGACGGCGAACATTCGCCCGTAGACCTGCTGACGATGGTGCAGATGTTCCAGGTCATCTCGAGCACAGACACAATCCCGATGGCGCGGGTCCATTGGAACGACCCGGTGGAGATCAAGCGCATCCTGGACGGCGGCGCATACGGCGTCGTGATCCCGTGGGTCAACAACCGCGCCGAGGCCGAACAGGCAGTCAGCGCGTGCCGCTACCCGCCCGATGGTCTGCGCGGATTCGGCGCCTATCGAGGGTTCCTCTACGGCGGCGCTGATTATGGCGTCGAAGCGAATAACGAGATCGCCTGCATTGTCCAGATCGAGACGGTCGAAGCGGTCGAGCGCATCGACGAAATCCTGGACGTAGAAGGGATCGACGCTACCTGCATCGGCCCCGCTGACCTGGCGATGTCGATGGGCGTGCCGGTACGCCCCGACAACCCACATCCGGACCACGTCGCACTCTGCGCGGAGGTGCTGGCGGCGTCGCAACGGATCGACAACCGCGTCGCGCCCGGCATCTTTACCTCCGGGCCTGTCGAAGCCAAGCGTCGCGCGGAAGAAGGCTGGCTGTATATCCCATCGGGCAGCGATTCCCAGTTCATGGCGCAGGCTTCCGCGCAGGGACTGCGCACTGTCCGCAGCTACGGTCAGGACTAGCCCATGGCTTGGACGGGGCGATCAGGGCCTGAGCTACGGCGGCGGTACAGCGGCCAGGCGCTGCGCGATTTCACCGCCTCCGTCCTGGCGTCCTACGGTGTTCCTCCGGACGACGCCGCGATCGGTGCCGACGTCCTGATCGATGCGGACCTCGTCGGCATTGAATCGCACGGAATCGCCCACCTGCCCTGGCACATTGGCTACGCGCCTGGATTCGAGTCGGGCGCGGTCAATCCGACACCAGACATCAAGGTGCTGCGCGAATCGCCGATTTCCGCGGCCTGGGACGCGGACGGCGGGTTTGGCACGATCGTCTGCCAGAAGGCGATGTCGGCCTGTATCGAGAAAGCGCTCGCCAGCGGGATGGGCATGGTCACCGTACGCAATGGACGGCACTTCGGCGCGGCGGGCTACTACGCGCACATGGCCGCCGAACACGACCTGATTGGCATGGCGATGTGCAACGTGCCGCCGATCGCTGTCGCCGCTGGCGGCAAGGGCCGCGCCTTCGGCACCAATCCGATCGCGATGGCGGCGCCGGTCGCCAACGACACGGCCTTCCGACTGGACATCGCCACCACGGCTGTCGCCGGTGGCAAGCTTGAAATCGCAGGCAGGCAGGGACGGCCGCTGCCAGAGGGTTGGGCGGTCGACCAGGAGGGTGCCCACAGCGACGATCCGCACATCCTACGCAAGAATGGCGCGCTGCTGCCGCTCGGCTCAACGCTCACGACCAGCTCGCACAAGGGTTACGGGCTGGGACTGATGGTTGATGTGATGACTGGCGTGCTGTCGGGCGAGGGTTCGGGACTGTTCTCACCTCGGGGACAGAATCTCGTGCAGGGGCAATGGTTCGCCGCCTGGCGCATCGACCTCTTCTGTGACCCGAGCGAATTCAAAACGAACATGCGGGAAATGGCTGATGCGATCCGCGCCATCGAACCGCTGGACAGTGTGGAGCGCGTAGTGATTCCGGGCGATCCAGAAGAGATCGCACGGGCTGATCGCGCGGCCAACGGAATTCCTCTAGATGACGAAACGATCGAGCAGCTGACTGCACTGGGCGCACAGCGCAGCATACCGTTCCCGACGCCCGCCAGCGGGTGACCACACGTAGTACGCAGAGGCGGTGAAGGATGGCAGCGACAGATACCAGCGCTGACACGCTAATCGAAAACATCCTCAACAACTACGGACGCGCCGCGGGCATCTTCGACCCCAACCGCTTTGAGGTCTGGGAGGGACTTGGGCTCACGATGTCCCAGCTGCGCGTGTTGTACATGCTGCAAGCCGAGCCGGGGACGCCGGCCGGCGCGGTGGCGGCGCAACTCAAGGTCCGGCCGTCGACCGCTACCGGGATCGTCGACCGGCTCATGCGTGACGAGCTGGTGCGGCGGGAGCGCGACAAGCTCGATCGGCGCCGCGTGCGCATCTGGCTGACCGAGCGCGGGAGGCGCGTGATTAACGAACTGCGCGCCCGCAACCGCGCCGTGATCTGGAAGATCTTCCGAAACTTCAGTGAGCAGGAGTTGCTCGATATTAACCGCGCGTTTGACTTGCTCACCTCGGAAGCGGAGCGCCAGGGCGTACTTGCCCCGTGGCCGCCTGATCCTGAGGTGATGTGATGCCCGAGGGCTCGCCGCGGTTGGGCAACGGTCAGCCCGGCTCCCCACCTGCAGGTTCTGACGGCGCACCGCCGTCTCAGTTCCCCGGCATGAATGCGATCCCGCCTGGCTGGCTGCTGCCCGAGCGGCGCAAAGTCATGGTCATGCTCACGGTCATGCTGGCGCTGTTCCTGGCGGCGCTTGACCAGACTATCTGGAACGTCGCCGCACCCAAGGCAGTGGGCGACCTCGGTGGCCTCGACCTCTTCGCCTGGCCTGCTACTTCCTATCTGCTTGGCTCAACGGTGATCGTGCCGATCATCGGCAAGCTCTCCGACGTGCATGGGCGCAAGCCTTATCTGATCATCGGGATCATTATCTTCCTGGTCGCCTCAGCGCTCTGCGGCGCGTCGGGATCGATGTGGGAGCTGATCGGCTTCCGACTCCTGCAGGGGTTTGGCGCTGCGTTCATCATGGCCAACGCCTTCACCACCATGGGCGACTACTTTGCGCCCGCCGAACGCGGTCGCTGGGCGGGAATCATTGGCGGCACCTTTGCCTTGGCGAGCATAGTTGGACCGCTCGCCGGCGGCGTTCTGACCGATGAGCTGTCCTGGCGCTGGGTGTTCTACGTCAACCTGCCCGTTGGCGGCGTCGGACTCATCGCGATCGCGCTCTTCATGCCGCGCCTGAAACCGCAGCACCCAAACCGACAACCGACCGACTGGGTTGGCGCTGGGCTGCTGATTGCGGCCGCCGCTCCGCTGCTCCTGGCCTTCTCAATGGGAGGCAACCAGTTCGGCTGGCTTGACTCTCCGATCATCGCATGCCTGGTGATCTCGGTGGTGGCGGCCTTCACCTGGTGGCGGATCGCGCGCCGCAAGGGCGAGCACGGGATCATGCCGCTGCCGATGTTTCAGAATCGCACGTACGTGATCTGTACGGTGGCGATGTTCGCGGTGGGGATCGCGATGATGGGCGCGATGTTCAATCTGCCCTTTTTCTTGCAGGGCGCGCAGGGTATCTCCGCGACCAACTCCGGCCTGGTCACACTGCCCATGAGCATCGGCGTCGTGCCGGCCTCGGTGATCACCGGCCAGGTTCTCGCTCGCACCGGGCGCTATCGGACGCTCGCGATCTTTGGCGGCGGCGGCGCGGCCATTGCGCTGTTCATGCTCTCCCAGCTCACGGTCGACTCCAATCTCTGGGAGGCGCGCGGCTACATGCTGCTGATGGGCGCCTCCATGGGCACGCTGATGCCGCTCTATGCGCTGCTGATGCAGAACTCGCTGCCCTTCACCTTGCTCGGCGTGGGCACGGCGACCAACCAGTTCTTCCGACAGATCGGCGCGGCGATCGGCGTGGCGCTCTTCGGCACCATGATCGTCAGCGGCTTCTCTTCGCAGTTGGGCCTGGCGTTCCCAACGGGGTTCGATCAGCTCAAGGAGCAACCCGAAACGCTGCTCAGTCCTGATCGGCTGGAGCAATTCCGCAACACCATCGAAGAACAGGCGCCCGGCACATCCGACGCGGTCATCCAAACAGCCCGCGAGGCGCTCGCGGTTCCAGTCACGGACGCCTTCCTCTACGGCGCCATCGTCATGTTGGTGGTGCTAGCGCTGGGCATCGTGTTACCGCAGATCACATTCCAATCGCAAGCGGAAAGCATGGCCCAGGCACGAGGTGGGGCAGGCGGCGGCGGTCCGCCAGACCGCGCTATGACAGGTCGTGCTATGACAGGCGGACCGCCGAACGGACGCCGGAGAGCCCCAGATGGCGTGCCAGCCGGAGCACTTGCAGGCCCACCAGTCCGCCACAGCGTCACCGCCAATGCCGCGAACGAACGGCCGCAACCAACGAAAGCTTCTACAGTGGCAGCAACCACACCTCCTGTGGTCGTCGCAGGAGGCCCAGCGCCCGATGCCAACGGTGGCGACGGGCGGGACGGCTTGCAGCGCTCCGCACCGATGATCGCCGCCTGGGCGCATCAACGTCCGAAGACGACCAGGACGACAGATGAGCCGGAGGATCGATGACCACACCTAATGGCCAACAGCCGCTTGAACCGAACGGCGTGTCAGAGACGTCAGCGCCGAAGGCGACGCCGAGAGCGACCAGCACAGTCCTCCCTCTGGACGGCTGGGGTCCGCTGATCAGCGGACGGTCCGAGCGGCCGAACGGGTCCAACGGCTCTTACCCTGCTGAGTCGATGCTGAACGGGGTAGACGAGGTTGCAGACCATGCAGTCGCGGCGGCTGTGCAGCCGCCGTTTGCGCCTGCTGCGCAACAGACGCAAACGTCTCGCCGCTCCTTGGCGCCTGACATCGCGCCTGTCCTGGCGTGGCGACCGGGTCTACCGCGAATCAGCTTGCCTCAGTACCAGCTGCGCGCCTTGGCCCCGGCTACAGCGATGGCTGCTGCCGCCTTGGCCTCGCTCTGGATCGGCGGCGCCATTCGGATCAACTTCTCAATCGCAGGGGTGCACTTACCGTCCCTGCCAACACTGTCGGCATCGAGGAACTCATTCGACGAGGCGTCGAGCCAGATCGCTGCGCTGCGCCGCTCATTGGCGCTCGCGATCGACCCTTCGTTAGCGCCGGTTGAGGCACCGCCAGCCTGGTGGAAGCGCTGGCTCCAGTAGCGAGCGTTCTGTCTCGCGCCTCCTGTTGCGACCTTATTCTGCGACCTACTCCTGGGTGGCGAGCGTGCGGCGTTGTTCCTCGGCGCGCTGCTGCAGGGCGCGCTTGTAGTCGCGCGGAATCACTTTCACCATCTGTCGCAACACGACGTCCCAGCTCGCTAGCACCTCCAGGCTGAGCGAGCTGCCAGTGCGCTCTGAGTGCGTCTCGATCATCTCTTCGAGCATCGCCGCCTCATTGGCGTCGTCAATCGATTCGAGGTCCACCATCGAGTGATTAATCCGCGTGGCGAGGTCGCCGTCGGCGTCCCAAATGTAAGCGATACCGCCGCTCATGCCGGCCGCGAAATTCCGACCAACCGGTCCGAGCACCACCACGGTCCCGCCGGTCATGTACTCGCAGCCGTGGTCGCCGATGCCCTCAACGACCGAGCGCGCGCCGGAGTTTCGCACGGCGAAGCGCTCGCCAGCGCGACCGGCCACCCAGAGTGTGCCACCGGTCGCGCCATAGAGGACCGTGTTGCCCACCAGCACAGCCTCACGGCCTCGGAAGCCTGCGTCCTTCTGCGGCGCAACGGAGATCATACCGCCAGCCATGCCCTTACCGACGTAGTCGTTAGCCTCACCACGCAAGTACATCCGCATTCCGCGCACCAGGAATGCGCCAAATGACTGCCCCGCTGATCCGTTGAAATGCAGTTCGATCGTGCCTCGCTGCATGCCCAGGTCGCCGTATTGCTGCGCGATTCGCCCTGAGATCCGCGCGCCGACCGTACGGTGCTCGTTCGTGATCTCCACCTGCGCCGAGATGTGCTCTTCGTTCTCGATGTGCGATTCCAGGATCGGCATCAGCTCGTCGTCGAGGATCAGGTCGTCGCGGCGGTCGTTGCGCTCCTGCACCCGCATGCGCGGAAATTCTGGGTCGGCCTCGATCGGAGCAAGCACCTTCGAGAGGTCAACGAGCTTGGCGCGCTCACCAGCGCTCGGCAGGACCTGCTCGAGTAGATCAGTGCGACCGATGATCTCCGCCAGCGAGCGGTAGCCAAGCTCGGACAGAATCACGCGGACCTCTTCCGCGACGTGGAGCAGAAAGTCGATCAGCATCTGCGGCTTGCCGAAGTACTTGGCGCGGAGGTCTTCACGCTGGGTCGCAACGCCGACTGGACAGGTGTTGAGGTGACACTGGCGCGCCATCTTGCAGCCCAGCGCAACCAGCGCGGTGGTGCCGAAGCCGTAGGCCTCAGCACCGAGCATCGCCGCCACGATCACGTCGCGGCCGGTGTGGAAACCGCCGTCGGTGCGCAGCCGGATGCGTCCGCGCAGTCCGTTGACCACAAGCGCCTCGTGCGCCTCCTTGACGCCCAGTTCCCAAGGCGCGCCCGCATACTTGACGGAGGACAGCGGTGACGCACCGGTCCCGCCGTCCGCGCCGGAGATGTGGACGACGTCGGCGTAGGCCTTGGCCACACCTGTGGCGATCGTGCCCACGCCCTCGCAGGCCACCAGCTTCACACACACCCGAGCGCGCGGATTCGCGATCTTCAGATCGTAGATGAGCTGGGAGAGATCCTCGATCGAATAGATGTCGTGGTGGGGCGGCGGTGAGATCAACTCAACGCCCGGCGTCGAGTGGCGCAGCATCGCAATATATGCAGTCACCTTGTGGCCAGGCAGTTGCCCGCCCTCTCCGGGCTTGGAGCCCTGTGCGATCTTGATCTCGATCTCGCTCGCACTGCCCAGATAGGCCGGCGTGACGCCGAATCGTCCAGACGCAATCTGCTTGATCTGCGAATTGGCATCAGCCTTGTCGCCGGTCCTGAGGAAGCGGCGCGGATCTTCGCCGCCTTCACCAGTATTGGAAGAGGCGCCGAGCTCGTTCATCGCCCGCGCGATATCTTCATGCGTCTCCGGACTCAGCGCGCCCAGTGACATGGCGCCTGTGCTGAAGCGCGGAGTGATCGCGTCGTGCGGCTCCACCTCATCCAGTGGGATCGGCTGCCGGTCCGAGCAGAAGCCCAGCAGGTCGCGCAGGGCCGTCGGCCGACGCTCGTTCGCGCGCTCGGCATAGAGCTTGTAGGCCTCAGCGCCACCACCCTGAACGACCTTGTGCAGCTGTCGCCAAACTGGCGGCTCGTTGGCGTGATAATCGGCGTTACGGCGGTAGCGGTACCAGCCACCAGCATCGAGGCCGTCGGCCGGGTAGGCCTGCGCGTAGCGGGCCAGCGCGTCCGCCCCGATCTCCGCAAAGCCGATCCCGCCGATCCGCGAGAGCGTGCCAGGGAATGAGCGCGCGACCACTTCCTCACCGATCCCGAGCGCTTCGAAGATCTGTCCGCCGTGATACGACGCCCGCGCCGCGATGCCCATCTTGGACATGATCTTGAGGATGCCAGAGTCGACTGCTCGGATGTAGTTCTCGATCACTTCCCCTGCGCCCAGCTCGTCGAACGCGCCCTCGGCATGCAGGGCGTTGATCGTCTGCAGCGCGAGGTACGGGTGGACGGCGTCAGCGCCGAAGCTGATCAGGCAGGCAATCTGATGCACGTCACGGGCGTCGCCGCAGTGCGCGACAATCGACGCTGACAGCCGTTGACCACTCGAAATCATGTGGTGGTGCACGGTCGAGACGGCCAGCAGCATCGGAAGCGGCGCACGACCAGGCGCTACGTCCTCGTCGCTGAGCACGATCAGTGAGTGGCCATCTTCAATCGCGTTGTCGACGTGATCACAGAGCGCGTCCAGCGCCGCCGCCAGCCCGGCCGGGCCGTCTTCGACCGGGAACGACACATCGAGCACAGCGGTGGAAAAACCAGGCTGGCGGAACCTGAGCAGCGCCTCGAACTGACCCCCGACCAGCAGCGGCGACGTCAGATGCACCAGGCGAGCCGCTTCAGGCGACTCTTCCAACAGCGACTGCCGCCGCCCCAGCCAAGTATCGAGCGACATCACATTGCGCTCGCGGATCGAGTCGATCGGCGGGTTCGTGACCTGCGCGAACTTCTGTCGGAAGTAGGTGTACAGCGGCCTGGGCGGATCGTGCAGAACCGAGAGCGGCGTATCGTCGCCCATCGAGCCGACCGCCTCCTTCGCCTGTCGCGCCATGGGCTTGAGGACGTATTCGATCTCCTCTTTGCTGTATCCGTGCAGGATTTGGCGCGACAGCAGCTCGCCCTCATCAGGCTGAGGAATACTGGAGGCATCGATCTGGACGGCACGCTCTAAGCGCCCCATATATTGGCGCACCCAGCGTCCGTACGGCTGCTGCGTCGATACCCGCCGCTTGATGTCGTCGTTGCGCAGCAGTTCGTGCCGCTCTGTGTCGACCGCGACCATCTGGCCCGGACCCAGCCGCCCCGACTCGATGATCTCGGACTGATCGAACGGAATCAGCCCGACTTCAGAGCCCATCACCACCAGTCCACTGCGCGTGACTTGGTAGCGTGCCGGGCGCAGACCGTTGCGATCCATCGCGGCCGCGGCAATCCGACCGTCGGTGAAGGCCATCGCCGCCGGACCGTCCCAAGGCTCGCTCAGGCAGGCGTGGTACTCGTAGAAGCCACGCAGCTCGGGATCCATGTCTTCGAGCTGCTCCCACGCTTCGGGGATCAACATCATCATGGCGTGCAGGGGATCGCGACCGGACGCTACAAGTAGTTCAAGCGCTTCGTCGAACGCTTGGGAGTCGGAGCTCACCGCTCCCAACACTGGTTGCAGCTCAGCGACGGCGTCGCCCCAAACGCTCGACTCCAGCGCCGGGCCGCGGGCCCGCATCCAGTTGCGGTTGCCGAGCAGGGTGTTGATCTCGCCGTTGTGGGCGACGTAGCGGAACGGCTGAGCGATGTTCCAATTGGGCAGCGTGTTGGTCGCATAACGCTGGTGGAACAGCGCTAACGCCGAGACCGTCTGGGGATTGGTCAGGTCGGGATAGAAGCGGCTCAGCTGCGGCGCGACCATCAACCCCTTGTAGACAACTGTCGAGGTGGAGAACGAAACGATGTAGGTCCCAGCCGCGGGATCGTCCTGATCGGCGCCGCGCCAGGCGCGGAAGTCGGACTCGGCGCGTCGCTGTGCCAGATAGACCCGCTGCCCGAACTCGTCCGAGGGCACGCCCACAGGCTTCGCGATGAGGAGCTGCTCGATGCGAGGCAGGTCACGCAGGGCCCAGCGCCCCAGGACGCTGGGCTCAATTGGCACGACTCGCCAGCCGATTACGTCCAGACCGGACCGCGTCGCGGCCTCCTCCAACGCCGATCTCGCCCGCGCGGCGGCAGCGCCGTCCTGCGGCAGGAAAACCATCGCAAGCGCCAGGTCGTCGTTGCTCAGACCGGCACGGCCCAGCTTCGCGAGATCGTCTTGCAGGGTGGCATACGGAATCGCGATGGTGACACCGGCGCCGTCGCCGGTATCCGGGTCAGCATTGACTGCGCCTCGGTGGCTCAGGCTGACGACGCCCTGCACCGCCTGCTCGACCAGTTCGTGCGTGGCTACACCGTCCAGGCGCGCGATGAACCCGGTGCCACACGCGTCACGCCCGCTGCGCGGATCATGCAGTCCGGCATAGCTCGTCTGGCTGGCGCGATGGGGGCGTTCGCCTGCGGTCATATTGTCTGCGTCTATCGCTTCGTGTCACCCAGAGCCACTGCTAATGCAAATCTGGGTAAGGCTGCGGATGTTACGTGAATATTCGCACAAACAGTGTCGCCAGACTAGCGAATCGGCGACACGATCGCCGACGGCTATCGCCGCTACAGGATCTCGTCGCGTCTCAAGTCGGACAGAGCATCCGCGAAACGATCGATGGTTGCGTCAATATCTGCCTCCGTGTGGACACAGGACACCAGCGCACCCATCCCCATCAGATCGACGCCATGGTTGAGTAGCGCGCGACGGAAGGGCCAGGCGATCTCGGGTGGGGTGAGCGGCAGTGTCGGCTGTGCTCCACCCTGTCGGCTCCAGTCCCAAGTCACGCCGTCGTCGGGGCGGGCAAGATCCTGGCCGAGGATCATGTGCACCATCGAGGCATCGGCCCAGGCGCAGCCGCCGACTTCGCCCTCCAGCAAGGCCTGGTTGAGTCCGCGCGCGAGTCGCGCTGCGCGTTCATCGGCGATCTCGTTGGGATTCTCTTCGGCGATGGCGCGCAGGGCGCGTTCTCCGGCGACCGCCGAGAGCGGATTGGCATTGAACGTGCCTGGATGCGCGACGCGGCCGCCGGCGGCGTCGAAGCTGATCTGGTCAAGCAGGTCGGCGCGACCGACGACTGCGCCGCCAGGCAGACCACCGGCCGCGATCTTCGCTAATGTCGTGAGATCGGGCCGCACGCCCAGCCGCTCCTGTGCGCCGCCTGGAGACACGCGGAAGCCGGTCACGACCTCGTCGAAAATCAGCAGAGACCCATGTCGCTCGGTCAACGCCCGTAGCGCCTGGGGCACAGACGACTCAAGCGGGCAGGTGCCCCAAGAGTAGCCGGTTGGCTCCAGAATGACCGCGGCGAACTCTGTCGTCGCTAGCGCGTCGGCAATACCGGACAGGTCTGTCTGGTCGAACACGGTGATCAGCCCCTGCATGGCCGCAGGTTGGCCGTTGGCGAGGATATTGCCCGCGGACGTTCGACCGGCCGCAAACACGCTGTCGTTCCAGCCATGGAAATGGTTGCGCAAACGCAGCAATCGATCTCGCCCAGTCGCCGCCCGTGCCAGCCGTACGGCCATCATCGTCGCCTCTGTGCCGGAAGATGTGAAGCGCACCTTCTCGGCGCTGGGAATGAGCCGCTGAATTGCTTCCGCCCAACGGCGCTCGAGATCGCTGGAGCCGCCCATATGCGTTCCCCGCGCCACCTGCGCCGTGATCGCCTCTACCAGATAGGGATGGCTGTGCCCAAACAGCAACGCCCCGTGTCCCATCACATAGTCGATGTATTGGTTGCCGTCGATGTCCCATTTGTGCGGACCGACAGCGCGGTCCACAACGATCCCGAACGGCTCGAAGTGTCGGGCGTCGTGCGTGACCCCGCCTGGAAAGATCGCGCGCGCCGCCTCTGCCCGCCTAGCGGACTCAGCGTGCCGCGCAAAGAACTCACGGTCGATGGATGTGGTAGCACTCATGCTGCCTCTTCCGACTACGCCAGCTTGTGACCGACACTATCGCAGACTCAAGTGAGCTGCGCGTACGCTCAATCTAGGGTGCGCTCATGCCACATTCGCAGATCGATCAGCGTCGGCTCGCGTTGCTTATGCTCGCCGGCTCGCTCGTACTCGTCGCGCTGATTGGCTCATACCTCGCCTATGAGCGCTGGTTCCCTTGGGAGCAGGCGGAGATCGGGGAGTGGATCGACGGTTTCGGCGTCTGGGGGCCGATCATCTACATCGCCGTGTTCGCTATCTCGATGCTGTTTGCGCCAGTACCGACCGCGCCGATGCCGCTGGTGGCCGCGGCTGTCTTCGGTCCGCTGCTCGGCTTCATCTATACACTCGGCGCCACCGCGATCGGATCGACGATCTGCTTCTGGGTCGCGCGACGCTTGGGCCGACCAATGCTGCAGCGACTGACCTCGCCGACTGTCCTGGACAAGATCGACTCGTTGGGCGAACGGTTGGGGATCCGCTTACTCATCGCGCTGCGGCTATTCCCGGTGGCGGGAATGGACTATGTCTCGTATGCCGCGGGGCTCACCCAGATGCGCTTCGCCACCTACATCATCATTTCCGTGTTGGCATCTGCGCCGATCCTGATTCTCGCCGCAGTGCTCGGGGACGCGGTGCTCGATCGCAACCGCGAAATTCTCGTGGGCGCCGTCGCCGCGATCGCTGCCTGCTTTGCCGTCCCCGTGGTCTGGGTCTGGTGGCAACGCCGACGCGACCGCGCCACCAGCGCGAGACGCTAGCCTCCAACCATGCCGCTCGCCGACGCTCCATCGCTGCTCACGCTCATGTGGTCGCCCTTGACTGTCGTGACCGCGTCCCACGACGGACAGCGCGGCGGGCAGATCGCCGTCGGCGCCTTCGCAGCCTCGATCGTCCCGGCGCAGCCGCGCGTGCTCGTCCAGATCCAGAAGCGCAATCACACGAACTCATTGATCGAAGCCTCAGGACGGCTCGCCGTGCACGTGATTGCGCGTGAGCAGTGGCAGTGGGTGCGGCATTGGGGCTTCCGCTCCCAGACGGAGGTGGACAAGTTCGACGGTCTGCGTTGGTCTACGCACGAGAGCGGCCTGCCGATCCTCGACGGGGTGCTCGGTTGGATGACCTGCGAGGTCGTCAACTACATGGACGGCGGCGACATGGCCATCTGGTTGGCCGACGTCAGCGACGCAGCGCGCAACGCTCGCGCCCAACCGCTCCGCTGGCACGAGGCGCAGCAGATGCTCCCACCGCAGTGGGCCGAGGCATACGCTGACAAGCTGAGCTACGACGTGCCGGACTCGGGCCGTCGCATGCGGGAGCTGTCGACGTCACCAGGCTGGCGCGCGCCGCGCTGAGCGATGTCCTAGCGCCCCTGCCAGTTCGGTGTGCGCTTCTCGGCGAACGCGCGCGGACCTTCGATCAGATCCTCCGACTGCCCCATGATGCGCTGCTGGTGGAAGGTATGCGTCAACGCGGCTGGCAGCGGCAGGTCGAGCCCCTTGTAGGCGGACTCCTTGGATGCGCGCACAGAAATCGGCGCGCACTGCAGAATTTCGTCCGCCCAGCGTCGCGCGGTGGACATCAGCTCGTCGGCAGGGACGACCTCGTTGACGAGTCCCCATTGGTGCGCCACGGGGGCGGGGATGTGGTTGCCGGTCAGCATGTAGCCCATGGCGATCTTGAGCGGAATGTGTCTCGGCAGTCGGTGCACGCCGCCGGCGCCGGCCATCAGGCCAACACGCGGTTCCGGCAGGCCCAGACGCGCATGGTCCGCGGCGACGATGATGTCGCAGGCCATCGCCATCTCGCAGCCGCCGCCCAAGGCAAAGCCGTTGACGGCCGCGATCATCGGCTTTGCGCACTCCCAATCGGCCGTGATCCCGCCGAATCCGCCGCGCACAGGCGCGAAGCTGGGGCGCTCGTTCGCCGGCATCCGAGACATCTCGGCTGTGTACTTGAGGTCGTTGCCGGCCGAGAACGCACGCGCGCCCGCGCCGGTCAGGATGCCGACCCAGGCGGAGTCATCGTTGGCGAAGGTGTTCCAAGCGTCCGCCAACTCCTCGGTCGTCGGCGGGTGGATCGAGTTCATCCGCTCCGGACGGTTGATCGTGATCGTGACGATGTTGCCGTCCTGCTCGTACTTGATAAATTCGTAATCAGCCATCGGAACCCCCAGTCGGTGCTCGTTCGCTCGCTGCGGCGGCTCAATGCTGGACGCAAGTGCCACCGTCGACATTGTAGGACTGGCCCGTAATCCACTCGCCCTGCGTGGAGCAGAGAAATGCGGTGATGTAGGCGATGTCCTCACCTTCGCCCGCGCGACCCAGAGGGATACGCGTGTCAATCGCTCGCTGCCAGAAGTCGCCGCGGCCCATGTCGTCCATCCGCGCGGTATCGATGATGCCTGGGCAGATCGCATTGACCCGCACGCCGTGCTGGCCGACTTCCTGCGCCATGGATGCGGTCAATGCCTGCAGCCCTGCCTTCGAGGCAGCGTAGGCGGCGGTGTTGGGTCCCAACATTTTGCCTGCGATCGAGGAGATATTGATGATCGCCCCGCCCTCACCCTGTTCGATCAGCCGACGGCCGAAGACCTGGCTCATATAGAAGGCACCATTGAGATTGACATCGAGCACCACGCGCCAGAGGTCGGGGTCGAGATCGACCACCGGCACACGGTCGGAGCCGCGCGCCGCGCCGGCGTTGTTGATCACGTAGTCCACCCGGCCAAGCTCCGACAGCGTCGACGCGAGTAGCGACTCGACAGCTACGTAGTCAGCCACGTCGGAGACGAGCGGTAGCGCGCGCCGACCCTCGGCGCGAACCTCATCGGCGACCGAATCGATGTCGCGCCAGCCAGCCGCTTGCTCGTCGTCCGGATACTGCTCGGGCAGGCGGCCGGTGCCGGTCAACACGACATCGCAGCCCTGCCTGGCGAGCTCCACGGCAATGGGTCGTCCGATCGACCGCATTCGCCCCGCGCCGGTTACGACGGCGACCTTGCCATCCATCCCGCTGAGCTGCATGACCGCTCCTGTTCCCGCCTGCTGCCTCGATGCCGTGATGCTGCGAGGCTAGCAGCGGGCTGCATCCTCGTTGTCCGCTTCGTCAGCTGTCTGTTCGGCGCCACTCTCATCCTCACCGGCGTTGTCCTCGCTGGCATCGTCATCCTGGTAGAACTCTTCAGACTCGGCCAGGTCCCTGATGTCGCCGAGGATCTGTTCCAGGTGCGGTCCGTTGCCGGAGCTGCGAACCAGTCGCAGGAGCGGGCCCAGTACGCCGGAGAACTCGAGCTTGGCCTCAGTGACCGTGGCGCCATCGGGCCCAGGATCGAACCGAAAGTCATAGCGGGCGCCCGATAGCAAGGTCGACCACTCGATGGCGTAATGGCGCGGCGACTCGCTCAGCACTTCCTTGAATGCGCTTTCCGTCAATGCGCGTTCCAGGACCTCGACGGTCGCCTCGAAGGCGTCAATCGCGTCTGCCTCAATCTCAATATCTCGAACGGTCATCGATCGTTTCGTTCCTGTATGCGGTACGGCAGCGCATGACCAGCCGCGCGGAACACAGGGCACGACATACCATGAATTCCCATGCCTCAGAGTAAACGAGCCTGGCTCCACGTCGACGCACCGTCAGGTCTCAGCGCTGACGATGAAGCTGCGTATCGAGCGGGACTGGCCGTACGGACGGACGCATCCGAACGACGACCGGGCTGGATCGCGCGGACGGTCGAGGTGGCGCTCAACACCAACCATGGGTTCCCGCGCGGCGAGGCGCGGATTGCGCTGCAGCTCGGACCAGCTGAGGAAGTCGTCGCCGCGCTCCTGCCGGCGCTGCTCTCTCCCAATAAACGCATGCGCCGGCGCTCGATGACCCTGCTGCCGCGACTCGATCCCGATGAGGTCTGCCGGCAGCTCGATCCGGTCCTCGAGACCGGCGAGCGTAAGTCCCGTCGCGCCGCCTGTGTCGCCTTGGCCGCGATCGGCGCGCCGGCCGCGCCCTTGCTGAGGCGGCTCGCAGGCGACTCCGATGCAGCGATCCGCGGTCGCGCGCAGCGGGCCCTGGAGGCCATCGCCGCTCGCCCGCCCGACGCCGGCGGCCGCGAGCTGTCCTCGGTGCGGCCCTTCGGTCTGCCGTATCGCGCCTCGCCCCCGCCGCGGCCAGCCTCGTTCGCCGTGGCGGCGTGCAACTTCTCGTATGGCGTCAATCTGGGCACGCTGATTCGCAGCGCTGAGGCCGCGGGCGCGGAAGCAGTCTGGATTATCGGACGCGACTTCTACTATCGACCGTCCACCAAGGGCACGGACTGGTGGCTGCCTGTGGAGACGTTGGAGACGCCGTCGGACTGTGTACAACGCGCAGAGAGTGAAGGGTTCACCATCGTCGCGCTGCAGCAGGGATCAGGGGCGCAGCCCGTTTGGGAAGCGCAATGGCCCGAGCGCCCGCTGATCGTCGCCGGAAACGAGGGCGACGGACTGCCGCCGACGCTGAGCGACGCAGCGGCGATCCAGGTGGAGCTGCCACTGTACGGGCAGATCGACAGCCTCAACGTCTCTGTCGCAGCATCGGTCGCGATGTTCGCCTTTCGAGGCTGGCAAGCACAGCGAGCGACGCGGCGGGCGGCGACGTGATACGTAGATTCTCACGGCGGTCGTTGTTGCGGGCTGGGACTGCGCTGGCGCTCGGCGCTGCGCTCGGTTCCCAGCTACCGACGCGGGCGAGAGAGACCGACAGTCTCCGGCTCGCCGCTGGCTGGAACGCCGCCGCCTGGTGCGGAGCGGACAGACCGGTCCTCGAGGCCACGGCGCCACTGCCGCTGCGTATCGCGCACACCTGGGACCTCGCCAGTCGAAGTTGGCGCACATATGCGCCAGGCACGCCGATCGACACTATCGGCATGCTGCGCCATGGGCAGCCGCTTTGGATGCAGCTCACGTCGGACGCCGATTGGCCACAGCCTCCATATCGCGGCGCCCAACCAGCAGAGACGGAGTTGCCGGTTGGATGGTCGCTGCTGGGGTGGACCGGCCTACACCAGCCGGTTTGGACGGTGTTCGGGGAAGATCCCTGGGGACCGGTTGCGGAGGCGCGGCGCTGGAACCCTGAGTTGCAGGAATGGCTGGTCTACACACCAGGCGAGTCGGCCCAACAGCTGTTCGCGGTGTTACACCCCGGCGACGCGGTCTGGGTGCGCATGCGCGTTTCGGGCGCACGCTGGAATCCCGCCAGAGGCGTCGCACCTGGCGACCGCGCGTTGCGACTCGTGCCGGGCACGATCACCTATTACCACTCGTCGCTCGCCGGTGGGCAGATGTATTGCACGGGCAAAGCTTACGACCCGCAGGACGTCACGGTCGCTGCTGCGGTGACCTGGCCCTGCGGTACCCGTCTGCGGATTTGGCGGGACGAACGGTACGTCGACGTGGTTGTTCAGGACACCGGTCTGCTTGGGCTCAACCACGTCGACCTCTCGGAGGCCGCCTTTCAACGCCTGGCCCTCCTGCCTGAAGGACGCGCCCAGGTGTTCATCGAAGTGCTCGCGGGTCCGCAGTGAGCAACGATCTCAACAGGCGCAACATGGCAAGCTGTATCCATACGCCAAGGAGGTTCGCCATGCGTCAACACGCCACACTCATCAGCGGCATCTGTGCAGCCATGATGTCGGCCATCGTCACGGCATCGATCTTGCTGTTCGCCCTTCCTGACGCGCAGGATGGGGCGCAGCCGCGTCAGATGGCGCAGGACACCATCGCCGCATCACCGCTGGAGGCGCTGCCTAATACGTCTACAGAGTCAGTGGGGTTAGCAGCCGAATCTGACCCGCAGGCGAATGCGGAATTCGTCCGGCCGGCGGTCGATTGGGCTGCCGTGTATGAACAGGCCGCGCCTTCGCTCGTCGTTGTCGCCACCACGTCAGGTTTCGGTTCTGGATTCTTCGTCACCGCCGATGGACACCTGATCACGAATCTGCATGTCGTCGCCGGAACGGAGCCGATAACGGCCATCCTCCAGGACGGCTCGGAGCACCGCGCGGAACTCATCGCCCAGGACGCTGGCAACGACCTCGCGCTGCTGCATATCGAACCACGCGGGATTGAGATCATCCTGCCCACCTACGGGAGCATGGACGAGTTACGCGTGGGCGACCCGGTCGGAGCGCTCGGCTCGCCGTATGCGCTGCCGAACAGCCTGACCGTAGGTGTGATCTCAGCGCTCGGACGCACCCGAGTCACCGGCACCGCGACGTCTGAGCCGCTGCGCTCGCTGATCCAAACCGACGCATCGCTGAATCCAGGTAACTCGGGCGGGATACTCGTCGATGCACAGGGGCGCGTGATCGGGATACCGACGCAGATTGAAAGCTCCGACCGCGGTTCCTCAGGGGTCGGCTTCGCAGTCAGCGCCGATACGATGCTGCGGTCGCTGCCCACGCTGTTGCTCGGTGAGGACACGCAGCGCAGCTTCCTCGGCGTGCAGGTGCAGGAGGAGGGCGACGATCTGGTAGTCATCGACGTCGCCTGCCAATCGACCGCCGACCGGGCTGGCGTCCGTGAGGGTGACCACATCCAGCTGTTGGACGATCGACCAGCGAATAGCATGGCACTGCTGCTTCAGCAGCTCAGCGAGATTCCGTCGGGGACGGAATTCGCGCTGACGATCTTGCGTGGGTCACGTGAACTGCAGCTTGACGCGACTGCCCAGGCATGGCCAACGCTCCCACCGCTCTACGGTTGTGGCTAGCCGCGTTCCTGCGAGACACCACGAGCAAGTGGCGAGGCCAGCATCAGCGCTGCGCTGACCGCGAGCACGATCCCCATGACCAGCAGCCCGGAACGGGGGCCGAGCAGGTCGGCGAGCCCGCCGGTGACCAGCGCGCCGAACAGAATCATCCCTCGAGCGATGTTCATCAAGCTCAACGCTCGGCCGGCCATGTCCTCGGTCGCCTGCGCGAGCAAGGTGAGATTGGCCAGCGACATCACATTCGTCGAGCAGGCGGCGGCAACGAACACGCAGAACGCGACAACAGCCAGATGGGGCGCGCCGGCCATGAGCGCGAGTCCGAGCCCCGCCGCGATCAGGAGCGCGGCCATCAGGCGCCCGGGTGCTGGAATCGTGCGCAGACCAGCCAGCGCCAACGATCCGGCCGCGGCGCCAGCGCCGCCAACCGCGATCAGGTAGCCAACCCAGGCGCTTTGCCCACCCAGTTCATTGATCACTATCAACGGGATGAAGACACCCTGATAGGGAGTCAGGAACATGAACATGACCACCGAGATGGCGAGCACGGCTAACGGCCAGCGGGTGTTGAATGCCCAGCGCAATCCCGCCAGCGTCTGGCGCCCCAACGAACCATCGGCGCGGGCGGTCAGCATGGTGGGTGCTCCGCGTGTGCGGATCATGGCGGTACAGATCACCGCGCCCACGTAGATCGCCGTCATGACACCGTAGATCCAGGTAAAGTCGGCGAAGGCCAGCAACAGACCAGCGAGCAGCGCGCCCCCGATCCGCATGACAGTGTTCGCGGTCTGCGACAAGGCCACCGCCGGTCGCAGCGCGTCCCGTGTGACCATCGATGGCAAAATGGCTTGTCGGGCCGGCTGAAAGAAGGCAATGTTGACGCCAGAGGCCGCGGCTAGCGCGATCACCTGCCAGGCGGCAACTACGTCCAGCAGCAGCAACAGAAACAATGCTCCCGAGGCAGCCACGTTCCCTATCTGGGAACAGACCAGCACAATTCGCCGCGGATAACGGTCGACGATTGCGCCAGCAAACAAACCCAGCACCAGATTTGGCGCCATCCGCGCGGCGAGCACGGCGCCGAGCAGCAGCGCGGAGCCGGTCAGCTCGGCGATCAGCACCGGCCGTGCCACTTGGTCAAGCCACAGTGCGCCGGAGCGCAGGAAGATCGCCAGCCAGAGGACTCGAAAGTCACGTGAGGCGAACGGGGCGAACATCCCCGCTTCGCGATGCCTCAGAAACGCCTGCCGCCCGCTATCGGTCGATGGTGGCCGAGCGCGCTCGGCTCTGTCTGAAATGGGGGCTTACTCCTCGTCGGCGTAGGGCGCTCGCCCCTGCATGACATTCAATAGCCCTTGCCGAGAGAAATCGTCGGACTTGGCGTAGTTGATGATCACTCGCTCACGATCTTCGACCGCCTGCGCCGACGCCGCGACATCAACGGCGATCTCGTGCGGAATCTCGCACACGCCGTGTTTGTCGGCGTGCAGCAGATCACCGGGGTGCACCGTGACCCCGCCGACAGTGACAGGCTGGCCGATCTCGACAATATGCACATACGCATGCGAGACGAGGATTTCTTTGGAGAGGAACTGGAAGCCCAGCTCTTCCACTTCGTCAAGATCGCGGACGCCGCCGTCGGTGATCAAGCCGATCGCTCCCAACGCCTTATGGATGTTGCCGTTGACCTCGCCCCAAAACGATCCGAGCGGCGGCTGGTCGAGATCCTGAATGACGATGATGCGCGGCTCCGGGATCGATGCAATGTGCGCCCACCAGTCGGGCGCAGCCTGGGTCTGAGGATCATCGCCCGGCGGGATCGAAGCGCGAATCTTGCAGGTCGCGGCGTACCCCACGATGGGGTCCATGTCCGGAAACCGACAGACGATATCGGGTGTCATGAAGCCGGTCGCGCGGCTGCGGATGTTGAAGGTCTCGATCGCATTCGCGATGGCTGGCGAGGGCCAGGCCCGCAAACCCGCCAGCTGCGCCTCAGTCAACGGCTCGCTCATTTCACACCCTCTCATCCTTCGACCACCCCATGGGCTGAACCGTAGCCCTGTCCACGGCGGCGTTCGGCGTTAGTGCGACAATAGGAACTCTCGCTCGAGTTCCGCTCGATTCAGGATCGTCACACGCTGTCGGTTGACGTCGACGATGTTGGACTTGCGCCAGCTCTGCAGCTGCTTGTTCACGGCGACCCGGGAGGCCCCGATCATATTGGCCAGCTCCTGCTGGGACACCTTGAGACCGATGTCCAGCCCTTGCTCTGTAACCTCGCCGTGCTCATCCGCGATGGTCAACAAGCGCCGCGCGAGGCGACCGGGCACATCGAGCAGGTAGGCATCCTGGATCGACTGATTGGTCGCGCGCAACCGCGCGACCAGCACGTCAATGATCGCTCGTTGCGCCTGCGGGTACCGATCGAGCACCGAGAGGAAGTCAGAGCGGCTGAGGCTCATCGCCTCAGTGTCTTCAATCGTCGTGGCGGAAGCTGAACGTGGGTGATCGTCCAACAGTGACATCTCACCGAGCAAATCGTACTTGCGATGCACCGCCAGCACGACCTCACGACCATCCAGCGCGGGAATGAAGACTTTCACCGCGCCATTGAGAATGACGTAGAGCGTCGCGCCCTCATCTCCCTCATGGAAGATGTTGGTGTTTGCGCGGTAGCGCACTGACCGCAGCTTCACGGACAGGTCTCGCAGCATCTCTTCTGGCATGTCGCGGAAGAGGACCACATTCAGCAGCAAATCCACCACTTCTCTCCGATGCTCCGCGCTCGTCACTCTTCGTGTAGCCATCGCACGCTCCAGTGGCAGTCTAGGCGCAAACAGCGCGACGGCAACGCCCGTCGCCAGCGGTGCTGCAGACGCCGTTGCGCCACGGCGAGAGCCGAAACGGCTCGAGCGCGGACCAACATCGAACCATCGAACAACACGGCGGCGCTCGCCAGCATCATGCCATCCCTTCGTGAAACGTTGGTTTAGGCAGAATATAGAACGAATATCCTTGCAAAGCGACCGAATACTCTGCCAACAGTCTGGAGGCTGATCATGCCAGAATCGCCAGAAACAATTGCGATCGATCGGACGGCACGCGTCGCGCGCATCACGCTCAATCGGCCGGAAAAGCTGAACGCGATTTCCCGCCAGCTGCAGCGCGAGCTGATTGAGGCTCTGGTCGAGGCCGAACGTGATGATTCGGTGCACATTGCGCTGGTAACGGGCGCCGGTCGTGCGTTCAGCGCGGGCTATGACCTGGCGGGAGGGTCGGGCGTCGCCGCTGAGCAGTCCTCGGCCATCTCCCGAGATCGCGACGGACTCGAGGAGCTGAACCGCAACTGGCTGCGCATCTGGGATCTGCGCCTGCCCGTCGTCGCCAAGGTGCACGGGCACTGCCTCGCCGGCGGGACGCAGCTCGCCACGATCTGCGATGTCAGCTTCGTCGCCGAGGATGCCCGCATCGGCGCGCCGCAGCTGCCGCTGGGCGCTGGGTTCGTGGCGTCGTACTGGGCCTGGCAGATCGGGGCCAAGCGCGCGAAAGAGTTGTTCTTTCCCGTCGGCAGCATGATCTCCGGACGCGAGGCGGCGGAGATCGGTCTCTTCAACCGCGCGGTGCCAGCCGATCAGCTCGACCAGTTCGTCGACGATTATGTCGAGTTGGCTGCGCGCACGCCGAAGGAGATCCTGGTTCTGCAGAAGAAGGCGATCAACCGCACCCAGGAGGTGCAGGGCTTCCGCGAAGCGCTGATGGGCGGCGTCGAGATCGACGCGATCGCCCATTTCACCAACCCTGTGCTGGAGATGAACCGCTCGCTCAAAGAACGCGGGCTACGCGCGACACTCGATGAGTTTCAGCGCCAGTGATCGCCAGAACCACGGAGCAGAGCAGCCCAGCTCCCTGACTGAGGTTCGGCTGCCGAGCGCCCACACGGCCCGACTGCTGGCAGTCGCCGACGGTCTCTGCGCGATCGGCCAGCTCCGCACCGGTGAACGTGGCGGCCAGTTTTCGATTTTCAATTTCCTGCTGCGCTGCGCCGTCGACCATGCATACCCAGCGCCCGACGATCGCCCCACGCATGTCTTGCTGATGCAGGCGGGCATCATTCGACGCCACGGCTGGTACGCCTACTTCTGGCTCCCCGACGATGAGCGCCCCTTGCGTCTGGCCGTTCCCTCACCGATCAGTACGGCCTGGCACTGGCACGATGACGTGGTCGAGATCAGCAAGCGCCTGGAGCGGTCGGACGCCTGGGCGCAGGCTGTCGGCGAGAGCATGGAGGCGCACATAGAGCGCTTCGCCGAGACGCTGGCGAGCGCTAAGGTCATCCGAGCATCGACGGCGTAGCCGGCATCTCCGAGGCGAGCGGGACGCCTGCAGGACGAGAGGCGATCACGCCCGCCGACTCGAGGGCGGACTGCTCTGACTCTGACATCCCCAGGAGATCGCCCAAGATCTCGGCGTTGTGCTGGCCGAAGTCGGGCGCCGGCGCGATGATGCACGGCCCAGCGCCATCAGCACGCCAGAGCCAACCGTGCGCCGCCCAGATGCCAACCTCTGGGTGCCGTAGCGGTTCGTAGAATCCGCGCGCACGGAGGTGCGGTTCGCGCAGCACTTCGAGCATCTTCCAGACAGGCGACGATGGTACTCGCTCAGTGTGGAGCGCGGCGAAGGCGTCGGTCTTGGAACGCGCGGCCGTCCAGCCGCCGACGAGCTCGTCTAACTCCGCGCGATGTTCCCAACGCAGGATCTGGTCGGAGAATTCCGTGCGCTCCGCCCACTCGGGCGAGCCCATGGCGCGCTTCAGACCGTCCCACTCGGCGTCGCTGCGGACGCAGATCGCGATCCAGTCGTCGTCTCCGGCGCAGGGGTAGACGTTGTGCGGCGCCATCCAGTCGTGCCCGGTGCCCATGTGCTGGGGCAGGCGACGGTTCATCGACCAGTCCATATAGAACTCGCCGAGCAGTGTCGACATCACTTCCCGCTGCGCGAGGTCGATGTATTGCCCCCGACCAGTCCGATGGCGATGCACCAGCGCTGTCGCCACCGCTGCCGCCGCGCAGACCCCGGCGATCGGATCGCCGTAGGAGATTCCGCTCTTGTAGGGGACGCCGTCATCGCCGTAGCCCGTGGTCGAGGTCATCCCGCTCATCATCTCGATGATCGGGCCGTAGCCAACGGCGTCCTTCTCAGGGCCGGTCTTGCCGAAGCCAGCCATGCCGACGACGATGATGTCCTCTCGCTGCTCGCGCAGCCACTCGTAGGTCAGGCCAAGGTTGTCCATGACGTCGGTGCGGTAGTTCTCGATCACCACATCGCAGTGGGGCAACAACTGAGCGAAGACCGCACGGCCCTCATCTGCGGACAGGTCGAGCGTGAGTGACTTTTTGTTGCGGCTGTATTCGTGGAGGTAGAAGTTGGTGTTCCACCAGTGCTCGCCCGGCGCGACTGGCGGGGGCAACAGCGTGCGGATGTTGTCCCACGCTTGGGGCGACTCGATCTTGATCACCTCCGCGCCCTGATCGGCCAGGATCTTGGCGGCGTATGGGCCGGCCCAGATCATGGTCAGATCAGCGACGCGTACGCCGCTCAGCGGACGGCCGGGATCAAACATCAGATTGCATCCAGTTCCCGCAGACGAACGAGGTCCTCTCGCTCGTAGCCCAGTTCGCCATGGATCACCGCCAGGTTGTGCTCGCCCAGCCGTGGCGCGCGACCCATCTGCCAGTCGTGACCGCTACTCAACCAGAGCCGACCGGGGTAGGTCAGTCGGCCGGCCAGCGCATCATCGCGTTCCGCGAAGAATTGGCGATCGTGCAGGTGCTCCGAGCTGGATAGATCTTCCATCGACGCCACGAAACCGAATGGCACACGGTGCTCGATGCCCAGCTCGAGCAGACCCTCCTGGCTCTGGTCGATGAACCAGCCGTGCAAGATCGCCATCAGTTCATCGTTGTGCAACAACCGCTGAGCAGGCTCAGCGAAGCGAGCGTCCTGCAGCTCGGGCAACCCGACGGCGCGGGCGAAGCCGGGGTAGTTGCGCGGCAGCGCACAGATACCACCGAACCCATCTGCGGTTTGATAGAGACCCCAGAGCGCGTTCAGGTTGTTGCCCGAGCGCTGGGTTTCGATTCCGAGCTGCGACGCGCGTGTGTGAAACGCTTCCGCCATACCGGCATACGTCTCTTGCACCGACAGATCAATGTACGAGCCCTGCTCATGCGTAACGGCGCCGAAATAGGCGGCCGCGATCGCAGCCAGCGCGTTGAGTCCCGCCTGATACGACGGCTGTGCGCCACCGTTCTTGAGCGGCGGACGCTCGGGGTGGCCGGTCAGCCACAGCTGACCGCTGGCCGCGTAGAGCGTCAGTTCAGTCGCCGGCAGATTGGCATTCGGACCTGTCTGGCCGAACGGGGTGATCGAGATCATCACCAGCGGCGGATTGTCAGCGGACAGCACGTCGTAGCCTAGACCTCGCTCGGCGAGGTAGCCCGGCTCAAACGACTCAATGACGATCTCCGCGCTGCGCGCCAGTTCGTGCAGAATCTCGCGGCCGTCGGACGTGTCGAGATTGAGCGTGATCGATCGCTTGTCGCCGTTGAGGTAGAGAAACAGACCACTGGTTTCGTCGTCGGGCAGGTCGCCGGGCCAGGGACCGAAGGCGCGCGATGGATCACCGGTGGTCCGTTCCACCTTGATCACATCCGCGCCCAGCGCGGCGAGCCAGCGCCCCGCGTAGGGGCCGGCGATGCCCTCTGCCAGCTCGATCACGCGCACCCCCTCATAGGGCTGCGTCGGGTCATGGTCAGGCTGAGACTGATCGCTCGTCAGGTCGCTCATCACTGTCAGTCTATGAGCAGCCGCCGCTGCGTTCTAGACTGGGGCCGCATGGACTCAGCCACAGCCGTTGACGCAACTGACGCCGCTGACGAACTCGGCCCGCCGCTGTTGGCCGGGCTGCGCGTCGTTGAGCTGGCTGAGGAGGTCGCGGCGCCGTTCGCAGCGAAATTGCTCGCTGACGCCGGCGCTGAGACCATCAAGATCGAGCCACCTGATGGAGACGCCGCGCGTCGCGCCGCGCCGTTCGCTGAACCAGCGCCGCACCGCGAGACCTCGACCACCTGGCTGGCCTACAACACATCCAAACGCAGCGTCGTCCTGGACCTCGACACATCAGCGGGGCGGCGCGTGCTGCAGCGGTTGGTCAGCGAGACGGACGTGTTCGTCAGCGACCGCGCTCCCAGCCAACTCGCCACGCTGGACCTGAGCCCGGATGATCTACGCGAGCGCTATCCCCAGCTGATCGTGGCGTCGCTGACGCCGTTCGGTCTGATTGGAGACGCCGCGGAATGGCCGTCGACGGCGTTGACCCGCGCACATGCATCGGGGTCTGCCGCGGGCGTCCGCCGCAATCTTGGCGCTGACAGCGGCGCACCGCTGATGGCGGGCGCCAAGGTGCACGAAGCCGACGGGGGGCTGGCCCTGGCACTCGCAACCTGGGCGGCGCTGATCGCTCGCTCGCGACAGGGGCACGGGCAGATCGTCGATGTCGCCTCGACGGAGGCGATGATGAACATGGACCGCGTTGACATCTCGATCGCCCACAATGACGGCGGACCGCCGGCGCGTCCGCCGAGTCGCGGCGGCAGCGCGTTCGGCGGACGCCTCGAGTGCGCGGACGGGCATCTGATCGCGGTCACCCCGCAGTCGCATCAATGGGCGGGGTTGATCAAGGCGATGGACGATCCAGAGTGGGCGTTCGACGATCGTGGCCAGTTGATGGACCGCTCATCTCTGGGCGAGGAGGCGGGGCTGGCGATCGAGCAGTGGGCCAAAGTGCGAACGCGGGATGAGGTCTTTCGGGCGCTACAGTCCAACAGCGCCCCAGCGGGACCGGTTCTGCGGCCGTCGGAGGTGCTGAACTCTGAGCAAGAGCGCGCGCGCGGATTCTTCGAGCGGCTCGAGCATCCACTCGCGCCCAGCGGACGCTATCCGCAATTTGCCGCGCAGTGGACTGGCGCATCTCGCGCGGGGCGCAGCGCTGCGCCGCTGCTGGGCGCCTCGACCGCCGACATCACGCGACCACACCTCGCGCCCTGGACACCGGTCCAGGCCAGACGAGCTGGAGTCATCGGATGACCACCACCAACGGATACGAAGCCCAGAACGGCCAACAGAGCGGCCAGCAGGGCCTGCTGCCGCCCGCGATTCGCCCTGGTCCGCTCTCGGGTAAGCGAATCATCGATTTTACCTGGGCCTGGGCGGGGCCGTATGGGGCGATGCAGCTCGCGCTGATGGGCGCGGAACTGATCAAGATCGAGTCGGCGACGCGAATCGATCACTCGCGCCAGCGCTCGCTGGCGATGGGCTCCTTCGCCGGCGGCGTCAATCAGGCCCCGATGTTCAATGAGGTCAACCTGAACAAGTACTCGATCCAGCTCAACCTCAAGACCGCAGGCGCCAAACGGGTCGTCCGCGACCTGGCCCGCACCGCCGACGGTGCGATTGACAACTTTCGCCCAGGCACATTGCAAAAGCTCGGTCTGGGATACGACGACCTGCGCCGCGAGAATCCGAACATTGTGATGATCTCCGCCTCGGCGCTCGGCGCGACTGGCCCGGAACGGGGCTACACGGGCTACGCACCGACGTTCGCCGCGCTCAGCGGACTGTCCTACCTCTCGGGCGAGCCCGAAGAGCCGCCGGTGATGATGGGCGGCTCGATCGATCTGCGCGCCGGCACGGCGGCGGCGATGGCCATGCTCGCCGGCCTCCACTACCGAGAACGCGTTGGGCGCGGCCAATTCATCGACGCTTCCTCGTCCGAGGCGATCGGTATGCACATTGCTGAGGAATTCCTGCACGTGGACATGCTCGGCCGCGACGGCGACAAGATTGGCAATGGCCACCGCGCCTACGCGCCGCACGACGTCTTCCGCTGCGCCTCCATGCGCGCACCCGACGCCTACCGCGACGGTCACAAGGGTGCGCGCTCCGGCTGGATCGCAATCGCCTGCCGCTCCGACGCGGAGTGGGCGGCGTTCTGCAAGTGCAGCGGACTCGACCATCTGCGCGACGACCAGCGATTCCGCACTGGCCTGAAACGCTGGAAGCACCGCGCCGAGCTGAAATCCATGATCGAAGCCTGGACCTCGGAGCAGGCGGCGGTTGAAACTGCTTCAGCCCTGCGCGCGGCCGGCGTACCCGCCGCCGCGTCCGTATGGGGCAGCGACGTTCACCACTCCGAGAACTTCCAGGCTCGCGGCGGCGCTGTCTCCGTGCGCCCGCCCGAGACGCATCTGCGCGAGGTCCTGCCCCCGCCCTGGCAGCTCTCGGAGACGCCTGCCGAGATCGTCTCACCGGCGCCGCGGCTCGGTGAAGATACTGAGTATGTGCTCAGCCGCATGCTCGGCTACGACCAGGACCGCATCGACGCACTCGCGCGTGAGGGCGCGCTGGAATAGCCTACGCAAAGCTGAGCATGAGTGGAGGGGAACCATGCGTGATGTCCTGCGAGCAGCGAGCAAACCGATGGCCCGACTCTCGATCGCGGCTGTGCTCGCGTTGATCGCCGTCGCTGCAATTCAGCCGGTCTTCACGAACAGCGGCGATGTGCTCGGCGCGGAGGCGGCTCCCGCCCAGACCGAGCTCTCGCAGCCGCAGCAGGCGGAGCCTGATGAGGGCGGTACTGGCGTCAACAACTTCGACCGCGAAGAGTGGTACGAGTTCTCGATCCTGCTCGCGCCCTTCCTGGTCTTGGTGACGTTCATCCTGATCCTGATGTTCAACTGGGACCGCTCCACCAACAATGAGGACTGAGCGGCGAGTGGGCTAGCAGGTACGTGGACTGAGCGGCAACGTGGACGAAGCCGGAGAGCCGATATGGCCGAGCCGATTGCCCAGCAGCTGATCGACACGCTGTCCGAGCGCGGCCTGACTCTTGCAACGGCCGAGACCGACACCGGCGGGCTGATCGGCCACTGGATCACTGATATCCCCGGCTGCTCGCAGGCGTGGATCGGCGGCGCTGCGCCATATCACAACTATCCCAAAATCGACTTGCTCGGCGTCTCACGCGATCTGCTTAGAGAGCATGGGTCCGTCTCGGAAGCGGCCGCGATCGCGATGGCGCGCGGCGCACGGGACGTCCTCAACGCCGACATCGGCGTCGCCGAGACTGGCATCACGGGACCGACGGGCGGCTCAGAGTCACGCCCAGTCGGGACGGTCTGGATTGCTTGCATGGGGCCCGGCGACCGCGTCCACGCGGAACGGCAGGTATGGGAGTCAGACCGCGCAGGCAACAAGCGCCTCACCGCGCTGCGCTGCATCGAGCTGGTCATCGAGGCCGCTCGGGATGCCGCCCAGGCCTGATCCGACGCTGAGCGTGCCCTTCCTGCATTGCAACGAGATCGACCTGTATTACGAAACGCACGGCGATCCATCGGCGCGGCCGCTCGTGCTCGCGCACGGAGCCGGCGGCAATCACCTGGTCTGGTGGCGCAACGTGCCCGTCCTGCGCGAGCGCTACTTCACGATCACCTTCGACCACCGCGCGTTCGGCCTCAGCCGCGACGTGCCCGGCGGTCCCGGCCGTCGTGCATTCCCGCATGATCTGCACGCCCTGCTGGAGCATCTGGTGGTCGACCGCTTCGCGATGATCGCGCACTCGATGGGCGGCCGCACCGCGACGCCGTTTGCGATGTTGTTTCCAGGACGGATCGAGGCGCTGGTCCTCTCGGGCACACTGGCCGGGGCGGTCAACGATGAGGTGCGCGAGATCCAGGCCGCGCACTATCGCAGCGTCGCCGGCCAGACGTTGCGTCAGCGGGCACTCGCGCCGGCCACCGAACGCAACGAACCCGAGCTGACCTGGCTGTATCGCCGCATGAACGGCTGGAATCCGAAGCGTCCCTCGACCTTCCTCGCGCCGACGCCCGGTCTGGCGACCTGGCGCGGCTCGTCGATGCCGCTGCTGCGGCAGTTTGGGGTGCCCATGCTCTACATCGTGGGCGAGCATGACCAGATTGTCCCCTGGCAGGCGATGGAGGCCTCGCACCGCGCGATGGACGGCTCGGAGTTCGTCGTCGTGCCCGATGCCGGACACTCGGTCTACTTCGAGCAGCCGCGCCGATTCAACGAAGCGGTACTCGAGTTCCTCGATCGACGCTGGGACCGGTGAGCGACGCGGTCGAGCGGTTTATGATCGTGTCATGCAAACACCTACCGCATTGGTCCAAGACCTGATCGACGCTATCGGCGAAGACGCCATTGTCTGGCACGATGAGGACCTGCTGGTCTATGAGTACGACGGCACGATCGATCGCGGCAATCCGGACGTCATAGCGCTTCCGGCGGATACCGACGACGTGATCAGGCTGATTCGGGTCGCCAACCGACACGGCGCGCCGATCACGCCGCGCGGCGCAGGCACAGGGCTCAGCGGCGGCGCGCTGGCCGCCCGAGGCGGTGTCGTGATCGGCATGAACCGTATGCGGCGGATTCTCAACGTTGACGCTGAGAACAAGACAGCGCTGGTACAGCCAGGCGTCGTCAATCTGGATCTCGGCGCCGAAGCCGAGCGGCACGACCTAGCGTACGCACCCGACCCAAGCTCTCAGCGGGCTTGCACGATCGGCGGCAACATCGCTGAGAACGCGGGTGGGCCGCACACGCTCGCCTGGGGCACCACGACCAACCATGTACTGGCGCTCGAACTGGTGACCGCCGACGGCGAGGTCCAGTGGATCGGCCATGACACTCGCGACGAGCCCGGCTATGACCTGGTCGGTTGCGTGGTTGGCTCAGAGGGCACGGTCGGCATCGTGACGCAGGCGCTCGTGCGATTGGTGCCGCGGCCGGCTGCCGTCCGCACCTTGCTGGCCGTCTACGACAGCGTGCGACAGGCCTCGAACGCTGTCTCAGCGGTCGTGGCCTCCGGGATCGTCCCGGCGGCGCTGGAAATGATCGACAAAATGACCATCGCGGCGATCGAGCCGGTCCTGCAGACGGGATTTCCGCTCGACGCTGAGGCTGTGTTGCTGGTCGAAGTCGACGGACCAGAGTCGCAGGTCGAAGCGGAGGGTGCACGGGTCGAGGGCATCCTCACCCGCTTTGAGCCGCGCGAAGTGCGCTCGGCGACCGATCCGCAAGAGCGTGAGCAGCTCTGGGCCGGACGCAAGGGCGCGATCGGCGCGCTGGGCCAGATTATGCCCAACTACTACCTCTTGGACGGGGTCGTCCCACGCACCAAGCTGCCGGACGTGCTCGACGCGGTCTATGAGATCGCGGATCGTTACCGCCTGCCGGTCGCCAACATGTTCCACGCCGGCGACGGTAACCTGCACCCCTGCTTGCTATTCGACGAGCGCGAGCCCGGCGCGACGGAGCGTGTCCTGGACGCAGGAGGCGAGATCATGCGCGTCTGCGTCGACGCGGGCGGCGCGATCACCGGCGAGCACGGTGTCGGGTTGGAGAAACGTGACTACTTGCCCTGGATCTTCACTGAGGCTGACATGGATGCGATGAAGTCATTGCGAGCCGCGTTCGGCCCAACGGAAAACTTCAACCCCTGCAAGATTTTCCCCAAAGGCCACGGCTGTGGCGAAGCCGGCCACCAGCACGCCCAGCACCAGATCGCCAAGTTTGGTCCCAAAGCGTTCGTCTAGCGTGGGCCCGAATCGGGAATCGACGATGCAGGCACAAGCCATCGAGGCGGTACAGATAGCTAACATCCACACGGCTGCGCAGGAGTACCGCATCGACTCCCACACGCCAAGCTCGATCGCAGCTCCAACGGCCCACGCCAGCGTCGAACAGGCGCTCACATCGGCATCGAGAGAGCGCCTCGCTGTGACGCCGATTGGCGGTCGCACCATGCTCGACCTCGGCATGCCGCCTCGCCAATACGACCTGGCGCTCGATCTGTCGGGCATGAACCAGGTTGTTGAGTACGAACCCGACGATTTCACCATCACCGTCGAAGCGGGAATGACGTTGGCGCAGCTGCAGAGGCGGCTCACCGTGAACGGGCAGTTCCTGCCGCTTGATCATCCACGCTTCGAGCGCGCCACGCTCGGCGGCGTCTGCGCCGTCGGGCGCGGCGGCCTGCGGCGCAACGCCCACGGCGGTCCGCGTGACTGGTTGATCGGGATGCGAATGGTCCAGGCTGACGGCGTCTCGATCAAGGGTGGTGGACGCGTCGTCAAGAACGTCAGCGGCTACGACCTACCCAAGCTATTTGCGGGGTCGCTGGGCACATTGGGCGTGATCACCGAACTAACCTTCAAGCTACGCCCTCTACCGGCAAGCGATCAGATCGTCGCCGTCGCCGCGCCCTCGCTTGAGGCGGCGCTGGCTGCTGCGCGAGCGGCGGCGCAGGCGGCGCCATTCCTCAACGGTTGCGTCGCGCTGTCGGCCGACAGCGCCGTCGAGGCGCGAGCGCTTGGGGCCAAGTCGCTCCAGGACGAACCGACCATCGTCTTGCGCGCTAGTGGGCTCGAGTCAGCGGCGAGCGAGGTATTGTCGCAGGCGCTCCGTGCGATCCGCGACGCCGGCATCAGCGGACCAGAGCGGCGCACCAGCGAGATCGTCGAGACGTGGCAGGCGATCGCCGATCTCGAGTTGCAGACTCCTCCAGACCATGTGCGGCTGAGGGTGGGACTACCGCCCGCCAGCCTGATCCGCGCACAGACCATCCTCGACCAGCGTCTGGACGATGCGGCGCACTGGATCACCGCCGCCGACTCCGGGCTGCTGTTTGTGACGGCGCCAAGCGCGGACGCGGACACGATTCGGCGCTTGCGTGACGACCTTCAGCCGTTGCAAGGTCGGCTGACGATTGAATCAGCGCCGCCAGAACTGAAGCGAGCTGCAAACGTCTGGGGACCAACCGGCACAGGCGCGCGCCTGATGCATAGCATCAAGGAGCAGTTCGACCCACACGGGATACTCAACCCAGGCCGATTCGTCGATGGCATTTAGGCTGCATCCATGAGCATCGCGCCGCCGCCGACCAACGAGACGATCTGGCTCACCGACGACCGCCCCGACGCGGGGGAGCTCGGACTCTGCGTGCACTGCGGTTTCTGTCTCAACGCTTGTCCGACGTACCACGATCTCGGCATCGAGACCGATTCGCCGCGCGGTCGCATCGCCTTGATGCGTGGGCTGGACAGTGGTCGAATTGAGTGGTCGCCACGTGTGCAGCAGCACTTCGACCAGTGTCTGCAGTGCCGCGCCTGCGAGACCGCCTGTCCATCCAAAGTGCCCTATGGCCGCCTGATGGAAGCGACCCGCGCTGAGGCATTCGTGCAGGACAAGTGGCCACGACGCCAGCGGATCCTCTGGCGCGTGATCATGCGAGGCATATTTCCATATCCGCGTCGATTACGGCTGGCCGGCTACGGACTGAAGTGGTACCAACGCAGCGGATTGCAATGGTTGATCCGACGCACGGGGCTCCTGCGACGGCTCTCGCCGAGGCTGTCGACGATTGACGATCTCTCACCCGACGCGCGCCAGCCCTTCTACGACAATGCGGAGGCGGCGGGCGTACGTCCGCGACAGCCGGTCCGCGCCCGCGCTGTGCTGATCACCGGCTGCATGATGCCACTGGCCTATCCCGAGACACACCGGGCGACGGTCCGCGTATTCGCGCGCAACGGAGTCGCCGTCGACGCGCCGTCGACACAGGCTTGCTGCGGCGCGCTGCATGCGCACGGTGGCGACGTTGCAGCGGCGCGCGAGCTCGCGCGGCGGAACATCGACGCCTTGACTCCTACCTCAGGCGAGTTGCCCGATGCCATTCTGATCAACGCGGCTGGCTGCGGTTCGCACCTGAAGGAGTATGGACACCTGCTCCGCCACGATGCCACGTACGCCGTACGCGCCGCCAGCTTCGCGGCTCGCGTCCGCGATGTGCATGAGTACCTCGTGGAGATCGGCTTCGAGCCACCCAGCGGGCGGATCGAGCGTACGGTGACGTACCAGGACTCCTGCCATCTGTCCCACGCCCAGAATGTGCGCAGCGCGCCGCGCGATGTCCTGCGCAGCATTCCCGGTCTGACTCTGTCGGAAATGCGCAGCCCAGACCGCTGCTGCGGGTCGGCTGGCATCTATTCGGTCGTGCAGAGTGAGATTTCACAGCGTGTGCTGGCCGAAAAAATGTCGGACGTGCTCGACAGCGGCGCTGAACAGATCTGCACCGCCAATCCCGGATGCATGCTGCAACTCGACGCGGGGATCGCCCGCTTCGACGACGAGCGTCGGATGATCCCGCGTTCGACGCACGCGATCGAGCTGTTGGACGAGTCGTACCGACTCGGTGACGAGCAGTCACAAGCCCCCGCGCAGGCGCAAACCACACAGTGATCCGCTAGCCTCTGCTCGGCGATTTAGGCTCGGCCACGAGAGAGGCGGCATCATGGGACAGTTCCAGCAGGTATCAGTGGGTGACACGACGCTGATCGCGGTCCAGGACTCTTGGGCCGTGCTGCCGCCGACGATGTTCTTCAATCAGACCTCGGACTCCGACTGGGATGCCTACCGTGACTTGCTGGACGGCGACGGCAACATCGTCCTCAATCTCGGTGCCTGGCTGGTGGTTTCGGGCGGCACGACGATTCTGGTCGACTCAGGCATCGGCGGGCGGCCGACGATGATGCCGCTCAAGGAGCCGGCGGCGCTCCCGAGCGTGATGCAGGAAGCTGGCGTCTCGGCCAACGACGTCGACATCGTCGCCTTCTCGCACCTGCACTTCGACCACACCGGCTGGAACACGTTCGACCGTGACGGCACGCCCGTGCCTCAGTTCCCCAATGCACGCCACATCATTCAACAGACCGAGTGGGACTACTGGACATCCAGCGACGAGCTTAAGCAGGGCGCGCAGTATGACAACGTGCTCAGCCCGATTATCGACGCGGGGCTGGTTGACTTCGTCGAGGGCGAACATGCGCTGACCGCAGAGGTCGTGACCGTGCCGACTCCCGGTCATACGCCAGGCCACGTCTCGTTCGCGGTCAGAAGCGGGGGCGAGACGGCCTATCTCCTGGGAGACGCGGCGCACCACATGGTGCAGCTCACCGAGACCAGCTGGTGTCCCGGCGCCGACGTCAACACTGCAGACTCCACCGCCAGCCGACACAAGCTCTTCGACCAGATCGAGGCCGAGCGCGCGCTCATCGCTTCAGGACACTTCCAGTTCCCTGGCCTGGGCCGCGCCGCCCGTCGGGGCGGCGTGCGCTACTTCGCCGCCGAGTAGCCGCGTCGGCCAGGACCCAGAGTCCACACGCAGGGTTCGCGCACAGAGCTCGCGCAGCAGCTAGTCGCGCAGCTGGTCAGCGTACTGAGCGATGTCGATGTAGCGGTCCGCGACCTGTCGCAGGTCGGAGGACGTGCTTTTGCCGAAGGCCATTACCTCGACGCGGACGCCGCGCGCGCCGACGATCTCGACCAGTCGCCGGAAATCGCCGTCGCCGGAGACGAGCACGATCACGTCGACACGGTCGGACATCGTCAGCACGTCGATGGCCAGTTCGACATCGAAGTTGGCTTTGACCGATCCGCCGCTGAAGCGTTTCAGCTGTTTGGTCGCAATCCGGTAGCCGTGGTCGAGGAAGGGAACGACGAAGCGCTCGTTCTCTGTACGGGCTTGCGGATCATCCGAGATCGGCGCGTATGCGATCGCGCGAACCAAGGTTCGACCGTGCGACAGGAAATCAGCGACTTTGCCCCAGTTGAGCTGCACGCCCGAGGACTCGGCGCCGTAGAGGATGTTCGGCACATCGACGAAGATGGCGAGACGCGGCAGCACCTCGATCCGCGCTGGGGGAGCATCGTCGCCGCGCCGCCCGAGCAACGTTTCGGTCAATAGCTGCTGCGAAGCGGCGAGCCGTTCGATCGCTTGGCCCTGCTGTTCGAGCAGCGCCGTCTGGCGCTGCAACAGGGACGTCAATTGTCCCGCAGGATCGGTGGCGTCAGCTGATGCGACGCTCGCTGACTCGGGTTTGCCGCGCCGGCCGCCGCGCCGATTGGATGACCGCGACGATGTGGACGATGTACCTGAGGAGGTCGTCGTCGACGTCGCGGTCGAGGCGCCCGATGCGCCGTTGTTGGTGGACGAACGTCGCCTGGACGATCGGCGCGTGGTTGATTTGGGCGCTGGTTCACCCGGCTCAGTAGCGGGCGGGGTGGACGGTGTCGGAGGGCTCGTGGATGGTTGGGGGGCGTTGACAGGGGGATCAGCAGCGGGTGCGCTTGTCGGGGCGGCCCGCCTTCGAAAGAAAGTCATAACTGAGGGAGGTTCCTTCTCCATTCATAGGACTGGGTCATAGGACTGGGATCGTGAGTGGCTGCAGCAGGGCCGAGGCGGCGGCTTTGACCGCGACGCGATTGGCGATCGACACGAACGCCTCGGCCGCAGGATGCTCCGCGTCGAAGGCCACGATGGGCTGTCCGTCGTCGCCGGCAGCGCGCACTTCGGTCGCCAACTGCACCTCGCCCAGGAAATCGATCTCGAGGTCGTCTGCTGCATCGCGGGCGCCGCCGTGGCCAAAAATCTCCACGCGTTGCCCAGTATCCGGGGTGACGAAGTAGGACATGTTCTCGACGATGCCAAAGACCGGCACGTCAAGCTTTTCGAACATCGCCACCGCCTTGCTGGCGTCTTCCAGCGCTACTTGCTGGGGTGTCGAAACGATGACCGCGCCGGCAAGCGGGGCTTCCTGCGCCAACGACATGGAGGCGTCGCTGGTGCCGGGTGGCAGATCGATGAGCAAGTAGTCGATTTCGCCCCAGTCGACGTCGTGCAGGAGCTGTCGGACGGCGGAGCCGATCATCGGTCCACGCCAAACGACCGGCGCACCGGGCGGCAGCAGGAAGCCAAGCGAGATCACGCGCACGCCGTACCGCTCGACCGGATGCAGACCGCGCTCGCTTTCCGCTTGGTAGCCGCTGGGCAACCCGAACATGGTCGGCAAATTCGGGCCAGTCGCGTCTGCATCGACGAGCCCTACGGCAGCGCCGGTCTGCGACAGGGCCACGGCGAGATTGGTGGCGATGGTCGATTTACCCACGCCACCCTTGTTGGAGGCCACGGCGATGATGTTCTTGACGCCGCCGATCGCGGCCTGCTGTCCACTACCTTGCCAGGCTGGCACGTCGACTCGAACGTCAAACGCGACTGAGGCAGCGCCAGCACTGACCAGCGCGTCCGTTACGAGTCGCTCCAGCGTCTCGCGCGGGTAACCGTGCAGCGGCAGGGTCAGATGCACGGTGACGCTATCGCTGTCGAGCGTGGCGCCGCCAAACATGCGCAGTGAGATCAGATCTCGGCCCAATTGCGGATCGCGGACGGTTCTCAGCGTGTCGCGCACTATCTCGGCCGTGAGCGTCATACCCGCTCCCTTCGAATCACGGCGATCGCTGCTCGCATCCTCGCCCGATCGACCGGTCAGCCGCCGCCAGACCACGGCCGCCTCAGGCCCGTCCGTCCCGCTGCAGGCCCAGCGGCACCCGCCGCATGCAACGAGTGTCGCAGGAGCGATGGGGACGAAGCCGAACGCAGCGGAGTGAACAAGATCGGCGCGAGTAATCGAGCAGTAGTGGCAAGCGCAGCAATGTCAAGCAGATCAACCAGGACGCCTATTCGTTGCGTCTGACCACATCGTACCGCAACTCGCGCAACCGCCTGGACGTGACCGCGCGCCCGCACTGATCTCGCGCTGATCTATGGCGCAGAATGAGCCTGCGCGGCTGATTGGGCGATGATTCTGGAACATATCTGGCGGCCGCAGCGTCAAGAGTTTACAGGCTCGTATCGCACTTTACAGCAGCGACGCCGGGGCGGAGCGGAGGTGTAGCAGTGTGCATTGCCTAGCGTCTGCCGCGAACCTAGCGTCCTGCTCACATGGGATTGACAGGGCGCGAGCTGCGTCAACAGCTCGGCCGTTCAACCCAGAAAGGTTGCGTCATGGCTTCCAGGACTCGTGCCAAGAGCGAAGCGCCCTCGCACATCCACCACTGGCTGATCGAGGCCCCCAACGGACCAGTCTCGATGGGGTTATGCACCTGCGGCGAGACGAAGGAATTCATCAACTCGTCCGAGGACTCAATCTGGGACCGCAGCGAGGGACGCTCGCGCTGGAACGACATGGGCATCTCCAAGCGTCGCCGGCCGAACGAGAGCGCGAACTAGGTCGCTCCCGCAACCGTCTCCGCCGCCAAGGCGCCGTATCCATCGCGTGTCAGCTCGCGTCTGCAAGGCAATGCCCTCGATCTCGACGACCAACCCGGCCACCGTACAATCTGCCACCGTGCAGTCTGTCGGTGCGCTGTCAGACGTGATCAGCGGCTTCGACCTCGCCGTCGACTTGGCGCCGCGCGCCAAACGGGAGCTCGTGCTTCGCAATCCCGTGATGACAGCGTCCGGCACATCCAGCAACGGGGCGGAACTCGCGCGGCTGTTCGACGTCAATCGGCTCGGCGGCCTCTTGTCCAAGGGCATCACCCTGCAACCCCGACGCGGCAATCCAACGCCGCGGATCGTCGAAACCCCTGCTGGGATGCTGAACAGCATCGGGTTTCAGAACATCGGGGTGCGCCGACTGCTGCGCGACGTCGCGCCGGTCTGGGAGACTTGGGATGTGCCGGTCGTCGTCAACATGCTCGGTGACACCGTCGACGAGTTCGCCCGATTGGCCCAGATTCTCGACGGCGCTGCGGGCGTCGCCGGGCTGGAAGTCAACATCTCCTGCCCAAACCTCGATGTCGGCGGGGTTGCGTTCGGACGCGATCCCGTTGCCGCGGGGCGCGTCGTTGAGGCTGTGGTCACGGCCACGACGCTCCCGGTGATCGCCAAGCTGACGCCGGACGTGACCGACATCACGGTCATCGCCCGCGCCTGCGAGGCGGCCGGCGCTGACGCGCTCTGCGTCGCCAATTCGTTTGTCGGCATGAGCATCGACGTCCAGTCGCGCCGACCGCGCACCAACCGCCCAGTCGCTGGACTGACCGGGCCGGCGATCAAGCCACTGGCGCTGCGGCTGGTCTGGGAGGCGGCACAGGCAGTCGATATCCCGGTGATCGGCTGCGGCGGCATTACAGATGGGCGTGATGCGATCGAGTTTCTGCTGGCGGGCGCCAGCGCCGTCCAAGTTGGCACCGCATCCTTCCGCGATCCATTCGCCGCGATCCGCGTGCTGGAGGGGATCGTCGATTATTGCCGTGATCACAGCGTCACGCGGGTCGCAGATCTCGTGGGGGCGGCGCAGATCGATGGATAACCAGAGGCATAGAGTGCGCAGACGGGGTGTAGCTCAGCTTGGCAGAGCGCACGGTTTGGGGCCGTGAGGCCGGCGGTTCAAATCCGCCCACCCCGACCAGCATATTTTGAGGCGCACTCAGATCCGCGCTCGAAGTTCGATGCTGATGGCGGTGTCCGCTAGGCTATCGCCCGTATACAGGATGCGCAGGCACAGGAAGGACGCCCCATGGCCACCGACCGCTTCCCGATCGAAGAAGGGCACATCATGCTGTTCGCCCGCTCGATCGGCGACGCTAACCCGATCTACTACGACGCCGATGTGGCGGCTCAGACTGAGCCTGGCCACATAGTGCCGCCGCCGACGTTCGTGCAGGCGTCCGCGCAGTTCACCGAGGGCTACAACCTACGGCCGGTGATCGGCGAACCGTGGTTCGGGTCGGGCAAGGAGCCGACCGGCATCCAGCGTGAGTCATCGGGCGGCAGCGGAGGCGGCACCGGCTTCCATGCAGAACAGCACTACGAGTACCACGCGCCGGTCAAGCCGGGCGACGTGCTCCGCGCGGTCGACAAGCCGGGCAAGACGTGGTCACGCGAGGGGCGTCGCGGCGGCACGCTGCAGTTCAGTGAATCGATCACCGAGTACTACAACCAGGACGACGTCCTTGTGGTGACGGCGCGCTCAGTGGGTGTGCAAACGTCACGCGTCGTTGAGTAACTAGCGCCTCGTCATCGCCGCCCCAGCACACCGGAGAATTTCCAATGCCGCTCAGCAAAGCCAACCTCAACGTCGGCGACCAGCACAGTGAACAGGTTGTGGACAACCTCACGCGCACGCAGATCATCCAGTACGCCGGCACGTCGGGGGACTACAACCCGTTGCACACCGACGAAATCTTCACCACCCAGATCGCCGGTTACCCCACTGTCTTCGCGCATGGCATGCTCTCGATGGGCATGACGGGCAAGATGTTGACCAACTATGTGGGCGACGGCCGGCTGACGAACTACGGCGTCCGCTTCGTGAGCCAGGTCTGGCCGGGCGACTCCCTGACCGCTACGGCGACCGTCGAGGCGATTCGCGACGCAGACGGCGAGGCGCTCGTCGACCTCAGCGTGTCCACTGTCAATCAGGACGGGACCGCGGTCATCAAGGGAACGGCTACCGCCCGCATCGACCCATAGCACGGCGCGTCGCGCGCTCAGTCCCCGTCGCGAGGGACATGCTCCTCGGCTAGATGGCTGAGGTCTGGGATGAGTCGGTCGACGAGCGCCATCATGCCCATGAACGGGATGAAGGCGAGGCCGGTGACGACCGCCCACCACCATTCGGCAGCGACCAGCGCAAGCACGCAACCGGAGAATGTGAGCCCCATCCCAAGGATGGAGAACACTCGCAGCACCACCGCGAGCGGGGGGATTGGCGGGATCTGGGGTGGCGTTGCTGACATCGGCTCAGCTCTGCTACGACTCGATGATGGTCACCGTCTTCATGCGCGGGCCGGGCTCACGGGCGCGCTGCGGATCACGGTCCGGGAAGGCGTGCACGACCTCCATGCCTGACGCCACCTTGCCGAACGCTGTGTACTCACGATCCAGGAAGGTCGCGTCAGCGTTGCAGATAAAGAACTGGCTGCCCGCTGAGTTGGGGTCCTGCGCCCGCGCCATCGAGAGCACGCCGGCAACGTGCGAGGTGTCGTTGAACTCCGCGGGCACGTTGTACCCCGGTCCGCCGGTACCGGTGCCGGTCGGGTCGCCGCCCTGCGCCATGAAGCCACTGATAATTCGGTGGAAGGTGACGCCGTCATAGAAGCCCTCGCGGACGAGGAAGACGAACGAGTTCACGTGCTCGGGCGCCAGATCGGGCCAGAGCTCGAGCTCGATCGCGCCGCCGTCCTCCATCTCGATCCTGGCACCGTAGGAGACGCCCTCCTTGAGGGACATCTCGGGACGTTTGTTGTAGCGCTTGTCCATGTCTAAGCCTCGGTTTCCCTGGCGCGGCGCACCCGCGCTTGTTTGTGTTCGCTGATGGCTACTGCTCAGTGATGCGGACGGCGGTGATCGTCGGGCCGGCGGGCGGGGCTGGCACAGCGCCGGGATCGCGCGAATCGAAGGCGTACAACAGCTCCATGCCCTCGGTCACCGTCCCAAATGCGGTGAAGCCCTGATCATCGAGATGGTCTTGTTCACCGAGTTTGATGAAGAACTGAGAAGACGACGCCCCCAGACCGCTGCGCGCCATCGAGACGACGCCAATTGGCGTAACGGACAGCGCGTCTTCGTTGGCGTCGGAGGTCGCTTCGTCCGGCAGGGTATATCCCGCTCCGCCTGTTCCAGTGGCGGTCGGGTCTCCGGCCTGCACGATGAAGCCTGGCACGATGCGGTGGAAGGTGAGACCGTCATAGAAGCCCTCGCGGACAAGGAAGACGAAGTTGTTGACGTGCTCCGGCGCCAGGTCTTCCATCAGATCGATGCTCACCAGACTGCCATCCTGCAGCTCGATCTCGGCGCCGTAGTCGACCTCGTCTTCGAGCGCGAACGCGGGAGGCCCATCCCATGTCGGCTTGCCCTCAACCGCACCGATGTCCACCTGGGAGCTCGAACGACGGGCAGGAGGGGGATCGACCGTCTGCGTCGTCTGTCCGTTGTCGAATCCGGTGGCGATGAGTCCAGCGATCAACGCCACCGCGGCGACGATGCCGAACGTTCCCAGCACCCATCGTGAGCGCAGCCAGGAGCGGCGGCGGCCGCCGGTGTCGAAGCCCTGGATTGAGCGTCGGCGACGCTCGAGACGCTGCGGACGTGTGCGGGCGCTGCGACCTCGTTGTGACACCAACCCACCCCTGCCTGAATTCCGCTCGTCATCCTGAGACTGTTGAATGAATATGTAGGCTATCATCGCATCCGCCACGCCAGTGCCGAGATGCAGCCCGCTATGCAGTTTCGCCAGGCCGATCTTCCAGCCATCATCTCAGGGGCGATCACGCTGTCGTTCCGACGCTGGAAGCGTCCGCAGGCCCGGGCGGGCAAACGCCACCGTCTGGGCGACGGCGCTATCGAGATCGTCGCCGTGGAAGCGATCGCTGAATCTGAGATCACCCTGTCGGACGCGCGAGCATCAGGTTGCGACACCCCAGCCGACGTGCTGACAGCCGTTCACAGCAACCTCCGTAGCAATCAGGATCCCAACGCACAGCTCTATCGGATCGAATTCCGCTGGCTCGGTGAGCAGCCGCATCCACGCGACGCGCTTGCCGACGACGACGCGCTGGACGCAGCAGCGCAGGAGGAAATCGTGGAGCGGCTGGCCCGGATGGATCGCCGAAGCCGTCGCGGAGCCTGGACCGCGCGAACGCTATCGGCGATTCGCGACGCGCCTGGCCGCCGCGCTGGGGACTTGGCGCAGGCCCAAAGCTGCGAGACCGCCGCGTTCAAGGCTGATGTTCGCAAGCTGAAGGCGCTTGGCCTCACTACTAGTCTGGAAATTGGGTATCGACTCTCGCCGCGCGGGCAGGTTGTCCTGGCTGAGATTGAACGCCGCCAACCAGCGCGACCAGCGACATGAACGCTGCGGATCGCTACCGGGCCATGGTCGAAGCGCGCACGGCGCAGCAGGCGCGGGTCGGCGCGCCCTTTGATAGCTCGTATTGGGATCGTTGGGCGCACACCTATCGATTCGACCCCACGCGGGAGCCGGAGCCGCAGCTCGCCGCCGCGCTGCGCTATGTGCGACCCGACGACGAGATCATCGAGGTCGGCGGCGGCGCAGGCCGCATGGGGCTGCCGATGGCGCTGCGGGCGCGGTCGCTGCGCAATGTTGAGCCAGCCCGTGCGATGCGTGAGCAATTCGCGATCGCCGTCGACGAATACGGCATCACTAACGCTGAGTCGATTGCGTCGGCCTGGCCACTGCGCGCACCAGTCCGAGCCGACCTCGTCCTGACGGTCGACGTGACCTACTTCATCAAAGAGATCGAACCATTCGTTCGCGCGCTGCATGAATCGGCGCGGCGTCGTGTGATCATCCTCACCTGGACGGTTGCGCCGCCGAACGTGAACGCCGATCTGTACCAGCTCGCCCTCGACGAGCCATTGGCGCCCTCGCCCGACTTCCAGCATCTGCTGCCTGTGCTCTGGGAGCTTGGCATCGTGCCCGACGTATTGACCTTGAATCAACCCTTCGCGTGGCCGGAACAGCTGCCGACGAATGATGATGCAGCGTTGTCCTTCGCGCTGGACGAGCTGGCGGTTGCGGATCATCCCGAGGCGAATACACGAATCCGCGACTCGCTCGATTCGCTGTATGAGCGCGGCGCGAAGTATCGTCCGCAATGGCGGGCGGCATCGCGGGCGATGATCATCACCTGGTCGACAGCTGAAGCTCTGCGCTGAAGCGGGGACCGCCTGAAGACTGGCGCCCCCGGTAGGATTCGAACCTACGCACCCGGCTCCGGAGGCCGGTACTCTATCCCCTGAGCTACGGGGGCGCCGCGCCGCCACAATATCACCGCGTCCATGCCAACGCCCCATGCCAACGCCCCATGCCAACGCAAAGAAACCTGCGGGGACACATCGTGCGCGCTCGGGTGACAGACATCAGCCCAAGTTCGATCGGCGGCGGTACTGGACGGCTTCGGCCACATGTTGCGCCGACACCGTCTCGGAGGCGGCCAGATCTGCGATCGTTCGCGCCACCTTGAGCACTCGGTGGTAGCCACGGGCGGAGAGCCTCAGCCGGTCAACTGCCTCCTGGATCAATGTGCGCGCCCGATCGTCGAGCATGTCGGAGCAATAGCGATTGACCTCGCGGGCCGAGAGCGATGCATTGGCATTGGGGCCATCCATGCCGAAACGTTCACGCTGGACGCTGCGAGCGTCCACGACCCGCTGGCGAACGGATGCGGAAGGCTCCGTACTAGGTGGCGCGACACCGTTAGCCCCGTCGATTAGTTTCTGCACGTCGACGCGGGGGACGTCGACGAATAGGTCGATCCGATCGAGCACCGGTCCCGAAATTCGCCGCTGATATCGATACACCGCGCCATCGGTGCAGGAGCAGTGTTGGTCGGAGCCGAAGTTGCCGCAGGGGCAGGGGTTCATCGCCGCGATCAGACAGATGTCAGCTGGGTAGGTCACTGATCCGTGCGCGCGTGAGATCGTGATGGAGCGATCTTCCAACGGCTGCCGCATGGCCTCGAGCGCGCGCACTGAGAACTCTGGCAGCTCATCGAGGAACAGCACTCCGCGGTGCGCCATCGTAACCTCACCGGGACGCAGCCGCTGCCCGCCGCCGACGAGGCCTGCGTTGGAGATCGTGTGATGCGGCGAGCGGAACGGGCGCTCGCGAATCAGCGAAGCACCGCCGGTCATGCCGGCTACTGAGGCGATCTTGGTCACTTCGAGCGCCTCCCGGGGCGTCAGCGGCGGGAGGATGCCTGGTAGACATGATGCGAGCAGGGTCTTGCCTGCTCCGGGCGGTCCGCACATCAGCAGGTTATGTCCACCAGCAGCTGCTACTTCTAACGCCCGCTTGACATGCTCTTGTCCGCGCGCGTCCGAGAAGTCGTGTCCGTCGAAGTTGGCGCCAGGATCATCTGCCGACGGCTGCATCGTTGGCCAGATGGCATCTGCCAAGGGCCGCTCTTCGGTCGCGATCTCAATCCAGTCGCGCAGCGAATCAACCGCGACCACCTCGATGCCGTCGATCAGCGACGCCTCTTCCGCATCGACCTTGGGCACGACGATGCGGCGCACCGCTGCGTCGCGGGCGGCGGCGGTGACGGAGAGAACGCCGCGCACGTGTCGCAGTTCACCGTCGAGCGCGAGTTCTCCGAGAAACAATGTGTCCTGCACGGCCGATTCGCAAATTTGGCCGGTCGCCACCAGCATGCCAACCGCAATCGGCAGATCGTAGCCTGCGCCCTCCTTGCGGATATGGGCTGGCGCCAGGTTGACGGTGACTCGCTTGGTTGGGAAGCCGGCGCCGGCATTGCGGATGGCCGAGCGCACGCGCTCGCGCGCCTCGTCCACGGCTGCGTCGGGCAGTCCGACGATGGTAGTCTTGGGCAACCCTGAGGAGATGTCGACTTCGACGCAGATGGGCGCTCCGTCCAGGCCGATCACGGCGCCACCGTTGACTCGCGTGTGCATCTGACTCTCCTTCGCTTTGCCGAACAGATAGACGGAACTTTTGTTCCGACGATCTGCACCATAGAACACACATTCGCGTTCAGGCAAGCCTGTCGCCGTTGCATCGGCCGCTCGCGCCTAGACTCTGCCTATGGAGAGTGAACGATGACTAATATTGCCTACCCTGTGCTCGAGAGCGGACTCGCCTTCTTCAATCACGCTGGTGTGTCGCCGCTGCCCGCCGACGTAGCCCAAGCCGTCCGCGACTACGCAGATCAGGCCGGACGATCCGGGTATTTCGGCTCGACCTGGCAGGACGATATGGCAGACTTCCGCGTGGTCGCAGCGGAGTTGATCGGCGCGCGCAGCGCCAATGAGATCGCCTTTGTGCCGAACACGGCGACCGGCGTCTCCACCTCAGCGGGCGCACTGGGATTGCAGGCTGGCGACCGCATCCTCGTGACCGATGCGGAGTACCCGTCCAATCGCCATTTCTACAACTCGCTCCAGCAGCGCGGCGTGGAGCTCGATGTCGTGACGCAGCAGGAAGACGGCCGCATCCCGACCGAGGACATGATCTCCGCGATCAACGATCGCACCCGGCTGGTCGGGCTATCGCACGTACAGTGGGGGAGCGGCTTCCGTTCGAACCTGAAGCCGATCGCCGACGCGGTCCACGCGGTCGGCGGCCTCCTTTCGGTCGATGCGATCCAGTCGGCGGGTGCGCTGCCCGTGGATGTGTCGTCAGACGAGGTCGACATCCTCGCCTGCGGCGGTCATAAATGGTTACTCGGCCCAACTGGCTCCGGCTTGCTCTACATCCGCGAAGAGCTGATCGAGGATCTGATCCCGCCGGTGCTCGGCGCGAACAGCATGGCGGACGGCCTCGCGTCGGGCAACGAAGCGTTGCACCTCTCGGCGACCGCGTCTCGGTTCGAGCCGGGCGCCACACCCACTGCGACGATGCTGGGATTGCGCGCTTCCATTCGCCACCTCCTCGATATCGGCATCGACGAGGTGTGGGCGCAACTGGAGTCCGTGACGGCATATCTGTGCGACGCCCTGACCGCAACCGGCTGCCGGGTATTCTCTCCGCGCGGCGAGTCCGAACGTAGCGGCATCGTGATCTTCGATCCGCCCGAGGCACTGGCCGCGCGCGAGACCGTGGATGAGACGTGGGAGCGCCTACAGGCGGCGGGGATCATCACTGCGGTCCGCTTCGGACGGCTGCGCGCGTCACCGCACTTCTACACGCCGGAATCAGATATCGATCGCCTGGCAGCGGCGTTGCGCGCGTAACGCATCACCGAGACCGAAGTCCGAAGGAGCGATCACTGCTCTCGTTCGACGCTGTTGACGCCGTGGACGGCGTCGAGCTTGGACATGACTCGCTGCAGCTGCGCCAGTCCACTGGCTTCGACGGTGAAGGTGAGCGAGACGGCGCCGTCTCTCGGTTCAGCTGTCACGAACGAGACCATGTTGACGTTCTCGTCGGCGCAGATGCCTGCTACGTCGCGGGCGAGTCCGACACGGTCCCAACCAACGATCTTGAGCCGCGCCTCGGTGACGCCGGTGTAGGTGTTCCAACGCACTGGGACGATCCGAGCTTCATCCTGGATCGCCAGAATGTTGGGGCACTCGCTGCGATGGATGGTGACGCCGCGGCCGCGTGTGATGAACCCGGTGATCGCATCGCCCGTTTGCGGGGTGCAGCATGGCGCGAGACGCGTATGCAGCTTGTGGCCGCCCAGCACCTGGACACCGCCGGTGGCGTTCGCCGGCGCAGGCTGCGGGACCTCGACGTCCTTTGCACGTTCTGGCTCGGCACCGGCAGAGGCGACCTTCAGCGAGACGGCATGCGCCGTCATGTCGCCGGAGCCGATCATCGCGAGCGCGTCGTCGAGATTCTTTGTGCGGGTCGCCGCTAACACGTCCGCTTCGACGCTCGGTAGTTTGAGACTCAGACGGCGCAGTTCGCGTTCGAGTTCGTCGCGGCCGCGTGCGATGTTCTCAGTCCGCGCCTGTTTGTTGAACCACTGGCGAATCTTGGTGCGCGCGTGTTGTGTGGTGACGTAGCCCAACACGGGGTTCAGCCAGTCGCGGCTGGGGCCCTTCGCCGTGCGGCTGGTGACGATTTCGACTACGTCGCCGTTCTGCAGAGACGTGGTCAGACGAGAGAGCCGTCCATTGACTTTGGCGCCGACGCATTGATAACCGACATCGGTGTGGATGCGGAAGGCGAAGTCGAGCGGCGTCGCGCCCGCCCGCAGGGCCATGATCTCTCCTTTTGGCGTATGCACGAAGACCTGGTCGGGAAAGACGTCGGAACGCAGCGACTCGATGAAGTCTTCAGCGCCGGGTAGCTCGCCCTGCCATTCGACCAGCTGTCGCAGCCAGGTCAGTCGTTCCCGATCGTTCACCGCGTTGTGGCGATTTTCTTTGTACGCCCAGTGCACGGCGACGCCGAATTCAGCTTCCTGATCCATCTCTCGCGTGCGGATCTGCACTTCGACCGGGTGCGAGGGCGACCAGAAGGCCGTTGTGTGCAACGACTGGTAGCCGCTCGGCCGCGGACTGGCGATGTAGTCGTCGAACTCGCCCGTCAGCGGCCGCCAGAGTCCATGCACCACCCCGAGCGCGGCGTAACAGTCACGCGTTGTCTCGGTCAGCACGCGCAGCGCGAGCAGGTCGTAGATGTCGTCGAAGGACTTGCCCTGCGCGGCGTATTTCTTGATCTTTTCGCGGATCGAGTAGAGGTGCTTCACGCGGCCGCGCACCTGAGCCTCGATCCCGGCATCCTCGAGGGCGTTCTCTAGCTGAATGCGGATCTGGCCGAGATAGCGCTCGCGCGTTTGTCGGCGCGAGGCCACAAGGTCAGTGATTCGTTGGTGTTCGTCTGGTTCGAGATATGTGAAGGACAGGTCTTCGAGTTGGGCCCGGATCTGCCAGATGCCAAGTCGGGCGGCCAGTGGCGCATAGATCTCCATCGTCTCGCGGGCGATCCGTAGCCGTTTTTCCGGGCGCATCGCATCGAGCGTGCGCATGTTGTGCAGGCGATCAGCCAACTTCACGATGACCACCCGAACGTCCTCTGCCATGGCGACGAACATTTTGCGGAGGTTCTCAGCTTGGTCGGCGCGGTCGAGCGCGCCGCTGACGCTGGGCAGTTGCAGCGCCGACAGCTTGGTCGCGCCTTCCACGAGCTTGGCCACGTCGACACCGAACTCGCTGACGAGTTGGGCGCGCGTCACGCCGCAATCCTCCATGACATCGTGCAGCAGCGCAGCCTGCAGAGCCGGCACATCAAGCTGCAATTCGGCGCATGTCACCGCGGCCGCCAGCGGATGCTCGATGTAGGGGTGACCAGAGCGCCGTAGGTGGCCTGCGTGCTGTTCGCGTGCAAATTCGTACGCCGCCAGCACTTGTTCCTGATCAGCGGGCGCCAGGTACTGCTCCAACGCCTCCAGGAGCACGTCGATCGTCGGGTGCTTGGTCAGGTCAATGACTTCAGCCTGAACCATTGGGGCCGTCTGATCTGTTGGCGTAACCATGAATCGATCATACAAAGCGCGGCGGTGCATCCCGCCGCTAACCGGGCGATCGGGAGACACGTGGCTAAGATGGACGCTGGGGTTCAGCGATGAGTCAGGCGTCTACTCGGCAATTCCAGACACCGCGCGGCACGCGCGATCTCCTGCCGTCGGAGCAGGTCGTCCATGCGCACGTCCTACGCCATGCCCAGGAGCAGGCGCGCCTGGCCGGGTATGGGTTCATCGAACCGCCGACCTTCGAGCACGCGGAGCTCTTCGCACGCGGCGTCGGCGCAGGCACGGACATCGTTGAGAAGGAGATGTACATCTTCGAAGATCGCGGCGGTGACCGTCTCGCGCTACGCCCCGAGGGGACCGCGTCCGTTTGCCGCGCCTATCTGCAGCACGGCATGGCCAACCTCAGCCAACCGGTCAAGCTGGCCTATCACCTGCCGATCTTTCGCTACGAGCGTCCGCAGGCTGGCCGATTCCGTCAGCACACACAGTTTGGCGTCGAGGCGATCGGCGTGCGCGACGCCGCCCTCGACGCTGAGGTGATCGACCTCGGTTGGCGGATCGCGCAGTCGCTGGGACTGCGCGGACTGAAGATTCTGCTCAATAGCATCGGCGACGTGGAGGATCGGCGCGCATACGTGCCTCTGCTCAAGGAGCACTTCGAGCCGCACCTCGACCAGATCGCGCCAGACGACCGTGCGCGCTGGGCTCGCGCGCCCATGCGCCTGCTGGACAGTAAGGACGATCGCACGAAGCCCTTCCAGGCCGACGCGCCGCTGATTAGCGAACACTTGCGTCCAGAGTCGGCGGCATATTTCGACTCGGTCCGGGCGCATCTTGCGGCGCTGAACATTCCCTACGAGGAGCGCCCGACGCTGGTCCGCGGGCTGGACTACTACGCCCACACCGTGTTCGAAATCGTACCCACGGGGGTGGTCGGTTCACAGGTGACCGTGCTCGCCGGCGGACGCTACGACGGTCTGATCGAGCAGATCGGCGGACCGCCGACGCCGGGCATTGGGTTTGGCATGGGGATCGAGCGCATCTCCCAGCGGCTGCAGGCAGAAGGGCTCGCGCCGAGTGATGTGCCCGCAACCGACGCGCTGATCGCCTCGCTCGGTGAAGGCGCAGACGTGGCGGCATCGAAGATCGCCGGAGCGCTACGCCGTGCGGGGGTCAGCGCGACGCTCGCGTTTGGCCGCCGCTCACTCAAGGCGCAGCTGCGACAGGCGCACCGCTCGAACGCGCGCTGCGCGGTCATCGTTGGCGCTCGAGACCTCGCCGAGGGGCGCGTGACCGTACGCGACCTGAAATCGTCCGAGCAGCGTCAGGTGCCAGTGGACGACATCGTCGGCGTGCTCAGCAGCTATCCGTATACTCTGCCGCAGGACTGAAACCGACGATGCCAGCATCCGCCGCAACAGATACCTCTGCCATGTGGGCGCGGCTGGAAGACGTCGCCGAGCGCTTTCGAGAGATTGAGCAGGAGATGGCCAACCCGGCCAGCATCGCGAATCCACCGCGTCTACAAGCCCTGGCGAAGGAACACGCCTCGCTGCAGGGGAAGATCGACCTGCTGGGCCAGTACCGCAGCGCGAGTGATCGACTGGAGCAGGCGCGGGAGGTGCAGGAGAGCGCCGACGACGACGACGAAATGCGCGAACTGGCCCAGCTGGAAGCCCTGGAACTGCGCGCACAGATTGAGGCGCTCGAGGGACAGGCGAAGCGCGCGCTGTTGCCGCGCGATCCCAACGACGAACGCAGTGTGATCGTCGAGATCCGCGCCGGCGCGGGCGGCGACGAGGCTGGTCTGTGGGCGGCCGATCTGCTGCGTGCGTATGTGCGCTACGCAGAAGGCCGCCGCTGGCGCGCTGACATCGTCAGCGCGTCGGAGAACGCGATGGGAGGATTCAAAGAGGTGATCTTCCAGATCAGTGGTGACGGCGCATTCTCGCGGCTGAAGTACGAGTCGGGCGTGCACCGCGTTCAGCGCGTCCCTGAGACCGAAGCGCAGGGGCGCATCCATACCTCGACAGCCACCGTCGCCGTGATGCCGGAAGCGGAAGAGGTTGACGTGGACATGGACGAATCGGACATCCGCCTCGACCTATTCCACTCGGGAGGCGCTGGTGGACAGAACGTGAACAAAGTGCAGACGGGCGTCCGCCTCACCCACGAGCCGAGCGGCATTGTCGTCACCTGCACCGACGAACGTTCTCAGCTCAAGAACAAGCTCAAAGCCATGTCAGTGCTGCGCGCCCGACTTTACGAGCAGCAGCGCCAGGCCGCAGAACGAGAGCGTGCGGACTTTCGTCGCTCGCAGGTCGGCTCCGGCGACCGATCCGAAAAGATCCGCACCTACAACTTTGCCGAGAACCGCGTCACTGATCACCGAATCGGCCTGACCCGCCACGACCTCGACGGCATGCTGGAGGGACAGCTCGATCCGTTGATCGATGCCGCCGCCACAGCGGAGGAGGCGCGGCTGCTGGCGGAAGCGCCGCTATGACCGACCGCTACATACTGCGGGATGTTTGGCTGGCAGGCGCGTCTGAGCTGGAGGCCGCAGAGATCGGCGACGCCCGGTTCGAGGCTGAGGTCCTGCTGCGGCACGCGACCGGTCTCAGCCGCGCTCAGCTCTATGCATCGCTCTCAGACGAGATCGATCCGTCTGCAGGAGACCGCTTCGTACTCGCAGTGGCAGAGCGCGCATCCCGCAGACCGTTGGCGTACATCACCGGTACGCGCGAGTTCTACCGACTCGAGTTTCGCGTCACACCCAAGGTGTTGATCCCGCGCCCTGAATCGGAACTGCTGGTCGACGCCGCGCTTGATCACATACGTCAGGCGCGTATCCGAACGGCGCATGTCGCGGATGTCGGTGCCGGCTCGGGGGCCGTGGGGATTGCCGTGGCCAAGCATCGGCGCGGTGTGCAGCTGGTCTGCAGCGACATCTCGCGCGACGCGCTGCTAGTCGCGCGGGACAACGCGCAACGGCTGCTACGCCGTCCCCGCGCCGAGTTCGTCCAGGGCGACCTGCTGACGCCGCTGCCTGGACCCTTCCACTGTGTGGTAGCCAATCTGCCGTACATCCCGGAAGAACGGCTCGACGAGCTGGAGCCGGAGGTTTCGGAACATGAGCCGAGGATCGCGCTCACTCCCGGCACGAGAGGTACCGAGCTGATCCTGCGCCTCATCACCCAGCTGCCGTCGAGGCTGCACCCCAACGGCATCGCCGTACTCGAGGTCGATCCAGGCCAGGAGTCGGCGATCGCCGATGCCGCGCGTCAAATGCTGCCCAGCGCCGATGTCGCCATCCTTGATGACATCTCCCAGCGTCCGCGCGCGATCCGTATTACCGCTGGGTAACCATTGGCGCACCGAGTGATGAATCAGGTCCAGCCGCCGCATCCGACACCATCGACGGCGGACGCAGCGGTGCAAGGCTATTGCGATCCGCGTTTCCGGGCCGTTCGCGAACAGTTTCAGCAGAATTTCGTCGATCGTTCTGAGACTGGCGCCGCGCTGGCGGTGACGCTCGACGGCGAGCTGGTGATTGACCTCCACGGCGGCTGGACTAACGCCCAGCACTCGAAGCCCTGGGCGGCCGACACGATTGTCTGCTGCTATTCAGTCGGCAAGGCGATCTGCGCCCTCCTTGCCTGGCGCATGGCCGAGCGGGGTGAGCTGGAAGTAGACCGCCGCGTGGCCGATTACTGGCCCGAGTTCGCCCAGCATGGCAAGTCCGAGATTCCCGTCCGCTGGCTCTTGACCCACCAGGCTGGTCTGGCCGCCATTCGGCGTCCGCTCCCGCGCGGCGCGTTTCTCGACTGGGAGCTGATGACCACGGCGCTTGCCGAGCAGGCGCCGTGGTGGACGGCGGGCGAGTCGCACGGTTACCACTCCAACACGCAAGGTTTTCTGATCGGCGAGGTAATTCGCCGGATCACGGGACAGTCAATCGGGCGGCACCTGCAAGAGGATTTGAGCGAGACGATCGGGCTGGACTTTTACTTCGGCACGAAGCCGGAGCATGACATCCGCACGGCGGACATGCTTCCGATCCAGCAGCCGCCTGATTTCCGCCGAGCGCCTCCGAGCGCGCTGCAAACGCTAGGCGGCCGCAATCCCCCGCCGATTCCAAGCGGACCAGGCTCGCAGAACACGCGCGAGTACCGCGCCGCCGAGTTCCCATCGACGACCGGACACGGCGGCGCGCGCGGTCTGGCACGGCTCTTCGGCGCGCTCGCGACCGATGGTCGGCTCGACGGCACACACATTCTCGATCGCTCGACGATCGACGCAATGTCGGCCGAGCAGGTGTACGGGGTGGACAGCATTCTCGGTCGGCCGACGCGGTTTGGCTCTGGGTTTCAGTTGACGATGGCAGAGCGTCCGCTAGGTCCGAACCCACGCACGTTCGGGCACTTCGGCGGCGGTGGCTCACTGGCCTTCGCCGACCCTGACGCGGGCGTCGGTTGGGGCTATGTGATGAATCAGGGTCGAGGTGGCTGGCAGCACCGACACACCCGCCGATTGCTCGATCTGTTCTACGAGGCGTTGTGATCGCCGCTTCGCTTTGCCCGTGCCGTGTCGGCGCGGAGAACTCGCTGCCCCCAGCATTCTGTCCACCTGCGCTGAGCTAGCCCGGTGGCTGCGGCAGTGAGGGATGGCGGCAACCTAGTCGCGCATCATCTGGTAGCGCTTACCCTCGGTCTTAATGGCGGGGGCGATCACCATTTCAGCCTGTTGCAGATCGCGGATTGTCTGCGCGCCGACGCTGCCCATGCAGGTGCGCAGCGCGCCGATCAGATTCTCTGTGCCGTCCGTACGCGAGGTTGGGCCGAAGAGTAGGCGCGCGAGCGTCGTGTGCTGCCCCACATGGACACGGACACCGCGCGGCAGCTCGGCGTGCGGCGTCGCCATGCCCCAATGAAAGCCTCGACCTGGCGCCTCGATGGCGCCAGCGAACGGCGAGCCGATCATGACCGCATCCGCTCCCGCGACCAGCGCCTTACAGAAATCGCCCCCGGTGCGGATACCACCGTCGGTGATGATCGGTACATAGCGGCCACTGCGCTCGAAGAAGACATCGCGGGCGTAGGCGCACTCGATCGTCGCCGAGACCTGTGGCACACCGATACCCAGCACTTCGCGGGAAGTGCAGGCGGCGCCCGGTCCGACGCCGACCAGCAGACCCGCGATTCCCTCCTCCATCAGTTCCAACGACGCCTCGAAGCCGACTGTGTTACCAACGAGCGTGGGAATCTGCATCTCCGCGATCAGTTCGCGCAGAAGCAGGCCACGTTCCGAGCGGGAGTAGTGGCGTGCGGTCGTCACAGTCGACTGCACCACGAATATGTCCGCAGCAGCCTCCTGGACCGCCGGCGCCACCCGCTTCGCGTTGGGTGGAGTGACCGACACGGCCGCTGTGGCGCCGCCATCCTTGATCTGCTGCACGCGTCGACCGATCAACTCGTCGCGAATCGGAGCGGTGTAGGCGCGTTGGAGAATCTCGGTCGCCGTCTCAGTGTCGCTGGCGGCGACCTCTTCGAGCACTTCAGCCGGATCGTCGAAGCGGCATTGCAACCCTTCGAGGTTGAGCACGGCCAGCCCACCGCGGCGTCCCACTTCGACCGCGAAATGCGGATCGACGACCGCATCCATCGCTGCAGCGAGGATTGGAATCTCCAGACGGCGTCCGGCGATCTCGGTGGAGACGTCGGTCAGTTCCGGGTTGATCGTGACGACGCCGGGTACGATCGCCACATCGTCGAAGCCGTACGCCTCCTGCAGGGATTTGCGCTGCGGCGGCGGCTGCGGCGGCAGCCCGGAATCATAGGCGCCCTGCACCAGCTGCTGACCGGGGGTAAGTGATTCGCGCTGAGTCAACGTGGTCATTCGTCTCCCCCTGCTGTCGCCGCTCTGAGCGGCTCAGACGTAGCAAGTCGTGCGACCGCTCAGATTGACGGGACGACGGGGCGTTAAACGCATGAGCGCGGCACAAGGCCGCGCTCGCTCGCTGGTACGCCAGTGATCCGTGCGGACAAGCACGTTCCCGTCCATCCGTCCCGTTACTGGTGGTACCGCAAAAGATAGCTGACAGCCCACTTCGCGTTGGTAAACGAGCGAACAGCGTCTGCCGCGCCGACTCCACCTGCGCGCTGTCTAGAGTGTGGCGCATGGACCCGCAAACTGGCGCGCTGTACGTCGTCGCCACGCCGATCGGCAACTTGGAGGACATCACGCTGCGGGCGCTGCGAGTGCTGCGAGAAGTGGATCTGATCGCTGCAGAACATGTACCAGTCGCCCGTGCCCTGCTGCGCCACTTCGATATCGAGACCTCCGTTCTGCCGTACCACGATCGCGGTGTGGACGCAGCGCGGCTGGTCGCGCGGATGTTGCACGGGGAGTCAGTCGCGCTCGTCTCCGATGCAGGCACGCCCGGCGTCTCCGATCCTGGACGCCGACTCGTCGCGGCATCCGTCGAGGCGGGCATTCGGGTGTCGCCGATTCCAGGCCCTGCAGCGTCGATTGCGCTCTGGTCGGTCAGTGGGGCGGAGTCACCGCAAGCGCGCCTGTCCGGCTTCCTCCCTCGCAAGCGCAACGACCGTCGTCGCGTCATCCAGAACATCGCCACCTGGTCAGAGCCGACGCTTCTGTTCGAGTCGCCGCGCCGCATGCCGGACACATTGCGCGATCTCGCAGAGCTGATGCCCGACGCCAAACTTGTCGTGGGCCGTGAGCTCACGAAGCTGCATGAGCAAATCTGGCGCGGGACTCCGCGTGAGGCGCTCGATGCCTTTAGTAGGGAACCACGCGGCGAGTTCACTGTACTGGTCGTCCCGCCGCCCAGCGCAGAAGCACCCTGGGGCGACCAGCGGATTGCCGCAGCGCTGGAAGAGGCCGCGGTGCAGGGAGCATCTCGCTCGCAGGCTGCGCGTTATGTCTCTCAACAGTCTGGGCGTCCGCGACGCGAGGTCTATGCGCTCTGGCCGTTTGAGTCCCAGCGTTGACCGTCCGTCCACCCCTCAATGGCATAGGGCGCGTACCCTACACGCATGAGTGACAACATCCTCGTATGCGTCGCCTGGCCCTACGCGAACGGTCCCATTCATCATGGGCAGCTCGGTGGCGCATACCTGCCCGCAGACATCTTCGCCAGATACCACCGCATACGCGGCAATCGGGTCGCGATGGTTTCCGGTTCCGACGCTCACGGTACGCCGATCACTGTTCGAGCCGACGACGAGGGGCGCACGCCCGGCGAGGTGGTGGCCGAGTACCACCAGTCCATCCTCAACACGTGGGACGGGATGGGCATTAGCTTCGACACCTTCACGACGACGATGACGGACAACCACCGTGAAGTGACGCAGGGACTCTTCCTTTCGCTGCTTGAGCACGGATACCTGCGCAAACAAACGCAGGAGCTGTTCTATGACCCTGACGCGCGGCGCTTCTTGCCCGATCGCTATATCGAAGGAGAGTGTCCGCATTGTCACGAGCTGCGCGCACGGGGCGATCAGTGTGATACCTGCGGACGCCAGCTGGACGCCGTTGAATTGATCAACCCGCGCTCGCGGACGACTGGCGCCACACCCGAACTACGCAGTTCAGACCATTACTTCCTGCGTCTCACGGCGTTCGCAGAGCCGCTTCAGGCGTGGCTCGACAACGATAAGGATTTCTGGCGCACGCATGTGCTCAACTTCTCCAAGGGCATGCTCCGCGAAGGGCTCCAGGACCGTGCGATCACCCGCGACATTGACTGGGGCGTCCCGGTGCCGCTGGAGGGCTGGGAGGACAAGCGCATCTACGTCTGGTTCGAGGCGGTGATCGGCTATCTGTCGGCGACTGTCGAGTGGGCCGCGACGAACGCGGAACCCGAGGCCTGGCGTGACTTCTGGCAATCAGACGATGCGCGCATCTACAACTTCATCGGCAAGGACAACGTCCCCTTCCACACGATCATCTGGCCGGCGATTCTGCTCGGCGCCGGCGGATACAACTTGCCCTACGACGTACCCGCCAACCAGTACATCACGATGAGCGGCTCGAAGGCTTCGACGAGCCAGCGCTGGGCCGTCTGGGTGAATGACTACCTGACGCGGTACGACCCGGACCCGCTGCGCTACGCGCTGGCGGCGCAGATGCCCGAGACGGCGGACTCCGACTTCAGCTGGGGCGAATTCCTGCGCCGCAACAACGACGAGCTCGTCGCCACCTGGGGAAATCTGGTGAACCGCGTCCTTTCGTTGATCAACCGCCATTTCGATGGCCGTGTGCCCGATCCCGGACCGCTCGACCGCGACGCCACCCGCATGCTCGATCGTGCGCAATCGGGTCTGGAGAGTGTGGGTACCTCGATCGAGGGCGTACACCTCCGACAGGGCATCCAGCAGGCGTTCGCGCTGGCGCAAGAGACCAACCGCTACCTTGACCAGACAGCGCCGTGGCAGACGGTGAAGACCGATCGGGCAACCGCGGCGCGCAGCCTCTACACGGCGCTCAGCGTGATCGCGGTGCTGCGCACGGCGTTGGCCCCGTATCTCCCATTCAGCAGTCGGCGGCTGCATGAGATGCTCAACACCGATGGCGCCATCGACGACCTGGGCTGGCAGGTCCATGCCCTGCGGCCGGGACACCAGCTGCAGAAGCCGACGCCGCTGTTCAAGAAGCTCGACCGGTCGATTGTTGAGGAAGAAGAAGCCCGACTGGGTGCCTGATGTTGCTTTTTGACACCCACGCGCACCTCCAAGACCCCTGGATCGGCGACGACTTGCCGGAGGTGCTCGACCGCGCGCGCGAGGCCAGCGTGGAGTGGATCGTCACGATTGGCGCCGATCTGCCGACCTCTCGGCAGGCCGTCTCGCTCGCAGATGCCTACGATCACATTTGGGCGAGCGTTGGACTCCATCCACACGAAGCCAAGGACTGGGACGTAGCGGTGGCATCGGAGTTTCGCCGACTGGCCGAACACGCGCGCGTGGTCGGCGTGGGTGAGATCGGCCTCGACTTCTACCGCAACCTCTCGCCAGCCGACGCGCAGTACGCCGCGTTCGACGCCCAACTCTCGCTGGCTGACGATGTTGGCTTGCCCGTGGTCATCCACTCCCGAGATGCGCATGAGGAGTGCTACCGAGTGCTCGCGGGCTGGGCTGGGCAGCGCCGACGCGACACGCCGCTCGGTGTGATTCATTGCTTCTCAGGCGACGCCGAGCTCGCGCAGCGCTACACCGAGCTTGGCTTCCTGATCTCCTTCGCAGGTCCGGTCACATACCCGAAGAACCACGCCCTGCGAGCAGCGGCCGCGGCGCTGCCGCTCGAGACTATCGTGGTCGAAACGGATTGTCCGTACCTGAGCCCGCAACCTCGGCGCGGCAAGCGGAACGAGCCAGCCAACATCCAGCACACCGTGCAGCAAGTCGCGGAGGCGCGCGGCGAGTCGATCGAGACTATCGCCAGGCAGACGTCGCAGAACGCACGACGCCTGTTTCGCCTGTAGCGCAGCGCTCCTCTGAACCACACTGAGACATACGGCTGAGCAGGGCGGCCAACGTTGGACACTGCCTCAGGCGGAGACGGGAGTACCCTGATTTCCCATGAGTACCCTCGCTGATCTGTATGAGCCGATCGCCGACGATCTGGCAATCGTTGAGGACACACTGACGCTGGTCGCGCAATCGGACTTTCTGCCGCTAGAGGCGATGTTGACGCAGGTGCTCTCGCGCGGCGGCAAGCGCCTGCGACCGGCGATCTCGCTGCTCTGCGGGGGCTTCGGTGATTATGATGCCGACACGCAGATTCCGCTCGCAGCCTCGATCGAGTTGCTGCACACCGCCACGCTCGTCCACGACGATGTGATCGACTCCGCTGACAGGCGGCGCGGTCAGACTACGGCCAACGCGACCTTCGGCAACCCGGCCTCGGTGATGCTGGGCGACTATATGTTCGCGCACGCTGCTGAGCTGGTCGCGCGGACTGGGCACATCGGCGTCATCCGCCTCTTCGCTGACACGCTGATGGTGATGGCCAAGGGCGAATTGGCTCAGGACGTGTCGGCGTTCGATGCCGATTCAGGCACGATGCGCGACTACTATCGCCGTATTCACGGCAAGACGGCGTCGCTGTTCGCGACGGCCGGCGCGGGCGGCGCGATGATGTCCGGCTGCGATGCTCAAACGATCGAGTCGCTGCGCGAGTTCGGGCGCGCGATTGGGATGGCCTTCCAGATCGTGGATGACATCCTCGACTTCTGCGGGACCGAAGAACAGCTGGGCAAACCGGTCGGCGGCGATCTGTCGGCGGGGACATTGACGCTGCCCGCCATCGTCTTGATGGAGGAAAACCCTGACGATAATCTCGTCAGACACTTCCTCGACGCCAAGGATGAGGCCGACCGCGCCGAGCAGCTCGAGCGCGCGCTGGACGCGGCGCGCCAGGCGCCGATCGTCGATCGCTGCATGGCCACCGTCGAGGACTGGCGCGAGCGAGCGCTGAGCGCACTCAACGATGCACCCGGCACCGGGCCGCGCGCAGAGCTCACGGCGATCGCCGAGTTCATCACCGAACGAGACTTTTAGCCAAGGGAACTATGAGATAGCGCGGGCGTTAGTCGCGCTTCATGGGTTGCGGCTGGGGCTTGCGCTCCGGCGGCTGCTTCGCCATGCGGTCTTTCTTCAGCTCGCGTTCCTTGCGGCGATCCTCACGCGCCAACCGGCGTTCATGGATTTTCCTATCGACGAGATCGGTGTAGTCCTGGGTCGCCAGCGGCTCCTGCTCACGCCGTTTGGTGACCTGCGGGTGCTCGTAGGGGCGCGCCTGCTTGGGCAGATAGGTCACCTCCTGGCCAAGGTGCCAGTAGGTGCCCTTGTCGGGAATGCGGCGCGGATAACCCTGCCGCATGATGAAGGCCGAGAAGGATGACGGCATCACCCGCTCGCATTCGGCGTCGCACTCAGGGCACGGCTGCGGCTCCGGCGCCTCGCGGATCGGCCGCACAACTTCAAAGATGCCTGCGCAGTCCTCACACAGATATTCATACAACGGCATGTTCCCGCTCCTCTCATTTGGCTGCGGCTCGTTGGGCGATCTCTACCGCGTTTCTGCCAATCGCCACTGCCCGCTCAAGGTCTTCCGCAAAGCTCTGCGAGCGTAGGCGGCCGTCCATCGCTTGCTCGACCGTGCGGCGCAGATGCCGCTCCAATTCCGCCGACGCAACGGCGTCCACACGCACCTGCGCCGTCGCCGTCGGCGATGACCGACGCATGTAGCGTACCAATCGAAAGACCGGAGCCGAGAGCGGCTGTCCGATCCCGGCGCCGTGGCATCTCGGGCAGATCACCCCGCCCTCGCTCGGCGCGAAGCCGTTCCCATCAGGCCCAACCGGGTTGCGGCAGCGCACACAGGCATCGAGTTCAGGGCGGTAGCCCTGCTGGTCGAGAAAGCGCAGCGTGAACCACCAGCGCACCGCCCGCGGCTCGGGGGTGACAGCCAGCTCGTCAAGCGAGAGCCGCAGCAAGCGGTAGGACGCCCCCGACCCGGAGTCGGTGTCCGTGGAGCGGTCCACGAGTTCCGCGAGCGCCAAGGCCTCGGTCAACCGTCCGACGTCATCGTGCAGCGACGGCCAGGAGTCGAGCGTCTGCGCCTCGGTGATCAGATCTAGCGAGCGTCCCCGCGCGATTCCGAACTGGCCTCGGCTGATCGGCTCGACATGGCCGGACAGCTTGCTGAGCGGCTTGCGCACTCCCTTGGCGACCGCCTCGACTCGCCCGCGAGTCGGCGAGAACAGCACGCAGACGCGATCTGCGTCGCCTATCGGTCGCTGTCGCAGCACAATCGCCTCAGTGCGCAGCAAGCGGGCACGCGACATCAGCCAGTCTCTCTAGTGCCGTCGACCGGGTCCAGCTCGACGCGGTGGGTCATGGCTGCGCGCAGTGTGCGCTCGTCGGCGTACTCGACGTCCGCGCCGACGGGTAGGCCGTGCGCGATGCGGGTGATGCGCACACCCATCGCGCCGATCACGCGTGAGAGATAGCCTGCCGTCGCCTCACCCTCAAGATTCGGATTCATCGCCAGGATGACCTCTTCGACTTCGGGATCGCCCAATCGGGTGAGCAGTTCACGCACCTTGATGTCTTCGGGTCCCACACCGTCCATCGGCGAGATCGCGCCGTGCAAGACGTGGTAACGGCCACGGTGCACGCCGGCGCGCTCGATCGCCGCGACGTCGAGCGGTTCCTCGACGACACAGATGGAAGCGGTGGAGCGCTGACTATCCATGCAGAGCTCGCAGCGGTCGGTGTCGGTGATGTTCTGGCACACGTCGCAGAGTTTGGTGACGTCCTTGACCTCAAGCAGCGCGGAAGCGAGCGCCTCGGCCTCGGCGCGGGGCGCGCGCAGGACGTGGTAGGCGAGCCGCTGCGCACTCTTGGGGCCGATCCCCGGTAGTCGGTGAAAGGCCTCAATCAGCCGGGCAATGGTGGGCGCGGTCGCTGGCGAGCGTCGCATGGCAAGCAGCGCTTCTTCCGCAGGCCGCTACTGCAGGCCTGGCAGCGACAGCCCGTCCGTCAGTCCCGACATGCGCTCCTGCTGCATCGCCTCGAGCCGATCCTGCGCTTCATTCACCGCCGCCACGAACAGGTCCTGCAGCATCTCGGTGTCTTCCGGATCGACGACGTCTGGATCGATCACGACTTCGCGCAAGCGGTGATCGCCGCCGAGCGTGACGGTGATCACTCCGCCGCCGACGGACGCCTCGACGGTTGCATCCTTGAGCTCATCCTGCGCTTCCGACAGCTGGGTTTGGAGTTCCTGGGCTCGTCGCACCATTTCGGGTGAGAAGCCGCCCGCGCCGGCGACGCCTTGCCCGCGCGCCTTGTTGGAGCGTGAGGGCCGGAACATGCCGCCTTTGCGCTTCGCCATCGACTCACCTTTCCTCGCCCAACCAGTGTAGGCGCTGCCCCAGCTCGACGGCGGTTGGGTCAGTTGACGTCATACGGGCGGGCGCCGAAGCGCGCCGTCGCCTCGCGGACAATCACGCTGGGAGGCGTCACCGGCTGGGGCTGGGGCTGCTTGGTCGGCGGATCAGGGGGATTCACATCGGCAGCGGGCGCAGCCTGATCGAGCGGGACGCAGCGCACGGTGACACGACGGCCCAGCACCTCAGACGCCGCAGCCGAAACGTGCGATACTCCCTCGCTCACCCGGGGAATATTGCCTTGGTAGTTGGGCAGAAATCCAAATGTGAGGGAATCCTCGGTCTGTTCGATGACGCGGCAGGAGCCGTTCAGCATGGTCGCCAACAGGCGCTGGTTCTGCCGCTTGAGGGTGTTGCGAATCTGTTCCAGGAGATCACCTGTGTCCGAACGATTCGGCGGGGTACCCGCCACTGGCGCAGAGGTTGGCTGAGTCTGTCGCGACGGTGAGGGCAACGACGGTCGTGGGCCCTGTCTGGGCTGGGGCGACGCTGATTGGCGCTGGCCATTCGAGCGCTCCGATCGGCGTTGCTGTGAGGGTTGTGGTTGTTGCTGCCGCTGTCCATCACGTGATCGCCGCCGCTGATCTTGTTGTCCCTGTTGTCGGCGTTGCCGCTGTTGATTCTGCGGTGATGGCTTCGCTGATGGAGCCTGCATCTGTGTCGGTGGGGCGTAGACGAGCGAGGCGAGCGCCAGCTCCAGCGGTAGCGGCTGGTAGGGATCGCGGCGGACATCAGCCTCGGAGAAGGCGCGCAGCGCTATGACCGCCGCCGATGCTTCCACACCCTCACTCACCTCACGCAGCCGCTCGAGCTCCGGTCCCGAGAGCGACAGCGTCTCCGCTGCGCCGGTGAGCGTCAGCAGAACATGACGCAGGTGGGTCACGACCTGGCGCTTGAAGCGTGCAAAGTCAATGGCGTCCTGTTGTACGGCGGCGAGCACGGAGAGTCCTTCCGCCAGCTTGCTGCGTAGCGCCGCCGAAACGAGTTCCAGGGCGCGCGCGTCAGGACTCAGCCCGAGCGCCTCTTGAGCGGCCTCCATCGTGACTGATGATCCGCACATCACCCAAACTTGCTCAAGCAGGTTCACTCCGTCGCGCAGTGAGCCGGTCGCTTCGCGAGCGATCAGCCGCAGCGCTTCGTCCGGGATCTCGATACCTTCCACCCCTGCGATCATGCGCAGCCGCGCGACCATGTCATCGACGTGGACGCGGCGGAAGTCGAACCGCTGGCAGCGGCTGAGGATGGTCGGCTTGAGCGACTCCGGGTCGGTGGTCGCGAGAATAAACACCACATGCGGCGGCGGTTCTTCGAGGGTCTTGAGCAGCGCGTCTTCGGCTGCGCTGGTGAGCTGGTGCACCTCGTCGATCAGGTAAACCTTGAACCGCGCCACACCGGGCCGGTAGTTAGCACGCTCACGCAGCTCGCGGATGTCGTCGATGCCACGATTGGAGGCAGCGTCGATCTCGATCAGATCGAAGCCCAGATCGTCGACCTCGCCCAAGGCCGCGCCGCTTGACGCGGTGCGGCCGTTGATCGCCCGCGCCAGAATGCGGGCGGTGGTCGTTTTGCCAGTCCCGCGCGGACCGCAAAACAGGTAAGCGTGCGAGATTTTGTCCTGCGCGACGGCGTTGCGCAGCGTGCGCACCACTGGTTCCTGTCCGACTACGTCGTCGAAGTCGAGTGGACGCCACTTCCGATACAACACTGTGCCACTCACGCCGCGCCTCCCTCTGGCCTCCGCGAGCTGATTGCAGCATGAGCATTATAGAACATATAATCTGTCAATGTCTGCAAGGCGCGTAGCGCCCACAGACGTGTGAGCCCCGTGTTATGTCCGCGCTGCCGATGGCAGGTCCGCCCGCTGCAGCGCCGCGCGTTCCAGCTCTCGCATCTGTGCATCCTCCGACGGCTCCTCGTGGTCGAATCCGAGCAAATGCAGGACGCCGTGGACAGCCAGCAACGCGAGCTCATCGGCCAACGAGACGCCACGCCCGCGCGCGCCGCGCGCCGCGACCGGCAGGGCGATCACGATCTCGCCCAGCTCCGCCGCACCGTCGGGACGGCGCAGCTGGGCGAAGTCAGTGTTGAACGAGAGCACATCCGTCGCCGAGTCCTCGTCGCGGTACTGCCGATTGAGTCGCCGAACCGTGCGTGAGTCCGTCACGTGTACGGCGACGACCCGCGCTATCCGTACTCTGCGTGATGCCAGCGTCTCCCGCACGCATCGATCCAGACTGTCCACATCGACACGGTGGACAAACGGCGGGTCGACATGGATATCAACGATATGGCGGTCGGCGGTCACGCCAACAGGGTAGGAGCGGCGTCTAGGAGAAGACCGCGGCGACGGCGGCCTCAGCGGCGTTGATCAGCAGACCGGGGTGCAGGCCGATCACCAGCACGCCTGCGGTGACGAGACTTAGCGTGGCCAACACGCTGTTGGACGGTCGCAATGCGGGAGCATCTGCCTCGTCCTCTGCTGCGGCGTCGATGAACATCGCCTTGACTGGTCGCAGGTAGTAGGCGGCGGAGATGAGTGTGTTCACCGCTCCCACAACTGCGAGCCAGGCCAGCCCGCTTTGCACGGCGGTCTCGAACAGGTAAATCTTGCCGAAGAAGACAGCGGTCGGTGGCAGGCCGATCAGGGAGATCAGGGCGAGTGCCAAGACGAGCGCCAGCCATGGTGAGCGCTTGCCCAATCCAGCGTACTGGCGGATGTCGTAGCTGCCGCCGCGTTGGTTTGCGACCAGGATGATCACGGTGAACGCGGCCAGGTTGGTGACCGTGTATCCAGCAAGGTAGAACAGGATGCCGCTCGCGCCCAGCAGCTCGGAGCGGTCGGCGGAGATCGCCGCCAGGCCGATCAGCAGTGTCCCCGCCTGCGCGATCGAGGAATAGGCCAGCATCCGCTTGATGTTGTTTTGGCGGATCGCGAAGAAGTTGCCGACGAACATCGAGATCGTCGCCAAGACGGCGAAGATCGTCTTCCAATGCTCGGCTAAGAGGTCATCGCCCAGCGCCTCGAAGAAGACGCGGATCAGGATGGCGAACGCGGCTGCCTTCGAGGCGACCGAGAGGTAGGCGGCGATCGGCGTGGGCGCGCCGGTGTAGGCGTCGGGGGCCCACATCTGGAACGGCGCCACCGCGGCTTTGAACCCGAATCCCACGATCAGGAAGACCGCAGCGAGCATCAGCGCGTCCTGGCGTCCATCGCCCTGCCAAGCGATGAAGTTCGCGATCTCCAACAGGTTAGTGGAGCCGCTCAGACCAACCAGCAGCGCCATCCCGTAGAGCAGCACCGCCGAGGCGATCGCCCCGGTGAGCAAGTACTTGAGGCTGCCTTCAGAGCCCCATCGATCCTTGTGGAAACCCACCAGGACGTACTGCGAGATTGCGGTCAGCTCGAGTGCTATGAAGATCATGATCAGGTCGCGCGATCCTGCTAGCAGCTGCAGCCCGGCGGTTGAGAACAGAATCAGGGCAAGGTATTCGCCACGCCGTGAGGGGGTGCGCTGCAGCGTCTCGGTCGAGACCAGTACCGCGGCCATGGCCGCGCCGGCGAGCAGAATCTGGAAAAAGATCGCAAACTTGTCGACGACCAGCACTCCGCCGAACGCCTGATTGCCAATGTGCCCCTCACTCAGCAACACAGCGGAATAGATGATTGAGCCCAGCAGCGCTCCAACGGCGAGGCCCATCAGGATGCGCCGCTGTGCGACGAAGAGGTCAGCGATCAGCAGGAAGGCGCCGACGACGAGCAGTACGAGCTCCGGTCCCAGCAGGTTGACGTCACTCAGCATCAGCCGCCTCCCGCTACCGAACTCGCGGACGCTGCAGCCGCCTCAACGGTCGCAGCGATCGGTGCGACGCCCATTTCCAGCAAGTCCATGACGATGGATGGGTATACGCCGAGCAACACGATGAGCGCGGTCAGCGCGATGATGATCGTGTATTCGCTCCAGTGGTTGGCGTCGGGCAGGTGCGCCCACTTTTCGTCTTTGGGGCCGAAGAACGTGCGCTGCAGCGCCCAGAGGATGTAAGCCGCCGCCAGCAGGACGCCGAGTAACGCGATCGACACGGGCGCAGTTTGTGAACCGAACGCGCCGAGGAAGATGGTGATCTCCGCGACGAAGCCAGCGAGCGCAGGTAGTCCCAGCCCAGCCAATCCGGCGAAGACCATGCCAATGCCCAGCAGCGGGATGTAGTGCGCCAGGCCGCGCATGTCGGCGATCTGTCTCGTATGGGTACGGTCGTAGACGAGGCCGACCATCACGAACAGCATCCCCGTGATCAGCCCATGGGTGACGAGCTGCATTGCGGCGCCGCTCATCCCGGTCGTGCCCAGCGCGGACACGCCGAGCAGCACGAATCCCATATGCGAGACAGACGAGTAGGCAATCAGCCGCTTCAAGTCTGTCTGTCGGATGGTGATCACGGCGCCGTAGACGATCGACACGGCGCCGATGATGGCGAGCGCTAGGTCGGCGTCGGCGGCGACGTCGGGCATCAGCGTGAAGAGCAGACGCAGGATACCGTAGCCGCCCATCTTTAGCAGCACGCCGGCGAGCAGCACAGAGACCGCGGTCGGGGCGTCGGTGTGCGCGTCGGGCAGCCAGGTGTGGAGCGGAGCGACGGGCAGCTTGATCGCGAACGCGATCAGGATGAAGGCGAAGATCGCCGGCGCGGGCAGGAAGGCTGCCGCCAGTGCGTCGTGGCGGATCTCGCGGATGTCGAAGGTGTCGGCGGCGACGCCCAGCGCCAAGAATCCGGCCAGCATGAAGGCGGAGCCGAAGATCGTGTAGAGCACGAATTTGAGTGCGGAGTAGTTGCGGTTGCCGCTGCCCCAGATCGAGATCAGTAGGAACATCGGTATCAGCTCGAGTTCCCAGAAGAGGAAGAAGAAGATCAGATCGAGCGAGGTGAAGACTCCCAGGACCGAGGTTTCGAGCACCAGCAACCAGGCGAAGTATTCCTTCGTTCGCAGGTCTACGCGCCAGGAGACCAGCACAGCGACGACGGTGAGGAACGCGGTCAGGAACACGAGCGGCATCGAGAGTCCGTCGACGCCGAACGCGTAGGCTACGTTGAATCCGACGGCCTCGGCGGAAATCCAGTCGAACTCGTCGACGAACTGGAAGCCAGCGACCGAGCGGTCGAAGAGGATGAACATCACCAAGGCGATGAGCAGCGTGCCGAGCGATATCCCAAGTGCGAGCCACTTGGGGTAATCCACCTGGTTGCCTGGCGCGTTTTGCACCAGCCAGTCAGTGGGCGTGTGTTTGCCGGGCAGCAGCGCGATCAGCAGCACGCCCAGGAGCGGCAGAAAGATCAGCAGCGAGAGCACGGGGAATCCCGGATCCATCGACCGCTCCTAGAACAACACGACGGCGATCCAAATGATCATGCCGCCGAGTCCGATTGAAATAGCACCCGCCTGCACCCAACCGTTCTGTACGAACCGGGCGGTACTGGCAACGGTCAACCCACCGCGCCAGGCATGATTGACGATGCCGTCGACAACGGCGGCGTCGAACCAGGCCGTGACGCGCGCGATCCCGCCGTAGAAGAGCCGGCGTGCGAGCAGATTCTCCCCGAGCGCGTCGAGGTAGAAGAGGTTCGTGGCGAACCGCTGAGCGGCAGGAATCGTCGAGCTGCCATCGATGCCCCAGCTCCGCACGCGGTCGCGGTGGTGCATGAACATAAACGCCGCGCCGCCGGCGACGAGCGCCAGCGCCGTCGAACCCAGGAAGATGCCCCAGCTCCAGTGGAACTTGCCTGCGTGAGGTTCCGGCAGCGCGCCATAGACCCACGTCTGGAACTCGCCGCCAAAGGTCAGGAAGCCGGAGATGAACGCAATCACCGAGAGGATGATCAGCGGCGTCGTCATGCTGCGCGGGGACTCGTGAGGATGCGAGGGATCGGGGTTGCCGTGTTCGCCGGGCGCGGCCTCCTCGCCGCCGCGATACTCGCCGAAGAACGTCATGTAGATCGCGCGCACCATATAGGCCGCGGTGAGGCCCGCGGCAAGCAGACCGAGCACGAAGACGCCTTTGTTGTGGTCCCACGCCTCAATCAGAATCTCGTCCTTCGACCAGAAGCCCGAAAGCGGGAAGATCCCAGCGAGCGACAGCGTGCCGAGCATGAAGGTCAGGAAGGTGATCGGCATCGCCAGTCGCAGTCCGCCCATCTTGCGCATGTCGAAGGTGTTGGTGGAGTGGTTGACCGAGCCGGAGCCCAGGAAGAGCAATGCTTTGAAGAAGGCGTGCGTCATGAGATGGAAGACCGCTGCCGCGTATCCGCCAACGCCGATCGCGAACATCATGTAGGCCAGCTGCGAGATGGTCGAGTAAGCCAGCACGCGCTTGATGTCGACCTGAACCAGCGCCAGGATCGCCGCGCCGAGCGCGGTCCCCGCGCCGATCCAGGCGATCAGGTCGGACGCGGTAGACGAGGCATGAATGACCGGGAAGAATCGCGCCAGCAGGTAGACGCCGGCGGCGACCATCGTGGCGGAGTGAACCAGCGCCGAGACGGGCGTCGGCCCCTCCATCGCGTCGGGCAGCCAGATGTGGAGCGGGAACTGTGCCGACTTGCCGACTGCGCCGGCGATCAACCCCAGTCCGAACAGCGTCATCGCCGTCTGACCGATCATCAGGCCGTTGAACGCGAACATCCCGGCCTCGGCGCCGTGCTCGGCGAGCTCGTTGATCGCGGCGATCTCGAGCGTGCCGGTGCGGCTGTAGATCAGGATCATTGCGGCCAGCATGCCGAGGTCGCCGAGGCGCGTAACCAGGAACGCCTTCTTGGCCGCCGCCGCCGCCGCTGGACGGTGGAACCAGAAACCAATCAGCAGGTACGACGTCAGACCGACCAGCTCCCAGAACGCGAACAGCATCAACAGGTTGTCAGCGAGCACCAACCCGAGCATCGAGGTCGTGAACAGCGCCATGAATGCGAAGTAGCGGCGGTAGCCGTGGTCGCCGTCCATGTACCCGGTCGAGTAGATCTGCACGAGCAGTGAGACGCCAGTCACGACGACCAGCATCACAGACGTGAGACCGTCGATCCGTACGCCGAGATTGACCGTCAGGTCACCGGCGGTGAACAGCTGGTGGGCGCCGATCTCCAGCGGCAGCCCGCGCAGACCGATCGAATCGATCAGATTGATCAGCGCCAGCGCGAATGCAACAGCGAGCGCGATGATCAGTGGTGTCGAGGCGAGGCGCGGCCCGCGGAGCTGGTCGGCGAGCGGTTGCAGGGCACCGGGATAGCGCGGATTCCATGCTGGCAGCTGGCGCTGGAGATTCTGGTTCAGCGCGGACAGCCCAGCCAGCGCGAACGCGGTGAGCGGCAAGAAGAGAATGACCCAGAAGATCGTCTCTGGCACGCCGCTACACCTTCCCCAGGATTTCCCACGCCACGTGCGTCTTCGAGTCGGGCACGTAGAGCATCACCGGCGCGAAGTCACCCTCATCCTTGCGCTCAGGGTCGACAACGAAGCGCACCGAGACGCCCTCGGCGAAGAGCAGTTCGCGCAGCGTCTCGGCGGCGTAGCGGTTTGGCGCGGTCAGCAGTGGGGCCCACATCGCGACGTCAGCCCTTCAACAAGGTCGTGCGGTCGACCGAGATGGTCTGACGGTTGCGGTAGACGACGAGCGCCAGCGCCAAGCCGACCGCCACCTCCGCGGCCGCCACGGCGATGATGAAGACCACGAAGACTTGCGTCGACAACGCGATCTCGGCGGGAGAGAAGCGAGAGAACGCGACCAGGGTCAGGTTGACCGCGTTGAGCATCAGCTCGACGCCGATCAGCACGCCGACCGCGTTCTTCTTCGACAGCGCGATGAACAGACCAATCGCGAAGAGGATCGCGCCCAGGACCAGGTAGTGTTCGAGGCCGATCGTCATAGGACGTCCTGGTCAGTGCGAGCCGCGCCGGAGGTTCCGCTGGGAATCGGCGGATCGATCACGTCGGCTGGGTCTGTCGAGTCCACGCCGTCGAGTTCGGCTTGCAATGAGGCGGTGTGCACGGCCACATCTTCATCATCCTGGCGAGCCAGCGCGATGGCTCCGACCAGCGCTGCGGTCAGCAGCACCGCCCCGATCTCAAAGGGCAGGATGTAATGCCGGATCAAACTCTCGCCAATCAGGCGCGCCTGCTCTGTCAGCGCCGCCTCGCGGACGGTGCCCCAGTCTGTATCGATCGCGACCCAGAGCGTGGCGATCAGGACCAGCAGCACGACCAGGCCCGCGGGGACGGTCGCTTTGGTCTGCGCGTTGTCCCGCTCGGCGCGCGGCGTGAGCATGATCGCGAACAGCATCAGCACCGAGATCGCGCCGACGTAAATCAGCACTTGCACGACGGCGATGAAATCGGCGGAGAGCGTCAGATAGAGCCCGGCGATCCCGAGCATCGACATCACCAACCAGATCACAGCATGGATCAGGTTGCGGCTGATCAGGATCATCGAGGCGCCACCGAGTGTCATCGCCGCCAGCGACCAAAATGCGAGGTGAAAGCCGAAGTCGCTCATCAGCTAATCACCGCCCACCTGGAACTGCGGTTCTTCCGTCCGCGCGGCGACTGCGCGGGCCGCGCGCAGCCCACCGATCTGGTCGCCGGCCATGCGAATCCGCGCGGGGCGACGCAGCGTCGCCGGTCGCGCTACACGGGCGAACAGCATGACCGTGCCCAGCGTGAGGACGATGTTGCACACAGCCATGATCGGCAGCGCCACTGTGGTGTCCCAGCCTTCCGAGATCAGCAGCGTGCGCTCCACGAAGGCCACCACCACGAACAGCAGGGTCGCTGGCACGAGCGCCTTCCAGCAGAAGCCCATCAGTTGGTCGACGCGCAGCCGCGGCAGGGTACCGCGCGTCCAGATCAGTAGGAAGTAGACGGCGCCGGTCTTGAGCAACAAGATGATCCAGCTCGGGACCCACTCGTCGAGACCCCATAACCACCACCCACCGAGGAAGAACGTGGCGATGAATCCCGATACCACCAGGGCGTTGCCCAGCTCGACGGCGTAGAAGAGACCGAAGCGCATGCCGGAATACTCGGTGTGGTAACCGGCCACGATCTCCGACTCCGCCTCGGAGATGTCGGCGGGGGTGCGGTTGAGCTCCGCCGAGGCGGCGAAGAAAAAGGCGATCGCTGACAGGGGGAAGAGCAGGATGAAGATGACGTCTTCCTGCTGCTGCCACTGGACGATGCCATTCACGGACATCGTGCCCGAGAACACCACCAGCGTCAGCAGCGCGAGCACCATCGGCACTTCGTAGGAGATCGACATCGCAACGGCGCGCATCGCGCCGAAGAGCGCGTACTTGTTATTGGACGACCAGCCGGCCATGAAGATGACGAGTACTGCGGTACCCGAGACGGCGAGCAGGAACAGCACGCCGACGTTGAGGTCGGCCACTGACATATTCGGTCCAAATGGCAGCACGCCCCAGATCAAGATGCCTGGCACAAAGATCAGCACGGGCGGCAAGAAGAAGATCAGCTTGTCGGCCGCGCGCGGCGCCAGCTGTTCCTTCAGGATCAGCTTGACGGCGTCGGCGACCGGTTGGAGGAGGCCTTTGGGGCCCACGCGGTTGGGGCCGTAGCGTTGCTGGAACCGAGCAATCACCTTGCGCTCGACCCAGATCAGCACCAGCAGGGTCGGCCCGATCACTCCGAGAACCCCCAGCGCCCCCAGCAGGCCCGTGATGATCGAGGCCAACCAGTCGGGACCCCAGCCGGCGATCCACTCGGTGATCAGGCGCTGCAGGTTATTCAGATCGCGGAAGTCGTACCACGCGCCCAGGACGCTACTGAGGCCGGCGAGCTCGGTCATCGATCGATCTCTCCCACCACGATGTCAATCGAACCCAGCGTCACGATCGCGTCCGCCAGCGTACCGCCGATCGACATTTCCTTCAGCGCTGAGAGGTTGATCAGCGAGGGTGGTCGGCAGTGGAAGCGGTAGGGCGCCGGCCCACCGTCGGAGACAAGGTAGAACCCCAACTCGCCACGCGGGGATTCGATCCGCGCGTAGGATTCGCCTGGCTGCGGACGCGCATGCAGCGGCACGTCGGCCAGCCAGGGGCCGTCGGGCAGATTGTCGATCACCTGTCGCAGAATCCGCAGGCTCTGCTTGACCTCCGCCATCCGCACCAGAAAGCGGTCGAAGCAGTCGCCCCGCTCACCGACCGGGACATCGAAGTCGTACTGCTCGTAGCCGGAATATGGATTCGCCTTGCGCAGATCCCAGGGCACGCCGGTGGCGCGCAGGATTGGACCCGACAGCGAGGAGTTAATCGCCAGCTCGGGCGAGATCACGCCGACGCCGCGCGCCCGCGCGTGCAGGATCTCATTCTCGAGCAAGAGCGCCTCGTAGTTGGCGATGTTCTCCGGCATGTCGGCGAGGAATTGTTCGAGCGTCGGTAGTAGCTCGTCGGGCAGGTCGAAGGCGACGCCGCCGATCCGCATGTAGTTGGTCGTGAGTCGCGCGCCGCAGGTCATCTCGAACATGTCGAGCACCCGCTCGCGGTCGCGGAACATGTGGAACAGCGGCGTATGCCAGGCCCCGCAGTCGTTGATGAATGTGCCATTCGCCATGGCGTGGGAGGCGATCCGCTGCAACTCGGCGAACATCACGCGAATCGCCTGCGCGCGCGGCGGCGGCTCGACGCCGAGCAACTCCTCCGCCGCCAGGCAATAGCCGAGGTTGTTGGACATCGCCGCCAGGTAGTCGATGCGGTCGGTGAAGGGAATGTTCTGTGTGTAGGTGCGTTCCTCGGCAAGCTTCTCCATCGAGCGGTGCAGATAGCCGATGCGCATTTCGGCGTCCTGCACGATCTCGCCGTCGAGCGTCACCTTGAGCCGGAACACACCGTGCGTTGAGGGGTGCTGTGGGCCGAGATTGACCACCACGGGTTCTGAGCCGGTGCCGCTGGCGAGCGCCTCGATCGTGCCTTGCATCGCCAGGCGGGTGTCGTCGGCGGTCGTCACGGCGCTGCCTCACTCTCGTCCGCCACGGCGACGTCGCTGGCTGGTGGCGGATCGTTGGGGTGCAGCGGTCGCTGCGGCACGCTGCCCGGCACTGGCCAGGCGTTCTCGGCGCCCTCGTGCGGGAAACCGGGCAAGCCGGCCCGAATCTGGCCCGGCATTTGCAGAAAGTCCTTGCGCAGCGGATAGCCGGGAAAGCCGTCCCAGAGGAAGATGCGACGCAAGTCGGGGTGGCCCTCGAAACGAATCCCGAATAGGTCGTAGACCTCGCGCTCCTGCAAATGCGCGCCGTGGTAGAGCTCCGTCAGCGAGGGCAGCGACGGATCCTCACGTTCGAAGAGCCGCGCCTTGAGCACCAGGAGGTGATTCAGGTCCAGCGACTGCAGGTGGTACACCATCTCGAAGTACCGCTCGTGGTCGACGGCCGTCAGATTGCAGAGGAAAACGAGGTCGCTCTCGTCCGCGTCGCGCAGCGTGCGGACAGATGCGACCAGCGATGCAGGCTCCAGGTAGAGCTGGCCGTCGTCCAGGCAGGCGGCGCCGGGCGCGGCCGCGTTGACGATCGCCATCGCCGCCACGGGGTCGTACAGCGTGGTCACGTCAGCGCCACTCCAAAGCTTGCCGTCGCCACTCGTAGACGAGCCCTAAGAACAGCACCGCGATAAAAATCAGCGCCGCAACCAGGCCGGTCACGACGACGGAGTCCAGCGCCACCGCCAAGGGGAAGAGAAAGATCACCTCCACGTCGAAGAGCACAAAGATCAGCGCGACCAGGTAGTAACGGAAGTTGAACTGTACCCAGGTGGGACCTTCGGTCTCGACCCCGCACTCGTAGGTGTCGGACTTCACGGCGTTGGGCAGTCTGGGCCGTAGACCGAACTTGAACATGGCCCACGAGGCGATCAGCGGGATCGACGGGAAGACCGCGGCGAAGATCAGCAGGATGCCGAGATGCCCGTACTGTTCGAGGACATTGTCCATCAGTGATGCGCCCGCTTCACACCAGCGCCCGCCAACGATGACGGGCGACTCAGGGGGAGTATATGCACCAGCCCGCACTCACTCAATCTGGCCACCTGTCAGCTGGATCTGGCGGCTGGGGCCGAGGCGGACGCCGTCACGCGGCAGGCCTCTGATAGCATGGTGGATATCGTCGTGCGGCCCGGACGCGGCCGCCTCTAGGGTGAGTGCCTGCATGCTGATTGATCTACACAACCACACGTGGCCGCGCTCGCACGACTCCGTGCTCGATCCCAAGGACCTCGCGATTCGCGCCAAAGACGCCGGGCTCGATGCGATCTCGTTCACGGAGCACGACGCCCTCTGGCCAGAGGATGAGGTGCAGCGGATCGCCGAAGAGGTGGGGATCACCCTGATTCCCGGCTGTGAAGTGTCCACCGATCCCGGCCACATCCTCACCTGGGGAATGGAGAAGTACGTCTTTGGCATGCACCGCGTTGAGCGTCTGGCCGAGCACGTCTATGAACGCGGCGGCGCGCTCGTGTTCGCACACCCCTACCGCCGCCAGATCGCCTGGAAAGATGATCCCGATGACTGGGAGCAGGCGGTCGAACGAGCCGCCAGCAACAGCGCCATGGAGCATGTCATCGCGCTGGAGATTCTGAACGGGCGCGGCAAGGAGCGCGAGAACCGGTTCTCGGCCGACCTCGCCGCGCGCAGCGGCATGAACGGCACAGCCGGTACCGACTCGCATGCCGTACACGACATCGGCAAGGTCGCAACCTGGTTCGAAACCGACGCCATTGAAACCTGGCAGGACTTGGTGCGTGAGTTGAAGACCGGCAACTTCTGCGCTGTTGATATGGCCACCGGCGAAGAATTTGCGGTACCGAGCCGCCCGCCCAAGTTCCGTATTATCACGTCCAGCGCTGGCAGCGGCTGAGCCCGCCGCTGCCTCTGCTAGGCCGCAGCCAGACCGACGGCAACAGACGACGTCCAGCAGCAGCGCTCTGAGGCAGCACGCAGGTAGAATGTCTAGACAGAGCGTCTGAAGCACACATGAGGGAGGAGCTTGATGGCAGACGACAAGTTCGAGTCAGTCATTACTGACGAGATGCGCGCCCTGATTGGCGTCAAGGGATCGGAAACGATCAGCGAGCTGACCACGACCAGCGTGCGCATGTTCGCCCGCTCCGTAGGCTACGTCGACCCAGCCTTCTACGACGAGGCCGTCGCGCAGGCGCGAGGCTTCCGCAGTCTGCCGGCGCCTCCGGGATATCTCGGCACGCCGATCTTCAACCCCGCCGATTCCGATCCAACCTTCGGCGGTCGACGCGGCAGCGGCGGATTCCGCTCGCCCTACCCACTGGTGCTCAACGGCGGAACCGACATCGAGTACACCAACGAGCAGATTTGCGCCGGCGACACGCTCACCTCGGCGACAGCGCTGGCTTCGCTTAACGAACGCTGGAGCGGCGCGCTCGGCGTGCCGATGCTGATCCAGGTGTCGGAGACGACCTACACTAACCAGCACGGCAAGGTGGTCGCGATCTCTCGCGGCACGGGCATTTCCTACCCCCGACCGGGCGAGTAGCGGCGCAGCTGACATCGGCGGTACACTAACGCGCAAGAACTGGAGGAGCAGTAACATGTCCGACGCAGTACCAGACCAGATCTACTTCGAGGACATCGAAGTCGGGGACAGTATCCCGGAACTGGAGAAGAACCCGACGAGTCAGCAGCTCGTGCAATGGGCAGCCGGCTCCGGCGACTTCTACCAGATTCACTACGACACACAGTACGCGCAGGACACCGGCCTGGACGACATCATCGTCCACGGCGCGCTCAAGCATGCGTTTCTGGGCGAGCTGCTCTGGCGGTTTGCCGGGCCACAGGGACAGGTCAAGCGGGTGCAGTGCTCGTACCGCGGCATGGACCCCGCTTCGCAAGGCCGCGAATCCGCCCAAGAGCGTGAGTTCACTCTCCGCGGCACGGTCACGCGTAAGTACACCGAGGGCGAGCGCAACATCGTTGAGCTTAACGTCGAGGGTGTGCGCGGGGACGGCTCGGTGAGCACGCCGGGTACCGGTGTCGTCATCCTGCCCAGCCGCGGCTAGTCCCGCAGCAGCAACGACCACCCTTATGGACTCACCGCGTCCGCTTCAGGTGGCGTGGTGAGTCCATGGGATCGCCGGGCAGAGTGCGTAGTCAGGCTCAACGGCTAACCTTGCGCCGTTGATAGTCTCGATCCCAGAACCACTCGCGCAAGACGTGCATCTGATGGAAGCGGTGCTGACCGCGCCGCACGCGACCGCAATCGCGAAAGCCGGCCGCTGAAAATGACCGTTGCGCCCGAACGTTCCAGTCGAGGGTGTGTAGATACACGCGCGTCAGCGCTGTGTGTGTGAAGATGTGATCCAGCAGCAGGCGGACTGATTCTCGTCCGTAGCCGCCGTTCCAGCACGTGCGATCGCCCAACAGGATGCCTAGCTCCGTCTCACGCCGCTGGAAGTCCGTGTTGTAATACATCACGTTGCCGATATGGCTGCTGTCGTCCAGCCGTTCGACCGCGAAGGTCGAGTGATAGGCGGGCGTCGAGCGCAGCTGCCAGGCGTACTGGTTGCGGTACTGCTCGAAGGTCAGCGGACTGAGTGGCGCCGCATCGAGCTCGGCCAGTTCCTCGTCCGTGCGCCAGATCCAGTCGAGTTCGGCGTCTGCTATCCGTTTACGTCGCAGCCGAACCAGTTCTCCATCCGCAATCGTGTCCGTCGGGCTGGTCAGCACAACACTGTTCCCTGAACACTCTGCTCGACTGATCGCTGACCACCCGCAGGTTGGGCCGTCAGTCAGATTGGCGGCGTCCCGACGCGCTGATCGAGCAGCGCGGCCGCATCCTCCAGCAGTGACACGGTATTGCGATAGCTGACCATCTTCATCGCGTCGCCCAGCCCGACCCAGCGAACGTCGATGTGCTCATCGTCGTGATCTGCGAACGAGCCGCCGGTTGGCCGCATCAACCAGAAGTGAACCGCTTTGTCGATCCGCGCCTCCTGGCCGCTGAAGGAGTAGCGCATCACGCCGATCTTTTGGTCCAGCCGCACTTCGAGGCCAGTTTCCTCGGAGACCTCACGGAGCGCTGTCTCGTCGAGTTTCTCGCCGTTCTCAGGCGTGCCTTTGGGCAGCGACCAGAGTTGCCTGGGCGTCTGCACGAGCACTACTTCGACTTCGCCGGGCTGGCGACGCTCGCGCCAGACGACGCCGCCAGCGCTGACCGCAATGCCTTTGCGAATCGACTTGGGGGATGTCGCGGTGCGCCTTGATCCGCTCCGCCGCCGGCCCTCGTTGCTGCTCGGCACGCCTACACTCCTCGCCCTGTTCAGCCCTCGTGGACAATCTATCAGAGCCTCCGAGATCAGACTCAGGGCACCTACACCGCGCCGTCGCCGGACCATGCGCTGAAGCTGGACGGCGAACCAGGTCCATCGAAGCGCTCCGCTGAATCCTCCGCCTCCAGGGCAGCCTGGGCGGCGGCGCGAAGCTCTGGGTCTGGATGGGTGCGCAGCTGTTCCAGATGTTCCAGCGCATCCTCGCTGTCAATCTCTCCCAGCGCCATCACCGCGGCCTGCAAGAGCTCGCCCGATGCGGTTGGGTCGTCGAACAGCTCCAGCAGCAATGGCGCGCCGTCCTCGGAGCCGATCTCGCCGATAGCCTGCACCGCAGCCAGCTGTTCGTCTTCATCTTCGGCGATCAGCGCGCCTTCCAGCAGAGGCAGCCAGGCGACATCGGCGCTGCGCCCCATCGCCTCTACCGCTCCAAGATGGAGGGCTGCTGAGTCGCTGTCGAACGCCGCGTCGATCAACGGCGCCACCCATGCCGCGTCCACGACGCCGACGCCCGAGACGGCGGATGCGCGCAGCTCGTCAGCTTCGCGAACGTCCTCGGCGATGGCGCGCAGCGCGTCGGCGACGCCGTCGGCAGTCTCACTCGAGGCCCAGCCGAGTTCCAAGCGCAGCGCGGCCGCGCCGAGCGCCGTCACTGCCTCGCGCCGCACGCCGAGATCCTCCTCGTGGGACCGCGCGGTCTGCAGCAGCGACTCGGTCGCTTCCGCCGTCTCACAGATCGAGAGCCCGCTGACTGCCGCCGCCCGGACCGAAACGTCAGCATCCGTCAGCATCGCCGCAAACAGGGTGGTGAAGTCGTAGCCGCCAAACGCCGCGCCGAGCTCCTGGAGTCTGTTCGCCAACACAAATCGGACCGAGGCCTCGAGCTGCTGGACCTGGACCAGAATCTGCTCCGAGTCGGCGTGGCGCAAGCGCGCAAGCGCATGCAGGTCATTCGGCTCAACCTCGGACTCTCCCGAGGTCACTGCGTCGATGGTGCGTCGCAGCGCATCGAGCGGTTCCGGTGCGTCTGGATACTCGCTGTGGTCGCCCATCAGCCTTCCACCGTCGGCGCGCGCTCCATGAGCACGAGGAGGGCCTCGCGAGGTTCGAGCGCCTCGAACAAGACCTGCGACACTACCTCAGCGATCGGCATTGGCTGCTGGAGCGCATCCGCGATCTCCAGTACGACCCGGGTCGTTTCGACGCCTTCAACGACGTTGGGCGTTTCAGCGAGCGCATCGGACAGCGACAGGCCCTGCCCAATCCGCTCGCCCAGCCTGCGGTTGCGTGAATTGGGGCTCATAGCGGTCACGAGCAAGTCGCCGAGACCGGCAAGACCTGCGAAAGTAGCGGGCGATGCACCCAAGCGGACGCCAAGCCGTGCGATCTCCGAGAGTCCCCTCGTGAGCAGCGCGGCCCGCGCGTTGTCGCCGACGCCCAAGGCGACCGCCGCGCCGGCCGCGATCGCCATCACGTTCTTCAGCGCCCCACCCAACTCGACGCCCATGACGTCTTCATTGGTGTAGACGCGAAAGCTGGACGAGTTCAAGGCCGCTTGCACACGTTCGCGGTCAGCGGGCGTCTCGGCCGCGACGACGGTGGTCGCTGGCAGGCCCAGCGCCACCTCTCGGGCGATGTTCGGGCCGGAGACCGCGCCGACCCTCAGATCACGGCCAGCCTGCGTCAACTCCTGGCTGATGACGCCGCTCATCCGCAAATGCGAGCCGTGTTCCAACCCTTTGGCTGCCGACATGTGGACTGTGTCGCCTGGGGTCAGGGTCGGCAGCACCGCGCGCAGATTCTCTCGCAGCCGCTGGGCGGGCGTGGCCCAGATCACGACTGCCGGCGGATGGCCCGAGGCGTCGCTGCGGTAGTGGACGCCTGTGGGCAGCGGTATGCCCGGCAGCAGCCGTTCATGCTCCCTCGCCGCTTGCAGTCCTGAGGCTTCGGCCTTGCTGCGGCAGAGCACGGTTGCCTGATGCCCAGCGCGAACGACGCAGCCGGCCAGGGTGCAGCCCCACGACGTCGCGCCGACGACCAGTACGTTCATTATGTCGATTGTCCCATCGATAGCACCCGCTCCGTCCCGGCGGCGATCCGCCCGATATTGTCGCGATGCCCGATCAGCACCAGCAGCCAAGTGCCGACTGCATAGGCGATGTACGCGTCGGGCGCGCCACCGTAGGCGGCTAGCAGCGCAATGCCGGCCGCCGCCGCCGTGCCGCCGGCCAAGGTCGCCAGTGACATCACACGGATTTTCGCCAGAACCGGTAGGGCGCTTCCCAGTGCGAACAGCGCCCCCATCGGCATGAGCGCAATCACTGCGCCCAACGCGGTCGCGGCGCCGCGACCACCACGGAATCCAGCGTATAGAGGGAACTGGTGGCCGATGACTGCCGCCAGCCCGCCCACAACTTCGCCTGTGGGGCTGTTCCAGACCGCCATCACGATCAGAATCGGCAGCGCGCCCTTCACGGCGTCGAGCACCAGCACTGTGATCGACCAGCGCAGTCCCAGCGCTCGAAAGGTGTTGGTGGCGCCGGTGCGCCCGCTGCCAGACGCGCGGATATCACCGCCGCTGCGCCAACGGCCGATCCATAGCCCGGTTGGGATCGACCCGAGCAGGTAGCCGAGCAGGCCGCCTACGATCCATGCATCCCATGTCTCGAACATGGTCAACTCCGCTCTTCCCACGTCGACGGGTCACGACCGCGTAGTACGCAGCGCAGCGGCGCGCCTTCGAATCCGAATACCCGTCGAATGCGCCCCATCAGAAACCGCTCATACGAGAAGTGGACCGCGTCGGGGTAGTTGACGAAGAAGGTAAAGGTGGGTGGAGCGAAGTCGGTCTGCACGGCGTAGTAGAAGCGGATCCGTTTGCCTCGATGGGTGGCCGGCGGACGCTCGACTTGCGCCTGCTTGAGCATCGCGTTGAGTCGTGGCGTCGGGACCCGCTGCCGGCGCGCCTCAGCGACATGCAGCGCGGCCGCGATGACGCTGTCAACGGCCTTGCCGGTCAGCGCCGACACCCAAACGATCGGCGCCCAGTTGACGAAGCGCGCGCGCCCCGCCAGCTGGCGCTCGCGGCTGTTGCGCAACCCCGCTTCAGCATCGACGAGGTCGGACTTATTCATCACGATCACGATCCCGGCCCCGTCGTCCATCGCCATGCCCAGCACGTGCAGATCTTGCGAGGTGACGCCTTCGTGTGCGTCGATCACCACAGCGGACACGTCGGCGCGGCGCAGCGCGGCGTCGGCGCGGCGGACTGAGGCCCGCTCGATCCCCGGCGCGACGCGACCACGCCGCCGGATCCCAGCGGTGTCAACCAGCGACACGCGTTGACCGTCGAAACTCAACACGGTGTCGACGGCGTCGCGGGTGGTGCCCGGCAGCTCGGAGACGATCATCCGGTCGTCACGAAGCAGTGCGTTGACCAGCGAAGATTTACCGACGTTGGGCCGTCCCACGATGGCCAGGCGACAGGCGACATCGCTAGGTTCGAGCGGTTCGGCCACGGCCAGGTCGGACGTGACGCGGTCCAGCAGATCGTCGATCCAACGGCCGTGATGCGCTGAGATCGCCAGCGGTTCACCGAGTCCCAGGCCGTGGAACTGCGCGGCTTGGGCGGCAAGCGTCTGATTATCCGCCTTGTTCGCGCAGACGGTGACCGGTTGTGGAGCTTCGCGCAGCAGCGCGGCGACGTCCTCATCGGCTGGCAACGGGCCGGCCTGCACGTCCACAACCAGGATGATGGCATCCGCCTCGGCCAACGCCTGCTGCACTTGTTCGGCGACGGAGTCGGCGAAGGGACCGGCCAGTTGCTCGCCGAGCAGACCGCCGGTGTCGATCACCGCAAAGGGCTGTCCGCGCCACTCCGTACTGGCGTAGTTACGATCCCGCGTCGTGCCGGGCTCGCCCCGCACGATCGCCTGTCGACGCCGCACCAGTCGGTTGAACAGGGTCGATTTGCCCACATTGGGCCGACCAACGATAGCGACAGTGGGCAACAGATTGGTCGGCTCAGCGCGCACCTCGACCTGCGGCGCGAGCGATTCAGCGGTGGTTTGGTCCTCACTCACTGTCTTCAGCCTCCGAGCTACGGTCTGGTTGTTCGCCAGGGTTCGGCTCATCCTCGACGAGCGAATCTTCATCGCCGATCGGGGTCGGCTCCGGGATGCGGGACAGTGTCACGGTCAACTGGGACGGCGCCAGCTCCACCAGCTCCAGCCCTACAGGGGGCGACCAGGTGAGCTCGATGCGGTGCAGGCCTGCGTCGAACGAGGACAGATTTACCCGTATCGGGGATAACGGGCCTTCCAACTCTGAGAGTAGGGCGATCGGACCTCGTACGGTCACTTCCGCTGTCTGTGGATAGGCGCGATCGATCCGCAGCGCGCCCGGCAGCAGAGTCGGCTCGACGCTGATCGGCAGTGTGATTGATGAGAGCACGGGCTCGATCACGACCACGATCCGCACCGCGGTCTCGCTGTCAGCGGCCGGCGCAGCGCGGTCGCCGAAGACCAGTGGCGCCTCGATCAGGAGATCCTGATCCCGCCCGCTCACGTCGACCGGCCCCGTCGTTACTTCGACATCTTCGTTCAGCACGTCGACGGGGACGAGGACGTCCACCACCGGTGGAGTCGCCCGCACCGTCCGGATCCGGTAGCCCGTTGCCGGGGTCCCGAGCACCAACGGCAAGATGGACACCGTGCGACGGAAGACTTCCTGCTCAATCGGGACCGAGACGACGGCGAAGCGCGGATTGATCACCACCTCAGTGACGGCACCGCCTGACGCGGTCCGCGCCTCAAGCGTGACATCGCGGTCGACGCTGACGCTGGCGCCGCCCAGATCGAGCCGCGCCACGACCGCGTCGACCGCCTCGACCTCGAAGGCGATACCGCTGACGATTGCGGTTGCAGGCGCCACCGTCGAGACGCCGACGCTGAAACCCAGTGGGGGTGGATCGTACAGCTCGACGATCACCGGCACCTCGCGTTCGACAGTTTCCTGGAGAATCACGACGGCGGTCTCGGGCTGGACCGCGCGGACACGAACATCGCCTTCGAGCGTATCGACGCGGATCGGCAGGCTGTGTCGCCCGGCGGTCCGGTTACGTAGTGAGATCGTCGCGCGGAAGTGTTCTGGTCGCGCTGCTTCAACATCGGCTTCACGTCCGATCACTGAAACCGTGACGGGCAGCGGGTCACCGGTGACGATCAGGTCGGAGCCGAGCTGCAGGGTTTCTACCTCCAAACTAAATCCAAGCCGCGCTTCTATCTCCTGGTTCTCGGTGTCGACGATCACAAACCAGACCACGAGCGCCAGCAGCACGACGGTGCTGAGCAGGGTCGTCTCCTGGACTGCGCGGCGCACTTACGAGCCCGTCGAGTCACCACCGGCCGTCGAAGGAGTGCTTGGTTGCCGCCCCCAGACGCTGTGCAACCAGCGTGGTCCGAGTCGATCGCCCCAGCGCCGTGGATGCAGGTGCTGTGACAAAGACACCTCCAACGCCGCTGCTGTCAGCTGCGACGACAGCTCGCCGCCGACGGACAGCGAGATCGAGCCGCTCTCCTCGGAGATCACCACAGCGACCGCATCCGTCTCCTCCGAGATGGTCAGGGCCGCTCGATGTCGAGTACCCAGGTGGACTCCCTGTTGTGTGCCGGACAACGTACGCATCGCGAAATCGCCGCTAGGGGTCGGCAGGACCACTGCAGCCGCGACGACTTCGGACGGTCGCAGGAGCACCGCCCCATCATGCAGAGGCGAGCCCTTCCAGAAGATGCTCTCGAGTAAGTCGATGGTCGGCTCTGCGCCGAGCCGTACGCCGGCGGACGCCAATTCTTCCAGGCCGGTGTCACGCTCGAACACAAAGAGCCCGCCGGCGCCCTGTTGCGATAATCGCTGCGCCACGGTCGCCACCATCGGAATCAGTGTGCGATACGGCCGATACCGCCCTCTCCAGCTCCTCAATCCGCCTGCGCGACCGACGTGTTCGAAGGCCCGGCGGAACTCTGGCTGGAAGACCAGCAGCACCACAATCAGCAGGACCGCCAGCGCGTTATCGACTATCCAGTTGAGCACGACGGAATCGACCACGCGTCCCAGCGCGGAGATCAGGACGACGACGAACACCATGCCGCGGATGACCGACATCGCCGTCGTCCCGCGCAGCAGTCGCAGACCGGCATAGAGCACGACCGCGATCGCCGTGACTTCGAGTAGGTTGGTCCAGCTGAACTCTCGGAACGCGAGCTCGATGTCGTTGATTAGGGCATCCACGACATCGCCTCAATTCGCGCGCTTCGATACGGCGCTCACTAAGTCGGCCTTCGTCGACAGCGACAGGCTACGCGACTGAGCGAGCGAATAGCCAAGCCAATAACGCTTGTTGGGCGTGCAGACGGTTCTCGGCCTGGTCGAGCACGACCGATCGCGGACCATCCAATACATCGTCGCTGATCTCTTCGCCGCGGTGCGCTGGCAGGCAATGCATCACGACCGCGTCCGTCGACGCCGAAGCGAGTAGCGTCTCGTTGACCTGGTAGTCGGCAAAGGCTTCCAGTCGTTGCTTCGCCTCCACTTCTTGTCCCATTGAGGTCCACGTGTCGGTGTACACGACATTCGCACCGTGCACGGCCTCATCGGGATCAGTGACGCGGGTGACCGATCCGCCAACCGCAGCGGCGCGGTCCTGAGCGCGCGCTGTGCTGGCATCGTCCAACTCGTAGCCGGACGGTGAGGCGATTCGCACGTGCATGCCCTCACCGGCCGCTGCGAGCGCCAGCGAGCGTGCGACGTTGTTCCCATCGCCGACGTAGGCGAGCGTCCGGTCCCGAGCGCCGCCGTGTTCGCGGATGGTCAGCAGATCGGCGAGCGCCTGGCAGGGGTGCTCCCAGTCGCTCAGCGCGTTCACCACTGGCACACCAGACGACGATGCCAATCGTTCGAGGATGCGTTGCTCAAACGTGCGGCAGATGATCACATCGCTGTAACGCCCCGCAACCGCACCGACATCTTCGACCGACTCACGCTCGCCCAGACCGATCTCGGGTGGGGAGAGGTACAGCGGGCGTCCACCCAGATTGGACACCGCCAATTCAAAGGACACGCGAGTACGCAGGGACGGTTTCTGGAACATGAGCAACGCCGTTCGCGTGGCCAGCTCACCACCGGTGCGGTGGCCGCTGCGTTTCAGCGCCTGCGCCCGATCGAGCACCTCGCTGATCTCCGCCGCCGAGAGGTCGGCCATCGTCAACACCGAGCGCGTCATCGCTTGCCCTCCGTTTGGATCAACTCTATCGATCAGGCGCGTCGAGGATGGCCAAGCCTCATGCGCCATACAACACATGCCATAGCCTCCGACCAGCAGGAGACGCGATGCCCCTCCGCTTCGACTGGGCTGATATGGTCCCGCCGGCGAGCCTCAATCGCGCCCGCCCCACTCGTCAGCGCAAGCGTTTGCTGAGCAGACTGCTGCACTGGTCGCCGTGGATCTTGGCGGTCGCGGCAGTGGCCTCAGGGTTGGCAGGTATGGCTGTTCAGCAATCAGCGTCTGCCCCAGCGCCAATCGTTCGCACCGTCGCGCCGCCGACCACGGACAGACCCACACCGCTGATCGACCTCAACACCGCCACGATTGCTGAACTGTCGACATTGCCGGGCGTCGGCGCCGCTCGGGCAGAAGCGATCGTCGCCCTTCGCGCTCGCCAGCCGTTCGCAGCACTGATCGACTTGGTGGATCGCGGTGTCCTGCGTCCGTCCGAACTGCTCCGCATCGCCGATCTCGCGGCGGTCTATGCGCCTGACCAGCGTTAGCGCAGTCCTCCGCGGCAGGCGCTTGCCATATCAGCCTCCGCTGTTCCACTGGTCACTGGCGTTGCTCATCGGGGCTGCGCTGTCGCTGACCGGCGCCGCTGCATGGATCGTTGCGATCTCCGCTCTGGTCTCGGCGCTGTTCGCTTGGTCGTCTGCCACCCGCAGCGACGTCATCGGCAGTGTTCGATGGCCCGTCACGTTGCTCCTGATGACGCCCGCGCTCATTGGCATCGGCTATTGGCGCGCCGAGCAGACGATGCTGCCGCCCGCGGGGCTCGCCACAGCCGACTTCACAGGCCAGTCAGTGCGTTTGGCCGGCCGCGTCGCCGATGAGCCGCAAGTGCACGGCGCGGGCATGCGGCTGCTGCTGCACGCCCGATCGATCGAACTCGCGGACGAACGACGGGCGATCGATGCCCGCGTGCAGCTGTTCCTGCCAGACGCACCAGAGGTTGCGCTCGGCGACCCTGTCCGGGTCGAAGCCATCCTGACGCCGGTGCGCGACGCTGGGCCGGTGCGCGACGCAGGGACTGATCTGCGCGCGTATCTGGATTGGCTGGAACGCCGCGGGATCGCCGCCAGCGGTTTGGCATCTCCTGGCGGCCTCGTCGTGATCGGCGAGCGAAAGCTCGGCTGGCCCAGGTCATGGGCCGCCGACGCTCGTCATGCGCTGAACGAGAGTTTGCGCGCCGCGCTCCCGCCGCCGCTGTCCGGGATCGCGCAGGGCATGATCACCGGCCGCCGCGACGCCATCGACAGCGAACTTCGCAGCTCGCTCAACGACACCTCGCTGTCACATCTGATCGTGATTTCCGGCAGCAACCTGACCTTGCTGACGAGCTTGGTCATGGTCGCGACCGGCTGGGCGCTGGGTCGGCGCGGCGCGGCGCTGCTGGCGATCGCCGCAGCGCTGTCGTACGGCGCGTTGATCGGCCCCGACCCGCCGGTGCAGCGAGCGATGTGGATGGCGATCGTCTTCGCGGCGGCGCACCTCTTCGGCCGGGGAGCTTCAGCGCTCTATGCGGTCGTGGCGACTGCGGCGCTCATGACGACGCTGCAACCCTCGCTCCTCCTCGATCTCTCCTTTCAGCTCACACTGGCGGGTACGCTTGGCATCGTCGTACTGATGCCGAGTGTGTCGCTGGACTTCCTCAGCGGTCGTGGCGGCGCAGGCGGCGTGCTCCGCGACGCGGCGCTGGTGACGTTGGTCGCCAGCCTGGCGACGCTCCCGTTGATCGTGCTGCACTTCGAGCGGGCGGCGCTGATCGGTATTCTCGCCAACTTCTTGGTGGCGCCGTTGTTCAGCTGGATGCTGCTGGGTTCAGCGGCGACGGCGCTGATCGGGATCGTGTCGGAGATCACCGCACACGCGCTGGCTTGGGCACTGGCCTGGCTGCCGCTGCGCTGGCTGGCGCTCGTTGCCGAGCAGGGCGGACAACTGCCCGGCGCCGGCGAGGAGATCCGCGGCTTCCGCCACGCCCACCTGTTGATCGTCTATGGAATCATACTGCTCGCTTCGGCTCGACCGCACCGCGAACGCATACAGCGTTGGTACCGCTCTCGAGCAGATACACCCCACCGCTCACCAGGTCGATACAACATCGGGCTGATCCCCGAACTGCGATCCCACCTGATGCTACTGGCGCTCGTTGGGCTGGCGGCGGCGACAGCGGCGGCGTTGTGGCTCTCGGTCGCGGCTGAGACCGAGCGACGCTTGCAGGTGCACTTCATCGACGTCGGACAAGGGGACGCGGCGCTGATCGTGACGCCGCAGCGGCAAACCATCCTGATCGATACTGGCGAACAGTCCGATGCACTGCTCGCCGCCCTGCGGCGCTACATGCCCGCCAACGCACGGCGAATTGACCTGCTGGTGGTTACGCACCCGCAATCCGACCATGTCGAAGCGCTGTGGCCGCTGCTCGACCATTACGACATTCAGGCGGCGCTGGTCAGTACATATCTGGAGGAAACCACACTTGGCCAACGCGTGCGGGGACTGTTGGACGATCGCGCTATTCCAACAGCGACAGCGCATCCGGGCGAGCGCTACACGTTCCCGGGCGAGCTCGAATTGGTTCTCGATGTGCTCTGGCCGCCAGCGAGCGGTCTGCCTGACTCCTACCTCAGCGACCCCAATGCCACATCCATCGTGATCCGCGCGCGCTACGGCGCGGCCTCCCTACTGCTCACCGGCGACATCAACGTGGAACAGGAACTAGACCTCGTCCGCGAGCCTTGTCCGGGATCGATCGCGCCCTGCAAGTTACAAGCCGACGTGCTCAAAGTCGCACATCAAGGGAGCCGAAACTCTTCCGCCTCACTCTTTCTTGACGCGGTCGCGCCGACACTCGCCGTGATCAGTGCCGGCGTCGACAACCTGCACGGACATCCGCACGCGGAGGTGCTGGACTCGCTGACCCGCGTCGGCACAGAGACGCTGGTGACCTCTGAGCACGGTGACATTACGATCGCAACGGACGGCCGCACCCTGAGCGTTCGCACGGAGCGCTGAATCGACGACGTTCGATATCGTCTGGGTACAAGGATGGCATCCAAGGCTGGCATCCAAAGCTAGGATGCCAGGCGCGAGCCGGGATGGCGAAATTGGCAGACGCGGCGGACTTAAAATCCGCTGGCCCTTGGGCCGTGTGGGTTCGAACCCCGCTCCCGGTACCAACCCGCGCGCTGAGCGCGACCGATACGCGCCCTGCGGGACGTTTGCGGGGCGTTAGACTGGCTCACGCAGCGGCGCATACCCTGACCAGACAACATTCGACCCCGCGCCGCGCCTGGAAGGGAACACTGTATGAAAGCCGCCGTGTTTCACGGACCACACCAAGACCTGACGATAGAAGACGTCGACGTCGCCAAACCGGGGCCACGCGAAGTCCTGGTCAAGACCGCCGCATCCGGAGTCTGTCACTCCGACCTGCACTTCGTTGAGGGGCTCTACCCCTTCCAGGCGCCTGGCGTGCTCGGTCATGAGGCCGCCGGGATCGTTGAGGAGGCCGGTGAGCTGGTGCAGCAGTTCAAAGCCGGCGACCACGTCATCATGTGTCTCTCTGTCTTCTGCGGCAACTGTTCTTACTGCCTTAGCGGCCGACCGAACCTGTGCCGTTCGCCAGAAACCCAGCGACGCCCCGACGAGGACCCTCGGCTCTCATGGAACGGCAACCCGGTCGCCCAATTCGCCAACCTCTCGACCTACGCCGAGTACACGTTGGTGCACGAGAACGCGCTGGTCTACGTGGACGACGAGATGCCGCTCGATAAGGCGGCCTTGATCGGCTGTGGGGTCATGACTGGGGCCGGCGCGGCGCTCAACACCGCCAAAGTGCATCACGGCAGCACGGTCGCCGTCTTCGGCGCCGGTGGCGTCGGCCTGTCGGCGATCCAGGGCGCTCGGATCGCCGGCGCGAAGCAGATCATCGCCGTCGACCTGCATGAACATAAGTTGGCTCTCGCCCGCGAGCTCGGCGCGACGCACTCCGTCGACGCCTCCAGCGGCGATCCGGTGACGCAGATTCAGGGCATGACCGACGGCGAAGGTGTCGACTTCTCGTTTGAAGCGATCGGGCTCAAGTCTGTCGCCGAGCAGTGTTTCGCGGCGATCAAGCGCGGTGGCGTGGCCACGATCATCGGCATGGTGCCGCTCGGCCAGAAGCTCGAGATTCCTGCGCACGAGCTGCTCTCGGAAAAGGTGCTGCAAGGCTCCAGCATGGGCAGCAACCGCTTCCGCACTGATATGCCGAATCTCGTCGAGTACTACCGGCAGGGCCGTCTGATGCTCGACGAGATGGTCACGCAGACCGCGCCGCTGGAGGACATCAACGAGGCCTTCCGCGCGATGAAGGCGGGCGAAGTCGCCCGCACGGTGCTGACCAGCTTCTAGCAACTACGCCTCCGCGCACACCGCTCCCCGTTTGGGGAGCGGTGTCGGGATACCCTGCAGATCAGCGGAGGGGTGGCCGAGCGGACGAAGGCGGCGGTCTTGAAAACCGTTAGGCGCGCAAGCGTCTCGGGGGTTCGAATCCCTCCCCCTCCGCCACGAACGTGTTGCGCTCCTGTGTTGCAGTTCGCGGCAGACGCATGAGACGTGGTTCAGGTGCGATCGCCGACGTAGTGCTGTCACAGAGCCTTACGTCGTGACCCTTCGCAGCGTGGCGCGTCCACGTGATCAATACCACCCTGCGCTGTTCCGGCCAGAGCTGTGCCGACGGCAGGTCGACGCGCGCGACGCGGGGTGCTCTGGGCACGCTGGAGTTAGAACGCGCCTGAGAGTAACGCCGACAGCATCGCCACCAGCAACGCCAGCATCAGCCCGAAGCCCCAGCGCATCCAGGCCTGACCGATCAGCATGTCCGCGCGCAGGTCGTCGAAGCGCTTGTCTGTATCCATCCGCAGATCGTCGCTCCGCTGGTTCGTATCCGTCCGCAGATCATCGATCCGCTGGTTCGTGTCCATCCGCAGATCGTCGCTCCGCTGGTTCGTATCCGTCCGCAGATCGTCGCTCCGCTGGTTCGTGTCCGTCCGCAGATCATCGATCCGCTGGTTCGTTTGCGCGTTCGCGCTCCGCATCTCCTCACGCAGCGCCTCGAAGGAGCGGTACAGCTCGGCCATCGTGATCTGCGAATTGTCAGCCCCCAGCGGCTGTTCTTGGCTCACCATGTCGCACTCCTCTAGGGACAGCATAGGCCAGCGTCGCGCGCTCGGGGATGAGGGCGGGGGGCGCTCGTAGCGCTGCCAACTCAGCCCATATCGCGCAGCGCGCTGGCGACCGTTACGAGCGCTTCCAGCGCCGTGGGATCGGGTACATCGCGGCCGTACTGGTACACGCCGATCCTGATCATCGTGGCGAGCGGCACGATTTCGAACTGTCCGCTGGCGCCGTCCCGCAGCAGCCCCAGGACGCGTCGTTGGACTCGATCGTTGCGCGACAACTCCTGTGCCAGCGTCTGCGCTGTGGCGTCAGTAGCATCGCGCGGACGCCACTGAACGCTGCGGATCGCGCCGAGTTCCCGCTCCGACGACGTCGGCATGGCCGCCAGCGGCGTTCGCCACTCCGCCGACCACTGGGACGGCAATGTCACCCTATCGACCAGTAGGTGCGCGCCCACCGCTCGCATCTGACCGCTATGCGCCGCCCCTTCACCCACAACCCGCGTCAAGAGGGCGTACGACATCCCGGGCTCGTGGAGTGCCACAGCCGCGATGAGTCGTGTGCCGCGTCCCACCAGGCCGCGCTCGCGCAGCGCCCGAAAGTCGTCCTCGCTGACTGGCGCTGCTTCGATCGAGTACTGGCTGAGTTGCATCAACAGCTCGTCGACCGCCGACGCATCGGGACCGCGGCGCAAGAGGCGATTGAGTGTGCGGCGCCAAACCATGCCAGAAATCTACACTGCCTCGACGGAGACATGACGAGGAGGCACTCATGCTTGTGGTCATGCGCCGACTGTGGATTCGCACAGGAACCTTCGACGAGTTTGCACGGATATCGCGTGAGCAGATCTGGCCCAATGCTGAGGCGGCCGGGCTGCGTATCTTTGGACTCTTCCGCGCGCACGACCCTGACCCGCATCCGAGCGTCGGCGAACCGTGCGACATGGCAGTGCTCTTCACGCAGTACACCGACCGCGCGCATTCGGCTGCGACGCAGGCCGATTCCGATAACTTCCGAGGGCCAGCTGAGCTTCGGCAACGCATCTTCAGCGGCATCGAGCGTCGGCGTCAACTGACGCTCGCGGTCGATCAGACGCCGATGACACCGGTGCACGTGCCAATCGGTGGGCCGTTCTTTCAGTTCGACCATCGCGACCCGTCGGCGTTCGATGCCGAATCCATGCAGCTCACCGCGAGTGATGGTCTTGAGGACTGGGGGCAGACTGCATTAGCGTCCACGTTGGTGGTGATCCGACGCTTCTGGATCCGACACGGCGAATTTGAGGCGTTCGAGCGTCTGAGCCGTGAAGAGATCTGGCCGCCGATCGAGTCGGCCGGCGCTCGCATCCGCGGGATGTTCCGCGCAGAGTCGCCGCATCCGAACGATGCGGTCAACGAGCCCTGCGACATGGTGGTGCTCTGCACCCAGTACGTCGACCGCGCTCACTGGCAGGCAACGCGACCACGTCCGGAAACGTGGAAGGGTCCCGAGGATGTGCGCCAGCAACTGGCGGCCGGCGCGAGAGCACGGCATCGGCTCACGCTGGCGACGCAACCCACATTCTCTGAGCCGGCGCATGTGCCGATCGGCGGCCCATTCCGCACTTGGCAGTAGCGCTGCTGCTCGTGTTGAGCGGTGAGCGTCAGATGTCAGACGGACTCCTGAGGCCGTAGCGCGCGTAGCGAGAACATCAGCGGCACGCGCGGCGCGGCGTCGGGCAGTCGCCAGATGCCCGGCTCCGTCTGAGCCATCCACGGCAGCGCGCGGTAGACCGTCCAGTCCTGTTCGTGCAGGAACTGCACCTGCAGCCCGGCCTCGATCAGCTCGCTGACGATCTCACCGATTCCATGATTCCATTCGTAGGACATCTCGTGTTTGACCATCGCGTCGGGGTCGGCGTAGTCGGCCGCGTCGGGCCAGGAGTGAGGTTCGACCTGTTCAAAGTACGGATAGCGCAGCACGAGCCGTTGCTCGGCGTCCTCGTCGTCGAGGCACCAGACCACGGGATGGACATCACGCACGTACAGCACCCCGCCTGGCCGCAGGAATTGCGCGCAAGTCTGCGCCCAGCGGCTGATCTGGGGCAGCCAGCAGATCGCTCCCAGATTGACGTAGACGATGTCCACTGCGTTGACGAGGTCAGGCAGCGCCTCTGCGGCGTCGTGCACGTCCGACTCCACAAACCGAGCGGTCAGCGCGGCGCGCTCGGCGAGTCGGCGGGCTTCGGCGATCGCCGCGGGCGCGAAGTCAAGCCCCACGACGTTTGCGCCCGCTCGCGCCCAGGAGAGCGTGTCGAGGCCGAAATGGCACTGCAGATGCAGCAGCGTTTTGCCCCGCACATCGCCCACCTCGTCGAAATCGAGCGGTAGCAACGTGGTCTCGCCAGCGAGGAATCGTTCGACACCATAGAAATCGGAGTTGGCGTGGATTGGGACCACTTCGTTCCAGCGGGAGCGGTTCGCCTCGAGGAAGCGTTGATTCTGGTCAGTGGATGACATGCGCGCCCATTCGCGAGCCCAGTACCTGGGGCAGGATGACGGAGCCGTCGGATTGCTGTCCGTGCTCGAGCAGCGCCGCGATCGTACGCGGCAGCGCTAGTCCCGAGCCGTTCAGCGTGTGCACGAAGCGCGTGCCCTTGCCCGCCGACGGTCGGTAGCGGACATTGGCCCGCCGGGCCTGGAAGTCGGTGCAGTTGGAGACGCTGGAGACTTCCAGCCATTCCTGCGCGCCCGGCGCCCAGATTTCGAGGTCGTAGCTAACGGACGCGCTGAAGCCGAGGTCGCCACTGCAAATCTGCACCACGCGATACTCTAGCTCCAGGCCCTGTAGCAGCGACTCAGCCTGCTCGAGCATCTCGATAAGCACGTCCGCCGACGCCTCCGGAGTCGTGAACTGGTACATCTCGACCTTCTCGAACTGGTGCACCCGCTTGATTCCGCGCACATCGCGCCCCGCGCTGGCCTTTTCGCGACGGAAGCACGGGGTATGGGCTGCGTAGCGCAGCGGTAGATCGTCTTCGGCCACGATCTCGCCGGCGTGCATGTTGGTCAGCGGCACCTCCGCCGTGGGGACGAAGAAGTAGTCTTCTTCTTCGTCGCGGTAGAGGTTGTCACGGAACTTGGGCAGCTGACCTGAAGCGCGCATGGCGTCTTCGCGCACCATCGCGGGGAGATACCACTCCTCGTAACCGGCCGCGCCGTGCGCATCGAGGAACCAGCCGATCAGCGCGCGCTGGAGCCGCGCGCCGGCACCGCGCAGCGCATACATCCGCGATCCCGACATCGCCGACGCGCGCTCGAGGTCGATGATCCCCAGCGACGCCCCGATCTCCCAGTGCGGCCGCGGCTCGAAGTCGAAGACGCGCCGCTCTCCCCACTCGCGAACGACGACGTTCTGCTCTTCACCGCCGCCGTCAGGCGTCGCTTCGCTGGCCACATTGGGGATTTCCTGGAGCAACGTCGTCAGCGTCGTGTCCAGCTTCCGCAGCTGGTCCTCCAGCTGGTCGATCCGCGCGGCCGAATCACGCTGGGCGGCGATCAGACGCTGGCGTTCATCGTGGTCCTTGGCCTGGCCGATCGCGCGGCCGGCGGTGTTGCGGGCCGCGCGGAGCTCCTCCAGCTCGACCAGCGCCGCACGCCGCTGCTGGTCGAGCGCGATCGCCTCATCGAGCGGCGCATCGGCGCATCGGCGCTCGAGCGAGCGACGGATTATGTCTGGGCGTTCACGAATCATCTGCGCAGAAATCACCCGCCGATCCTCTCGTTCTTGCGTACGTGGTCAATGAGATGGTCAATGGCCGCCATTCCCAACACGCGCACATCCTCCGAGATGCGCGGCGCGATTCCGTCCCGCGCCAACGGCGCATCGGACTCCAACGCTGCCCGCGAGACCCACTGCCAGCCGTCCGGCGGAGTGTCGGTCCGAGCGAGCGACGCAGGCCGCGCGAAGTAGATCAGGTCGATGTGATGATGCGCGTCATCGCCGTCAAATGCGCCGATCGGCTCCACCATGATCGTCACCGGCGCAGCAAGCTGCGGCGGATCGGCGTAGTCGAAGGGCTGGCTGGTTGGCAGGATCTCGACGGCGATCCCCGTCTCTTCCCAGGCCTCGCGCCGGGCGGCCTCAAGCGGATCCTCATTCGGCTCGATGTGTCCGCCGGGCGGCAGCCAGAGTCCGACCTTACGATGCCAGTGCAGCAGCGTCGCACCACCCGACTGCGTGACGGCTGAGACGAAGGTCGTCACTGTGAAGTGTCGGACATCGCTCACGGATACCCTGTTCCGCCTAGCTCCCGATATTGGCTAGCGTATCGCTCATGGAACTGATCTCCGCCGAGAACGGAATGTCGCCGAGCTGGTCGCCCGATGGCAGCCAGATCGCGTTCCTCAGCAATCGCGCCGAGGGCTGGGACCTGTACGTGATGCCGTGCGACGGCGGGGACGCTGTGCGTCTGACCAGCGGCGCCACGGCCGACGATCCGGCCTGGTCGCCCGACGGCCGTTGGATCGCGGTGGAGCGCCGCCAGCAGATCGAAGCCGTCTCACCCGACGGCGCCCAGCGCGAGGTCCTGGTTGGCGACCCGCGTCATCCGGCACGTCAGCCGACCTGGTCACCGACAATGGACCTCGCGTACGTGCGCGAGCAGGATCTCTATGCGCGCAGCGCCGAGGGCGAGGAGCGGCTGCTGCTGCGCGACGCCGCCCAGCCACATTGGTCGCCCGACGGAGGCACGATCGCCTTCGTGCGCAGCGGCATTTGCGAACTCGATCTCGCATCGGGCCTGGTCCGACAACGTACGCGGCATCTCGCAGATGCATCGCCAGTCATCGCAGCCGATGGCGACATCATCTTCGTTCGCAACCAGGCGTTGATGATCCTCCACGCTGATAATTCGATGTCCGACCTCGCACACTTATCTACACCCGCCAGCGCCCCAGCGCTGCATCCGCATGACCCAGACACCATCGCCTACCAGCTCCACGACGGCGGCAACTGGGATATCGTGATTGCCTCGCTGGAGCGGGGCGACACACGACGTCTGACGCGCGCCACCTGGACCTCGTGGAATGCCCGCCGTTGAACCGACTATGGCCGAACCAACTATGAGTGACGGCTCGTTATCTTAGCTGCATGTCACACTTCCTGATTCGACAGGCGGCCAAGGCGATCGCCGGCTCGGCCGCGCCGCAGGTCGCATCCCAGCTGGCGCAGCGGCTCAGCGCGCCCGCCACGCGTGACGAGGACCGCCGCCGATTTCTGATCTGGCTGGCGGGACCGTTCAAGCAAGCGCAGCCCGAGCACTATCAACGCATCTGGACACGGCTACGCGGCGACGACGAGGCGGTGGACGCGTTCACTGGCGTGTTTCTGGAGCTTCAGACGGCTGAGCCGAGCGCGCTTACGCATTGGTTCACGCAGCTCGCCCAGTCGGACGACCAGCACATCGAGGAGCTGCTGTCGGCGCTGCGGCCGACCCAACCCGATCCCAAGGCACTCCTGCAACAGGCCCAGCATGAGGCTGGAATCACCGTGCGCGGCGCGGCCCGCCTGTTGGGGCGCGCCTACCGCCAGACCGTCAACGATGCCCGTCACCCACGCAAGCGAAAGCGCTGAGTTATGCCCATGATCGACCACATCACCGAGGAGCAGGCGGACCTGATCAGCAGCGCGCGCGTCTTCTTCGTCGCCTCCGCTGATCCGACGCTGGGCGAGGGTCCGGACGGCCAGGGCGCCGTCAACCTATCGCCCAAGGGCGCCGCTGATCTGCAGATCATCGACTCCCACACACTCGCCTACTTCGACTACCGCGGCAGCGGCAACGAGACTGCGCGCCACGCGTCGGCGGGCGGACCGGTCACCGTGATGGTGACGTCATTCGACGAGGATGCCGCCATCGTTCGCCTCTACGGCCGCGCGGTCGCCAAGCCGCTGGAGGAATCCGTCCTGGCCGACCAGGCCGAAGCGCTGCGCGCCGTCGAGATGCCTACGCCGGAACGCCAGGTGATCGAGATCAGCGTCGAGCAGACGCAGACCTCCTGTGGCTACGGCGTCCCGATTTACGAATATCGGGGAGACCGCAACCGCAAGCAGCGCGGCCGCCGCTTCAAGTAGTCCTGCAGGAGCGCGGCGCTCAGCTTCGCTCAGCGATCAGCTTTGCCAGACGATCCAGCTCCGGCACGACAGTCTCGGCGGCGGCGTGTGGCAGGCCGAAGACTACGCGGTCCACGCCGATCCGCTCGTACTCGGGCAGCGCGTCTTCAATCGCGGGGAAGACGTTGATTGAGATCTCATCAAAATCACGGCCTGCTTCCGCCGCGCGCGATTGGATGTCCTGAATGCAGCGCTCGACGAATCCCGGCGCGGGAATGTTCGGCAGCCAGCCGTCCGCCCAGTCGACCACGCGCTGGCGCGCCCACTTGCTGCCAGCGCCGATCAGGATTGGCGGGTGCGGGTCTTGCTTGGGTTTGGGGATCACCTGCGTCTTGGGGATGTCGACGAACTCGGAGTGGTACTCCGCCTCGTCCTCGGTCCACATCGCCTTCATCGCCGCGATCCGCTGCTCCGTGACCTTCCAGCGATCCTGGAAGCGGACCCCCATCGGCTCCATCTCTTCTGCCAGCCAGCCAGCCCCGATACCGAACTCGAAGCGTCCGCCGGAGATGAAATCGAGCGATGCGATCTGCTTCGCCAGGGCGACCGGCTCATGTTCGGTGACCAGGCAGATGCTCGTGCCGAGCCGAATCTCCGACGTCGCGCCGGCGGCCGCCGCCAGCGCGACGAAGGGGTCATGAATCCGTCGGTACTCGTCGGGCAGCGAGCCATCCTCCGTGCGCGGGAACGGCGTCACGCGATCGACTGGCATGTGGACATGCTCGGGCACCCAGAACGATTCGAACCCGCGCTCCTCGGCTGCCGCCGCCAGCTGTGCTGGATCCATCGCCAGATCAGTCGCGAAGATGAATACGCCGTACTTCATATCAGACCTCCTCAAGACCATCCGCTGCAGACAGGGTAGGGCTAACCCAGCAGACTCCCGCACGACGGTACGCTGCCACTTATGCATCATCACATCCTGACTCCGCCGTCCGCTCCACAACGCGTGCCGATGGTGCTCGACACTGACGCTGCCAACGAGATCGACGATCAGTTCGCCGTCGTCCACGCGCTGCTGTCAGGCGACCGTCTCCAGCTCGAGGCGATCTACGCCACACTCTTCACCCGAGCAGGGATGGACCCTGCCGAAGGCGTAGCCCAATCTGAAGCGGAGATTCACCGCCTGCTGCAGCGTCTGCAGGTCGATCCCGACGGACGCGTCCTGCGCGGCGCGGAGCGCTTCCTCAGCGACGGCCAGCGCGCCGTGCGCAACGCGGCGTCGGACGACCTAATCGAGCGGGCGCTTGCGCCGCGCGAAGGCAAACTCTGGGTCGCGGCGATCGGCGCGCTGACGAACGTGGCCTCAGCGCTGAGCGCCGCTCCCGAGATCGCCGAGCGCATCGCCATCGTCTGGCTCGGCGGCCAGGCGCAACACGCGGTCGACGCTCGGGAGTTCAATCTCTACCAGGACCCGGTCGCGGCGCGCAGCGTCTTTGCGAGCGGCGCGCCGCTGGTGCACATCCCCTGCTACGGCGCGGCATCGCATCTGTTGACGACCGCCGCCGAGCTCGACGCGTATGTCCGCCCGCAAGGCGCCATCGGCGAGTATCTCGCCAACATCTTCCGAGAACACGATCCACAATTCCCAGGACGCAGCAAAGAGATTTGGGACCTGGCGGCGACGGGCTACCTCATCGACGCTGCCTGGCTACCGCTTCGGAGTCTGCCACGACCGACCTTGTCGGCCGACATGCGCTGGGCGCTGCCACCCGCCGACGCACACGGCGCGCCCTTCGCTGAGGCGCATTATGTCAAACGCGACGAGATCTTCAGCGACCTCTTCCGCAAACTCTCGGAGTTCCACGCAGGCGAGCGCAGGGCAGGATTCGCCGACGAACGCGGCGAGGGCGAGCGGTCTTAGAGCGGCGTGGTCACCGGACGCGTCATGCCGCCGAATGTCGGCATCCAGCATGAGTGCTTGCCTGGCCCGCCAGCTACGATGATGTGGATCTCGTCCGGCTTGTCCGAGATTGGTAGCCACTCGTCTGGACCGTGCGGATCGAGCACGCCGCCAGCCATGCGGATGTTGACCGACTCGAGAAATTCGGGCGACAGCTTGCTGGCTGGATAGCGGGCGTGCTGCCAGAGGTACTCCTGCACCGCCTCGCGTGTCCAACCTTCGTCCGCGACGGTCTCGGCGTGCTCGGGACCGAATGCAAGCACGGGCTCGCCTTTGCCGAGAATGTTGTTCGAGCCCGCTTGTCCCATCGCGCCGGCGACCGTCTGCAGGATGCCCAAGGCCGTGTTGCTGCCATGATCCTGGATGTTGTGGGGACCTTCACAGGCCCATGTCGTGACGCAGCTGTCCTCAGCGTTGAGCCCACGCGTGGTCTGGAACGGCGGCCAGGGTGAGGCGTCCTCACGCTCGGTCGCGCAGAAGGCGAACTTGGCCGGGGTGCCCTGCGTCGCCCGATCGCCGCGTCCGGGTGACGCGCCAGCCACGTTGAGCTGGACCAGCCGCAGGGCCCGTCCGATGGTCGCGTTGGCGGGAAAGGTCGGCCCGAAGCAACCTGATCCGCCATGCACGCCAGCGGTCCGCGCCGCTGGGCCCGAGGCCAGCACGAACACGGCGCAGGGGTGTGTCGTTGCGTTGATCCCGTCGAGGTTGAAGGGCGCTTGGGCGATCGCCGACACGGCGGCGAGCACGATCGGAAACTGCTGCGGGCGACAGCCGGCCATGACCGCGTTGATCGCCACCGCCTGCACCGTCGCCTCGCCCTGACGCGGCGATAATACGCCCAGCAGGTCCAGCGGGTCTCGATCTGCCGCCGCGATCATTGCGGCGACGCGGTCGGCGGTCGGTGGAATCAGCGGCAGACCGTCCGACCAGCCGCGTCGGATGCACTCCTGCGAGAACTCGAATGGGTCAGACGGCAGCGCGAAGCGATCGGCTTCGCGCCCATGACTCGAGATGGCAGTCACGCTGGCCGTCCGAGCAGCGCTGCCTCAAGTCGGTCAAGCACGCTGTCATCGACTCGTGCGCGCACCCGTTCGGGCCGCAGGCCGCCCAGTGGGTGCGGCACAATCAGCCGGTCCAGCTCCGGCAATCCGCGCTGTTCAGCTTCGAGCTGAAGTAAATCGGTGAACGCCGACGTCCCGACCGTCACCGTCGGGATTCCCAGATTTTCGAACAGGACCGAGGCGTGGACACTCCACGTCGTGCAGCTACCTCAATCACAGCTCCCGATCAACAGGAAGTCGGCACCGTTGCGCAGCGCGTCGATGGTGGAGTCGGATGGCGGCCCACCGACAGGCTTACTTCCCACGACGAGTTCACGCAGCTGGTAGCGTTCGCCCAGCTGCTCGACCATCGTTTCCATCAGCAAGCGCGCGTTGGCCTTGCGGTTCTCGAGGATGCCCGGCCGCAGACCGTCGAGCGAGGTCGGGCGCGGGGCCGCGGACGCCTCGTGGATCGCCACATGCGCTAGCGGGCTCAAGACTTCGATCGTCTGGGTCATCTCGACTCTCCCTAGTCCAGCCGTGCGTAGACCAACTCGCGCAGCTCGTCCAGCTCGGGAAAGCGGCCCTGGGCCGCCTTGCTAAACACGAGCTCGCCGTTGACCGACCACTCGAATAGCCCCTTCGTGTCGGGGATCAGGCGTACGTCCGAGACCAGGTGCTGGATGTCGGTCATCAGCTCGCCCAGCATCCAGGCGGTGCGCGGCCAATAGCCGCAATCAGCGCAGTAGACGATCTCGATCGCGATCTGTCGTTCGTCCACGACGCAGTCCTAGCCGCCGAGGTACTGTTCCAGTCGCCGACCGACCTCCAGAGGGGCGCCGTCCGGCAGTGGGATCATCTGCAAGTCGGCACCGGCATCCGAGCGGGCCTGGAGCTGCTCGGCGATGGACTCAATCGGGCCGATCACCTGAATCTCGCGCACCATGTTCTCCGAGATCGCCATCAGCGCGCCTTCGGAGTCGCGCTCGGACCAGGCGGCCCGCGAGGCCTTGATCTCTGACTCGAAGCCAGAGCGCGCGAGCATCTGCCAGTAGAACGAGCCCATCCGGTTGGTGTAGTGGAAGAGGGGTTGGCGGGCGTTGCGCCAGACGTCTTCATCGTCGCCTGGACCGTGCGTACCGGTCACGTAGACGTTGGTGAAGGGCGCGACGGTGACCGAATCCTCTGGCCGCCCAGCGTCGCGCGAGGCGCCGGCCAGCTGACGTTTGAGCGTCTCGAAGCTGTGTCGCGGCCAGTGAATCGGATAGATGCCGTCGGCGATCTCACCGGTTTGCTGAATCGAACGTGGCGTGATCGCCGCGATCCAGACTGGGATGTTCTCGCGCACTGGCTGGTGACCGAGCAGTCGGAAGCCGCGCTGGAGTGTGTAGATCTCGCCCTCGTACTGCAGCCGTTCGCCGCGCAGCAGCATTTTGATGATCTCCGTGTACTCGCGGATGCGGCGCAGCGGCCGGTCGAAGTCGACCCCGTGGAACCCTTCGATCACCAGATTGCCTGACGATCCGAGCCCACAGACCATGCGCCCACCGGAGATCGTCTCGAGTGAAGCGAACTCCTGCGCGATCGCCGCCGGCGTACGGGAGAACGTGTTGAGAATCCCAGTGCCGATCGTGATCTGCTCGGTGTTCGCCGCGATCACGGTTAGCCACGGCAGCACCGACGCCCCCCAGGCTTCGCCCGTGGAGACCATCTCGTAGCCCAGATCCTCAGCGATCTTGACCTTCTCAAGCGTGTCTCGCCAATCGTTGCTGAACCCCGCCAGGATGCCCAGTCGCATCGTCTTGCCTCCTCTGACTCAATCTGACTACTCGATCTCGACGATCATCTCGATTTCGACCGCCATCCCCATCGGCAGCGACTGCATGCCGACCGCCGAACGGGCGTGTCGGCCAGTCTCGCCGAAGAGCTCGACCAGCAGATCGGAAGCGCCGTTGGCGACGCCGGGGTGGTTGCCGAACTCCGGTGTGCAGTTGACCATGCAGAGCAGTTTGACGATGCGCGACACACGGTCGAGCGAGCCGATCTCCGCTCGCAGCGAGCCCAACAGCTGCACCATCACGGCCCGCGCCGCCTGATAGCCGGCGTCGACGTCCAGGTCGGCGCCCAGCTTGCCGCGGATCAGTTGGCCATTCTCGAACGGGCCGTGTCCCGAGAGTAACACGAGGTTGCCGCTCCGCACCGCCGGCGCGTAGTTCGCCAGTGGTGGATTGGTCGACAGATCCAGCCCCATCTCCAGCGCCCGGGCATCTGCGTTGTGCGCCGACATCTCGCCCTCCTGCTACTGCATCTCGCTATCGATCGCTGGCTGCGTTCTCGCCTAGGCTACCGCAGCTCCGACTCTGCGGAGCGTTCGTGAAGATCGTGCGGATAGGCGCGTAGTTCGATCTCGTTGCCGTCTGGATCAGCGATGTAGAGGCCGTTGGCATAGCCGCGCGCGCCGAAGAGCGCCGTATCTGGATCGCGCACGATATTGAATGTGTTCGCGGCGCGCACGGTCTCCAGACTCTGCGGCGTAACCACCAGACAGAAGTGATCGAGGTTGCGCTTGCTCAGGTCGGCGCCACCAGTGATCAGATCGATGATTGTGTCGTCCGAAATGCGCACCGAGGGGAACGGACACTCGCCGGCTCGCCATTCCTCGACACGCACGGGATCTAAGCCCAACATCTCCGAGTACCAGGCGAGCGAACGCTCCACGTCGGCAACCCGCAGCACGATGTGATCCATCGCTCTGACCTCGATCATGTCTCCCGCCTCTCCGTTCCGTCATGCGGTCGCCGCTGCGACACCTACGCTCGTTCTCGGTCATCCATCTCGGACATGCGCGCTAACGTACCCAAGTGCAGAGGATCTGTCGATGAGCATCGAGGTTCGACTGGCGCGAGGGTTGCGCACACACGTCGATGCGCCGCCAACGGTGGACGTCAGCGGCTGCGCCATTCGTACCGCGCGTGAAGCGCTGGACGCCCTGATTGCGCTACATCCAGAATTAGCCCGTTTCGTACTCGACGATGCGCAACGCCTGCGGCGGCACGTCAACGTGTTCGTCAACGACGCACTGATCGTCGACCGCAGCGACCTGAGCGATCCCGTCGCCGACGGCGACTGCCTGCACATCTATCCCGCCGTATCGGGAGGGGCGCACCTGTGACCGCGAGCGCAGCTGGCCAGGAAGCAGGTCTGTTGGTGAGCACGCGGAAGGGACTGCTGATCGGTCGCAGCAGCGTCGGGCGTTCGGTGTGGGAATGGTCCGACCTGCAGTTCCGCGGTTGGATCGTCGACTACGCCGTGCGTGATCCGCGTACGGGGACGCTCTGGTGCGCTGTCAACCACTGGCAGTGGGGAGCACGGCTGCACCGCTCCGACGACGGGGGCGCCAGCTGGCGAGAAGCCGCTACCCCGATGTTCGACGATGGTGAACGTTCACTCGATGGCATCTGGACGATCGAACCCGGCGCCGAAGATGGGCTGCTCTACGCCGGCGTCATGCCCGCTGCGCTGTTCGTCTCGCGCGACGACGGTGCGAGCTGGGCTGAGCTGCGCTCGCTTTCCGAGCATCCGTATCACAAACACTGGCAGCCTGGAGCAGCTGGGCTCATGTTCCACCACCTCGGTGTCGACCCAGCCGATCCACAGCGGCTGATCGTCAGCGGCTCTGCCACCGGTGTGTTCGTCAGCCACGACGGCGGCAAAACCTGGCAGACCCGCAACAACGGCATCCGCTCATTGAACGTTCCACCCGAACTCGAAGACCTCGCGCCCTGCATCCATTCCCTGCACGCGCATCCGCTGCAGCGAGGTCGGCTTTGGCAGCAGGGACACTTCGGCCAGTACCGATCGGATGACGACGGCGCATCCTGGATCGAGGTGGGACAGAATCTGCCTGGCGATTTCGGCTTCGCCTCTGCCATCGACCCACACGATCCGGACACCTGCTACTTCATCCCGCTCGACTTCGACCAGTCGCGGATGCCGCGCGGCGGCGCACTGGCGGTCTATCGCACACGCGACGCCGGTGCGAGCTGGACGCGGCTGACTGGCGGCCTGCCGCAGGACGACTTCCACCAGTCGATCTACCGCCAGGCCTTGGGGCAGGACGGCGGCGATCCGCTCGGTCTGTACATGGGATCCAGCGGCGGCAACCTCTTCGCCTCGACCGATGGCGGTGACCACTGGAGCCAATTACGATCCAACCTGGCGCCGATCACGTCCGTGCGCGCATGGATGCTGGACGCCTGATCCGCAGCGCCTTGGGCGTATCTTCAGAACGTGGTGAGCGAACCCAATACGCCCCGAGCCGTTGCGTCCCCAACCGGCGCGCCCATCCCGCCGACCGCCGCGGCGGGCTCGCTCAGTCCGCTCAACCCGCGCTCCGGCGCACTCGCGATGCTGCTCGTCCTGCTCTGGGGTGGACAGCCCGTCGCGATCAAGGCGGGTCTGGAGGAGGGCGTCGGACCGCTGCTGCTGAGCGCGATCCGCATGGCGCTCGGCGGTGTCGTGGTGATCGGCTATGCGATCCTGACGCGCACGCCGCTATCACCATCTCGCTCCGAGTATCGGCCGTTGGTCGGACTCGGTGTGCTCTTCGTCGTGCAGACGATGTTGATGTACGTGGGCGGGGATCACACAACCTCCGGGCACGCCTCAGTGCTGATCTTTTCGTTCCCGCTCTGGACTGCGCTATTCGGACACTTCTTCATTCCCGGCGACCGCATGTCAGTGTGGCGCACGGGCGGGTTGCTGATCGCCTATAGCGGCGTCGTAACCGTGTTTGTCGGCGGACTCAGCGCGCCAGGCGCGAGCCTTGCCGGTGACTTGATGACCGTGACATCGGCGATGCTGCTTGGCGCGCGACAGGTCTACCTGTCGCACTTCTCGCAACACATCCATCCCGCGCGCCTGCTGATGACGCAGTCAGTTGCCGCCGTGCTCCTGTTCGGGCTCGGCAGCGTCCTGTTCGAATCGGGTGGCGCCGTCTGGAGCCGCGAGTTCATTGCCGCGCTGCTCTATCAGGGCGTCGTGATCGGCGGCTTCGGGTTCATTGGCAACACTTGGTTGGTACGCCGCTTCTTCCCTTCACAAGTGTCGGCGACGATGTTGTTCGCACCGATCTTCGGGGTGCTCTTCAGCTGGGCCGTCCTCGGCGAGGGGCTGGGCTACGAGGTGCTCGCTGGGGCTGCGCTGCTGGTGGTCGGCAGCGCGATCGTGCAGCTGCGACGGCAACCAGCGGCGCGATCAGCAGAGGGAGCGGCGAGCTAGTTCCACAAGCTAGTTCCAACCGTCGAGTCCCAGCAGTTTGCGACCAAGCGGGGTGAGCTCGGCTGGCGGCGTTTCCGCTTCCTTGCCGCGCGGATCGCCGGGAAAGGCGCGGGGATTCTGAAAGGTGGGCGGCGTCCGTTCTCGCCACGAGGCGATCCGCGCCTGCCGCTGCTCCTCGTCCGACGAGTCTGCTGGGAACAGCCGCACGTACTGCGCCAGGCGTGGCTTGTCCGAACGATTACGGCTATTGCCGTGCGGCAGCGCCGAATGCCAGATGATGAAATCGCCAGCGTTGGCTTCGATCTCGATCGGTGGACCGATTTGTTCGGGAAATCGCTCGTGCAGCTGCTGGTGCCGCAGATCTGTATCGCTGATCCCCTCCGACACCTGCGCCGCGCGTCGATGCAGGCCGGGCACGCACTGGAAACCGCCTTCGCCACGCCGCGTATCGACCAGGTACAGCACGCCCTGCACCGCGAACGGTGTCGGCGTCTCGCGGACATCCATGTCCCAGTGCACCATCCCGTGATGGTCGTATGTCGGATGATCGGGATGCGGCGGCGGCTTGAGGTTAGCGCGGTCGATGAACACCCAGAGGTCGTCCCGACCGAACAGGTCGCGGAACAGCTCGTACATCCTCGGATGCTGGCGCACATCCCAAAGCGCCTGGTGGTGGTACATCTCCACCATGCCATTCGTGCGATGCGGTTCACGATACCAGTCCTGCGGATCTTCACGGTCAAACTCGAGGAAGTCCCAGATCGCGTCGACGACCGCCTCGACCTGTTCGCGCGGGATCAGCTGACGCACAACGAGGTAGCCGTGCTGGTCAAAGAAGGCGCGGTCACTATCGCTGAGCATGATCGCAAGCCGTTCAATCTGCAAAGGGCGCATCCACACCGGGCGGCATCGCCACCTCGAACGTGTTCAGGCCGATCGAGACGAGCGAGTAGTAGCCCATCACCGATGCGATTTCGAACACGCCCTGCTCACCGATCATGTCGCTCAGCATCTCGTACGTTTGGTCCGAGACTCGTTGCGTTTCGATCAGCTCCCGGCCGAACTGGTAGACCGCCTGCTGGCGCTCGTCGCTGAAGTTGGGGACATCGCCGTCACGGATCGCGTCAATGGCCTCGCCCGAGACGCCGGCGTTGCGCGCCAGGCGGGCATGCGCCCAGAACTCGAAGTTGGCTCGCCAGTGCCCGCCCATCGTGCAGATCGCGACCTCCAGCAGATCGGCTGGCAGCGCGTTGTTGTAGCGCACCGCCGCGCCGAGTTGCTGGATGGCGTTGCCGAGCTGGGGCGACAGGAACAGCGCGTTGAATGGTCCGATCAGCGCGCCGTCGGCGCCGGCCAGACCGCCGTGCTCGCGCTCGGGATTGGCGCGCGGCCCTGTGGTGATGTCTGTCCACAGCGCGCGTTGGTCATCATCGAGCGTGTCGAAGGTCTGAGGTTCCAGTCGTGGCATGATTACTCCTCCAGCCGCTTGGTCAGCAGGTGCTTGGGCAACAGGCGCTCGGGATAGGTCGTGCCCACCAACCCCTTCGCCTCCAGCTCCGTCAACTCGGACTCTGAATAGCCGAGCAGGCCGCAGTAGAGCTCGCGGTTGTGCTCGCCGAGCTTCGGCGGTGGCAAGCGCAGCTGGTTCGGCGTGCGGCTCATGGTGAAGCTGAGTCCGGGATAGCGATGCGTCCCGACACCGTCGACCGTCAGTTGCTCGAAGAACTCGACCTCGCGCAGATGTCGATCGGAAAGCGCGTCGAAGGGATCGTTGAGCGGCGCGGCGCAGACACCAGCCGACTGCAATTCGTGGAAGAGGTCTTCTTTGTTCCAGGCCGTCGTCTCACGGGCGATCAACGCGTCCAGCGCGGCGGCGTAGCGCCGACGGCCTTCGGAGCGGGCGAAGCGCGTGTCGAGTGGGGCGTGGGCCAGGTCCGACTGCGCCGACGAGTCGCCCGGACCGGCGGCGAGCGCGTCGCAGAGCGCCACAAACTCAGCGTCCGATGCCACGTCCAGCGCGATCCACTGGTCGTCGCCTTTGCAGGGATAGACTCCGTAGGGCGCGTGATACTCGTGGCGGTTGCCCTGCGGGGGAGGGTTCTGACCGTTCATCGTGTACTGGAACAGGTACTCGCCCAGCGTCGGAATGAACCCTTCATTGAGCGGCATTTCGATCTGCTGTCCTCCGCCCGTGCGTTCACGGTGCCGTAGCGCCATCAGGACCGCGACTGCGCCTTGCACGCCCGACAGGCCGTCGCTGGCCAGCGTCTCCCCAATCGCCTCGGGGCCGCGGTCTGGATAGCCGCGTAGGTGGGTGTGCCCCACCATCGCCTCGACATGTAATCCGAAGGCGCGGTAGGAGGCGTATGGACCTTCCAGCCCGAAGGCCGGCATCCGCAGCATGATCAGGCGCGGGTTGACTTCGCGCAGCGTCTCCCAGGTGATGCCCGCCTTGTCGATGGTGGTCGGCACGTTGTTCTCGACCAGCACGTCGCACTGCTCGATCAGCTTGAGGAACGCCGCTCTGCCCTCCGGCGACATGATGTCGCAGGTCATCGAGCGTTTATTGCGGGCGTGCGAGTTGAAAGAAGCGAAGCGGTTCCATGGATCTGGTCCCGGATCCGAATCGGGGTACTGCGGCTGCACCCCAATGTCGGCGCCGCGCTGCATCGCCTCCCGCGTTGGAGCATTCTCAGCGCCGCGCGTATACGGCTGGATCCGGTTGACCGGCTCGACGTTGATCACGTCCGCGCCCCATTCGCCCAGCAGCTGCGCGACGTGCGGGCCAGCCCAGACCACTGTGACCGCTGCGACCCGGATGCCTTCCAGCGGCAGCGGCAGCGAACTCATTGGCCCGTCGGGCAGGGGATGGCGCAGGTCTTCCAAGGGATCGGGCGGGGTGATGTCCAGCACGACCCGCGAGTGTTCGCCGAGACGCGGCGAGCGCCGTGGCGTCGGCGGTTGTGAACCGCTCAGGCGGAATGGGAAGCCGGGATAGGGCAGCTCGTCGCCGTGCCAATGGGTGATCCGGTGCCACCAGCTACGGTCCGCGAGCTGCGGATCCTCGAGCACATCGGCGACGGTCATCACCGCGCCGGCCAGCAGGCCCGAGTCCTGTGCCTCAGCGACGGCGTCGATCTTGCGCCGGTCGGCGAGGTAGGCCTCGACCGCCTCGTCGACGCGCTGGCCGAAGCCCGATCCAGAACGCGGACCAGCTACGTAGTCTTCGTCCTCCAGCAGATCCTCGCGCCCGATCCAGCGCAGCAGGCGCGGCAGCCGCGTACCTGCGCCCATGACATTAACAAAGCCGTCGGCGCAGGGATAGATGCCAAACCCGACCTGTCGGCGGGTCGGATGCGCTCGGCCCGGCGCGATGCCGCTGTACTCGGCAGCGACCAGATGGATCGTGCGGCGGTCACGGCAGCCGACCTGGCAGCGATAGATCGAGATATCGATCCAGTCGCCAGCCTGCTGACCGAGCGCGGCTCTGCGCAAGGCCAGCAAGATCGCCAGCGCCGCGGTCGCCCCGGCGTGATAGCTGGCGTAGTGCCCTGCCACCTTGATCGGTTCACGATCCGCTGCGCCGGTCGCATGCAGCGGCCCGCCGATCGCCTGCATCGTCAGCTCGGAGCCGCGGTAGTGCCGATATGGGCCAGTCTGTCCGAACGGCGTGATTGAGCAGAAGATCAGCTTGGGGTTGATCGCATGCAATACGTCCCAGCCCCAGCCGGCCGTATCTGGCTGGCCGGGGCGGAGGTCCTCGACCACCACGTCGACCAGCTGCGCGAGGCGCCGCACCGTCGCCGCGCCGTCGTCCGTATGGGGGTCGAGCACGATCGACTGCTTGTTCGTGTTCAGATGCATGAACAGGCCTGAGGCCTCAGGGTTGGGCTTGAAGTTCGGGAACGGGCCGAACTGGCGCGACGGGTCGCCGCCGCGCGGTTCCGCCTTGATCACCCGCGCCCCATAGTCGGCCAGCAACTTCGTGGCGTAGGGACCCGCGACCACGCTGGTCAGGTCAAGGACAGTGATGCCTTCCAGCGGACCGACCACAGATATCTCGACTCTCTACTGCGAACTGCTTGCTAGGTTACACGCACGGTCGAAGCTCCCAGATTGGCCTTGAATTTCTGCTGAGGTAGCACGCCGGCTCCGGAATGTAGGGAAGGCCGAGCGGGCAAGTCCTATTGCGAAGACGTACAGTGGCAGACGAAGGAGCTGAAAGAAAGGAGGGCAGACAACAGCTCTAGGTATCGTCCGAGACCGTTGGAGAATGGAGGACCAAGATGAGACGAGATCTCAGCGCCTCCCTACCAACTCGGCTCGCGACGACTGCGGCAATCGTCCTGCTCGCCGCCGCGGCCGCCACGCTCCCCGTTGGCGAAATCGAGGCCAGTCCGCAAACGGAACCCACGCCCCAGCATCCCTGTGCGGGGGTGCCTAGCATCAACGCAGTCATCAGCGCAGCAGAGTTCACTGCTGGCCGAGACGTGGTCCGCAGCGCGAGCGCTCCATCAGGCGACTGCTCCCTGACTGCCACAGTGCATCTGAGCGAACCTGCTCGTTCAGGTTTGCCTTCGGCAGCCGGGGGCAAGTGCGCGATCTACGTTCAAACAGATGCCGGGATAGAAGGAACAGCCGTTTCGGTCACTGGCTTAGGCGAGTGCGGAGCACTCAGCGTGAGCACGAGGATTGAACTGTCGCCGGCCGGAGCGCAAGCGGTGTTCGCCGCGCGAACAACAGGAATGAACAGCTTCGAAACCTCAACCGCGCGAGCCAGGACCGGCGTCTATGGCTTCTATCTCGGTACCAGAGTCACATCCGATGTCCGCGGTACCTGGAACCATAGCGCCGACTCTGTGAGCCTGGTGAACTTGACGTATCCGAGGCTCACTGCAACATCAATGATCTACGGCGGTCCGAACGCACCTGCAACGCAGTATGGAACCTCGCCGCCCTCCATTGACGCGACCAACGTCATCCACTGGTACGAATCTTTCGTCGACAATCCTCTTCGTCTGAAGACCAGCGTAACGCTGAGCATGTTTGCTGGAGGCGGTTACCACTGCTCGCACCAGGCACGCGCGTATCCGGACTTTGACATCCTCGGTGTGATCGAAGTACGAGGGGAGTGCTTCCCATGACCAGCAAACAGGAACTGGCTCAGGTGGCCGACGCAGCTGAGCACCGCGTCGACAAGGCTGGCGATCGTTCACCTTTGCACTTCGTCATGCAGCAACCCTTGGCGATCCTGCGCAAGATCGGCCCGCGCGATGACTACCGATACGGCGCGGGGGTGATCACCCTGGGTCTCGCCGCTTATCTGTTAGCGGCGGTGCTGCATCCATACGTTGGGGGTATCTACAACTGGTGGCAGATGAGGCTGCCCTTGATCTGTTTTGCCGGTTTGCTCGTGCTCTTTGGGGCGTATGCGCTGCCGGCCACAAACCGACGATGGCTCGCGTGCAAACTGCTGATCGCCGCAGCGGTGCTGCACTGGATGTTCGTGCTGCCATTTTGGCTGCATCGGGACATCTTCTAGGGAGCGTAGTGAGTGAGGACAGAGAGATGTCTCTGACACGGTTACACATAAGCAACCCCAGATTACTGATCGGGACCACGATCACCATGGTCGGTGTGGCTGCGCTGTACAATGCCATGTGGCTCAAGATCATTGAACGTTCAACCGATGATCCGTTGATGCTTCAGGCAATGCTCTTGCTATGGCCAACAAGCATCATCGCGATCCTGGTCGGGCTGTTGACGCTGCCGGCCGGCCGCGGGCGTGCAATCAGTTGGTCCTGTTTCATCCTGTTTGTACTCGCGGTTGCGACTCACTTTCTGGCGCGGGGATTATATTTCAACGACCGTTTTCTGTGGTGGTCGTGAATAGGATGCCTGTGCTCGCATCAGCGTGCTACGCGCGGTGGCAAGCCGAGCAGTGGACGCACCCCGGCGTCGAAGTTCCAGTCCAGCGCCGCCCCGTGCAGCCGCGCCGTTTGTAGGTCGCGCCAGCGCCGCTCCAGCGTCCAGCTGCGGCGAGCGGCGTTGGCGCCACCCGCGCGGAAGAGGCGTCCGACGGCGTCAGCGCAGGCGTGGACGGCGTGCACGTTGGCCAATCGGCATCGACCAAGCGCCTGCGGATCCAGTTCGCCGACTTCGACCTGTGGCCAAACGCACGACCAGGCGTCCTGCACGAACGCTCTCGCCGCCCAGACCTCAGCCTGCGCACGCGCATAGGCGAGTCGGAACGACTCCCGCTGACGCAGCGGCGCGCTGTCGCCAGTCGTAGTCTCGGACGCCGCTTGCGCTAGGTCGTCGAGCGCGCCTTGCGCCGTCCCGATGGCGTGGCCGGCGTTGGCGATCCAGGCCACCAGTGAGCGATCGGGAATCCGCCATTGCGGACCGCTGGCGGCAATCGGTCCCCGCGCCGACCAGGTGTGCTCGAAGGGAACGAACGCATCGGTTACTTCCCAATCATGGCTGCCCGTCCCGCGCAGCCCCATGGCGTCCCAGGTGTGAATGACCGTTCCCGCGCGCTGCGGCAAGAGCGCGAATCGCACCTGCGGACCGGGCTGAGCGGTCTGAGCGGGCGCATCAGGATCGATACATGTGGCCAGCACGTGCGTGGCGTGCTCGACCCCGCTGACGAAGTTGAGTCGTCCGCGCAGCCGAAATCCCCCAGCGCTCGGCTCAGCGGTCGTCATCACTCGCGACGACCCGACGATGCGACAGCGTGGGCCGCGCGGCTCGGCGCTGCCGATCAATGCGCGCAGCGTCTCACTGGGCAGATACGCCGCCAGCAGCGAGACTTCGGTCGCGATCATCACGATCCAGGCCACCGAGGCGTCGGCCTGGGCCAGGGCCTCGATCACATGGAAGACCACGAGCGGATGCGCCTGATGCCCACCGCTGTCCGTCGGGAGGTTGAGGCGAAACAGACCGTGGTCAGTGAGCGCTTCGATCAGCTCGGACGGCACACGGCCGGATTTCTCGATCGCCGCAGCGTGCTCGCGGATGGATGACGCTGATCCCTGAGCGGCCAGCACGAGCGGGTGCTGCTCGAACTGGTCCAAGGGAGGCGCGGAAATCGACATGCGTGCAGGGTAAAGACCGCCGCCTAGACTACCCACAACACGCAACCCTGATAACAGCACAGTGAGGCAGGCGGCGACATGGCGGAGCGAGCGCGAGCAACGGATACAGCGCTACGAGAGCGCGCCAGCGCAGTGATTCCCAACGGCATGTACGGACACCACAACGCCGCGTATCTGCCGCCCAACTTTCCCCAGTTCTTCTCGCGCGGCGAGGGCGCCCACCTTTGGGACGCCGACGGCAACCGCTACATCGACTACCTCTGCGCTTACGGTCCCATCCTGCTCGGCTACAAGCACCCGGCCGTCGACGCGGCCGTGGACGCGGTCCAGGAGGCCGGCGACTGCCTCAATGGTCCCTCCGCGCATATGATCGAACTGGCGGAGCTGCTGGTTGAGATTACGCCCTGGTCCGACTGGGCCTGGTTCGCGAAGAATGGCACGGACGCCACGGTCTACGCCGCGTCCGTGGCCCGCACGGCGACCGGCAAGCGCACAATTCTCCGCGCCCGCGACGCTTATCACGGCGCTTCGCCGACCTGGCTCGCGCGCGACCGCGAGACGCCAGCTGATGGCACCATCGAGTACGACTACAACGACCTCAGCTCGGTCCGCGCCGCCCTGGCGGAGGCCGACGGCGACGCCGCGGCCGTCGTCGTGTCCGCCTTCCGACACGATGTCGGGATCGACCAGGAGCTGCCCACGGTCGAGTTCGCGCGCGGCCTGCGCGAACTCTGCGACGCGCATGGGATGGTGTTGATCCTCGACGATGTACGGGGTGGCTTCCGCCTCGATCTGGCCGGCAGTTGGGCGCCCCTCGGTGTCGATCCGGACCTCAGCGCGTACTGCAAGGCGATCGGCAACGGCCATCCGATTTCGGCGCTCATGGGTCGCGACAGCCTGAGCGAGGCCGTCGCCAACACCATGGCGACCGGTTCCTACTGGTTCACCGCCGCACCGATGGCCGCTGCGAAGGCCACGATCGAGACGATGCAGGAGGCCGATGGGATCGACCAACTCGAGCGTATCGGCAATGCGCTGCGAGACGGCTGGGGACGGGCCGCCGACGCGCATGGCGTCGGCATTCGCCAGACTGGGCCGGTGCAGATTCCGCTAATGCTCTTCGAGGGCGACGATTTCCCCACCCGCAATGTGCCCCGCGCCTACCGCTTCGCTGCTGAGCTGGCGGAGCGCGGCGTCTACTTCCACCCTGTGCACAACGGATTCCTCTCGACGGCTATCTCCGACGAGGACATCGCCCACACGCTTGAGGCGTCGGACGAGGCCTTCGCGATCGTCGCGGCCGAGTTCGCGAGCTAGCGTCAAGGGCCGCTATTCGGTTCCGCTGCGGCGTCCGAATATGGACACCGCGAGACCGACCGCAGCCCCAATCATCGCCGCCGCCAAGACCGAGCGAATCAGCGAAGCCTGCTCCGGCAGTGATTGGAACGGCGCCGGCGCTGTCGGTGACACGGGTGCCGCCGCTGACCTGGCCGACTGTTGTCGCGGCTGAAGATCGAAGATGTCAGCCGTCTGGTGGACAGCGGCGGGGACGGCGCCATTGGCGATCGCCCCTGGCCTGGACTTCGGGTAGAGGATCGGAAACTCACGAACGGCTCGCGGTCCTGAAGCGGTGGATTCGGAGTCAGGATGCTCCACGCTGACTGCGGGCGGCATCGGACCGCCACGTAGGCGGATTTCCCGCATGCGCAAGATCGCCAGCACCGAGATGGCAACGAGCGCGGCCGCGAGCAAGAAATTATCGGTGATCGCCACCGCGACCGCGGTCTGCACCTGCGGCTCGGCCTCCGCCCAGATCTCTGGCCCGAGATCCTCGAGCAGTGACTCGCGAAAGAGCGGATCAACCAGCTTTTCGGGTTGAATCTTCCGTACCAGGTCGGGGGTGAGCCGTTCGATGAGCCCATTGGTGAGCCGTGCGTTGAACAACGCGCCGATCACGCCGATCCCGATCACTCCACCAACCTGCTGGAAGAACTGCGTGAAGGCCGAAACGATACCCAGGTAGCGCTGCGGCGCCGCGTTCTGCGTGGCGATCGACATCACGGGCATCATCAGGCCCATGCCGATCCCAAAGAGGAACATCCGCCCCAGCACGCCAGGGATCGTGGTGTCCCGCGTCATCGTCGAGAGCAACAGCATCGACGCGAACATCATCAGCGAACCGGTGACTGCCAGGAACTTATAGCGCCCAGTGCGCGACATGATCTGTCCCGAGACCACCGAGCCCATCACCGAGACCAGGACCATCGGCCCCATCACCAGGCCCGCGGTCGCCGCGTCAACGCCGATCCCCACCTGCAGGTAGAACTGGAGATAGACGAACACGCCCATCATGCCGATGCCGATAAAGAAGTTGACCACCGCCGCCGTCGCGACGGTGGGGATGCGGAATAGCGCCAAGGGGACGATCGGCTGCTCAGCTCGGCGTTCGGCACGGATGAAGAGCAGCAGTCCGAGCGCCGAGACCGCGAACAGGCCGAGCGTTTGCGGGGCGAGCCAGCCCCAATCCGCTGCGAGGCTGAGCGCGATCATCGCCGGCATCAGCATCAGCGTCAGCGTCGCAATGCCGGCGGCGTCGAAGCGGAACTTCTTCTTCGGTGGCCGCAGCCAGGGCATCTTAAGGGCGATCACCAACATCACGAACGGCCCGACCAGCAGCATCGAGAGGAACACCCAGCGCCAGGACAGCGCTTCGGTCAGGACGCCACCCAGCGGCGCGCCGATCAAACTGCTGAGCGCAAAGACGCCGCCGAACAGGCCGATCAGGCGTCCGCGCTCGGCCGGCGTGTAGAGGTCGCCGACCACCGAGAATGTGGCCGTGGCCAGGATCGCGCCACCCACCCCCTGCACGGCGCGGAAGGCGATCAGCTCATAGATGCCGCCCGCGAATCCGCAGAGCGCCGAGCCCAGCAGGAAGATGGTCAATCCGCCCAGCAGGACCGGTTTACGGCCGAAGGCGTCGCTCAACGTGCCGGCGACCGGGATCGTCAGCACCTGCGCCATGACGAAGGCCTGCACCAGCCAGGGGTACAGCTCCAGACCGCCCAGATCGGAGACGATCTGCGGGATCGCTGGGTTGACCACGCTCTGTTCCAGCGCGGAGAGGAACATGCCCAACATCGCACCCGCGATGATCAGTCGCTTGACGCTGCGCGGCAGGTCCAGCCCCAGCGGGCGTTGCTCGTCGGGCAATGCAGTCGACAGGGCGTCGGGAGTGGCGCTGCGTTCGGACATCAGGGTGACTGGGGGGTAGGGCGGCTTGTTACGAACTCGCGAACTATCGGCAGGCTACGAATTCGCCGTAGCTGGGACAAGACCGCCGCAATGGGCACCGCGCCGTTCGAAAGTGCTAATCTCGTTATATATCACGCTGCCTGTGTCAGGAAGGACACACTAATGACCGAAATGATCTGTGATCGGATCAAGGTGATCGACTCGGACACGCACGTCTCGGAACCGGAGACGCTCTGGACCGACCGCATCTCCACGCAGAAGTGGGGCGATCTCGTACCGCACGTGATCTTCGACCCAGAGATCAACGAGGACCGCTGGGTGATGGGCGGCAAGAAGTTCATGCCCACCGCCGGCGCCGCGATGGCTGGCTGGAAGACGCCACCGCCGAACCACCCGCCCAGCCTCCAGGAGGCTGACCACGGTTCGTGGGAAATCCGCGAGCGGCTCGAGCGGATGGACGAGTACGGCATGCACGCCCAGGTCGTCTACCCCAACGTCGGCGGCTTCGGCTCGGGCAACTTCCTGCAGATGACCGACGACGAGCTGCGGCTCGACTGCGTCCGTGCCTACAACGACTTCCTGGTCGAGTGGACCGCGGTCGAACCGTCGCGCTTCATCCCGATCATGGCGATGCCGTTCTGGGACGTGCAGTCCTGCGTCGATGAGATGCAGCGCGCCTACGACCGCGGCCACAAGGGTGTGCTGATGACCAATCAGCCCCACACCTTCGGTCTGCCCCGCATCACCGAGCGGCACTGGGACCCGCTCTGGCATCAGGCGCAGGAGATGGGCCTGTCGATCAACTTCCACATCGGCTCCGGCGACCTCACAGAGCTGCGCAACGTGACCGTCGACAACGGCCGTCAGGCGGCCTACGCCAAGTCTACGGTGAAGCTGTTCCTCGACAACTCTAACGCCATCCTCGACATCATCCTCTCGGGCATGTGCCACCGCTTCCCCGAGCTGAACTTCGTCTCGGTTGAGTCGGGCGTCGGCTGGCTACCGTACCTGCTCGAGGCGATGGACTGGCAGTGGCTCAACTCCGGCTGCCGCGAGGAGCACCCCGAGATGGACCTGCTGCCCTCCGAGTACTTCAAGCGCCAGTGCTACGGCTGCTTCTGGTTCGAGGAGCAGTCGGCGCTCAAAGCGATCGAGATGGTCGGCTCCCAGAGTTTCATGTTCGAGACCGACTTCCCGCACCCGACCAGCATCTCGCCGGGTCCCAACAGCATCGCCCGCAACCCCAAGCAGCACGTCGAGGAAGTGCTCAGCGTGCTGCCCGAGGAGGACCTGCTCAACGTGCTTCAGCGCAACGCAGCGAAGGTATACAACTTCGCGGTGTAGCGCCGAGAGTGCCACAAGACCGAACGAACCGTCGCGCAGGCGCCCGCGGGCGCCTGCGCAGCTATGGATTCGATACAAGGGAAACGGAAATAGTATTCCGCGTTTATGAGTGTGACGGCGCAGCTGGCGCCTGAGGTTGCTAGCGTGATGGCATTCGGCCGACGCGCTCGCTGGCTTACGCTGAGCCTCGTCGCATTGCTCGTCACATTGTTGGTGAGCGCTTGCGCCTCCTGCCCGCCCGTGCTGACGCAGCTGGAACCGGTGACACTACAGGGCTCGAATGCGATGCCCAGCATTATCCGTATATTCAATCCGCAAGGAGAGGTGGTCGCAAGCTGGTTAGGCACAGCGCATCCGCGGGGCTGGACAAGTGAAACGGAAACGCTGATCTTCTTGGGTGATACGAAATACGGACTCCGCCTCATCGTCGGCGACCCGGTCGATGGCACGACGTACCTACTCACCCAGCATCACCCAAATCAAAGCCGGCGGCGAAGCGATCGTACCGACACGCTGGACCTGATCAACGGCGATCAGACGCGACAGATCCGAATGCCAGGCCCGCTGATCTATTCAACAGAAACGAACGGCTTTCCAAGCGCAGGGGGAAATCTGACGGTCAAAGACGGACAGGTCTGGCAAGGAAGACTGGCGCTCCTTCCCGACCAGGGCTTGTCCCACACTGTGCTCGAATCGCCGAGCGGCAGGTGGGTGGCCGCTATTGAATATCAATCGGCCGGTTCGTATCTCGAATACGCCCTCGAGATCGGGAACGGGAGTAGCCTGCCACGGGTCGCCGCTGATCTTGCCCGGACGAAGCGGCGCGAGCTGCAGCCTCCCTCACCGATCTCCCCGGACGGAACGAGGATCGCCTCGGTCGAGCCGCGCGTGGTCAGCCTAGCGTATCGCGCTGATCCTGGTATCCGCTGGTGGCACCCGATCGGCGGTGACCCAGATGTCTGGTGGTCTCCCGACAGCAAACACTTCGCATTCTTCTCTTGGGATGACAGACTCATCACGAGCGACCTCAAGGGCAACGTGGGCGTGGCCATCCATGCAATCCAGCGGCACTACTTCCTCGGCTGGAACGGCAATGAGCTGCGCTGGCAGATCGTGTACGACAGCGATTACTAGCATTCTGCAACGCAACAGCGCCGCGCCACCGAAGACGCGTGACCGCGCCGAGCTTCGCCTCAGCCAGCGCGATCCGCTACACTGCCGCTGAACACCGAAGAGCGGCGCGCGTGCGCCCGAGAAAGGAAATGACTGATGGAAATGCAGAATGTCGTCATCGTCGACGGCGTGCGCTCAGCCTTCACTCGCGGGGGACGCGGCGCCTTCACGGCGACCCGACTGGACAGCATTGGCGTGCAGGTGCTGCAGGAGCTGCTGAGCCGCTATCCGCAGCTCTCCCCGCACGACATCGAGGACGTCGGTATGGGCTGCGTCGGCGGTGTGGCGGAGCTGGCAGGAATCGGCGCCAACCACATCGTGCGTCTGGCTGGTCTGCCCGAGTCGACCTGCACCTTCGACTCCAACCGCCAGTGCGGCTCCTCGATGGAGACCATGCACCGTGTGGCGCAGGAGATCATGGTCGGCGCGATTGACGTCGGCGTTGCGCTTGGCGTCGAGCGCATGGGCCGCCAGCTGGGCGGCGGCGGCGGCGCTGAGCCGAACCGGATCACCGAGTTCAACCAAGATCGTCACAAGATGACCGAGTCGCAGCGCAACCTCGGACCGAGCCACGGGCTCGACTTCAGCGTGCCGATCCCAGACGCGATCCTCGACTCCTCACCCGTCTGCTCGATGCTGCAGACCGCCCAGAACGTAGCCGAGATGTATGACATCTCGCGCGAGACGCTGGACGAGTTCGCGGTCGAGTCGCACCGCAAGTACGGCGAAGCGCTAGCGGCCGGTTTCTATGAGCGCGAGATCGTGCCGATCGAGGTCGAGAAGCCGGTCTTCGACGAGGAAGGCAACCTGCTGCTCGACGAGCGCGGCGAGAAGGTCGTGGTCACGGTTGACGAGGGCTTCCGTCCGGGCACGAACTTTGAGGGGTTGAGCGGCCTGCGCACCGTGCGCGGTACCGTCTCGCATACCGAAAGCGAGATCCGCATTACAGCTGGCAACAGCTGCCCGACCAACGACGGCTTCACCGCCGCGCTGCTGATGAGCGAACGCAAGGCGGATGAGCTGGGACTCGAGCCGCTGGCGCGCATTGCCGGCTTCGGGGTCGGTGGCGTTAAGCCGCAGATCATGGGTCTCGGCCCGGTCCCTGCGACCCGCAAGGCGCTGACCCACGCCGGCATCGACGCCTCCGAGATCGACCGTGTCGAGTTCAATGAAGCCTTCGCCGCGCAGGTCCTCCCGTCGGTGCAGGAGCTCGGCATCGGCATGGACAAGGTGAACGTCAACGGTGGCTCGCTGGCCATCGGGCACCCATTGGGCGCCACCGGTACCCGCCTGGTCACCACGGTCGCCCGAGAGCTGAAGCGCTCGGGAGGCCAGTACGGTCTCGCCACCCAGTGCATCGGCGCTGGCATGGGCATCAGCACAATCATCGAGGCTGTCTAGGCGCAAGCATAAGAGTGGGCGGGCCGTAGGGCCCGCCTACCTACGCCTCGACATCCTGCAAAACCATTCGGAGAAGCAGCTCCTCGGGTGTCCTTCCACGAAATGGACAGAACAACGCATGAACTCAGCGGTTTCTGAGCAATTATCTGTCCGATTTAGCGAGCACAGTCGCAGTGTCAGGGAAGCTCGCTTCCGGTTCATCGATCTGTTCGCAGGTATCGGTGGTTTCCGCCTTGCAATGGAGGCCGTGGGGGGGCAATGTGTCTTCACTTGCGAAATTGACAAATTTTGCCAGCGGACTTACGAGGCCAATTTTTCACTGAACGAGCCAATTCATGGCGACATCCGAGATGTACGTGAAGACGAGATACCGGATTTCGACGTCCTTGTGGCAGGATTTCCCTGCCAACCGTTCTCGATTGCCGGTGTGTCGAAGAAGCGCGCCCTCGGACAGCCAGATGGGTTTGCCTGCGACACGCAGGGCACGCTGTTTTTCGATATCGCCCGAATTCTCTCATCCCGCCGCCCGACAGCCTTTGTGCTGGAAAATGTAAAGAATCTCCTGAGTCACGATCAAGGAAACACATTCCGCACAATTCGTGCGGTTCTTGAGGAGGAACTAGGTTATCACATCGACTGCAGGATTGTAGACGCATCCCAATGGCTGCCTCAACATCGAGAACGAATCTTCATCGTTGGATTCAGAGAACCATCCAAATTCTCATTTGATGAGTTACACATCCCGCCCCCGCCATACCCAACCATGGCTGCCGTGCTACACCCCGAAGATGGCAGTGAACTGCTGGAAGATCGCTACACGACTGGAGCAACTGGAAAAGTCAAGAGTCGCTATGTCCTCACCGAACATCTCTGGAAATACCTCCAGGCTTACGCCCGTCGCCACAGAGCAAAAGGCAATGGCTTTGGCTTTGGCCTTGTCGGCCCAGACGATCGGTCCAGAACCCTTTCAGCTAGATACTATAAAGACGGATCAGAGATACTCGTCAGAAGAGGGAAGAAGGGGAAAGGACGGCCCAGACGTCTTACTCCGAGGGAGTGCTCCAGACTCATGGGTTTCGATCGGATTGGCGAGAGTGTATTCCAGATTCCAGTTTCCGATACTCAGGCATATCGACAATTCGGCAATGCAGTAGCAGTACCGGCCGCAACGGCAGTTGCTCGCCTACTGGTCGACCATCTAACACCGACGAGCAATCCCAAAACTCACCAAGTTAAGGAGCGTCAATTACTATGGACATAGTCTCACCCGAAGTCCGCAGCAGAATGATGGCCGGCATTCGTTCACGGAACACGAGACCCGAAGTGCTGTTCCGAAAAGGCCTTCACCAGCGCGGCTACCGCTATCGCTTGCACCCAGCCGGTGTCCCCGGCAAACCAGACTTCGTACTGCCACGCTACCGAGTAGCTGCATTCGTTCACGGCTGCTTCTGGCACCAGCACGATTGTGCGCTGTTCAATATGCCTAAGACCCGCCGCGAATTCTGGCAAGCAAAACTGGGGCAGAATCGAGACAAGGACGCAGAGGTTGCGGAACGGATCGCGGAGGAGGAATGGCGGCAGCTGACGATTTGGGAGTGTGCACTAAGAGGTCGGCAGCAAATCGGACTTGATGCCGCATTGGACTTGGCTGAGCAATGGCTGAGCACATGCTCTGATCATATAGAAATTCGAGGGCGAGATGAGCGTTAAAGACATGCGTGCTTTCTTGGATTCTCTGGCATTCGAAAGCAATGTTGTCTGGTGGCTTAAGCGGCTGAGGGGAAACGACACCCAGCAAACAGGATCACATCAAGCGGGGCCATATGTGCCCAAGGCAATTCTCTATAGTGTGTTCCCGATACTCGACGATCCAGAGAAACACATCACACGTGCCTGCTTTGACGCCCACATCGTCTCTCACGACTACCGAGCTTACGTCAACGCGATCCGGTACAAGAGCAAGAATGAGGCTCGCATTACTCGATGGGGTGGTAAGAATTGCCCTCTTCTTGACCCTGAAATGACCGGTGCGATTGTCGCCTTTGCGTTTGGAGGACCCAAGGATGGAAAGTGGTGCAGGGTCTGGCTCTGTGAGACCGAAGACGAAGAGGATTTTCTCCAGGAGCGTTTCGGAACCATTGAGCCGGGTCGTAACATCGCGTTTCCACCATTGGGCCTTGACTTATCTCAGAGCAACTGCAGCTTCAGTGAATCCGATATCCCTAGCAAATGGCTCGCTGATTTTCCTTCTCAAAACGAAATCCTTGAGAAATCTTTGGCAATGCAACCATGTTTTTCCGCATACAAGCCTGACCAACGCCTAATCAGCCGACGAGATTGTGAATACGAACTCTTCCAAAGTGTTGAGATTGCGATGTGGCTCCCTAGGGTGAAAGAAGGATTCTGCTCTTTGAGCGACTTCCTCAAGGTCGCGCAGACGATATTGCAGCGTCGTCGATCTCGAGCTGGAAGTTCGTTGGAAAAGCACTTGGTGCGAATACTCGGCGAAGAGAGCTTTATCGAGAGTGTGCACTTCGATCAACAAGTCGAAACCGAAGAAGGCAGAAGGCCCGACTTTGTGTTTCCATCGGAGACGGCCTACCATGATGAGTCCTTCGATCCCAGCAAGTTGCGCATGCTGGCTGTGAAGACAACCCTACGTGAGCGCTGGGCACAGGTAACAGATGAAGCCAAGAGAATCGATAAGAAGCACCTGCTCACTCTCCAAGAGGGAGTGTCAGAAAAGCAGTTCGCCGCGATGCGCGAGAATAACATCCAACTAGTAGTTCCAGATCCGCTTCAGAAACGCTACTCAAAATCGATTCGACCAGAATTGATGACGCTCACTGACTTCCTGTCAGAAGTCGCTCCCTGCTCATCGTGAAGACTTGATCTGACGCCGACTTCAGCTACCCTGACCCCCAAACACCGACCGGAGCTCCCATGGTCACCGAAACACCTGCCGCCGCCGTTGGCGTTGCTCACCCACTCGATCCCTTGAACGCTGACGAGATTTCGGCTGCCTCGCGGATTGCCGCCGCTCACGCTCCTCGCGACGGCTGGCGCTTTCCGCTGGTCGCTCTGGAGGAGCCACCCAAGGATGCCGTCCGTTCCTTCCCTGCGGGCGACCCGATGGCGCGCCAGGCGTTCGTGATGCTGCTGGACGTTGACTCGGGCGACGCGGTTGAGTGTGTTGTCGACCTTGACGCTGAGTCCGTGATGCGCTGGACGCCGCTTGTCGGGCGCCAGCCGTTCCCGCTGATGGAGGAGTTCGGCCGGGCCGAGGCGACGGTCCGCGCCGATGCGCGCTGGCAGGCCGCCATGAAATCGCGCGGATTCTCGAATGAGCAGATTGAGAAGATTCAGATCGACCCCTGGCCGGGCGGCAACTTCGGTACGCAGTGGGAGCGCGAACATCGCACGCTCAAGGCAATCTCCTACCTGCGCGAGGACCCCAACCGCACCGGCTACGGCCGCCCGATCGAGCACGTCGTCGCGGTCGTTGATCTCATCGAGGAACGCGTGCTAGAGCTGATCGACGAGCCGGGCCCGGCACCGGCCGAGGACGAGCTCTCTTATAGCACCAACGACATCACACCGCGCACAGACCTCAAGCCGCTCGACATCATCCAGCCCGAGGGGGTCTCGTTCACGCTCGAGGGGCACCTGCTCTCCTGGCAGAAGTGGCAGATGCGCGTCTCGTTACACCCACGCGAGGGACTTGTGCTGCACCAGATCGCCTACAACGACGACGGTGAGCTGCGCCCGATCTGCTACCGCGCTTCGATGGCTGAGATGGTCGTGCCATACGGCGACCCGTCGCCGACGCAGTACTTCAAGAACGCCTTCGACTCGGGCGAGGTCGGCGGGCTGGGACGCCTCACGAACTCGCTCGAGCTCGGTTGCGACTGCCTCGGCGAGATCGTCTATATGGATGGACACGTCACCAACGAATACGGCGGCTCGCGCACGATCAAGAACGCCATCTGCATCCACGAGGAGGACTTCGGGATCAGCTGGAAGCACACGCACATGGTCGATGGCAGCCCGATCGCGGACGTGCGCCGCAACCGGCGGCTAGTCGTATCCGCCATTGCTACGGTCGGGAACTACGACTACGGCTTCTACTGGTACTTCTACCCCGACGGCTCATGGGAGCAGGAGGCGAAGGCGACCGGCATTGTCCAGACGATCGCAGCCGAGCCCGACGACCCGCAGATCACGCGACACATGATCGCGCCGCGGCTCGCCGCGCCGATTCACCAGCATTTCTTCTGCTTCCGCCTCGACATGGAGGTCGATGGCGGCAGCAACACGGTGTACGAGGTTGACACCGTGCCGCTGCCAGCGGGACCGGACAACCCTCACCACAACGCCTTCACCGCGCGCGCCCAGCCGCTGCGCAGCGAGTCCGACGGGGAGCGCGTGGCCAAGTCCGCCTCCGCGCGACATTGGCGCATCGCCAATACGAACGAAGTGAACCACGTGGGCCATCCACCTGCCTACGTCCTAGTACCGGGCGAGACGGTGTCGCTGATGGCCGGCCCGCAATCGGCTGTCTACGGACGGGCGGGGTTCACCCACAAGCAGCTCTGGGTGACGCCCTACGACGCCGCGCAGATGTACCCGGCGGGCGACTACCCGAACCAGAGCGAGCCAGGTGACGGGATCCCGTCCTGGGTCTCGGCCGACCGAGCGATTGACAACGCCGACGTGGTGCTCTGGTACACAGTCGGGATGAACCACATCGTCGTCCCTGAGGATTGGCCGATTGCGCCCGTGCACCGCAGCGGATTCAGGATGCGCCCTGCGGGCTTTTTCAGCCACAACCCGGCGCTCGACCTGCCAGCGCCCGATCACTGCGCTCACGAGGGCGACCATGATCATCACCAACACTCGAATCACTCCCACAACGGCCACAGCTAGGCAGCTAGGCGGGCAACTCACCGAACCACGGCATCCCAATCATCTGGCTACGCACTCGCAATCAGACCCCGCTCACGGCATAGTGGAGGCATAGCCTCAGTGGGGCGATGAGTAAGGGGCGTGGATGGTGAACGTGATCGGCGTGACGGAGGGGTTGGGAACGTTCGAGGCGCTGGAGTCGGAAGTTCGGTCGTACGTGCGCGGCTGGCCCGTCGTCTGGGCGCGCGCGTACGGCTCATCGATCTGGGACGAAGACGATCGCGAATGGATCGACTTCTTCAGCGGTGCGGGCGCGCTCAACTACGGACACAACCCTGAGCCGCAGATCGCGGCGCTGGTTCGCTACCTGCAATCGCAGGGCGTGCTGCACTCGCTCGACATGGCGACGACGGCGAAGCGGGACTTCCTCGAGCGCTTCAATGAGGTGATCCTGCAACCGCGCCGGATGTCGTACAAAGTAATGTTCCCCGGACCGACCGGCGCCAATGCGGTCGAGGCGGCGCTGAAGCTCGCCCGCAAGGTGACCGGCCGACGGACGATCGTCTCGTTCACCAATGCCTTCCATGGCATGACGCTGGGCGCGCTCGCGCTGAGCGGCAACGCGTCCAAGCGCGAGTCCGCCGGCGTGCCGCTCGAACACCGATGCACAGCGCCGTTCGACGGCGAACTGGGACCGGACGTGGACACGATCACCGAGCTCGATCAGATGTTGGCCAGTAACGAGGTGGCGGCCGTGATCGTGGAGACGATCCAAGGCGAGGGCGGGCTGTTCACGGCCGGCTTCGAGTGGTTGCAGCGCCTGTCCGCGTGCTGCCAGCGACACGGCGTGCTACTGATCGTTGACGACATCCAGGCCGGCTGCGGACGTTCGGGCACGTTCTTCTCGTTTGAGCCGTCAGGGCTCCAGCCTGACCTGATCTGCCTCTCCAAGTCCATCTCCGGCAGCGGGCTGCCGATGTCGCTGCTGCTGATTCGTCCTGAGCTTGACATCTGGGAGCCGGGCGAGCACAACGGCACCTTCCGAGGCAACAACGCCGCGTTCGTCACTGCGAACGAAGCGTTGACCTGGTGGCTCGACGACAGGCTCGCCGCTGACGTGCGGCGCAAAGCGGAGATCGTCCAGCGAGAACTGCAGACCCTCGCAGATGAGCACGAGTCTCTGCGCGCTACGGTGCGCGGTCGGGGCCTGCTCCAGGGTCTGCACACCCCAATCGAGGGCCAAGCGTCGCGCATCGCCCACGCCGCCTTCAAACACGGCCTGCTAGTGGAGACCTCAGGCGGGATGGCATCGGACGTGATCAAGCTGATGCCGCCGTTGACGATCTCCGACCAGCAACTCACAGCCGGCCTCGACCTCCTGAGACTGAGCGTTGAGGCGACTGCGCCCTAAACCTGGTCGAGTCTCAACACACCCTCCGCGTGGGACTCGATGTCAGCCCACTCAACGTAGAGCGGAAAGTACTCCATCTCGAGCCATTTCTGCATGTGATCGCGGTAGTGGTTGCTGTCGGGTCGTCCCGAGTTGCCCGGCGGTAGCACGATTCGTGCACCGTTGAGCGCAGCCAGATCGAAAATCTGTCGATAGCTCACCCCATGGTCCGCGGGCTGACCGATCAGACCGGTCGCGTTGTTGGGCGTGTGGCCGTCGCCGCCCTTGGGGAAGTCCCCGATGTTGAATCGCGCCGCACGTTCCGGATCGCGGCCGAGGTTGTGCCGCCAGCTGACCAGATGCGCGTCGCCGTAGCGCCAGGTTGTGGGATCGTCGCCGTGACGCGCGCGTAAGACCGACCCAGCCGCGAGCAACGACTCCGCGATCACGTCGTCCCACGACTGACTCTCGGGCAGCGTGAGGGTGTTGTCAGCGAGCAGCTGCTCGTGCAAGATACGCAGCTCATCCGCAGAGCCGGCGACCAGCCGTGACGGGGCCTGGATGTAACGCCGCACCGTCCGTTCGATCATCTGCTGGCAGAGCTCGAGGTACAGCAGTCCTGGCGCCGAGTCGATCGCGAGCTGTCCGTCCCAGCCGGCGAGCATCGCTTGCAACTCCGACGCCGTCGAGGCCGTGCCGTTGAGCGATGCGCCGCCGACACGTGCCGCGATGTAGCGCGCGTGCATGCTGGTCTGATCTGACTGCACCTGTGGCATGTCGTCGGCCGACCAATCGGTGCGGCCGCGCAGCAGCTCGCGCAGCCGATTGGCGCGGTACGGCGTCTGGCTGAAGCTGAGGTAGTGGGGATAGTCGTCGGTCGTGGTGCGGTTGTTGGCGGTGATGATGACCCCGCCAGCGGGGTTCAGATCCTGGGGCAGCTCGTCGGCTGGCACATCGCCGTCCCACTCGTGCGCACCGTCCCAGCCGGCGACTGGCGTCAGCTGCGCGGAGCGTTTGGGCACGCGACCTGTGTACTGATAGCCGATTTCACCTTGCTGGTCAGCGAAGCAGTAGTTGCCCGAGATGGAATCGTAACGTTGAAACCCCCGTCGAGCGTCGTGGACGTTGTCGGCGGTGAAGACCGTCAGCATGCCGTCGAAGTCGTGGCAGGGTTCAGCGAGCCCAAAGCGCGCCGCGAGCACCTCATCGTCCGACTGTGGATCGCCATGCACGACCGGCCCGTGACGCGTTGACCAGACGGTCTGGCTGACTGGCACTTCGCCGCGGATTTCGATCATCTCGTCGCGCCGCTGGAGCGGTTCTGCGCCGTCGAGCCAGGCTGCGGCTGGAACAGCGCCGTCGCGCACGATTCGCTCGCGGTACACATCCCAGCGATCGCCTTGCGCGTGCGTCATCGTCCAGGCGATCTGTGTGTTATGTCCGTAGTAGACCGGGCCTGGATATCCCGGACTGCATGGTCCCGCGACATTGAACTCGGGACACTGCATATGCATCACGAACCACTGTGGCGGAACGCTGAACGCGAGATGGGGGTCACCGACCACGAGCGGCTTACCGCTCGCCGTGTGGGTGCCATCGATCACCCAACAGTTGGAGCCGTCGAGCCCGCCGCGCCGCGTGCCGGGTTCCAGCTCGAGGTCGGCGAGCGCGTCGGCAAATGCGTGCGCGCCGTTGGTCCACGAGGCGCCGGCGGGAGCGATCAGCGCGGCGTCGGAGGGCACGTCCGGGATCAGCGCTCCCAAGGCCTCCAGACCGAGTCGAGCCGCGACCTCGCCATTGCCGATCTTCGTCGACCAGTGCACATTGGCCGAGACCATCTTCAGGATCGCCAGCGAGTCGACTGGCGACCACGGCTGCATCTCATGTCCGAGCAGGCCAAACTCGACTGGTGCGGGCCCGACGGAGATCGCCGCGTTGACGCCATCGGCATAGGCCTGCAGGATCATCCGCGCGTCGTCCGACTGTTCCTCCCATTCACGCGCCGCGTCGCGCCCAAATCCGAGCGTGCGGTTGAGCCGATCAATACGCAGCAGCCCTCGATTCAGCAGCGCGGCTGCGCGCCCGTGCGCCATCTGGCGATAGAGCTCGAGCTGCCAGCCGCGCTCCTGTCCCAGGCAATAGCCCTGTGCGAAGAACGCGTCCCGCGTTGACTGCGCTTCGGCGTGCGGCACTCCCCAGCGGTCCCAAACGATGCGCAGCGGCGCGGCGAGACCATCCACGGCGAGCTCGCCATCGATCTGCGTCAGCGGGGCGGTCTGGTCGATTCGTTCTGACATGTGGACATCCTGTCTCTGCTGCAACACGGCACAGGGTAGGGCTCATCCCGCGATAGCCTGTGCGTGCTCATGATCGAAAGGGCGCGGTGATGCGGTACATCATCTATGGAGCGGGCGGGATCGGTGGCGGGATCGGCGCCCTGCTACAACTCGCCGGCTGCAACGTCGCCCTGATCGCGCGTGGCGCACATCTCCAGGCGATGCAAACGAACGGCCTGCTCGTCCGTCGGCCCAGCGGCCGCCAACGTGTTCCTGTGCAGGCCGTCGGACACCCGTCGGAGATCACATTCGGCAAGGGCGACATCGTCATCTTGACCATGAAAGGCCAAGACACAGCCAGCGCACTCGACGACCTCGAACGCGCCGCTGGCCCCGAGCTGCCGGTCGTCTGCGCCCAGAACGGCGTCGCCAATGAACGCAGCGCGGCGCGGCGTTTCCTCAACGTCTACGGGATGCTCGTTGTCATGCCGGCCACCTTCCTGGTCGCCGGCGAGATCGCATTGTTCGGGACCCCGAAGGCGGGCCTGCTCGACAGCGGACGCTATCCACGCGGGGTCGACGATCACGTAACGCAACTCTGCGCCGACCTCAGCCGCGCCGGCTTCAACGCCCAACCCGAGGCGAATGTGATGCGGCTCAAGTACGGCAAACTGTTGGACAATCTCGGCAATGCAGTCGGCGCATTGTGCGGGGAGGCGGCACTGCGCCAAGCTGACGGTGAGGCGCGGGCGTTCCTCCGCCGCTTGCGCGACGAAGCCGTCACCTGCTATGCCGCCGCGCAGATTGACTACGCCCCACAGCGCGAGATCAGCGCGCGACGCCAGGCGACATTCACTGCAGGCGAGATCCCCGACGTCGAGCGAGGCGGCAGCTCGACCTGGCAGTCCTTTCGACGGGGCAGGCCCACGATCGAAACGGACTGGCTCAACGGCGAGATCGTGCTGCTTGGCCTGGAGCATGACGTTCCCACGCCGACCAACCGGACGCTGCAACTCATGGCCAAACGCGCGCTGCGCGCCGGCCTCGCCGATGGGGCTGTCCCGATTGAGGAGATTGTCGCGCTGGAGCGAGAGCTGCGCGCGTCGTAGCGGTCACGGCGCTCTGCTATCGCGCCAACCCGTCGACCACTCGCGCGTTGGGAAGTCTGGATACATCATCGGCTTTCACACCGATCTTGAGTGAGCGACTGCCTCCGCCCAACCAGATCAGCTCCTCGCCGACAATCCGCGAGTCGATCAAGATCGGAATCTCGTCGGGCAGATCGAAGGGCGTCACGCCACCCGAGAGCATGCCGGTCACCGCCTCGGTCTCGTCAAACGACGCGAACGAGCACTTGCGCACGCCCATCTCCTTACGGACGGTGCGGTTGACGTCGAGTCGAGTGTTGGCGAGGACGAGGCAGGCTGCGTACTGCTTCGGTTCCTGCTTCGAGGCCACCAGAATCGTGTTCACCGATGCCTCCGGCGCGATGCCGAAGACCGCGCAGAACACGGCGGTATCCGCCTGGTCGGGGCGACAAGCGATGGTCTCATAGGGAATGTGGCGGTCGGCGAGGAAGCGGCGCACGCGCGCCTCGATCTCGGCAACGCTGGGCATGAGGCACCTCTTGTGCAATCTGTCAGCCAGGACGCTATATTACGCGGAACCGAAGCGTGGGCTGGGCGTGCACAGTCCGCCAGTCGGCATCGATGCGAGGAGCGAGTCACATGTCTCAGGAACGTAACTACTGGAAGCGGATGCAGCGCCAGCGGCTGAGCCGACGCTCGCTGATGAACGCCTCAGCTCGCGCCGGGGTCGGCGCGGCCGGGATCGCGCTCGTCGGCTGCGGTGACGATGACGACGACGGCCAGCAGGCCGCCGCGCAGGCCCAACAGGCACAACCCGAACAGCAGGCGCAGGCTCAGCAGCAGGCCCAGCAGACCGCCGCACAGCAGGCGCAAACACAGCAGGAAGTCGCTGAAGAAGAATCGGTTGCGCTGCTGCCCGGTCAGCTCACTGCCGAGGAAGAGGCGATGAGCCTCACGGCAGAGGAAGAATGGCGGCTGCGCTACCACTGGAGCAAGCTGCAAAACCTGCCCGGCCAGGCCGACGGCCCAAAGCCGGGCGGCACCTGGCGATTGGCGCACGCCGCGCCCGCCAACTGGAACGTATTGGGACCAGGCGCCGCCCTGACAGCTGCCTTCGCTCCGATGTTCTACTCTCAGCTCGTCGTCTTCCCCATGGACGATTATTCGAACGCACACTATTACAAGAACGAAGGCGACCTCGCCGCCGGCTGGGAGGTCCCTGACCCGACCACAGTCGTCTTCCAACTACAAGACGGAATCAAGTGGCAAGACAAGCCGCCGGTCAACGGGCGTGACATGACCGCCGAGGATGTCAAAATTGCCTACGACGCGCTGCGTGAGCCCGAGCGCGTGCAGGCATCCTCGTACACAGCGGTCAAGGACATCGACTTCGATAACGCGAGCAATACGGTCCGCTTCAACCTATCGGAGCCAGCGGCGTATCTGCTCAACAACATGATGAACCCGTTCCATACCGTGATCGCGCCGGAGTTCGTGGAGGAACCGAGTCTGCTGGACCTCGCCGAAAACACCGTCGGCACCGGCCCCTTCATACTCGACAGCGCCACCACTGGCTCCGAATGGCGCGGTAGCAAGCACCCGGAGTACTTCAAGAAGGACCCGCGTACCGGCATGCAGTTGCCGTACGTCGACAACATCCACGGCCTCGACTTCGTCGGTCAGCGTGAGTCGGAATGGGCCGCCTGGGAAACAGGCGAGACTGACTGGATTCGGCTGCAGGACATCACCGAGTACGACCGCGCAATCGAGCAGCACCCAGAGATGGTCGTCCAGGTCACAGCGCCACCGCCAGGTTGGCAGCCATACATGACCTTCAAAGATCTCTCAACGCCGCCCTTCAACGACACGCGAGTCCGCCAAGCGCTGTCGTTGGGCATGGACCGAGATGAACAAGCCGCTGGCGTCTACTACGGACTTGCTGCCGGCGGATACGGCCAGAACTGGACCTTCTTCCGCGACGACGAATCGCCCTGGGGCTTCCGAGAGTGGCCCTGGACATTCGAAGAACTTGGCGATTTCCACGTGTTCAATGCGGCCGAAGGCAAAAGGTTGCTTGATGCGGCCGGATTCAACGAAGACAACCCGCTCTCTTTCAAGGCCGCCTTCCACACCGTGCCAGGCTTCTACCTCGATCACTTCCTCTTGGTCGTCGACCAGTGGCAACGGAATCTTGGCGCACAGGTCGAACATGAGCAGATCGAGTGGGAGTCTTGGATTTCTTTGCTGTTCACCAAAGAGTATGAGGGCGACACTCTGTTCACCTGGCAAGTCGGGGCTGAGATGGACGCGGACGGTCTCTCATACGGCAAGATGCACTCGGAAAGCCCCGGCAACATCTACGGCATCGACGACCGTGACATTGACGAGTGGACGCAAGCCCAACGTCTCGAACTTGACATCGACAAGCGCTCTGACCTACTGGACAAGATCCGTGTGCGCGAGCTCGAGAACATGTGGCGCATCTTCTGCGTCAACCCGTACCGTATGGCCGCCCGACGCGAGTATCTCTTTGGCCAGATGGACACCTACAACGCCTGGAACCCAGGTTGGGGGGCGACCAACACCGAGCGGATTTGGAAGAATGTCTAATCGGCCGCCGCTCCTGCCGTCAGCTCCGCAGATGCAGGGTTGCCGGTAGGTGCGGCTCCAGCTTCCTGCATCAGCGACGGAGGCGTGAGCGATGGCCGGATACATCATCCGTCGGATCATCGGCGCACTCGCCGTGCTCGTACTGTTGTCATTCATCGTCTTCATGTTGGTGAATGCGGTTCCCGGCAATACGCTCACCCGTTTGCTCAACCAAAGCCCACAAGGGGCGAACTTGACGTCCGTGCAAATCGAGCAGTATGAACGTGACCTTGGCTTAGACAAACCGGTGCTCGAGCGGTACGGGATCTGGCTCTCGAATGCATTCGGAGGCGACCTAGGAACAAGTTTTGCTACGCGCCTCCCTGTCTGGCAGGAGATCCAAGATCGCCTGCCGCGAAGCGTGCAGCTCGTCGTCATGGCCACCCTGATCTCGGGACTGCTGGCAGTGCCAATCGGCGTATTCTCCGCCATCCGGCAGGGTGGCCCGGGTGACTACCTATCCCGAGTGTTCGCGATCCTGGGCCTCGCCGTACCCAACTTCTTCCTCGCGGTGTTGGTCGTGACGTTTGGCGCCGCCTGGCTCAATGTGTCGCTCTCGACGCTCGACCCGCCGTACATCTGGGACGGCGTGGCGGACAATCTGACCGGATTGATTGCGCCGGCGCTCGTGCTCTCCGCCTCCCTGATGGCGACCGTGATGCGCATGCAGCGTTCCACGGTGCTCGAAGTGGTCAACGAGGATTATGTCCGCACCGCGCGCGCCAAGGGGCTCGGCGAACGCGCCATCATCTTGCGACACGTAATCCGCAACTCCCTGATCCCAGTCATCACCATCTTCGCCAATCAGTTCGCCTTCCTCATCTCTGGCGCGGTGATCGTCGAGTTCATCTTCCGCATCGACGGCATCGGCGCGCTCGCGGTGCGGGCGATTCGCCAGGTCGACTTCACACTCGTGCTGGGTATCTCGCTTGTAGTCGGGTTCGGCGTCGTATTCATCAACATCCTCGTCGACCTCAGCTATGCCTGGCTCGATCCGCGGATTCGCTACTCGTAGACCAATGACGGAGTGGTTCTGATGTCCGCAGCTGCTCGCACCGACGAAATCGTCCCGCTGGCCGAATCCTCCGGCCCGAGCTGGTGGCGGGTCTGGGGCAAACACGCCCGCAATAAGCCTCTCGGCGCCGTCGGCGCAGTATTCATTCTCATTCTGGTGATTTCGGCGATCTTCGGCCAGGACATTTCCATCGGCGGCGAGACTATCATGCCGGGCTTTTCCCCCTACCCCGCGAGCGAGACCGATGTGATCAACAAGCTGGCCGCCCCCTCCTGGCCAACTCACATAGCCGGTACGGACTCACTTGGTCGCGACCTCTTTAGCCGCATCATCTTTGGCGCGCGGCCGGCGATCGTGATCGGCATCCTCGCGACTGGACTCGGCATCCTCGGCGGCATGGTCATCGGAATGATCTCGGCCTACGCCGGCGGCGTCACCGACTTGCTACTGCAGCGCATTTCCGACGCCTTCCAAGCACTACCGCCGCTGCTCCTGATGATGACACTCGTCACCGTCCTGACGCCGAGCATGACGACAGTAATTCTGGTGATCGTCATCTTTCTCATACCCGGTACCCAGCGCGTCGTGCGTGGCACCGTGTTCTCCACGATGGAGAATACCTACGTCGAAGCCGCGCGCACGATCGGCGCCGGGCCGTTACGGATCATCGGCCGCCACATCCTGCCCAACATCACGGCTCCGATCCTCGTCATCGCCTCAGTCACGATCGGCGGCACGATTCTGGCCGAAGCCGCACTGTCGTTCCTCGGACTCGGCGCCAATTCTGCCAAGAATCCGACCTGGGGCTTCGTACTCTTCGAAGCGACGCAACGCGGCAACCTCGACCGCTGGCCGTGGTTGGCGCTCACGCCGGGCGCCGCCATCACGCTCATCGTGCTGGCCTTCAACCTGCTTGGCGATGCCCTGCGTGACATCCTGGACCCGCGCTTGCGCGGAACCGGGGCGGGGGCCTGACTCCAGCCCTGGGTTGGTTCCCTTCGTTTGGGAACCTTGTGGGTTCGGCGGACGTCTTTGATGTCGGAGGGGGCAACGGTCGGCCGGTAGAACTGTCACCCCGCCCGCCGCCGACGTCCGCACGGGAGACATCGGCACACTCTTCGGCGAACCGCCCTCCAACTCAACGCGACGCCCCCGTTCGGCTCACGAGCGGGGGCGTCGCTTGCTCTGGGATCCGCGGTCGCCTTGTGGATGTATATAGCGGACTCTTACGCGCCGATCTTGTTGAGCAGGCGGTTCGTATCCACAACGTGGCGTGTCAGACCCAATTGTTCGGGCGGCAGACCCATCGCGAGGCCCAACAGCTGCGGTACGTGCAGAATCGGCAGATTCAGGTTACGGTCGATCACCTTGGCCGCGTCCGGCTGCTGCGCATCGAGGTTGAGATGGCACAACGGACATGGCGTCACCAGCGCGTCCGCCCCCTTCGATTGCGCCTCGTCAAGATGCGTTCCCGCCATGGTCAGCGAGTTTTGCTTGTTCGTCGTCAAGATCGGGAACCCACAGCACTTGGTCATACCATCGTAGGTCACGGTCGTCGCGCCGAGCATATCGATGAGTTGCTCGAGACTGTCGCGGCGGGTAGGGTGCGCGTCGAAGTCCAGGGTGCGCTCCGGTCGGACGATGTAGCAGCCATAGAACGGTCCGAGATTGAGTTCCTCCAATGGCCGCGTGATCAACGAGTTGATTCGATCCACACCGACGTCCTCGAGCAGAATCCAGAGCAGGTGGCGGGGATCGGCTGAACCGCGGTACTCGATTCCATCTGGCGCCAGGTGGTGGTTGATGCGAATGCGGTAGTCAACGTCGCGTAGTTTTTCAGCGGCGAGTCGGTGGACGCCCACACAGGTGGAGCAGATGTCCATCAGTGGCAGGTCCATCTGCTCAGCCATCGCCATGGTGCGTGCGTTGAGCACGTCCTGCAGATATGGAGCGCCGTCGGAGATAATGCCTGCACCGGTACAGGCGGCGGCTTCCAGCTCGACCAGATCCATGCCGAGATGCTCGGCGACAGCGAGCGTGGAGGTGTACAGCTCTGGCGCTGCGCCACGCGCCACGCAACCAGGCCAGAATGCATACTTACTCATGTTCATCCGCCTCCCGCGCTATCACTATCGCCTGTGAGCGCTGTTAGCTAATGTCCGCCAAGTGCCGTCTCGAATTCTGCGCCGAACGCTTCAGCGTCAACGTCGTGGTGGTGCTTTTCGGCCTCGACTTCGTCGAAGATGCGCTGGATCTGCTCGCGCCCCTCGGCATTGGCGCCGTGACGCTGCGCAATCGTCAGGAGCTTGCGGGACTTGAGCAGGCGAATCGCGCCTGGTGTGTAGTCCATCATTTCCTTGTGCGCCGAGAGATTGCCAGTCAGCAGCCGTCCAATGCCGACCGACTGCACGGGCAGCATCATCTCATCGAGCCGTCCGCGCTTGCGGACGCCTGAGGTGAAGCCCTTGTGGTGCCGAGTCCCGTGATTGTTTGTATGGCCGGCCTCGATGGCAAGCGTGCGCAGCTCCATGATCGCGTCCATCGGCAGCACGTCTTTGGGGCAGGCCTGGACGCACATGTAACAGCGGGTACAGTCCCAGATTCCGCCTTGTTCTTCGGAGAGGAACTTCAGCCGCTCCTCACGCTTCGAGTCGCGGCTGTCCATCACAAATCGGTAGGCCTTCGCCAACGCGGCTGGGCCCAGGAAGTTCTCGTCGACCGCGGCCACTGTGCAGTCGGAGTAGCAGGCACCGCAGTGGATGCAGGTCGAGGCGTGCGACCAATGGTCAAACTCCTCGACCTCCTGGCGGTATTCCTTCTGCGGTGGATCCTGATCCTCGTACGGTTCCAGCCAGGTCTCGGCGCGCTCGAACTGGCGCAGAAACTTAGTCACGTCGACGACCAGGTCTTTGATCACCTGCTGGTTGCCCTGTGGGCCGACGCGAATTGGGTCGCCTCGATTCGCGGCGGCATCGGCCTGCGTCTGGCAACTGAGCATCGACTGCCCATTGACCTTCATGGCGCATGAGCCACAGATCGCATGGCGGCAGGACATACGGAACGACAGCGTGCCGTCCTGCTCCCACTTGATGGCATTGAGGCAGTCGAGCACCGTCTGGCCCGGTTGCACGTCGACTTCGAACGATTCCTCGTAGGCTTCGTCAGTGTCGGGGTTGTAGCGCTCGATAATGAACTGTTGCTGGACCATGATTTGCGCCTGTCCGTGCTTCCTGTCAAGTGGGCGACAAGTTCGGGGGCTAGTAGGTGCGTTCCTGCAACGGGAACGGCTCACGGAACTTTGGCGCCATATTGACGTCGCAGTACTCCAGCCGCGGGCCGTCCTCGCCCTCTGCCGGGCTGTAGGCGAGTGTGTGCTGGAACCAATGCTCGTCGTCGCGAGTGGGGAAATCTCGGCGCGCGTGTCCGCCGCGCGACTCCTGACGCGCCAGCGCTCCGCTCACGATGACTTCTGAGTACTCCAGCATGTGACCGAGCTCAATCGCATCAAGCAGGTCGGTGTTGAAGGTTGAACCGTGATCATCGATCGAAACGCGCCGGAACCGGTCTTGGTACTCCTTGACCTCGGCCAGACACTCGCGCAGCTGCGCGTCGTCTCGGAAGACGCCGCACTTGTCCATCATCGTGTCGCGCAGCTCGGCTCGAATTCGACCAACTTTCTCAGTCCCATCCGCGCTGAGGAACTTGTCCACTTCGCCGATTGCGTTGGCCATATCGCCCTCGTCGATGCTGGTCGGATCGAGATCGCGCACAACGTCGAGGATGCCTCGCCCGGCGCGGCGTCCGAAAACTACCGCCTCCAGCAGGGAGTTCGTCCCCAGCCGGTTGGCTCCATGCACCGACACGCACGACGCCTCGCCAGCGGCGAAGAACCCCGTGATCTCAGGCGCGCCATCGAGATCCTTGATCCGAACCTGGCCGTTGATGTCGCAGGGAATGCCGCCCATCGAGTAGTGCGCCGTCGGTTGAATCGGCACTGGCGCATCGAGCGGGTCGATGCCTGCGAAGTCTCGGGCGAGATGCAACACCGACGGCAAGGCGTAGCGGATGCGCTCCTCACCAATCGGTCGCAAATCCATAAACACAGAGTCGCGTAGCGCCGTCACGCCGCGTCCGGCCTCAATCTCCAACTGTTCAGCGCGGGCGACAATGTCGCGCGGGGCCAGCTCCATACGGCCTGGGGCGTACTCCTCCATGAAGCGGAAGCCATCTGAGTTGACGATGTGCGCGCCTTCGCCGCGCGCTGCCTCGGAGAGCAGAATGCCCGACCCTTGCAGACCGGTCGGGTGGAACTGAACAAACTCCATATCTTCCAACGGGATTCCTGCGCGGTAGGCCATGACAACACCATCGCCGGTGGAGGCGAAGGCGTTGGTCGTCACTCGAAACGCGCGGCCGTAACCGCCAGTACCGAACATCACGGCTTTGGCGGCGATCGCTTCAATCTGACCAGTCAGAATGTCATAGGCGACCAAGCCTTGGCAGACGTTGTCCCGAACCACGAGGTCAAGCGCGTACCACTCCGAATACACCTTGACCCCGCGCCGCAGCAGTTGCTCGAAGAGCACGGTTAGGACGGCGTGACCGGTGCGGTCGGCGGCGTAACAGGCGCGCGGCGCGGTATGACCGCCGAAGCGGCGCTGCGCCACTCGACCGTCGTCATCGCGCGAGAAGGCGCAACCCATGTGCTCGAGCTCGAAAATGTTCTCTGGACCTTCGCGGGTGAGTACCTCAGCTGCGTCCTGGTCGACGAGATAGTCGCCGCCCTTGACGGTGTCGAACATGTGCAAGTCCCACGAGTCCTCGGCCGAGTTGCCGAGCGAGGCTGCGATCCCACCCTGCGCCGCGCCTGAGTGAGAGCGCAGCGGGTGGACCTTCGTCAGAATCGCCACATCCAGTGAGGGGTCGTTCGAAACCTCCAACGCCGCTCGCATTCCAGCCAAACCCGAGCCCACAATCAGTACGTCATGTTGCAACATGCTGTCTCCCGACCAATGAGCCTGTCGCGTCTTCGCCTCAGTGTCGCACTGATCGACATTCAGCGGTAGACGCCACCGTAGAGTCGAGCGCCACTATTGCTGGCCTCGATAGTGCCGCACGATCTTGCGCCCCAGGGGACCGACCGCTTCCAGCGCGAGGTGCTGGATCAGGATGACTGATTTGGCGTCGATGATCTCTCCCGACTCCACGAGTTCGATGGCTTGGCCGAGCGGGTGCCATTCGACAATCAATTCTTCATCCTCATCCGCCGCCAGCGGTGACTCGACGCAGTCACGGGCGATGAACCCGTGCAGAAACTCGTCAGCGAAGCCCGGCGCGACAAAAAATCCGCGTGCAAATTCGAGCCGTCCCGGATCGAGTCCGACCTCCTCGCGGAGCTCGCGCCGAGCGGCCTGCTCGGGAGTTTCGCCCAGGTCGATCCGACCTGCGGGTAGTTCCAGCAACGGGCGACCTGTCGGATGCCGCCACTGGCGAACGAAGGCGATCTCGCCGTCATCGCGCAGGGCAAGCATGACGACCGCGTCCGGATGCTCCACGACCTCGCGGCGGGCGCGGCGACCGTCCGCCATCTCAACCTCATCGACGCGGACGCTGATGCGTTGGCCTTGAAAGACCGTCTCAGACTCACGCACGGTCTCGATCAGTGAGTCTGCAAACTCGATCGTATCGGTCATCGCGGGAGCCGATCGCGGAGATCGATGGTCACTGCGATCTCGTCGCAGGCATGGTATTTGGGGCAGCGGAAACACTCGTTCCAGACCTTGCGGGGAAAGGCGGAAACGCCAGAGATGCGAAATCCCAGCCGCTCGAAGAACGCGGGCGTTGTCGTAAGCGCGAAGACGGTCTTTAGTCCCATCCGTACTGCCTCTTCGAGACACGCCTCGACCAAGATCCGTCCGAGCCCCTTGCCCTGCGTGCCCGGATCAACGACGAGCGACTTGATTTCAGCCAGGTCGCGCCACTCCACGTGCAATGCGCTGGCGGCGAGCAGTTCCTGGCCATTCGGATTACGGACCACGACGAAGTCGCGGATCGTTTCGTAGATCTCTCCCTCTGTCCGCGGCAGCACGTCGCCAGTCGTCTCAAACCAGTACTGGATCAGACGGTGTATCTCGGGCGCATCGGCGACGATCGCCTTGTCAGCCGCCAACGGCGCGACGATCGCCTGGTCAGTCTCAGCATGCGCATGCAGCTCAGATATGCGCTGCGCAATTGTCGGCACCGCGACGGGGCCGGCCGGTTGGCTGGCTTCGGTGGTCACGAGCCCACCGCCGCCTGCAATAGATCGGCCGCGCTGGTGCGGTTTGCGATCGACGATCCGCCGAGCATCTCCGCTAGTTCCTCAATTCGCTCCTGCGCTGAGAGCATCCGAACGTGCACGCTGGTTCGCTCTGCGGACTCGTTCAGCTCTGCTGCCTTGCTCACGGTGATGTGTTGCCGCGCTCGAGCCGCGACCTGCGGCAGATGCGTAATGCAGAGCACTTGTCGTTGCTCTCCGAGTCTCGCCAGTCGCTCGCCGATCATACCGCCGCTGCGGCCGCCGAGCCCGACGTCGACTTCGTCAAACACCACCAGCGGCGCCAGGTCACTCGCGCCCAACACCGCCTTGATTGCCAACACCAATCGCGCCGTCTCACCGCCCGAGGCCACACGCCGTAGGGGGCGTGGCGAGACGCCGGGATTGAACGCGACGAGCAGCTCAACGCGGTCGATCCCGGATTGGTCGAACCCTCTCTCCTCACCATCAATGCTCAGCGCCCGTTCGTCTGGCAGGAGGGGCACCTGATTGAACTGGAAGCTCAGGCGAGCGCCCGACAGCCGGAGATGCTCACACTCGCGGGCGACCGCCTCGCTCAGACGAGCGGCGGCATCACGCCGCAGCCGGCTCAGCTCGCTGACCGCCGCGCTCAGCGCGGATGCCAGCTCGGACGCCTCCGTTTCCATAGCATCGCCGCTGGCGGCTTCACTCTCCAAGCGTTCCGCCTCCGATTGCGCGTGTTCGCCATATGCGATGACCTCTGCGACCGTATCGCCCCAGCGACGCTTCATGTCGCCGATGAAGGCCAGCCGCGACTCCACTTCCGCAAGGCGCTGCGGATCGAGTTGCACACCGTCGGCGTAGCTGCGCAGCGATCGCGCCGCTTCCGCCGACTGCTCGGCAGCTGACTCCAACGCATCGGCTATCTCTCTCGCCGAGCTATCTATCTCGGCAATTCGCCGCACGGCTGCAAGCGATGCACCGAGCACATCGTTATCCAGCGCCGACATGGCGGACGCAGCATCCGCTGCCAGCGCTTGTGCATGTACGAGCTGGCGGTGCTGACGCTCGAGCCGATCCTCTTCATCTACGTGAAGCCCCGCAGAAGTGATCTCCGCCGCCTCGTGACGCAGCAACGCAATCCGACGAGCACGTTCGCGCTCGTCACCTGACAAAGCGCGCAGTCGTCGGTCAAGCGCCCGAAGGCAGCGGGACATAGAGGCGACCTCCTGACGCTGCCCGGCGAGACCGCCAAATCGATCAAGGAGCGCCAGCTGTTCTTGCGGGCGCAGCAGCGACAAATGCTCATGCTGACCATGAATGTCAGCCAGGAGCGGCGACAATTCTCGCAACACTGCGACCGTTGCTGCGCGATCGTTGATGCGCAACCTGCCACTCAGCCGCGAGGAGCCGTTCCGGGACCGACGGACGCTGCGGCGGATAATCAACTCCCCGTCGAACGGAATATCCACTGACGCGAGGACGTCGCCAACACTGCGTGCGGCCTGGCTGTTATGCAGGTCGAATGTCGCTTCCACTTCTGCGGCGTCGGCGCTGGGACGAATCGATTCCGCGTCTGCGGGTGAACCGAGCGCGAACGACAGCGCATGGACGAGGATGCTCTTGCCGGCACCGGTCTCACCCGTAATCACAGTGAAGCCCTCGTGCAGGTCCAGCGCCACATGATCGGCCAGCGCGAAATCTCGTAGGTGCAACCCCACCAACACCGCAGTACCCCCTACTTCCGCCTGCCGTGTGGCCCCGACACCGCGTGCTGTGGCCTAGGCAACGGAATACACGCCTACTGTATCGGAATGCTGACCGCCGGATTGCAGGCGCCTGGCTATGCAGCCGCGAGGGCTACATGGGATCCACGTCGTTGGCATCGAAGGCCTCGATGCCGGTCCGTGCCACCGCTTCGAGGCGGCGCTCATCGAGCCAGGCGAGTCGGTGTCCGAGCTGAGCGAAGAAGGACCGCTCGCCGAAGCGCACCAGCCGCGCCAACGACTCGCTGCGTCGCACTCTGACGCCTCCACCCGGCATCAGCGCGTACGGACGCTGCCCATCGACAGACAGGGAACCAGGATGCTCGCGTCCGATCCGCAGCTCGATCACCGCGTCCGACGGCAGCACCACCGGCGCCGCTTGGGCCAGATGTGGGGCTACTGGCGTCAGCACGACGCTGCGCGCGCGCGGATGCAGGATGGGTCCGCCCGCTGACAACGAATATCCTGTGCTGCCAGTCGCCGAGGCCACCACAACGGCGTCGGCTCTGACGACCCCAACCAGGTCGTCACTGACCCAGACGGCGATATAGGCGGGTTGGCCCAGGCTGCCGCGCCCGACCATGACATCATTGAGCGCTGGCAGCGCCGACGGCGACTCACCGCCGACGCCGAACGGCTCCGCTTCGAGCATCGTCCGATCCTCGATGGCGAAATCGTGCGCAAGTAGCGGGGCAATGTGGTCGTCCAGTTGTTCGGGCAGCAACTCGGTGAGGAATGCCTGGCGACCAAGATCGACGCCCAAAATCAGGCAGCGGTGTTCGGCGCTGGCCCGCGCGGCGCGCAAGATCGTACCGTCGCCTCCCAGGCAGATGAGTAGATCAGTCTCTGCCAGGCGCTCTGTTGAACGCTGCGCCTCCCATGGGGTGGAGGTCCACGTCTCGCGTCCGAGTCGCCGCAGCTTCGCAGCGAGTTCGGCGGCGAACGCGCGCGCTTCGTCGAGTCGCGGATGGTAATAGATGCCCACGCACTGAATATCAGTCACGGCGTCCGCAACCAGACGAACCACTCGCGATTGCCAGCGGGGCCGGTCAGCGGCGAACGTAGCACTCCGCCAACGCGCCATCCTGCGCCAAAGGCCCAGCTCAGCACCTCGCCGACTGCTCGCGCCTGCGCCAGTCGATCGCGGACGACGCCGCGCGCATCAACCTCACTGGGCGGCGCTTCAAACTGCGGCTTGACCAAAGCGATCAGGTCGCAACTCGGCGCGACAACCTCGGCGACGCACGGCAGTACACGGCGCAGGCCGATGAACGAGACATCGACCGTCGCTAGGGTCACACGCTGCACGGGCAAGGACGTTGCTGCCAGGTCACAGATGTGTGTCCGCTCCATCGAGGTCACCCGCGTGTCGCGACGGAGATGCTCGGCAAGTTGGCCGTAGCCTACGTCGACGGCGTACACGTGCTCAGCGCCGCCGTGCAGCAAGACATCGCTGAAGCCACCGGTGATGCTCCGACATCGAGACAGACGCGGCCGCCGAGAGCGATGTGCCAGGCGCTCAGTGGCACCTGAAGTTTCTCGCCACCGCGAGAGGCGAACGGACGTGTGGCTTTGACCGCCACCTCGACGTCGACTGCGACCCGCTGACCTGGCTGCGCGTAGCGGCGGCCACCGCCATGCACGCGGCCAGCCATGATCAACGCGCGCGCTATCGACAGGTCGGGCGCTTGGCCGCGTTGCACCAGCAGATCATCTATCCGCATCTGACGCCCGCTTGGTGCTCCGAGCTCTGCGGCAGAGATCTCCGCCGAGAGTGCAATCGGCGCGGGCCCGCGCGACATCAGGCGCTTTCCTGGCGCTCAGCCAATCTTCCGTCGTCGCGTCGGCGGATCGACTCATACTCTACGGCCAAGCCCTGCTCGTTCAGCAGCAGCGGGCGTTCTTGTCGGCGTACGGTGTCCGCGTTGACGACGCACTTCTTCACTTCTGGCCGGCCAGGCACTTCGAACATGACATCGAGCAGCAGATCTTCAACGACGGTGCGCAGGCCACGGGCGCCCGTCGCTTCGCTGATCGCTCGTTCCGCAATCGCCTCCAGCGCCTCTGGAGTGAAGCTGAGCTCGACGCCGTCCATATCGAAGAAGCGCTCGTACTGGCGCACCAAGGCGTTTTTCGGCTCGGTCAGGATTCGTACCAGCGACGCTTGATCGAGTTGATCGAGCGTGACCACCACGGGCAGCCGTCCCACGAACTCAGGGATCAGGCCGTATTTCTGTAGGTCGTCATGGCTGAGGTTGTGCAACAAGAGATCCTGATCGGAGGCGCTGGGCGCGACCGATCCGAACCCAATGTTGCGAATGCCGGTGCTGATCCGCCGATCAATCACCTGGTCTAGGCCCTCAAATGCACCGCCGCATATGAACAGAACCTTGCTGGTGTCGATCTGGAGGAATTCCTGATGCGGATGCTTGCGTCCGCCCTGAGGCGGCACCGACGCGACCGTACCCTCGATGATCTTCAACAGCGCTTGCTGCACACCCTCGCCCGACACATCACGGGTGATGGAGGGGTTGTCCGCCTTGCGCGCGATCTTGTCGATCTCGTCGATGTAGATGATCCCGCGTTCGGCCTGCGCGATGTCGAAGTCGGCCGCCTGGATCAGGTGCAGCAGAATGTTCTCGACGTCCTCGCCCACGTACCCCGCTTCCGTCAACGCGGTCGCATCGGCGATCGAGAACGGCACATCGAGGATGCGAGCAAGCGTCGAGGCCAGCAGCGTCTTGCCAGACCCAGTTGGGCCGACCAGCAGGATGTTGCTCTTCTCCAGTTCGATCTCATCGTCATGGTCGGTAGCGGTGTTGATCCGTTTGTAGTGGTTGTAGACGGCGACGGCCAACACGCGTTTGGCTTCGTTCTGTCCCACGACGTGGTCGCAGAGTCGGTCATAGATGGTCAGCGGCGGGAGCGGGCGGGCTGTGGTCGGCCGCGCGCCCGTCTGCGGTTCAGACGCAGGCGTCGGCGCATTGAGCTGCTCCTCTTGAATGACCGTGCGGCAGGCTTCAACGCACTCATTGCAGATATAGACGCCGCCAGGCCCAGCGACCAGACGACGCACCTGGGTCTGATCCTTCATGCAGAAGGAACAGTGATACGGACCCCGCCCCCCGCCGTGTGCACTGCTCATGGCTCATGCCTTCCTGATACGTGGTCGGGGCGGATTCAGCTGAACGTCGGTAACAGGAGCTGTGCCGTGTTCCGCGCCGGTACTACGCGCCAGCGGCCGCGGCTGCATCTCCCACCGGCTCGCTCGAGAGCACGGAGTCAACCAGGCCATACTCCTGCGCCTGCTCAGCATCGAGATAGAAATCGCGGTCGGTATCGGCCGCGATGCGGTCCAACGGCTGTCCGGTGTGCTGTGCCAGGATGGCGCGGATGGTCTCGTTGTTGCGCAGAATCTCTCGCGCGGCGATCTCAATGTCCGAGGCCTGGCCTCGCGCGCCGCCAAGCGCCTGGTGCATGTGGATCGTCGCGTGCGGCAGCGCGAACCGCTTGCCCGCGGTCCCTGCCGCCAGCAGCACCGTCCCCATCGAGGCCGACATGCCCACGCAGATAGTGGATACGTCCGCCTTGATCAGCTGCATCGTGTCGTAGATCGCGAGCCCTGCGGTGATCACCCCACCGGGTGAATTGACGTAGAGCTGGATGTCGCGGTCTGGGTCCTCGCGGTCAAGGTACAGCAGCTGGGCGACGATCACGTTCGCAATCTGATCGTCGATCGGGGTGCCCAGAAAGATGATCCGTTCGCGCAGCAGCAGCGAGTAGATGTCATAGGCGCGCTCTCCCCGATTTGTGGTCTCGACGACCATCGGGACGATGCCATGCGGTCGGGCGAGGGCGTTAGTGGTGTCGGCTGTTTGGGTCATACGGCTTCCTTCGCTCGATCAGTGTAGTCACGAATGGCGAACAGGCGACGGTCCGCGCCTCGCGCCAGAAACAGAACTCATTGGCATATGGCCGCGCATCACGCTTCTGTCAGGTCGTCCGGCGAAACCGGGTCAGACGGATCGGTCAGGTCGTCCGGCGAAACCGGGTCAGACGGATCGGTCAGGTCGTCCGGCGAAACCGGGTCAGACGGATCGGTCAGGTCGTCGGAGGCCTCCACGCCTTCCTCTGCTCGCGCCAGATCCGATCCCCCGGCGGCGTGATTCGTCAGCGCGATGTGCTGCAAGCGCTCGATGGTACGTTCTCGTACGAGACGCGCCTGCACGTTCGCGCGGATTCCTTCGTCCTCCATCATCCGCTGCCGTTCATCTGGGTCGACAGTCGGCGTTCCTGCGATCATTCGCTCCAACTCTGCTCTGACCTCTTCGTCGAGGACCTGGATATCTTCCGCCTCGCTGATGTATTGCAGGACCAAGGTGTTAAGCACGCGCTCATTTGCCTGCGTGCGGAACGATGCAAGCAGCTGTTCGCCCTGTTCGCTGCTATCGCGCAGGAACGTAGCGGGATCTTGGCCCATTTGACGCGCAAAGTCCTGGCGCATGTGCTCGATTTCGTGCTCAACGAGCGTCGGTGGGTACTCCACTGAGGCGCGACCGACCGCCTCCCGCATGACCTCCTGGCTGAACTCCGACTCGGCCTGTTGTTCGGTCTGCTCGCGCAGCCCGCCCTCGACCCGTTCACGCAACGCGGCGTATGTCTCGAATTCCTCCGAGACTTCCATGGCGAAGTCATCGTCGGGTTCTGGCAATTCCTCAGACTTGACGTCGTGGATTATGACGGTGAAGGTCACCGTCTTGCCAGCGACCTCTTCGTCGTCCCAGTCGTCGTCAACGTCTATCTCAATGACATGCTCTACGCCGACGTCGATGCCGACCAGTCGCTCGCTGAGGCCGGGCACGCCGATCACGGCACCGGCCCTGAGGTGGAACTCGGCACCGGGTTGATCGAGGATTTGCTCGCCCGCAACCTCGGCGCGAATATCGGCAGTCACGCGGTCGTTGAGTTCGGGTGCGCGCTCGACTGGCTCCAGCAGCGCATGCTGTCGGCGCAGTTCGAGCAACCGCTCTTCGACCAGCTCCTCGGAGAATTGGTTCTGCGGCTTGGCGGCGGAGATGGAGCGGTAGTCGCCTACATCGACGACCGGAGGCAGCGGCACCGTCGCCGTAAAGGTGACGGGGTTGCGTTCCGTGACCTCGACGCTCGGCACGCCGGCCGGTTCGATGCCTTCCTGTTCCAATGCTTCGCTGAGCGCTTGCTGAACCAGGCGTTCAGCCGCCTCATCGAAGACCAGATCAGGGCCGAGGGTGCGCTCGACCACATGTCGCGGCGCCTTGCCCTGTCGGAAACCGGGGATGCGGTAGCGCTGCGAGAGCCTACGCGCGGCCTGTTCAAGAGATTTCTTGACACGGGCGTCTTCGAGCTCGATTTCGAGCCGCATCTGCGCCTCGGGAATGCGTTCGGCGGTTACTTTCATCTGACACCTTCAGAGCGACCTGCCTCCACCTGCGCGGCACGGCTGGCGTGAGCATATCAGCGCACACGCCTCAAACGGCATCAATGCCGGGGAAATCGAGGGCGGCAAACCCGATCCGAAAACGACACAGCCCGCCAGCACGGGCTGTGGCCCGATCTGGTCGATTCCACTTCAGCGACCACCTCAGCAAAAGTCCGAGTGATTCCGTCAATATCCGTCGAGGTGATGGCGGCGCTGCAAAATGCTCCCTACGGATTTCGGTCTAGCGACCTCGAGGATTGAGGACATCGTTGATTGCATCTCCCAGCAAGTTGAAGGCGAGCAAGATTGGCAGGACAAACATCATTGGCACCAGCAACATCCAAGGATAAAGTAGCAGCGAGGTCCATCCTCCAGCAGCGGCGACCATGGTCCCAAAAGACGACGTCGGTGCCGTGATACCTATCCCAAGCCAAGTCAGCACGACCTCAGAGCCGGCAATTTCGCCCATAGATGCGCTAAAGCCCACGACAAACCACGGCAACATTCCGGGAAGTAGGTGACGAATCAGGATGCGTGGAGTTCGCGCCCCGACAGACTCAGCCGCCAGAACAAACTCACTCTCACGCAGCGCCAACGTCTGGGCGCGATAGAAGCGTGCCGCACCCGCCCAACCGAGCAGCGACATGGCAAACACAATCAGCACATAATCGTCAATGCCCTGCGCAATCAGCCAGTCAGCTCCTGTAGCGCTCTCGATCGAGCGGAACCAGTCAGTGATTTGGTCCCGAAAGACCGCGACGATTACGATGAGGTACACCAATCCAGGCATCGCCAATACCAGGTCGGCGATACGCATGATCACCGCATCCACTCTGCCTCCGCGGTATCCTGCCAAGAGACCTAAACTCAGACCCAAGAATAAGTTTCCGAGAACAACGGATATCACGCTGATGATCACTGTGGTTCTCAGAGAGAACAACGCGCGTGCGAATAAGTCCCTGCCCGCCCGATCGGTTCCGAACCAATGCGCCGTCGAAGGTGGCTGTAGCGATTTATCTTCACTCAACACTAGCTCAGTCCGCGTCGGTAGGACAGTGTCGCGGGTCAGTGGCCCAAACTCACTTGTGACATCGGGATTCAGCTCAGCGATGGTTTCGATCTCGACTGCAAGGCGATCTGTAAACGCTCCTAAGGTCTCGGGAGCGCCACCCACTTCTCGGATCGACCGTCGCTGACTGAGATTGGTCTGGTTCGGATCTCGTAAGCCGGTGTCGACCCCGAACGCGTCCAGCAGTGTGTACGCGCCAGCGCCGTACAAGATGAATATCACCAGCATCGACACGACTGCAACGCGTTTACGAAGCAACGCCCGCACGGCGCGTCGAAACGGCGTCTCCGATCGCGCCCGCAAACCCAATGCGGCCCTCGACTCCGTCGCCGTAGTCATGCCACACGCTCCGTAAAGCGAATCCTGGGGTCAATATAGATATAAGCGATATCAACCAACGCGTTGGCAATGATGATCAGAGTCGAAACCAGGAGCGTGAAGCCTAAAATTACGTTCCAATCACGCTGCGTAATGGACTCGAAAATGAACGCCCCAATACCGGGCACGCCGTAGCGAGTCTCAATCACAATCGAACCAACGATCACTCCTACGAACGCGAGGCCGATGTTCGTTGACAATGGCAGCAATCCATTGCGCAGCACGTGTCGATACAATACGCTACGCTCCGTCAGTCCTTTCGCCCTGGCCGTACGCACATAGTCTTCGTCTATAGTGGCCAGCATGCTGACTCTGACAAATCGTCCCATTCCGCCAAACGCTCCTATTGATAGGGCAACGATCGGGACGATGTACGAGGCAGGATCTCCTGGAGTCCACACAGCGGGAACGTTGAAGCCCAAGATGCCAAACAGCGGCTCGAGATACTCCACCATGACGACGACGACCAGGACAATCATGATCGGTGAAGGAATCGAATCGAATATCTTCAAAAAGCCAATTAACGCCGGATCTTTCCACTTACCGCGGTTGACCGCGGCGTACACGCCGATCGGAATGCCGAGACCGAAAATCAGAAACAGCACAATGAGATTCAGCTGCGCCGATATCCAGATCCGCTCACTCAGCAGCTCCTGCACGCTGCGCTTGGGCGAGCGGTAGTAGTACGACGGCCCCAGATCGCCTCGCGAGACCACACCCCAGACATAGCGACCAAACCGCTCGAAGTAGCCGCCCTCGAGCCCGAACTCCTCGCGGATCTGCTGCGCGCGCGCGGGTTCGATGTCACGCGCGCCGGCGATGATCTTGACCGGGTCGCCCGGCGCGGCATGGGTCAGCGCGTAGGTGAGCGCCATCACGGCGAAGACCAGGATCGGCACGAGCAGCAGTCGCCGAATCAGGAGCGGAACTGCGCCAGTGGCCATGATCTGCCCCTACGACCACAGATGGGCGCGAAAAGTTCCGACCGCGCCTACTCCGTGATGCTGACGTACCGCAGATGCGGAATCACCATGCGGGTAGGCTCGTAATCCTGCACGTAGGGCTTCACCAGCTCATGCGCGACAGAGTAGTAGAGCGGAATCCAGACAGCCCGTTCGACTAATGAACGATCGACCTGCCGGTACAGGCTGGTGCGCAGCTCCTGGTCGAAGGAATAGCGCGCCTGTTCGAGCTGGGCATCGATCTCTGGGTCGTTGAGCTGCGTATCGTTGCCCAGCGAGGCGCTATGGAACTTGTAGTCGAGTACGTTGTGCGGGTCGGGATAGTCGAAGCTCCAGCCGAGTGTGAAGAAGCCGTACAGGCCACGGTCGATATCCGAGATAAAGCTGGCGAACTCGACCTGTTGAATCTCGATCTCGAGGCCGAGATGTTGGCGCCACATATCCTGAATAGCCTCAACACTGGGACCTGGCGTCGCGCCTGCGCCTGAGATGGTCAAGCGCATCTCATCCAACAAGGGCGTGCCCGCATAGCGCGAAGCCGCGAGGTACTCCTGCGCCAGCTCCGGATCGAAGACGAGACCCAGATACTCGCTGTCGTGCGCGGTCAGTCCCGGCGGCACGATCTGGCGCGCTTGCACCAGCAGGTCGGACTGGACTTCTTGTGTGATCGTGGTCTTGTCGATCGCATGCGCCAGCGCCAGCCGCACATTGACGTCGTCGAACGGTGGCGTCGCCACATTGAAGGCCAGGTAGAAGATTGACAGCTCCGGCCGAGAAATGTATTGCGCGTTCAAATCGGACGCCGGATCGCGCACTCGCTCGATGTCGTTGATCCCGACGAATGCCTGGTCGAGCTCATCATTCTCGTACTGCTCCACCGAACCGCCGGCGAAGCGGACGCTCACGGTGTTCACCTTGGCCGGTTCGAGGTGGTAACCGTCGAACCGCTCCAAGGTCAGACCCTCGCCAAGTTGCCACATGGTGAGGCGGAACGAGCCGGTGCCGTTGGGGACCAGCGCCCAGCGCTCGGGGTCAGCTTCTATCTGTGTGCGGTCGAGCACGTAGGCGGTGGGATAGGTGAGTTTGTAGAGAAAGACGGGCGTGGCCTGCAGAATGGTGAGGTCCAACGTGCGCTCGTCGATCACCTGGATGCCGACTACCTCATCGACGCGCCCTCGCACGAACTCAGCCGCACCGACGATGTCGCCGAGGAAATCGGGCGCGGTCGGCGACAGCGTCTCTGGGTCGAGGTTGCGCTCGAAGCTCCATTTGAAGTCATCGGCGGTCACCGGCTTGCCATCATGGAACGTCGCGTTCTCACGGATCGTGAACCGATATGTGACTGTGCCATCGTCGTTGATCTGCGGCGCAGGTACGGACTCCGCAAGGTCGGGGGCGATCCGCAGGTCGCGGTCCAGCACGACAAGTCCGCCGAAGATTTCGACCGCGATCACCGCGGAGCTGACATCGGTGATCTGGGCGGGATCCAGATTGATCGGCTCAGCCCGGGCGATGCGGAACTCGCCGCGCTGGCGTGGCGCTGACGGCGTCGACGCGGACTGTTGGGCTTGCGCTACTTCGATCTGAAGTTGCTGCGCGTCTTGGTCCTGCTGGACCTGCGATTGTTCGACGGTGTTTTGACGTTCTTGACGCTGCTGCGGTTCGACCGTTTGGTTTGACGACGACTGCTGCTGAGCCGACTGAGCCTCGTCCTCGCCTCCACAGGCGGCTACCGCCAACCCAACCAGGAACGAGACTATGACCAACCACATCACAGCGTGTGGGCGCAGCGTCTTCAACCGGTTAAACACTCGATGATCTCCAGTCACAAGCCCGCTCGACGCCTCTGCGCCAGCTTGTGTCGTCAGATTATCACTTGTCCTCACCCCCGCTATCCGACTCCCCCGCGCTGCGGATGCTGAGCTGGAGCTCGTCGAGTTGTTCGTCCGTGATCGGCATCGGGGCGCCAGTCATGGGGTCTGCGGCAGACATCGTCTTGGGGAATGCGATCACTTCGCGGATGTTCTCGGTACCGGCCAGCAGCATCGCCACTCGGTCGATGCCAAAGGCGAAGCCACCGTGCGGCGGCGCGCCGTACTCGAAGGCGTCGAGCATGTGTCCGAATCGCTGTTGCGCCTCCTCAGCGCCGACGCCGAGCAGCTCGAATACCTGCATCTGTAGATCACGCTGGTGAATGCGGATCGAGCCGGAACCGAGCTCGAAGCCGTTGCAGATGGTGTCGTAGGCGCGGGCCCGCACTCGCGCAGGGTCGCTGCTGAGCAGATGCGCGTCGGCGGCGTGTGGGGCAGTGAAGGGATGGTGCAGCGCGTCCCAGCGTCCGGCGTCTTCATCCCACTCGACCAGCGGGAAGTCAGTGATGAAGCCGAAGTGCAGGATGGAGTCATCGATCAGCTCCAGCCGACGCGCCAACTCCCGGCGGATACCGTCGAGCACGGTCGAGACCATGCTGGCCTCGCCAGCGGCGAGCAGCACCAGATCGCCGGCCGATGCTTCGCAGCGCTCGCCAATCCGACGCGCGTCCGCGATGCCGAGATGCCTTAACACCGGTGAACGGACATCGCCCTCGGTCGCGTCGGACGGGTCGGCGCTGAACTGCAATGAGACCAATCCGGGCGCGCCCATCGTTTTAGCTAGCGCAGTGAATGCGTCCACCTCGCGGCGCGAGAGCGCAGCCCCGCCGGGCATGACAATTCCGCGCACCCGCCCGCCGTTGGCGATCGTTGAGGAGAAGACGCCAAATCCTGATGCCGCGGCAATGTCAGAGCAGTCCGACAGCTCGAGTCCGTAGCGCAGGTCGGGCTTGTCCGAGCCGTAACGCTCCATCGCCTCGCGCCAGGTGAGGCGGGGGAAGGGGCGGGGCACGGTGAGGTCAGGGCGCAGCGCAGCGGCGGCCATCGCGAACAGCTCTTCAAGCAAGCTGAGGATGTCCTCTTCCTCACAAAACGACCATTCCAGATCGAGCTGCACAAACTCGGGCTGGCGGTCAGCGCGGAGGTCTTCGTCGCGGAAGCAGCGCGCAATCTGGAAGTAGCGCTCGACTCCCGCCACCATCAGGAGCTGTTTGAACTGCTGCGGCGCCTGCGGCAAGGCGTAGAAGGCACCGGGCGTCAAACGGCTGGGCACGACATAGTCGCGCGCGCCCTCTGGCGTCGCCGCCACCAGGATCGGCGTCTCGACCTCGAGAAAGCCGCGCTCGGTCATGAAGTCGCGGATGAACTGATTGAGCCGATGTCGCAGTTCGAGCGCTGCGATCATCGACGGGCGGCGTAGGTCGATGTAGCGGTACTGCATCCGCACGAGCTCGTTGACGTCGTCGTCCTCATTGACCGAGAAGGGCGGCGTGTTGGCGGTGTTCAGCACTTCCACCGCCGTCGCCACGACTTCGATATCGCCAGTTGGCAGATTCGGATTGCGTGTCGCGTCCGAGCGCTTGACCACCTCGCCGGCGATACGCAGCACGTACTCGCCGCGCACATCGTTGGCGACGGCGTAGGCGTCGGGATGGTCATCGGGGCGCACGACAACCTGCACGAGGCCGTCACGGTCGCGCAGGTCGATGAAGATCAGCTGGCCGTGATCGCGGCGGCGGTGGACCCAGCCGGCGAGGGTGACCGTTTGCCCCGCGTGCTCCGCGCGTAGCGTTCCGCAACCGTGTGACTTCAGCACCGCTGCCTCCAAGCCTGTGACCTGCTTCGAGTGTGTCAGCATGTCGAATCGCGGGCAATCAGTCCATAGACTCATCGCATGAGCTATGCGCCGATCGGTCTGTACGTCCACGTGCCGTTCTGCACGGTGAAGTGTTCGTACTGCGACTTCAACTCCTTCGCCGGCATCGACGATCTGCAGTCTGCCTGGCTGGAGGGGGCGCTGACTGAGCTGTCGCTCTGGTCGCCGCGTCTACGCGGGCGAGAGATCTCAACCGTGTTCATCGGCGGCGGCACGCCGAGTCTGCTGCCGGGCGGCGCTGTTCGACGCCTGCTGGACTCTATTCGAGACCACCTGCGCATCGCCGAAGACGCGGAGATCACGCTAGAGGCTAACCCCGAAAGCGTGCGCCCCGACCGACTCGAGGCCTACCGCGCCACTGGACTCAACCGCATCTCGATGGGTGTGCAATCGCTCGATCGAGCGGAACTGCTGTTCCTCGATCGCCTGCATTCGGCCGAACGGGCCGAGCAAGCGTTCGGAGCAATCCGCGCGGCCGGGTTCGACAACGTCAACCTCGACCTGATCTACGGCCTGCCCGGACAATCGCTCGCATCCTGGCAGTCAACGCTGGAGCAGGTGCTGGCCTGGCATGATGATGGTCCCGACCACATCTCGTGCTACGCCCTCACGGTCGAGGCGGGCACGCCGCTGGCCGCCCGCGTCGCCTCAGATCAAGTGCATGAGGCAGATCCCGACCATGTCGCCGACCTCGCGGATTGGACGACGCGTCGCCTCGAAGCGGCGGGCTACGAGCAATACGAGACCAGCAACTACGCCCGTCAGAGACGCCAGTGCCGCCACAATCTGATCTACTGGCGCAATCAGGAATACGTAGCGATCGGTCCGGGCGCGCATGGCTTCGTCGACGGCGTCCGCTACAGCGTGGTGCGCAGTCCGCGCCTGTACATCGAACGACTGAGCGGCAGCCAGTCGGCACTCGTGGCACTCGCTCGTCCCAGTCACCGAACCGAGCTGCCCTCCCCCGCAATCGATGCCGCTGAGCTAGTCAGCGAGCGAGACCACCTGCTCGACACACTCACCTCTGGGCTCAGGCTGATGGAAGGCGTGGATGAGTCGTCGCTGCCTCGGATGTATGAACGCCTGCGGCCGACAATCAACTGGGGCGTCGAGCATGGACTCGCGCAGCGCCGTCTCGGCAGGCTGAGCTTGACCGCACGCGGCCACGCCGTCGCCAACGAGATCTTCGTGCGGCTGATGGAGGGTGTGGACTAGCCCTCCGACAGCTCGTCGACCTCGATGCAGTCGAGGAGTATCTTGCCGAAGTTTCGGTTCTCGGCCATGTACTGATGCGCCTGAGCAGCCTGGGACAGGGGAAAGACGGAATCGATGATCGGTTTCATCTCGCCGTTGACGATGGCGGGCTCGAGGTGGCGCTGGTAGTCGCGCGTAATCTCAGCGCGGTCGAGCAACGGACGCGAGCGCATCACTGTCCCGTGCACGCGCAGCCGCTTCTGCATCAGCAGCCCGAGATTGGTCTCGGCCACGGCGCCGCCCATCAGCCCGACCAGCACCAGACGGCCCGCCAGTGACAGGGAGCGCAGGTTCGCGTCCCAGTAGTCACGGCCGATGACATCGAGGATGACGTTGACTCCTGCGCCGCCGGTGCGCTCAGCGATGACATCGGCAAAGTTCTCCTCGTGGTAGTTGATGGTCAGATCGGCGCCCAGCTCGCGGGCGCGGTCGCATTTCTCCTTCGAGCCCGCTGTGATCCAGACCTCGGCGCCGATCAAGCGTCCGATCTGGATCGCCGCGATGCCGACCCCGCTGCCACCCGCGTGCACCAACAGGCGTTCACCGGGCTGCGTTTCGCCCAACGTCCGCACCGCGGTATTTGCTGTGAAGAAGACCTCAGGGATCGACGCCGCTTCGTGGTAGGTGAACTCGTCCGGGATCCGCATCGCCAACGACTGGTGCAGCGTGGCCAGCTCAGCGTACCCACCTCCGCCGGACAGTCCGTAGACGCGATCGCCGATCGACAGTCCCTGCACACGGGCGCCAACATCGATCACCTCCCCCGCCAGCTCGAGCCCGAGGATCTCGGAAGCGCCATGCTGAGATGGATAGTTGCCCATCCGCTGCATGATGTCGGCGCGGTTCAGGGCCGTCGCGTGGACGCGGATGAGCAACTCTTCGTCACTCGGCTGCGGGTCAGGGACATCGTCCAGGCGCAGCGAATCCGCGCTACGGCCGGGTGGGTCGACAACGATAGCTTTCATCGCGCATATCCTCCGAATGCAAGGCGGTCAGTCATGGTCAGGGTAGTCGCGTGTATGTCATCGGCACGGCGGGTCACGTCGATCATGGGAAGAGCGCACTGGTGCAGGCACTATCGGGCATCGACCCCGACCGCTGGGATGAGGAGAAGGCGCGCGGGCTGACGATCGATCTCGGCTTCGCCTGGTGCGAGCTGCCCTCGGGTCGCGCGGTCAGCATTGTCGACGTACCCGGCCACGAGCGGTTTATCAAGAACATGCTCGCCGGCGTCGGCGGGATCGATCTGGCCCTACTCGTGATCGCCGCCGACGAATCGGTCATGCCGCAAACCCGTGAGCACCTCGACATTCTCGACCTACTCGAGATCGACCGTGGCCTGGTCGCGCTCACCAAGATCGACCTGGTCGATGAGGAATGGCTCTCGCTGGTCGAGGAAGAGATCGAGGAGCTGCTGGCCGACACGGCGTTGGCTGGAGCGCCGATTGCGCCCGTCTCGGCGCTGCGCGGCGATGGGATGGACGGTCTACGCGCGCGGATCGACGCCCTGCTCAACGAGCTGCCGCCGGTCCCCAACCAGGGACGGCCGCGCCTGCCGATCGACCGCGCCTTCTCGATCACCGGCTTCGGCGCGGTCGTGACGGGCACATTGCTCGACGGCGAACTGTCAGTCGGAGACGCCGTAGTGATCGAGCCGGGCCGGCTCGAGTGTCGCGTACGGGGATTGCAGTCGCACGAGCAATCGCTGTCCACGGCCCCACCCGGCGCGCGCACGGCGGTCAACCTGAGCGGCGTCTCGGCCAACGACATCGAGCGTGGCATGGTACTGACGACGCCGGGCTGGCTAACGCCAACGTCGGCGGTGGATATCCGTCTGCGTGCAGTCGCGCAGGCGGCCAAACCGCTGCCGCATAATGCGACGCGGACGCTGCACGTCGGCGCGGACGAAGTCCAGGCGCGGGTACGTCTGCTCGAGGGCGATGCGCTGGCGCCGGGCGCGTCGAGCTGGGCGCAGCTGCAACTCGAACGCCCAATCGCGGCTGCGCGTGGTGACCATTTCGTGCTGCGCTCCGCCGACGCCACGGTCGCTGGCGGACGTATCATCGACACACGCCCGCGGCGGCATCACCGCAACGACGCCTCCACACTCGAAGCGCTACAACGGCTGCTCGACGGCTCGCCCGATGACGCACTGCTGACGGTCCTGCAACAGATGGAACCGTCCGCCTGGGGTGAACTCAGAGCCCGCAGCGAACTTGCCAACGACGAGGCGCTCGCCGCTATGGCGCGACAGATCGCTGACGGTGCGATCATCGTCCTCGACGAAGGCGGCCTGTCCGACTCTGCGGTCGTCATGACCGACGCCGGCTTGGACGCACTCATGTCGCGCGCCCAGGCGGCGGTCCATAGTTATGTCGAGCGCTATCCCCTGCGCGCCGGCTTGCCGCGCGAAGACCTGCGCAGTCGGCTCAACTTGCCCCAGCGAGCGTTCACGGTGCTGCAGCAGCGTCTGATTGACACTGGCGCGCTCAGTCCAGTCGAGGGAGCGCTCGACATCCCGGGACGCAGCGTCGCCCTGAGCAACATGCAGCAGAGGCAGATGGACACACTTCTGCTGCGGCTGCGTCGGGAGGGAGTGCGACCGGAGGTCGACGCGGCGCTCGACCCCGAACTCCTCGAACACCTCGAAGCCCGACGCCTGATCGTGCGGCTGCAGGGAGGCGTCCAGCTCGACCGCGAGGTCTACGACGGGATGGTGGCGGACACGCGTGCGCTGCTCGACTCGCAGCAACGGGCCACGCTCGCTGACATCCGCGACCGGCTGGGCACTAGCCGCAAGATCGCCCAAGCATTCCTCGAACACCTCGACACACAGCGCATCACTCGCCGCGTTGGCGACGCCCGCGTGCTCCGACATAGTGACGGGCTCTGACACGGTTGAACCGCTTCAGACGCCCCGCTCCACCCGCCGCACGACCCGCCGCTCACCACCGAGACGCAACAGGCGCGGCAGCGTGCCGTCCTGCCAGAGGTAGACGAGCTGGCTTGCCACGGCGATCGATGAGTACGTCCCCGCGACCGTCCCGATGAACAGCACGATCACAAACGGCCGAATCGTGACGCCACCGATCAGCAGTAGCGCCAACAACGCCAGGACGACGGTAATCGAGGTGTTGAGCGACCGCCCCAGCGATTGCGTGATCGCCGCATTAATGACACGTCGAAAGTCTTCACGCGGATCGAGCAGTAGGTTTTCGCGGATCCGGTCGAAGACGACGATGGTGTCGTTGACGCTGTAGCCGATGATTGCGAGCAGCGCCGTCACGAACATCGCGTTGACCTCGAGCCCCGCCACCTGGCCGCCGATCGCGAACGCGCCAGCCACGATTGTCACATCGTGCAGCAACGCGACGATCGCCGCCGAGCCGTATAGCACCGGGTTGGGCAGGCGTCGGAAGGCCATCGAGATATAGATCAAGATCGCTACCGCAGCCACCGCGAGCGCGATCCCGGCATCGCGCGCGATCTCGACCGACAGCGTGCCCGACACTGATGCGCTCTGCAACACGGCGATCGGACCGACCTCCGACTCCAGCGCCCCGTTGATGCGCTGGCGCAGACGTTCGAGGTCGCCGTCGGCCGGCTGTTCGACGCGCACGCGGAAGGTCGACCCAGCGGTCGCCTGGATGCGCGCGCCACCGAGCCCGATGGTCTCCAGGGCGGCACGGACATCGTTCTGCGTAGCGTCGCCTGGGAACCAGAACTCGGTCCGGTAAGAGGATTCGTCGAACTCATCGCTCAACACCTGTAGCGCCGGTAACTCCGCTTGCAACGCGGTCTGCACCTGTATCGCCAGGAGTCTCAGGTCGTCAGGCGCGGGATTGGCGATCGTCGCCGTCAGGACCAACACGCCATCATCGCCGGCGCTGACCGATAGCTCCGATCCCGCTGGCGCGCTTTCCTCCTCCGTCACGCCGCTGAGCGCGGCGTTGACGTCATCGATGTCAGTCTCATCGAGGAAGCGCAGCTCGGTCTCAAGCCCACCGGCGAAGTCGAGGCCCGCCTCAAACTGCCAAATGGCGAGCCCGATCAGGGACGGCACAATCATCAGCAGCGAGAACACGGCGTAGATACGGCGTCGGCCGACGAAATCGATCATGCGCCGGCGCCTCCATCACTCGCGCGGGCGCGGACCGTCATCTGGCGCACGCCGAACGGACGCAGTCCGCGGATCCAGCCAGTACTGACCGCGATCGTCATGAAGTTGCGGGTGACGAAGATTACTGTGACAAAGCTGAACCCGGTGCCGACCAACAGCGCCAGCGCGAACGACTTGATCAGATTCTGATTCAGCGCATCGGCGAACAGCCAGAGGATGGCGACGGTGATGATCGTCGATACGTTGCCGTCGCGAATCGCGGGCCAGGCTCGCGCCCAGGCGGTGTCGACGGCGCCAGTCAGGCTGCGGCCAAGCCGCAGCTCTTCCTTCAGACGCTCGAAGATCAGCACGTTGCCGTCCACCGCGAAGCCAATCGACAGCACCAACCCCGCGACGCCGGCGAGCGTCAAGGTGATCGGAACGAGCTTGAACGTCGCCATGACGCCTGCTGCGTAGACGAGCAGCGCCAACGCCGCGACCAGACCGGGCACGCGATAGTAGATGATCATGAACACCACAATTGCCAGGAATGCGACCACACCGGCCTGGACCGTGTCGATTACCGAGTCCGCCCCCAGCGTGGCGGCGACTTCGGTGCTTTGCAGCACGCGTAGATTGATTGGCAGGGCACCAGCGCGCAGCTGACGTCGCAGCGTAATCGCGTCTTCCTCCGAAAGACCGTTGATGATCCCACTGTCGGAGATCACCGCATTGACCGCAGGGCTGGAGATCAAACGTCCATCGACGAAGATGCCAAGCAATCCGCGAGTCTCGAACAGGCGGCGGGTGATCTGTTCCATCAGCCGCGCGCCTTCGTCGTCGAACTCGAACGTCAACGCTGGCTGACTGCTCTGATCGATCGTGCGGGAGATGGAGTTGGCGAGCAGGTGCCGGCCGGTGAGCTGCACGGTGGCGCCCTCGCTGTTGACGCCGGTCGCGGGCAGCCAGCGCGCATCGCCGTCGACGATCACGTCTTCGTTTGCGGGCGGGATAAAAAATGGCGCGGCGCGGCGCACGAAGCGGTCGTCATCGAGCGGCAGGCTTGAGTCCCAGACATCGTCGATCGCCCCCCCGATCTCCAGCCGATCGAGTTCCCGCTCGGGCTGCGGCTGCGCCGGATCGATCGAGCGGAACTCGAGCAACGCCGTCGAGCCGACCAGATCTGAGGCCTCATCGGCGTCGACGCCGGGGATCTGCGCGTTGATACGGTCGGCTCCAACGACAGTGACTTCAGCCTCAGAAATGCCGAACCCATTGACCCGCTCTTCGATCACGCGACGGGATTCCGAGACCGCCTCTTCGAGCGCGGCATCGTCGACGGTCAGCGGCAGGATGATCTCGGATACTTCGACGGGCAACGGCAGATCGTGGGTCTCGGCATCGAGGTCCGCGACTGGGGGATTGAGTTCGAGCACGGCCTCGAGCGAGACACCCTCGCGTTCGAGGAACTGGTTGAGGGACTCCCCACGACGCACCGGCGCCGCTTCCCCGGCGACCTCAAGCGTGATCGAGACACCGCCGGCGAGGTCGAGGCCCAAGTGGAACTCGCTGCGCTCCCAACCGCCCACGCTGATACCGCTGCCCGAAGGCCAGGGGATGAAGTTGGGCAGGTACCGGTCTGGGTTGCCGGGCCACGCGGCGGTGATCGCAAAGGCCGCCAAGATCAGAATCAAGGCGAAAATATAGGCATCGCGGAACTTGAACCGTCGAAAGAATGCCATGCCGCTGAAATCGCCCGCTCACCACCGACGCCGACTGCGACGTCGACTACGCGTGTCGCACGCTGTGCGCACTCTAGCCCGCGAATCGCCCCTCAGCATAGGCAGCGGACTGCAGAGCGCCGCATTCCCGCGATGCATTCCAGCCCGCGATGCATTCGAGCATGGACCAGCGAACATGTTCCAGCGATGGCGGCCAAATCTCACGCAGCCTCATCCGCCCCCTGGATCCGTTCTGACACGGCGCCAGTGCGCGCCCGCACGACGACCTCGTCGGACAGTCGCAGCAGCACAACCATCGGCCCGTCCTCTGGCGTCTCCACGCCCTCGACCACCGCGATCAAGCCACCACGCGTCAGTACGGTGTCGCCGACTTGCAGTTCGTTGAGATCGCGCTGCCGCCGCCGCTCCTCCGTGCGAGTGGGGCGAATGAAGAACAGATAGAACAGCGCTACCACGAGCAGCGTGATCAGGATGACTTCGGTCATGCTGTTGGACTCCTCGCATCGATCTGCAGATCGTCCCCAACAACAGATTCAGAGACAGATTCAGCATCGAGCATACGCGCCAGCTGGCGCGCCAGCGATCGAGCCTCGGTCGGCCCTTGTACCTCACCGAGCGCGGCGGCCTCATCGATCTGCGCACGGATGCGGCCTACAAGCGGGCCCGGCGACAGCCCGGTCACCTGCATGATTTCGTGGCCGTTGAGGATCCGTCCGACGCGCTCAGGACCGCGCGGTCGCCAGCCGATAATCCGGCGCACGTGCCCGGCATATCCACGCCAGCGAGGCAGGAGCGCCGCCGATCCGGCGGCGGCCAGCGAGTCGGCCAAGAACAACCAACAGAGCGGCGTCACTGCCTCACCGACGGCGCGGTGGAAGCGGAAGAGCGCCCGATCTGTCGGCGGCCGACCCGGCGAGGCGAGTTGACCTGGACGCAAATGCTGCTCGATCAGCAACTCGACCTGTCCAATCGTTCGTTCGGGCGCGCGCAGAGTCGTCAGGCGCGACCGCGCCATCGTTGCGCCGAGCTCAGCGTGGCCATAGAAGTGCGTCGACCCGTCCGCATCGACCGCACGAGTCTGTGGCTTACCGATGTCGTGCAGCAGGGTCGCCAGACGCAGCGGCAACCGCCAGTCCTCCAACGACTGGCGCACGGACGGTTGTGCGAGTGCAGGGGCCAGTTCGCGCCAGAGCGCTGCGGCTCGGCGGCCACGCGGCTCACTCGAGCCCGTCAGCCTCGCCAGCCAGCGGACCGCGTCGATCTGATGCCAAAACACGTCGCGTCGATGCATCGCACGCTGCTCGACGCCGCGCCCCTCCGCCAGCTCGGGAACGAGGCAGTCGAGCAAGCCGCTTTGCTCCAAGCGGCGCAACGCCCACAGCCAGCGAGCGCTGAGCAGGATGCGGCACAGCTCCGCCCACTGCCGCTCCGCGGCGGCACGGGCGAGCTGGGGGGCGTCCCGCTTGAGCGCCGCCCGCAGCTCCGCATCGGGACGCCAGCCGCCTTCTGCTTCCAACCGAATTGCGCGCAGCATGCGTAGTGGATCGTCACGCAGCGCAGTCGCCGAGACCAGACGCAAGCGCGACGCCTGCATGTCCGCCCTGCCGCAAAATGGGTCGAGCAGCCCGGACAGGTCGCCGCGTCGGAACTGTTCGAGCGGCACGGCCATCGCGTTCATCGTAAAGTCACGCCGTCGCAGATCGCGTTCGATATCGCCATCGGGCAGCGACCAGACGTCGATCTGTCCATCTGCGAGCGGAACCCGCCAGATCGGAAAGCGGGCGCTGAGCCGTACCGGTCGCACACCGAGCTGCATCGCGGCGCGCTGCGACCAGGCCTGCGCGTCTACCACGGCGAGGTCGAGATCGACCGTCGCTGAGTGGCGTCCGGCCAGCGCATCGCGCAAGGAACCACCGACGACCCACACCCCCTCTGCATCCAGCGCCTGAAGCTTCGCGCGCAGGTTGATCGTCTGCTGATCAATCGTCTGCATCGGCGTCATCGGCGATCATTTCGTCGAGCGTCCAGAGCTGATCGACCGACGGGACATGGTCGATGTAGACGCAGCCGTTGACGTGGTCGATCTCATGCTCCAGACACTGCGCCAGGAGATCGTCTTCGGCGCGAACGCGGATGTCGCGCCCGGAGAGATCCTGCGCCTTGACCAGGACGCGTGACGCGCGCGTCACGCGTCCTCGGTATCCGGGCACGCTGAGGCACCCCTCGATCAGCGAGCGTTCGCCAGCGCGCTTCACGACCTCGGGATTGACCATGACGAACGGACGTTCGCCTGGCATGCCGATCACTACGACCCGCAGTCCGACACCGATCTGCGGCGCGGCGATGCCAACGCCGTGCGCGGCGTACATGGAGTCGATCAGGTCGGCGACGAGCGCGCGTAGCGAGGCGTCGAACTGGCGCACCCGCTTGGCGGGGGCACGCAGAACTGACGCGTCATGCGGGAGCGTCGTAATCGGGTGGACGGCCATCGCAGTCCCAATGAGTCCAGTTGGTGAGTCCAGTTGGCCAGTCAGTCCAGCGTGGGGTGCGGCTGGCTGAGCTGTTCATCGGCGCGGTGCTGGCGATCTCGGTCGACGGCCGCCGCGATCTGTGCGTCGGACAGCCCGAGAATACGTCCTGCAAGCAGCGCCGCGTTGACTGCGCCGGTGCGTCCGATGGCCACGGTCGCCACCGGCACGCCGCGCGGCATCTGCGCCATCGAGAGCAGCGAGTCGAGGCCGTCTGTGGCCCAACCCTTGACAGGCACGCCGATCACCGGGAGGCGGGTCTGGGCGGCGACCGCGCCCGGCAGCGCGGCCGCGCCGCCAGCTGCGGCGATGATCACCTGCATCCCCCGCCCCTGCGCCTCGGCCGCGTACGCCGCGGTCTCGTCCGGGGTGCGGTGCGCGGAGAGCACACGCGCTTCCCAGGTGATCCCCAGCGACTCCAGTGTCGTCGCCGTGTTCTTGATCGTCTCCCAATCCGAGTGTGAACCCATCATCACCCCGACCAGTGGTCCCTCGGTCATTGCACTACAGTCCCTTTCCCTGCCAGCGGTTGGATTCACTTGCCAAGATACCGCCGTATAATCTGAGCCGATGACGACTCCCACGCCGCTCCCCATCTACGATCCCGCCGAGCTTGAACCGCGCTGGCGTGAGCGCTGGGCGGTCGATGGGATCTACCAAGTCGACAACGACGACCCCCGCGAACCGTACTACTTCCTGACCATGCTGCCCTACACCAGCGGTGACCTGCACATCGGTCACTGGTATGCGATAGCGCCCTCCGATGCCGCCGCGCGCTGGCATCGGATGCAGGGTAAGCAGGTACTCTTCCCGCTCGGCTTCGACGCCTTTGGGCTGCCCGCCGAGAACGCCGCGATCCACAACGACACGCATCCCAAGCAGTGGACATACCAGAACGTCGAGAACATGACGAGCCAGCTCCAGACGATGGGGGCGTCGTTTGACTGGACGCGGGAGTTCGCCACCTCCGATCCCGAGTACTACCGCTGGACCCAATGGTGGTTCCTGAAGCTGTACGAGCATGGGCTCGCCTACCGCGCTGCGGCTGACTGCAACTTCTGCCCCGGTTGCGGCACGGTGTTGGCCAACGAGCAGGTCAACCGCAACGCCGACGGCATCGGCGTCTGCGAACGCTGCGAGTCGATCGTCGAAGCGAAGCAGCTGGAGCAGTGGATGTTCCGCACAACGGCCTACGCGGACGAACTGCTCGAGTTTGACGGGATCGACTACCCAGAACCGATCAAGCTGATGCAGCGTAATTGGATCGGGCGTTCGGAAGGAGCCGACATATCCTTCCCGCTTGGCCGCGAGGCTGCTGGACAGGACCGCATTACCGTCTTCACGACCCGTCCCGATACGCTCTTCGGCTGCACGTTCATCGTCCTCGCGCCGGAACATCCACTGGTCGCCGAACTGACTACGCCAGAGCGTCGCGCCGCGGTTGAGGCCTACGTCGCCCAGGCGCGGCGTCAGAACGAGATTGAGCGTCAGTCGAGCACAGGCGAGAAGACCGGCGTCTTCACCGGCGCATATGCGCAGCATCCGTTCAGCGGCGACGACATCCAGATTTGGATCGCCGATTATGTCCTGCTCAGCTACGGGACGGGCGCGGTGATGGGCGTGCCAGCGCACGACGAACGCGATTTTTCCTTCGCCTCCGAGCGCGGCATCCCGATCCCGGTCGTGATCGCCCCACCCGATTGGGACGGCGACGACCTGGCCGAGGCTTACACCGGTCCCGGCGTGATGGTGAACTCAGGCCGCTTCGACGGCACTGACTGGGAAACCGGCAAGCTCACGGTCGCCGACGCGCTCGCGCAGCGGGGACTGGGCGGCCCCACTGTGTCCTATCGACTGCGGGACTGGCTGATCTCGCGCCAGCGCTATTGGGGCGCTCCGATCCCGATGATTTACTGCGAGTCCTGTGGGATCGTCCCGGTGCCCGAGGGCGAATTGCCAGTGCTCCTGCCCGACGACGCCGAATTCCTGCCCACGGGCGCTTCACCGCTGGAGCGGCACGCGGGCTTCGTCAACGTCGACTGTCCTCAGTGTGGGGAATCGGCCAGGCGCGAGACTGACACCATGGACACGTTTATGTGTTCCAACTGGTACATGTACCGCTACGTCGATCCGCACAACCATGACGCGCCCATCGACCCACAGTTGGCCCGCCAGTGGCTGCCGATCGACACCTACACCGGCGGCGCCGAACACGCGGTCATGCACCTCTTCTATGCCCGCTTCTTCGCCAAGGCCGCGCGGGATATGGGCATTCTGGAGATCGACGAGCCGTTTGCGCGCCTCTTCAACCAGGGCACGATCACCAAAGATGGCTACAAAATGTCGAAATCGCGCGGCAACGTCGTCAACCCCGACGATTGGGTCGGGCGCTTCGGGGCCGACACCGTCCGTCTCTATCTGATGTTCCTGGGTCCCTGGGAAGCCGGCGGCGACTGGGATGACAGCGGCATTCAGGGTCAGTGGCGCTGGCTCAACCGTGTCTGGAATCTGGCGCTGCGCAAAGTAGAGACAAGTGATGGCGAGAGCGATGGCACGATCCGTCGCGCCACGCACACCATGATCGGCAAGGTCTCGCAGGACATCGAGCGCTTTCGCTTCAACACGATGATCGCCGCGATGATGGAGTACACGAACGAGCTTCAGAGCATCCGCGATCGGGGCCCGGTCGACACCACGGCATGGCAGGAGGCGATCACGTCGCTGCTGCTCTGCCTGGCGCCATCGGCGCCGCACATCGCTGAGGAGCTCTGGCATCGGCTGGGACATGACCGCTCCATTCACGAGCAGCGCTGGCCCGCGTACGACGAATCGCTGGCTCAGGCCGAGACGGTCACCGTCGTCGTTCAGGTCAACGGCCGCCTGCGCGAGAAACTCGAGCTCACGCCCGGAACCGCGCAGGCGGCCGCCGAGGCCGCCGCGCGGGCAACAGCGCGGGTCTCCGACCAGCTCACAGGCACAACCGTGCGACGTGTCGTCTGGGTGCCGGACAAGCTGCTCAACTTCGTAGCCAGCTGACGCCCTCCCACAGAGAGCCCTGTCGCTGTCAAAGCTGGGGAGACCTGCTGGTACGCTGAAATTGAGCGTCACGCACGCCGAGAAAGGCCGTGAACGGTGGTGACCGAGCTGGCCCGTCAGGAGCTGCAACGGGCGGCGCTGGGACGGCCGACCGCGTTGACCATTGGCGTCTTCGACGGCGTACATCGCGGGCACCAGAGCGTCCTGCGGCACGTCGTCGAACGCGCCCGAGCGCTTGGCCTGGGCGCAGCCGCCATCACCTTTCATCCGCATCCCAGACAGGTGCTGCGACCAGACCTACCCATCGAGTATGTAACCTCGCTGGAAGATCGGCTCGCATTGATCATGGAGTCCGGCGTCGATACGGTCGCGACGGTCTCGTTCACCTCGGAGTTCTCACTCACGGACGCCGGCGACTTCGTGCGCATGCTGGTGGAGGAGTTTGGCCTCGCGCGGCTGATCATCGGCGAGGACTTCGCGCTCGGGCGACAGCGTGGGGGCGACCCTGTCGCGCTCCAGGCGCTGGGCGGTGAGTTGGGCTTCGAGGTCGAAATCATCGAGCTGCTGACCAACGAGGCCACCGCCAAGGTCTCCTCCACTGAGATCCGCAGCGCACTGGGCGACGGTGATGTCGGTCGAGTCGGCGACCTCCTGGGACGACGCTATTCACTGCACGGGCCAGTCGTCGTCGGCTTCAAACGCGGACGCACGATCGGGTTCCCGACGGCCAATGTCGCAGTCGGCATCGACCGCAGCATCCCCGCGCCCGGCGTCTACGCGACCATCGCCCACCTCGAGGATGGCCCGCGTCCCTCCGTCACCAACATCGGCGTGCGGCCGACATTCGACGACGGCGGCGCGCTGTCCATCGAGTGCCACATTCTGGATTTCGACGAAGACATCTACGGTGTGGACCTGCGGGTCGAGTTCGTCCAGCGGTTGCGCGGCGAGCGCAAGTTCGACGGCATCGAGGCTTTGGTGGAGCAAATCAGCAAGGACCGGGACGCGGCCCGCACACTGCTCGCAGGGATGCAGATCGGTTCGCCGACATGAGCGAGCAGATTCCGAACGACATCGCCGAGGAAGTCGAGCGCCAGCACGCCCTGATCATGCGCGGTGCATCATACGGCGACGATGCCACACACGCGGCCATGTCTCGCGAGCTACGCGTGAAGCTGACCGAGTCGCTGCGAGACGAACGCCCGCTGCGGGTCTATCTCGGGGTCGACCCGACGTCGCCGGACCTACATATCGGCCACTGTGTCACGCTGCGCAAGCTGGCGCTCTTCCAGCAGCTGGGGCACCAGTCGATCTTGCTCATCGGCGACTTCACCGGCCTCGTGGGCGACCCGTCCGACAAAGACGCACTGCGGCCGATGCACGCCGCAGTGCAGCTCGAGGACAACGCGCGCACGTACCGCGCGCAGGCCTTCAAGCTGCTCGATCCCGAACGCACGGAGGTTCGCCGCAACAGCGAATGGCTCGGGCAGATGAGCTTTGGCGATGTAATTCAGCTCGCCGCAAACTTCACGGTGCAACAATTCACCGCACGCGACAACTTTAAGCAGCGGATCGAGGCCGACCGCCCGGTCTACGTGCACGAGTTTATGTACGGATTGATGCAGGGATACGACGCCGTCGCGCTCGAGGCGGACGTCCAGCTCGGCGGCACTGACCAGCTCTTCAACATCATGTGCGGTCGCACGCTGCAGGAACGCGACGAACAGCAACCGCAGGTCGCCGTGCTGACGCCGATTCTGATCGGCACCGACGGTCGCCTGCGGATGTCGAAGAGCACCGGCAACTACATCGGCATCGACGAGCCGCCCAACACGCAGTACGCAAAGACGATGTCGATTCCCGACCAGGCGCTGATCGATTTTTTCGACTACGGCACGGACCTGAGCGACGCGGAGGTCGACCAGATCGAGGCGGAGCTGGCGTCGGGCGCGCTGAAGCCCATGGATGCCAAACAGCGACTGGCGCGCGCCATCGTCTCGGAGTGGCACGGCGACGACGCGGCGCAGGCGGCCGGGGCGCAATGGACGCGCACATTCTCCGAGCGCAGCGCGCCCGCTGACATCCCGGCGGCGCCCATCGAGTTTGGTGGAGCGGATGCGATCGACGTCGCACTCCCGCGCTTGTTAAACCAGATCGGCGCGGCGGCGAGTCGCGCTGAAGCCAAGCGTCTGGTCGCCCAAGGAGCGGTGCGCATCGACGACGAGGTCGTCGGGGAGTTGAGCGCCACTATTCGTGCGGGCGCCGTCCTGCGCGTGGGGCGGCGCAAGTGGTATCGGATCGTGCCCGCCTGACGCACCCGTTAGCCTCCGTACACAGCGATCGGAGGCTCCCCAATGACCGTCACACTCGATTGGCTGGGCTGCGCGACCTTTCGGCTGCAGGTCGACGACACCGTGATTATGTTGGATACCTACATCGACCGCGTCCCACTGGCGCCCAACGTTGGGCTGTCGGCGGCGGATATCTCGCGCGCTGACGCCGTGCTCGTCGGACACTCCCACTTCGATCACATCGCCGGCGCAGAAGTGATCGCCGCCAACACTGGCGCACCGGTGATCGGCTCGAACGAGTCGGCGCGCGTGCTGTTGGAGGCCGGCATTCCCGAGGACCAGCTGCTGCGCTCGCAAGGCGGCGAGCGGCATCGTATCTCGAAGGATGTGACGGTCGAGGTCTTCCCCAGCCTGCACTCATGCATCTGGACGCAAGGGTCGTGGGATCCGGGCAAGGTGGTGCTCGGACAGTACGGATTGACCGAGCACGAACGCTGGGGCGACCGAGGCACGCTCGACATCGGCGGCTCGCTCGGCGAGCGCTCGCAGGACCTGGGCTCGGCGGCGCAGTCGCAGATGATCGATCACGTCGCCACCTGCCTCGGATCGAACGATACGGGCGGCGCACTGGCGTATCTGATTGACACGCCCTACGGCTCGTTCTTCTACCACGACACCTCGGGCTGCTGGACGGGCGTCGTGCAGAACATGCGCCCCGATGTGGCGATCGTTGCGATGGCCGGCCGCCCCAACATCGACGGCGAACCGATCCAGGGATCGCTGGCGCAGTTCGTGGGACGGATGTCGGACATGCTGCGCGCACCACGCATCGTGCTCGGACATCACGACGACTGGATGCCGCCGATGACGCATGACATGACCGGTCCGGACTCGCTCGCGCCAGTCCAGAACGAGCTCAATCACGTCGCGCCGCGCTCTGAACTGCTCGACGTCCCGCTGGGCGGGCGGATCGGCCTCTACTGATGCCTCAGCCCGTACCGCAGTTTGGCCTGATCTACGACTTCCGCAACCCACCCCAGTGGCGGAAGCCCTGGGCGCAGTTCTATGACGAGCTGCTGGAAGAGATCGTGTACGCCGAGCAGCTGGGCTACGACCACGTCTGGATCACCGAGCACCACTTCATCGATGACGGTTATACGCCGTCCGTATTGCCAATCGCCGCGGCGATCGCCCGCCTGACTTCGCGGATTCGGATCGGGACGTGGGTGCTGTTGCTGCCGCTGCACAACGCCATCCGCGTCGCAGAGGATGCAGCCACCGTCGACATACTGAGCAACGGCCGCTTCGACCTCGGCGTCGGGCTGGGCTACCGGCTCGAAGAGTTCGCGGGCTTCGGCGTCGACCGCCGTCATCGCGCTGCGATCATGGACGAGTCGCTGGAGATCATCACGCGGTCCCTGAATGGCGAGACGGTCAGCCTCGACGGACGCTACTACCAGGTGCGGAACGTGCGCGTCACGCCACCGCCCATTCAGCAGCCGTTCCCACTCTGGATCGGTGCGCGCTCTGCAGCGGCCGCGCGCCGCGCCGCGCGCTTCCGCGCCAACCTGATGATCGTCGCCGACCGCCCTGTCTACGACGCCTGGGCGGAGGCGCTGCGCGCGCAAGGTGACGACCCATCGAACTTCGAGGTGCTGCTCTCCGCCGGCGGATTCGTGACCGATGACCCTGAGGCGCTCTGGGAAGAGCTGAAACCGCATCAGCGCTACCTGCGCGACACCTACGGGCAGTGGTACCACGACGCATCCGACTTGGGCGAGCAAGATCCGCTGGGTCAACTCCTGCGCCAGACCGACGAGGATCTGCGGGCGCGCTTCGTCGCCGGCTCAGCGGACGAGGTCGCCGCCGCCATCGAACGGACGCTGAGCTGGATTCCCGCCGACCATGTGATCACGTCACCCGTGCCGCCTGGCGCTTCGCGTGAGTTGGCGCGGCGCAGCATCGAGCTCTTCGCGCAGGAAGTGATCCCGAGGTTTCGTTAAACTCCAGGCGTGCGCAACCACCGCCGATGAAGAAGGCGCCGATGAAGGAGGCCGAGATGAAGGTCAAGATCGACACCAGCCTCTGTGAAGGCCACGCGAAGTGCATGGAAGCGAGCGAGGCCGTCTTCGACGTCCGCGACGACGATCTCTCCCACGTGCTGGTGGACATCGTCCCAGCCGAGGAAGAGGCCAACGTGCAACGCGCCGTACGCACCTGTCCGCGCGCCGCGATCTCAGTCGAGGACTAACGAATCGACGCTAGGGCTACGCTGCATCCCCCCTGGCATCGCTCTGAGGGAGGTGTGGTCAGCTGGGCCGCATCGTTATCCCCCGATGAGCTCGCAGCCGACTAGTTGGGTCGGTAGCGGACCAGTTGGCGCTTGATGCCTCCGACGTGGAGGCTGTTGGGTACCATCTGCGGCTCGCCCGCGAGCTCCAGGTTGGGCAGAATTGGCAGCAGTGCGTGGAAGATGGCGCGCATTTCCCAGCGCGCGAGGTTGGCGCCGAGACAGAAGTGCTCACCGTAGCCGCCAAATGCGAAGTGGTCGTTCGGATCGCGGCGGATGTCGAACTTGTATGGGTCGGAGAATACGTCCTCGTCGCGGTTGGCCGACGGGTACCAGATGACTACGGAGTCGCCCTGGCGGATCGTCTGGCCGCGCAGCTCAATGTCCTGCGTAGCGGTGCGCTGGAACTGAATCACGATCGAGGTCCAGCGCAGGATTTCCTCGACAGCGGAAGGGATCAGCTCGGGGTGGGCGACGAGGTCGTCGAGCTGGTCGCGGTGGTCGAGCAGCGCCTTGACGCCGCCGCTGATCGAGTTGCGCGTGGTCTCGTTGCCAGCCCCGAGCAGCAGTCGGAAGTAAGAAGAGATTTCGCGCGGGCTGAGCCTGTATCCGTCGATGTCGGCGCGCAGCAGGTCGCTGAGCAGATCGTCGCCGAGCCCGCTCGCCTGACGCTCGCGCACGAGTCCCTCGTTGTAGAGATTGAACTCCAGGTTGACGCGACGAATCGTCTGCTCGCGGTCTTCACCGGGCAAGCGGTACTCCGGATCAGCGGCGCTGATCCCAGCTTCGGTCCACTCGAAGATCTTCTGCCAGTCTTCTTCAGGCACGCCACCCATGTCGCAGATCGCGGCGACCGGCAGCTTGGCCGAGAGCTCGTGCACGACGTCGAGCGCGGAAACCGAGCCGCGCTCGGCGAAATCGGCGACGATGGCGTCGGCGAAGGACGACACATAGTCGTCGGCCATCTCGGCGAAGTGATCCTCGAGCCGCTTCATCATGCGCGGGGTGAAATGGTGCGCGACGAGGCTGCGGTGTTGTCGATGCTCGGGCGGGTCCATGAAGATGAAGTCGGGCGGATCGGACGGATGCCCGCCGTAGCGGTTGGCGTTGATTTCGCGCCCTCGCTCGCCGATCCCGATCGATTCGGTGTCGTTCATGCGCAGCAGCTGGGTATTGGAGAACAGCTCCGGGTTTGACGAGATGAACCGCACGTCCGCGTGCTTGGTGATCGCCCAGAAGGGTTCGAAGTTGGGGCGCTGATACCAGTAGACGGGCGCTTCACGGCGCAGCAGATCCCAGGCCGCCCACGGGTAGCCATGCTCGACGTAGAGCGAAGTATCGGTGATGTTGAGGGTATCCAGCGTGAGGGCAGGTCGTTCAGCGGTGACCATCGGTCGTCCTATCGGGTGCGAATCAGCGGAGGTCTCCACCGCAAGATAGCGAGTTCGGGGCGGGCTCAGGGAACAGGAAATAGATCAGTCGAGCGTCGGGATGAGCGCTTCGTAAATGACAATGTACTCCTCCTGGCGCACCTCATAGAGCAAGACCGTATCCGGCCATTCCGTGATGGTGGCTGCCCACAACATGGCGCCGATGGGCGAGGCGAACTGCGGATCGGTCGGATCCTGAGCGAGCGCGATGTCCAGATAGGTCCGGATCTCGTCCCACTCCCTGACCGAGTGGATGCGACGATGTACCGAGGCCAGGAACAGCGGTCCCTCGCGGAGTTCGTAGCGCGGTTCATCCTCCGCCACTATGCCGACAGATAACCATGCTCGCGAGCAAATCGCAAGGCCGCAGCCTCGGCGTCCGGGCTGAGCGGAGTTGGCTGAAGCCAGCCAGACGCGTAGGGGATCGCCTCGTGTTTGCGCGCCAATGCCCAGCCTGGTTCACGTCGGGCAAAGTCCGATGTTTCTCTCGAACTCTTGCCTGTGAAAAACTCGATGATTGAGTCGATCAGCTCGCGCTCGTGGGGATTGAATTGCTCAACGTTCGGTGCACCGCTCGCAGATGGGACTAGTTGTAGATGTCCACCGAGGAAGTGCGATCGTTCGACAAGCTGAGCGTCGCAAGCATCGATCAGCTCCCGTCGGATTTCCGGCATCTGTCTTGGCGTGGGACCAGCGTCGTACTTCTCATACGTTGCTCCGCTGATCGGTTTGCCAAAGGTTCGGTAGGCAGCGAAATCGGCGTAGTACAATACCGTGTTGAGCTTAACCATGTCGTAGGTTGGATCCGACTGGCAGCGCGCGGAAACGTACAGGATCAATTCCTTGAACTTTTCCTGATCAAAGTCGAACTGACGCAGCTTTGGCTCTCTGCTAGTGCTGCCCATGACAGACCCTCTGCTTTCGCTGCTGGCGATCGCGGCTTCCGTAGACCAACGGTATCCAGCGCTGCGTCAGGCAGGGCGGTGACGGACCATTTGGCGCTTGATGCCGCCGACGTGGAGGAAGGCGATCACATTCTCAGGAGGCGCCACCAGATCGAGGTTGGGCAGCACCGGCCGCAGCGCGTGGAAAATCGCTCGCATCTCCCAGCGGGCCAGGTTGGCGCCAAGACAGAAATGCTCGCCGTAGCCGCCGAAGGCGAAATGGTCGTTCGGATCGCGGCGGATGTCGAACTTGTACGGATCCTCGAAGATGTCCTCGTCGCGGTTGGCTGACGGGTACCAGAGCACGACTGATTCGCCCTTGCGGATCGTCTGGCCGCGCAGTTCAACGTCGGCCAACGCCGTCCGCTGGAACTGAATCACGATCGAGGTCCAGCGCAGAATCTCTTCGACAGCCGAGGGCACCAATGAAGCGTCATCGACCAGCAGCTGCATCTGATCGGGATGGTCGAGCAGTGCCTTGACGCCGCCGGAGATCGAGTTGCGGGTGGTTTCGTTGCCGGCCGCGAGCAGCAGCACGAAGTAGCCGTGAATCTCGGCGGGGCTGAGCTTGCGTCCATCAACTTCGGCGCGCAACAGGTCGCTGAGGAGGTCGTCGCCGAGGTTACGTTTACGCTCTTCGATCAACGCGTTGTTGTAGCGAAACCACTCAACGCCAATTCGCTCGGTCGCCTGGCTGGGCGACTCGCCCGGCAGGCGGAACTCTGGATCATCGGCGCCGACCAGGACCTCGGTCCAGCGGAAGATCTGGTCCCAGTCCTCCTCCGGCACACCACCCATCGAGCAGATCGCAGCGACCGGCAGCTTGGCCGAGAGTTCGTGCACCAGGTCAACCGCTGAGCCCGAACCTCGCTCTGTGAAATCAGCGACGACTTTGTCAGCGAAATCGGAGACATAGTTCTCCGCCATCTCGGCGAAGTGATCTTCGAGCATCTTCATCATGCGCGGGGTGAAGTGTCGCGCGACGAGACCGCGGTGCTGCCGATGCTCGGGCGGATCGAGGTAGATGAAGTCCGGTGCATCGTCGGGGTTGCCGCCAGTGCGGTTGCTGCTGCGCTCACGCTGGCGCGACGCGGTGCCCAGCTTCGCAGCCTGGTTCAGACGCAACATCTGGGTGTTCGAGAACAACTCGGGGTGCGAGGAGATATAGCGGATGTCCGCGTGCTTGGTGATCGCCCAGAACGGCTCAAAGCCGGGCCGCTGGTACCAATAGACCGGCGCTTCGCGGCGTAGCAGGTCCCACTCGGCCCACGGATAACCGACATCGCGGTAGTAGTCCGAGTTGGTGATGTCGACCGAGTCAACAGTCAGGGCAGGGGCATCAGCGATGACCATGGCAACTCCTCGTTGTGCTGTTGACCGTGATCTTACCAATTCCTGATCGACACCTGGCTTCGCAGCGACATCCGAGGTTCCCGTGCCGTGCCTACACGCATCTTCGAGAGCTGCCGATAGACTGACACCGCTGAGAGGGGGTCGGCTATGGCCGAAGTGATGCGTCCCGACGGAACCACGATCCACTACGAAGTATTCGGCGACCGCAATGGTGGAACGCCGCTGCTGTTGCTCGCGCCGGGCGGCGTCAATTCGCAGATCGAATTCTGGCAACGCTCGATCATCAACCCGATCGAGTCGTTTGCCGACGAGTTCATGGTGATCGGCATGGATCAGCGTCATTGCGGTCGGAGCAAGACAGCGCTGGCTGCATTCAGCTACGACCAGGCGATGCTCGACCAGATCGCGGTGCTCAACGACCTGGGTGTCCAGCGCGCGCATGTGATGGGAGGCTGCATCGGTTGCGCATATGCGCTGCGGCTCGCCGATCAAGCGCCGGCGCGCGTCGCTGGCGTCGTGATGCAGGACCCGGTTGGCCTGGACGAGACCAACTCGCCCGAGACGTTCTACGAGATGTTCAATCCAACCATCCGCCTCTGCCGCGCTGAAAGCCTGGAGGCGGTGATCGAGGCCGCGCAGCGCGATCCAATCTTCATGCAGAACAACGCAGCCGGCCCGTTCGCCCAGCGCATCCACGACGAGCCGTTGTTCGCTGAGGCGCTGCGCAGCATCCGACGCGAGGGCTACATTGCCCTGGTGGTCGAGTTTCGCGACGGCATGTGGCCGATCGGCTCGCCTTACTTCGCGGTCAACGAAGTCGCCGTACAGCGCACGTACTCGCCGATGCTGGTGATCCCCGGCGCTGACCCGTTTCACCCAACGGGCATCGGGCATCGCATCTGCAACGAGGCGCCCAACGCGCGCTGCCTCGATGTCGACGCGCGCGCGCCTGAGAAACTGACGGACACCCTCGACGCGATCCGACAGTTCCTCCGCGATCACAGCTAGCCCCACCCACAACTCAGCTGCGAATCAGCCGCAACTCATCAGAACAGGCATCGGAACAGGAGTGCCCGCATGAGGTACGAAATCGTTTATCGACCGTCCTACGCCCTCGGACGGATCGAGCTGGCATCGGGCGAGCAGCTGCAGGCCGAGGCTGGGGCAATGGTCTCAATGTCAGCCAGCATCTCGATTAACACCGGGATGCGCGGCGGCTTGCTGGGCGGGCTGAAACGGTCAGTGCTCGGCGGCGAGAGCTTCTTCATCAACACCTTCACCGCCGAGCAGTCGGGCGAGGTCACCATCGCACCCGGTCTGCCGGGCGACATCGAGGTGCTGGAACTGACGGGCGGATCCGTGTTGGTGCAGTCTGGCTCATTCCTCGCTGCCTCACCGGACATTGAAGTCGACACCTCCTGGGGCGGCGCCAAGAGCTTCTTCTCAGGCGAAGGGCTGATCCTGCTGCGCTGCAGCGGTCACGGACAGCTGTTCCTTTCGAGCTATGGCGCGATTCACCTGAAGGAGCTCCGCGCCGGCGAGCAGTACACCGTCGACACTGGACACATGGTCGCGTTTGACGAATCCGTCAAGTACAGCGTGGGACGATCGGGCGGCTGGAAGACGACGCTCCTCTCGGGCGAGGGACTGGTCTGCAAGCTCGAGGGCCCGGGGCGCTTCTACATGCAGACCCGCAGCCAAGACGCCTTCCTTAGCTGGCTCGTGCCTCAGCTGCCCAAGAGCTAGGCGGGCCGGCCCAGCGGCTGAGCGTAGCCTGCGGGCATGGAGCCACTGGAATTTGCTGCGCTGATCGGTCTCGGCGTCGTGATCGGCGTCTATGCGACGGCGGTCGGCGCCGGCGGTGGATTCCTCTTCGCCCCCGTCCTGCTGACCCGTCATGCCGAATCGAGTCCCGCCGAAGTAGCGCTGGCGTCGATGTGCCTCGTGCTCGCTTCATCCGGACTGGCGAGCGCGCGACTGGCGAGAGCGAAACGGATCGACTATCGAGCGGTCGGGATGGCGGCGGCGATGGCGGTTCCAGCCGGACTGGTCGGCGCGACCGGCACGGCGCAGCTCCCGCGCGACGTCTTCGCCGGCGGCTTCGCCGCGCTGCTGGCAGGACTCGGCGCCTACCTGATCTGGCGACCGACCGGCGACGCCGGCGCCGTCGGTCAGCGCGGCTGGCGACGCATGATCCGAGACGGACAAGGCGATCTCTACCTGTACTGGATCCCAGTGCGGCGATCGCTCGCGGTGATCGGCCTGACTTCGTTGCTGACGTCGCTGGCCGGGATCGGTGGCGGACTGTTCTTCTCCACCATTACGGTGCGCGTCATGCGGATGCCGGCTTGGCTCGGGGTACCGGCATCGCATGCGATTGTTTCAAGCATCGCGGTGGTGGTCGTCCTCTATCACACAACCACACAGCACTTCGGCGATCCGCTCAGCGATGTTCCCCCACTGCTGATCGGGGCGATGATCGCCAATCCCATCGGCATCCGCGTCACGGCTCGGATCCGGGAGACCGCACTCTCGCGGCTATTGGCGTTGGGCATGCTGATCGTCGCCGTCCGGGTCGGGCTCGAAGCGTTCTAACCGGTGGGCCTAGCTGGCCGGGTCGATGTCGATCGACCAGCCGCGCCCCAATTCGAGCTGCGCGATCAGCGCAGTCGGATCGTCTCCCTTGAGCAGAATTTGGCGACGCCACTGATCCCGCCGACGCATCGGACGCCCTGGCGCGGGTCCGATTACGTCGGCCACGGTGCCTGGGGTGCGCTCGCGGATTGCCTGCAGCGCGTCCGCCACTCGCTGAGACTCCGCCTCCGCCTCCGCCTCCGAGGAGCGCGACACTGTCAGCCGCGCCAGTCGTCCAAAGGGCGGATAATCGAGCTCCGCGCGCAGGCGGAGTTCGGGCTCGGCGAAGGCGTCGTAGTCATGCGCGGCGGCCGACTGGACCGCGAAGTGGTCGGGCGAATAGGTCTGGATGATGACCCGCCCGCCCAGCGCACCGCGACCGGCTCTACCGGCCACCTGTGACAGCAGCTGGAAGGTCCGCTCCGCAGCGGTGTAATCGGATTCCCGCAGCGAGAGATCGGCGTTGATCACCCCAGCCACTGTCACGCGCGGGAGATCGAGCCCCTTGGCGATCATCTGCGTGCCGATCAATAATCGAGAACGACCGTGGGCAAATTCCTCGAGCAGCGCCTCGTGCGAACCAGTGGACTTGGCGGTGTCGCCATCCCAACGAGTGATCGCGACGTCGCCCCATCGACGTCGCACCTCCTCCTCCAACTGGGCTGTGCCAAAGTTCATCGCCCCGATGCGCGGGTCGCGGCACGCTGGGCAGCGATCGGGATTCGCCTGTCGCGCGCCGCATTCATGACACAGCAAGAATGGACCGGGACGATGCATCGTCATAGTGACGGCGCAGTGGTCGCAGACGACTGAGGAACCACAGGAGCGGCAGACCAAGCCCGACATGCCGCGCCGATTGAGGAACAGCAACACCTGCTGATCCATGCGCAGCGCCTGCGAGATAGCAGCATCGAGTTCGCGGCTGAACACGGAGCGCACGCCCGCCGCCAGCTCGGCTCGCAGATCGATGATGTCGACCACCGGCTGAGGAATCTCGATGGGTCCCGATGCCTCAGACTGCAGGCGCGCACGCAATCGCAGCGGCTCCAGCTGACCCTCCCGAGCTGCCGCGATGGAAACCAGAGCGGGCGTCGCTGAGCCGAGCACTGTGACGACATCCCACGACCGCGCCATCTCTCGCGCCACAGCTACCGCGTGGTAGCGAGGCTGGGGGTCTTCCTGCTTGTAGGTCCATTCATGCTCTTCGTCGACGATCACCAGCCGCAGATTCTGCATGGGGCCGAATAGGGCGGAGCGCGCGCCGATCAGGATGCGCTTCTGACCAGAGCGCACCTGGCGCCACTGCTCCCGTGCGTCACTGCGCGAGAGACGCGAATGGCGCACCGCGATCTGACCAGGAAACCGAGCCTCGAAACGAGCAATGGTCTGGGGCGCCAAAGCGATCTCTGGTACCAGCACGATCACACCGCCGCCCAACGCGAGCGCCCGTTCTGTCGCCGCGAGATATACCTCGGTCTTGCCGCTGCCGGTCACGCCGTGCAAGAGAAATGCGCCGCCCCGTGCTGCGTTGAGCACGTCCCTGATCGCCCTCGCGGCAGCGGACTGCTCCACGCTGAGCGGGAGCGGCGCAGCTGCTGGTAGCGGCTGTTGCGCCGCTGATGCCGATGCACGGACGAGCAACCCCGCCTGCTCCAGAGCGTCGATATCCGACGCGCTCACAGCGCAGCGACGCTTGGCCTCCGCTTCAGCCAATGCGCCATCGGCGAGTTCCTGCAGCAGCAGGAGCTGACGCCGCTCCGATACGGTCCGCCGCAACGAATCGGCTGCATGCGCGGCGTCGCCGCGATCGATGGTCAAGATGACTGCGTCATCAATCTGGCGGACCAGTTCAGTCGACGCCAGCCACCTCGTGAGCACCGCCGCGCCCCCGATCAGTTCCGCCGCCTGCTCTCGGGGCAATACGCCGTCCTCAGACTCCGCTAGCGCTGCCAGGAGGTTCGCGGGACGTGATGACTTGCTCATCGGCCAGTGCTGGACAACTTCTCGAAGCGCTGCTTCCGTTATGGCCAGGCTCAGCTGCCGCGCGGCCCGCTGAGCCTTGGGCATGAGTCCGCGAAATCCAGCGCCGGACGCGCGCGGACGCGTTGGCGTACCGGGTGGCAAGAATAGCGCCACGCAGGCTGCGATCGGCGCGAGATAGCGCGCGGCGATCCACTGCGCCAGCTCGATCTGACGCGGCGACAGGAGCGCCTCGGACTCCAGGACGCGTTCGATCGATCTCGGTTCCTCGATCGCTGATTCTGCACTGATCGCCAGCACGATCCCGACTGCCCGCTGCGTACGCCAAGGGACGACCACCGCCATCCCACGCCGCAGATCGACGGTGCCGTCCAGGTCGTCTGGCACGAGATAGGTAAATCCACCAAGATGCGGGCCACCGCTCAGCACCGCCACCTCGGCGTAGCGAAGCGTCATGCCGTTGTCGTCCTGCTTCGAGTCAAGTGTTAGCGTCCAACCGTAGCCGGTGGCCGTGACGGCGTACGCGCCCAGCACTGCTCATTGCCGCCCACCCATCATCATCGCCATCAGGGAGCGCCCGATGTCAAGCGACCGTTCGGAATTCGTCAGCGAGCAGCCGTTCGATGGTATTCGGGTCGTGGAGTTCGGCCAGTTCGTCGCCGTGCCGTTCGCCGCGCAGCTCCTGGCGGAGGGCGGCGCTGAGGTGATGAAGATCGAGTCACTCGAGGGCGACCCCGTGCGTCGGCTTGGACAGTATGCGCCGATGGAGTCGCGTACGTTCCTCTCGCGCAATCGCGGCAAGCGCTCGTTGCCGCTCAATCTCCGTCACGAGCGGGCGGCGTCGGTGATCGACGCATTACTGGAGCAGTCAGACGTGGCGCTGATGAACTTCCGACCGGGCCTCGCCGCGCAGCTCGGACTCGACTCCGCAACGCTACGGTTGCGGTTTCCACGCCTGATTATCGGTACGGTAACGCCCTTTGGTCGCTCCGGCCCCGATGCCGGTCTGGCTGGTATGGACATCGTCGTGCAAGCCCGCAGCGGACTGATGATGGCCAACGGCCGCCAGATCGATGGTCGGCCAATGAGCGGCGACCCGGTCAGCGCCGACTACATGGCGGCGATGTCGCTGGCGTTCGGGGTGGCCTCCGCGCTCTTGCGGCGCACCGTGAGCGGACAGGGCGGCGAAGTGCATACCTCGCTGATGCAAGCGGCGATGACTCTGAACAACAACCAGATGCTGCGGGTGGAGTCGCTGGACGGACCAGTCCATGCGGAATCGCGTGAGCGGCTGGCTGCGCTGCGCGCCGATGGGAGCGACTATGCAGCGCAGCGCAGCGCCCAACCGTCGGCCCGCGCCCGCACGATGGCCGATATCTACTTCCGCACCTACACCACGGCCGATGGATGGATCGCCATCGCCTGCGGCAGCCGCAAGCTGCGCGCCGCCTTCATCGAGGCCATTGCGCTCGACGATCCTCACGCCGGTGATGAAGTCAGCGATCCCGACTACTACCCCACGCTGCAGGAGGCAGCCGAAACTCGGATGCAAGAGCAGAGCACCTCGACATGGGAGACGGTGCTGGCCGATGCCGGTGTGCCGGCATCGCGTGTCTTGCTGCCATTCGAGATCCTGGACGATCCGCAGGCCGCCGCGAACGACATGCTGTACGACCTCGACCACTCCGACGTGGGCGACGTCCGCATCCTCGCCCCGCCAGTGGCGCTCGATCGCAACGGATTCCAACCACCACACGCGCCTCACCCGTTTGCCAGCGACACCCGCGGCATCCTCACCGAGATCGGGTTGCAGGCCAGCGAGATCGACCAGCTGGTCCAGGCGGGCGTCACCTGCGATCACATGTGAGTCCAAGGGATGGCTCACACCAAGCGAACGCGGCTTGGCGCGGGTCAGTCGGACTGCTGGCGCATCTGTGGGAAGAGGATGACGTCGCGGATCGACTGCGCGTCGGTGAGCAGCATCGCGAGCCGATCTATCCCCATGCCCAGTCCGCCAGTCGGCGGCATACCGTGTTCGAGCGCGATGATGAAGTCCTCGTCCAACAACTCCGCCTCATCGTCACCGGCGGCCTGCAAGCGCAGCTGTTCCTCGAACCGCTGGCGCTGATCGATCGGATCGTTCAGCTCGGTGTACGCGTTAGCCAGCTCCCAGCCGCCGACAAATAGCTCGAACCGCTCCACCAGTGTCGGGTCATACTCGGTCTTCTTCGCCAGCGGCGAAATCGCGAGGGGATAGTCGAGCAGGAACGTTGGCTGCTGTAGATGCGGCTCGACGCGCTCGGAGACTAACTCATCGAAGAGTTTGCCCCACCCCGCGCCCGGCGGAATCGCAATGTTCAGCTCGCACAACAGCCCTTCCATCGCCTCGACTGTTGGATAGTCACGGAAATCGACGCCCACGAATTCGCGTACCGCGTCGACCATCGTGACGCGGCGGTATGGTGGCGAAAAATCGAGCTCGCCGCCACGCCAGGCCACCAGCTCCGCACCCGCCACGGCGCGCGCGATGCGCGGCAAGGCCTCCTCCAGCATCTCGGCGACGCCACGGTAGTCGGTGTAGGCCTCGTAGCTCTCGAGCATGGTGAACTCAGGGTTCCAGCGATTGCCGATGCCCTCGTTGCGGAACACTCGACCGATCTCGTACACCTTGTCGAAGCCGCCAACGATCAGCCGCTTGAGGTGCAGCTCCAGGGCGATCCGCAGTTGGCGCGGTTCGTCGAGCGCGTTGAGATGTGTGAGGAACGGCCGCGCGGCCGCGCCGCCTGCTTCGCCTTGCAAAACTGGGGTCTCGACCTCGAGGAAGCCGCGCTCGTCCATGAAGCGGCGCATCTCGGAGACGATCCACGACCGTTGGCGCAGGACCTGCTTGGCGTCGTCGTTGGCGATCAGGTCGAGATAGCGCTGACGATATCGGACTTCGATGTCCTGCAGACCGTGAAACTTCTCGGGTGGCGGACGCAGCGCTTTCGACAACATCCGCACGCTGTCAGCCTGCACCGAGATTTCGCCCGTGCGCGTTCGAATGAGCGTCCCGCCCGCTTCGACGAAGTCACCGATATCGATCAGGTTCAGCATCGGCCACGTATCGCCCAGCGCGCGACGGCTGGCGAGTAGCTGCATCTGACCGGACTCGTCGCGCAGGTCGAGAAATGCGATCCGTCCCATGTGTCGCATCGCGGTGACGCGGCCGGCGACCGTCACAGTCGGACTGTCGGCATCGGCGGTCGTGGCCTCGTGCGCTTCGAACAGGGCGCGCGCCTGGCCGATCTCATGGCTCCGCTCGGTGCGGGGCGGATAGGGATCGATACCATCGGCGCGTAAAGCGTTCGCCTTGGCGGTGCGCTGCTCGACCAGCTCGCGCAAGCCGCCGCCCGAACCACTCAGCTCGCCCGCCCCTGCGTTGCTTTGTTCATCTGCGCTGGCGCTCATCACACCATTCCATGCTTCCATCGCGCGTGCGTCGGTAGAGGCGCAACGGTCTTCCGCGACCGCCGCCCGAACGCAGCGCGGAAGGCCGCCGTCTACGAGATGGCCTTGATCCTGAATTTTCGGACGCCGGCCGGCGTGGCCACCTCGACGGTGTCGCCGACCTTCGCGCCGAGCAGCGCCTTGCCGACCGGCGACTCATCGGACAGGAACCCATTCTTGGGATCGACCTCAGCTGGGCCAACGATGCGGTAGCTCACATCGGTCCGCTTGGGCAAGGGACGCACAGTAACGGTCGAGCCAACGCGAACGATGTCAGAATCCCGCACCTCTTGATCGTCGATCACTTCGGCGGCGGCGATGAGTGCGTTGATCTCGCGGATGCGGCCTTCGATGAAGAACTGTTCGTGCTTGGTTTCGTAGCCGTCGCCCTCTTCGTGGGAGCCGGCCGAGTCCTCGCGCGACTGCTGGATCTGCAGCGCCGCTTGACGCCGCTGCTGCTGCAAGTTGACCAACTCCTGACGCAACCGCTCCAGCCCCTCTTTAGTAATCGGAACCGTACGTCTGCTCACCACGATGTCCGCCTGACCGGTCGACTGGATGACGTCCGCATGTGCTTTGGCAGGGTACGATAGCAGCCTATGCGGAGATTCCTGTCTCGACACCGAGACTTCATGTAACGTGCGTGACAATGCTTGGCTCATGATCGGATCAGCGCTGATCGGCGCGGTGGTCGCGGCGCTGATTACGCTCGTTGCGGTCTCGGACGGTGATGCCGTCTCGCAGGCGGAGCTTGAGGACGCCATCGACGATGCGGTCCAGTCGGTAATCTCCAACGCCATCCAGGAAGCGTTGGACCCGCGAATTCGGCAGAGCGACGCCACAGCATCCGTCAGGCTCTCAGACGCGATGCAAGCCCAGCGTACCCAGATCACCACAGTGTTCGACGACGTCGCTCGGTCGGTCGTGATCATCGACGCGGAAGGGGCGGAGCGCACCACTGAGGAGGGCCTAGTGGTCGTCTCGTCGGCGCTCGCCAGCGGATTCCTACTCGACGACACTGGCCATGTGGTGACAGCGGCCCACGTGCTCACAGACATGTCCAGCTTTACCGTGATCCTCGCCAACGGGGTCAGGCGGACCGCTGAACTCGTCGGGGACGACCGACCGTTCTCCGATGTCGGAGTGTTGCGCTTTCAGCCGCAGGATGCAGACGAACTCATCGTGCCGCGTTTCGCCGAGGGGCGCGCAGTGAGCGCCGGTGAGACCGTGCTGGCGATTGGCAATATCCTGTTGGGGGAGGAGATCGCCGTCACGGCCGGTGTAGTGAGCAATCCCGACACCACCTTCTTTCGCGAGCGCTACGAGCAGGACAACTTGATTCAGACCGATGCAGCGCTCAATCACGGCAACTCGGGCGGCATCCTGGTGGACCTGGACGGCGAGATCGTGGGCATGACCGCTGTGATTGCCCGCTCCACCCAGGACGGCGGGTTCGTTGACGGAGTCGGTTTCGCCGTACAGATCGGTCCCGTGCTGGAAGTGGCGCGGGCGATCGCCGAGGACGGCTTCTATCCCCGACCCACATTTGGCGTGGTCAATGAACGCTTGTTAACACCTGCAGCTGCCGCCCAGCTCGACCTTTCGGTGACCGAAGGGGCGTTCTTGATCGAACTGAAACGCGACGGCGCGTTCACGCGCGCTGGAATTCGGCCCGGAGACGTGTTGCGTCGCCTGAACGACACGCCGATCAACGCGGACACGCCCTACCTGAACGCCCTGGCGACGCTGAAGCCGCGCGAACCGGCGTTGGTCTACATCCACCGCGACGGTGAGGAGTATCAGCTGCGGATCGCACCGGATCTACGGTCGCCGTGACGACGCCAGGGGAGCCGGGCGAGCGCGACTGGCAACCGCAGCCAGCGCGTCGACTCGGCGAGGCTCCACGTCCGGCGCGGCGCGCGCCAGCTCCTCAGCGCGAGCTTGAGGCCGAGCCGTTCGATGCACCGCCGGCGGAGACGCCTGACGCGCCGTCCCGTCGACCGCGGCGGGGATTGAGACGGACGCGCTCCCCCCGAACAATGGCAGGATCAGGATCGGGGCGTGGATTAGGGAGCGTGTTGATCCTGCTCATCGTCGCCCTGTTGGCGGGACTCGTAATCGTCCTCTTCTTCGAGCCGGGCCTGATCGATACCAACTTCAACACTGAGGAATCAGCGGCCTTGGCGGAGACGGAATCGATCCGCGCCCCGGTGCCCGTCGTAGAGGCGCGGCTGATGCAGCAGGCGCCGCCGATTCCAGATGTGCTCGGCGTCGCCTCGCCGATCTACGAGTTCTCCGCCCCGAGCGAGCACCTGGGACCCTTCGAGTTCAGCTTACGGCTGACCAACCCCACACAGGATGCGCGCAATCTGGGCGCGTACACCTGGACCGGCGACGAGTGGCTCAGATTGGGTGACGCCGTGCTGAGCAGCGACGGAGTGTCCGCACGGATTACGCTAGCGTCTACGCCTGACAACATCGCCATCCTCAGACGGCTCCAGTTTCGCGACGTGATCGCTGGGCGCGTGCCGCGCGGCGGAGAACCGCAATCGATCCTGTCCGGCTCGTTAACGCTGCTCCACCCAGACGGATGGCGGCCGGGTGCTGACGGCTCGCTGCTGGGGTTGGTCGATCTGCCTTCGAGCGTGATCGCCCAGAATGTCTGGCCAACGGTCTCATCCGACGCCAATCAAGCAGAACTGGTCAACGACCTCCTCGCTTCAGACGATCTGCGACGTCAGCACATCGCCAACATTCAGCACGCGATTCAGAGCGGCCAGCACGACGGCGTGGACATTCATTACCTCAACGTCTCAGCGGCGCTGCGGTCGCAATTCACATCCTTCATCAGCGAGCTGGCCGAACGGCTACATCGCGATAACCGGGGCCTGGCGGTGCACATACCGATCAGCGCCTCCGGCGGCATCGGCGAAGGCGCATACGACCTTTCTCAGCTCGGCGCCGCGGCGGACTTCATCGTGATCGAGCCACCGCTCGACCCGACCATGTTCCAGGCTGCGATCGACGCATCACTCCCCACCCTGCTGGAGCGAGTTGAGACGACCAAGCTGCTGTTATCGCTGCGCTCGAATGCTGTGGTGCGCTCCACGGCTGGTCTCAGTGAGATATCCCAGCGGGAAGCGCTCGGCATCGCGTCGGCACTCAACATTCGAGAGCCGGGGCCGTACGTTCCCGGTACGCGAATCACGCTGCAGGGCCCAGCAGTGATGCTGGACAACCAGTCCAGCGGGCTCGGATGGGATGACGTCCACCGGATTGTGACCTTCACCTACACCGACCAAACCGGCTCGGCGGTCACCGTCTGGATTCACAACCGTTTTAGCGCCGCATTCCATCTACGCGCCGTGTCCGATTGGGGACTGGGCGGGGTCTACCTGGCGAACGCCGCCGCCGATCCGGGCAACGCGAACCTCTGGCCAGCCGTCGCCGCCTTCTTTGAGTCGGACATGCCCGATCTCCGCCTGCCCAACGCGATCCTCTTCAACCCGGTGTTCAGCGTCGAGGCGGGAGAACTGTCGGGCAACAGCGGCAGCGGTTGGCAGTTCTGGGACTTGCCAGCCGACACAGGCGCCTACCGCGCACAGCTCGTTGTCTCGGACGGCGACGTGCGAGTCGGGCATGAGATCACTGTGCCAGTATCAAGCGAAGGGGGCGAGTAATGGCGGGCTCGTATCCGCGCGTCGCCGGTGGCGCGCTCGCCGGTCGACGGCTACGCTCACCGGCCAACGGCACGCGCCCAGCCACAGCGATTCTTCGCGCAGCGCTCTTCGACCGTCCCATCATCGCCGAGCAAGTGGCGGACGCGCGGGTGCTGGATCTGTATGCGGGTGCGGGCTATCTGGGCATCGAAGCGCTCAGCCACGGCGCTGCGACCGTCGATTTCGTCGAGCGAAATGGCCCCGCCTGCGCCGTGATCCGACGCAACCTGGAGACGCTCGGGCTAGCGGAACAGACACGGGTACACCGCCTGCCCGTGGAGCGCTGTTTTTCTCGAATTCCGTCCGATCCAGACCTGATCTTCGTCGATCCGCCCTACCGCGTCGACGCGCTCAGCATTGTGCAGCGTTTGGTCGAGCGGGCGTCGCTACCGAACGGGGCGATCCTGGTTTGGCGGCGGCTCACGCCTGCAGCTGGCGGAGTCGCGCCACCGCCAGAGCGGATCGACGGACTAGTGCGGATCGACCAACGGCGCTATGGTGACGGCGCTATCGACACATATCGCGCGGAGGCTCAGGCATGACGATCGCGCTCTATCCCGGCGGCTTCGACCCGATCACCAATGGGCATCTTGACATCGTGCAGCGGGCTGCCTCGATGTTCGACGAAGTCGTGATGGCCATCTACCAGCGTTCGAGTGAAACGTTCAGCGTCGATGAACGGCTGGGGCTGATTGAGGGGGCAACCCGACACTGCTCGAACGTGCGGGCGGCCAAGTTCACCGGGCTCGTGGTCAACTTCGCCGACGAGGTCGGCGCAAGCGTATTGGTGCGGGGGATCCGGGCAGTCACAGGGTTCGAGGCGGAGTTTGACATGGCGCTCATGAACAAAAAGATGGCGCCGCACGTGGAGTCGGTCTTTCTGATGGCCGGGCACGAACACCTCTTCATCTCCGCCAGCCGCATCCGTGAGTTGGCCTCACTCAAGCACCCAGTTGACGATCTCGTCCCGCCCAACGTAGCCGAAGCGTTGATTCAGAGGTACGGCCCGCCTCGCCGCCACGAGCGGCCCGTTCGCAACTAGCGCGAGCCCTACGTTGCGTCGATTCTGCACTACAGTCGAGGGTGGCAGGTGCAGATGAGGAGCCAGTCATCGATCTCTTGGAACTGATCGACCAGATAGAGTCCGCGGTGCTGGCTGGGCGGCGCAGTCGCTTCGGCTCCAGCTGGACGGTCGATCGCGAGCACCTGCTCGATCTGATCGACCGCCTGCGGACCGCGTCGCCGGCTTCCGCTGAGCAGGCGCAGCGCCTCGTGGCGGAACGTGAGCGGCTGCTGTTGCAGAGTCAAGAAGAGGCTGCAATCTTGGCGGAACAGGCGCGCCGCGATGCCGAACAGCAGATCTCAGTACACGAAGTCGTCCGGGCGGCAGAGGCCCGTGCGCAGCACATCCTCGACCAAGCGCACCAAGCGGCCAGCGAGGCTGTCTCTCGGGCCAATCAGGAAGCCGCCACCGTGCGCGGGCAGGCGACCGCCGACGCCGTCTCGCAAGCGCTGGAGGCCGACCGCTACTCGCTCGATCTGTTGCGCCGCCTGAACGATCAGTTGCGCACGATGCAGACCTCAGTGAATTCGGCAGTGGATCAACTCGAGGTCAGGGTCGAGCAGGGTGAACAATCCCAGGCTGTCGATCAGCGTGACGAAGCCGCCCGCCGGGCGCTGGGCGACGCGCAGAGCGACTAGTCCGACCAAGCGAGCTGCGGGCGCGGCGCGAGCGGGTTGTCGACCGCCTGGCCGACCTGCTCCAATGACCGCATCAAGCTGTCAAAGTTCTCGAAGGTGAGCGACTGCGGTCCGTCGGAGAGGGCGTGATCCGGGTTGGGATGCACCTCCACCATGAGGCCGTCTGCGCCAACTGCCATCGAGGCACGCGCCATCGGCTCAACGAGGTACCAATGTCCGGTTCCGTGCGCCGGATCGCTCACCACGGGCAAGTGGCTGAGGCGCTTGATGACAGGAATCGCGGAGAGGTCCAGGGTGTTGCGGGTTGCGGTCTCGTAGGTACGAATCCCGCGCTCGCAGAGAATCACTTCGCGGTTGCCCTTGGCCATGATGTACTCAGCGGCCAACAGCCACTCGTCGATCGTGGACGACAGGCCACGCTTCAACATCACCGGCTTGCGCGCCAGCCCAACCTCATCGAGCAGCATGAAGTTTTGCATGTTGCGGGTGCCGATCTGGAGAATATCGGCGTAACGGGCGACGAGTTCGACGTCGCGGGCTTCCATGACTTCGGTGATCACCGGCAGGCCGGTCTCTGCACGGGCCGTTGCCAGATGGCGCAACCCTTCTTCACCGAGTCCGCGGAAAGCGTAAGGCGAGGTACGCGGCTTGAACGCGCCGCCGCGCAAGATCTGCGCGCCCGACGTGGCCACGGCCTTGGCCGTGGTGACCATGTGGTCTTCATTTTCGATCGAACACGGACCTGCCATGACGACCATCGAACCGTCGCCAATCTTGACCCCGCCGACCTCGATCACCGTGTCCTCGCCTTGGAATTCGCGGCCGGTCAGTTTGTAGGGGCGCGAGATCGCAATTACTTCCTGGACGCCGCTCATGCGGCTCATCTGGGTGCGGATGTCCGGATCGCCGATCACGCCAACCGCGCCGATCACTACTCGCTCTTTGCCGGGCGAGAGGTGGCCTTCAAGGTTGGCTTCCTTCAGTCGCGCGAGGACGCCGCGAACCTGCTCGTCGCTCGCGCCCATCTTCATCACAATCAGCATGTTGTCACCTGTTCTGGAATTCGCCCACGAACCGCGCGCCAGCTGGCGCGGAGTCTGCGTGGGCACCCTAGCCTCACTCTACGCAGCACTGCTGCGTGGAATGTTACTCATCGGGAGTCGCTGCTAGGTCGGGCCGCAGTACCTGCGCCCCGCGCAGGTACACGTGCTCAACCTCGTCTTGTCGCAGCGGCGTGTTGACGTGCAACAAAATCCGCAGACAGGAAGGCAGCGAACCTGGCACCTGCATCTCGTGACCACACATGAGCGCCGCGGCGGTCCAATAAAAGGTGCGCCGCGCGACCACGGCAGGGAATTCGGCATTCAAATCCGGGGTCGTCGTGAACCAGACCGAAGCCACTTCCCGCCCATCGATCTGGTTGCGGTCGATCATTTCGCCGAGCAACTCCTCGGTCGCGTCGAGGATGTCCGCACGCGAATTATTGGCGACGGTGGTGGCGCCGCGGATGCCGCGCAGCCGCCAGACAGCCTCAGATTCGCAGTTGGACATGTGTCACGCTCATTGCAATACCACGGGAACTGCTACGGGGAGGTGTGGTGCGATCTACAGCGCTGCCTGATACGGGGACAGCGCGGATCTAGCGACCGGGGCCAAAGGCGCCGGCCGCGGAGATATAGACGCAACCGATGAACAGCGGCGAGCCCGACGGAGTCGGCGGTCGGCGGGTGTTCATGCACTCACTCTTCACTCCGGCGGCCAGTGACCACCTCGAGATATCGTTCGACCGCCGCGGCGCGACCGTCGGCGGGCGCTGACGCGATTGTCGTGGTCAGCGCTGAGCCAATGATAGCAGCGGGCGCCAGACGGCCGACTTCGACCACGTGCTCGCGCCGGCTGATCCCGAATCCGACTGCCAACGGTGTGTCAGTCAACGTCCGTACACGGCCGACGAACGCCTGCACATCCGCCGCCATATGCTCGCGAGCTCCTGTGACGCCGGTGAGGGAGACGAGATAGATGAAGCCCGAGGCGCGCGTTGCCACTGCCGCGATCCGCTCCGTTGTTGAGGTCGGCGCGAGCAGATAAATCAGAGATATCCCGTGCTCGGCAAAGACGTCATGCGCGGCGTCCGATTCATCGACGGGCAAATCGACGATGATGATCCCGTCCACACCCACCTCGGCGGCGCGACGCGCCAGCGGCGCGAGCGGCGGTCCAAGCGCGTCGCCGGGCCGCTCAGCGCGCGGCGCCTCCCCAGCCCCAGCGGCCAGGAATGGATTTAGGTAGCCCATGAGGGTGAGCGGCGCATCGGGAGCTGCTTCGCGGGCTACGCGGACTGCCTCGAGCGCGGTGTCCAGCGTCGCGCCGGCGGCGAGCGCCTCCGTATAGGCGGTCTGATGGGCTGGGCCATCGGCGACTGGATCGGAGAATGGCACGCCGATCTCGAGACCCGCCGCACCGCCGCGCAGCGCTGCGCGGATCAACTCCGGCGTTTCCGACGGGGTCGGGAAGCCCGCGGTCAGGAACGGGAACACCAGCGGTTCCCCGCTGTCCGCCGCCAACGCGAAGGCGTGACGGTAGCGCCTGCCGAGCGCTAGTTCACCTGTCGTCATCGCACGATCCATCCCGTCTCAGGCCAGTTGTTGTACCAGCGTCGCTGAGAAGCCGATTACGTTGAACCCGAAGTGCGCCATGGAGGCCGCAGTCAGCGAGCCCGTACGTAAGGCTACGAGCCCCAGAACGAGGCCCGCGACGGCGAAGGGGATCATGCTGCCCAAATCGGCATGGAGCGCCGAGAACACGGCCGCTGATATCAGGAATGCGGGAATTACTCCCCAGTGCGGCCGCAACCCGCCCAGCAGGAACCCACGCGCAAACGCCTCTTCATAGATCGGCGCGCAACCAATGACAAGCACGCCCAACGCAACCATGACCGATGTATGGACGTACAGCTGAGCTTCGCCAATGGTCGACTGGGGCTCGAGTGAATCCGCCCCCGTCAAGGTCACGATCAATGTGTACACGAAGAGAACGAGATAGATGAGGATCAGTCCAGCGACAGACCAGCCGAGATCGGCCGCGGTCGGACGACGCCAGGCAATGATCCCGGGTGTCTGTCGTCGACGCATGATCAGGATCGGTAGCAGCAGCCAGCCGACCAGGCCAGCTGCGGCCTGACCGATCACGAATACGAGCTGTCCCGCCTCACTGCTTGGCTCACCGCCATCGATCGCGTTGACGATGATGCCGGCGACCACCAACATCAACAACCAGGCGAGCGTGCAGAGCAGTCCCCAGGCAACGAGCTTGAGGCCTTCCAGCCCACGGTCTCGCGTGCGTTCCGGGCGCGGCGGCTCGATTTCGGTGCGCTGTGGTTTGAACTCGATGAGCGGGATATCTCGCAATGTCATTGGACGTCGTGCGACCTCAGCCTCAGCGCCTGCATTGCTGTACCACGACAGGTCACGCGAGCCGCGCGGCCAGCGCGTCGCGGACGATCTCGACGTCCTTATCGCCGCGTCCCGACAGGCCGATCAGGATCGTCTGGTCGGAGCGCATCGTCGGGGCGAGTTTGGCTGCATAAGCGATCGCGTGCGCCGTCTCGAGCGCAGGGATGATTCCCTCGGTTTCGGAGAGCAGGCGCAGCCCGTCGAGCGCCTCGTCGTCAGTGACGGAGACGTACTGCGCCCGCTCGGACAGCATCAGCCAGGCGTGCTCTGGCCCCACGCCGGGGTAGTCCAGGCCAGCCGAGATGGAGTGCGCCTCAGTGATCTGTCCGTGCGCATCCTGGAGTACATAGGTGCGCGTTCCATGCAGCACGCCAGGCGAACCAGCCGACAGCGTCGCCGCGTGCCGCGCTTGCAGCCCCTCTCCCGCGGCCTCCACACCGATCAGCCGCACCGGATCATCCAGCAAGGGGTGAAAGAGTCCAATAGCGTTGCTGCCGCCGCCGACGCATGCGATTGCGACGTCGGGCAGCCTGCCGATCTGCTGCTGCAGCTGCTCACGCGCCTCGCGGCCAATACACGATTGCAGCTGCCGCACGATCATGGGGTACGGATGCGGCCCGATCGCGCTGCCGATCAGGTAGTGGGTGGTGCGCACGTTGGTGACCCAATCGCGGATGGCCTCGTTGATCGCGTCCTTGAGCGTCTGAGCGCCCGACTCGACCGTCGCCACTTCCGCACCGAGCAGCCCCATGCGAAAGACGTTGAGCGCCTGTCGGCGGACGTCTTCCGCTCCCATGTAGACAATGCACTCAATCCCGAAGCGGGCGCAGGCGGTCGCGGTCGCGACACCGTGCTGGCCGGCGCCGGTCTCGGCGATGATGCGGGGCTTACCCATGCGTCGCGCGAGCAGCACCTGTCCCAACGCGTTGTTGATCTTGTGCGCGCCGGTGTGCGCGAGATCCTCGCGCTTGAGCCATATCTGTGCGCCGCCGAGCTGCTCGGACAGTCGTGGAGCATGAGTCAGCGGCGTCTCGCGACCGACGTAGTCGCGCAGCAGCGCGTCGAGCTCGGCGCGGAACTCTGGGTCGGCTTGCGCCTCGAGCCAGGCCTCCTCCAGCTCTGAGAGGGCTGGCATCAGCGTCTCGGGCGCGAACTGCCCACCGAATGGTCCGAATGCGCCATTCTCTCGCGTTGTCTCCCGCGTTGCCGCTGTCACCATGACCTCACCCTGCCTTCGCCGCTCTGATAAACGCTGCAATCTTGTCCCGATCCTTGACCCCGTCGGTCTCGACGCCGGAGGACACGTCAACAGCCCAGGGGCGCACCTGCCGCACGGCCGCTCCCACATTGTCGGGGGTGAGCCCCCCTGCGAGCACGATCGGCCGCTGGCCGGCGACCGCTGCCGCCAACGACCAGTCGATCTGCATACCCGTCCCGCCGCCCTGCGTCGAGCGGGCATCGAGATGCGGCACCGTCGCGGGGGCGCGGTCGATCTCACGCACGACCGTGCTGCTGTCCATGCCGTCGGCGACGTGGACGGCGCGGATCACCGCTCGCCGAATGCGGCTGGATAGGGCGGGATGCTCCCCGCCGCTGAGCTGGACCAGATCGAGATCGACCAGCTCCAGCACCCGTTCGATCTCATCGACCGACTGCCGCGCGAACACGCCGACCAGCAATGGCTGACCGGCTGATTGGCGCTCTCGCTCGATCGTCTCAGCACTCGCTTCTGCAATCTCAACGCGCGGCCCCAGCTCGCGGCGGATGGCGCGAGCAGTCGGCAGATCGATGCGCCGCGGGGCATCAGCGAAGATCAGCCCGACGGCATCGGCACCGGCATCGCGAGCCCAGACCGCATGCTCGACCGCGCGCAGGGAGCAAATCTTGACGAATGTCACTGTCCCAGCAGCTCCTTCGCTTTGGCGCGCGGGTCGGGCGCCGACGAGAGTGCCTCACCGATCAGCACGGCGTTGACGCCGCAGGCCTCCATGCGGCGCATGTCTTCGCGTGTACGTACGCCACTCGCGGCGACCACGGGAACGTTTGACGGAATCAGCTCGCGCAATCGTTCGGTCGTGCCGAGATCCTCTGCGAAGGTGTGCAGGTTGCGGTTGTTGATGCCGATAACTGCCGCACCGGCTGCAAGCGCCATCTCGCACTCAGCCTCGTCGGTGATCTCAACGAACGCAGTGAGACTGAATTCACGTCCTACGCTCAACAGCGTCTCAAGCTGCGAAGCAGAGAGCGTCTTGGCGATTAACAGGTACGCGTCCGCGCCGAGCGCCGCCGCTTCGACGACCTGGTATGGGTCAACGTGGAACTCTTTTCGCAACACGGGCAGGTCGCTATCGGCCAGCGCCGCCACGGCGTCGCAGAGATCCTGGTCAGTCGCGAAGAAGGCGGGCGAGGTCAGCACCGAGACCGCCAGCGCGTCGATCGCGCGGTAGGTACGCGCAAGCTCGGCAGGGACGATGTCCGGCGCGAACAATCCCTTGGACGGTGACCCGCGCTTGATCTCCGCCATCAACCCCACGCCCTGACCCACACGCGCGGGCTGCAGCGCGGCGGCGAAGTCTTTCACACGCTCCCGCTGCGCCGCACGACGCTCGAGTGCGTCCAGCGGCCGGGTCTGGACTCGTTGCGCGACGGCTGCGCGGGTCTCGGCGACGATCTGATCCAGCACGCTGGTCATAGGGGCGACTCCAGGTCGGTCGCGACGGTCTGCGAGCGTTCGACGAACAGATCCAGTTTGCGAAGCGCGCGCTGATCGTCCAGACACTCGGCCGCGCGGCTGACGCCTTCGGCAAACGTGGGGACCTCTGCCGCGGCGAGCAAGCCTGCGGCTGTATTCAGGGTGACGAAGCCCGTGAGTGGCGAGGTCTTGCCGCCAAGTACGTCGCGCATCATCTGGGCGGACACGGCCGCCGTCTCACCGCCGCGCACCGATTCCAGCGGTACCGGGCGAATCTGACAGTCGCTCGGCGAGACGACGAATTCGGTCAGGCGTTCACCATCGACCTGCCAGCAGGTGGTTGGGCCTGAGGGCGAGACTTCGTCCAGCCCCTCGTGTCCGTGCACAATCAGGCCGCGGCGGACGCCAAGCCGGCCTAACGCGGCGGCCATCAATGGGCCGAGTTCTGGCCGCGCGACACCGATCAGTTGGTGCGTCGCACGGGCAGGGTTGGTGAGCGGACCGAGCATGTTGAACACCGTCCGCACGCCGATTCGTCGGCGAATCGGCGCGACGAATCGCATCGCCGGGTGGAACGATTGCGCGAAGAGGAATCCGAAGCCGACGTCGCGAATCAAACGCGCCGCTGATGCTGGTTCGAGTGCGATCTGCGCACCCAGCGCTTCGAGCACGTCGGCGCTGCCGACGCTCGAAGACATCGCACGGTTGCCATGTTTCGCTACGGGCACGCCGCAGCCGGCGAGCACGAATGCCGCTGCTGTGGACGAGTTAAACGTGTGCTTACCCGAGCCGCCAGTGCCGGCGGTATCGGCGAGCCGTGGCAGATCGGCCAGGTCGACGCTCAGGGCATGCTCGCGCATCGCGCGGGCCAGGCCCACCACTTCGTCAACTGACTCGCCCTTCATTCGCAGGCCGGCCAACAAGGCGGCGGCCTGAATCTCATCAGCTTCACCGGACATCAAGGCGTCCATGGCCGCCGACGCTTCGGCATCGTTCAAGCTGCGGCGCTCGTCGATCACCGCCGCGAGCGCCGCGGATAGGTCTCCCTTGTTCGTGTCAGGCTTGGCCACGGTGGTAGGCCTCCGACTGATCGAGGAAGTTCTGCAGCATGGCGTGTCCAGTCTTGGTGCGGATCGACTCGGGGTGGAACTGCACACCCTCGATCGGGTACTGGCTATGCCGCATGGCCATCATGATCTTGCCCGTGCCGTCTATCCGCTCGCACCAGGCGCTGGGGACTAGTTCGGCGGGCAGCGTCTGGGGCTCGACGGTCAGGGAGTGGTAGCGCGTCGCTTCCAGGGGATTGGGCAACCCTGCGAACACGCCGGCCCCGTCGTGCGCGATCGACGACACTTTGCCGTGACGAATCTCGCCTGCGGGACCGACCGTCGCGCCGTAGGCGGCACCGATCGATTGATGGCCCAGACAGACGCCCAGTGTTGGAATCTGGGGACTCAGCCGCTGCAGGACGGGCACGCTCACCCCAGCTTCGAGTGGCGTCTTCGGACCAGGCGAGATCACGATGCGGCGCGGCGCGAGCGCGGCAATCTCGTCCAGCGTGATCTGGTCGTTGCGGTGCACGACGACGCCTGCGCCCAACTCGCAGAGATACTGATAGAGGTTGTATGTGAACGAGTCGTAGTTATCGATCAGTAGGACATCAACTGTCATCAGCGTCGGCCTCCCGTTCACGCAGAATGCGTGCGAGCGTGCGGTAGCCCTCGACCGCGCGCGGGAAGCCGCAGTAGGGCGCAGCGGTGGCCATCACCCCCGTCAGCTCCACCTCGCTCACACCGTGATTGAGCGCGCCGGGAATGTGGAACTGCAGCTCTTCAGTTTTGTTCAACGCGACCAGGATGGAAACCACGACAAGCGATCGATCACGGCGCGAGAGCTGCGCCCGCGACCAGAGATCACCGAAGGCGAACTCGAAGGCGAGTTTGCCCACCGGCCCGATTCGCTCCATCGCGGCCAGCGCCTCGGCTGGGTCTTGCGCTTCGTCTCGTCCATTGAGCGTGCGCATCACGTCGACGGCGTCGCGATGGCGCTGGTCGTCGTCCTTACGCTCGGCTGGCGGGATCACATACTGCTCGCCGTCGGCCTTGGACCACATCTCAACTAGCACATTAATCATCTCGTTGCCGGCTGGGAAGCCAGAGTAGCCAGCGATCTGGAGCGCGATCTCGGTCATCTCTTCGCGCGTGACTCCGTTGCTCGGGGCGAAGCTGGCGTGGAACTGTACCGCCTGCAGACGCTCGAGGGCACCCAGCATGGCCAGGGCAACGATGTTGCGATCACGGCGCGACAGCTCTTCGCCCTGCCACACCTGTCCGAAGATGTAGTCGACCACGAAGCTGCCGAATGCCCCGGTGCGCTGTTCAGCATTGCTGGCGAATGCTGACCCGGCGCCAGTCATCTCCGCCAATAGTTCCGTGCCTGCCTGTCGTCGTTCTGCGTGGGTGGTCATCGTGTCCCTCAGATCTGTCCGTCGTACGTTCGGTAGGCCTCTCACCATGCACTAGTGCCGCCACCAGTGCGCATGGCCAGTACGCGTGGCGCAATCTTGTGATGCATTCTAGGAACGCGCGAGGGCTCATCGACGCAATCGTTGCAGGGCGCGGGACGCGTCGGATGCACGCGGCAAGCCGCAAAATACCGAGGCGATCGCGATGACCCCGTCGAGTTCGTCCCAAGCGCAGCCCAGTCGATGCGCCGTCCGCAGATCCATCTCCAGTTCGCGCTCGCGTCCGATGGCGATGTGCATAGCCAATACGCAGAGCGCGCGATCACGGGGAGCCAACGCTTCGCGGCTCCAGACCTCGCCCCAGGACCAGTCGGTGGTCAGACGGCCCAGTGCGCCGAGCTGCCGTTGGGCGTCCTGGGCGATGGTCTGCGCGTCAGTTGAGCGTCCGAAGAGTTCGTTCGCCACACGAGCGGCATCGGCTCGGCGCTGGACATCATCCTTGCCGACCGCCGGGAGCGGGGCGAACGACTCCCCATGCTGAGACCAATCAGCGAGCACACGGGTCAGGGCGAGGTTGCCGGGCGGAAAGCCACACTCGACCGTGAGCTGCACGCAGACCTCAACGACTTCGGCGCGGCTCAGTCCGTTGCGCTCGCCGATGGCGGCGTTGAAGGCGAATCCGTCGATCTGCATCAGCGCGCCCGCCGCCGACATCGCAGCCAGGCTGCGGTCGCGTCGGCTGAGCACGCCGTCGTGCCAGATGTCACCCCAGATGTGATCAATGAGGAACGAGCCGAAGGGTCCCATCCGCGCTTCGACGGCCTCGGCGAATCGCTCCTCGCCCGTGAGCTCCGCGAGGATGGCCGCACCGGCCCCACGACGGTCCGCGTGCGTCCGCGTGGGCAGATGGGGCGGCGCGTGCTCGAATTCGAGATCGAACAGCTCATCGGTCGACTCCAGCTCGCCGAATTCAACGCCCTGGCTCATCATGCCCAACACAGTCTGGAGCAGGGTGGACTGCTCTTCGGGCAACGCAGCGAGCGCGGCGTCTGCGGTCCACCACTCCATCGCATCGAATGGATTGCGCTCATCCGCTGGGGCTCCATCGAGTGCGGCTTCAATCGTGACAACGTATGCGTTATGCACGGTGTGCCGCCCGCTAGCTGGCTCGGCACCGCTGACCGTGTGCGCGTACGCGACTCGCACCTGCTGGCGCAGCAGATGCGCAAACAGGCGCGGCACGGTGTCGTCGGGTTCTTCCGCTAGGGGCGTCACATCGCCGGGCAGCCACCATCGACCGGGCCAGAGCGACTCGCGCTCACGACGGCGCAGCAACAGGACGCGGCCTGCCTCATCAAGGGCAATTCCGTAGCCGATGATCAGCGATGCTGGCATCAGTAGCCTCGCGAGCCGCCAGCAGCGGCGTTCCCAGCGGCGGACGTCGCGCGTGAGCGTTCTTCCGCCAGGTCGAGCGCCGTCAGCATGCCCATCGCCTTGTTGACCGTCTCATCGAACTCGGCGCTGGGCTTGGAGTCGAAGACGATCCCGCCGCCGGCCTGTACCGATGCGACGCCGTCCTGCATGATGATCGTGCGGATCGTGATGGCCGTCTCCATATTGCCGCCGAAACCGAAGTAACCCAATGCACCGGCGTACGGCCCGCGCTGGTCTTCTTCCAGCTCCGCGATGATCTCCATTGCCCGAATCTTGGGCGCGCCGGACACGGTCCCTGCAGGGAAGGTCGCGCGGACCGCGTCGAAGGCGGTCGCGCCGACCGCCAACTCCGCCTCGACGTGGGAGACCAGGTGCATGACATGGCTGTACCGCTCGATGTCGAGCTCCTGCGTGACGCGCACCGTGCCAGGCTTGGCGACGCGGCCGATATCGTTGCGGCCCAGGTCGAGCAGCATGATGTGTTCGGCGACTTCCTTTTCGTCGGCTTTCAGCTCCGCTTCGAGCGCGAGGTCTTCCGGCTCGCTGAGGCCGCGTCGGCGGGTGCCAGCGATGGGATGGGTTGAGACCATCCCATCCTCCACAATCACGAGCAGCTCAGGCGATGTCCCCACAATCTGGTGATCGTCCATCTCGAGGTAGTAGGTGTAGGGCGACGGGTTCACTGTGCGCAATGTGCGATAGACGTTGAAGGGATGCACGAAGGTCTCACGCGAAAACCGCTGCGAGTAGACGCATTGGATGATGTCGCCGGCGACCACGTAGTCGATGATCTGCTTGACGTCCGAGAAGTAGGCCTCGCGCTCCATGTTGGAGCGCACGGCGCTGGAGTGACCAGCCGGCTCGGGCGCGTCGGCGGGCGGGATCGGCGGTCCTGTCTGGAGACGCTCGACCAGTTCGCTAATGCGAAATGCAGCGGCGCGGTAGGCCGACTCGACGTCGCCGTCGAGTCGCGCGTGCGCGACGACCTTAATCACATGCTTGAGGTGGTCGAAGACCAGGAGCGTGTCCACGAACTGGAACAGCGCCTCGGGCAGTCCGTGTGGATCGTGCGCTGCCGGTTGCACGCGCGGCTCGAAGTGTCGAATTGACTCATAGCCCAGGTATCCCACGGCGCCACCGTGGAACGGCGGCAGGTCGGGATTGGGCACGAGCTCAAAACGATCGAGCTCAGATTCGACCTCATGCAGGGGATCGACCGCGCTGCCGGACGGCGCGCGAAAGACGCGGTAGGGCTCGGTGCCGATGAACGAGTAGCGGCTGGGGCGCTCGCCGCCTTCGACGGACTCCAGCAAGAAGGAGTATGCCCCGCGCTTCACCTTGAGAAAGGCGGAGACAGGAGTTTCAAGGTCAGCAAGCACTTCACAGTAGATCGCGGCGAAGTTGCCATAGCCCGACGCAACTGCGTCAGCGGCGAGTCGTTTGAATTGATCAAGGTTGGGGGTCAATGCGCCGGTCAGCGGCATGGGGTGGGCTCCTGGGTTGGGGGCGGCGAATACGCTGCTGCGCGTAGACGCCGGCCCAAGGCAAGGCAGATTAGCGCGCGCCTCGCCAGACTCCTGACCCACCCGTGGTGTGGCACAACGCAGCGGGCCGTAGGCGAGAATCCATGCTGTGTTCGGCCGCAGTCGCCCGCATCGCTGACATCCGTGCTGATCCTGGTCTCTGCGCAGATCGTACGTGAGATGATGTCGTTGTCAAACGCCCCGTGCGACACGGGCGTCAGCAATCGCCTCCAGCAGCTCTTGCGCCGCCTCGTCCTGAAGGCCCTCGGCATTGACGATGATCACGTCGAACCAGTCCGCCTCGGCGATCTCGGATTCGGCAGCCGCGAGCCGCCATACAATCTCCGCGTCGCCGTCTCCAGCGCGCAGCTGCATCCGACGGACTCGCGCCTCGGCTGGGGCGGTGATGAAGATCAGCAGCGGGTCGACGAGTCGCTGCTTCAGCGTGCGCGCGCCCTGTACATCGGTGCGCAGGACGACGGTGCGGCCAGCCTCGAGCAGCGTCTCGACCGCCTCGCGAGGAACGCCGCTGCGATGTCCGTAGACCTCCGCATGCTCCAGCAGCTTGTCCTCAGCGAGCCACTGGTCGAACTCGGCTTCGCTCAGAAACACCTGATGCACGCCGTTGATCTCGCCGGGGCGCGGCGCGCGCGTCTTCACTGTGGCCACAGTCGCTAGCGACTGATCCCGCGCCAGCGCGGCCTGGATCACCGTGTCCTTGCCCACGCCCGAGGGCCCCGAGATGACGACCGCGAAGGACGACCGATCATGTGGCGCCGGCATGCCGCAGACCATCCAAATCGCGCCAAAATCCGGGGTAGGATATCTCGACGGCGGACGCCCCGGCGATTTGCGTGGGGCCGTGGCCTGGCTCGGCCGCCAGCGCCGCAATCGCAGCGGCCATCGCAATCCGGTGGTCGCCATACGAGTCGACCGTGCCTCCGCGCAGCGCACCACCGACGATTCGCATCCCGTCCGCTCGTTCAATCACCTCGGCGCCCATCGCCCGCAGCAGCGTCGTGGTGGTCGCGAGGCGATCAGACTCCTTGACGCGCAATTCCTCCGCGTCGCGAATCTCAGTGACGCCGTCAGCGGCGGCGGCGGCGACGGCCAGGATGGGGAGCTCGTCCACGGCGCGCACGATCAACTCTCCACTGAGCTCGGTCGCCCGCAGCGCTGCGCCGCGGACCAGGAGGTCTGCGACCGGCTCGCCAGACACGTCACGTGGATTGGCGAGTTCGATGTGCGCGCCCATCGACTGCAGTGCGTCGATCACACCGGTGCGTCGCGGATTGACGCCCACGTTCGGCAGGGTGATCTCTGAACCTGGCCGCATCGCCGCGGCGACCATCCAGAATGCCGCGGCGCTGACGTCTCCGGGGACATCAGCGTCGCGCGGGTGCAGCAGCGCGCCTGGCCGCACCGACAGCGACAGGCCTGCGGTGTCGATGTCCGCGCCCATCGCCATCAGCATGCGCTCGGTGTGATCGCGTGACGGTCCAGGCTCGGTGATCAGGCTCGGCTCGGTCGCGCGCAGGGCGGCGAAGATAATGGCGCTTTTGACCTGGGCGCTAGCAACGGCGATCTCAGCGCGGAAGGCTCGCGGCAGCGATCGACGGCCCTCGATCCAGAACGGCGCTGCTTCAGCGTCTGCGACCTGGGCGCCCATAGCGACTAATGGGTCCAGCACGCGCCGCATCGGACGACCCCGCAGTGACGCGTCGCCGTCGAAGCGGCTGCGGAACGGCAGTCCCGCCGCAACGCCACTCAGCAGTCGGATCGACGTTCCACTGTTGCCACAATCCAGCACGTCGTTGGGCGTACGAAATCTGTCCTGGCCTGGACTGCGCATCACCACTGCATCGGAGTGCTCCTCAAAATCGACGCCCCATTGGCGCAGGCAGGCCATCGTCGAGCGGCAGTCGGCACTGTCGAGCAGGCCGCGGACCTGCGCCTCACCTGAGGCGAGCGCATTGCAGATCAGCGCGCGGTGGGAGATCGACTTGTCGCCGGGCACGCGCACCAGCCCACGTAGCGGGCCGCTGGGCGCCACGCTGATGCGGTCGGCGGTTGGCGCGTTCGAGGTCATCGGCTCAGCCGCGACCCCAGCGACGGCCGCGCGCTTCGCGCTCCTTCTCTCGCTCTTCGCTGCGCTTTGTCATCTGCCGCACCTTGTCATACAGGCGGGGGCTGACCAACAGCGCCGCCATCTGCGATGTCGCGTCTGGGATGTCTGGCTGCGATCCGGCATCGGGGTCGAGGTCGTCGCCGCCCAGAAACTTCGCGTGGTTGATCTGCGCGCTGGAGTATTCGCGGAAGACATCCTCCTCTTCCTCGTCCAGCAGCGTACGAACACGGTGCAGCTCCAGCACTAGACGATCGATCCAATGCTGAATCTGTTCTTTGTTGGTCACCGCAATCTCGGTGGTGGTGCTGGGGTCGCCGGCGTTGAAGGCAGTCATCGAGCGGAACGTGTCGCCGGCGGCGCGGCCGAAGTCAGGCCAGCTGTCGGAGCGGCGCAGCATCGTGAACAGCGCCGTCGACACCACCAGCGGCAGATGAGAAACCCCAGCCATCACGTAATCATGCTCGCTGGCGTCGAGGAAATGCGGCGTCGCGCCTAGCTCTCGGATCATGCCCAGCACGGACTTGACGGCAGTATCCGAGGCCGCCGGCGAGGGGCTCAGGAACCAACGCGCGCCCTGGAAGAGATCGGCGCTAGCGTTCTCGATCCCAAATGCGGACGCGTCGCCAGCCATCGGGTGTCCACCGACGAACGAGACGCCGCTGGGCAGATGCTCGGTGGCCCAGGCGTTGATCTGCACCTTGGACGCCGCCGTGTCGGTCACGACTGCGCCACGCCCCAGAGCGGGCGCGATTTCGGCGAGCAATTCCTGGGTGGCCGCCGGCGGTGTCGCGAGCACCACCAAGCCCGCCCCCTCGACTGCCTCTCGCGGGCGGCCGACGATACGATCCACGGCGTCCTGCTTGTTGGCCGCGCTGCGGGCTGCGCGCCAGTCGTCGAATCCGATGATTTCGGTATCACGCAGCTTGGCCGCACGCAGTCCCAGCCCGATCGAGCCACCGATGTACCCCAGCCCAATGATCGCTATGCGCGGCATGCGCACCTCCTGTTCGCGCACCAAGCGCCCCGCCCAGAACGTTGCGTCTCGTCCACAGTATCGCAGCGGGGCGAAGCGACTTGAACCAGACGTTCGGCTGCTTCTGCGCAGCCTCTGTGCGGTTCACAAGCTGCCAGAGGCTGCTAGAGTCGCTGCGTGGCCTGGCGGGGCTGACGTCGTCGATGCTGAGACTGCACTCATCACACCGGATGGCGCTGCGGACGCCAGCTTGGCGTTGGCGACGGGTCTGGTGGATGGCGTTGGCGCTGCTGCTCTTGATCGGCGTCCTGCTCGGCCTGTTGACGCCTGGACAACACACCACCATCGAGTTTGGCTCTGTTTCCTTCTTACACGGCGGCGGCGCGCCCCGCGTGCTGGCGTCGGAATATCACGACACGTTCACCACGCTCTGGCTGCTCGACGCGGACGATCCGCAGCAGCGCACTCGGCTGGCGCGCCTGCCGCACGCAGTCGGTTGGGACATTGAAGCCTCCGTCTCGGCAGACCAACGCGCGGTCGCGGCGCTCGCGCTTTCACCCAGCGGTTGGGACCCTGACACGGACGCGGTCCTCTGGCGCATTGACGCCTCGGGGATACGAGAGGTCGCGGCGGACCTCGACCTACGCGGCGGTCTGATCTGGTCGGACGACGGCGACCGTGTCGTGGTCCGCCGGCGAGGCGCGATCACAGTGCTCGATGCACAAGATGGCAGTCCACTCGGGACTTGGCGGGCAGCGGCCCAGATGTCGCCCCACACGGTGGCGATGCGCGGCGACACTGTCTGGGCCACGCTGCTCGGGGCCAACGGAACAGTGCTCGCCGAACTCCAACTGAGGGAGGGCGCGCTGCGGGAGACGCGACGCACTCAGATTTCTGACGGGTGGACCCGTGACTGGGCGCTCGCGCCAGACACCCGCTCCATCGCCTGGACTGAGCAAGGCGCAGGCAGTGGTGAGCTGTCCGTGCGGGTCGCGCCCCTCGCTTCCGACGAGTCGGACTGGGGGCAAGCGCATCTCTCGGCGAACTGGTCGGCGCCTCCGGTCGAGCGCTACGAGCGGAGCGCGATGCCGATCTGGCAGCCGAGTGGCGAGTGGGCCGTGGGCAGCTGGGATAGGCGCAGCCGGGAGGTTGCGCTGCCCTTGGCTTGGGATGCCGCTGGTCGCTGGCTGGCGCTCCGCGTCATGATCGGTTTAGGTCCCGGCAGTATCGAATCAGAACAGCTGGTCTGGCGTGGTCCTGAGGGCGACGTGATCAGCGCTCCGGAGGCCTTCCGATTCGTCGGTTGGTGGTCTGGATGAGCCTGAGGGTGCTGCGCGGCCTGCTCGCTGCGGCGCTCGCGCTCAGCATCGGATTTGCGATCGGCCACAGCTTGGGCGCGGTGCGCACTGAGGCGGCGCCCAGCAGTTGTCCCGGCTCCGGCGGCGGGCCTCCATTTTCTTTGCAGTCAGTGGAACTTGATCGCTCGCGCCAGACGTATCTTGATGCACTACGTCTGGCGGGCTCGAACCAGCTCTTCCCCGCTGACGAGGACTTTGAGCTGCCGCCGCTGGCTGTCGGACTGGAACGCACGCCCTCGCCGACGGCCGTGATTCCGCCGCAGGTCCTCTACGCGATCAGCTGGATCGAAAGCAAGATCAACCAGGCGCATATTGATATCGCCTACGGCGCGCTAGGGCCGACGCTGATCTCACCCGACTGCGGCTACGGCATCATGCAGGTCACCAGCTCCATCGTGAATGACGGCGGCCTGCCGTCGCGTTACGAAGCGTTGGTCGGAACACACTTCGCGTACAACATCGCCGCTGGGGCCCGCATCCTCGCGGAAAAGTGGAATCATTCGCTCTTCCCCACAGTCGGCGACCACGATCCGATGTTGGTCGAGTCGTGGTACTACGCGCTCTGGGCGTACAACGGCTGGGCGGGCATCAATCATCCAGCGCACCCCTCGAACGACCCGTTCCGCTCACCGTACCAATGCGGGCAAGCGCGCAATGGCTATCCCTATCAGGAGCTGGTACTGCGCTGCATCGCTGATCCACCGCGCGTCGACGGTCGCAGCCTCTGGGATCCGCTGCCGGTCGTCCTGCCCGACTGGACAGCGTTAAGCGGTTCCGGGCAGCCGCTCGACCTCGATGTGTTCTTTTCAGGACTGGACACCTTTTATGTACATCCAGGCGGGTATCCGCCGCCGTTTGCCGAGATGAACATACCCCTACCCAGCGGTGCGCAACCTGTCGCGCCGGTCGATACACCGTCGTCGCTGAGGCAGCAAGTGTTGGGAGATCCTGTGGAGCGGCTGGAGGCGGAGGGGCTGGAGGCAGGGGAACTGAACTTGACGTCGTCACAGCTTGCGTCGGGGCAGGCCGCAGTCGAAATCCACAATGATGGCACGGGGCTGCTCGCTTGGCGGGTCCAGGACGCGCCAAGCTGGCTCGGCTTCGACATTCAGGCCGGGGTGGCCGTAGGCGCCGGCTATGCGTCCATCGACCGACCGTTGCCGTCGGAGTTGCGCATCGCCGCAGCGGCCGGCGGCGTCCCTGAGGGATCGCACCGAGGCCGCATCACGATCGCCCTCGACTGGCCAGACGGGACAACAACCACGTCCGTCATCCCCATATCATTGGACAAACGGGGTGCTGCCTTCTACGAGGCCGGCAAACCGCAAAGCTGACCCCCCGTAGCTCAACCGGACAGAGCAACGGACTTCTAATCCGTAGGCTGGAGGTTCGAGTCCTCCCGGGGGGACCACCAAGTATGAACTGCGTCGGGCATGTTGAGTGGCGGCCTCCGTGACAGAGGCCGCCGTGGAGTCGCGCTACGGGTGACTATGGCGCGTAGACGCCGGCGCCGGGGCCTTCGGCAGTGGCCCAGAACTTCTCGCTGATCTGATCGATCAGGTCGATCAGTTCCTGGCCCTTGGCAGGGTCGGTCGTCTTCTTCGCCTCACCGGCGACCTTGGTTGCATTCCAGATCAACCCATGGATTGACGAGTCAGCCTCGAGGTGGTGCGGCTTGAAGAAGTCGGTCCACAGCACCCAGAGGTGATGCTTCACTTCGTCGGCGCGCTCTTCTTTGATCTGCAAGCAACGAGTCTTGAAGTCGTGGTCGTCCGAGTCCTGGTACTTCTCCATCGACTTCAGGACACTCATCGCCTCGATCTTCGCCTGGGCCGGGTCGTAGACGCCACAGGGAAGATCGCAGTGTGCGCTCGCGGTCTGGAACCAACTCATGCGGTACTCCTTCGTGCTGTTCGTGTTTGAGCTACCTAGAGGCTATCGACGGCGGCTGCGCCGGGCAACCGACAGCGGTGGCGCACATAGGCTCACGTAGGTTCTCTAGAGGATCTGAGAGCTAGGCGGCGCGTGTGCGGGCACGGAGCGCGAGCGCGGCGATCGTCATCGTAAACACCGCAAAGCCGGCCAGCGAGACGAAGGCCCAGTACAGCGCTGGTGGGTCATCATAGGACGGCATGCCATCGGCGCCAATCACCGGCACGCCATTCTCGACGACCAGCCAGCCGTAGTTGTCGATCACCAGTTGACGCATACCCTCCATGATGTAGGTGACGGGGTTGAGGGTCGCGATCCAGTACAGCCAGTCATCGAAGACAGCCAGCGGCGCAAACGCCGGTGCCATGAACAGCAGCGGAAAGAAGAGCAGGAAGCCGGCCTGCGCCGCTTGCGCGTTGCCGGTGCGCATGGCGATGAAAATGCCAATCCCGCTGTAGGCGCCCCCGAAGAGTCCGGCGATGATCAGAATGACGATCGCGCCCCAAACGCCCGTGGCCATGCCAGAGCCTGCCACCAGCGCGGCGATCAGCATGATCGTCGCGAAGAAGACCGCGCGTACGGCATCTGCCCACACCCGCCCGATGATGAACGCCCAGCGCGACGCTGGCGTGAGTAGCAGCTTGTCGAAGTAGCCACGCTCCATGTCCAGCACGATCGCGATTCCTGATGCCGACGACGAACCGGCCACTGCCTGCAGCACCGCGACCGGGAGCTGGAAGGCGAGATAGTTCTCGACTCCGAAGCCGCGCTCCGAGAAGTTGGCGATGGCGCCGGTCGAGACCGCCAGGAAGAACAATGGAATGAAGACGTTGGTGATTTCGACGCCTGGTTGGCGCAGGGACTCGCGGATCGCGCGTGCGGCGAGGTATCGAGCATCGATCAACACTCGCAGCGGCCCGCCGCGTTGCGAGGCCGTGCGAAACTGGCTGCGCGGCGCTTGCACGCTCATCCAGCCGCTCCGCCGGCGGACGCATCACCGGGTTCGATCCGATGGCCAGTGGCACGGAAAAAGACATCATCGAGCGTTGCCCGTGCGAGCCGCAGGTTGCTGAACGGCAATTGCTCTTCGTCGAGCGTGCGCACGACCAAAGCGAGCGTCTCGTGCCCGCTCTTGGTGTAGACCGCGACGCCTTCGTTGGAATCCCAGTTGGCATCCTCAACGTTGGGCAGTTGGATCAGCGCGCTCACCGCCCGCTGCTGCGCCTCCTCCTCACCCTCGACCTGGACGTAGATCACGTCGTTGGAGACTGTGGCCTTGAGCTGGTCGGGCGTGCCTTGCTGCACGATCTGGCCAGCGTCGAGGATGGCGATCTCGTCGCAGAGCTGGTCGGCTTCCTCGAGATACTGGGTGGTCAAAAAGAACGTGACGCCATCGTCGCGATTGAGCTGCTGGATGTAATCCCAGAGGTTCTGGCGAGAGATGGGGTCGAGTCCCGTGGTCGGCTCGTCGAGAAAGATGATCGAGGGCGAGTGCACCAACGCCGAGGCGAGGTCGAGCCGACGTTGCATGCCGCCTGAGTAGCCGCCGATCCGGCGGTCAGCATCCTCGCTGAGGTCGACCACATCGAGCAGGTGCGCGACGCGTGTTTCGATCTCCTCGCGCGGGACGTTGTACAGACGCGACTGCAGACGCAGCAGTTCGCGGCCGGTTTGCAGGATGTCCAGGCCCGCATCCTGCAGCGCTACACCGATCAAGCGGCGCACTTGGCGATCGTCCGAGCCGATGTCGTGGCCGGCGACCCGGGCCGTACCTTCGGTCGGGCGCAGCAGCGTCGTCAACATACGCACCGTGGTGGTCTTGCCGGAGCCGTTCTGGCCGAGGAAACCGAAGACCTGTCCGGGACGCACGCGCAGATCGATGCCATTGACGGCGCGAATGTCGCCGAAGTGCTTGACCAGTCCGTGCGCCTCGATGGCGAGACTGGGGTCGCGGTCGTGCTGCGGCGCTGGAGTGGCGATCTGCTGTTGCAGGCGCTCGGCGATCGTTGACGCGGGGGTCGACATGGGCGTCAGCGTATCAGCACCGCTGGAGGGCGTTCCCAGTCAGGCTCGACCCTGAGCTGGAATGGATCGCGCTGATCGAGCAACCACGCTGATCGATCAATCACACGGCCGAAAGACGGGAATCGGGTAGGCGTCCTCGCCTTCCTGTCCCTCAAACTCGACCTGGACGCGCTGTCCGATGTGGACATCGGTCACGGGATTGTCGACGCCGACGATGGTGCTCATCATGCGAAAACCCTCATCGAGGTCGATATAGGCCACCGCGTAAGCGCCGAGCTCCTGGAAGCCAGGCATCCGATTCTGTCTCACTACGGAGTAGGTATACACCGTGCCGATTCCGGCCGAGACGTTCCAGCTCAGGTCGCGGTCGCCGCTCACGGTCGAGTGTCCGCGCGGGTAGAAGATGACGTTGCCGTCGGCGTCGGTCTGGTAGCGGAGTTCGCCAGCCTGGCAGCCCTCCCAGAAGTGCTGGGTGTCGGGCTCCGGGAAACTGGGTTGTGGTCGGTTCGCCATGTCAGAGCGCCTCTCAACGTGGAATGGTGATATGGGCGATGTGGTCTAGTCTGTGGCGAGGATCACTGTGCCGCCGGTGTGGGTACCGCCGAGCAGTCCACCGTTGCCATGCGCGACCGCGAGCTTGGCGCCCTCGACCTGCGAGGTCGACTCGCCGCGCAGCTGCCGCACCGACTCCAGCAGCAGGAAGAGCCCGCGCATGCCTGGGTGGTTGGATGACAATCCGCCACCGTCGGTGTTCAGCGTGAGGCCGGGCTGGTCGAAGGCGAGATGTCCGTCGGCAATGAACGATCCGACTTCACCCTTGGCGCAGAAGCCGAGGTCCTCCAGCATCACCGCGACCGTGATCGAGAAGGAGTCGTAGATCATCGCAATGTCGATCTCGTCTGGCGTCACACCGGCCTGACCGAAGGCCGCCGGTGCGCTCTGCGCGCCCGCCGATGTCGTGATATCGCCGCCATTCTCGCGGTACTTGGTGGCCTCACCGGCGCCAATAATCCAGACCGGCTTCTTCTTGATGTCGCGCGCGATCTCGGGCGAGACGAAGACAGCCGCGCCGCCGCCGTCGGAGATCATGCAGCACTCAAGCAGGTGCAGCGGATCGGCGATGATGCGTGATTCGAGCACGTCCTCGACCGTGATCTCGTCGACCTTGACGAACTGCAGGTCCGTCATCGCCTGCACGGCTTCGGGATTGCGCATCGCGTGCTTGCGAGTCGCGACGGAGATCTGCGCGAGCTGTTCGGTGCTGGTGCCATACTCGTGCATGTGGCGGTGCGCGACCATCGCGTAGTTGGAGATCAGCGTCGAGCCGTAGGGTGCTTCCATGTTTTGCTGCCACGACGCGCCGCCGCGGCCGAGCCCGCCTGTGCCAATCGGTACGCGCATCGAGGCTGCGGTCGAGCCGTAGGTCGTCACGGCGACATTGCAGCGTCCAGCGGCGATGTCTCGTAGTGCGTGCGAGGCGTGGAACTCATAGGACGAACCGCCGACTTGGGTGGTGTCGAGCAGGCGCGGCTTGATGCCCAGATAGGCGGCGAGGCCGAGTCCGCCGCCGCCTTCGCCGTCGAGCGCGTCGTAGAGCCCGTCGACGTCGCCCCAGTCGAGCCCGGTGTCGTCGAGCGCGCGCTTCATTGATTCAGCTTTGATTTGCATCGCCGAGACGCCTGGGGCGACTCGTAGTGGGTATTCGTGAATGCCGGCGATCGCCGCCAGTCGCTCCTGTGCCATCTTTCACAACCTTTCCGCGTCTGATGACCGCACGGCCACAGGCTAGCGCCGATCCCAGCTCGGGCGTAGCCTGCCGACATGCGCATCGGCCTGATCTCGGACACCCATCTGCCCCAACTGCTGCGCTCGCTCGATGAACTCGGACCGGAACCGGCCGAGGCGCTGCGCGGTGTCGAGCTGATTCTGCATGGGGGCGACGTGACGGTGCCAGCGGTGCTGGACTGGTGTGAGCAGTTCGCGCCGGTGCTGGCCGTGCGGGGCAACAATGACATCTTCAGCGATCCGCGCCTGGACGAGCATCAGTTCATCGACGTCGCGGGATTTCGTGTCGGGATGTCGCACGAGCTACGACCTGAGTCACGGCCGATCCCGGCGATTCTCGAATCTTCGCTCGGTGGCGAGCCGGTCGACGTGCTGATCGGCGGGGACACCCACGTGGAGCGGCTCGAGTTTCGTGACGACGTGCTGCTGATCAACCCTGGTAGTCCATCGCTGCCGCACCATCTCTCGACGCGGCTAGGCGCGATTGGCATCCTGACGATTACGCCGAACCGACTCGAGACGGAGATCCTCGCGCTGGGTCCGAGCGCAGGTCATCGAAACCCGACGCGACCGCAGCATGTCGTGATCGAGCATGGACGGGTCGTAGCGGCGTCGCTGGATGGCTGCCTACTGCAGCCAGATGAGTTTCTGAAAGCGCCACACGAGCGCGCGACCGCTCGGCAAGCCGAGAACGGAACCTGAGATGGACTTGCAACTGCAGGGCAAGCGAGCGTTGGTCACTGGCGGCAGCCGCGGGATCGGCAAGGCGATCGCGCGCATCTTGCTCGAGGAGGGCTGCCAGGTGGCGATCTCGGCACGCGACCCGGAACGTTTGGTGGCGACGGCTGACGAACTCGGCGTCGGCGCCTGGTTCAGCTTCGACGCGACGAACGACGACTCGGTCGCCGCAATGGTCGAGGCGGCTGCCGACGCGCTGGGCGGCCTGGACATCCTGGTCAATAATGCCGCCTCGCCGGGATCGGTGCATGGGCCGCTCCCCTTGCCGCAGCTCACCGCCGATCACGCGCTCGCCGATCTACAGGTGAAAGTGTTGGGCTACCTGCGCTGTTCGCGCGCCGCCGCACCCTACATGCAGGCCAATGGCTGGGGGCGGATCATCAATATCTCCGGACTCGCTGCGCGGGGTAGCGGCAACACCGTCGGTTCGATCCGTAACGTCTCCGTCGCCGCCCTGACCAAGAATCTGGCCGACGAGCTCGGCCCGGACGGGATCAACGTCACCGTCGTGCACCCTGGCCTCACACGGACAGAAGCAACGCCCGATCGGATCACTTCGATCGCCGAGTCCCAGGGCATCTCGCTGGAGGCGGCGGAGGCGCGGATGGCAGCCGGCAACTCGGTGCGCACGATCATCGACTCCGACGACATCGCCAACATCGTGGCGTTCCTGGCGTCGCCCAAATCGATCGCCATCACCGGCGACACGATCGCCGCTGGCGGCGGTGTCGGCCGCGCGATTCACTACTAGACGCCCAGTACCAGAGACGGCTCCGCTGTCGTCTGCTCCCAGTCGGCGCGTGCGCCACGTCCATGGCGGCAGCGTTCAGCCCGTTCACGCCGCTGCTTTGACCAGATTCCGGACCAGCCGGATCGCTTCGTCATGGGGGACGCGTCCGACGCCGCAGCTCGTGGAGACCAGCAACCGCGCGGGCGGAATCACTTCGAGGAGCTGCTCGATCTTCTCGCGTAACGCAGTCACCGGGGCCGGTGATGACTTCACGTCGGCGATGCCGGCGATGACTTCCATGCTCTCAGGGAGCTCACCCAGCAGCGCGCGCTCTTCCCACTGCCCCGAGTACGAACATTCGACGTGCACCCGATCGACAACACCGTCGAGCCGTTGGATGAACGGGATCAGCGTGCGCAGGTTCTGTACTTCGATCGACGGCTGGCGCGCGATGTCGCCGAGGCAGAAGTGGATCGTGCGCGTCAGGCCAGGCGCAGCACGCAACGGTTCTCGCACCAGCGGCAAGAGTGAATCCAGCATCCGCTGCCCGGAGACCAGACCGACCGCCTCGCTGGGCGCGTCCAGCTGGATTTCCCGCAGACCGTTGGCGGCCATGTCAGCTATTTCGTCCTGCACAATGCGAACCAGCTCGTCCAGATGCGCTGAGTCATCTGGCGCTGCGAAGCCGCCGCCGATCGTCAGCGGCGACGGGATCGACGCCTTGTCGAGCCGCGGCTCGATCGCACGCTCGCGGCGCCAGGCTCTGGCATGACCAGTGCCACGCGGGGCGGTCAACGGACCGACCACGCGGTAACGTCCAACGCCCTGCTGCCCCTTGGAAGCGACGCGCGGCGTCAGTGTCTCGAGGCCGTCAAGACGAGGCGGGATGTGGTGCAAGAAGTCGGGCGCGAAGACTTCGCCGCCCATGATCTGGTCCAGGCCGCAGGCGATCTGTTCGTCCATCGCGATCCGCGCCGCAACTTGCAAGACGCTGTCCGCCGCTTCGTCCGACAACTCACCTCCGTAGTAACGCTTCAATGCCAGGCGTTGACCGAATGGGATCGGCCATGAACCAACGACTGTGGTGCGAATGGGCACGCATCGCTTCCTTTCGTTTCATTCGGCATCGGTGTAGACGCGGAAGCCGTAGTCGTTGTACCGATAGTTGGGCGAGAGGCTCGAGCGGGCGCTGACGCGGGTGAACTTGATTCGGTGCCGCCAAGAACCACCACGGCTGACTCGCCGCATTCCATGCGGCGGCCCCGCCGGGGCGTCGGCTGGCGAGACCGAATAATAGCTGCGGTCGTACCAGTCCGAGCACCATTCGTGCACGTTGTCCGCCATGCAGTAGAGGCCGAAGCGGTTGCGGCAGGCGTCAAGCGGTGCGTGCGGATGCTCGGCGACCGCGACGGTCGCTCGCGCCGGATCGTCTGGCCAGACGTCGAGTGGCTCTGGCCAGTCGGCGCCGTCCAGTCCACCGCGCGCCGCGTACTCGCGCTCGGCCTCGGTCGGCAGACGGCAGCCAAGCCCCGATTGTCGCTGGAGCCATTCGCAATAGTCGACAGCGTCGTGCCAGGAGACGCCCACGACGGGAGCGTCGGGCTGGTCGAAGCCGGACTGCGACCAGAACTTCGGCGGGGCGGCGGTGGCCTGCTCAACGAACGCCGCGTACTCACGGTTGCTGACCGGCCGCGGCGCAGCGCGGAACGGCACCAGGCGAACGAGATGCGCAGGCCGCTCGTCGTGACGCCGATCATTGGCGCCCATCTGGAACTCGCCGCCGGGTAGATCGAGCAGCGGCGGCGCTGCGGTTGGTCGAGCGGTCGCCATGCGATCATGGTATCGAGCCGCCTGCAACCCAGCCCATCGCGCTCGGCGCGACGTCACAATCGAAGCAGCGCCACAAGAATCTGTTTATGTGTGTAGACTGCTTATCAAATTATTGGCGATGGCGACGAGCGTCACGCCTGGTGAGTGGAAGGAACGGCTCCAATGGCTCTGCTGGATGGACGCAAGGCACTGGTCACTGGTTCGAGCCGCGGGATCGGCGCGGACATCGCGCGTGGGCTGGCCGCGCATGGCGCGGCCGTCGCCGTCGCCGCGCGTTCCGACGAGGCCTCGCCCGATCCACGACTGCCGGGCACGATTCGCACGGTCGCAGAAGAGATAAACGCCGCCGGCGGCACCGCAGTCCCGGTGCGCCTCGACGTACGCGACCCTGACTCGATCACGACCGCCGTCGAGCAGACGGCATCGGAGCTCGGTGGGCTTGACATTCTCGTCAACAACGCCGCGGTGCTCGTACCAGGCACGCTGGAGACAGCTCAGGCGCGCCATGTCGACCTGATTTGGCAACTCGACCTACGCGGGCCGATCCTGCTAGCCAAAGCCGCTCTGCCCTACATGCAGGAGAACGGTGGCGACATCATCAACATCTCATCGGGCGCCGCCGACTTCCCCGGCCCTGGTCCCTACGACGACCCGCGCGGTGGTGGACAGTTCTACGGCATGGTTAAGGCCGGCCTTGAACGAATCACGCAAGGTTGGGCAATGGAGTTGCAGTCCAACCAGATCGCCTGCAACATTCTGACGCTGCGCTATCTGATCAAGACGCCCGGCCACTGGTACGCGCTGACCACCCCAGAGCAGCCGCAGACCGAGTTCGAAGACGCTGAATGGATGGCGCGCGCCTGCGTTTGGATCGCCAGCCAGCCAGCCAGCTTCACCGGTCATATCGTCGACGACCGCGACATTCGTGACACGCTCGCGGCGTTGTAGGGGCGCACAGCATGCCAGACAACGAGAATCCATCTGGACAACCCGACCTGATCTACGAAAAGTTCGGCCACTATGCCGTCCTGACGATGAATCGACCGCATCGGTTGAACGCGCTTGGCGGTGACCTGCGCCGACTGATGCGCGAGGCGGTCGACGACCTGGAGTCCGACCCCGACATGCGGGTTGGCATTTTGACCGGCGCGGGGCGCGCATTCTCCGCGGGCGCCGACCTCAAGGAAATGAACGAGGGCAACCAACGCCGCCAGGGTCTGCGCGACACGATGGGCTATGACCTCGACGAATCCATGCCGTTTTCGCGCGCGCGCAAGCCATTCATCGCCGCGATCAACGGCCTCTGCATCGCCGGTGGACTCGAACGGGCGCTGGACTGCGACATTCGGATCGCGTCGAGTGAGGCGTTCTTCGGGCTGTTCGAGGTGAAACGCGGCATCCTGCCCGGTTACGCCATCCACCATCTCGCGCGGATGTTGCCGATCGGCGATGCGCTCTACATCATGCTCACCGCCGACCGCATCTCCCCCGAGGACGCGTTACGGATGGGGCTGATCCGTGAGATCCTCGCACCCAACGCGCTGCTGCCACGCGCTGTCGAGATCGCGGAAATGATCGCCGCCAACGCACCGCTCGCGGTCGAAGGCACAAAGTTCATGGCGCACCAGTGGCGTCAGCTGCAGATTGACGAGTCGTATCGCGTCGGTCAATGGGTCAGTCGCACAGTGCTGAACTCTGAGGATGCGTCTGAGGGTCCGCGCGCCTTCGTCGAGAAGCGCGCGCCGAACTGGTCTGGCCGCTAGCCGGTTCTGAGTCGCGCGGTGCTGGGGGCATCGCGGAGGGACTTTCTCCGAGCGGTGCTCCTCGCTTGGCTGCTTGGCGCGGCAGCCGTGTTCTCGCTCAGCGAGGCGCTGACGAGTGACGTCGCCCCTGTCGGTGTTCAGAGCGCCTCCATCGACGGCAACACACTGACGCTGACCCTCCACGATCCGCTGACGGTGGGCAGCAGCGCGGTGGCGTCCGACTTCACGGTCACACTTGGCGACGCAGTCAAGACGGTGAGCGTGGCGTCGCTGAGCGGCGCGAGCGTGATCTTGACCCTCACCTCGCCTGTACCCGACGCCGACTGCGCGAGCGAGTCGCTGACGCTGAGCTACAGCGCCGCCAGCTCCGTGCTCATCAGAGTGAGCGGTGGCCCCGTCGCGACATTCACCGATTTGGATGTCACGAATGTCACAGATGATCCGCCGGCCGTCGAGTCGATCCAGACTGACACACGCGGGCGGCGCGTTTACATCACCTTTTGTGAGTCAGTTCACTTCAACAGCAGCCAATGGTCGACGTTTAGAGCTTTCGACGTATCGGTCAACGGCGTCTCTTACGAACCTAACGACGCTGTCAGAGACAGCGACGACGCTGCTGTGGTGAAGCTCGAATTGGGAAAAGCCCGTATCTCTGAAGGCGATACGGTCACGCTGGCCTACGACCAGCTACAGGGATACAGTCGTTACCCATTGCGGGACGCCGACCAAGGCCGCCAGCGCGTCGCCAGCTGGTCCGCGCGCAGCGTGACCAACCAGGTTGACAGCCCACCCACGCTGCTGTCGGCATCCGCGCTCTGGGACAAAATCACACTGACCTTCTCAGAAACGCTCGATGAAGCCAACATTCCAAGTAGAGCGGCATTCTCCATCCGCGGTCCTTTTAAGATCGCCGTCGACGATGTCTCCGTGTCAGGAGCCGTGGTGACCCTGACTACAAACTTCGTCCTCCATAGTCGCAGCTCTCCCAAGTACTCGATCTCTTATAGAAAGCCAAATCGGTCGCCTCTGCGTCAGACCGACGGCGCGCACACTGTGGCGAATATCTCCAGCTATGGGTTCAGCAGCAGCACGCCAGATACCAAACCGCAGGTCAAACGCGCAGTACTCGACGGTGCTGCGCTCACCCTCACATTCGACATGCCGCTCAAGGCTGTCGCCCCAGCGTCAGCGTTCACGATCAATGGACAGCCTGACGTGGTCGTGGTCGCAAGCACGTTCAGCGGAGCTACCGTGAAACTCGTACTCTCACCGGCTGTCAACGCCGAGGCTGTGATCAGCGTCTCCTACGCCAAGCCCAACAACCCGCCTCGGCTCGAAGGACGCAACACCCGTGATGTGGACTCCTTCAGCAACCAGCCGGTAACGAACCAGACAGTCGCACCAGCTCCCCAGCTGGTCAGCGCTACTGTCCTGGCCGACGGCGACGTGCTGAAGCTGGATTTCGATCTGACGCTCGACGATTCCGCCGACGCCGAACCCACAGTATCGAGCTTCGCGCTTGGTGGAACTAAGGCGAACGTCGTCGCGGTGTCGATCAGCGGTACCGTGGTATCGCTAACGCTGTCACCGCGGGCCGACGCTGACGAGTCCATCACGATCAGCTACACGCCGCCACGGAGCGAACAGGTACCGCGCTTGCAGTCAGCGGCGCATAGCAAGTTAGTCGAAGCGTTCGCCGGCGAGGCTGTGATCAATAACGCCGACGGCAAGCCGCGCGCGCAGAACGGTTCGGTGGACGGGGTGATCGTAACGGTCACGTTTGACCACCCGCTCGATAGCGCAGTGAGGCCCGCAGCGACGGCCTTCACGCTCGTCGGTACGGCCGTGTCGGTCTCTACGGTAGCCATATCTGGCCAGAAGGTGACCTTGCAGATCAGCCCAGCCGTAACGCATCTGGACACGATCACGCTCTCGTACGCCCAGCCCGCCGATTCTCCGCTCACGCGCGATGGGCACTCAGCGCTCGTGGAGAGCTTTGCATCGCTGTCGCTGACCAATCTTACTGTGAATCCCACGCCGACCTTCGTATCGGCCTCGATCAGCACCGATGGCCGCACGATGACAGTGACGATGTCGCACGCGCTGCTCGAGACCGGTGCCGGTACGTCTGCCGCCGCGGCGTTTGCGCTCGGCGGCACGACCGTCGCGGCCATCGGAGACGTCACCGTCTCGGATACAACCGTAACAATGTCGCTATCGCCGGCAGCCGACCTGAACGAGACGGTGACGCTCAGCTATACGCCACCGACCGGCGTAGCGGCGGCGTTGACGAGCGCCGACGGCACCTGGCGAACAGCCGCCTGGGCGAACGCGTCGGTCAACAATCACGCAGATGGCGTCCCGAGGCTGTCCAGCGCCACAGCCACCGGCGACACGATCACCGTCACTTTCGACCGCACGCTCGAGCGCAACGCTGTGCCGTCCGCATCGCAATTCACGATCTCGAAGGCCGGGGTGGCGTTCAATCATGTCAGCATTATCGAGACCGCGGTCGAGCTGACGCTGTCCGAGACACTCGCGTGGGATGATACGGTCACCGTGTCCTATGCGGCATCGGGCGGGGCAAAGCTCAAACGCGATGGCCTGGCGCTTACCGTGCCAGCCTTCAGCGGCATCAGTGTGACCAACCTGACGCCGCGACCACTGATCCGCTCGGTCAGCGGTGACGGCGCAACAATCATCGTCACCGTGACAGCAGTGCTCAACATCGGCACCGTCCCTTCGGAGAGCGCCTTCTCGCTAGGCTCGGGCAACCCGACGATCTATAGCATCGCACTAGCGACAGGTACAATTACGCTGACGCTGAGCGGCCCACTCCGCGAAGGTGTCGACTACACGCTGTCCTATTCGCCCCCTGCGCAGTCTCCATTGACGTTGGCGGATGGCTCCACGGTCGCCGACTTCAGCAAACCGGTGGTAAACCATACCGATGTCGCGCCGACCGTAGTGTCAGCCTCTGGCGACGGCGACACATTGATCATAACCTTCGACCAGCCGCTCGATGCAGCCGCGTCAGTACCTGCGAGCGCGTTCTCGGTCTCCGCCGATGCTGAAGTCAGCGTCTCCACAGTCGCGATCAATGGAACGAGCATCAACCTCACGCTTTCCCGCACTCTCGTCGAGAACGAGGCAGCCTCGCTCAGCTACACGCAGCCATCCGCCGGTGGCATCGCCGACGCCAGCAGCAATCGCAGCGATAGCTTCACCATCAGCATCGACAACCAGACCGATACGCCGCCCGCGCCGGTCAGCGGAACAATCAAAGGCGACACGATCGTGCTCGTGCTCGACCAATCAATCTATGAAGACCCTCGGTTCGAAGAGGATGATGGCTACCCGCTCGCGGACTTTAGGTTCTATCGACGTGACAGCCAAACCGTCGTGCCCATGCAGATCAAATTCATCAAGGTCGAGAACAATGACCGCGGCGTCGGACAGATCACGCTCACACTAGAGGCAGGGGTAGACGAGGGCACTGAGCTCGACCTCACGTACTACCCAGTCACCGGCACGCAACGCATCCGGGACGATCGCCTCGAGGCACAGCGCGCCGAGATCAACCGCTACCGTCTGACCAACCTCACCGACTGGCCGCCGATGGTCGTGTCGGCGCAGGTCAACGGCGCCACATTGGTCGTAACCTTCGACCAGCCGCTCGACCGCGAGTCTACGCCCGCGACATTGAGCTTCACATTGTCCAACAATGGACCAAAGATCATTGCCGTTTCGATCAACGGCAAGGTCGTGACTCTCACGCTGGCCGAGTCCGTCGCGGAGGGTACCGTCTATGAACTGACGTACGCCGCGCCCGCAGACAATCCGTTGCGCGATCGCACCGCGAACGAAGCTGCCGACTTCAAGGTGAAAGTCGTCAACGAAACTGACTACGCGCCGATCACAGTGTCGGCCGCTAGCGATGGCATCACATTGGTCGTAACCTTCGACCAGCCGCTCGATCGTAAGTCGGTGCCCATGGTATCGAGCTTCACATTGTCCAACGATGGACCAAAGATCATTGCCGTTTCGATGAGCGGCAAGATTGTGACACTCAGACTGGCCGAGTCTGTCGTGGAGGGTATCGTCTATGAATTGACGTACGCCGCGCCCGCAGACAATCCGTTGCGCGATCACACCACGAACAAAGCTGCCGACTTCAAGGTGAAAGTCGTCAACGAAACTGACTACGCGCCGACCGCAGTGTCGGCCTCTAGCGATGTCGCCACATTGGTCGTAGCCTTCGACCAGCCGCTCGACCGTACGTCGGTGCCCACGGTATCGAGCTTCACATTGTCCAACGGTGGACCAAAGGTCGTTGCCGTTTCGATTAGCGGTAACGTCGTGACGCTCACGTTGGATGAGTCCGTCGCGGAGGGCGCGGTGCACACGTTGGTGTACACCGCGCCCAACGACGATCCGCTGCGTGATCAGAGCAAGAAGAAAGTCGCCGACTTCAGCAAGCCTGTAGTGAATGATACCGATGTCGCGCCGACCGTAGTGTCGGCCTCTGGCGACGGGATCGCATTGGTCATCACCTTCAATCAGCCGCTCGATGCAACAGCGTCAGTACCCGCGAGCGCGTTCGCTGTCTCCGCCGATACTGAAGTCAGCGTCTCCGCTATCTCGATTGAAGAAGCCAGCGTAGTATTGAAGCTTTCCCGCGCCCTCGTCGAAGACGAGGTAGCCTCGCTCAGCTACACGCAGCCAGCCGCCGGTGGCATCGCCGACGCCAGCAGCAATCGCAGCGATAGCTTCACCATCGGCATCGACAATCAGACCGACACGCCGCCCGTGCCGGTCAGCGGCACCATCGACCGCGACACGATCTTGATCGTGCTCGACCAGCCAATCTATGAAGACCCTCGGTTCGAAGAGGACGACGGTTACCCACCCGCGGACTTTAAGTTCTATCAGCGTGACAGCAAAATCGTCGCGACCATGAAGATCAAGTTCATCAAGGTCGAGAACAACGACGACGGCGTAGGACAGATCACACTCACGTTAGCGACAGAGGTGGACGAGGACGCTGAGCTCGGCCTCACGTACTACCCAGCCACCGGCACGCAACGCATCCGGGACGATGGGACCAAGGAACAGCGCGCCGAAATCAACCGCTACCGTCTGACCAACCTCACCGACCGGCCACCGACGGTGGTGTCGGCGCAGGTCGACGGCGCCACATTGATCGTAACCTTCGATCAGCCGCTCAACCATCCGTTCGACCGCGAGTCTACGCCCGCGGCATTGAGCTTCAAATTGTCTAACGATGGACCAGAGGTCGTTGCCGTTTCCATTAGCGGCAAGGTCGTGACACTCACGCTGGCTGAGTCCGTCGTTGAGGATGCCATCTATGAACTGACGTACGCCGCGCCTGCAGACAATCCGTTGCGCGATCACACTGCGAACAAGGCTGCCGACTTCAAGGTGAAGGTCGTCAACGAAACTGACTACGCGCCTTATCCGTTGGCGGTCACCACCAATCTTGAAGGTGACCGCGTGATCGTCCGCTTCGACCAACGCCTGGATCCTTCGATCACGTTTGACTCGGCATGGTTCCGATTCGAGCCAGCGGCCAAGATTCGCTCGGTCATCGTTGATCCCGACGAGATCAGCGGGGCGCAGCTCATCCTGGAGCTTGCTGCGAATGTTCGGATCACTGAGGGTATCCACATCACGTTATCCTACGTGGCACCGTCCACTAATGGACTGCGAGATGACAGCGGCAACTCCGTCGCGTCGTTCCACACGCCAGTCGACAACCTCGTCGACCACCCACCGGAAGTAGTGCGCGCCCGCGTGCGCAACAAGGTGCTCAGTGTGACATTTGACCAGACGCTCGATCCGCAACACGTACCGCCGCCCGATTGTGGATTTCTGGCCACGGAGTTCAATTTCGCATGCGACCTCTACGAGGCGCCAGCATGGTTCAGCGTACAGCGCAATAGTAGTCCGGTAGAGCAGGAGTTCGAGTCCATTCAGGTCGTAGGCGATACCGTCGTCCTGGCCTTGCGGCAACGTGTGGCGCAGGCGGACACAGTGCGAGTGCAGTACACGTCGCAGTCCCTGGCGAACGGAATCCTCAACTTGCGCGACATGTCGACACTACCCAACTTTGTACTCGGCAGTGATGCGATTGACGTCGTCAACCTCTCGCCGGCAGTGGCTACCGGCGCAGCGCTCGACCGAGCGGAGCCACAACGAATCAGCATCAGCTTCGACGCGGAGTTGGCGGAGTCGCCGATCGATGCCAGTGCATTCTCGGTCATGGTCGACGGCGAGACGTGGAACATCGAGCAGGTAGAGGCTTCCAAGGCGGAGCTGGACATCATCCTGTCGGATGCGGTGCCTGAGTGTACCGCCGTGCGAGTCGCCTACACGCCGAGCGCGACGCCGCTACTAGATGCACTCGGAAGAGTCGTCGATGCATTCCAACTCAAGACGGACCATCTAATCGTCCCTGAGTGGGAATTGCAGTGCGTACGCTCAAACTACGGAGGGATCGTCTTAACATTCCAGGACCAAGTGCCCGAGCTCCCCACGCGCGCTCGGTGGTATCTGTTGGTCTCCGGCAAGAGCCGTCTGGCGACGGCCACAGCTGTGGCAGACGAGCTGCAGCTTCGTCCGAAGCGGTCGGTTTGCGCAGGCGACTCCGTCGCCGTGCAGCTCAAGGTCAACAGTAAATCGACTGTCGTGCTACCGGAGCGGTCCTTCCTCCGCGCCGCGCCTTGTGCAGTGTCAGCGGAGCTCAATGGCGTCATCCTGCGGGTGATGTTCGATCAACCGTTGGACAACTTCGCCAGCGACGACCACTCGATGGATCAGGTATCGCCCGAACACTTTCAAATCAACAGCGCTTCGATCGCGGCTGTGGAGCATATCGAAGACGCAACTCTGACGCTGCGATTGGCGGAACGGCGAACAGCGAAGACGAAGGCGCTGCTGTCTTACGCCGGCGGCAGGCTATCCGGCGGTGGATTGGCCGTCGGCGCATTTAAGACGTCGGTCACGGACGTGCCACCTCCACTTCCACCTCCCAAATTTGTGTCTGGCTTCGGGATCGACGTATCGGTGGTGTTGCAGTTTGACATGCCTCTGCTCGATCGGAGGGTGGCAGCGTCGCGCTGGCTGATCATCCTGCCGGGCGCAGAGCAGACCGTGGAACATGTCAGTGTTACCGGGAAATCCGTCATACTGCTGTTGGATGCGCCGCTGCCCGACGAACCCGACTGGTTCAGCGTGGTCTACGTCGCGCCGTCACGCGGCGGACTAGCCGGTGCGAATGGCGCTCGTCTGGCGATCCAGGCGTTTCTCATACGTAACTATACCGAAACGGCGCCGTCTGTGACCGCAATCGAGGCGAACGCTCGGTCGATCGTGCTCTCGCTCAGCGAGTCGGTGGATGTTACTACGGCATTGCCCAGCGATTTTCAAGTCATGGCGGGGCGGCGAGCGATTACAGTCGAATCACTCGAATGGTCCATGAGTAAGATTCGTTTGCATTTGGCGAGCCGACTCACCGCGCTGGACGCGGTTCGGGTGACATATGTCCCAAGCAGGGAGCGAGCGATCGTCGATACATCCGGTCAACAGCTGGCGGCGTTCGACCTGTGGGCTGAGAACGAGATCCCGCGACCGCGGACGTTCGATCAGCGGATCGAGGAGGCCCGCCTCCGAGCTGCGGGCGGTGAAACCATCTTCGCGCGTGAGATCGTGCGGGAATTTGCCTCTCGCGACGTTGCCGCGATCGCCGTCGAGCCAGGAACGGGGTGGGCGTCCATTGTGCGCACAGACGTTGCCTTCACGGTCGACGGCAGTCGGCTGGGCGAATCGGGTGCACGAATTCATGTAGCGCCGCTCGACCCTTCGGAGCGCTTGCTGGAGCGACTCAACAACCTACCGGCGGGTTGCTGGAACGGTGAACCGACGGCCCGCATCGCTCTTTGGCAGATCGATGTGAGCGACGCCCACGGCACACTGCTTGACGACGGGCTGCGCGTGGCGCTGACCGTCACCGCCGATCCGTACCGCGAGAGCGTCTGGTGCCGCCAGGATCTGCTGAGCGGCGAGTGGAGCGCCCACTGGCCAGGCACGCCCGTGGAGGGACCATCGCTGATCATCATCCGAGAGCGCGCCCCAACGACCTTGATCAGTCAGCGCTCTGGCGCGTTCGTAGGGTGACCTCTCCTGCGATGAACGTTCGATCCGAACCGTCCGCCGTACGCACAATCAGCCCGCCATCGTGGTCGACATCGACCGCTCGCCCCTGGACGACACTGCCGTCGACCAGAGTGACGGACACATCCTCGCCGAGTGTGTTGAGGCGGGACGCCCAGAGCGCCTGCAGCTCTGCTGTGACGGCCTGTCGGTAGCGCTGCTCGAAGGCGTTGAGCAGCGCCGCCAGCACTGGCTCGCGCTGCTGGCGGCGACCAAGTTCGATCATCAGGCTCGTCGCCGGCCGATCGATCTGCCGCGCCCACGGGGCAGGATCGAAGTTGACGTTGATGCCAATCCCGATCAACGCATGGACTGGCCCACCATCGCGCCAGTCAGCCTCAATCAGGATGCCGCCCAGCTTGCGATGCTTGATCTGAATGTCGTTGGGCCACTTGATACTCGGCGACAGTGTGGTCTCGGCGAGGATGCAATCGGTGGCGGCGACCGGCGAGACGATGCTTAACCGCCGCAGCTCGTCGACGCTGGGTCGGACGATGATCGTCGTGTGGATGCTCTGTCCTGGCGGCGAGACCCAGACGCGCCCCTTGGTCCCGCGTCCAGCTGTCTGCTCGTCGGCGACGATCACGGTCCCGTGAGGCGCGCCAGCTTCGGCCAGCCGACGCGCATCGTCCATGGTCGAGGTCGTCTGCACGGAGTAGTGCAGTTCCCGTCCGATTGACTCCGTCGTCAGGAGGGCGCGGATCCGCTCAACGTCGAGCTGTCGCTCGGGCGGCAGCGGTCTGGATGTAGTCATGCGCTGAGGGTAGGGGTTGCTGCGCGAGTGGAAATGTGTGACGGAAGATGCTGCAGGTCGCTTAACGTAGCAACCCCGAGCTGAGCGGCTCGGGGTTGTGTTTCGATCGCCCAACGGACGGTCGGAATCTACGCGCTTAGGAGGCGCTCACCTCCGTAGCGCTTCGGGCCTGTCCGTTGGGCGAAAGTTGACTATGTCCCAAGTTGCATCACCTCCTTTCCTGTCCGCACTGTAGCACAGACAAGCAGGGACGGGCGGCTATAGCGCGGCGGTCACCTCGCGGACGGCGTCCTCGACGATGGTGAGGATGTCGTCGACCTGCTCCTCGGTGGCGACCAGCGGCGGCGCCAGCAGATACCCATCGTTGCGGACGCGGCTGATCAGTCCGCGCCGCTGGCAGGCTTTGACCAGTTTGCCGCCCAGCCCCTTGTCAGCGGGGAACGCCTGATCGGTTTCAGGGTCCTGGAGGAGGTCGAACCCACACATAAAGCCAAGTCCGCGCACATTGCCGACGTGCGGATGCTCGTTCAGGCGCTGCAGGCCTGAGAGCAGCTGCTGACCGCGCGCAGCGGCGTTCTCGACCAGTCCCTCATCCTCGAATATTTGCAGATTGCGCAGGCCGACGGCGGCGCCGGTGGCGTGGCCGGAATTGGTGTAGGCATGCATGAACTTCGCGGGGCCTTCGGTGATCGTCTCGTGCACATCCTTCGACCAGATCGCAGCGCCCATCGGCACGTAGCCGGAGGTGATCGCCTTGGCGATCGACATCATGTCCGGCTGGACGTCGAAGTGCTCAAGCGCGAACCATTTGCCGGTGCGGCCGAATCCGGTGATGACTTCATCGGCGACGAGCAGCACCTCATAACGGTCACACACATCGCGCAAGCGCGGGAAATAGTCGTCGGGCGGTGGGTAGACGCCGCCGGCGCCTTGTACCGGCTCAGCGAACACGGCGGCCACAGTGTCGGGACCTTCCTGTTCGATCGTCGCGACGATGTTGTCGATCATCAGATTGCCGTGGTCGATGCGTCCGCCGCCAGTCGGGGTCACGTCGGGCGTGGTGGCGTTGATGATGTCAGGGACGGGGCGTCCGAACTGAGGTTTGAAGACCTGCATCCCCGTGGCCGCGGTCATGGCGACCGTGTTGCCGTGATAGGCCTCAACGCGGGTGATGATCTTCTGCTTCTCGGGGCGACCTTTCTGGATCCAGTAGAAGCGCGCCGCTTTGACATTGGTCTCGTTC